>OY760933.1:3192500-3494148 GCA_963664235.1 Acidimicrobiales bacterium | reverse complement strand
GCGATCCTGCAACGCCGGACAGGGATCGCCTGCGTCATTGGCGCGTGCCTGTTCGTCTTCTGGCAGATGCGGCCCGACCTGCTGTTCTCGGTCACGACGCCTGCGGGCGGCGACATGGCGGCCCACGTCTGGGGGCCGGCGTACCTGCGCGACCACCTGCTGCCGCTGGGCCGGTTGAGTGGCTGGGCTCCGGACTGGTATGCCGGCTTCCCCGCCTACCACTTCTACATGGTGCTGCCATCGCTGGCCATCGCCCTGGCGTCGTTCGTGATCCCCTACGGGGTGGCGTTCAAGCTCGTGGCGGTCGCCGGGCTGGTCACGCTGCCGCTGGCGGCGGCGACGTTCGTGCGGCTGGCGGGCCTGCGCTTCCCGGCGCCCACGATCGCGGCGCTGTTGACGCTGCCGTTCCTGTTCGACACGAGTTTCAGCATCTACGGCGGCAACGTGGCCTCCACGCTGGCGGGGGAGTTCGCGTACTCCATCAGCCTGTCGCTGATGCTGGTCTACCTGGGCGTGCTGCTGCGAGGGCTGCGCACGGGTCGGCACCGTGTCCTTGCGGGCGTGCTGCTGGCGCTCGTCGGACTCACGCACCTGATTCCGGCGATATTCGCCGTGGCGGCAACAGCGGTTGCGCTGGCGATGCACCCGGGCCGGCGAGGTGTGCGCTGGGTGACGGTGACCGGCGCACTGGCCGCGGCACTGGCGGCATTCTGGTTGCTGCCGTTCTGGTGGCGGCGTGGCTACTACCACAACATCGATTGGGTGAACCTCACCGAGTACTGGCCGAACCTGGTGCGGGACGACTGGAACTGGGTCCTGGTGGGGGCCTGGGCGGCGCTGCTGATGGGCATCCTGCGGCGCCGGCGGCTGGTGCTGTACCTGGCGGCGCTGGCGGCACTGGCTGCGGCGGGGTATCGCTGGCTCCCTCAGGGAGTGCTGTGGAACGCTCGCCTGCTGCCGTTCTACTACCTCGCGATACTCCTGCTGGTGGGTGTGGGTGTCGCCACCCTGCTGGCAACCCTGGTCGCGGGTGCCCCCCTGCGGGAACTGCCGGCGGGCACCGGCGACGAACCCTCGCTGATCGGCGAGGAGCGCAAGCGCCGTCGCTGGCGTCCCGCGGACTCGCCGCGCCTGCGGCTCGCTCTGGCGGCTGTGGTACCGGCCGGAGCCGTGGCGGTGGCGATCGACGACCTCGTTGCAGGCAGCGCGACCCTGCGGGCACTCCTGGAGGTGCTGCCGGGGGTGGAAGCGGCCACGGCCCCCGACCGGGCGGCCGATGTGGCGCACCTGGCGCTGCTGGTGCTTACCGCCGCGGCCGTGGTGGCGGTCACCGAAATCCTCCGATCCTTGCGGGCACAGGGATTCCGGCCCAAGGCGAGCGGCCTCGTCGTGCTCGGCCGCCCGGCGGCTCCGACGGCGGCCGCCGGAGCACTGCGCCCGGCCGGCTCGCCCCCGGCGGCGCCGAGTGGAATGATCCGCCCGCTGGGGGGCGTCAGTGCGCCCAGCTCCCGTGCCGGCGTGGTGCTGCTGCTGGGCACCGTGGCTCTCGTATTGATCGTGGTGGCGGGCGTCGCGTACCCGTTGCGGGCGCTGGGTCCCGCGGGCGGGGAGGTTGCCGACGGGCGCTATGGCCTGCGGGTCGCCCCGAACGTCGTGCTGGCCGGCACGAACCAGGAGAGCTTCCTGCCCTTCTGGGTGTACTGGAACTTCTCCGGCTACGAGGCCAAGGAGCCCCGCGAGGGGATCGGGGGCTACGGCGAGTACTACCGGGTCGTCACCACGATGGCGGCGGTCGGCAGTGAGCGGGGCTGCGGCCGGGTCATGTGGGAGTACGGGTTGAAGCGCCTGGACAGTTACGGCTCGCCGATGTCGCTGATGCTGCTGCCGCACTGGACCGACGGCTGCCTGGGCTCCATGGAGGGTCTCTTCTTCGAGTCCACCCAAACCGTGCCGTTCCACTTCGTCAACCAGGACGAGCTCTCGGCCGAACCGTCCCGGCCGGTGCGCGCCGTGTCGTACGGGGGTGTCGACCTGGGCGCCGGGGTGGCGCACATGCAGCTCGTCGGCGTGCGCTACTACATGGCGTTCTCGGAGTCCCTTATCGCCGAGGCCCGCGCCCACACCGATCTCACCGAGGTGGCGGCGGAACCGCCCTGGGTCATGTTCGAGGTGGCCGATGCGCCGCTGGTGTCGCCGCTGGCCGCAGAGCCCGTGATCGTGAGCGGCGCCGGTGACGATCCGGCGCGCTGGCTGGAGGTGGCGGAGGACTTCTACACCACCTATCCCGGCTCGAGAGCCACCGAGCCGGGAGCGGGGCTGCTGTCGAGCGCAGCGGTCCTTCCGGCGGCCACCGGGCCGGACCGCTGGGCCGAGGTGTCCCCGGGTGCCGAGCGGCCGGTGCGCAGCCTCGAGGAGATCGAGGTCCGGGAGATAGCCGCCACGCAGAACTCCATCGGCTTCAGGGTGGACCGCACCGGCGTGCCGGTCCTCGTGAAGGCCTCGTACTTCCCCAATTGGCAGGTCGACGGTGCTGCCGGGCCCTACCGGGTGGCGCCCAACTTCATGGTCGTCGTGCCCGACGAGAACGAGGTCACCCTCAGCTACGGCTGGACACCTGTGGACGTGCTGGCCTGGGTGATCACCGCTATCGGTCTGATCGCCGCCCTTGTGCTGTGGCGGAATCCCCACATCTGGACTGCCGAGGCGCACCGGCGCGCCCCTTGGGAGTGACCCGTGTGCGCCGCTGAGGGCACAACGGCGCACGGCGTGCGCCTGTCGGTCGTGCTGCCCGCCTTCGGGGAGGCCGTCGTCATCGGCGACACCCTGGCGGCGCTGCGGGCCGGCCTCTCCGGCGTGGCGTCGGGGGACGCTTTGGAGCTGATCGTCGTGGACGACGGGTCCGACGACGCCACCGTCGAGCGTGCCCGTGCCGCCGGGGCCGACCAGGTCATCTCGCTCGGCCGCAATTGTGGCAAGGGTGCCGCGGTGCGCGCCGGCATGCTGGCGGCGGTCGGTGACGCGGTGGTGTTCACCGACGCCGACCTGCAGTACCCGCCGGATCGGATCGTCTCGGTGCTGGCCTGTCTCGAGGGCGAGACCGGGGCGGTCGTCGCCAGACGAGGGCGCTCCGGGGAGATGCCGCTGCGCAGGTTCGGGACGTTCGCCGTGTCGCGCCTGGCCCGAGCCCTGGTGCTGAACGGAGTGGCCACCGGCGAGGATCTCGGGGCGGACACCCAGTGTGGGCTGAAGGCGTTCCGCCGGGATGTGGCGCGAGACGTGTTCAGCCGTTGCCGGGTGGACCGCTTCGGTTTCGATGTCGAGGTGCTGCTGCTGCTGTCACTGCGAGAGGTGTCGGTGGCCGTCGTCACCGTCGAAGCCACCTCGGCGTCGCGCCGCTCGAGTGTGCGGGTGCTGCGAGACGGAGCGGCGATCCTCCGCGACCTGCTGCGGATCCGCAGATGGCTGCGCCGCGGGGTCTACGACGTCGCCGCCGAGGCAGATGGCCGCGGTGGCTGAGCGTCCGGGCGACGCACGGGGCGGCGATCTGCCCGGAGCCGTTGCCGCCGTCATTCCGGCGAAGGCCGGAATCCATGCGTGTCCAGCCTTGGGTCGCGTCCCATGACTGAACAGCCGGGCGCAACCGCCGGCGGCGATCTGCCCGTCGAGGCTCGGCTCGACGCCATCGTGCGCGCGAACGACATCAGGGGCCGTGTTCCCGGCGAACTCGATGCGGCGCTGGCGCGCCGCCTCGGCGGGGCGTTCGCCGCGTTCTTCTGCGAGGACGATCCCCGTACCGCCGAGGTGGTCGTCGGGCGCGACATGCGATTGTCGGGCCCCGCTCTGGCCGAGGCGTTCTGCGCCGGCCTGCAATCGGCCGGCCTCGACGTGGTGGATCTGGGCCTGGTCTCCACCGACATGCTGTACTTCGCCTCGGGTCACTTCGGCGCCCCCGGCGTGGTGTTCACCGCCTCGCACAACCCTGCCGACTACAACGGCATCAAGGCCTGCCTGCCGGGCGCGCGCCCGCTCGGCGTCGAAGGGGGCCTGGCCCGGGTGGGCGAATTGGCGCTGGGCGCGCCGCGGCCGCCCGCTGCGAGGGCCGGCGGGCGCCGGCGGGTGGATCTGCTGGGCGTCTTCGCCGACCACGTGCGGTCGTTCATCGACGTCGAGCGCATGCGGCCTCTGCGGGTGGTCGCGGATGTGGCCAACGGCATGGGGGCGCTCGTCGTGCCGGCTGTCTTCGACGGGCTGCCGCCGGCGCTGGATCTGCTGTACGGGGAGTTGGACGGCAGCTTTCCCAACCATCCGCCCGACCCGTTGCAGGTGGCCAACCTGGCCGACGTGTGCCGCCGGGTCACCGAGGTCGGAGCGGACGTGGGGTTGGCGTTCGACGGCGACGCCGACCGGGTCTTCTTCGTGGACGACCAGGCGCGGCCGCTCTCGGGGTCGGTCGCCGCCGCACTGCTGGCGAGCTCGGTGCTGCGCCGACGCCCCGGGGCCCTGGTGCTCTACAACGCGGTGTGCTCGCGGATGGTCCCCGAGGTGATCGGCGAGGCCGGGGGCCGCGCCCTGCGCACCCGCGTCGGGCACACGCTCATCAAGCAGCAGATGGCCGAGGTGGGGGCGGCCTTCGCCGGCGAGCACTCGGGCCACTACTACTTCGCGGAGAACCACTGCTCCGACTCGGGGGTGCTGGCGGCGGTGGCGCTGCTGGAGGAGCTGTCCCGTGCCGGGGTGCCGCTGAGCGAGTTGCGGCGACCGTTCGACCGTTACGCCGCCTCGGGAGAGGTGAACTTCAGTGTCGCCGATCCCGCGGCGTTGACCGAGGCGGTGGCGCGCCGCTACCGCGGCCACGCCCAGGACCGCCTCGACGGCCTCACCGTCGACTGCGGTGAGTGGTGGTTCAACCTGCGCCCCTCCAACACCGAGCCGCTGCTGCGCCTCAATCTGGAGGCTCCCACCCGCGCCGGCTGCACTCGCCGCCTCGACGAGCTGCAAGCCGTCATCTCCGAGCTGACCTCGTTGGCCGGATCGGCTTGAAGGGGTGCCGGAGCGGGCGACGTAGGCTGTTGCCTCGTGGTCGGCGCCGAGGAGCCGGCTACAGAGCAGACCGAGGTTGACCGATGGTGCTCGATCCCCGACTGGTGGAAATCCTGGCCTGTCCCGAGGACAAGGGCCCCTTGCTGTACTTCGAGGCAGAGGGGTTCCTCTACAATCCGCGGCTGCGGCGGCGCTACGACATCGACGACGGGATCCCGATCATGCTCATCGACGAGGCCACCGCGCTCGATCCGGGCGAGCACGAGCGGGTGATGGAGAGCGCCGCTGAGGCGGGCATCGAGGAGAATTTCAAGCCATGAACTCCCCGGCACCTCTCGACACGCTCGGCATGTTCGCCGCCACGGCGTCGATGCCCGAGCAGATCGCCACCGGGGTGGAGGCCGTCGCCGACAGCGGGTTGGCGGCCGGGATCGCCGACCCCGACGTCATCACCAGCGTGCTGGTGCTGGGCATGGGCGGCAGCGGCATGGTGGGGGACTTCCTGGCCGTGACGGCGGGGCCGTTCATGTCCCTGCCGGTGGTGGTCGTGAAGAACTACGTCCCGCCCAGCTACGTCGACCGGCGCACGCTCGTGCTGGCCGTGTCGTTCTCCGGTGACACCGAGGAGACGCTGTCGGCCGCCGGCATCGCAGCCGAGCGGGGCGGGCAGATGGTCGCCGTGTGCACCGGAGGCCGCCTGGCGGACCTGGCCGGGTCGTGGGGGGCGCCGGTGCTGCGGGTGGATCCCTCCATCCCGATGCCGCGAGCCGGGTTTGCCGCCATGGCCGCCCCGGTGCTGGCCTTTCTGGAAGACCTGGGGTTCTTCCCGGGTGCCAGCGAGTGGCTGGCGCGTGCGGCGGAGCAACTGCGCGTGCGGCGGAGCCAGCTCGCCGAGTCCAGCAATCCGGCGCTGCGACTCGCCCGGGAGATATCCGGGACCATCCCCGTCGTCTACGGACCGGGCGGGATCGGGGAGGTGGCGGCGCGGCGCTGGAAGGCGCAGTTCAACGAGAACGCCAAGACGCCGGCCTTCAGCGCGGGGCTGCCGGAGATGACCCACAACGAGATCGCCGGGTGGGGCACCTTCGACGAACTCACCGCGCCGGCCTTCAGCGCCGTGCAGCTCCGCCACGACTTCGAGCCCCCGCAGGTGGCTGCCACGTTCGACTTCCTCGACGACCACCTCACGGACGCCGTGCGGGAGGTCTACGAGGTGCGCGCCGCCGGCGAGGGGCCGATCGCGCAGATCATGGACCTGATGCTGTTCGGCGACTACGTGTCGCTACATCTCGCCGCACTGCGAGGAACGGATCCCGGCCCGATCCCCGCCATAGCCGAGCTGAAGGAGGCTCTCAGCGGAACGGCCGAGGGAGCGTGACGCTCGCCGACGGCGACTTCGCGGTCGCCGACCTGTCCTTGGCGCCGTTCGGGCGCAAGGAGATCCAGCTGGCCGAGCACGAGATGCCGGGGCTCATGGCACTGCGGGCCCGCCACAGCGATGAGAAACCCCTTGCGGGCGCCCGCATCGCCGGCTCGCTGCACATGACGGTGCAGACAGCGGTCCTCATCGAGACTCTCTGCGACCTCGGCGCCGAGGTGCGCTGGGCGTCCTGCAACATCTTCTCCACCCAGGATCACGCCGCAGCGGCCGTGGCGGTGGGGCCCGAGGGCACGCCGACCGATCCCCGCGGCGTGCCGATCTTCGCCTGGAAGGGCGAGACGCTGGAGGAGTACTGGCGCTGCTGTGAGCAGGTGCTGCGGTGGCCCGGCGGCGGTGGCCCGACGCTCATCCTCGACGACGGCGGGGATGCCACCATGCTGCTGCACGAGGGTCTGGCCTGCGAGAAGGTCGGCGCGGTGCCCGAGCCCGCCCCCGATGCGAGCGCCGAATGGCGGGTGGTTCTCGCCACGCTGCGCCGCGTGCTGGCCGAGGATCCGCAGGCGTGGCGGCGCGCCGCGGCCGGTGTGAGGGGCGTCAGCGAGGAGACCACCACCGGGGTGCACCGCCTGTACCGGATGCAGCGCGACGGCACGCTGCTGTTTCCGGCCATCAATGTGAACGACTCGGTCACCAAGTCCAAGTTCGACAACCTCTATGGCTGCCGCCACTCGCTCATCGACGGCATCAAGCGGGCCACCGACGTGATGCTGGGCGGAAAGCTGGCGGTGGTCTGCGGCTACGGCGACGTGGGCAAGGGCTGCGCCGCCGCGCTGGCCGGCCAGGGGGCGCGCGTGGTCGTGACCGAGGTTGACCCCATCTGTGCCCTGCAGGCCGCCATGGAGGGCTACGAGGTTGCCCGACTCGAGGACGTCATGAGCACAGCGGACATCTTCATCACCGCCACCGGCTGCCGCGACGTCATTTCCGCCGAGCACATGGCGCGGATGAAGCACCAGGCCATCGTCGGCAACATCGGCCACTTCGACAACGAGGTGGACGTGGCCGGGTTGCAGCGGCTCTCCGACGTGCAGCACGTGCGCATCAAGGACCAGGTGGACGAGTTCGTGTTCCCCGACGGGCACTCGGTGATCCTGCTGTCGGAGGGGCGCCTGCTGAACCTGGGCAACGCCACCGGGCACCCCAGCTTCGTGATGTCCTTCAGCTTCACGAACCAGGTGCTCGCCCAGATGGAGCTGCACCGCAGCGCCGAGAGCTACCGCGACGCAGCCGGGCGTCCGGACGTCGTGACCCTGCCGAAGCACCTCGACGAGGAGGTGGCCCGGCTGCACATCGACGCCCTGGGCATCCGGCTCAGCCGCCTCAGCGACGGCCAGGCCGACTACCTCGGCGTGTCGCCCGACGGTCCCTACAAGCCCGACCACTACAAGTACTGACCACGACGGTTACGTACCGCGGCCCGGCGCCGCGGCCGGCCGTCACCCACGAGCACCCCGACGAGCACGAGGAGCCACACCATGATCCGACTCACGGCCGCCGACGGCCACGAACTCGACGCCTACGAGGCCGGCCCCGCCGACGCCGCCGCCGGGATCGTGATCGTCCAGGAGATCTTCGGGGTAAACGCCCACATCCGCGACGTCACCGACCGCTACGCCGCCCTGGGCTACCGGGCGGTGGCGCCGGCCCTGTTCGACCGGCTCGAGCGGGGGGTGGAGTTGGGCTACACCGCCGACACCGTGCCCCAGGGCAGGGCGATGCGCGCCGCCATCGACTGGGATGACACGGTGAGCGACGTGGGCGCCGCGGTGGCCCACCTGTCGGGCAACGGCCCGGTCGGCGTGGTCGGCTACTGCTACGGAGGCAGCCTCGCCTGGCTGGCGGCCAACGCCCTGCCGGTGGCCGCCGCCGTCGGCTACTACGGCGGCCAGATCATCCCGTTCCTGGACCGGGCCCCGCAGGCTCCCGTGCTGCTGCACTTCGGCGAGGTGGACTACATGATCCCGCTCAGTGACGTGGACCGGATCGCCAAGGCGCACCCCACGGTGCCGGTGCACGTCTACCCGGGGGCCGACCACGGCTTCAACTGCGATGCCCGCGACTCCTACCACGCCGAGGCCGCCGCGCTGGCACTGGATCGCACCCTGTCCTTCCTGGCCGAAGCCGGCGTGCGCCCCTGAGCGAGGAGCGACCATGAACCCCAACGTCGTCGTCCGCAACGTGGAGCGTGCCCCCCGCGAGCTGCTCGAGGGGTTCTTGGAGGTCGACACCTCCACCGTGCACGAGGCCCTGGGCCGGTTCGGCTTCGCCGGCGCCCATATCCGCCCCGTCCAGCAGGGCGCTCGCATCGCCGGCTCGGCCATCACCGTGCTGGTGCACCCCGGTGACAACATCATGATCCACGCCGCCATCGCGCTCCTGCAGCCGGGCGACGTGCTGGTGGTCGCCAGCACCGCTCCCTCCACCAACGCCCTCTTCGGGGAGTTGATGGCCACCTCGACGGTCGCCCGCGGCGGGGTGGGGCTCATCACCGACGGGGCGGTGCGGGACGTCGATGCCATCCGCGACATGGGATTCCCGGTGTGGTCGCAGCACATCGGCTGCCAGGGCCCCATGAAGACCACACCCGGCTGGGTGAACATCCCGATCACCCTGGGTGAGCAGGCCGTGCATCCCGGCGACGTGGTCTGCGCGGACGACACCGGCGTGGTCGTGGTGCCGCGGCTGCAAGCCGCCGAGGCACTCGAGGGAGCCCGGAAACGCATGGCGGTCGAGGAGGTCACCCGGGAGCGGCTCGCCGCCGGCGAGCTGACCGTGGACTTCGCCGGCCTCGGCGCCAAGCTGGCCGAGCTCGGCGTCACCCACGTCGACCACCTCGACGACCTCCGGTCCGGCTAGCAGTGCGTCATACGGTGTCGCGAACGGTCTCCGTCAGCATTCCGGCGCCCGCACAGAGCACTCCGGCGCTCCCACACGTCGTTCTGGTGCTCCCACACGTCGTTCCGGCGCAGGCCGGAACCCAGAGCCGGCAGCGATCGCGCCACCGCCTCCCAGACGGAACCCCATGACCCTTGGCGGGCTGACCGTCGGGTTCTTCGGCCTGGGTGAGGCGGGCTCGCTGATCTCCGCCGATCTGGCGGCGGCGGGTGCGGCGGTCACCGGCTACGACCCCGCTCCGACCGGCACCCCGCACAACGTGCGGCGGGTGACCGACCCCCGATCCGCCGTCGAGGGCGCCGACCTGGTCATGGCCGCCACCGCCGCCGCCGACGCCATGGATGCTCTCCGCCAGGCGCTCGAGGCAATCCCCGCCGGCGCTGTCTACGCGGACCTGTCGACGGCATCCGCGGTCCGCAAGCAGGACCTGGCGTCGGTGGCCGCCACGCGCTCGCTGAAGTTCGCTGATGTGGCGCTGATGGCGATGGTTCCGGGCAACGGGCTGTACGGGGCGTCGCTGGTCTCCGGGCCGGGCGCGGCGCGCTACGCGGAGTTGCTCGCGCCGGCGGGCGTTCCCGTCGAGGTGGTCGGCCCCGATGCGGGCACCGCGGCCACCCGCAAGCTGCTCCGCAGCGTGGTGATGAAGGGGCTGCCGGCGCTGATCATCGAGTCGCTGCGGGCCGCCACCGCCGCCGGGTTGGGCGAAGAGACCTGGCAGAACCTTCTCGGGCAGATCGAGACGCTCGACGCCGGGTTCCTGCGCAGGCTGCTGGAGGGCACCGAGACCCACAGCGAGCGCCGCCACGCCGAAATGCAGGCCGCCGTCGAGCTGCTCGAGTCGCTCGGCATCGAGCCGACCATGACCCGCGCCACCGTCGAGAGCCTGCGCCGCATGCCCACCGAGGGCCTGCCCGAGCTGCCCTGACCCGGGATGATGCCTCGTGGACACGGGCACTAGGGTTGCGCGAGCACTTCACGAAACAGGAGTTCGGAATGCCCGGCTTCGCGCGCGCGCCCCAGTTGATCACCGACGCCCGGATGCTGTACCTGGTCTGGAGGCCGGCCGATCCCGACGCCGCCGCGGCGCTCGTGCCCGGCGAACTCACGCCGGTCGATGGCAGCCTCTGCTACATGAACCAGTACGTCGTCGATGACGAGTCGCAGATTTCCTCGGCGGGGGAGCCGGACTCGTTCGGCGCCTATTCGCTGACCTACCTGGGTCTGGATCTGGCCGGCCTCGACACCGAGGCGGGGGTGCCTGCCCGCTGGTGGACCCACTACATGAACAGCAGCGAGGCGATGATCCGCTACGCCGCCGCCCACGGGGTGCCGGCTTCGGGGGGGCGGACCGATCTGGAACTCGCCGGCGGGAAGCTGACCGCCACCACCCTCGTCGATGAGAACCCGATCATTCGCACCACCTGCGATGTGGTGGTGGGCGACGTGGCCCACGGGACCGGCCAGTTGCGCTACATCACCCGGGTCGGCGGCGATCTTGTGAGTGGCCGTTACCCGTTCGTGGCCGATTTCGCCGAGCAGTTCGAGGTGGCCTCGCTGGAGTTCCTGGACCCCAGCCATCCCACCTGGGCGCTGCGGCCTGCGGATCCTCTCGAGGTCACGTTCGGCTTCTACTCGCCGGCCATCTCGTTCTGCTACCCGGGCGGTGAGGGACCGCTCGGCTCGGCACACGGCTCCTGAGGAGCTCACGGCACGGCCGATCCACGTAATTCGAGCAGGAACTTACAGAAGGAAGGAAGGCTCCCATGGCACTACTGGAGCGCAGTGAGTGGTACGACATCGCACGGCGGACGGAGTGGACCCCCGGCTACGTCAGCGATGAGGAGTTGTACCCGGAGGGGCACAGCGGCGACTACGACATCCCCAGCGAGGCGTGGTCCACCTACGACGAGCCGTACAAGATCAGCTACCGGGAGTACGTCGACATCCAGCGGCAGAAGGACGCCGGGGCCTATTCGGTCAAGGCGGCCCTCGAGCGCATGGACCTGCGCTCCAAGGTGGATCCGGGGTGGATCAGCACCTTGAAGCTCCACTACGGCGCGGTCTCGGTCGTCGAGTACAACGCCGGACTCATGGAGTCACGGTTCGTGCGCTGGGCCCGGTCGCCGGGCATGCGGAATATGGGCACGTTCGGCATGCTCGATGAGATCCGCCACGCGCAACTCCAGCTGTTCTTCCCTCACGAGTACGTGCCGACGGATCGTCAGTTCGACTGGGCCCACTCGGGCATGAAGTCCAACAACTGGGGCATCATCGCCGGCCGTCACTTCTTCGACGACATGATGATGACCCGCGACGCCGTCTCGACGTCCATCCTGTTGAACTTCGCCTTCGAGACCGGGTTCACCAACCTGCAGTTCATCGGCCTGTCGTCGGATGCGGCCAACGCCGGCGACTTCAGCTTCTCCAAGCTGATCCAGAGCATCCAGTCCGACGAGGCCCGTCACGCCCAGATCGGTACGCCGATGCTGGCGATGATGATCGAGAACGGCGAGAAGGAACGCGCGCAGCGCCTCGTCGACGTGGCCTTCTGGCGGTCGTGGAAGCTGTTCACGATCCTGACGGGCATCCCGATGGACTACTACATCCCCCTCGACCGCCGGGAGGGATCGTTCAAGGAGTTCATGCAGGAGTGGATCGTCACGCAGTTCGTCAACAGCCTCGAGGACCTGGGTCTGGCGAAGCCCTGGTACTGGGACATCTTCCTGGCCGACATCGACGAGCATCACCACGGCCAGCAGCTCGGCACGTGGTCTTGGCGCCCCACCCTGTGGTTCTCGCCGGCGGCCGGTGTGGGCCCCGACGAGCGCGACTGGCTCGAGGAGAAGTACCCGGGCTGGAACGACACCTTCGGCAAGTGCTGGGACGTCATCATCGAGAACCTCAAGCGGGGCGACATCGGGCGGACCGTTCCGGGCACCCTGCCGATCATCTGCAACATGTCGAACATCCCGATCGTCGGGACGCCGTTCAAGACCACGCAGGACTACCCGCTGGAGTACAACGGGCGGCTCTACCACTTCGGCTCGGAGCCCGATCGTTGGATCTTCGAGCAGGACCCGGAGCGCTACGCCGCCCACAAGACGATCGTTGATCGCCTGCTCGCCGGCGAGATCCAGCCCCCCGACCTCGGCGGTGTGCTGCAGTACATGGGCATCGGCGTGCTCAGTGACGGCGGCGGCGACGCCCACGACTACGAGTGGGTGTCCGCCTATCTCGATAGCGCTGACGCGGCATAGGAGGACGGACCGATGGCAGCATTCCCACTCGCGGTGAACTTCTACGGGGACTTCGTGCTGAAGCTCCTCGTTGTGGACACCGAGCACACCATGGCCCAAGTGGCCGAGGCGGCGACGGAGAACGTGATCGGCCTGCACGTGGCCGGCGAGGGCGGGGTCATACGTGCCCGGAGATCGGGCGAGACCGAGCCGCTGCCGCTGGACATGACGGTGGCCGAAGCCGGGCTGGCGCCGACCGAGACACTCGACTTCTACTACGAGGAGGCGTCATGAGCGTCGGCAGCGTCGGTCCCGTGATCCAGAGCGGCGAGGTTGCGCGAGCCGTCGTGGCTGCGGTGGAGGACGACAACGCGGGCCGTGCCGTGACCGTCGTGGACCGGGGTTCCTACGTCCGGATCGAGGTCGAGGGGGAGTGCGTGATCACCCGCGCCTCGGTCGAGCGTGAGCTTGGGCGCCCGTTCAAGCTGCACGAACTCGAGGCGAACATGCCGAGTTTCGCCGGCCGGATCGACACCTCGACCGAGATGATCCGCTTCTACCTGGGAGAGCGTCGATGACTGAGGAACTCAAGCCACTCAGGACGTGGAGCCACCTGGTCGGTCAGCGCCGGCGACCGTCGGAGTACGAGATCGTCTCGACGGGTCTGCTCTGGCATGCCCGGGGAGAGACGGTGCCCTTCGAGGTCGAGGGGGCCAGCTTCATGAACGACTGGGTGATGCGCTACCGCGACAACAGCTCGATCAGCCATGACGACTGGGACTCGTTCCGTGATCCCGACGAACTCGTCTACCGCACCTACAACATCCTCCAGGACGGCCAGGAGTCCTACGTCGACGGGCTGCTGGATCAGTACGACAGCGAGGGGCACGACGAGAGCCTCTCCGGTGCATGGCTCGACGTGCTCGAAGCGCTGTACACCCCCGGCCGCTACCTCATACACACAAGCCAGATGGCCTCGGCCTACCTCGTGCACATGGCGCCCGCCAGCACGATCTGCAACTGCGCTGCGTTCCAGACCGCTGATGCGTTGCGCTGGTTGTCCCGGATCGCCTACCGGACGGCGTCGCTGGCCAAGGCGCACCCCGACCGGTCGTTCGGCGACACCGAGCGGGCCACGTGGGAGAACGCGCCGGCCTGGCAGGGATACCGGGAGATGATCGAGAGAACCCTCGTCACGTACGACTGGGCAGAGGCCTTCGTCGCCTTGAACCTGGTGGCGATGCCGGCGATCTCCGAGGGCTACTACCGGGCGATGGCGCTCAGCGCGCGGCGCAACGACGACACGCTGCTGGCGCTCATGGCCGAGGCGGCTCTCCGGGACGCGGACCGCTCCCGGCGGTGGTCGCAGGCCCTCGTCAGCCACATGCTCGACGTCGAGTCGAACCGGGCACAACTCCAGGGGTGGGTGGAAGCCTGGGCGCCCTACGGCACGTCCGCCATCGAGGCGTTCGCCGGGGCGCTCCCCGACGTCCCCGACAGTGCCGCAGCCGGCTCCGAGGCACTGCGGCTGTCCCACGCCAGCGCCGGTCTTGCGACCAGTGACGGCTAGTGTCTGGAGTCGGGCATTCGTTGAAGGTATGCGGCGAGGGTGTCGAGGATGTCGTAGTCGCCTTCTCGGCGCAAGATTGCCGTTCAGGGCGGTTTCTTTGCACACAGAAGGAGATGACGCCCCCAGACCGACCCCGGCCAGCACCGTGGGACCTGCCTAGTGGCCTTCGCCCGCGTATGTAACCTCGATGACCTGTGGGAAGGCGACATGGGTGTCTTCGAGGTGGACGGCACCGAGGTGCTCGTGGCACATCTTGACGGAGGCATCGTGCGCGCCACCCAGGCTTACTGCCCTCACCAGAGGGTGGCGCTCGTGGAGGGTGACCTCTACAAGAACACCTTGATATGCAGCCAGCATCTCTGGGAGTTCGATCTCGTGACCTGCCGGGGCATCAACCCCGACCACGCCGAACTGGCCAACTATCCCACCGAGATCAGGGGCGAAGAGGTGTTCGTCGACCCCGGGGGCGACTCGCCCAAGACCGCAAGACCATAGGAAAGACCGAGGAGCGACATGGTTGCCATCAACTGTGACATGGGGGAGGCGTACGGCATCTACCGCTGCGGGGATGACGAGGCGATCATGCCGTACCTGGACATGGCCAACGTGGCGTGCGGCTTCCATGCCTCCGACCCCAGCGTCATGCACAAGACCGTGCGACTCGCCAAGCGCCACGGGGTCACCGTAGGGGCGCACCCCTCCTACCCGGACCTGCAGGGCTTCGGCCGCCGAGCCATGTCGATGGAGCCCGAGGAGCTGACGGCCGCGGTGATCTACCAGGCCGGCGCTCTCGGCGGCTTCCTGGCTGCGGAGGGCATGCGACTGGGATACATCAAGGCCCACGGCGCCCTCTACGGCCAGGCGTCCCGCGACCCGGACGTGGCCGCCGCGGTCGCCGCGGCCGCCGATGCGCTCGACGTGGCCCTGATGGGCATGGCGAACACCACCCACGAGGAGGTCTGGGGCGACCGCCCGCAGGGCTTCTACGCCGAGTACTACACCGACCTGGACTACACCTCCGACGGCGGCCTCATCATCACCCGTGAGCACGAGGCCGTGGATCCCGCCACGGCGGCTGCCGGGGCGGTGCGGGCGGTGACCGAGAACGTGGCGGTCGCCATCGACGGCACGGAGATCCCCATGCGGGCCGACGTCATCTGCGTCCACTCCGACACGCCCGGGGCCGTCGAGTTGGCCGCGGCGGTGCGGGCGGCGCTCTCCCCCTACCTGTCATGAGCGACCTGGCCGGACTCGCCGCGGCGATGGATGCCTACTTCGACGGCATCCACTTCGGCGACGCCGAACTTCTGGGGTCGGTGCTGCACCCCGATATCCGCCTGGAGTGCCCGCGGGACGGGCTGAGCCTCGGCAAGGCGGAGTACCTGGCGCTGGTGGGCGGCCGGCCCTCGCCTGCGGGCCGCGGCGACGAGCGTTACGACAAGGTGCTGGCGCTGAGTTCGGCGACACCGGCCACGGCACACGTGCGCGCCAGGCTCGCCTACCTGCCGAAGGTGTTCACCGACGAGTTGGTGTTCGTGCGCGCCGAGGACCGCTGGCAGATCATCGCCAAAGTCTGGGACTACACCCTGGAGCCGGAGGATGGCACGACGGCAGGAGGCAGCCAGTGAGCACGGACATCAGATCACCGATTCCCGGCGTGTTCTACCGGCGTCCGTCGCCGGAGGCCGACCCGTTCGTCGAGGTCGGCAGCGCCGTCGAGGCCGACACGGTGGTGGCTCTCGTCGAGGTGATGAAGCAATTCTTCGACGTGCCTGCCGGGGTGACCGGAACGATAGCCACCGTCGAGATCCCCGACGCCGAGATGGTCGACGCCGGCCAGGTGCTGTTCACCGTCAACCAATGAGCGCCCGGCCCCTCAAGCGGGTGCTCGTCGCCAATCGCGGCGAGATCGCCATGCGGGTGATCCGGGCCGCCGCCGAACTCGGACTCGACACCGTGGCGGTGTACTCGCAAGCCGACCGGGATGCCGGCCACGTGCGTCTCGCCTCCGAGGCCGTCGAGATCGGACCACCACCCGCGCCGCGCAGCTACCTGGACGGCGACGCCATCATCGCCGCGGCCCTGGCGTCGGGATGCGACGCCGTCCATCCGGGCTACGGGTTCCTGGCGGAGAACGCGGCGTTCGCGGCGCGCTGCGCAGCAGAGGGCCTCCGTTTCGTGGGACCGCAGCCCGAGGCCATCTCGTTGATGGGCGACAAGGCGGCGGCGCGGGAGACAGCGTCGTCGGCCGGGGTGCCGGTCGTGGCGGGAACGCCGGGTGGGATCGCCACGGTGGCCGAGGCGACCGAGGCTGCGCAGCGGATCGGTTTCCCGCTGCTCATCAAGGCGGCGGCCGGCGGCGGGGGTCGTGGCATCCGCATCGTGGACCGGCCCGAGGATCTCGATGTCCAACTCACGGCGGCACGGAACGAGGCTCGGGCGGCCTTCGGCGACGACACCGTGTACCTCGAGCGTTACCTGGCCAGTGCCCGCCACGTCGAGGTGCAGGTGTTCGGCGACGGGGTCGAGGTGCTGCACCTGTTCGAGCGAGAGTGCTCACTGCAGCGCAGGCGCCAGAAGCTCGTTGAGGAGGCTCTGGCACCGAACCTCAGCGAGACCCTCCGTGACGGGCTGCACACCGCCGCTGTGGCCCTCGCCCGGGCCGTCGCCTACGAGGGCGCCGGTACCGTGGAGTTCCTCGTGGACCGGGACACCGGGGAGTACTTCTTCATCGAGATGAATACGCGGATCCAGGTAGAGCACCCCGTGACCGAGATGATCTGCGGTCTCGACCTGGTGCGGGAGCAACTCCGCCAGGCCGGCGGGTTCCCGCTGTCGTTCAGCCAGGCCGGCGTGGTGCCGCGTGGCGCCGCGATCGAAATGCGCATCAACGCCGAGGATCCCGCCAACGGGTTCATGCCCTGCCCCGGAACGATCCACGACCTGGATCTGCCGGGCGGCCCGGGGGTGCGGATCGCCACCCCGATGCGGCCCGGCAGCGTCGTGCCGCCTTTCTACGATTCCCTCATCGCCAAGATCATCGTCTGGGACGTCGACCGGCCCGCCGTCCTGGCGCGTGCCCGCCGGGCGCTGGGTGAACTGCGAATCGAAGGAATCAAGACGACCGCTCCACTGATCCGCGAGCTGCTGTCGACCCGCGAGGTGGTCGACGGCGACTACGACACCGGCTTCGTCGAGCGCTGGCACCGAACATGAGAGGGGACCGACGGTGAGCAACGACCGGGCCGCGACCAGGCACAGCTTCGGCGGCGACGACCACATCTACGTCGAACTCGACGAGGAGATGAACCTCGCCGCCAACTTCAAGGTAATGGCGATCACTTCCACCCTCACCGATCGCGGCATCGACGGCGTGATCGACGTCTGCCCGGCCAACGCCTCCTACCAGGTTCGCTTCGATCCGGACGCCATCGAACCGATGCAACTCCTCGCCGAGCTCGAGTCGATCGAGGAAGAGGTCGGCGACGGAACCGGTTTCGACCTGCAGACGACCATCGTCGAGGTGCCCGTGCTCTACAACGACCCGTGGACGCGGGAGACCCTCATGAGGTTCCGCTCGCATCATCAGGATCCCGATGGCACCGACCTGGAGTACGCCGCCCGGATCAATGGCTTCGACTCGGTGTCGGACTTTGTCGCTGCCCACTCGGCGTCGCCGTGGTTCACTTCCATGGTCGGTTTCGTGGCCGGGCTGCCGTTCCTGTTCCAGATGGTCCCGCGGGAACGCCAGCTCGAGGTGCCGAAGTACCTCACGCCGCGTACCGACACGCCCCGCCAGACTGTCGGCCACGGCGGTTGCTTCGGATGCATCTACTCGGTGCGTGGCGCCGGCGGCTACCAGATGTTCGGTATCACGCCCGCCCCCATCTACGACCCGACCCAAACCCATCCCGACTTCGATGACTTCCTGGTGTTCTTCAAGCCGGGCTACATAACCAAGTTCGAGCCAATCGATCGGGAGACCTACGACCACCTGACGGCGCAGGTGACCGCCCGGCAGTTCCGCTTCAAGCAGGCGCCCGTGGAGTTCTCGCTCGGCGGTTTTCTCGCCGACCCCGACGGTTACAACGGCGGGCTGATGGAGGTCCTCAATGGGAGTTAGCGTCCTGAAACCCGGTCTGGCCACCACCGTCCAGGACACGGGCCGGCCCGGGTACTACAACGTCGGCATCCCGCCGTCGGGATCGCTGGACCAGTGCTCGTCCCTGGCGGCAAACATGCTGGTGGGCAACGGCGACGACGCTGCGGTTCTGGAATGCACCTACATGGGGCCCGAACTGCGCTTCGACCAGCGGGCGATCGTGGCGGTCGCGGGCGCCGACCTGCCACCCCGTCTCAACGGCGAGTCCCGCCCGACCTGGCAGAGTTTCGGCGTGGCGGCGGGTGACGTGTTGTCGTTCGACTTCCTGCGCGCGGGGGCGCGTGCCTACGTGGCGGTCAGCGGGGGTTTCGACGTGCCGGTGGTGCTCGGCAGCCGCTCCACGTACGGCCTCGGGGCGCTGGGTGGGCACCAGGGCCGCGCTCTCGTCGCCGGCGACGAGCTGCCGATCGGTGACGCCGAGGGTGTCGCGCCGGGCCGGTCGGTGCCCGAGGCGCTGCGCAGCGCCCATCCGAAGAATCGTGAGATCAGGGTGATGATGGGCCTCTACGACCATCGACTCACCGGCGCGAGCCGCCGTTCGTTCCTCGACAGCGAGTGGCGCCTCACCCCGGTCGCCGACCGGACCGGGTTCCGCTACCGCGGTGCCGAGCTGGAATTCCGCGACCGGGTTGCACCCTTCGGCGCGGGCAGCGATCCTTCCAACATCGTCGACGCCCCGTACCCCATCGGATCGATCCAGATCCCTGGCGGTGTTGAGCCCATCGTGTTGCACCGCGACGCCGTCTCCGGCGGCGGCTACGTCATGGTGGCCACGGTCATCAGCGCCGACATGGACCACGTCGGCCAGTCGGCGCCGAACAGCACCACCCGCTTCACCGAGGTGGATCTGGAAGGTGCCCTGGCGGCCCGCCGCGATCGGACGTCCCGCCTGGAGTCGCTGCGAGAGGCGGTCGGCTGATGGCTGCAGCCGCGGCCGGCACCGCGGACGAGGCCCGGCAGCTGTTGCGCGCCGCCGAGGTTGCGCTGATCGACGAGCGCCGGCTACTGGACGCCGACGAGTTGCGGGCGCTGGCCACCCTCGACGATGAGCACGTCCCGGCGCTCACCGCCCTGGCCCACGCGGTGCGCCTGGAGTGGTGCGGCCCGACTGTGGAGGTGGAGGGCATCCTGTCGGTCAAGACCGGGGGATGCCCCGAGGACTGCCACTTCTGCTCGCAGTCGGCGCAGTTCTCAGAGACGCTGCCGGCGACGCCGTTCCTGGACACCGACGAGGTGCTGTCAGCGGCCCGCGAGACGGCCCGGACCGGTGCCAGCGAATTCTGCATGGTCCTGGCGATCCGCGGTCCCGACGAGCGCACGCTGCAGCGGCTCATCGACCTGGTGCCGCTCATCGAGGCCGAGACCGGCCTCAACGTGGCGGTTAGCGCCGGGATCCTCAGCGAGGACCAGGCCCGGCGGCTGGCCGACGGTGGCGTGCACCGCTACAACCACAACCTCGAGACGGCCCGGAGCTTCTTCCCGCAGATCGTCACGACCCACACCTTCGAGGAGCGCTACGAGACCTGCCTGTTGGTCCGGCGCCACGGCATGGAACTCTGCTGCGGTGCGCTGCTGGGGATGGGGGAGACCCTCGAGCACCGGGTGGAACTGCTGGGCCAACTGCAGGAACTCGGCCCCACCGAGGTGCCGCTGAACTTCCTGAACCCGCGCCCCGGCACGCCGCTGCAGATCCGCCGGCCCCTGGGGCCTCTCGAGGCGCTGCGCTGGATCGCGCTGTTCCGCCTGGCGCTGCCGGGAGTGATCCTGCGCTACGCCGGTGGCCGGGAGATCACCCTGGGAGAGTTCCAGTCCATGGGTATGACCTCGGGGATCAATGCCCTCATCGTGGGCAACTACCTCACCACGCTGGGCCGCGATCCCGACGAGGACCTGCAGATGCTGGAAGACCTGCAGATGCCCATCGGCGCCCTCACCGGCGTGATCTGAGCACCATGAGCGGGGCGTTCTGCCCGTGGTGCGGCACCCGGAGCTGCGATCGGTGCCCGCAGCCCCCCCTCGAGGCGCCCCGTCACTGCTCCCGGTGTGGGCGACGCCTGCGGGTGACCGTCCACCCGGCCGGATGGGAGGCCCGGTGCCGCAGGTGCCGCACTCTCTCCACCTCCGCCGAGGCCCCGGAGGCGGTGCGGCTGCCCGAGGGGGGCTGATGGCCGGCGGCGGGCCCGACGCCGGGCGCGCCCACCGCGGCGACGATCCGGGAGGCCACTCCGGAGATCTGATCCAGCGGGATCGCAGGCACCTCTGGCATCCCTACGCCCCGATGCCTTCGGCGATCCCCCCGGTCCCGGTGGTATCCGCTGCCGGCACGAACCTCACACTGGCCGACGGGCGGCAGGTCATCGACGGCATGTCGTCATGGTGGGCGGCCATTCACGGGCACTGCCATCCCGTCCTCGACGAGGCCGTGCGCACGCAACTGGACGCGGTCGCCCACGTGATGTTCGGCGGCATCACGCACCCGGCCGCGGTGGAACTCGCCGAGCTCCTCGTCGAGGTCGCCCCGCCGGGGCTGCAGCACGTCTTCCTCGCCGACTCCGGATCGGTGTCGGTGGAGGTGGCGATCAAGATGGCGCTGCAGTACGCCCGCGGCACCGGCCGCCCCGAGCGCACCCACCTGCTGACCGTCGCCTCGGGATACCACGGCGACACCCTGGCGGCCATGTCGGTCTGTGACCCGGTGACGGGCATGCACAGCATGTTCAGCGACATCCTGCCCGCCCAGTTCTTCGCTCCGGCTCCCCAGCCCCGCTACGGCGAGCCGTTCGGGCCCGAGCACATCGCCGAATTCTCCCGGCTGCTGGCCACCCACCGTGACGAGGTCGCCGCCGTAATCCTGGAGCCGGTCGTGCAGGGAGCCGGCGGGATGCGGTTCTACGCCCCGGACTACCTGGCGGAGGTCCGCGGGCTCTGCGATCGCCACGGTGTCCTGCTCATCGCCGATGAAATCGCCACCGGTTTCGGCCGCACCGGCAGGATGTTCGGCTGCGACCACGCCGGAGTGGCTCCAGACATCATGTGCGTCGGCAAGGCGCTCACCGGGGGGTACCTGTCGATGGCGGCGGCGCTCTGCACCCCCGAGGTGGCCACCGGGGTCAGCGCCGCGGAGTCGGGGGCGCTCATGCACGGCCCCACCTTCATGGGCAATCCACTGGCGGCTGCGGTCGCCACGGCCTCGATCCGGCTGCTGCGGTCGCGACCCTGGGCCGCCGAGGTCGCCGCCATCGGGGCGTCCCTGGAGACCGGGCTGGCGCCGGCCGCGGAGCTGCCCGGCGTCGCGGACGTGCGTGTGCTGGGTGCCATCGGGGTGATCGAGACCACCTCCGAGG
Organism: Acidimicrobiales bacterium; assembly: GCA_963664235.1. Classification (GTDB taxonomy): domain Bacteria; phylum Actinomycetota; class Acidimicrobiia; order Acidimicrobiales; family CATQHL01; genus VXNF01. The sequence goes on along the minus strand of OY760933.1, from coordinate 3,472,460 downwards.
TGCCGGTGGCGGCCACCCAGGAGCTGCTCTTGGACCGGGGCGTCTGGCTGCGCCCCTTCGGGCGGTTGCTCTACACGATGCCGCCCTACATCAGCAGCGACGAGGACCTCGATCGCATCACCGGCGCCATGGTGGCCGCCGCCGAGGCCCTTCCGTGACCGTATCGGGCACTCCTCCCGGTGGCTTCGACGCCTGGGCGGCCGAGCAGATCGCCGCGATCCGCACCGCCGAGCGGTGGCGCGACCTGCGCACCTTCGACGCCCGCGGCCCGGTGGGGCGCCTCGGTGGCCAGGAGGTGATCTCCTTCGCCTCCAACGACTACCTCGGCCTGTCGTTCCACCCCGCGGTGATCGCGGCGGCCCAGGCGGCGCTCGACCGCTGGGGTGCCGGCGCGACCGCCAGCCGGCTCATTGTGGGCTCGCGCCCGGTCCACGCCGAACTCGAGGCCGAACTCAGCGACTGGAAGCAGACCGACCGGGCGCTGGTGTTCCCCACGGGCTACGCCGCCAACCTGGGGGTGCTCTCCTGCTTCGGTGGCTCCGACTGCCTGATCGTCAGCGACGAGTTGAACCACGCCTCGATCATCGACGGGTGCCGCCTCAGCCGATCGCCGATCGCCGTCTCCCGCCACAACGACATCGACCATGTGGACCGGCTGTTGGGCGCGGCCTCGGTGCCGCGGAGCATGGTCGTCGTCGACGCGGTCTTCTCCATGGACGGCGATGAGGCGGACCTGGTCGCGTTGGGGGAGTGCTGTGCTCGCCACGGCGCCCTGCTGGTGATCGACGAGGCGCACGCGGTGCTCGGCCCGTCGCCGGCTCCTCTCGCCGACTTCGAGGATCTCCGGGTGCTGCGCGTCGTCACCTTGTCCAAGGCACTGGGTTCGGTCGGCGGGGCGGTCTGCGGCCCCGCCCCCTTCATCGACCTGCTCGTGAACCGGGCCCGCCCGTTCATCTTCACGACCGGGCTGGCGCCGGCCGATGCCGCCGCCGCGCTCGAAGCCATACGCATCACCCGCAGCCCGGCGGGATACGAGCTCGTGGCGCGGTTGCGGCGCCTCGTCGACCGCCTGCGACCGGGCCACCGATCCCCGATCGTCCCGATCCTCGTGGGGGCCGAGGCGCCGGCGCTGCGGGCCGCCGACTCGCTTCTCGAGCAGGGTCTCCTCGTTCCCGCCATCCGGCCGCCGACGGTGCCGCCGGGCACCTCGCGGCTCCGCGTGGCCCTGTCGGCCGCCCACAGCGAGGACATGGTCGACCGGCTGGCGGCGGGTCTGGACGTGCTCGGGCTCCGGCCGTGACCCGACCAGCCAGGCTCATCGCCGTCGCCGGGGTGGCCACCGAGATCGGCAAGACTTGGGTCACTGCCCAGGTCATCGGGAACCTCCGCGGGAGGGGACTGTCGGTGAGCGCCCGCAAACCCGTGCAGTCCTTCGATCCCGCCGACCTCGGCACCACCGACGCCGAGGTGCTGGGGGCGGCGAGCGGAGAGGAGCCGCAGGCGGTCTGCCCGGAGCACCGCTGGTATCCCGTGCCGCTGGCTCCGCCGATGGCGGCGTCAGTCGTCGGCGAGGAGCCGCCGCGACTGGCGGACCTGCTCGCCGAGCTCCGCTGGCCGTCGCCGGCGCCGGATGTGGGTTTCGTCGAGACGGTGGGGGGTGTGCGGTCGCCGCTCGCCGACGACGGCGACTGTTGCGACCTGCTGCGCGCGCTCGCCCCCGACGGTGTCCTGCTCGTGGCCGGTGCCGGCCTCGGTGCCATCAACGAGGTGCGACTGGCCGCCGATGCGCTGGCGGGGCCGCCGCTGGTGGTCCTCCTCAACCGCTACCTGCCTCATAACGACGTGCATCGCCGCAACCTCGCCTGGTTGCGGGAGCGCGACGGCCTCGCCACCGAGACGAAAATCGCCGACCTGGCTGACTGCATCGCCGGCTAGGGAGAGCCGGGGGCACTCAGTGCCCGATGAACCCCTCGGTGGCGCGCCGCAGGAAGCGGACCTGGTGGCTCTCGGCAAGGAGTTGCCCGTCGGGCGACCAGGCGAAGGCCGTCTCGTCCACGTGGCCGCCGGCGGACAGCGACGTGTGCAACTCCACGAGGACGGGCGCGCCCGCGCTCGCCGGCACGGGCAGCGGGGAGCGCAGATTTGCGGTCAGCGTGATGGTCCCGGCCATGTGGGGTTCGCTCACCCCGCCGATGGCGACCGGCGGGACCACGTCGCAGACCATGAGAACCAGCGGCAGATTCGTCTGCGTGTCGTACCTCGGGCGGACCCAGACCAGCACGCTGGATCCGTCACGGTGGATCTCCCGCTCCTCGAACAAGTCGAACACCGGCAGGGCAAAGATGCGGGGCATGGTGTGGGCGGGGGTGTCCTCGAAGGTGGGCACGCGGGGCATCGTCCGGTTGGCGAACTCCTGGCCGTCCTGATCGGTGGCGGCGGTGGCGAGGAACAGGGCGCAGAGCTTGCCGTCCGCCGACACCCGTCCCGACAGGAACCACACCGAGCGCCCGGCCTGCTCGGTCGTCACCTCGATCAAGAGACGACCTGCCGGCGCGGGGCGCACGAACTGCATCGTGATGCTGCGCAGCGGGCGGGTCGCCTGGTCCACTACCGCCTCGCAGGCGCGTGCGGCGAGGCTCACCAGGTATCCGCCGAACAGGCCGTTGAACCCCCACCAGCGTTTATCGGCGTCATGGGTCCAGACGCCGTCGCCGAGGTCCTCGAGGACCAGTTCACCGGGGTTCCGCACGGGAGGGAAGGGTAGGTGATCCCGCTTCGTTTGCTTCCCAGGACCGACGCCGAGCCGTCGCCGGCTACCGGTGCGGTCTTTCGGAAATGCAAGAAACATATAGAGAACTCATGTAACAGTCTGATATCGCTATCCTGGTTCGAGTGCTCATCCCGCTTCGTTGCGTGGTCTGCGGCACCGACGGTGTCTTGCTGTGCGAGCGCTGCGAGGAGCGGCTGACCCCTGCCCCGCCGATCCCGCCGCCGGTGGGCAGCGACGGGGCGCGCGCCCTGTTCACTTACGACGAGGTGGGCGCCAGCGTGATCGGCGCCCTCAAGTTCACCAACGCGCACCGCCTGGCGGGCCGGCTGGGTCCTGGGCTCGCCGCCGCCGCACCTCGAGGTCTCGACGTGGTCACCTGGGCTCCGGCCACACCGGCGAACCGCCGCCGGCGGGGCTACGACCAGGCCGAGTTGCTGGCCCGGGAGGTGGCCCGACGCCTCGGTGTGCCGGCACGGCGGCTGCTGGCACGCGGCGCCGATCTGCCGCAGACGGCCCGCGGTCGGGCCGGGCGGGCGGCCGGTCCCCGGATGCGCTGCCGCCGAGCCGTCTCGGGGCTCGTGTTGGTCATCGACGACGTGGTCACCACCGGTGCCACACTCGCCACCGCTGCCCGGCTGTTGCGGGGCGCCGGCGCCAGTGGTGTCGAAGTGCTGGCGGTGGCCTGGTCTCCGCCGCCGGGATACGACGGCTGAGCGGAAGCGAAGTGCTTTGGCCGCGCTCTCAGCGGTGCCCGAGCCGGGCGCGGCGCTCCCAGCAGGAGTTGTGCCAATGCCGGCGTAGGTCGGGGGCCTCGGTGGGAACCACCACGAGGTGACCGGTGGCGGGCGGGATGGTGTTGTTGCAGCCCCCGCACACGTAGGTCTTGATGGCCTGGTACGGCTGGATCCGCCGCACCTCGGTGGTCTCGTTCGGCGCGCTCATCCCCAGATCCCCCAGACGACCGCCACGACGCAGACCGCCAAGCCGAGGCCCACGAAGAGGTAGTCGGTCCGCCGCCGCTGCCATCTCCTGGTGGGATCGAACCCCATACCGCTCCTCGAGTGCCGCGGCAGGTTGCCGCCCTTTAACAGAGGCTACGGATTCCGGTCCGCTCCGGCGACGAGCGCCCCAGGGCGCCCGACGGCAACCCAGGAGGCGACCGCAAACCTGCCCGCTGCGCAGCGGTTGACGCACGGTGGGCGGCGCAGAGGAATTCTAAACTATTTGTGATATAACGAAACAGCTCGGAGTATGTGAACGCTGCTCCCCCTTGAACGGACGGGTTGGCGCGCCCTTGCGGCCGCCGGAGGAATGTCCCGCGACGACGAGGGAGGCAGGCGATGACGGCCACGATTCAATCAGCCGTGCTGCAGGGGGTCATCGGCCAGGCAGTGGCCGTGGAGGTCCACGCCTCCAAGGGGCTGCCCACCTTCACGATCGTGGGCCTGCCCGACGCCTCGTGCCGGGAGGCGCGCGACCGGGTGCGCGCCGCCGTCCAGTCGAGCAAGTTCGACTGGCCCGACGGGCGCGTCACCGTGAACCTGGCGCCCGGCGGCGTGCGCAAGGAGGGTGCCGGGCTGGACCTGGCGATCGCGGTGGCGGTGCTGGTGGCCAAAGGAGTGCTCTCGAAGGAACAGACCGGGGAGTTCGCCTTCGTCGCCGAACTGGGCCTCGACGGGACACTGCGGCGGGTCCCGGGAACTCTGAGCTTGGTCGAGGCGGTTGAGGCGTCCCGTGTGGTGGTGGCCGAGGACGCCTATGCCGAGGCCCGACTCGGTGATGATCGGGAGGTCCTCTGCGCCACCAACCTCAGGGAACTGGTGCGGTGCCTCCGGGGTGAGGCTCCGTTCGACCTCGCCCCGCCGTCGCCGCCGGCCGCCAAGGCGGAGGTGACCGAGGATCTGCAGGACGTGCGCGGCCAGCCGCTGGGGCGCCGGGCACTGGAGATCGCAGCCTCGGGTGGGCATCACCTGCTCATGGTCGGCCCACCTGGCGCCGGCAAGACCATGCTGGCCCGGCGACTCCCGGGGCTGCTGCCGCAACTGGACAACGAGGCGGCGCGGGTCGTCACTCGCATCTACTCCGCCGGCGACTTCGGGGTGCCGACCAGTTCGCTCATCACCCGGCCGCCGTTCCGGGCGCCGCATCACAGCACCACCATGGTGGCGCTGGTCGGCGGCGGGTCGCGGGCGCTGCGGCCCGGGGAGATCAGCGCCGCCCACGGCGGCGTGCTGTTCCTCGACGAGTTGGGCGAGTTCGCCCCGGTCGTGTTGGATGCCCTGCGCCAGCCGCTCGAGGAGGGGGTCATCAGGGTCAGCCGGGCTGTCGGGGCGGTCACGTTCCCCGCCGAGTTCGTCCTGGTGGGGTCCATGAACCCCTGCCCGTGCGGAAATGCCGGCGGTCCGGGCCAGTGCCGTTGCACCGACGCGGCCCGGATGCGCTACGCCCGGCGCCTCTCGGGGCCTCTCCTGGATCGCTTCGACATGCGCCTGTTCGTGCGCCGCCCTTCGGCCGACGAACTGTTCCGCGGTGAACCCGGTGAGCAGTCGGCGGCCGTGCGCGACCGGGTCCTGGCGGCCCGGGAACGGGCATACCGCCGCGGCGTGCGGTACAACAGCATGCTGCCCTCGGCGACTCTGGAGCGGGAGGCCCCTCTGGCCCCCGAGGCCGCCAGGATGGCCGAGCGGGCGGTGGCGTCGGGCCAACTCAGTGCTCGGGGCCTGCAACGGGTTCGCTGCGTCGGGCTGACGATCTGCGACCTTGACGGCCGGGAGCCGCCGCTGCAGGGCGCGGACCTTGCGCTGGCGCTGCAGTTGCGGAACAACCCCGTGTCCCTGGATCACTCGTTCGCGGGCAGCCATGTGGCCTGATGAAGGTCCCGCCGGCGGGCCCCCCGGCGCCGGTGAGACCGCGACCGCCGAGCCGGGGACCCTCGGCGACGAGGTCTACCTTGCGGCGCTGGCGAGCCTGGCCGGCATGGGTCCGGCGCGCCTCGAACGGCTACTGGGACGCTGGCAGCCGGCGGAAGCCTGGAACGTCCTGAACAGCGGGGCACTCACCGAGGTACGCGCGGTGGCACGTGTCAGCGAGCAGCTCTGCCAACGCTGGATCGGCGACGCCCGCAGGGCCGATCCCGCCGAGGTCCGGCGGCGCCACGACCACGCAGGCGTGACGGTGGCGCGACGCGGCGCCGCCGGCTATCCGGCGCGCCTGGCGGGGGATCCCGAACCGCCCGCGGTGCTTTTCAGTCAGGGAACGCCCGAACTCCTCGAGCACCCAACGGTCTCCATCGTCGGAACCCGCCGGTGTACCCGCTACGGCGCAGATGTGGCCTTCGACCTCGCCAGGGCGGCCGCGGCCCACGGGGTCGCGGTTATCTCGGGACTGGCGATCGGTATCGATGCGGCGGCACATGCGGGTGCCCTTGCCGCCGACGGCGTACCTCCGGTGGGTGTGGTGGGCAGTGGCCTGGATCGCATCTATCCCCGCGACAACGCGGTGCTGTGGCAGATGGTGGCGCAGAGAGGGCTCCTGCTCACCGAGGCGCCGCTTGGGGCGGCCCCGGAGCGCTGGCGATTCCCGGCCCGCAACCGGGTCATGGCGGCGCTCAGCGATGTCTGCGTCGTCGTGGAGTCCCATACCGACGGCGGCGCCCTCGGGACCGCCACCGAGGCGGCGCAGCGGGGCCGGACGGTGGCGGCGGTGCCGGGACCGATCCGCAGCCCTGCCTCGGCCGGGACGAACCGGCTGATCGCCGAAGGCGGCGGTGTGCTGTGCGACGTCGAGGACCTGCTGGTGCTGCTGGACATCTCCCGGACCACGCTCGCCCCCCGGGACGCTGCCGGCGCAGCCGGCGGGGAGGCCCCGATCACCGATGCGGTGGCGGTCGGGATCCTGGAAGCCTTCGACTGGATGCCGGCCACCCTGGAGATGCTGGCGTCGCGTACCGGGGTGGGGCTGGGCGAACTGGCGTGGCACCTGGAGAACCTCAGCGCCTCGGGACTGCTGGCGCGGCGCGGGCTGTGGTACGAGCGACGGGCCGAGGCCCCTGTCGCTGGCGGTCGATCGGGATGAGGTCCCGCCCCCGGTGTTCCTTCCATTCCTGGGTACGGCGAGGCTGGTTGGTAGCCTCGAAGCATGCCGGCGTGGGCGTCCGATACGTTCTGCGCCTCACTGGTGCGTCTGGCTCCCTCCTCGGTGGCCGTGTACCGGCGAGACCTGAACGCCTTCGTGGACTGGGCCGAGGAACACTCGTTGGCCGGTCCCTCCTCCGTCACGCGCAAGGATCTGCGCCGCTACCTGGCCGGTCTGACGCGGCACGGCTACGCGGCGCGCACCGTGGCGCGAAAGGCCTCGGTGCTGCGCCGCTACTTCCGCTGGTCCACCCAGACCGGTCGCTGCCCGAGCGATCCCTGTATCGGCCTGTCCACCCCGGCGGGGACCGCCCGGCTCCCCGAAGTGCTCTCGGCGGACTCTGTGGAGTCGCTCCTGACCGGCCGGAGTCCCGCCGCTTCGGGGGATCACCCTCTCAGGCGCCTGCGCGACGACGCCGTGCTGGAGTTGCTCTACGGCAGCGGTATGCGCGTGGCCGAACTGTGCGCCCTGCGTCCGGCGGATCTGGATCTGGAGCGGTCGAGGGTGCGGGTTACCGGCAAGGGCGACAAGCAGCGGTTGCTGCCGCTCTCGCCCCCGGCGGTGCGAGCCGTGCAGAGATTCCAGGAGGCCCAAGAGGCCGCCTCGCGGGTGGGGGAGACTCCCGGCGCGGTGGTGGCTTCCGGCGAAGACGGCCCCCTGTTCCGGAACCTGCGAGGCCGGCCGCTCGGGCCACGCGACGTGCGGCGCATCGTGGATCGCCGGTCGTCCGAGCCGACCCACCCCCACGCCCTCCGGCACACGTTCGCCACGCATCTCCTCGACGGCGGCGCCGACCTGCGCTCGGTCCAGGAGTTGCTCGGGCACGAGAGCGTTGGAACCACCCAGGTCTACACCCACGTCAGCCGCCGCCGGCTGCGTTCGGTGATCGAAACGGCGCACCCGCGCGGCTGACCCCGCGGGCGATCGCCGGTCTGGCGGTGATCGCCGCGGCCCTTGCGGTGCCGGGTGCTCAGGCGCCGGTCGATGCCCAGACCGTCTCGAACCCGGGGCCTGTGCCCGTCGTCTTCTATCGCCCACCCACCGACGGGATCGTCGTCGACCCCTTCCGCCCGCCGGCGCACACCGGCGCTCCGGGGAACAGGGGTCTGGAATACGCCACCCGTCCCGGAAGCGCCGTGCGGGCGGCCGCCGCGGGGGTCGTGACTTTCGCCGGGCAGGTCGGCTCGGGGCGGCACGTGACAGTGGCGCACGCCGACGGCGTGCGAACCGGCTATTCCTTCCTGCGCAGCGTGGCGGTCCGCACCACCGAGGCCGTCGACGCCGGCCAGGTTCTGGGCACGACTGGCACGTCGTTCCACTTCGGCGCCCGCATCGGTGAGGCTTACGTGGACCCGGCGGTGCTGCTGGGCATCGGCGGGCCCACTCGGCTGGTCCCGTTGGCGGCTCGGGATGCAAACGGGCGGCGTGGGGCCGGCGCCCTGCCATCCCGCCGGCCCGGCCGGAGGTTGGGTGGGGCGGTGCGCCGGTAGACTCGCTGACGGCCGAAGGGCCTGTCCGATCCGACGATTTCCGTGCGCGCTATCCCACGGTCGCCTCAGAGGTGCAAGGCGCGGACTGTCACCCAACCGATGGGAAGGAGACCATGGCACCCGTCGTGACCATGAGCCAACTGGTGGAAGCAGGTGTCCACTTCGGGCACCAGACCAGGCGCTGGAACCCGAAGATGAAGCGATTCATCCACGGAGACATCGCCGGCATCTACATCATCGACCTGAAGAAGACGCTTGCCTGCATCGAGAACGCGTACTCGTTCGTGCGGGACATGGTGGCCAACGGGGGGACGCTCCTCTTCGTCGGCACCAAGAAGCAGATCCAGCCCAGCGTCGAGACGCACGCGAAGCGCTGCGGCATGCCGTACGTCAACCAGCGGTGGTTGGGCGGCACGCTCACGAACATTCAGACGATCTTCAAGCGCGTGCACAAGATGCAGGAATACCAGCGGATGCGCGACACCGGCGGCTTCGAGGCGATGCCCAAGAAAGAGGCGCTCAGCCTGCAGCGCGAGCTCGCCAAGCTGGAGCGCAACCTGGGTGGCATCGGTCAGATGGACACGCCTCCCGAGGCGGTGTTCGTGCTGGACACCAAGGCCGAGCACATCGCCGTCAGCGAGTCCAACAAGCTGGGCATCCCCCTTATCGCTGTGGTGGACACCAACTGCGACCCCGACGTCGTGACCTACGTCATCCCCGGCAACGACGACACCATCCGCGCCGGCGAGCTCATGTGCCGCATCATGAGCGACGCCGTGATCGAAGGGCGGCGCCTGGCGGAGATGAGCGGCACCGCCGCGCCGGTCCCGAAGCGCACCGCCGAGGAGGAGGCCGAGGTGGCGCGCCAGCAGACGGAGGCCGCCGCCGCGGCTGCCGCTGACATGCACGAGCGGGAGGCCAGGGTCGCCCGCAGCCTCGAGGAGCCCGGGCAGGGCGCCGTGGCCGAGCCCGGCGACGCCGGGGAGGACCCCGCAGAGCAGTCCGAAGCCACCGGGGACTCGGTGGAGCAGTCCGGCGCTCCCGCCGGCCAGGAGGGTTGAGAGGGCAGATGGTCCAGGTATCTGCGAGAGAGGTCAAGGCGCTTCGAGACGCCACGGGCGCAGGCATGATGGATGCCAAGCGCGCCCTCATCGAGGCCGCTGGAGATCCCGCCGAGGCTGCGGAGGTCCTGAAGCAGAAGGGCCTTGCGAAAGCCGCGGCGCGGGCCGACCGGGAGGCTGCCGAGGGAGCCATCGCCGTCGCCGCCGGTGACGGTGTCGCCTCGCTGGTGCACCTGCGCTCGGAGACCGACTTTTCCGCCAAGGCCGCCGATTTCCTCGCATGCATCCAGGAGATCGCCGAGGCGGTCCGTGACGGCGGCGCCGCTGCGGCTGAGGCGTTCGCCGGCAGGATCGATGAGTTGCGGCTCGCCAAGAAGGAGAACATCTCCCTCGGGGCGGTGGTGCAGGTGCGCGCCGGCGAGGGCAACACGCTCGACACTTATGTCCACCGCCAGGACGGCCGCGGGGTCAACGGCGTGATCGTGGAGGGCGCCGGCGTTGATGCCGAGGTCCTGCACCAGGTCGCGTTGCATGTCGCCTTCGCCAAGCCTCGCTACCTGGACCGCGACGAGGTGCCGGAGGCCGACGTGGAACGCGAGCGCGCCTCGGTGCTGGAGATCACCAAGGCCGAGGGGCGCCCCGAGGCTTCCTGGGACAAGATCGTGCAGGGCCGCCTCACCGGATGGTTCCGCGAGAGCGTTCTGCTCGAGCAGGGACTGCACGGTGACAAGACCTCCGTCGCCAAGAGCATCGGCAGCGGGCGGATCGTGCGCTTCGAACAGGCCTACCTCGGGTAGTGATGCCCCGCTGGAGTCGCGTCCTGCTCAAAGTCTCCGGCGAGGCGTTCGCCGGATCGGCGGGTTACGGCATCGACACCGACACCGCCGCCACTATCGCCTCGGAGATCGCCTCGGTCCGCGAGCGGACAGGTGTTCAGATGGCGGTGGTCGTGGGCGGTGGCAACATCTGGCGCGGCCAGCAGCACGCGGGTGGCGGCATGGACAGGGCCCAGGCCGACTACATGGGCATGCTGGCGACCCTGATCAACGCCTTGGCTCTGCAGGACGCCCTCGAGCGCCTCGATCAGCCCACCAGAGTGCAGACCGCCATCCACATGGCGCAGATCGCCGAGCCCTACATCCGCCGGCGAGCCATCCGCCACCTCGAGAAGGGTCGCGTCGTCATCTTCGGCGCCGGGACCGGCAACCCGTTCTTCACGACCGACACAGCGGCCGCTCTGCGGGCGGTCGAGGTCGAGGCGGGCGCGCTGTTGAAGGGCACGCACTCGGGAACCGACGGCATCTACACCGCCGACCCGCGCACCGACCCCGACGCCGTCAAACTCGACAAAATCTCCTACATCGATCTCGTCAGCGGCGGGCTCCGCGCCATGGATGCCACCGCCGCCACCCTGTGCATGGAGAACAGCCTGCCGATCGTGATGTTCGACCTCATGCAGGCGGGCAACGTACTGTCCATCATCGAGGGTCGCCCGATAGGTACCATCGTGGCTTGAGAGCTCGCGGGTGCACTGCGGGGCGAATGCCACATGAGTGAAGAGTTGATCGAGATCGTCGTCTCCGAGGCGCGCGACAAGATGGAGCGGGCCGTCGCGCACGCGCGCAGGGATTTCAGCGGTGTACGAACCGGCCGGGCCACCTCGGCGCTGGTGGAGCGGCTCAGCGTGAACTACCACGGGGCGGAGGTGAGCCTGCAGCAGATCGCCGGCTTCAGCGTTCCCGACGTCCAGATGCTGGTCATCTCGCCGTACGACAAACGCTCGATCGAGGCGATCCAGAAGGCCATCCAACGCGCCGATCTGGGGTTCAACCCCAGCACCGACGGGTCGGTGGTGCGACTGCACTTCCCGCCGCTGACCGAGGAGCGCCGCCGCGAAATGGTCCGGCTGGTCCGAGGGATGGCCGAGTCCGGTCGCGTGGCGCTACGCGGCTCGCGCCGCGCAGCGCGCCAGGATCTGGAAACGCTCAAGCGCGACGGGGACATCTCCGAGGACGACAGCCGGCGCGGGCAGCGGCGCCTGGACGAGATGACCCAGCAATTCGAAGAAGAGATCGGGGTGGCCCTAGAGGCCAAGGAAACCGAACTGATGCAGGTCTGACAGAGGAGCGCGCCAGTGGATCGAGATAACCCCTACGACCCGGCCGGGCCGGAGGAATGGGAGGGCGGCGGTGCCGACCTCCACGAAAGCCATGCGGAGGCTGCCGACGACGACGTCTGGGAGGTCGAGTCAGATGTCGAGCCGGCCTCCGAAGCGGCCTGGGACACCTTCAGCGAGGGAAGTCCCACCTGGGGTGTCGCCGACGGCGACGACGAGGGGCTCGACGTGGGATACCTCACCGAGCAGCACCCTCAGGCGGCCGAGGTCGGCGTAACCGACACTGCCGCAGGGGTGCAGTTCTTCGGCGAGGACGACGATGTCTGGCACGGTGTCGAGCCGCCACCGCCGATCGGGGCGCGTGATCGGAGCTCGGATCGGCGGCTGGGGCCCGCGATCCTCACCGGTGCGGCGCTTTGCGCCGTGGCCATCGTGTGCTTCTGGGTCAGTCCAATCCTCACACTGGTGCTGCTCTGTGTGCTGATGGTTCTGGCCGCCGGAGAGTTCTTCGGCGCCACGCGCCAGGTCGGCTACCAACCCGCCACCCTCGTGGGGCTGGTTGCGGCCGTCGGGTTGCCGGTTGCGGTCTACTGGCGGGGAGCCGAGGCCTACCCCCTGGCCCTCGGGCTGGTCGTCATGGCCGCGCTCTGCTGGCACCTGGTCGGCGTGACCTCAGAGCGGCCCGTGCCCAACGTGGCGATCACGCTCTTCGGTGTGGGATACGTGGCGGTTCTGGGGAGTTTCGGCGCCCTCATGCTGACCTACGACAAGGGCACGGGACTGCTCTTCGGAGCTGTCGTGGGCACTGTGGGCTACGACGTCGGCGCCTGGGTTGTGGGGCGGCTGTTCGGGCGCACCGCGCTCTCCAGGGCGAGTCCCAACAAGACCGTGGAAGGTCTCATCGGCGGCATCGTGCTCTCCGTGGTGGCCTGCGCTGTGGTCCTGGGAGTGGGACGGATAGATCCGTGGGGCGACAATCCCGGGTCGGTCTCGCACGCACTCGTGTTGGGAGTGGTGGTCGCCGTGGCGGCGACGCTGGGCGACCTCTCGGAGTCGATGATCAAACGCGACCTGGGCATCAAGGACATGGGCAACCTGTTGCCGGGCCACGGGGGCGTTCTGGACCGGTTCGACGGGCTGCTCTTCGCCATGCCGGCCACCTGGGGGCTGGCGCTCCTCATCGACCTGATCTAGCACTGCGGTGGCCCCTGGCGGGCCCCGGCGGCGAGCACCGCACGGACTCCGGCTCAGATCCCTTCGCCCGTAGACTGGCGCCGAAGGAGGGCCATGGGCACAACGCTCGCCGTGATGGGGTCCACGGGCTCTATCGGCGTCCAGACGCTGGAGGTCGCTGCGGCCTGCGCGGACCGGTACGAAGTCACTGCCCTGGGCGCCGGCCGCTCGGTCGAAGCGCTCGCGGCGCAGGCCCGAGCCGTGCGGCCGAAGATGGTGGCGCTGGCCGATGCATCCGCGGCCCCACGCCTGGCGCGGCTGCTGCCGCCCGGCATCGAACTCCTGGCCGGGCCAGAGGCCCTGGCCGAAGCGGCGGTCACCGCGGAGGTGGCGGTCAACGGCGTCGTGGGTTTCGCGGGACTGCCGGTGACGATGGCGGTCCTGGAGGCCGGGCGACGCCTGGCCCTGGCGAACAAGGAGTCGCTGATCGCCGCCGGCCCTGTGGTGGCACGTGCCCTGGCGACGCCCGGCGCGGAGATCGTGCCGGTCGACAGCGAGCACTGCGCGGTTCACCAGTGCCTGCGCGCAAACGACACGCTCGGCGGGCCCGACCGTCTCGATCAGGTCGCCCGCATCCTGCTGACGGCCAGCGGGGGGCCCTTTCGGGGGCGCTCACGGGCTGAACTGGCGTCGGTGACCACCGGTGAGGCGTTGGCGCACCCAACCTGGGACATGGGGCCCAAGATCACCGTCGACTCCTCCACGTTGATGAACAAGGGACTCGAAGTCATCGAGGCCCATGAGCTGTTCGGCGTGGACTACGACCGGATAGACGTCGTCGTGCACCCGCAGTCGGTGGTGCACTCGATGGTTGAGTATGTCGACGGCGCCACGATGGCGCAGCTCTCGCTGCCGGACATGCGCCTGTGCATCGGCTACGCCATCGGCTACCCCGACCGCCTGGATTGCGCCTACGGCCGGATCGACTGGACGGCCCTGGGGAGGCTCGACTTCGAACCGCCGCGCAGTGACGTGTTCGTGTGTCTGGCGCTGGCCTATGAGGCCGGTCGGGCTGGCGAGACGGCTCCGGCGGTGCTCAGCGCGGCCAACGAGGTCGCCGTCGAGGCATTCCTGGAGGGCGCCATCTCCTGGACGGCCATCGCCGAGATCATCGACGGCGTGCTGCAGGCCGACCCGGTGCAGCGGGCCGACAGTCTTGAGTCCGTGCTGGAGGCAGATGACCGGGCGCGCCGCGCCGCGGCCGCGCTGGTGGCACGGCGGGCGGCGGCATGAGCAGCGAGAGCCGACCCCAGCGGGGCGCCGCTGCTGGCGGGACCGGCCGCCCGCGGGGTTGGATCACGTGGCCGTCGGGGCGGCGGCCCGCGCTGTCCCCGGCGGTGTCATCCTGGGTGCGGTTGGCGCTCGTCCTGGGGGCTCTGGCTGCGCTCGGGGTCTTCGGCAGTGTGCCAGTCCTCATCGTCGTGCTGGCACTCATCGGCATCGTGGTCCTCCACGAGTTGGGGCACTTCTTGACCGCGCGCTGGGCGGGCATGAAGGTGAGCGAGTTCTACGTGGGCTTCGGGCCGCGCGTGTGGTCGATCCGCCGGGGCGAGACCACTTATGGGATCAAGGCGATCCTGGCAGGGGCCTACGTCCGCATACTCGGCATGAACAACCTCGAGCGAGTGGATCCCGTCGAGGAGCACCGCACGTATCGCGCCAAGCCCTACTGGCGGCGGATGTCGGTCGCCGTGGCGGGTTCGGCCATGCATTTCCTTCTGGCGATCCTGCTGCTGTGGGTGTTGTACTCGGCGGTCGGCTACCACGGATTCGACCGTCCCGACGTGATGCAGACCCCGCGCTGGCAGGTCTCCCGCGTGGTTCCCGAGAGCCCGGCGGCGACGATGGGGGTGCAGCCCGGTGACCGCATCACCGCCGTCGAGGGCCGTGAGATCGAGAACTTCGGTGACCTGCGGGGAGCGCTCGCCGATCTGGCGAACCGGCCCGCGAACGTGACGGTGGTCCGCGACGGCGAGACGCGCCAACTCCGCGGCACCATCGGTGTGGCGCCCCGCGACGGCGCGTCGGGTTTCCTGGGGGTCGGCCCCGAGTTGGCGTCACCGTCGCGAGCCAATCCGGCCGCCGGCCTGGGGCGTTCGCTGTCGGACTTCGGGATGGTGGTTCGCGCCTCGGCGGAGGGTATTGCCGCGCTGTTCAGCCTGCAGGGGCTCGACGGACTGCTCGGCCCGCTGGTCGATTTCGAGTCGGACGAGGTCGCCACCGGCGACGTCGGTGCCGGCGATCCCAACCGGGTCGTCTCGGTGGTGGGGGTGGCCCAGATCGGCGGCTCGCTGGCACAGGAGGACGTTGCGGCCCTGCTGGCCTTCCTCGCCTACATCAACGTGTTCTTCGGGGTGCTGAACATGTTCCCCCTGCTGCCACTCGATGGGGGTCACGTGGTCATCGCCACCTACGAGCGGCTCCGGTCCTTCGGCGGGCGGCAGTACCGGGCCGACGTCGCCAAGATGCTGCCGGCCGCCTACGTGTTCGTCATCGTGCTGGTGACCGTCGGACTTGTGGCGCTCACTCGTGACATCGCCGACCCGCTGAACCTGCCCGGCTAGGGGCAGGATCGGCCCGAAAGGATTCGACAGTGGAGATTCAGGCCACGTTCCCGCGACGCCGGACCCGTCAGGTGATGGTCGGCGACGTCGCCGTGGGAGGCGACGCGCCCATCTCGGTGCAGTCGATGACAACCACGAAGACCTCCGATGTCGAAGGCACGCTGGCGCAGATCTATGCGCTCGCCGCCGCCGGAGCCGACATCGTGCGATGCACCTGCAATGAGATCGAAGCCGCTGAGGGTCTGGCGGCGATCGTGCCGCGTTCGCCGGTCCCGATCATCGCCGACATCCACCACCAGTACCGCATGGCACTCGCCGCCCTCGAGGCCAACGTGGCGTGTCTCAGGCTGAATCCGGGGAACATCCGGCGCCCCGAGCACATCAAGACCGTGGCCGCCGAGTGCCGGGACAGGGGTGTGCCGATCCGCATCGGTGTGAACGGCGGGTCCCTGCACCCCGATCTGTACGCCCGCTACGGGGGGAAGGTGACCGCCGAGGCGATGGTTGAGTCAGCGCTCGACGAGCTGGCCCACTTCGCCGAGGTGGATTTCGACCTGGTGAAGATCTCCGTCAAGGCCTCCAGCGTGCCGCTGATGATCGACGCGTACCGGCAGCTGGCCGAGGTCACCGATCATCCGCTGCACCTCGGCGTGACCGAGGCAGGCCCGCCGCCGGCGGGCGTGGTGAAATCCACCGCGGGTATCGCCACGCTGCTCGCCGAAGGCATCGGTGACACCATCCGGTACTCGCTGACCGCCGACCCGGTGACCGAGGCGCGGGCGGGCCGCACGCTGCTCGAGGCGCTCGGCCTGCGCGAACGCAAGAACGTTGACCTCATCGCCTGCCCGAGCTGCGGCCGGGCCGAGGTGGACGTGTTCAAGATCGCTGCCGAGGCACTGGAGGCGTTCGGGGAGCGGGAGATCCCGCTGCAGGTGGCCGTCATGGGGTGCGTCGTCAACGGTCCCGGTGAGGCACGCGACGCCGATCTGGGGATCGCCGCGGGGCGCGGGCGCGGGCACCTCTTCGTGAAGGGCCAGAACGTGGCCGTGGTGCCCGAGGACGAGATGGTGGACGCTCTGGTGTCCTGGGCCGAATTGATCTGTGCCGAGGGCGTCGAGGCGGCGCTGGCTCGTGCCGACACCGAACGGGCCGGCCGGGAGGCCGAACGGGACCGCTCGGTTCTGCTCGCCACGCAGGGCGACGACGCCAACGACACCGCCGCGCGGGTCGACATCGTGCGCCGAGCCGCCACCACCTGAGCGGCGCTTAATCGGGCCGCGCGCCGGGTTGCGCCACCGCGTTCGCGAACCTCTCAGCGTTATACTCGGGGCTGCTTCAGGTCAACTGGCAGACAGGGCGTGGGCGAGTCCCACGCCCTTGTTGTCGATTGGTGGCCGGTAGCAGCGGGTGAGCTTCGACACGAGCGGGTCGAAGCCCGCACGACGAAACGAAACCCGGGACGGAGCGGGACGGATGGGCGAGCGCACAGATAGCACCAGCGGTGTTGAGACGCGCGTCCGTACCCTCGCCGCGCCGCTGCTGGAACCCCTGGGGGTGGAGTTGGAGGATGTGCAGTGGGGCGGTGGCCGGCTGCGCCTCACCGTCGACACCGCCGAAGGCATCGACAGCGGGACTCTGGTCCTGGTGACCCGCACCCTCTCGGTCGAACTGGATGCCGCCGATCCGATCCCGTCCCGCTACACGCTCGAGATCACCAGCCCGGGGATCGAGCGTCCGCTCCGGCGACCCGAGCAGTATCGCAAGGCCGTCGGATCGCCGGTCGCGGTGAAACTCCGGCCCGGCGACGACGGCCAGCGCCGGCTCGAGGGCCGGCTCGTCTCAGCCGACGACGAGTTGATCACCCTGGAGACCGCAGACGGCCAGCGCACCGAAGTCCGGCTGGAGTCCGTCGAGAGAGCCCGCACGGTCTTCGACTGGGACCGGCCCAACCAGGGCCTGGACGGTGCGGGGCCCGCCAACCCCATGCCTCCGAAGGAGGGTTCGGTCGCGTGAACCTGGACATGCTGGAAGCCATGCAGGCGCTTGCTGCCGACAAGGGCATCTCGGTGGACACCCTCTACGGAGCTCTCGCGGACGCTCTGGAGTCGGCCTACAAGCGCATGCCGGGCGCGTATGAGTATTCGTGGGTCACGATCGACCCCGAGACCATGGACATCCGCGTGCTCGCCCAGGAGATCGACCCCGACGGCGAGCCCACCGGTCCCGAACTCGACGTAACGCCTGACAACTTCGGGCGCATCGCCGCGCAGACGGCCCGGCAGGTGATGACCCAACGGATTCGCGAGGCCGAGCGGGATCTCAAGTACGAGGAGTACGCCGGGCGCGAGGGCGACATCGTGACCGGCATCATCCAGCAGAGCGACTCGCGCTACACGCTGCTGGATCTCGGCCGGGTGGAAGCCCTGCTGCCGCAGTCCGAGCAGGTGCCCTACGAGCGCCCCGACCCGTCGAGCCGCCTGAAGGCCTACATCGTCGAGGTCCGCAGGACCGCCAAGGGGCCCCAGATCGTCGTCAGCCGCACCCATCCGGGGCTCATCAAGCGGCTGTTCGAGTTCGAGGTTCCCGAAATCGCCGACGGCACCGTCGAGATCAAGGCGTGCGCCCGCGAGCCGGGGCACCGCACCAAGATCGCCGTGTGGTCGAACGTCGAGAACGTGGATCCCGTGGGGGCGTGCGTCGGCGCCCGGGGCGCACGGGTCCGCAATGTGGTCAACGAACTCCGCGGCGAGAAGATCGACATCGTCTCCTATGCCGAGAACGCCACGGAATTCGTGATGAAGGCCCTCTCGCCGGCTCGGGTCAAGGAGGTCCGGATCGACGAGGACCTGGGCAACGCCGAGGTCATCGTGCCCGATTACCAGCTCTCGCTGGCGATCGGCAAGGAAGGCCAGAACGCCCGCCTGGCGGCCCGGCTGACCGGTTGGCGCATCGAGATCAAGAGCGAGACCCAGATCGCCGCCGAGGCGGCCTACGGAAAGGTCGACTGGGCCGAGGGTGAGTGGGGGATCGATCGGGACACCGGTGAGCAGGTCTGGCGACCCGCCGAGGGTGGCCCGACGATCTCCGTCGACGAGTGGACCGGTGGGGCCGCAGCGGTCGGCGCGCCAGAGGCCGAGGTTGCCCCGAAACTGGCGACCGAACAGGGGAGTGCGTCATAGCCGCCGCGAGCGCCGCGAGGCGCCGCACCTGCATCGGCTGCCGCCGCGCACGCCCGGTCGGCGACCTGGTGAGGTTCGCCTTAGTGAGCGGGCGGCTGCAGGCGGGCCGGGCGCTGCCCGGCCGGGGGGCCTGGGTCTGCGCCGGCGACGAGGATTGCCGGCGTCGTGCGGCCTCCCCGGACCGCCTGCGCCGGGCGTTCCGCGGGGACGTCAGCCAAGGTGCTTCCGAGGATCTGATCGCCGCGCTTCAGCCGGCAGCCGGCGGTGGCTCACCGTCGGTCCGCACGCGCTGAGCGCAGTACCGCAGGGGAACGTCGTGGCGAAGAAGATCCGGGTATATGACCTGGCACGGGAGTTGAGGATCTCCAACAACCAGTGCCTCGATCTCTGCAAGAGCCTTGGCATTGGGGTGCGGGCCACCTCCTCGAGCATGGACGAGGCGCACGCCTACCGGGTCCGAAAGCTGGCCGAGCGCGAGAATCTGCTCGGCAGCGAGGCGCCTGCCGCCGCTCCCGCTCCCGCTCCCGCACAAGCGCGCCGGATCCCCCCACCCCCGGTTGCGAGGCCCGCTGCGCCGCCTGCCCCTCCCAGGCAGGCTCCTGCGCCGCCTCGCCAACCCGCCCGACCGCCCATCCCGCCGCCTCCCACTGCTGCGCCCGCGCCGGAGGCTCCCGCAGCCCCCGCTCCCTTTGCGCCGCGGCCGAGACCCGCCGCGCCGCCCGGAGAGGTGCGCCCGGCCGCGGCCACTCCGGGTGCCGTCCGGCGTTCCGACCCCCCGCCCGCGCCCAAAGCACCGCCGGCGCCCCCGACCGGCGATCGCCGGGTCGTAACGTCCAGCGGCAGCGCTCCTCCGCCGCGCCCGGTGCGCCCCCCGGTCGAGCCACCGCAGTCCGCGGCGCCACCCCCGGCTCCTGCCGCGCCACCCCCGGCGCGGCCCAGCCCGCCGCAGCCACCGCGGCCCCAGGCGCCGGCGCCGGACGCCAAGCAGGCGCCACCGCTGGGTCCGGAAGGCAAGCCGATCCCGCCCCCGCCGCGCTCGCTGAGCGGCAAGCCGATCCCGCCCCCGCCGGTGGCTCGCCCGCGTGGCCCCGACGGTCCCGGGCGCCGCGCCGGCGCCGCACCCGCACGGCGCGGCGGTCCGACCTCCGAGAGGCGTCCCGCGCCCAGTGGGCCGCGCCCCTCGGGAACTCCGGGCGGACGGCCCCTCGGCACCGGGGCGCCGCGCCCGCCCGGCGGAGCACCCGGCGGACCGCCGGGGAGCCGGGGACCGGGCAGGGGAGGACTGGGCCGCCAGCCGCAGCGACGCCGCAAGACTCGCCGCCGCCGCCGGCTCGTCGAGGAGCTGCGTCCCGTCGACGCCCCGACCTACACCCCCGAGAATGAACCCGTTCCGACCGGTGAGGTGGTGGTGGAGCGACTCTGCACCCCCCAGGAGCTCGGCCCGAAGCTGAATCGCACTGCTGCGGACGTGGTGCGATTCCTGCTGCAGAACGGCGAGATGGTGACCGCCACGCAGTCGCTGCCCGACGAGATGATCGAACTCTTCGCAGCCGACCTGGGTGTGGAGATCCGGCTTGTGAACCCGGGCGAGGAGAAAGAGACCGAGCTGCAGGCACTCCTGGTCATCGAACGCGCCGACGAGGCCGACCTCACCGAACGGCCTCCGGTCGTGACGGTCATGGGCCACGTCGACCACGGCAAGACCAAGCTGCTGGACCAGATTCGCAACGCCGACGTGGTGGCCGGCGAGGCCGGCGGGATCACCCAGCACATCGGCGCCTACCAGGTGCACAAGAACGGCCACCGGATCACGTTCATCGATACGCCGGGCCACGAAGCCTTCACGGCCATGCGGGCCCGCGGTGCCGAGGCCACCGACATCGTGGTCCTGGTCGTGGCGGCCGACGACGGTGTCATGCCCCAGACCGTTGAGGCCATCAGCCACGCCCAGGCCGCCGAGGTGCCGATCGTGGTGGCACTGAACAAGATCGACAGGCCCAACGCCAACCCCAGCCGGGTGATGCAGCAACTCGCCGAACACGACCTCGTGCCCGAACAGTGGGGCGGCAACACCGTCACCGTCGAGGTCTCCGCGCTCGAGAACCTCGGCATCGACGAACTGCTGGAGCACATCCTGGTCGTGGCCGAATTGGAGGAGTTGCGGTCCCACGAGGCCGGTCGAGCCGAGGGTGTGGTGCTGGAGTCCCACCTGGATGTGGGCCGTGGCCCGGTGGCCACCCTGCTCGTTCAGGACGGCTGCCTGCGCGTCGGCGAGCCGGTCGTGGCGGGCGCGGCCTGGGGCAGGGTGCGAGCCCTCATCAACGACCGCGGTGAGCAGGTCGCCGAAGCGCCACCCGGCACACCGATTCGCGTGCTCGGCCTGTCGGCGGTCGCCGTGGCCGGGGCCCCGTTCGTGGTGGCGCCCAGCGAGAAGGTGGCTGCTCGCGTGGCGAGCACGCGCGAGCAATGGCAGCGGATCGCCAGCCTGGGCCGCGACCTCTCAGTGGTGGCGAGTGGAGGCCGGCTCGAGGACATCTTCCAGGAGATCCAGGCGGGCGAGACGGCCACGCTGAACCTCATCGTGAAGGCCGACATGAACGGTTCGCTGGAGGCGGTCATCGACGCCCTCCGGAAGATCGAACGCGACGACGTGAAAATGGTCTTCGTGCACCGGGCCGTCGGTGCCATCTCCGAGAACGACATCCAGCTGGCGGCAACCGCCGGTGCCACGATCATCGGCTTCAACGTCCGGCCGGATCGCAAGGCCCGGGCGCTTGCCGATGCCGAGCAGGTGGAGATCCGCAACTACGAGGTGATCTACCAGATCATCGACGACGTCAAGGCTGCGCTGCTGGGCATGTTGGCTCCCAGCTACGAGGAGCACGTCAGCGGCGAGGCCGAGGTGCGCGAGGTGTTCCGGATCCGCGGCGTTGGAGCGGTGGCGGGGTGCTACGTGCAGCACGGCGCCATCACCCGGGGATCCAAGGTGCGCTTCCTGCGCGAGGGCACTGTCATCTGGAAGGGCGAGATCCGCTCGCTCCGGCGGTTCAAGGAAGACGTGGCCGAGGTGCGGGCCGGCTTCGAGTGCGGCGTCGGCCTGTCCAACTTCCAGGACCTGAAGTCGGGCGACGTCATCGAGACCTATGAGGAGCGCGAGGTCCTCCCCACCTAGTCGGCGGGAGTTCGGCGTGACCGAAGCGGCTGTGGCGGCGATGATCCTGGACGTTCGCCTACCCGGGTGCCGATCGCTGAAGGAGAAGCGTTCAGTGCTTCGCCCCATCCTCGAGAGGTTGCAGCGGCGGTTCGGGGTGTCGGTCGCCGAGGTTGATCATCAGGACCTGTGGCAGCGGGCCGGGGTGGGCGTGGCCGCGGTCAGCGGCTCGACAGCGGTCCTGGGGAGTCTCCTCGACGACGTGGAGCGCTACGTGTGGGCGCAGGCCGACATCGAGGTCATCGAGGCGCGCCGCTTCTGGCTGGAGGCCGACTGAGATGCCCACCCGGCGGCGCGGGTTCGAGCGGGGGGACCGGCTGGGCGAACTGCTGCGCGAGATCCTGGCGGACGAGCTGACACGCATCGGCGACGATCGGCTGGCGTTCGTGACCATCACCGGAGTGGAGGTGGACCGCGACCTGGCGTTCGCCGACGTGTACTTCTCCACGGTTGATTTGGATCACGACACCGAGGCGGCGGCGGCGGAGATCCTGGGGCGCCACCGGCGCCGGCTCCAGTCGGCGGTGGGCGGTCAGGCGCGCCTGCGCCGGATCCCCTCGCTGCGATTCCACCCCGACGAGGGCATGCACGCCGGGGCCAGGGTGGAGGAGATCCTGCGCAGTCTGCGCGGCGAGGACGGTGGGGCGCCGGAGTCCCCGCCGGACCCCGCCGCCGACGGTCCCGCGCGGTGAGCGGCCCGGGCGTTCATCGCGACGGGTTCGCGGTGATCGACAAGGAGCCCGGATGCACCTCCCACGACGTGGTGGCGCGGGCGCGGCGCCTGCTCGGCATCCGCAAGGTGGGTCACGGCGGCACGCTCGACCCCGACGCCACCGGTGTACTGATTCTCGGCGTCGGGCGAGCCACCCGCCTGCTTCGCTACGTCACCGCACTCGGCAAGACATACGAGGCCACAGTGGTCTTCGGCGTCGCCACCGACACGCTCGACGCCGCCGGCAGCGTCGTTGCGACCTGGGACATGTCCGACCTCACCGAGGCCCGCGCCCGGGCGGCCGCTGCGGCCTTCGTGGGTGAGATCCAGCAGGTCCCGCCGATGGTGTCGGCGGTGAAGGTGGGCGGGCGGCGCCTCCACGAACTGGCGCGGGAGGGCCGGACCGTGCCCCGTGAGCCCCGGACGGTCCACGTCAACAGCCTGGAGGTGACCGGTTTCGGCGCCGGGAACCGGCCCTGGGCCAAGGTGACGGTGGCCTGTTCCTCGGGTACCTACGTGCGGACACTGGCTGCCGATTGGGGTGCCGCGCTGGGCGGCGGGGCCCATCTGGCGGCGTTGCGGAGGACCGCCGTCGGATCGTTCACGGCGGCTGAGTCGCGGCCCCTGGAGCAGCTGGAGTTGCTGGCGCCGGCGGTTGGGGTTCGGGACTACGCCACTCTGACGGTGCCCGGGGCGGGTGCCCTGGCGGTTACCCAGGGCCGGCGCCTGCCGGCAACCGGGTTGGTGGGGGACGGCCCGTGGGCGGTACTCGACGAGTCCGGGTCGCTCCTCGCGATGTGCGAGCGCCGCGACGCAACGCTCCAGCCGGTGGTCGTTCTGGCCCAGCAGATCCGGCCGGAGCTGCCCGGCGCTGCCGGTGGTGGAGCGGGGTCGCCGGACCGGTAACCTTGTCGGTGCAACGCAGAGACGAATACGCGGAATCACACGCAATACTTGGAACCGGTCCGTAAGAGTGCGGACCGCCGGGGATGATGGCCGAACACCTGCCTCCGAAGGCCGACACGATCGCGAAACACAGTCGGCACGACGCCGACGTGGGCTCCACCGAGGTTCAGGTGGCGCTGCTCACGGATCGCATCAGTCACCTGACCGAGCACCTGAAGGCACACAAGAAGGACCACCACAGCCGTCGTGGTCTTCTGATGCTGGTCGGTCGCCGCCGGCGATTGCTGGACTATCTCCGCAACCAGGACATCGAGCGCTACAGGGCGCTGATCGGCAACCTCGGCCTGCGTCGCTGACAAACACAGATTCTTCACGCAGGCACAACTCGAGAACACCCCGGCTGAGGCCGTTATGTGGTGGTTCGAGGAGCTTCGCCCCGTCACGGGGCGGCAGCTGGCGACTGCGGGATCGATTGAAAGGAACTACTCATGAACGACACAATCAGTGTCTCCGGGCCGATTGGCGGAACCGACGACAAGCAGATGACCCTGGAGACCGGCCGCCTGGCCTCCCTGGCCGGAGGCGCCGTGCTCGCACGGCTCGGGCGCACCGAGGTCCTCGTCACCGCCACGGCCTCCGACAGCGTGCGGGAGGGCATCAACTTCTTCCCGCTGACCGTCGACATCGAGGAGCGCATGTTCTCCGCCGGCAAGATCCCGGGCTCCTTCTTCCGCCGGGAGGGTCGGGCCAGCGAGCAGGCCACCCTGGCGTGCCGTCTCATCGACCGGCCGCTTCGTCCCGCCTTCCCTGACGGGTTCCGCAACGACGTGCACGTCGTCGGGCTCGTGCTCGGCGCCGATCAGCAGAACCCCTATGACGTGCTGGCCCTCAACGCGGCCTCGGCCGCATTGGGGATCTCGGCCATTCCCTTCGGTGGGCCCATCGGTGCCGTGCGCATCGGCTACACCGCCGACGGCCAGTGGATCCCGCATCCCACCTATCCCGAGGCCGACGGCTGCACCTTCGAGATGGTCGTCGCCGGGCGGGTCCTCGCCGATGGCGACGTCGCGGTGATGATGGTCGAGGCCGCCGGAACACCCGGCTCGGTCGGCCACTACGAGGCCGGTGCTCCGAAGGTCGACGAGGCGGTCCTGGCCGGCGGCCTCGAGGCCTCCAAGCGTTGGATCTCCGAGGCGGTCGCCCTGCAGCGCCGGCTCATCGCCACCGCGGGCGTCAAGCCCACAATGGAGTACGAACTCGTCGTCGACTACAGCGATGAGGTTGCCGAGGCGGTTGCCGAGATCGGGCGCGACCAGCTGGGCGAAGCGCAGCAGATCGCCGACAAGACGGAACGCCTCGCCGCCGAGCGCGGCGCCGCCAAGTCGATCATCGCAGCGGTGGCCGAACGGCTCGAAGGCGTCGACAGCGTGGAGCAGCAGGCCAAGTCGGCCGTTCGCTCGCTCTCCAAGTCCATCGTCCGGGAACGCATCCTCGCCGACGGCCTCCGTATCGACGGCAGGGGCACCAGCGAGTTGCGGCCCGTGTCCGCCGATGTGGGCGTCATCGCCATGACCCACGGCTCGGGACTGTTCCAGCGCGGCGAGACGCAGGTCCTGAACGTCACCACGCTCGGTACCCAGCGAATGGACCAGATCGTGGACGGCATCGACCCCACCGAGCGCAAGCGCTTCCTGCACCACTACAACTTCCCGCCGTTCAGCACCGGCGAGGCCGGGTTCATGCGCGGGCCGCGCCGGCGGGAGGTCGGCCACGGGGCACTCGCAGAGAAGGCGCTGCTGCCGGTCGTCCCGGGCATCGAGGATTTCCCGTACACCATCCGGCTGGTCTCCGAGGTGATGTCCTCCAACGGCTCCTCGTCCATGGCCTCGGTGTGCGCCTCCACCCTCTCGCTCATGGATGCGGGCGTGCCCATCAAGGCCGCGGTGGCGGGAATCGCCATGGGGCTCATCAACGAGGGCGACCGCTACCTGGCGCTCACCGACATCCTCGGCGCCGAGGACGCCTTCGGTGACATGGACTTCAAGGTTGCGGGCACCGAGGACTACGTCACGGCGCTACAGCTCGACACCAAGATCGACGGGATCCCCGCCTCGGTGCTGACCTCGGCCCTGGAGCAGGCCCGCGACGCACGGCTGCAGATCCTGGAGGTCATGAGCGGAGCCATCGACGCGCCGCGTGACGATGTCGGCGAGACCGCTCCCAAGATCGTGACCTTCGAGATTCCCACCGACAAGATCGGCGAGGTGATCGGTCCGAAGGGCAAGGTCATCAACGCCCTCCAGGACGAGACCGGTGCCGAGATCATGGTCGACGAGGATGCCACCGGTGCCAGGGTCTCCGTTGCCGCCTCCGACCGTACGGCGGTCGCCGCCGCCGAGGAGCGCATCCGGGCGATCGTGTTCCCACCCGAGGTCGAGCTCGGAGCGGTCTACACCGGTCGAGTCGTCAACATCACCGGTTTCGGGGCGTTCGTGAACATCCTGCCGGGACGAGACGGGCTGGTGCACATCTCGAAGCTGGGCGGCGGGCGTCGCCTGGACCGGGTCGAGGAGGTGCTGGCGCTCGATGACGAGATCACCGTTCGGGTGGATTCCGTGGACGGCAACAACCGCATCAGCCTGCTTCCCGTCGGCGACGACGATGACGGCGACGACGGAGCCGGCGGGCGCCCAGCCCGCGATTCCTCCGAGCGCCGCTCGGATGATCGTCGCGACGGTGGCCGTGACAGGGGCCGTGACAGGGGCCGTGACGGTGGCCGCGGTGGTGGCCGTGACGGTGGCCGTGACGGTGGTCGCGGTGGCCGTGACGGTGGCCGCGGCGGTGGCCGGGATGGTGGCCGGGATGGTGGCCGGGATGGTGGCCGTGATGGTGGTCGCGACCGTCAATCGTCGCGGTCGGACCGCTCTTCGTCCGAGGCCCCCACGGGGATCGAGGAAGTTTCCTTCGCCGACGAGTTCGACCGGGCGGTCGCCACCGATTTCGGTGATCTGGGTCCCGCCGATTCGCCGGGACGCCCCCGCCGCCGGCGGAACTGACCCGATCGGATCGGCTGTGAGCGCTGCCGGGACGCGTTCGCTCGCAGCGAACAGCGCGCCTGGCGGGCATCTGCTCGCGGGGCCAAGCCCGGGTGGAGCAGTCACGCATCCCGGCTCGTACACAACCCGGGTCGCCGCACTGACGGAATCCGCACTGCCGGAATAGGGTGACAGCGTGATCCGGGTCGGCGTTCTGGGTGCCGCCGGGCGCATGGGGCGCACGGTGTGCGCGGCCGTGGCGGCCGCCGGCGACATGCAACTGGCCGCTGCGGTGGATCCTGCCGCGGCCGGTGCGAGCGTGGCCGAGTTGCTCGGCGACGGCGCGGAGCTCGATGGCGTGACTGTCGCCGCCTCGCCCGACGCCCTGGCCGAGGCGGGCGTGGCGGTCGCCGTGGACTTCACGGTGATCACCTCGGCCCGGCAGAACCTGGCGAGCCTGGCGGCCGCGGGCATTCACGCGGTGGTCGGCACGACCGGGTTCTCCGAGGAAGACCTGGCGCACGTAGCCGGGCTTTTCGACCGCAGCAACTGCATCATCGCGCCGAATTTCGCCCTCTCGGCGGTGCTGATGATGCGCTTCGCCGAGATGGCGGCCCCCCTCTTCGAGAGCGCCGAGGTGATCGAACTGCACCACGACGCCAAGGTGGACGCCCCCTCGGGCACCGCCATGATGACGGCGAGCCGCATGGCCGCCGCCTCGGGGGAGTGGAATCCCGATCCGACCCGCACCGAGCTGCTCCCCGGCGCCCGCGGCGGCCTCGGACCCTCGGGGATACGGGTGCACTCGGTGCGCCTGGCAGGCCTGGTGGCCCACCAGGAGGTCATCCTGGGTGCGCAGGGCCAGACGCTGGCGATCCGAGCGGACTCCTACGACCGGTCCTCGTTCATGCCCGGCACGCTCCTGGCGATCCGGGCTATCGCCGACCGCCCCGGCCTAACCGTCGGCCTCGAACCCCTCCTGGGCCTGTAGCCGGTCCCCTGATCGGGCGCTCACTCGCTCGTCATTCCGGCGGAGGCCGGAATCCAGAGCTAGTGCTACAGGTTAGACACTGTAGGACTGACTAGTAATACAGGCTATGGCCTGTAGACATGCTCTCATGGAGAGCACTCAGCTTCACGCTCGGCGGCAACTCGACGACCGTTACGAGTCGGTCCGCGCCCTCGGCGATCTCGGCCGCCCGAACAAGGGATGGATCCGGGCGGTCCGCGACGCCCTGGGAATGTCGGGCGCCGAACTGGCCGCACGTATGGGGGTCAGCCAGCAGGTGGTGTCCGAGATCGAACGCAACGAGCGGCAAAGCACGGTGAAGCTCGAGACCCTGTCGCGGGCCGCGGCAGCCATGGATTGCGAACTCGTCTACGCCCTCGTGCCCCGGACGACGCTGGAGGACAGTGTCCGTGCCCAGTCACGGCGCAAGGCCGCGCAACATCTCACCCAAGTCGCCCATCACGGCCGCCTCGAGAGTCAAGAGTTATCAGAAGCAGAGTTCTCCTCCCAGGTCGAGGAACTCTCGGACTGGTTCGCAAACCGTCGCGGCCTCTGGGCCGGCGACGAACAGCCTGCGTGAGCGATCCACTACTGCCGCTTGGCGACGGCCACACTGAACTGACCGAGGATGATCGCGTCGGCCCGATTCCCAGCTACATCGCCACTAGGGGCGATCTGTTCGCGGCGGAACAACGCAACATCGCCCGGGCACTCCTCCGGCGGCCGCCGCCGATCCGCCTACTGCTCACCGACAGCTACCTCCGGAGACTGCACCGGGACATGTTCGGCGAGGTTTGGGATTGGGCCGGTCGTATCGCCGCGGACTATCTGGTGATGGCTCGGGGCCGTCGACGGTTCAGTTGGGGAATCCACCTCCACGTCAATACCGAGGAGTTGCGCGCCATCTACCGCCGCGCCCTCCAACGGGCCGACGCCGGCGACATCGAGGAACTGGTGGTGTTCGCGCGCAGCTAGTCGCTCATCACGTTGGCGGGCCCGCACCGTCTTGCAGTGCTTGCGGCCGCTGGCGAGGAGACGTACATCGCACCGGGGTCGCTAAGGGTCTGCCCCGTGTCTTTGGCGGTGTGGTCTGCCCGGCGTGAGACCCGGGGAGGTTCACCTGGCTGTCGCGGTAGCGCTCGAGGTGGCAATCGTCGCCCAACAATTGCTCCAGGCCGGCGAGAACCTCCGGCATACTGGCGGGCATGCGGCGGTTTCTGCGGCCTTGGTGGTTGGTGTCGCATGTGCTGGTGCTGGTGCTGATCGTGGTGATGATCAACTTGGGCCTCTGGCAGGTGCGGCGGCTGGAGGAGCGGCGCGATCTGAACGCTCTGCAGGCCGAGCGCACGGCCGCCGCGGTGGTGGCGACCGATGTGCTGGCTGCCGAGATCGCCGGCGGTGGCGTTGAGGAGGTCCAGTACCGCGTGGTCGAGGCGACCGGGCGTTACCGGCCCGGCGACGAGGTGGCGGTGCGGGGGCGGTCGCTGAACGGCGCTCCCGGCGTGTGGCTGCTGACCCCGCTGGTGCCCGTCGAGGGTCCTGCCCTGGTCGTGAACCGGGGTTGGGTGCCGCAGTCCTCCAGCGATCCGGCGGCGCGCCCGCCTGCGCCGGTTCCCGACGCTGAGGTGACCGTCCGGGGATGGGTGCGACTCAGCGAGCAGCGGGCGGGCTTGGGCGTGGCCGATCCCTCCGAGGGGCGCCTGGCCAGCCTGGCCCGACCCGACATCACGCGCTACGCCGCCCAGCTGGACTACCCGGTGTACCCCTACTACCTGCAGCTAAACAGCCAGGACCCGCCCCCGGGTGACTACCCCGTGCTGGTGGCGCTGCCGGCGCCGGGCGACGGCCCTCATCTCGGCTACGCGGTGCAGTGGTTCATCTTCACCGCAATCGCCGTGGTGGGGTATCCGCTGGTGCTGCGGCACGTCTCCCGCCGCCCCGACCGCGTCGACGTCCTTGACGACGAGACGGCGCTCGAGCAGGAGGCGGCGCTTGAGGGGGAGGCGGTGGATCCGGTGTCTGGCGGGGTCTCCTGAGAAGCAGCCACCGTCACGCCTCAACCCAACCGCGCTGAGCTGGGCGCGCCTTGCCGTCCGAGTCGCCCGTCGCAGTGCGCCATCCCGGCCCAGAGCCGGCCCCGACTCGGATCGAGGCCGGAATCCAGAGCCGGCGCCGAAAGCCCGACCGTCGCTCGGGTGGCTGCTGTCTATTGCCTGGTCGGGTGGGTGTGGTAGTGGTCCTTGGGGCGCCGTCGTTCGGGTGGTTGCTGTCTATTGCCTGGTCCCAAGCTTGTGACCGGTAGCGCGGAGGCAGCGGCGCGTGGGCGGTTGCTGGAGAATTCGGAAGATGTGGGGGGACAAATGTTTGCTTTTAGTCAGAATGTTAGTATAATAAGATCTATGAAGTCCGGAAACAGTACATCTGTCGGGGCGCCGGAGGTCGGGGAGCTTGAGCGTGTCGAGTCCCTGCGGCGGGAGCTCGCCGCTCGGGGGGCGGGGTGGGTGGATCCTCGGGCGCGGACGGTGGCGGAGTCCGAGGCGGCGGGGGTGCTGGGCATTGTGGGTTCGTCGGAGTCGGTGGGCGACAGCGGTTATGTGGGCGCTGGGGGCTGTGAGTGTGGCCGTGCGGTGTGCGTGGGTTCGTTGGACGTGGGCTCGGTGCGGGTGGGGGAGTTGCTGGACCTGATGGTCGACCTGGGCGAGGCGCGTGCCCGGGTCGAGGGCATGTTGATGGCAGTCGCCGGTGAGGTGGCGCGCCGCAACGGCTGGGAGTCCACTGCTTGGCTGATGCGCGAGTACAACCGGGTGCCGGCCATCCAGGCGCGCGCCGAGGCGGGTTTGGCGCACACGCTGGTCGCCGAGGAACTAACGGAGACCGTGGAGGCGCTGTCGGCGGGGGAGATCACCCTGTCCCACGCCCGCGTGGTGGCCCGCGCTGCCGGCAAGGAGCACGCCCGCAGCGAGGAGGACCTGCTGGAGCTGGGCCGGGTGTATCCCTCCGACGTGGTGGGGCGCCACATGGTGGTCCACGACAGGGCGTCGGATTCCGCCGAAGGGCCCGACGGCGAGGACGACAAGTACGGCACCGGCCCCGCCGCCGAGGAACTGCGCGCCCAGCGCGACGAGCGGCGAGCCCGCATGTTCCAGGGCGATGACGGCGTGTGGCACCTGTCGGCGCAGTTCGACTCCGTGACCGGCAAGCGCCTGCACCAGATCTACCAGTCCGCCATGCGGGCCATGCGAAACCGCCCCGGCTCTGCTGAGGACAGTCATGCCCAGCGAGGCGCGGACGTGGTGGCCGAGCTATTCGGCGGGCACAGCGACTGCACTCGCCAGCAGACCACCCTGCTGGTGCTGGCCGACTACGACCACCTCAGCGGCCACCTCATCAACCCGCGGCTCGACGACGGCACCCCGGTTCCCGCCGAGGTCGCTGCCGCTCTGGCGGTGAACGCCAGGGTCATGCCGGTGCTCTTCGACGCCAACTGGCAGAACATCGCCATCGGCACCAGTCGCAACCCCAACGAGGCCCAACGCATGCTGCTGGCGGCCCGCGACGGCGGCTGCATCGGCTGCCGGGCCACCGTCGAGGAATCCGAGTCGCACCACATCAGGTTCTGGAGAGACGGCGGCCCCACCCTCGTCGAGAACCTCACCCTCCTCTGCCACTCCTGCCACGACTTGGTCCACGAACACGACTACGAGGTCCACACCCCCACCGGCGGGCATCACAAACTCCGACCCCCCGACCACCTCCGCCTCGCCAACCCCCCACCCGCCACCAACCCCGTCCTGCGGACCTGAGGCGTGGGGCTGACACGATCCTGGAGACCTGGCCATCTCGTATACTGTTTGTATGACAACGGCGGTGCCGACCCGGTTCAGTTCCCGGCAGATCGAGACCATCGACCGTCTCGTGGCTGCGGGCATCGGTGACACGCGCTCGGCGGTGATCCGCCGGGCGGTCGAGCATCTCGCCGAGTCGGTCGAGCGAGCGCACATCGGCAAGTCCATCGCCGACTCGTACCGGGCGCAGCCGCAAACAGTCGATGACGACGCCCAGGCGATGGCCAACGCGATCGCCATGACTGAAGCCGAGCCGTGGTAGCCCAAGGCGAACTGTGGCTCATGGAGCCGCCCAACCAGAAGTGTCGCCCGGCGCTGGTCGTCTCACGTGACGAGTCGATCCCCGTGCTCAACAACGTGGTCGTGGCGCCGGTGACGAGCACGATTCGCTCGATTCCGACCTGTGTCCCGGTCGGACCGGACGAGGGGATCGACCACGACGGCGTCGTCTCGTTCGACAATCTCGCTGCGGTGCCGAAGTCGGTCCTGACGCGGCGGCTCGGGCAACTCGATGGGGTCGGGCGCCTCCGGATGTGCGATGCACTCCGGGCAATGGCCAACTGCTGAGTCCCATCTGCCGGCGCGGGAAGCCGCCGATTTGCCAGATACGAACAGATGTTCGATACTGGTCGGATGTCTGAGCTGGAGAACACCCCGGAGAGCATGGCCGCCGGTGGGGCGCCCGAGAGTGGGCGGGGTCACCTTCGGTGCAGGAACACGACGGGGCCCGCGTCCGGTGGGGCGTCCGGGAGTGGGCGGGATCATCTGCGACTCCTGGGTGAACGGGTCGCCCCGCTCACCGAAGCCCGGGAGCGGACCTTGCCGGTGCTGGCCCCGCTGCGAGACCTGTTCCCCGGTGGTGCCCTGCAGCGAGGGTGGGTGATCGCCACCGGCGGTGACGGTGCCACCTCGCTGGCTCTGGCCATCGCCGCAGGCCCGTCCGCAGCCGGCTCGTGGACCGCGGTGGTGGGGGAGGAGGGCCTCGGCCTCCCCGCGGCGGCTGAGGCCGGGGTGGTGCTCGAACGGCTCCTGATGGTCGCCACTGCGGAACCTCGCGCCGCCGCTGAGGCCGTCGCCGCGCTGGCGGGTGCGGTGGACATTGTGCTGGTGGGCGCGGGGATCCGGCTCGGGGCGGCAGATCAGCGCCGGCTGGCGGCCAGGCTGCGGGAGCGGGGATCGGTGCTGATCCATCCCGGCGGTGCGGGTCTCGGCGGCAAGGGTCTCGGCGGCAAGGGTCTCGGCGGTGCGGGTCTCGGCGGCAAGGGTCTCGGTGGCAAGGCTCTCGGTGGCGCGGGTCTCGGTGGGAAGGCTCTCGGTGGCGAGGCCTGCCACGGTGCGGATGTGCGCCTGCAGGTCGTCTCGTCGCGCTGGAGCGGTCTGGGGGACGGCTGGGGTCTGCTGCGCGCCCGGCGCGTGTCGGTGCGGGCTGAGGGACGCGGCGCGGCGAGCCGGCCACGCTCGCTGGATCTGCTGCTGCCGGGCCCGGACGGTGCGCCGGTCCTGGCGGAGGATCGGTCCGACCGGTTGCCTGCCGACGCCGGCGAGCCGGCTGCCACGGCTCTGCCCGGCGCGGCACTCTCCGGCAACGGGGCTGAGGCGGTCGTGGCATGACCGCCCCGGTCCGCACGCTGGTGGCCCGCTGCGCTTTTACTGGGGTCGGCTGTCTGCCTGTCGGCGCCTTCGAGGCGGTCGTGGCATGACCTTCCCGGTTCGCGCGCTAGTGGCCCGCTGCGTTCCTGCCGGGGTCGGTCCCCTGCCCGCCGGCCCGG
Organism: Acidimicrobiales bacterium; assembly: GCA_963664235.1. Lineage (GTDB taxonomy): Bacteria > Actinomycetota > Acidimicrobiia > Acidimicrobiales > CATQHL01 > VXNF01. Next base: position 3,439,426 of record OY760933.1, on the reverse strand, counting down.
GTGAGCCGGCCGTGGTGCTGCCCGCCGATGCCTTCGAGCCGGCGGTGGCGGCCCTAACCGACATCACCCCGCAGGTAGAGGTGTCGGCGCCTGGGACCTGTGCCTTCGCCTCCCGGGGCCCGTCCCGTTACTTCGGCGGCGACAGGGTCCTCGCCGACCTGGTCCTCGAGCGCATGTCGCAGGCCCTCGAGGGGCGTGCCGGGGTGCGGGTCGGCATAGCGGAGGGTCCCTTCACCGCGGCGGTGGCGGCGGAGCTGGCGGATCCGGTGTGCATCGTCGGTCCGGGCGGCGCCGCCGCGTTCCTGGCGCCCCTGCCGGTGCAGCTGCTGGGTCGCTCCCAGCTCACCGATGTGCTGGTCCGTCTGGGCATCGGCACCCTCGGCGCCTTCGCGGCGCTGCCGACCGCCGACGTGCTGGGGCGCTTCGGCACCGAGGGTCAGCGCGCCCGATGCCTCGCCGCCGGGGCCGACGAACGACCTCTCGCCCCGCGGGAACCTGCCGGCGACTGGTCGGTGAGCGTCGAGATCGACCCGCCTGCCGACGGTCTGGACCGGGTGGCCTTCTGCGGCCGCGCCCTTGCCGAGGAACTGCACCGGCGCCTCGAGAAGGCCGGGATGTCGTGCCTGCGGATCGCCGTCGAGGCCGAGACCACCGAAGGCGAGAGCTTCCTGCGGCTCTGGCGCCACGAGGGGGGACTGTCGGCGGGCGACATCGCCGACCGGGTCTGCTGGCAGTTCGGCAGCCAACTCGCCGGCTCGGGCACCTCCCGGCCGGGCGGCGGGATCACCCGGCTGGTGCTCGTCGCCGACGAGCTTGCGCCGGTCCGGGGGCGCCAGCTGGGGTTCTGGGGCGGAGAGGCCGAAGCGGACGAGCGCGCCGCCCGGGTGGCCGCCCGCCTCTGCGGCCGCTTGGGCGCCGAAGCGGTCAAGGTCCCCACCCGGGGCGGCGGCCGCGGGGTCGACGAGCAGATCGCGCTGGTCCCGGCGTCCACCGTGGAGGTCCGTGACCGCCGGCTCGCCGGCGACGATCGCCCCTGGCCCGGCAGGTTGCCGGCCCCGTCGCCGGCGCGCCTCCTTGCGGTCCCGTGGCCCGCGGAGGTGCACGACATCTCGGGCGCCACCGTGCGGGTCAACGGCCGAGGTTCGGTCTCGGCGCCGCCGGCCCGGCTTCAGGTCGGTGGTCGATCCTCAGAGGTGGTGGCCTGGGCCGGGCCGTGGCCCACCGAGGAGCGCTGGTGGGACCGCAGGGCGCCCCGTCGCCGGGCTCGCCTCCAGTTGCTGACCGGCGACGGTCTGGGGTGCCTGGCGGTGCTGGAACGGGGGCGGTGGCAGGTGACCGCCCTGTGGGACTGACCCTTTGGACTGACTCAGTGGACTGACTCAGTGGACTGACTCTTTGGGCCTGGTCCTGTGGCCTGGCTCTACGGACTGACACACTGATAGCAAACATATATTCGTATACAGTAGGGGAGTGGGCTGGAACAACCCCAACGTGCCGTGGAGCGACATCGAGCGCCTGCTCTCGGACCACCCCTCCTCGGACCGCACATCGGCAGGTCGTCCCGTCGATATCTGGGCCGGCGACGGCAACGACAGTCCGGCCTGGTCACGCAAGCGGCAGGCATACCGGCCGCCGGCCGACCTGGCCCGCCGCCGGGGCTCGGTCCGCTACGCGGAACTGCACTGCCATTCCAACTTCTCCTTCCTGGACGGGGCCTCCCACCCCGAGGAGTTGGCCACCGAGGCCACCCGGCTGGGCCTCGAGGCGCTGGCCATCTGCGATCACAACGGCTTCTACGGCGTGGTGCGCTTCGCCGAGGCTGCCGGGGCCCTGGGGCTCCCGACGGTCTTCGGCGCCGAGCTCACTTTGCCGCAGCAGGCACCCTCCTCGCCGGAGCCCGCCCGGCGCCGCCGGAAGGACTCCGAGCGCGCCGGGCCGGCGGATCCCGCCGGCGTTCACCTGCTGGTGCTGGCCCGCGATCCCCGCGGCTACGCGCTGCTGGCGCGGGCCATCAGTGAGGGTCAGCTGGCGGGGACCAAGGGCGCCCCCCGGTTCGACTACGAGCGCCTCGTCACCCTTGGCGGGGCGGGCACCGGCGACGGGTGGCTGATCCTCACCGGGTGCCGCAAGGGGGCGGTGCCGCAGGCTCTGGCGGCAGGAGGCGTGCCGCCCGCCCGCCGGGCGCTGGAACAGCTGACCGCCGACTTCGGTGCCGCCAACGTGGCCGTCGAGCTGTGGGACCACGGACTGCCGGGCGACTCGGTGCGCAACGAGGCCCTCGCCGAACTGGCTGCCGGTGCCGGCTTGGCGCTCGTCGCCACCGGCAACGTGCACCACCACTCGGTGGGTAGGCAGAGGCTCGCCGCCGCGCTGGCCGCGGTGCGGGCGCGCCGCAGCCTGGATGAGATCGACGGGTGGCTCCCGCCGGCCGGCCGCCACCTGCGCTCGGGCGCCGAGCAGGCGGCGCGCTTCGTTCGCTGGCCGGGAGTCGTCGATAGAGCCGCCGACCTCGGGCGCGAGTGCGCCTTCGATCTGCAGCTGGTGGCCCCCGACCTGCCCCCCTATCCCTGCCCCGACGGTCTCGACGAGGCGGGCTACCTGCGCCGCCTGGTCACCGCCGGCGGCGTCCGCCGCTACGGGCCTCGCACCGCCGAGCGGGTCACCGGGGCCTGGGCGCAACTCGACCGGGAACTTCACATCATCGAGACGCTGGGGTTCTGCGGCTACTTCCTGGTGGTGTGGGACATCGTGGAGTTCTGCGGTCGGTCCGGGATCCTCTGCCAGGGCCGCGGCTCGGCCGCCAACTCGGCGGTGTGTTACGCCCTCGGCATCACCAACGTGGACGCCGTCTCGCTGGACCTGCTCTTCGAACGGTTCCTGTCCCCGGCGCGCGACGGTCCCCCCGACATCGACGTGGACATCGAGAGCGGCCGCCGCGAGGAGGTCATCCAGTACGTCTACGAGCGCTACGGGCGCCACCATTGCGCCCAAGTGGCCAACGTCATCACGTATCGCTCCCGCTCGGCGGTGCGCGACATGGCACGGGCGCTGGGCCACGGCGAGGGTGATTCCCTGTCGAAGCTGATCGATCATCGCCGTGGCGTACACCAGGAGACGGCCGATCCGCACAGCTCCGTCCCGGCCGAGGTGCTGGAACTGGCCGCCGAGGTCGAGGGGTTCCCCCGCCACCTGGGGATCCACTCCGGGGGCATGGTCATCTGCGACCGGCCCGTGATCGAGGTGTGCCCCGTGGAGTGGGGGCGCATGAAGGGTCGCAGCGTCCTGCAGTGGGACAAGGACGACTGCGCCGCAGTGGGGTTGGTGAAGTTCGACCTGCTGGGGCTCGGGATGCTGTCGGCGCTGCGTCACGCCGTCGACCTCGTCGCCGGATCCGACGGCACCGAGATCGACCTCGCCGCCCTGCCCCAGGAGCCCGAGGTCTACGAGATGCTCTGCGCGGCCGACACCGTGGGGGTGTTCCAGGTGGAGTCGCGCGCCCAGATGGCCACGCTGCCCCGGCTGAAACCCCGCTGCTTCTACGACCTGGTCGTGGAGGTGGCCCTCATCCGGCCCGGCCCCATCCAGGGCGGCTCGGTCCACCCCTACATCCGGCGCCGCAACGGAACCGAGGAGGTCACCTACCCCCACCCGCTCCTGGAACGGGCGCTCGCCAAGACCCTCGGTGTGCCGCTCTTCCAGGAGCAGCTCATGCAGATCGCCATCGACGCGGCCAACTTCAGCGCGGCCGAGGCCGACCGGCTCCGCCAGGCGGTCGGCTCCAAGCGCAGCCATGAGCGCCTGGCGAAGCTCAAGGAGCGGTTCTTCGCCGGCATGCGGTCCAACGGCATCGGCGAGGGGGTCGGCGAGCAGGTCTGGCGGAAGCTGGACGCCTTCGCCAACTACGGCTTCCCCGAGAGCCACGCCGTGTCGTTCTCGTACCTCGTCTACGCCTCGTCGTGGATCAAGTACCACTACCCGGCGGCGTTCTGTGCCGCCCTGCTGCGCGCCCAGCCGATGGGGTTCTGGTCGCCCCACACCCTGGTGGGCGACGCCCGCCGCCACGGGGTCGTGGTGCGCACCCCCGATCTCAACGCCTCGGCGGCGACAGCCGGGCTGGAGCGAGCCGAGGACTCCACCGGTGGCTGGGCGGTGCGGCTGGGGCTCGACTACGTGCGGGGGGTCGGCGAGAAGCCGGCCGCCGAGATCGACGCCGGCCGGCCCTACTGCTCGGTGGAGGATCTGCGCCGGCGGGTGCCGTCGCTGTCGTCGTCGGCGCTGGAGGCGCTCGCCACCTCCGGGGCCTTCGGTTGCTTCGACCTCGACCGGCGTGGGGCGCTGTGGACGGCGGGGGCGCTGGGCCGGGCGAGCGCCGACCGCCTACCGGGCATCGTCGTCGGCGAGCGGGCCCCCCCGCTGCCCGCCATGTCGCCCGACGAGGTGTCCCGGGCGGACCTCTGGGCAACCGGGGTGGCTCCCGGCGGCCACCCCACCCGGTTCATCCGGGCCGAACTGGCGGCCCTCGGCGTGGTGACGGCGGCTGATCTGGCCAACTGCGGCGACGGGGAGAAGGTGCTGGTGGGGGGAGTGGTGACGCATCGCCAGCGTCCCGCCACCGCCGGCGGTGTCACCTTCTTGAGCCTCGAGGACGAGACAGGATTGATGAACGTAGTGGTCTCGCCGGGCTGCTGGCAGCACCACCGCAAGCTGGTCGCCGCGGCGCCCGCCCTGCTGGTGCGGGGGCGGCTCGAACACTCCGAAGGGGTGCTGAACGTCGTTGCCGAGCGGATCGAGGCGCTCCCCGTCGACCGGGCACCGGCCTCCCGGGACTTTCGCTGAGCCGGGCCAGTTGACCGGAGGTAGCCTCAGCGCAATGCCATTGCCTGCTGTGAGCGCCCCGCGATTCGGCCGTGTCGTCACCGCCATGGTCACGCCGTTCGGGAACGACGGCGCTTTGGACCTCGACGGCGCCGCCGAGCTGGCTCGCTGGCTGGTGGCTTGCGGCAACGAGGGTCTGGTCGTGGCGGGCACGACCGGCGAGTCGCCGACCCTCAGCCACGACGAGCAGATCGACCTGATCGCGGCGGTGGTCGAGGCCGTCGACGTGCCGGTCCTGGCCGGGGCCGGGAGCAACGACACCGCGGCAGCCGTCGAGCTGACCGAGCGGGCCACCGCGGCAGGAGCCGCAGGCATCCTGTCCGTCGCCCCCTACTACAACCGTCCCCCGCAGGCCGGCCTGTACGACCACTTCCGGGCCATCGCCTCCGCCACGCACCTGCCGATGATCATCTACGACATCCCTGTGCGCACCGGTCGCAAGGTCGCGAGCGCCACGCTGCTGTCGCTGGCGAACGATGTCGAGAACATGGCCGGCATCAAGGACGCCGCCGGCGACCCCGCCGAGACCGGTCGCCTGATCGCCGCCGCCCCGGAGGGCTTCGAGGTCTACAGCGGCGACGACGCCTTGACCCTGCCGCTGCTGGCGGTGGGGGCGGTCGGCGTGATCGGCGTGGCCACGCACTGGACCGCAGCGGAGCACCTCGAGATGTTCGGGGCCTGGGAGCGTGGCGACACTGCCGCCGCCCGGGCCGCCAACGCGGCGATGGGTCCGTCGTTCGACTACGAGACGGGCGATGCGGCACCCAACCCGATCCCCACCAAGGCGCTGCTGCGGGTGCTCGGCCGCCCGGCCGGGCGCTGCCGCCCCCCGATGGATGCCGAGCCCGCAGGGCTGGCGGACGACGCGCGGGCGACCCTGGCGACCACCCATCTGGGCCGGGAACTCGGCTTTGACTGAGGCTGTACGGGTCACCTTCCTCGGCGGCCTCGGCGACATCGGTCGCAACTGTGCCGCCATCGAGACAGACGAGGCCCTGCTGTTGCTGGACTGCGGGCAGATGTTCGCCGGTGAGGACCGTCCCGGCGTGGACTCGATCCTGCCCGATCTGTCCTACGTGTTCGAGCGGTCCGACAAGGTCGTCGGTTGCATCGCCACGCACGGCCACGAGGACCACATCGGGGCGCTGAACCACCTGCTGGCCAAGGTTCCCTGCGACATCTACGGGACGCCGTTCACGCTGGGGCTGGCGCGGCGCCGTATTACCGAGTCGGGCTACGTCGACCGGGCCCGGCTGATTCCCATCTCCGACGGCGAGACGATCCAGATCGGGCCGTTCACCTGCGAATTCGTGCCTGTGACCCACTCGGTGCCGGGCGGGGTCATCACCGCGATCGGCACACCGCAGGGTGTGCTGCTGCACTCCTGTGATTTCAAGCTGGACTTCTTCCCCGTCGACGGGCGCCGGACCGACCTGGCCCGCATCGGCGCCATGTCCCAGGACCCGGGCGTGCGCCTGTTGCTGGCCGACTCCACCAACGCCGAGCAGCCGGGGAGCTCACGCTCCGAGAGCGACATCGGCCCGGTGCTGTCGCGCGTCTTCGCGGACAACGCCGGGCGCCGCATCATCACGGCGTGCTTCGCCAGCCACCTGCACCGGGTGCAGCAGATCATCAGCGCGGCGGTAGCCGACGGCCGGCGCGTGGCCACCCTCGGACTCTCGATGAAGAAGAACGTGGCGCTGGGCCGGGAGCTGGGCCTGCTGCGGGCGCCCGACAGCGCCGTCGTGGACATCGCCGATACCGCCGGCATGGCGCCCGGCGAGCTGTGCGTGATCTCCACCGGGTCGCAGGCGGAGGAGCGCTCCTCGCTGGCGTCAGCGGCCGCCGGCGACAGCCGCTGGATCCAGATCGGCCCCGATGACACGGTGGTGCTCAGCTCCAACCCCATCCCCGGCAACGAGTTCCGGGTCAGCGGAATGATCAATGACCTGATCGAGCGGGGGGCCCGGGTGGTGCACTCCGGCGAGATCGAGATTCACACCTCCGGGCACGGTCGCCAGGACGAGCTGGCGGCACTGCACCAGGCGGCCTCGCCGGAGTGGTTCGTGCCGGTTCATGGCGAATTGCGCCACCTGCGGGCGCACGCCGGCCTGGCGCGCCGGCTGGGGATGCCCGCCGAGCGGGTGCTCGTGGCACGCGACGGCGACCAGGTGGTGCTCGACGACGGCGGCCTCCGCTTGGAGCCCGGCGTGTGCGCCGGAGACCACGTCCTGGTGCACGGACCGTTCACCGGATCCGATCGGGGCGTAGTGGGGGAGCGGCAGATCCTCGGCCCCCAGGGGGTGGTGGTCGCCACGGTGGTGGTGGACTTCGGAGCCGCCGCGGTGGTGGGGGCTCCGCAGGTCACCAGCAGGGGCTGGCTCGACGAGTCCGACGCCGACCCCCTCGAGATCGAGATGGAGAAGGAGTTGGCCACCGCGGTGGTGAAGTTCCTGGGCGACGAGCCGGATGCCACCGCCGCAGACGTCCGTCGCGTCGTGCGCCGCACGGCGGGCACCCTCGTCTCCAACCGCTCCCAGCGCCGCCCCATGATCGTTCCCGTGGTGGTGCCCTCCGACTAGAGCCGGCGGTGCTCGCGATCGGCGGTGCTCAGGGGTCGAGCGACTCTCCCAATGCCGAGGCCATCGTCCAGGGGCCCGTGGGTGTGAACTGTTCCTGGCCCAGCCGGGCGATGGACGGCACATGGTCCGCCAGCGCCAGCAGTGGCACGATGCGGCCGGTCCAGTCGATCGGCTGGGCCAGCATCCACAGCGCCCCCTCGGCCGCTGTCGCGGTGTCGGCCCAGGTCGAGTGGTCGGCGCCGGGCGCGTTCATGACGTAGCCCTCCGAGGCCACCTGCACGTCGATCCGGTAGCAGTTGACGGCGATGCCGTCGGCCCCCAGCACCGCGGCGGAGGTGACGGTGAGATGCTCCAGCGCCGCCTTGGACATGCCGTAGGTCAGCATCGACGGGAAGTAGCCGGTGGCGGTGACCGAGCCAACGTTCAAGATGCGCCCCCCATCGGGTGCCGCCGCCAGGTGGGGCCGGGCCAGCCGGGTGGCCACGAGTGGCGCCCGCACGTTGATGCGCATGAGCACGTCGAATCGCTTCATCGGGATGTCCAGGTCGCCCCCGAAGCTCACCGCGGCGTTGTTGACCAGCAGGTCCAGCCGCCCGAAGCGGTCCAGAGTGGTGGCCATGAGACGTTCGATGTCGTCGTCGCTGGTGACGTCGCAGGGCACTGCCAGCCCGACACCTCCGGCCTCGCTGACCGCCCGGGCGGTCTCGTCCACGGTTCCCGGCAGGCGCAGGGGGTTCGCCGCGCTGGCACGCGCCGCGCACACCACGTTTGCTCCCCGCCGCCCCAACTCGGTGGCGATCGCCGCGCCGATGCCGCGGCTGGCGCCGGTCACGATTGCGGTCTTCCCTGCGAATTCCATGCGGGAACGCTAACCCGCTCGGTGCTCCGGCACAGCCTGGCGGCCGGCCCAGAGGATGCACGCACCGGCGAGCACTCCGTAGCAGAGGTATCCGAGCGACAGCGGCGTCACCGACCCGGATATGAGGGTGTTGGTGATTGACGACAGTAGGGAGGCGACGACGAGGGAGACCGCGCCGATGACCGCCGAGGCGGTCCCGGCGATCTCGCCCATCGGGGCCATGGCCAGGGAGTTGCAGATGGGAGCGATCACGACGTGGAGGGCGTTCAGTCCGGTCAGCACCGCGAACCAACCCCAGAACGACGGGGCGCCCCCGTCCGCCAGCGAGATCGCTACCAGCGCCGACCCCCCGATCGCATGGGCGACGATCGCCATCCGCAAGACCTTCTCCGAGCCCAGAGCGCCGATGGTTCGGGCGCTGCCCAGAGCGGCCATCGCCATGACCGCCGCGCTGGCGCCGAACAGCAGGGCGAACTGCCCGCTGCGGTCGTACACGTCGTCGAGCAGGAGCTCGAAGCTGGCGAGGAAGGCCGTGAACGCGCTCAGTTCGAAGGTGAGGGCCAAGCCGTAGCGCAGCGTGACGCGGGTGCCGACGATGGTGCCGAAGGCCTTCGAGAGGCGTTTGGCGTCGAGGGGCAGCCGGTGGGCGGGGTCGAGGGTCTCGTCGAGGCGGGTCAGCCACAGGGACAGTGCCAACGCCGTCACCACGGAGAACCCGAACACCCACCGCCACGTCCCGCTGAGCAACAGCAGCTCGCCCATCGCCGGTCCGAGGATCGGGGCGATCAGGAACACCGCGATGATCAGCGACATCACCCGTGCCATGCGGTCGCCGACATAACGGTCACGGGTGATCGTCAGCGCCATGACCCGCGGGGAGGCGGCGCCGAAGCCCCAGACGACGCGGCTCGCCAGCAGGAACCCCAGCGAGGGTGCCAGCGCGGAGCCTGCCGCTCCCGCCACGTACAGGGCCAGCCCGGCATACAGCGTCGGCTTACGGCCGAACCGGTCGGCGAGAGGTCCGAACACCAGCTGAGCGCACCCCAAACCCAGCAGGTACAGACTCACCGTCCAGGACAGGGTCGTCGAGTCCGCCGGGAGCTCGAACGCCTCTCGGATCTCGCCGAGTGCGGGCAGCATCACGTCGACGCCCAGGGCGGTGCTGGCGGTGAGGGCGGCCATGAGCGCGATGAACTCGCGCTCGCCCATGCGTTGGACTCTCATTCGGTCGGCTACTGCACCAAGTCGCCCGTGAGTGGGAAGTGGCAGGCCACGAACTGCCCGTCGGGGGCCGGGCGCAACTCGGGCACCTGCTCGGCGCACAACTCGGTCGCTCGGGGGCAGCGTGTCCGGAAGCGGCAGCCGGAGGGCACGTCGAGAGGCGACGGCGGATCGCCGGCCAGGATGTCCTCCTCCGACGCGCCTCCCGGATCGAGTTGGGGGATCGAGGCCAGCAGGGCGTCGGTGTAGGGGTGGGCAGGGCGGTCAAAGATCGTCTCGGTTGGTCCGATCTCGCAGATCCGGCCCAGATACATGACGCAGACGCGGTCGCTGATGCTCTTCACCACCGCCAGGTCGTGGGCGATGAACAGCATCGTCAGGCCGTACAGCTCCTTCAGATCCTCCAGGAGGTTCAGGATCTGGGCCTGGATCGACACGTCGAGGGCGGAGACCGGCTCGTCGCAGATCAGCACGCGCGGGTCCAGGACGAGTGCCCGGGCGATGCAGATCCGCTGGCACTGGCCGCCGGAGAACTCGTGCGGGCGGCGGCCGGCGACCTCGTCGAGATCCATGCCGACGCTCGCCAGGACGGCCCGCACCCGGTCGGTGGTGGTTCCCGGCTCGCCCGATCCCGCGCCGTTGCCCGCATCCTCCCCGCGGCGGCCCTCGGGGGCGCGGTGCGGATGGTCCGGCCAGATGTCCAGACCCTCCCGCACGATGTCGCCGACCGCCCGGCGCGGGTTCAGCGAGGCGATCGGATCCTGGAAGATCATCTGCAGGCCGGTACGGACCCGCCGCAGTTCCTCGCCGCGCAGCTTCGTGAGGTCTGTTCCGTCGAAGACGACCTCTCCTGCGGTGGGGTGGGGCAACTGCAGCACGGCGCGGGCCGTCGTGGACTTCCCGCAGCCGGACTCGCCGACCAGCCCCAGGGTCTCGCCGGCTGCGACATCGAAGCTGACGCCACTCACCGCACTCACCTTGCGCCCCCGGCCGAGCGAGTACTCCACCGCCAGGTCGGTGACCTGGAGCAGCACCTCGTCGGCGGGTCGCAGGTGGGCGGAGCCGACGCCGGCCATCAGGCACTCACCGCCCCGCTGGTTCCGGCCGCGGTGACGAGCCGGAGGCCCGCGGCGGTCCGACCGGCGGCCCGGTTGGCGGCCTCAGCGGCCTCACCCTCCGGCGAACCGGCGGGATAGAAGCAGGCGAAGTGGTGCTCGGCGTCATCGCTGCCCGAAAGCGGCGGTGCCTCGCTGACGCAGCGCGGCTGCGCGTGCGCGCAGCGCGGTGCGAAGGCACAGCCACCTGGCAGCGTCGCCAGGTCGGGGGGACGTCCCTGGATGATCTGCAACCGGGTGTGGCTGGGATGGGCCACCTTCGGGATCGACTCGAACAGCGCCTTCGTGTAGGGGTGGCGCATCGCCGTGAACAGCCGCAGGGTCGGCGCCCGCTCCACGACCCGCCCTGCGTACATCACGATCACCTCGTCGGTCCGTCCGGCGACCACGCTGAGATCGTGGGTGATGAGGATCATCGCCATCCGGTGCTGGCGGCGCAGGCGGTCCAGCAGGTCGAGGATCTGCTTCTGCACGGTCACGTCGAGCGCTGTCGTGGGCTCATCGGCGATCAGCAGCTTCGGCTCGCAGGCGAGGGCGATGGCGATCATGACCCGCTGGCGCATCCCACCGGATAGCTGGTGGGGATACTCCCGCAGCCGGCGGTCCGCATCGGCGATGCCCACCTGCACCAGCAGTTCGCGCGCACGCCGCGTGGCGGCCTCGCGGGACAGCCGGCGGTGATAGCGGAGACCCTCGCCGATCTGCCGGCCGACCGGGATGACCGGATTCAGCGACGTCATCGGGTTCTGGAACACCATGGAGGCCTCCACGCCCCAGATGTGCCGGCGCTCGGCGCCCCGCAGGTTGCGGACGTCGCGCCCGTCGAGCAGGACGCGTCCGGTGCTGGTGGATGTCCCCGGGGGAAGCAGGTTCATGATGGAGCGCGCCGTGGCGGACTTGCCCGAACCCGACTCGCCCACGACGCCCAGCGTCTGCCCGCGGTGCACGGTGAACGACACGCCGTCGACCGCCTTGAGGGCACCCCGCTTGGTGTCGAAGGAGGTGCGCAGATCCTCGACGACGAGCGTGGGGGTGTCCGCGGCGAGGCTCACTGGTTTCTCGGCCGGGTCGTCGCTGCGGGTGGGCGCGGAAGGCTGGCCGGCGGAGGGTTCAGAGCAACTCGAGAACCGTCTTCGGCGGCCTGGCGATGACGGCTCGCTCGCCGCGCACGACGACGGGCCGCTGCATGAGCCGCGGGTGCGCCACCAGCAGTTCGGTGACCTGCTCGGCGCTTGCCGCGTCCTCTGAGGTCAGGCCCAGGTCGCTGAAGTTCTTGTCGCGCCGCACCAGGTCCGACGGGTCGTTCTCCAGGATCGCCAGGAGCGCTGCCAGAGCGGCCCGGTCGAGAGGTTGCTTCAGGTACTGAACGACGTCGAACTCGACGTCTCGCTCTCGAAGCAGCTCGAGAGTGGTGCGCGAACTGCCTCAACCGGGGTTGTGGTACACGAGGATGTCGGCCATGGGCGAACCTTAGCGGACGACCTCCGGCGGATCGTCGAACCGTTTCGGGCCGTCACTCCAGTCCCCAGGCCGGCCCGATGGCGGCCCAGACGGTCTCGGCGAGACGGTTCCCGCCGTCGACGGTGAGGTGCACACCGTCCTCGCGGCGCAGCCGGACGCCGTCGATCTCGTCGACGTAGCCGTCCTCGTCATCGCTGAAGATCATCCACGTGTCGACGTAGGTGACCTGGGGATGCCGAGCGGCCGCCTCGGCGTACACCGTGTTCAGCCGTTCGAGGCCGCCGGAGAGCCGCGGCTCGCGGACCGGGGGCTGGCCGACCCATATGGTCTGCACCTCGGGCTGGCTCAGCAGCGTCATGATCCGGTCGACCCGCTCGCGGTACAGGTCCAGCCATTCATCCCCGAAGCGGTCCAGGATCTCGCCCTCGTGCTCCACGTTCTGGAAGTCGTTGGCGCCGAAGAGCACCACGATCACATCCGGCAGGCTCTCGGTGAGCACCCCGGCGAGGTGCTGCGCCCAGTCGAAGAAGTCCGGCCGGGACAGCCCCGTGGCCGGGCGCGGGTCCAAATCGACCCTGACGACGTCCGCCGGGCTGACCCGCGCCAGACCCTCACCGAGGTCGCGGCTGATGGAGTCGCCGCCGACGTACATCAGCAGCGGCAGCTCCGCGTCGGGAGTCCGCGGTGCCTCGAAGGTGACCGGTTCGAAGGACTCAGGCTCGGCGTCGGGTTCGCCGTCGCCTCCTTCGGCGTCCCCGGAGGCGGGAACGTAGCCCGGCGGGCATTCAGGGAGATCGGCGCCGTCCCCCGGCTCCTCGCTTGCCGGGTCGTCGGTACCCGGGTCGTCGGTTGCCGGGTCTTCGGTAGCCGGGTCGCCCTCGTCGGACTCGTCGGTAGCCGGGTCGCCCTTGTCGGACTCGTCGGTTGCCGGGTCGCCCTCGTCGGACTCGTCGGTTGCCGGGTCGTCGGTACCCGGGTCGTCGCTTTCCGGGTCGTCGGTACCCGGATCGTCGCTTTCCGGGTCGTCGGTTGCCGGGTCGCCCTCGTCGGACTCGTCGGTTGCGGGGTCGTCGGCCGCCGGTTCGCCTGCGTCCGGTTCGCCGGTGCCGTCCGCGCCGTCGCGATCCGGGGTGGCCCCGCCGGGCTGGTCGGCCTCGGTGGGGTCCTCGCGCCCATCGCCGGTGGTGGTCGGAGCCGGTTCGGCCCCGATGACAACGCAGTCGACCCCCTCGATCGGTGGGATGGTGCCGTCAAGAGGTGGACCCCTCTCCGGTTCGGCCTCGGCGACGCCGTCGTCCTCGACAGAGCCCCCGTCGTCGTCCGCCGGAGGCACCGGCACCTCGTCCTGGTGATCCTCGGTCGCCGCCGCCGGCGGAGACCCGGTCACCGACGGAGCGGAGGCTCGGGCGCGGGCGATCAGCGCCTCGACGTCGTAGACCTCCTCCTCGCTCTCGAACTCGGAGGCGAGCCGTTCAGCGGGACGGTTCAGGGAGAGCCCGTGGGCGAGGCGGTCGGTGACCTTGGCGGCTCCCAGAGCGATGTCGCGCTGGGTGCCCAGGGGTTGACGTTCGGCGAGTCCCACGAGGGCGCCGGATCCCAGCAGTGCGCCGACCCCGAGGGCCACGAGCACTGCCAGGATGACCTGGCCGGGCCGCAGCGGCCTGCGGCGGTCCGGTCTCGGCCCGTCCGTCGACACCGGCCGGATGGGTGGCCAGGAGGGCCGGTCGCCGGGCGAGTCTCCGGCGGGCGGCCTCGCGGCTCGGTCGGGGGGTTGAGTGGCGGCCATTGCTCAGAACTGGAAGTAGATGAAGGGCGCCACGCCCTCGGGGCCGAACTGTTCCAGCACGACGAGCCAGCAGGAGAAGGCCAGGGCGGTGACGAGGACCGGCAGGTGGCTGGCCGCCCGGAGCGTCGGTTCGGTGGCGGCCCGCGGCCAGAACTGGGTTGCCAGGGCCGCGACGATCAACGCCACAGGAACCCAAGTCAGGCTGGCGGGTTCGGCCCCCCAGCCGGTGAAGAGCCGGCGCAGCACGTCGCCGGCGGAGCCCAGCGACTCGGCCCGGAAGAGGATCCAGCCGAAGCAGACGAAGTGGAACGTGACCACCCGGGCCACGACGCCCGGCAGGCGCCAGCCGAGCCGCCGCTCGACGAGCAGGCCGAGGCCGTGGAGGGCGCCCCACAGCACGAACGTCCAGGCCGCGCCGTGCCAGAGGCCCCCCAGCAGCATGGTGATGAGGAGGTTGCGGTCACGGCGCAACTCGCCGCCCCGGTTGCCTCCGAGGGGTATGTACAGGTAGTCCCGCAGCCAGCGCGACAGCGACAGGTGCCAGCGACGCCAGAATTCCTGGATCGACGCCGCCCGGTAGGGCTGGTCGAAGTTCTCGGGCAGGCGGATGCCCATCAGCAGGGCCACCCCGATGGCGATGTCGGTGTACCCGCTGAAGTCGGCGTAGATCTGGATGGCGTAGCCGTAGACCCCCAGCAGAACCTCCAGGGAACTGAACCGGTCGGGGAAGGCGAACACGTCGTCCACCAGGGCCTCGGCGAGGTAGGTCGCCACGACCATCTTCTTGAACAGCCCCGCGGCGATGAGCACGACCGCCCGGGTGAAGTCGGTGTGGCGCAAGGATCTCGGCTCGTTCAGTTGGGGGATCAGCTCGTGGGCTCGCACGATGGGCCCGGCCACCAGTTGGGGGAAGAAGGCCAGGTAGACGGCGAAGTCCAGCGGCTTGGCGGGCTCGGCGTCGCCGCGGTACACGTCCAGCACGTAGCTGATGGCCTGGAACGTGAAGAACGAGATCCCCACCGGCAGGATGATGTTCAGCAGCGGCAGATCGGCTGCGATGCCCAGGCCCTGCAGCGCGCTCTCGGCGCTGTCCACGAAGAATCCCGCGTACTTGAAGAACCCCAGCGAGGCCAGGTTGGCGGCGACGGCCACGCTGACGGTGGCCCGGCGGGCTCCCGGGTGCTGCAGGCGGGCCAGCCAGGTCGCCGCCGTCTGGTTCAGCACCGTGGAGGCCACGATGAGGCCCACGAAGCGGGCGTCCCAGTAGCCGTAGAAGAAGTAGCTGGCGGCCAGCATGAACAGCTTCCACCAGGCGCGACGCCCCGGCATGAGCCACCCCACCGTCAACACCACGATGAAGAAGAGGGCGAATGTGAAGGTGGGGAACAGCATGCGGGGTCGGATTCAGATTGGGTGAGCGGCGCCTCCGGCGGCGGTTCACACCACCGAAAGGCAAGCTACTACCGGCCGTTGCGCGCCCCGCGGAACTCCGTCCCCCGCCCTCGTGAGTCGACGTGTCCAGCTCCGTCATTCCGGCGAACGCCGGAATCCAGATCCTTGCCTGAGGCGGTCAGGGGCGGGGCGGGAGGGGGCCTGTGTAGCGGGCGCTCGGGCGGATGATCTTGTTGTCGGCCGCCTGCTCCAGCAGGTGGGCGCCCCAGCCGACGATGCGGCTGGTCGTGAACGTGGGTGTGAAGGCCTCCTGGGGGAGGCCGGCGACGTGCAGGACGACGGCGGCGTAGTACTCCACGTTGGTCACGATCACGGCGTCGGGTCTCCAGGCGCGCAACGCGGCCAGAAGCCGGGACTCGATGTCAACCGCTCGCTCGACCAGCTCGCCGCCCAGTTCCAGGGCGGTGTCCCGCAGCGTCTCGGACCGCGGGTCAGCGGCGCGGTACACGGCATGGCCGAACCCCATGATCTTGTGTCCGGCCGCCAATTCGGCCGAGATCCACTCCTCGGCCCTGCGGGGATCGCCGATGGCATCCAGCATGTCGAGCACCCTGCTGGGGGCGCCGCCGTGCAGCGGTCCTGACAGCGCGGCCAGCGCTCCGGCCATCGCACCGGCGACGTCCGCTCCTGTGCTGGAGATCACCCGGGCCGTGAAGGTCGAAGCGTTGAAGCCGTGATCGGCGGTGAGGCTGAGGTAGGTCTCCACGGCGCGGGAATGCTCCGGGCGCGGGGTTTGTCCCAGGGTCATGCGGAGATAGTCCGCACCGTGAGACAGGGTCGGATCGGGAGCGAGCGGCTCGGCGCCCGAACGGATGCGGTTGATTGCGCCCATCACCGTCGGCGTCACGGCGATGGCACGGAGGACGGCGCTCCGCCGCTCCTCAGGCGTCAGGTCCAGGGTGGGTCGCGCATCGACGACCAGGCCCAGCGCGCTGCGCAGGATCGCCAGCGGGGAAAGGTCTGTTCCGGCGAGGGTGGCAACGAGTTCGGCTGCGGGAGACGTGAGTGCCCGGGCCCGCCCCAACACTTCCCGGAAGGCGGCCTCTGTGGGCGGGTCCGGCAGGGAGCCTTCCAGGAGCAGGTGGGCGACGGCGTCGAAGGAGTGTTGCCGGGCGAGCACCGTGGCGTCGTGGCCGCGGTAGTGGTACCAGCCCTCCTCGCCACGGACCGTGCCGACGGCGGTGTCGGCCACGATCAACCCCTTGAGCCCCGGCGGGGCGACGTTCTCCGGAGGGCCCGCGTCTGCAATCACTCCGGCCATGATGGGTACCCGGCGGCGCGATCACAACGTTGGTCACGGTGGCATCGCCCGTGGCGGGTCCCGCCCTCGCTCGTTGGTTCCGTCCGGGTGGTCAGCGGAAGTTGACGATGATCTCCTCGGCGATGCGTTGCAGCAGATCCGGGGTCTCCGCGGCCCTCATGTTGAAGTCGGGGATGATGACCTCGTCGACGCCGGCGGCCTGGTACTCGGCGAGCGTCTCGGTGACCTGCTCGGCCGTGCCGACCAGCAGGGGATGGGGGTGGGCAAGACCCTGGGCGCGCTCGGCGGGCGTGGCGGCGGTGTCGCGCAGGGCGACCAGCAGCGCGGCTGAGCGTTGTACGGCCGCAGGGTCGCGGTCGATGGCCTCGCAGGCGCGATCCAGCACGGCCATCTTGCCGATCAGCTTCTCCGGACCGCCCCACGTGTTCCATTCGTCGGCGTAGCGGGCGGTGGTGGGGATGGTGCGCCGCTCGCCGCCGCCGCCGATCATGAGCGGGAGGTGACCCACTGGCTTGGGCGCCAGCGGGGCGCCGTCGAGTTGGTAGTAGCGGCCGGCGAAATCTGTCCGCTTGTTGGCGAACAGACCGGTGATGATCTCGCAGGCCTCCTCGAGGCGGTCCGCCCGCTCGCGCGCCGTGCCGTAGGCGATGCCGTAGCGGCGGTGCTCGTTCTCCTGCCAGGCGGCTCCGAGGCCCAGCACGAAGCGCCCGCCGGAGATCCGGTCCACGGTCGCGGCCATCTTGGCGGTGACCGAGGGGTGGCGGTAGGTGTTCCCCAGCACGAGGTGGCCCAGCCGGACCCTCGGCACGGTGGCCGCCAGCGCCGCCATCAGCACCCAGGCCTCGTTCACGTCGGCCAGTTCAGGCTGGCCGTCGGGGTAGCCGGTCTTCATGGGGTAGCCCTCGGGGGGTGGCATGAAGTGGTCGGGAGCCCAGATGCCGTCCCAGCCGGCCGCCTCGGCGACCCTGCAGACGTGCTGCATGTGTTCGAAGGTGTTGGAGGTGTCGAGCCAGAATCCGAAGCGCATGGGCAGCATTATGGCCCGCGCCCGGGTCCCCGGCTCCGGCGACTCGAGAAGCGTCCAATCACCGGGGTGCCTCGAGCCCCGGTCGTTCGGCCCGTCGCGCAGCTACCGGTCGCCGGACTTCGACGGCGGGTCGACCTACACTTGGCGCCCGTGACAACCCTTCCCGACAGTGACGATTCCGGCGCGGTCCTCGACGCCGACGACCGGGCCGAGATCGCCGACCTGCTCTATGGCTACGCCTGGCACCTCGACCGCAACGAGCCCGAAGAGGTGGGCGAAGTATTCACCGAGGACGCATCACTCGACTACGGGCCGGAATTCCCGACCATCGTCGGGCGCCGGGAGATCGTCGAGGCCGTTGCTCGCGGGCAGAGGGAGATCTTCTCCGGTTGCTCCCACCACATCTCCAACGTCCGGATCAGCCCCGACGGCCCGGACCGAGCCACGTGCACGTCCTACGTCTACTCCTGGACCAGTTACCGCAGCGGCGCACCCGACGGCGACATGTGGGGGCAGTACCACTGCCGGTTCCGGCGCAGCGCCGACGGCTGGCGGATCGCCGAGATGGTGCTGCGCGTGGCGGGCATGAAGAACTTCCACCGGGGATCGATGCACCCCATCGGCCGCCGCCCCTGAGGTAGTTCAGGCCGTCACGAGGCGGATCTCGCACTGCGGGCCCGGTGCGCCGGCTAGCGCCCTGTCGTTGGTGAGGAGCGGGCAGTCGAGCGACTCTGCGAGCGCCACGTAGACGGCGTCGTAGGGTGTCACATTGGCTCGCAGTTCGAAGAGTCGGGGAAGCAGTGAGGCCATGGAGTGCCGCGCGAGGGCCAGGTTGGCGAGGGCCTCGACGGCGTCCGCGAAGCGCTCGACGGTGAGGTCACCGGCCAGCCAGCGCTTCCTGAGCACCGAGACGACTTCGACATCCGCGAGGCCGGGAATGGCGGCGTCCCGATCGCGGCGCAACTCGCGCCGGGCATCGTCGCCGTCGCTGCTGTCGTCACCTACTGCGTTGGCCAGCACGGAGGCGTCGACGACGATCAACGCTGCTGCCGGCCCTCCGCGAGGTCCGCCACTGCCTGCCTCGCGCCGACGCGGCCGCCCGAGCGGGTCTCCACCCAATCGAGGACATCGTCGATCGTGGGCCGCTCCACGAGCCGCTCCAACTCGCCGACGAGGTACTGCTGGAGCGACTTGCCCTCGCGCTCGGCCCGGCGCCGCAACTCGGCGTGTGTCTCGTTGGGCAGATCCCGGATCAGTACGTTCACCATGCTTGCATTATGCTATCAGAGCTGCGATTCCTGCAACTGTCCGTTTCGACGGGGCACGGATCACCTGGACTCACAAGCGGGTCCCCCCACCTCGAATTGAGACCGGTTAGAGCAGGAATTGTGTAGTCGAGGATCGATGACGTGCAAAACCGCAGGTCAAGCGTGCAACGAATCTCGGCGCACCCCGTCGAATTGGGCCCGGATAAGACTGATCGGACTGACACCCGTCTAACCGCGCCGTCGTGACCGGTGCCGGAGCCGGCTCCGTCTAGGTTTCGGGCATGGCTCGGCGCTCCGCCTCTGCTGACGGGAGGTACGAGCCGCACGAGACGCTGCCTGCCGGGCGAGCGTTGGCGACCGCCGTCCAGTTCGTGCTGATCCTGGTCCCGCGGATGATCCTCCTGCCGCTGCTGGTCGTGACGGTCGTCGGGGGCCGCAGCGCGCTCGAATCCCGCGTCGTCGTTGCCTCTCTGGTCGTGTGCAGCCTGTTGACCCTGCTGATGACCGTCGGCTCCGGGCGGCTCAGGACCGACAACCTCTACGTCACGAACGTCGATGCGGTCAGCCTGCCCTTCTGCATCCTCGCACTGCGCGACGGGGGGACCGGCACGCTCGCCGCACTGGTGGTCGTGACGGGCCTGTTCCAGATCCTCGTCGGCATGCGTCTGTCGGGGCTGCGCAGGCTGATCACCCCGGTTGTGAGCAGCACACTGCTGGTGCTGTCGGTCATGTCGTTGATCCCGGTGCTCGCGGGCACCGTCACCGCCGGGCAGGCGGAGCGGGGACGCCTTGGCATCCTGGCCTGCATGATCGTCGCCCTGGCGGTCATGATCGGGGTGGAGGTTCGCGGCCGGGAGGGCCTGAAGCTGTGGGCCGCACCGATCGGCATGGCGGCGGGAATCGCCGTCGCGATCGGCTTCGGGCTCTACGACTTCGACAGGGTTCGGGAGGCGTCCTGGTTCGGGCTGCCCGACGGCGGTTGGGGGCTGTTCGGCCCCCAGGGCGGCGAGGGCCCCTTCGGCGCCGCGTTCTTCACGCTCCTGCCGTCCTTCCTGATCCTCGGCCTGGTCGTGCTGATTCGCACCCACAGTGCCTCGATCCTCACGCAGTTCGTGTCGTGGCGCCGACTCCTGTCGATCGACTTCCGGGAGGTCCAGCGCGCCAACACCCGGCTCGGTCTGGGAACCATCGCCTCGGGGTTGGCCGGATCCCTGCCCGTCAGCGCCTCGCCCCTGGGCATCCGGTTCATCGCCAAGACCCGTTGCGCCTCGCGGCGGGTGGGGGCGATGGTCGCCGTGCCGTTCCTGGCCGCCGCCATGATCCCCAAGGCGTGGGCGGCGGTCATCGCCATGCCGCGCGCATTGGTGGTCGTCTACTTCGCGTTCATCCTGGGCCCGCTCATCTTCCGGGTCGTCAAGTCGCAGAAGGAGTCCTTCAGCCAGGCACGGAACATCGTCCTGATCGGCCTGCCAACCCTCGTCGGGTTGATTATCGAGATCGACGTCGTGGACTTCGGGGACAACGCCTTCTGGGATGCCGTCACACGGCATGGCCTGCTTGCCGGGAGCTTGATTCTCGTGGCCCTGGCGCTGGCGTTCAACGCGGCCGAGTACCGCAGATCCATCGAGACGGACCTCGACGTCTCGAGCCTCGGACGGATACGGGAGTTCATGGCGGAGTTCGCGGCGCCGAAGTCCTGGCCCGAGGGAACCCGGACCCGCTTGGAGGCCGTCTCCGAGGAGGCGCTCCTGGTGCTCATGCAACACACCGCCGGCTCCGATGGCGCGGAGTCCAGGCTCCTGCGTGTGACCGCGACCGCGCGCGGCTCGGAAGTGGAGGTGGAATTCGCCAGCGGTCCCACGGACGCGGAGAATCTCGAGGCTCGGATCGCGCTCCTCTCCGGCCCCGAGTCCACCATCTCCGAGATCGAGATCGAGCGCGACGTCTCGCTGCGGCTGCTGCGCCACTATGCCACCGGGGTGAACCACCGGCAGTACAACGAGGCCGAGATCATCACCGCCGTCGTGGCGGTCGAGGGGGACGGCTAGATAGTGGCGGTGTAGAGGTCCGACGCCACGGTCACGTCGCCCTCAAAGCCTCCCGAGCGGACATCGGCGATGAGTGCGGCGGCATCGGAGGGGCCCCGCGGCGCCGGCATGAGGTGGGTGAGCACGAGCTGCGCCACGCCGGCGCGCGCCGCCAGCGCTCCCACCGTCGGCGCCTCGGCGTGGTAGCCGGCGAGCCGCTCGACGCGGCGTCGTGAGACCCCCTCGTCAAGCATGCGCCGGCTGGAGAGCACCTCGTGTACCAGGATGTCGGCCCCGGCGGCCAGGTTCTCGACGGCGTCGCAGGCACGGGTGTCGCCCGACACGACGACGACACCGTCGGGTGTGGCGAACCGGTAGGCGACCGCGGGGTGGATCTCACCGTGATCCACGAGCACGGACTCCACGTCAACCTCGCCGACGGATGTCACCGCGCCCGCAGCGGGTCCCGGCGCGAAGGGATGGACAGCGGGCTCGGGCCGGTCCGGGAAGCCGGCGAGGCCGACGCGCGCCGCGATATCCGGCTCCAGGTTGTCCAGGAGCGACTCCAGGTAGCCGACGGCGGGACCGTCGGGGCAGTGGATCGGCAGGGCTGCACAGGGGCGCACGCCGTTGCGGATCCAGCGGGTGAGAACGAGTTCGGGGATCCCCATCAGGTGGTCGCTGTGGTGGTGGGTGATGACCAGCGCCGCCAGCCGCGTGATGTCGATGCCGGCCTCGGTGAGCCGGAACAGCGTCGCCGGCCCGGCGTCGGTCTGGATGAGCGTGTCGTCGTGGCGAAGCAGCACGCCTGCGCCGGCGCGTCCCGGCGACGGCATCGGTATCCCGCTTCCGGTGATGGTGATCGACGTCGTCACGTCAGCAGCCGAGTGCGTGGGTCACGGCTCGGCACACGTGGCGCATCACCGGCTCGGGCAGTTCGCCGGCGCGCTGGGTGAGCGACGAGCGCCGCACGGTGTGCAGGCCATCGCAATTGACGACGGAGCTCTCCGCGAGTCCCGCCACTGGTGCGTCGAGTGGTACTTCGACGGCAAGCCCGCGGATCGTCGTCGTGACCTCGGCAACGGTGAGCAACTCGCGCACATCGATGACCTCCTGCCGGGTCAGGACGACTACGGGTCGCTGTTTCCGGCCGACCTCCGTCCACCAGACCTCACCCCGCTTCACCGTTCACCCCACGCCTCGGCGTCGTCCCAGAACTCATCGGCCTGCTCGGGGAAGCGCTGGTACGCGGCGCGATCAGCCATTGCCATGGCACGTCGCACAGCTTCTGCGACGCCCTCGCGGGCTGCCGCGGAGACGTTGATGTTCAGAAGTCGCGCTTTATCGGCCAGATCCTTGTCCAGCGTGAAGGTGGTGCGCATCGATGCAATAATTTGATGCTATCACTACTGATAGCAGACGAACCGGCGACTGTTGATTGCAGTTGTGCCGTGGAGCGGGCGCGTCCGTCACGCCGTCGCTTGCAGGGACTCGAAACGCCGGTAGCGCTGCTCGGCGGGGCCCGTCCATCCGGCGTCCGGCTCCACGACGGGCGCCGTGCGGGCCCAGCGGGCGCCGCCGGCCAGGTCGGTCTCCAACCCTGCGACGAGGCGGGCGGCGAAGGCAGCTCCGAGTGCTGCGCTCTCGGGGGTGGCGCCGACGTGCACGGGGAGGTCGCAGCAGTCTGCGATGGCCTGAACCCACGGACCCACCGCTGTGCCGCCGCCGGTCGCGACGATGCGGCGGGGCGGGATTGCCGCGGCCTCGATGTGGCGGCGCACCACGAACCCGGCGGCCTCCAACGCGGCGCGCTGGAGGTGCACCTGGCCGTGCGTGGCCTCCAACCCCAGGACCGATGCCGTGCGCGCCCTGCCGGCGGTGGCTGTCCGCTCGGGGTGAATCGAGGGGATCCACACGGGCAGGTCTCCGGGATCGATTTCTGCCAGCAGCGCCGTGAACTCCTCGTCGCCCGGCGGGTCGCCGAGCATTGCCCGTACCCGGTCCCGGAAGAGCCCGCCGGCGTTGCTCGGGCCGCCCACGAGGAACCGGTCGGCGGCCACGTGGGGGATCGTCCAGAGGCCGTCGAGTTCCAGCCAGGTGTCGGTGACCGCCCAGCACAGCAGGGTGCTGCCGAGGGTGACGAGGACGTCGCCCACCTCGACGGGTCCAACGACGGCCAACTCCGCGAGCCCGTCGGGGATGCCGGCGCCCAGCGGGACTCCTTCGATGTCGCCGGCCGGGCCCCAGCCCGCCACGAGTGTCGGGAGTTGCTCCGCAACGACACCGAGTTCGCCGCAGAGCGCCGGATTCCAGCCCGTGCCGTCGAAGACCGGCATCGCGGTCATGGCGCTGGCGGTGTCCAGGGCCGCCAGGCCGCTGAGGGCGTGGTTCACGACGGTCTGCGCCGGCCAGAACCCGGCGGCGCCGGGGTTGCCTAGGGCCAGATGGCGAAGGAACCCCAGCCACTCCTCGTTGCCCACCGGTGGCAGGCCGGCGATTGCCTCGCCGCGGGCGTCGCCGTACAGCAGACCCGGGCCCAGCGGCACGCCCCGATCGTCCACCGCGGTCAGCGACGGCACCATGGACGCAACGCACACCGCCTGCGGATCGCCCGCATGGCGCACCTCTTCGAAGGCCGCCAGCGGCCCGGCGTGCCAGGCGTCCGCCGCGTCGTGTTCCAGCAGGCCCGGTGCCGGCACGCGCAACTCATGGGGACGACGGGTACGGGCCAGGATCGTTCCGGCCTCGTCGACGGCCACGGCCTTGGTCGCGGTGGTCCCGACATCGATACCGATCGTGACGGGCGGCCCGCCCCTGCCGCTCACCGCAGCGACACCCCCACGGGCTGCTCCGGGTTCCGGTCACCGGGCGTTGAGCCCTGCAGGGTCTCGGGGGCGGGGAGGGGCAGGCCGTCGACGTATGTGACGGTCCGGGTGGCGACGGATGGAACCCGGGGACCGGGCGTAACGATCCCGGTGAGGTTCAGCGCGTCGGTCGCCGAGATCTCCACCCGCTCGCCGCTGCGCTCGGCGCGGCGCACCCGGCGCAACTCGTCGACGGCGCCCGGCAGCGCGAACTGCTCGCCCGTGAACCCGGTGACGAAGCGCCCCCCGCGGACGAGGCCGCGGGCCTCGAGGCGGCGCAGCGCCCACAGCACCTCCCGCCAGGGCAGGTCCAGGGTCTCCATGGCCCGGAGGTCGCGGAAGACCACGCCCCAACGGGCCAAGAGCTGCTCGGCCACCGCTTCGGCCAACTCGTCGGGCTCGAATCGGTCGTCGGGAGCGGTGAGCAGCGACCAGCGCCCCACCGGGCCGGTGAGGCCCTGCGCCCCCCGGCGAAGCCCGCGCCGCGGCTGGGTGCGGCCGCCACCGGGACCCTGGCGCGGTCCGCCGAGCAGGGCACGGAGCGCTCCGAAGCTGTCGGCGGTCAGCAGGCCCCGGGCGACGCCGTCGGTGAGCCCCGATTCGATGTCGGTCACCAACCGCCCGCAATCGGTGGCCAGCTCGCTGGCGAAACGAGCGCCGTGGCGGTCGAGGGACTCCACGATCTCTGCGACCGCACCGGCGGTGGGAACGATGGGCACCTCGGTGCCGCGGGCCGCCGCGGTCAGCCAATCGAAGTCGCCGCGTAGTCCCAGCGTCACCGGTGTGGCGCGGGAGGTGGCGGTCCCGGGGCGCCCCTCGTCGCCGCGCCGCAGCCCCAGGCGACCCCAGGCGAGTTCGCCGGACAGGCACAGGTCGTCCAGCCATACCGGCAGGTAGCCGTCGATGCGTCGGGCGAGGATCTGGCGCTCCCAGGCGCCCGCGGCCGCCTCGAATCCCTGGAGTTGCTCGATGACAGCGGTCAGGCCGGCGCGGCCCCGCACCCGCGTGCCCGGCGACACGTGCTGCCAGCGGAACAGGAAGCGCATGAAGTCCTGCGCGGTGACCGGCTGGATGTCCTGGCGGCGCCGGCGCTGGGAGTAGACGTGGATCCGTGCCAGCAGGCGGCGGCTGCACCACTCCTGGCCGGCCGTGCCGTTGCTCTCCGGCGGCTGGGGACGGAACCGACCGGAGAGCACGAAACCCTCCGCCTGCAGCGCCGCGAGCGCAATCTCGGTGGTTCCGAGCCCCAGCGATGTGGCCGCTGCAAGCTCGGCGGCGGTCACCGGTCCCATGACCTCGAGGTGACCGCGGATCGCCTCGATTGCGACGTCGGCAGGGTCGCCGATGTCTGTCGGGGCGTCGGATCCGTCGCCTGCGGGCATGTCCTCACCCAGCAGGGCGGCCACGGCCGGGCGCAACTCGGTGGTGCACCAGTAGCCGCCGGCGGTGCCCACCCGCCCGGCGGCGGCCAGCTGCGCGTGCAGGTCCGCCCAGTCCGCGCGGGGCTCGCAGAGCACCATCTGCGAGAGCAGGTCGTGCAGCTCGTCGGGATCGCGCACCTCCGGCGCCACCTCGGCGCAGGTCCGGGCGATGGCGTCGGGATGCAGGGCACCGATCTCGCTGAGGTCCACCGGCAGGCCCCGCGGCAGGCGCACGGCCCGGGTGCGGCGCTCCTCCAGCGGCGCCTCGTCGAGGAACGTGAACGGCCGGCCGTTCAGGATCTCGTGCGACAGGGGTGACGGCTCGGGCGTGTCCCGGAACTCCACGGCCACCTCGCCGGAGCGCAGCGCAGTGAGCAGTGCCACCAGCCCGTCGATGTCGGTGGCCTCGTGCAGGGCGTCGTGCAGCGTCTGGCGGACCAGCAGATGGTCGGGGATGGGGATCGGTCCGGGGTTGTTGTCGCCGCACGCCGCCAAGCCGGGGAAGGTGGCGGCCATCACGTCGTCGGCCTCCATCCGCTGGATGGGCGGCGGGTTGCGCTTGCCGCCCTTGAAGCGCAGCACGGTCAGTGCCCGGTTCAGGTTCCAGCGCCAGCGCACCCCGAACAGCGGGGACACGATGATGGCCTGTGTCAGCACGTCGGTCACCGTGGCCGGGTCGAGCATCCGCGGCACGTCGCTGAGGGGGAAGCTGTGCTGGGGTCCGAGCGACAGCACCACCGCGTCGTCGTTCGCCGCTGCCTGCAGTTCGAAGTCGAACGTGCGGCAGAAGCGCTTGCGCAGGGCCAGCCCCAGCCCCCGGTTGAGTCGGCCGCCGTGGGGGCAGTGGATGACGAGTTGCATGCCGCCGGTCTCGTCGAAGAACCGCTCGATGACGAGTCGGCTCTTCGTGGGGAGCGAACCCAGGGAGGCTCGCGCCGCGGCCAGGTACGACACGACGGCCTCGGCGGCGACGGGGGATAGGCCACACCGCTCGGCGATGGCGGCTCGCGCGCCGTCAGGGTCGCCGGCGTCGAGAAACTCCTCCACCAACCCCCGCAGATCGCTCACCTCGGCGCTCAGCTCGGTGGTCCGCGACGGCGCCTCTCCCAGCCAGAACGGCACTGTGGGTGGCGCCCCCTCGGCGTCGACGACCCGCACCACGCCCGACTCGATGCGCCGGATCCGCCAACTGTGCGAGCCCAGCAGGAACACGTCGCCGGCCATCGACTCGATCGCCCAGTCCTCGTTGACGGTCCCGAGGAACGTGTCGTCGGGGTCGAGCAGCACCCGGTAGTCCGCCACGTCGGGGATCGCCCCGCCGGAGGTCAGAGCGGCGAGGCGTGCACCGCGGCGCCCTGCGGCCTCTCCCGCCACCGAGTCGATGTGCACGTAGTCGCCGCGCCGCCCCCGCCCGGTCACGACGCCGGTGTTGGTGAATCCGAGCGCCTCGTCGAAGTCCTCTCTCGGAATATCGGCATACGGCGCGGCCCGGCGCACCAGGCTGAACAGGTCGTCGATCTTCCAGCGCTCGGCCGCGCATTCGGCGGTGATCTGCTGCGCCAGCACGTCGAGGGGCGCAACCGGGGGTGCCACGGCGTCGAGTCGCCCGGCCCGCACACCCGCCAGCAGGGCGGCGCACTCGACGAGCTGGTCACGGGTGGTGGGGAACAGGCGGCCCTTGGGGACCGCGCCGACCGAGTGGCCCGACCGGCCCACCCGCTGCAGGAAGGTGGCCATGCTGCGGGGACTGCCGATCTGGCACGCCAGGTCCACTGGGCCGATGTCGATGCCCAACTCCAGCGATGCGGTGGCCACGAGGGCCCGCAGGTCGCCGGCCCGGAGCCGGGTCTCCACGCGCAGGCGCCGCTCCTTGGAGAGCGAGCCGTGGTGGGAGGCCACCGCGCTGTCGCCGAGCCGTTCGGCCAGCAGGTGGGCGATGCGCTCGGCCTCGCGGCGGGTGTTGACGAACACCAGCGTCGTCCGGTGGTCCTCTATCAGCTCGGCGATGCGGTCGAGGATCTCAGCGGTCTGCTCGGCGGGGGCCACGGCCTCCAGCTCGCTGGGCGGCATTTCGAGGGCCAGGTCCAGTTGCCTGCGGTGGCCGACGTCGATCACCGCGGGCGGGGGACGGTCGGTGGCGGCCGCGGGTGTGCCGGCGCCCACGAGCAGCCGCTGGATGACCCTGATCGGGCGCTGGGTGGCCGACAACCCGATCCGCAGCGGTCGTTGCTCGCACACGTGCTCCAGCCGCTCGAGGCTGAGAGCCAGGTGCGAGCCGCGCTTGTCTCGCGCCACCGCGTGGATCTCGTCGACGATCACCCAGCGGGCGGTGCGCAGCATCTCGCGGCTCCGTGCCGCTGTCAGCAGCAGGTACAGCGACTCGGGCGTCGTGACGACGAAGTTGGGAGGGTTGCGCAGCATCGAGGCGCGTGCCGACGGGGTCGTGTCGCCGGAACGGACACCGACGCGCAGCGGCGGCGGTTCGAACCCCATGTCCCGGCCGATCCGGCTGATCTCGGCGAGCGGGCCCGTGAGGTTCTCCGCGATGTCGGTGGCGAGGGCCTTCAGCGGCGAGACGTAGATCACCTGCGCCCGTCCGGCCACCTGCTCGCCCCGCTCGTGCGCCTGCCACAGGGCGTCGATGGCGACCAGGAACGCCGACAGTGTCTTGCCCGAGCCGGTGGGCGCGCTCACCAGCGTGTCGGCACCGGCGCGTATCGCCGGCCAGGCGCCGACCTGCGCGGCCGTCGGCCCGCCGCCGAATCGCTCCCAGAACCAGGCCCGCACAGCGGGATGGAAACCATCCAGCACGCCGGAAGCAGCGGCGTCGGGGTTGAGCGTTTCGGCGTCCACGACGGTCACGTTGGGCCAGCGGCTCCTCGGGTCCAGGTTGGAACGGTTGTTCGCATGAGGCTAGCGCGCCGCGCTCGCCCGCAGGGCGAACGATAGGCGCGCGCCCCGCTGACCGGCGGTGCCCGGCAGCCCGGGCCCGCACTGGTACGGTGCGCTGCGATGGTGGGGGACAACTCCGGGACGCCGGTGCTGGAGGTTCGCGGTCTGAGCGTTCGCTACGGCCCTGCGCTGTCGGTGCTGCACGGCGTGGACATGGAGGTTCAGGCGGGTGCGGTCGTGGCCCTGCTCGGGCCCAACGGGGCCGGCAAGACGACTCTGCTGCGAGCGCTCACGGGACTGCTGCCGTTCCATCACGGGCGGGTGACGGCCGGCGAGGTGCTCTTCGAGGGCGAGCCGGTGGGGCGTGCGGGCGCGACCGCCCGGGTGAAGCGGGGGATGGCGCAGGTGATGGAGGGTCGGCGGATCTTCGCCGAGTTGACCGTGGAGGAGAATCTGCGGGCGGGTGCGGTCACCGTCCGGGACCGACGCAAGGTGGCCGCGGTGACCAGCGAGATCTTCGAGGCCTTCCCACAGCTGGCCGAGCGCCGCGGCTACCAGGCCGGCTACCTGTCCGGCGGCGAGCAGCAGATGCTGGCCATCGGGCGGGCGCTCATGAGCTCGCCCAAGCTGCTGTTGCTGGATGAGCCGTCGCTCGGCCTGGCGCCGCGCATCACCCAACAGATCGCCGAGCGGATCAGCGCGGTGGGTGCGGCCGGGACCACCGTGTTGCTGGTGGAGCAGAACGCCTCCATGGCGCTGTCGATCGCGGGGTTCGCGTACGTGCTGCAGGCCGGGCGGGTGGCGCTGGGTGGGCCCGCGGCAATCCTGCGCGACGACCCCGACGTGCAGAAGCTGTACCTGGGCCATGGCTGACGCCACCGCCGGCGGCGGAGACCCGACAATGCCCGGACGGGCGCGTCGCGAGCCCGCTGAGGAGGCCCCGGCCGCGCTCGTCACACCCGTGCTGCGCGTCGACGGCGTGAGCCTGTCCTTCGGGGGCCTCAGGGCGCTCGATGACGTGTCGTTCAGTGTGCGTCCCGGCGAGTTGGTGGCGCTGATCGGCCCGAACGGCGCCGGCAAGACGTCGATGTTCAACTGCATCAGCGGCGTGTACCGGCCCGAGCGGGGTGTGTTGCAGTTCTCCGGGACCGACCTGGTCGGTATGCGTCCCTCCCGGATCGCAGCCGCGGGTGTGGCCCGCACGTTCCAGAACCTGGCCCTCTTCGAGAATCTCGACGTCATTGACAACCTCATGCTCGGCCGCCACACGCTGATGCACACGGGCCTGCTGGCGGGCGCCGTTTGGCTCGGCCGGGCACGCCGCGAGGAGATCCGCCACCGCCGCCACTGCGCCGAGTTGGTGGACTTCCTGGACCTTGGAGGCTACGTCGGGCGCCCGGTGGGCTTGCTGCCCTACGGCGTGCAGAAGCGCATCGAGATCGGGCGTGCCCTGGCCGCCGAGCCGCGCCTGCTGATGCTCGACGAGCCGGTCGCGGGCATGACCCGTTCCGAACGGAGCCAGACGGGTGAGCTGCTCAGCGGCATCAGGGCCGAGATGGGCCTCACCATGCTGCTGGTGGAGCACCACATGCACCTGGTGCTGGAGGTGGCGGACCGAGTCGTCGCCATGAACTTCGGTGCGGTGATCGCCTCCGGCGCCCCCGAGGCGGTGGCGGCAGATCCGGCTGTGGTCGAGGCCTACCTCGGCGCCTCCGGCGGGGCAGACGGAACCGGAGCGGGGGACTGATGGACAAGTTCCTGCAGCTGCTGCTGTCCGGGGTCGCCCTCGGCGGCATCTACGCCCTCGTGGCGCTGGGCTTCGTGGTGATCTACAAGTCCAGCGGCGCCTTCAACTTCGCCCAGGGGGGTTTCGTCACGCTCGGCGTCTACATGGTGTACCAGTTCGGCACCGACTGGGGCCTGCCGTTCTGGCTGGCTCTGATCCTGGTGATGATCGCCATGGCCGCCGTCGGGATGTTCTTGGAACGGCTGGTGATACGGCCCATGGTCGGCAAGCCCACCTTCACCGTCGTGCTGATCACGCTCGGCCTGCTGCTGATCATCGAACAGGTGGTGCGTTCTGTCTGGACCACCCCCGGGCTGGTCCTCAGCGTTCCGTGGGGCAACGGCCGCAGCCAGCTGGGCGACGTCACGCTGCGCCACGCCGACCTGTGGACCATGGTCTCGGTCGCGGTGCTGCTGGCGGCGTTCTTCGGTTTCTTCCGCTACTCACGCACCGGTTTGGGGATGCGCGCCACCGCTCTGGACCAGGAGGCGGCCGCCGCGCAGGGCATCTCGGTGGGACGCTCGTTCGCGGTGTCGTGGGCCGTGGCTGCGGCGGTTGCGGTCGTGGCCGGCGTGATGCTCGTGAGCCGGGGCGGCGGTGCTCTCTCGCCGGCCATCGGCTTCGTCGCCCTGGCCGCCTTCCCGGCCATGATCCTGGGTGGGTTGGACTCCGCGGGCGGCGCCGTGGTCGGCGGTGTGCTGATCGGCCTGGCGGAGATCATGTCGCAGGGATACCTGGACGTGTCCTGGCTGGGGTCCAACGTCGAGGTGGTCGTCCCCTACGTGCTGATGGTGCTGGTGCTGCTGTGGCGTCCGGAGGGGCTGCTGGGGACGAGGCGGGTGGAGCGCGTATGAGCGGGGGGTTCCTGCGGCGCATGCTGCCGTCACCCGACCCGGCGCGCCCGGCCGGGGTGTCGGTCAACCCGCTGCTACCCGGCGCCGGGGCGAAAGTGGCCGCTGCGGTGACCGTGGCGGGCGTGGTGATCTGCCCGCTGGTGCTGGACGATCCGTTCTGGATCACGGTCCTCGGCAATGCCGGCACTTTCGCGGTGGCCGCCCTGGGCCTGAGCCTGCTGACCGGCTTCTGCGGCCAGGTGTCGCTGGGCCACGCCGCGTTCTTGACCGTCGGCGGCTACCTGGTGGCGTACTTCGGCGCCGGCTTGGGCTGGCCCCTTCCCGCCTGGCTGGCCCTGGCGGCCGCCACCGGGGCCGCCATCGGCGCGCTGGTCGGCCCGTTCGCCCTGCGGTTCAAGGGCAACTACCTGGTGGTGGTGACCCTCGCGCTGATCTTCGTGGTGACCCACGTGACCCGCAACTGGGAGGGGTTCACCGGAGGTTTCGACGGGATCTCCACCAACAAGGCGCCGCTGGCCCTCGGTGGCCTGGACTTCGGCGACATGAGCGCCTTCGGCCAGAGGCTGGACCGCCAGCAGGGCCTGTTCTACCTCTCGTGGATCCTCGTGGGGATCAGCGCGCTGGTGGTGCGGAACCTGGTCCGCAGCCGGCCCGGCCGCGCCATGCAGGCCATCCGGGACCGTGACCTGGCCGCCGAGGTGATCGGTGTCAGCAACGCCCGCTACAAGATCGCCGCCTTCGCCATCTCCAGCGCCCTGGCCTCGATGGCGGGTGCCGTCTACGCGGTGGGCCTGCGGTTCATCACCCCCAACGAGCCGCTGGCGGAGCTGTTCCTGTCGATCCGCTTCGTGGCCATCATCATCGTCGGCGGCATGGGCACCGTCTACGGGGCTGTCGTGGGTGCGCTGCTGCTGGGACCGCTGCCGGAGTTGGTGAAGGAGTTCGTGAGCTACCTGGATGTCACCATCCCGGGCCTCGGTCGCCCGCTGGTGTCCGACACCGTGGCTGCCGAGCCGCTGTTCAGCACCTCCGCGTTCAGCGAGGCGCTATTCGGTCTGCTGCTGGTGCTGGCTCTGCTGTTCCAGCCCCAGGGGATCGCCGGCGTCGTGCGGTCGGTGCGGATGCGAATCGCCGGGCGCGCCCCCCGCTGAGCCACTCTGTTGAGGTTAGATAGGATTGACGGAAGTTCGGGATCGGGTCGCCGTCACGGCGTCGCGGCGTGGCCGCGGCGGGCAGGTGGCGCACCCGCCCCGGAAGCCACAAGGAGGTGGCCATGAAGCAGGCTCGCACCGTACGCAGGCTCAAGGTGAGGAGAGGCTTGGCCTCGAGATCCCGCTGGACGGCTCTCATCGCCGCCATCGCTCTGGTGGCCGCCGCATGCGGTGGTGACGATGGCACGACCACGGCGCCGCCACAGCCGGAGCCGTCATCGGCACCCTCCGATTCGCCCGCGCCGCCTCCGGATCCCGCTCCGGCACCTGCCGGTGACGATCCGGAGCCGCCGCCGGAGCCGCCGGCCGCCGCGGACGACGGCGCCGCCGCCCCGCCGCCTCCGGATCCCGCTCCGGCTCCCGCCGGTGACGATCCGGAGCCGCCGCCGGAGCCGCCGGCCGCCGCGGACGACGGCGCCGCGGCCCCGGCGCCCCCCGAGCCCGCACCGGCTCCACCGGAGGCGCCCCCTGCGCCCCCGCCGGTGCCGCAGCCCACGGACGGCTTCGACGGCGAGACCCTCACGCTCGGCTACCTGGTCGACCAGTCCGGCCCTCTTGCCATCATCGGCGGCCCGCTGCTGGCCGGTTCGCAGCTCTACTGGGACTGGGTGAACGGCGAGCTGGGCGGCATCGCCGGCAAGTACCGCGTGGAGTTGACCGTCGGTGACACCAAGGATTCCGAGGGCCAGACGGTGCAGGAGTACCAGCGGCTCAAGGACGACGTGGTGATGTTCGCCGAGGTGCTCTCCACCCCGCCCGTCCAGGCGTTGCTGGAGTTCCTGAACGAGGACGGCGTCGTGGCGGTGCCGGGCTCCCTGGCGGGTGCCTGGGCGAACGAGCCGCTGCTGATGCCCAGTGGTGCCGCCTACGAGTACGAGGCCATCAACCTCGCGGACTGGTACGTGAACCTCTCCGGGTTGGCGAGTTCGTCGGACGTGTACTGCGCGGCGTACGTCAACGACAAATACGGCCGGGACTCCTTGCGGGGCCTCGAGTTCGCTGCCGACCGCCTGGGGTTCTCCCTTGCGGAGACCCAGACCATCAACAGGGGCGACCGGGCGTTCACGGCACAGGTGACGGCGTTCGCCGACGCCGGCTGCACGGTGATCTTCGCCATCACCGTGCCCACCGAGCAGCACGGCATGCTGGCCGAGGCGGCCAGCCAGGGGCTCGACCCGGTCTGGTTGGGCCTGCTGCCGACCTACCTCAACCTGTTCGCGGCCGGCGCCCCCGACCTTTACGCCAAGTACTACGTCGCCCTCGACTCGCCCGAGTTGAGCGACATGTCGGTTCCCGGCATCGCCAAGTTCCACGAGCGGTTCGAGCGTTACGGCAGCGGCAGCATCAGCACGTTCACGCTCTCGGGCTACTTCCTGCAGGTCTCGGTGCACGCCCTGCTGGAGAAGGCCGCCGAGCTGGGTGACTTCAGCCGTGAGGGCATCCGCAACGCTCTGGCACAGCTCGGCGAGGTGGACCTCGACGGGCTCGCCGCGGAGAACTACGTCTACGGCACGCCGGAGAACCGCCGACCCACCAGCGCCGTGCGGATCAAGGTGTTCGACCCCACCCAACCGCCGGTGTTCCTGCGCGACGTGACGGTCGTGGACTCGCCGCTCAACGACGAGTTCGACCTGTAGGGGGCGGGCTCGCGCTAGCCGGCGTCGACGGATTGATGGCGGTCCAGGAAGGCGTGAACCTCGCTCATGGCCACGCCGGGGGACGGCGCCAGCGGCCCGCCGGGCAGGTCCAGGGAGCCGAGCACGAACTCGCGATCACGCGCCGAGGCCCACACCCTGCCGTCGCGCTGGACCCGGGTTCCTGGGTCGCCGCCATCGGCTGTGCCCGAGGCGGCGCCGGTAAAGCGCCGCGTGGTCTCGCTGCCGCGGAAGAGTCCGGCATGGGAGGCGGTAGTGCCGACGGTCACCGTGTGGCCGAGGTCGCGGGTGGTGTCGACCTGGGTGACGCAGAAATAGGCCTCGGCCGCGGTCTCGGTGTACTGGGCGTGTGTGGCGTACGTGTCGGCGGAGTGGAACACCTGGCGCGGTGCCCAGGAGGAAGGGACCCGCACACCCTCGAGGCTGCCGTCCCGCGCGGCCGGGAAGGGCACGTTGTCGTTCTCGTAGGCCTTCGAGATGAGTCCCTCCTCGTCCGCGCGCATGAAGTGCATCGGGATGCCGAGGTGGCGGGTGGCGAGGTTTGTGAGCCGGTGGGCGGCCATCTCGTAGGACACGTAGAAGACGTCCTTCAGGTCCTGCACGGCGATGTCGCCGCCGGCGGCCGCCTCATCCAGTAGCGATACCGCCGGACTCTCCGGCGCCAGCACCGCACCCGCGAAGTAGTTCGATTCCACCCGCTGGCGCAGGTAGTCCTCGATCGTCTCGGGGTCGGAGTGGTCGAGGGCGAAATGGCCCAGGGTCGAGAGCACCACCGAGCGGGCGGCGCGGGTCGGCAACTCGTCGCGCTGGGGGATGTAGATCACCCGGCGGCGCAGGTCGGTAACCGATCGGGTCGAGCGGGGGATGTCGCGCACCCGGTCGATCCTGTAGCCGAAGTGTTCGGCGAGGTCCAGCAGGATCCGCTCGGAGATCGGGCCGGTGCCGGCGTACGACACCGCCGTGAGGGCTGTGGCCGCCACTTCCTCGATCTCGCCGTAGTAGTTGTCGCGGGCCCGCATCTGCGCCCGCAGCACGGTGTTCGCGCGCCGCACCGGGTCAACGGCAGGGACTCCGGCGGCTACGCAGCGGCCTTCAGCGCTGGCGCGCCAGGCGTCGTGCAGCGCTAGGAGATGCTCGAGAGCGGCGTCGGGCAGCCGGGCGGTGGCCTTCAGTTCGGGCAGCCGCAGCGAGCGGTACGCATCGCTCTGCTGGACGCGGGTGAGGCGCACCTCCAATTCGGCCCGCCGTGTCGGAGCGTCGCTGTTCAGCAGGTCTCCCGCGGTGCACCCCAGGGCGCCGGCGAGATCGTTCAGCAGTGAAAGGCGTGGCTCGATCCGGCCGTTCTCGAGTTGGGACAGGTAAGGGGCGGGGCGGCCCACCATTTCGCCCAAATCGGCAAGAGTCAGCCCGTTCCGTCGCCGCTCGTGCCGGATCCGTTGCCCGAGCACGAGAGTATCGAGAGGTTCGGACACGAGCGAAAGAATATCTATTCTTTTCGTGGCGCACCGACTGGTTCAGCCGACATCCGCCGCCCAGACGCAGATTGTCCACCAGTTGTTCCCAACTTGGGGACAATTTCCACAGGTCGTGCGAAGCGCATCGCCGCGGTCGCCGGAATGAGACGGGAGGCGCGCGGCTCGCCGGATTCCGGCTCTCAGCCCACGACGACTACGATCCATCCGCACGCGGTGTCGAGGCGGGGGAGGCCAACGGTGCAGAACGGTCAACGCTGGGCCGTCGTGACGGGGGCGAGCCGCGGGATCGGCGCCGCCATAGCGCGCCGCCTGGCGGCGGACGGGTTCGGTGTGTCACTGCTCGCCACGAAGGCGGACCTGCTCAACGACATGCGCGACGAGATCCGTGCCGAAGGCGGGCAGGCGGAGGTCGTCATCTGCGATCTCACGGATCGTGAGCAACTGGCGGCGGTCTGCGCGCGGTTGACCGAGGCCCACCCCGCGATACATGCGCTGGTCAACAACGCCGGCATTGTGCGCGTCGGCGATATCGCAGACTTCGGCGGCGCCGACTGGGACGACGTCATGGAAATCAACGTGCGTGCCGCCTTCGAGTTGGTTCGAGCCCTCGAGCCGGCACTCAGGGTGGCGGCCGGCGCTCCCGGTGGCGATGCCTCGGTGGTCAACGTCAGTTCGGTCATGGGGCTCGTCGCCTGCAAGACCATCATCAGTTACCTCGCCGCCAAGGGTGCGCTCAACCACCTCACCCGCGGGCTCGCACTCGAGCTGGGGTCGGCCGGGATCCGGGTCAACGCGGTTGCGCCGGGCTACATCCGCACCGACATGTTCGAGACGTCGCACCCGCCGGAGCGCCAGGTGCTCCTCGGCAAGGCGCACGCCCTCGAGCGGGTGGGGACGCCCGAGGAGGTCGCCGGGGTGGCCTCCTTCTTGTGCTCGAGCGACGCCACGTTCGTGAGCGGCACGGTCATCTCGGTGGACGGGGGACTGCACGCTCGGGCCGCCATTCCGGAGAACGAGGACTAGTGAGCGCCGGTGGCCGTGCCTCCGGCCGCGCCGCCCCCGCGGGCGGTGGGCGTTGGCAGCGCACCGCTTGAACCAGGGACCAGAGCCGCGCCGGAGCATTCAGCGGGTCGGCGGGTCCGGCTGCCGGGGACGGCCGTGATCGGTACGGCGGGCGGTTCCTGGCGAATCGGGGTCGACACAGGCGGGACCTTCACGGACCTCGTCGCGGTCGGCCCGGGCGGCGATGTGCGCCTGCAGAAGGTGTCCTCGACGCCCGTCGAGCCGGCGCGGGCCACCTTCGAAGCACTCGAGCGGTCGGGTGTGGACCCCGCCGGTGACGTCGATTCGTTCGTCATGGGGACCACCATTGCCACCAACGCCCTGATCCAGCGGCGCGGCGCACCCACCGTGCTCATCACGACAGCGGGATTCGAGGACCTCCTGTACATCCAGCGGATCGACCGGCAGGGGCTCTACGACCTGCAATGGGTGAAGGCGGAGCCGTATGTGCCGCGTAACAGGGTCGTCGGTGTCGCCGAGCGCGTACTCGCCGACGGATCGGTCCGCACACCGCTCAGCGACGAGGAGTTGGCTCGGGTCGTCGAGGAGGTCCGCCGGATCACCGCACACGACGACAGGCCGGCGGTGGCCGTCTCGCTGCTGTTCTCCTACGTGAACCCCTCCCATGAGCAGGCGCTGAGCGCGGCGCTGGCGGGCGCGCTGGAGGGGGTGCCGGTCTCGATCTCCAGTGCCGTGGCACCCATCTGGCGCGAGTACGAGCGCTCGAATACCACCGTCATGGACGCCTACGTGAAACCGATCGTGCGCGACTTCGCCGGCCATCTGGTCCGTGAGCTGGACGAAGTCGGCATGCAGGGCTGGCGCGGCCTGCTGCGCTCGAACGGCGGCCAGGTGGCGATCCCCGACTCGGTGTCCAAGCCCATCGAGATCGTGCTGTCGGGACTTGCAGCCGGCATGATCTCCGGCGCCCACTTCGCCGGCGCGGTGGACACCGCCAAGGCGGTCACCCTGGACATGGGGGGTACGAGCGCCGACGTGGGGGTCATCGTCGACGGCGAGCTGCAATTCTCCGGCCTGTTCGAGGTGGAGTTCGGGTTGCCCCTGGCACTGCCGATCCTGGACGTGACGACCATCGGCGCGGGAGGTGGGTCCATTGCCTCCATCGACTCCGGTGGGCTGCTGAAGGTGGGCCCCCAAAGCGCCGGAGCCGAACCCGGTCCGGCGTGCTACGGCCTCGGTGGCGAGGCCCCCACCGTGACCGACGCCAACGTGGTGATGGGCCGTCTGAATCCCGGCTACTTCCTCGGCGGGCGGATGAGCCTTGACGCCGACCGGGCGCAACGCGCGATCGCGCCGCTGGCCGATCGCCTCGGATTGGCACCCGAGGACGCCGCCGATGCGATCGTCAGCGTCTCCATCGAGAACATGGACGGTGCCATGCGGCTCGTCACCGTGGACCGCGGCCTCGACTACCGGGAGTTCGACCTGGTGGCCTATGGGGGTGCCGGGCCGCTCCACGCCGTGGAGATCGCCCGGCGCATGGGGATGAACCGGGTCATCGTGCCACCGAACCCGGGGCTCACCTCCGCCTACGGCACGATCATCGCCGACCAGCGCGTTGACCGCCGCGTGACGCTCGTGCGGCGCCTCGACGACAGCGAGTCCGAGGACCTGCCGGCGGCCCTGGGACGCCTCGCCGACGAGGTGGTCGCTGAACTGCGCCCGCAGCTGCGCCGTCCCGAGGCGCCGGTGAACGTCACCACCTACGTTGCCTGCCGCTACCTGGGCCAGAACTACGAGCAGGAGATCCGCACCGAGTTCGGTCACGTTGACCGCAGCTTCGAGTTGGCGGTGCCGATCGGTGCCACCGCCGCCGACTTCGTGGCGCGCCTCGCCGACGGCTACCACGCCACCCACAGCGCCGCCTACGGCTACGAGATGCGCGACCAGCCGATCCAATCGGTCTACCTGGGCGCCACCGCGCTGTCGCCGGCACCCGACGTGGCGATCCGCCCCTACGAAGGCCGCTACGACGGCGCGCAGCCGGTGACCCGCCGGGTGCTGGCCGAGGCCGGGCATTGGGTGGATGCCCGCATCGTCAACCGCGACTCCCTGGCGGTCGGGGCGGTGCTCGGCGGTCCCGCTGTCATCGAGGAGGCGGACTCCACCACCTGGGTCCCCCCCGGCTTCGAGGCAGCGGTGCACGACAGCCAGTGCCTGATCATCGCCCGCAGCGAGGAGGGCCGCCGGTGACCGGGACACCGCCGCCGATGGCCGGCATCGACCGGGTGGGCCTCACCTTGCTCTACAAGCGGGTCCGGAACATCTGCGACGAGATGGCTTTCGCCATGATGCGCACCGCCTACTCGCCGATCTTCTCCGAGGGACTGGACTTCTCCACGCTGGTGCTGGACCGCCGTGGCCGCCTCATCGCCACTGCCGGGATCAACCCGGCCATGCTGGGAGCCTCGCTGTACGCCGCCACCTGGATCATCCGCGAGGTGGGGCCGGAGAACTTCGCCGACGGCGACGTCTTCGTGCACAACGACCCCTACCGGGGCGGCTCGCACCTGCCCGAGCACATGATGGTCGCGCCCATCTACCACGACGGCGAACTGGCCGCCTTCGTGGGAAACATCGCCCACCTCGCCGAGATAGGCGGCATGGCCCCGGGATCGTTCGCCGCCACCGCAACCGACATCTTCCAGGAGGGTCTGCGCATTCCCCCCACCAAGCTCTTCGACCGTGGCGAACCGGTCCGGGACATCTGGCGGATCATGCTGGCCAACCACCGCACACCGGACAACTCCTGGGGCGACCTGCACGCCATGTTGGGCTCGCTGCGGGTGGGGGAGCGGCGGGTCGGCGGCCTCATCGCCGAGCGCGGGATCGAGGGGCTCAACGAGGCCTTCGAGCAGATCCTGGACTACGCCGAGGCCTACATGCGCTCGGAGATCGCCGGGCTCCCCGACGGCATCTACACCGGAGAGGACTGCATG
The DNA here is from genome assembly GCA_963664235.1 of Acidimicrobiales bacterium. Classification (GTDB taxonomy): domain Bacteria; phylum Actinomycetota; class Acidimicrobiia; order Acidimicrobiales; family CATQHL01; genus VXNF01. Next base: position 3,400,312 of record OY760933.1, on the reverse strand, counting down.
GAGGATGACGGCGTCTCCGACCGCTCCTACTGGATCCGCTCACGGATCATCATCGAGGGCGACGAGCTGATCTTCGACTACTCCCGCTCGGACGAGCAGGCGATCGGTCCCATCAACGCCCCGTACGTGGTGACCCTCTCGGCCTCGCTCAACGGCCTGCTGTACGTGCTGGCCCGCGACGTACCGGTCAACGCCGGCATCGTGCGCCCCATCAAGGTCGTGGCACCTGCGGGGACCATCACCTGCGTCCGGCTGCCCGGCCCCTGCGTCGGCGGCCAGACCGAGTTCCAGCCGCGGATCATGGAGCTCGTGCTCGGCCAGATCCTCAGCCAGATCCTGCCCGAGCGGGCTGCCGCGGCCAGCGGCAACACGTCGCTCAACTTCCTGTTCGGCGGCACCGACCCGCGCAACGGCGAGTACTACGCGCACTACCACTTCGAGGGGATGGGTTGGGGTGGCCGGGCCACCAGCGACGGCAACAGCGCCCAGATCGTGCCGCACGCAAATTGCCGGAACACCCCGGTGGAGATCTTCGAGACCAAGTGGCCGTGGGTGCACGAGGAGTACCGCCTCAACGACGACACCGGCGGCGCCGGCCGGAACCGGGGCGGCCTCGGCGTGCGGCGCGTCATGGAGGTGGCGGGCGACGTGATCACCGTGAGCGCGCTCTCGGAGCGCATGAAGCGCTCGCCGTGGGGACTGTTCGGAGGTCGTGACGGCAGCCGGACGGCCTTGGAGGTCGCGCCGGCGGGCAGCGAGACCTACGAGACCTTCCAGGAGGCGTTCGGCCTAGTGTCGCCCTCGAAGTTCGCCAACATCCGCCTCCGCCGGGGTGACCGGGTGCGGATCACCTCGCCGTCCGGAGGCGGGTACGGCGACCCGCTGGAACGGGATCCGGCCAAGGTCCTGGCCGATGTCGAATTGGGGTTCGTGAGCCGGGCCTCGGCGGAATCGGTCTACGGCGTGGTGATCGCCGGCGGCTCTGCAACCGGCGACTCGGGTCAGGACGGCTCTGGCAGTGGCGACGGCGCAGCGGGTGACGCGGCCGTCGACGAGGCGGCGACTGCCGAGTTGAGGAGGGTCATGCGCGATGGCGTGGCATGACCTCGACAAGAGCTGGCACGACACGACCGTCGACTACTGCGACGTGTGCGGCAACCTCCTGATCGCCCGCTACTGGAGCTTCGTCGAGCCGGTGGGCGGGGAGACGCGGCGCTGCTGCGACGAGAGCTGTGAGCGCCTCTTCCACCGGCTGCGCCGCATCGAGGAATCTGCACCCGGCTCCTAGGTGTGCATTCCGGGGTGCCTTCTGTGCGCAATATTGTTGTCCAGGGCGGCACAAACGCGCACAGAAGGCAACGACGGCCCAAGCGGGGCGGCTGAACAATGAACTCCGGCGTCCGCCGGAACGGCGAGAGTGTTGGGCTGCAGAATTACTTAGCGGTTTCCTGGGCCGGCCTTCCGAGCCCACTCCGGCGGTGTTGTAGGTTCACGCTGACGCCCGGGGGCTGATGCGGGGCAGGAGGGGAGACTCGAACCATGCAAGGCGGCTGGCAGGTCGGGATCGACACGGGAGGCACGTTCACGGACCTCGTGGCGGTGCGCAGCGAGGAGCAGCGCATCGCCAAGGTGCCGTCAACGCCCGCCGCGTTCGACCAGGGCGTGCTGGACGCGATCACCGCCGCCGGCATCGAGGTGTCCGAGATCGAGATGATCGCCCACGGCACCACGGTCGCCACCAACGCCGTGATCACCCAGCGGGGCGCTCCGACGGCGCTGCTGACGACGCGGGGCTTCCGCGACGTGCTCGAGCTGCGCCGGCACAACCGGGGCGATCCCTATGACATCCAGTGGGATCCACCCCCGCCGCTCGTGGCACGCCGCAACCGCTTCGAGATCACCGAGAGGATGGACTACGCCGGCGACGTGGTGACCCCGCTGGATGCCGAGCAGGTCCGCTCGGCGGCCCGGCTGGCGGCGCGCCGCGGCATCGGCACCTTCGCCATCGCCTTCCTGCACTCCTACGTGAATCCCGTCCACGAAGCTCAGGCGGCGGAGATCGTGGCGGCCGAAGTGCCGGGTGCGTTCGTCAGCACCTCCGGGGAGTTGCTGCGCGAGCCGCCGGAGTTCGAGCGCACCTCCACGACCGTGCTGAACGCCTACCTGGCCCCAGTCGTGAGCGACTACCTCACGGCGCTCGAGTCCCGCCTGCGGGGCGCCGGGTTCGCCGGACGGTTGTACGTGATGCACTCCGGCGGCGGTTTGCTGACCGTGGAGAGCGCCTCGCGTTTTCCTGCCCGGCTGCTCACATCGGGTCCCGCTGCGGGGGCGAAGGCCGCCGAGGGTGTCGCCGCCTCCACCGGGGTTGCCGGCGGGGTCGTGGCCGCCGGGGTGCTGGCCTCAGCAGAGGGCCTGGAAGAGGTGATCTCGCTGGACATCGGCGGCACCAGCGCCGACATCGCGGTCGTGCAGGGCGGGCGGGCCGACATCGTGCACGAGTTCTCGCCCCGTTTCGGTCAGCCGGCCCGCTTTCCCGCCATCGACCTCGTCACCATCGGCGCGGGCGGTGGATCGATCGCCTGGGTGGATGCCGGACACCTGCCCCACGTGGGACCTCAGAGCGCCGGCGCCGATCCCGGCCCCGCCGCCTACCTCCTCGGCGGTACCCGTGCCACCGTCACCGACGCCAACCTCGTGGCGGGGCGCCTCGTGGCCGACGTGGCGCTGGCGGGGGACATCAACCTCGACATGGACGCGGCGCGCCGCGCCGTGGGCGGCTTCGCCGACGAACTCGGGCTGAGCGTCGAGGACGCGGCTCTGGGGATCATCGACATCACCAACAACAACATGGCTCGCTCCATCCGGGTGGTGACGGTGGAGCGCGGCCTGGATCCGCGCAACTTCACCCTCGTCCCGTTCGGCGGCGCGGGCCCGCTCATGGCTGCCGAGTTGGCCGACGTTCTGGGGATCAGGAGGATTGTCGTGCCGCTGGCGCCCGGGGTGACCTCTGGTCTGGGATGCCTTTACGTGGACATCACTCACGACATCAGCGAGGCGCTCATCTGCGAGCTTGCCGACGCCGACCGCGCCCGCCTGCAGGATGGCTTCGACCGGCTCGCCGCCGCGATGCGCCAGCGGCTCAGCGACGACGGCGTCTCCGCCGAGCGGCAGCGCCTGGAATTCTCCATCGATCTCCGCTACCTGGGCCAGGTGCGGGCGCTGACGGTGGAGTTGGAGACGGGCGCGGTGTCCGAGCGTTTCGCCGAGGAGTACCGGGAACTGTATTTCGGGGAGTACGAGCGTCAGTTCCACTCGGTGGCGGTGGACATTCCGGTGGAGATCGCGGCGCTGCGGGTACGCGGCGTGCGGCGCTCGGAGCGACCCCACATCCCCTTCAGCGGCTCGACGTCGCCGCTGCACACCGTCGAGCGCGCGGTGCTGACCCGCGGCGGCCTGGTGACGGCGCGGGTGGCTGCGCGGAGCCGGCTGCACATCGGCAGCCGCCTGGCCGGCCCGCTGGTGTTGACCCAGGAGGACTCCACCACGTGGGTCCCGCCCCACTGGGAGGTGGAGGTGGACAAGCTCGGCAACCTTCAGATGGCCCGCACCGAGTGAGGGGGGGAACAGCATGAGCCTACGAGCGGTAGAGACCGCACCTGAGGGGTCGGTAGGGCTTCGCGAGCGCGACCCGATCCTGTTCCAGGTGCTGAACAGCGCCTTCAGCAGCATCGTCGACGAGATGAGCGCGCTCACGATGCGCGCCGCCTTCTCGCTGGTGGTCAGCGAGGGGGGCGACTACTCCGGCACCATCAGCAACGCCCGGGGAGATCTGGTGGCCTCGGGTGTGCGGGATCTCGCCGCCCACCTGGGCACGCACCCGTTCACCATCAAAGGGATGCTCGACTGGATCGGATCCGACCCCGAGGAGTACTTCCGGCCCGGCGACGTGGTGCTGATCAACGACCCGTACATCGGCGGCACGCACCACAACGATATGCGAGCCGTCATGCCGTTCTACCTCGACGGCTCGCTTGCCGGTTTCGTGCAGAACTCCATGCACTGGACTGACATCGGCGGTCACGTTCCCGGCACGTTCGACTCCAACTCCCGCAGCTCCTACGGCGAGGGGCTGGCTGTGCCGCCCATCCACGTCGTGCGCGAGGGCGTCTTCCAACCCGAGGTCTCGAACCTCATCCTGCGCAACGTGCGCATGGCCGAGGTAGCCCGCGGCGACCTGTTGACCTCCATCGGCGCGGTGCGCCTCGGCACCCAGCGGCTGCAAGCCCTGGCCCGGCGCTACGGGACCGAGATGATCACCGCCGCCATGGACGAGTTCATCGAATACTCCGAGGACCTTCTGCGCGCCGAGTTCGCCAAGCTGCCCGACGGCCCCACCGAGGTGGAGGCGCTGCTGGACTGCGACCCGGCCGGGGATCCCGACCAGCCGCTGTCGGCCCACATGGTGCTGACGGTGCACGGTGACCGGGCCACGATGGACTTCTCCGGCTCGAGTCCACCGGCGACGGGGGCCGTGAACTCCACGCGTTCGGTGACGCTGTCGGCCGCGGTGGTCACGATGAAAATGATCTTCCCGCATATCCCTATGAACCAGGGCGTTTTCCGGGCCATCGACTTCGTGCTGCCGCCGGGTCTGCTGCTGAGCGTGGAGTTCCCCGCGCCGGTGTCGGGCTGCGCCGCCGGCGTGTACCCCGCCGTGTGCGACCTCGTACTGAAGGCGTTCATGCACCTCGTGCCCGAGCGGTCCATGGCGGGACCCACGGGACTCATCAACACCATCACGGCGGGCTATGACCCGCGGCCGGGCTACGAGCGGGAATTCGTCATGTACCTCTGGCTGGAGGGCGGCTGGGGCGGCCGGGCCGCCCGCAAGGACAACGCCACCGCCATGACCACGTTCGCCACCACCGCCATGAACCAGCCGGTTGAGCTGCAGGAGCGGCTCTTCCCCGTGCTGTTCGACTGCTACCGCATGGAGACCGACAGTGCCGGCGCCGGCTGGTCGCGGGGCGGCCTGGGGGTCACCCGACGTTGGTACCTCACCCACGGCGACGGCGTGCTCTCGGACCTCGGCGATGGCGAGAAGTTCGGTCCGTGGGGCTTCGCCGGCGGTATAGATGCCCGGCCGAACAAGTTCCTCTACGCCCCCGACACCGACGGGGAGATCAACGTGGGCATGTTCTGCACCAACCTGCCGATCCGCCAGGGGGGGATGCTGGACCTCTTCCAGCCGGGCGGCGGCGGGTTTGGCCATCCGTTCACGCGGCGCATCGAGCATGTCCTCGACGATCTGCGCGACGGCTACATCAGCGTGGCAGGTGCCCAGCGGGACTACGGCGTCGTGGCGACCCACGATGCCGGCGCCGACGACTTCATTCTCGACACGGAGGCCACCGCCGCGCTGCGAGACGGCTACACGGAGGGCCCCGAGTTTCCCGACGGGGGGAGTGTGTGATGTCCGGCGAGTTCGAGGGCAAGGTGGCGATCGTCACGGGAGGGTCGCGTGGCATCGGAGGTGCGATTGCCGACGAGATGGCCCGCCGGGGCGCCGGCGTGGCATCGTTCGACATCGCCGAGCCCGCGGGGAGCCGCGAGGGCGTCCTGGATCTACAAGTGGACGTGGCCGATGCCGACGCCGTGCGGGATGCCACCGCCGAGGTCACCGCCCGTCTCGGCCGCGTCGACGTGCTGTTCAACAATGCGGGCATCCAGCGGGCCGCTCCGACGCACCTCATGGACCCCGAGGTGTGGGATCTCGTCGTGGGCATCCACCTCCGGGGCATGTTCCTGTGCAGCGCCGCGGCGATTCCCGAGATGCGCAAGGTGGGCGGAGGGGCCATCGTCTCGGTCTCCAGTGCGGCAGGGTTCGTGGGCATACCCGGTCGCGCCCCCTACTCGGCGGCCAAGGCCGGGATCTTGGGGTTGACCCGCTCGTTGGCCGTGGAGGTGGCGCCCCACAACATCAGGGTCAACGCCGTCGCGCCCGGCTTCACGCGCACGCCGCTGGTGCAGCAGGCCCTCGACGACGGCTCCCTCACCGAGGACTGGATGCGCCTCGAGGTGCCGATGGATCGTCTCGCCGAGGCCGCCGAGATCGCCCGCCCCGCCATCTTCCTGGCGAGTGGGGACGCCTCCTACATCACCGGCCAGTGCATCATCGTGGATGGCGGTTGGACTATCCAGGGTGTCTCGGAGCGCCCCGACTGGCTCGACGTGTGACCCGCTGCCGCCCGCCGGGGAGGCGGCGGCAGCGAGAACTCAGGTGCGGTACTGGCCGGGTTGGCCCCAGCGGTTGCCGCGGTCGCTGCGGCGCTCGAAGGACCGGCCCAGGTTGACCTCGGCGAACTCGGCGGGGGACTCGCCCGTGGTGGCGTACTCGTAGAGGGCGGTCTGGTAAACCGCGCTCAGCGCCGAGGCCACCACGGCGCCGAAGATCATCAGCAGGCCGCCGACGATGACACCGAAAACGCCCAGCGGCCCCGAGCCCAGGAAGATGGCGATGAGCAGCCCGGGCAGCATCAGGATGAAGCCCACGATGGAGAGCCCTGCCTGGGCGACGAGGTTCTCGCCCCAGGTCCGCCGCAGCAGGTTCTTGGAGCGCCCGATGGCCGCGAACGCGCCGGCACCCTCGGCGATGATGATCGGCATGACCAGGAACGTCATGGCTCGCCACGCCAGGTCCAGGAGGCCGCCCAGCAGGGCTCCGGCGAAGCCGGCGCGGTCACGGGCCGCCTGTTGGATGGCGTTGATGATGAGGCCCACCACGAGAGCCACGATGGCCCAAGGGGCGATGGCGCCGATCCGCTTCCAGGCGCCGCGGATGGCGCTGGCCACGGTGGGATCACCGCCGGTGAGCCGCTCGCGGGCCCCGTGGACGAGGGCCCCCTGGAAGAAGTACACGGCGATGGCGGCGACGATGGCACCCAGCATGATCAGCAGGACCGAGCCACCACCGACCTCCATGTCGCCCAAGCCGTCGGCGGGGTCGTAGCTCACCAGGGCGATGATGAGAAAGACGATCCCGGCGATGATCAGCGCCGCCACGCCGCCGAGCACCGGCAGCCACAGCAACTCCTTGTCCTTGCGCAGGACGCGCCAAGACGTCTTGCCGAGTTCCCAGGACCTTCCGAAGTATCCCATCGAGTGTCTCCTCATGCTGGATGTGCCGTGCTCGATGCGGGTCGGTCCTCGCGGAGCTTCGTCACTGCTGCGGGGCGAGCCGCCGATCCGCAGCGTACTGCCTGAACGGCCCGAGACTCAGGCGTTCACGTCCACCACGACCCGGCCGCGCACCGCCCCGGCGAGGATGTCGGCGGCCACCCGGGGGACCTCCGCCAGGGGCACCTCGCTGGTGATGGACTCCAGGGTGGCGCTGTCCAGGTCGGTGGCCAAGCGGCTCCAGGCCTCGGTCCGCCGGGCCGCCGGCTGGTACACGCAGTTGACGCCCAGCAGGCTGACGCCGCGGAGGATGAAGGGGAACACGGTCCCGGAAAGGTCGGGACCGCCGGCGAGCCCGCAGGCGGCCACACAGCCCTCGGGTTCGAGGGCCGCGATGAGGTTCACGAGGGTGTGGCTGCCGACGGTGTCGACGCCGGCCGTCCAGCGCGGCCTCGCCATCGGTCGGCCGCCGGGCTCGCTCAACTCGGCGCGGTCGATGACCTCGTTGGCGCCGAGCGAGCGCAGGTAGTCGCCCTCGGTACCGGCCCGACCCGTGGAGGCCACCACCTCGTAGCCCAGCTTGGCCAGGACGGCCACCGCCACGCTCCCGACACCACCGGCCGCGCCGGTCACGATCACCGGTCCGCCGCCGGGGGCCACACCGTGATCCTCCAGTGCCATCACGCAGAGCATGGCGGTGTAGCCGGCTGTGCCGATCGCGGCCGCGGCGCGGGTGTCGATGCCGGCGGGCAGGCGCGTCAGCCAACCGGCCTCCACTCGGGCCTTCTGGGCCATGCCGCCCCAGTGCTTCTCGCCGAGGTCCCAGCCGTTGACGGTCACCCGGTCGCCGGGGCGCCAGTCGGCGTGGTCGCTGGCCTCGACGACGCCCGCCAGGTCGATGCCCGGAACGAGAGGCCAGTTGCGTACGACAGGCGCGCCGTTGCAGATCGCCAGGCCGTCCTTGTAGTTGACCGTGGAGTAGTCCACGGCGACGGTCACCTCACGGTCCGGGAGTTGATCCTCGTCGAGCCGGCTGATGCTGTGTTGGAATCCGTCGTCGGTCTTGGAGAGCAGCAGGGCGGTGAACATGCGGGCCTCCCGAGTGCCTGAGCAGGTACGGCCCGAGCCTATGGCCTCCCGGCCTCCCGGCCTCCCGGCCTCCCGCCGACGGCCGGCCGGTCAGACCACCAAGCCCTGGATCTCGGCCACGGGGGCGTAGACCGACGAGCTGCGGGTGACCGCCCCCAGCGGTCCGCGCATGCCCCCGAGTCCCACAGTGGTGTAGCTGCCCACGAAGGTGACGGTGGCGGTGATCTTGTAGCGGTCCCCGGAGGCACCGTCGGACGAGTGCCGATAGGTGTACTTGCAGGTGCTCAACACGTCGCCGAAGCCGGGGACCCACGGAGTCCCCGGACCGAGGCAGGTGATCGAGTCGCCGTTGCCCATGTTCCAGCGCACCGTGGTGGGTGTGGCGAAGATCGTCACCACGTATCCCCAGACCATGATCGTCGTGCTGTAGGTGCGCCAGTAGGACGGCGGCAGCCAGAGCCATGTCGGGGTCTGCACCAGCAGTCCCGAGCGGTGGCCCGGCGAGGTTCGAATTGTCGGTGCCGGCGGGTTGAGAGCTCCCATCGCCGAGGAGATGACCGTCGAGGACTCGGGACGCGGGCGCGGCCTGCTCGCCCTCAGGGTGATGGTCTGGATGTAGTTCCCTTCGTTGTCGCAGATGTCGACGGTATAGGTGCCGTCGTCCTGCCCGTAGAAGGGCCCGCAGTAGTTGACGCCACCGGAGGGTCTCTGGCCGGGCGTGTCCTCGATCGTCGGCCGTTGAACCGTCAGTGTCTGGCAGAAGTCGTCGCCGTCGCTGCAGTTCTCGATCTCGGTGGAGTCGCGAGCCGCTACGCCGGGTGCCGCGGCCGCAAGCGTCCCCGCCGCCATCAGGACGGCGACCGCGGCGCGCCCGCAACGCCGCCGCCTTCCCGAGCGGCCGGGGCCGCTGGCGCGGCTCCCGATGGTGGAGGTGATTGGTGGGTGTTCGACTGCATGACGCATCCGTCGGTCCTTTCTCTGTGAATGCCTTGCTCGAAGATCTCCGCGACGCGCCAGGCGTCGCCGGTGCGCCGCATCAGCGCCAGATGCACCACGGTTGCCCGCTCGTCGTTGCGCACGCGGCCCGTCGACACCTCGTAGAGGACGGCGGTGTCGACGAAGCAGTCCAGGACTTCGGCGCTGTCGGTGTCCCAACCCTCGATCCGGAGGATCCGGCTTGCACCGTGGTCGGCGGGAAGGCGCAGGGCGATGCCTTCGGCCTCTCGTCCCAGCAGCACGCCGACGGTGCGGCTGTGCAGCGGCTCGACGCTGTGTTGCCGTATCCCCGGATGGCCGGGGTTCACCGGATGGGCGGCGGCGGTCCAGTAGCTGTCCCAGAAGGCCTCGTAGGCCCCGAGGATCGCGGCGCCGACGTCGGCCGGCGGGTCGTCGCCCTCGCGGGAGGAGACGAGCGGCACCGGTCCATGCGGTGTCGCCGACCCGGGTGCCGGTCTCTCAGCCACCGTCGGTCCGGGCAGCACTTCGACGGGTCCTGGCGGCGCGGTGGCAGTGGAAGCATCGCGCTCTGCCTCCGGCGAGGAGATCTCGGCGCGGTCGCGGACGCCGCCGGCCCGCACGGCTTCGGGGCTCGGTCCCGGCTGCGGGGCAGCGGGGGCCGCCGGGCTCTGCCGGTGGCCCACATCGGCGGTGTTGCCAAGATCCCTCGGCGGGCCGTCGAGGGGCTCGATGAGTGCGGGCTGCCGCCGGGCGTCAGCGGTCCCGCCGCCGAGTTCGGGGGCCCCGGGATCCGCTGCGGGATCCGGCGGCGCCGGCTGCGCGTTCGGGGATGCACCGTTGAGGGCGACCTGTCCGGCCGGTGCGCAGGCCGGGGTCAGCGCCAAGGCGGCGATAAGTCCGGTAGTTATTAGATATCTTTCAGTTAGTGTCACGCACGCAAGACTAACTGGGAATACTTAGAACGACATTGAAAACGTAGATAATTCTTCTATTCAGTCCTCCCGGAACAGGTCGGGCTCGACATAGATCACCTGGGTGATCGGCACGGCCGCCCGCAGGCGGGCCTCGGCGGCGTTGATCGCGGCAGCCAAGCCGGCCACATCCAGCGCGGGGTCGAACTCGGCCTTCAGCGCCACGAGGAGCTCGTCAGGCCCGAGATGCTGGGTGCGCAGGTGAATGACCCTGCGCACCTCGGGCGCGGCCGATGCCGCCTCGAGGAGGTGCCGGCGGTGCTCGGGGAGCGCGCCCTCGCCGATCAGCAGGCTCTTCATCTCGACCGCTAGCAGGATTGCGATCACGCCCAGCAGTGCCCCGATGCACAGGGTGCCGATCCCGTCCCAGACGGCGTTGCCGGTGACGTCCGCCAGCACCACGGCCACCATCGCCACCACCAGGCCCGCCAGGGCGCCCAGGTCCTCCAGCAGGACGACGGGAAGTTCCGGAGTCCGGCTGCGGCGGATGAACCGCCACCAGGTCAGATCACCGCGCAGCGGGCGCGCTTCGCCGATGGCGGTACGGAACGACAGGCTCTCCAGCAGGATCCCGGTGCCCAGAATGACAACCGCCCACCACACCCCCTTGATGTCGTGAGGGTGCCGCACCTTGTCGATTCCCTCGTAGACGGCGAAGCCCGCCCCGAGCGTGAAGATCACGAGCGCCACGACGAACGACCAGAAATAGCGCTCACGCCCGTACCCGAAGGGGTGGTCCGCCGACGGCCGCCTTGTCGCCCGCCGGACGCCGAGTAGCAGCAGGGCCTGATTCCCCGCGTCGGCGACGGAGTGGATCGCCTCGGCCAGCATCGAGGAGGAGCCGGTGAAGAAGAAGCCCACGAACTTCGCCACGGCGATTCCCGTGTTTGCCAGTAGGGCGGCGACGACCGACTTGGTCCCTACCTCAGTAGCCATGCGATCTCCCGGGGAGTGGGGTTCGGGCCTGCCTGAACATGCCTCCATCCGTAGCACAAGGATGCTCGCCGGGGCGGCACATCGGGCGCACCGTTAGGCTGAGCGCATGACCGGAGGCAACGGATCGCAGGTCACGGGCCACGTTCGCGCGGACCGCAACGGCGACATCGGCGAGGTGCTGCTGGACAACCCCGCACGACGCAACCCTCTCAGCCTGGCGGTCCTCCGGGATCTCATCTCAGCCGTCGGCGGCTTCGGCGCCGACCCGGCGGTGCGGGTCATCGTCATCTCCGGGACGCCGCCCGCGTTCAGCGCCGGCCACGATCTGGCTGAGATGGTCGACCGCTCCGACGACTTCTACGAGGAGTTGTTCGACGTCTGCTGCGAGTTGATGGCGGTCATCCGCAACGTGCCTCAGCCGGTCCTGGCCGCCGTGGACGGCATCGCCACCGCGGCCGGCTGCCAGGTCGTGGCGGCCTGCGACCTCGTCGTGGCGACCGACCGGAGCCGCTTCGCCACCCCCGGCGTCCGCATCGGCCTGTTCTGCTCGGTGCCCATGGTGCCGCTGTCCCGCGCGATCGGGCGCAAGCGGGCACTGGAGATGCTGCTCACCGGCGATCCCATCGACGCCGCCACCGCTGCCGATTGGGGGCTGGTGAACAGGGTGGTGCCCGCCGGCGAGTTGCAGGACGCGGTGGCCGACCTCGCCGGGCGGATCGGACACTTCAGCGCAGACGTGTTGGCGATCGGCAAGCGGGCCTTCTATGAGCAACTCGACCGCACCGAGCCGGAGGCCTACCGCTACACCCACCAGGTGATGGCGGCCAACGCCGCCATGGACGACGCCCAGGAGGGCATCGGCGCGTTCTTGCAGAAACGCCCGCCGGTCTGGCCCGCACCGTCGACGGTGGCCGGGGATCCGCCGGCGGTGTAGGGGAGTGGCCAAGCGCAAACGGCGGCCGCTGGTGCGGTCCGCCTCGGTGCAACCGGGCATCGTCGGGCCGCCCCGACCGGTGCCCCGCCACATCACACGCCCGCCGTATGTCCGCAACGCCGCCGGCGAGCCGGGGTCGCCGCGCATGGCACCGGCGCGCTCACCGGCAGAGATCGAGGCGATGCGCCGGGCGGGGGCGGCCGCTGCCGAAGTCTTGCTCCTCGCCGGCCAGCAGGTGGCCCCCGGCGTCACCACCGACGCCATCGACGAGGTCGTCCACAGCGAGGTGCTCGCCAGGGGTGCGTACCCCAGCCCGCTCGGCTACCGCACTTTCCCGAAATCCGTCTGCACGTCGGTGAACGAGGTCATCTGCCACGGCATCCCCGACAGCCGCCCGCTGGCGGCCGGCGACATCGTGAACATCGACGTCACCGTGTACCTCGACGGTGTGCACGGAGACACGTCGGCCATGTTCTACGTGGGTGAGGGCAGCGCCGAGAGCCGCCGGCTCGTTGAGGGCACGTTGCGGTCGCTGCAGGCGGCGATCGCCGTCGTGGCGCCGGGAGTTCCGGTGAGTGCTATCGGCCGGGTAATCGAGGGAGTGGCGCGGCCGCAGCGTCTCGGTGTGGTGCGCGAGTTCGTGGGCCACGGCGTGGGGACCGACTTCCACGGCAGCCTGCAGATTCCCCACTATCACGATCCGCGCAACGCGACACCGCTGGCCGAGGGCATGACCTTCACGATCGAACCGATGCTCACGCTCGGCAGCGCGCAGGTGGAACTCTGGAGTGACGGTTGGACGGCGGTGACCGCCGACCGGTCCCGGACGGCGCAGTTCGAGCACACGCTCCTGGTGACGGCCGAAGGTGTCGAGATCCTCACCGTCACCGCCGACGGCCACTGCGCGCACGACCTCTCCGCCGCGCCGGCCAGCCGAGCGCGGGCCGGGGGAACTAGAGCGGATCGGTAGGCGTCTCCCACCACCAGGCGAGCCCGGAGACGCCCACGCCGGCGGTGGCGACCAGTGCCCCGCCGAAGCCGCCGATGAACGCCGTGGCCGGCTCGCACTCCGCTCTCACTGCCGCCAGGATGGACTCTGCGTCGGTGGGCGCGCCGGCATGGACCGCGGCGACGTGCAGGGCGCGGGATTCCCGCGGGCGGCTGTTGCGCCACTGGTCCAGGATGCGCAGGTGGGCTCTGGCCGTGTTCCGGCTCGGGAGCAACCGGCGGATCCGGCCCTCGTAAACATCGAACAGCGGCCGAACCCCGAGCCGGTCGCCGGCCCGGCCCGCTATCGACGGGATCCGTCCGCTTCGCACGAGCTGCTCGAGGCCGCCGAGTACTCCGATCAAGCGGACCCGCGCGGCGACGCGGCGGGCGATGGCCGCGACCTCGGCCAGGTCGGCCCCGCGCCGCGCTGCGGCAGCGGCGGCTACAACGGCAAGGGCCTGCCCTCCCGCCGCGTTGGCCGTGTCCACCACGATCGTCGATCCCCCGGCCTCACGGGCGCCGAGCACCGCCGACCGGTGGCAGCTCGACAGCCGCTCCGACAGGGTCAGCACCAGTACGCCGTCGGCGCTCTGGCGTTCTTGCACAGCAAGGGTGAATGCTCCCGGGCTCGGCGCCGCGGTGCTGAGGGACCCCGCGGTGAGGAGTTCGTGGGGCGCCAGGGCGTCGTCGGCGACCTCGTTGCCGTCGATAGTGAGCAGGATCGGCACGACGCCGATGTCCAGTTCGCGTTGCAGCGCCCGCGGCAGTGCCGCGGCGCTGTCGGTCACGATGGCGACGGTCACGCGGTCACCGCTACTGCAAGCGTGCCCCACGATGGTGCCGCCGGTGTCGGGGCGCGGTCAGCCACCGCGATGTGTGCCAGGACGGTCATGAGGTGTTGCTGCCCTCGGGGTTCTCGGCCGTGCCGCCGCGGACCGCCGCGGCGCTGCCGATGACGAGGACTCCCGACGCCAGGAGCACGAGCCGGGTCCCGCTGAGCGTCCAGACATCGAAGATCGTCACCTGGTCGAGGGAGTCGCGGATCGCGCCGGCAACCACCGCGGCGAGCCCCAACGCCATCCGGATGACCATATGGAACGCGGCGAACGCAAGGCCCCGTTCTATCTCGGTGGTGCCCGACTGCAGGGCCGTCATGCCCGACGTGAGGGCCACCGTCGCCGCCAGACCGAAGCCGAACGCCCCCAGGTAGGTCAGCCAGAGCACGGGGCTGAGGCTCATGCCGGCCACCAGGGCGCCCATGGTCACGGTGCCGTAGCGGGTCATCTGCATCAGCGGGAGCGTGAGTTGGGTGACGATGATGAGGCCGGCTCCGGCCCCCACGCCGAAGATGGCGATCAGCACCCCGAATTCCAGGTTGGATGCTGCCAATTCCACGAGCACCAGGCTCAGTCCCAGGGAGAACAGCGCTCCGAGCCCGAGCGCCACCGCGGCGGCCGCGGGCATGACCGACCGGACCAGGGGAATGTGCGCGGCGTCTCGCAGTCGTCCTGTACTGCTGCCCGCGGCCACGATGCCGGTCGGCTTTTTCAAAGGCGCCATGCGGGCGATGAGCACCGCCGAGGCGAGGTAGGTCACGGCGTCGATCCAGAACACGGTGGCGTGGGGGCGCGATGCCAGCCAGCCCTCGTCGGCGAACGGCAGCAGGGTCAGGACGGCGAAGGCGCCCGCGCCGATGGGGATGCTGCCGAACGACGAGCCAAGCATCAGACTGTTTGCGGTGGGTAGGTCGTCGGAGGAGGCGAGATCCGGGACGGCGGCATCGCGAGCGGACAGGAAGATGACACTGGCCGCCTCCAGGACGAACGCCCAGAGGTAGATCCACCAGAGCTGGGCGATGAGGGGAATGATCGCCACGATCCCCATCCGCAGGAGGTCTGTCGCCAGCATGGTGCGGCGCCGGTCCCAGCGCAGCGACACTCTGGCGGCCACCGTGCCGCCGAGGGCGGCCGGCAGCAGCCGCAGCGTCAAGATGCCGCCCACGGCGCTCGTCGAGGACGTCACCTCCCAGGCCAGCGCCATGAGCGCGAACGTGGCCATCCAGTCGCCGAGGCCCGAGACGCCCTGGCCGATGAGCAGGCGCCGGAAGTCGGCGCCGCCGAGCACGCGCCGCAGTGAACTCACGGGGTCTCCCCGGTGGTGGCGGTGCTCAACCGGCCCGGTCCCACGAAGCACCGTCGTTGTCGCATAGCAGGCGCGCCAGCGCGACCCGGGCCCGCAGCCCCGCCGGAGGCATGGTGTTGTTGGCGGTGAGCCGCTTCAGCAGCATCGGCGCCGCCACCGCCGCGCCCGCCAGTGCGGCATCGCGCCCGCCCCACGCCAGCGCCAGCAACGGCAGCGCCACCATGGCGCCGAATGACACCAGTGCCGTCTGGCGCACCGCCCTGCCGATCGCCAGCCCTGCCAGCAGCAGAACGGCCCCGGGCCAGTAGACGACCGCCAGCGAACCCATGGCGGGGGAGACGCCGCGCCCTCCGGCGCCCCGCAGGAACGGCGACCAGTTGTGCCCGGCGACCGCCGCGCCTGCTGCCAGGGCGCTCACGACGGGCGCCGAACCTGCGGCGAGGACTCCCGGAGCTGCCTTGGCGACGTCCATGATCCCACCGACTGCAAGGGGAGTGAATCCGGCCACGCGGTACAGCGCGGTGCCCGAGACTGTGCCGCTGCCGACGGAGCGGAGGTCGGTCCCTGCGACCGACTGCGCCAGGAGGTTGGAGAACGGGATCGCCCCCAGCGCGAAGGAGACGATCACGATGCGGGCGCCCTCCGCGGCGAGGTAGTCCTGGGTCACGAGAAGCGAACTCGCAGAGAGCACGACGACCGCTCCCGCCACGAGGACCGCCAGCCGGAAGGCGATTGTTCGGTGGCGCAGGGTTCGGTGGCGCAGGGTTCGCGCCGCGCCGGAGGATGCACATGGTCTCGCAGCCGGGTGGCTCACGACTCCAGGACCAACTCGATGTTCCCCGCAGGTACCGAGCCGGTGGTCTCGCCGATGACTGCGGCGTGGTGCCCGGCAGAGGTGAGGGCGCCGACGAGGTCGTCGGCGGCACCGGGTGGGCAGGCCAGGAGCAGGCCGCCGGAGGTCTGTGGGTCGGCCAGGATGTCGAGGAGGGTCGCGTCCGATCCCTGCTCCCGGCGCCGGAAGCGGAGTTGGCTCCGGACAGCGTCGAGGTTGCGGCCCGTCCCGCCCGGGACGTGCCCGGCGGCGGCCAGGGTCGTGACCTCCGCCAGCAGCGGCACCTCGGCCGCGTGCACGACCGCGCCGGTGCCGCTTGCCGCGCACATCTCCTGGAGGTGCCCGAGGAGGCCGAAGCCGGTCACGTCGGTCGCACCGGTGACACCCGCCTCCACCGCAAGGGTCGCCGCCGTGTCATTGAGCCGGCACATCTCGGTCACCGCGGCCTCGAACACTTCCTTGCCGAGGGCGGGGTCGCCGGGCGCCAGGCGCTTGTGCGCGGTCGTGATGATGCCGGTGCCCAGCGGCTTGGTGAGGACGAGGCTCTGGTCGGACTCGGCGCCCCCGCAACGCATCAGCCGGTCGGCTTGCACCTCGCCGGTCACCGCCTGGCCGTACACCGGCTCCGGCCCGTCGGTGGTGTGCCCGCCGACGACACTCCAGCCACCCTCATGTGCCATCGCCGCGCCGCCGGCCAGCACAGCGGCCAGCAGATCCAGGGGTAGGCGGTCCTTCGGCCACACGGCAAGGTTGAGCGCGAACAGCGGGCGCCCACCCATGGCGTAGACATCGCTGGCCGCGTTGGCGGCGGCGATCCGGCCCCACGTCTCGGCGTCGTCGACCACCGGGGGGAAGAAGTCCACCGTCGACACCAGGGCGCGACCGTCCGGCCGGCGCCACACCGCGGCGTCGTCGCCGGTGCCGATCAGCAGATCGGGATGAGTCTGAGTTGGGAGCGAGCGCAGGACCTGCGCCAGGTCGCCGGGACCGAGCTTGCCGGCTCAACCCGAGCCGTGGCTGTACTGCGTCAGGCGGTGAGTCATGGGGAAGTCGCGTGTCGTGTCTGGTATCGGGTCATGGCGGGATGCCCCGCCACCGCCAACGCTAGTTCTCGTCACTCGGCGCGGCCGTACCGGCCGAAGTCCCAACCGCGGTGCCCCCTTCGGCCATCATGGACAAAGCCCCCGGCGCCGGCGTTCGTTCAGCGTTGGCAGGCCGGGCAGTAGGTGGTGTTGCGGGCATCGAGGACGCGACTCCGCAGCCCGCTCCCGCAGCGGCGGCACGGCTCGCCGCGGCGGCCGTAGCAGTCCAGGTGGGCGAGATTGTCGCCGCCGGACCCCACCAGCGTGCGGTAGTCGCGGAAGGTTGTGCCGCGGTGGGAGATTGCCTGGCGCAGCACGTCCCCGATGGCGGCGTGCAGGGCCGCGGCCTCCGTCCGGGTGATCCGGCGCTTGGCCGGGTTGATGCCCGATCGCCAGAGCGCCTCGTCGGCGTAGATGTTGCCGAGCCCTGCCACGGGGCGCTGGCTCAGCAGTTGGGTCTTGACCCTCCGCTTGCTCCGGTGCAGTGCCGCCCAGAGTCCCTCGGCGCTGAACTCCTCGCTGAGCGGCTCGGGTCCCAGCTGTGCCAGCGTGGGGATGGTGTCGTAGCACCCTGCCGGCACGACCCGCACCCTCCCGAATCGGCGCACGTCGTGCAACTCCAGTGCCGTCCCGTCGTCGAGACCCCACCAGGCCCGCACGTAGCGGTCGCTCGGCGGGGCGGCGGCCGCGAATTGCAGCCTCCCGGTCATGCCGAGATGCACCACCAGCTCCCGACCGTCGCTCAACGCGATGACCAGGTACTTGCCCCGGCGGGCCACACCGGCGACGGTCGTCCCGGCGGCCTCGTGAGCGGGAAGGAACTTCTCGCTCGGGTGGCCGCCGGCTTCGGTGATGCGGCGCCCCACCAGCCGTGGTTCCAGCTGGCGGCGGATCGTCTCGACTTCGGGCAGCTCAGGCACCGCGCCCCCCGGCTACCAGGCGCGCTCAGATGGCCTCGGCGAGGGCGGGGGCGTCGGGCCTGAGGGAGCCGGCGAGGTGGCGGCGCTCGACCTCGGCGAGGCCCTCGGGGCAATGCCGGACGTAGGCGCACCAGCCGCACAGCGGGCCGGGTTGCGGCGGGAAGTCGCCCGTCGCCGAACGGTCGAGCAACTCCTCCCAGGTCTCGGCCAAGCGGCGGGTGACATCGGCGATCCCCTCGGCGGTGACGGTGGTCTCGTCGATCCGCTGTCCCAGATACATCAGCCGTGCGCGTGCGGGCAGGGTGCCGTTTATCTCGGCGAGTGCCGCCGCGTAGAGCAGCACCTGCTCGAGCCGGCCCGCTGAGAACCTCCGGCCGGGCGCCCGCCCGGACTTGTAGTCGCTGACGACGAGCCCGTCTTCGCCTTCCTCCACGCGGTCGATGTAGCCGAAGAACGGTACGCCCCCGATCTCGATCGACACCTCCGTCTCGGTGGCGACGAGATCGATCGTCTTGGGGTCCTCGAGGTCCCACAGGCCCTCGATGGCCCGCCAGGCCGTCCACTTGAAGTTGCGGATGCCGTCGTCGTCGAGGTCGAGTGCCGCGAAGTCCTTGTCGGAACTGGTCTCGGTCCAGACCTGGGCGGCGAGCGCCCGGGCGCTCTCCAGCGTGCGCTCATCGGCGTCGAGCTTCAGCAGTTCCTCGAGCACGCGGTGGGCGAAGGTGCCAGCGAGGGCGGCCTCGCCGGGTGGGTCCGGCAGCTTGTCGACGTAGCGGAACTTCCAGCGTTGCGGGCACTGCCGGAACATGGAGGCGCTGGTGGGCGAGAGGTGGCTGGGTCGCACGCCGATGTCCACCACCGAGCCTGAGTCGGTCGCTTCTGACTCGGTTGCTGTTGAGTCGGTTGCTGTCGAGTCGGTGCCGGCTTCGGGGGATTCCATGCGTGTAGTTCTAGCACCTGCCTGTGACACCGGCCTGTGTCGGAAGCCGGTCCCGGTCCTCGGCGCCCCGAACGGCGCCCCGCCCGCCACAGGCGCAGCCGCGCTCGGCGCCGGTCCGGGCAGACTGGAGGGATGCCGTGGCTCGTGTCGGAGGACAGGGTCTTCGCCTCTGTGGAAGTGGCGAGCAGCCCCGGTCGGCGGGCTCGGGGTCTGCTGGGCCGCGACGGCGTGGATGGGGCGCTGTGGTTGCCCCGGACCCGGTCGGTTCACACCGTCGGGATGCGCTTCGCCATCGATGTGGGCTACTGCGACGCAAAGGGGCGGGTGCTGGCGATCGTCACGATGCGGCCGGGGCGGCTGGGCCGGCCCCGCCTACGGGCGCGCAGCGTGGTGGAGGCGCAGGCGGGGAGCCTGCAGCGCTGGGGGATTACCGTCGGCACCGTCCTCGAAGTGAAGGACTAGCCGGCATGTCCGGCCACGCCGGCTTGGTCCTGGTGGCAACACCCATCGGCAACATGGGCGACCTGCCGCCCCGTGCGACCGAGGAACTGAAGGCCGCGGGCGTGATCGCCTGCGAGGACACGCGGCGCACGGGGCGCCTGCTGTCGCTGGCGGGGATCGCGGGCAAGGAACTCGTGGTCGTGAACGAACACACCGAGGCGGAGGCCGCGCCGCGGCTGGTGGCGCGCATCCGGGCGGGGGAACGGGTCGTGCTGGTCACCGATGCCGGCACACCGGCGGTGGCGGACCCGGGCGAGCGGCTCGTGCAGGCCGCGGCCGATGCCGGTTGCACGGTGAGCATCGTGCCGGGACCCTCGGCGCCCCTGGCTGCGGTCGCGGTCAGCGGGCTGACGTCGGGGCGGTTCGTCTACGAGGGGTTCCTGCCCCGCCGGGGCGCCGCCCGTTCCGAGCGCCTGGCGGAACTGGCGGCCTCGGAGCGAGCCGTGGTGCTGCTTGAGGCACCCCACCGTTGTGCCCGCACCGCAGCCGACCTGGCCGAGTCGTTCGGCCCGCAGCGGCGGGCGGTGGCGGTGCGTGAGCTCACCAAGATGCACGAGGAGATCTGGCGGGGCACTCTCGCGGAGATGTCGGACTGGGCGGGTAGGGGGCTACGCGGCGAGGTCGTCCTGGTGGTCGAGGGCGCGCCGCCGGCCGCCCCGCCCAGCGACGACGACATCGTCGCCGCCCTACGTGCCGAGCGTGCCGCCGCCCCGGAGTCCTCGGTCCGCGACATCACCTCGGCCGTTGCGGCCCGCTTGGGAATCAGTCGCCGGCACGTCTATTCGCTGGCACGAGCCGTGGGACTTTCCGGGACTGGCTAATTTCCGCTGGGACTGGTGTGTTAGCGTCGTCCCCAGTGGGGGACAATCCCGAGATTGGCCCACGCTCGCAATCTTGAGCAGGGGGGGCCCGGAATGTCCGACGCTGATCGACCCAATCCCGGCGGCGATCAACCCGACCAGGACGCCGACCTGACGGAGTTGTCGCAGGCGCACGACGAGTGGATTGAGCAGGAGCGCCAGGCGCGCCGCGAGGCGGTCATGAACCGCCAGCCCTTCTACGGATTGCAGATCGATCCGGAGATCGACTTCTACCCCGATGTGGCCGACCGGGAGCCGGGCGACACGAACATCGGCAAGAAGTGGTTCGACATCCACCCGAAGGTCACCTTCTGGGCCGCGGGATTCCTGCTCTTCTTCATCCTCTTCACTGTTCTCTATGACGGGGCGGATGACGTCTTCGGCGAGGTGCTCGGGTACATCAACGGCAACTTCGGCTGGTTCTACATCCTGGCGGCGAACGTCTTCGTACTCGCTGCCGCCTACTTCGCCTTCGGCCGGTACAGCAAGATCCGCATCGGCGGGCCGACGGCCCAACCGGAGTTCAGCACCGGCGCCTGGTACGCCATGTTGATCTCGGCGGGTATGGGTATCGGCCTCATGTTCTGGTCGGTGGCCGAGCCGATGTTCCACTGGTCCTCGCCTCCCCCGCTCTACGGCGTCGAGGCCGAGTCGGGGCTGGCCGGCAAGTTCGCCATCATCACCACCTACTACCACTGGGGCATTCACCCGTGGGCCATCTACGGGCTGGTCTCGCTCGCGCTGGCGTTCTTCGCCTACAACCGGGGCTTGCCGCTCACGTTCCGCTCGGTGTTCTACCCACTCCTGGGCAAGAAGATCTACGGGCCGTGGGGCGATCTGATCGACATCCTCACCGTTCTGGCCACCCTGTTCGGGTTGGCCACCTCGCTGGGCCTCGGTGTGGGCCAGGCGGCGGCCGGGCTCAACTACGTCTTCGGGACACCCACCGACACCTGGTTCCAAGTCGTGCTGATCGCAGCGATCACGGGGATTGCCACCATCTCGGTGGTGGCCGGCCTCGACGCCGGGGTCAAACGTCTCAGCCAGTTCAACATCTACCTGGCCGTGCTGCTGATGCTGTTCGTCTTCGTGGCCGGGCCGACCCTGTTCATCCTGTCAACCTTCGCCGGCGGTCTGGGCGGCTACCTGCAGTGGCTGCCCGAGTTGTCGTTCTGGAACGAAGGGTTCACAGGCACCGACTGGCAGGGTGGTTGGACCATCTTCTACTGGGGTTGGTGGATCTCCTGGTCGCCCTTCGTGGGTATGTTCATCGCCCGGATCTCCAAGGGCCGCACGGTCCGGGAACTGATCCTCGGCGTCGTGATCTTCCCATCGCTGCTCTCGTTCATGTGGATGGCGGTCTTCGGCGGCTCGGCGATCCGCACGCAGATGGAGGGGGCCCGCGACATCGCCGGTGCGGTCTCCGCCGACGTGGCCACCGCCCTGTTCGACATGTTGAGGGCGTTCCCGCTGACCGAGGTCGCCTCGGTGCTGGGGATCATCCTGGTGATCTCGTTCTTCGTGACTTCCTCCGACTCCGGCTCGCTGGTGGTCGACCATCTCACCTCGGGAGGGAAGCTGGATTCACCGAAGCCGCAGCGGGTGTTCTGGGCAATCATGGAGGGCGCCATCGCCGCCGTGCTGCTGGTCGGCGGCGGGCTCGCGGCTCTGCAGACCGCCGCGGTGAGCAGCGGGTTGCCGTTCGCCGTTGTGCTGCTCGTCATGTGCTGGAGCCTGCGCAAGGCCTTCCACGAGGAGTTGGACCTGCTCGAGGATCACTACGACGTCGAACAGTTCCGATCACGTCACAAGGGGTTGATGAAGAGGCTCGGCCTCTAGGGCACGGGGGTGGACCGCGCGCGCCCCGAATAGGGCCCAACCCCCGACTAGCCGAGCCCCAGCCAAGGGCCCAGACCCCCCAGCTAGCCGATTGCCAACTGGCCGAGTTCTAGTCGAGTTGGCCGAACCAGCGGTCGAACAGGTCGTCGTACGCGCCGGACTCGATCAACCGCAGCAGGGAGCGGTTGACCTGCTCGCGCAGCTCTGGCCGCTCGGGGGAGAGCATGAAGCCGTAGCGCACCTCATCGAAGGTCCCGCCGACGGTCGTGAGGTCCCCTCCGGCGGATCGGGCTGCGTGGAAGCGGAGCACCGGTGCGTCGAAGACGACCGCCTCAACGGTGTGCTCCTCGAGGAGTTCGTAGGCCTCACCGATCTCCGCGGTGACCACCGGCCCCACCCCCAGGGTGGTGAGGTAGGTCTCGCCCGCAGTGTCGGCAACCGTGGCCACTCGCTTGTGTGCGAGGTCGGCGGGGCCGCGAACGTCGCCCTGAAGCTCCGAGACGGCCAGAGCCGAGGCGATCGACGCGGTGAACGCGGCGAACAGCAGCGTGCCGAACGTGATCCAGAGCAGCGAGAAGGCCCGCCCACCGGTGCGGCGAGCCACTTTGTCGCCGTACCCCACGGTGCTCATGGTGACTATCGACCAGTAGAACGAGTCCCAGAGGCCGCGGCGGTACGGCTTGGCGAAATCGTCGTTGTGGCGGCGCTCCAGCCACCAGATGAGATGTGCCGCCAGCAGCACGGCCACGGCGAACACCATGAGCTGCCACGGCAGGTCGGACTTGCTCACCGCCGCGAAGAAGGACCGGATGCGGTCCCAGATGCGGGGATCGTCCTGGTCGTGCACGAGGATCGTCAGGCCCGTATCCAACACCGGGAGCGAGAAGTCCACCGCAGCCTCCCGTTGCCCGGTGATCTCGACGCCGCCCAGCGCCAGGTCGGCCTTGCCGCGGGTCACCTCGTCGATCTGCTTCGCCACGATGTCGGCGCTGTGGAACGTCACGCGGGCGCCCATCTCGCGGGCGACCATGCGGGCCAACTCCACCTCGAAGCCGCTGAAGGAGCGGTTCTGGTAGGTCACGAACGGGCTCAGCACCCGCGCGGCCACCGAGAGTGTCGGCGCGTCGCCGACCGCAGGAACCGGATCGCTGCCGGCATCGAGCGGCTCGGCTCCGGGATCGGCCGACTGCAGCCAGGAGGCGACGGTCGCGGCGTTCTCGGCGATCCAGGTCCTGGCGTGACCGGCGATGTCCTCGGGATCGCCCTCGCCGGCGATCATCGCCTCGTTCTGGGCCAGGATGTCCTCCAGCGGGATCCTGACCTGCTCCAGCAGGGACCGCGCCGGCGCATTGGCTGCGAGGAACGCCGAGTTGGCCACCACCGCGATGTCATTTGGTGGCCAGCCGGTGGCGCACGGGTCGGAGGCGCAGCCGGCGAGCCCGCCCACCCGGGTTCGCTCCAGGTCCGCCGGGCCGGCGTCGGGCAGGGAGGGGAACGGTGCCTGGAGCCAGGCGACATCGGTACCGGGCACGAGCAGGCCGACGGTCCAGTTCGGGGTCCAGGTGTAGAAGAGCACCGGGTGGCCGGCAGCGTGGCGCTCCAGGACCTCGGTCATCAGCGGCGAGTACTCGCCCTGGATCTGCTCAACGGTGTCGCCAAGGCCATAGGCGGCGATGTGGTGATCGATGATCGCAGCGCACGACCATCCGGGGTTGCAGCCGACGAGATCGGCCCGCCCGTTCCCGTCGGCGTCGAAGAGGGCGGCCAGTGCGGGATCCGCCAGATCGGCGAGGCCACCGATTCCGTACTCCTCGACGGTGGCGATGTCGGCGAAGTAACCCTGCAGCGCTCCACTGGGCACTTGCGTCCCGACGCGCTCTGCGCCGGTGCGGGCGTTCAGCAGCGGCTCGTGCAGCGGGAACCACCCGTTGACCCAGAGGTCCACGTCATTGCGAGCAACCGCCTCGTAGAACTCGGCGTTCTCCATCGTCACGGGTCCGGAGACCGCGTAGCCGAGGTGTTCCAGCAACTGCCGGTAAACCTCGGCCTGGAACCAGCCGGTCTCCCAGGAGGCTCGAGCCATCCGGATCGGCCTGCCTGCCGGGTCGGTATCGCCGCTGGCTTCCCCGGAATCCTGCGCTGCGACGGATCCGGCCGACGGCCCGGCAATCCAAGCCGAGAACCCGGCCAGCAGAGCGAGAACAAGAACGGCCCCCCGTCGCACGGTCCTAACCTAGGACGTGGCCCGGGTGCCGTCGGTGGCGGGCGGTCGAGTGCCGCCGGCGACGGGTGCGCCACCGATCGCGGTCGGTCTTGGGCCCCCACCGTTTCCCGGGACAGGCCCCGCGGCGGGCGCCGGTATCGTGGCGGCGTGGGCCGGTACTTCTACACAACACCCATTTACTACGTCAACGACGTGCCGCACATGGGCCACGCCTACACGACGTTGAACGGTGACGCCTTGGCCCGCTGGCGGCGCCTGCACGGCGACGAGGTGTTCTACCTCACCGGCACCGACGAGCACGGCCTCAAGGTGCAACGCGCCGCCGAGCAGAACGACCTCAGCCCCCAGGAGCAGGCGGACCGCACCAGCAAGCGCTTCAGAGAGGCGTGGGACCTGCTGGACATTGCCTACGACGACTTCATCCGCACCACCGAGCCGCGCCATCACAAGGCGGTGCAGACCCTGCTGGAGCGCTGCTACGAGAACGGCTACGTGTACAAGGACACGTACCAGGGCGCCTACTGCGTGTCCTGCGAGGCCTACTACGCCGAGGCCGATCTCATCGACGGCGACTGCCCGATCCACGAGGTTCCCGTCGAGGAGATGTCGGAGGACAACTACTTCTTCCGGCTCTCGGCGTTCCGGGACCGGCTCCTGGAGTGGTTCGAGGCCGTTCCCGACAACATCGGTCCCGAGCGCTACCGCAATGAGGCGCGGGCGCTGGTGCGGGGCGGGCTGGAGGATCTGTCGATCACCCGCACGTCGTTGCAGTGGGGGATACCGGTGCCCTGGGACCGCCGGCACGTCTTCTACGTGTGGTACGACGCCCTCACCAACTACGTCACCGCGGCCGGCTACGGCACCGATGAGGAGCGCTTCGCCACGTGGTGGCCGTCGGTCCGGCACCTGTTGGGCAAGGACATCATCCGCTTCCACTGTGTGTACTGGCCCGCCATGCTGATGGCGGCGGGCGTGGAGCCGATGCCGAAGTTCCACGTGCACGGCTGGCTGCTGGTGAGCGGCGCCAAGATGGCGAAGTCCAGCCTGGTGCAGATCGCTCCGGCCGACCTGGCGGGCAGCATCGGCGTCGATGGTCTGCGTTATTCGGTGCTGCGTGACAACCCGTTCGGCCCCGACAGCGACTTCAGCTACGAGGCCCTCGTGCAGCGCTGCAACAGCGACCTGGCCAACGGTCTCGGCAACCTGCTCCAGCGCGTCACCACCATCGTGGCCCGCTCCGACGGTTCGCTCGGCACGGCTCCGGCGCCCGACAGCCCGCTGGCCGCCGTGGCGGCGCAGACCTACGAGGCGACCGCGACGGCGTGGGCCAGGGTGCAGCCGTCGGTGGCTCTCGAGGAGACCTGGCGTCTCGTCCGGGAGACCAACGAGTACCTCCAGGATCGCCAGCCGTGGAAGCTCGAGCCCGGGCCCGAACTGGATGTCGTCCTCGGCGACGCCTTGGAGGCCCTGCGGATCGTTGCCGTCCTGGCACAGCCGGCAATCCCGCGGTCTTGTGCCGAGGTGTGGCGACGCCTCGGGCTGGAGGGTGACCCGGCGGAGGCGAGACTGCCCGACGCAGCGCGCTGGGGTCAGTATCCGGCCGGCCTGACGGTGACCGTCGGCGATCCGCTGTTCCCCCGCCTGGCGGTCGACTGAGGCCGGGCGTGGGTGACGCCGCGCCCACCGGCGCGCCGAGTGGGCCCTGGTTCGACAGCCACTGCCACCTGGAACTCGAGACCTGCGACAGCGAGGTGGCAGCGGCTCGGCAGGCCGGCGTCGCCGCGTTCGTCGCCATCGGGACCGATGTGGCCGACTCCCGGCAGGCCGTGGCGATCGCGGGCCGCCATTGCGACGTCCACGCCGCGGTGGGGGTGCATCCCCATGAGGCCGCCGGCGGCATCGACGGGCTGGCGGACCTGCCGGGGCTCACCGATGTCGTGGCCGTGGGGGAATGCGGTCTGGACTATCACTATGACCATTCGCCCCGCCCGGATCAGCGGCGGGTCTTCGCCGCCCAGATCGGGCTGGCGCACGAGACGGGCCTAACTCTCGTGGTGCACAGCCGCTCGGCATGGGACGACACGTTCTCGATCCTGGCCGCCGAGGGGGTTCCGGAGCGAACGGTCCTGCACTGTTTCACCGGTGGGGTGCCCGAGGCCGAGCGGGCGCTCGACATCGGGGCCTACCTCTCCTTCAGCGGGATCGTGTCATTCCCCAAGGCCCGCGAGGTGCACGAGGCGGCGGCGCGTTGCCCCGCCGACCGGCTGCTGGTGGAGACCGACGCCCCGTTTCTGGCTCCCGTGCCGCTGCGGGGCAGACCCAACAGCCCTGCCAACGTGCCCCTCGTGGGCGCAGCGCTGGCCGAGGTCCGGGGCGCCACGCCGCAGGAGGTGGCCGCGATCACGACCGCCAACGCTTGCCGGGCGTTCGGTTTGGAGACCCTCGGCGGCGGTTGACGGACTTCGTCGCCGGCGGCGATCCGTCCTAGCCTGCTGTCCCTGAGAGGAGCGACGGTATGCGCCGAGTGCAAGGGTCAGGGATGACCGGGTGCGCTGCGGGAACCGCCGAGCGCCACAGGTTGCCGCGGGCGAGCACTCGTGCAGTGGCGGCGGCGGTTGCCGCGGTGGTGCTGGCCGCCGCGTGCGGCTCCGATTCCGACGAGCCCGCCGATTCGTCCCCGGTCTCGAGCACCGCCGCGCCCGCCCAGCCCGCCGCGCCTGCCGCGCCTCCTCCCGGATCCGCCGCCACCGTGCCGTCAGCCGGCGAGGCGGCCGGTCCGGTGCCTCCCGAGGTCCCGTCGCAGCCCGCGGCGCCCCCGTCGCCGACGGAGGCTGCAAACACCCGGCCCGGACCCCCGCCGCAGCCACCGGCTCAGCTCGACACGTCGGATCTTCGCACGTTCCCGGCGCCGGAGGTCTGGGCGGCCCTGCGGCAATGCCAGTCACGAGGCGACTACAGGTACGTCCACCCCTCCGGTGATTACTTCGGCGCCTACCAGTTCACCGTGGCGACGTGGGATCGCCTGGCGAACCAGCGGTATACCCACCTGCTGGGAGTCCTGCCGTCGGAGGCGGCCCCCGCCGACCAGGACCGCATGGCGTACTACCTGTGGATCGAATCGGGGCATGCGCGCTGGCCCGCCTGCAGCCACGTCTTCACCGGGGGTGCGCCGTCCACCGAACCGGCGGTGCCCGAGTCGGAACCCGGGGTGCCCTTCGAACCGGCGCCGGGCGATGACGAGGCCGTCCCGCCGCCGTCCACCGCCGCCGAACCGGTCGATCCCGGTGAGAGCGGTGTGACCACCACCAGTTCTCCCGCGGACCTTCCGACGCTCGAGATCGACCCGTCTGCCCAACCGGCGGTCCCGCCGGACGTGGCCGGGTTCCCCACGCCGGAGCAGTGGGAGGCCTTCCGGTTCTGCGAGTCCAGCGGCAACTACCGGGCCGTCAGCCGCGACGGCCGCTACTACGGTGCCTACCAGTTCTGGCCCGACACCTGGGACTTCGTGGCTCGGCGCAACTACCCGCGGCTCGTCGGCATGCTCCCGTCGGCGGCCACGACCCATGACCAGGATCGCATGGCGTACCGGCTATGGGAGGAGCGCGCGGACCAGCCGTGGCCGGTGTGTGGCCGCTACCTGCGTCCCGGGGCCTGAACGGGACCGTCAGGGTGACGCTCGGCGCAGCGGCGGTGGCGGACCTGCTCCGCCGTCACGAGATCCGGCCGCGCCGCTCGCTGGGGCAGCACTTCGTCGTCGATCCGAACACGGTCATGCGGATCGTGCGCCTCGCGGGCGTCACCCCCGGCGAGCGGGTCCTCGAGATCGGCGCGGGCTGCGGTGCGCTGACGGTGGCCCTCGCCGACGCTGGTGCCGCCGTGGTCGCCATCGAGATCGACCGGCGCCTCGTGGGAGCCCTCGGCGAGGTGTGTGCCGACCGCTCCGTCGAGGTGTTGGCGGCCGACGCCACCGACATCGCCTCCTGGGCGCCGCGCCTGGACGGCGATGGGTGCTGGAAGCTGGTCGCCAACCTGCCCTACAACGTGGCCACGCCGCTGCTGGCGGACATCCTCGACGGGCTCCCGCAGATCACGGCCATGGTGGTCATGGTCCAGGAGGAGGTGGCGCAACGTTTGGCGGCTGCGCCCGGGCACCCCGCCTACGGGCTGCCGTCGCTGAAGGTGGCCTGCTGGGCGCGTGCGGAGATCCTCGGGCGGGTCCCGCCGACGGTGTTCTGGCCCCGCCCGAGGGTGTCCTCGGCACTGCTGGCGGTCAACCGGCTCGCCGAGCCGGCTGCGGACAACATCGACGACCTGTACCGCCTGGCGCGCCGGGCGTTCGGTCAGCGCCGCAAGATGCTGCGAGCGTCGCTGCGGGAAGTCGTGGCACCTGGCGTGTTTGCCGCCGCCGGAGTTGATCCTGCCGCCCGGCCCGGGGATCTGGCCGTCGAGGACTGGTCGCGTCTGGCGGCTGCTGCTGCCGGCGCACCCGGTTGGCCCGCCGGTGACGGCCCTGCCCCAAGGATCGCCACATGAGCTCCTCGGTGCTGACCGCGCCGGCGAAGCTCACGCTGTCGCTTCGCATCACGGGGCGGCGTCCCGACGGCTACCACCTGCTCGATGCGGAGATGGTGACCCTCGACCTGGCGGATCGCCTTGTCGTCGAGCCCGGAGACGGCCTGATCGTGGCCGATGCCGGAGCCGGGGCAGCGGCGGATCCCGGGCAGTCGCCGGCAACGCCGAACGTGCCGCCGGGGGGCGACAACCTGGTGATGCGGGCGCTCGTCCTCGTCGGTCGCCGCGCCAGGGTGACACTGCACAAGTCGATTCCCGCCGGCGCCGGCCTCGGCGGCGGTTCTGCGGATGCTGCGGCGATCCTGCGGTGGGCCGGATTCGGCGATGAGCGGCGCGCCGCAGTTCTGGGCGCGGACGTGGCGTTCTGCCTGCGGGGTGGCCGGGCGCGGGTTGGTGGCATCGGCGAGATCATCGAGCTGCTCGACTTCGAACAGCGCACCTTCACGCTCTGCACCCCGCCGTTCGGCTGCTCGACGCCGGCTGTGTACCGGGCCTGGGACGAACTCGGCGGCCCCGCCGGGCCGGCGGGCAATGACCTCGAGGCGGCCGCGCTGGCAGTCGAGCCGCGCTTGGCCGGCGTTCGTGACGAGTTGGCGGAGGCGACCGGTCAGCGGCCGCGCCTCGCCGGGAGCGGCTCGACCTGGTTCGTGGAGGGGTCGTATCCGGCGCCGGGACGCAGGGTGGTGCAGACGACTCCGTCGCTGCGAGTGGCCTGAACGGCCGCTCAGCGGCCCCTGGCGCGCTGGAAACGGGTACGCCGACGCATCTTGCGGTACTTCTTCTTGCGCATGCGCTTGCGGCGCTTCTTGATGAGCGAACCCATGGGCCACGAAGCGTAGCGGGTCGGTGGCTGGAACCGTCACGGCGGTGCATCACCGGCGGCTCAGCGACGCCCGCTAGCGTGGCGGCAAGGTGGCCGGTAGTTCAATGGTAGAACGCCTGACTTTGGATCAGGAGGTTGCAGGTTCGAACCCTGCCCGGCCAGCATGACCTCCGCCCCGGCGTGCCGAGCAGTTTGACGGCCACGTGAGCGCTCTCGGCGTCGACCTCTCCGCGATCGTGCTGGCGGCGGGGCGCGGTACCCGGATGAGATCTGGGCTGCGCAAGCCCCTGCACCTGCTGGCCGGGGCGCCGATGCTGGCGCACGTCGTGGACGCGCTGGGCACGTGCCGGCCGGATCGCATCGTGGTGGTGCTCGGACCCGACGATGAGGTCGTTGCGAAGGAGATGCAGACGCGCACGGGCCACCTGCCTCTCGAAGTCGCCGAGCAGCCGATGCCTCGTGGCACCGGCGACGCGGCCGCCTGCGGGTTGGCAGCCCTGCCCGACCCTGCCGGCGACCCCGAGGCCGGCGAGCTGGTCATCGTTCCCGGCGACGCGCCGCTGCTGCGCCCGGCGACCATTCGATCCCTCGTGGAGAAGCACCTGGCCAGCGGCGCGGCCTGCACCCTCCTCACCGCCCGCGTCGGGGACCCCACCGGCTACGGGCGGGTCGTGCGGGGTCCCGACGGATTGGTGCGGGGCATAGTCGAGCAGGTCGACGCCTCGCCCGACGAGGCACTTATCGACGAGATCTGCACGTCGGTCTACGTGGTCCACCGCAGTTTCCTGGGGCCGGCGCTGCGGCGCATCCGGCCCGACAACGCCGCGGGGGAGTTCTACCTCACCGACATCGTGGGTGTCCTCGCCCGGATGGGCCACCGCGTCGAAGCGTTCACCCTCGCCGATGCCACCGAGGCCCAGGGCGTGAACGACCAGGCGCAACTTGCTGCGGCTCGCGCCGAACTCAGGAGGCGTGTGATCGAGGGCTGGATGCAGGGAGGTGTGGCCGTCGTGGATCCGGCCACCACCTATGTCGACGTGACCGTGCGCCTCGCTGCGGATGTGGTACTCCTACCGGGCACAATCCTGGAGGGCCACACCGCGGTTGGCGCCGGTGCCGTCATCGGTCCGCACACGCGGCTCGTGGACTGCGCGGTGGGAGCGGGCGCGGTTGTGGAGATGAGCCAGGGCAGCGACGCCGAGATCGGTCCGGGGCGCCACGTGGGGCCGTTCGCCGACCTCGGCCCCGCAACGGCGCCGTAGCTGCAAATCGAGAAGGGACGAACAGCGTGCAACTCGTTACAACGAAACAACTGCAGCTCATGGCCGGGCGGGCGAATCTGGAGTTGGCGGAGGCGATCGCCGCGCATCTCGGCGAGGACCTGTGCGAGACCAACCTCTCCGACTTCGCCAACGGCGAGATCCACTGCCGGTTCGGGCAGTCCATCCGCGGTGCCGACGTCTTCATCATCCAGTCGCACGCCGCGGTTGACGACCGCTCCATCAACGACGCCGTCATCGAGCAGCTGGTCATGGTGGATGCCGCCTGGCGCGCCTCGGCCAAACGCGTCACCGCCGTGTGCCCCTTCTTCCCCTACGCCCGCCAGGACCGCAAGGCCGAAGGCCGCGAGCCGATCTCGGCCAAGCTCATGGCCAACCTGCTGGCCTCCGCCGGAGCCGGTCGCCTCGTCAGCGTCGACTTGCACTCCGGCCAGATCCAGGGATTCTTCGACGGCCCCTGGGATCACCTCACCGCCATGCCGGTGCTGTGTGACCGGATCTCCGAGTTGGGCGACGACCTGGTCGTCGTCTCGCCGGACGCGGGCCGCGTGAAGGTCGCCGAGCGCTACGCCATCGCCCTCGGCGCGGACCTTGCGATCGTGCACAAGAGCCGCATACGGGGCGAGAAGAGCGCGGTGCAGGCACGTGAGGTCGTGGGTGAGGTGGCCGGGCGCGTCTGCGTGCTGATCGACGACATGATCGACACCGGTGGGACCATCGTTGCGGCCGCAGAGCAACTGGCCGCCCGCGGGGCCGAGGAGGTGCACGCCGCCACCACGCACGGCCTGTTCTCGGGCCCGGCCATCGACCGGCTGAAGAACTCCGTCATCGGAAAGGTCATCGTCACCGACACGCTGCCGCTTCCGCCCGAGAAGTGCATCGACACCCTCGAGGTCATCTCGGTGGCCCCCATCATCGCGAGCGCCATCCGGGCCGTCTTCGAGGACACCTCGGTGAGCGAGATCTTCGGGGGCAACAACCTGTCGTGAGCCGGCGACGGGTCGGTGGCACGGCCGGATAGGCTCGCGCCGGTTCATTCTCCGAAGTCTCCACGGGAAAGGCCATGCAGGAAGTCGTCCTCCCCCTTGAATTGGGCCGCGCCACGGGCAGCGCCCCGTCGCGCCGCCTGAGACTGCAGGGCAAGGTGCCCGCCACGGTGTACGGCCTCGGCAAGGAGGCGGTCACCGCGAGTGTGGACTACCGCGAGTTGCGCGGCGCCCTGTCCACCGTGGCCGGGCTGAACGTCGTGTTGAGCCTGGATCTCGGCGGCCAGCACGAGATGGCGCTGGTGAAGGAGATGCAGCGCAATCCGCTGCGCGGCGACGTGACCCACGTGGACTTCCTCAGGGTTGAGCCCGACTCCGACGTCGCCGTCGAGGTGCCGATCCGCCTGACCGGCGAGGCCGCCGCGGTCATCGAGATCAACGGCATCGTCGAGCGGACACAGGACACGTTGCGCGTCCTCGCCAAGCCGCGGTCGATTCCCAACGAGCTGGTGCTCGACGTGACCGAATTGACCGTCGGGGACACGCTGACCGTGGCCGACATCGACTTGCCCGCCGGGGTGACCTCCCTGGTGGACGAATCGGCACCGGTGGTGTCGGGGATCATCACGCGGAGCGCCCTCGAGGCGGCGGCGGAGGCCGAAGCCGAAGAGGAGGGCGAGGGCGAGGCCGACGGCGAGGAGGCCGCCGAGGGCGACGCCGGCGACAGCGACTGAGGCTGGCGATGTCCCTGCGCCGGCGCCGGCCGGCTGGGGCACCGCGGACCGGTACCCCTGCCGATCTCCTGGTCGTGGGGCTGGGCAACCCGGGAGCGGAGTACGCCGGTACCCGTCACAACGCCGGGGCGGCAGCCCTCGAGGCGCTCGCAGGTCGCCACGGTGGTCACCTGCGACGCCGAGCGCGCATCCCGGCACTGACCGACGAGGTGCGCATCGAGGGCCGGCGCGTGGCCCTGGCGCTGCCCCAGACCTACATGAACGCCTCCGGGGAGGCCGTGGCGAAGCTCACGGCGCGCTTTGGCATCGAGGATCTCCAGCGACTTGTGGTCATCCACGACGAACTCGACCTGCCGGCGGGGCGGGTGCACATCCGTGTGGGTGGGGGACTGGCCGGCCACAACGGCCTCCGGTCGATCCGCGACCACCTTCGTGCCACCTCCTTCGCCCGGATCCGCATCGGCATCGGCCGGCCGCCGAGCGCTGCGGCCGGCGCCGACTACGTGCTGAGCCGGCCGGGGTCGCGGGACCGCGAGGTGCTGGCGGCCGCCGCCGCGACGGCGGCCGATGCCGCCGAGGCCATTGCCACCGACGGGGTGGAGCGGGCCATGAACACCTTCAATGCCCGCTGAGAGGGTGACCGAGCGGCGGTCGGCGCTGGCGCCCCTGGCCACCGAGGTCGGCGCGGCGCGGGCGATCAGCGCGGCGCTGGGCCGGCGCGACGCCTCCCTGGCGGTGCCCGAGCGGGCGCAGCCGGCAGCCTTGGCGGCGCTGGCCCGCTCCTCGGGACGGCGCCCCCTGGTGGTCTGCACCGTCGCCGAGGCGACAGCGGAGCATCTCTCCGCCGACCTGGGAAGCTGGCTGGGCGCCGACTCGGTCGCCAACCTGCCGGCCTGGGAGACGTTGCCGTTCGAGCAGGTGAGCCCGGCCGCGGCGGCCATGGGTGCCCGGCTGCGCACGATCTGGCGGATGCGGCGGCCCGAGACCACGCCGCCGGTCGTCGTGGCGTCGGTGCGCGCCCTCATGCAGAGGCTCGCACCGGGTTCGGAGGACTTCGAGCCGGTACGGCTGCGGCTCGGGGACCGCTGCGACCGCGACGAGCTGATCGAAGGACTCGCCGCCGCCGGCTACCGGCGGGGTGTGCAGGTGGAGCAGCGGGGCGAGATGGCCGTCCGGGGGTCCATCGTGGATGTGTTCGGTGCCACCGCGGCCGACCCGGTGCGCATCGACCTGTGGGGCGACGAGATCGACCGCCTCTGCACGTTCTCGGTGAGCGGTCAGCGGTCGGGGGCCACTCTGTCCGCCACCGAGATCTTCGGGTGCCGCGAGTTGCGCCCCACCGCGGCGGTGCGCCGGCGGGCGGCGGAACTCTCCGTCGAGGCGCCGTGGGGTCGGCGACAGTGGGAACTGCTCGCCGAGGGCACCTTCTTCGACGGCATGGAGGCCTGGCTGGGATGGTTGAGCGACGAGCAGCGCTCGTTCGTCGACCTGATCCCCACCGGCGGCCTCGTAGTTCTCGTCGACAGGGACCGGCTTTGGGCCAGAGCGCAGGACCTGGCTGCCGAGGAGGCCGAGCTGGCACAACACCTGGCTGCCGCCTGGAGGGTGCGGCCGGGCGAGTCGCTTCCCAGCGCCCATGTGGCTGCCGACGAACTCCTGGCCGGCTGCGAGGCGCCGGTGTGGACCGTGAACAGCAGTCCGGCCAGTCCCAGCGAGCCGCTCTTGGAGGCTTTGGGTTGGGAGTCCCCGCTGGGCACCGGCGACGGTCCGGTGCGCCAGGTGGCGTCCCTGCTGGCGGAGGGATACCGGGTGGCTGTGGCGGCCGACGGCGAGGGCTCGGCCCAGCGGCTGCGCCAGCGCCTGGAGTCCGGTGGCGTGGTGCTCGCCGCGCCCGGTTCGCTCGCCTCGGTAACCGCCTCGCCGGCCTGCTCGGTGATCGTGAGCCCGCTGCGTCAGGGATGCATCCTGCCCGAGGTGCGCCTGGCGGTGCTCGCCGAGAGCGACCTGACCGGCCGGCGCAGGGTCCACCGGCGGGCGCGCCCGCCGGCGACGGCACCCGGCGGGCGCGGCGCCATCGAGGACCTGCAGGTCGGGGGTTTTGTGGTGCACCGCACACACGGTGTGGCCTGTTACCGCGGCATGGTCACCCGGGCCATGGACGGCGTCGAACGCGACTACCTGCTGCTGGAATATCGCGGTGACTCCCGGCTCTACGTTCCCACCGATCAGCTCGACACCGTCCGGCAGTACACCGGCGGCGACGCGCCCACGCTCAGCCGCATGGGCGGAGCCGACTGGCAGCGCACCAAGAGCCGGGTGCGCGCTGCCGTGTCCGAGGTGGCCGCCGAACTGGTGGAGCTCTATCGCAAGCGTCACGCCACCGCCGGGCACTCCTTCGAATCCGATTCGCCCTGGCAGGCGCAGATGGAGGCCGCCTTCGCCTTCCCCGAGACCCCCGACCAACTCAGCGCCATTGCCCAGGTCAAGGAGGACATGGAGAGCCCCGTGCCGATGGACCGGCTGATCTGTGGCGACGTGGGGTTCGGCAAGACCGAGGTGGCCGTGCGGGCCGCATTCAAGGCCGTCGCAGACGGCCGGCAGGTGGCCGTCCTGGTGCCGACGACCCTGCTGGCCCACCAGCACCACCAGACCTTCTCCGAGCGTTACGCCGGTTTCCCCCTGCGTGTCGAGATGCTGAGCCGGTTTCTCTCGCCCGCGGCGATACGCGGCGTGCTGGACGGGCTGCGCAGCGGCGATGTGGACGTGGTCATCGGGACCCATCGGCTGCTCTCGTCCGACATCGAATTCGCCCGGCTGGGGCTCCTGATCGTCGACGAGGAGCAGCGCTTCGGCGTCACCCACAAGGAGGCCATCAAGACGCTCCGCCACGACGTGGACGTGCTCACACTCACGGCCACGCCGATACCTCGCACCCTGGAGATGAGCCTCACCGGGATCAGGGACATGACGGTCCTGCAGACACCGCCGGCGGACCGCAAGCCGATCGGCACCTACGTGGGTCCCTACGACGAGCGGGCGGTCGTCGAGGCGATCAGGCGCGAGCTGCTGCGCGACGGGCAGGTCTTCTTCGTACACAACCGCGTCGCCGACATCGACCACGTCGCCGCACACCTGCGCGAGCTGGTCCCGGGCGTGCGGGTGGCGGTGGCGCACGGCCAGATGGACGAGGCCGCCCTCGAGCAGGTCGTGCTGGACTTCTGGGACCGGCAATACGACGTCATGGTGTGTACCACCATCATCGAGTCGGGAATCGACATGCCGACGGTCAACACGCTGATCGTGGACCGGGCGGACCTGATGGGCCTCGCCCAGCTGCACCAGATACGCGGCCGCGTCGGCCGGGCGCAGATGCGCGCTTACGCCTACCTGTTCACCCCGCCGGAGCGCACCTTGACCACCGAGGCGTACGAGCGGCTGAAGGTCGTGGCCGAGTCCACCGAACTTGGGTCGGGGATCCGCATCGCCATGCGCGACCTGGAGATCAGGGGGGCCGGCAACCTGCTGGGGGTGGGGCAGTCGGGCCACATCGCGGCGGTGGGCTACGACCTGTACTGCGAGATGGTCACCGAGGCGGTGGCGGAACTGGCCGGGAAGGCGCCCGAACCTCCCGCAGAGTTGAACCTGGACGTGCCGGTGGATGCACACCTGCCGGCGGACTACGTGCCGTCGGAGTCGCTGCGCTTCGCCGCCTACCGTCGACTCGCCGATTCCGGCAGCGCCGAGGCCGTGGCCGACGTGGGCGCCGAATGGCTGGACCGGTTCGGGCCGCTTCCCGCTGCCGCCGAGTCGCTGCTGGCCGTGGCGAGGCTGCGGGTTCTCTGCGTCGCCGCAGGTGTCACCGACGTGTCGGTGCGGTCGGTCCCCGGCGGGGGCGGCGAGGCTCGCATCACGCCCCTGTGGCTGCGCGAGAGCCGGCGGGTGCGCCTGGAGCGGCTCTGGCCGTCAGCCGTCTACGAGCCGTCCTCGGGACGCCTGCGGCTGCCGATGGCAAGCCGCGCCAAGGCGATCGAGGCGATCACCGAGGCGCTGGAGCGGCTCGCCGACCGGCCGGCAACGGCAGCGGCGGCCTCGCCGGCTGCATGAACCCCG
This sequence comes from Acidimicrobiales bacterium, assembly GCA_963664235.1. Lineage (GTDB taxonomy): Bacteria > Actinomycetota > Acidimicrobiia > Acidimicrobiales > CATQHL01 > VXNF01. Next base: position 3,363,414 of record OY760933.1, on the reverse strand, counting down.
AGCCGCCCCTCGTCACCGTCGTCGGGCTCGGTCCGGCCGGAGGCGACCTGGTCACCGTCGGTACCCGGGCGCTCATCGAGGCCACCCCACCGCAGGCTCGCTTCGTCCGCACCCTCCGCCACCCGTCGGCGCCGGTTGTGGCGCCGGCGACGAGTTGTGACGACCTCTACGGTTCGGCGCAGGACATCGAGCAGGTGTACGAGGCCATCGTCGAGCGGCTCGTTGCGGCGGCGATGTGCCACGGATCGGTGCTGTACGCCGTGCCGGGTTCACCGGCTGTGGCCGAACGGTCGGTGCAGTTGCTGCTGGGCGAAACCCGGGTACGCGCCGAGGTGCATCCGGCGCTGTCGTTCGCTGACCTGGCGTGGTCCCGTCTCGGCACCGATCCGCTGGAGCGCGGGGTGCGGATCATCGATGGCCAGCGCTTCGACGCCGAGGCGGCGGGAGAACGCGGGCCGCTGCTCGTGGCACAGTGCGACACCGCCGAGACCCTCGCCGCGGTTGCCCTGGCGCTTCCGGCACCGTCGACGGTGGTCTGGGTGCTGCACCACCTGGGTCTGGACTCCGAGAGGATGGAACGGGTCCCGGCCGCCGAGTTGGGGCGCTGGGGGCCCGTGGACCACCTCACGTCGCTGTACATCCCCGAGATGGTCGAGGCGCCCGCCGCCGAGTTGGTGCGCTTCGGCGAACTGGTCGCGACGCTGCGTGCGGAGTGCCCCTGGGATCGCCGCCAGACCCACCGGAGCCTGCGCCGCCACCTGCTCGAGGAGGTCTACGAGGTGCTGGAGGCCATCGACGGACTGCCCGAGCCGGCGCAGGCGGGCGGCGCCGTCGTGGCCGGCGAGGGCTACGAGCATCTGGAGGAGGAGCTCGGCGATCTGCTGTTCCACGTCTTCTTCCATGCGACGCTGGCGGCCGAGCAGGGGCAGTTCACGATCGGCGACGTGGTGCGGCAGACCGACACCAAGCTGCGACGGCGCCATCCCCACGTGTTCGGCCCGGAATCCGGCGCCGCCACCGACGAGGAGTCACTCGCCGCGGACTGGGAGCAGCTCAAGCGCGCCGAGAAAGGGCGGACCTCGGCGATGGACGGAATCCCCGAGGCGCTTCCCGCGCTGCTGGGTGCGCTGAAGGTGCAGAAGCGGGCCGAGGCGGCCGGTCTGGAACGCGGTACCGAGGCCGAGGCGCTGGGGAGGCTGCGGGCGGCCCTCGGCATCCCAACGGAGCGGCGTGACGAAGCGTGGCTGGGGTCGTTCCTCTTCGACGCGGTGGAACTGGCGCGGTATTGCTCGCTGGATCCCGAGTCGGCGCTGCGGGTGGCCTCGACCGCGGCCCGCGAGGAGTTCCGCCGGACCGAGGAGGTCTGAGCCCCTTCGCCACCGTGGGGGCAGCCGGCACGCCGGCCTCCAGCCCCAGAGTCTGTGGATAAATCCGGCCTTCCCTCTTTTCAACGCCCCACAACACGTGTAACTTTTGCAACCTGTTCCCCAGTTCCAACAGGAACAACGCGTTTGGGAGCAGATCGGGCACATGAGGCGCACCGTATGAGTGCAATAGTCCACGTCACCGGACGAGAGATCCTGGACTCGCGAGGTAATCCCACTGTCGAGGCGGACGTCGTGCTGGCCTGCGGGGCGCGGGGGCGCGCTGCGGTCCCCTCCGGCGCCTCCACCGGCAGCCTCGAAGCGCTCGAACGCCGTGACGGCGGGACGCGCTACGGGGGCAAGGGAGTGCGCGACGCGGTGGCTGCTGTGAACGGCGAGATCGGCGATGCCGTCAAGGGTCTCGACTCGGGCGACCAGCGGGCCCTGGACCGCACCCTGATCGAGCTGGACGGGACCCCCGGAAAGTCCCGCCTCGGCGCGAACGCCATTCTCGGCGTCTCGCTGGCGACGGCGGTGGCCGACGCTGCAGGCGGTGACGTCCCGCTGTACCGGCGGATCGGCGGCGACGGCGCCACGGCGCTCCCGGTGCCGCTCATGAACCTGCTCAACGGCGGCGCCCATGCCGACAACAACCTCGACGTGCAGGAATTCATGGTTGTGCCGCTCGGGGCGGCGTCCTTCAGCGAGGCGCTGCGGTGGGGAGCGGAGATCTACGGTGCCCTGCGCCGGCGGCTGTCGGCCGACGGGCTCTCCACAGCAGTCGGTGACGAGGGGGGATTCGCTCCCGACGTTGCCAGCAACGAGACCGCTCTGGAGTTGCTGCTGAGAGCCGTCGAGGATGCCGGATTGCGGCCTGGAGACGACGTGGCGCTGGCGCTCGACGTGGCGGCCACCGAGTTCGCCACCGGCGACGTCTACCGCCTGGCGGGTGAGGGGCGAAGCCTGGATCGTCCGCAGATGGTCGACTACCTGGTGCATCTGGCGAGCAACTTCCCGATCTGCTCCATCGAGGACGGAATGGCCGAGGATGACTGGGAGGGCTGGCGGATGCTCACCGATGCTCTGGGCGACCGCCTGGCGCTGGTGGGTGACGACCTCTTCGTGACCCGGGTGGATCTTCTGGAGAGGGGTGTCGCCTCCGGTGTTGCCAACTCGATACTCATCAAGGTGAACCAGGTGGGCACCCTCAGCGAGACCCTCGACGCCATCGACGCGGCGCGGGCGGCGGGATACGGCGCGGTGGTGTCGCATCGCTCCGGTGAGACCGAGGACACTGTGATCGCCGATCTGGCAGTGGGCGCCGGGACAGGGCGCATCAAAGCGGGCGCGCCGGCCCGCAGCGATCGCACCGCCAAGTACAACCGCCTGCTGCGCATCGAGGAGGAGCTCGCTTCGGCTGCCGGTTACGGGGTGCCGCGATGAACGCGCCTGGCGCCCGGCGCCTCGGGAGGGTGCTGGTATTCGTCTCCCTCAGCGCCTTGGCGGTCGTCGCCACCTGGACCTGGGGCGTGAACCCGGTGCGGACCTGGTTCGAACAGCGTGAGGCGATCGCGCAACTGGAAGTCCAACTCACCGAGGTTCGGGATTCCAATGCGTCGCTGGCGTCCGAGATCGAACTGCTGCAGACCGACGCCGAGATCGAGCGCATCGCACGGCGGGACCTCGGGCTCGTGAATCCGGGCGAGGAGGCGTATGCCATTGATCTGCCGGCGGCCGTGGTGGGAGCCGGCTGAACCGGTTCCGGGATCTGGTGCTGGTCCAGGCGCCGTGCGATACGAACGGTGGGAGTGCCCGGTAGCGTGCGCTACTGTGTTCGCCCGGCGGGCGGCCAGGGAATTGTTCGCCGGAGGAACTCCGGTCACGGGGAGGCGCAGGTGGAGATATCGGTCACGATCAACGGGACGAGCCACACGCACGATGTGGAGCCCCGAACGCTCCTGGTGCACTACATCCGCGATGTCGTCGGCCTGACAGGCACCAACATTGGTTGTGACACGTCGTCCTGCGGCGCCTGCACCATCCACGTGGACGGCGAGTCGGTGAAGTCCTGCACTATGTTCGCAGTGCAAGCCGACGGTGAGGATCTGCTGACCATCGAGGGTCTCGCCGACGGCGACACCCTCCACCCGATGCAGGAATCGTTCCGGCAGTGCCATGCCCTGCAGTGCGGCTACTGCACACCGGGGATGGTGATGGCCGCGGTCTCGTACCTCAACGAGAACCCCGACCCCAGCGAGCGGGAGGTGCGACTCGGGCTGGAGGGAAACCTCTGCCGCTGCACCGGCTACCACAACATCGTCAAGGCGGTTCTGCACTGTGCGGCAGGAGGTGAGCAGTGATTCCTGCAGCATTCGACTATGTCCGGGCCGGATCGGCCGCCGAGGCCATCGCCACCCTTGCCGAGCACGGTGACGAGGCGAAACTCCTGGCCGGGGGACACTCGCTGATCCCCCTCATGCGGTTCCGTCTGGCTCGCCCGGCGGTCCTGGTGGACATCGGGCGTCTCGAGGGCCTGTCGTACATCCGCGACGAAGGCGACCAGGTGGTGATCGGGGCGCTGACGCGCCACCGCGACGTCGAGACCAGCGATCTGGTGGCCGCCCGTGCCGGGCTGCTGGGTGAGGTCACCTCGCACGTCGGCGACCCGCAGGTGCGCCACCGGGGGACCATCGGCGGGGCGGTTGCCCACGGCGACCCGGCCTCGGACATCCCCTCCGCGCTCATCGCGCTCGGCGCCACGCTCGTGGCCGCCGGGCCAGGGGGCAGCCGGGAGATTGCGGTGGACGACTTCTTCAGCGGCTTCCTGGAGACGGCACTGGCCGACGACGAGATGCTGACCGAGGTGCGCATCCCCGCCGCCGACGGTGCTCGCTGGGGTTTCGAGAAGTTCAACCGCCGCGCCCAGGACTGGGCGATCGTGGGGGTGTCGGCAGTCGTGCGGGCGGGCGGCGACGTCGGTGTCGGGCTCGTGAACATGCACTCCACCCCCGTGCGGGCCGCCGCCGTAGAGAGCGCCGCAGCGGGCGGGGCTTCGGCGGCCGAGGCGGCTGAAGCGGCCGCCGAGGGTTGCGAACCCACCGAGGACCTCAACGCCAGCGTTGAGTACCGCCAGCACCTGGCCCGGGTCCTGACGCGACGGGCGCTCGAAGCCGCCGGACTGTAGCGGCGCGTGGGAGTCGGCCCCGGGTCGGTGACCGAGGTCGCCGACGGCCTCAGCGCCAACGACTACCTGACCTCGGAGGGACTCGCCACAGCAATCTTCCTGGGGCTCTCGCTGCGACGCCCGCTGCTACTGGAGGGTGAGGCCGGCGTCGGCAAGACCGAGGTCGCCAAGACGCTGGCGAGTTGGCTCGGCAGCCGTCTCATCCGGCTGCAGTGCTACGAGGGCATCGACGTGTCCCAGGCCGTCTACGAGTGGGACTACTCGCGCCAGCTGCTTCACCTGCGTACCGCCGAGGCCACCGGCGGTGCGTCCGGCGCCGACGCGGCCACGCTGGAGGACTCCCTCTACTCCGAGCGCTTCCTGGTGAAGCGGCCCCTGCTGGAGGCCATCTCGCACGACGATCCCGCGCCGCCGGTCCTGCTGATCGACGAGGTGGACCGGGCCGACGACGAGTTCGAGGCGTTCCTGCTGGAGGTGCTGTCGGACTGGTCGATCACCGTGCCCGAGGTGGGGACATTCCGTGCCGCCGAGCCGCCGATCGTGGTGGTCACCTCGAACCGCACCCGGGATGTCCACGACGCCCTGAAGCGCCGCTGCCTCTACCACTGGGTGGAGCATCCGGACTTCGAACGCGAGGTGGCCATCATCTCGCTGCGCACCGACGGTGTCGCTCCCGCCCTGGCGCGCCAGGTCGCCGCGGCGGTCGCCAGGTTCCGCGACATCGGCCTGTACAAGCCCCCCGGAGTGGCCGAGAGCATCGACTGGTCGATGGCGCTGGTGCGCCTCGGGGTGGACGCCCTCGAGCCCGAGAACGCCGAGATGACCCTGGGTGCGGTGCTCAAGTACCGCGAGGATCAGGGACGGGTGCGGGACTTCGGCCTCGACAGGATCATCGCCGAGGCCACCAGCCGGTAGGGCGACGGCAGGGAATAGCCCGTGGCCCAGCCCCCGTCGCCGCCCTCGACGCCAGCCAAGGCGGCAGAACCCTCCGGCGAGGACGTCTGCTCGCTTGCCTCCAGCTTCGGTACGGCGCTCCGCGAAGCCGGCCTGGAGGTGTCCCTGGGGTCGATGATCGCCTTCGTGTCGTCACTGGGGTGTGTCGGTGTGGAATCCCGGGGCGGGGTCTACTGGTCGGGGCGGGCCACGCTGGTGCACCGGCCCGAGGACTTCGACTCCTACGACACCGTCTTCGCCCGCTTCTGGGAGGGCATCGATCCTCTGAGCCTGCTGCCGCCGCCTCCCGTCGCGGAGGTCACCCTGGCTTTCGACGATCTGGATGGTGATGGCGCCGACGGCGAGAACGAGGAGGACTCCGACACGATCGCTGTGCGCTACAGCCCTCACGAACTGCTGCGGGACAAGGACTTCGCCGAATGCACCGACGCCGAGCTGGCCGAGCTGGCCGAGCTCATGAGTCAGTTGCGTCTCGGGGGCGTGATGCGCCGCTCGCGGCGGTTGCAGCCCGTGCGGGTGCCCCGGGGGCGCCCCGATCTGCGCCGCACGGTGCGGCGGGCCCTGCAGGCCGGCGGCGAGCCGATCACCCGGTCGTTCCGCCAGCCCGGTGAGCAGCCCCGGCGGCTGGTGCTGCTGCTCGACGTGAGCGGTTCGATGGAGTCCTACGCTCGGGCACTGCTGCGTTTCGTGCATGCGGCGGTCGTCGCCCGCCGCCGGGTGGAGGCGTTCGCCCTCGGGACCCGCCTGACCCGGCTCACCCGTGAACTCTCCACTCGAGACCCCGACGACGCTTTCGACCGCGCCGCCGATGCGGTGCAGGACTGGTCCGGCGGTACTCGCCTCGGCGAGTCGATCGGCATCTTCTGCGACCAGTGGGGGGTGCGAGGCATGGCCCGGGGCGCGGTGGTCGTGGTCCTCTCCGACGGTTGGGACAGGGGCGAGCCGGCGGCGATGGCCGAGAGCATGGCCCGCCTCGGCCGGGTGGCGCACAAGGTCATCTGGGTCAACCCTCTCAAGGCCACGCCCGGCTACGCACCGCTTGCGCAGGGAATGGCGGCGGCACTCCCGTTCGTGGACGAGTTCGTGGAGGGTCACTCCCTTGCCTCGCTGGAGGAACTCGCCGTCCGGGTCGCGGCCTGAGGGCGCTCCGAGAGGCGGTCGCGGCCTACGCTGCGGTGGGCGAAGCTCGAGGAGGCTCCCATGCAGGAATTGCTGGACGACATCGACCGGTGGCGGGTGGCCGGTCTGCGGGTGGCGGTGGCGCGCGTGACCGACCTCGACGGGTCGGGTCCGCGGGATCCGGGCGCTGCCATGGCGGTGAACGAGCAGGGCGAGGTATCGGGCTCGGTGTCGGGCGGTTGCGTGGAGGGAGCGGTGGTCGCCGAGGCGCTGGAGGTGCTCGAGGCCGGTGACCGGCGGATGGTGAGCTTCGGCTACAGCGACGACGAGGCGTTCGCCGTGGGTCTCACCTGCGGCGGCACGATCCACCTCTTCGTCGAGCCGCTGGACTGGTAGGACCGGCATGCCTGCTGATCCCGCGCCGCTCTACGACGCGATGGCCGCCGCGCTGCGGGCCGACGAACCGGTGGCACTCGCCACGATCGTCGACGGGGTTGGCAAGGGGTCCCGGCTACTGGTGCGCCCGGGAATGGAGGTCCTCGGGAGCCTCGGCAACGCCGAACTGGATGATGTGGCCGCCCGCGACGTGCTCGGCGAGTTGGAACTCGGCCAGACCTGCGTGCGCCACTACGGCACCCGCGGCGAGCAGCGGATGGAGGATCTAACCCTGTTCGTGGAGTCGTTCGCGCCGCAGCCCAGGATGCTGATCTTCGGCGCCGTGGACTTCACCGCCGCGCTGGCGAGGGTGGCGAAGGTATTGGGGTACAAGGTGGTGGTGTGCGACGCCCGCCGGGTGTTTGCCACCCCGAAGCGTTTCCCGATGGCCGACGAGGTGAGGGTCGAGTGGCCCGACTCCGTGTTCGACGCCTTCGGCGAGAAGCTGCGGCCTGTCGACGCCGTCTGCATCCTCACCCACGACACCAAGTTCGACGTGCCCGCCGTGGTGCGCTCGCTGCAGACCGATGTGGGCTACATCGGCGTGATGGGCAGCCGCCGCACCCACGCCAAGCGGGTGGAACGGCTGCGTGAGGTCGGAGTGGACTCCGACGGGCTGGCCCGGCTCATGGCCCCGATCGGTCTGGACATCGGCGGCCGCACCCCCGAGGAGACGGCGGTGTCCATCGTGGCGGAGATCATCGCGGTCCGCGCCGGCCGGGCGGCTCCGTCGCTGCGTGACAGCGCCGGCCCAATCCATCGCTGAGACGCTCCGGGGGAGGTCCCGTGACTGATCCTCCCCGGGAGACTGCAGGCCTCGTGCTGGCTGCCGGCGAGGGCGCCCGGTTCGCCGGCCCCGTCCACAAGCTGCGTGCCGAGTTCCGTGGACGATCCCTCGTCCGGTGGGCCGTCGATGCCGCGCTGGAGGCAGATCTGGCGGCCGTGTACGTCGTGTTGGGGGCCGAGGATCTCAGCGACCTGCTCCCGCCGGAGGTGACCATCGTGATGAACCACGAGTGGCGGCGCGGCCAGGCCTGGTCGCTGCAGGCCGGCGTGCGCACCGCCGAACTCGACGGCCACGAGGCGGTCGTCGTGGGTGTCGCCGACCAGCCCCTGGTCGCCGCCGAGGCCTGGCGGCGTGTCGCCACGGCGCCCGGGTCAATCGTCACCGCCGTCTACGGCTCCCGCCGGCGCCCACCGGTGAAACTCGACTCCACTGTCTGGCCGCTGCTGCCGCTCGACGGCGACGAGGGCGCCCGGCAGCTCATGCGCCGCCATCCCGAGATGGTCCGGGAGGTGTCCTGCCCCGGCGACCCCACCGATATCGACACCATCGACGACTTCCGCCGCCGCAGCAGGGCCTAGGGCGCCGGAACTGCCTACAGCGGTTCCAGCGCCGCGTCGGTGTAGCGCACGCCGGCGATGCCGAGGCGGCGGGCCATGATCTCGATCGCCTCGGCGTTGCTGTCGACGAGGACGAAGCGCCGCTCCATCTGCAGCGCCACCGAACCGGTGGTTCCCGAGCCGGCGAAGAAGTCCAGGACCCAATCGTCGGGCTGCGAGGAGGCGCTGAGGATCCGCCGCAGGATGCCCTCGGGCTTCTGGGTGGCGTAGCCGGTTTTCTCTTTGCCGCTGGTTGGCACGACGGTGTGCCACCACACGTCGGTCGGCAACTTGCCGCGTGCTGCCTTCTCCTCCGACACGAGTCCCGGGGCCATGTACGGGATCCGCTCGATGGCGTCCTGATCGAAGAAGTAGCGCTCGGCGTCCTTGGCGTACACCAGGATGGTGTCGTGCTTCGCGGGCCAGCGGCGGCGTGACCGGCCGCCGTAGTCGTAGGCCCAGATGATCTCGTTGACGAAGCACTGCCGGCCGAAGATCTGGTCCAGCAGCACCTTGCAGTAGTGGGCTTCCCGGTAGTCGATGTGGAAGTACAGGGTGCCGTCGGCGGTGAGTAGGCGGTGGGCCTGCTCGAGTCGTGGCCCGATGAAATCGAGATAGTCGTCGAAGGCATCGGCGTAGGAGGTGGAGCCGACGGGGACGGTGCGGTAGCGCCGGCCTCCGAACCCCACCCTGTCGCCGTCGGGGCTGCGGACCGTCGCCAACTCCTCTCGCCGCCGGACCTTGCCGCTGTTGAACGGGGGGTCGATGTAGATCAGCCGGAAGCTCCCGCCGGGAAGTCTCGGCAGCACGTCGGCGTTGTCGGCGTGGAGCACCCAATTGTCCGAGCCCGATAGATCGACGGCTCGGGCGCCGGTCATCACTCGTGCTTGTTCCACACCTGCGACACTACGAGAGGGGACCGACACGACTAGGTCAATCGGCACCCTGACCCACTCCACCGGAATCCCGGCCACCCGCCGCCGGGCGACGGCTCGCTGGTAACACGGGTAACGTTGCCGTCCACTGCACAGCCGCAGGTGGGCCTGCCGGCGGAGCATCGCAGGCGCCAGTTGGCGCTGGAGATTGCGAGGAGGCGTTGCCCGTGGAACTGAAGAGCGAATTCGAGGTGAGTGTCGGCGTCGATCGGGCGTGGGAGGTTCTCACCAACCCCGAGTTGATCGCCCCTTGCCTGCCCGGCGCCCGCCTCGACGAGGTGGAGGGCGACGAGTTCAAGGGGGCGGTGAAGGTGAAGGTCGGCCCCATCTCGTCGGAGTACCGCGGCAAGGCCACCATGGTCGAGATGAACCGCGACGAGCTGCGCATCGTGATCCGGGCCGAGGGTCGCGACTCGCGCGGAGCCGGCAACGCCGCCGCCGACATCACGGCGCTCATGGAGGCGTCCTCCGACACCAGCACCAAGGTGGAGGTCACCACGGATCTGAAGATCAGCGGCAAGGTCGCCCAGTTCGGGCGGGGTGTGCTCGGTGACGTCAGCGCCAAGCTGATGGGCAAGTTCGTCGACAACCTCGAGGCGATGCTGAGCGAGTCCGCGGAGGCTGAGACCGGCGCGGAGGACGAGGCCGGCGCGGGGGCTGAGGCCGGCGGGGAGGCCGAGGCCACCGATCCCGGCGACACCGCCGATGCGGGAGGCGGGCCCGCAGCGGCCGCGCCGGAGCCCGAGGCGGTGGATCTGATGGACGCGGTGCCCCGGGGGCTTCGCTTCCTGTCGCCGATCATCGGCGCGGTGCTGGGTCTCGGACTGTTGCTCAAGAAGCTCTTCGGCCGGCGCGGTTCGTCCTAGGACGCCCCGGCGCCGGGTTCGCCACTGCTCCTGCTTCGAGCCGGGTGTGCTGGGAGAACCGCGGAGGGTCCGTTGACGGCGCCCGGTGGAATCCGGGGGACGTCGTTCCGGGCTTGGGCGGACGAAGCCGGCCTCACCGAACCCCAGGAGGCTCTGGCCGGCGCCGATCGCAGGCGCTCGGGCGCGCCGTCCGGCGGCGCTCGGGAACTGGGCACCGAGCCGTGGGCCGCCGGTGGCGACGGGGTCTCGCTCCGCGACTGGGCGGAGGTGGCCGACCTGCTCGGACGCCAGCCGCAGGGGAGGTTCCGGGTGTGGGTGCGGAATCCCGACGGCAGCCCGCGGGTGATCCGCAACGATCCCCTGCTGGCCGACGGCACGCCTATGCCGACGCGTTACTGGCTGGTGGCGGTCGCCGACTGCGTCGCCGTCAGCCGGTTGGAGTCCCGCGGCGGCGTTCGCGGGGCCGAGGCCGCGGTTGACGGCGCCGCTCTGGAGCGTGCCCATGCCCGTTACGCAGCCGAGCGCGACGCGGCGCTGCCCGCCGATCACGACGGGCCGCGGCCGTCGGGAGGGGTCGGCGGAACCCGCAGGGGGGTCAAGTGCCTCCACGCCCACTACGCCTGGTACCTGGCCGGCGGTGACGATCCCGTCGGGCGGTGGGTGGCCGCCCAACTCGCCGCCGAACCGACGGCCTCAACGCAGCCGACGTCGTGAGCGGGCCTGACGGCCGCGTGGTGGCCGCGGTCGACTGCGGGACCAACTCGGTGCGCCTGCTCGTGAGCCGCGGCGGGGTCGACACCGTTGAGCGGCGAACGATCGTGACCTGTCTCGGCCAGGGCGTCGACGCCTCGGGGCTCCTCGACGGCGAGGCCATACGGCGAACGGTTGCCGTCCTCGAGGACTATCGCCGGATCATGGATGCTCTCGGAGTCGAAGCGGTGCGCGCCACCGCCACCTCCGCCGCTCGCGATGCCCGCAACGCCGAGGAGTTCTTCGCCGCCGCTGCGGCGGCGCTGGGGACCCGCCCCGAGTTGCTGGACGGCGACACCGAAGGTCGCCTGGGGTTCGAGGGCGCCACCGCCGGACTCGATCCCCGGCGCGGCCCGTTCCTGGTGGCCGACATCGGCGGCGGGTCCACCGAGTTTGCCTTCGGCACCGACCGTTGCGAGGGCGTCCTGTCCGCTGACGTGGGATGCGTGCGGCTCACCGAGCAGTTCATCCGGCACGACCCGCCCCGCCCCGAGGAGTTGCACGCCTGCCTGTCGGTGACCGAAGCTCACCTCGAGGACGTGCTCGTCGCCATTCCGGACGTGCGCCGGACGGCCTGCTTCATCGGTGTGGCCGGCACGGTGACCAGTGCCGCGGCTGTGGAACTGGGCCTCGAGCCCTACGACCCCGACAGGGTCCACCACTTCGAGCTGACCCGGGCCGCCGCCGAGGACGTGTTCCGCACTCTCGCCACCGAGGACCGGGAACAGCGAATCTCCAACCCAGGGCTGCACGCCGACCGCACCGACGTGATCGTCGCCGGCATGTGCGTGCTCGTGAAGATCATGCGCTTCTTCGGCTTCGACAGCTGCCTGGTGTCCGAGACCGACTTGCTCGACGGCCTGGTCCGCAGCCAGCTCACGGGCAACTGCGAGCGATCCCCCGGGAGGCTTCGGCAGCAGGGGGTCGACGATGCTGGCTAGGGTCCCCGAACGAATGCGCAGGGCTCTCGCTTCGGTCGAATCGTCTCCGGTGCTGACCGGACGCCGGGTACGCCTCCGCCCGCTGGTGCCCAGCGACTTCTCGCAGTGGCGCGAGGTGCGGGGCCACAACGGCTCCTGGCTGACCCAGTGGGAGCCCGCCAAACCGGAGGGCGCGCCCGACCCCGACGCGAGCCGGTCGGCTTTCGCGGCGCGCTGCGGTGCCCGCGACCGGGAACGCCATCTGGGCACCGGCTACGGGTTCGGCGTGTTCGTGGACGGGACACTGGTGGGGGAGATGAACGTCGCGGGTGTGACCAGGGGTCCGTTCCAGTCCTGCCACGTCGGGTACTGGATCGACCAGCGCCACGCCGGCAACGGCTACATCCCCGAGGCGGTGGTCGCCGGCCTGCGATTCGCCTTCGAGGAACTCGACATGCACCGCGTGGAGATCGCCATCGTGCCCCGCAACCAGCGCAGCCGGCGGGTGGTGGAGAAGCTGGCGTTGCGCTCGGAGGGTGTGGCTCTGCGCTTCCTGGAGATCAACGGCTGCTGGGAGGATCACGAGCGGTTCGCCATCACCGCCGAGGAGTGGGCCCAGCGCCGCGACGGGCTCGTCTTCCGGTGGCTCTAGGCGATCGATGGTTCTAGGCGACCCGTGGCTGTAGGCGATCGATGGCTGTGAGCGGCCGGTGAACCCACAGGCCGAAGCGACGAGGCGACCGCTGGGGGTCTCGGTTCCCCTGGGTGGCCCGCTGGGCGCCCAGCGCGAGCGCATCGGCGAACTGGTGTCGTGGGGCTACACCGACCTGTGGTCGGCGGAGTCGTCGGGCGTCGACGGTTTCACCCCGCTGGCCCTGGCGGCGGCCTGGGAGCCCGAAGTCCGTCTGGGCACCGCCATCATCCCGATCTACACGCGGGGACCTGCCACGCTGGCGCAGTCGGCCGCGGCGCTGGCACAGGCGGCACCGGGGCGGTTCGCGCTCGGCGTGGGGACCTCTTCGGACGTCATCGTGGAGCGCTGGAACGGCGTCCCGTTCGTCGAGCCCTACCGGCGGGCGCGGGACATTCTGCGGTTCCTGCGGGCCGCTCTCACGGGGGAGAAGGTCACCGCCGCCTACGACACCTTCGAGATCAAGGGCTTTCGCCTTGCGGTCGGTGAACCTCCGGACCCGCCGATCCCGCTGCTGCTGGCCGCCCTTCGCCCGCAGATGTTGCGCCTGGCGGCGCGTGAAGCCGACGGGGCGATCATCAACTGGCTCTCGGCGACCGACACGGTGAGGGTCGCCGGGGTGGTGCGCGACGTCGCTCCGGACGCCGAGCTCGTGGCCCGCCTGTTCGTCTGCCCGAACCCCGACCGCGCCGCCGTGCTGCCCGAGGCCAAACGCATGCTTGCCGGTTACCTCTCGGTGGCGGTCTACCGGGCGTTCCACGTGTGGCTGGGCAGGGAGGCGATGCTCACCCCGTTCTGGGAGCGCTGGGACAGCAGGGACCGCGCGGGTGCTCTGAAGCAGATCCCCGACGAGTTGGTGGACGAGATCATCATCAACGGGACCCCAGCGGAGTGCCGCGCCCACATCGCCCGCTACGTCGCCAACGGCGTCACCACCCCGGTGCTGGCTGTGCTGCCCTTCGGCGGCCTCGACGCGCACGAGGGCTATCGCCTGCTGAGCCCCGCCGCTGGGGATTGAGCGGGCGAGCAGCGGCGACAGTCCCGACGCCGGTCGCATACCAGCGCCGGCCCTCGTCGGCGTGGTTGCCGCGTACCTGATCGGCGGGCCCGGGGGGTGGTGCGCCGGTTGGTGGGGCGAGGGTGAGGGTGCCGTTGGGGTGGCGGGTGAGTTCTTCGCCGTTTTGGTGGACGCGGACGTGGTGGCAGCGCCAGCACAGCAGGCAGGTGTTCTCGAGGGTGGTTTCGCCGCCGTGTTTCCAGTGTTTGAGGTGGTGGACCTCGCAGATCTGGTGGTGGGCGCCGCAGCCGATGCAGCTGCCGTCGCGGGCGATGAGTTGCTTGCGGAGCCACTTGGGGACTTTGCGCTGGGAGCGGCCCAGGACGACGTTGCCGGTGTGCTTGTTGAAGATGCCCGGCAGGACATTGGCGTCACAGGCGATCGCCAGGGCCTCGGCCTCGGTGAGGCGGGTGCCGTCGGTGAGTCGGGCGTTGGTGACGGCGTCGTGGACCTCGTCGTAGTCGGCGAGGACGATCAGTTCGGTCCCGGCCGGCGCGCCGGCGCCGTCGTTGTTGCAGACGAGGTCTGCTAGCGCATCCGCGAAGCGCTGCGGTGCCGTCGGGCGGTCCTTGGAGTCCTCGCTGCGGAACAGGGCGTCGGACTTGGCGATGAGCGCGGCCTGCACCCGCGCCCCGGTGAGCGGGTCGAACTGGGCGAAGAGGTGGAACATGCCATCAGGCTGCTCGCTGATCGACGCGCGCCGCCGGCGCCGCTGCTGGGCCCGCCGCGCTTCGAGCTCCTGGGCGCTGGTGCGCTCGTTGACGTGGTCCTTCAACGTGCGCCGGAACACATCGTCGGGTTCCTCCTCGGCGGCCTTCAGCAACTTGAGCTGGTCCACATCGGCTTCGCTGTCGGCGTCGAGGATCAACCCCGCCGCCTCCGGAGTGATTGTCCCATCGGCGAGCTTGCCGGCCACCTTCGGCGCCCATTCCAGTTGCGCGGCGGTCTTCACGGCTTTACGGGCGCCTGTCCGGGAGCGCTTCTGGTCTTGCCGCAGGATCTCCTCGGTGGCGGCGTCGCCCTCACGGCGCGCCACCTCGGCGACCACGTCGGCCTCCAGGGCGGCGAGCGACGCCCGCGCCCGGCCCACGAACCCCAAGCAATCCCGCAACACACTCAAGTCGACCTGGGGCCACTCCGGTGGCGACCCCAGCCACTCACCGAGCGCAGCCCACTCGCCGCTCCGATCGGCGCCGGGGGATTCGTTGCCCTTCGGATCCCGACCCATCTTCCGTCACCCCTTCTTGGTTACTTCTATCTATAGTATAGTTAGTCTAGAACAGAATAGCAACAGAAGTATGAATCTTTTTTGAAGAGCTACGGGTTCAGGCGTCGGTGGAGTCCGCTGAGGGTTCCGTTGCCTCGGTCAGTTCGGGCGCTGAGAGGTGTCGGACGACTCCCTCCACGGGGACCGGAGCGGCGATCTTCTTGGCGGTTGCCGCGTCCATCTCTTCCAGCCGGCGGGCCTGAGGCAGGACGCGGCTGTCCAGGGAGCCGATGCCGGCGTTGTAGGAGTTCACGGCCTGCTCCAAGCCCCGGCCCATCTTGGCGACGTGGTCGAGGTAGATGCGCAGGCGGTCATACAGTTCGTTGCTCGCGTCGGCAATCTGCCGAGCGTTCTCCTGCAGGGACTGCTCCTTCCAGGCCAGTGCCACCGTCTTGAGGAACGCGAGCAGCAAGCCGGGCGTGGCGATGAGCACCTGGTGCTTGTCCCACGCCTCCTGCCAGAGCGTGGGCTGCACGTCCATTGCCGAGTCCAGGATGGGGTCCGCCGGTACGAACATGACCACGAAGTCCGGGGAGCCGTCGACCGCGGCGTCGTAGTTCCGGCCGCCGAGCGTCCGGGCGTGGCCCAGCAGCGACCCGGCGTGTGACTGCAACAGCTCCTGCCGACGGTCCTGGTCGTCGCTGGTGTTGTGGGCCTCGAGGTAGGAATCCAGCGGCGTCTTGGCGTCGATGACGACCTGGGCCCCGCCGGGAACCCGCACGACCGCGTCAGGGCGACCCGTGCCTTCCCCGGAGCTCACGGTTAGCTGCTCGAAGAAGTCGATGTGCTCGCGCATTCCGGCCAGTTCGAGGACGTTGCGCAACTGCTGCTCGCCCCAGTGGCCGCGCATCTGTGAGGATCGGAGCGCCTCGCCAAGGTTCCCGGTGACCTCGCGCAGCAGGCCGACTTCGGTCCTCAGCCCCGCGTAGGCGCCCTGGCGCTTCTCCTCGATCTCGTTGACCCGCCGCTCGAACTTGTCGAGGTTCTCGCGGACCGGTCTGACCAGGTTGTCGATGGCCTGCTGGCGCTGCTTGAGGTCCGCTTCGCTCAGCTTGGACTGGCTGGCGAGTTGGTCCTTCGCCTGCTGCAGGAAGGCTTGGCTGTTGGCCTGGAGCACCTCGGCGGCCATACCCTTGAAGTAGGTGTCGAGGTCTTGCCGGGCCTTCTCGACCTCCTCCATGCGTTCGGCGTGGCGGGCCTTGATGACCTCCAAGTCGCGGCCGGCGATGTCGAGTTGGGCGGCGGCCTCGTCACGTTGGGTGGCAGCCTCGTCGCGTTGGCGGATGGCTCGGAACAGCGCAGCGACACAGAGCAGTGCCATGAGTGCGACGACGATGAGTGCGATTTCCATTGGCACCTCCTGCGGAGGAGCCTAGGTGTGGGGTGTGACAGACGTGCTGATGATCGACCGCTGGCGGAACCTGCCGGCCGTCCGTCCAGACTCGCCTGTTCCGCTGGTCAGCGCTGGGTCCCCGCTCAGCCAACTCGCTCGGTGCCGTCGGGGTAGCCGAAGGTCAGCCGGTGCCGGGCCGAATCTCGGTGCTGGCGCCCGTAGTCCCCGCTCAGCCCGCCCACTCGGCGCCGTCGGGGTAGCCGAAGGTCAGTTCGGTGCCGGGCTGGAACTCTGTGCTGGCGCCCGGTCGGCTCGGCAGGCGGTAGCGGCCGTCGATTACCTCCACGGGGTCGGTGAGGTGCTCGTGCAGGTGGGCGACGTACTCCAGGGACAGGTGCCGGGTGTCGGCGGCCACGCAGACGGCGTTGAAGAAGGCGTAGTGCTGGACGGCCTCGCAGAGGCCCACACCGCCGGCGTGGGGGATCACCTCCACCCCGGCTCCCGCGGCCATGAGGATGGCCGCCAGCAGGTCATGCGGCCCGCCCATGCGGGTGGCGTCGACCTGCAGGATCTGCACCCCGCCGAGCTGCAGCAGTTGCTTGGCGAGGGTGGGGCTGGCCAGCATCTCGCCGGTGGCGATGGGCACCGGCCGCACGGCGGTGGCGATGGTGGCGTGGCCCACCACGTCGTCGGGATGGGTCGGCTCCTCCACCCAGCGCAGGTCGAAGTCACGCAGTTCGCCGATCGCGGCGATGGCCTCCGGCACGCTCCAGCGCTGGTTGGCGTCGACGGCCAGTGCCACATCGGGCCCCACCGCCTCCCGTGCCAGCCTCAGGCGCCGGCGGTCGTCTCCGGTGTCGGCTCCAACTTTCAGCTTGATGGTCGTGAACCCGTCCGCAACGGCTTCCCGGCACAGCCGCACGAGTTTCTCGTCGCTGTAGCCCAGCCAGCCGGGGCTGGTGGTGTAGGCGGCGAGGCCGTCGCGTTGCAACCCGGCGATCCGCCCCTCGCGCTCGGGCAGGCGCTCCTCCAGGATCTCCCGCGCCCGGCCCGGGTCCAGGAAGTCGCCGATGTAGGTCCAGTCCACGAGCGCCACGAGCTCGGCGGGCTCCAGCGCCGCCAGGGCCGACCACAGCGGGCGGCCTTCCCGGCGGGCCCGCAGGTCCCACACTGCGCTCATCACCGCGCCGATGGCCATGTGCATCACGCCCTTGTCGGGTCCCAGCCAGCGCAGTTGGCTGTCCCACATGAGGTCCCGGTTTACGGCGGTCGGGTCCTCGACGAGCCCGTCGACGTCGCGCCCGACGAGGCGCTGGGCTACGGCCTCGACGGCCGCCGCCTGGATGTCGTTGCCGCGCCCGATCGTGAACACGAAGCCGTGACCGGCGAACTCCGGCTCGGAGGTGCCCACTCGCAGGTATGCCGCCGAGTAGTCGGGGTCGGGGTTCATGGCGTCGGACCCGTCGAGCTCCCTGCTGGTGGGGAAGCGAAGGTCGATGACGGTGGCGTCGGTGACAGTTGGCATGGAGTGTCCTCGCAGTCTTGCGCCGGCGGATCCCTAGACGGTGGAACCCGGGGCGAGGGTATTCAACCGGCGCGCCGGAGAGTGCGGAAGGCCCGCGCCGCGCGCGCCACGACCGGGCAGCTCGGAGGATCCGCGGCATTCAACCGGCGCGCCGGAGAGTGCGGAACGCCCGGCCACGCCGCGACCGGGCAACTCGGAGGATCCGCCGGGTGGTCGTCGCGGCGGCACCCGGTCGGCGCCGCCGGGTCCTCGTAGGATCGGCCGGCGTGGACATCGAGGGTTTGCTGCCGGCCGTCGGGTTCGGTACGGCGCCGCTCGGCGGCTTCCGGACACCGGTGACCGATGATGCCGCTGCCGCCGCCATCGAGGCTGCTCTCGAGATCGGCTACCGGTACTTCGATACGGCCCCCCTGTACGGCTACGGCCTTGCGGAGCGGCGACTGGGCGAGGCATTGAAGGGCTGCGATCCAAACGTCAGGGTCTCCACGAAGGTGGGCCGCATCATCGACGCCGAGGCACCGCGCCCACCGGGTGACCTGTTCGCCGGCGACCGCGGCGCGGCGACGTTCGACTACTCCGCCGACGGTGTGCGGCGCTCGCTCGAGGCCAGCTTCGAGCGGATGGACCGCAGCTATGTCGACGTGGCGTTCATCCACGACCCCGACGACCATGCGCACCAGGCGCTCACCGAGGCCTACCCGGCGCTGGAGCAACTGCGCGCCGAGGGTGTCGTCGGCGCCATCGGCGTGGGGATGAACCGCCCCGGGTTGCCGACCCGCTTCGTGACCGAGACCGACATCGACGTGGTGCTGATCGCGGGGCGCTACACGCTGCTGGATCGCGAAGCCGAGGAGGGGTTGTTCGGTGCCGCCATGGCCCGCGGCGTGCACCTCGTGGCGGGAGGGGTCTACAACTCGGGTGTCCTCGCCGGGCGCGAGACCTTCAACTACGTGACCGCTCCGCGGGACGTTCTCGAGCGGACCGGGAGGCTCGGGAGCGTCTGCGAGGACTTCGACGTGCCGCTGCCGGCCGCGGCGGCACAGTTCGTGGCGCGGCACACCGCGGTCGGCACCGTCCTGATCGGCGCCGCCAATGCCCGGGAGGCCGTCGAGAACTGGGAGCATCTCCAGCGCACGCTCCCCGACGGACTGTGGCCGGCTCTGGAGGCCCGCGCCGGTTGCTGAGACGTCCTTGCCGGGGTGTCGGCCCCGAGCCCGAGGAGCAGGGTCGCCTGTCGGTGCGGCAACCGTGGAGCAGGTGGGACCGAAGCCGCATGTCTCCGCGGCCGCGGCGCCGGATCTTGGCGACAGCTACCCGTCGGGGCGTTCTCTGACGCCGGCGCGGGGGTGGCGGCCGGCGGCGAGGCGGGCGTTGAGCGCATCGGGGTGGTCCACACGGTGGCGTTCGAGGGCCTCGGGGTCGAACGTGATGCCGGCGCCGGGTCCCTCGCCCAGCACGATCCAGCCTTCGGTGATCGTCGAGTCGAACGCGAACGTGGCGTCGCGCCCGGCGTCGAGCACCTCCATCATGGTGTGGTGCGGGAGCGCCGCCGCCAGATGAGCGCCGTAACGGCCCGCGGAGTTCATCAGCGACACCGGCCTGTCGAAGGCCTGCGCCAACTCGGCGGCGCGCAGGCAAGTGGTGAGCCCCGCCATGTTGGGGTTCACCTGAACCACGTCGGCGGCACCGTGGCGCAACAGGGCGGCGAACAGGTGGATGTCCTTGAGGTTCTCGCCGGTCGCCACCGCCGCGCCGATTGCCTTCGACACGTCGGACAGCCCTTCCAGGTCGGTGCGGATCACCGGCTCCTCGCACCAGGCGATGTCGAAGTGTCGCTCGAGGGCGCGCATCGCCCGCACCGCCTGCTTGGGTGACCAGAACTCGTTGGCGTCCACCAGCAGGGTCGGCCCGACGGTCGAGCCGCCGAGCGCCTCGTGCATGATGGTGAGCCGGCGGAGGTCGGTCTCGATGCCGAAGCCCACTTTCAGCTTGCCGGCCCGTACGCCCTGGGCGGCCATGGACTCGTAGTAGGCGCGCAACTCGTCGTCGCCGAGCGGGCCGTCCAGTCCGCTTGCGTAGGCCGGGACGCGAGGCTCCAGCGCCCCGAAGAACTGCCACAGCGGCACCCCGGCGATCTTGGCGCGCAGATCCCACAGGGCGTTGTCGATCGCCGCGATCCCGATGGCGGTGGCCCCCTCGTTGCCCGGCTTGAACGAGGCGCCGATCATCCGTTCCCAAAGGCCCCGATGGCGGAGCGGATCCTCGTCGATCACAGCCCCCGAGAGCATCGGGATGGCGCCGGCGCCGAGGCGGCTGGCAACGGCGACGCCGTCGATGCCCTCGTCGGTACGGACGAACACCGCAAGGTCGGCGCGGCGCCGGATCCCGTCGGGGATGTTCACGTCGCCGATCGGCCGCGACAACTCGTACTCGTAGAGCACGGTCTCGACGCCGGTGATCCTCATGGCGCCTCCTCGAGTCCGGCGGCGCCGACGGGAGGGTCGGCGCCCAAGGACATTCTCACCGACTGCGACACGGTCCGTGACATCAGGCAGCAGCGGTGGTGGGTGGGCGGCTGGCCGAGCGGCTCAGCACGATGGCGACCACGACTAGGCCGATGCCGATCATCTCCCTTGGGCTCGGCGCCTGGGAGAGCAGGAGGAACCCGACCACCGCGGCCGTCACGGGCGCCAGTGCCTGCAGGAGGGCGAAGCGGTGCTGGTCGATGCGCCGCATCACCCACTGGTCGAGGCCGTAGGGGACCACGTTCGAGAGCAGGCCGACCAGGAGGCCGAGTCCCAGCAGGGTCGGCTCCCTCACCGCGGTCGGCACGTGAGGGATCCCGAACGGGCTGATGACCAGGGCGCCGACCAGCATGCCCACGCCGAGCCCGTCCACCCATGCCGCGCCCCGCGCCACCCGGTGGCCGAGCACGATGTAACCCGCCCAGAAGGCGCCGGCCAGCAGAGCGAACCAGACGCCCCGCAGCGTGCCGCCGGTCTCCACCCCCGCCAGCACCACCACCCCGCCGGCTGCCAGCGCCAGCGCGGCGGTCGAACGCAGCGTGCGGGTGCCGAAGGCGGCCACGGCCACAGGCCCCAGGAACTCGATGGAGACGGCGTTGCCGAGCGGCACCACCTCCACCGCGTAGTAGATGGCCAGGTTCATGGCTGCCAGCACGATGCCGAAGACCGACGCCCAGCGCAGCTCGCTGGCGGTCCAGCGACGCCGCCAGGAGCGCCGCAGCGCCACGATCATGAGCGCCGCCCCGAGGACCCGCAGCAGAGCCGTGCCGCCGGGTGTCAGCTCGTCGAACAGGTTCACCGCCAGCGCCTGCCCGACGAACTGCGAGGTGGCGCCGAGAATGAACAGCGGCTCGGGCGGGATCCTCGTGGGGTCGATTCGCCGCATCGGCCGATGCTACGGGAAGCCCGGCGAGAGCCGAGAGGTCACCCCAGCCGTTACCCCGCAGAGGGCCGGTCCTGTCATCGTTGCGGCCGCCACCGGTCGTTGCGGCCCCACTGGTCGTTGCGGCCCCACTGGTCGTTGCGGCCCCACTGGTCGTTGCGGCCCCACTCGTCGTTCCGGCGAAGGCCGGAATCCAGCCCCGCGGCCGTTCAGATGCCGACCGCAGCGGCCAGAGCGGTGCGGGGTTCGGCGGCGCCCGACAGCGTGCCGTCGGGGCGTACCTCGATGAGGTGGGCGTGGCCCGAGAGTTTCGGGTTCTCGCCGAAGCCGCCGACGTTGTGGCCCCGTGTCGCCAGACCGCCGACCCAGGCCGCCGGCGCGTGCGGCTCGAGGGCCACCGGCGGTCGCCAGCCGGGCGTCCAGGTGGCGAAGGCGTCGGGCCCCAGCAGCACCCAGCGGCCGGCTCCCAGGATCTCGGCCGGAGACTGCTCGCAGTGCAACAGCCGGGCCAGCATCTGCAGCACCACCTGCGGCTGGGCGTCGCCCCCCATCGTCCCCAGCACCGCCCGGTTGTCGCCGTCGAGCGTCGTGACGAGCGCCGGGCTGAGGGTGTGGGGCGGGCGCCGGCCGGGTGCGTAGCAGGCCGGGTGCGCGGGGTCGAGGCTGAAGCCCAGCCCCCGGTTGTGCAGGAAGATGCCGGTGCTGCCGGAGACCAGCAGCGACCCGAAGCCCATCGCGTTCGACTGGATGAGCGAGACGGTCAGGCTGTCGTCAGCGGTGCACAGGTAGGTCGTGTCGCCGCCACCGGTCGGTGGGGTGACCGGGGTGTCGCCCGCCAGCACACGCCGGCGCAGACCGTCGATGCGCGCCGGGTCGAGCAGTCCGGCCACGTCCGCGGCGTCGGACAGCTCGCCGGGCCGGAACGACCCCACGGCCCGCGCCGCCTCGATCAGCCAGTGCGCCCAGTCGGCGTCGCCGGGGTCGGTGGGCAGGTCGAGCCCTTGCGCCAGGGCGGCCGCCGCCAGGATCAGGTAACCCTGCGAGTTCGGCGGCACGGTCCAGAGCCGGTGGCCCCAGGCCTCGACGGTGGCCGGCTCCACCCAGTCCGCCTGCGGGGTGGCCAAGTCCTCGGGGCCGAACAGCCCGTCGGCGAGCCCCAGCAGGCCGTCGCCGAACTCGCCGCCGTAGAAGGCGTCCCGCCCCTCGGTGGCGACCGCTTCCAGCGCACGCGCCGAGCCGGGGCGCCGCACCACCTCGCCGGCGCGCAGGTCGCCGGGAATGTCGGTGTTGCCCACCGAGGCGGCCACGTCGCCCGCAGCGGCGGCCAGTTCGGCCGAGGCGGCGAATCCGTCTGCTGCGTAGGCGTGCGCCGCGCCGAGCACCTCGGGCAGGTTCATTGCCCCGAAGCGGTCGTGCAGTACCAGCCAGCCGTCCACGCAGCCCGGAACGGTGACCGCTGCCGGGTGGCGCAGACGGGGCATGGCGCGATGACCCTCGGCGCGCAGCCGCTCGGCAGAGGCTCCCGACGGCGCCCGGCCCGAAGCGTTCAAACACAGCGGGGGACCGTCGCCTGCGCCGACGAGGGCGAACATGTCGCCGCCCATACCGCAGGTGTTCGGCGCCACGACCGCCAGAACCGCGGCCGCCGCCACCGCGGCGTCCACGGCGTTGCCTCCCCCGGCGAGCATGCGGACGCCGGCCTCGCTGGCGCGCCGGTCGATGGAGCAGACCATGCCGGCGGAGCCGACGGCGGACGGGACAGGGTTCTGCACGGTGACCTCCGGATTCTCAGGCGCCGTCGCCGGTCTCCGGCGCTGCCGGCGGGTGCGAGTTTCCGGCACCGTTCTGCTCCTGATCGAGACCTGTACCCCTCGAGCGGCGGTAGCGGAACCAGCGGGGGCCGTGCACGAACCGGGGCAGGGCGACGATGGCGGCGCCCCCGACGACGACGGCGGCGCATACGGGACCCCACAGCCACGCCGGCGGCAGGTCCAACTCGAAGTACTCACGCAACCCGCCGGCCGCCATCACCACGACGTACAGCAGGCCCATCGCCACCGCCAGCACGATCTTCCAGGGCCGGAGGGGCCGGCTGGTGACCACGAGGATGACGAGCCCGAGGCCCAGGAGCGTCATCGTGGCCACGGTGCGCGCCTCGATGAGTGAGGTCTCCGACGCCCGGCGGGCCACCTCGTAGACCACCATCGTGCAGATCGCCGCCACCGCGCCGGCCGGTATCGAGAAGCGCAATATCCGCCGCAGGAAGCCGGGCCGCACCAGCTCGGTGCTGGGCGCCAGGGCCAGGAAGACTCCCGGGACCCCGATGCTGAAGGTGCCGATCAGCGTGAGGTGGCGGGGCAGGAACGGGAACGACACCCCCATGATCCCGATGGCGGCCGTGATCAACAGCGCATACGCGGCCTTGGCTATGAACAGGTTGGAGACCCGTTCCACGTTGTTGATGACCTTGCGGCCTTCGTCCACGACCCGTGGCAGCGTGGCGAACGAGTCGTCCAGCACCACAAGTTCTGCGACCGCCCGGCTGGCGGCGCTGCCCGAACCCATAGCGATTCCCATGTCGGCGTCCTTCAGGGCCAGCACGTCGTTGACGCCGTCGCCGGTCATCGCCACGGTCCGGCCCCCCGCTTGAAGGGCGCCCACCATGGCGCGCTTCTGGTGCGGTGTGACCCGCCCGAACACAGCGGTGGTCTCCATGGCGGCGCCCAACCCGGCCGCGTCTGTCGGCAGCTCGCGGGCGTCCACGTACGTCTCGGCGCCCGGCACGCCGGCCCGCTGGGCGACCGCCGAGACGGTGGCGGCGTTGTCGCCGGAGATCACCTTCAGGTCGACGCCCTGATCGCGGAAGTAGGCCAGGATCTCGGGAGCGTCGTGGCGGATCGTGTCGCCGAGGACCACAACAGCCACGGCGTGTCGATCCGGCGCGAGCCCGTCGCCGTCCGCCGCCCCTGCACCCCCATCCGCCTGGCTGAGCAGCAGGACGCGCCGGCCGGCCGCCGCCCACTCGGCGACGCAGTCCCGCGCCTCGCCATCTCCTGGCGCCAGCAGCATGTCGGGCGCGCCGATGTAGAACAGTCCCTGTTCGGCGAACGCCGCGGAGGCCCACTTGCGGGCGGAGGAGAAAGGCTCCACATCCACGACCTGCCATCCGCCCGGGGCGGGGCACGCCGAGGCGATCGCCGCGGTCGTGGGGTTGGGGCTGGGGTCGGCGGCCGCCATCGCCCCGAGGGCATCTGTGGCGGCCGCGGCGTCCCAGCCGCCCATCGGCTGGACCGACTCGAAGGAGATCTCTCCGGTGGTGATCGTGCCCGTCTTGTCCAGGCAGAGGGTGTCGACGCGGGCCAGCAATTCCACAGCGGCGAGTTCCTTGGCAAGCACGCGGCGCCGGGCAAGGGCGATCACGCCGGCCACGAACGCCAGGGAGGTGAGTAGCACCAGCCCGTCGGGCACCATCGCCACGGCTGCGCCCACGGTTCCCCGCAGCGCCTCCTGCCACTGATCCTCGGCGCCGAGCAGCCGCCACAGCAGCAGCGCGCTGGCCGGGGGAATCAGCCACACCAGCACCCGGAGAATGTGGTTCACGCCCCGCCGCAACTCGGAGTCCGCCAGAGCGAACCGCCGGGCCTCCTCGCTCAATGTGGCCGCGTAGGAGTCGGCGCCGATGCCGTCGGCCCGGTACACGCCGCTGCCCGCGGCGACGAAGCTTCCCGACATGACCCGCTCGCCGGGCGGCTTCGCCACGGCGTCGGATTCGCCGGTCAGCAGCGACTCGTCCACCTCCAAGCCCACCCCTGCCAGCACCTCGCCGTCCACCACCACCTGGTCGCCGGAAGCCAACTCCAGCAGGTCGTCGGCCACGACACCGCCGACGTCGATCTCGCTGGCCTCGCCGTCGCGCCGCACCCGGGCCCGAGGCTCGGACAGCACGGCGAGCCGCCGCAGTTCGTGGCGCGCCCGGAGCTCCTGGATGATGCCGATGATGCTGTTGGACACCACCACGCCCACGAACAGGGCATCGCCGGGCGCGTCGGCCACCAGGATCAGAACCAGCAGGCTCAACAGAATGGCGTTGACGGGCGTGAAGACGTTGGCCCGGGCGATCTCGCCGAGGGTGCGCACCGGGGCGTCGGGCACGTCGTTGACCCGCCCGTCGGCGACCCGCTGCGCCACCTCGTCGGCGGTCAGGCCGGTGAGGTCGGCAGCCGCTGCGCTCATGGCCGGGATGCTAGGTGAGACCGCTGCCTCCGCTGCGTTCCAGACACCAGGGTCGGCCGGGCGTGGCCCAGAGCCGATGACGGGGCCCGGGCAGGTCGGGATTGGACGTCTCGAAGCCCGCGTCGCCCGGCCACAGGGCAACCTCCTCCCCGCTCGACGTGACTGTCAGGCGCGTTTCGTAGAAGTGGGGCTCCGACCGCTGCGCCGCAGCGAGGGCGTCGGCGATCGTGGCGAACCCTTGGAGGTTGTAGAGCGTCACGTAGGTGGGGGGCAGGAACCACGTGTAGTCGGATTCCTCGTGACGGCGAAGCGCCTCGGCGGGCGTCAGCCAGATGTGCTCGGCGATCTCCCTGCCGTCCACCTGCACGGTGCCCTGCGGCGCCGGCGCCAGGAAGAACCAGGTGGTGAGTTGGTGGTCAAAGTCCGCCGGGGGAGTCCAGTGGGAGAAGCGCACCAGGGACCGCGCGTCCACCTGCAGCCCTGCCTCCTCCTCGGTCTCCCGCACCGCGGCGATGCGCGCCACCTCGTAGCGGTCGTCGGGATTGTCGGCGGCGACCCGGTCCTGTGGATCCACGCGGCCGCCGGGGAACACCCACACCCCGCCCATCACCGGCAGGTCCGGGCTGCGGCGCAGCAGCAGTGTCTCGACGCCGCTCGCCGACTGGCGCAGCAGCACCGCCGTCGCCGCCGGCACCGGCGGCGTGGTCGACCGCCGCGCATAGTCCGCCAGCCACCGCTCGTAGTGCGCGCCGCGGCGGCTGGGAGGACTCATAGAGACCACGAGGGTACCCGCCGCTCGAAACTGGCTCGCAATGTGGACCATCAAGAGGCTCGATGTCCGTGGTCCGGGAATCGGGCTCAGGACTCGTCGGGGTGGGGGACCGTTACCAGTTCGAGTTCGGCGATGGCGGCGTAGTCGTCGGGGTTGGTTGTGTAGAGGGGGAGTCCGTTCGCCATGGCAGTGGCGGCAATGAGGGCGTCGTAGGCGCGGGCGGTCGCCTTCCGGCCTGCCCCTCGAAGGTCGGCGGCGACCCTGCCGAATGCTCTGGCAGCGGCGCCGTCGAAGGGGAGGGGATCGAAGTCGGATTCGGCCTGCTGGAGTTGGGCCTGTCGGTTGGCCCTCTCTGTGTCGGTTGCCGCCACGAGCGGCCCGACGGAGAGTTCGGCGAGCGTGATCGCCGTGACCGCCGGTTCCGCGGGCAGTGCGGCGGGGTCGCTGATACGCGGCAGCAGGATCACGACGTTGGTGTCGAGAATTCCGCCTGTCGTCGAGGTCACCTTCACAGGCGCGGATCGATAACTCGGTCGATGTCCTGCCGGAGAACCTCGGGATCGACCTGTGGAACATGCCGCCATCGATCCAGCAGGGTCGCCGGGTCGGGTGCCCGGCGCGTCAGGGGGCGGAGTTCGGCGACCGGACGCCCGGATCGGGTGACCGTGAGACGTTCGCCGCCGAGAACACGGTCGATCACGACACCGCCATTGTTGCGCAGATCTCGAATCGTCACCCTTGCCATCTCCAAATCGTATCACCGGTGAGACAGGAGCAGTGCACCGCCTGGGCGGAAGTCGTGAGGCTCTCCTCAGCGAGCAGGCGGTGCGGTCCCGCGGCGAGACCGCACCGCCGCCTGCCGGATCTCGCTGAGGGTGGCGTGGGGGAGGATCGCCTCGGGATCCACCCGCAACTCCAGCACTGACGGCACGCCGGCGGCCATTGCCTGCTCGAACGTCCTGGCGAAGTCCTCGGTTCGCTCAACGGTGGCGCCGAAGCCGCCGAAAGCCCGGGCGTAGGCGGCGAAGTCGGGGTTGATGAGGTCCGAGCCGCTGGGCCGATCGGGGTACGTGCGCTCCTGGTGCATCCTGATGGTGGCGAACATGCCGTTGTTGATCACGATCACGATGATCGGGACGCTGTACTGCATGGCAGTGGCCAATTCCTGGCCGGTCATCAGGAAGTCGCCGTCACCGCAGAACGCCACCACGGGAGCCTCGGGGGCGTGCAGCTTGGCGGCCACCGCGGCGGGCACCGCGTACCCCATCGCCCCGCTCTGGGGCCCGATCTGCGTGCCGTACTGCTTGAACCGGTAGTACCGCTGCGGCCACACCGAGAAGTTGCCGGCCCCGTTCGTGAGGATCGACTCGGGGGGAAGGCGCTGGTCCAGGTACGCCACCACCTCGCCGAAGTCCACGCCGCCAGGCGCCGGCCGGCGCTGGAGGCTCGCCTCGTGGTCGGCGCGCGCCGCCGCCGTCCAGTCTCGCCACGGACTCGGATCCACCGAGACCCCCGCGCACAGAGCTTCGACTGTCTCCACCGCGCCGGCACGGATGGCGAGATGAGGTTGGTAGACGCTTCCCAACTCGGTGGCGTCGGGGTGGACGTGCACCAAGGTTTGGCGGGGGACCGGGGGCTCCAGCAGCGTGTAGCCGCCGGTTGCGGTGTCCCCGAGGCGGGTCCCGATCGCCACGATCAGGTCCGCCTCGGTGATCCTCGTGGCGAGAGCCGGCAGCGTGCCCACCCCGGCGTAGCCCACGTAGCTGGGTGAGTCGTTATCGATGTAGTCCTGGCGGCGGAAGCTGACCGCGACCGGCAGGCTGTTGCGCTCGGCCCAGCTTGCGAGTGCAGCGCGGGCGGCCGGACTCCAGGTACTGCCGCCGACGATCACCAGCGGCCGGGTGGCCGACGCCAGGAGCGCCTGCAACTCCGCCAATTCCCCGGGCCCCGGCGCCGGCCGTTGTGGCGGGGGAGCGACTGGGGCATCGGCCACCGACACCTCGGCGGCGAGCACGTCCTCGGGCAGCGAAACCACCACGGGCCCCGGCCGGCCTTCCCGCGCGACCCTGGCGGCCTCGGCGGCGGTCTCGCTCAGCCGCTCCGGGCGGTCCACCTCCACCGCCCACTTCGCCAGCGGGCCGAAGAACGCCTCGTAGTCCACCTCCTGGAAGGCGCCGCGCCCCCGGTGCGCGGTGGGCACCTGGCCGATGAACAGCAGCAGCGCCGCACCGCTCATCGCCGCGTTGTGCACCGCCACCGAGGCGTGCGTCGCCCCCGGGCCCCGCGTCACGAAGGCCACACCCAGGTCGCCACGCAGCCGGGCCTGCGCCTCGGCCATGATCGCCGCCCCGGACTCGTGGCGGCACACGACGGTGCGGATCGCCGGCTCGTCGTGGAGGGCGTCCAGGACAGCCAGGAAACTCTCGCCCGGCACCGTGAAGATGGTGTCGACCCCGTGGCGGCGGAGCTGGTCGACCAGCACACGGCCGCCGTGGCGAACGGGCGTGTTCACGCCAGCGGCTCCTCGAGAAAGACCCTGGCCCGCTGGCGGGCGGGGCGGTCGGCGTCAGCAGGGTCGGTGTAGCCGATGGTGCGCTTCCCGGCCCACTCCACCGGCAACAGCATCACCCGCACGAACGCCGTCTCCCCGGTTGCCGAGGCCTCGGCGTACACCGGCTCGGGACCGCTCTCGAACCAGGGATCGCCCCCCCGGTGGGTGGTCGTGACGCCCCCGGTGGTCACGGTCAGCTCGCCGAACAGCAGGCGGCGGATGCCGGGGCCGGGATGGGTGTGCCGGTAGGCCACAGCCCCGGGCGGGAAGTCCACGCGGTCACAGCGCATCAGCCACTGCTGCGAGTCGTCCAGATAGACGGTGGCGGCGAGCGCGGCGCCCGCAGCCTCCGGGCTGCTGCCGTTGGCGGCGTCCCCGGTCGTCAACTCCCAGGACAGCGCTGCGCCGGCCACGATGGCGGCACCGAAGGACGCCGTGTCCGCGGTGAGGTCGTACACGACCCTGTTCCCGGGGTTAACCGACACGCCTTCGGCGAGCTCGTGCAGGGCTAGAACGGCTCTCATCGGCAGTTCGGAGTGCGGCTAGGGGCGTGCTGAGCCATCCACCCGCAGCGCCGGCCGGGTCGCTGGACGGTGGATTCCGGCCTCCGCCGGAATGACGGCGATGTGGCCCACGGTGCTGTTCGGCACTCGGTTAGTGGAAGTACTGGCCGCCGTCTATCACGATGGTCTGGCCCGTGACGAACGACGCGCCGGGGCTGCACAGGAACACCGTGGCGGCCACTAGGTCTTCGGGGAACTGGTCGCGCTTGAGCGTCCGGGCCGCGATCGAGATGGCGCTGACGTGGTCGTAGTCCACGTCGGAGGGGTTCTCCTTCACACCGTCGGAGATCGTGAACCCGGGCGCCACCGAGTTCACGAGAATGTTGTCGTTGCCGAGCTCGCGGGCCAGCGCCCGCGTCAGGGCCAGCACCGCCCCCTTGCTGGCGACGTAGTGCAACAGGAGCGGCACGCCCCGGAAGACCGTCCCGGAGGTGATGTTCACGATTCGCCCGCCGCCCCCGCGGCGCATGTGCGGCACCACAGCGCGGCAGCCGAGGAAGGTGCCGATCACGTTGATCTCGTTCACCTGCCGCCACTCCTCGACGGGGATCTGGTCGAACGGTCGCATCGGGATGGACGTGAACATGCCGGCGTTGTTGACGAGGATGTCGATTCGCCCGGTGGCCTCGAGGGCGGTGTCCACCATGGCGTCGATGTCGCCGGGGTCCGATACGTCCGCCGTGACCCCTACGCCATCGGGGTATCGAGTGGCGGCCTCCTGCGCTCCGGACAGGTCGGCGATCACCATGCGTGCCCCGGCACGGGCCAGGCCGTCGGCGATGGCGCGCCCGATGCCCTGGGAACCGCCGGTCACGATGGCGGTCTGCCCCTCGAGCGAGAAGTCCTCGTTGCTCGGCGTTACGAGTTCGGACATGTCGCTGGCCTCCGTGCCGCTCATTGGATCGGGGAGAAGGCGGTCGGCACCAGGATCCGGTTCTGCTGGGTGTGCACCAGCGGGTGCAGCTTCGGCAGGAAGGCCTGCCAGCGCTCATCGGCGGCCAGTGCCGACCGCCGCTGCTCCCGGTCGGCGAAGTTCTCGTATCCCCACATCGCACAGATCGATGAGAGGGCGCCGATCTCGGTGGTGAACCAGCCGACGAGGTTGCCGAGGACTTCCTTCTGGATGATGATCCCCTCGGTCTCGTAGAGCCGCAGGACCTCTTTCAGCTTCCCGGTGTAGATGTGGTAGTCCCGCTGTTCGACGATCATCGCTCTCCTCCGGTTGCGGGGCGATCGTAGCCTTGGCGATCAGGCCGTACGAATGCCCGCCCGGCGTCGGGCTACAGCGCCGCCGCCAGATTCGCGAGCCGCTCGCGGATGAGTTCGAAGAAGCCGTCGCTGTCGACTTCGGAGATCCACTTGCAGTTCGGCTCCCGCCCGAAGCGGTCCCAGTAGTCCACGACGGTCATGCCCATGGTGAGTTCGGAGTGGGTCTCGACCTCCACGAAGACGTCCTTGCCGCCGTACAGCTCGGGCTGCAGCAGGTAGGCGATGGTGGCGGGATCGTGCAGCG
This sequence comes from Acidimicrobiales bacterium, assembly GCA_963664235.1. Taxonomy (GTDB): domain Bacteria; phylum Actinomycetota; class Acidimicrobiia; order Acidimicrobiales; family CATQHL01; genus VXNF01. Next base: position 3,332,591 of record OY760933.1, on the reverse strand, counting down.
GGCCGCCGCGGGTGCCGTAGCGGGCGATGTCATAGCGGCCGTAGAACGACAGCATCGCGGAGGTCTTCTCGCCGATGTCGCCGCCGATCGCACGCATCGAGTCGATCCACTCGGGGCTCATCAGCGCCTCGTGCGTCACGTCCAGCGGCATCGTCACGATCGGTATGCCGCTGCGGTACATGACCGCGGCGGCGTGCGGGTCCACGTACACGTTGAACTCGGCGACCGGCGTGGTGTTGCCGCCGACGAAGAAGCCGCCACCCATGGTCACGATCTCGCCGATCTTGGGAACGATGCGGGGCTCGCGGACCATGGCCATGGCGACATTGGTGATCGGCCCCACCGGGCACAGGGTGATCTCCCCGTCCTCAGCGGCCATGAGCACCTCGACCAGCCAGTCCACGGCGTGCATGTCCTGCACACCCATGGTGGGCTCGTCCCAGTCGGGGCCGTCGAGTCCGGTCTCGCCGTGCACGATCTCAGCCGTCACCAGGTCGCGCACCATCGGCCGCTCGCAGCCGGCGAAGATCTTCATGTCGGGCCGGCCGGCCAGCTCGCAGACCAGTCGGGCGTTGCGGATCGTGAGGTCAAGAGGCACGTTGCCGGCGATGCAGGTGATGCCGAGCACCTCCAGTTCGGGGGAGGCGAGCGCCAGCAGGATGGCGAGGGCGTCGTCCTGGCCGGGGTCGGTGTCGATGATGATCTTTCGAGGAGCCATGACCGGAGGCTAGACGGTGGTCGCCGGCGCTCTGTTCGTGGTTTCCGCCGGGTGTGCCGCGACAGTGAGCGACACGCCCTGACCCGGCTCTCGATAGCATTTTGTGCGTACCGGCGTGGGACAGCACGATCCTTCCGGTTGAAGCCGTGGCGCACGGGCTCACCTACGAGAGCCGGAGAGACATGACAGCTGGACACGAGAGATTCACGACCGCACGGCTCGCGGCGTTGGGCGCTGAGATCGGCTCGTCGCTGGTCTCCGACGCCCTCGACGAAGCCGGCTTGCGACACCAGTCGCTACCCCCGGGCTACGCCCCGCTGGTGGCCGACGAGGTGCTGGTGGGCTACGCCTTCCCCACGCGGCTCGAGGCCACCGACGAGATCCCCGAAGTGCCCTACGTGGGGTTGCTGGCGGCCCTCGACGCCATCGGGTCCGGCGAGGTGTGGGTCGGCGCGACCGGCGGGTTCCGCGACGCCGCGCTGTGGGGTGAACTCCTCTCGACGGCCTGCATGGCGTCCGGCGCCGTGGGGGCGCTGGTCGACGGCTACGTCCGGGATCGCAGCGTCATTCGCAGCCTGGGGTTCCCGGTGCTGTGCCGCGGCGCCGATCCCCGCGACATCAACGGCAGGGGAGAGGTGGTGGCCCACAACGTGACCGTCGAGGTGGACGGGGTCACGGTGGCCCCCGGCGACCTCGTCGTCGGCGACGACGACGGGGTGGCGATTGTGCCCCAGGCGCTCATCGACGAGGTCGTGGGTACCGCCGTCGCGAAGACGACGAGTGAGAGCCGGTTCCGCCAGGCGGTGCGCGAAGGCATGCCGCCCGGTGAGGCGTTCAAACGCTTCGGAGTCCTCTGACGGATCGCCCCCGGGTTCCCCCAGACAAGGAGACAGAATCATGCCCAGACATCTCGATCAACGCATCGCGCTCGTGACCGGCGCCGCCAGCGGCATCGGCCGGGCCTGTGCCGTCCGTCTGGCCGAGGAGGGGCTGCGCGTCGCCGCGGCCGATCTGCAGACCGACCAACTCGAACAGATGGCGAACGACGTGGCCAGCATCCACACCCTTGACGTCACCGACTTCGCCGCCGTGCAGGCCGCCGTGGCCGAGATCGGCGAGGTGGATGTGCTGGTGAATTGCGCCGGGATCATCGGCCCGCAGCTGCCCATCTGGGAGGTGCCCAACGAGGCCTGGGAGCAGACCCTGGCGGTGAACCTCACCGGCACCTTCAACACGATCAAGGCCACGATCGGCGGCATGCGGCAGCGCGGCTGGGGTCGCATCGTGAACATCGCCAGCATCGCCGGCAAGGAGGGCAACCCGAACATGGTCGCCTACTCGGCCAGCAAGGCCGCCGTGATCGGCCTCACCAAGTCGGTCGGCAAGGAGGCCTGCACCGAGGGTGTGCTCGTCAACGCCTTGGCGCCCGCGGTCATCTCCACGCCCATGAACGCCGACACCGAGCCCGAGGTGCTGGAGTACATGATCTCCAAGATCCCCATGCGGCGCCTCGGCCTCGTCGACGAGGTGGCCGACCTGGTGTCCTGGCTGGCTTCTGACGCCTGCAGCTTCTCCACCGGGGCCGTCTACGACATCTCCGGGGGCCGCGCCACCTACTAGCCGGGTGTGCAGCGGTGGTCGTGATGAGTGGTTTCTTCGCCCCGTTCATCGTCTGCGCCGGGCTGCTCGCGCTGCACGTCGTACTGCCCGCCCGCCGCGTCACGGGATATGTGACCGACCCGGCCACGGGTGGGCCCTATCCGTACCGCCTCAACGGACTCCTGGTGCTCGCCGCAGCCACCGGCGGCTGGCTGATAGCAGGCGGCACCGGTTGGCTGGCCTGGGGCTGGTTGCAGCGGCACTTCTGGTGGGGTGCCGCTGGCGCCACGGCACTCGGGGCGTTGGGAACGGCGTGGTTCGTGCTCGCGCCACCCCGACGAGCCGTGGCGCGATCCCGCTCGTCCGGTCTACGGGGCTGGATCTCAGACTTCTACCTGGGCCGCGTGGAGAACTTCGCCTTCGCCGGGCGGATCGACACGAAGATGTACCTCTACGTCTTCGGAGCGGTGCTGCTGGCCCTCAACGCCTGGTCCGCTGCCGCCTACCACGCCGATCGCTACGGTTCGGAGGCCAATGTCGGCGTGTACCTGCACGCCGCCCTGCTGAGCTTCTTCCTCGTCGACTACCTGGTCTTCGAGCGGGTCCACCTGTACACCTACGACATCTTCGCCGAGCGGCTCGGCGCCAAGATCATCTGGGGCTGCCTGGCGTTCTACCCCTACTTCTACGCCGTCGGCGCATGGGGCACCGCCCGCCTGCCGGAGCCGTCGCTGGTCGAGAGCGCCGGGGGGTGGTGGCTTGCGGCCTGCGCTGTGATCTTCGTGGCCGGCTGGATTCTGGCTCGGGGCGCAAACCTGCAGAAGTACCGCTTCAAGCGCTCACCGGAGCGCCCATTCCTTGGCATTCAGCCCCAAGCGGTCTCCGACGACCGGGGCCGCCTGCTTCACAGCGGCTTCTGGGGCGTCTCCCGCCACGTGAACTATCTGGGCGAGATCCTGATAAGCCTGGGTCTGGCCCTGGCGCCGGGACACTTCACCAGCGTGTGGCCTTGACTCTACCCGGCCTTCATGATCCCCTTCATGCTGACCCGAGAGCGTGCCGACGAGCGCCGCTGCGCCGCCAAGTACGGCGAACTGTGGGACCGCTACTGCGAGCAGGTCCCCTACAGGATCATCCCGCGCGTCTATTAGGTCGGGGGTCGGCGATGCCGGGTGACCGCCACGGCGAGGTTCAGGGCCCCCGGGTGGTGGGGGTGTTCGGTGTGGGCGTCGCAGTGGGCGCAGCCTCCGTCGCGGGCGGCGAGGATGAGGCGTTGGGCGTCGTTGGCGTTGCGGCTGCGTCCTAAGGCGAGGTTGGTCCAGTCGGCGTTGAACACTGCGCAGTAGATCTCGGCGTCGAGGGCTTCCTGGGCGAGGAGTTCCGCGGATAGGGGTGTGCCGTCGTCCAATCGGGGGTTCTTGAGTGTGTCGGCGGTGTGGTCGTAGTCGGCGAGGATCAGCAGTCGCGTGTCTGGTCTCGTGTCGCCGCAGATGAGGTCGGCGAGCGCGTCGGCGCCGTGTTGGGCGACGGTGTGGTCGGCTGAGCCTTCGTGCTGTCGGCGCTTGCGAACCGCCGCGGCGAGTGCCTGGTTGATCCTGCGGCCGGTGAGGAAGTCGAACCGGCCGCGTAGGTGCCACATGCCGTCGGCGCCGTAGTTCAGGGTGGCTTTGCGTTCGGCGCGCTGGAGGGCGTACTCGGCGTCGGCAGGCTCGCGACTCTTGGCGGCCTGCTCAGCGGCGACGTCCGCCCACATCTCTTCGCTCTGGTAGGCGAACGGGTGCTTGGCGACGGTGTCGGCGGGGTAGGCGCGGCACAGCTCGAGGAACTCACCTTCGCTGCGGCGGTGCTTCTTGGGGGCCTCGCGGGCGATCACCCGGGCGTGGGAGAGGTTGATCTCCCCGGTCCGCATGGATTCGAGCGTGTCGCCGAGGTCGTTGTCGTGGAGGTCCAGCGCAAGGCGGGCGTCACTCCGCGCGGCCGCGGAGGTCATGCGGTTCATCTCCCGCAGCCGGTGCGCGGCGCCCTGGGCGCCGTCGCGTGACGCCAACTCGCCCAGCGCAGCCAGATACTCCCCGTCGAGGCGCGCTCTGGCTTCGGCGAGGTCCACGACGCGGTCCTGTAGTTCCCCGTGGGCAAGCTTGGCGGGATCTTTGCGGGAAACCCGCACCACCGCGCCGCAGTCGCCGCAACCCACCTTGCCGGTTCCCTCACCCCACTGATGCTGGGACAAGAACATCGTCTTCGTGCCGGTCGCGGTGACCTCCGCGGACCGCTCCGCGGGCAGACCCCCCGCCCGGTAGCGCACCGTGAAACAGCGACCCTCCGGGTTGGGCACCAGCGTGTCACCCTCTTCGAGGTTGCGGCGCTGCCACGCCACCTCGTCCCAGAACCGCTCCAAGCTCACCGGCTCGCGGCGCGGCGGCTCGAAACTCAAATGCCTGCCGCCGTTCACGAATTCCATATCCACAATACTACCAACATCTGTACGACTATTTAAGTCAAAGTAAGCGAAACTATTGACATCCACAGGAAATCCCCAACACCAAGCAGGGGTACCGCGCACACCGTCACCCGGCCGCCCCCGAAACCGATGAACTCAACTCACTGCCGTCGAACTCGCAGCCCGAATCCACCGACAAGTCAGTAGCTGAGCCAGCAGGTGGCGGTGCCGTCGGGGCGCAGCGCGCAGGTGTGCCAGAGACCCGCGGCGACGGCTGTGAACGGCCCAGCCGGCGGTGACGCGGGCGCTCCGTCCGGGGGTTGGTCATAGCGTTCGTTCGAAGCGGCCGGTCCGTTGCCCCAGCAATCGATCTCACCGTCTGTCCGCAGCCCGCAGGTGTGCCACTGGCCGGCGCTGAGGTCGGTGAACGTGCCCGGCGGCGCTAAGACCTGGCCGTACCGGTTGTCGCCCCAGCAGATCACCTCGCCGGAAGCACCGATTGCGCAGGTGTGCGCAAACCCTGCGGCGATGTCGCTGTAGGGGGGATCGTCCCGCCACGGTGCCGGCAACGCGGTCTGGCCGCGGCTGCCGGAGCCCCAGCAGTCGAGTGAGCCGTCACGGCCGATGGCACAGACGTGGGAACTGGCCTCGGCCTCCCGGTTCAAGTCCACGTAGTGCCCGGGGACGTTGATGTTGGGCCGTTCGGGGCTCATCTGGCTGGTGTCTGTATCCGGATCGAACTGGAATCCCCAGCCGATGCTGAACTGCGCGAACGGACCTGCCCGGCGTTGCGTCGTGCCGTCCAGGATGTCTCGACAGGCGATGGCGCCGCCGGCGAGCAGGACGCAGTGAGCCCGGTACCCGCGTTGGGTGGCGAGGACATCCTCGCCCGGCGCGATCGGGGCGATGACGGCCGGTTCGGCTGTCGCGTGCGCACCCAGTGTCCAGCAGCGCCTTATTCCGTCGGCGCCGATCCCGCAGGCCGCTCTCCAGTCCACGTCGATGCTGCCGAAGGTGCCCGCCACCGAGCGCGTCGCGTTGCCCCAGCACTCGACGGCGCTGTCGCGGCGCAGCCCGCACGTGTGATACCAGCCCGAATCAAGCGCTTCGTACGGTCCACCCACGATGTCGCCCTGAACCCACGAGAGGTCCCTGTGCACGCCGCGACGCGGCTCGGGAGTCGGTGGGACGGTGGCCGGAGCGGCCACGCCGGCGCCGGGCGGCCAGAACGGGCTCCAACACTCCACTGCGCCGGTTGGACGGATCCCGCAAGCCGTCCGGCCGCGCGAGTCGATGAAGTCGAACGAGCCCCCGGGGAGCGAGTCCCGCCACCGGGGGTTGCTGAAATCCGGCGCCGCGAACACGGCTGCCGCTGCACTCGCTGACAGACTGCGGGTCAGGCTCCAGCACTCCGCCGTCTCGTTTGGGCGCAGCCCGCAGCCGCGCCTCCAGCCGGCGTAGACCCCGACGAAGGGACCCTCAGGAGGCTCGGCCTCACCGGAGATATTGCGACCCCAGCAGGCGATTTCCCTGTCTGCGCGCAGCCCGCACGACAGGTTCGTTCCCACATCGATAGCCGTGAATCGCCCCGCCGGCGGTCTCGCTTCGCCCCACTCATTGGATCCCCAACACTCCGCCTCGCCTCCGGGACGCAGCCCGCATCCGTGGGTCGAAGAGCCGCTGACCGCCGCGAACGCTCCCGGCGGCAGCGAGTCCAACCAATCCACCTCCCCCCAACACGTCGCCGATCCGTCGACGCGCACCGCGCAATTCGCTGCCCCGACGTCCACCGCCACGAACGCGCCCGGCGGCGGCCGCAAGCGCTGCGACCCGTCGTTCCAACAATCGATACGACCGTCGGGGCGCAGCCCGCAGACCGGCGACGTGTGCCTACCCATTGCCGCCACGTCGATCGACACGAACGGACCCGGCGGGATCGGACCGTTGTCCCACCCGCTGCACGTCACCTGGAGATGGCACTCCTTGGTTCTCTCGACCCCCCAACACGTCACCTCCCCGTCAGCCCGAACACCGCACGAGAACACCCTGTTCACCGCAACATCGATGAACGCGCCCTCCGGCGGTGAGTCCCGCCCGTCGTCGTTGTAACGCGCCCGGCAATCCAGGACCCCGTCGCGGACCAAGCACGATCGCCCCGCGGGTCCCCAGCAAGCCACCTCCCCGCTGTCGCGGACGCCGCACCCATAGTCCGACGCGACACTCAGAGACCGGAACGAGCCCTCCGGCGGTATCCAGTACTCCGCCCCTCCCCCCCAGCAAACGATCGTCCCGTCGACACGGATCCCGCAGGCGGCGGCGCTGAAGGAGGGATCGTCGTCGCCGTAGGCCGCGACCGCGCGGAAACGCCCCTCCGGAACCGGCCCGCGGCCACGGTCGCCCCAACACGCCACCTCGCCGCCCACCCGAACGCCACACGCCGCGGCGAAACCGACGTCGACGGAAGAGAACTCACCGACCGGCGGCGCCAGCAGATCGAAACGATCCCTGCCCCAGCAGTCGATAGTCCCGCCGACGCGAATCCCGCACACCACTTGCGGACCGACGCTGATCGCCGAGAACTCTCCCTCCGGTACCGCCGACACCGCCGACGGCGGCCAGAAGCCCCAACAGCGCACCACGCCGTCATCACGCAAGGCGCAACCGAACTCGTTGCTGGCCTCCACCGCCACGAACCGCTCCGCCGGGACCTCAGGCGCCGAACCATCCGCCGGCTCATCGTCAACCACATCACACGGACCCGCCAACAACGACACCAGCGCTGCTGCAACCAGCCAGGCCGAGAACCTCATGGGTTCACCATCTGCGGTGAGACGATCTGCCTAGCCAATCCTCGGACGATCCGACCCGGGGTGGGAGCACCACACACCTCCAGGGTCCGACGACGGCCCAGGAACAGTAACACAAGGATCACAACAACTCGCGTAGTCGATGGAACTTGATACAAATACTTGGAATGTGCATGATAAAGAGTGATCTTGAAGACTAGACAGCTCAGCAGCGGCGCGCCGACCCACACGACATCGATGAGACCGGTCGCCTCACCAAGCGCGCTCGGCCTGACAGGCACACTGCGACTTCAGACCAACGGCAGACACGCCGACCGCGGTGCAAGAACCCGAACGCAACGCTTGGCGATCGATCAGGTTCTCCGCGCCGTCGTGGCGGGCGGCCGGGGCCACGCCGTTGTGACCCCGGCCGCGATGGGGGAGGGCCTCGGGGCTAGCCCTTGGCCTCGGTGAACGCGTCGGAGTAGTTCACCTCGAAGTCGCCGGTGTCCACGATCTCCTCGAGGATCGCCACGGGAGCCACGGCCGGGTCGGAGATGAAGTCGAACAGGTCCTCGTCGAGCCCGTCGAGGGCGGCGCTGTTGGGCGTGCCGTAGTAGTTCCAGTTCGACAAGGCCGCGCCCTGCTCGCCGGTCAGCAGCCAGTTGATGAAGGTGTGGGCCGTGCACGGTGATGGTGCGTCGAACGGGATCGCCATGTTGTCGATCCAGCGGGTGCCGCCCTCCTCCGGTACGAAGTACACGTACTGCGACGGATCGTCGGTCTCGAGGAACTGCGTGAACATGTCGCCGGAGTAGCCGTGGGCGACGGCGGTCTCGCCGGTTGTCAACAGTTCATCGGAGGAGTCGGTGTTGAAGGCGGCCAGGCGGTCGCGGCTGGCGGCCACGAGTGCTGTGGCCTCATCCAACTCGTCCTGGCTGGTGCTGTTCAGGGAGTAGCCGAGATACTTCAGCGCCGCGCCGATCGTCTCGCGGGGATCGTTCAGCAGCGAGATCCGCCCGGAGAACTCGTCGGCGACGGCGGGATCGAAGATGAGCCCCCAGCTGCGTGGGAAGTCGGTGCCCACGACGGCGGTGTCGACGGCGATGCCGGTGGTTCCCCACTGGTACGGAGCCGAGTAGTCGCCCTCGGGGTCGTAGACCAGGTCCCGGAAGTCCGCCGAGACGTTCGACAGGTTCGGGATGGCGTCCTTGTTCAGCGGCTGGACGTCCTCGCCGGCGATGAGGATCGCCACCATGTAGTCCGACGGCACGATCAGCGAGTAGCCCGAGTTGCCCGCCGCGATGATCGGCTGCATCGCCTCGTTGGAGTCGTAGACGTCCATGGTCACGCTCACGCCGAACTCGTCGCTGAACGCGGCCAGTTGCTCCTCGTCGATGTATTCGGCCCAGTTGTAGATGGCGAGATTGCCGTCGGTTTCACCGACATCGCAGTCGGCGGCGCTGACACCGTCGTCGTCACCGCCGCAGGCGGCGGCGACGAGCACAACGGTCAGCAACCCGGCCAGCAACCGGAAGAGTAATTTGGTCGACATGGTGGTGTCTCCTTGTTGTGTTGGGTTGTCCTTTGGTCAGGAACTTCGGCGGGATCGGCCGGTGGCTGCGACCGCGCCCGGCGGGCCGGCCGCGGCGCCACCACGGGACCGCTGCACGAGCAGCGACAGGATCACGAGGCCGACCGAGGCGATCAGCATCACCACCGAGACGGAGTTGATGAGAGGGGTGACACCCCGGCGGATCAGCCCGAAGACGTACACGGGCAGCGTCGTGGCGCCGGGGCCCGAGGCGAACTGGGTGACGACGACGTCGTCGAGCGACAGGGTGAGGGCGAGCAGCGCCCCGCCAGCCACGCCGGGCGCGATCTGCGGCAGCGTCACGTACCTGAACGCCTTCCAACGGCTTGCGTAGAGATCCAGGGCGGCCTCCTCGAGCCGGCGGTCCATGCCGGCGAGACGGGCCCGCACCACCACCGACACGAAGCTGATGTTGAAGGCGATGTGGCTGACGGTGATGCTGGCGAAGCCCTTGCGGAGGTCGGCGTCGAACACCAGGTTGAGCAGGTCGAAGAACTGCGAGAAGAACAGCAGCATCATCACCGCCATGGTGACGTCGGGGATGATGATCGGCAGGTACAGCAGCGCGTCGAAGGCCTGGCGTCCCCGGAAGCGGAACCGCTCGATGGCCAGGGCGGCGAGAGTGCCGAGCACCACGGAGATGACCGTGGACAGCAGGGCGACCCGCACCGACACCCAGATGGCGTTCTGGATGCTCGTATTCCCGATGAAGTCGTCGTACCAGCCCAGGGTGAAGCCGCCCCAGCGGCCGACGTTGCGGTCGGCGCTGAAGGAGAACACCACCAGCAGGGCGATCGGCGCGTAGAAGAAGGCGTACACAAGCCATGCGTTGGCGCCGAGCGCGGCTCGCGTGGGGCTCCAGCCGCGGGTGAAGCGGCGCACCCGTTGTGCGCCGTCGCTCGTGAGCACGCGGCGGGTGGTGGCGCTCACAGGTTCCGCCCTCCCGACCGGAAGTACACGATGGTGGCGAGGAGCATCACGGCCATCAGCACGAAGGACAGCGAGGCACCCACCGGCCAGTTCCGGGCGGTCAGGAACTGCGTCACGATGTAGCTGCCCAGCAGCGTCGTTTTCGCGCCGCCGAGGATCTCCGGGGTCACATACGCGCCGAGGCTGGGGACGAACACCAGGATCGACCCCGCGATGACGCCCGGCTTGGACAGCGGGAAAAGGATCCGGCGGAAGTTCTGCCAGCCGGAGGCGTACAGGTCGCGCCCCGCCTCCAGGAGGGACATATCTATGCGCTCGATGGAGGCATAGAGGGGCAGGATCATGAACGGCAGGAACCCGTACACCAGGCCCAGCACCACGGCACTGGGGGTGAAGAGGATCTCCAACTCGCCGAATCCCAGGAAGTCGGTGATGCGGCTGATGACGCCGTCCTTGCCCAGGATCACCCGCCAGGCGTAGTTCCGGACCAGGAAGTTGGACCAGAACGGGATCATCACGAACACCAGCAGGATGTTGCGCACCTTCGAACTGCGGGTCGTGAGGTAGTACGAGAACGGGTAGCCCACGACCAGGCAGATGACCGTCGTCAGCAGGGCCAGCCACAGCGAGCGGAAGAGGATGTCGCGCACGATCGGCTCGGCGAGGCGCCGGTAGGCGTCGAGACCGGTCTCGGTGAAGACCGCCTCGCCGAAGCGGTTGCGGCTGGCGAAGGAGTACGCGAAGACGATCCCCAACGGGACGGCGAAGAAGATGAGGAGGTAGAGGTAGGCGGGTCCGGCCAGCAGGAACCCCCGCCGCGAGTCGGCCTTGGCCGCCGCCCGTTCGAACTCAGGCGTCGCCTCGGCGGCGGCCGCTGAATCGGGGGGCGTGGGGGCGAGGGTCATCAGTCGCCCACAACCGTGACCCCGCCGGGCTCCCAGCTCACGCTCACCTCGTCGCCGGTCTCCAGCGGCGACTCGGTGGACCGGTACGGGGTGCGAACCTCGATGGTGATCCAGTCCACGGCCACCGAGTGGACCAGAGCGTTACCGACGTAGGTCACCGCCCGGAGTTCCCCGTCGATGCTCGGCCAGCCGGCGGGGGAGCCGCCGCGCCGGTGCAGGAAGGCCTGCTCGGGCCGCAGGCTGACCGCCACCTTCGTGCCGAAGGCGTGCTCGGAGGCGGCCTGAACCCGCATGCCGTTGCTGAGCACTACCTCGCCGGCGGACGCCACCGTCGCATCCAGCAGGTTGGTGCGCCCGATGAAATCGGCCACGAACCGGTTGGCGGGCCGCTGGTAGATGTCCTCCGGCGTTCCCACCTGCAGGAGTCGGCCCTCGTGCATGACCGCGATGCGGTCGCTCATGGTGAGGGCCTCCTCCTGATCGTGGGTGACGAACACGAAGGTGATGCCCACCTCGCGCTGCAGGGCTTTGAGCTCCAGTTGCATCTCCTGGCGCAGCTTCAGATCCAGGGCGCCGAGGGGCTCGTCCAGCAGCAGCACCTTGGGCCGGTTGACCAGGGCGCGTGCCAGCGCCACCCGCTGCTGTTGCCCGCCCGAGAGCTGGTTGGGGCGCCGGCCCTCCATGCCGCCCAGTTGTACGAGGCCCACCGCCTCGGCGACGCGCCGGGCGCGTTCGGCGCGGTCCACCTTCTGCATCTTCAGGCCGAAGGCGACGTTGTCGGCCACGTTCATGTGCGGGAACAGGGCGTACGCCTGGAAGACCGTGTTGACGGGCCGCTTGTTGGGCGGCAGCGTTCCCACCTCGTCGCCGAAGATCCTGAGGCTGCCCATCGTCGGGAAGTCCAGCCCGGCGATCATCCGCAGCGTGGTGGTCTTGCCGCAGCCCGACGGTCCCAGCAGGGCGAAGAACTCGCCGTCGCCGATCTGCAGGTCGATGTCGTCGACCGCGGTGACGTCGCCGAACCGCTTGGTGATGCCCTTGACGGTGACGGCCGGGACGGGGTCTGTCATCTCTGGTGTCTCCTCAGGTGCGCCCGAAGGTGGCGCCGGTGGCGCCGGCTCGCACGGCCTGGGTGCAGATGAAGTCGTGCGCGATCGTGGCGGCCGCCAGCGCGGTGATCTCGGCGACGTCATAGGGCGGCGACACCTCGGTGACGTCCATGCCCACGACGTCGAGGTCTCCCAGCGACCGGATCGCCTCGAGGGCCTGCGCGGTCGTGAGACCTCCCGCCACCGGGGTGCCCGTGCCCGGAGCGAACGCCGGGTCGAGGCAGTCGATGTCGAACGTGAGGTACGCCTTGGCGTCGCCGACCACCTCCCGGACCACCTCGACGGTGGCGGGAATGCCCTCGCGGTGCACCCACGGCGCTCCCAGGATCGTGAACCCGTGGGTGTCGTCGTTGTGGGTGCGGATCCCGATCTGCACCGACGTGGCCGGGTCGATGATTCCCTCGCGGGCCGCGCGCAGGAACATCGACCCGTGGTCGAGCCGGGTGCCGTCGTCGGGCCAGGTGTCGCAGTGCGCGTCGAAGTGCACGAGCGACAAAGGCCCGAACTTCTCCGCATGGGCGCGCAGCAGGGGATAGGTGACGAAGTGGTCACCCCCCAGGGTCACCATCATGGCGTCGGCGGCGAGGATCTCCGCTGCGTGCGCCTCGATGCGCTCGACGGCCTCGGTGGGCTGGCCGAAGTCCATGTAGCAGTCGCCGTAGTCGACCACGGCGAGGTGGTCGAAGGGGTCGAATCCGAAGGGGTAGGCCTCCAGCTCGGCGAGGCCGACGGACGCGGCGCGGATCGCCCGCGGTCCGAGGCGGGCGCCGGGGCGGTTCGACGTCGCCATGTCGAAGGGGATCCCCGACACGACGATGTCGGCTGCGGCGATATCCCGGGTGTAGTTGCGGCGCAGGAAGGACACGGCGCCGCCGTAGGTCATCTCCGGATCACGCCCGCCGAGGTCCCGGCTGCGGAAGGCCTGATCGCCTAGGAGGCGCTCGGGGCTCATCCCACGCCCCAGTCGTAGGTCTGCTTGGTGATCCCCAGGTAGGGGAGGGTCTCGACGCTCATCACCCCGTCCATGGTGCGGATGGTGTTGACGTGTGTGACGAACGTGTCGCCGTCGGTGCACACCAACTCCACGATGAGGTCGTAGCGGCCGGCGGTCAGCACGATGTAGACGGCGTCGTCCATGGCGCCGATCTTCGCCGCCAACTCCCGGGCGTCGTCGGTGACCGTGACGCCCAGCAGCGCCTGGTAGCCGAGCCCGATCTTCACCGGGTCGGTGACGGCCACGATGTCGATCACGCCGCGGGCGCAGAGCCTCCGGACGCGCTGGCGGGTGGCCGCGTCGGACAGCCCGATCAGGCGCCCGAGCGACGAGTACGCCATGCGGCCGTCGGTCTGGAGGTACTTGATGATCTCGCGGTCCTTCTCGTCGATCATGCGACCCTCCCGCTTGCGGCTGCCCGGTGGTCGGGGTTGTGCCAGACGATCAGTGCGGCGTAGTTGTCCACCGCCGGGTCCTCGATGTAGCCGGCGAGTGCGCAGGGGGCCTCGAAGCCGTTCTCCAACTGGAAGCTGAGGGTGGGGTCGTACAGCCGGCCGGCGCGCACCTTGGCGATGTAGGTGTCCGCGCTCATTCGATCCTTGTGATCCGCGTAGCCGGGGATGACGCCACCCGCCACGATGCCCCGCAGGTTCAGGTCGCGGCACACCTGCTTGCGGAGCACGTAGAGCTCCGAGCCGATGCCTCGGCGGCGATATTCGGGGCGGGTCGAGATGCCGGTGCCGTAGTACCAGTCGCCATCGGGCACGTGCCCGCTGCTGCTGTTGTCGTGCGGGACGATGTCGCCGATCGTGTGCTGGGGATCGTCGAGGTCGAACAGGGTCTGCACCCCCAGCCCCATCGCCACGAGCAGGTCGCCGTCGAACGCCGCGAAGCAACCCTCGGCGTAGTCCCGTGCCAGGAGCAGCAGGCTCGGTTCGTCGTAGAGATCGCCGGGGTCGGCGGTCGGGTACGAGGCAAGTTCCAGGGCGGCGAGGTCCGCCGCCCACTCGGGGCGGATGTTGGCGTAGCCGAGCCCGGAGCGTTCGCCGACCATGACGATGTGCCGCTCAGGCACCGGGAGCCTCGATCCGCTGGTAGTCGTTCTCCGCCGGCCGGCCCCAGCAGGCCCAGAAGTCGCCGGTCCGGGGTCGCATCACCGCCGCCCCGCTGGACTCGATGTGAAACGGCGGCTCCGCCGTCACGCAGATGGCCGACGGCTCGCGGGTCAGGGCGAAGAGTCGCTCCGCGTCCACCTCCCCGCCCGCCAGCAGGTCGGCGGCGGTGGCGAGGCGGGCGCGCGAACTCCGCATCAGCCGCGGGTCCCGCTCCACCTGCACAGCTCCCGCCGCGGTGTCGAGCGTGTGGTTGGTGTGCACGAGCGGCTCGTCGCCGAGCACCCGGACCGGCCGCACCGACGGCATGGCCTCGGTGCTGAAGCCGGCGCCGTGACGGTCGAGGATCAGATAGTTGTGGGCGCCTGCCAGTTCGGCGCCAACCAGGACCTCCAGGGCCTCCTCCGCGGTGGCGCACTTCAGCATCCCCCGCACCACCGACGGCCACGTGACCCCGCGGCACCCGTCGGTGCCGGCCAGGTTGTTGATGCCGACGCAGAGCCCCTCGCTGTTCATGCCGATCTGGCCGAGACACCCGGTGGTGGTGAAGACGCGTGCCGCCGGGGCGCCGGCGGGGCGGAGTCGCAGCATCAGCACGTGGTCGGTGGCCGAGGCGTGCATATCCCAGGTCTGGGCCAGGAAGCCTGCGCCGCCGGCACGCCCGTCGGGCACCAGAACGGCGGTGCAGTCGTCCTCGGCCACGGCCGACGCTCCAACCTTGCCGGCGACGGCCCGGACCGTGTCCACGAAGTCGGTGAACCCGCCGACGACGATGGCTTCGGCCGGCGAGATCCCGGCAGCGCCCGCCATGGCCTCCATCTCTGTGTGGAGGTCGCCGTCGAAGGACTCGTGAGCCGGGAGCATCGAGTGGGCGATGTCGAGCACGTCGCCGCGCGACAGCGGCGCCCCGGTCCACATCCCCGATGCCACGATCTGCACGCGGTCTGCGGCATAGGACCTGATCTCCGCAGCGTGGGACCGGCCGTGCGCGGCCCCGATCTCGCCCGGCGATCCCGCGGCGTCCAGCACCCGCAGCGGCGGCCTTCTCATGCGGCGCTCCGCTGGAGGGTCGCGGCGGCGAAGGCCTCCTCCAGCACGTCCAGAGCCTCGTCGATCTGCTCGTCGGTGGTCGTGAGTGGCGGCAGGAACCGAACGCAGTTGCTGTACAGCCCGGCGCGGATCACGATGAGCCCGCGCGCCACCGCCTCCTGGGTGACCGCGAGAGTCAGGTCGGGGTCGGGTGTGAGGTTCTCGTCGCCCACGAGTTCGACCGCCAGCATGGCCCCCAGCCCGCGCGCCTCGGCAATGCAGTCGTACCGCTCGGCGAACCGCTCGAGGCCGCCCCGCAGGCGCTCGCCCATCGCCGCTGCCCGCTCGAGGAAGCCCGGTGCGGTGATGGTCCTGATGGTGGCGATGGCGGCTGCGGCGGCGACGGGGTTGGCGCTGTAGGTGCCGCCCATGCCGCCGGGGTGCGGTGCGTCCAGGATTTCGGCCCGCCCGACGACCGCCGAGATCGGCATACCCGACCCGAGCGCCTTCGCTGTGACCACGAGATCCGGCACGACGCCGCTGTGCTGGATCGAGAACAACCGCCCGGTGCGGCCCATGCCGGCCTGCACCTCGTCGGCGATCATGACGATGCCGTGACGGTCGCAGAGCTGCCGGATCGCCTCGAGGTACCGCCCCGGTGCGGGAATGAACCCTCCCTCGCCCTGCACCGGCTCGATGACCACCGCAGCCAGCGCCGACGGGTCGACCTGGGCGACGAGGGCGTCCTCGAGTCGGCTGACGGACCAGTCCACGAACTGCCCGGGCGTGGTGCCGGGGGGTCGCCGGAGCACGTTCGGGAAACCGATGCGGTAGATCTCCGGCGCGAACGGACCGAATCCCTTCTTGAACAGCCCGTACTTGGATGTCATCGACATCGTCAGGTTCGTCCGGCCGTGGTAGGCGCCCTCGAAGACCAGCAGGCCGGCCCGGCCGGTGTGGGCGCGAGCCAGCTTCACGGCCGACTCCACCGCCTCCGCGCCGCTGTTCATCAGCAGCGTCTTGTGGGGACCGTCGCCCGGTGCGACCGAGTTGAGCAACTCGGCCAACTCCACGAGGGGCTCGTAGCTGGCGACGATGGCGCACATGTGGATCAGCTCGGCGCTCTGGCGTTGGATGGCGCCGGTCACCTCGGGCGGGCAGTGGCCGGTGCCAACCACGCCGATGCCGCCGGCGAAGTCCAGGAGGTGGTTGCCGTCGACGTCCACCACAACCGAGCCTTCGCCGGTGGCGATGCCCAATTCGGTGAGGTAGGCCGCGCCGGCGGAGACGGCCGCAGCGCGCCGCCGCACGAGAGCACGGCTGTTCGGGCCGGGAACGTCGGTGACGAGTTTGATCGAGCCCACGCTGCCTCGCTTCTGGGGCGGATCGCCGGGTGCTGGCCTGCCCGACCGGACACTACCAAAACCGAGGCATCAGTGCGTCATTACGACGGATTCCGAATCGTAGTCGCCAGATAGCTTGCTATCTGAGCAGTAGCGATCTACCGTCACGAACGATGTCAACAGTCGCCGATGCCACGCCTACCTCGCTCTGGCTCGACAGGATCGATCCGCCGATCCGGGCCCGACCGGCACTCGACGGCGACCTGCAGACCGACGTCGCCATCGTCGGCGGGGGGTTCAGCGGGCTGTGGACCGCCTACTACCTGATGCGGTCGGACCCCTCGCTGCGGATCGCCGTTCTGGAACGCCACTACTGCGGGTTCGGGGCATCGGGACGCAACGGCGGCTGGGCGTGCGGCGAACTCGGCGGCACCACCGGCGGGACGGTCGCCCGTTACGCCCGCCGGTCCTCCCACGGTGAGGCCATGCGCCTGATCCGGGCCGTCTTCGACGCAGTCGACGAGATCGAGCGGGTCGCGACGGCCGACGGCATCGACTGCGACTACGCCAAGGGCGGCACGATCCGCTTGGCGCGCAACGCGCCGCAGGCCAAGCGCCAGAGCGCCGAGATCGGCGAACTGCGCCAGCAGGGATTCACCACCGACGAGGTCCGCCTGCTCGACGCCGCAGAGGCGCGCGAGTACCTCAACGCCACCGACGTTCGGTCGGGGATCCTGCTGGGCCCGTCGGCCGCGCTCGACCCGGCCAAGCTCGTCCGGGGACTCGCGGAGGTGGTCGAGACCGGCGGTGTGACCGTCCATGAAGGGACGACGGTCTCCGAAGTGGGTCCGCACTGGGTCCGCACCGAACGCGGCACGGTCACCGCAGACGTCGTGGTGCGTGCGACGGAGGCGTACACCCGCGACCTCGCCGGTCAGCGCAGGGCGCTGCTGCCCGTCTACTCGCTGATGATCGCCACTGAACCGCTGCCCCCCGACGTGATCGCCGAGATCGGGCTGCCGGGTCGCCCGACCTTCTCCGACGACCGCCACATGGTGATCTACGGGCAACTCACCGCCGACGGTCGCATCGCGTTCGGTGGCCGCGGCGTGCCCTACCTGTACGGCTCCCGCATCGACCAGCGGACCGAACTGAACGAGCCGTCACACCAGTTGATCCACGAGACGCTCACCGAGTTGCTGCCGGCGCTAACCGGCGCCCGGATCACCCATCGCTGGGGCGGCGTGCTGGCTATTCCCCGCAACTGGCTGCCGGGCCTCACGTTCCACCGCGCGTCGGGACTGGGCGTCTTCGGCGGCTATGTCGGCACCGGTGTGGCCTGCGCCAACCTGGCCGGACGCACCATGGCCGAGTTGATCCTGGGGGCGGACACCGAGCGCACCACGCTCCCGTGGGTGGGGGAGATCGCCCGCGCCTGGGAGCCCGAGCCGCTCCGCTGGCTGGGTGTGCGCTCCAGCCGCCGGATCCTGCGTGCTGCCGACGACCGCGAGTTCCGCACCGACCGCGAAGCCCGCGCCGCCTACCGCCTCTCCAGACTTCTCCGCGGCGCCTGAGGCTGCAATCGGGAGGCTCTTTCCGTCATTCCGGCGGCGGCCGGAATCCAGGGGCGGGGCACCTCAGTGGGCGCCGGTAGGGCCGGCTAGCGCTCCACGTGCAGCGAAGATCCCAGTTCGCCCAGGACAAGGTCGCGCTCGAAGTCCGGGACGTGGTCGCGGGGCACAGGCGCCAGGGCCTCGATGAAGGTGCATCCCGTCTCGGAGTACAACTCGTGGGGCACGCCGCGGTTCATGACGGCGGTGTCGCCGGCGACCAGGTGACGTTCCTCGTCGCCGATCATTAGGGTCATCTCGCCCTCGGTCAGCACCACGATCTGCTCGGTGTGGTCGTGGTGGTGGCGGGCCACCGTGGTGCCGGGCTCGTAGGTCACCCGGCAGAGCAGCACCTGCTCGCCGCCGATGGCATGCAGGTGCACGCCGGGGAAGAATTCGAGCGCCTCCACACCGTTCCAGGTGCGGAACGGTGACGGGGCGGCGTCGTCGGAACTCATCGGATCTCCAGGGCCGTCGGCGCCGCGCCGCTCAGACCTCGGCCGTCCAGGTCTTGCCGGTGCCGACGGTGTTGATGGACAACTCCTCGTCGAAGATCACCTGTTTGCCCTCACGGCGGGGCCCGCCACCGGCGTTGCGGGCGTCGAGGGCCTTCAGCACCCGCTCGGGGGTGATGGGCAGCTCGGTGACCCACACACCGATGGCGTCGTACACGGCGGTTGCGATGGCGGCCGGCTGGGCGTTGTTGGACATCTCCCCGATGCCCTTCGCGCCGTAGGGTCCATCAGCCGACGGGTTCTCGATGATGAGGTTCCGCAACTCCGGCAGGTCGGCGCTGGAAGGCGCGTAGTAGCTGCCGAAGTCCCCGGCACGGTGCTCCGGCGAGGGGTAGTACGGGTAGCTGTCCTCCAGCACCCCGAGGCCGAGACCCATGATGGCACCGCCCTCGATCTGGCCCTCCACGAGCGCCGGGTTGATGGCCTTGCCCACGTCGTAGGCCTGGGTCAGCTTCAGGATCCGCACCTCGCCGGTCTCGTCGTTCACCGCCACCTCGGCCGCGCAGGCGGCGTAGGAGATGGCGGCGTGCGGAACGCCGTCCACCTCGCCGGTGGTGGGGTCCGAGATGGCGGCGTAGGGGTTCAGTTGGGCGCCGGTCCCGGTGATGAGCTCGCCGTGGCCCCACGTGGCGGCGGCGGCCACGTCACTCACGCTCAGCTTCTTGGCGGGAGCGCCCTTGGCCAAGACCTCGCCGTCGTCGATCTCGAGGTCCTCCGGGCTGATCTCCATCTCCTGGCCGGCCACCTCCAGGATCCGCTCCCGGACGCGCTGAGCCGCCTTCAGCACCGCCTTGCCGGCCACGAACGTGGCGCGGGAGGCGAAGGTGCCGGTGCAAACCGGAGACGAGTCGGTGTTGGAGTTGTCATAGGTGATCCAGTCGTATGGCACCCCGATGGTGTCGGCCACGATCTGCGTCTGGATCGTCTTCGAGCCGTTGCCGATGTCCGACGTGCCGCTGAACACGTCGATGCGGCCGTCGGGCTTCACCTTGATCCAGGCCTGCGACGGGTCGCCGTTCTGGTTCATTCCGGTGGGATATTCGATGGACGCGATGCCGCGTCCGGTGTGGATGCCCATCAGTGATCCTCCGAGTGGCTGAGTTGGCCGACGAGGTGCTCGGGAAGCCATTCGCCCTCGCGCATCTCGCGGGTGGCGTCGCTGTAGGGCGCCGCCAGTCCGGTGTCGGTGGCGCCGGCGATGGCGTGCAGCACGTCCACCGTCGACGGGTCCATGTAGCGGATGCCGTTCGGCGAGGTGTCGCCGATGCGGTTTGCGTTCTTGAGGCGCAATTCGAACGGGTCGACGCCCAACTCCTCCGCGATGCGGCTCATGTGGGTCTCGACCGCGAAGGACACCGAGGTGACCCCGTAGCCCCGCATGGCCGAGGTGGGCGTGCGGTTGGTGAAGCACACGTAGCCGTCGAAGTGCAGGTTGGGAATGGTGTAGGCGCCGGTGTGGTGGAAGCTGTGCTTCGTGACGCCGTAGGGCGAGAAGCGGGCGTACCCGCCGGCGTCGTGCAGTGTGAGCATCTTGCGGCCCAGGATCCAGCCGTCGCTGGTCACCCCGTCGATGATCTCCATGTGCCACGGCGCCCGGGTGCTGGAGCAGAGGAACTCCTCCTCGCGGGTCCAGCGCCACTTCACGGGCCGGCCGGACTTCTGGGCAAGCAGGGCGCAGAGGGTCTCGGTGGCGGTGTCCACCTTGCCGCCGAAGCCGCCGCCCACGGTGCCGCCCACGAACTTCAACTTGTTCAGCGGCAGTTGCAGGTGCGCCGCCACGACGCCCATGGAGAAGTAGAGCGCCTGGGTGCAGGAGTAGATCGTCATGCGCCCGTCGGGCTCTGGCACTGCCAGGCCCACCTGGGTCTCGAGGGGCATCTGCTCGATGGCTGCCGGCCGGTAGACGCCCGAGATGATCTTGTCGGCCTGCTCGAACGCCTGCTCGACGTTGCCCTTGCGGATCTGCCGGACGTTCATCTCGCCTTCGAAATGGGGGTAGATGGTGCCCCAGTGGTGGATCTGCGGGGCGTCGGCGTCGAACGACTTGCGCATGTCGAACAGTGCCGGCAACTCCTCGAACTCGATGTCGATGGCGTCCACGGCGGCCTGCGCGGCGGCGGCGTCCTCGGCGGCCACAACGGCGATGGGCTGGCCCTTGTAGCGGACGTCCTCCGACGCCAGGAGGGGCTCGTCGGCAGGGATCCCCAGCGCCGAGAGGTGCCCGTACACCAGCAGAGGCACGTCAGCGTGCGTGACGATGGCCGCCACGCCGGGCATCTGTTCGGCCCGCGACGTGTCGAGCCGTTTGATGGCGGCGTGGTGGTGCGGTGAGCGCAACGCTTTCACGTGCAGCATCCCGTACACGCGCACGTCGTCCACGTAGACGGTGCGTCCGGTGGCGTGACCGACCCCGTCATAACGGGGTAGGCGTGCTCCAACTGCTTTCATTTCGTCCCCCTCGCCTGGACTAGCGGGATCTTGTCGGTCTCTTGTTCAGGTCAGCACGGTGGTGTGTGGGCTCTCGGCTGTGACCGAGAGGTCGAAGTCGCCGCCGCGTGCAGCGGCGACGGCGTCCACGATCTTCAGGTAGCCCGTGCAGCGGCAGACGTGGCCGGCCAGCGCCTCGGTGATCTCGGTGGTGTCGGAACTGCCGCCGCCCTCGAGGTACGCGGTGGCGGCGATGATCATTCCGGGGGTGCAGAAGCCGCACTGGGCGGCGCAGTAGTGGACGAAAGCCTGTTGCACGTCCGACATGCTCTCGGGTGTGCCGAGCCCCTCGACGGTGGTGACCTCGGTGCCGTCGATCGACCCCACGGCGGTCAAGCAGGAGCGCCGCGGGGCGCCGTCGATGAGTACCGTGCAGGCGCCGCATCCGCCGTTCTCGCAGCCGGCCTTGGGGCTGAGAACGTCCAATTCCTCCCGCAGCACCGCCAGCAGGGGAGTGAGCGGTGGACTCTCCACCGTCCGGTTCTTGCCGTTGACGACGATGTTCACGGGCTCTCCTCCAAATCGTTCAATGCCTGTTTCACCAGTGCGGGCAGCGTGCGCGCCCGGTACCAACCCGATGCCAGCGGATCGTCCGACGGCGTCACCTCACCGGCTGCGGCCTGCCCGGCTGCGTCGGGGTCACCGGCCAGCGCTTCCGCGCCGCGCAGGCGAGCGCCGACAGCGCCGGCACCCACGACCGCCAACCGCACCGCACCGTCGGCGGCGCGGGCTCCCGATACCGCCATCACCGTGTAGTGGTGGGCGTGCGGACGTCCCAGGCCGGCGAATGCCCCCGCGGCGGGCTCGGCGTAGGTGATGTCGAGGAGCAGCCGGCCCTCGCGGGCGGCCAGGAATTCCTCCAGGGGCTCATTGCGCTCGCCGCCCGCTCCGGCGGAGCGTGCAGTCGCTTCCAGTGCCAGAAGCGGGCCCTGCAGGTCACCGAAGCCGGGCGGGGCGCAGAGGTTGCCTCCAACCGTGGCCTGGGCGCGGATCTCGTTGTCGCCGACCGAGGCGGCGCAGGGGCCCAGCGGCGAGGATTCGCCGGCCAGGGCGGCCACCGGCGTCATGGCTCCGATCGTCACGTTGCCGCCGGAGCGCTCGATGTAATTCAGGCCGGCACTGCCCAGCATCACCACACGTTCGGGCCGAGCGCGGCCGAAGTGCAGGTCGGGCACCAGGAGCGTGCCGCCTGCCAGGACGGCGACCCCCGAGCCGTCACCGAATGCCGAGGCAGCCTCAGAGGGCGAAACGGGCCGGATCACCTCCGCGGTGGACCCCATGACGTGCTCCCTTCGCTGCCTGTCGAGGTGGGCGGACTATAGCAAGAGAACGTTTGGTGCAGCGAAGATGCGGCGACCCCGAATTCTGAGTGACACGCTGTGCAGCGCATTGGCCGGAGGTCACAGTTTCCGCTACTTTGTCGCTCACTTCCGCTGCGGCGGCTGCGCGGGCGGCGCGCCCGGTGACCGACCAACAGGACGAGGAGGAACCGGTGGCAAACGTTCAAGCCCACTCCGATGCAGTTTGGGAACTGGTGGATCGGGACGCCGAGGTGGAGCAGGCCGCGACCGGCTTCACCTTCACCGAAGGCCCCATCTGGCATCCCACCGAACAGCACCTTCTCTTCTCCGACATGCCCGGTGATGTGCGCCGCAAGTACACGCCCGACGGCACCGTCACCGAGGTCATGCGGCCCTCCAACAAGTGCAACGGCATGACCTACGACGCGGACCTGAACCTCATCGTCTGCGAGCACGTCACCTCCTCCCTGGTGCGCGAGAACACCGACGGGTCCAGGGATGTCGTGGCCAGCCACTTCGAGGGCAAGGAACTGAACAGCCCCAACGACGTGGTGGTGGGCTCCGACGGCTCCATCTACTTCTCGGATCCGTGGTTCGGACGCATGCCCGTCTTCGGCCTCGAGCGTGAGCGGGACCTGGGTTGGCAGGGTGTGTTCAGAGTTCCCCCCGGGGGCGGAATCGAACTTGTCGTGGACCGGGACGCCTACGACCAGCCCAATGGCCTCTGCTTCTCGCCCGACGAGTCGCTGATGTACATCAACGACACCATGGGGGGGCTCATCGACGTCTACGACGTGAATGCCGACGGGAGCCTCAGCGGCCGGCGACTGTTCTTCGACGGGATCGGCACCGGCGTCATCGAGGACGGCATCCCCGACGGCATGAAGTGCGATGAGATGGGCAACATCTGGGTCACGGGTCCGGGTGGGGTGTGGATCATCAGCGCCGCCGGCGAACGGCTGGGCACCGTGCCCGTGCCTGAGAACGTCGGCAATCTCACCTGGGGCGGCGCCGACTGGCACACCCTGTTCATGCCGTCGTGCACCTCGCTGTACACCCTCCGCACGCGGGTGGGCCCACGGCAGGAGCCGTACATGGGCTGAGCCGGCCACCGGCCGGCACAACGACCGAGTCAGTTCCGACAACCGACCGATAGGGGAGTCCCATGAGCGACCTGTCACTGGATGCGAGCCGTTGCGCCCTCATCATCCAAGACCTCCAGAACGACGTCATCACCGAGGGCGGTGCTTTCGGTGATTCCGGGTCTCCGCAACATGCCATCGAGCAGGACGTCGTGGCCAACGTGGCACGTCTCGCCGATGTCTGCCGCGGCCTCGGCATTCCGGTCATCCACGTGTGGTACATCGTGGAGGCAGGGGCGCCCGGCCTGAAGCTCAACGCCCCGCTCTTCGAGGGTGTCAAGGGCACCAACGGTCTGGTGCGCGGCTCGTGGGGGGCTGCGCCGGCCGACGGCCTGGAGGCTCAGGACGGGGACTTCATCGTCGAGAAGATGCGCATGAGCGCCTGGCAGGGCACCAAGCTGGAGAGTCTGCTCGCCGGCACCGGGCGCGACACCGTCATCGTCACGGGCGCCTGGACCAACATGTCCATCGAGCACACCTCCCGCACCGGTGCCGACAAGGGCTACTACATGGTCGTGCCCGAGAACGGCTGCTCCACGATGAGCGCCGACTGGCACAACGCCTCCATCAACTACGCTCTCCAGAACGTCTCGACGGTAACGGACGTGGACTCGGTGATCGCCGCCCTGGGCGGCTGAGCCGGCTGCGATACGGACCGGGGAGGGACCAGCAGATGGGATTGCACAGCCTGTGACGGCCGTCATGACCGGTGCCGCGAACGCCCTGCTGGGGCGCCGCGGCAGAAACGTGCCCTGGCATCGCAGTCTGGCGCGCCTGCTGATCATCGCGGCGATCGCCTTCGTCATCGTCTGGGTCGTGTTCCTGGCCGCCGGCACCTCCGCCGGCCCTGCCGTCAAAGCGCCCAGCGAGTTCCTGAAGAGCATCCTCAACGCGCTGACCATCAGCGGGATCTACTTCATCGTGGCCTCCGGTTTCACGCTCGTCTTCGGGCTGATGCGCACGGTGCAGATGGCGCATGGGTCGCTGTTCCTGCTGGCCGGCTACTTCGCCCTCGAATACCAACTCGACTTCCTGGGCGTCACCGGAACGCCCGACCGCGGCATCGTGGGCTGGGGAGACTGGTGGCTGCCCCTGGTGATCGGGGTGGTCATCGTCAGCGGTCTCGGGCTGTTCATCCAGCAGGTGTTCCTGCGCTGGAACCAGGGGCAGGATCTGCGCCAGGCGCTGATCACGATCGCCATCTCCATCGTCCTCGGCGACCAGATGATCCAGCACTTCGGCGGAGTCGCCGAGCCGATCACGATGACGCACGAGATCCACGGCTACGTGAACTTCGCCGGAATCCGCTACGGAATCCACCAGCTCTTCGTCATCGGCATGGCCCTCGGCGTGGGCGGCGGTCTCTGGTTGCTGCTCAAGAAGACTCGCACCGGCATGGTCATCCGCGCCGGGGTGGATGACACTCCCATGGTCCAGGCCCTGGGCATCAACGTCCAGAAGGTGTTCGCCGTGGCCTTCGTGCTGGGCTCGGCGCTGGCCGGCCTGGGAGGGGTGATCGCCGGCTCCTCGGTCACCACGCTGGCCCCCGGCGTGGACGGGCAGTGGCTGCTGCATTCCCTGGTGGTCGTGATCATCGGCGGGATGGGGTCGCTGGGCGGCGCCGCGGCCGGCTCGCTCCTCTACGGCCTCGCCACCGCCCTCGCACCCGTCTACCTGCCAACCGACTACGCGTACTACTCGATCATCGCCACCTTCGTGATTCTGGCGCTGGTCCTGGCAGTACGGCCCTTCGGGTTGTTCGGAAGGCCGGCGTGATTCTCTCCCTCCTGGGTGGCCGTACCGGCGGTGCCGCCCCAGCCGGCGGCACGGGCTCGGGCGACTACTCCCGCAACACCCGCCGGCTGGCGCTGATCCTGTTCGTGGCCCTCGTGCTGGTGGGCGTCTTCCAGGGGATCACCCCCGACCCGTTCCGGCACTACTTCGTCGACGTGGTGCTGACGCGTTCGCTCATCTTCGGCGTCGCCGCGGCCAGCATCGTCTTCCTCTCCGCGTTCGGCGGGATGATCTCCCTGGCGCAGACGCTGATGTACGGCGTGTGCGCCTTCACCATCGGCAACGCCGTCACCACCGGCGGCAGCAAGGGGCTCAACCTGGGTTGGAACCCCTGGGTGGGCGTCGTGCTGGGAATCGGCGTGACCACGGCACTGGGGTTCCTGATGGGGCTCTTGGCCAGTCGCTCCAGCGGGCTCTACTACCTCATGATCACGCTTGCCTACGGCGTGATCGGCTACTACTTCTTCGTGCAGGTCACGGTGCTGTCGGGCTTCGGCGGTGTCAACCAGGTGCGCGCGCCCGACTTCATCGGCGAACCGACCGACGCCACCAACCCCGAGCGCCTGTTCTACTCGAGCCTGGTGGTCGCTGTGGTGGTCTACCTGCTGCTGCGGTATGTGTCGCGCACGCCGTTCGGACTGGCCTTGCAAGGGGTGCGCGACGACCCCGTGCGCATGAACTCCCTCGGCTACAACGTCGCCATGCACCGTACGTGGGCCTTCACACTGGCCGCCTTCGTGGCCTCCCTGGGGGGCGTGCTCTACGTCTGGGAGCAGCGAGCCATCGCCCCGACGGCCATCAATCTGGGCGGCATCCTGAACCTGCTGGTGATGGCCATAATCGGTGGGGTGCTAGTCCTGGAGGGGGCCTGGCTGGGGGCGTTCATCTTCGTTGCGCTCGAGAACTATGTGCGGAACGTGGTTTTCCTCAACAACTTCATCGAGGAGTCCCGCTTCCGCACGCTCATCGGAGCCATCGTGCTGATACTGGTGCTGGCGTGTCCGGACGGTGTCGTGGGGTTGCGCAAGGTGCGCGGTGCGGCGCCGCTGGCGTTGATCGGCGCCGCTGTCTGGGGCGTTTTCGGGGCCCTGCACGAGGGCGACCGCGGTGCCATCGCGGGTGTCATCGTGGGCGCGGTAGCCGGCATAGGCGCCGCCGGCCTGGTGGGGTGGCTGGCGGGTCACCGGGACACCGCCCGCGGTGTCTGGTCGAAGTTGCTGTCCACCGGCCGGGTCCCGGTTCGGAACTAGGCGATGGGAGAGTTGGTCGGAACGATGAGCACGACCCACCGAGCGAACGGAACATGAACATGGGGGAGGGAAGCTGCACGAAGGGATGACCGGATAGATAGAGAAAGAATCACATCGAGCAGGCCGAGAGATCGCCAACGAACGCAGGGCGGAACCTCTGGCATGCGAAGAATATCGGGTGTGACATAACGAGCGCACCCGAGGACACCCAAGACAACACTGGAACAAACAAGGAGGAGATAGTGCGAATCGAACGGAAGAAATCAACCTGGTTGAGGTTGTCGGTAGCGGCCATGGCATTGGCCCTGCTGGCGGCGGCCTGTGCCAGCGACAGTGGCTCCGAGGATGCCGATGCGGCCCTTGCCGCAGCGCAGAGCGCCCGGGGCGAAGCATCGACGGCTCTGGCCGACGCGGCGGCAGCAGCTGCGGCAGCGGACGCTGCACTGGCTGCGGCTGAGGCCGCGCAGGCCGCTGCAGAGTTGGCGCAGGCGACCGCCACGGGCAACGCGGCCGATGTGGCCGCCGCCGAGGAGGCTCTGGCTGAGGCTCAGGCAGCTGCTGATGCAGCGCGCTCGGATGCTGCGGCAGCCGAGGACGAGGCACGGGCGGCCCGCGAGGCGGCATCCGCTGCCGAGGAGCAGGCCTCTCAGGCCGCGGCGGCGCCACCGCCCGCGGCGGTAGCCGAGGAAGACGACATGGACGACATGGCAACCGAGGTCATCAACCTCGCCATCCTGTCCGACTGTGAGGGAGCCTTCGGCGCCTTCCACGACAGGGACATCGCCGGTGTCGTCACCGCATTCGCCGAGCACGCAGGCGCCACGGTCAACGACCGCAACAACCCGCAGGCGGGCTTCAGCAATGCCTCCATCAATGGCGTTCCCATCGAGTTGGTCGGTATCGGCTGTGCGGATGACACCGCCGAGGCCGCCCTGCGTGAGACGCGCCGTCTCATGGAGGACATCGGTGCCGACATCATGATCGGCCCGCTGTCCGGTGACGAGAGCATCGCCGTGGCCAACTACGCCAAGGACCACCCGAACCAGACGTTCGTGAACGGCACGTCGGGTGCGCAGGACTCCACCATGGCGGTCCGTGCGCCCAACTTCTTCCGCTTCAACGGTGACGGTGCGCAGTGGAACGCCGGTCTCGGCGACATTGCCCACAACACCCTGGGGTGGGAGACCGCAGCGGTCATCGGTGACGACTACAGCTTCGCCTGGACCTCCACGGCGGGCTTCATCGCCGAGTTCTGTGCCGCAGGCGGCGACGTGATCAGCCGGGTGTACCCGCCGCTGAACACCACCGACTACTCCGGCTTCGTGGAGCAGCTGCCCGGCCCCGACGAGGTCGACGGCTACTTCTGGGCCGTTGGCGGCGCCGGTCTGGTGCCGGCCCTCAACGCTTTCGAGGACGCCAAGGGCGAGGTCGTGGGCGAGCAGCACATGGGCAACCTCTTCTGGGGTATCCCCGACGTGTTCACCGCCATCGGTCCCCGGGTCGTTGGTTCCTACTCCGGTGGGTTCGGCAACGCTCCCGATCTGCAGACCGACAAGGCGGCGGCGTTCCGCGCGATCATCAACAGCCACTTCGACGAGATCCCCTTCGGGGGCTCGCCGGCTCCGGCGGATGCCGCGTACTTCGACGCCTTCTACATGAACTACTACAACAACGCCTGGGGTCTGATCGAGGGCCTCAAGGCGATCGGGGCCGACCTTTCCGGTGGCCACGAGCCGTTGTGGGATGCGATCAGCAACGTGACGCTCGACGCCGCGTTCGGCGAGATCAGTCTGGACTCCAACCGTACGGCCATCCAGGACCAGTACGTCGGGAGGATCTACCTCGACGACGACGGCAACATGGCTTCCAGCACGGTGGCGTTCGTCCCGCAGGTCGATCAGACCTTCGGCGGCACGTTCTCGGGCGATCCGTCGCCGAGCAGGGACTACCCGCCTTGCGAGGCAGGCGACCTCCCGTGGATCGGTAACGCCACCCCGGTCGTCAACGGCGTCCTGCAGAACTAGCCGGCACACACTGACCACGAGGTAGAGGGACGCCACCGATCATGACGGCGACGGCAGCGAACGGAGCACCTGTGCTGCGGCTGCAGGGCGTCAGCATGTCCTTCGGTGGCGTCCGCGCCCTGAGCGACATCGATATCGATGTCGCTCAGGGCGAACGCCTCGTCATCCTCGGGCCCAACGGGGCCGGCAAGACGACGCTGTTCAACGTCGTGGCCGGCGACCTGCGGCCCACAGCAGGCACCGTCGAGATCGACGGTCTGAATGTCGAGGAGTTCCCGGCCCGGCGCCGGCCACAACTCGGGATGTCCCGCACCTACCAGCGCTCCCGCCTGTTCGCCGGCCTCACAGTGGAGGAGAACCTCTATCTGGCCGTGCTGGGCAAGGAAGGCCGGCGCTTCCGGCTACGTATGGGACGCCGGGATGCCGCCTATCGCGACCGTGCCCGGCGGGCCGCGGCCAACGTCTGGCTGGAGGGCCGTCTCGGTACTCTCACGGCCGATCTGTCCCACGGCGAGCAGCGCCAGCTGGAGTTGGGCCTCGCCACGGTCACTGAGCCCCGGGTACTGATGCTCGACGAGCCGGCCTCGGGGTTGTCGCGCGGCGAGCGCGAGCGGCTCACGGAGTTGTTGCTGTCGCTGGAACGCGACGTGACGCTGCTGCTCATCGACCACGACATGGACGTGGCGCTGCGCGTCGCCGAACGTGTGATCGTGATGCACGACGGCGTCAAGATCGTCGAGGGAACGCCCGACGAGATCCGCGCCAATCCTCAGGTGCACGACATCTATCTGGGACGGGGGATCGCCCATGGGTGATTCGCTTCTGGAGATCTCAGGCCTGGACGTGGGCTACGGGCAGGCCCAGGTGCTGCACAGCGTGGACCTCCGGATGGCCCAGGAGGCCGTGTCGGTCATCGGCCGCAACGGCATGGGCAAGACGACGCTCTGCAACGCCATCATGGGTCTGCTGCCGGTCATGGGCGGTTCCATCCGGTTCCGCGGCACCGAGTTGGTGGGGCTGGCGCCGTACAAGGTGGCCGCCACCGGCATCGGCTACGTCCCCCAGGGGCGGCGGCTCTTCACCTCGCTCACCGTCGACGAGCACCTGGCGATGCTTGCGCGCCAGGCGCGCGGCAAGCGCTGGACGCCGACGGAGGTATACGAACTCTTCCCGCGCCTCGCGGAACGGAAGAAGCTCAGCGCCACGAGCCTCTCCGGTGGCGAGCAGCAGATGCTGGCCATCGGGCGGGCACTGTTGTTGAACGCGGACCTCATGCTCATGGACGAACCGTCAGAGGGTCTTGCGCCGACCATCGTCGAGCAACTTGTGACTACCTCCCGCCGGCTCGTGGCGGAGGGGATCGCGATCCTGCTGGTGGAGCAGAACCTCAGCGTGGCAACGGCAATCTCGGAGCGTCAAGTGGTGATGGTTTCGGGGCAGATCGAGGCGGAGATCAGTTCGCAGGAACTGCTGGCGGACGCCGACGCCCAGCGCCGCTACCTCGGTGTGGAATCGCTGGAGGACACCGGGGCCTGATCCCCGGTTGCTCACCGTCGGTCCTAGGCAGTGCTCCCCGCCGGCACGGCGGCTCGGAAACCCTCCACCCGCTCGCTCAGTTCCTGGCGGTACAACGCGACACGCCGCATCTTGATGTCCTCGTAGCCGCGGACTCCATCCACCAGATCGGCGATCTCGACCGCCTCGTCCCGGTTGACGGCATCGAGGGTTCCCAGCATTGCCCGGATCGCCTTGCGGTATTCGCCGGGCAGCCGGCGCTCGCAGCGGCGCACCGCCGCGTAGCCGAAGAGGTCCAGCGGAGTTCCCCGCAGCCGCTTCCCCCCGCGGAGCATCACGAGCAGGGGACGGGCCCACGGTCCCAACTTCAATTTGCGGGACACGCCCAGCGCTCGCAGGAACGGAGGGTGCAGGTGCCAGACGAGCCTGGCGCCCGGCCCGGCGACCGTCTCCGCTCCCGTCTCCGCTGCCGGCTCGAGCAGCAGGCGGGCCACCTCGTACTCGTCCTTGTAGGCCATCAACTTGTGCAGGCTCCGCGCCACAGTCTCGGTGAGTTCCCAGCCGTCGAGGTCACCCTCGGCGCCGGCGACCTCGCTTACGAACCGGAGGTAATCCTCGGCGTAGCCGGCTGACTGGTAGCCGGTGAGGTCGGCGGCCAGCATCTCGAGCAGTTGGCCCAGTCCTGTGCGTGCGGCGAGCGGATCCAGTAGCTGCCGGACCGGCGGTGCGAGGGTATCGCCGCCGTCGACCTCGACGCGTCCGGCCGAGTCGTCGGGCGGCGGGGGAGAGCCGATCGAATCCGCGTTCGCGGCCGCCAGTTCCACGCCCTCGGGGTCGATCACCCACTGCCGGCCCCACCTGAAGGCCTCGCGATTGCGCTCGGCGGCGACGCCGTTCAACTCGATCGCGGACTCGAAGGAGGCCGCCGTGATCGGCAGGGCGCCGCATTGGTAGGCAACGCCGATCAGGAAGACGTTGGCGGAGGTGGTGTTCCCGAAGAGGCGGCGCGTGATGGCGCCTGCGTCCACCCAGCGATTCTCCGACGCCCGCGACGTGGAATCGACGACAGAGCGGAGGTCCTCGGTCCCGGGGTAGTCCTGCTCGGGGTGCACAACCATCCGGCCCGTGCTCGTGGGCGTGACTGATGCCACCACCAGGGTGCGTTCGGCCGAGGCACCGGCGAGCGGTGCGGATGCGGCGGCCGTGAGCAGGTCGAACGCCAGGTAGAGATCCACCATTCCCGCAGTGGCCTTGTTGGAGGCGATCGGCTCGGTGGCACTCATGCGCACGTCGCTCACCACCGGACCCGCCTTCTGCGACAGGCCGGTCTGGTCCAGACCTTGTACGTGTCGTCCGCTGAGCAGGGCCGCTGTTCCCAGCAACTGCGAGGCGGTCACGACACCGGTTCCGCCGATGCCCGCCATCCGCACGGTCATGCTCGGCGGTACCGAGGCCCGCGGCTCTGCGATGTCCTCGGGTGGCTGCGGGTGGACCCGCACGGCGGAGGACATCGCAGCCTGCTTGCGGGCTATGCGGCGTTGCCGGCCGGCGCGGGCGGGGCGCACCGTCGCGAACGAGGGGCAGTCGCCGTCGATGCAGGAGTAGTCGAAGTTGCAGGTCGTCTGGTCGATCTTCGTTTTGCGGCCGTAGGGCGTGCTGACCGGCTGCACGGACAGGCAGTTGCTGACGTCGCCGCAGTCGCCGCAGCCCTCGCAGACCCGCTCGTTGATAAGCACGCGGGTCTTGGGCGTGGGCCGTTGCCCGCGGCGCCGCGCCCGGCGCAGTTCGGCGGCGCAGAACTGGTCGTGGATCAGGACGGTCACGCCTTCGACGGCGCGCAGGCGCTCCTGCGCCTCGATCAGGCGTTCCCGGTCCCACACCTCTACTCCGGTCGGCATGGTGACGCCCTTGTAACGACCGAGGTCCTCGGTGGTTACGAGCACCTGTCGCACACCCTGGGCCAGCAGGATTCGAGTCATCTCCGGTACGCCCACGATGCCGGTGGGGTCTTGACCGCCGGTCATTGCGACGGCGCCGTTGTACAGGAGTTTGAACGTGATGTTCACCCCGGCCGCCACGGCGAATTGGATGCCCAGTTGCCCCGAGTGGGCAAAGGTGCCGTCGCCGAGGTTCTGGAAGGAATGCTCCCGCTCGGTGAACGGTGACATGCCCACCCAGGTGGCACCCTCGGCGCCCATCGAGCACACCGAAGTCCACTGGCCCACTCGCTCGGGCTCCATCAGCGAGACCATTCCGTGGCAGCCGATGCCGACACCCACGAGCGAGCCATCCGGGACCCGCGTACTGGAGTTGTGCGGGCACCCCGAGCAGAAGTAGGGGGTCCTGTGGGCGCTTACCGACAGAGAACTCCGCCGGCGCGGCCGTACCGGAGCTTGCCCCAACCGGTCGCTGCTCAGGTGTGCCGAGAGGCGCCGGTGCAGCGGTCCGGTGAGTTCGTCGGCGTCGAGGCCAGCGTGCCGTCCCAGGAACGGCTCTCCCCGGTCGTCGCGCTTGCCCACCACGACGGGTCGGTCGGCCAGCGCGTAGAGGGCGTCCTTGACGAACAATTCCAGGTAGGGGTCCTTTTCCTCGAGGACGATGATCTCGGTCAGGCCGCCGGCAAAGCTGCGCACGAATCCCGGATCAACGGGGTAGGGAAGCGAGAACTTCGCCAGCCGGATGCCGGCGCCGGCGATGTCGGAGATCCCGGCCAGGCCGAGCAGGCGCAGCGCTTCGAGCATCTCCATGTAGCAGTTGCCCGAGGCGATGATCCCGACCCGCGCCGGGCCGTCGGGGGTCGTGAGCCGGTTGAGTCCGTTGCGGGCCCCGTAGCTGCGGGCCAGCTCGAGGCGGGTCTCGACGAGGTCCTGCTCGATGGTGGTGGTGTACGGGGGCATGAGATTGCCGTCCGGCCGATGTTGGTACGGCTCGGGTGGGCCGCCGTGGCCGGGCAGCACCGGCAGGCGGTACGGCGTACCCCTGCGGCCGGCCTCGGCGCTCCAGCCGGCCCCGTGCAGGTCCACCGACCCGGTTCCGTCGGCCACCGCTGCCACGATCCGCATCGCCGTCACCACCCCGCACGACCGGGAGAGCGCGATGGCATGTCTTCCCAGGTCCAGAGTCTCCTGCGGGTCGCCGGGAACCAGGAAGGGAATGCGCAGCGATATCAGGGTGCCGTCGGAGGAGCTGCCCACCGTGGAGGACTTGGCATAGGGGTCGTCGCCGACCAGCATCACGGCGCCGCCGAGCGGTGACGTCCCGGTCAGCACGGCGTGGCGCATGGCGTCAGAGGCCCTGTCCAAGCCGGGGGCCTTGCCGTACCACATGCCCAGGACGCCGTCCCGAAGCCGTTCGTTGAACCCGCTGACGAGTTGGCTGCCCATCACCGCGGCGGTCGCCAGCTCCTCGTTGAGGCCGGGCTGGTGGACCAGTTGCAGTCCGGTGGACTCGGCCAGGGCTGCCACGCGGGTGACCTCGGAGTCGAAGATCGCGAGGGGAGAGCCCGGGTAGCCGCAGACGAACGCGGCGGTGTTGTGGCCTGCGGCGCGGTCCCGGCGCAACTGCTCGAACGGCAGCCGAGCCAGGATCTGCACGCCCGAGGCGAAGACTCTTCCCTCGTCGCGCAGATACCGGTCGTCGAGCCGGTATTCCGAGGTGGCTACGTTCGGATCACCAGACGCGGCGGGCTTCATCGTGGGTCCTCAATGAGTGCAGGCTACCGCGGGGGTACCGGCATGTCCTGCGCGGAGTGTTGCGGCCCGCGGCAGGTCGGTGTGCCGACTGTCGCGGCCGGTTGGCGGCGGCTCCGCGCCGGCTCGGCGTAACATCGCGTTGCGTGAGCGTGGATCCTGAGGTTGCCGACGAACTCGTCGCGACCATCGCAGCCTGGGTGGACCGGGAGGTCGTCCCGGAGGCGAGCGAACTCGAGCAAGCCGACGAGTTCCCCGAGGCGATGTTCGCCCGGATGTGCGACTTCGGCCTGTTCGGGGCCACGATCGAGGAGGCCTACGGCGGACTTGGCCTCGACGCCTTGACCTACGCACGCATCGTGGAGGAACTGGCTCGAGGTTGGATGTCCCTCGCAGGCATCTTGAACTCGCACAAGCTGGCTGTGGCGATGATCAGCCGCTCCGGCACCGCGGAGCAGCGACGGCGATTTCTGCCGCGCATGGTGGACGGGTCGTTGCGGGCCGCATTCTCGCTCTCGGAGCCCGACGCCGGCAGCGACGTCCAGAACATCCGCTGCCGGGCGACTCCCGACGGCGACGAGTGGATCGTCAACGGCACGAAGATGTGGGTCACCAACGGCATGCGCGCCAGCGTGGTGATGCTGCTGGCTCGCACACCCGACGACCGGATCACGTGCTTCATCGTGGAGAAGACCCCCGGTCCAGCCGACGGGGGACTGACGATCAGCCGCAAGATCGACAAGCTGGGCTACAAGGGCGTGGAGACCGTGGAGATGTCCTATGTGGATCACCGCGTCCCTGACGCCAACATGCTCGGCGGCCCCGACGGTCTCGGCAACGGTCTGCGCTACGCGCTCACCGCTCTCGAGTTGGGCAGGGTGAATATCGCGGCTCGAGCCGTGGGCGTGGGGCAGGCGGCCTACGACGCCGCCATGGGCTACGCCCAGGAACGCGAGACCTTCGGGCGGCCAATCTACGAGCACCAGGCGGTGCGGTTCATGCTGGCGGAGATGGCCACCAAGCTGCACGCCGCCCGGCTGCTGACCCACGACGCGGCCCGCCGCTACGACGAGGGTCATCGCATCGATCTGGAGGCGGGCATGGCCAAGCTCTTCGCCTCCGAGGCCGCCTACGAGATCGCCACAGACGCCATGCGCATCCACGGCGGCTACGGCTACACCACGGAGTACCCGGTGGAGCGGTACTACCGGGACACGCCGCTGATGATCATCGGCGAGGGCACGAACGAGATCCAGAAACTCGTCATCGCCCGCCAACTGCTGGCCCGCTGGCTGGAGAAGAACTAGCCCGAGCCCTCTGTCCTGCGGGCCGGCGAGGCGTTCAGACTTTGGCATGGGGTGCCGTAACCGTGCTGGGATCCGGGAACGGCAGGGTCGTGGGGCTAGCTGGGCTCGTCGTGGGGATGCGGGGTGGTTCGTGCCGCGGGACGCTGGACGAGCGGCGGTGCCCGCTGGTCGGCGCGCGGTGGTCGGTGGTCGGCGCGTGGTGGTCGGTGGTCGGGGCGTGGTGGTTGCGGGGGTCTCCGGGTTCGCGGCGGTGTCCGGGTTCGCGCGTTCGCGGTTCGTGCCGGTCGGTGTGTTTGCCACCTGCTGGTCCTGTCGGTTCGGGAGGCGGGTTGGCGGGTGGTGTGAGGGTGAGGGTGCCGTCGGGGTGGCGGGTGATTTCTTCGCCGTTTCGGTGGAGGCGGATGTGGTGGCAGCGCCAGCACAGCAGGCAGGTGTTCTCGAGGGTGGTTTCGCCGCCGTGTTTCCAGTGCTTGATGTGGTGGACTTCGCAGATCTGGTGGTGGGCGCCGCAGCCGATGCAGCCGCCGTCGCGGGCGATGAGGTGTTTGCGCAGCCACGGGGGGACCTTGCGCTGCGAGCGGCCCAGGACGACGTTGCCGGTGTGTTTGTTGAAGATTCCCGGAAGGATCTTGGCGTCACACGCCGCGGCGAGTGTTTCGGCTTCGGTGAGGCGGGTGCCGTCAGCCAGTCGGGTGTTGGCGATGGCGTCGTGGACCTGGTCGTAGTCGGCCAGGACGATCAACTCGGTTCCGGCTGGTGCGCCGGCGCCGTTGTTGGTGCACACGAGGTCTGCGAGCGCATCCGCGAACCGCTGGGGTGCCGTGGGGCGGTCCGTGGAGTCCTCGTTGCGGAACAGGGCGTCGGACTTGGCGATGAGCGCGGCCTGCACTCGCGCCCCGGTGAGCGGGTCGAACTGGGCGAAGAGGTGGAACATGCCGTCGGGCTGTTCGCTGATCGAAGCCCGCCGCCGGCGCCGCTGCTGAGCCCGCCGCTCCTCGAGTTCCTGTTCGGTGGTGCGTTCGTTGACGTGTTCCTTCAACGTGCGACGGAACACATCGTCGGGTTCTTCTTCGGCGGCGGCCAGCAACTTGCGCTGGTCCACCGGCGTGTCCGCGTCGGCGTCCAGGATCAACCCCGCCGCCTCCGGCGTGATCGCGCCCTCAGCGAGCCTCTCGGCCACATCCGGCGCCCATTCCAGTTGCCCGGCGGTCTTCACGGCCTTGCGGGCGCCGCGCCGGGAGCGTTTCTGGTCGCGCCGCAGGATCTCTTCGGTGGCGGCGGCGCCTTCGCGGCGCGCCACCTCGGCGACGACGTCGGCTTCCAGGGCGGCGAGCGATGCCCGCGCCCGGCCCATGAACCCCAGATGTTCGCGCAAGACACCCAGGTCGACGTTGCGCCACAGCGGCGGCGAACCCAGCCACTCACCCAACGCCGCCCACTCGCCGACCTGAACACCCCCAGACGGCTCGCCGCCTCCCGAACCTGCCCCAGACGGCTCGCGGTCCGCTCTGTCGGCGCTGTGCGGTTTCTCCCGCATCGGACCGTCACCCACCTGTCCGTCACCCCCTTCTCCGAAGCTCCCGGCTCACACCACATCGTCGGGCGAACCTTCTTTATTGCTTCTCCGCATATTATAGTATGGCTGTGACAGACTGACAACATTAGTTTGACTGTTTGTCCATCCGGAGCGAAAAGGCGGTGGGCGCCCACCGAGGCGGGCCCGACGGTGCCGCCAAACCCCCAGGTCAGAGGGCCCTGCTACCCGGTCACTCCCCCGTACGGAGCGCACCCATTGATGTGTGACCAATGTCACATCAAACCGCGGAGACAGCCAGTCGCGGGCCAGGGTTGGGTGCAGATGAACCCGCCAAAGCGCCTCTGTGTAGGTCTTGTCTGCGTCACCGGTGTTGGGCTGAATGGGGGCGTCCCATCAAGTGGTGGGCTTTGGGGTTGAGCCTCGGTGATGGTTGCCGACTGTGAGTTCGGCGGTGGCGAGACTATCGCGCTCGGGGTAGAGGAGGCTCATGGAGTCCTCGGAGAGGTAGCGGCGGTCGGTGGCCTGCCATTCGTCGTGGAGGTCGGCGAGGATGGCGCCGACGAGGCGGATGGCGGAGGCCTCGTTGGGGAAGATCCCCACAACTCGTGAGCGGCGCTTGATCTCCTTGTTGATCCGCTCGAGGGGGTTGGTGGACCAGATCTTCTGCCAATGCGCTCGCGGGAAGGTCGCGAAGGCGAGGACCTCGGTCTTGGCGCCGTCCATGAGCGGTCCGGTCTTGGGGAACCGGGCGGCGAGCTGGTCGCTGACTTGGTCCCAGGCGTCGGCGACGGCGCCGGCGTCGGGTTGGGCGAAGATGGTGCGGAACAGCGCCGCGGCCATGTGCTGGTGCGACTTGGGCACCACAGCGAGCAGGTTCCGGATGAAGTGCACCCGGCAGCGCTGGCGGGCCGCTCCCTGGAACCACCGATCAGCGGCGGCGCCGAGGCCGCGGTGCGCATCAGAGATCACCAGGCGCACGCCACCTAGACCCCGGTCGCGCAACGAGCCCAAGAACTGCTGCCAGAACCCTTCGCTCTCGCTGTCGCCGACGTCGCAGCCCAGGACCTCCCGGTTGCCGTCGGCGGTGATGCCCGTGGCGACGACGGTGGCCATCGACGCCGGCTGGGCAAGGTTGTTGCGCACGTTCAGATACGTGGCGTCGAGATACACGTACGGGAACTCGACGTGGTCCAGCCGCCGGGTCCTGAACGCCTCTACGACCTCGTCGAGGCCCCCACAGATGCGCGATACCTCGGAGCGGGAGATGCCGGACTCTGCGCCCAAAGCGGCCACCAGATCGTCGACCGAGCGGGTCGACACGCCGGCCACGTACGCCTCCGACTTGTTAACTCGTGGCTGGTTGGCGGGCTCGGCCGAGTTCGTCGATCGAGGGAGGTGTCGGGACGCTCGGTAAGCCTCTGCCGCCTTCGGGTTGGCTCGGTAATGGCATGCGGCCCGGCACCTCCCGCCGTCGCCACGAGTGGCTCAACAGAGGCCTGCATTGCCCCAAGTCGGACTGCCCTCCAGCGACACCGCACCAGAACCCTGAGCCCCGAGGAGGAGCCCATGTCCGTCACGATCGGCTGCGACGCCCACAAGACCTCAGTCACGATTGCCGTGCTCGATCAACGCCGAGGGGTGTTGCATCAGCAGACCTTCCCAACCAACCGCGTCGGACGCCGCGACCTGGTCACGGTCGGCCGGCGTTGGCCGAACCGGCGCTGGGCCGTCGAAGGCGCCGCCGGCAGCGGCGCACCCGTCGCTCAGCACCTTGTCGCCGCAGGCGAGCAGGTCGTCGATGTGCCCGCCAAACTCGCCACCCGCGTTCGGCTGTTGTCCACCGGTCACGGCCGCAAGAACGACGATGCCGACGCGATCGCGGTCGGCATCGCGGCGATCGACAACGACCGACTCAACGGCGTCGCCGCCGAAAGTCACGCCACCACGCTGCGACTCCTCGCCGACCGTCGCGACGACCTGTGTCGGCAACGCACCCAGACGCTC
Organism: Acidimicrobiales bacterium; assembly: GCA_963664235.1. Classification (GTDB taxonomy): domain Bacteria; phylum Actinomycetota; class Acidimicrobiia; order Acidimicrobiales; family CATQHL01; genus VXNF01. Next base: position 3,293,857 of record OY760933.1, on the reverse strand, counting down.
AACCGGCTGCACGCCATGATGGCCCACCTGGTCCCCGGCGAGAAGATCTCCCGCGGCTCGATCGACACCGCACGCCAACTCCTCCGCCGAGTGCGGTCCACCGACCCGGTCACCAAGACTCGACGCCAGCTCGCTGTCGAGCTCCTCGCTGATCTTCGCCACCTCGACCGGGCGCTCGCCTCGCTCGAGACCCGCACCACCGAAGCCGTCGCCGAGAGCCACACCTCGCTGACCGAATTGTTCGGCATCGGCCCGGTCCTAGCCGCCAAGATCCTCGGCCACGTCGGCGACATCACCCGCTTCAACAGCAAAGACCAGTTCGCGTCCTACACCGGAACCGCACCGATCGAAGCCTCCTCCGGCGACGTCGTTCGGCATCGCCTCTCCCGAGCCGGCAACCGACAACTGAACTCGGCGCTCCACATCATGGCGCTCTCCCAGATCCGCCAACCCACCGCTGGACAGGACTACTACCGGCGCAAGATCGCCGAGGGTAAGAGCCGTCGAGAAGCCCTTCGCTGCGTCAAGCGACGGCTGTCTGACCTGGTCTTCCGCACCCTCCTCGCCGACCATCGACGCCATCTCGCCCCGTCGACTTGACACACAGAGGCGCCATGACCACCGCCCACAGGGCACGGTCGATGCGCCGGCGGGGCTCGATGATCGACGGGAAGAAGCTGCCCGTGCGCAGCTTGGGGATCTTCAACTCGACATCGCCGGCCCGGGTTGCCAACAGCCGCGGACGGTGCCCGTTGCGCTCAGTGACCCGCGCCTCGCTGCGCTCATAACGCCCGGCGCCAATGCGCTCGGCGGCCTCGGCCTCGATCAGCTCCTGGAGCACCAACTCCACCGCCTCGCGGACCAAACTCGCGCCGCCGCCGGCGCGGAAACTCTCCCACAGCTGTGCCGTGGCAGTATCAGAAAGGGTCATCGGTGTGTCCTCCTCGATGAGTGAGTAGTTGCTCTCACCGAGGATCATGCCGATGACCCACCTACAGGTGGACCCTCCCAGCTACCTCAAAACCCCACCACCCGGCGGGACGCTGCCGGGCTGAATCGGCTGCTGCCTCAACCCTTTCGTAGACTGGTTGCCCCGCCCCCGTAGCTCAGGGGACAGAGCAGGGGACTTCTAATCCCAAGGCCGCAGGTTCGAATCCTGCCGGGGGCGCACCAAAGGGGACACTAATGGCGCGCCTGTTGTCCCTGTTCGAAGTCTTCTTGTCGGTCTGTTGGCGAGTTAGGGCTCGTCCGCCCGGTGTTGGCGCTCTGATCGATGGCGTTATGATGTAGTGCACTGCGACTACGAGGTAATACCATGCCACGACCGACGTCGTTCCGCCTTCCGGAGGAACTGCTCGACCGTCTCGATGTTGAGACTCGCGCCAGCAGGACCACGATCACGCAACTGGTCTCGGTTCTATTGGACGAGGGGCTCAAGACCCGCCGTTTCCCCGGCATCGTCTATCGGGCAGGGCCCGCCGGCCGTCGGGCCGCCGTGATGGGCGGGCCCGACGTGTGGGAAGTGGTTCGTGATCTGGCCCGCGTCCCGGGCCGGGGGATGGACCGCGTGGAGACACTCGCCGCCGAGACCGGCGTGGCTACGACATCGATCCTGTTGGCGGCCGACTTCTACGCGGCGTTCCCCGAGGAAATCGATGCGTTGGTCGCCGCGGACGCGAGCGCCGCTGAGACAGTTCGCGAACAGGTGGACCGACGTGAGCAACTGTTGTCGTCGTGAGGTGGCTGATCGACGAAATGTTGCCGCCCTCGACGGCGACGGAGCTGACCACGCTCGGCCATGACGCGGTCGGTGTGGCAGAGATCGGGCTCGCCGGCAGCGACGACGTGACCGTCTATCAGACCGCCGTCGAGCAGCAACGCGTTGTCGTAACGGAGAACTTCGCGGACTTCGCCACAATCATCAAGGACCGTCGCGCCGGGGACGAACCGGCAACACCGGTCGTCTTTGTCAGGAAAGACCGCCACCCCCGCGGCTCCGCCCTGGCTCCCGCGCTCGCCCGCCACCTCCACCAGTGGGCCACGGAGAACCCGAGGCCATACCCGGGCGTCCACTGGCCCTAACCCCGGCCTCGGAGCAACGAACGCGCTCGTGGCGAACCCGTGCCCCCGCGATCGCCGGCGAAACCGAGGCGCACCGTTGCCGGCGCGCATGACCGGGGCGCTGGCAAAGTCGGCCCATGAGTGCCGGTCACAGGATGCTGGGGAGGCCCTCCAGGGGCACCAGCCGGGCCTCGGGGGTGTCGATGTCGCCTTCGGGGAGCATGAAGCGCCAGAAGACGATGCCGAACGGGCGGCCCTCGGTGTCGAGCCAGTTCCCGGTTCCGGGGTCGGTGTGGGAGATGACGGCCGTGAAACCGCCGTCGGCGTCGGCGACGGTCTGGGACCTGTTGAGCGAGATCGACCGGGCCGTGTAGTCGAGTGTCTGCAGGTGGCGGTTCCACAGGCACACGTTGGCGTAGCGGCACCGGGGCCAGCGGGCGCGGATCACCAGCGCCTCGTCGGGGCCGACAACGAAGGGGGCCATGGCGTAGGCGGCGTCGAGCGCGGCGAGGCCCAGGTCACCGGGCGCCCCGGGGGTGGGGAACTCGTTGGGCACCAGCGAGATCCACGAGCGGGGCTCGCCCTGGGCGATTGGCGGGCGGTCCACGGTTAGCTCGCGCACCAGGGCGGCTACCCGCCGGATACCCGCGCTCACGGTGGCGTCGGACGGCCGGGGCGCGGCCGCGCCGCCGATCACCTCGATTTCCATGTCCGGTACCCGGGCGGGGTCGGCCGCCGCGTGGGTGGGATCCTCGAAGTAGTGCCGGGTGCTGATCGATCCTTCCCCGGGGGGCGGGGCCAGCCAGTTGCGCTCCCGGGGCTCGCCGCCGATGAGGATCTCGAAGCGGCCGCCGGCGTCGGTGTCGAAGGACGTGTGGTTGATCGCTCCCACGACCTGGTTGTCCATCGATCCCCAGGCGTCACCCGATTCCACGGTGATCGACACGTAGGCGGCACCCTTCGTCTCGCCCCGCACCCGGTAGGCGTGATCGGCTGAGATGGGGGCGTCGAAGTAGATGGCATCGGGGTTGTCGCCGAGGACTTTGCGGTGCGGATCCACGATGCGACGGAACCGCGGGGCGGACGGGTCGCGCTCGAACAGCCCGACCAGTCCCCACTGCAGGTAGTGCATGAGGGCTCGATGGGCTTCGACGGCGTCGTCTGCGCTGTGCAGGTTCCATTCGGGCGACACCCAGCGTTCGTCGGCCTCGCGCAGCACCTCGATCAGCTCGGCGAGGGCCAGGCGGGATTCTGTGTCCATCGACGGTTCCGGCTCAGCCTTCGGTGGCCACGCCGAAGTGGTCGAGGTAGGGGGCCATGGCGGTGCGCAGCCCGTCGGCGGTGTACCCCCAGTCCTCGGGCTGGTAACGGTGCACGCCGAACTTGCCCTTGGGTTTGGCGGCCAGGTAGTCCCCGACGGCTGCGGCGTAGGCGTCGGGGAATTGAAGGCCCATCTGTTCGCAGGCGGCGCCCAGGGTGGCTGCCGGGTCCTCGATGAGCCGCGTGTAGTGGATGTCCACGAAGCGCTCGGCGGGCACGGCCCCCGATCGGCGTAACTCAACCGAGTCGTTGAGGGCGGCGGTGAAGATGTCGAATATCAGCTGGGAGATGAGGTCCACGTCGACGTCGTCGGTGCGCAGCCATTGGATCATGGTGGTCATGCTCACGGTGGAAGGCATGGTGCGGGCGGGGTCACGGTGGGTCTGCAGCACCCAGGCGTCGCCGAATGTCTCGAACAATGTGGGCAACAACATGATGTGGGCGGGCGTCTTCAGGACCCACTGGGTGGGGCCGGAGCCACGCTGGAGCACCTGCAGGAAGTGTCGCTCGTAGTCGTAGTTCACGACCGGGTCGGGAAACCACCCCTCCAGTGGGGCGAGCATGCTCCAGTGGAAGCCGCAGAAGCTGCCCTGGGTCAAGGTGATGCACTCGACGGGCAGGTCGCTGCGCAATTCGTGCATGGCCTGGAACTCCGGCTGGACGTCGGCCCAGAACTCCTGCTCGCACTCTCCGAGCACTCCCGGATCGGCGCCGTAGTCGGGCAGCGGCACCGGGTGGAGGCCCTCGGCGGCGGTCGGGGCGCGCAGGTCGGGGTGCAGGGCGAGCAGTTCGAACAGGATCGATGTGCCCGAGCGGGCGGGACCGGCGATGACCACCGGAGCGGACACCGGCTGGGCCGTGATCTCGGGCGAGGCGTCGATGGTGGCGGTCAGCAGCAGGCGGCTGCGCAGCGAGCGCAGCAACTCCTGGCGGGTCATCAGCCGGCCTACCACGTGCATCGGTGAGGCGTCGACGGCGGCGACGAGGGCCTCGAAGCGGTCCTGCCAATCGGGATCGCCGAGGTCGCCGGTGGGCATGGCGCCGAGGGAGGCAGCGGCCCGCCCCAGCAGGTCGCCGGCGTCGATGGGCACCAGGTCCCGGGCCCGGCCGCCGACCGAGCCGGCCATCAGGTTGATGCGTCGCGCCCAGTCGGGCCTCCGGAGCCGCTCGGTCATGGGCGGGAGAGCGGCGGGGACCCCAGGCATCGGACGGTCAAAGTACCAGAGTGCCGTGACTGCCGATGAGGGCTTGGGCGGGCCCGCCTGAGGTGCGGGGTGCCGCGATCTGGGCACTGGCGGACCCATCGCTTGGCCCCCGACGGTGGGACGCGTAGGATCGGGCCACGCTCGTCGGTGTACCTGCCGGGCGTCGCGACCTTGCCGGAGAACGGCACGATCAGCGGTACGGGGCCTCAGGAATCGCCCGGAGTCCCGCAATGGTGCATGTGAGGGGGCCCATGAGCGAACGCACCGAGAGCGTCGCCGCCGGGGCCGAGCCCGCACCGGGCACCGCGAGGGAGCGACCTCGCGACCCGGAGCCGGCCAGGCCGGTCCCCGACATCGAGACTCTCGATGTCATCCAGCGGCGGTTGCTGTGGTTGGCGACTCGCATCGTGGACATCGCCAACCGGCGGGAGGGCCTCGAGATCAAGGTCGGCGGCCACCAGGCGTCGTCGGCGTCGATGGTGTCGATCATGACGGCGCTGTGGTTCGCGCACATAGACGGCAACGACAAGGTGGCGGTCAAGCCGCACGCCTCTCCCGTGTATCACGCCATCAAGTACCTCACCGGTGAGCTGGACCGCTCGTATCTCACGACGCTCCGCCGCCGCGGCGGCCTTCAGGCGTACCCGTCGCGCACCAAGGACCCTGACGTGGCGGATTTCTCCACCGGTTCGGTCGGGCTGGGCGCGGTGGCGCCGCTGTTCTCCGCCTTGGTGCGGCGCTACACGGACGCCCACTTCGAACCGTCGCCGCCGGCCCGCTTCATCGCCACCGTTGGCGACGCTGAACTCGACGAAGGCAACGTGTGGGAGGCCATCGCCGATCCGGCCACGCACGGGCTCGGGAACTTCACGATGGTGGTGGACCTCAACCGCCAGAGCCTCGACCGGGTCATCCCCGACATCGCAGCCATCCGGCTCAAGAGTTTCTTCAGCCACGCCGGCTGGCATGTGGCCGAGGCCAAGTACGGGGCTCGGCTGCGGCGGCTGTTCTCCGAACCCGGCGGCGACGCCCTGCGCGCCCACATCGACGGCATGTCCAACGAGGCCTACCAGGCGCTGTTCACCTTCGATGGCGCCGAGCGGCGCCGCAAGTTCCTCCAGGGCGCCGACGCGGCGGTGCGGCGCCTCACCGACGACTTCGACGACGACGAACTCTTCGCCCACGTCACCGACCTGGGGGGCCACGACCTCGGCCAGCTCATCGACTGTTTCAAGGCGTGCGACATCGAGGCCGACCGCCCCAGCGTGGTGTTCGCCTACACCGTCAAGGGATGGGGTCTGCCGATGGCCGGCGACCCCCTGAATCACGCTGTGCTGCTGAGCCCCGATCAGATCGACGCCCTGCGCTACGAGATGGGGCTCACCGAAGCCACCGAGTTCGACCGCTTCGACCCCGAGAGTCCCGAGGGCCGCGTGTGCGCCTCGGTCGGCTCGGACATCAACAACCCGCCGCCGGTGCCCCGGCCCCGGTTGGAAATGCCGGCCTCAGCAGGCCCGCCGACGCTGCGCGGCAAGGTGTCCACGCAGGAGGCGTTCGGCCGCACGCTCACCCGCCTTGCGAGCGTTTCCGACGTCGGCAAGCGGATCGTGACCACCGCTCCCGACGTGTCGATCTCCACCAACTTGGGCGGCTGGGTCAACAAGGCGGGCGTCTACTGGCACGAGCCCCGTGACGACCACGGCGGCGCCGAGCGGATGCTGCGCTGGGCGCCCTCGCCAGAGGGCCAGCACATCGAGCTGGGCCTCTCGGAGATGAACATGTTCATGCTGCTGGGCCAACTGGGCCTGTCGCACGACCACCACGGCCAGCACCTGCTGCCAGTGGGCACCGTGTACGACCCGTTCGTGCTGCGGGGCCTCGACGCCTTCATCTACGCCCTCTACAACGATGCCCGCTTCGTGGTGGCCGGGACGCCGTCGGGCATCACCCTGGCCCCCGAGGGCGGGGCGCACCAGTCGACGATCACCGCGGGGGTGGGTGCGGAGTTGCCGGGGCTCACCTACTTCGAGCCGGCCTACGCCACCGAGGTGGACTGGCTGCTGTGCGACGCCCTCGACGGCCTCAGCCGCCCCGACGGCGAGAGCGCCTACTTCCGCCTCAGCACCCGGCCGCTGGACCAGGCGCCGTTCGCTGCGGCCGCCGAGCGGCTGGGCACCGAGGAGTTGCGCCGGCAGGTGCTCTCGGGCGGCTACCAGTTGCGGCCCGCGCCGCTGACCGACCGCCCCGGGGTCACCATCGTCACCACCGGGGTGATGGCTCCCGAGGCCCTCGCTGCAGCAGACGTCCTCGCCGAGGAGGGTGTGGACGCCGCCGTCGTGCACCTCACGAGCCCCGATCTGACCTACCGGAGCTGGCAGGGCACCTACCGGACCGCCGCGGCGGCGGCGACCGTTGTGCGCCGCCCCAGCCGGATGCACCAGTTGATCCCCCCCGAGGAGCGGCACCGCCCCGTCGTAAGCGTGCACGACGCCTCCAGCCACGCGCTGGCCTGGCTGGGCGCGGCGGTGGGTTCGCGGCACATCCCGCTGGGGGTGGACCGCTTCGGCGAGTCCGGCACGATCGCCGATCTGCACGCCATCGCCGGCATCTCCACCGGCGACATCGTCAACGCCGCCCTCATCGCCATCTACGAGAGCACTGAACCTGCTTAGCGGGCTCGGCCGGCCGAGCCCGCTGCGCTGTCACAGGGGGTGACTACCCTGCGGCGTGGCGGTCGCCGGGTGAAGGCCGGGTGGTCGCTACCTTGGTCTGAAGCCGTGTCGTTCGGAATTGGCGGCGCCGATCCGAGCCCCTTGCCTTGCGGGGCGCCGTTGCCTCCGCCCATCTACTGCCACCGGCAGTGGATCTCGACATCGAGGCCCACGACCACCTTCAACCGGACGGCGCCCGCCGGCGCGGCTCGCCGATCCGCCAGCAGGGAGAAAGAATGAGTACCACCCAGAGCCCGGTCCCCGGTCAGACCAACGGATCCCACCCCGCCGCAATCCCCGGACCAGTCGAGGAGTGCCAGCCGTTACCGGGGGAGGAGGGTGTCGACGAGTTGGGGCCGCCCCGGGCGGCCATGCCGTTCCGTGTGAAGGTCATCCGCAGCGCCAACAGGCACAAGACCACCTCCGCCCGCGCCGTCGGCGGCGTCCTGGAGATCCGCATCCCCGCCTGGTTGTCGGATTTCGACGAGGCGGAGGTTGTCGACGACGTCCGCCGGCGATTCGAGGAGCGCAACCGCTGCTGGGAGGTGGATCTGGTCGCCCGGGCACGGGATCTCGCCGCGCGCCACGACCTGCCCGAGCCCCGGTCCATCCGCTGGTCCATGCGGCAGCGCCGGCGCTGGGGCTCCTGCAACAGCGCAACCGGTGAGATCCTGATCTCACACCGGTTGACCGAGGTGCCGCGGTGGGTGCTGGATTACGTCATCGTGCACGAGTTGGCGCATCTCCTCGAAGCGAACCACTCGGCGGCATTCGGTGCGCTAGTCGACCGCTACCGGCTGAGCGAGCGGGCCATCGGCTACCTGGAGGCGTTCGGCGCGTGGGCCACGGAGGGCCCCGACCCGGGCCCGGGGAGTTGAGTCACCGCCACGTGGGCCGGCGCTGTACCTCCGATTGACCACCTCGGGAGGCTCCTTTAGGGTTCGGCGAACCGGCAGGTGAGGAGCGACATGACTATCAAGTCACTCGACCATTACAACATCCAGACGTCCCGCCTCGACGAGACCGTGGCGTTCTACACCGATGTGCTGGGCTTCTCTGCCGGCTACCGGCCCGGGGTCAGGGGAACCGGTGCGTGGCTCTACGCCGGCGGGTACCCGTACGTGCACATCAACGTGATCGATGACGACATGGCGGGGCCCACCGGCCCGATCAACCATGTCGCCTTCGAGACGGCCAACGAGCCGGGCGACTACGAGGCCATGCAGGAACGGCTGGCCACCCGGGGGCTTTCCTTCGAGGCGAACGACAGCAGGCCGCAGGTGGCGCTGCGGCAGATCTTCCTGCATGATCCCAACGGCATCCGCCTCGAACTCAACTATCGCGACGCCCCGCTGTTCCCCGAGACTGACGGCGTCTGAGACACCACGCCGCTGCCCCCGAGGAGGAACGATGAGCGTCGCCCTGTTCTGCGAGTTGACCGTCAAGCCCGGACACCTCGACGAGTTCGTGCCGCTCATCGAGCAGCACGCCGAGGCCTGCGTGGAGTTGGAGGAGGGCTGCGTGGTCTTCCGGGTGGGCAGCGACCGCGGGGACCCCAACGTGATCCGGATCTACGAGGAGTACCTCACACAGGCCGATCGAGAGTTGCACGACCAGACCGACCGGTACGCCGTGTTCGGGGCCAAGACCGCTGACATGCTGGAGAACGTCGTCGTCCACACGGTCGACATCGCCTGAGGGCCAGGCCACCGACGCACGGGAGCGAATCATGACCTGGACTCCGGAATGCGCGCTCGTGACCGGCGCCACAAGCGGCATCGGTGAGGCCGCCGCGCTGGCCCTCGTCTCCGCAGGTGTGGGCACCATCATCGTGGTGGGCCGCAGCGCCGAGCGGGCCGAGGCGGTGAGCGCCCGCATCGCGGAGATGGGGGCGTCCACCGAAGTGGTCCTGGCCGACCTCTCCGAGGCCACCGCGGCGGACGATGTCTTCGCCGAGATCGACGCGCGAGGACTGCTGGCGGACACGCTCATCAACGCCGCCGGGTTGACCACCCGCACGCAGATCCTGGACGTCGACCTGGCCGACTACGAGGATCTGTTCGCGGTCAACGTGCGCTCGCCGGTGCTGCTGTGCGGGCGCTTCGCGAAGCGGCTGCTGCGGGCCAGCCGGCCGGGCACTGTCGTGGACATCCTGAGCAACGCCATGCACGGTGGTGCCCCGGACATCAGCATCTACTCCATGACCAAGGCGGCGCTCGGGATCCACACCCGCAACGCCGCCTACGCCCTGCAGGACGACGGGATCAGGGTCAACGGATTGGCCATGGGTTGGACGCTCACCCCCGGCGAGGACTCGGTGATGCGCACCACCCACGGCGCCTCCGACGGCTGGGAGACCGTGTACGCCCGAACGAGACCGCTGGGGCGCCTGATGCGCTCGGAGGAGGTCGCCCGCGCCGTCCGCTTCCTGGCGACCGGCGAGTCGGCGCCGATGACCGGGTCGATCGTGACCTTCGACCAGGTTTCCACCGGGATCACCGACCTGCACCCGCACTGAGCCGCCGGCCGCCGGCGGTGCCGGATCAGCCGAGGGGCCAGAGACGGCGGGCCAGGCGCCCCAGCGCCGCGCCCACCAGAGCTCCTCCGGCCACGTCGGAGGCGTGGTGGATGCGCACGTGGATGCGGCTCAGCGCCACCGAGGCCGCCAGCAGCCACAGCAGTCTCCGCCAGCTGCGACCGCCCAACTCGCCCAGCAGCAGTGCGGAGACCACGGCGCTGGAGGCGTGGCCGCTGGGGAACGCCGTCGTGATGGGTTGGCGCAGGTAGAGGGGTCGTTCTCGGTCGTCGATGACCGGCCGGGAGCGCTTGATCAGCGACTTCAACAGACCGTTCACCAACATCGAGTCCAACCCCAGCACGGCCGCAAGCCGCCACATGTTCCGCTCGGCGCGGCGCGAACCCCCGAGCGCGGCCACCGCCGCGAGCAAGTGCCAGATCAGGCCGTAGTCACCGAGTTGGGACGCCGTGTAGAAGACCCTGTCCGCCCAGGGCCGTCCCCGGAGCCTCTCGAACAGAACGTCGACGCGGTCGTCGAAGCCGTCCACGGCCGCCAGGACCCGGTCGACATCGATGCCGCCCACGGCCCTAAATCGTACGGGCTGCCTCGCGCCGGCACGATTCGGCGACTTGCCGGCAGCGGCGGCCGGCCGACGGTGGCGTGGTGGCGGCTGCTCGGCGCCAGACCCCCCATCGTTGGTCCCGCTGCGAGCGCCTGGTAGATGTACATCTGTGGCCGATACCGCTGACGCAGCCGAGAATCCGGCCACAGCGGCCGCCGGGGGGGCGCCAGGCGAGCCTCCCGCCGGAGCCGCCGGCGACGAGACTGGGCGTTCCAGGCCGCTGGACTTCATCCGCAAGCAGGTCACCGCCGACGGGGAAGAGGGCACGTTCGGCGGTCGGGTGCAGACCCGGTTCCCTCCCGAACCCAACGGCTACCTGCACATCGGCCACGCCAAGTCGGTGTGCCTGAACTTCGGGGTGGCCGACGAGGGTGGCGGTGTTTGCCGGCTGCGTTTCGATGACACCAACCCCGCCGGCGAGGACGCCGCCTACGCCGCCGGCATCGCCGAGGACATCGCCTGGCTGGGCTTCGACCCCGGGGTGGCGCTGCACACCTCGGAATACTTCGAGCAGCTCTACGAGTGGGCCGAGCACCTGGTGCGCCAAGGGCTTGCCTACGTCGACGATCAGGATGCCGCGACGATTTCGGTAACACGGGGCGACTTCACCACCCCTGGTACCGACAGCCCGTGGCGGGAGCGCAGCCCCACCGAGAACCTGAACCTGCTGCGGGACATGCGCGCCGGGCGCTTCGCCGACGGCGAGAAGGTGCTGCGGGCCCGCATCGACATGGCGCACCCCAACATGGCGATGCGCGATCCGGTGATGTACCGGATCCGCCACACCCACCACTTCCGCGCCGGTGACACCTGGTGCATCTATCCCACCTACGACTGGGCGCACGGGCAGAGCGACGCCATCGAGGGCGTGACGCACTCGCTGTGCACCCTGGAGTTCGAAGGGAACCGCCAGCTCTACGACTGGTACCTGGAACACCTGCCGCTGCCGGGGGACCGGCCTCGCCAGACCGAGTTCGCCCGGCTGAACCTCACCCACACGGTCATGTCCAAGCGATCGCTGGGCGCGCTGATCGACGGGGGGCTGGTGGACGGCTGGGACGATCCGCGCCTGCCCACGCTGCGAGGCCTGCGGCGCCGCGGCTACCCGCCCGAGGCGATCAGGGCATTCTGTGCGCACATCGGCGTGGCCCGTGTCAACGGCGTCCATGAGATCGAGTTGCTGGAGTCGTTCGTGCGGACGCACCACAATCGCTCCGCCCAGCGCCGCATGGCGGTGCTGCGGCCCCTCGAGGTGGTGATCGGCAACTGGCCCGAGGGCCACGTCGAGCACCGCCCGGCGGTCAACAACCCCGAGGACCCCGCCGACGGGACGCGCCAGGTGCCGTTCTCGGGGCGGCTGTGGATCGAGCGGGACGACTTCATGGTCGACCCGCCCCGCAAGTTCTACCGGCTCGCTCCCGGCCGCGAGGTGCGACTGCGGGCCGGCTACTTCTTGCGCTGCGACGAGGCGGAAACCGGCCCGGACGGCCAGGTGGTGCGGCTGCACTGCAGCTACGACCCCGCCACCGGCGGCGGGCAGGCCCCCGACGGGCGCAAGGTGCGCGCCACCATCCACTGGGTCTCCGCCGAGCACGCAGCCGACGCCACCGTCGCCCTCTACGACCGGCTCTTCGCTGATCCGGTGCCCGGCGCCGACGGCCGAGACCCGCTGGAGTCCTACAACCCGGACTCGCGCGAGTTGATCACCGCCGCGAAGATCGAGCCGGCGCTGCTGGACACTTCGCCCGGCGCGGTGGTGCAGTTCGAGCGGCTCGGCTACTTCGCCCGGGACAGCGCCCCCGAGGGGCCGCCGCTGTTCCACCGCACCGTCGGCCTGCGCGACGAGTGGGCCAACATCCAAAAGCGCCGAGGGCAGAACCGGTAGGAGGTCCGTCATGGACGTTTCACAAGCCATCGAGTGGGCGGCCGAGCGGAGCCTTGGTGTGCTCATCACCATCCGTTCCGACGGTCGCCCGCAGTCCTCGGACATCGTCTACGACCTCGACGGCGGCACGTTCGTGGTCTCGGTCACCACGGGGCGGGCCAAGACCGCCAACCTGCGGCGCGACCCGCGGGCGGTGCTGCACGTCTCCGATGGCGGATCGTGGTCCTACGTGTCCTTCGATGGCGCCGTGGAGTTGGCGCCGGTGGCGACCGACCCGGACGACGCCACCTGCGACGCCCTGGTGAGGTACTACGAGCGGGTGACCGGCAGCCCGCACCCGGACTGGGCGGAGTACCGCCGGGCCATGGTCGACGAGCGCCGTCTCGTCCTGCGATTCACTCCGCGGGCGGCGACCGGCATGATCCGCGGCTAGGCGCCGGCTGCGCCGCAGGACGAAATAGCAGAACAGCCATTGCCACGTCAGGTGGTACACGGTCCAATACGATTGTCGGGCTCGCGACGCGGGAGGTTCGGTGTGATGCGAGTTATGGAGCGGGAGTCACGAATGGGCAGGGCGGTTGTCGCCGTCGTCGCCGTTGCACTGATCGGCGGCGTCCTGACCGTTGCCGCCACGAGTGTCGCGTCGGGGCAGGAAACGTCCTCAGGGCAGGACCCGGCGGACTGTCCGGTCACGAGTCTCGGGACACTCGGCTCCGGCACCGACCGGGTGTTGCAGGCGGACGGGCGCTGGACGACCGAGGACTGCGATTCGCGCTTCCGCGCCGGCAGTGATGCCCACACCTATCGCTTCGAGGTCCGCACCGGCGGCCGGATCAGGGTTGAACTGTCCTCGGCGGAGGCGGACGGCTATCTCTACCTGCTCAGCGCCGACGGCGAGCGGATCGCCGACAACGATGACGGTGGCGCGGGGCTCGATGCCCGCGTAGAGCGGGACCTCGAACCGGGCGGCTACCTGATCGAAGCCACCACACTCGGGGGGCGCGGGCGCGGCCCGGCCGATTTCACGCTCACCGTCGGCCGGGTGGCGGGCTGCGAGCCCACGTTGCTCGGCCCGCTCGAGCCGGGCGTCGACCTGACGGCGTCGGGTTCGTGGTCACTGGACACCTGCGGGTCCCGGATCGAGGTGGAGCACCCCGCCCACAACTACCTGTTCAGCCTGCCGAGCGCCGGTCGGGTGCGGATCGACCTCACGTCGGAGCACGGCGATCCTGTCCTGTACTTCTCCTCCGTGGACCTTCCGACGTTCAAGGGGGGCGAGGTTGCCACCGACGACGACGACGGCGGCGACCGCAACTCGCGGGTCGAACGCTACCTGCCGGCCGGCAACTACTTCATCGAGGCCACCACCTACCTGGCGCGCGATCAGCAGCCCCTGCGCGCCGACTTCACACTCACGGTGCACCTCGTGGACGAGGGGGCGCAGCAGACCCAGGATTTCCAGATCAAGGTCGAGAACGTCCACATACCCGGCGAAGTGGTGGCGGGGGATCCGCTGGCGGTGAACTACCGGGTGGGCAACGCCGGTGGTGGCGACCTGCCCGGCGGGAACGCCACGTACGTCTACGTCGTAGGCCGCGGCACCGACGGGCGCCGCGTCATCGATGCCAACACGCCGATCTTCCAACCCTGGCCGGGTGGGGTCTCCTACCACTCCGATGCCGGGTCGGCGAGTACGACGAGTGTTGCGAACCCCGGCTTGAGGCCGCTGGAGATCACCTTCGCCACAGCCGGGCCGGCCTGGCTGTTCGTGGGCGCCTTCACGGAGGACGCAAACGAGGACGAACTCGGCTTCCACGGCTCCTGGCACAACCTGATGGTGCTCAGCAGCCCGACCTTCGACCCCGTCGCGGCGACCGTCGACGGTGCGGCCTACCACGTGTCGGCAGAGGCCGACGACGAGGGGGAGGTCACGACAACGGTGATGCTGGCCGCCGATCCGCAGGCCGAGGTCGACGAGGCCACCCGGGCCAAGGCGATCTACGTGGCCGGGGTGCGCACGCAGTTGCTGGACGGTCTCTCCGACCGGCCGGCGGTGGCGGCACTGGCCGAGAACGCCGACCCGGAGGCGGCGTCACAGGCCGTGAGCGTGGCCAGCCCGTCCTCCAGCAGCCTCCTTGACGCCTTCGGATCCCGCTACGCCGACGATGTCGCAGCATCCGGGCTGGTCGAGGTGGCGGGAGCCGCAGAGGCAATCAACCCGCAGGCGATCGAGGAACTGGCACTCGCCCGGGCCGCGAGCGCCTCGGCGGAGTACGCCTACCTGGCCTCCGCCTGGGAGTCGCTGGCGGACCGCGTGGCCAACGGTGGAGCACTGGCGTTCGACGAGGCGTTCGCCCTCCAGTCCCAACTGGCCTACGCCGAGAGTGTCCTGGCCCCGGCGGCGGCAGCCGGCAGCATCGTGACCGCTGCCAGGGACGCGGTCCTGAGTTGGGATGATCGAGGCGTCCAGGCGATGGCTTCCGAACTGGCGATCTGTTATCCGGGCGAGTCGGCTCTGCAAGGCGCCTTGGAAGCCGCGGGCGCCGACGTCGAAGGCTTGATGGCCTTGGACGCGGAGTTGCGTGCGGCGCTACCGCTGTGGGGGCAGGCCGCTGACAACGCGCTCTGCAGCGCGGCGGACGTCGAAGATGAGACCTACAGATTCCTGGAGCGGCTGGCGCTGGACGAGAGCGAGGAGCTGCTGGAACTGCTGCTTCCCACCGAGGAGCCAACGGAAGATGATCCGGCCCCGCAGACGTACCCGCTGCGTGTCGTCGCCCGTCTGGGTGACGACGGGCGCATCGAGTTCGGCGCAGAACTCCTTAGCGGTCTCCAGATCCTGCCGGACGTCCGCTACCTGCGGGCCGGCGCCCCGGCCGGCGAATGGCGGGAGACCAGTGATGTGGAACTGGGCGACGACGTGCTCGGGCGGATCCGTGCCCGGCGCCTCGCAGACGGTCGCATCGAGATGGGCTTCGTTGCCGGCGGCGAGGAGCACCAGCTCGACATCCGCTACCTGCCCTCCGCCGTCCCCGAGGGCGTCTGGTTCCGCAGCAGCGAGATCGAGGTGACGACCGCCCCCGAACCCCCCGGGTGATTCGGGGGCGGTCGCGCCCGCCCTTAGGCTCGGGTCATGACCACGATCACCGCTGACCTCAAAGTCGAGCCCGGAGCCGAGTACACGGTGGAGTTGCGCGCCGGGGAGCATCTCTGGGGCGCCGATGAGCCCGCCGATCTGGGCGGCGCCGACACGGGCCCAAACCCGTACGAGCTGCTGCTGTCCTCGGTGGCGGCCTGCACGTGCATCACCGTCTCCATGTACTGCCGGCGCAAGGGATGGGAGCTGCACTCCGTCTCAGCCCACTACACGCACGACCGGGTGCACGCCCGGGACTGCGACGACTGCGAGTCGGATGCTTCGGGCTACATCGACAGGGTCCGCAGCCAGATCTTCATCGAGGGCGACTTCGACGAGTCCCAGCGCGCCCGGCTCACCGACATCGCCCGTCGCTGCCCCGTGCACAAGACCCTGGAGCGGGGCATCTCGTTCACCACCGAGGCGGTCTTCGCCGGCTAGCCGAGCCTGCAGCGCTCAGTCCTTGCCCGCGACCGCGCCGGCGAGTTCTCGGCGCCGGGCGAGGAGGCTGTTGACGACGGCTCCGACGAGCAGGCCCATCGCCAGCAGGTAGAGCCAGAACAGCAGGCTCAGCGCACCGCCCAGCACGCCGAAAACCGAGTTCATGCCGGCCGCGGCCAGGCCGATGTAGAGGCGAAAGCCCGTCGAGGCGACCAGCCACCAGGCCGTCGCCACGAGCGCGCCGGGCAGCTCGCGGCGGAACGAGGATTGCCGGCGGGGCGCGAACCGGTACACGGATGCGGTCCAGGCCACGACGACGAGCACCGTCACGGGCCAGCGGAGCCACACCCACGCCGTGGCGAACCCCGAGCCGCGCCCGATCCGCTCGGCGACCCCCTCCCCGCCGCCGAGGAGTGGGCCGATCACCAGCAGGGCCGTCGTCAGTGCGAAAACGACAACGGTGACGATCGTGATCGTGAAGCCCACGACCCGCGTGGACAGCCAGCGCCGGCGGTGCTCGTGGTCGTAGACCACGTCCAGCGCACGCACGACCGCCACGAACCCGCGGGAGGAGGCGTACAGCGTCAGGGCGGCACCCACGGTGACCGCTCCGGCGTTGGATCCGCTGAAGAGGTCGGCGACCGTGTTCGCCAGCGCGCTGCCGGCCCCGAATGTGGTGGCCGTCCAGTCCAGGAGCCCGTCGCGGATGTCGGCGGCGGGGCCTGTGCCGATGACGGCGTCGAGCGAGCCGAGGATCGCCGTGAACGCGATGACCGCCGGGAACAACCCCAGAATCGCGAAGAAGGCGATCTCCGCCGACAGGCCGCTCAGGCGGACCCGCAACCAGTGCCGGCGGAACTCTTCGACCAGAGCCTGGACCTGCGCCCAGAGCGGCTGCAGCCGAGACAGATCGAGGCGGATCATGTGCCGCCGATGCTACCGACGGCTCAGCGGTGCGTGATGACCGTCAGACCGTCGCCCACCGGCAGCATGGCGACCTGCGAGCGGGGGTCGGCAGCGGCGTGGGCGTTGAACGCGCGCAGAGATTCGGTGGTGTCGTCGTTCTGGTCGGCGTCGGCCACGCCGCCGCCCCAGAGCACGTTGTCCACCAGGATGATCCCCTGGGGCGACAGCCGCAGCATCAACTCCTCGTAGTAGCCGATGTAGTTGCCCTTGTCGGCGTCGATGAAGGCGAAGTCCACGGGCGGCTCGGGCGGCAGGCCTCGCAGCGTCTCCAGCGCCGGAGCGATGCGGAGGTCGATGCGGTCGGCGACGCCGGCTCGTTCCCAGTAGGACCGGGCGGTGGCGGTCCACTCCACCGAGACGTCGCAGCAAAGCAGCCGCCCGCCCGGCGGCAGGCCCCTGGCCACCGCCAGCGCCGAGTAGCCCGTGAACGTGCCGACCTCCACCGCCAACTGCGGCCGCAGCAGCCGCACCAGCATCGTCATGAACGAACCCTGCACGGCGCCGATCTGCATCCGGCCGGCGTCGCCGAGCGCCCCGGTGACGGCGATGAGGTCCCGCTGCACCTCATCGGGGGTGCTCGAGTGGGCGTCCATGTACGCGAGCAGAGCCTCGTCGATCTGCGTGATCTGTGAACTCACCGGGGATGATCCTACGGCTCGCCGCCGGCGCGGTGCGCCGGTCGCGCCCATCCGGCGACAGCCACTGGCACAGCGGCGAGTGCCAGTAGGCCGGCGGCAATCGCCAGCGCAACCTGAACCGATACGAACTGCGCCACGAGGCCGAGCGTGACGCCGCCGAGAACCTGGCCCAGTGCTTCCGCCTGGCCCAGGAACGAGATCACGGTGGCCCGCACCCCCGAGGGGGCCTCGCGGTTCGCCATGGCCTCGGCGAGCGGGTAGGTCGTCTCGCCCGCCACGTCCAGGACCGTCCAGCCGGCCAGCGCCAGAGCGAAGATCGGGCTTACGGCCAGCGCCAGCGCACCGATGCCTGCAACGACCAGCAATCGGGCCAGCAGCCGGGCGTCCCGCGGCGTGTCGGTTCTCGCCAAGCGCCGGCGCAGCCACACCATCACGGGAATCGACAGCGCAGCCATGGCGAACCACACGACACCGAAGAACACCACAGCCTCGCCACCGTCATAGTCGGGAAGTCCCAGCGTCACCAGCCGTAGCGTGTCGAGCCTCTCGATGGCCTCGCTGGCGAAGCCGGTGATGACGGCCGCGGAGACGACGCCCAGCAGCATCCGGCGACGCACCGTGAAGGCGGCACCGTGACGCCAGATGGCGCGGGCCTCTCGCCACGCACCCCCGGCGATCCGGCGGTCGGAGGTGTCTTGCCGGAAGGAGGTCTCGGCCATGGCGCCGGCGAGGTAGGCGGCGAAGCCCAGCGTCAGGGCGCCGGCGATGACCAGCGCGCCGCGCAGTGACCACAATCCCGCCCCCACCATCACCGCCACACCGACCATGACGCCGACGGCCCGCCACATGGCGTGGCGCACGATTAGCTGATCCAGCAGGGCTGCGGGGGGACCGTCGTGGCGCGCCTCGGCGGAGGGCGACTCACCGCTGCCACCGGCGGATGCGCCGTACGCCTCATCGCCGCCCGCCTCATCGCCGCCGGGTAGCCGTCCCGATCCTGCCAGCAACTCGTCGGTAACCCAGGCCGTCGCCGCGCCGCTCTGCATTGTCCAACCCACGGCCCAGACCGCCTGCCAACCGATCAGTGCGCCGAACGCCGGCGATACCGCCATGAGTCCTATCGCCGTGCCCATCACCGCGAAGGAGGCCACCACCGAAGGCTTGCGGCCGTACAGGTCTGCCAGCACGCCCGTGGGTGCTTCCGCCAGCAGGATGGTCAGCACGAGCGCGGTCCCCAGCAGCGCCAGCTGTAGCGGCGAGAGCCGCAACTCCACGACCCACCACACGACCTGCGGCAGTCCCGCCGACCAGGCAAGTCCCTGCATCCCGCCGGTGAGCA
The DNA here is from genome assembly GCA_963664235.1 of Acidimicrobiales bacterium. Taxonomy (GTDB): domain Bacteria; phylum Actinomycetota; class Acidimicrobiia; order Acidimicrobiales; family CATQHL01; genus VXNF01. Next base: position 3,275,015 of record OY760933.1, on the reverse strand, counting down.
GGAACAGCCGATCCGGTCGTCGTCGCACGATCGCGCAGTCTCGCCTCGGCTCGTAAGAGAATCCACCGATGCGCCTAGCCGAGCTTCGCCCGAACATTCGGCCGGCGAGCGTTTGCTTGCCGCTGTAGGTGTCGATGTGTTGCGTGACGGCCTGTGCGGCTCGCTCGTGGATGTGCTGACGGCCAAGTCTGAACTCCGAGAAGATATTTCCGATGTATACCGAACTGGTGTTGCGCATATCGCCGGGGCTTGATAGAGTAGGGGTACCGGTCACTGACCTCGATCGCAGCGAGGTCGGTCTTCCCCGACCGGCTCGTCGACGGGAGTCGACCCGAGCCCGATCGAACACTCGCGGGGAGTGGCCAGTGACCGATCCCACCCTCTTCGGAGACAGCACCGACACCGCTGGCGTCAGCCTGAACGACGCCGGCAGCGCCGACACCGCTGGCGTCAGGCTGAACGACACCGGCGGCGGTGCGGCGGTGTTGTGTGGGTGTGGGGGTGTGAGCACGTCGGGGGCTACCGAGGATGCGGCGGGTTGGTTGTCGGCGGTGTTGGGGGTGCTGCGTGAGGGGCTCGGCTCGTTGGGCGGGGAGCGCCTCGACGAGCGATTGGGTCTGGTGGGGTGCGCCGAGTCGGCGCTGGCGGCGCTGAAGTCAGAGACCGTGAGCGCCATCGCGGGGCGCCGCGGCGAGGCTGAGGCGGCGGAGGCGGTGCGCGACCGGCTGCGGGAGTCTCGCGGTAACGCGAAGCGGGACGTGCGGTTGGCCGGCCGGCTCGAATGGCTGCCCACGACGGCTGAGGCGTTGGCGGGTGGGGCGATTACCGCGCAGCAGGCGAGGATGATCGCCGAGGCCGCCGAGGAGTCTTCCATCGACGAGAAGGAACTCCTCGCCGCCGCTGCCCAGCAGCCGATCGACGTGTTCGGTCGGACGGTGCGCGATCACCTCAACGAGCGCACCTCGGGTGAGGATCTCGAGGCGCGGCGGCGCCGGCAGCGGGAGCGGCGCGAGTTCTCGATCCGCCCCCAGTCCGATGGCATGTACCGGATCAACGGCTGGTTGGACCCCCTCGCCGGCGCCAAGGTCCAGACAGCGCTCGGCGCGGAGTATCGCCGGCTACTGAGGGCCGCGGATCCGAAGAACCGCCCCACCACGACGCAACTGTACGCCGACGCCTTCGAGGCGCTCGTCACGCGACGCGGCAAGGGCAAGGCGTTGAGGACGACGCTGGTCGTGGTTGCCGACTACGACCTCGTCGCCGACCAACTCGCCGACCCGCGCCTCGCCGACGGGACACCTCTCGCGGCTGACGAGTTCCTGCGGCTCGCCCTGGAGGCGGAGATCCTGCCCGCCCTGTTCGACACGAAGGGCCAGCCACTCTGGCTGGGCCGCGAGTACCGCGACGCCAACACCGCGCAGCGGATCGCCCTGGCGGTGCGCGACAAGGGCTGCGTGGGCTGCGGCGCACCGAACAGCTTCTGCGAACCCCACCACGTCGACTACTGGGACAACGGCGGTCCCACCGACATCGACAACCTCTGCCTGCTCTGCGGGCACTGCCACCACAAAGAAATCCACTCCAAACGCGGCGCCACCATCGCCCGCGAACCCCACGGCAAGTTCACCATGCAACGCCCCGGCCGCAAACCCAACGACATCAATCAACCCCTCCGCTGCTGACCACCCGAGCCCCGGCCAACGGCAGAAGGGTGAGTCTGTGGTTCTGGAACAGCGCACAGCCAACACGTCCGCTGCTGACCACCGTCATCGAGAACGCTGCTGAGTCCTCCGACGGTTCGACCTCTTTCGCCTTCGAGTTGCGAATCAGCGCAAGGCTCTGCCTGGGCTTCGGGATCTGCGGGAGCACCTCTTCACGGTGACCGGCGGCGCTGCGCGGGGCCGGACGGCTGGAGCGGGGCAGCAACATGGATTGGCGTGTCACGGTCAGGCCCAACGGCGACTGCGATGTCGACATCGTCCTGCTCGAGACCACCGACTGCGATGCCCAGGGCGCCATCTGTACCGATGACGGCCGGATGCTTCCAACCGCGTCGAACTCGCCATCGCCGGTCTGGGCCAGTAGCAGCACGCCGGCCGGAATACACCTGCGGTGGGCGCGCCGACCCTTGCGGTGTCCGCGGCTCCCCGCTCATTTCCGAAGAGCCCAAAATGCCTGACGTCGGCGCGATCAACCCAGTGGCGCGATGAAACCAGTCTGGCCAATAGGACAAGACCTAATTCCCCAAGATGGCGGCGAGCGGGTGAGGGGAATCGAACCCCCGTCATCAGCTTGGAAGGCTGAGGTTCTACCGTTGAACTACACCCGCGGTACCGGTCAGGCTAGCGACGGCGGCTCGTGTCGCTGCCGCCGCGCCGCGACTGTCGCCGGTCGGTCGGGCGGCGGGGCACGTGCCGGGACCGTAAGACCGACCCGGCCCATAGACTTTTCGACGTGGAGAGCACGCTGGCACCGGCCGACGGTGACAAGGTCAGGATCTCGGTACGCCTCGACCGCGACGAGATGGACAAGGCCGAGGAGGCCGCCTACCGCAGGATCGTCCGCGAGGTCCGCCTCCCCGGGTTCCGTCCCGGCAAGGCGCCCCGCAAGGTGCTGGAGGCCAGGCTGGGGGCCGGGTACATACGTGCCGAGGCGATGCAGGCCGCCCTGCCCGACTACTACCAGCAGGCCGTGGTGCGCCACGACCTCGACGTGATCGCCCCGCCGGAGATCGACATCACCGCCGGGCGCGACGAGGGAGCGGTGACCTTCGAGGCGCTCGTGGAGGTCCGCCCGGAGGTGGCCGCCGACGGCTACGACACCCTGGCGGTGGAGATCCCCAGTCCGTTGCCCACCGATGACGAGGTCAACACACGGATCGACGCCCTGCGGGCGCAGTTCAGCGAACTCGAGACCGTCAACCGGCCGGCCACCGACACCGACCACGTGGCCATCGACGTGGTCGGGAGCCAGAACGGCGTCGAAGTGGAGGGCCTCACGGTGTCGGACTACACCTACGAGGTGGGATCCGGCGCCGTCGTACCGGAGATCGACGAGAACCTGCGCGGCGCCAAGACCGGGGACATCCTGGAGTTCAACGCCCGCCATCCCGATCAGTCCGTCGAGGACCTGCTGCGGTTCCGCATCCTGGTGAAGGAGGTGCAGGCCCGCATCCTTCCCGACCTCGACGACGAGCTGGTCCAGTCCGCGAGCGAGTTCGAGACGGTCGCCGAGTTCCGCGACGACGTCACTGATCGCCTCACCGAGTTGAAGACGGCGCAGGTGCGGATGCTGCTTCGCGAGCGCGTCTCGGAGGCCGCCGCAGGACTCGTCGTGGTCGACCTGCCTGAGGCGCTGATCATCGGCGAGACCGACCGCCGCCTCGGTGACCTGCGCCAGGCGCTGGCGAACCAGAACGGCACGCTGGAGGAATATCTGGCCGCCACCGGGCAGAGTCCCGACGAGCTGCGGGATCAGATGCGCGAGGGCGCCGAGCAGAGCGTCCGTCTGGACCTGGCTCTCCGGGCGGTCGCCGACGCCGAAGGACTCGACGTGGACGATGCCGAACTGCAGGCGGAGGCCGACCGTACCGCCGAGCGAATGGAGCTCGACCCCGCAGAGGTCCGCGACCGCCTCACCCGTAGCGGCGGCTGGTCCACGCTGCGCGCCGAGCGCCGCAAGGCCATGGCCCTCGACTGGCTCACCGACCACGCCGCGGTGACCGACCCCGACGGCGTCACGATCGCTCGCGAGCTGCTGGCGCCCCCCGAGCCCGACAACGACGCCGAAGTCGAAGACGGCGGCGACTTCGAGGACCGGGATGCATTCGAGGAGGACGGGGATTGAGGGCCCGGGCCGACTCCGACGCCGGCGATGCACCGCAGCGCGAGACCGAGACCGTATCCTCCATTCAGGACAGCCCCGGCCGCCGTCGCCGCCGGGCAAATCGGCCCTAGGAGTCATCCGCTGTGAGCGCACCGCGCAACTACCTGGTCCCGACGGTCATCGAGCAGACATCGCGTGGTGAGCGGGCCTTCGATCTGTTCTCCCGCCTGCTGAAGGAGCACATCGTCTTCCTGGGCACGCCGATCGACGACACGGTCGCCAACCTCACGTGCGCCCAATTGCTGCACCTCGAGTCGGAGAACCCCGACAAGGACATCAGCCTCTACATCAACTCGCCCGGTGGCGACATCAACGCCCTGTTCGCCATCTACGACACGCTGCAGTACATCCGCCCCGACGTGACGACGATCTGCTTCGGCCAGGCCGCCTCCGCCGCGGCGGTGCTGCTGGCAGCGGGGACCCCGGGCAAGCGTCTGGCCCTGCCGCACTCCCGCATCCTGATCCACCAGCCGTACGCCGGGGCGCACGGCCAGGTCTCCGACATCGAGATCGCCAGCCGGGAGATCCAGCGTCTGAAGACGCAACTCGAGGAGGTCCTCGCCCGCCACACCGGCCAGAGCCTCGAGAAAATCCAGACCGACACCGACCGTGACTACGTGATGACCGCGGCCGAGGCGCAGGAATATGGGATAATCGACGAGATCATCGAGTCCCGTGGCCTCACGAACAGCGAGGACGGGTCGCCGAAAATCAGCGCCGTGCCCTAGTCGGGTACCGGTCGGGATAGAGACGATCACCATGAGCAGCAAGAGGAGGACCGTTGGCCAAGCTCGGTGAGGGCGAACTCCTCAAGTGCTCCTTCTGCGGGAAGACCCAGAAGCAGGTCAAGAAGCTCATCGCCGGCCCCGGTGTCTACATCTGCGACGAGTGCATCGACCTCTGCAACGAGATCATCCGCGAGGAGCTCGAGCCGCCCGAGGTTCCCATGGGCGACCTGCCGAAGCCCTCGGAGATCTTCGAGTTCCTGAACGACTACATCGTGGGTCAGGACCGGGCCAAGAAGATCCTCTCCGTGGCGGTCTACAACCACTACAAGCGCCTCCAACTGGGTAGCTCGGGCAGCGCCGAGGACGTGGAACTGGCCAAGTCCAACGTGTTGCTCATCGGCCCCACCGGCTGCGGCAAGACCCTCATGGCCCAGACTCTGGCCAAGATCCTGAACGTGCCGTTCGCCATTGCCGATGCCACGGTCCTCACCGAGGCCGGCTACGTGGGCGAAGACGTCGAGAACATCCTGCTGAAGCTCATCCAGGCCGCCGACTACGAGGTGAAGCGGGCCGAGACGGGCATCATCTACATCGACGAGATCGACAAGATCGCCCGCAAGAGCGAGAACCCCTCGATCACCCGGGACGTCTCCGGTGAGGGTGTGCAGCAGGCGTTGCTGAAGATCCTGGAGGGCACCACCGCCTCGGTCCCGCCCCAGGGGGGGCGCAAGCACCCCCACCAGGAACTCATCCAGATCGACACAACCAACATCCTCTTCATCTGCGGCGGGGCGTTCGCCGGCCTCGACACGATCGTGGAGAGCCGCATCGGCCGCAAGGGCGTGGGCTTCGGCGCGGACGTGCGCCCGCTGGAGGAGAAGGATCTTGGCGAGCTCTACAGCAAGGTGCAGCCGGAGGACCTGCTGCGCTTCGGCATGATCCCCGAGTTGGTGGGGCGGTTGCCGGTGGTCGGCGCCGTGTCGAACCTCGAGCAGGACGCCCTGGTGCGGATCCTCGTCGAGCCCAGAAACTCCTTGACGAAGCAGTACGGCAGGAAGTTCGAGTACGAGAACGTCGAGTTGGAGTTCACGCCGGAAGCCCTCGAGGCCGTCGCGGATGTGGCGATGGCTCGCGGCACCGGGGCCCGGGGCCTGCGGGCCGTCATGGAAGAGGTGCTGCTGGACCTCATGTTCGACCTGCCGGGCCGTTCGGACATCGAGCGCTGCGTGATCGACGCCGGCACCGTGCGCGCCAATGCCAATCCCACGCTGGTGCCGCGCCTGCGTCCCGCCGAGGCCTCGAGGCGCGCTGCTTCCTGAGCCGGCTGTCGCTACAGTCCAGCGCCATCCGTTGCGCAAGACGTCTGCCCCTCGACGCCGTGGTACGGCCACCCGCCACCGATGACGCTGCGTGATGCCGTGGCGTGGCTGGACCGCCACGTGAACCTGGAGGCCACTGCCGGCAAGGTGCACGGGCTGTCCCTGGACCGGATGCGGGAGCTGGCGGCGGTGCTGGGAGATCCGCAGCGGGACTTCCCCGTGGTGCACGTCACCGGCACCAACGGCAAGGGTTCCACGGCACACCTCATCAGCCGCCTGTTGGCGGCGCGGGGGTTGTACGCCGGGACCTACACGAGCCCGCATGTCAGCAGCATCAACGAACGCATCCAGCTGGCGGGCGCTCCCGTCGACGACGACGCACTCGCCGAACTGCTGGGCGACGCGCGCCGGGCGATCACCGCCGCAGGGCTCGAGCCCTCCTGGTTCGAGATCATGACCGGCGCGGCGCTGCGCGGCTTCGCCGACGCGGCGGTGGACGTGGCTGTCGTGGAGGTTGGCAAGCTGGGCCGCTACGACGCCACCAATGTCGTCGACGGGGATGTGGCGGTGGTCACGAACGTGGGGGAGGACCACACCGACGGTGGTCCCGGATGGCGGGCGGCTGTGGCGTGGGAGAAGGCCGGCATCGTGAAGCCCGGCGCGGTGTTGGTGCTGGGGGAGACCGATCCCGCCCTGGGAGAGGTGTTCTGCGAGGCCGGGCCGTCCCGGACGTTGCTGCGGGATCAGGACTTCGGCTGTGCCCGCAACGATCTGGCCGTCGGGGGCAGGATGCTGGACATCGCCGCCGGAGGGCGCTACGAGGACGTCTTCCTTGAGCTGCACGGCCGGCACCAGGGCGACAACGCCGCGCTGGCGCTGGCCGCCTGCGAGGCGTTCTTCGACGCCCCGCTGCCCGACGAGGTGGTGCGCGAGGCGTTCGCCGGGGCGGGGCTGCCGGGACGCCTCGAGGTCGTCGGGCGGGCGCCGCTGGTGGTGGTCGACGGAGCGCACAACCCCGACGGGGCCTCCGCCGCCCGGCTCTCGCTGGAGGAGGACTTCGCCGGCGCAGCCCGCACGTTCATGGTCATCGGCATGATGCGTGAGCGTGACCCGCAGCGGATGTTCGCCGAGGTCGGCGCCCACCGCTGCGAACTGCTCGTCACCACCACCGCACCGTCACCGCGTGGCATCCCGGCCGCCGAACTTGCCCGGCTCGCGGGCGAGGCGGGCATCCGCTGCGAGGCCGTGGACGATCCCGCCGCTGCGGTCCGCCATGCCCGGGCGCAGGCGGCCGAGGGCGACCTGGTCTTCGTGTCGGGTTCGCTCTACGTGGCGGGCGCGGCTCGCAGCGCCGAGTCCATCGAGTCGGCCACCACCTGGAGCTTCTGAAGCCACCCGCGAGACCGCCTCGGTGCCCCCGATGGAGAACCCGACACGGTGACCGGCGCAGATAGCCTGACTCCGGATCCCCGGGCGGGATACCTCGGAGCGAATCGGAGCGGAACGATGGGTGCAACGCTGGTCCTGTGCAAGCCGGACGCCGTCGAGCGGGGTCTGGTGGGCGAGATTCTGAGTCGATTCGAGCGAAAGGGGTTGCGGATCGCCGCGGCCCGACTCGTGCAGATCGACGCCGACCTGGCGGCGCGCCACTACGCCGAGCACGTCGAGAGGTCCTTCTACCCCGAACTGCGTGACTTCATCGGCCGCTCGCCGACGCTCGCCCTGGTGTTGGAGGGGCCCGAGGACACCTACGCCATCGTGCGCACCCTGATGGGCCCGACGAACCCGGCGGCCGCGCCCCCGGGGACGATCCGCGGCGATCTTGGGCTGGAGGTCACCGAGAACCTCGTGCACGGCAGCGACAGCGAGGCCTCCGCCGCGCGGGAGATCGCCCTGTTCTTCGGTGACCTCGAGATCTGAGCCCGTGTCACTGCAGGCGCCGCGGGGCACGCGCGACATCCTGGCGCCGGACTCGGCGAGGCTGCGCGCCCTGGTGGAGACGTTCGCCTCGGCGGCCGAACTGGCGGGATACGGCCAGGTCGTCTCGCCGATGTTCGAGCAGATCGAGGTGTTCCGGCGCGTGGGTGAGGCCACCGACATCGTCTCCAAGGAGATGTACCAGTTCCGCGATCCCGGCGACCGGCACCTGGCGCTGCGCCCCGAACTGACGGCTTCGGTGGCACGCGCCTTCGTGCAGCACCGCCCGACCCTGCCCTGGAAGGCGTGGTACGAGGGGCCGCAGTTCCGTTACGAGAAGCCCCAGGCAGGCCGCTTCCGGCAGTTCAACCAGGTGGGCGCGGAGCTGTTCGGCAGCGACGACCCGCAGGCCGACGTGGAGGTGATCGCCCTGGCGTGGCGGTTCTGCAGGGGCCTCGGTCTCCAGAAGCTGCGCTTGGCGGTGAACTCCCTGGGTGATCGCGCCGACCGGGAGGCCTACCTGGCGGCGCTGGCCGCCTATTTCGAGGAGCGTTCGGGCGAACTGTCGGCGCAGGGCACCGAGACGCTGGGCCGCAACCCGCTGCGCCTGCTGGACTCGAAACGTCCCGAGGATCGGGCTGTCGTGGCGGGCGCACCGGTCATCGACGACTACTGGAGTGAGGCTGGCGCTGAGCACTTCGGGGCCGTGCTGGCGGGGCTGGAGGCGCTGGGCATCCCCTTCGAACGCAACCCGCGGCTGGTGCGCGGGCTGGACTACTACCGGCGCACCGCCTTCGAACTGGCCTCCGATGCGCTCGACGGCGCCCAGGACGCCGTTGGCGGCGGGGGCCGGTACGACGGCCTCGTGGCCGATCTGGGTGGTCCCGACACCCCGGGGGTGGGTTTCGCGCTCGGCGCGGACCGCCTGCTGCTCGCATGCGACGCCGAGGGTGTCTTCCCCGCGCCGTCGGGGGCGGCGGATGTGTTCGTGGTCGACGTGACCGGTGGTGGTGAGGCCACGCTGCTGGCCGAGGAGTTGCGCCGGGTCGGGGTCGGGGTCCAGCGGGCCTTCGATGGGCGCTCGATGAAGGCGCAGATGAAGGCGGCCGACCGCTCGGGGGCGCGTTGGGCGCTGCTGGTCGGCCCTGACGAGTTGGCCGGCGGTGTGGTGTCGTTGCGCGGGATGCGCGGGCACCGGGCGACAGCGCCGGGGGAGTCGATCCAGAGGCAGATTCCTCGTGCCGCCGTGGCCGCCGAGGTGGCTCGCCTGGTGGCCGAAGGTACCGGAGATGGGAGCACGCAGTGAACGAGGCGACAGGTATGCGGACCCGCTATTGCGGCGAACTCGGCGCCGCCGAGGTGGGCAATTCCGTCGTCGTCTGCGGCTGGGTGGACCGGCGCCGCACCCACGGCGAGCACCTGGCCTTCCTGGACGTGCGTGACCACACGGGCATCGTGCAATGCGTCGTCGACGAGCGCATCGACGCCCGCACCGAGTATGTCGTGCGCATCGCCGGCGTGGTGCGGGAGCGGCCCGAGGGGACCGCCAACCCGGCGCTGCCCACCGGCGAGGTGGAGATCGGTGACTGCACCGTGGAGGTCCTCAAGCAGGCCGAACCGATGCCGATCCCGCTGCACGGCGACGTGGACGAGAACCTGCGCCTGCGCTACCGCTACCTGGACCTGCGACGCGAGCGCATGCAACACAACCTGCGGACCCGAGCGAGGGTCAACTCCGCCATCCGGGAGGCGATGGACGCGCAGGGGTTCATCGAGATCGAGACCCCGATGCTGGTTGCGTCCACTCCGGAGGGGGCGCGGGACTTCGTGGTGCCCTCGCGGCTGCATCCGGGCAACTTCTACGCCTTGCCGCAGAGCCCGCAGCTCTTCAAGCAGCTCTGCATGGTCGGTGGCCTCGACCGCTACTACCAGATCGCCCGCTGCCTGCGCGACGAGGACCTCAGGGCGGACCGGCAGTTCGAGTTCATGCAGCTCGACGCCGAGGCCGCATTCGTGGGCGCCGGGGAGGTCATCGACTTCATCACCACGACGGTCAGCCACACCGCCGACATGGTCACCGGCTCGCCCCTGGGCGAGGTGCCGATCATCACCTGGGACGAGGCGATGGAGCGCTACGGCAGCGACAAGCCCGACACCCGTTTCGGCATGGAGCTGATCGACTGCACCGACCTCTTCGAGGGCACGCAGGCCCGGGTCTTCCAGGTGCCGTGTGTCAAAGGCATCACCGTGAGCGGTGGGGCCGAGATGGGCCGCAACCGGATCGACGAACTGACCGCCACCTGCAAGCGCTGGGGAGCCAAGGGCCTGGCGTGGTTCAGGATCGGTGAGTCCGGCGACGACGGCGTGCCGGTCCTCGACGGCGCTCTCGCCAAGTTCATGTCACCCGGCGAGCAGGCGGCCCTCCCGCAGCGCCTCGGCGCGGCAACCGGCGACATGATCATGCTCATCGCGGACGAGCGGCGGCTCGCCAACCGGGTGCTGGGGCTGCTGCGGCTCGAGCTGGGGCGACCGCCGGTCAGCGAGGGGGATCTGGCGCCGCTGTGGGTCGTGGACTTCCCGCTCTTCGAGGACATCGATGCTGAGGGGAACCCGCAAGCCGCCCACCACCCGTTCACGATGCCGCACCCCGACGATGTGGACTATCTGGTGCGGGGCGGCGGCGAATCGCTGCTGCGGGTGCGCTCGCAGGCCTACGACCTGGTGATAAACGGTTGGGAGTTGGGCTCGGGGAGTGTCCGGATCCACGACGCCGCCATCCAGAAGCAGGTGTTCGCCGCCCTGGGCCTCGACGGCGAGGAGGTTGAGCGTCGCTTCGGCTTCCTTCTGGAGGCGTTCGGCTACGGAGCGCCGCCCCACGCCGGGTTCGCCTTCGGGATCGACCGGCTGGCCGCCCTGCTGTCGGGCGAGGAGAACATCCGCGAGGTCATTGCCTTCCCGAAGACCCAGTCGGGCGCCGACCCGCTGACCGGCGCCCCCGGACCGGTGCCCGAGCGCCACCTCGGCGAGCTGGGCCTGCGCCTGCGTCCCTCCTGAGACCGCCGCTCTCACCGAGACGGGCCGTCCGCCCACCGTCCGCCCACCGTCCGCCCACCGTCCCTGGCCCGCTGGCGCAATCTTGGTCTGAGTTCTCTGTGGTATGGCGACAAAAGTCGCACCAAGACTCCGCGCGCCCGGTTACGAACCCCTGTCGAGGCCGGTTTCTGCCGCCTTGTAGACGCTGGCGACCGTGGCACACAGCTGGCCCGGATGCTCCTTGTAGTCGCTCCAGGTGAATGTCAGGACCGTCCATCCGCCAACCATGAGGGCATTGCGTCGCCGGGAGTCGCGTTCGAAGGAGACACTGTTCAAGTGCCACCGCTTGCTGTCGAGTTCGATGGCCAGCCGACGGCTTGGGTATGCCAGATCGACTTGGGCCAGGAGCTTGCCGCCGTCGTCGAGCGCGCGGTACTCCATGGCAGGGCGGGGGAGGCCGGAGCCGACGAGTAGGTCCGCGACCATCCGGCTCCAAGCGCTGAGCGGCACCGGGTCGTCCCCGCAGCGTTCATCGAGGGCCTCCCTGAGCGCACCGCAACCGGCTCGCCCGTTCCGTGAGTGTGAAACGAGAACGGCATAGAGATCGGATGCTCGGAGGAGCCCGTCGCGTAGCACCGCGTCAATGGTCCGATCCAGCTGCCTGCGGCTGACCACGGCTGCGAGGTCGAGAATCGTGCGGGCCAGTCCGGTGCAGGGTATGCCGTTCCGGATCACGGGCCTGGCCAAGTGCATCTGCGTCATGCGGTACACCTTCGCGCCGTTGACGGCCGGCTTCTTCTCCCATGGCACCGAGAGTTCGAAGCGATCGAGTTCGTAGCCGTCGATGCCGTGCACAGCAGCCGCCGAGCGATGGCTCGCCAGTGCACCGCACGTCATGCATGCACCGAGCAGCCTCGACATCGGGGTCACCGGCCAGACAGCGTGCTGGTAGACGCCCCGTGCGGCGCGCACCCAGCGGCCAGCGTGCAGTCGCTCGTTGATCTGGGAGTCGGTCATGCCGGCTTCCAGCACCTGCCGCCGCGAGACAAGTCCGTACTGGCTTCGCATCCGCTTTAGGACGAGCGAGTCCGCGGTCGTCCGGCGAGACCGGCGAGCGACTGGCTTCATCCGGGCCGTAGGCTAGTCAGAATCAACATCAATCTGAAACTAATTGAATATATGGAAACTAGGTAGATGGCCGGTGCGAGCCTGCGCAGCGGCGCGATGGCATCGCTCCGTGCGCGGTGCCAGCCCATGCCTCTGTCGACTTTCTCCCTCGTGGAGCCTGGCGATTCATCTATCAGCTGCGGGAAGCGACAGGGTGATTCCTGCCACCCCAGGGGACCGGGAGTCATCCCTCATCCATTGCAGCACCATGGCCCGCAGGAGGGTTGGCACTGCAGGGTTGGCACGGGACCGGCGCTCCCAGTCCTCCATCGCGGGCGTTACGTCTTGCCGAGAGCCCAGGGGACGTGCGACGAACATCCCATCCACTCGGATGGCTCGTCGCCGGAGTAGGTCCTCTGGGGTAGCTCGGTGAGGCGTCCTTGCTCTCGCAGCAGGTCGTACATTCCTGGAGCTCCGGCGGCCCTGTCGACGAAACGTTGGCCGGATCCTTCCGCGAGGCCGGACCAGTTCGCGACGGCACGGCCTGCATCACCGTCGGAAATTCAGCAGACTCCTAGGTGATGGCCGACAACCTCTTCGCAGACCGGGCCCGGCGCGATCTGACCCAGCGCCAGCCGCTGGCTGCTCGCCTGCGTCCCCGCACCCTGGATGCGATCGTGGGCCAGGACCACCTGCTGGGGCCGGACGCCCCGCTTCGGCTTCTGATAGAGGCGGACCGGGTGTCGTCGCTGGTGCTGTGGGGCCCTGCCGGAACCGGCAAGACCACCATTGCCGAGGTCATCGCGGGCGCCACCGCCAAGGCGTTCGTGGCCCGGAGTGCTGTGTCGGCAACCGTCAAGGACGTGCGAGCCGAGTTGGCCGCGGCCAGCCAGAGGCTCGGCGAGCAGGGCCAGGGCACCATCCTGTTCCTCGACGAGGTGCACCGTTTCAACAAGGCACAGCAGGACGCCCTCCTGCCGGCGGTGGAGTCGGGCCTGATCGTGCTGGTGGGAGCCACCACGGAGAACCCCTACTTCGAGGTGAACCCGCCGCTGCTTTCCCGCTCGGCACTCTTCCGGCTGCATCCTCTCGACGATGAGGCCCTGGGGGTGCTGCTGCAGCGGGGCCTCGAGGCGACCGGCGCCAGCGCCGACCCCGATGCCCTGGAGCACCTCGTGGCGCGAGCCGGCGGCGACGGCCGGGCGACCCTCGGCGCCCTGGAGGTGGCGGTTGCCCTCGCCGGCCAGCGGGGCGAGCCGGCCGAGGTGCGCCTCACCGACGCCGAGGCTGCGGTGGATGCCGCTGCCATGGGCTACGGCATCGACGACCACTACGACGTGGCCAGCGCCTTCATCAAGAGCATCCGCGGATCGGATCCCGACGCCGGGCTCTACTGGCTGGCCCGGATGCTGGAGGCCGGCGAGGACCCGCGCTTCGTGGCGCGGCGGCTGGTCATCCTGGCGTCGGAGGACGTGGGGATGGCCGACCCGCAGGGCGTGCTGGTGGCCGACGCCGCCGCCCGGGCCGTGGAGTACGTGGGTCTGCCCGAAGCGTCGTTGAACCTGGCGCACGCGGTCGTGTACCTGGCGACGGCTCCCAAGTCCAACCGGGTGACGGTCGCGCTGGGCCGAGCCCGGGCCGACGTGCGCGCCCGGCGGGGCGAGGTGCCGCCGCACCTGCGGGACGCCCACTACGCCGGCGCGAAGGGACTTGGCCACGGCGAGGGCTACGAGTACCCCCACGACGACCCCCGCGGCTGGCGCCCCCAGCAGCACCGCCCCGTCGGCGCAGGCGAGGGCGTGTACTACGAGCCGTCGCCGCACGGTGTCGAGCAGGAGATCTACGACCGCTGGCTCCGCGCCCGCCAGGCGCGTCCGCCCGACGAATCGCGCGAGAATCCCGAGCAGTAGGCCGCCGCATGCCGGCTTGCTGGTTGACATTCTCCAGGGGGGCTCGCAATGGCAGGTGACGAGGTTGTTCGAGAACCAGTGATCGTGGTCGCCACCCGGCTGCAACTCCGGGGCTGGCGGCACCTGCGGCGGTTCTTCGCGCTGAACGGCGACATCAAGGCCCAGCTTCGGGAAGCACCGGGCGTGGTCCGCCACCGGCGCAGGGCGAACTTCGGTCGGTTGCGGTTCTTCACGCAGTCCATCTGGCGGGACGCCGCGGCCCTCGACAGCTTCGTGAGATCTGGTGCCCATCTGCACTCGATGGTGGTCTTCGACGAGATCGCCGATCGCGATGCCTCAGCGTTCCTGCGTTGGGAGGCTCCGGAGCCGAAATTCCCGACCTGGCGCGAGGGCAGGGCTCGCCTCGCCACCGGTGGCATGCGCTGACCGCCTCCGCGTTCTCCACGGCTGCGCATGACACACTGTCGTCACCCGACAACAGAACCCTTCCACGGCATCACAAGAGGCGAAGAGCCACCAAAGTAGGTGTGCAGTCAAGCCGCACCGGAGCCCGATTAAGCATCGCAGGAGCATTCTTTGAGAATGCGATCCGTTCTCGCGCGCCTCGACTCCTACTTTCGCCCGGGCCATCGATTCTCGACGCGGCCGCGCTTTTCCCGCCGCTCCGCGGCGCTACTCGTTGTCCTGGCGGCACTTCTCCTGGCAGCGGTGTTCTCCGATCTACGCGGTCTAGAGGTCTCGGGGAGTTCGCGCACTGCAAATACGCAGGAGGCCCCAGTGCCCTCCGATGCGAATTCGACCTCGGCCGGAGTCACCGGTGAGAATGCGTCGACACAGAGGGTTCCCTCCGATCCTCCAGGCACCACCGTGTCGACCGAACCGGAGCGCATTTGTGCGCCGCGGATCCCGGGGGATCTCCGGATCACCGACACTTCTGCGGCGGCGGCCTCTGTCGAGTTGTCGCAGGCGATGTATGACTGCGCCCACGAGGTTGGTCTGGCGTTCGCCTGGAACCCCGCTGCGATCTCCACGCTGCTGTCCCGAGGGATCCGGGGCCCGCTGCTACTCGTCGATCCTTGGTTCGACGTCGCCCTGACGGAGGAACTCCGGCGTCTCGCCCCGGATCGGATCGTGGCTGCCGGGATCCACGAGAGGATCCTTCACGACAACCTCGCTGACTTCGCCTTCGAACTGGTGGCCGTCGATCGCCAGGCGACGTTCGCGCCGGAACAGCCGTATGACCGCGTGTGGATCGTCGATGATGCCAGAGTGGCCGCGCCGTTGGCAGCCCTGGGCCACCGGATCGGTGTCGGGGTGGTCGCTCTGGCCGGTGATTTCCGGGCGGCCTCCCCGGAGACAAGGGAGACGATTTCCGCCGCTTCGGAGGTGGAGATGCTCTCGGAATTCGGCGAGGATGCGGCTTGGCAACTGGACGTCATCCGCCGGGGTGATGAGATTCCCGGAGGTGGGTTGCTCCTGTTCGAATCCGACCCTGGTCGCCGTCTCGTGGCCATGTACGGCCATCCGACGACAGCAGGCCTCGGAGTGCTGGGAGAACAGGGGCCCACCGAGAGTGTCGAACGCCTCGGTTCCATCGTCGCCGGCTACGGCGCCGACGGTTCACGTGTCCTGGGTACGTTCGAGATCATCGTCACCGTTGCCTCGGCCGACCCCGGTCCCGACGGGGACTATTCGAGTGAGACCGCTCGAGATGTGATCAGGCCCTGGGTCGAGACTGCAGCCGCCAACGAGCTGTACGTGGTCCTGGATCTGCAGCCGGGACGGACCGACTTCCTGACCCAGGCGAAGATCTATGAGGAATTCCTTCGCCTTCCCCATGTCGGGCTTGCGCTGGATCCGGAGTGGAGGCTCAAGGAGAACCAGGTCCATATGGTCCAGATCGGCACGGTGGACGCGGCGGAGATCAACCGGGTCTCGGAGTGGCTGGCCGGTCTGGTGCGTGAAGAAGCCCTTCCCCAGAAGCTGTTCGTCCTTCACCAATTCCATTTCTCCATGATCACGAACCGTCATCGGATCGAGACTCCCGCCGAGCTTGCGGTGCTGATCCACATGGACGGTCACGGCACTCCGGAACTCAAGCAACGCACTTGGGATGCCTTGACCGGAGCGCCCGATGCCGGCGGGTTCTACTGGGGTTGGAAGAACTTCTACGACGAGGACTCCCCGACCGCCGGGCCGGAGCAGGTGCTGAACCTCACCCCGACGGCGGTGTTCGTATCGTTCCAATAGGGGCGCGAGTATCCTCGCCGTGATACGAGGGGCCGGTCAGGGAGAGTAACCGTGAGTGGTGGCGAGCTTGCCGTGGTGCTGGCCAGTGTGGCCGTGGTCGTGGCCGTGGCAGTCCTCGGAGCCGTCGGCGTGAGCCTCAGCCGGTCGCTGAGGGAGTTGCGCCGCCTGATGGGTGAGATTCGCCGCGACCTGTTGCCGGCCGTGGAGCGCATCGAGGAGGCCTCGGGGCGGGTGACCGGCGAGGTGCAGCGGGTCGGCGGCCTGCTGGACGTCGCCGAGGCCGTCTCCGAGCGGGCCGAGTCGCTGTCGCGGGCGACTTACCGAGCCCTGGTCGAGCCGTTCGCGGCGGTCGTCTCGCTATTCCGCCGCGGGGATGCCGGAGGGCTCGAGGAGGCCGCCGCGCCGCGGCCGCCGCGTCGGGCGCCTTGGACCCGCCGTGCGACGGTGTACCTGGTGCGCTCGGGGTATCGGACCGCCTCGGCGCGCCTCGCCGCCCGCCTGGCCACCGCGCAGGCCCAGCGCAGCACAACCACGACCACGCGAAGCCACCGCGGCGCCACGCCGGAGGACCCCGCCGCCAACCATGCCACGGGCGGATCGAGGGCGTCCTCGAGCACCGGGCGGGGTGGGACAGCGGGTCGCCCGAGCGGGCGCCACCTGGTTGATGCTCTGCGGGAGGTCACCGACGAGATTTCCGCAGCCCTTGAGGAAGGGCGCCGGAGGGTGCGTGCCGAGCGCCGCGGCGAGGATCGTCCCAAGTAGCACCCCGCCCCGATCCGGCAATACCCTCGATCCGACAACTCGCTCGCCCGAGCGACGCCCGACCCCGAACCCCACGCCATGCCCGGAACCACAGCACGCGAGTTGCGCAGCATCTTCACCGGCTTCTTCGCCGAGCGCGACCACACGATCGTCCCCTCGGCGAGCCTCATCCCGTATGACCCCACGCTGCTGTTCACCGTCGCCGGGATGGTGCCGTTCAAGGCCTACTTCACCGGCACCGAGCCTTCGCCCTACAAGCGGGCCACGACGGTGCAGAAGTGCGTGCGGGCCGGCGGCAAGCAGAACGACCTCGACGAGATCGGGCGCACCCGCCGGCACCTCAGCTTCTTCGAGATGCTGGGCAACTTCAGCTTCGGCGACTACTTCAAGGACGACGCCATCGCCTGGGCCTGGGAGCTCTCCACCGAGCGACTCGGATTCGATCCCGAGCGGCTCTGGATCACCGTCCACCTCAGCGACGACGAGGCCGCCGACATCTGGCGCGACGTCGTGGGCGTGCCGGCCGAGCGCATCCAGCGGCTCGACGAGGACAACTTCTGGCGCATGGGCGACACCGGCCCCTGCGGGCCGTGCTCGGAGATCTTCTACGACAAGGGCGAGGAGTACGGACCCGGCGGCGGGCCGGCCCACGGCGGCGACGAGCGCTACGTCGAGTTCTGGAACCTGGTCTTCATGCAGTTCGAGCAGCAGGTCGACGGCTCGATGGCGCCCCTGCCCAAGCCCAGCATCGACACCGGTGCCGGCCTCGAGCGGGTCCTGACGCTGCTGCAAGGGGTCAACTCGGTCTTCGAGATCGACGAGATGGCGCGGCTGGTCGACAAGGCGTCGGAGCTCTCCGGCGTGCGCCTCGGCACCTCGGACGCCTCCGACGTGTCGCTGCGCATCCTCGCCGAGCACGCCCGCACCATGACGTTCCTCATCGGTGACGGTGTGTTCCCGTCCAACTCCGAGCGCGGGTTCGTGCTTCGCCGCATCATGCGCCGGGCCATCCGCCACGCCTACCTGCTCGGCGTGGACAGCGTCGTCACCCCGCTGCTGGTGGACGAGGTGACCGACATCATGGGTCACGACTACCCCGAGTTGGTTGGTAACCACGCCTTCATCCGCGACGTCACCGAGCGCGAGGAGGTGCGCTTCCGGGAGACGCTCGGGAGGGGATCGGTACTGCTGGATGAGGCGCTGGCGGACCTCGCCGACGGCGAGCCGCTGGGGGGCAGCGTGACGTTCCTGCTGCACGACACGTACGGCTTCCCCTTCGAGGTGACCGAGGAGATCGCCCGCGAGCGGGGCGTGGAGCTGGACAGCGAAGGGTTCGAGGCCGAGCTGGAGCAGCAGCGACGCCGGGGCAGGGCGGACTTGGCCGCCCGGTCGATCGACGCCGGCGATCTGAGCGTCTTCCTGGAGGTGCTGGACGAGTTCGGGGAGACCGAGTTCGTGGGCCGTGACCGCGACGAGGAAACCGCCCGGGTGCTGGCGGTGACCGAACAGGGCGTCGTACTGGACCGTTCCCCGTTCTACGCCGAGGCCGGCGGGCAGATCGGCGACATCGGCAACCTGTACCCCGACGGCGGCGACGAGGCGCTGGCGGTCACCGACACCACCTACGTGGTGGCGGGCCTGCACCTTCACCACGTCGAAGGCGCGGTCGGCCGGCTACAGGTCGGTCAGAGCGTGCGGGCGGTCATCGACGGTGAGCGGCGTGCCGCCATCCGCCGCCACCACACCGGCACCCACATCCTGCACTGGGCGTTGCGGGAGGTCCTAGGCGCCCACGTCAAGCAGCAGGGCTCGCTGGTGGCGCCCGACCGGCTCCGCTTCGACTTCAGCCACTACAGCGGCCTCAGCGACACCGACATCACCGCCATCGAGGACCTCGCCAATGCCGAGATCCTCGCCAATCCGGCGTGCCGGCACTACGAGACCTCGATGGATGAGGCCAAGGCTGCCGGGGCGATTGCATTCTTCGGCGACAAGTACAGCGACACGGTGCGGGTGCTGGAGGCCGGCGCCAATTCCATCGAGCTCTGCGGCGGCACCCACGTGCGGGCGCTCGGCGACATCGGGCCGCTGAAGATCATCTCCGAAGGATCCATCGGATCGAACATCCGCCGGCTCGAGGCCGTGTGCGGCCACGGACCGATCCAGCGCCTGCGCCACGCCGAGGGCCGCCTGGCCGAGGCGGCAGGCGTGCTCGGCGTGCCACCCGAGGACGTGGTGGCGGGAGCGGGCCGTTGGGCGGGCGAGATGAAGGCACTGCGGGACGAATTGAAGTCCCTGCGGCGCCAGGCGTCCGGCGACCGGGCCGCCGACCTGGCGGCGGCGGCCACCGACGGCCTCGTGGTGGCGCGCGTCGACGACGTGGATCGCAACGAACTGCGGGACCTTGCCACCGGCGTGCGCGACCGGGAGGGCCCCACAGCGGTGGTCCTGGCCACTGCGCCGGCCGGCGGCGGCGTGGCATTCGTGGCCGCGGTGGTGCCGGGGGCCGGCTGGCACGCCTCGGACCTGCTCGGCGACGCCCTCAAACTGGTCGGCGGGGGAGGGGGCCGCAACCCCGACTTCGCCACAGCCGGCGGCAAGGACGCCAGCCGCCTCGACGAGGCGCTGGACCTGGTACGGCGGGCAGCCGCAGCCCAGCGGGATCTCGTCTGAGCCCTTGCTCGTCGTTCCGGCGGAAGCCGGAACCCAGGGATCCGCCAGGCCCCGAACGTCGACACCGCTTGGACCGCTGGAGGATGGATTCCGGCCTTCGCCGGAATGACGGGGTGATTCTGGAGCGTGCTTGGCCAGGCGCGGTCAGCGTCGAGCCAGGGCCTCCGTCGTCGCCGCCGCCATGGCTTGGATCGGCGCGTCGGTGCCGGTCCACAGTTCGAACGCCCGTGCCGCCTGGTGGACCAGCATGCGCACACCGTTGAAGGCGCGCACGCCTCGGCTCCGTGCCGCCGCCAGAAGGGCCGTCTCGGCCGGCTCGTAGATGAGGTCCACGAGCAGCTGACCGCGCCGCAGCAACGCAGGGTCGATCGGTACCGGGGCACCGCTGTGGCCGCTCATCCCCAGCGGGGTGGCGTTGACGACGAGATCGAAGCCGCCCACCTCGCCCGGCTCCGCAACACGCCCCCGATCTCCCGCCAGCGCGGCGGCGGCCTCGGCGTTGAGGAGGGTCCGGTTCACGATCGCGACCTCCGCCGCCCCGCCCTCGGCGAGGGCCAGGGTCACCGCCTTGGCGGCGCCGCCGGCTCCCAGAACCACGCAGCGCGCTCCGGTCGGAGACCAGCCCCCCTCATCCGCGAGGGCGTCCACGAATCCGCCGCCGTCGGTGTTGTGGCCAACGAGCCGGTCGCCGTGTCGTGCCACGCAGTTCACAGCGCCCAGCAGGCGCGCCGTTTCGGAGAGTTCGTCGACGGTGGCGGCGACGGCGGCCTTGTGCGGCATGGTCACCGAGAGGCCGTCGATCCCCAGAGCCACCGCTCCGGCCAGCGCCTCGGGCACCTGCCCCTCGGGCACTTCGCAGGCCAGGAACACCCAATCCAGCCCGCACGCGGTGAAGCCGGCGTTGTGGATGACCGGCGACAGCGAGTGACGAACCGGGTCGCCGATCACGATCGCCAGGCGGGTCTGCCCGCTGAGGCCGGCCGGATGGGTCATGAGAACACCCCTCGGGCGCGGGCGTCGGCCGCCCGCACCAGGAACTCGTCGAAATCGTCGGTGAAGAACAGTGTGCCGTCCCTCTCGACGAGTACGAAGTACAGCCACTCGCCCGGCTCGGGATTCATGGCAGCCGCCAGCGACTCGCGGCCGGGCGCGGCGATCGGCGTGGGCGGCAGGCCACCGAACTTGCGGGTGTTGTACGGGGAGTCGACCTCCAGGTCCGCGAGCGTCAGGGAACTCTTGCGCTGGCCGATGGCGTACAGCACCGTGGCGTCCATCCCCAGCGTCATGCCGGCGTTGAGGCGGTTGTAGATGACCCGCGCCACCTTCGGGCGGTCCTCAGAGCGCGCTGCCTCGGCTTCGATGATCGAAGCGGCCACCACCAGCTGGTAGGGCGTGAGGCCGATGCGCTCGAGGGCGTCGTCGTAGCCGAGTTGGGCGGCCACCGCGTCGAACTGCTCCACCATCCTTCGTACCAGGTCGCGCTCGTCGCTCACGCCCCTCTCGTCCACCTGGTAGGTGTCCGGGAACAACACGCCCTCCAGGCTGCCGATCTCTGCGGGCAGGTACCGGGAGCGGATCTGGCCGTCGCCAAGCGCCGCCTGCAACTCGGCGGGGTCGAACTCCGGCAGGGAGTCCAGCAGCCGGTCGGCGATCTCGCTGAGCCACAGGCCCTCGGGAATCGTGATGCTCTCGAAGACCGGCGGGATGGGGCCGGAGTCCAGGATGGCGCGGGCCTGGTCCACCGACATGTTCTCGGCGAAGTAGTAGGCCCCGGCCTGCAGGTTGTCGGCATCGCGCCACCAGAGACGGGTGATCGTGGCGTTGGCCACCACGCCCTCGTTCGCCAGGATCCTGGCGACGTCGTTCACGCCGGCACCGCTGGGGATCTCCACCAGGAAGCGGCCCTGCGGCTCGCCGGGAGGGTCGAGTTGGCGCTGCAACCACGAGTTGCCCCACAAGTAGGCGCCGCCCAGCAGGAGCGCCAAGCCACCCGCCAGCACCAGCACCCGCCGCCAGAACCCCCAGGGGCGCCTGAAACGGATCCAGGCGTCGTCGCCGAAGAACAGGGCCTCGTCCTCGGCAATCGCCTCGGGGTCCAGGAGCATGTCGCCGGGAGCGGGGTCGCGGGGCGACGGGGGCGCCGGCGGCGCGGCGCCGGGGGCACCACTGGGTGTCACCGGTGGTGCCGGTTCCTGCGGTGGTCGCGAGCTGCGAGGCTCGCCGGCGGGTGGTGGGCCGGTCCCCGGGCTCCGAGCCGCAGGCCCGATCTCGCGTTTGGGCTCGCCGATCAGCGGGTCGAACCCGGCGTTGGGGCGATCCTCGTTCACGTCATCGGGTCGGAGTCTCGACGGGCGTCGAGCCACGACTGGAGAATCACGGCGGCGGCCACCATGTCCACGACCTGGCGCCGCCGGGGTCCCTTGACCTCACCAAGCCGCAGCTGTTGGGTCGCCGCGGCCGTGCTGAGGCGCTCATCACAGGCCTCAACGGGGACGCCCACGGTCGCCGCCAGGCGCCCGACTTCGGCGCGGGCCGCCCGGGCCGCCGGGCCCATGGAGCCGTCGAGTGAGAGGGGCAGGCCCACCACGACCACTTCGACGCCGCGCTCGGCGACCACCTCGGCGATGGCGGCGTGGTCCTGCGCCTCGGACCCGGACCGTTCCAGCACCTCCAGCGGCGTGGCGACGCGGCCGTCGGAGTCGCTCAGCGCCAGCCCCACTCTCCGTGTCCCGAGGTCGACGCCCAACGCTCGCACGAACCCGACGGTACCGCTTCGGGGCCCCGTCGCCGGGTAACCCCCGCTGCCGGGAGTGTCTCGGCCCCGCCCGGTGTGGCCGGTAGCCTCGGATCCGTGCGCCACATCGCTCTTGTGGGGATGATGGGCTCTGGGAAGTCCGAGACGGGGCGGAAGCTGGCGCTCGTGCTGGGGCGCCGCTTCGTGGATTGCGACGAGTTGGTGGTCGCCGCCGCGGGCCGGTCGATCCCGGAGATCTTCGAAGCTGAGGGGGAGGCAGGTTTCCGGCGCCGCGAGAGCGAGATCCTCGCCGAGGTGCTGGCGAGCATCGAACCCTCGGTGGTGGCCACAGGTGGCGGGGTGGTGACCGTCTCCGCCAACCGTGCCCAACTGGCCGGCGCTGTCGTCTGCTGGCTGCGGGTGCGCCCCGAGGTGCTGGTCAGCCGGGTTTCCGGCGGGTCGGGTCGGCCCCTGCTGGCGGGAGCGGAGGGCGACGAAGCGCTGGTCGCGAAGCTGCGCAGACTGACCGCCGAGCGCGACCACTGGTACGACGAGGTGGCCCACATCGTTCTGGACGCAGATGAACTCTCCGCACGCGAGGCGGCCTCCGCGCTGGCGGGGCGCCTGGCCCGTCGCCGCGGACCGATGGCCGACGAACCGGATGACGGGGATGATGGCGACGGCTGGGGTGAGGACGAGGGAGCGCCCACCCGCATCCGCGTGGGGCTCGGCAAGCGTTCCTACGACGTGCTGGTGGGACCCGGCGTGCGGCACCTGCTGGCCGAGCGCCTCACCGCCGCGCTCCCCGCGGGCCCCCGGCGGGTCGCGGTCGTGACCAGCGACGGCATCGGAGTGGATGTCAGCGTCGGCGAGACGGTCGGCGCCGTCGAGACGTTCACCATCCCGGCGGGCGAGCGGTCCAAGTCACTGACCACCGTCGAGGATCTCTGCCGGGGCTTCGCCCGCTTCGGCCTCACGCGCGGCGACGCGGTGGTGGCCGTCGGCGGGGGTCTGGTCACCGACGTGGCGGGGTTCGCCGCCGCCGTCTACCACCGCGGCGTGCCGGTGATCTTCGTCTCCACGACGCTGCTGGGCCAGATCGACGCCGCCATCGGCGGCAAGACCGGCGTGAACCTTCCGGAGGGGAAGAACCTGGTGGGGGCCTTCTGGCAGCCGTCGCTGGTGCTCTGCGACACCGAGGTGCTGGCCACGCTGCCCCCCGCCGAGTACCGGTCGGGACTCGGCGAGATGGCCAAGTACCACTTCCTGGGTCACGGCGACGGCGAGCCGATCGACGCCGCTGCCATGGCCGACCTGCCGCTCACCGAGCGCATCGCTCGCTGCGTGCGGCTGAAGGCCGAGATCGTGGCCTCCGACGAGCGCGAGTCGGGGAGGCGCATGCTGCTGAACTACGGCCACACGCTGGCCCACGCCCTCGAGATCGCCGGCGGCTTCGATCTACGCCACGGCGAGGCGGTGGCGGTCGGGTTGGTCTATGCAGCCGAGGTGGCGCTGCGGCTGGGCCGCATAGACGGCGATAGGGTGGCCGAGCACCGGCAGGTGGTGAGTGCCTACGGTCTGGCTGTCTCGCTGCCGGCGGGCACCGAGGCCGGGGAACTCATCGACCTGTTCGGTCGGGACAAGAAGGCCGTCGGCGACCTGACCCTCGTCCTGGACGGTCCGCGCGGGCCCGAACCGGTGCGCGGCGTGGACCGGGTCGTGCTGGCGGAGGCCCTGGAGGCGATCAGATGAACCAGACGGCGAACCCTGCTCCTGTGATCCTCCTGCTGTCGGGACCCAACCTGCAACTGCTGGGTCGGCGCGAGCCGGAGGTCTACGGCACCGACACCCTGGAGGATCACGTTCGCACGGCCACCGCGGCGGCCGCCGAAGCCGGCTTCGCTCTGGAGCACACGCAGTCCAATCACGAGGGCGACCTGGTGGACGCCGTGGGCGGGGCGGTCGGTCGGGTCGCAGCCATCGTCATCAACGCCGGTGCGCTCTCGCACTACTCGCGGGCGCTGCAGGACGCCCTGGCGGCCTTCGACGGGCCGATCGTGGAGTTGCACCTGTCGAACCCGTACAACCGCGACGCCTGGCGGCAGAGCTCGGTCGTGGCACCGGTGGCCGATGGCCTGATCTGTGGTTTCGGCGGGCTGGGCTACCGGCTGGCCGTCGAGGCCGCGGCCGAACTGGCGGGCGGCTGAGATGGCGCCGGGTAGCGCTACGGGCAGCGCGGCGTCGCGTTCGGTGGCGGCGGACCTGCCGCCGCTGCGCATCGGTGGCAGGGCGGCGAGCGTGAGGGAGACCCTCGCCGGCGGCGTCGAGGTCGTCCCGGTTTCCGGCGCCAGCGGCCCCGGCACCGTGCCCGTCGACGCGTTGGTGCTCACCAACCTGGCGAACGGTCGCTGGCTTAGTGGCTTCAGCGGTTCCGCCATGGTCGTGGTGGTCACGGCGGATGATCTGCTTGTCATCACCGACGGCCGCTACGCCACGCAGGCGCCGGCCGAACTGGAAGCTGCCGGGGTGGACGGCAGGGTCGTGATCGCCAACCGCGGCAGCGAGCAGCAGGAAGCGGCCGCGGGCGCCGTCGCCGGGCTGGGCCGCATCGCCCTGGAGGCGGATCACGTCAGCTGGTCCCGACAGAGCAGGCTTGCCGCCGAGTGGTTCGCCGGCGCCGAGCTGGTGCCGTCGACCGGCGTGATCGAGGGGCTGCGCCGCCGCAAGTCGCCCGAGGAGGTGGCCCGCGTAGCCGCCGCGGCAGCAGCGGCGGACGACGCGCTCGCCGAGGTGCTGCCCCGTCTCGACGAGCGGCCCACCGAGGGCGAAGTGGCCGCCGAACTGGACTATCTCATGCGCCGCCGCGGCGCCTCGGGTTCGGCGTTCGACACCATCGTGGCAGCCGGGGAGAACAGTGCCCTGCCACACGCCCGCCCCGGCCCGCGCCGCATCGAGCCCGGCGACTTGGTGGTCATCGACTTCGGGGCCATAGTCGACGGCTACCGCTCCGACATGACCCGCACGGTCTGCGTGGGCGAGCCCCGCCCGCCCGGCGACAGGATCTATGAAGTCGTGCGGGCCTCCCAGCAGGCCGGCGTGGAGGCCGTGGCCGACGGTGTGTCGTGCGCGGAGGTGGACGCTGTGTGCCGCGAGGTCATCAGCGACGCCGGCTGGGGGGAGGCCTTCCTGCACAGCACCGGCCACGGTGTCGGCCTCGACATCCACGAGGCACCCAGCCTCAGCGGCCGCAGTGACGAGGTGCTGGCAGCCGGCGAAGTCGTGACAGTCGAGCCGGGCGTCTACCTGGCCGGCTCCGGCGGCGTGCGCATCGAGGACACCGTGGTGGTGACCGACGAAGGTTGCCGCCGCCTCACGTGCTCGCCCAAGACGCTGATCGTGGCCTGAACGCCAACTGGAGGTAGGAATGGTCGCCATCACCACAAACGACCTGAAGACGGGCATGACCCTCGAGTTGGGCGAGGGGCTGTTCTCCGTCGTCGAGTTCCAGCACGTCAAGCCCGGCAAGGGTCCCGCCTTCGTGCGCACCACCCTCAAGAACGCTCGCACCGGCGCTGTGCTGGAGCGCACCTTCCGGGCCGGCGAGAAGGTGGAGCGGGCCATCATCGACAAGCGCTCCATGCAGTACCTGTACCGCGACGGCGAGGCCCGGGTGTTCATGGACAGCGAGACCTACGAGCAGCTCTACGTCGGTGCGGAAACCCTGGGTGATGCCGGGAGCTATGTCACCGAAGGCGACTCGGTGATCCTGCAGATGTACGGCGCCGAGATCGTCGGCACCGACCTGCCGGCCGCGGTCACCTTGGCCATCACCGAGACCGAGCCGGGCATGCAGGGTGATCGGGTTTCCGGGGCCACCAAGCCGGCGGTCACCGAGACCGGTCTGGTGGTGTCGGTGCCGCTGTTCATCGAGCCCGGTGAGCGCATCAAGGTGGACACGCGCTCGGGCCAGTACATCGCCCGAGGGTGAGCAGGCCCGCCGATCCCGACGCCACTCCGGGTGCCCGGAGCGAGGCCCGCCGGGCGCGCGAGCGGGCGCTGGGCCTGCTGTACGAGGCCGAGTCCCGCGAGGTCGGCATCCTGGAGTTGCTGAGCCGCCAGGATCTGCCGCCGGCGCCGCTGGCCACCGAGTTGATCGAGGGCGTGGCCGGCTACGGGGCGGCCATCGACGACTTGCTCGAGGAGGTGGCGGTGGACTGGTCGGTGTCGCGCATGGCGCCGGTGGACCGGGCCATCCTGCGCCTCGCCGTCTATGAGCTGGCGCGCCGGCCGCAGACGCCGACGGCGGTCGTGCTGAACGAGGCCGTGGAGCTCGCCAACCTCTACTCCACGGCGTCGTCGGGCCGCTTCGTGAACGGCGTCCTGGCAACCGTCGCCCGCCGCGTGCGCCCCTAGCGTCGGCGAATGTTCGCCGGCGCGACATGCGTCGCGGCGAGCGCCGGTCGTGGTACCGTCACCCGACCGTTAAGCGGGTCCGGCGAGGCCTGCACGGACCGGAGGTAGAACGCTGTCTGACCGCGAGCGCAGAGCCCGGGCGGCGGTAACCCGTTCCTTCGACGCCGGCACTGCGGCTGCTTCTTCCGGTGCGGTCCGCCATGCCGGTACAGCGGGCGACTTCGTGGCGCGCACCGAGATCATGGACGCCGAGGCGCTCCGCCGGGCGTTGCGGCGCATGGCGCATGAGATCATCGAGCGCAACGACGGCACGGCGGATCTGGTGCTGGTGGGGCTGCAGACCGGGGGAGTGTTCCTGGCCGAGCAGCTGGCCGCGCTGCTCGGTGAGATCGACGGTGCCACGGTCCCCTGCGGATCCCTGGACGTGGGCATGCACCGCGACGACATCGGACTGCGCCCGATGCTGGTGCAGGCCCCCACCACCATCTCGGGCGACCTGACGGGCCGCACCGTCGTGCTTGTGGACGACGTGCTGTACACGGGGCGCACGGTGCGCGCCGCTCTCGACGCGGTGTGCGACTTCGGCCGTCCCCGGGCCGTCCAGCTGGCGGTGATGGTCGACCGGGGGCACCGCGAGCTGCCCATCAGGGCCGACTACGTGGGCAAGAACCTGCCCACCCGGCGCGACGAGATGGTGGACGTCAGCGACCGCGGCGTCGTGCTGGGGGTGACGGTGTGAGCGGGCAGGGCGCGAGCGCCGGCGGGCGGCGGAACCTGCTGTCGATCGGTGACCTCGGTGCCGGGGGGATCCGCGAGATCCTGCGACTTGCCGACAGCTTTGCCGAGGTGAACACCCGGGCCATCCCGAAGGTCCCCGCACTGCGGGGCAGGACGGTGGCCTCCCTGTTCTTCGAGGACTCCACTCGCACTCGCCTCTCCTTCGAGACCGCCGCCAAGCGACTCTCGGCCGACACGATGACCTTCAGCGTCGGCGGCTCCGCCCTGTCCAAGGGGGAGTCGCTGCGCGACACCGCGGAGACGGTGGCCGCCATGGGCGTTGACTGCACCGTCGTGCGGCACCGCAGCGCCGGCGTGGCGGTGCAGCTCTCCCGCTGGCTCGACGGGTCTGTCATCAACGCCGGAGACGGCTGCCACGAGCACCCCACCCAGGCGCTCCTGGACTGCTACACGATCGCCGGAAGGCTGGGCGGCATCGAGGGGCGGCACGTGGCGATCGTGGGCGACATCGCTCACTCGCGCGTGGCCCGGTCGCTGGTGGCGGCGCTGCAACTGCTGGGCGCCGGGGTCACGCTGGTGGCGCCGGCCACGCTGTTGCCTCCGGCGGCAGGTGGTTGGGGGGTGAGGGTCAGCAGCCGCATCGACGACATCCTGCCGCGCGCGGACGTCGTGTACCTGCTCCGCCTGCAGCGCGAGCGCCAGGAGCGGGCACTGCTGCCCAGTCTGCGCGAGTTCCATGAGCGGTTCGGGCTCACGGCCGAGCGGGCAGGCCGCCTGGCCGACCACGCCATCGTGATGCACCCGGGTCCCATGAACCGCGGGGTCGAGATCGGCGCCGAAGTGCCCGAGATGGACTGCGCGGTGGTGGCCGAGCAGGTCGCCAACGGCGTCTCGGTGAGGATGGCGGTGCTGTTCTGGCTGCTGGGTGCCGAACCCGGCGCGGCCTCGCCACCAACTGCGGAGGCCTTCCCGGTTAGGGAGTCCTCGCCCACCGCCGAGGTGGGCCATGGCTGAACCCCAACGGCTGGTCATCGCCGGCGGCACGGTGGTCGACGCGACCGGAGAGCGACCGGCCGACGTGATCGTGGGCCCCGATGGCACCGTCGTCGCGGTCGGCGAGGGGCTGGCCGCCGAGGCGACCGGCAATGGCCGCACACTGGACGCCCGCGGCTGCATCGTGGCGCCGGGCCTCGTTGATCTGCACACCCACCTGCGCCAGCCGGGCGGTGAGCAGGCCGAGACCCTGCTGACCGGCAGCCGGGCCGCCGTGCTCGGCGGGTTCTGCGCCGTGGTGGCGATGCCCAACACCGAACCTTCCATCGATTCCGCCGCGGTGGTGCGCGAGGTCCAGGAACTCGGTCGCGCCTCCCTCTGCCAGGTGGAGGTGGCGGGCGCCATCACGGTTGACCGGGCGGGGGAGCGCCTGGCCCCCATCGGTGAGATGGCCGCGCTCGGCGTGCGGCTCTTCACCGACGACGGCAAGGGGGTGCAGGAAGCCGGCATCATGCGCAAGGCCCTGGAGTACGCCTCGGACCTCGGGGTGCGGCTGGCGCAGCACTGCGAGGTGGACTCCCTTGCCGCCGGGGGGCACATGCACGAGGGGGAGTGGTCCTCGCGTCTGGGCATCCCGGGTATACCCGCCGAGGCCGAGGAGATCATGGTGATGCGGGACGTGGCCCTCAGCCGCCTCACCGGGGCGCCGGTGCACTTCCAGCACCTCTCCACGGCGGGTTCGGTGGCCATCGTGGAGGCGGCGCGCCGCAGCGGCGTGGCGGTCACCGCCGAGGTGGCACCCCACCACTTCACGCTCACCGACGAGTCCTGCGCCTCCTACGACGCCCGCTTCAAGGTCAACCCGCCGCTGCGCCCGGCGGACGACGTGGCGGCGGTTCGTACTGCCCTGGCCCGCGGCAACGTGGACGCCATCGCCACCGATCACGCGCCCCACACCACCGACGCCAAGGAGCGGCCGTTCGAGGAGGCCCCGCCGGGAATGCTCGGCCTCGAGACAGCCCTGGCTTTGGCCCTGACCGAGTTGGACATGACGCCGGCGGGAGTGCTGGCGCTGCTGTCGTGGCAGCCGGCGCGTATCGCCGGCATCGCCGGCGCCCACGGCGGGCCCGTCGCGCCGGGACGTCCGGCGAACCTGTGCGTGTTCGACCCGACCGCCATCTGGACCCCCGATGATTCCGGCGGAGCCAGCCGCAGCCGCAACACCCCTTATGTGGGTCGGCGGCTGCGGGGCAGGGTGCGGCACACGCTGGTGGCCGGCGAACCGGTCGTCGTGGACGGGGAGGCGCAGCGGTGAGACCGGCCGATTGGCGCCCGGGCGCCCTCGTGCTGGCCGACGGCGAGGTCTTCGAGGGCGAGGTGGCCGGCGCGGAGCCGCCGGGGCGCCTCACCGCCGGCGAGGTGGTGTTCAACACCGTCATGTCCGGCTACCAGGAGGTTCTCACCGACCCGTCCTACGCGGGGCAGATCATCACCTTCACCTACCCCCACATCGGCAACTACGGCGTCAGCGACTTCGACTTCGAGAGTCGGCGCCCGTTCTGCCGGGGGCTCGTGGTGCGCGACCTGGTGAGGACCCACAGCAACTGGCGGGCCGGCGGCGGGCTGGAGGAGTTCCTGGTGCGCCACGGCCTGTCGTGCCTCAGCGGGGTGGATACCCGCCGGCTCACCCGCCACATCCGCTCGGCGGGCGCCATGGTCGGCGCCTTCGGCACCGCGGCGGAGTCGGACCTGCGTGCCGCGGCGGCCGCCGAGCCCGGCACCGACGGTGTCGACCTCGTCGCCACGGTCACCTGTGAGCGCCCCTACCAGCGGGCCACGACCCGTGCCGACGGCCGGTCTCCCTGGCGGGTCAGCGTCGTGGACTTCGGCGTGAAGACCTCGATCCTGCGCCGGCTCGCCGACATCGCCCACGTGGAGGTGGTTCCCGCCACTGCGGGCGCTGCTGCGATCCTGGACCGCCGTCCCCACGGCGTGCTGCTCTCCAACGGTCCCGGCGACCCTGCTGCGGTGGCGGGCGCCACGGAGCTCATCGAGGGGCTGCTGGGGGAGGTGCCCGTCTTCGGAATCTGCCTGGGCCACCAGCTGCTCGGCGCCTCGCTGGGAGGCGAGACGTTCAAGCTGCCCTTCGGTCATCACGGCGGCAACCACCCGGTGCGCAACCTCGCCACAGGCGACGTGGAGATCACCAGCCAGAACCACAACTTCAGCGTGGCCGACACCGGAATCGGTGGTGTCGAGGTCACCCACCGGAACCTCAACGACGGCACCACCGAGGGTCTGCGGAGCCTGGAGGTTCCCGCATTCGGCGTGCAGCACCACCCCGAGGCCGGCCCCGGCCCGCACGACAGCGACTACCTCTTTGGCGCCTTCGACTCCTGGCTGGCGGATCTGCACGGCGCCGAAGCCGACGGAGCGCCGTTCGCCGCGGCCGCCGGCCGCGATCCCTCGCCGCCCACCGATCGCTGATGCCACGCCGCGACGACATCGAGTCGATCCTCATCATCGGTTCTGGACCGATCGTCATCGGCCAGGCCTGCGAGTTCGACTACTCCGGCACCCAGGCCTGCCGCGTGCTGCGCGAGGAGGGCTACCGGGTGGTCCTGGCCAACTCGAACCCGGCGACGATCATGACCGACCCGGGGTTCGCCGACGCCACCTACATCGAGCCGCTGTCTCACGACGCGCTCAGCCGGATCATCGAGCGCGAGCGCCCCGACGCCCTGCTACCCACGCTCGGGGGCCAGACCGCCTTGAACCTGGCTATGGGGCTCGCCGAGGGAGGCGTCCTGGAGGCGCACGACTGCGAGATGATCGGCGCCTCGCCCGCAGCGATCGCCTGTGCCGAGGACCGTGAGCGCTTCAAGGCCGCAATGGTGGAGATCGGCCTGGCGGTGCCGCCCTCGATGATCGCCCGCTCGCTCAGCGAGGCCATGGCGGCTCCGGAGACCATCGGCCTGCCGGTGATCGTGCGTCCGGCCTACATCCTGGGCGGGCGGGGGACCGGCATGGCCGCGACCCTCGACGAGTTGGCCGCCGTCGCCGCCGAAGGGCTTGCCGCCAGCCCCATCTCCGAGATCCTCATCGAGCGCTCCATCGCCGGCTGGAAGGAGTTCGAGCTGGAGGTGATGCGCGACCGGGCGGACAACTGCGTGGTGATCTGCTCCATCGAGAACTTCGACGCCATGGGGGTGCACACCGGCGACAGCATCACCGTGGCGCCCGCCCAGACGCTCTCGGACCCCGAATACCAGCAGATGCGCGACGCCGCCTTCGCCTGCATCCGCCGCATCGGCGTGGAGACCGGCGGCTCCAACATCCAGTTCGCGGTAGATCCGGCCGACGGTACCCAGGTCGTCATCGAGATGAATCCCCGGGTCAGCCGCTCCTCGGCGCTGGCATCGAAGGCCACCGGGTTCCCCATCGCGAAGATCGCTGCCCGCCTCGCCGTGGGCTACACGCTGGACGAGATCCCCAACGACATCACCGCCAAGACCCCCGCCGCCTTCGAGCCGACCATCGACTACGTGGTCACGAAGGTGCCGCGCTGGGCCTTCGAGAAGTTTCCCGGGGCGCGGCCCGAGCTGGGAACCTCGATGCAGTCCGTCGGCGAGGTCATGGCCATCGGCCGGACGTTCTGCGAGTCGCTGCAGAAGGCTTTGCGCTCGCTCGAATTGGGCCGGGGCGGCCTCAACTGCGACCCGGCCGAGTCCGCCTACGAACGTCTCGACGACGCCGCCCTGCTGGAGGCGTGCGCGGTGGCGACCCCCGAGCGGATCTTCCAGTTGGAGACCGCTCTGCGGCGAGGTCTGAGCACCGCCGAGCTGTACGCCGCCAGCGGCGTGGACCCGTGGTTCCTCGAGCAGATGCGCCTCATCTGCGCCGAGCGGGCACGCTTGGCCGGGGCAGCCCCCGAGTCGTTGGGGGCACGCGACTGGCGGGTCCTGAAGCGCCTGGGCTTCAGTGATGCCCAGATGGCCTATCTCTGGGGCACCACCGCGGGCGAGGTGCGCCGGGCGCGGCTGGCTGCCGGGGTGGTGCCCACGTTCAAGACGGTCGACACCTGCGGGGCGGAGTTCGCCGCCGAGACCCCCTACCACTACTCCACCTTCGAGGACACCGACGAGGTGGCGCCCTCGGACCGGCCGAAGGTGGTGATCCTGGGTTCGGGTCCCAACCGCATCGGCCAGGGCATCGAGTTCGACTACTGCTGCGTGCACGCCGCGCAGGTGCTGGGCGACGCCGGCTACGAGACCATCATGGTGAACTGCAACCCCGAGACGGTCTCCACCGACTACGACACCAGCGACCGGCTCTACTTCGAGCCCCTCACCATCGAGGACACCCTGGCGGTGCTGGACGCCGAGGAGCGCTCGGCGCAGCGGGGCGGCGGGCCGGGCGTGGTGGGGGTGATCGTGGGCCTCGGCGGCCAGACGCCCCTGAAACTGGCGGGCGAGCTGCCGCAGGGGTTGGTGGCCGGAACCTCGCCTGCTGCCATCGACGCCGCGGAGGACCGCGAGCAGTGGGGCGCTCTGTGCCGGCGCCTGGGGATCCCCCAGCCGCCCGGGGCGGTCGCCACCTCCGGCACCGAGGCCAGGGAGGTGGCTGGGCGCGTCGGCTACCCGGTCCTGGTGCGCCCCTCCTACGTGCTCGGCGGGCGGGCCATGGTCATCGTGCACGACGACGATGAGCTGGCGACCGCCATGGCCGAGATGAGCCACGAGGGGTCCCTGGGCCGCGAGGGTGGCCTCTCGGCCGAACGGCCCGTGCTGGTGGACCGCTTCCTGGAGGACGCTGTGGAGGTGGACGTGGACGCCCTGCGGGACAGCGCCGGCTCGGTCCTCATCGGGGGGATCATGGAGCACGTCGAGGAGGCCGGCGTGCACTCCGGCGACAGCGCCTGCCTGTTGCCGCCCGTAAACCTCCCCTTAGCGGTGATCGAGGTGCTGGAGCGGCACACCAGGGCCATTGCCGACGAACTGCAGGTGGTGGGATTGTTGAACGTGCAGTACGCGGTGACCCGCGGCCCCGACGGCACCCTGGGCGGTCCCGACGGCCGCTCGGTGTTCGTGCTGGAGGCCAACCCGCGGGCGTCGCGCACGGTGCCGTTCGTGGCCAAGGCCACCGGCGTGCCGCTGGTGAAGCTGGCGACGCTGGCGATGATGGGGCGGACGCTGGTCGATATCGCCGCGTCGGGAGCGGTGGAGGGGTGGATCGGACCGGCGCCGGCCCCCGGTGCCGCCGAGGCCTGGCAGCGGCCCGAGCACATCTCGGTGAAGGAGGCTGTGTTGCCCTTCAACCGCTTCCCGGGTGTCGACGCCGTGCTGGGGCCCGAGATGCGCTGCACCGGCGAGGTCATGGGCATCGACCGCCGGCCCGGTCTGGCGTTCGCCAAGAGCCAGATCGCTGCCGGGGCGGCCCTGCCGACGGAGGGATCGGTGTTCCTGTCGCTCGCCGACAGGGACAAGGAGGCGGGGATCACCGTGGCTCGACGGCTCTCCGAGATGGAGTTCACGTTGCTCGCCACCCGGGGCACGGCGGACGCCCTCGCCGCGGCCGGGGTGGCCACTGATCAGGTCGTGGCGAAACTCGGCGACCCCGATGGTCCCCATGCCGTGGCGCTCCTGGACGCCGGGCGCATCGATCTGGTCATCAACACGCCGCAAGGCCGCGGGCCGCGGGCCGACGGCGCCGACATCCGCCGCGCCGCCGCGCAGCGCGGCGTGCCGCTGCTCACGACGGTCGCGGCGGCGCTGGCGGCCACCGCCGGCATCGCCGACCAGCGCGACCACCCCATGGAGGTGCGCAGCCTGCAGGAGTACCACCGGGAGATCCGGGAGCGGGCGTGAGACGACGCTGGCGGCGCCCGGTGGATCTGCGGGTCTCGGTGGGTGCGGTGCAGTTGCCGAACCCGGTGCTGTGTGCCTCGGGAACGGCGGGTTACGGGACCGAGCTGGCGGGGGTGGCGGATCTGGCGGCTCCCGGCGCGGTCGTCGTGAAGTCGCTCTCCGCCGAGCCCTGGCCGGGGAACCCCGCACCCCGGGTGGACGCAACCCCGGCGGGGATGATCAACAGCGTGGGCCTGCAGGGGCCGGGTGTGGCGGCCTGGGCGGCCGAGCAGCTCCCGGCGCTGCAGGCGGCGGGCGTGCGGGTGGTGGCCAGCATCTGGGGCCGCTCCATCGAGGAATACCGCCGGGCGGCCGAACTCCTCGCGCCGCACCGCTCGGGCATCGTGGCCCTCGAGGTGAACCTCTCGTGCCCGAATCTCGACGCCGGCGAGCACCTCTTCGCCCGCAGCCCCGAATCCACCGCCGCCGCAGTGGAGGCCTCCGCTGGTGCGGGGCTGCCCCTGTGGGCCAAGCTGAGCCTCGTCGCCCCCGACATCGTGGCGGTGGCGGCTGCGGCCCGCGAGGCCGGCGCGGCTGCCGTGACGCTGATCAACACGGTCCCGGGCATGGTCATCGACGTAGCCGAGCGTCGCCCGGTCCTCGGCGCCGGTGCCGGCGGCGTGTCGGGCCCGGCCATCCGCCCGCTGGCGGTGCGGGCGGTCTGGGAGTGTCACGCCGCGTTCGGCGATCTCCCGATCGTCGGGGTCGGCGGCGTGGCGCGCGGCGTTGACGCCGTCGAGATGCTGATGGCGGGCGCCTGCGCCGTGCAGGTTGGCACCGCCACCTTCGCTTCGCCACGCGCCCCCCAGCGTGTGTGTGCCGAGTTGGCCGACTGGTGCCGGCGCCGGGGTGTGTCCTCGGTCGGCGACCTCACCGGAGCTGCGCACCGCGCCGCTCCCCAGGAGACGTCATGACTGTTGAGACTGCCTCCCACAGGCTGGGTACGCCCCTGGATCCCTCTCGTTGCGCGGTGGCGCTGGACACCGACGACCTCGGCCGGGCGCTGGAGTTGGCCCGCGCCCTGCGCCGGTGGTTCGGCATCGCCAAGGTGGGCCTCGAGCTGTTCGGAGCAGTGGGTCCGGGCGCCGTGCGATCGTTGCGCGACGAGGGCTTCGAGGTGTTCGTGGACCTGAAGCTGCACGACATCCCCAACACGGTCGCCCGGGCGGCCCGGGCCTTGGGAACCCTCGGCGCGCGCTATGTCACGTTGCACGCCTCCGGGGGTGCGGACATGCTCAGGGCGGGCGTGGAGGGGCTTGCCGGCGCCGCGAGCCCGGCGGGAACCGAGCCGCCGGTGGCGCTGGCGATAACCGTGCTGACCAGCGATTCGGTGGCTGCGCCGGAACTGCTGGCCGGGCGCGCCCAGCTTGCCTCTGCTGCCGGCTGCGGCGGAGTGGTGTGTGCCGTCGCCGACCTCCCCGCGATTCGGGCGGCCGCTCCCGACCTGCTGCGCGTCACACCGGGGATCCGTCCCCTAGGCGCCGCCGCCGACGACCAGGCCAGGGTGGCGACGCCGGCCGGGGCGGTCGCCGCAGGGGCCGACATCGTCGTCATCGGGCGTCCCGTGACGGCCGTCGCGGACCCGCCAGCCGCCGCCGAAGCCCTTCTGGCGGGCTGATTCCGGGCCCCGGTGATTCACGTCCCGAGACCCTCGCGTGGCAGGTGTCACGTCAAATGCCGCCAATCCGCGCCGCGACACGGTTAAAGTCGCCGCCATGCCACTACCCCCCCAGCTCAGTGATGAGCAACGCAAAGAAGCTCTTGCCAAGGCAGCGGCGGTCCGTCGCCAGCGGGCTGAGCTGAAAGAGCGCCTCAAGATCGGCAATGTGAGCCTGTCGGAGGTGTTGGACATGGCGGCCGCCGACGATGTCGTCGGCGGTACCAAGGTGCTGTCGGTGCTGGAGTCACTTCCCCGCGTCGGGAAGGTGACGGCTCGACGCCTCATGTCCGAACTCGACATCAGCGAGACACGGAGGCTTCGCGGCCTCGGTGTCAAGCAGCGCGAGGCACTCTTGGCCAAGTTGTCGTAGCAGCCACCGCGGCTGCGCCGACAATCAAGGGATCGGGACCGACGGCATCTTCTCTGCTGATCGTTCTGTCCGGACCAGGCGGGTCCGGCAAAAGTACGCTGGCGCGCCTGCTTGTCGACCAGGACGATCGACTCTGGCTGAGCCGATCGTGGACGACCCGCGAACAGCGGCCAGGCGAACCTGACGACGCCTACCACTTCGTGGACCGCGCCAGGTTCGACGCTGCCATCGAGGCGGGCGAGTTCCTGGAGTGGGCCGACTTCGGTGAGTACCGCTACGGCACGCCGCAACCCGATCCGCCGCCTGACTGCGACATCCTCCTGGAAATCGACGTGCAGGGGGCGCGCCAGGTTCGCCGGCGCCACCCCGAGGCGCTGTTGCTGTTCCTCGAGGCGCCGTCGGAGGGCGATCTGGCGCACCGCCTGCGCGGGCGCGGCGACAGCGAGGATCACGTCAGGGCGCGCCTGTCCTACGGTGCCAGCGAGCGGGAGACCGCCCGCGAGCTTGGAGCCGTCGTCGTGGTCAACGCCGAACTGGCTGAGACCGTGGCCACCATGGGGCGGATCATCGACGATCACCGGCGCCATCTCGCATAAGCGGCGCCCACCGGCGAGTCCGGCACGGGCCCAGGTCAAACCGGCGGCGAATCCAGGGTCGACCGGTAGACTTCGAGGCCGCGTCGGTGCTGTGCGGTGGCTCGAACCAACTCCGCCCGCAGAGCGACCCGTGATACCGGGTGCTCGTGTCCCGTACCGCACCTGACGACAGATTCGACGACCATTCCGGGAGCGACGATGCAGGCCATCGAGATCGGCGACGACTCCAACAGCATGATCAACCCGCCGGTGGAACAACTGCTGGAGCAGGCCGACGAGTCCAAGTTCCGGCTGGTGTCCCTCAGCGCCAAGCGCGCCCGGCAGATCAACTCCTACTACGGCCAGCTCGGCGAGGGCCTGGGCAGGATGATCCCGCCGCAGGTCTCCTCGACCGCCCGCAAGCCGCTGTCGATCGCCCTGCAGGAGATCGAGCAGGGGAAGATCGTCGCGGTGACCGTTCTGGAGGAGCCGGAGCCCGAAGAGTCCGAAGAGCCCGAGGAGCCGGGCCCCGATGAGGAGCCCCCCGAACTGGCCGGCTGAGGTCGCCCGGCACTCCGGCGCAGCGACCTCGAGCGCCGCATGAGCCCGTTCGCCGGGCGCCGCATCGTTCTCGCCGTCAGCGGCGGGATCGCCGCCTACAAGGCCGTCGAGATCTGCCGGCGCCTGGTCGATGCCGGGGCTCACGTCACGCCGATCCTCACCGAGGCGGCGCAGCGTTTCGTCGGCGAGGTCACCTTCTCGGCGCTGGCCAGCGAGCGAGCCCGCCTCTCGCTCTTCGACGACGAGGACCCGATCCCGCACGTCACGCTGGGGCAGCAAGCCGATCTGGTCCTCATCTGCCCGGCCACGGCCCGAGTGATCGCCTCCTACGCCGCCGGACTGGCCGACGATCTGTTGAGCGCCACGTTGCTGGCCACCCGCGCCCCGGTCGTGGTGTGCCCGGCGATGCACACCGAGATGTGGGAGCACCCGGCGGTGCAGCACAACCTGCGGATCCTCGCTGACCGCGGCGTCGTCGTGGTCGAGCCCGAGGAGGGGCGCCTCGCTGGGGGCGACATGGGAGCTGGCCGTCTGGCCGCCGCCGAGAGCGTGCTCGCCGCGGTCGCCGAGACCCTCGACCGCTGGGGAGACGGGTCCCGGCGGGACATGGCCGGCGTGCGGGTGGTCGTCAGCGCCGGCGGCACCCGCGAACCGATCGACCCGGTGCGCTTCGTTGGCAACCGCTCCTCAGGCAAGCAGGGCTACGCGGTGGCTGCCGAGGCGGCGGCCCGCGGCGCAAAGGTCACCCTCGTCGCCACCCGGAAGCGCCCGGTTCCCCCTGGCGTGGACGTGGTGCTGGTGGAGACGGCCGAGGAGATGCGGGCCGCGGTGATCGACCGGCTACCGGCCGACGTGGTCGTGATGGCCGCAGCCGTTGCGGATTACCGCCCCGTGGCTCCGGCGGCGGACAAGATCAAGAAGACCGGTGAGGCGCGCACGATCAGCCTGGAGCCGACCCCCGACATCCTCGCTGAATTGGGGCGCACCGGTTCGGCTGGGACCCTGGTGGGCTTCGCCGCGGAGACCAGCGACGTGCTCGCCAACGCCGAGGCCAAGCTGCGCGCCAAGGGCGCTGACCTCATCGTCGTGAACGATGTCTCCGCCCCTCGCACCGGATTCGACCACGACACCAACGAGGTGACCCTCCTCGACGCCGCCGGCGGCCGCGAAACGGTCCCGCTCACCTCCAAACGAGACGTCGCCCGAGCAATCCTCGACCGCGTGGTAACCCTCCGCGCCGGGGTGCTCTGAGCCATCCGGAGCCGCTGCGGGTTGCACTTCAAGTGTTGCCGTTGCCGTCAGCGCGATCTCCGCAGGCCACTGGCCGCAGCCGGCGGGTCTGTCGGGAATCTTGTGGTTGGGCTCACAGTCCCCAGCCGGTCATGATGTCAGTGACGCATCGCTGGGGATCCGGTGTCATTCCTCGGTTGTCAAGGTGCGCTCTGCCGCGCCGGCAGCACTAGGCGGCGAGTTCCGTGGGCGGTGTCCCCCGTCTTCGGGGTGGGCCTGTTGATTGTGGGGTGCTGATGGCCCTGGCTTCTTTGGCGTGGTGTAGGTGGTGGTGTTTGCTGCACAGCAGTGTGAGGTTGTCGAGGTTGGTGGGGCCGCCTTTCGCCCATGGGATGATGTGGTGGATTTCGCACATCCAGTGGGGTCGGTCGCAGCCGGGGGCGGTGCAGGTGCGGTCGCGG
Organism: Acidimicrobiales bacterium; assembly: GCA_963664235.1. GTDB lineage: Bacteria > Actinomycetota > Acidimicrobiia > Acidimicrobiales > CATQHL01 > VXNF01. The sequence continues at coordinate 3,235,790 of OY760933.1, read as the reverse complement.
GCGATGAGCGCTTTCCGGAGGCTGGTGCTGGCGCACCGGCGGGTGTAGCCCAGATCCAGTGTGAGGCTTGGCCGGTCGAGGGCGGCGGTGAGGATGTCGGCGTCGCAGAGCAGGCGCCGGGCCGCCGCGGGCGACAGGGGAGTGGTGTCGTCGAGTTCGCAGCGGCTGTGTTCGTGCATGCCCCGCTGGAGGGTTTCGGCGTCGATGAGGACCATGACGTCGATGTGGGAGCCGAGCGGTTCGCCGTTGTTGTCGCCGAGTTGGCGGGATCGGCGGGCCATGTCCACCAGCGCGTCGGCGTTGCGTTGCGGGCAGGTCAGTTCGGTGGCTGGGACCCCGTCGGCGTCGGGGTGTTCGGCGCGCCAGCGGGCTTCGGCGAGGCGTCGCAGTTCGTTTTCGAAGAGGGCGAACTGGTCCGTCGGCAACAGCGCTCGGACGCCGCGCAGGCCGTCGTCGCTGTCGAAGGTGGTGACGCTGCGCCGGCGGCGTTGCCGTAGATCACGTTCGGCTCCGTCGTCTCCGGCTACAAGATCCGCCCACCCCCGGAGGTAGCGGCGGTACTCCTCGACGCTCATCGACTCGGCGGCGCTGATCAGGTCCTGCTGGTTGTCCCGCGCCGCTTCGGCGATGCGGCGCGCCGTTGACGGGAAGTCCAGATCCGCGTCGATGCTGAGATCCGCATCGGCGGGAAGGGCGATCTGGGTGAGCGCCTGCGCGTGACCGTGGGTGACACGTCCCTCGGCCAGTGCTCCGCTCACTTCGGGCAGTTCCTCCAGAGCCACGGCGGTGCGCGCCCGGGCGAGGGCCTCGCGGCGGCTCACGCCCGCCACGCCGCGCAGCCAACCGGCGGTGTCCACCGCGCCCACCTCCCGGGCAACATCGCGCCGCGCCGCCTCAGCAAGCACTTCCGCCTCATACGCATCCAGCCACGAACGTGCAGCCCGAACGGCCCGCAGGCACGCCCCCAGGCCGTCGGCACCGGCAACTACCGCCGGGCGGCACCGCAACACCCGCAGCACCGCGAGCAGCCGGCTGAACGATCGGGTGGTGGATACGTCAACCGACCGAGCCGCAGCCCGCCGCCGTTGTTCGCCTACACCAGTATGGTTCACGACTACCAATATATGAAAGGGGTGTGACAGTCATGATGTGGTGGCTGGTGGCCGGGCCTGGGTCTGGCTCGGGGTGTGACGGGCTTTGTGCCTTTGCATTGATCTGTCGGTTCGGTGTCCCGGCTGCTGGCGCGCACCGACCGGTCGGGCGGACGTGACCTCATAGGAGCTTTGGCAAGACCACCGTGACTGTCCTGTCCGCCGTCCCGGCCGATGGTGCGGACTGTACTGGTGAGCACGGAAGGCTGGATTTCATCATGGCGGAGCTGATCGTCGGCATCTACGGCGGTGTCGACACGCACAAGGACGTTCACGTGGCGGCGGTTGTTGATCAGTCGGGGCGGGTGCTGGGCGCCGAGTCGTTCCCGGCGAACCGGTGTGGGTATCGGCGCTTGGAGAGGTGGATGGGCGGCTTCGGGCCCGTCGTGGTGGTCGGCGTGGAGGGCACCAGTTCCTACGGCGTCGGGCTCACCGGGCACCTGCTCGCCGCCGGGATCGAGGTGGTGGAGGTGAACCGGCCGAATCGCCAGATGCGTCACCGGCGCGGCAAGTCCGATGTCGTCGACGCCGAAGCCGCGGCGCGCGCCGCGTTGAGCGGCGATGCGATCACCGCGCCGAAGCGCAACGACGGGATCGTCGAGTCGATCCGGGTGACCCGCGTGGCGTTGTGCTCGACGCGCACTCACCGCACCCGCATCGCCAACCAACTCCGGGATCTCACCTGCACCGCCCCCGAGAGCCTGCGCGGCGCCCTCGAGCCGCTCACGACGCCCCAGCGGGTGGCGCGCTGCGCCCGGTTCCGCCCCGGCGACCCCCACGAGCCCGTCGAAGCCACAAAGTTCGCCCTGCGCACCCTCGCCCGCCAATACCAGGCCCTCGACGCGGACCTCGCCGAGCTGCGCCAGCGCCTCGACGGGCTCACCCGCGTCGCTAACCCGGCGCTGCGCGCCGCGAAAGGCATCGGCGCAGACGTCGCGTCGATCCTGTTGATCACCGCCGGCGACAACCCCCAACGGCTCACCGGCGAGGCCTCCTTCGCGGCGCTCTGCGGCGCCTCGCCCGTCGAAGCGTCCTCGGGCAAGAACACCCGCCACCGCCTCAACTCCGGCGGCGACCGCCAAGCCAACAACGCCCTGTGGCGCATCGCCATGGTCCGACTCGCTACCGACGCCGACACCCGCGCCTACGCCGCCCGCCGCCAAACCGACGGCAAAACCCGCCGCGAGATCATCCGCTGCCTCAAGCGCTACATCGCCCGGGAGGTCTACAGGCTGCTCACCAACCCCCACCCGCCCGCCGACACCAGCGACCTCCGCCCGCTGCGCCAACACGCCGGAATCAGCCTCCAAACCGCCGCCGACGCCCTCAACACCTGGCCCGCCACCATCTCCACCATCGAACGCGGCAACGCACCCAACCACCACCTCGTCGCCCCCTACCGACACTGGCTCAACACCCTCCCAACCGCCGCTTGACACCAATAGGAGCATCAGTCCCCTCTCGTGGTGGTCTCAGCAGGAAGGTCAGGATCGGCGCCGGCAATGCACCGGCGGGAGACTTCCCGCTCCGCTCATTCCCGCAAGGCTGGACTCCACCGGCCTCGAACCCGGCGGCAGAGCACCGGCGCTCTCGTGGTCTCAGCGGCCGGAGCGGAGTGGATTGAGATCACCCATCAGAGGCCGTCGGGTCCTCCCAGCCGGCGGGTTCAGGACTCATTTCGTCGGACCCGGTGCCCCTGGGATGGGTGCTGATCACGAGCGGATTGACCGTGGGGACCAGACCGCTTGTCCGGCCGGCTTGTGCGGGTCTCGCCGCAAGACGCCGGGATGCGGCGAGCGCGGGCAAGTTCCCGGCACTGGACTAGCGGTTCTCCGAGCCCGGCACCATGCGCGCCCGTCCTTCACTCGTGAGGACTATTCGCACATCCCGCCCCATCGGGGCGACCAGAGCCGCAGTGGGGGAGCCGGCGACGCTCAGCGCAGGTCGGCTCGGAGTCGGCCCTCCTCTACGACGGCCTCGCCGTCGAGGGCGACGGTGCAGTCGTCGGCGATCCCCAGCCTGATGGGTTCCCGGATGTATTCCTTGAAGGTGAGGTTCACGTCGCCGCGCGCCACACGGTCGGCCAGCGCCGGGTCGTGCGGCCAGCGTTCGGCGTTCTCGGGGTGTTCGGCCGAGATCATCAGCACCCTGGCGCCGCCGGCCAGGATCTGGCCCAGTTCGGGGGCGTGCAGCAACCCCTCGGCGGTGCATTCCCCCGAGCGAGAGCCCCACGAGGTCGGCGCTCTCCACGTCCAGGGTGTCCAGCAGGGCGGCGAGGCTGTCGGCGACGGCCGGGAAGGTCAACTCCGCCAGGGGGGCCGACGACCCGTAGCCGGGCATGTCCCAGGCGACGCAGCGGAACCGGTTGCCCAGGGCACGCAACTGCGGATCCCAGGCCGTGCGGCTGCCGCCCAGACCGTGCAGGAACACCACAGGCGGCCCGGCGCCTGCCTCCCGCCAGGAGATCGGATGCCGATCGTGATCGATCATCCCGGCAGCGTCGCCTCTCTCACGCCGCCATTGTGTGCGCTCCACCGCTCGTGGGGCAACCGCACCGGTGTGGCGCGGGTGCGTCACCTCGCCGGCGGCGCGACGGACGCTCCCCGGCGCCAAGCCCGGAGACCTCGCAGGCCGAGCCGGTATACTCGCCGCCGACGGGGGACGGATCACAAGACGAAGAGGACGGACCGCGGCGCATCTGAGGCCGCCGGACACGATGATCGAGGCACTGTGAGCCCCACGTACATCTTCACGTCGGAATCGGTCACCGAAGGCCACCCCGACAAGATGGCCGACCAGATCTCCGACGCCATCCTGGACGCCCTGATCGCGGTGGATCCCGAGAGCAGGGTCGCCTGCGAGACGTTCCTCACGACCGGTCTTTGCCTCGTGAGTGGTGAGATCCGCACCAACGCCTGGGTCGACATCCCCGGAATCGTGCGCGAGACCATCTGCGGCATCGGCTACGACCGGGGCGACATCGGTTTCGACGGCAACGTCTGCGGGGTCCTCTCGGCGATCGGCGAGCAGGCGCCCGAGGTGGCCCTCGGCGTCGACAATGCGCCTCCCGAGGACCCCGATGTCATGGGAGCCGGTGATCAGGGTCTGGTGTTCGGCTACGCCTGCCGGGAAACCGAGACCCTCATGCCGATGCCGATCCATCTGGCGCACCGCATGGCCGAGCGGCTCGCCGAGGTGCGCCGCGCCGGCACGGTGCCCTACCTGCGCCCCGACGGCAAGACCCAGGTGAGCGTGCGCTACGAGGGCAACGTGCCCGTCGGCGTCGACACGGTGCTGGTCTCTGCCCAGCACTCCGAAGGCATCGACCTGCGGCGCACGATCGAGCCGGACATCATCGAGCACGTAATCAACCCGGTGCTGCGGCCCGTGTTCCCCGAGGCGGACCCGCGGATCCTGGTCAACCCCACGGGGAGCTTCGTGATGGGCGGGCCTGTGGCCGACGCGGGGCTCACGGGGCGGAAGATCATCGTGGACACCTACGGCGGCATGGCCCGCCACGGCGGCGGTGCCTTCAGCGGCAAGGATCCCACCAAGGTCGACCGGTCGGCTTCCTACGCCGCACGCTGGGCGGCCAAGAACGTCGTGGCCGCCGGTGCGGCGGACCGCTGCGAGATCCAGGTCGCCTACTCCATCGCCATCGCCGATCCGGTCTCGGTGATGGTGGAGACCTTCGGCACCCACCACGTGGACCCCGCCCGGATCGCCGGCGCCGTCAGCGAGGTGTTCGACCTTCGCCCGGCGGTCATCATTCGCGACCTCGACCTGTTGCGGCCCATCTTCGGGGCGACCGCCGCCTACGGCCACTTCGGCCGCGAGGGCGACGAGTTCACCTGGGAGCGCACCGACCGGGTCCACGAACTGCGATCGGAACTCGGCCTCTGAGCCCGACGCCGTCCCGGCCGTCGCCAACCGATCCCGACACCCCACCCGGCCGCGGCCCGCGAGTCGTGCGGGTCCTCACCGATGTGGCGGCCGTGGACCGCGAGTTCGACTACGCGGTGCCCGAGACCTGGCAGACCGACGGCAGGGCGGAACGGCTCGTGGTGGGCACGATGGTTCGGGTGACGCTGCAGGGGCGCCGCGTGGGCGGCTGGGTGACCGCCTGCGACCCCAAGGCGGAGCCGGTGCAGTTGCAGCCCCTCGCCAAGCTCGTCGGCGCCGGTCCGCCGCCTGAGGTTCTGGAGCTCGCCGGCTGGGCCGCCACGCGCTGGGCCGGCCGGCGAGCCACGTTCTGCCGCACCGCGTCTCCACCGCGAGTCGTCGAAGCGAAGCGGAGGGGCGATGCACGCCCGCCTGCCCGGCCCGCAGCAGCGAGCAGTGAAGACCCGGGCGACATCTGGGAGGCCGCCTTCGGCCGGGACGTGACGGTGGTGCGTGTGCCTCCTGCCGGTGACCGTGGGCCGCTGCTGGCGGCGGCGCTGCGGCGCGGCGACGTGCTGCTGGTCACGCCGCAGGTCGCCGAGGCGGCTCGCCTGGCAGGCTGGGTGCGCCGCCGGGGTGTGCCCGCCGCCCTGCTGCCCGAGGATTGGGCGCAAGCCGCTGCGGGCGGGGTCGTGGTGGGCTCCCGCGCCGCGGTGTTCGGACCCATGCCGCGGCTTGCCGCCGTTGTGGTCCTCGACGAGCACGACGAGGCGCTGGTGTCGGAGGACTCGCCCACCTGGAGCGCCCGGGAGGTCGCCGTCGAACGCGCCCGCCGGGCGGGAGCGCCCTGTGTGCTGGTCTCGCCGGTCCCCACGTTGGAGGCGCAGCAACTGGCCTCCGGGGAGCCGCTCACCCTGGCGCGACACATCGAGCGAGAGGGATGGCCCACCCTGGAAGTGGTGGACCAGCGCGACCCGGACACCGCCCGCCACGGGCTGTTGACCGCGACCCTGGCGACCCGTCTGCGGTCCTGCAACCGGGCTGTCTGCGTGGTGAACCGCAAGGGCCGGGCGCGGCTGCTGGCCTGCGCCGGCTGCGGCGACCTGGTGGTGTGTGACGCCTGTGGGGCCGCGGTGGGCGAGAGCAGCGCTTCCGGGCCGGGGGTCGCCGGCGGTCTGGACTGCCCGCGCTGCGGTGAGCAGCGACCCCGGGTCTGTTCGGGTTGCGGCGCCACGCGCCTGAAGACCCTGCGCCCCGGCGTGGCCAAGCTCCGCGAGGAACTCGAGGTTCTGCTGGGTGAGCCGGTAGCCGAGATGGCGGGGCCGGCCCGTTCGCGCGAGGAGGTCGACGACCGCGCCGGCCGGGTCGTCGTCGGCACCGAGGCGGCACTGCATCGCGCCGGCGAGGCCGATCTGGTGGCGTTCCTGGACTTCGATCAGGAACTCTCGGCGACGCGCTACCGGGCGAACGAGCAGGCGATGGCGCTCCTGGCCCGCGCCGCCCGGCTGGTCGGTCCCCGCAGCGGCGCCGGCCGGGTCCTGGTGCAGACCCGCCAGCCGGATCACCCGGTCCTGGCGGCCGCCGGCTCGGCTGACCCCGGCCTGCTCAGCAGCCACGACCGGGCGCTGAGACGCCAACTCGACTTCCCGCCGTTCGGAGCGCTGGCCGAGATCGCCAAGTCGGCCGCACCTGTATTCATCGAACGTCTCGGCCGGCCGCTCGGCCTCGACATTGCCGCAGTGGGGGAGAACCGCTGGATCGTCCGCGCGGCGGATCGTGAGCGCCTTCTGGAGACCCTCGCAGCGGTCGAACGTCCCCCCGGTCACCTGCGTCTCGCCATCGACCCACCCCGCTTCTGACGGCCCGGAGCGTCTGGGGCTCACCGGTATGCTGCGGCGGTGAGAGGGCTCGCGATCGAGCACGACCCGACCGGCCACGCCGCCCTCGTCGGGAGTTGCTTGCGGGACCGGGGCGTAGACCTGGAGATGTTCCGGGTCGTAGAGAACGGCGCCGATCCCGTCAGCAACAGGGCTTTTCCCGACCCCGCCGGATTCGATCTCATCGTGGTGCTGGGTGCCATCTGGTCGGTGTACGACACCGACACGATCGGCTCGTGGATCGGCCGGGAGGTCGACTTCGTCCGCCGGGCCCACGACGGCGGCCGCCCGACGCTGGGAATCTGCTTCGGAGGCCAGGTTCTCTCGACCGCGCTCGGGGGCACCGTCTCTCGCTCGCCGGTACCGGAGATCGGCTGGTACACCCTCGAGTCGGACCGTCCCGAGGACCTCTCACCCGGACCCTGGTTCCAGTGGCACTACGACCGTTTCACGGTGCCCGACGGTGCGACGGAGATCGCCCGCAACGAGGTGGGGCCGCAGGCCTTCTGCGCCGGGCGCAGCCTCGGGCTGCAGTTCCACCCGGAGTTGGACGGCCCGCTGCTCGAGGAGTGGCTCGAGATGGGTTCACACCTGCTGGACGGCGAGGGGATCGACGGGGAGGCGTTGGCGGCACAGACCGCTGAGATCGCGCCCGCAGTGATGCTGCGCACCCGGCGGCTCGTGGACTGGTTCCTGGAGGATTTCGCCGGACGGTGAAGGCCGCGGCGATCGAGCCGTAGCGCGTGGTCAGCGAGTCGACCGGCAGCATCCCTACGCCTCCTCGACGGTCTCGGCGTCGGGTTCACCCTCTGCCCGGCGTCGGGACCGGTCGCGCAGTTCGGCGATGAGCCCGGGGTCGTGCTCGCCGAGCGCCGGGACGCGGGCGCGGGGTTCGCCGCCCTCGCTGATGTTGAAGGGCGGGCGCAGCACCGTCGTCCGGCCCCCCGGCAGGTCCACCGGAGCGAAGCGGCGGCGCGCCCGGAGCTGTTCGTGGTCGGCCACCTCCAGCGGCCCGTTCACCCGCCCGAAGGCGATTCGTGCCCGCTCCAGCTTCTCCAGAGTCACCGGCGCCGGTTCGGCGACGAGCGCCGCCGCGATCTCGGCTTCCAGCTCGTCCACGTTCACGACGCGCTCGGCGTTGCCGGCGAAACGGGGATCGGTTGCGAGCTCAGGGCGGTCCATGACCTCGCCGGCCAGCAGCGTCCACTCGGCGTTGGATTGCACCGCCAGCATGATGACCGTCCCGTCGGCCAGTTCGAACAGGCCGTACGGCGCGATGAGGGTGTGCCGCCGGGAAGAGCGCTCTGGGGCCGCACCGTCGGCGACCGAGGCATAGGTCTGCGGTGCGGTCCACTCGGTGAGGCACTCCAGCATCGACAGCGAGATGGCCGCGCCCTCGCCGGTGACGGCGCGCCGGTGCAGCGCCGCCAGGATTGCGCTGAGGGCGTACATCCCGGCGCAGATGTCGGCGACGGAGAATCCCACCTTGCTCATCTGCTCGGGGTCGCCGGTCAGAGCGACGGCACCGGCCTCGGCCTGGATGATGAGGTCGTAGGCCTTGTCGTCGGCGAGCGGCCCGTCGGTGCCGTAACCGGAAATGTCACAGGCGATCAGGCGGGGGTGGCGCGCCGTGAGTTGTTCGGCGAGCACACCGGCGCGTCGGGCGGCACCGGGGGAGAGGTTCTGGACGAAAACGTCGGCCCCCGCCACGAGTTCGTCGAAGCACTCCCGGTCCGAGGGCTCCCGCAGGTCAAGCAGGATGCTGTCCTTGCCGCGGTTGCCCCACACGAAGTAGGTGGATTCGCCCTCCAGCCGAGCGTCATAGTGGCGGGCGAAGTCGCCGTGGGGCGGGCGCTCCACCTTCAGCACCCGGGCTCCCAGATCTGCGAGATGGCGCGTTGTGAACGGCGCAGACACGGCGTTCTCCAGCGTCACCACAACGATGCCCTCCAGGGGTGGACTCATGACGCCTCCTCGGGCGTTTGCGGGGCCGTCACGATTCCAGCTCCAGGGGCTCCATCGGCAACGAGGCCACGCCGTGCACGAAGTTGGAGGCGATGCGCGCCGGTTCGCCGGTGCCGCGCAGGCCGATGCCTCGGGCGCAGAGCTCGGTGAGAAGCACCTTGATCTCCATACGCGCCAGCGAGGCGCCGAGGCAGAAGTGGTGACCCCCGCCGCCGAAGGCGAAGTGCTCGTTGGGGGAGCGGGCGATGTCGAAGTTGAACGGATCCGGGAAGGCATCGGGGTCGCGATTCGCCGAGGAGTACCACATCACGACCTTCTCGCCGGCTGCGATGTCCGTCCCCGCCAGGGCGGTGTCGCAGCGGGCCGTGCGGCGCATGTGCATCACCGGCGTCGCCCAGCGGAGCACCTCCTCGACCGCGCTGTCCATGAGGTCGGGATGTTCGCGCAGGCGGTGCAGTTGGTCAGGTCGCTCGGCGAATGCCAGGGCGCCGTGCACCAGCGCCGTGCGGGTGGTCTCGTTGCCGGCGAACACCAGCAGATGGAAGAAGTTGCGGTACTCCTGCGGTGACAGCCCCCCGGCGTCGGCGGCCCGGACCAACTCGGTCACCAGGTCGTCGGCCGGTGCCGCCCGGCGGCGCTCGCCGAGTTCCTCCCCGTAGACGTACAGGGCGTGGCTGGCGGGGCTCCCGAACGGCAGGAGGCGCAGCGGGGTGGTGTTGCCGAACGCGCCGGGCGCCAGCGTGGGGCGGTCGCCGGTGCCCTCGACGAGGAAGTCCGAGAGCTCCACGAGGTACTCGGCATCAGCGTCGGGTACCCCGAGGATCAGCATGATGACGCGGATGGGCAGTGGGGCCGCAACGTCGGCGACCCAGTCCCCGCCACCGGAGGAGACGAACCGGTCCAGCAACTCCACTGCGATCTCCCGGGTGGCCTCGCTGAAGCTCCTCACGGTCCGCGAGGTGAACTGGCGGCTCACGAGCCGCCGGAGGCGGGTGTGCTCCGGTGCATCGGTGTCGATGATCGAGCGGCGCGCCGTCAGGGCATCGGCCTCCAGGTCCCACAGGTTGGTGTGCCCGATGCCGGAGGAGAAGACTTCGGGATTGCGCGACACGGTGCGGATGTCCTCGTAGCGGGTCACAGCCCAGAAGCCCGCGCTCCCGTAGGGGTGCCAGGCGAGCCCCGGGGTGGCGCGCAGGGTCGCGAAGCGGTCGTGGGGAATCCCGTCGCGGTACAGGTCCGGGGTGGTCACGTCGGGCGCGGCGCCCTCGGCGGTGGCTCCGAGCCAGCGCATCCCGCCGAAGCGGTCGTGGGTTTCCTGGGACATGTCGATTGCTCTTCCCGCCTGCCGGTCCGCCGCTCAGTCCGTGCCCACCGTCAGCACCAGCCGTCCGCGCAGGTTCCCGGCGCGCACTCGCTCGTGCGCCTCGGCCGCCCGCTCGAACGGCATGGTCTCCACCGGCTGGATGATCGAGGGCTCGCGAGCGGCCAGCGCCAGCAACTCGTCGAGTTGCGCTCGGCTGCCCCACACGCTGTTCATGAAAGCCACCTCGTGCGGGTAGGCGCCGAAGCCCCACGGGATCCGACCGCCGAACAGCCCGACCACGACCACCATGCCGCGCTTGCGCACCGCGCCTGCCGCCTGCGCCAGGGTGCTGTCGGCACCGATGAAATCCAGCACGACATCGGTCGGTGGGATGCCGTCTGCGGGATCGACGGCCTCGTGTGCCCCGATCTCGCAGGCGGTGGCCAGCTTCGCCGTCGAGATGTCCGCAGCCACCACCGTGGCGTCGCTGAGCAGCCGCAGGTAGCGGAGGGCGAACTGCCCCAGCCCACCGGTGCCGATCACGGTGGCCCGGGCGCTACGCCCGCGGCGCCGCAGCAGATCGAGTGTGTGGCCGACGGCGCGGAAGGCGGTCAGTCCGCCGCACGCCAGCGGGGCCGCGGCGATCGGGTCCAGGTCGCCGAGGGGCGCCAGGTAGCGGGCCTCCCGGACGTGCATCCGCTCGGAGTAGCCGCCGTCGGAGAAGATGCCGGCCTCGACTGCATCCGAGCAGATCATCTCCAGTTCGGCTGCGCAGTCCGCGCAGCGGCCGCACCCCCACGGGGCGTAGACCATCACAGGCCCCAGTCGGTGGTGCGTGCCGGTGACCTCGTGGCCGAGGATCCGCGGCAGCGTGATGGGGAAGAGCCCTTCGGAGATGTGCAGGTCGGAATGGCACACCCCGCAGGCGATCACGTCGATCACCTCCCCGCCGCCGGGCACAGGGTCGGGATGATCCTCCAGGAGACGCACCGGGGAGCCGAACTCGGTCAGCAGCATCGCCCTCATCGGGCCGCGTTCTCCCCCGCAGCGGGACACCGGGCCGCGCCGACTGTTGCCGGGGTGGCCGTTCGTGGAGTCATAGCCGCCTCCTGTCGAGATGGAGTCAGTAGCTCTTGGGCATGCCCAGGCACTGCCGGGCCAGGTAGGCCAGAATCAGGTTGTTGCTGACCGGTGCGACCTGGTACAGCCTCGTCTCGCGCAGCTTGCGCTCGATGTCGTACTCCGTGGCGAAGCCGAAACCGCCGAACGTGTCGAGCGCGGCGTTGCCTGCGGCCCAGGAAGCCTCGCTCGCCAGCAGTTTCGCCATGTTGGCCTCGGCGCCGCAGGACTCACCGGCCTCGAAGAGGCTCGCCGCCTTGAAGCGCATGAGACTGGCGGCCTCGATGGCCGCGTGCGCCCGGGCCAGGGGGAAGGCCACCCCTTGGTTCTGGCCGATCGGTCGGCCGAAGACCACCCGCTCGGAGGCGTAGGCGGAGGCACGCTCGCAGAAGAACCGGCCGTCGCCGACGCACTCGGCGGCGATGAGGATTCGCTCCGCGTTCATGCCGTCGAGGATGTGCGAGAAGCCGTTTCCCTCGGCGCCCACGAGGGCATCGGCGGGGAGCCGGACGTTGTCGAAGAAGACCTCGGTGGAGTTGTGGTTCATCATCGTGGAGATGGGTTGGACGTCCAGCCCGTCGACGAACTCGCCGCCGGCGTCGCGCATCTCGAACACGAAGATCGACAGGCCGTCGAAGCGGCGCTCCACTTCGGTGGCCGGCGTGGTGCGCGCCAGCACGAGCATCAGGTCCGAGTGCAGCGCCCGCGAGGTCCAGATCTTCTGGCCGCTGAGGATCCAACCGTCACCGTCGCGTTCCGCTCGGGTGCTGATGGAGGCCGTGTCGGACCCAGCTGCGGGCTCGGTCACCCCGAAGGCCTGCAGCCGGGTGCGGCCGGCGGCGATGTCCGGCAGCCAGCGACGCTTCTGGGCCTCCGAGCCGTGGCGCACCAGGGCCCCCATCACGTACATCTGGGCGTGGCAGGCGCTCGGGTTGCCGCCGCTGGCGGCGATCTCCTCCAGGATCACCGAGGCGCCGGCAAGGCTCAGCCCGCCGCCTCCGTACTCGGTGGGGATGAGGGTCCCGAGCCAACCGTGGCGGGCCAGGTCGTCCACGAACTCGGTGGGGTAGCGGTCGGGCTCGAGGCTGCGCCAATACTCGCCGGGGTACCGGCTACAGAAACGGCGCACCTCGTCGCGGATGACGGCGAAGTCTGCGGGTTCGTTGAAGTTCATCGGGTATCGGCTCCTCCCGGTGGCGCATCGCCGGTCGCGCCGGCTGCGGTCCCGGCGGTGCCGGCGACGGTTGCGCGCGGGCGCTCGGGGCTCATGCCTCGCCGCCGGCGGGCACCTGCAGCACCCGGTAGCCGCCGCCGATCGCCAGTCGCCGTGGCTCGTTGCCGGCGGCCGCCAGGCGGCGCGCCAGCGAGTCGGCACCCAGGTTCTTGTGCATCACCAGCACGGCGAACCCCCCGGGCCGCAGGCGGCTCAACCACTCCCGCAGCAGGCGATCGAGAGCCTCGTTGCCGATGCGCACGGGCGGGTTGCAGTAGATGGCGTCGAGACGCAGCGATGGCGGAATCTCCTCGGGGGCGCATACCCGGGCCCGTCCCGCCCGGTGCGGTCTGCCGGCGCCGGCCACCGGCACTCCGCCGGCGGCGAGGTTGGTCGCGGCCAGTTCCCGTGCCCGCTCGTTCACGTCCGTCGCCCAGATCGTGGCGTCGGGTGCGCGCAGTGCGAGTGTCACGGCGATGGGGCCGTACCCGCAGCCCACGTCGGCCAGCACCCGGCCGGCGGCCGACTCGCTGCCGTTGCCGGTCGGCGGTGGGGGCAGCGGCGCATGCTTCAGCAACAGGAGGGTGCCGGGGTCGATGCGGTCCGCCGAGAACACCCCCCGGTCGGTGCGCAGGTCGAGCGTCATGTCCTTCAGTCGCAGCGTGACGGTGCGCGGGCGCCGCCGCGAGCCCGGGCTCGGCGAGAAGTAGTGGTCCACCCCGGCCATCGTGCCGACGATACTCCCGCGGTTGGCACCCCCGGTCGCTGCGCTGCTCGCTAGCCTCGACGGCGTGGAGATCAGGGTGTTCGGCGACCCGGTGCTGCGCTCGGCGGCTGCAGAAGTCACCCGGATCGACGGTTCTGTGGCTCGACTCTGCGACAGCATGTTCACCACCATGTACGCGGCTCGGGGCATCGGCCTGGCCGCCCCGCAGGTGGGGGTGCGGAAGCGGCTCTTCGTCTACGACGAGCCCGAGAGTTGCGGTCGGGGGGTCATCATGAACCCGGTCATCACCGAGAGCGACGGCACTTGGGTCTTCGAGGAGGGCTGCCTGTCGGTGCCCGGCTACTCCTGGGAGATCGAACGGCCCCGGCGGGTGGCGCTGACGGGGGTGGATCTGGATGGCAACGAGGTGACCGTGGAAGCCGACGAGCTGTTCGCCCGGCTGATCCAGCACGAGATCGACCACCTCAACGGCGTCCTCCTCACCGAGCGCCTCGACCCCGACCAGAAGCGCGCCGCCCTCATCGAATTGCGCCGGCGCGGCCTGGGCGCGCCGGGGGCGGGACTCTTCCCCTCCCTCGACGCCGAGTGACGCCGTGACCCCCTGGCCGGCGACGGTTCGCCGGCTGGTGTACTTCGGCACACCGGAACTCGCCGTAGCGCCCTTGCGCGCCCTGCATGGCGCCGGATTCGAGGTCATGCTCGCAGTGACCCGTCCCGATCGTCGCCGTTCCAGGCGGGGGGCGCCCGAGCCCAGCCCGGTGAGCCGGGCTGCGAAGGAGTTGGGTGCACCGGTCACGCACGATCCGGCCGATGCGGTCGCGATGGGGGGTGTCGCCGATGGTGCCGTCGTGGTGGCCTACGGGCGCCTCATCTCCGGTGATGTGCTGGCGGTGTTGCCGGCCGTCAACGTGCACTTCTCGCTGCTGCCGCGCTGGCGGGGCGCCGCCCCCATCGAACGCGCCATCCTGGCCGGCGACGAGACCACCGGGGTCAGCCTCATGGCGCTCACCGAGACGCTCGACACCGGACCTCTCTACGCGCAGAGGGTCACACCCGTCGGCCCCTCCGAAACCCTCGCCGAACTGCGAGATCGCCTCGTGACGCTGGCCTGCCCGCTGCTGGTGGATCTGCTGGCGGAAGGATCCCGCAGGGCGACTCCCCAGCAGGGAGAGGCGACCTGGGCGGACAAGATCACCACTGATGACCTGCGCCTCGACTGGGATCACCCGGCCTCTGAGTTGCACCGGCGAGTCCGGCTGGGGCAGGCCTGGACAACGCTGGCAGGGGAGCGCCTGCGGATCTTGCGCGCCACCGTCGAGGCGGACCACGACGGACCGCGGGGCCTACTCGAGGGTCTGGTCGTCGGGACCGCCGAAGGCGGGCTGCGCCTGGAGGAGGTGCAGGCGGCCGGTCGCCGGGCGCTTCCTGCCGCCGAGTGGCACCGGGGCGCCCGCCTCGGCGCTGCCTGTCAACTCGGCACCTAGGGGTTCGCCCGCAACGGCTGCCCACCCTGCCAGAACACCCAGACTCCAAGCCAACCACCCCCCGATCGTCGTACCACCTCCCAAGTCGTCATTCCGGCGAAGGCCGGAATCCAGAGCCTGAAATCCCTCCCCTTTGTCATTCCGGCGAAGGCCGGAATCCAGAGCCGGCTTGCATGGTTGACGCGCCCCCTGCCTCGACCGCGCGCCTGCCAGCCCCGGTAGGGTCGCGCCGTGACCGATCTGCGTGCCGCCGGGCTGCGGGCCAAGGTGCTGACCGTTTCCGACGGGGTGATCGCCGGTACCCGCCGGGACGCCTCCGGCGAGGCACTCGGCGAGTTGCTGGCGGGCGCCGGCTACGAGGTTGTCGAGCGGAGAGCCGTCGCCGACGGTGTCGAATCGGTCGCTGAGGCTTTGACGGACATGGCCGGAGGTTTCACCGGCTTGGTTGTCACGACCGGGGGAACAGGTTTCGGGCCACGTGACCTTACGCCCGAGGGCACCCGGCAGATCGTCGAGCGCTTGGCCCCCGGGCTGGCCGAGGCGATGCGTCTGGTGAACCCGCTCGGACGGCTTTCGAGAGCGATCGCCGGCACCCGCGGCCAGGCACTGATCCTGAACACGCCGGGATCCCCCCGGGGCGCCGTCGAATGCACCGAGGCCGTCCTCGACGTGCTACCCCACGCACTCCGACTCCTCAGCGACGAGCCGACGTCCCACTGAACCCCGGTCGGGAAGCGTCCTCGTCATCCGGGCGAAGGCCGGGATTCGGCCCTGCCACCGGACCGGGGCCCTCCGAAGATCGGTTTGCCGGTGCCCGTCAGTGGACGATCTTGGCGAGTGGGAGTTCGAGGATGTCGGTGGCGCCGGCGTCGCGCAGCGCCGGGATGAGCGTGTTGATGACCGCCTTCGGGACGACGGTCTCCACGGCGAAACCCTGGCCGCGATAGAGCTCGTTCACGGTGGGGGCCTTCATGGACGGCAGTAGATCGATGACCGCTGTGAGGGCCGCCGCCGGGGTGTTCATCTTCACCAAGACGTGGCCCCGTGCCTCCAGCACGCCGGTCAGCAGTGTGGCGATCTGCCCCATGGCGTGGCGCTTCTCGGCGTCGGCGTAGGCCGCCGGGTTGGCCAGCAACTCGGTGTAGGAGACCAGCACGGTGTCGATGATCCGCAACCCCGCCGCCCGCAGGGCGCCACCCGTCTCGGTCAGTTCCACCACGCAGTCCACGATCTCGGGCACCTTGGCCTCGGTTGCGCCGTAGGAGAGCTGCACGTCGGCCTCGATGCCCCGGGTGGTGAAGAACTGGGAGGTGAGGCAGGGGTATTCCGTCGAGACCCGCACCCCGTTGGGTAGGTCGTCGGCGCTCTGGTACGGGGAGTCGGCGGCCACTGCCACGACGATGCGCACTGGCTGGTTGGTGGCCTTGGAGTAGCCCAACTCGCAGAGCGAGACGACATCGGCGCCGCTTTCGCTCACCCAGTCCCGGCCGCTGATTCCCAAGTCGAAGATGCCCTCGCTGAGGTACCGCGGTATTTCCTGCGGTCGCAGGATGCGAACGTCGTCCACGCGCGGGTCATCGATGCTTGCCCGGTAGTCCACGTTGGACACTCGCCGCACGTTCAGATCGGCGTCGGCGAAGAGTTCCAGTGTGGCTCGCTCCAGCGACCCTTTGGGCAGCACCAGCCGCAACATCCCGACCACGCTACCGGCGCTCGTTCGCCGCTCGACCACCTGTCACCCGGCGCCGATCGCCCAGCACGTCGTCCCGGCGCTCCGGCGCGGGCTGCCGGTGGTGTCGTGGAGCGCTGGGGGTCCGAACTCGTCATTCCGGCGCGCCGGCCGGCTCCGGCCCCGTCGTTCCGGCCTCGTGCGTCGTCGTTCCGGCCTCGTGCGTCGTCATTCCGGCGAAGGCCGGAATCCAGTGGTAGAGGCCGTGATGGTGGGCCTCGGCTCCGTCGTTCCGGCGCACCGCGGCTAGGGCCCCGTCATTCCGGCCTCGTGCGTCGTCGTTCCGGCGGAGGCCGGAATCCAGTGGTAGAGGCCGTGATGGTGGGCCTCGGCTCCGTCGTTCCGACGTACCGCGGCTAGGGCCCCGTCATTCCGGTCTCGTGCGTCGTCGTTCCGGCCGAGGCCGGAATCCAGGGACCAGGGGCGTGATGGTGGCTGCCTCGGCTCCGTCGTTCCGGCGCACCGCGGCTAGGGCCCCGTCGTTTCGGTCTCGTGCGTCGTCGTTCCGGCGGAGGCCAGAAGCCAGTGGTAGAGGGCGTGATGGTGGCTGCCTCTGGCCGAGGCGTTGCGCGACTCGGTGTTGTGGGCCGACTGGAGGTTCGGGAATTCGTGGGGTGGGCGACCTGCAGGCGGTGAAGCGGGTGTGACGTCGGTCACACCCGAGTGGGTGGTACGCGGGTGGTAACCCGACGAGTCGACGACAGCCCTCTGACCTGGGGGTTTGGCGGCACTGTCGGGCCCGCCTCGGTGGGCGCCTACCGCCTTTTCGCGCCGGATGGACAAACAGACAAACTAATGTTGTCACGCTGTCACAGCTATACTATAATATGCGGAGAAGCAATAAAGAAGGTTCGCCCGACTATGTGGTGTGAGCCGGGAGCTTCGGAGAAGGGGGTGACGGACAGGTGGGTGATGGTCCGATGCGGGAGAAACCGCACAGCGCCGACAGAGCGGACCGCGAGCCGGCTCGGGCAGGTTCGGGAGGCCGCGAGCCGGCTGGAGCAGATTCGGGAGGCCGCGAGCCGGCTCGGGCTGATTCCGGAGGCTGCGGGCCGGCTGAGAATGTTCGGGCAGGCGGCGAGCCGTCTGGGGCAGGTTCGGGAGGCGGCGAGCCGTCTGGGGGTGTTCGGGTCGGCGAGTGGGCGGCGTTGGGTGAGTGGTTGGGTTCGCCGCCGCTGTGGCGCAACGTCGACCTGGGTGTCTTGCGCGAACATCTGGGGTTCATGGGCCGGGCGCGGGCATCGCTCGCCGCCCTGGAAGCCGACGTCGTCGCCGAGGTGGCGCGCCGCGAAGGCGCCGCCGCCACCGAAGAGATCCTGCGGCGCGACCAGAAACGCTCCCGGCGCGGCGCCCGCAAGGCCGTGAAGACCGCCGGGCAACTGGAATGGGCGCCGGATGTGGCCGAGAGGCTCGCTGAGGGCGCTATCACTCCGGAGGCGGCGGGGTTGATCCTGGACGCCGACGCGGACACGCCGGTGGACCAGCGCAAGTTGCTGGCCGCCGCCGAAGAAGAACCCGACGATGTGTTCCGTCGCACGTTGAAGGAACACGTGAATGAGCGGACGAGTGAACAAGAACTCGAAGAACGGCGGGCCGCGCAGCAGCGCCGGCGGCGGGCTTCGATCAGCGAACAGCCCGACGGCATGTTCGCCCTGTTCGCCCAGTTCGATCCGCTCACCGGGGCGCGGGTGCAGGCCGCGCTCATCGCCAAGTCCGACGCCCTGTTCCGCAACGAGGACTCCACGGACCGCCCGACGGCACCTCAGCGGTTCGCGGATGCGCTCGCAGACCTCGTGTGCACCAACAACGGCGCCGGCGCACCAGCCGGAACCGAGTTGATCGTCCTGGCCGACTACGACCAGGTCCACGACGAGATCACCAACACCCGACTGGCTGACGGCACCCGCCTCACCGAAGCCGAAACACTCGCCGTGGCGTGTGACGCGAAGATCCTGCCGGGCATCTTCAACAAACACACCGGCAACGTCGTCCTGGGCCGCTCCCAGCGCAAGATCCCCCCGTGGCTGCGCAAACAACTCATCGCCCGCGACGGCGGCTGCATCGGCTGCGGCGCCCACCACCAGATCTGCGAGGTCCACCACCTCAAGCACTGGAAACACGGCGGCGAAACCACCCTCGAGAACACCTGCCTGCTGTGCTGGCGCTGCCACCACGTACGAGTCCACCGAAACGGCGAAGAAATCACCCGCCACCCCGACGGCACCCTCACCCTCGCCCCACCAACCGAAACCCCGCCCCCCGGGCCGGGCGGTCAGGCACGCGGCAAACACACCGACCGGCGCAAACCGCGAAGCCGCGAACCCGGAGATCCCGAACCCGGAGATCGCGAGCCCAGCGATCCCGAACCCGGAGACCGCGAGCCCGGAGATCCCGAACCCAGAGACCGCCGCCAACACCACCCCAAAGAAGGCCGGGTACAGCTAGAAGCAGGTCTCGCGCACGATCGGGTACGGGTTGATGTGGTTGCCGGAACCACCTAGGCGACACTCGAAGTGCGGATCCGGCAGCCCGCCGCCACACAACCTGCACCGACCTCCCGCGGGAGTCGATGCCGGGTTAGTCGGCCTCTTCGGTGCCGGCGCCTGACGACTGCTGCACGTAGACCATGCGGAGGCTGTGCAGCGCCTCGCGGAGTGTCGGTTCGGAGTCGCCGAGGCGGCCGGCAAGGCCTTCCACCAGCGCGCCCATGGCGTCGATGGCCAGGCGGGCCGCCGTCGGCCGGGGTGGGTCGGCCGTCAGGTGGATGGCGCCCAGCTCGTACAGCCCCATGGCGTGGTTGGCGACAACCACCTCGGGTGGAGCCGCGGCCAGCCGCTCGCGGGCGGCGGCCAGTTCGGCCAGGATCGCTTCGGCTCGCTCACGCTCCTCAGGATCGAGATCCTCGAGATCCAGCTGCTCCTCGACGGCGCCGGGGCCCGCCTCGACGGCGGCCGCGGCGGTCTCATGCGGCTGCGGATCTCTCGGCACTTCGTGCTCGCCACCGGGGGTCCAGAGTGTCATCGCAGCCTCCTCGCGTTCGTCCTCTTCGATTCTGCTGCGCTTGCTGTTACTCTATGCCCCGCCTGTAGAGCCCGAACCGGGATCGTTACGGTTCGGACTTCGTGCAGTTGCGGCCTGGTGCTCCAGGCGCTGCGGGCAGGTGCATGCCGGTCCGCACACTCCGGCATGCAGAACGAACGTGTCGTGCCGGTGACACGGTCGACTGAGAGAGGGGAAGTCACGATTGCTGAGTGATAGGCCATAGCTGCGTCGGCAGGTTCCGAGCCGCTAGTCAACGAGAACATCCAGGCGCCACAAGTCCGCCTGGTGGGTCCCGACGGAGACCAGATCGGGATCCGTCCATTGGCTGAGGCCCTCTCTATCGCACAGGCGCACGGCTTGGATCTGGTGGAGGTGGCCGACAAGGCCGAACCGCCCGTCTGCCGGATCATGGACTACGGGAAGTACAAGTACGACGCAGCGCAGCGGGCACGAGAGTCGCGCAAGAAGAGCACGCAGGTCGTCGTCAAGGAGATGAAGTACAGGCCCAAGATCGGGCGTGGCGACTTCGAGACGAAAACCCGCAAGGTGCGAAACTTCCTGACCCAGGGCAACCGGGTGAAGATCACGGTCATGTTCCGCGGTCGCGAGACGCTGCATCCCGAATTGGGTCAGCGCATTCTCGACGAGGTCTCCGAGGTCACCGGCGACTTGGCCCGCATCGAAGCCCCGCCCCGCCAGGACGGGCGCAACATGGTGATGGTCCTGGCCCCCGACAAGCGCACCCGCAAGTAACCCCTACCGCCGGCGCTCGAGCGCCCGCGGGGCCCAGACCGCAGCGCCGATTGCCGGCGCGGGTTGTGATCCGGCTCCGCTCGCCCGAGCCTTGACAGAGTTGCCGGCCGATCACCGGTCATCGAACCCGGAGAGGAACGACAATGCCCAAGATGAAGACCCGCCGGGGTGCCGCCAAGCGCTTCAAGGTGACCGGATCCGGCAAGATCGTGCGGCGTCACGCCTACAAGAACCACATCCTCGAGAAGAAGGCCCCGAAGCGCAAGCGTCAGCTGCGCCGCGACGGGTCGGTGAGCAGCGCCGACACGCCCTCGGTGCGCCGCCAACTCGGTATCTGAGGATCACCCGGGAGGTCAGAGCACATGGCCAGAGTCAAGCGATCCGTCGTCGCCCGCAAGAGGCGCAAGGCCACCCTGGCACGCGCCAAGGGCTACTACGGCAACAAGAGCCGCACCTGGCGCGGCGCCAACGAGCAGCTCCTGCACTCGGGGCAGTACGCCTTCCGGGATCGCCGGGCGCGCAAGGGCGAGATGCGGCGCCTGTGGATCCAGCGGATCAACGCCGGCTGCCGCCAGCACGGGTCCACTTACAGCACGTTCATGGCGGGGCTCCGCACCGCCGGAGTGGAGGTGGATCGCAAGGCACTCGCCGACATGGCGGTCCGTGATCCGGATGCCTTCGCCGCGCTCGTGCGGCTGGCGGACGAGGCCCGTACCAGCGAGCTGCCCAGCGGGTCCTGACCCGGCCCCGCTGCACCGGCGGGTGGCGACGTGGTGCCGTTGACCTCCGTGCGACCGCGCCTGGCCCCACTGCGCCGTTTGGCGCGTTCGGCGGCCGCCCGGCGAGCCGACGGGGTCTTCCTCGTGGAGGGAGCCACGCTGGCCGCCGAAGCAGTGGCTGCGGGCCTAGGTGTTCGCGAGGTCTACATCGAGGGCGCCCGGGCCGACGAGGAGCAACGGCGCGTCGGGGACCGTCTGGCTGACGCCGGCGCCACGCTGGTTGAGGTGGAGGCCGGAACGCTCGCGAAGGTCGGGGCTTCGGTCACGCCGCAGGCGCTGCTGGCCGTCGTGGAACGCCCCGTCGTATCCCCATCCGAAGAGGCAGCCTCGTTCGTGCTGGTGGCCGTGTCGGTCGCCGACCCGGGCAATGCCGGCACCCTGCTGCGCTGCGCCGAGGCAGCCGGCGCCGGCGCCGTGATCTTCGCCGGCGACGCGGCCGACCCGTACGGGCCGAAGGCGGTGCGGGCCTCGGCAGGGTCGATCTTCCGCTTGCCCCCGGCGCTGTCGCAGGATCCGGCGGTCACTCTGGCCGATCTCCGGGCGCAGGGCCTGCGCACCGTCGGCGCCGCCGCCGGCCTGGGCCTGCCGTATGACAGAGCCGACCTCTCCCCGCCGCTGGCACTGGTGGTGGGAAACGAGTCGCACGGCCTGCCAGCCTCACTGGCGGGCGCCATCGACGAGTGGGTGCACGTCCCGCTGGGCGGCCAGGCCGAGTCGCTCAACGTCGGTGCCGCCGCCGCCGTGCTCTGCTTCGAGGTGCAGCGCCGCCGCCGCGATGCTCCGGCCGCCGGTGGGACACCCGCGGACCGATGAGTACCGAAGCTGCCGCCCTGGCCGCTGAGGCGAGCGCCCTCACCGCTGAGGCCGTCGCCGCCCTCGAGACCGCCGGCAGCGTCGCCGAGGTCACCGCGGCTCGTCCCGACCTGTTGGGCAAGGGTTCACCGCTGGCCGGCCTGCGCCGACGGCTGGGCGCGCTCGCGCCGGAGGATCGCCCCGCGGCGGGCCGTGCGCTCAGCGAGGCGCTGGCTTCGGTGGAGGCCCGCTACGACACCCGCCTCGAGGAGTTGCGCGCCGGCGAACGCCTCCTGCGCCTGGAGGCCGAGCGTCTCGACCTCACCGAGCTGGCTGAACCGCCGCAGGTGGGACGGCTGCACGTGATCACCCAGACCCAGAGGCGCCTCGAGGACGTGTTCTGCGCTATGGGCTACACCGTGGCCGAAGGCCCCGAGATCGAGACCGAGTGGCACAACTTCGGGGCACTCAACTTCCCGCCCGGCCATCCGGCCCGCGACATGTACGACACCCTGTATGTGGACCACGGCCCGCCGGGCAGCACGCTGCTGCGCACCCACACCTCTCCGGTGCAGGTACGCGTCATGCAGAACCAGTCCCCGCCGCTGTACGTCGTGGCGCCGGGCCGCTGCTACCGCCAGGACACGGCGGATGCCACCCACATGCCGGTGTTCCACCAGATCGAGGGGCTCGTGATCGACGACGGCATCACCCTGGGCGACCTGGCCGGCGCCATCGAGACGTTCACGACCGCCTACTTCGGTGCCGGGTTCACGTCCCGCCTGCGTCCGTCGTATTTCCCGTTCACCGAGCCCTCCGCCGAATTCGACGTGCAGCGCCCCGACGGCACCTGGCTCGAGCTCGGCGGTTGCGGCGTGGTGCATCCCTCGGTGCTGGAGGTCTGCGGTGTGGACTCCGAGCGCTGGAGCGGGTTCGCCTTCGGATTCGGCATCGACCGCTTGGCCATGATCCGCTACGGCATCGCCGACCTGCGGGACCTCTGGACCAACGACGTGCGGTTCCTGGAGCAGTTCTGATGAAGGTGCTGCTGTCCTGGCTGCAGGAGTTCACTCCCGTCGAGGGGCCGCCGGAGGGCATCGCCGAAGAACTCTCCGACCTCGGCCTGGCGGTCGAGGACCTGGTCACCTTCGCCGCGGCGCCGCCCGGCATCGTCGTGGCCCGTGTCGCTGGGCTGCGGTCGCACCCCGACGCCGACCGCATCCAGCTCGTCGATGTCGACGCCGGCGACGGCGAGCTGCGCCAGGTGTGTTGCGGGGCGTTCAACATGGCCGTCGGCGACCTGGTCCCGCTGGCCACGGTGGGCACCACCATGCCGGGCGGGATGCAGATCGGTCGCCGGCGGATGCGCGGGCAGGCCTCGGAGGGGATGCTGTGCTCGGCCGCTGAGCTGGAGATGGGCAGCGATGCCGCGGGCATCATGGTCCTGCCGGGGGGCTTGGAGCTCGGCGAAGACCTAACCGCCGCTCTGGGAGTGGCCGGCGACGTGCTCTTCGACTTGGAGGTCAACCCCAACCGTCCCGACGCCTTGTCGGTTGTGGGCGTGGCCCGCGATATGGCGGCCCGCCGCGGCCTGCCGTTCGAGCTGCCCACGATCCACGTCGAGACCTCCGGTGAGCCGGCGTCGGCGTCGACGTCGGTGGAGATCCTGGCGCCGGACCTCTGCGGGCGTTTCAGCCTGCGCGTGCTGCGCAACACCTCCGGCGCCATCACGCCGCCACGCCTGGCTCGGCGCCTGCTGGCTCTCGGCATGCGCCCCATCAATTTCGTCGTCGACATCTCCAACTACGTGATGCTGGAGATCGGCCAGCCTTCGCACACCTTCGATGCCGCCTTGGTGCCCGGTGGCGCGCTGCGAGTGCGGCGGGCCGCCGAGGGGGAGCGGGTGGAGACGCTGGACGGCGTCGTGCGCACGCTGAGCGCAGGCGACGGGGTCATCGCCGACGCCGCCGACAATGTCATTGGCATCGCTGGGGTGATGGGCGGCGCCTCGACGGAGATCTCTGCTGAGACCGAGACGGTGCTGCTCGAGGCCGCGTGGTGGAACCCGCCCGACATCGCCCGCACGGCGCGCCGCCTCGGCCTGCGCAGCGAGGCCTCGGCCCGCTTCGAGGCGGGTGTGGATCCCGAGATCGCCCCCTGGGCGCTGGAACGCTTTGCCGAGTTGGCCGCCGCCGGGGGAGTGAGCCTGGCTCCCGGCCTGGTGCAGGCCCACGGAAGCGTGCCGGCCCCGGGGCCGGTGCGGGTCCGCACGGGACGGGTCAACGCAATCCTGGGCACAAGCCTGTCGCCCACCGAGATGCGCTCCTGCCTGGAGCCCATCGGCTTCGAGATCGCCCCGGTTTCCGATCCGGCTGCGCCCGTCCGTGCCGCTGCCCCCTCCGTCATTCCGGCGGAGGCCGGAATCCATTCTGCGACCGATCCGCCCACGGGCACGGCGGAGTCGTCTGCGACGGCGGCCCGCGTCTATCCCGGCGAGGTCTGGGACGTGACGGTGCCGTCCTGGCGTCCCGACAGCTCCACTGAGATCGATGTGATCGAGGAGGTGGGGCGCCTCTGGAGCTACAGCCGTATCGCCCGGACCGTCCCGAAGTCGCCGCACCCCGGCGGTTTGACCTCGCGCCAGCGCGAGCGCCGCCGGGCACATGAGTTCCTGGCAGGGTTCGGGCTCATGGAGGCCATGCCGCTGCCGTTCCTGGCTCCCGGTGACCTGGAGCGCTGCGGCCTGGAGCCCGACGGGATCACGGTGACCAACCCGCTGGTGGCCGAGGAGTCGGTCATGCGCACCTCGCTGCGGCCGGGCCTCCTGAAGGCGGTCGCCTACAACGCCGCCCGCCGCCAGCCGGGTGTGGCGCTGTTCGAGATCGGCCACGTGCACGGGCCGGGCGACGGCGAGTTGCCCTCCGAGAGCGACCACCTGGCGGTGGCCCTGGCCGGCCGTGAGGCCCCCGCGGCGGCAGCGCTGTGGGAGCGCCTGCGCCGCGCCATGCCGTTCGTGCCGACCGAGGTTCGCAACGAGGCGACAGCCGGGCTGCACCCCACCCGGTCGGCGACCCTTGTCGCCGGCGGCGGGACGGTCGGCCTCCTCGGCGAGATCGACCCTGCGGTGACCGAGGCCTTCGACATCGCCGAGCGGGTGGCATGGCTGGAGTGCGATCTGGGCCTGCTGCTGGATTCCCACCTCGACAGTCCTCGCTACCGTCCGCCCAGCCGCTTCCCGTCCAGCGACGTGGATCTGGCGTTCGTCATCGACGACGCCACTCCCGCCGCGGTGGTCGAAGCGGCCCTGCGCCGGGCGGCCGGCGACACTCTGGTCTCGCTGCACCTCTTCGACGTGTTCCGCGACCCCGACCGGCTCGGCGCCGACCGCCGCAGCGTCGCCTGGCGCCTGCGCCTGCAGGCCGCCGACCGAACCCTCACCGACGCCGAGGTCGGCGAGTTCCGCGCCGCGTGCATTGAAGCCGCCACTGCCACCGGAGCCGCCCTCCGCGACTGACGTGCCACGTCGGCGGACTACGCCGCGGGCGCCGCGGTGGTGCAGCGAGCGAACCGTCTGTCGGCGCGTGGTCTGAGGGAACCGCAGCAGAGCCTCGGTTACCCGCGAATCGGGGGTCGAGCTGTACCAATTCGGCGACCAGGATTACTGATCTGCGGTCGTGTCCGGTTCCGCTGGATCGTGGGGGATACGTGCCTCGCATTTGCGCGTTACTCGCCATACGACCGTTAGGCTCACCCCCCGCGATTGGCGCCATTGCCGGTGGTGCTCGAAGCCCAACCTGATATCGCCCCAATGCACCACAGCCCCCTCCGGCAAGCCTCGACCAAGGAGACCGCGTGATCGTTCGCCGCAAGCTTCTCGGCATCGTGCTGGTGTTTGTTGCTGTCGGCGGTGCATGCACGATCGGTCGTTCCGCGGCCCCATCGCCACCGCCGCCGGCTCCCACCCCTGCCGCAGGGGAGCCCGCTCCCGCAGATGACTCGGCCACCACGACGACCACCGAGCCGTCTGTGGTCGTCGTAATTCCGCAGCCGGAGCCTCAACCGGCGATCACCGATCCCTTCGAGGACTCCGAGCCGTTCGAGCCGTTCGAAGAGGAGGATCAGTTGCCGCCTCTCGAGGGCGAGGTGTCGGCGCAGATCGATCAGGGATCGACCCCGGACCCCGAGCCCGGGCGTGAGAACGATCAATCGTCGGCGGCCGGCGCGGAGTTGCGAGAGGTGCCCGAGCAGTCACCCGTGCCCGGGGAGACCACGATCATCGAGGTCGCCCCGGAGCCGGGAGCTGCCGACGATCGGTTTGCTACCGACGATGGGGACATCGGCAGGTCCTTGCGCCGTCTCGAACAGGCCGTTGACCCCTCAACACCGCCTGCGGAGCTAGCCGAGCTTGCCGCCGACCTCGATGTTGCCGTTCGCCGCGGGGTGGCAGCCAATCCGGCGACGCCGACCGAGGCGTTGGGGGTGCTCATTACCGACGGCGACCCTGCCGTGCGCCGGTTGGCGGCCGCCAACCCCTCCATCGGACCGGAGTTGCGCGACTTTCCCGAGTTCCCCGAGGATCCCGAAGGGGCGGAGGAGGTGGACGAGAGGAGGGACCTCGCCGGCAATCCAGCCCCCTGGTCGGACGTCCTGACGGTCCTCACCGCGGACGCCGTCGCCCGTCAACGGGCTGCCGCCGATCCGCGGACGTCGCCCGGGCTGTTGCTCGCGCTGGCGACCGACCGCCGGGAGGACGTCAGCGGGGACGATGTCCCGGTCCTGGTCGCATCCAACCCGGGAGCTCCCCCCGAGGCGCTAGAGATCCTCGCCGGGAGCGAGGACCCCATCGTGCGCCGCGCGGTGTCGGAGAACCCGGCGACGCGACCAGCTGTCCTCGTCGGACTCGCCGGTGATGAATTGATCGGCGTGCGCCGAGGTGTGGCTCGCAACCGCACCACGTGGCCGGAGACCCTCGGAATCCTCGCCGGCTCGATCGATACCGGGGTGCGCAGCCGCGTCGCCGGCAATCCGGCGGCACCGGAGGACGCGCTGGGGGACCTGTCCGGGGACGACGAATTCCTCGTGCGTCTGGCCGCTGCGGGGAACCCGTCGACTCCACCCGAGTCTCTCTCACTCCTCGCTCTCGAGGATCACGACTTCGAGGTGCGCTGGGCGGCTGCCAACAACCCGTCGCTGCCCGCGGACACGTTGGCTCGACTCGCCGAGGATCCCGACGCCATCGGCCGGCGGACCGCACCCGTCGACCCGGCGCAGTTCATCCCGCCGCAGGAGCCGGGGGGAGAGCCGGAGACGTCCGGGGACGAGACTGAGGCGACCGGGAGCGAGACCGAAACGACCGGGAGCGAGACCGAGGCGACCGAGAGCGAGACCGAAACGACCGGGAGCGAGACCGAAACGACCGAGAGCGCGCAGTGATCCCGCCATGACCACCTCGATTCACCCCGCAGAGCAGGACGCCATGGAGCGAGAACATTCCGGCAGGCCAATCTGGCGTGGCCGGTGTGGTCCTGGCGTGTTGCTAGGCCTGCTTGCCGCCCTCGCAGTCCTCGGCTCGGTCCTCATCATCGCCGGCACCGACTCGGTGGCCCACGCACAGGACACGCCTGCAGAGGACGAGCCTGCTGAGGAATCGCCGCCAGGGGATGCGCCTCCCGGGGACGAGCCGCCCGAGGAAGACCCGCCGGCGGACGGTCCTGCAGAGGAGGGGACCGCTGACGACGCCGCGGACATCGGGTCGACCGATCCGGACCCCCCGCCGGCCGGGGGCGCCCCCGCGGAAGAGGTCGCGGACGATGATGTCGCGGCCGGAGAGTTCTCACCGGCAGGGGAGCACCCGCCCAAGGGGCCTCCCTCGGTGATTTCGGGACACTACGGATGCCCGCAGCGGCCGCCCAGCCGCTATCACGACGGCGTCCCGAGCTGGAGCGACTGGTGCCTCGATCCCGACTACTGGATCGTCGAGGTGACCTGCGAACCGGTGTATGCCAACGCAGGCTCGACCGTCCGTTTCGACGCGGATCCCTCCGTCGTTCCCGATCTGGTGATGTACGACCTGTGCGGCAACCTCGACCCGCTCAGCGAGTGCCCCCCGCCCTCGCCGGCTGCGCCACAGCCCCGCGCCCCCGCCAATCGCCTCGAGCAGTCCACCGTGCCTCGCACGGAGTTCGGCGAGGACATCGAGGAGGCGCTGAGTCCTGACGAGTTCGTGGAGACCGGCGCCGATGCCCCCGGAGTAACGGGCGCGGGTGACGAGCCCGACGGCACCATCGAATCCGCTCTCGAGCCCGACGACGTCTTCGAGGCCGGGATCGCTCCCGCCTCGACAGCCGGCGACAGCGGCGCTACCGACGAGCCGGGTGACACGGCCGCCGCCGCTGACGGGCCCTGCGGCCCCGTCTGGCCTCCGGGAACCTGGTACCAATACGAGCGCCAAGATCCAATCACCGGCGAGATCATGGCCGGTGGCCGGGCCACCGGCTCGTGGTTTGGCACCCGTCACCACGAGGCCGCCGACGCTCCGGCGTTCGTTGCACAATGTGCCGCCGGTCGGCTCGACATAGTCGTGCGCACCGGGGGCGCTGTCTTCGCCGCCTACGGACAAGGGGTACTCGTCGACTATCGCGCCGGCGACACCGTTCGGTCCGAGGAGTGGAACGAACTGGACTCGCCCGACAGCCGTCGAGCGGGCGTCGCCATACCCCGATGGTTCATCGTCGACTTCGTCGACCTGCTGGCGGCGAACCCCGCGGGGGACCTCTTCTTCAGAGTGTTCGGCCACGACGGAGCCGAAGTCGGAACGGCGTCCTTCGACCTTGCCGCCATCGACATGATGCTGGCCCCGATCCGGGAGATTTGCCCGGTGCGGGACGAGAGCACACCTGCCGGCGAGAACTGAGGGCGCCCACCGGGTTGAGCGCGGCTTCGCCGGGCCGATTCGGCGGGAGCGGGGCGCGTCAGCCAAGTAGTGCATATTGATACATGGCACGGTATAGTCTTGGAATGCTCTCGGTGGCGATCGTCGGGGCGTCGGGTTACGCCGGGGCCGAGTTGCTGCGCATCCTTGCCGCGCATCCGGCGATGGCCGTCATTTGCGCCACCGGTGACACGCAGGCCGGCGTGGCGGTGGGGGATCTCTACCCGGGTCTCGGTGCCGCGTATCCGGATCTGGTGTTCAGCGCCTACGAGCCCGGCGACGTGGCCGAGGCCGATGTCGTGTTCTTCGGATTGCCGCACGGTGCCTCGCAGCGGATCATTCCCGACCTTCTCAAGACCGGCAGCGGCACCCACATCGTGGACCTGGCGGCGGACTTCAGGTTGAGTGACCCCGCCGTCTACGAGCAGTGGTACGGCGAGCCGCACGAGGCGCCCGATCACCTCGATGCCTTTGCCTATGGCCTGCCGGAGTTGTACCGCGACACGTTCGCAGGTGCCGCCGCCATCGCTGCACCTGGCTGCTACCCCACGGCCGCCGCGCTGGCGCTGGCCCCGCTCGTCAACGCGGGCGCGATCGAACGCTCCGGCATCGTCGTGGATGCCGCCAGCGGCGTTTCCGGCGCCGGACGCCCGGCGAAGCCCCACACCAGCTTCTGCGCCGTCGACGAGGACTTCGTGGCCTACGGGCTCCTGGACCACCGTCACACGCCCGAGATCGAGCAGGCCAGCGGCGCCGGCGTGCTGTTCACCCCCCACCTGGCGCCCATGAACAGGGGCATCCTGGCCACGTGCTACGCGCGCCCGGCCGGCGCCTTTGACACCGACGATCTCCTGTCGGTCTACGAGAAGGCTTATGCCGGCGAGCCCTTCGTGACCGTGAGCGACCGTTCGCCGTCCACCAAGGCCACTCTCGGCTCGAACAGCGCCCATCTGACCGCCCGCCACGACGCGCGCACCGGCTGGGTCATGGCGCTGTGCGCCATCGACAACCTTGGCAAGGGGGCGTCCGGGCAGGCGGTGCAGTGCGCCAACCTGCTCTGCGGTCTCGACGAGACCACCGGCCTCACCACCGTGGGGGTGTACCCGTGAGCGTTACCGCCGTCGAAGGATTCGAGGCCGCCGGGATCACCGCGGGCATCAAGCCGGCGGGCGGCCCCGACATGTCCGTGGTGGCCACGGCCGACGGCGCCCCGGTGGCCGCAGCCGGCGTGTTCACGTCCAACAAGATGACCGCCGCCCCGGTGGTCGCGACGCGCAGCCGCCTCGAGCGCACAGCGGGGCTCGCCGCCGCAGTGATCTGTAACAGCGGCAACGCCAACGCCGCCACCGGTGCGCAGGGTCTTGCCGACGCCGAGCGCATGTGCGGTCTCACAGCGCAGGCCCTCGGTTGCAGCAGCGATCACGTGCTGGTGTGCTCCACCGGCCTCATCGGCTTCGAGCTGCCGATGGATGTCATCGCCGCGGGAATCCCGCAGGTGGTCGCGGCCCGCCACGCCGGCGGCGGCAGCGAGGCCGCCGCGGCGATGATGACCACCGACACGGTGCCCAAGGAGGTCGTCGTGGACGGCGGCGGCTTCACGGTCGGCGGCATCGCCAAGGGCGCAGCCATGCTGGAGCCCAACATGGCCACGATGCTGGCCGTCCTCACGACCGACGCCGCCGCCGAGCCCGAGGACTTGCGACAGATCCTGCAGGAGGCCGTCGTTACCAGCTTCAACCAGCTGACAGTCGACGGCGCCCAGTCCACCAACGACACCGTGTTGCTGCTGGCCAACGGCCGCGCCGGCCCCGTCCCCCGTGAGGATCTCGCGGCGGCGACCGCCGAGGCCTGCCGCGACCTTGCACTCCAGATGGCCGACGATGCCGAGGGCTCGACGAAGACGGTGCTGCTGCGGGTCACCGGTGCCGCCAGCGACGCCGAGGCCGCCAAGGCCGCCAGGGACTGCGCCAACTGCCAGCTCGTGAAGTGCTCCTGGTTCGGGGAGGACCCCTACTGGGGCCGCATCGCCAGCGAGTTCGGCGCCGCCGGCGTGGCGTTCGACCCCGAGCGCATCACCATCGCCTACGGCGACCACGTCGTGTACGCAGAGGGTCGGCCGCAGCAGCCCGACGCCGAGGCGATCGGCGCCTACATGCGTCGCCGCAGGCTGCACCTCGACGTGGACCTCGGCATGGGCGACGGGCAGGCCGAGATCGTCACCGTCGACCTCTCCCACGCCTACATCGACGAGAACTCCCGGACGAGCTGATGAACCCCCACAACGATTCTCCCCCCGGCGCGCCCGTGCCCGATCCGCAGGTCACCGCCGAGGTGCTGACGCAGGCCCTGCCGTACATCCAGCGCTTCGCCGGGCGCACCGTGGTGATCAAGTTCGGCGGCGTGCCGGTCAGTGATCCAGATGCAGCGCGCGCCATCGCCGGCGACGTGCTGCTGATGCACTCCGTCGGGATCCGCCCGGTCATCGTGCATGGCGGCGGGCCCCAGATCGACGACTTGATGGGTCGACTCGGCAAGGAGGCCAGCTTTGTGGACGGTCGCCGGGTGACCGATGCCGAGACCCTCGACATCGTGCGCATGGTGCTCGTCGGCAAGGTCAACCGCGACATCACCTCGGCTATTAACGCAGGCGCTCCTGTGGCTGTGGGCCTCTCCGGCGAGGACGCCGGTCTGATCCTCGCCGCGCCACGCGATCCGGCGCTCGGGTACGTCGGCGAGGTGGCGGCGGTGAATCCGGGCATCATCCGGAACCTGCAGGAACTGGGCTACATCCCTGTCGTCTCCACGATCGGGGCCGATGGCGCCGCTCAGCCGTACAACATCAACTCCGACACGGTGGCGGGTGCTCTCGCCGCGGCGCTGGGTGCCGAGCGTCTCGTGGTGTTGACCGACGTGGCGGGACTGCTCGCGGATGTGGACGTGCCCGAGAGCGTCATCTCGGAGGTGGCGGCGGGGGAGTTGGCGGGGATCCTGGCTCGGGGAGGTGTCGAAGGCGGGATGATTCCCAAGGTCGAGGCCTGCCTTCATGCTGTACGCAACGGCGTCGGCTCGGCGCATCTGCTGAACGGCACCGAGCCGCATGTGCTGCTGCTGGAACTCTTCACCGACGCCGGCATCGGCACCATGATCTGCCCCGACCCCCAAGGGGTCGGCCGATGATGCATGTCAGCGCAATTCCCGTCATTCCGGCGAAGGCCGGAATCCATCCGGCAGCGATCCCGCAAACGCCACCCCACGCAGGAATCGGTTTCACGACGATCGAGAGGGCACCATGAATCCTCAGGCCGACACAGCGGCGCCGCCGAGCCCGCACGCCGCCGCCGTCGGCGCGCCCGGCGGGGCAGAGCGCTGCCCTCTCATGCCCAGCTACGGCCCGCCGCAGGTGATGTTCGTGCGGGGTGAGGGTGCGCGCCTGTGGGACCGCGAGGGGCGCGAGTACCTGGACTTCCTGTCGGGCCTGGCGGTCACCAGCCTGGGTCACAGCCACCCTCGCGTGGCCGAGGCTCTCGCCGCCCAGTCCCAGCGCCTGCTGCACGTCTCCAACCTGTTCGCCACCGAGCACAACGGGCCGGTGGCCGAGACCCTCGACGGGCTGCTCGGCGGCGGCGGGCAGGTGTTCTTCTGCAATTCCGGCGCCGAGGCCAATGAGGCCGCCATCAAGTTGGCGCGCCGCTGGGCCGGCTGGGGGCGCCACACGGTGATCTCCACGCTCCGCTCGTTCCACGGTCGCACACTGGCCACGTTGCACGCCACCGGCCAGCCGGAGAAGCACGAGGTGTTCCAGCCGCTGCCCGAGGGGTTCCGCCACGTGCCGTTCGCAGATGTTGCCGCCGTCGAGGGGGCCGTCGACGAGACCACCGCGGCGATCCTCGTCGAACCGGTGCAGGGCGAGGGCGGTGTGAACGTGCCCCCCGCGGGCTACCTGCCGGACCTGCGGGCGCTGTGTGATGACAGGGGCCTGCTGCTGATGTTCGACGAGGTGCAGACCGGTCTGGCTCGCACGGGCCGCTGGTTCGCCCACCAGTACTTCGGCGTGCAGCCCGACGTGGTCACGATGGCCAAGGCGCTCGGCAACGGTGTTCCCATCGGCGCCTGCTGGGCGCGGGCCGAAGTGGCCGGCGCCTTCCGCCCCGGCGATCACGCCACCACTTTCGGCGGCCAGCCGCTCGCCACCGCCGCAGCCCGCGCCGTCCTCGAGTGCATGATCGAGATTGACGCCCCCGCTGCCGCCGACGCAGCCGGCGCGCGCCTGGCGGCGGGGCTCGAGGCGCTGCCGGCGGTGGCCGGCGTGCGGGGCCTCGGCCTGCTGGTCGCCGCCGAGTTGGACCCGTCGCTGGGCCGCAGCGCCGCTGAGGTGGCCGCCGGCTGCCTGGCCGCCGGTCTGGTGGTCAACGCCGTCACCGCCAGCGCGGTGCGCTTCGCCCCACCGCTGGTGGTCTCCGACGGTGAGATCGACGAGGCGCTGGCCCGCTTCGCCGCAGTGCTGGCCGCCCCGGCAGCGGAGGCCGCGTCATGAGCCCGCCGCTGCGTCACGTGCTCGACGTCGACGACCTCAGCGCCGCGGAGGTTGCCGACGTGCTGGACCGCGCCGGTACCGGAGATCGGATCAACGCGCTGGAAGGCCGCGGTGTGGCGCTGTACTTCCAGAAGCCCTCGGCGCGCACCCGCCACTCGGCGGAGTTGGCGGTGGCGCAACTCTCGGGCCATCCGGTGACGGTCACCGACCACGAGGTGGGCATCGACACCCGCGAGAGCGCCGAGGACCTGGCGCGCACTCTGGCCTGCTACCACGCCATCATCGGGGCGCGCGTATTCGATCATCGCATCCTGGAGCGCATGGCGGCGGTGTCGCCGGTGCCGATCGTGAACCTTCTCTCCGACCGCGCCCACCCCCTGCAGGCGCTCGCCGACCTGCTGACCATTCGCGACGTGTTCGGATCGCTGGAGGGGCGCACCGTGGCCTATGTGGGCGACGCCAACAATGTGGCGAGCTCGTTGGCTCTGGGCGCGGGACGGACCGGCGTGGCGTTCCACATCGCGTCGCCGGACGGCTACGGGTTCAGCGACGACGAACTCTCCCGCCTGCGCGCCGCCGGGGCCGAGGTGCATGCCTTCGACGATCCTCTCGAAGCCGTGGCGGGTGCCGACGCTGTCTACACCGACGTCTGGACGTCCATGGGTCAAGAGGCCGAGGCGGCACAGCGGATGCAGGACTTCGCCGGTTTCACCGTCACCCCCCAACTGATGGAGGCGGCAGCTTCACACGCCGTCTTCCTGCATTGCCTGCCCGCCCGCCGGGGCGAGGAGGTGGCCGCAGAGGTCATCGACGGTCCCCGGTCTCGGGTCTGGCAGCAGGCCGCCAACCGGCTCGGTGCGGCCAAGGGGCTGTTCTGGTGGCTGTCCGGCCCCACCATGGGCGACTCCTCGGCCACCGGCGACGGCGACGATCACGAGGGGCATGGATCGTGAGGGGAGACAGCGTGACGGGAGACAGCCTGAAGGGAGACTGCGCGTGACCTCCGGCAATGTCGGCAAGCGCCAGCGACAGCACATCATCGAGCGCCTGCTGGGCGACGAGGCTGTCAGCAGCCAGGAGCAACTCGTGGAGTTGCTCGCCGAGCGTGGCGTGAGTGCCACGCAGGCCACCGTGTCGCGCGACCTCGACGAACTCGGGGCGGTGAAGGTGCGCGTCGGTGGGGGAGCGGGCGTCTACGCGGTGCCCGTGCCCGCCGAGGAGCGGGCCATGAGCGAGGACCACCTGCGCCGGGTTCTCAGCGACTGGGTGATCGACATCGGCCGGTCCGCGAACCTGGTGTGCCTGCGAACACCACCCGGTTCGGCCCACGTGGTGGGTTCGGCCCTCGACCGGGCAGGTCTCGGCGATGTGCTCGCCACCGTGGCCGGCGACGACACGCTGCTGGTGGTGGCGACCGAGGGAAGCGACGCCGCCGCTCTCACGGAACGATTGCGCGCCCGTGCCGGGCTACCCCCCGAGTCCCCGCTCCCCGCCAGCAAGGAGATCTGAACCATGACCCCCACATCCCCGACGCCGGGTGCTCCCCGCAAGGTCGTGCTGGCCTACTCCGGGGGCCTGGACACCTCGGTCATCCTGCGCTGGCTGCAGGTCACCTACCGCTGCGAGGTGGTGACCTTCACCGCCGACCTGGGCCAGGGCGAGGAGTTGGAGCCGGCCCGCGCCAAGGCGGCGGCGCTCGGCGTCAGCGAGATCCGCGTCGAGGATCTGCGCGAGGAGTTCGCCCGCGACTTCGTGTTCCCCATGTTCCGCGCCAACGCCATCTACGAGGGTGAGTACCTGCTCGGAACGTCCATCGCCCGCCCACTCATCGCCAAGAGGCTGGTGGAGATCGCCGCCGAGACAGGTGCCGACGCCATCGCCCACGGCGCCACCGGCAAGGGCAACGACCAGGTGCGTTTCGAGTTGGGGGCCTACGCGCTGGCGCCCGGCATCAGGGTGATCGCACCCTGGCGAATCTGGGACCTCACCTCCCGCGAGCGCCTGCTGGCCTACGCGGAGGAGCACGGCATCCCCATCATGGCCGCAGCCGGCGGCGGCTCGCCGTACTCCGAGGACGCCAACCTGCTCCACATCTCCTATGAGGGGGGCCGCCTGGAGGATCCGTGGCTCGAACCCGAACCTTCCATGTGGCGCTGGACGGTGGCCCCCACCGAGGCGCCCGACGAGCCGCTCTACCTGGAGATCGCCTTCGAGCAGGGCGATGCCGTGGCCATCGACGGCCGCCCGCTGCCGCCGGGAGCCCTCCTGGCGGAGCTCAACGCCCTCGGGTCGACGCACGGTGTGGGCCGCCTGGACCTGGTGGAGAACCGCTACGTGGGCATGAAGTCCCGCGGCGCCTACGAGACGCCGGGCGGGACGATCCTGCTGCGCGCCCACCGGGCGATCGAGTCGCTGACCCTCGATCGGGAGGTGGCACACCTGAAGGACGAGTTGATGCCCCGCTACGCCTCGCTCGTCTACAACGGCTACTGGTGGAGTCCCGAGCGGCGCATGCTGCAGACGGCAATCGATCACAGCCAGCAACTCGTCACCGGCGTGGTCCGCCTGCAGCTCTACAAGGGCAACGTCACGATCGTGGGCCGCCGCTCCTCCCACAGCCTCTTCGATCCGGCGATTGCCACCTTCGAGGAGGACGAGGGCGCCTACCACCAGGGCGACGCCGACGGATTCATCAAATTGCACGCCCTGCGGCTGCGTACCGCCGCGGCCCGGGCCACCGGAGGTGGTGGCGATGACACCTGACGCCGATCCCGACGAGTCCGGCACGCCCACCGAGAGCGGCACGCTCTGGGCCGGGCGCCTGGACGTGGCGCCGGCCGACGAGCTGATGTCCTACACCGTCAGCCTGCCTTACGACCGGCTGCTGGCTGCCGACGACATCGCCGCCTCGCACGCCCACGTGCGCGGCCTGGTGCGTGCCGGGTTGCTGAGCGAGGCCGACGGCGTGGCGGTCGCGGCTGCACTCGACGTCACCGCGGCCGAACTGGCCACAGGTGAGTTCGCCTTCGCCCCCGGCGACGAGGACATCCACACTGCGGTGGAACGTCGCGTCACCGAGTTGGCCGGTACCGCTGGCGCGCGGCTGCACACGGCCCGCAGCCGCAACGACCAGGTGGCCTGCGACCTGCGCCTGTTCGTCAAGCGCGAGCTGGCGGCGGTGGCCCGCGGCGTGCTCGGCCTGCAGCAGGTCCTGGCGGAGCGTGCCTCCGGGGTGGGCGAGGCCCGGCTGCCCGCCTACACGCATTTGCAGCGCGCCCAGCCGGTGCTGCTGGCGCACCACCTGCTGGCGCACGGCTGGGCACTGGCCCGCGACCTGGACCGCCTGCTGGATGCCCGCCGGCGCGCCGACGTGTCGCCGCTGGGAGCGGGTGCCTCGGCGGGCACATCACTGCCCATCGATCCCGACGCCACCGCCGCCGACCTGGGCTTCGCCGCCCGCTTCGAGAACTCCCTCGACGCGGTCAGCGACCGTGATTTCGTGGCCGAGAGCCTCTTCGCGCTGGCGCTGGCAGGCGTCCACCTGTCGCGCCTCGGCTCCGAGATTGTCTGGTGGACCAGCGAGGAGGTGGGGTTCCTGCGCCTCGATGACGCCTGGGCGACCGGCAGCTCGATGATGCCCCAGAAGAAGAACCCCGACGTGGCCGAGTTGGCGCGGGCACGCGCCGGAAGGCTCATCGGCAACCTCACCGGGCTGCTTGCGACCCTCAAGGGGCTGCCGCTGGCCTACAACCGCGACCTGCAGGAGGACAAGGAGCCGCTGTTCGACTCCCTGGTGCAGGTGCGGGGCGCCCTGGCGGCCCTGGCCGGGCTGCTGCGCACCGCCTCCTTCGACGAGGCGCGCATGGCAACCGCAGCCGACGACCCGTTCCTGGCCGCCACCGACCTGGCCGAGGTGCTGGTGAGCCGGGGTGTGCCGTTCCGCCAGGCACACGAGCGCATCGCCGGGGTTGTGCGAGCAGCCCTGGCGGGGGAGGGCGACTTCGCTGAACTGGCCGCCACCGAGGTGGGGCCCGAAGCCGTTGAGATCCTCAGTCCGGGGGGATCGCTGGCGCGTCGCACGAGCCCCGGCGGTGGCGGTGCCGGCCCGGTGGCCGTCCAGCGCGAGCGCTTCGCCGCCCGACTCGCCGCCGACGCCGCCCGACTCGCCGCCCTGGGGTAGCCCCCGGCGTGACCGACCGTCCGGACCGCTCCTTCTTCGAGCGGCCCGTCACCGCCGTCGCCCCGGACCTGCTGGGCATGGTGCTGGCCTGCGGTGACCGGGCGGGACGCATCGTCGAGGTGGAGGCCTACGGCGGCTCCGACGATCCGGCCAGCCACGGTCATCGGGGACGCACGCCGCGCAACGAGGTGATGTTCGGGCCGCCCGGGCACCTGTACGTCTATCTCAGCTACGGGATGCACTGGTGCGCCAACGTCGTCTGTGAGCCCGACGGGCGCTGCGGTGCGGTGCTGATCCGGGCCCTGGCGCCTCTGCGGGGCCTCGAGGCGATGTGGGCCGGTCGCCCCAAGGCGCGCCGCGAGCGTGACCTCTGCAGCGGGCCTGCCAAGCTCACCGCGGCCTTGGGCATCGACAAGCGCCATAACGGCGCCGATCTCGTCGATCCCGCCTCGCCGGTGAGCCTCGGGATGCGAGCACCGGGCCCTCCCGAGGGGGCCACGAGTGCCCGCATCGGCATCACCGTCGCCACCGATCGCCAGTGGCGCTGGTACGTGCCGGGCGACCCCAACGTTTCGCGCCCGCCACGCTGAACCGGGAGCGCGGCCGCCGGCCGGGCCGCTCGGAGTAGCCGCGGGGGTAGGTTGTGCGGGTGAGCAGCGATCTCCGCGGCACGGTGGCCGCGGTCTGCGTGGGCACGGTCGGCGAGCTGGACTCCAGCGGCCGCAGGATCGCCAGCGCCTTCGTGAAGCGGGCCGTCGAGGGTCGGGTGCGTGTCGGAAGCCTGGGGGTCGAGGGCGACGAGCACGTCTACGCGGGCCACGGCGGCGAGGATGCTGCCGTGCTGGTCTACTCCCGCGACCACTACCCCTTCTGGCGCGATCTAGGGGTCGACATCCCCGAGGTGGGCGCGTTCGCCGAGAACCTCACCGTCGACGGGCTCCCCGAATCCGAGGTCCACCTCGGCGACACGTTCGAGGTTGGGTCGTGTGTCCTGCAGGTCAGCGAGCCGCGGTCGCCGTGCTACAAGATCGCCGCCCGCTACGGCCGCAAGGACATCTCCATCGCGGTGCAGGAGACCGGATTCACCGGCTACCTCATGCGCGTGCTGCAGGAGGGTGAGGTGGCCGCCGGCGACGGGATGCGCCTCGCGGCGCGGGACACCTCACACGACTGGACGGTCGCTGAGGCCGGTCGGATCCTGAACGTCGCTCGAAACGACCTCGAGAGCGCCAGGCAGCTGCTCGACATCGAGGCCCTCAGTTCGGCGATAAAGGACAAGCTGGCTGCCCGTGTCGCCCGCGGCGAGCGGCTCGGACTCGACCTCGACCGCCTCTACCTCTCGGGCCAGGTCGAGACCTAAGAGTCTCTCGCAGTCCCGGGCTTGGCCGCCGGTCGTCGTCGGCGCCACCCCCCGCGATTCCTCCGGCGCGAATGCTCTGGTGGGCGCCGCCTCAGACGTCGCTGGGCGTGGCGCAGCTCGGCATGGAGTTCACTTCGGCGAAGATGTCGATGTAGCTGGTCACAGGCTCGCCGTCGCGCGCCCGCACCGTGAACGGCGGGTCGCTGCCGCCGGCCAGCACCCCGGCGTAGGCGTGGCGGTCCGCCAGGTAGGTGTCCCAGTCCGCGAGCCAGTCGTCCAGGAGATCGGCGTCGGATCCGAACACGTCGGCGGACTCGACCCGCAGCTCGGCAACCATCCCCTCGAACAGCGGCGTGGACGTCCTGATCTGGCCGGCCCGATCCACGGGTCCGGTCGCCTCGGAGGCCTGCGGCAGGCGGCCCGCCGCGCTGACAGTCCGCTGGCAGATGTCCTCGGCGCTCTGGGCGAACACCACGTCGTACAGCACGTCGGGATGCCCGCTGGGTGCCAGCGGCGAGAACGCCCAGATCCAGAACAGGGCCATCACCAGCAACGCCACCACGGCGACCGTGGCACCGGCGCGGCCCCTGGGCAGCCACCGCGGGTTGCCACCGGGTCCGGCGGCCTCGGGATCGTCGGCGCCGCGCATCGAGTCGAGCCAGTTCTGTACGTCGCGTTTCTGCGAGCTGATCACTGCTCACTCCCTGCTTCGGCTCCGCCCCCGCTCTCAGGCTGCTCGCCGTTGTTGAGCGGTCCCTCGCGGTCGGCTTGGCCATCGCCACTGTCGGGTTGCTGTCCTTCACCCTGAACCTCGGGCTCGGAGTCCTCGCCGCCCTGCCCGTCGGGCCCCTCGGGCAGTTCCACCGCCTCGAGGTCCGCGGGGTCCGGCTCCGGCGGCTCGACGACCACCTCGATGATCACCGCGCTGCCACCGCTGGCCAGCTCGGTGGCGCGGGGAATCTGGTTCACGACGGTGCCGGGCTCCACGTCGGCTCGCACGACCTCCGAGACCCGCACGTGCAGGTAGGCCTCCTCGATGGCGTCCTCGGCCTCCTCGAACGTCAGGTCGATCACCGACGGCACTTCCACCACCGACGGGTACTGCGTGGTGGTCGTTGTCGGCACGCTGGCGGCGAAGGGCTCCGTCGCCAGGCTGTCGTGGATGGCTGCCATGACCAGCTGGAAGATCTCCGCCGGGTACGAGCCGCCGGTCACGTCGCGTTCGGTCGTGGGCGGCTCCATGGGGATCTGCGCATCCGGGAAACCCACCCAAACCGCGGTGGTGTATTGCGGGGTGTAGCCGGTGAACCCGGCGTCCACGAAGTTCTCGGCGGTGCCCGTCTTGCCGGCCACCTGCCGGCCTTCGACTGCTGCCCGGCCGCCGGTTCCCGCGTCCACGACCTCGGTCATCACGTCGGTCAGCTCATCGGCGATCCGGCTGTCCAGCACCCGGGTGGAGTTGGGCTCGTGCTCGTAGAGCACGGTGCCGTCCAGGCGGGTCACGTGAGTCACCATCGTGGGGGAAACGTAGATTCCCCGCCGGGCGAAGGTGGAGTAAGCCGCGGCCATGTCCAGGACCGTAACGTCCTCGCTGCCCAGCACGGCGGCGAGCACGGGCTGCAACGGTGACGCCACCCCCAGGCGCTGCGCCATTGCGACGCCGGCCTCCGGTGTGACGTCCTCCATGAGCTGGGCGAACACCGTGTTGGTCGACCGCACGAGCGCCTCGCGCAGCGTCATCAGCCCGCCGCCACCGGTCGCGGAGAAGTTCGACACCTCCCAGGTCTCTTCCAGGCCGGGGATCGGCAGTTCGATCTTGCTGGGCGCGGGGTACAGGGCACTCATCTGGATCCCCTGCTCGAGGGCGGAGGCCAGCACGAACGGTTTGAACCCCGAGCCCGCCTGACGCCCGCCCTGGGTGGCCAGGTTGAACCGGGCCGACGCCGAACCGCCGAAGAAGTCCCGCCCGCCGACCATCGCCTCCACGTGCCCGGTGTCGTTGCGGATCACCACGATCGCCGCCGACGGGCCGCCGTCCCACGGCAGGATCGTCGTAAGGGCCGCCTCGGCGGCGTGCTGCACATCGGGTCGCAGGGTGGTGTAGATGTGCAGGCCGCCCTCGAACAGCAACCGCACCCGCTCGTCGGGCGTCGAGCCGAAGCGGGGGTCGTTGAGAATCCACTGCCGCACCTCTTCCACGAAGTACCCGTACTCGTATTCCTCCTCGAGGGTCGCAACCCGGGGCGCCAGGCGCAGGGGCTCGGTGCGCGCCTGCACGAACTCTCTCTCACTGATCCATTCGTTGGCGATCATCCTCTCCAGCACGGCCTCTCGGCGCCGGATGGCCGACTCCCTGTTCTCGTAGGGGTTGCGGGCCGACGGCGCCTGGATGAGTCCGGCCAGGAGTGCAGCCTCGGCGAGGGTCAACTCATCGAGCTCCTTGTCGAAGTACTCCCTGGCGGCGGTCAGCACCCCGTAGGCGCCTTCGCCGAAGTTCACCGTGTTGAGGTACTGCAGGAGGATGAACTCCTTCGTGTAGGCCCGCTCGAGCTGCAGCGCCAGGGCGATCTCGGAGATCTTGCGGCTGGCGGTTATCTCGGTGCGGTCCAGGAAGGCCCGGCCCACGTACTGCTGGGTGATGGTGGAGCCGCCCTGCAGGACACCGTCGACGGAGATGTTCGAGCGGGCTGCCCGCAGCAGGGCTCGCAGGTCCACGCCTTGGTGCTGCCAGAAGCGCTCATCCTCGATGGCGACGACGGCGTCCTGCAGGATCCTGGGCACGTCGTCGATCGTCTCCAGGTTCCGGCGGTGCTGCTCGCCCCGGAACGCGGTGATGAGCCGGCCGTCGGCGTCGTAGATGAACGAGGACTGGGCCGTGGCGGGAAGCGAGACTCGCAGATCGCGGGTCTGGTAGGTGCATGACCCGGCGACCAGGGCCACGGCGAGGGCCACCGGTACCAGGCGCAGGACGGCGCGGCGGCGTGCGAGAATGGCGGACACGGCGACGTTCAGAGCCTACGAGAGCGCGCCCGGCGCGCCACGGCAACGTCGCTCGGCGCCAATCCAGCGGCAGACTCGGGAGTACGTCCCGGCTCGCCGCTGCGCACCGGGACGGCACCGGCGAACAGGACGGAACGGCGAGAGGCATGAGCACGGAGTCGACGAGCAGGGGCAGCGGGGTGCTGGACGACCTCACCGAAAGAGGTCTCGTCCACGACACCACCGACCAGCAGGCCCTGCGGGCGATGCTGGCGGAGCCCCCGGCGGTGCTCTACCTGGGCATCGACCCGTCCGCCAGCAGCCTGCACCTCGGGAACCTCATCGGTGTGCTGGTTCTACGGCGCTTCGCCGATGCCGGGCACCGGCCCCTGGCTCTCGTGGGCGGCGCCACGGGCATGGTCGGCGATCCCAGCGGCCGCTCCGACGAGCGGAACCTGCTGGACACCGAGACGCTGGAGGCGAACGTGGCGGCCATCCGGCGCCAGTACGCCCACTTCGCCGGCGTGGCCACCGCCGACGTCGTCAACAACGCCGACTGGACGGCGCCGGTGAGCGTCATCGAGTTCCTCCGAGATGTCGGCAAGCACGTCACCGTCAGCCAGATGCTGGCCCGTGAGTCGGTGCGCAGCCGCCTGCAGGGCACCCAGGGCATTTCCTTCACCGAGTTCAGCTACATGCTGCTGCAGGCGTTCGACTTCTGGTGGCTCCACGCCCACCGGGGTTGCCGGCTGCAGGTGGGGGGTTCGGACCAGTGGGGCAACATCGTGGCGGGCATCGACCTCATCCGCCGTCGCTCCGGAGCGGTGGCCCACGGCCTCACCTGGCCGCTGCTCACCCGTGCCGACGGCCAGAAGTTCGGCAAGACCGCCGAAGGGACCATATGGCTGGACGGCGATCGCACGCTCCCCTTCGAGCTGCACCAGTACCTGCTGCGCAGCGACGACGCCGACGTGGGGCGGCTGCTGGCGCAGTTCACACTGCTGCCCATGGCAGAGGTGCGCGAAATCGCCGCCGAGCACGCCCGGGCGCCCGAGCGGCGCCTCGCCCAGCAGCGACTGGCTGACGAGGTCACCGGATTCGTGCACGGCGCGGGGGCTGTCTCGCGCGCCAACCTGGCCGCGGAGGCGCTCTACGGCACCGCGCCGCTCAGTGGCGAGATGCTCGATGCGCTGGAGGGGATCGTCGCCGAGACCCGCGTCACCTGCGAGGACCTGGCCGGGCCGGACGCCCTGGTGCGACTGCTGGTCGACTCGGGGTTGTGCACGTCGCGCGGCGATGCCCGGCGCCAACTCGCCCAGTCGGCCGTCTCGGTGAACCGCGACCGGGTGGCACAGAGTCACGTGGAGTCCGGCTGGTTGATCGACGACCGCTACCTGCTGTTGCAGCGTGGCCGCCGCGAGCGCCGCCTCGTCCGGGTCGACCT
Organism: Acidimicrobiales bacterium; assembly: GCA_963664235.1. Classification (GTDB taxonomy): domain Bacteria; phylum Actinomycetota; class Acidimicrobiia; order Acidimicrobiales; family CATQHL01; genus VXNF01. The sequence goes on along the minus strand of OY760933.1, from coordinate 3,192,546 downwards.
CGCCTGACCTCCCGCCGCGCGGCACCGCCCCCCCGTGCGGGTCGAC
>OY760933.1:0-3187500 GCA_963664235.1 Acidimicrobiales bacterium | reverse complement strand
TTTAGAACGTCGTGAGACAGTTCGGTCTCTATCCTCTGTAGCCGTAGGAGATTTGAGGAAAGCTGTCCCTAGTACGAGAGGACCGGGACGGACGCAGCTCTCGTGTGCCAGTTGTCCTGCCAAGGGCATGGCTGGTTAGCGACCTGCGGAAAGGATAACCGCTGAAAGCATCTAAGCGGGAAGCCTGTTCCAAGATGAGATCTCCCACCGGGATAACCGGGTAAGGCCCGTGGTAGACGACCACGTTGATAGGCCGGAAGTGTAAGCACGGCAACGTGTTCAGCTGACCGGTACTAATCGGCCGAGGGCTTGGTATCAATCACTTCTGTGGAAGAAGTTCGTGCTCGCTGTGGAGTTCTCGAGGGGAGCCTCGGTTGACAGATCTCCGGTGGTCATAGCGGTGGGGCCACACCCGTTCCCATCCCGAACACGGCAGTTAAGCCCACCAGCGCCGATGGTACTTGGACGGAGACGTCCTGGGAGAGTAGGTCGCCGCCGGATTTTCGCATGAACCCGTCCCGCGCTCAGCGCCGGACGGGTTCATTCGTTTTCGTGGCAAACTGCGCGGATGCGGGTCTGCGTCGTGGGTGCGGGGGCGATCGGAGGCCTGATGGCAGCGCGGTTGGCTGCTGCGGGCCAAGAGGTGAGCGTTGTTGCCCGCGGTGAGCACCTCGCCGCCATTCGCCGGAGCGGCTTGCGCCTCGTCGAGGCCGACGGCAATGAGGTGGTGGCAACCGGGATCGCCGCATCTGACGACTTCGCGGCCCTCGGTCCCCATGAGGTGGTGATCCTGGCGCTCAAGGCGCACCAGATCGCTGCGGTGGCCGACCGGTTGGCGAACCTGTACGGCCCGGAGACGGTCGTCGTCCCGGTGCAGAACGGCATCGGCTGGTGGTACTTCGAGCGCCACGGCGGTCCCCATGACGGTCGCCGCCTGCAGACGTTGGACCCCGATGGGGTGCTGGCCGCGGCCGTGCCCTCTGAACGGATCGTTGGTTGCATCGCCTACCCGGCGGCGGAGAAGGCGGCCCCGGGGGTGATCCGGCACGTGGAGGGTGACCGGTTCCCGGTGGGCGAACTGGACGGCACCCGGTCCGAGCGTGCCACTGCCATCGCCACGTTGTTCAGTGACGCGGGCTTCACGTCGCGGGTGCTGACCGACATCCGCGCGCACCTCTGGGTGAAAGCCTGGGGCAACTTGGCCTTCAACCCGATCAGTGCCCTAACCGGCGCCACCCTCGCGGAGATCTGCGGTAGCGAAGCCACTCGAGGGCTGGCCGCGGCCATGATGGCCGAGGCGCTCGACATCGCCCGCAACCTGGATGTGCGGATCCGCTTCACCGTCGAGCAGCGCATCGCCGGCGCCGAGAAGGTGGGGGAGCACAAGACCTCCATGCTCCAGGACGCCGAGGCCGGTCGGACCTTGGAGGTAGATCCACTCGTCGGCGTATTCGTCGAACTGGGCGAACTCACCGGTGTCCCCACGCCGACCATCTCCTCGGTCTACGCGCTGGTCACCCTCCTGAACCGCCGCCTCCAGGCCGTCACCGATGCCTGAGGTGGTCTGGGATCTGCTGAGCGCGGGTTCGGGTGGTGCACCGGCCCTGCTTGCCGAGGACGGGTCATCGCTGTCCTACGACGAACTGCGCGCCACCCTGACCCGGCTTCGCGACCGGATGCGTGCTCTGGGTGTCAGGAGGGAGGACCGCATTGCCATCGTTCTGCCGAACGGCCCTGGCGCCGCCGTGGCGTTCCTGGCCGCTGCGATCACCGGTTGCGCGGCGCCGTTGAACCCTCGCTACCGCGCCGAGGAGTTGCGCTTCTACCTCGAGGATCTCGGTGCACGAGTGCTCATCACCGGCGACAGCGGCGGCGAGGCGGCCCGGGACGCGGCGGAAGAGGAGGTTCTCAGTCTGCGGCTACAGGGCTCCCTGGACGGCCTCGAGTTGGCTCCCAACGACCGTCATTCCGGCGGAGGCCGGAATCCAGCATCCAGTAGCCACGGAGCGGACACATCCGGCGGGATCGCCGACCCCGGGCCCGACGACGTGGCGTTGGTGCTGCACACCTCCGGAACCACCTCCCGGCCCAAGATCGTGCCGCTGCGCCAGCGCAACCTCGCCTGCTCGGCGGCCGGCATTGCCGGGTCGCTGCATCTCACGGCAACTGACCGGTCGTTGAACGTCATGCCGCTGTTCCATATCCACGGCCTGCTGGCAGGCCTGCTGGCGCCGCTGTCGGCCGGCGGTTCGGTGGCGGTCACCGGCGGATTCGACGCCTTCGGATTCTTCTCCCAACTGCGTGAGCTGCGGCCCACTTACTACACCGCCGTGCCAACGATGCACCAGATGGTGCTGGCCCGCTCGGGCCGCTACGCCGGCGAGGCCAGGTCCGCGGGACTGCGTTTCGTGCGGTCCTCCTCGGCGTCGCTGCCGGCTCCGGTGCTTGACGATCTGCGGCAACTCTTCGGGGTTCCCGTCATCGAGGCCTACGGCATGACCGAGGCCACCCACCAGATGTGCGCCAACCCGCTGCCCCCCGGTGAGGCCAAGATCCGTTCGGTGGGCCTGCCCACGGGCATCGACTTGGCGATCCTCGATGAAGTGGGCCGCCCGCAGCCTCCCGGCACCCGCGGCGAGGTGTCCATCAAGGGTCCCACTGTCATCGACGGCTACGAGAACAACCTCGATGCCGACGAAGCCGCGTTCACCGACGGCTGGTTCCGCACCGGCGACGAGGGGTACCTCGACGGCGACGGCTACCTGTTTCTCACCGGCCGGCTGAAGGAGCAGATCAACCGCGGCGGCGAGAAGATCTCACCCCTCGAGGTGGACGAGGTGCTCCTGCGCCACGAGTCGGTCGCCCAGGCGGTCACGTTCGCCATGCCCCACGACAAGCTCGGCGAGGAGGTGGCCGCCGCTGTCGTGGTGGCCGGCGGCGTCGACGTGACCACCGCAGAGTTGCGAGACCACGTGTCCCGCTCCCTGGCCGCCTTCAAGGTCCCCCGCCGCATCGTCTTCTGCGACGAACTCCCCAAGGGCCCCACCGGCAAGCTCCAGAGAATCGGCCTCGCCCAGCGACTCGGCCTGGCATAGCCTCGGAAGCCGGTGTTCTCGACGTCAGGGGGCGTGTCATGAGGGTGGGGGTCATCGGTTGCGGGTTCCAGGGCAGCCTTCACGTGGAGTGCCTGCAGGAACTCGAAGGCATCGAGGTCGTCGCCGTCTGCGATACCGACACCACTCGCCTCGAGGAGGTGAGATCCGTTCACCGGGTCAAACGGGGTTACGCCGACTACCGCGACCTGCTCGAGCAGAACGATCTCGACCTCGTGACGGTCTGCACGATGCCCGTGCACCACATGCGGATGACGGTCGACGCGTTCGCCACCGGTGCCCACGTGCTGTGCGAGAAGCCGCTGGCGCTCGACGCCGGCGAGGGCCGGGAGATGCTGCGAGCGGCCGCCGCGGCCGATCGTATGCTCGGCGTTGGGTTCAACATGAGGTTTACGCCCAACGCGCGGATCATCAAGCGCCAAATCGAGTCAGGCGTTCTGGGTCGCCCGCTGTACACCCACGCATGGGCGAAGTCATCGCAGATCCCCTGGTGGGGCGAGCACTACCGCAAGGAGCTCTCGGGGGGCGGGGCGCTGGCTGCCACGGCAGTGCACTTCCTCGACCTGGCCCTTTGGTTTGCCGGGTTCCCCAAGCCGGTCTCCGCCTCGGCCAGCGCGGCACGAGTGTTCCCTGCCAAACGCGGCCCGACGGCTCCGGACGCGGCCACTGCCGGCCGCTACAACGTGGATGACCTGCTCGCGGCACATCTGCGATTCGAAGACAGCTTCTGGATGACACTCCAGGGGAGCTGGGTCGACAACATTCCCTCCCACGCCGACGGCTCGCCCTCGTGGGACTACGGCCTCGATGCGATCGGTGAGACTGCCCAAGCCGTCTTCGACCCGCCCTCGATCCGCGGCGAGCGAGACGGCGAGATCATCGAGCTGCTCCCGCCGGAGACGGTCAGTGACGTCTCGTTCCCGCCGTCGGTTGCAGCTCTCATCGCGGACGCCGTCGACGCCATCCGCACCGGGCGAGAGGCTCTGGTCACCGGTGAACAGGCTCTGATGACACAGGTGATCACCGACGCCATCTACGAGTCGGCCGCGGCAGATGCCGAGGTGGCGATCGACCCGTCGGAGTTCGACTGGTCGGCTTAGGTCATCGGGGCGGGAGGACCAGGGCCGCCCGTCGAGCATCGGTCCGGCGTGGGGATCTTCCCCCACATCACCGGCGCAATCGGACGACACGCTGAGGCAGGGGGATGATCGAGGCCTCTCATAGGCTGGGGTGGTGAGTGAGGTTGATCTGGCGGGGGTGCTGTGCCGGAAGTTGGGCACCGATCGGGGCAAGTGGGCGCAGCGTCAGGTGACGAAGGCGGCCGACGCCTTCGCAGCGGAGTACCACCGGGATGCGCTGGCGCTGTTGCGCCCGGTGATGGACACCGAGGCCGCGGATGTGCCCGAGGTGCGCGAGCTGTACGGCCTGGTCCTGTACCGGCTGCGTCGCTGGCGGTCGGCTGCCCGCCAACTGGAGGTCTTCGCCACGCTCACCCGCAGCAGCGAGCAGGGGCCGGTGCTGGCCGACTGCTACCGGGCGATGGAACGCTGGGACAAGGTGGAGGAGCTCTGGGACGAGCTGCGCCACGAGAGCCCGTCGGCGGAACTGGTGACCGAAGGCCGCATCGTGGCCGCCGGGGCGCTCGCCGACCGCGGCAGGCTTGCCGATGCGGTGGCCCTCCTGGCCGACGGCTGGCGGGCGCCGAAGAACCCCCAGGAGTTCCACCTGCGGCGGGCCTACGCCCTTGCCGACCTCTACGACCGTGGCGGCGACCAGCCGGCGGCCCGGCGACTGTTCGCCTGGATCGGCCGTCACGCCCCCGACTACGCCGACACCGGCGACCGGCTGTCGGACCTCTCGGCCTGAGCAGGATTGGCGCCGCCGAAGCCCATCGCCGGGGTAGCGTCGCAGCGAGGGGCGTCGCCGGCCGGTGAGTCCCGCCAGCCCACCCACCGAACCACACAGGAGCCGCTCGATGCGAGACGTCGCAGCTCTTTTGGGCGACGGCGCCGACTTCTTGCTCGGCCACACCGCCAAAGCCATTCCAGCGGAGGACCTGCACCTGCCCGGTCCAGATTTCGTGGACCGGGTCGCAACGGCCACAGACCGCTCGCCGCAGGTTCTGCGCAACCTGCAGGCGCTGTTCGATCACGGTCGCCTCGCCGGCACCGGCTACGTGTCGATCCTGCCGGTGGACCAGGGCATCGAGCATTCCGCTGCCGCCAGCTTCGCCCCCAACCCGGCCTACTTCGACCCCGAGAACATCGTGCGTCTCGCCGTCGAGGGGGGTTGCAACGCGGTGGCCTCCACCTTCGGTGTGCTCGGATCGGTGTCCCGTCGCTGGGCGCACCGCATCCCGTTCATCGTGAAGCTCAACCACAACGAGTTGCTGAGCCATCCCAACAGCTACGACCAGGTGGTCTTCGGCAGCGTCCAGCGGGCCTTCGAACTCGGCGCCGCCGGCGTGGGGGCCACCATCTACTTCGGCTCCCCGGAGTCACGCCGGCAGATCGTCGAGATCAGCGAGGCGTTCGAGGAGGCGCACCGCCTCGGCATGTTCTGCGTGCTGTGGTGCTACCTGCGCAGCGACGCCTTCAAGGTGGACGGCGTCGACTACCACGGTGCAGCCGACCTCACCGGCCAGGCCAACCACCTCGGCGTCACGATCGGTGCCGACATCATCAAGCAGAAGCTGCCCGAGAACAACGGCGGCTACACGGCGATCGGTTTCGGCCGCACCAGCCCGCTGGTGTACAGCGACCTCACCTCCGACCACCCCATCGACCTCACCCGCTGGCAGGTGGCGAACTGCTACATGGGCCGCGCGGGGCTCATCAACTCCGGCGGTGCCAGTTCCGGTGCCGACGACCTCGTCGAGGCGGTGCGCACCGCGGTCATCAACAAGCGGGCCGGCGGCACCGGCCTCATCAGCGGGCGCAAAGCCTTCCAGCGCCCGATGGCCGACGGCGTCGAGCTGCTCGGCGCCATCCAGGACGTCTACCTGGACGCCTCGATCGGGGTGGCCTGAGTCCCGCGGGGACAGCGCCCCCCGGTGGCCGTCGCAGCGCCCCGAAATACCTCAGCAGGAGTTCACCGTCCCGTAACGTGACCTCGGTGCAACCTGCCCACAATCGGCTTTGTGAACAAAGTCACACGCTGCGTCAACCGAGCCGGCCCTTGACCGGCTCCCGGCTCGCCGGGGTGGTACTAGATTGCACTCCGGGCCGGACTCCGAGCGCGATGTCGCGCGCGTAGAGGCCGGCCGACAAGGATCGAAAAACCGAGGGAACGCACGTGACTGACACTGCCACCCACCGACCGGCAACTCGTACCGTCGAAGACCTCGAGCGGCTCGTGATCCGCTTCGCAGGGGACTCCGGCGACGGCATGCAGCTCACCGGGGACCGCTTCACCAGCGCCAGCGCCCTCTTCGGCAACGACCTCGCCACGCTGCCGGACTTCCCCGCCGAGATCAGGGCGCCGGCGGGCACCATCCACGGCGTCTCCGCGTTCCAGGTGCAGGTGGCCAGCGAGACCGTCACCACGCCCGGCGACGCCCCCACGGTGCTCGTGGCGATGAACCCGGCTGCGCTGCGCAGCGAGCTGGACCGCCTGGAAGTGGGCGGCACGGTGATCATCAACTCCGACGCCTTCGAGGAGCGCAACCTCGACAAGGCCGGCTACACCGACGACCCGCTCACCGACGGCACCCTCGACCACTACACCACCTACCTGGTGCCCATGACGAGCCTCACCAAGCAGGTCTGCAAGGACCTCGGTGTGAAGCCCCGGGACGCCGAGCGCAGCAAGAACTTCTTCGCACTCGGCGTGGTGAGCTGGCTGTTCGACCGGCCGGCGGACCCCACCCTGGAGTGGATCGACGAGAAGTTCGGCGGGCGCCCCCTCGTGGCGGCCGCCAACACGGCCGCCTTCAAGGCGGGTCATGCCTTCGGTGAGACCGCCGAGATGTTCCACTCCACCTACAAGGTGCGCCCCGCCGAACTCGAGGCTGGCACTTACACCAGCATCAACGGCAACACGGCGCTGTCGTGGGGGCTCATCGCCGCCGCCCAGCAGGCCAAGCTGCCGCTGTTCCTGGCGTCCTATCCCATCACGCCGGCCTCCGACGTGCTGCACGAGCTCTCGGGGCGCAAGAACTTCGGCGTGCGCACCTTCCAGGCCGAGGACGAGATCGCGGCGGTCTGCGCTGCCGTGGGGGCCGCCTTCGGGGGCCATATCGGGGTGACCACCACCAGCGGCCCGGGACTGGCGCTCAAGGCCGAGGCGATCGGCCTGGCGCTCAGCATCGAGTTGCCGCTCCTGGTGATCGACATCCAGCGAGGCGGCCCTTCCACGGGCCTGCCCACCAAGACCGAGGCCTCGGACCTCAACCTGGCCCTGTACGGCCGCCACGGCGAGGCCCCGCTGCCGGTGGTCGCCGCCTACAGCCCGTCGCAGTGCTTCTTCGCGGCCATCGAGGCGGTGCGGATAGCCCTCAAGTACCGCACCCCGGTGGTCCTGCTCTCCGACGGCTACCTGGCCAACGGCTCCGAGCCGTGGCGCCTGCCCGACCTCGACGACCTGCCCGACATCAGCGTCGACTTCACCACCGGTTTCAACGACACCGACGGCGAGGGCAACCCCGTCTTCCAGCCCTACAAGCGCGACCCCGAGACGCTGGCCCGCCCGTGGGCGGTCCCCGGAACCCCCGGGCTGATGCACCGCGTCGGTGGGATCGAGAAGGAGGACGTGACGGGCAACATCTCCTACTCGCCCGCCAACCACGGTCTCATGACGCAGGTGCGCGCCGCCAAGGTCGACGGCATCGCCGCTGACATTCCCCTCACGATGGTCGACAGTGACGGTCCCGCGGAGGTGGCCGTGCTCTCGTGGGGATCGGTGTGGGGGGCGGTCACGAGCGCCGTCCGGCGGGTGCGTCCCGGTGGCCTTGCGGTCGACCACCTGCATCTCACGCACCTCAACCCGCTGCCGTCCGACCTGGGCGATCTCCTCGGGCGCTACCGCACCGTGCTGGTCCCGGAGATGAACCTGGGGCAGTTGGCATCCCTCGTCCGATCCCGCTACCTCATCGACGTGAAGTCGATCAACAAGGTGGAGGGTGTCCCGTTCACGGCCAGTGAAATCGCTGCCGCTATCTCAGGAGCCGTCGATGACGACTGACATGTCCACCGGCCCGACCACGACCAAGGCCGACTGGACCAGCGACCAGGAACCCCGCTGGTGCCCCGGCTGCGGCGACTACTCCATCCTGTCGGCGATGCAGTTGCTGATGCCGCAGCTGGGTGCCCAGCCCGAGAACACGGTCTTCGTGTCGGGGATCGGCTGCGCCGCCCGCTTCCCGTACTACATGAAGACCTACGGCATGCACGGCATCCACGGGCGTGCCCCGGCTCTGGCCACCGGGCTGGCCACCTGCCGCCCCGACCTCGACGTGTGGGTCGTCGGGGGCGACGGCGACATCCTGTCGATCGGCGGCAACCATCTGCTGCACGCCCTGCGCCGCAACGTCAACATCAAGATCCTGCTGTTCAACAACCAGATCTACGGGCTCACCAAGGGCCAGTACTCGCCGACCAGCGAGATCGGGAAGGTCACCAAGTCCACGCCCCTGGGCTCGGTGGACGAGCCGCTCAACCCCCTCAGTGTGGCGCTGGGCGCCGAAGCCACCTTCGTGGCGCGCACCCACGACATGGACCGCAACCACATGCAGAACATGTTCCGGCGGGCCCATGAGCACCCCGGTGCCGCCTTCGTGGAGGTCTACCAGAACTGCAACGTGTTCAACGACGGGGCGTTCGCCGAGATCACCAAGAAGGACAAGCGCCCCTCCATGCTCATCAACCTGCAGCACGGCGAGCCGATCCGCTTCGGAGCCGACCACGAGCGCGGCGTGATGATGAGTCGCACCGGCGAGCTGCAGATCGTCGAGGTGGCCGACGTGGGGGAGGAGAACCTGCTGGTCCACGACGAGCGCGCCGAGACCCCGTCGCTGGCGTTCGCCCTCTCGCGGCTGTCCTCGGGGCCCTTCATGCCCACCCCGATCGGCGTGTACCGGGCTGTCGACGGGCCGGAGTATGCATCGCAGGTCTCCCGGCAGTTGGCGTTCGCCCAGGATCGAAGCGGCCCCGGCGACCTGCACGCCCTGCTGCGCTCCCGAGCCACCTGGGACGTCGCCTGACAGACCGCCCAGGCGGGTGTGCCCCATTCACTCGTCATTCCGGCCTCCCTCTCTCCGTCATTCCGCTCTCCCTCCATCATTCCGGCCTCCCTCTCTCCGTCATTCCGGCCTCCCTCTCTCCGTCATTCCGGCGAAGGCCGGAATCCAGCCGGCGGCCCGCCGGTGGGTGAGAGCATGAGCGGCGTGCGCAACGTCGTCATCGACCTCGACGGTGTGATGTGGGTGGGGGAGCGGCCCGTGCCCGGTGCGGCCGAGGGGGCCAACCGGCTCGCCGAGGCCGGCTGCAACGTGGTTTACGTGACCAACATGTCGCGTCTCACTGTCGCGGCCCAGCAGGAGCGGCTGGGGCGCTGTGGGGTGCGGCCGCCGATGGAGGTGGTCACCTCGGCTGTGGCGGCTGCGTCGCTGGTGTCGCCCGGCGAGCGGGTCCTTGTTTGCGGCGGCGACGGCATCGTCGAGGCGGTGGAAAATGTCGGGGCCGTGGCGGTGCGCAACTCCGCCGGCGGGATCGCCGCCGCGGAACCCACCGTGGACGCGGTCGTGGTGGGGATGGACCCGAGTTTCGACTACGCCGCCTGCGGGCGGGCCATGCGGGCGGTGCGGGCCGGGGCGCGGCTGATCGGCACCAACCACGACCCCACCTATCCCACACCGGCGGGCCTGGAGGCCGGCGGCGGTGCCATCCTGGCGGCGGTGGCCGCCGCGGCCGAGACCGAGCCCACCCTGGCCGGCAAGCCGCACGGCGCCATCGTGGTATGCGTGCGGGAACGGCTGGGACCCGGTGCCGGCATTGTGATCGGTGACCGGCCCGACAGCGACGGCCTGCTCGCTGAAGCGCTGGGATTCGAGTTCGCGTTGGTGCTCAGCGGTGTGACGGCAGCGCAGGACATGCCGGTGCAGCCCCGGCCGGCCTTCGTTGCGGCGGACGTGGCCGGAGTGGTCGACGCCCTGGTTGGGGAGACGGCCGGCTAGTGCCGATCGGCCTGCGTTCCGTCATTCCGGCGGAGGCCGGAATCCAGTGTCCCGCGGCTCCGTCCTGCAGGCCCGGCCAACCGCCGGGCAGTGTCGTGTGCGGCAGGTCAGCGCTGTGAACTCCGCCAGGCGCCGCCGCCTCGACAGCGAACTGGTGCGCCGGGAGATTGTGGCGAGCCGCGAAGAGGCTCGCCGGCTCATCGATGCACGGGCGGTGACCGTCAACGGGGCGGTGGCAGAGCGGGCCGCCCGGGCGGTGCTCCCCGGCGACGCCCTCGAGGTGCTGCGCCGGGCGCGCTTCGTGAGCCGCGGCGGGGAGAAGCTCGACGGCGCGCTGGCGGGGCTGGGACTCGATGTGCCCGGCAGGCGCTGTATCGACGTGGGGGCCTCCACCGGCGGGTTCACCGATTGCCTGCTGCAGCGGGGAGCGGCGAGCGTGGTGGCCGTCGATGTGGGTCGGGCGCAACTGCACGAGCGGCTGCGGTCCGACCAGCGGGTGCGCAACCTGGAGGGTGTCAACGTGCGCCACCTGCAAGCGGCCGAAGCCGGAGGGCCGGCGGAGATCGTGACCGCCGACCTGTCGTTCATCAGCCTCCGTCTGGTGATGGAGCACCTGGGGACCCTGACGCTGCCCGGCGGCGACATCGTGGCGCTGGTGAAGCCGCAATTCGAGGCGGGCCGGCGCGAGGCTGCCCGCAGCCGGGGCGTGATCCGATCGCCCGAGGTGTGGCAGCGCACCCTCACCGAGGTTGCGCAGGCGGCGGTTGACGAGGGCCTGGTGCCCCACGGTGTCGTCCTGGCGGACCCGCCGGGCGCCGAGGGCAATGCCGAGTTCTTCCTGCACTGCCGCAAGCCGTCGGACGTGTCGCCCGCCGGGAGTCCTCCCACCGCGTTTGTCGCCCTGCTACACGCGGCCGTGCAGGCAGCCACGGATCGCCTAACCGCACCATGAGCGCTTAGGCGATCGTCAAGATTTCACCATGCGGTACCCGGTGCGTGTGTCCGTGAAGATGTAGGTGGGGTTGACTGCGTCGTCGCCGAGCTTCTTGCGAAGGCTCTTGATGGCGGTGCGCATCGGTCGCAGGTCGGCTCCAGTCGGGAGGTGCCAGACTCGTCGCAGCAGGTACTCGTAGGTGACGACCTGTCCGGCGTGGCTCGAGAGTTCGGCGAGCAGCCGGTACTCGATGTTGGTCAATCGGAGCGGTTGGCCGGCGAGGGTCGCACGGTGCTGGGCATAGTTGACGCGCAACTCGCCGAACTCGTAGGGCTCGCCTGGGTCGGGTCGTCGAAGTGCTGCCCGCTGGCGAAGCGCCGCCCTGATCCGGGCTGCCAACTCCGTCGGCGAGAAGGGCTTGACGATGTAGTCGACCGCTCCGGCGTCGAAAGCGCCGGCGACGATGTCGACCTGGCCGAACGCGGACAGGAAGATGACCGGAGCGTCGGTGATGGTGAGAATGCGCCGCATCACGTCGATGCCGTCGCTGCCGGGCAGCATCAGGTCGAGCAGCACGAGATCCGGGTCGTTGGCTTTGATGAGGCGGGGAACGTCGTAGGAGTCACCCGTCACGGTCAGCTGGTATCCCTCGTTGGTGAGGATGTCCCGGATATATCGGAGTGTTTGGGGGTCGTCGTCCACCGCGAGGATCCGGGGATGCTCCTGCGCGATGGTCTGCCGGGAGGGCGCCGATGGCGTCTTCGTGGTGTCGGATTCGTCGGCTACCGGCACCGTGAACGTGACCCGGGTTCCGAGGTCGGGTCCGTCGCTGTGAGCCCAGATTCGGCCCCCGTGTGCCTCCACGATTCCCTTGCAGATTGCCAGACCCATGCCCGATCCCTTGACTTTCGGCATCCGGGTGGCGGTCTGGAAGCGCGTGAACCTCCTGAACAGGCGCGGGAGCTCCTCGGAGGACACCCCTTGACCTTCGTCGGAGACCGAGATCGCGACATGAAGGTTCTCCTGCTCGGCGTGGATCCGGATCGGTGACGACTCCGGCGAGAACTTCGCCGCGTTGGACAGGAGATTGTCGAGCACTTGCACGATCCGTCGTACGTCAGCCATGACCGGCGGCAGATTCGCAGCGAGGCGGACCTGCACGTTCTCCCGGCCGCCGCCGCTCTTGAACCTGCTACGGGCCTCGTCAACCAGCGCGGCGACGGTCACTGGTCTGGGGCCAACCGACAGGGTGCCCGTTTCGATGTGCGCCACGTCGAGAAGGTCGCCGATCAGGTCACGCATGTGGTCGGCCTGCTCATTGATGATGCGATAGAACTCGCGCATCTCGGCGCTGTCGAGGTCGGAGGAGGCTTCCAGCAAGGTGGTCGCCGAGCCCTTGATGGCTGTCAGCGGAGTGCGCAACTCGTGGCTCACCATGCCCAGGAACTCGGCGCGCATCTGTTCCAGTTCGTCCACGGTCGTCATGTCCTGGAGTGTCACGACGACGGACTCGACTTCTCCTGTCGGTGCGTGGATCGGTGTGGCGTTCAGCAGTGTGAGCACACGGCCACCGTCCGGAACCCGGATTACGACCTCCTCGACGCGCACGATCTCGCCGTTGGCCAGCGTCTCGACAAGCGGGAAGTCGCGCAGAGACACCTCACCTCCATCAGCCCGTTGGAATCTCACGACATCCAGGAAGTCGTCCAGCGGGAGGTCCGGCTCGGCGAGTGATCTCCAGAGCCTCCTCGCTTCGGCGTTGAGAGACACCAGTCGCCCCGTGGCGGCATCCAGCAACACGACACCTACTGGCGACGTGTTGATCAGCGTCTCCAGATCGGCTCGAGCTCGCTGCTCGTCGCGGTATCTGAGGGCGTTGGCAATCACCATCGACGCCTGTGAGGCCAACATGGTCAGGACTTCTTCGTCCTCCGGGGTGAAGTCCTCGCCGGATTCCGCCACCGCGACGTAGATGCCGCCGACGCGCGCTCCGCCGGAGAGGATCGGCGCTGCCACGTACGCCATCGGACATTGGACCGGGATGTCCGGCCACTCCAGCCCGAATCCCGCCAAAGCGGTGTCCCGGGCGAGATCCTGGCCCAGAGCCGGCCCGGGGATCCCGAGGAGGAAGTCCAGGAGCCCGTCTTTCTCCGCGGCCCATTCCACAAACAACTCGTGCTCGCGCGGCGTCCCACCGGAAACCAGGAAGTCCTGTTCATGCCGCAGGTCGTCGCGCAGCACGACCAAGCCGAATTGCGCTCCGGTCAGCGACCGGGCACTGTCCAGAATGCCCTGCAGAACGACCTCGAATTCGAGGCTCTCGTTGATGCGAACACTGGCCTCGCTCAGTCGAGAGAAGCGATCACGCAGCGCCTTGACCTCTCGCTGAAGATCGTCGATCCGATCTCCCTCGCCGCCCCGGGTCGATCGCATAGAAAATGCCCTCCGCTACCGCACGCCGGCCTGGTTCAGGGCGCGTCCGCTACGGCACTGCTCAACAATATGGACTCGCACCGGTCTAGAGAGGGGCTAATAGTCTGTCTCATAAGAACTCAGCAAGGCAGTGGCTACGCCTCATGCTCGTATCACAGATTAGTGACTTGTGAGCAGCAAATGGATGTCGCCCCTGCGTCGCAGGTGTTTCTCCACGGGAGTCTCCTAGTCTGAGCCTGTGGCCAGGTTCGCCCTCGTCGTACACCCCCGCCGGCCGCCGGCGCGCCGGCTGGCGCAGGAGCTGACGGCCTGGCTGCGGGCCGAGGGCCACGAGGTGTGCCTGCCCGGCCCGGACGCCCATTCCGCCGGCCTCGAGGACCTGGCGTGCGATGACACCGCCGTGGGGGAGGCCGACCTGGTCGTGAGCCTCGGGGGCGACGGCAGCATTCTGCGGGCTGTCCGCCTGGCGGCCGATACCGGCGTGGCCGTGCTGGGCGTGAACTTCGGGCAACTGGCCTACCTGGCCGAGGTGGAGCCCGGCGACGCCCGTTCGGCGGTCGAGCGCTGGCTGGCCGGGGACTTCGGCATCGTTGAACGGATGCGCCTGGCGGTGCGGGTGCGCACCGCGGGCGGCGAGGAGGCCGGGGCGCCGTTGGGCGCTCTCAACGAAGCCGTTGTCGAGAAGCTCGACCGGGGGCGCAGCGTCCGGCTCGGCCTCAGCGTGGATGGCCGCCAGTTCGCCGCCTACCGTGCCGACGGTCTCATCGTGGCGTCGCCCACCGGTTCCACGGCGTACTCGCTGAGCGTGCGCGGGCCTATCCTGGCCCCCACGCATCAGGCGCTCGTCGTGACGCCCGTGTCGCCGCACTCGCCGTTCGATCGCTCGCTGGTGTTGCCGCCGGACACGACCGTTGGTATCGAGGTGGAGTCCGAGCATCCTGCGGCACTGTCGATCGACGGCGATGTTTGCCGGGTGCTGCACCCCGGCGGCACAGTGGAGTGCACTGCCTCGGACCGTCCGGCCCGCTTGGTGAGTTTCGGCCACCGCTACTTCGATGACATCCTGAAGGCCAAGTTCGGCCTCGGGGACCGCTGACGGGCCGCCGCGGCACCGCCCGCGGCGGCACAAGATGACCGCGGAGAGACGACGTGCACGACAAGCAGAGACCCGCTTGGTCCGCTGGAGGCCGGTCGTGCTGACCGATCTGGTTGTCCGGAACATGGTGCTGATCGACGAGTTGGCGCTCAGCTTCGGCGAGGGCATGACGGTCCTCACCGGTGAGACGGGCGCCGGCAAGACCCTGCTGACCCAGGCTGTGGGCCTGCTGGCCGGCGGGCGGGCCCATCCGGGGCTGGTGCGGGCCGGCGCGTCGGAGGCCGAGGTGGAGGGGCGGTTCGTCGACACCGACGGCGCCGAGTTGGTTGTTCGCCGGGTGGTCCCGGCCGACGGCCGCGCCCGGGCGTACCTGGATGGCCACCTGGCAGGCGTTCGTTCGCTGCAGGAGGCCGTCGGCGGTCGGGTTGACATCTGCGGCCAGCACAACCATCAGGCACTGCTGCGGCCGGCGGTGCGCCGGGGCGCTCTGGACAGGTTCGCCGGCGCGAACACGGCGCCACTCGCCGCCGCTCGCCGGCATCGCGCCGAACTCGAGGAGCGGCTGGCGGCTCTGGGCGGCGACGAACGGGCTCGGGCCCGCGAGCTGGACCTTCTCGCCCACCAGGTGGCCACCCTGGATGCCGCTGGGCTCAGCGATCCTGCCGAGGACGTGCACCTCGAGGCCGAGGAGCGGCTGCTGGCGGCGGCGAGCGCGGTGCGTGAGGCGGCGGCCGCCGCGGCCTTTCTGGTGGGTGCCGACGGGCCCGGCGGCGAGGCGCTGGGGGAGGCCTTGGGCGAACTCGAGCCCCACCATCCGCTTGCGGAGCAGGCCGGCCGGTTGCGCGGTCTCGCCGAGGAGGTCACCGATCTGGCCGCAGAGCTCCGGCAACTGGCCGAGGAGGTGCGCGAGGATCCGGTCCGGCTTGGCGAGATCGGCGAGCGCCGCGCCCTGCTCGCCGACCTTCGCCGTCGTTACGGCGCAACCCTGGCCGACGTCATGGCCTTCGGTGACGAGGCGCACCGGCGCCTGGAGTTACTACAGGACGCCGAGGGCGTGGCCGCCCGCTTGGGCGTTGAACTGGAGGCCGCCCGGGCGGCCGAAGAGGTGCAGGCCGCTCGCCTCGGGGATCAGCGGCGCCGTGCCGCTCCCGGACTCGGCGATGCCGTAACAGCAGAGTTGCGCAGCCTGGCGATGCCCAGTGCCTGCCTGCGCCTGGAGGTCGGCGCCGATCCCGGCGATGACGTGGAGTACCTGCTGGCGGTGAATTCCGGTGCCACCGCGGCGCCGCTTGGGCAGGTCGCCTCGGGTGGCGAATTGTCCCGGGCGATGCTGGCGCTGCACGTCGTACTCATGGCGGCGCCGCCGACGGTGCTGCTCGATGAGGTGGACGCCGGCATCGGCGGTGAGGCCGGCACCGCGGTGGGGCGAGCCCTGGCGCGTCTGGCGGCAACGCGCCAGACGCTGGTGGTGACGCACCTTCCCCAAGTCGCCGCCTTCGCCGACGCCCATGTCAGCCTGGAGAAGATCGACGACGGCTCGGTGGCGCGAGTCACCGCCGGCCTTCTCGACAGCGGTGGGCGACTGGTGGAATTGGCCCGCATGCTGTCGGGGTCGCCGCGCAGCGGCTCGGCCCGGGACCACGCCGCCGAACTCCTCGCCAGGGCAACCGCCGAGCGCCGAACACCCGCCGCGACGTGACTCGGGGCGCGCCCAGGTGTCCGGCAGCGCTCTTTGGGAATTCGCGACCGGCCTCGCCCGCCATATAGGGTAAGATTCGAGGTATAGACAGAGTTATATAGAGATCTAGATATCTATATATACCGCACCGGATCGGCTGTCCCTGGGGGCCTGTTGTGAACTGTCGCCACCCCACAGCGGTTTCTATTTCGGTCGTTGCAACGGCGATGTGCGGCCCTTGGTGCCTGGTTGGTCCATCGGAATGTCCGTAGTGATGCTCTCGGCCAGAATGTCCGCTGCCTACGAGCGGCCATTGCCGAGCGAAAACCTCGGGACTCGACGCGGCACACCACCGGTTGTCGTGATCATTGACGCTGTCCGGGAGGCTGCGATCTCGCCGCTGGATCTACTGTCCAACAGTGATATACCAGTGGTCTAGTCGTTTATTCAGGACGCTACGTTCGGGCTTAGAACTCGAAAGGCACGAGGCCTTCAGCGGCAGCGCTCCAAATCGCCACGCCTGCTGCACCTGCGATGAGGTAGGGGCCGAGCGGGCGACTGGCTCGGAGTCCCTGCCGGACCAGGGTGACTACCGCCTCGGGGAGCGCCAGCAGGAACCCGGCGGCCAATCCCAGCAAGGCGGTTCGCCATCCCCACCATCCGCACAGCAACCCGTTCAGGGCCGCCAGGCGCACATCGCCGAAACCCATTGACGGCGGGTGGCTGAAGTGCACAATCGCCAGGGCGCCGCCACAGATCGCCGCGCCGATGGCTGCGCCGATGAGACCAGCGGGTTCCCCCTCCGCAAGTGACGTCGCGACATAGAGGATCCAGACCGCTGCTGCAGTGCTCCAGATGATCCTGGTCGGGAGCGTGCGGGTTCGCAGGTCGGTAATGGCGAGCCAAGTGCTCGCTCCGCCCCACACCACCAGGGCGGTCAGGACGAGCGCGGACGACATCGCGCCGATCGGGGTAGTTCAGAGAAACTCATCTTGTCTCCGTCCAATGACACCGCGTGACCAGGTTGTTCCGATAGTATGGCGTCGAACGAAACACTGATCTACACAGAAGCTCACAACACGGTGCTTGCCGCAGGCGCCACCGGAGAACCCCTCCCGGAAACTCTGGATTCTACTGCCGCGAGCCCTCCCGAGGCGGAATGTCCAACGTCGCGCATCCTCGAGGCCCCAAGCAACCCGCGCCGGTGGGTTCCCAGCGGCGTCAGGTCACGCTTCCCGGTGCAGCGAAGCAGAAGGACAAGGGCGGTGTCCGTGGTGGCCTGCTCCTGCTCGGTCTGCTGCTGGTCGTTGTGGCCGGTGGAGGTTTCTGGTACGTCCTCCGAGAGTTGGACGTGCGCGAGGAGTATCTGGTCACGTCTCGGACGCTGCAGCGCTGGGACATCGCAGGCGTGGGCGACTTCACTGTTGTCGAGGCGAATATCGGCGACGCCGGCGGTGTGCCGCCTCAGTTCCTCGACGTGGTCGTCGGCAGGTGGGCAACCGGGCGCATTCCCGCCGGCACGATCGTCACACCGGGCATGTTCCAGAATCCCCCGCTTTCGAGCGAGGACGATGCGGGCAAGGTGCTCATCGAGGTGAGTATCCCGGCGGGCGAGGCACCCGGTGGAACGTTGAACGCAGGTGACAAGATCGCACTGTTCGGTGCCGAGCGCTCCGGATTGGATGCCGATATCCCCGATGCTGTTGCCGACGAACCCACCGTTGGGCTCATCGGTGTCCTCCAATTGAGGATCGTTGAGGACGGCAAGCTCACCTATGTGGTGACGCCCGCCGAGGCGATCGCCATTCAAGACATCGTGGATCGCTACCAGGCGTCGTCAAATCGGCGCATTTGGAAGTTGGGTTTCGAGTTGTCAACACAGGATTTAATCGATCTTTATGGCTCGCCGGAAGCGGCATCGAGCGCCAATGGAGCGTTCGCCGACGTCTTGCCGGCTCCCGAAGATGGCGGGAGTCCGTGATGATGAGCCGGATAGAAGGTGCACGGCGGGTGACAGCCGGCTGCTCGCGGGGAACGCCGTGCTGACGGTCTACAGCGCGCACGGCTCGCCGGGGGCGTCCACCACCGCGATGTACCTGGCGGCCCAGTGGGCGTCGACGGGCACCGAGGTGGTGTTGGTCGAGGCGGATCCGGGCGGCGGGTCGCTCAGCCACCACCTCGGCATCCAGTTCACGCCGGGGGCGGCCTCGTTCGTGGCATCCGGCCTGCCGGTCCGCGGCGGCAACCTCATCGACCACTCCCAGGACGTGCTGTTCAACAACCTGCACGTCATGCCCGCCACGTCCAGCCCCACAGGCGCCCGGGAGATCGTGCGGTGGTGGGAGGAGCGCGCCGGCGAGTTGCGCGAGATCTCCGAGACCGAGATGGCGGTGATCGTCGACGGCGGCCGCATCACGGGCGATTCGGTGGCGGCCGAGTTGACGAAACATGCCGCAGGCGTCGTCGTTGTGGCCCGCGGCGACAGCTCGCCGACGGGTCTCGAGCACATCGGCGGCCTCCTGTCGGCGGAGGCGTCCGGTCACGGCGTCGAGCGGTGCGTGGTGACCGTCGGCGACTCGCCTCTCAGCGCGGAGGAATGGCGTGAGAGGTGCGACATCACGTTCGCCGGCTCGATCAAGGAGTTCCCCGAGGTCACGGGTGACCTGACGGCGTTCCTGAACCGCAACAAGCGCAAGTCCAAGAAGTGGCGGCTGAGCCTCGAAGAGGTTGCCGAGGCGCTGCTGCCGTACGCCAAGCCGCCCGCATCGGGCTCCTCCCGCTCCCGGCGTCCCGCTGACGAGGAGGAGGAGTCGCCGGCGAAGGAGGATCTCGCCCCGCCACCGCCCGCGGCCGCCGGAGGGCCGGCAGCGGAAGCGCCCGAAGACACCCCGGAGCCGTACGAGCAGGACGATGCCCACGAGGGGTACGAGCAGGTCCCCGTGGCCGGCACCTACGCGGAGGCACCACCGCAACCCGACCTCTACTACGGGGCTCCGGCGGAGGCCTACGGCCAGTCGCCACCGCCGACCGGAGACCCGCACTATCCGGCTGGGTCCGCGACGCCCTACGCCACGGCGCCGCCTCCAGGATCCCCGCATTACGCGCCGGAGGGGCAGCCCGCCTACTACGAAGCCCTGCCGGCGCCTCCGGAGCCCGTGTCCTACGAGACTCCGCTGCCGGTCTACCGGCCCCCGCCGGAGGGGCACGTGCCACCACACCACCAGCAGCCCGACTACCGGATGCCACCGGAGTTGCTGGAGGTCTACCAGCAGCAGGATGCGGCCCCGCCGTGGGCGCCGCCGCCTGGGGAACAGTCGCCGTACCCGCAGCAGGCCTACCAGCCCCACCCCGAGCTTCCGCCGCCGTTCCATCACCAACCTCCCGTCCCGCATCCGATGCAGCAGCCCACCGCGTACCACCAGCAGCCGCAACAGCCGGCCTACCAAACGCCCGCGGCGCCCCAGCAGCCCCCGCCGGCGACCCAGCCCGTGGGGCCCGCTGCAGCGCCACCCGCTCCGAGCGACCACGTCGAGGTGCCCCCGCCGTCCGACCTGGCTCCGTCGGGGTCGTTCCGGGACTGGGCGACCCGCCTGCACGGCCGGGCCCCGCACGGCACCCCCAGCAGCGGTCACGGCGGTGCGTCGTGACCGAGCCCGCTCCGAGTTAGGGAGCCGCCGCCATGCCAGATGCAAGCCCAGCGGTCGCACTGTTCCGCCGGCACCACGAGTTCCTGCTCGAGCGCTTTCTCGAGATGGAACGCCAGAAGCTGCCCGCCGACGAGATCGACCGGCAGCTCGTCGACCTGGGCGAGAGGATCGTCCGCGAGTACAACACCTCCGCATTGGTCTCGGGCTCGGCGCAGCTCGGCACCGAGGGTGCGCGGGAGTTCATCGGCAACGTCCGCGGCCTCATGGGCGGCGGTGCTCTGGCCCCGCTGCTGGACCGCCACGACGTCGAGAACATCCACATCCTCGGCCACGACAACGTGGTGCTGTCCCTGGCCAACGGCGAGCGCATCCCGGCGGCGCCGGTTGCGGGCAGCGAGGAAGAGCTGGTCATGATGATCCGCCACCTGGCGGCCACCGCCGGCCACACCTCGCGGCGCTTCGACACGGCCTCGCCGATCCTGGATCTGCGGCTGGCCTCGGGGCACCGCCTGTTCGCCGTCACGGCGGTTGCCGAGCGCACGTCGGTGGTCATCCGTCGTCACCGCATGCTGCAGGCCTCCATGGCGGGGCTGGCCGAGAAGGGCACCGTCACGCCGCAGATCATCGAGGTGCTGCGCGCTGCGGTGCGCCCCCCGAACCCGGCGAACCTGCTGGTGGTGGGCGGCACCGGTGCGGGCAAGACCACGCTGCTGCGTTCGCTGATCGCCGAGGTCCCGCAGTCGGAGCTGCTGGTCACCATCGAGGACACCTTGGAGCTGCACCTGCGCTCGTCGGGCCTGCACCCGCGCACCCTGGCGCTGGAGACCCGCACGTCCAACACCGAGGGCACCGGCGAGATCACCACCTACGACCTGGCGAAGGCGGCCCTGCGGATGTCGCCCGACAGGGTGATCGTGGGGGAGGTGCGCGGCGGTGAGGTCATGCAGCTGCTGCAGGCCATGGGCATCGGCAACGACGGCTCGCTCGGCACCATCCACGCCGGCAGCACTCGCGCGGCCATCAACAAGATGCTCATCTACGCCCAGCGCTCGCCCGACGCCCCCACGCCGGATTCGGTGATGCGCGAGATCGCCGAGGTGCTGCACCTGCTGGTGTACATCAAGAAGCTGCCCGACGGCCGCCGGGCCATCACCTCCATCCGGGAGGTCACCGGCTACGAGGACGGCAGGGTGCTCACCTCGGAGGTGTTCGGCCCCGGACCCGACGGCATCGGCGTGTACACCCGGCCGTTCAAGCCCGACGGCGAGGCGCTGGCACGGCTACGCGACTCGGGCTTCGACCCCACCAGGCTCGGCGAGCCCTACCGGCCCGACGAGGTCCGCCGCGACCGGGCGCAACGCGCCACGCAGAAGCCTGCCGAACAGCAGCCCCAGAAGCCGGTGCACCCCGGCCCACAGGCTCCGGCGCAGAGGCCCAGCGCGCAACCCGCACAGCGGCCCCAGCAGCCGCCGGCCCGCCAGCCTCAGCCGGCGCGGCCGCACGCCCAACCCCAACCCCAGGCGCCCCCCGGAGCGCCACCGCAACGCCCCTACCCGCAGCCGCGGGCTGTGCCGCCCCAACCCGCCCGACAACCGGCCGCCCCGGCGCCGGCGCCCGTGGCGCGGCAGGCCCCGCCGCCACAGGGTGCGAATCCTGCAGGCGCCCCACCGCAGCAGGCACAGCAACCCAGCCACACGCAGCCCCAACCTCAGCCGCGGGGCGGGCCGCCGCAGCAGCCTGTACGGCAGGCCACTCACACGCAGCCCCAGACCCGGCCACAGGCCGCACCACCCCCGCAGCAGCCTCGTGGGGACGGCCGGGAGGTGGGGCGATGACCGGCGCAACGGTCATCTTTCTCGGCGCGATCGGCGGCATCGGGCTGCTCACGATCGCTCTGGGTTTCCAGCGCAAGCCGCCGAAGGACGAGGAGCAGGAGCGGCTGCGGAAGTTCCGCGCCAAGGGCACGCGCGCCGAAGCCCGCAAGGCGCTGGCCGATCGCATGGTGCAGTTGGTGCTCGCGGTCGTGCTCGGCTTGGCCGGTTGGTACATGACGGGCTGGCCCGTGGCGATCCTCCTGGGTGCCATGGCGGGCTACGTGGGGCCGCTCATGCTGCAAGCGCCGAAGAAGCGCGTGGCGGCCACCGAGGAGATCGAGGCCTACTCCCAGTGGGCCGAGCAGGTGCGCGACCTGGTCGGTGCCAGCGGTTCGCTGTTCGAGGCGGTCACCCTGTCGGCGGGGAACGCCCCGGCCCGCCTGCGCCCGGCTGTCGTCAACATGGCCGCCCTGGCGCGCACGCTCGGCCTGCCCCATGCGCTCGACTGGTTCGCAGCCGAGATGCGTTCCCCGTTCGCCGATCGCCTGGTGCTGGGCATGAAGATCGCCTGGGATTCCGGTGCCCGTGTCACAGAGGCGTTCGAGAGCACCGCCCGCGGCATGCGCAACGAGGTGGAGATGCGCCGCCGCAACGAGGTGGCCAACAGCCGGGCGTGGACGCAGGTGACGGCCATCCTCTTCGTAACGATCATCTCGGTGGGGTTCATGTTCGTGTTCAACCGGGGCTTCTTCGACCCGTTCGGGTCGACGATGGGACAGGTTGTTCTGCTGGTCGTGGGCGTGTTGATCTTCGGCAACGTCTTCTGGGTGTTGAAGCTGTCCGAGTCTGCTGTGCCGATCCGCCTGCTGGCCGATGACGACTCCGAACGCACCGATGCAACGCATGCGACGGTGCGCGGCGCCGGCTCATGAGCTTGCTGATCATCGTCCTGGGTATCGTCGGCGGGCTGGGCCTGCTCTTCGTGATCACGGCGTTCCTCCGGCGGGAACTCACGGAGGAGGAAGCGGTTCTGGAAGCTGCTGCCAAGGAGGAGGGCCGCGGTTCGGCGCGTGCCTCGTTGCGCCGCCTGACGAGCTGGCTCGAGCAGGAGTTGCGCGGCAAGCCGGAACTCCTGCAGGACGCCCGCATGGTCGGGCGCAGCCTGGAGGCCCACGCCGTGGCCAAGCTCACGGGACTCATCGTGGGTGCCGCGCTGCTCGGCGGTGGTGGGTACCTGGTGAGTCTCATGGGGCTGGGTCTCCCGCCGCTCATCCTCGTCGCTCTCGCCGCGCTTGGCGCGCTCGGAGGCTGGTGGGTGCCCGACTCCTTCCTGAAGACCGAGGCCGACAAGGAGCGGGCGTACTTCGAGCAGGTAACCGAGTCTTGGCTGGAACTGGCCGGCCAGCTGGTCACCGCCGGGTCCGACACTTTCGCGTCGCTCGTGACGGCGGCCTCCTACAGCGACCAGCCCGTATTTGCCACACTCCGCGACGCGCTGCGCGCCTCGGCGGCTCGCGGCGAGCCGCCGTGGACCGGGCTGCGCCGCCTGGCCGACGAGCGCCGGCTGCGGTTCCTCGACCCGTTCTGCGCCGCCCTCGAAATGGCCGGCACCACCGGCGCAGGATCGCGCGAGACCATTCTCACCCAGGTCGAGTCGGCCCGCTCCAAGTCCATGCACGAGGCCGACGCCGCGGCCGCCTCGTCCGGCGAGAAGATGGGCGCCCCGCTGGCGCTCATCGGCGGCGCCTTCATGATGCTCATGGGTTACCCGCCCCTAGCCGGGATCATGGACGGGGCCACGGTCGGTGGACCAGGGCTATAGAGCCATGTATGGATCATTCATATCACGTTGCCGAGGATCGCCCGCATCGATGGAAGCTCGCCGGCCGATCGCGAGGTGGAAAGCTGCAATGTAGGCGCTCGGCCGTTCGACCCGACTTGAATTCAGTTCGTCCAACATCTCAACAGAAAGAGAAAGGAACATCCCATGCTCACAATCATTTTACTTGCCACTATTGTGCCTCTCCTTACCGGGGTTGCATATGTGGCTCTTCGCAACAGGTTCCCAGAGCGCCTAGCCGATATTCGAGGCATCGCCCTGCAGACAGTGATCGTCATCGTTGTCCTGCTGGCGATTGCGGGCGCTGTAGCAGGAGTGCTAATCAGCCGCGGCGACCAGGCAGTAGCGGATCTAGAGCGTCAAGACATCGATCGGCCTACCACCCCTGCGGAGATCAAGGCCATCACCAGTCGAACTGAGTGTGTCCGATGGAACTACGAATGGGACGAAGGTGCACCGGATGCAAGTCCTCCTGTCACTGCCCACTGTCAATCCGGTTGATTCGCAAGTGGGAATGACCGCCAACATGCTCAGCCAGCCGGAGCGCCGGATGCGGCTTGGATCGGGTACACGTGAAGACCTCGGCGGCTATCCGGCGCCGTAGGTGTGATGACGCCCGCGGTGAAGCGCTTCCGGTTGCGATCCTTTTCGTTGGCGTGTTGCTCACGATCCTGATCGGGATCCACGTCCTTGTGGTGGCGCTGGCCCGCACGGCTGTCCAATCGGCGGCCGATGCTGCGGTCAGCGCCGCCCAGGCGGCTCCGGCGGGAGATCGCGAGGCCGAGGGGATGCTGGCGGCCCGGCGTGCGATCGCCGGTGCCGGGGCCTCGGTGGGCGCGACAAAGTTGCCGATCGTGACCGTGGAGCCGGAGCGGGGCGTGGTGGGCGCATTGGTCTTCGGAGCAGTGAACACGCCCGTGCTGGGGACGTTGCACCTCACGGCGCGGGCGTGCGCACCCCTCGATGACGTGCCGGCACCACAACTCACGGCAACCGATGCATGGGAATGCTGAGAGCACGATGCGACCGCGACCAGACCGGTTCTGGGACCGCCATCGGTGTGGCGATCATATTCCCTGCTCTCATGGGGGTGATCGTCCTTCTGTCGATGCTCACCGGGTCCGCCCGCATCGAGCAGTCGCTGCAGAGCACGGCCAATCGGGCTGCTCGCACCGCCGCACTCTGCTGTCACCACACCGGAGCGGCAGAAGCCGTGGTCCATGCGGCTCTGGATGCCGCGGAGCGAACGGCGACCGGCAACCGGATCATCTGCAGCAACGACCTCGTCGCCGACAGTCACGTGCTGTTCACCGACGTTGAAGGCAATGCAGTATCCATCGAGCCCGAGTCTGTCGTCCCTCCCGGAGGAGCCGTGTATGTCCGGGTCACCTGCCAGGTTCCCCCCGAGGCTCTCGGCGGGGTCGCCTTCCCGGGCCTCGACGTGGAACGCCGAGCCGTGGGAGTCGCCACCGTTGATCCGTTCAGGGCGCGGTCGGGTGGATGATGCGCAGCGCGGCGTTGTCCTTTCTCGCCCGTTGGAGGTCGGCGCGGGACGATCAGCGGGGGGCCTATGCCTCGTTCATCGCCATCATCGCCTCGGCGATGCTGTTCTTCGGCGGCATCGCCTACGACGCCCCGCGACTGACGGCTGCCCGCCAGGACGCACTGCACGCTGCCAACGAGGCTGCCCGGGTGGCGGCGGCGACCATCGCGAGCGGTGGAACCGTCGCCGACGCCCGAGAAGCCGCCGACAATCGGGTGGCGCAAGCGCTGCTGATCTACGGCGAGCCGGTCACCGTGGCGGACCTCGACTGCGTCGGCAGTCGCGTGCAGATAACCGTCGAGACCGGGTACATCTACCGTTCGACTCTGCGTATCCTCCGCGACCGCCAACACATCGAAGCCACCGGAGCCGCCGAGGCCTACCTGGTGCTTCCCGACGACTCGCCGAGCGAACTCAAATACCTGGGCGAATGCCCGCTCTAGTGGATATGCCATCCCTCACCGGATTCGGAACTGCCTCGCCGAATCGTCGGCACTTCAGCCCTCGACTCCCTCACACCGCCGGTGAACCAGGCTTGTCTATTGCCGACAGTCGGCTCTGGTGGCGGGTGCGAATCGCTGTCTCGGTGCGCGGCCCGGCTCGCGATGTTATGAACATCGGAGCACGCGCCGGGATCTCTCTACTTTCATCGTATTCGCGGGCAGATTCCGGAATATTTGACCACTTTTCGGCCGTCGAGAGGGTGGGATATAAGAGCATGACAAGTAGAGTTCCGGCGTCATGAAACTGCGACGACGTAGTGCCCGTCAGGCGAGCCATTCGGCGGATGAGGCGCGATCAGCAAAGCGCCGTAAGCGCAGGAAGAAGGACGACGAGGGCGTCTGGTACCACAACGTCGCGCCCATCTTCGAGGAACCCATTTCGGACGATTTCCTGGGGTTGGTCCCGCCACCCGACGGCGAGGCTCACCCCTACGAGGAGCCGTCCGTCCAGGTGACGGTGGAGCGGGGTCTGCCGCCGGAAGCGGCTCCCGTGTCCGATCCGTACGTCGGAGCGGTTGAGGCGACGGCCGGGTCCGAGGCCGACATAGGGGCGTCGGGGGAGTTCGGGAGCGAGCCGCACGACCAAGCGATCGGAGCGCCCGCGGACGAGTTTGGGATAATGCCCGCGGCCGAGACGTGGGCCGAACTCGGCTTCCCCATCGGCGGGCCCGCCAGTTCCCTCGATGCGCCGCCGTGGGCGATGGAACCGCCGGCCATTCCTGAAGCGGTGCCGCCGCCGGGTGTCGATGCGCCGCCGTGGGCGATGGAGCCGCCGGAGGTCCCCGAAGCGGCGCCGCCATCCCCTGAACCGCCACCACCGGCATTGGCCGAGCCAGCGGCAGACCACTCGGTCGCCTCCGAGGCGCCGCTCGATCCAGCCCCGCCGGAGCCCGAGTGGGCGGATCCCGCCACCGCACCGCCGGAACCGGCGCCGTGGCAACCGGAGCCTTCCTTCGAGTCGGAACCGACGCTCCCCGCCGAGCCGCCGGCGCCGCAGCGACCGTTCGTGCACGACTCGGAGGCACTGCCGGCGGTGGATCCGCCCATGATCATCCCCATCCGGGCGTACTACATGACCCGGGCGGACGACACGCTCCGCAGCGTCGCCGCGCAGTTCCTCAACACGCCCTCGCGCTGGCAGGAACTCCGCTCGCTCAACGCCGCCTACCCCGGAATCGCCAACGCGGGACCCGACACGCTGCTGCCGGTCGGCAGCTCGCTGGCACTGCCCGGCGACCCGCTGCCCTGGGGCAAGCCCGACCCCGTGTACCTCTGGACCCTGGCGGAGAAGTTCCTTTACACCGCCTGGGGCCGCGAACCCTCCCCCGAAGAAGTCGTGCCGTTCTGGCGTGGGCTCACCAGCGGTGCCAAGCACCTCGACATGGGGGCGTCCGCGCCGCCGGCCATCGGTGCTTCGGAACCGGCAGAGCCACCCATACCACCGGCCATGCAGCCACCCGGCGCACCGCCGCCCGAGGCTGCGGTCACAGCGCCTCCTGTCGCACCGCCACCACCGGTCACGCCTGTCGCGCCGGCCCCACCGTCGCCACCGCCGGTGGCGCACCAGCAGGAGACCTCGCCGGAAGAACCGCCGACCGCCGAGCCGAGTCCCGAGTACGTGCCCGACCCATCGGAGGCCACGCCTCCTGCTGAGGACGACGCCGAAGCCGAGCAGGCCCACCAGCAACCGCTCGAGCCTCAGGAGCCGCCACCCGCAGAACCCGAGCAGGCCGAATCCGCTGCCCTCGAGCCTCCAGAGGCCGTGTCTCCGAGCGACGAGCCGCCGGCGGTCGCAGCCGAGCCGGATCATGCGGTCACCGATGAACCGCCTGCGCCCGGCTACGAGGAGCCTGAGACCGGCTACGAGGAGCCTGCGCCCGGCTACGAGGAGCCTGAGACCGAGGCGCCCGTCGACGAGCAGCCGGCTCCGCCGCCACCCCCCGAGCCGTCGCAGCCCGCCTACGAAGAGTTCGTACCGGCCGAGGCACCGGCGGCCGCAGCCGAGCCGGACCACGCCGTTGCTGATGAGCCGCCGGCGGTCGCAGCCGAGTCGGATCACGCGGTCGCTGACGTGCCGCCTGCGCCCGTCTACGAGGAGCCCGAGACCGAGGCGCCCGTCTACGAGCAGCCGGAGGTTCCGGCGGCCGCCTACGAGGCTCCGCCACCGCCGCCACCTCCCGAGCCGCCGCAGCCCGTCTACGAGGCTCCGCCCCCGCCGCCGCAGCCCGAGCCACCGCAGCCCGTCTACCAGGCTCCAGTACCCCCCGAGCCACCGCGGTACGAACCGCCGACCACGCCCGCGCCGGGCTTCGCGCCGATGCCGGGCATGCCCGACCTGGGGCCGATCGAGCCCGAGGCGCCGGCCGCCGCCGAGATGGAGGCCCCACCCCTGCCGGCGTTCATGCCGTCACTCACGGGCGCCACCCCCTCGGCTGAACTCCCCGTCGAACAGGTCGTCGCCTCCAGCCAGCGCGCCCTCGCCGGCACCGCCATTGGCGACGCCATGATGCTGTGGCAGCTCGGCCGGCTGCGGCGCCGGCGCGGCGCCAAGCGGGGTGACACCACCCCCGACCCGCTGGAGCTGTCCCTCGAGCAGACCGCGCGGCTGGACTCGCTGCGGCTCATCGAAGCGGCCATGCGCCACCTGCGGGCCGTCACGATCTCCCAGCTCAAGCCCAAGCCACGTGTCGTGTGTGTCCGCACCGGCGCCTACGGCTTCGAAGTCCTGCTCGACCAGCCCGTCGAAGCGCCCGCGGGATGGCAGGCCGCCTCCGGTGGCTACGTGCTCGAGCTGCCCCGCGGCGTCACCGTCGAACAACTCGACGCCGCCGGCCAAGGCCCCTCGCTCTGTCCGGCCCTCGTGCCCGTGGGTGACACGGCCGAAGGCCCTCTCCTGTTGAACATCGAGGAGATCGGTTGCCTGGCGGTCTCCGGGCCCAGCAACCCCACCGCCAGCCTGCTTACGTCCATCGTCGAGACGCTCGGCTCCTCGCCGCTGGCCGGTGACATCCGCATCATCACCGTCGGCGTCAGCTCGCCCGTCGGTCCCGGCTGGGAGCGCATCCACGCCACCAGCTACGACTCGCCCCAACTCGAGCACCTGCTGTCAACGGCCCACTCGCCCGCACACGCCGCCGCCGGATCCATCGACGTGCTCGTCATCGGGCCCGGCAACGACCTCTTGTTCCAACGTGCCGGTCAGATCGCCTCCACCCCCGGATCGCGCCTCATGCTCGTGGGTGCCACATCCTCCGCGGCCGCCCGCTGGCCGTGGCGCATCCACGTCGACGAGAACTCCCGCGCCGTCGTCCACCCCATCGCCGTCGACATCGTCGCAACCCAGGCAATGAGGCCAGAACTGGCCTACCTACTCAGCGAGGCCGCCGAGGGCCCGCACACCAGCTCGAGGTTCTAATGGCATCGACAACCGCAGCTTCGCCGAACAGACGCGCATCCAGGTCGCCCCGGAGGGGATCGTCACCGAAGAGCCGCGCCCTTTTGTCCGTCGCAGCCCTCAGTGCCGTGAGCGTCCTGGCCCCGGCCTGCGGCGGCGATGGTGGCTCGGCGGTTGCGGGACAGGCGAGCATCACTGTGACCGTTCCCGAGCAGGTCGCCGAAGCCAATGCCGCGGCCCTCGCCTCGCGGCCCGGCGAAGGCATCGCCGCCGCCGGCGGCAGCGTGCAGGCGGCTGAACCGTGTTCCGCCCCCGGCAGCCCCGGAACCGCTGATACCCACAAGATCGCCATGGTCACCCCCGACATCGACCGTCTCGGCGAGATCGGTCTCGGCGCGCTCGTCTTCGACGCCTTCGACCGCACCTTCGATGC
The DNA here is from genome assembly GCA_963664235.1 of Acidimicrobiales bacterium. Lineage (GTDB taxonomy): Bacteria > Actinomycetota > Acidimicrobiia > Acidimicrobiales > CATQHL01 > VXNF01. Next base: position 3,157,901 of record OY760933.1, on the reverse strand, counting down.
CTACATCAACCGGGTCAACAGCTTCGGCGGCATCGATGGCAACTGCTTCGAGTTCAAGTTCTACGAGTACGGCTTCACCAACCCTGCCGAGGAGATCGGCGCCATCTGCGCCGAGTTGCCCCAGGAGCAGCCGCTCGTGCTGTTCGGCTTCGGTCTGAGCGAGGCGGTGGTCGGCTGCACGACCCTCGCCGGGCAGATCCCGACCGTCGGGCTCTACGCGCAGTTCCCCGAGGCGTTCTTCGACCAGACCGCGGGCCTGCTCGTCGTGGACCACGCCTCACTGGAGTACCTGCTCGACAATGGGCTGCGGACCGCCGCGGGGGCCGGAGTGCTCGGCACGAACGACAGCGTGGGGCTGCTCTACTCCGCCGACGACGCTGCCGCGTCCCTGCAGGCGACGTTCGAGCACGCCAGTGCCGATCTCGGTCTGCAGGTGGCTGCCTCTGCCCCGGTTCCGACCGAGTTCTTCGGCACCGCCGTGGTGGTCATCGAAGAGCAGTTCCGCGCCGCCGGCGGCGAACTCTTCCACCCCGACGAGCCAGTCTTCGCGGACGCGGTCCAGGGCTTCCCTCCCGAGATCGGTGCACTGCTCGCTGCAGTGCGCGGACACTTCCTCGACACCGCCACCGCCATGCGTGACGCCGGCGTGACAACCGTCGTGGCGACGGCCTCCTGGGATGCCGTGCGCAACCTCATGCGGGCCGCCGAAGTGATCGGCTGGTACCCGAAGTGGATCACCAATGACTCCCAGTTCTCGCTGATCATGCTCGTCGATGCTCCCGAGGCGCAGGGACAGAACCTCGTGCAGATCAGTTCCCGGCGAGCGGCCGACGATCCCATCGACGGCCTCGACCGGGGATGTCTCAGCCTGCGCAACACCGGCACCGCAGCCGAGCCGTTCAGCCACCGGTTCCACACCGACGCCTGGAGCCTCCTCACCGCCACGTGCGACTACCTCGACGTGGTGTTCAGCGCCGTGTCGCGGGTCGACGGGCCGCTCACCCGGGAGGCCTTCCTGGCCGAACTGCAGGAGACCAAGTACGTGACCGCCCACGGTCAGCACCTGCACTTCACCGCCGGCGACCCGTACGGCTCGGACAGCTTCCGGGTGCTCAGCGCCGATCCCAGCTGCGTGCTCAACGACTGGGGCTGCATGCGCCCCCAGACCGGCTGGTTCGTCGACGCGGAAGCCCTCAGGGCCCACGGCGGCCACGGGGCCGGAACGGAGTAGCGACGTGAAGACCGATCGACGCCTCCCGACCGCCGCGCTGGCGGCCGCGGTCGCGGTGACCCTCGTGGCGACCGCCTGCGCAGGCGGCGGGGGAGGGGGCGCCTCCAACCTCACCACGGGCACCACGGTCGCCGGCGTGGGCGCCGCGCCCGAAGAGGCCTCCGCCGCGCCGACCGTCATCCGGCTGGCGCTTGCACCCGACCCGGTGTGGCAATGGATCGAGGACTCCGGCACCCGCGCCTCGTGGGAGGCGTCCCGCAACATCCGCATCGAGGTCTCCAACCCGTTCGACCAGTTCGCCGCCTTCGCCGGCGGCCACGCCGACGTGGTGGTCATCAATGCCCTCGACGTGCCCAAGTTCGTGGAGCAGCCCGAACGCGACCCCGTAATCATCGGCAAGTACACCACCGACCGCAGCATCCTGGCGGTGCCGCGCAGTTCGCTTGCCGAATCGCTCGACGAGCTCGTCGACCGGCGCATCGCCGTGGAGAGCTCCCTCGCCTCGACGCTGCTGTGGGGACTCATCGCCGAAGCCAACTACGGCCTGGACTTCAGCCAGGGGAGTCCGGACTTCGACCTCGTCACAGTCGAGCCCGCCAGCATCGCCGACCTCGTAATGCGCGGCGACGTTGACGCCTGCATCTGCACCCCCGACTTCAGCGTGCCCTTCCTCGCCGAGGGGCGGCTGCGAGCGCTCTACGACGGCAAGTCGGCCGCGGAGCTCTTCACCTCCGGCGGAGCCGAGGGCGGGGGGCTCGGGGCGGCGTTGGGGACGATCGCCGACGCATTCGTCGCCGACAACGACTGGTACGTCGCCAACCGGGACGCGGCCGACGCACTCCTCGGCCTGTGGGAGGAGGGCATAGCCGCTTGGAAGCAGAACATGGCGCAGATCGTGGCCGACTATCCGCATCACTTCTCGGTGGAGAGCGACGCCGAGATCGCCTGGCTATCGGACTACGTCGAGGAGCACGACTGGATCGTGACGTCGGTCTATATCACCGAGCAGGAGGCCGAGACGCACAAGTTCGCGTTCTTCCGGCTGAGGGAACTCGGTCTGGTGTCCGATGACGCGACTGTTCCGGACATCAACGTCGACTCCTCGCCGGCAAGCTCGACGCCCGAGAACGGATCGGGAGGTTAGTTCGACGTGACCGCAGCACCCACCATCACCCCCGACGCGATCTCGGAACTCTCCGTCAAGGAGCTGCGACGCGGCGTCTGGCGGCGCTGGACCTTCCGCCTCAGCGTCCTCGTCGGCTGGGCCTTCTTCATCGCCGTCTGGTATGCGTTCGCGCGGTTCGTGTTCACGCCCCAGCAGCTGCCGCAGCCTCACGTGGTGGCCACCGAGGCGTGGGACGTGCTGAGCCAGCGGAACTTCGCCACCAACATCCAGGCAAGCATCCTGCGCGTGGTCGCCGGGTTCCTGCTGGCGCTCGTGCTTAGCCTCGGCCTCGGCCTCGTCATCGCCTACAGCGCCTGGTGGCGGCGCCTGCTCGGCAGCCTGATGCTGTTCATCGTCAGCGTGCCGACGGTGAGCTTCGCCATCCTGTCGCTGATCGTGCTCGGCATCTCGCCGCTGGGACCGATCATCAACGCCATGCTGGTGGCGACGCCGTACATCACCATGAACCTCGCCCAGGGGCTCGCCGGCGTGGATCGTCGGCTGATCGTCATGAGCGAGTCGTTCGGCCGCACCCGGTCGCAGATCATCACCGGGATCCTCGTCCCGTCCTCGCTGCTGGCGATCCTCGGCGGCGCCCGCCTGGCGTTCGCCGTGGCGTGGCGGATGGCGCTGCTCACGGAGATCTTCGCCTCCTCCGAAGGCATCGGCTTCCAGATCCGGCGCAGCTTCGAGAGCTACGACATCCGGGGGATGCTCGCCTGGGCGGTGCTGTTCGTCGCGATCATGCTGATCATCGAGAACCTGGTCTTCCGCCAGATCGAACGCCGGCTCCTGCGCTGGCGCTCACCGGATGTGGGAATAACGCAATGAGCGACGTACACGCCTACCAGGGACTTCCCGGCCTCCGTGAGGAGGATGCACAGCCCGTCGCCAAGGGGCCGCTGACGCTGCAGGGCCTACTGCGGCGACCGTGGTTCATCCGGATCCTGGCCGTCGGCGTCCTGCTGTTCATCTGGCAGTGGATCACGTGGACGAACACGCGGGTACCCGGCATCGACGAGATCGTGAGCTTCATGATCACCGAGATCAGCGGGGGATCCCACGGCGGGACACTCACCGGCGACTTCTGGGGACCGCTGAGCCTCAGTCTCCAGCGCTACGCCATCGGGCTGGTCATCGGCATCCCGGTCGGGGCGATCCTCGGCATCATCATCGGGGCGTCGCGCTGGGCCCGCGGCCTGTTCAACGACACCGTCCTGGTGCTGCTGGCGCTGCCGGCGGTGGTGTGGGCGTTCCTCGCCTCGCTGTGGTTCGGCCTGTCCTCGGAGGGCCCCATCCTGGCGGTGATCCTCACAGCCATCCCGTTCATGGCGATCAACCTCAGCTCCGGGGTGCGCAACATCGACGAGAGTCTCATCGAGATGAGCCGATCGTTCCGCGTGCCCCCCGGGCGGCGGCTGGTCCACCTGCTGCTCGGTGGCACGCTGCCCAGCGGCTTCACCGGCCTGCGGCTCGCCTTCATGACCGGCTGGAACAGCCTCCTGATCGTGGAATGGTTCGGCTCCACCTCCGGGGTCGGCTGGCGCGCCCGCTTCTGGTACGACGCGCTGCGCTATCCCGGCTTCGTGGCCTGGATCTTCCTGTTCGTGATCCTCATCACGCTGCTCGACCGGCTGCTGCTCAACCCGCTGGAGCGGCGGGCCTTCCAATGGAACCAGCAGCCCACCCTCACCTTCGAGGAGGACCTGTGAGCGCCGGCGCCTCCCGCCACCGTCACGCCGGCGCCCCGCTCCGTCATTCCGGCGAAGGCCGGAATCCAGTCCCTCAACCCACCGAACCCCCCGCCCTGGAGAGATGACATGGCGACCGTACTGATAGAGAACCTCACCAAGGTCTACCCGCCGACCATCAACCACCCCACACAGGTGCAGGCCCTCGGCGGCGTGAACATGTCGGTCACCGGCAACGTGTTCGTGGCCATCGTCGGCCCGTCCGGCAGCGGCAAGACCACACTGCTGAACATCGTGGCCGGCGTGGAGCGGCCCACCTCGGGATCGGTGCGCGCCCTGCAGGACGGCGTGCCCGCCCAGATCGGCTACGTGTTCCAGGAGCCGCGGCTGCTGCCGTGGCGCACCGTCGTCGACAACATGCTGTACGTGCAGGACCGCAAGTCGGACAGGTCGCGCCGCGAGGCCGAGTTCTACCTCCAGATGGTGGGGCTCAGCGAGGTCGCCGACCTGTACCCGTCGCAGCTCTCGGCGGGCATGCAGCAGCGGGTCGGCATCGCCCGGGCGTTCCTCGTGAACCCCGACGTGCTGCTGCTCGACGAGCCGTTCAGCCACCTCGACGCCCTCACCGGCCGCTCGCTGCGCGACTACCTGCAGCGCATCTGGCTGCAGACCCGCAAAACCGCCCTGTTCGTCACCCACGACGTGACCGAGGCGGTGGAGCTGGCCGACCGCATCGTCATGCTGCGCCCCGGCGGGGTGGCCTACGACGACATCCCCGTCGACCTGCCCCGCCCGCGCCATTCCGGCGACCCCGCCGTGCGGGAGATGCAGGAAGAGGTACTGCGCCGCTTCGACGCCATGGGAGCAGCAGTCCGCTTCGGCGCCACCCAGGCCCGCTGAATCGCAGCCCGTTCCTCAGGGTGTCGCGGCCACCCCCACCGTCATCCCCAGAAGGTTCAGCGTCATTCCGGCGGTTCCCTCCGTCATTCGGCCGGTTCCTCCCGTCATTCCGGCGAAGGCCGGAATCCACATGCGCAGCCGCCGGGCTCGGGCTTGCGGTGACCCTCGTGAGCATCCTCGCGGTGGGCTGCGGTGGCGAGTCACGATCGTCGACGGTCGATTCCGTGTCACCGATCGCCGATCCCGGAGTTGACACCGGACCGGTGGTGGAGGTCGTGCCCACGACGGCCGCCCAGCCGCCGCTGGATCCGAACGCCGCTCCCACGACGCCGCTGGGGGAGTTGCGCGCCCGTTACCTGCCCATCTGGTCGCCCGACTTCGACTGGGCATTCCCGCCGGAGGTCTGCGGCAGCGACTGGGCCCTCGACGCCATCGCCGAGCCCAACGAGAGCGCGAACCTGGCGGCACTCGGCGATATCGCTGCCGCGGCGGCACTATCGGTGATGCGCTTCGACTTCCTCTTGACCAGGGCACTGACTCAACCTCATGTGCTCGAACAACTCTGCGTGGCGGTCGCAACCGTCGGCTCGAGCCGGACCGAAGCCCTCGACCTGCTGGCCGAGTACCTGGACACCGGCGTTCGCGCTGCCGGGACGCCCTCCTACCCCCAGGAAGTGACGATCGTGGCAGCGTCTCCTACGGCCGCGCTTGCCGTCGCTTGCGTCGTTGCGGAACCCCCTCAGGATGCGAGCCCTCAAGAGGAGGTCGCCGACGAGTCTGCGGCGGCTGCCTTGCTGCAGGCCTACCTACTGGCTGCGTCCCGCGGGTTGGAGGACGCGGTGGCGGACGTATCCCTCCGCGTCGCCAATGTGGTGAGCCGCCCTGTCGAGTCGTGCACCGCACTCGACTCCTGGTCCGCCGAGTGGGCAGTCCGTGCGGAGGAGTGGGCCGCCTCGGGCGGACTCTGGGGACCAGTGGAACGGACCGTGAGTGTCGAGGAACTGTGCAGGTCGCAGCGGGCCGACGGTCCCGGTGAGTGCCCCCGGGAGTGGGGGCCGTGAGACACCCTCTCGCGTCGGGTCCTGTGAACGGTCGCCGCGGCGCCGGCAGCACTCGAGGGCCGCGAACGCGGCGGCTGGTCCGTCCACTCCTGGGGGTCGCGTTGGCGCTCGCGGCCGTGGTGATTCCTGTCGACTCCGGGGACCTTCCCGTAGAACTCGAACGAATCGCCGGCACGTCTCCGGCCAACGCGCAGAGCCCGTGGTCGGTCGTGACCGGAAATGGCGGAAACCCTTGCCCGGAGACTCCGGTGGCCTGGAAGGCGTCATTCACGGGTTCCGAGTGCCAACTCGATACGGAACCTTGCCCCGCGACTCCCGTGCCCGGGCTCGGTACTTCGGTCTTGAGATACTCCGTCGGGTACCCCGATGCCGATGGCTTGACGCTGCGGGAATATCCCGGGTTCTGCGAGTTGCGCATCCTCGAGTCGAATGGCGCGGATGCCTTCGCCACGTGCCAGGGGATGACGGGCGTCGCGGTGATCGAGTCCGATGTCGAACTCATCGTCGACGGGGAGCCGGAGAGCGTTGGACTGTGCAGGCTCGTACAGCCGGCAGCGTGCACGGCTGGTGTACGAGTCGACTTCGACATCTGCCGTGCCGTCCAACGCCGTACATGGACCTGCCCACCTAACCATAGGCCGATGAACGAGTTCAACGCGTGCTACCAACCGCCTGAAGAATTCACCGGCACCTCCCATCCGGCGTGTGGTGCTGGTGCGCCCAACTTTGTCATTCAGAGTTGCGAGGACTATGTCGGCAGTGATTTCTCTCCCTACCCCGACCTCATCGATTGTTCGACCGAGTATGTGACTGCAAATACACCTGGCTCGGACACGACACTATCCAACATTGAGCCCGAAGTTGGGTCGAGCAATTACTGGTGTGAATTCAACCCGGTAAATCTGGACATCGTTTGTCGCGGCTCCAGTCCGCCTGCCACGGAATGCGCTCCGGCGGTAGCGCTCTGCCTAAAGAGAGCCTCCCAAACAGGTGGCTGCAGCGCGATCGCCAATGCAATCCGCTGCCGCGGTCTGCAGGCGGATTATCGAGCCGATCGGCTAACCGCACCCGAAGTGGTGCAGGAAGGTTGCCAGCCCTGCGTGATTCTTCCGTTCAGCTCCGTACCCGTGGACTGCCCCGACAATCTCTCGGCCGAAGTGGAAATTTCGAAGATTACTTCGCACTTCAATATTCTCCGAGTCCAAGAGGACTACCAGGCCACTAACGCGTCCTGTCAACCTGACAGTGACGGCAACATCCCCGCCTCATGCCTTTCTGCATCGAAATGTACCGATCCGGCACGCGGCCGAGTCACATGGTCGTCAACTCACGCGTCACAGGTCGCGGTGGTGAATGCTCCGGTGATCATGAGCATGACCGACATTCCCGTCGAGCTTCGGGAGGTCAACTTCGAATTCAACCTAGAAACGGGCACGCTAGAGTCAAGACGGCTTGTCTTCCCGTATCCAGTGAGCCCTGCCGGGGAATTCGGGTACTCAATGGCGCGATTCGGGGTGCTCGATCCAGCCCGCGGACGGATCGACTCGGTAAGTAAGATGGTCGGAAATGTCGGCGAATGCGTGTTTGGGCACTCTACGGGTCTGACCAGTTGGTCAGTGCCCCAGTTCCGGATGACGATCAGGGAGTTGTGGCCCGACAGTCCGAGTGACCTTGAAGCCATCGAGTTTCACTTCGGACCGGAGGCACTCGATTGGTGGAGCGATCTGGCCGCCTTGGGCCCGGACGAGGAGCCTGATCGCGAGCAGCGTGTTCGAACCGTTGAAAGAGGCTTGGGATACTGGCCGCTTCTCACGACTGCAGAGCGAGAGGAGCGGGTCGCAAGACTCACCCAAGAAGTGGACTGCAACCACGCCTTGCCCGTGTGGTGCCGGTGGGTGCCCTCCAGGGCAGGGTACTTCGAAGTCACCGGATCCGGAGCGTGGTTTAGTACGCGATGGTCCCGGGGAGGCAGAACCACTCTCTCCACAGGCGACGTCCAGGACATCAATGACTATCTCAGCAATCCCGCGAACCGGTTGGCCGTGGAAGCACAACTGGCCACTTGGGAAGCCACGCCCGAGGACGTGGGTTTAGCAGATGATCTCAGTGGAGTCCGTCCCCTAGAAGACCGCAACCATCGTGACACGAGATACTCCGAGTCCGAGACGCGGTTCTCATGTGGCGGTACGGATATCCGGGTCTATTGCGCCACGGGTGGGGGTGAGACGATCGGGCACTACACCGAGACCGACCCGATCGGCGTCGCGGTGCATGAGGTGCGCGTCGTCACGCGCACGCCGAACTCCTAGGAGTGGCACCGTCAGCCGGCCACTGTCTCGCCGCCGGCGTCCGGATATCGGCGCGGTCGCGATTCTCGGCTATCCACTCGGCGGCATGCTTGGCGATGTCGTCCTCGGTGCTCTCGCCCTCCGCGTAGGCGACCACGCGCCGCGGATCGCCCACATCGATGGTCTCGAGGGAGTTCTGAGCAGGTCTCGAGCGGACCCGCCGACGGTGGCGCCGCCGAGCCGGACCTTGAAGTAGCCTGGCATCCCGTGACGAAGCACATCTTCGTGACGGGCGGAGTAGCGAGTTCGTTGGGCAAGGGTCTGACGGCGTCTTCACTCGGTGCGTTGCTGAAGGCCCGCGGTCTGCGGGTGACCATGCAGAAGCTGGATCCCTACCTCAACGTGGATCCGGGCACCATGAATCCCTTCGAGCACGGAGAGGTGTTCGTCACCACCGACGGCGGCGAGACCGACCTGGATCTCGGCCACTACGAGCGGTTCATCGACGAGAACCTCACCCGGGATTCCAACGCCACAACCGGGTCGATCTACTCGGCGGTGATCGACGCCGAACGGCGCGGCGACTACCTCGGCGGCACCGTGCAGGTCATCCCGCACATCACCGACGAGATCAAGCGGCGCATCCTGGGAGTGGCCCGGCCCGACGTGGACGTCGCCATCGTGGAGATCGGCGGCACGGTCGGCGACATCGAGATCCTGCCGTTCCTGGAGGCCGTCCGCCAGATCCGCCTCGACGTGGGACGGCCCAACGTGTGCTACGTGCACGTCACGCTGGTGCCGCTCATCGGCCCCACCGGCGAGCACAAGACCAAGCCCACCCAGCACTCGGTCACCGAGTTGCGCAGCCGGGGCATCCAACCCGACGTGATCGTCTGCCGCAGCGACACGCCGATCACCGACGACCTGAAGCGCAAGATCTCCAACCTGTGCGACGTCCCGGTGCCCGCGGTCGTCAATGCCGCCGACGCCGACAGCATCTACGACCTCCCGCTGATCCTGCACGACGAGAATCTCGACGCGGTTGTGGGCGACCTGCTGGGCTTCGACAGCGAGCCCGACCTGAGCAGTTGGCAGCTCCTCAGCGAGCGAATCCACAACGCCTCCGGTGTGGTGCGCATCGGATTGGTCGGCAAGTACGTGCGCCTCATCGACGCCTACCTGTCGGTGGCCGAGGCGTTGCGTCACGCCGCCTGCTCGCGCGGGGCCAAGGTGGAGATCGACTGGATCCCCGCCGAGGAGGTGGAGGGTCTGCTGACCTCGCGCCGCCTCGAGGACCTGGAGGGCATTGTCATCCCCGGCGGGTTCGGCTCGCGGGGAATCGAAGGAAAGATCGCGGCGGCCTCCTACGCCCGGGAGCGAGGCATCCCCTGCCTGGGGCTGTGCCTGGGCATGCAGGTCATGACCGTGGAGTTCGCCCGCAACGTGCTGGGGCTGGCGGGGGCGCACTCCACCGAGTTCGATTCCCGCTCGCCGCATCCGGTCATCTGTCTCATGGAGGAGCAGCGCAGCGTCACCAACAAGGGCGGCACCATGCGGCTGGGCTCGTATGTGGCGAAGCTGCGCCCCGGCAGCCGGGTGGCCGAGATCTACGGCAGCGAGGTGGTGTCCGAGCGCCACCGGCACCGCTACGAGTTCAACCCCGGCTACCGGGAGCAGGTGGAGTCGGCCGGACTCGCCTGCTCGGGTGTGTCACCCGACGGGTTGCTGGTGGAGTTCGTGGAGTTGGAGGGGCATCCGTTCTGGGTCGGCACCCAGGCGCACCCGGAGTTCCAGAGCCGGCCCAACCGTCCGGCTCCGCTGTTCGCCGCCCTGATGGACGCGGCCCTGGACCGGGTCGAGGGCCGTAACCCGCGCCTGCAGTTCAGCCATGACGCGGCGGTGGCGGTGGAGGTGGTGTGAGCCCCCCGGGGCTGCCTGTCGAAGCCGACGAGTTCCTGGACTGGCTGGTCCTCAGCAAGGGCCGCGCCGCCAACACCATCGACGCCTACCGCCGCGATCTGCTTGCCTACCTGGCCTTCGGCGCCGACTGCGGCTGGGATCACCGTGACGTCACCGCCGCCGGAGTGCTGGCCTGGGTGCGGGCGCGCCTGGGGGCGGGTCTGGCGGCCTCAACCGTGAAGCGGGGTCTCACCACGGTGCGCAACTTCCACCGCTGGCTGGTGCTGGAGGAGCTCCGGCCCGACGACCCGACGGCCACGGTGGAGTTGCCGCGGGTGCCCCGTGGGCTGCCGAAGGCGCTGAGCGAGGAGGAGGCGGCGGCACTGGTGGCCGCGCCGCGAGGCGAGAAGGCCGCGGCGCGCCGCGACCGGTCCGCCGGCAGGGCGCGACCGGAAGACTCCGGCAGACCCGCACGGCGCCAAGAGGCTGTGGCGCGCCGGGACAGCGCCATTCTCGAGACCCTCTACGGCACAGGGGTGCGCGTGTCGGAGCTGGTGGGGCTCTCCCTCGGCGACATAGACCTGTCCTCGGCGGCGATGCGTGTCCTCGGCAAGGGCTCCAAGGAGCGGATCCTGCCGCTGGGACGCCTGGCAGCCGCCGCGCTGCGCGAGTGGTTGGAGGGGCCGGGTCGGGCTGCGATGGAGCCGGAACGTTGGGCTACCCGCTCCGACAGCGAGGCGGTGTTCCTGAACCTGCGCGGCGGCCGCCTCAGCCGCCAGGGGGTGCATCAGATCGTGCGGCAGCACGGCGTGGACGCCGAGATCTCCGAGGCGCTCACGCCCCACGTGCTGCGCCACAGCTTCGCCACCCACCTGCTGGACAACGGCGCGGACATACGTGTCGTGCAGGAACTGCTGGGCCACGCCAAGGTCACGACCACCCAGATCTACACCTCGGTGTCCCGCGAGAGGCTGTTCCGCGTGTACGCCGAAGCGCATCCTCGGGCGCGCCCGGGGCAAACGTCGCCCGCCTGAACGCCGGAGGCGCCGTGGCGTTGCCGGCGCCGCTTCCCCCGGTTGCGCGCCGAACCGATTGGATGCGCCCCCTGACTTGAGTCGGTCCTGTTGGCGACCTACAATCCCACGCTGGTACCCGAATTCTCCGCGAACGCAACTTTTGTAGCTCGAATAGGGAAGTCCAACGTGTCGACACAACCGGTGAGCGTTCGCTTCGTCGACGCTGTTGCTCTGATCACACTCGACGACGGTAAGGCCAACGTGCTCACCTCCGAGGTGATCGACAGCCTCTTGGAGGCTCTGGACGCCGCCGAGGCTCGCGCCGAAGCGGTGGTACTCGCCGGGCGGCCGGGTGTGTTCTCCGGCGGGGTGGACATCGACGTCCTGCGTGCCGGCTCCGATCCGGCCATGGTGTTGATTCACAAGGCCACTGACGTCTGCCTGCGTCTCGCCGAATTCCCCCGGCCGGTGGTGGCCGCCTGCACCGGACATGCCGTCGCCCTCGGCGCCGTACTCCTGCTGTGTTGCGACCTGCGCGTCGGTCTCGCGGGCGATTTCAAGGTCGGGTTCAACGAGGTGGCCATCGGTCTGCCCGTTCCCGAGTTGGTGGTGGGCCTTGCGCGGGCGCGGCTGTCCCGCCGCCACCTGATGCTGGCGTGCAACTCCGCGCGCATCTACACACCTACCGAGGCGATCGAAGTGGGGTTCCTCGACACCGTGCACCCGTCGAACATCCCGGATCACGCGGTGACCATGGCGGCAAGCCTGGCTGCACACGTCGAGCCATGGGCATTCGCCAAGACGCGCGCCACGATGACAGGGCGGCTCGGTGAGGCGATCATCCGTCACGCAGGGGAGTTCAGCAACATTCGGGCGTCGCCGCCTCCGAATATCCGCCAGGATCCGACTCCGGTGGGTGCAGACCCCGCGGGTGGCCAGCGGGATCGTGATACCCCTCCGGTGAACCCCAGCAGCCAGCGAGTTGGCCGGAAGGATCGCCGCGGTCGGCGCCGTTCCGGCTGAGAATTGTCAGCGGCGGGGGAGGAACCCCGAGCCCTGATCGCCCCCGGCAGCCGGCTGGCACGAAATCTGCGCGGGAAAGCCGCCCCGGGCGGCAGATCTGCTCACAGAAGCGTGTCAGCGGCGGGGGAGGAACCCCGAGCCCTGATCGCCCCCGGCGGCCGGCTGGCACGAAATCTGCGCGGGAAAGCCGCCCCGGGCGGCAGATCTGCTCACAGAAGCGCGTCAGCGGCGGGGGAGGAACCCCATGGCCTCGCGGACGCGTCCCATCGTGGCCGCGGCGACCTCGCCGGCGCCCTCGGCCCCGGCTGCCAGCGCTCGCCGGGTCTCTCCGGGATCGGCGCTCAACTCGGCGAAACGCCGGTGGATGGGCGCCAGCAATTCCACCACCGCCTCGGCGCAGTCGTTCTTCAGCGGGCCGTAACGGTCATAGGCGGCGGCGACCTCCTGCGGGCTGCGCCCCGTGGCGGCCCCCAGTATCTCCAGGAGGTTCGACACGCCGGGCTTGGCCTCCCTGTCGAACCGCACCTCCGAACCGCTGTCGGTGACCGCCCGGCGGATCTTGCGGCGCACCACGTCGGGGTCGTCCAGTAGCCAGATGGTGCCCGGGGCGTCGCCGGCGGACTTCGACATCTTGCGGGTGGGCTCCTGCAGGTCCATCACCCGGGCCCCGGCGGGCGGGATGCGGTGCTCGGGGACCACCAGCACGTCGCCGTAGCGGGCATTGAACCGCTGGGTGATGTCCCGGGTCAACTCGATGTGCTGACGCTGGTCGTCGCCCACCGGCACCACGTCGGTGTCGTACAGCACGATGTCGGCGGCCTGCAGCACCGGGTAGGTGAACAGTCCCGCGCAGACGAAGTCCATGTCGGCGGACTTGTCCTTGAACTGGTGCATGCGCCGCAACTCGCCGAACCCGGCGGTGCACTCCAGTACCCAGGCCAGTTGCGTGTGCTCGGGTACGTGGCTCTGGACGAACAACACACAGATGTCGGGGTCGAGCCCCGCCGCCATGAGCATCTGCGCCAGGCGCAGGGTGGCGGTCTGCAACTCCCCGGGGTCCTGCGGCACCGTCACGGCGTGCAGGTCCACGATGGGGTGGAACGACTCGTGGGTGTGCTGATCGGCCACCCAGTTCTGCAGGGCGCCCAGCAGGTTGCCGAGGTGAACGTCGCCGCTGGGCTGGATGCCCGAAAGGATGCGCTGCACGCCGGAAGGTTAACCCCGTCGCCGGGTTCGGAGGCCCGGCCGGCCTCTCGGTCACTCCGGCCAAGCCGCGAACCTCCGAGGTTGGGGGCGCATCGGTCCCCGGTGCGCCTAGCCGGGAGATCTATGCTCGAAGCATGGCTGTGATGGTGCGTACCGCACGGTTCGAGGGGCCTGTCGAGTTGCTGATGCACCTCATCCTGTGCCACGAGGTCGACGTGTGCGACATCTCGCTGGCAACCCTCGTGCAGGACTTTCTCGACGAGGTCGCCCTGATGGAGACCCTCGACCTGGAGTCCGCCAGCGAGTTCCTGCTCACCGCGGCCACCCTCGTGGACCTGAAGAGCCGCCGGCTGCTGCCCGAGCCCGATACCGAAGGCATCGACGAGGATGCCGACCTGCTCGAGGGGCGCGACCGGCTGCTGGCGCGCATGCTGGAATGTGAGACGTTCCGCCGCGCCGGCGCCGCTCTGGAGCAGCTCGCGGAGGCGGCGGCGCTGTCATCGCCGCGCACCGTGGGTCCCGAGCCCCGCTACCTCGACCTGCTGCCCAACCTGCTCGCCGAGGTGGAGCCCTCCGACCTGGCGGCCGCCTGCGTCCGGGCCCTACGGGCGACGGAGCCGCCGCCGGTGGACCTCTCCCACATGGCGCAGGAAACGCTGCAGGTGAGCGACGTCGTGGCCCACCTCGCAATGCGGCTACCGTCCCGCCGCCGCACCACGTTCGGCGAGTTGACGCGCACCCTGGCTGGGCGTCGAGAGGTGGTTGTGCACTTCCTGGCCCTGCTCGAACTCTTCAAGCAGAACAGGGTGGAACTCCACCAGGACGGTCCCTTGGGGCGCATCGTGGTGGAGTGGCGCGAGCAGGTGGCGATGCCGGCCCTGGCCGTTCTGGAACCCGTCGCCTGATGGACGCCGAGCGCCGCCGGGCGCTTGAGGCGGTGCTGATGGTCGCCACCGAGCCGGTTGCGCCGCAACTCCTGGCACAGTTGCTGGAGATCTCGGTGACCGGCGTCGAAGCCGCCCTCGCGGAGTTGGCCAAATCGTGTGAGGGTCGCGGTTTCGTGCTGGAGCGGGTCGCGGGTGGTTGCCGGTTCGCCAGCCACCCCGACTGTGCGCCGTACGTGGAGCGCTTCGTGCTGGCCCGCGAGCCTTCCCGGCTGTCGGGCGCGGCTTTGGAGACCCTGGGAATCGTCGCCTACAAGCAGCCGGTCTCGCGGGCGCAGATCGCCGCCATCCGCGGTGTGAACGTCGACGGGGTGGTGCGCACGCTGCAGCGCCGGGGCCTCGTCGAGCCGGTTGCCCGCGACCCCGGTCCGGGCAATGCCGTGCTCTTCGGGACCACGGGCCTGTTCGTGGAGACCCTGGGCCTGGACTCTCTGGCGGACCTGCCGCCGCTCGGCGACTTCGTTCCCGACGCTGAGGTCACCGAGTCGCTCGACGACTCGTTGCGCAGCGGAGAGCGCCCCGGGCGGGCCCGGGCGCAACCCGAGCCGGGGGAGGAGCCACCGGGGAGCGACCCCGGGGAGGCGCCGCCGGCGCCCGACCGGCCGGCGTGAGCGAACCCGGGCCACCGGGGAGCGGCGAGCGGCTGCAGAAGGTCTTGGCGGCGGCGGGGGTCGCCAGTCGCCGCCGCGTCGAGGAGATGGTGCTGGACGGGCGCATCCTCATCAACGGCCGGCCGGCACGCATCGGCCAGCGAGTGCGGGTCGACGTCGACGTCGTCGAGGTGGACGGCACGGTGATCTCCCTGCGCAGTGACCTCGTCCACTATCTGCTGAACAAGCCCGCCGGGGTGGTGAGCACCGTCACGGATCCTCAGGGGCGCCCGACGGTGCTGGACGGCCTGCCCGCCGAGCCGCGCGTCTACCCGGTCGGTCGCCTGGACATGGACAGCGAGGGCTTGTTGCTGTTGAGCAACGACGGGGATCTGGCACGGCGGATCATGCATCCCTCCACGGGTTGCGAGAAGGAATACCTCGTGGCCGTGGAGGGTCGCACCAGCGCCGGTGCCCTGCGCGCCCTGCGCGACGGTGTGGAGCTGTCCGACGGCCCCAGCGCCCCGGCACGGGTCTCCAGCCCGCAGCGGGGGCTGCTGCGCGTCGTACTCACCGAGGGCCGCAACCGCCAGGTGCGTCGCATGTGCGCCGCGGTCGGGCTGACGGTCACCCGCCTCGTGCGCACCCGCATCGGCCCGCTGCGTGACTCACAGTTGAGGCCGGGGGAGTGGCGCGAACTCACGCAGGCCGAGTTGCGGGCCCTGGAGGTCGCCGTCGGCGGCGGTTCGTCGCCGCGGGACACCTCGCCGCATCGCTGAGACGAATTCGGGGCAACCAGCGGGTCCGCGCCGAGGAGTTCAGTAGAATTGATTGCCGTGACTCGCCTTCTACGCGCTCTGCGAGGAGCGGTCGTCATCACCGAGGACACACCCGATGAGGTGGCGTCCCAGGTCGAAGCGCTGCTGCGCGAGTCTTTTGCCCAGAACGGCATCGCCACTGAGGATCTCGTCAGCATCGTCTTCACTGCCACCGACGACATTCGCTCGGCGTTCCCGGCCCAGGCGGCCCGCGAGCGGCTGGGCCTCGCCGACGTGCCGCTGCTGTGCGCCCGGGAGATGAAGGTTGACGGTGCGCTGCCCTGCGTGATCCGGATGCTCGCCCACTTCTACACCGAGCACGACCGCCACGAGGTGCAGCACGTCTACCTGGGGTCGGCTACTTCCCTGCGCCCCGATCTGGCCGTCTGAGAGCGCATGGGGTTGGGAGCGGCCGCCGCCGACACCGGCAGCGTCCAGATTCACGGGCTCGGCCTCATCGGAGGGTCCATCGGACTCGGCCTTCGTGCCGCGGGATGGTGGGTGACCGGCTCGGACATCGATGAGTTGCGGGCGCGCCAGGCGTTGCGCCTGGGGGCGGTGAACGAGGTCGGCCGGAACCCCAACGCTGACGTGACCTTCGTGGCCACGCCCGCCGCCTCCATACCGGGACTGGCCCGGGAGACTCTCGAGTCCGGGGAAGGCGTCGTCACCGACGTGGGCAGCGTGAAGGGGCCGATCTGCGAGGCGGTGGAGCATCCCCGGTTCGTTGGCGGGCATCCCATGGCCGGCAGCGAGCAGGCGGGCATCGCCGGCGCCCGGCCCGACATCTTCTCCGGCGCCGTGTGGGTGCTGACGCCCGGGACGGCAACCCTCGACGAGACCTACGCGGCGGTGCGTGCCGTCGTGGCCGAACTGGGCGCCGAAGCGGTGACCATGGCTCCGGACCTTCACGACACGCTGGTGTCGGTCGTCTCGCACGTGCCGCACCTCACCGCCGCCACGCTGATGCGCCTCGCGGATGAGAGGACCGCCGAGCGGTCCGTGCTGCAGCGTCTGGCCGCCGGGGGATTCCGTGACATGACCCGGGTGGCGGCTGGGAGCCCGGACATCTGGCTGGACATCTGTGACGCCAACCGTCTCGCAATCTGCGCCTCGCTGGATCGCCTGATCGAGGCACTGGGGGAGATGCGCGACGTCGTGCATCGTGGCGACCACGACAGTCTCCGCGCGCTTCTCGAGCGGGCGCGTGTTGCCCGGGTCAACCTGCCCTCGGGGATCCCTACCGACGTCGACTTGGCCGTGCTGCGGGTTCCCGTCAAGGACCGGCCCGGTGAGGTTGCCCACATCGCAACCCTCGCCACCGACGTCGACGTGAACATCTACGACTTGGAGATCGCCCACTCCACCGAGGGCGACCGGGGGGTGCTCATCATGGTTGTCTCGGCCGATCTGGTCGAGCGGCTGCGGGCTGCTCTGGCGGCGGACGGGTATCCCTCCTCGGTGCGTCACCTGGGTATCTGAAGCATGCGCCCCGCAAGCCTCAGCGGCGACGGCGACGTTCTCGCAGTCAGTGCCGGCGGGCCGCTGCGGGGCGAGTTGCGGGTGCCGGGGGACAAGTCCATCTCGCACCGGGCGCTGCTCCTGGCGGCGCTCGCCGACGGCGACTCGTCGATCTCCGGGCTGTCCGGAGGGGCGGACGTGGCCGCCACCGCGGCCGCTGTGGGGGCGCTGGGGGCTGCGGTGGAATCCGCCGGAGAGGTCGTCCGGGTGCGGGGTGGGGAGTTGCGGAAGCCGCCCGGCCCTATCGATGTGGGGAACTCCGGGACGTCGATCCGCCTGCTGTCGGGCATCGCCGCGGGCTGCCCGTTCACCACGGTCCTGGGTGGCGACGCCTCGGTCAACCGGCGACCCATGGATCGGGTGGCCGAGCCGTTGCGGCTCATGGGCGCTGAGGTGGAGGGCGTCGATGGTGGGCGCAGGGCGCCGCTGCGCATCACCGGCGGGCGGCTGCGCGGCATCAACTGGCGGCCGCCGGTCGCCAGCGGCCAGGTGAAGGGGGCAGTGCTTCTCGCAGGCTTGTTCGCCGACGGTGAGACGGTGGTGAGTGAGCCGATACCCACGCGCGCCCACACCGAGGAGATGCTGGAGGCGTTCGGCGCCGACGTACGTGTCGCCGCCGGCGAGGTGGCGGTGCGGGCCTCCCGACCGTCCCCGTTCGACTTCGCGGTGCCCGGCGACCCGTCTGCGGCGGCGTTCTGGATGGTGGGTGCGGCGCTGGTGCCCGGCAGCGAGGTGACCGTGCACGACGTGTACCAGGGGCAGGGCAGGGACGGCTACCTGGAGGTGCTGCGCCGGATGGGCGCAGACTTGGGTGTGCTACCGACCGGTGATCGGCGAGTGCGCCTGGTGTGCCGCGCGGGACCGCTGCGGGGGGTGACGGTGACGGCGGGCGAGGTGCCCGACCTCATCGACGAGATCCCCGTGCTGGCGATGGCGGCCGCCGTCGCCGACGGGGCGACCCGCTTCGAGGGAGCCGGCGAGTTGCGCCACAAGGAGAGCGACCGGCTCCAGAGCGTGCTCGACGGTCTGGTGGCTCTCGGCGCGCGGGCCGAGGTGGAGGGTGACACGCTCGTGGTGCACGGCGGGGCGCAGCTGCGGGGCGGGCGCATCGACGCGGCGGGCGATCACCGCATCGCCATGGCGTTCTGCATCGGCGGCCTCGCCGCCATCGGCGAGACGGTCATCTCGGGCTGGCGCTCGGTCGCCACCAGCTACCCCGGCTTCGTGGAGGATCTGGCGAGGTGTCGGCGGGCGTGAGCCGGGCGGTGCGAGTGGCGATCGACGGTCCCGGCGGAGCCGGCAAGACTTCGGTGGCGCGGGCTGTAGCGGACGCCCTGGGGGTGGAGTGTCTCGATACCGGAGCCATGTACCGGGCGGTGGCCGCTGCGGTGCTGCGGCGCGGGGTGGACCCCGGCGAGGCGGTCGCGGTGGCTGCGGTGGCCCGGGAGGTCGTCGGGAGCATCGAGGTGACCGCCGGCGCAGTGCGCCTCGAGGGCGCCGACGTGACCGGGGAGGTCCGGGGCAACGCGGTCACCGAGGCCGTGAGCACGGTGGCCGCCAACCCTGCGGTGCGAGCGGTGATGGTGGCGCGCCAGCAGGCCTGGGCCGCGGCACGGCGCGGCTGCGTCATGGAGGGACGCGACATCACCACGGTGGTGTTGCCCGGCGCCGAGGTGCGGGTCTACCTGTACGCGGATGCTTCGGTGCGGGCGAGACGGCGTTCGGGCGAGTCCGGCGCAAGTGAGTCGGCGGTGCAGGCGGCTCTCAGCGAGCGCGATCATCGGGACAGCACCCGTGCCCACGCCCCGCTGCGACTCGCCGAGGGGGTTCGGGAGATCGACACGACGAACCGATCCGTCACCGAGGTGGTCGGAGAAATCATGGAGATGGTGGAGGGACTGCTCGGGAGAGAGATGCGATGAGCGAGACGCCGGACAAGCCGTTCAAACCCGTGCCGTCGGATGACCCGCGCCACGGGGGTGTCGCCTTCGGGGAGAAGCCGCCCTGGGGGAACCTGCTGTACTACGCCTGCAGGACTGTATTGCAGGTGATCTTTCGGCCCTACCTGCGCATGCGTCGGCGCAACCGTCGACGGATACCCGACGGGCCGGTGATCCTGGCACCGGCCGGCCACCGGTCGAACCTGGACACCCCTCTGATCGGCGCCATTACCCCGCGGCGCCTCAACTACATGGCCAAGAGTTCGCTGTTCAAGAGCCCTTTCTGGACGAAGTTCCTCAACTCCGTCGGCGGTTTCCCCACCGAGCGGGACCGCGTGGATCGCCGAGCGCTGCGCTGCGCCCGCGAGGTGCTGCGCCGCGGGGAGGCTCTGGTGGTGTTCCCCGAAGGCGAGCGGAAGTCGGGGCCGCGTGTGCAGCCGCTGTTCGACGGCCCGGTGTGGCTGTCGATCATGACCGGGGCGCCGATCCTGCCCGTGGGCATCGGCGGATCCGAGCGCGTCCTGCCAAAGGGAGCGCTGCTGCCACGCTTCCATCGGGTGCGCTTCATCTTCGGCGAGCCGATCCCGCCGCCGGCGCCCACCGAGGGTCGACGCACGGTGACGAGCGCTCAGCGGGCCGAGGCCAGCACTCAACTCCGCGAGACACTGCAGCAACTCTTCGACGAAGCCCAAGTGTGGGCCGGCAGCCCCAACCCACCACACGAAGTGACCGCCAACGACTGAACCCAACCCCCCGGGGGCCGGGTGGGGGTTAGTGGAGGACGGAGCTGGCTTCCACTAGGCGGTCGGCGCCGATGCCGTCGGGGGGTTGGGCACCGAGGCTGGCGGCGGCGAAACCGGTGATGGCACCGAGCAGTTCGCGCAGTTGGCGGGGCGGCGGGAAGTACTCGTCCTCGGTCGTGACGCTGATCTCCTCGATGCCCTGGAGAGGTGCCAGACGATCAAGTACCTCGGTGACGAGTTCCTCGGGGGCCGAGGCGCCGGCGGTGAGGCCCACGGTGCCGCTGAGGTCGGTGGGCAACTCGGAGGCCCGGTTGACCCGCAGCACCCGGGGACAGCCCATGTGGTTGGCGAGTCGCTCCAGCGCCAGGGTGTTGGAGGAGTTCGCCGAGCCCACGATGACGAAGGCGTCACAGCGTTCGGCGATGGCGGACAGGGCGGCCTGACGGTTCGTGGTGGCGAAGCACAGGTCGCTGCGCCCCGGTGTCCACATGTCGGGGAACCGGTCATGTGCGGCGTCGGCGACCTCCGCCCAGTCGCGGTGGCTGAGGGTGGTCTGGGCGAGGAGTGCCACCGGCTCGGCGAAGTCCGGCAAGGCGTCGACGTCCTCGATGGACTCGACGCGGTGGATCGCCTCGGGGGCCACCGCCATTGTCCCGACGGCCTCCTCGTGGCCCTCATGGCCGACGTACACGATCCGGAAGCCCTTGCCGGCTCGCACCCTCACCTCGTGGTGCACTTTGGTCACCAGAGGGCAGACCGAGTCGACCACGTAGCCGCCCCGCTCGTAGGCGGCGTGTCGGACCTCGGGAGCCGATCCGTGCGCGCTCAACATCAGTGGGGCGCCGGTCGGAACCTCGGCGATGTCGTCCACGAAGATCACCCCGAGGGCCTCGAACTGCCTCACGACCAGCTTGTTGTGGACGATCTCGTGATAGCAGTACACCGGCGGCTCGAAAGCGCTGACCATGACTGCCAGGGCCTTGATGGCCATCTCCACACCGGCGCAGAAGCCGCGCGGCGAGGCCAGCAGCACCTTCTCCACGGACATAGTCCCAAGGTTACCCGCCGCGCGGGAATGGCTGTTCAAGGGCCGAGGGGGCGCGGCGGTAGGATTTTGTGATGTCCCGTCCGCGCGTCGTCGCCCTCGAGCCGTCGAGCCCGGCCGCTCTGGCGGGGTTGGCCGTCGGCGACGAGTTGATCTCGCTGAACGGCGTCGCCCCCCGTGACGTGCTGGAATACCGCAGCCTCGTCGATGAACCTCTCGTAGAGCTTGAAGTTGATCGCGGTGGTCTTCACTTCAGTGTGGAGATCGACAAAGTGGCCGGAGCGCCGCTGGGACTGGAGGTTCACTCGGCGCTGTTCGACCAGGTTCGCACCTGCGACAACCACTGTGAGTTCTGCTTCATCTATCAACTCCCGGCCGGTATGCGCTCCAGCCTCTACCTGAAGGACGACGACTACCGGCTGTCGTTCCTGTACGGCAACTTCACGACCCTCACCCGCTTCACCGAAGCCGACTTCGAGCGGGTCATCTCCGAGGGGCTGTCGCCGCTGTTCGTCAGTATCCACGCCACCGACGGGGACCTGCGCTCCGAGATGCTGCGCAACCGCCGGGGTGCCACCAGCCTGCGCTGGCTGCGCCTACTGCTCGCCGCCGGCGTGGACGTCTACGGGCAGGTCGTGGTGTGTCCGGGGGTGAACGACGGGCTTTGGTTGGAGGACACCTTCTGCGGTGTGCTGGAGTCCTATTCGGAGTTGCGCGGGCTGTGCGTCGTGCCGCTCGGGGTGAGCCGGCACGCTCCCGCGGGGAGGCTTCGTCCCCACACCGTGGCCGAGGCCGGGGCGGTGCTCGACGCGACCGACGCCTGGCAGGGAACGTTCCGGTCCGCGCTCGGGCGGCGCATGGTGTTCGCGGCCGACGAGTACTACCTGCTTGCCGGACGTGAACTGCCTCCGGCGGAGCACTACGAGGGATTCGACATGCACGAGGACGGTGTCGGCATCGCCCGCAACTTCCTCGAGGAGTTCACCGGGCGCTCCACCGAACCCACCGGTGTGCAACCCGGATTCTTCGCCTGGGTGGAGGGCGCTCCGGCCGCCGGCTACCGGGCGCCGCGCACCGGCTGCGGGGCTACCGCCGCAGCCCCGGGCAGCGACGGGGGGCGAGCCACCGGCACGGCCGTTACCTTGCGGCGCCGCGGCGCCACGGCGGTACTGACCGGCGAGATGGGGGCGGCGGTGCTGGGGCCGATGCTGGACGTGGCCGGCTACGACGACGTCCGCGTGCTCACCGTGGGGAACCATTTCTTCGGGGGCAACATCGGCGTCAGCGGGCTGATGGTGGGAGCCGACCTGGCCCGGGTACTGGCGGCGGAGCCCCCCGACGGGCGCTACCTGCTGCCTGATGTGTGTCTCTCGAACGGGCGCTTCCTCGACGGGCTCACCACGGCCGACCTGCCTCGTGCGGTGGAGGTCGTCGAGACCGACGGCATCGCTCTGCGGAGGGCGTTGGATGCCCGCTGAGCCCACCGGAAGCGAGCCCACCGGCCCCCGCGACGCCCGCCCGGCCCTGCCGACGGTCGCCGTCGTCGGCCGCCCCAACGTCGGAAAGTCCACGCTGGTGAACCGCATCATCGGCAGGCGCGACGCCATCGTGGAGGAACGCCCGGGGGTGACCCGCGACCGCAAGGAATGGACCGCCTCGTGGCTGGGACGGCCGTTCGTGGTGGTGGACACCGGTGGCTGGCAACCCGACGGCTCCGGTGGCGACTCGGCGGCCCTGGACCGCAAGGTTTCCGATCAGAGCCGCCGGGCCATGCTCGAGGCGGACATCACGGTCCTGGTGACCGACGTGACCACAGGCGTGACCGACCCCGACCTTGCCTCCGCGGAACTGCTGTGGCAGCGCAGCGGCCCTGTGCTGGTTGCGGTCAACAAGGTGGACGACGAGGCTCGCGAGCCCCTCATCTGGGAGTTCGTGACGCTCGGCCTGGGAGACCCGCACCCAATCAGCGCGCTGCACGGGCGCGGTTGCGCCGACCTTCTCGACGCCGTCGTGGCCGCCTTGCCCGATGCGGGCGTAGCCGGCGCCGGGTACCACACCCCCGCGGCCGAGAGCGACACACCGCAGGACAACGACCCCAACACCGTGTCGGTGGCGATCGTGGGCCGGCCCAACGTGGGCAAGTCCACGCTGTTCAACCGCCTCGTCGGCGAGGAGCGCTCGGTCACCCACGACATGCCCGGCACCACGCGGGACTCCGTGGACACGCTGGTGCAGACACCGCTGGGACAGCTGCGCCTCGTGGACACCGCCGGCCTGCGTCGCCGCAACCGCATCGACGAGGACACCGAGTACTACGCCATGCTCCGCGCCCTGCGGTCGGTCGACAGGTCGGACGTCGTGCTGCTGATCGTCGATGCCACCCAGGGCGTCACGCACCAGGACCAGCGCCTCGCGGAGCGGATCGACGGCGCCGGTTGCCCGATCCTGCTGCTGCTGAACAAGTGGGACCTGCTGGACACCACCGCGCGCCAGGCCATCCGCGAGGAGGTGGCCGATCGGCTGGGCTTCCTCAGCGGCTCGCCGACGCTGAACATCTCCGCCCACACCGGGCGGGGCGTGAACCGCATCCTGGAGAATCTCAGCGGCACCGTTGCGCAGTACCGGCGGCGCATCCCCACCCGGTCGGTGAACCGGGCGATCCGCGAGGCACAGGCCGCGCATCCCGCTCCCGGCGGCGCCCGAGTGCTGTACGCCACCCAGGGGGCGACCGATCCGCCCACGTTCACGCTCTTCGTGAACCGGCGCCTGCCACCCACATATCTGCGTTACCTGCAACGGCGACTCGCCGAGGCGTTCGAGTTGGGTGCGACCCCGGTGAAGTTCCACGTGCGATTCCGCTGAGCCGACCCCGGCGGCGGGCAACGGCCCCGATACAGGGGCCGAGTAGATTCGGAGTTCGTGCAGGAGATCATCCTCGGCGTCACCGCGGCCCTCTGCTTTGTGGCCAGCTTCAGCTGGGGACGCATTGCCCGCTACCGGTGGCGCTTCTACCAGCAGGTCCGCGGGGCCATGGCGATCCGCCGGGAGGCCGACGGATCCACCGAGTCCGACGGAGACGGTGACGGCGAGGAGGCCCACGCCGCCGAGGCGCTGGCCCGCTCCGGTTTCCTGCGCGACCTCCACGCCGCCTCGCTGTACCTGATTCTGGCGATCATCGCGCTGTTCCTGGTCACCACCGACACCGAGTTCTGGACAGTATTGATGCTGGTCGTGGGGGTGCCGGCGGTGTTGACGATGATGTGGGGGCGGAAGTCGGGCAGCGAGTTCCGCATGGCCCGGGAGCGGTTCGACATCGAGCGGCGGGCCCAGGAGGCGCTGGACCAGGAGGAACTGGCGCCGCGAGCCTGGGCGGGCCGGCTGGCACCGGAGGACCAGTCGAGCTTCGAGGGCTTCGCCGTCGGGCAGGTCTACCTGGCGGGTTCGGGGCTCATGGCTGGGGACTTCTTCGACGTGTTCGAAGTGGCGCCGGGCCGCCTGGCGGCGGTCATCGGCGACGTGGCCGGCAAGGGCATCGAGTCCTCCATCACGGCCTTCCAGGCGAAATACCTCATGCGGGTGTTCCTGCGCCAGTTCCGCGACCCGGCCCAGGCCATCGAGGAACTCAACCGTCAGATGTACAACGTGGAACGCACCGAGGAGTTCATCTCACTGGTGGTGTTGGTGTTCGACACCGGCGCCGGGACACTGCGCTACGTCTCCGCCGGACATCCCACGGCGTGGCTGTGGCACCAGCGCGAGGTGTTGCCGCTCAACGCCACGGGACCGTTGCTGATGCTGGAGCGCGACAGCGGCTACTTCAGCCGTGAGATTCCCCTGATGCGCGGCGACCTGGCGGTGCTCTACACCGACGGCCTCATCGAGGCGCGCCGCGGCGCCGACCAGTTCGGCGAGGAGGGGGTGGCGATGCTGCTGCGCCGGGAGCCGCTGCTGGATCCCAGCGAACTGTGCCGGCACCTGCTGGAGGCCGCCAGGGACTTCAGCGACACCCCCCTCGGTGACGACGTGGCCATCCTGGCCGTCCGCCGCACCTAGAGCCGCCCGAGCACCGCCCGTGCCCTGGTGCGGCCCCTGCCAGCGCTACTTCGCCCCCTCCGCGCTGGACGCCGGCAGCACGTGCCCGGCCTGTGGCGGCGCCGTCGAGCAGGCCGACCTGGCCCCGGGAGACGGCGAGCACCCGGGCATGCACACCGAGGAGGACGCGCGCGCCCCCTGGCACTTCTGGCTGGTCGTCGTGGCCACGGTCGTGTACGTGGGTTGGCGGATCGTGCAACTCGTGGGCGGTGCCCTCTGAGGGCGAGACCGCGCCGGTAGCCTCCCATCCGGATGCTCGTTCTGGACTCGCCGCCGACCGACTCTCCGCCGTCCGCCGTCGCGGTCGGCGTATTCGACGGCGTCCACGTCGGTCACCAGCAGATCCTCAGCAGGGTGGTGGACCGGGCCGCCGCCGAGGGGCTCTCTGCCGCGGTGGTCACCTTCGACACGCACCCGGCGTTCACGCTCCGGCCCCAGAACGCCCCGATGCTGCTCACCGATCTGGCCCAGAAGCTCGACCTCTTCGAGTCGCTCGGCCTGCAGCGAGCCGTCGTGCTGCCGTTCGGCGACGGGCTGGCCGCCACGTCTCCGGAGGACTTCATCGACGAGGTTCTCGTAGCCGGGTTGAATGCGAAGCTGGTCGTGGCCGGTGCGGACTTCCACTTCGGCGCCAACCGCGAAGGCTCGGCCGGGACGCTGCGCGTCGCCGGCGCACGCTGCGGTTTCGAGGTCGAGACGGTGGACCTGTACCACTTCCCGCACGCTCCCGAGCCGGTGTCCTCGACGGCCATCCGCCGGGCGCTGGCCGGCAGCAGGGTGGCCGACGTGGCCCACATGCTGGGCCGCCCCTACGCCATTCGCGGCGTGGTGATCGAGGGCGACCACCGTGGCGTCACCGTCGGGTTCCCGACGGCGAACATTCCCGTGGCCACCGACAGGGCGTGGCCCGCCGACGGTGTCTACGCAGGGTTGTTCACCGACAACGACGGCCGCCGCCACGGCTGCGCCATCAATATCGGGCGCCGCCCCACCTTCTTCGAGCACGCTGAGCACTCGATCCTCGAAGCGCACCTGCTGGACTTCGACGGCGACCTCTACGGCCACGAGGTGCAGGTGGAGTTCTTGCGCTTCCTGCGCAGCGAGCGGCGCTTCAGCGGCATCGACGCGCTGGCGGCCCAACTCAAGAAGGACGTGGAGAATGCCCGGCGAATCATCGCCCAGAGCGTCTGAGCCACCCGACGCCGAGACGCCGCCGAGCGCTTCGGGCCGGGGACCCGAGACCTACCTGGTTCTGCTGCGCCACGGGCGCACCGATCTGAACCGCCAGCGCCTGCTGCAGGGTGCCAGCGACCTGCCGCTGGACGACCTGGGGCGCCGGCAGGCCGTCGAGGCGGGAGACTACGTCCGCCGGCACTGGCGGATCGACAAGGTGGTCTGCAGCCCGCGCCGGCGTGCCCGCGAGTCCCTTGTGCACGCCGGGTTCGGCGACGACGTGATCATCGAGGACCGTCTGGCCGAGATGGACTACGGCACCCTGGAGGGCACGCCTGTGCCGCTGGCGTCGGGAGAGTTGATCGACGCCTGGAGCGCCGATCCCGGCTATGCCCCCGAGGGCGGCGAGTCCCTCTCGGGGCTCTTTGACCGCTCTGTGTCGGCCTGCGAGCACCTAATGGCCACATCGGCGAACCAGACGGTCCTGGTCTGCTCGCACGCCAACCCCATCAAGGCCATCGTGTCCTGGGCGCTGGGAGGGGAGGCCTCGGGGATCCTGCGCATGTACCTGCGCCAAGCCTCGGTGTCGGTCGTGGCGTCGATCCCTCCGGTGGTGGTGCTGTTGGGCTTCAACGAGCGCACCGAGGCTCTCTGAGCCCGCCGCCGAGGCTCCCCGGCCAGCGGGCACGGCCGGCCGGCGCGTTATCCTGAGCGGTCGCGCCGAACCCGAACGAGGGGAGCGACCATGCGCATCACCGGCATGAACCACGCCGTTCTCTACGTGCGCGACGCTCGGCGCCACGCCAAGTTCTACGCGGACGTGCTCGGCTTCGAGCAGGTCATCGACGGGCCCGGCGGGGCGTTCGCCTTCATGCGGGCGCCCGAATCGGAGAACCATCACGACATCGCCTTCTTCAGCGTCGGTGAGAAGGCCGGCGCATCCCAAGCGGGTCAGCGCACCGTGGGTCTGTACCACATCGCCTGGGAGGTTCCCACCCTCAAGGCGCTCGACGAGGCCCGCCGCCAACTGCAGGCCACCGGGGCGCTGGTCGGCGCGAGCGATCACGGCTGCAACAAGAGCCTCTACGCCCGCGATCCCGACGGCCTGGAGTTCGAGGTGATGTGGTTGGTGCCTCCCGAGCACTGGGGCGACGCGGAGAATCAGGCCATCGTCGAGCCGCTGAACCTGCCCGCCGAGCGGGAGCGCTTCGCCAAGGTCGGCCTGCACTGAAGCGAGCGCGCAGGACCCAAGAGATCGAAAGCATGGACCTCAGCCGTCAGACCGTCTTCTTCCTCGACGACGACGCGTTCGTCGAGACCGCCCGGCCGGGTTTCCGGCGCCGGGTCATGACCGGCGACGACCTGCAGTTGTGCTTCTGGCGCATCGCCGGGGGCACGCCCGGGTCGTACCTGCACCACCACCCCGACCACGAGCAACTCGGGATCATCGTGCGCGGAGCGCTCGATTTCCGCATCGGCGATGAGGCAGGCCCGCCGGGCGACGGTGAGCGGACCGTGCTGGGCCCGGGCGACTCCTACCTGGCCTACAAGGGCGTCTGGCACGGTGACAGCGTCTTCGTGGGCGACGACGAGTACAACGAGTGCTGGATCCTGGACGTGTTCGCCCCGCCGCGCGACGACCTCGCCGAACCAACCGCCGCAGCCAGCGAGGCCGTGAGGGAGGACTCCGGGACAGATGGCTGATTGGCGCCTCGCCGTCGACATCGGCGGCACCTTCACCGACACCGTCCTGCTGGACGCCGAGAGCGGCCGCGTGGCGGTGCACAAGGAGCTGACGACGCCCTCCAACCCGCTCGACGCGGTGCGCACGGCCATCGGCAGCGTGCTGAGCCGTGCCGGGGTGGAAGCCGCCGAGGTGACCGCCCCGATCGTGCACGCCACGACGCTGGTCACCAACGCCCTCGTGCAGCGTCGCGCCGGGCGTGCGGCGCTCGTCGTGACCC
Source organism: Acidimicrobiales bacterium (assembly GCA_963664235.1). Taxonomy (GTDB): domain Bacteria; phylum Actinomycetota; class Acidimicrobiia; order Acidimicrobiales; family CATQHL01; genus VXNF01. Next base: position 3,129,591 of record OY760933.1, on the reverse strand, counting down.
AGGGTTTCGCCGACACGCTGTTGATCCGCGACGAGCACCGCTACGACATGTACGACCTGCAGATCGAGTTCCCCGACCCGCCGATCCCCCGGGGCCGGATCCTCGAACTCGACGAGCGGGTGAATGCCCGCGGCGAGGTGCTGACCACCCCGGCAATCGCCGAACTCGACCGCGTCGCCGCCGAACTGGCCGCCGCGGGGGTGGAGGCCGTGGGCGTCTGCTTCGTGAACTCCTACATGAACGGTGCGAACGAGCGGGCCACCGGGGAGTACCTGGCCGCCGCGCTGGGGGTCCCCGTCTGCCTGTCGGCCGAGGTGGCGCCGCAGATCCGGGAGTATCCCCGCATGATGACGACGGCCTGCAATGCCGCCGCCATGCCGGTGCTGGGCACGTACCTGGACGATCTGGAGCGCTGGCTCGCCGCCGAAGGCTTCGGGGGCGCGGTCCTGATGATGCTCTCGAACGGGGGAGTCGTCTCCGCCGAGGAGGCCGCGCGCGTGCCGATCCGGCTCGTGGAGTCGGGGCCGGCGGCGGGGGCTCTGGCCGGAACCTGGTACTCGCAGCGCCTCGACGAGGATCGCCTGCTGTGCTTCGACATGGGCGGCACCACCGCCAAGGCCTGCCTCATCGAGGACTTCGAACCGTCGCTCACGTCCTCTTTCGAGATCGCCAGGGTCTATCGCTTCAAGAAGGGGTCCGGCTATCCGGTGCTGGTGCCGTCGGTGGACCTCGTGGAGATCGGCGCCGGCGGCGGGAGCCTGGCGAGTGTCGACAACCTCGGGCTGCTGCGCGTCGGCCCCGTCTCGGCTGGGGCCGACCCTGGGCCGGCTTCCTACGGGCGCGGCGGAACGGAGCCGGCGGTGACCGATGCCGACCTGCTCGTGGGATACCTCAGCGCCGAGGCGTTCCTGGGTGGGGAGATGCCGCTGGATGTCGGCGCCGCCCGAACAGCGGCCGAACCGCTCGCCGAGCGCCTCGACCTCGGCCTGGAGAGCCTCGCCTCGGGCATCGTGGAGGTCGTCGACCAGAACATGGCCGCTTCGGCGCGCATGCACGCCGTCGAGCGGGGCGTGGACCTGCGGGGCGTCACCCTGTTGGCCTTCGGCGGGGCCGGTCCGGTGCACGCCTGCCGGGTTGCCGAACTGGTGGAGTCGCCGCGGGTGGTGTTCCCGGTGCACGCCAGCGTGCTGTCGGCTTTCGGGACCCTGGTCAGCCCTGTGCGCATCGACCTCGCCCGCAGCCTGCTGCGGCCGCTGACCGAGCTGCGCAGTGACGACACCGACGAGCTGGTGGAGTCCATGCGCCGCGAGGGACGGCGTGTGCTGGCCGGCGCGGGCGTGCCCGGCGATCGGGTGCGTTTCCGTTACGGCATCGACGTCCGCTACCGCGGCCAGGGCAACGAGATCACCGTCTGGTTGGGTGACGGACCCGAGTGGCCAACCGGCGACGCCGAGACGCTGGCCGCCTTCGAAGCCGAGTACAAGCAGGTCTACGGGCTCACGATCGACGACGTACCCGCCGAGGTCGTGACGTGGCGGCTGTCGGCCTGGGCGCCGGTGACCGGCGTGGAGCCCGACCTGGCGGCACCGGCAGGTGGCGACGCCACCCCAACCGCCCGCCGCACGGTGCGCTTCGGCCGCGATCGGGAACCCGACGAGGTGGCGGTCTACGAGCGCGCCGGGCTCCCGGCCGGGACGCGCCTGGCAGGGCCGGTCATCATCTCCGAGGCCGAGACGACCGTCGTGATCCGCCCCGGCTGGACCGTCGAGGTCAACGCCGACGGCAGCCTGCTGGCGCAACGGGAGGAGGCGGCATGAGTTCTGTGACTGCGAGCCCCGGAGGCGCGACGCCGAGCGACGGCGCGCCGAGGCGGCGCTTCGACGGCGTCGACCTGCAGGTGCTGTGGCAGAGCATCATCTCCACGGTCAACGAGCAGGCCACCGCGCTGCAGCGGTCGGCCTTCAGTCCCATCGTGCGCGAGGCCGGCGATCTGGCCAACGGGCTCTTCGACCCGAAGGGGCGCATGGTCGCCCAGGCGGTCACCGGCACACCCGGACACATCAACTCCCTGGCCATGGGGGTGGTGGCCGTGCTGGCCGAGCATCCGGTGGGGTCGTTGTCGCCCGGCGACGTGCTGATCACCAACGACCCGTACAAGACGTGCGGGCAACTCCTCGACGTCACCGTCATGACCCCGGTGTTCCGCGGCGGTCGGCTCATTGCGTTCTTCTGTTCCACCATCCACCACTCCGATGTCGGCGGCTACGGCATCGGCGCCGGCGGGCGCGACGTGTTCGAGGAAGGGCTCTGGATCCCCATCTGCAAGCTCATGGTGGCGGGCGAGCGGAACTCCGATGTCTGGAACTTCATCCTGTCCAACGTCCGCACCCCCGACCACGTGGCCGGCGACCTGCACGCCCAGATGGCCTCGGCCGCCGTGGGGGCCGAGCGCCTGCAGACACTCTGTGACGCCTGGGACCTCGACGACATCGACGACCTGGCCGATGAGATCATCGAGCGTTCGGAGGAGGCCACGCGGGAGAGCATCCGTACCCTGCCGGCGGGCGAGCACCATGCCGAGGCTCTCCTCGACCTCGCCGACGGTTCGCTCGTGAAGATCCAGTGTCGGGTGTCCGTCGACCCTGCCGCGGGCGAGATCCTGGTGTCCTACGAGGGTTCCTCGGAGGCCAGCCCGTGGGGCATCAACGTCGTCCGCAACTACACCCACGCCTACACCACGTTCACCGTCCGCTCGATGTTGAATCCCGAGATCCCCAACAATCACGGCAGCCTGGAGCCGATCCGCCTGGCCGCCCCGGAGGGGTCGATCGTGAACGCGGTGTCGCCGCAGCCCTGCACGGCCCGCCACGTTGTGGGCATGTTCCTTCCCAACGCGCTGCTGAAGGCGCTGGCACCCCTCAAGCCCGCACAGGCCATGGCCGAGGGCTCGGGCGCGGTCTGGACCATGCAGGTCAGCGGCTCGCATCCCGACGGGAGCCCCTTCATCACCGCCATGTTCACCTACGCCGGCGGCGTGGGCGGACGGGCCACGAAACCGGGGCTGTCGGCCTGCTCGTATCCCACGGGTGTGGCGGCGGTGCCCGTGGAGGTCGTGGAGGCGTCGGCCCCCATCCGTTTCCTCCGCAAGGAACTGCGGGTGGGATCCGGTGGCGCCGGGCGCCAACCGGGCGGCGAGGGCCAGACCATCGAGTTCCTGGTGGACACCGACCGGGAATGGCAGCTCAACGCCGTCACCAGCCGCCTCACCGCGGCGCCCCAGGGCCTCGACGGCGGCGAGCCCGGTGCCGGAGGCAGCTTCTGCGTCAACGGCGAACCCGTCACCACCCAGGCCCGCCTGCGCCTCGGCCCCACCGACGTGGTCCGCCTCGACCTCCCCGGCGGAGGCGGCTACGGCCCACCTGCGGAGGACCAGCCAGCCGGCTAGGCCAATGGGCGCGGCCGGCCCATCGGCAAGGCGGCCCGTCGTCATGCCGGTCCACCGTCGCTCCGCCCCCACGTCATTCCGGCGAAGGCCGGAATCCAGGGCAGAGGCTCGATCGTGCCGAGGTCTCAACACTTCTCGCGGTGACCCATGCGTTGAGTGTCGACTAAGAGCATGTGCGGCGAGGCGGTCATCCTGGGTTCCAGCGGTTGCGCCAGTCGATGAGCTTGGCGCAGATCAACAGGATGATGGCACGGGTTTGATGGCATCGAAGCCGCCGCGTCACGTGCGGTCGTTCTCGGTGCCTGCACCAGGCTGGACCAGGCTCGCGTCCCCGACCCGTGAGATGACTGTCACATGCCGCTGTGAGACTGCCCGAGATGACCGTAGTGCATTCGTGTTCACAGCAACACAAGGAGTTCCTCTCAGGATTAAGTCGTGCGAGGAGTGGGTGCTGCCTGGATAAGATCCACGGCTATTGGAATCACTCGAAATAGTGGAACAGAAGGGCAAGGAAGAAATGGTTCGTAGAATTTCCTTGAGTGACCTCGTCACCGGTTGTGCCGACGACTCTTTCGACGCGGGAATCCGCATCGATTCAGAGTTGGAGCCGATCGGCGGACCGGGTGCATCGGTAAAGCCTGCCGTCTATGACGGCGGCACATACCAATTGGATCGCCGCTGGGCCGATCCAGCCGACGAGGAGCCAACGCCGGTCGTTGTCATTGACAACGTGCCGTCGCAGGCGAACCGTTTGGAGGAGGCGATTCGACGGCACCGCGCCTCGTTGGGCGTCCCGGAGTTGATTCTCGACCTGTCCGCGGTCCCACACTTGCCAGCGCACTTGCCGACGTCCATCTCGAGTTGGCAATTCCCGCACCGCGTGGCAGATGCCTATCTTCGCGATTCGCAGATTGACGGAGCCGACTTCGAAAAGACGCCCTTGGGGAAGGAACTACTCCTCGCCACGCCGTGGTCAGCTGGCGCGCTGATTGGGTGGTTCCCCGGCGCGGCGCTCTATGGATTCTGGCAGTCCCATCTGGGCAAGAAGCGCGCGAACACGAAGCACGCCCGGGCCTGGGTCTCAGAGATTCTTGGGTGGCACCCAGCCTCCTCGGACACGAAGGTTAAGGGTCTCAAGGGGGACCCTCTGAACCTCAACACTGACGAGGTGGTGACCTCGAATGCGGACGACCGTATCGATTGGGACATCGGCAAGGTGAAGCGGTCGGACGCGAAGGCCGACAAGCTCTCCGAGATGGGTCACGGCCAAGTGCCGTTCATGCGTGACAGCGAGGCTGCTGCTGCCGCGATCTCCTTCGCCCGCATTACCCAGAGGGCGACGGTGTCGTTCGCTCAACTACGCAGGATCAGCCTCGGCGATCAGTACTCGCCGGAGGCCGATGCTGCCGCCCGCGCGCTGCTGGTGGCAATGGGGCTGCACGCGCACGTCCTCGCGTTCGGCCGCGGTTTCGCACTGAGGTCGGGTGCCGATCTTCGCGCCGTGGCCACAAGGGTGACGTGGCTGGGAGCGACGGGCGACGAGGAGTGTTCGCTCGGTGACGCGGCTGGCACCCGGGAGCTTCTTCGGTCAGCCCGTGATGATGCCGAGGCCGCAGGAGTTCGGCTGGAGGGCTGGGGACGCGAGCCGATACGTCTGACACCTAAGGAGAACCTCCGCAGTGCAATCGCGGCGACGTGGCCGGAAGCCGTCGGATGACGCTGGTCATCGATGTCGAATTCCTGCACGGGACGTTCCGGGCGGACCCGGAGGGCTTGGCCCACACCGGCCGGATGAGGTGGGGTGAATGGCCGCCATCACCGGCCCGAGTGTTCGCGGCGCTGATCGCGGCGGACGGCACCGGTGAGCGATGTCGTGTCACCGATGGGTCAGAACTCGAATTGCTCGAACGGCTCGACCCGCCGGTGATCCAGGCGGATCCGATGCCCCTCTTCGATGAGCGGCTGCACCAGGTGTTGCAGAAGCGGTACGTCGTCCAACAGTTGAAGTCGCCGTCGAAGGAGACACATCAGGAGTACGCGGCTCGCAAGGGCGTCGCGGTTCATCCCGGTGTACGGGTGTGCCCCAGGACCCCCCGTGTGCGGTATGTCTACTCGGCGAGGCTCGCGCCCAGCGCGGTGGAGGCGATCCGCCGGCGCGCCGCCCGTGTCGGCTACCTGGGTACGGCGGACTCGCCCGTTCGGGTCTCGGTCTCGACAGAGTCCGCCGGCGCGATCCTCGGTGGCGAGTTCATTCCGGATCCTGACGGCGAGCTGTCGATCGCCGTGCCGCGTGAAGGGCACCTGCAGGTCTGGGATACCCTTCATGAGGCGTGGCGCGAGCGAGGGGTCGCTGTCGGCCGCGGCCAGTATCCGGCGTTGCGCTACCAAGTGAAGTACCGCTCGCCGCGAGACTCGACTGACGCGGTGGAACGCGGCAGCGTCGTGGCATGGCTCAGCCTTCGCTCTCCGCGCACCGGTCGCCGCTCTTGGGTTTCCGGGCGGCGCATCACGTCGGTGACGTCACTGTTCAAGAAGGCGGTGCTGGCACAGCACCAGAGCCTGTTCGGTGAGCCACCCTCCGTATTGCACGGTCACGACGATCGTCGAGATGGCTACGAACTGGCCCGCTTCTTGGCCCTGCCGGACGTGGGATTCCGACATTCCCGTGGGCGCATCCATGGCCTCGCCCTGTGGCTGCCGCCGACAACGGCTCCCGAGACCGTCCGGCGGGCCCGTGAGGCGGCCAGGTCGGTGTCGAGACTCACCGGCGCGGGAATCGATGTCGCGGTCGCTCCGTGGGATGGCGAGGTTCGGCCGGTGGCGGTGACTCCGCGGCGTTGGGTGCAGTCGTCTGAACGATGGGTAACGGCGTTCCCCGCTCTCTTCGAGCGGCATGGGCAGCTGACGCTTGCGGAGGTCTCGCGGTGGTGTGTTCATGCGGGCTTGCCCGAGCCGGTGGGGTTCCGCGCGGACCGCCACCCGCTGATCGAAGGTGCGGTGGATCTATTGCCCGTCGAGGTACATCGCCCCGATCGGCCGCACCGACCGTACGCCCACGTCGAGATCGTCTTCGCGGAACCGGTCAGAGGCCTCGTGGTGATCGGTGCCGGCCGCCAACGCGGTCTCGGACTCTGCGTTCCGGTGCGAGCCGAGCCGGCGGCGACAGACGGGGAGGCGGCCGGTGGATGAAGTGACTCGCCGCTCGGTGCTTCCGCCCGCACCCCCGTTCTCAGAGTTCTACGCGGCCGTCAACGGGTGGGATCCGTTCCCCTGGCAGTCGCGACTCGCGGAGCAGATTGCCGGCGGCGACGGCTGGCCCCAGGAGGTCGGCGTCCCGACGGGGCTGGGTAAGACCGCGTGCCTGGACGTTGCGATCTGGTGGCTGGCCTCGCAGGCGCATCTCCCGCCGAACGAGCGAACCGCGCCAACACGAATCTGGTGGATCGTGAACCGTCGACTCCTCGTGGACTCCACCTGGGAGCACGCAGAGCGAATACGGGAGTTGCTCTCGACCGCTGCGCGGGACGCGGGCGTTGCCGCAACCGCGCCGGGAGCGATCGAGTCGGTCGCTGTGCGCCTCCGCTCGCTGGCGGTGGACGCGGCTACGGACCCGCTCGAAGTGATTCGCCTCCGTGGCGGCGTGGCGTGGCGGCGACCGACGGATCCGTCGCAGCCCGCAGTGATCATGTCCACCATCCCGATGTACGGATCGCGGTTGCTGTTCCGCGGCTACGGCTCCTCGCGGTCGATGCGGCCGATTGACGCCGCTCTTGCAGGAGTCGACAGTCTCGTCCTCGTCGATGAGGCGCACCTGGCACGTCATCTGATGAACCTCTTTCCAAGCTTGGACGAGTGTGCGCCTGCGCGGCGGGGACTTCTCAACCCGTCGCGCTCGGTACCTCGCGTCGTCTCCCTTACAGCCACGGGTGGCGATCAATGCCGGCAGTTCGAACTGGACGGCGCCGACGAGTCCCATCCAGAGATCAGCCGGCGGCTCGACGCGGCGAAGCCAACCGAGATCAGAATCCACGAGAAGCCCGGCCAGGTCCGCCCACTGGCCGAGGCGGCGTCCTCGCTGCTGCAGTCGTCTGCCCGACCAGCCAGCTGCCTCATCTTCGTGAACTCCCCGGTCACGGCTCGCGCCGTGAAGGACCGCCTGGCCTCGGATAACGGAAGCGGGGTGACCCCAGACGACATCGTGGTTCTCACAGGCAGGACCCGCGAGCGTGAGGCGGCGGCCGCCCGCACGAAGATTCTCAGCGAGATGCGAGCCGGCGCCGACTTGGACCCGCGCTCTCGTCATCTGGTCGTCGTCGCGACGCAGACGCTCGAAGTCGGCGCTGATATTGACGCAGAGTTGCTCGTGACCGAGGCCTGCGGTGTACGCGCCCTGATCCAGCGCTTCGGGCGGCTGAATCGTCTCGGCCGCCACCCGCACGCCCGGGCGGTCTACGTGCACTGCCCGCCGGCACGAGGAGCTGCCGATGGCTGGCCCGTCTATGGACTTGAGCCGGAACTGGTCCTGGAGCGCCTCCAGACCGCGGCGGAAGACGGAGACCCCGTTGACCTCGCGCCGCGGGGGATCGCCACCGTCCTCGGCGCGCCGGATGACGATCACGGGCGAGCACCGGAGATTCTTCCCACCCTGCTGTGGGAGTGGATCAAGACGACAATCCCGCCTCTAGGGGAGGCTCCAGTAGAGCCCTACTTCTCGGGAATCGCTCGGCCCGAACGCTCCGTCTCGCTTGTCTGGCGTGCTCATGTGCCTGGGCCTGCGGAGCGCTTGTGGCCACGCCCGCGGGAGGAAGAGTTCCTCGATGTCTCGATCGGTGCGTTCCGGCTGGCGCTGGGTGATTCCGAGACCGTTAGCCGGCTCGGTTCCGACGCAGCGTCGGTCGAGGAAGTGCGTACCGCCGAAGTACGACCAGGTGATCAGATTGTCCTGCCTGCTGATCGAGGTCTGCTCGATCCTGATGGCTGGAACCCGGAAGCCCCCCAAGTCGTCGCCGATCTGTCGGTGCTGCCTTATGGGCTACCGCTGGACCCGCAAGCACTGCGGCGGCTCTGCGACGACCCCGCCGATGATGACCGGCGCCTGCCGGTTGAGCGGCTCGGGAAGCTCGTCGCCGCCGTGGTCGGTGAGGTCGACGGAGACGACGACATTGGCGAGGCCGAGCGTTTCTCGGCGTTGGAGAACCTGCTCGAACTGCTGGCCCAGCACCCGCCGCCGTGTTTCAACGACGCCGACTATCGAGGCGCCGGCTTGGCAGATTGGAGACAGTTCATTGCCGGACTGGATCGAGACTTGCCGCCGGATGGTCCGCGCCGTGAGGTCCCGCATCTCGTCCACAAGCAGGCGCCCGCTATGGGCCGCGTCGACGAACACGATGAGATGTCGCTCACAGAGTCGGTGACAGACTTGGATCGCCACGGCGACGAGGTGGGGACGCACGCGGCACGGCTGGCGGCCGCGCTAGGCCTTCCACCCGATCTGGCAGCCATCGTGCACCGCGCCGGTTCGTTCCACGACGTTGGGAAAGCCGATCGTCGTTTCCAGCGGTGGCTCGATCCCAGGGGCGGCGCAACCCGTCCTGTGGCCAAGTCGGCGGTGCCGCGGGCCCGGTGGGCAGCCGCACGGGCTGCAGCAGGTTGGCCCGCCGGCGGCCGCCACGAAGACCTGTCTGCTCGCCTTGTCGCTGATTGGCTCAACGCGGCGGGCTCCGGCCTGGCCGGTGACGCGGCAGATCTGCTCATTCACCTTGTCATCAGCCACCACGGGAAGGGACGGCCGCTCGTCCCACCGGTGGAGGACGGGAGCCCGACTCTCGTCGCGTACGAGATCGAGGGGGTGGCGGTCTCCTGCCCGGCCGATCTGTCCACCGTGGACTGGTCGCAGCCGGCCCGCTTCAGGCGACTAAACGACCTGTACGGGCCGTGGGGGTTGGCGCTGCTCGAAGCGATTGTCCGCCAGGCCGACCACGCCGTATCGGCGGGAGCGCGGGTGCGCGAGCTGGAGGTTCACTGATGGCAAGTGTCACCTGCCGGGGGTTGCCCGGAGACTGGCTGAACGCGTGGCTCGCGGCGGTCGGATCGACGGTCCTCGATGCTCGACTGAGCCTTCACTGGACGACCGAACCCATCCCGGTTGCCGTCCTGAGCGCCGACGGAGTTGAGGATCCGCTCGATGTACTCGTGAGCGCGTGGCCCACCGAGGAGCGACTGGAAGCAATGCCTATCGCGCAGCGACACGGCGATCTGGCCGCGATGGAGCGCACGGTCCCCGTCGATGTGTTCGTGGAGCGCGCGAAGACGTTTCGCAGCCATGCTGATGTTTGGACTCTCTCCTCGACGGTCACCGATCTCGGCGTATACAAGGGCGGTGAGGTCGCCCACGCGCCGCTGGATCCGAAGGGACCCGGCACGATCAAGTGGTTGCATCACCGGCTGCTGAAGTCGTACCGACTTGTGGAGAGTCCCGATGATCAACTCCGGCGTTCCCTGAGCGGCTGCGGGCGGCGAGTCGTGGACAACGGCCTTGGTTTTGATCTGACCCGGCTGACGACCCAGGCCGACGGGTCGCAGAAGCTGGTGGACCCGGTGATCGAGGTCTTGGCATTCTTCGGGCTTGCACTACTGCCAGTCCGCAGCTCCGGCGTAGACATGACCCTTGCGGGTGTCCGTACCCGGCCCGAGCGCCGCCAGCGTGGTTGGCGCAGTGATCCACACTGGTGCTTCGAGTGGCCCGTCTGGAGGCAGGAACTCGATTCAGTTGGCATCGACGCCCTGCTGGATGCTTGGCGCGACGCCCGAACGCCGCGCGGCCGGGAGCGGCTCGGCGTGTATGCCGCTTGGCGAACGGTCGGCTACCTCGCGCGCGGTTCGTCGGACAACACGGTTGGCTACGGGTCGGAACGCGTGTGAGCGTCGAACCGGTCGTCCTGATCTCAGCGATCGAGCACTACGCCTACTGCCCGCGCCAGTGCGCGCTGATCCACGGCGACGGAGTCTGGAGGGACAACCGCCACACTGTTCGCGGCAGCCGAGCCCACCGCCGGGTCGACAGTGGGGAGCACCGCCATGAGAGGGGCCGGTTGGTGCTGCGCGCAATCCCGCTCTGGTCCGAGTCGCTCGGCTTGTCCGGACGAGCCGACGCCGTCGAGACTCAGGAAGGCCAAGTCTGGCCCGTCGAATACAAGGCCGGCAGCCGTCACGGTCTGACGGCAGCATTGCAACTCTGCGCCCAGGCCATCTGCCTGGAGGAAATGCTGGGAACGACCATCGAGGAGGGATTCGTCTGGTATTCCGCCACCCGACGGCGTGATCGGGTCGCCCTCACCGGCGACCTCCGCATGCAGGTCGTTGATGCCGTCAACGCGATCCGCAGTCAATTGAGATCCGGCCGACTACCGGTTGCTCCTAACGATCAGCGATGTGGGGAGTGCCAACTTCTCCACCACTGCCTGCCCGGGTTGGCGAGCGAGCCGGAGGTAGTCGACGAGTATGTGCGCCGAGAGGTTCTCTCGTGCGCTACTTGAGTACTCTCTACGTCCGGGAGCATCGCGCGAGGATCAGCCATCGCCGCGGATCGCTACTTGTATCGGGTCCTGAGTCAAAGCAGCGAGTCCCGTTGCAGGGAATCGATGGCGTCATGATTCTCGGCGGTGCCCAGATCACGACCGATGCCTTGGCGGCCTGTGTGGACCAGAACGTCCGAGTTGCCTCGTTGAAGCGAGGTGGCGGCATACGATTCGTCGTCGGTGGACCAGTCGGTGGCAACGTCCATCTCCGGACTGCGCTCCACGAAGCGGTAGCGGACCCTGAGCGTTCTCTGGCCCTCTCGCGAGTCATCATCGCAGGGAAACTGCAGAATTCCCGCCAAGTAGTTCGACGCTGGGCCCGGGACAACTCGGACAATGCAGTCGCCGAGGATCTGCGCGCCAGAGCCGAGCAGATCGCCGGTCGGATCGGCCGACTTGCCACTGCGCCGAGCCCCGACCACGTTCGCGGCATCGAGGGTGATGCTGCCAGGATCTACTTCGGGGCGATGAAGCGCGTCTTGGCGAATAGCTGCATTACCTTCGCCAGCAGGACGCGCCGGCCTCCTCGCGATCCGGTCAACGCCTTGCTCGGATACTGCTACGGATTGCTCGTCACGGAGTTGATCGGTGCACTGGACTCAGTTGGCTTGGACCATCAGTTGGGAGTCTTCCATCGACCCCGGTCCGGTCGACCATCGTTGGCACTCGATCTGGCAGAGGAGTTCCGGCCCGTCATCGATCGCACAGTCGTGACCCTGATTCGAAGGCGGCAAGTCGGTCTGGAGTCGTTTGTTCGGACTCCAGGTGGAGCGGTTTATCTTGAGGACGAAGCGCGTGTCGAACTACTGAAGGTCTGGGAAACTCAGAAAGAGGTGGAGTACTTCCATCCGTTGCTGCGACAGCCGGTAGAACGCTGGGCGCTGCCTTCCATACAGGCCACGCTTCTCGCGCGTCACTTGCGCGGAGACATCCCGACGTATCCGCCATTCTTGCTTAGGCACTGATGGACATCCTCGTCGCATACGACATTGCCGACACGGATGGACCTGGGAGCCATCGGTTGCGTCAGGTCGCCGACATATGTCAGCGCTATGGAGAACGAGTTCAGTTCTCGGTATTCGAATGCCGCGTGACGGGGGACGGATACGTGCGGCTTCTCGGAGACCTTGAGGACGTAATCGACTCTCAGGTTGACAGTGTCGTGGTCTACAGTTTCTCGGGGGAGATCCAGGCTGCTCGAACGACTCTCGGTCGTAGGCGGTCGCATGAACTGGGCGAGGCGTGGATTTTGTAGCGCCTGCGAACCCTTGATGATCCTTGGAAACTGACTTGCTCGTTGTGGCATTACGACGTGTTCTACGAACATTCGCCACGAGCGGAGTGGTGCTCATGTGGTGCATTGCACTGAAGCTGCCCATGGGGCAGCGTTGCCGGCCCGTCAGGGCCGGCCTTCGTTGAGCGGACGTCCACTCGTCGGTCCGCGCCCGCAACGCCGCCGGCGCCTCGCGTTGCCGGCCCGTCAGGGCCGGCCTTCGTTGAGCGCGGTCGAGGACCTCGCCGGCGAGCGACCGCCGAGGTGCGTTGCCGGCCCGTCAGGGCCGGCCTTCGTTGAGCGAGAATGACCGCCTGTCGGCCTTCGAGGCGCCAGGCGGCGCGTTGCCGGCCCGTCAGGGCCGGCCTTCGTTGAGCGCGGTACCGAAGGCATGTCGAAGCCCTCGCCGAGGAGCGTTGCCGGCCCGTCAGGGCCGGCCTTCGTTGAGCGAAGCGGCCACATGCCGGCGTCGGCAATTTGCCCCAGCGTTGCCGGCCCGTCAGGGCCGGCCTTCGTTGAGCGAGCGTACTTGGGTTACGGTTGCAACCTAGGCCGCCCGGCGTTGCCGGCCCGTCAGGGCCGGCCTTCGTTGAGCGCTGAGCCTCACCGGGACCCCGCAGTCCCGCAGCTAGCGTTGCCGGCCCGTCAGGGCCGGCCTTCGTTGAGCGTAGAAGCGCTGCGCCTGGTTGACGATCGGGTCGGCGGCGGCGTTGCCGGCCCGTCAGGGCCGGCCTTCGTTGAGCGTGCGAGCCGTTCGCCGGCATGTTAGGTGTGTTGTTGGCGTTGCCGGCCCGTCAGGGCCGGCCTTCGTTGAGCGTGGCGGGCCGCTTTCATGGCTTTCGCGAGTTGGCCGGGCGTTGCCGGCCCGTCAGGGCCGGCCTTCGTTGAGCGTGCTGGGTCCGCATGACGACATCCCAGCGGGGGGACAGCGTTGCCGGCCCGTCAGGGCCGGCCTTCGTTGAGCGAGGACGTGCTCGCCGTCACTCACCGGACAGCGCCCAAGCGTTGCCGGCCCGTCAGGGCCGGCCTTCGTTGAGCGGTGCACCCGAAGTCGAAGTCGCCGTGTGAGCATTGGAGCGTTGCCGGCCCGTCAGGGCCGGCCTTCGTTGAGCGCAGATCCTCGGCCTCGAGGGGCCGCGGGTCGTGATCGCGTTGCCGGCCCGTCAGGGCCGGCCTTCGTTGAGCGCTGGATGTCGGTCCGGGCGGATTGATGGGCTTGCTCTCGCGTTGCCGGCCCGTCAGGGCCGGCCTTCGTTGAGCGAGGGCCTTCGTCGCGTCGCCGAGCGGCACGACAGCGCGTTGCCGGCCCGTCAGGGCCGGCCTTCGTTGAGCGTCGACCACCAGGCCGCCCTCCTCGTCGCTGCCGCCGACGAGCGTTGCCGGCCCGTCAGGGCCGGCCTTCGTTGAGCGAAGACCAGCGAAACCCGATCCTGGCCGGCGGGGCGCGCGTTGCCGGCCCGTCAGGGCCGGCCTTCGTTGAGCGGGATAGTCCTGCACGACGAGGAACGCCTCGGTCTCGCGTTGCCGGCCCGTCAGGGCCGGCCTTCGTTGAGCGGCTACGCCGGTCCCCGGCAACGGAGGCCACCGATGCGCGTTGCCGGCCCGTCAGGGCCGGCCTTCGTTGAGCGGCGGTGGTACGGGACTTGTTTCGGTGACTCCGTGGAGCGTTGCCGGCCCGTCAGGGCCGGCCTTCGTTGAGCGTTGGCGTCGTCGTGGCGCAACGACCAGCAGCCGGCGACCGGCGTTGCCGGCCCGTCAGGGCCGGCCTTCGTTGAGCGGGCGAGCTGTACGAGGACCTCGGCGGCGACCTGGTGCGTTGCCGGCCCGTCAGGGCCGGCCTTCGTTGAGCGCAGACAACGCGCAAGCCGGCCTCGAGCGACTCCTCGCGCGTTGCCGGCCCGTCAGGGCCGGCCTTCGTTGAGCGCCACACGTCGAGGCTGGACAGGATCGACCGGCCCGGGCGTTGCCGGCCCGTCAGGGCCGGCCTTCGTTGAGCGGTCTCGAACACGGTGCAGGCGGCGACGTGCCCGTTCACGCGTTGCCGGCCCGTCAGGGCCGGCCTTCGTTGAGCGCGCATCCCCCGCATGGCCGCCGGCGGCGTCGTCACCAGGCGTTGCCGGCCCGTCAGGGCCGGCCTTCGTTGAGCGGGTGAAATCATCGGCATCCTCGACGGCGACAACCGGCGCGTTGCCGGCCCGTCAGGGCCGGCCTTCGTTGAGCGCGGTCGAGCGGCACGACCGCCTCGGGGCCGCGTTCGCGCGTTGCCGGCCCGTCAGGGCCGGCCTTCGTTGAGCGGCGTACTCGTCGGTGGTGGCGAGGATGGTGCTGTGGCGTTGCCGGCCCGTCAGGGCCGGCCTTCGTTGAGCGACCACGTTCGCCACCGCTTACGGCCCCGTGTGCTGGGGCGTTGCCGGCCCGTCAGGGCCGGCCTTCGTTGAGCGGCCAGGGACTGGGGCTACCGCCGCCTGTTGGTGCTGCGTTGCCGGCCCGTCAGGGCCGGCCTTCGTTGAGCGCGGGCCCGCAGCGAGGCGGACCGCGCCGGAGACGACGAGCGTTGCCGGCCCGTCAGGGCCGGCCTTCGTTGAGCGTTGACAGCGAGAGGGCACGCAGAGGCGAACCCAACGCGTTGCCGGCCCGTCAGGGCCGGCCTTCGTTGAGCGGACTCCCGCATCGTGGATTGGGAGGTCGAGGCCAAGCGTTGCCGGCCCGTCAGGGCCGGCCTTCGTTGAGCGAGGATCAAGATTCAAGGCACCAGCCCGCTCATCACTCACGCGTTGCCGGCCCGTCAGGGCCGGCCTTCGTTGAGCGTGTGACCGCCGAGCCGGCCGGACGGACTGCGAGGAGCGTTGCCGGCCCGTCAGGGCCGGCCTTCGTTGAGCGCCACCATAGACCGGAGCGGGGCGGGAACTCGGCGACGTGCGTTGCCGGCCCGTCAGGGCCGGCCTTCGTTGAGCGAAGCTCGGCAAGAGCGGCCGCTGGTGGTACACGCTCCGGCGTTGCCGGCCCGTCAGGGCCGGCCTTCGTTGAGCGGTGATCGTCGTCAACGTGTCCCGAGCCGAGGGCCTGCGGCGTTGCCGGCCCGTCAGGGCCGGCCTTCGTTGAGCGATCGCGCTCATGCGCGGGATGCTTGAACTGGCGGGCGCGTTGCCGGCCCGTCAGGGCCGGCCTTCGTTGAGCGAAGCCAACTGGACCAAGCTCAACGTCGGCCACCCCGCGTTGCCGGCCCGTCAGGGCCGGCCTTCGTTGAGCGCTGTACCAGCCGTTATCGCCGTCTTCGTCGTCGGAGAGCGTTGCCGGCCCGTCAGGGCCGGCCTTCGTTGAGCGGCGCCAAACTGGGCAAGAACCATGAGCTGCGTGAACGTGCGTTGCCGGCCCGTCAGGGCCGGCCTTCGTTGAGCGGTGCAAGGCTCCCACGGCCGGTGGCGATTCGTCGCCGCGTTGCCGGCCCGTCAGGGCCGGCCTTCGTTGAGCGGGCATCAACGAGGCGTCGATACGGGTGCGGGTGTTGAAGCGTTGCCGGCCCGTCAGGGCCGGCCTTCGTTGAGCGGAGCATCAGCACAGAGCGGCCGGCAGCAAGTTCTACGGCGTTGCCGGCCCGTCAGGGCCGGCCTTCGTTGAGGGATCAACTCCCACTCGGTGATCGGGTCGTCTAACAGGATGCGTTGCCGGCCCGTCAGGGCCGGCCTTCGTTGAGCGAAGACGAAGGCGGCAACGAGATCACCGCAGTCCGGGAGCGTTGCCGGCCCGTCAGGGCCGGCCTTTGTTGAGCGCGGAGGTCGCCGGCCTCCCAATGGTCGAGTTCGGTGGTGCGTTGCCGGCCCGTCAGGGCCGGCCTTCGTTGAGCGGAGTGGACCGACGGCGAGGACGGCGAACCGGACGGCGCGTTGCCGGCCCGTCAGGGCCGGCCTTCGTTGAGCGATGATCAACCAGGGCCTCCGCGGCGACCTCATCAAGATGGCGTTGCCGGCCCGTCAGGGCCGGCCTTCGTTGAGCGGTGTTGACTCTCGCCGGTTCCGGTCCGATCGCAGACGCGTTGCCGGCCCGTCAGGGCCGGCCTTCGTTGAGCGACGCACTTCAACATCGGCATCTCCGAGAAGTCCTAGCGTTGCCGGCCCGTCAGGGCCGGCCTTCGTTGAGCGGCGTAGCAGTCGCCGTTGGCGTGCCCGTAACTGGTGTGGCGTTGCCGGCCCGTCAGGGCCGGCCTTCGTTGAGCGACCCGAGTCGCCGCTCGCCCATACGCCGTCCGCGATGAGGCGTTGCCGGCCCGTCAGGGCCGGCCTTCGTTGAGCGAGCGTCGAGCGGCGCTGCGAGGTCCTGCTGTGACCGGCGCGTTGCCGGCCCGTCAGGGCCGGCGTTCGTTGAGCGGCCGGCAGCGGCAACACCGGCACCACCGATGGGCACATGCGTTGCCGGCCCGTCAGGGCCGGCCTTCGTTGAGCGACCACCGCGTCGTGCAACCAGATACCCGGCGTCGCCCGGCGTTGCTGGCCCCTCAGGGCCGGCCTTCGTTGGACGAACATCGGCATTGAGTTCGACACCGAGATGCTCATCTCGTGTTGGCGGTCCGTTAGGGCTGACCTTCGTTCGTTGAGCGCGGAGCAGCAAGGCAGTCAGGGCACAGCCCGAAGATCCTGGTTCCGGTCCGTCAAGGCCAGCATCGGCTGGCTCCAAGACGTCGTCTCGGTGTGAGCGACGAACCCGTCACCACCCAGGGCCGCCTGCGCCTCGGACCTGCCGACGTGGTCCGCCTCGACCTCCCCGTCGGCGGCTACGGCCCACCCACCGAGGAGGTCAACGGCTCGGACAACGGGGGCGCCCCGGGCTGAACCGGGCACCTGAGTCGATGTCATTGTATGTATAGTGGGGTGTATGCCCAGAATGCAGGTGTACCTGCCCGAGGATCTCCATGCCGAGTTGAAGGCTGAGGGGCTTCCCGCATCGGAACTGCTGCAGCAGGCGGTGCGGGTTGAGCTCAAGCGAAGACGGTTGGTCCGGGAGGGCGAGAAGTACCTGGACGAGTTGCTGGCCGAAGTCGGAACCCCGGATGCCGCCGAGACGGCCTGGGCGCAGGATCTTGCAAGACGGCTGGCCCGCCGTGCCGAGCGGACGGCCGGCTGAGTGGTGTTGGTTCTCGACTCCGGAGCGGTCTCGTTCCTGGCGGAGCGCACACGTCGCTCATCGGCATTGGTCGCCGCCCTGGCAAGGGAGGGACTCTGGCCGCCGGTTGTCCCCTCACCCGTGCTCATCGAGTGCCTGCAGGGCGACTCGGGTAAGGACGCCTCAACGAATCGGCTGCTCAAGTCGTGCGACATCATCGAAGAGGTCGACACGCGACTCGCTCGCCGGGCGGCGTGGCTCCGAGCCAAGGCGCAACGTGGATCCGCGGTCGACGCGCTCGTCGTGGCGGTCGCCGAACCCGCCGGTGCGGTTCTCACAACCGATGCCGTTGATTTGGGTGCACTGGCCTCCGGCGCCTTCGGGGTAACCGTCGAGGTCGTCTAGAGGAGCCTGGGCACCCGCGGCACTTCTCGCGGCTATCCTTACATTCGGACGTAAGTAAGGAGCAGTCGTGGATATTGCGGCCAAGATCACGTCGAAGGGTCAGATCACGATCCCGAAGCCGGTGCGAGAGGCTCTCGGACTTGCTGCCGGCGACCGGGTCGTCTTCCGGATTGACGAGCAGCGCGCTGTGCTTGCACGTGTTCCCGACCTGCTCGACCTTGCCGACTCCGTCGACGTGCCGGCAGCCCGGCGGGGGACGGGCTGGGAGAACGTGCGCCGCCGAACGCGTAACGTCCGGGCTGCGCGAACGGCGGACTCCGGCTCGTGACCCTGGTGACGGCCGAGTCGTCCCCGGAGTTCATCGATACCAACGTCATCATCCGCCATCTCACTGGCGACCCTCCGGACCAGGCGGCACGCGCGACCGCGTACCTGGCAGAGGCCGACCAGTTGTTCCTCGCCGACCTGATCCTCGCCGAGGTCGTGTACGTGCTGGAGTCGTTCTATGAGGTGGCTCGGCACGAGGTGGCGACGCTGGCGCGGTCGGTCGTCACGTTCCCTGCGATCCGTACCCAGGACGAGCACCTGCTCCTGCGTTCGCTGGACATCTACGAGACGCAGCGGATCGACTACGCCGAGGCCTACCTGGCAGCGTGCGCCGAGCGAGCGGGGGTTCGCCGCATCGTCTCCTTCGACCGCTCGCTTGACCGGGTCGGCACCGTTGCCCGCATCGAACCCTGACGGAGGTCTGCGATCAGCCGTCGTCGTTGCGGCATCGCCGGGCCGACTGGATCCCGGCCTGCGCCGGGATGACAACTGGCGGGCAGTGCCCACTCCGAGTCGAGGGCCGGAATCCACTCCCGAACCAAACGCCGGGCCCGTTCTGGCGGGGCCGTTGTGTGTCGAGGGCGTCCGTTAGTCTCCGCGGTCATGTCGGCGACATCCGAGGGATCGAGCGGGCAAGCTGCCGGGATGGCGCCGGCGGGGACTTGGCCGGAGGCGGTGACGTTCGCCGAGGTTTGGGACCGGACCGTCGATCGCGCCCCGGAAGGGTTGTTCCTGCGCTACGAAGCACCCGACGGCACCGTCGCCGAGTGGAACTACGGGGACTTCGATCGCCGGATAGACGCTGTGGCGGCGCGAATGGGCGCCGCCGGGGTGCGACCCGGTCGGGCCGTGCATCTGGCACTGGCCAACGGTCCTGCTTTCGTCGCCGCCTGGCTGGCTGCGGTGCGGCTGGGTGCGGTCATGGTTCCGTCGGACCCGTTCGGTCGGGCGCCGGAACTGGCGGGGCACATCTCGCGCACGGATCCAGCCATCGGGCTCTGCGCGGCCGACCGGGCGGGGGAGTACCGCCGGGCGGTCGCGGAGGCCGCCGCGCTCACCCCGGGGCTTGCCATGGAGGTCGTCGCCGTCGACGAGCACGCCCCCGGCTTGGACGGCATGATCGGCGACGGCGGCCTCCACGCGGCGGCGCCCGCCCGTCCCGATCTCGGCCCGCGCCACACCGCCGCGATCATGTTCACCTCCGGCACCACCGGCCGGCCCAAGGGCGTGGAGATCACCCAGGCCAACTACTCCTTCTGCGGCAAGGTGATGGCCGAGCGGGCGGGGTTCGGGCCCGGCCACCGGCTGCTGGTGGTGCTGCCCCTGTTCCATGGCAACGCCCAGTACTACTCCTTCGCCGCGGCCATCTGGTCGGGGGCCGCCGTGGTGCTGCAGCCGGGGTTCTCGGCCAGCGGGTTCTGCGCCCAGGCGGCCGCGGGCGGCGCCACGGCGGCCAGCCTCTTCGCCGCCCCGATGCGCATGATCCTGGCCCGCGGTGCCGGTGGGCCGAAGCTCGACCTGGATCACTGCTGGTACGCCCAGAACGTGAACGACGACCAGTACGCGCAGCTCAGCAAGCTGTTCGGCTGCCAGCCGCGCCAGCTCTACGGCATGACCGAGACGCTGCCCGCCGTGCTGACTGAACCTCGTGAGGATCCGGTGCCGTCCTCCATGGGCCGGCAGACGCCGGGCTGCCTGGTCGATGTCCAGGACGCCGCCGGTCGCTCGCTGCCCGACAACGAGATCGGCGAACTCGTGGTGGGCGGCGAGCGCGGTATCACGCTGTTTTCCGGGTATCTCGACGATCCGGAGACCACCGAAGCCTCATTCCGTGACGGCTGGTTCTTGACCGGCGATCGGGCGCGCCGCGACGCCACCGGGCGCCACTTCTTCGACGGGCGCCACAGTGAGGTGTTGAAGGTCTCCGGCGAGAACGTGTCGGTCGTGGCCGTGGAGGCTGTGCTCGCGGCGCACCCGGCGGTCCTGGAGGCAGCCGTGGTCGGCCGACCCGACCCGGTCCGGGACGAGGTGCCGGTCGGGTTCGTGGTAGCCAGTGATCCAGCCCGGCCCCCGAGCACCGCAGAGTTGCTGGACTGGTGCGGGGAGCGGCTCGGCAAGGCGGCGATGCCGCGCGATCTGACTCTGCTGGACGAGTTGCCCAGAACCTCGGTCGGCAAGATCCGCAAGTTCCTGCTCGCCGACCGGGCTGCCGGGAGCGAGTGACCGGGCGGCCGCCCGCAGAGGCTCGTCAGGGTCCCGCCGATCGCGCCGGCCGGCGCGGTGTGGCATGATTCTTGCTCGTGCTGCCCGGCTCGTGCGCCGGCGCAGAAGACCTGCAAGTTCGCTCGCCACGGAGGGGAACAACCCATGAAACAGCCCAAGCGCACGTCGCTCCTGTTCGTATCCATCGCCGTCGCCGGCCTTCTCGCCGCTTCCTGTGCCGACACCGAGACGGCCGACGCCGCGGCAGCCGCCGCATCAGCGGCGTCACAGGCTGCGGACTCGGCGATGAGCGTGGCTGACGCCGCAGCCTCCGATGCCGGCGACGCGCTTGCCGGGCTCGGAGCCACGGCCGCCGACGCCGCGGCCGCCGCCGCTGATGCCACGGTCGCCGGAGCCGATGCTGCAGCTGCCGGAGCCGAGGCCGCCGCGGCCACCGCAGCCGCGGAGGCGGCCCTGGCGGCCGCCCAGGCATCCCAGGCAGCCGCGGATCTGGCGCAGGCGACCGCTGAAGGCAACCAGGAGGCGGTTGCAGCCGCCGAGGCGGCCCTCGCCGCCGCTCAAGCGGCAGCTGACGCAGCGTCGGCCGACGCCGCGGCCGCCCAGGCCGAAGCCGACGCGGCACGCGAGCAGGCCGCCGCAGCGCAGGCCGAGGCCGAGGAAGCCCGCGCCGACGCCGCCGCGGCCCAAGCCGAGGCGGAGGCCGCGCAGGCAGAGGCTGCTGCGGCCCAGGAGGAGGCCGCAAGCGCCCAGGCAGAAGCCGCCGAAGCACAGGCGGCAACCGAGATGCTCATGCGGGAGGCCCTGATCGCGGCGCTCGACATGACCGGCGACGGCGACGTGGTCTTCGGCGTGGCAACCGCCGGGCCGCGCGACGACGGCGCCTACTACCAGGCCCTCGTCGAGACTGTCGAGGACTTCTCCGCCACCAACGGGTTCTCCACCCCCATCATCGTCGACAACATCGAGCCTGCCGACTCCGCCACCGAACTGCGCAACCTGGCCGAGCAGGGCGTGGACGTGATAGCGATCGGTGCGGGCGAGATCGCCGAGCCGCTGGCCGAACTCACCGCGGAGTTCCCGGAGATCTTCTGGTACTGCAACTGCGGCGCGGGGTACCCGACCCAGCCGGGGTTGGCCCAGTCGCAGGACGACAGCTCGCAGATCAGCTACAGCGCCGGCTACGCCACGGGGATGCTGCTCCGCGACAGCGGTGGCGACAGCGCCCACTTCATCGGCTGCTGCGACCTGGGCTTCGAGAAGGAGGCATACCTGGCCTTCGAGATGGGCCTGCAGGCGGTGGATTCCAGCTTCACGATGACCTACGTGCCGACGGGCAACTTCCCGTTCGACTTCGACAACATCTCCGGCGCCACGGAGGCCTTCAACAATGCCGTGGCGCAGGGCGCCGACGCCGTGAACCCGTACCTCGGCGGGGCGCACGAGCCGCTGGTGGCGCTGGCGAACGAGAACGACATCATCACGATGTCGGCCGGGGCATCGGACGCCTGCGAGCGAACCGACCTGGCCTACGACATCGCCGTGCAGTTCGACGCCGGCGACTACATCGAGACGCTGCTGGAGCTCATCGCCGACGGTGAGTTCGGGGAGGGAGAGACGTTCCTCTTCAGCGTGGGGGCGTTCCCGTTCGTGGGGGCGAAGCTGTGCAACCCCACCCCCGAGCAGCAGGCAGAGTTCGACGCCGAGCTGGAGCTGATCGCCGCGGGCACCTACGCCGCGGAGTTCGGCGCCATCAAGGGCCAGGCGTACGCCTTCTAGAGGCCACACCAGCCGATCGGACGAAGCGGTAGGCCCGCCGCCGGAGATGCAACTCCGGAGGCGGGCCTGCCGCCGCTACCTCGTCGCACTCCTAGCTCGGTGACCGCGCCCGCCGCCGAACTACAGGGCATCACGAAGCGCTTCGGCGCTGTCGTGGCCTGTGACGATGTGCACCTCGCGCTGCAGCGGGGTGAGATTCACGGGATCCTCGGCGAGAACGGCGCCGGCAAGTCCACGCTCATGAAGGTTCTCATCGGCCTCGTGCTGCCCGATGCCGGCATGATTCGCATCTCCGGTGAGCCGTGCCGCATCAACGACCCCGCCGAGGCCGCGGAGCAGGGCATCGGCATGGTTCACCAGCACTTCAGTCTCGTCGAGCCGCTCACCGTCTGGGAGAACGTGATCCTCGGCGAGCGCATCCGGCTGGACGCGGCCTCGGCCCGGCAACGCGTGCGTGAGATCAGCGAGCGCTACGGCCTGGACATCGATCCCGACGAGCGGGTGAGCGACCTCAGTGCAGGCCTTCGCCAGCGGGTGGAGATCGTCAAGTGCCTGCGCAGGGATCCGGCGATCGTGATCCTCGACGAGCCCACCTCGGTGCTCACCCCCGGGGAGTCGGAGCAGCTCTTCGCTGTGCTGCGACGCGTCGTGGAGCAGGAGAACAAGGCGGTGGCGCTCGTCAGCCACAAGCTGGACGAGGTGCTGGCGGCCACGGACCGGATCACGATCATGCGGGCGGGGACGGTCGTTGATCGTCGTCTCACGACCGATGCCGAAGCGCCGAGCCTCGCCCGAGCCATGGTCGGCCGGCCGGTGTCGCTGCGCTCGGAGGGTGCTGCGCTGGGCCATATCGAGGCGCTGGAGGGCGAAGCCGCGGCCGAGGGGTCGGAGTCCGGATCCCCTGCCGAGTCGGTGGCAGAATCGCCGGTGCTGTCGATCGACGGCGCCACCGCCAGGGGTCGCGACGGCCGGGTTCTGCTGGACGGGTTGTCTCTCGACGTGTATCCCGGCGAGATCGTGGGTGTGGCCGGCGTGGAGGGCAACGGCCAGGCCCCGCTGAGTGACCTGCTATCCAGCCTGCTCCGGCTCGAGAGCGGGACCGTGCGGGTCCGCGACAGCGAGCCGGTGCCGGGTCGACCTGGTTCGATGGCCGGCGCCGGTGTGGCGGTCATCCCCGCCGACCGCCACGAATCGGGGTGCGTGCTGGACATGACCGTGGCGGAGAACCTCACGCTCGTCTCGCCCCCGCGATCCCGGCTCGGACGCGCCTTCCTCGATCGAGCCGGGCGCCAGGCAGTTGCTGAACGGCTCATCGAGCAGTTCGGCATCCAGGCCTCCGGAGCCGATGCCCCGATGTGGTCGCTCTCGGGGGGGAACCAGCAGCGCGTCGTCCTGGCCCGCGAGCTGAGCGGCGATCCTGCCGTGCTCGTCGCGGCCCAGCCCACGCGAGGGCTCGACGTCGGTGCGATCGAGTACGTCTCCGAGCGCCTGCGGGAGGCTGCCCGCCAAGGTGTGGGCGTGCTCTTGATCTCCACCGAGTTGCCCGAGGTGCTGGACCTGGCCGACCGGATCGTTGTGATCTTCCGGGGGCGCATCGTCGGCGAGATGGATCGAGCCGGGATGGATGTCGAGCGCCTCGGCCTGCTCATGAGCGGGGCGCAGGAGGCGGCAGCCTCGTGACCACCGCAGCGGTGGCGCCCGGCGCCGCGGGCGCACGCTTCTCCCGTACCCGCGAGGGCGCCACGGTGCTTGCCGTCTACGTCGCGAGCATCGCTGTGGCCCTGCTCGTGGCGGCGCTGACGCTGTGGGCAACGGGCGGTTCGCCGACGACAGTGCTCTCGGCCATGCTGGACGGGAGCGTGCGTGCCGACGCTCGTTGGGGCCGCACCATCAGTGAGGCCATCCCGCTGCTTCTCGTCGCGCTCGGCACCACCGTCAATTCCAAGGCGGGGTTGGTGAACATCGGCCAGGAGGGTCAGCTGTTCGTGGGGGCGGCACTCGCCACGTACGTGTTCACGCACATCGGAGCCTCGGGGCCGTTCGTGCTGATCCTGATCATGCTGGCGGGCGTTGTGGGCGGCGCGCTCTGGGCGGGCATCGCCTCGGTTCTGCGCTACCGGCGTCGCATGCCGGAGGTTCTGACCACGCTCTTGCTGGTGTTCGTCGCCGCGCAACTCGTGGGCTACGGGCTCAAGAACTCCAACCTGCTGCTGGATCCGACGCCGGATCAGGCCAACCGCCTTCTCGTCAGCGAGCGCCTCGACGACTCGACGCGCCTGCCGCGCCTCAGCTGGTTCGGCAACGAGTTCCCCGTCAGCGCCTTCGTGGCCCTCGCCCTGGCCGTCGTCGTGGCGCTGGTGCTGTCCCGCACGATCGTGGGCTTCCGCCTGCAGATGCTCGGCCGAGGGCCCCGCACGGCGCACCGAGCCGGTGTGAGCGAGTCGCGCTACGGCGGCATGGCGCTCGTGGTGTCCGGGGCATTCTGCGGACTGGCGGGGGCGTTCATGCTGGTGGGAGGCGATTTCGGCAACTACCGGCTCACGCCCGGGTTCGCGGTGAACATCGGGTGGGAAGGGCTGCTGGTTGCCCTTGTGGCCCGCTCCCACCCCATCGTCGCGATCCCTGCGGCGTTCGTGTTCGCAGCCCTGCGCACCGGGTCGGGTTTCCTGGCGGCCACGGGTGTGGATCGCGACATCACCAAGGTGGTGCAGGCGCTCCTGGTGCTGGCGTTGCTCGTGCCCCCGGCCATTCTCTTCGTCCGCGACCGGCGCCGGGCTCTGGCCGCGGCGCGGGATCGAGTCTGAGCCGTGATCGTCGATTTCTTCTCCGCCGTCGGGGACGTGCTCTCGAGTGAGAGCACCTACAGCAGCGGCTGGCGCCTTGCGACAGCGCTCGGGTTCGTCGCGGTGGGGGAGTGGATCGCCGAGCGTGCCGGGACCATCAACATCTCAGTGGAGGGTGCGATGCTCGGCGGCGCCTTCGCCGCCGCGATGGGCTACGACGCCACCGGGAGCATCGCCGCCGGTCTGGTGGTCGGTGCCGGCGCGGGGCTCGTCGTCGGAGCCGTGCAGGCCCACTTCAGCCACAACCTCACGGCGAATCAGTTCGTCGTGGGGCTGACGCTCAACATCTTGGTCCTCGGCTTGGCGAGCTTCCTCAACAGCACCCTCCAACCCGAGACCGCAGCGGCGCACGTCTTCGAGGTGCCGGGCCTCGTGGAGATCCCGCTGCTGGGGCCGGCCCTGTTCGGCCAGCCCTGGCCGCTGTACCTCCTGTATCCCCTTGTCCCCCTGGCCTGGTGGCTGGTCCACCGCACGCGCTGGGGCCTCGAGGTGCGGGCAGTGGGGGAGAACCCGCAGGCGGCCGATGTGTCGTCGATCAACGTGAACGCGCGTCGCCGCCAGGCCATCTACATCGCGGGCATCACGTCCGGCCTCGGCGGGGGCTACCTCCTGCTGGGGCAGGTGGGGTGGTACGAGGATTCCATCGTGGGCGGGCAGGGATTCATCGCCATCGCGGCGGTGATCTTCGGCGGCTGGACGCTGCGGGGAGCGATGTTGGGCTGCCTGCTGTTCGGCAGCGCCAACTCCTTCCGGCTGAGCCTGCCGGGCGTGGGTCATCCGCTGAACTCGGAGCTTCTGTCGTCGCTGCCGTTTGTGCTAACCATCTGCGTCATGGCGCTCTTCGCACACCGCACCCGCGAGCCGCAATCGCTGGCTCGACCGTTCATCAGAGGCCTCCGATGAAGGCGGTCCTCTACGACGCCCACGGCGGCCCGGAGGTGCTGCGCTACGTCGACGTGCCCGATCCCGAGCCGGGGCCGGGCGACGTGGTGGTGCGCGTCGAGGCCTCCGCCCTGAACCGTCTCGACATCGTGCAGCGGGCGGGCTACTTCACGATGCCCGGGTTCGCGTTCCCGCACATCGCCGGAATGGACGTGGCGGGCACGGTCGCCCGCCTCGGCGAGGCCGTCGCCGATGTCGCCGTCGGTGACCGGGTGGTCGTGGACCCGTCGCTGTCGGGCGTGCGGGAGGACTCGCACCTCGCCGGGCGCGGCGACCTCTACGGCGAGTTGGGGATCATCGGCGCCACCGCCGACGGCGGCTACGCCGAGATGTGCCTCGTGCCGGCCAGCCACGTCTTCCCGATACCCGACACGATGAGCTTCGACGAGGCGGTGGTGTTCCCCACCTGCTGGATGACCGCGGCGCACGCCCTGTTCGACGTGGGCAAGCTGCAGGCCGGCGAGACAGTCCTCATCCATGCGGCGGGCAGCGGGGTGTCGACGGCGGGGATCCAGCTGGCGGTCGCCGCCGGGGCGCGGGTCCTGGCCACAGCCGGCACCGACGCCAAGTGTGCCCGAGCCACCGAACTCGGCGCGGATGCCACCGCCAACAACCGCACCACCGACGTCGCCGGCTTTGCACGTGCCGAGACCGGTGGCGCCGGGGTGGACATGGTCTTCGAGCACGTGGGTCCGGCCCTGTGGGAGGCTTCTATGTTCTCCCTCGGCGTCCGCGGCCGGCTCGTGAACTGCGGCAACACCACCGGCGACTCGGTCACGATCCCGTCGCTGGGCCACCTGTTCCACATGGGGCTGACCATCGTCGGCTCGGACCCGTACCGGCCCGAGGAGTTCGGCCCCGTCTGGGAGCAGTACTGCAGCGGTGACTTCGTGGCGCCGGTGGACTCGGTGATGCCCCTCGCCGAGGCGGCCGCCGCCCAGGAGCGGATGTTCGCCAGCGATCTCTTCGGCAAGATCCTGCTACGGCCCTGAGCAAACCGCTGAGTGACACTGCGGACCTCTCCGGATCTTGGCCGAGAAAGTGGGGCTATACGACAACAAAGACCCCCAAGATCGTCGACAGCCGGCGGAGGCAGGCTAAGGACGGGCCGTGGCCGACTCTCCCTATCCAGAGCTGAAGAAGACCCACACGATGGCCCGGACGGGCCGGCCGTGGAGCGACTTCAAACCCGCACCGTCGGGCCCGGTGTGGAACGTCATATTCGGCCTGGGGGCCTACTGGATGCTGGCAGGGGCGATCGAGTTGGGTCTCTTCGACGTGCTCTGGGATCGGGGACCGCTGGCGCCCGGAGAGTTGGCGGAGCACCTGGAATCCTCGGCACCGCACACCGAGGCGCTGGCGGACGCACTGGTCGTTCTCGGACTGCTGGATCGTCACGACGGGCGTCTCGACCTGAACGACTGCTCGCGGCGCTACCTCTGCCGCCAGAGCCCCGCACCGATGGCCGATCTGGTGTCGGTTGCCCCCGGCCCGTCGGAGAACTGGACCGATCTTGCCACCACGGTCCGCCGTGGCACCCCCGCCCACCCGGTGGACGGCGACGTGGCCGGATTCTGGGTGCCGCTGGTGGAGGGCACCTTCGGCACCGTGCTGCGGGCAGCCACGCGGGCCGACGCCTGGATCTCCTACAGCCACCTGGAGGCCCCGCGGGTGGCCGACCTGGGGGCCGGCGGCGCTCCCTGGAGTATCGCCGTGCTGCGCGCCTGCCCCGGAGCCACCGCCGTGGTTAACGACCTTCCCGAGGTGCTCAAGGTGGCGCGGGAACGCATCGCCGAGGCCGGGCTCACCGAGCGCTGCGAACTGCGCCCCGGCGACTACCACACGGTCGGGTTGGAGGACGAGGCGTTCGACCTGGTGGCGCTCGGGCACATATGCCGCACCGAGGGAGCCGACGGCACCAGGGCTCTGCTCGCGCGGGCAACCGCCGCCCTGCGCCCCGGTGGGCGAGTGCTGGTGTCGGACTACTTCCGCACCGACGATCCGAACCGCAGCCCCCAAGGAGTCTTCATGGCGGCCACCATGGCGGCCTGCACGAGGCAGGGAACCGCCTTCACCTATGGCCAGATGTCGAGCTGGCTCGGCGAGGCCGGCTTCACCGAGGTCCGCCTGATCGAGCCGATCGCAGCCCAGCAGATCTTCGTGGCAACCAAACCGGCAAGCACGAACTGAACAAAGGCGGCAACATGACCTCCTCGAACGACACCAACGGCTCCGGCCAGCGCGAACCCGTCGACGTGCTGATCCGTGCCGGACACGTGGTCACCATGAACCCGCGCCGCGACATCATCCGCCACGGCGCGGTGGCGGTGCGCGGCAGTGAGATCGTGGCGGTCGGCAAGGCGGAGGACCTGGCAGCCCGCTACGAGGCCGCCAGCGTGGCGGGCGGCGACCGCTTCGTGGCCACTCCCGGAATGGTCAACAGCCACATCCACATCACCGGCGAGCCCCTGACCCGGGGCTACGTGCCCGACGACATCGACTTCGCGGAGAACGTCTTCGGGTGGCTCTGCCCGCTCTACGCCACCTACACCGCCGCCGACGAGCGCATCTCGGCGCAACTAGCGGCCACCGAGATGCTGCGCTCGGGCACCACCTGCTTCCTGGAGGCCGGCACGGTGCGCTTCCTGGACGACGTGGTGGACGGGCTGGTGGAGGTGGGCATCCGTGGCCGGGTCGGCCGCTGGGTGTGGGACCTGCCGCCCGAGCCCGACGTCTACCGCCAGAACACCGACGAGGCCATCGCCAACCTGCAGGCCGTACTGGACCGCCACGGTTCGGTCGCCGGGGGGCGCATCGCCGGCCACGTCATCCTCGTGGGCCACAACACGGCCTCGGATCCGCTGTGGCGGGCCGCCCGGGAGATCGCCACCGAGTCCGGAGCGGGATTCAGCTTCCATATGTCACCGGCGCAGCTGGACCCCGACTCCTTCCTGGCCGAGTTCGGCCAGCGCCCGATCGTGCACCTCGCCGAGTTGGGCGTGCTGGACGGAGACGTGGCGCTGACCCACTGCGTGCGGGTCGACGACACCGAGGTGGGGATCCTCGCCGAGACCGGGGCGACGGTGGCGCACTGCCCGACCACTGCGCTGAAGGTGGCCTACGGCGTCACCCAGGTGGGCAAGATGCCCGAGATGATGGCCTCCGGCGTCAACGTCTCCATCGGCACCGACGGCAACAACGCCTCCAACTACTCCGACCTCATGCGGGCCACCTACCTCGTGGCGGGGATCTTCAAGGACGCCCGCTGCGACCCGCAGATGTTCCCCGCCGAGATGGCCTACGAGATGGCCACCCTCGGAGGCGCCCAGGCGGTGCAGGCGCAGGACCAGATCGGCTCCCTGGAGGCCGGCAAGAAAGCCGACGTGGTACTGCACGACACCGACCGGCCCGAATGGCGCCCACTGCTGAACGTCATGAGCCAACTGGTGTGGTCGGCCGACGGGCGCGGCGTGCACAGCGTCTGGGTGGACGGCGCGCAGGTCGTGGACGGCGGCCACATGACCACCATTGACGAGGAGCGCCTCTGGGCGGAGAGCCAGGCCGCCGGCGAGGCCATCTGCGCCCGCTCCGGCCTGCCCGACAAGGCCAAGTTCCCGATGGTCTGACGGCCGCCGCACCGTGACCCACCACCCGTCGAGGACCCGCGCAGTATGAGTGTCATTCCGGCGGTCGTGTTCGTCATTCCGGGGGTCGTGTTCGTCATTCCGGGGGTCGTGTTCGTCATTCCGGGGGTCGTGTTCGTCATTCCGGCGAAGGCCGGAATCCAGTGACAGCCGTTGGCCCCTCGTTGACAACGTCGTGACCGCGTTCCGGTTCGAGGCCGAGATCACGCCGGGCATGGCGCCCGAGCAGGTGGTCGACCTGGCCGTCGGAGTGGAGCGGGCCGGCTTCGACCGGCTGGGCATCTCCGACGTGGTGTTGTGGCACGACTGTTGGGTGCTCATGGCGCTCTGTGCCGCACGCACCGAGCGGCTGGAGTTCGGTCCGCTGGTGACCAACCCGTACTCGCGCCATCCGGTGGTGCTGGCGGGGGCGGTGGCGACGCTGAGCGAGGCCAGCGATGGCCGGGCGTTCCTGGGACTCGGTGTGGGGGCCGGACTGGAGCAGTTCGGTATCGACTACCCCCGGCCGGTGCGCACCCTCCGCGAGGCAGTGCGGATCTGCCGGGGACTGTGGTCCGGCGAGGAAGTCACGTTCGCCGGCGAGGTGTTCTCCGCCGACCGGGCGCGCCTGAAGAATGTGCCCGCGACGACTCCGGCACTGGTGCTGGGCAGCCGGAGCCCGGGAGTCATGCGGCTCGCCGGGGAGCTGGCCGACCGGGTGCTGATCGGGGCGCGCTACTGGTCGGCGGCACAGGCCGGTGAGTACCGCGGCTGGCTGGCCGAAGGGGCGGCCCGGGTCGGCCGCCCGCCGGGCGACCTCGAAATCTCACCGCGACTCACCGTCTGCATTTCAGATGACGGCGAGCTGGCGCGCCGCAGCGTGAAGCGCTACGTGGCGCACTATCTGAGCATCCTTCGCCCGCCGGACCTGGGCCTTCCCCCGGGGCTGATCGGGAAGATCGACGAGGCGCTGGGGGAGGCACGGGGTTGGTACTTCGACCACGACCGCCACGACCCGCCGGCGCTGTTCGACCTCATAGACGACGACCTGGTGGAGCGGTTCGCCGTGGCCGGCACGCCGGCTGAGTGCGTGGATCAGATCCGTCGCGTTGCGGCACTAGGGTTCGACTCGTTCAGCCTCAACCTGGCCGCCGTGCTGCGGCAAACCATGTACGACAGCCTCGCCGAGACCATCGACGGCACCGCGCAGGTGCTCTCGACCCTACGAGCTGCCTGAGGCTCCACGCCGACGCCGGGCAGTGGCACCGGGTCCGACCTCCCGCCCCGCACGCTCCGGCGATGGTGGAGCAGTTGCCGGCGGATACGACATGAGTTCCCGATCGATACGGGGGAGATTTGCCCGCGCCGTCCTGGCGGGCCTGGTGGCCTGGCTGGGCGTCGCCGGCGTTCCCGCCGCCGTCAGTGCCCAGGAGGCGGCCGAGGAGCCGGCCGGGCACGAACTCGAGGCCCGGATCCTGGCGCAGCGCCACGACGACGGAAGCGTCGAGTTCGTCGTGCAGTTCCGTGCTGCGGATGGGCCGTGGAGCGAGTCGGCCACACCGTTGCAGCGGTTCCTACCTCCGGGGGCCCCGGTCGGCGTCTGGTTCGCCAGCTCGCCGCTGACGATCACCTCCAACCCAACTGACTCCTCCGCCCGCGCCGCAGTGGTCGTACGCGTGGCCGTGCAGGTGTTGGCCGATGATCGCATCGAGTTCGCCTTGCAGCAACGTCATGATGGTGCGACCTGGGGCTACCGGATCTTGCCGGCGCAGCGGTTCTTCGGCCCCGATGCGGAGGTGGGCCGCTGGCTGAACAGTTCGCCGGTCGTCGTGACGCTCACCGAGAGCGTGTCGGGGAGCGACTTCGGCGTGGCGCAGGTCTCCGAGGACGTGCTCGACTTCGACATGGTCGACGTGCACACCGGGGAGGCGGCGAACATCCGCTCGGTGGTGACCGGCCGGACCCCGCTGCTGTTCTGGTTGTGGAGTCCCTATTGAGGCACATGCCAGAGCCACGCTCCGGCCATCGAGCAGTTCGCTCGAGAAAATTCCCACCGGCTCAGAGTCGTCGGCATCGGCTCGACGGGCGACCTGGCGACGAATCAGGCTTTCGTCGACACCTACGGGATCAGCTTCACGATGCTGTTGAGCGACTCACGGGTGCCGACGAACTACTACCACTTCCCGGCGCCCGCCTGGTCCAGCTTCTGGCTGCTCGACAGCACCGGCCGGCGCATCTTCGGTGGCAGCGCGTTCGACGAGGAACTGCTAACCCTGCTGCTGAACCACCTGTCCTGAGCGTGCTTCCAGTCGGTGCGCCTCGCCACTGCTCTTCGAACTTCATGCCGATGCCGTTCCGGGAGGTGGGGCCTGCCTGGGTCTTCGGGCCAGGACGTCGCTCGGTCTGGCGAGCAGATCCCTCGAGAGAACTTCCACCGCCTTACCGTCGTCGGCTTGACCGGTGATCTCGCGAGCAACAAAGACTGCGTCGACAGGGGGCGTCCCATCAAGTGGTGGGCTTTTGAGTTGAGCCTCGGTGATGGTTGCCGACTGTGAGTTCGGCGGTGGCGAGACTATCGCGCTCGGGGTAGAGGAGGCTCATGGAGTCTTCGGAGAGGTAGCGGCGGTCGGTGGCCTGCCATTCGTCGTGGAGGTCGGCGAGGATGGCGCCGACGAGGCGGATGGCGGAGGCCTCGTTGGGGAAGATCCCCACGACCCGGGAGCGTCGCTTGATTTCCTTGTTGATCCGCTCGAGGGGGTTGGTGGACCAGATCTTCTGCCAGTGCGCCCGGGGGAACCCAGCGAAGGCGAGGACCTCGGTCTTGGCGCCGTCCATGAGCGGTCCGGTCTTGGGGAACCGGGCGGCGAGCTGGTCGCTGACTTGGTCCCAGGCGTCGGCGACGGCGCCGGCGTCGGGTTGGGCGAAGATGGTGCGGAACAGCGCGGCGGCCATGTGCTGGTGCGACTTGGGCACCACAGCGAGCAGGTTCCGGATGAAGTGCACCCGGCAGCGCTGACGGGCCGCTCCCTGGAACCACCGGTCAGCGGCGGCGCCGAGGCCGCGATGCGCATCGGAGATCACCAGGCGCACCCCTGTGAGGCCCCGGTCGCGCAACGAGCCGAGAAACTGTTGCCAGAACGCCTCGGTTTCGCTGTCGCCGACGTCGCAGCCCAGGACCTCCCGGTTGCCGTCTGCGGTGATGCCCGTGGCGACGACGGTGGCCATCGACGCCGGCTGGGCGAGGTTGTTGCGCACGTTCAGATAGGTGGCGTCGAGATACACGTACGGGAACTCGACGTGGTCCAGGCGCCGGGTCCTGAACGCCTCCACGACCTCGTCGAGGCCCCCGCAGATGCGGGAGACCTCCGAGCGGGAGATCCCCGACTCGGCGCCCAAAGCGGCCACCAGATCATCGACCGACCGTGTCGACACGCCGGCCACGTACGCCTCCGACTTGTTAACTCGTGGCTGGTTGGCGGGCTCGGCCGAGTTCGTCGATCGAGGGAGGTGTCGGGACGCTCGGTAAGCCTCTGCCGCCTTCGGGTTGGCTCGGTAATGGCATGCGGCCCGGCACCTCCCGCCGTCGCCACGAGTGGCTCAACAGAGGCCTGCATTGCCCCAAGTCGGACTGCCCTCCAGCGACACCGCACCAGAACCCTGAGCCCCGAGGAGGAGCCCATGTCCGTCACGATCGGCTGCGACGCCCACAAGACCTCAGTCACGATTGCCGTGCTCGATCAACGCCGAGGGGTGTTGCATCAGCAGACCTTCCCAACCAACCGCGTCGGACGCCGCGACCTGGTCACGGTCGGCCGGCGTTGGCCGAACCGGCGCTGGGCCGTCGAAGGCGCCGCCGGCAGCGGCGCACCCGTCGCTCAGCACCTTGTCGCCGCAGGCGAGCAGGTCGTCGATGTGCCCGCCAAACTCGCCACCCGCGTTCGGCTGTTGTCCACCGGTCACGGCCGCAAGAACGACGATGCCGACGCGATCGCGGTCGGCATCGCGGCGATCGACAACGACCGACTCAACGGCGTCGCCGCCGAAAGTCACGCCACCACGCTGCGACTCCTCGCCGACCGTCGCGACGACCTGTGTCGGCAACGCACCCAGACGCTCAACCGGCTGCACGCCATGATGGCCCACCTGGTCCCCGGCGAGAAGATCTCCCGCGGCTCGATCGACACCGCACGCCAACTCCTCCGCCGAGTGCGGTCCACCGACCCGGTCACCAAGACTCGACGCCAGCTCGCTGTCGAGCTCCTCGCTGATCTTCGCCACCTCGACCGGGCGCTCGCCTCGCTCGAGACCCGCACCACCGAAGCCGTCGCCGAGAGCCACACCTCGCTGACCGAATTGTTCGGCATCGGCCCGGTCCTAGCCGCCAAGATCCTCGGCCACGTCGGCGACATCACCCGCTTCAACAGCAAAGACCAGTTCGCGTCCTACACCGGAACCGCACCGATCGAAGCCTCCTCCGGCGACGTCGTTCGGCATCGCCTCTCCCGAGCCGGCAACCGACAACTGAACTCGGCGCTCCACATCATGGCGCTCTCCCAGATCCGCCAACCCACCGCTGGACAGGACTACTACCGGCGCAAGATCGCCGAGGGTAAGAGCCGTCGAGAAGCCCTTCGCTGCGTCAAGCGACGGCTGTCTGACCTGGTCTTCCGCACCCTCCTCGCCGACCATCGACGCCATCTCGCCCCGTCGACTTGACACACAGAGGCGCCATGACCACCGCCCACAGGGCACGGTCGATGCGCCGGCGGGGCTCGATGATTGACGGGAAGAAGCTGCCCTTGCGCAGCTTGGGGATCTTCAACTCGACATCGCCGGCCCGGGTCGCCAACAGCCGGGGCCGGTGCCCGTTGCGCTCGGTGATCCGCGCATCGGTGCGCTCATAGCGCCCGGCGCCGATCGCCTCGGTGGCCTCGGCCTCGATCAGCTCCTGGAGCACCAACTCCACCGCCTCACGGACCAGGCTCGCGCCGCCGCCGGCGCGGAAACTCTCCCACAGCTGTGCCGTGGCAGTATCAGAAAGGGTCATCGGTGTGTCCTCCTCGATGAGTGAGTAGTTCCTCTCACCGAGGATCATGCCGATGACCCACCTACAGGTGGACCCTCCCAGCTACCTCAAATCCCCACCACTCGGCGGGACGCTGCCCGTCGACACCTCAGGATCACCTCCAGATGCTGTGGCGCGAGTCTCGATAGCTGACGAACTGTTCCTTCACGCATACGGGCACGTGATCGGGCTTCTAGCTGCTCGACAGCACCGGTAGTCGCCTGCTTCACGGCCACGACAGCGACGGTCGGGTCGAGTTCCTGCTGACCTTGCCGATTTGACGCTCCCGGGCCTAGCGCGGCTGGAGCGGCCTTGCACCAACTTTGCGCGATTTCGCCGCCGTAGGAGGCGTTTCTGCTCACAGAAGCGATGGCCAGAGCCGACGACCCAGGCACCGATCAAGCTTCCGCCGCTTGTCCTATCAACGGACCCTGAAGTCGGGACGCCTCCGACGGCCTGAACTGCTCGCCTCTCCCCCTTGTGGGCGCAAGGCGCCGGGCAGTGTCCCTGTCGTGCGGCAGATATCGGCCGTATTCTCGCATTATTAATAGTTGCCCATATATTCCCATAGCTATAGATAGCTATCGCTCCCACGAGTCTGCTGCCAGTGCTGCGGCCGTGGACGAGGCGCGGCTCGAAACGCACATGCGACGGCAGCATGGACTTGTCTCCCGGTCTCAGGCTTTGGACGCCGGCATGACCCGGCATCGCATCCAGAACCGCGTGAGTACGGGCCGCTGGCGGCGTGTCAGCAGCGGCGTGTACCAGCACTCGGCAGTTCGGATCACGCCAGAATCGAGGCTGCTTGCTACCTGTATCAGCCACGGCGGTCTGGCGAGCCACCGGTCGGCCGCGGCCCTACACGGCATCGACGGGTTCAGCCTGAGGATTCCCGAGGTGGTGGTGGCGTTGGGGCGGGGCCGGTCGGCCACCGGGGTCATCGTGCACCGCTCGGCGCAGATGCACCTCGCCCGGCGGGTTGAAATCGACGGCATACCCTGCACAGGACTGGCTCGCACTGTGCTTGATCTCGCCGCGGTGGTGAGCCGCCAGTCGCTCGAGGGGGCCATCGACGCTGTCGTACGCGACCGGCGGCTGAGGTATAGCGACCTCTACGACGTGCTGGTGGCGCACTCCCGCAGGGGTAGGAACGGCTTGCTGCACTTGCGAACCGCCCTCGACGCACGCTGCGGCGACGACGTTGTGCCTCTGAGCCAGTGGAGCCGGTCGGTTCGCGAACTCCTGGTCGGAGTGGGGATCGTGCGGCCGGAGATGGAATATCGGGTGTATGACAACCATGGGCGTTTCGTAGCCCAGGTGGATCTTGCCTATCCGAGCCGTCGGCTTGCCATCGAACTCGACAGTATCCGCTGGCACCACAACAGCGAGTCCTTTGTGAACGACCGCCGTCGACGCAACCAGCTGCAGGCCGCGGGCTGGGACGTGCTCAACTTCACCTGGGAGGATTACTCGGAGCGGCCCAGAGACCTGTGTGCCGTCGTCGCCAAGGCCTACGCGGCCGCTGGTTCTGCGTGACCTAACCGGCGCCCCCTTCATGCCGGGGTTGTTCTCGGCGCCTTGCCAAATCTGCGCATTTACGCCGCACGGAGCGGCGATTCTGCTCACAGAAGCAATTTGGGCCTCGGAGTGTTTGAGGTGCCGGTCGGCTCAGTCCCCGTTGCCCCAGACGGTCTTGGCGGTGGAGTAGACGCCCTGGTCGTAGGAGTACTCGATGACGTTGCCGTCGGGATCGTTGAGGGCGCAGATGTAGCCGACGGGTGGGGGCATCTCGGTGGGGGGCATGTTGAGGCAACCTGCCTCCTTGCCGCGGCGAGCTATGTCGTCGACGGCTTCGAGGCTGGGTAGCTCGATGCCGAGGTGGGCAAAGGGCTTCAGAAGCCCGAGCCCCTCTTGACCGCTGCTGGCGAAGAACTCGATCAGCACCAGGATGAACGGCCGCTCGGCGGCGTCGGGATGGCCCAGCCAGGCGCCGTGGCCCAGGGCGTCGGTGCGCTTGTCCAGCAGCTCCATCGGTGTGAACTCGGTGTAGAAGTCGATGGAGGCGTCTATGTCGGCGCTCGGCAGCGCCACGTGGGTCCAGCGTGCAGTGGTGGGATGGTCGGAATAGACGTCCTGGCGGGTCTGGGCCGTGACGTCACCGCTCATGCCGGTTGCCTC
Source organism: Acidimicrobiales bacterium (assembly GCA_963664235.1). GTDB lineage: Bacteria > Actinomycetota > Acidimicrobiia > Acidimicrobiales > CATQHL01 > VXNF01. Next base: position 3,092,817 of record OY760933.1, on the reverse strand, counting down.
GCGCGCCTCGGCCGCACCGCGGGCGAATCCGGATTGCTCTTCACTCATCGTTTGTCCTCCGTTGCTCACTCCCGTGGCGGGGCCGGCCGGGGCTACTCGTCGGTCCAGCCCTCGGGGATCTGCGGGTCGTCCCCGCCCTGGGTCCAGAGGATGAACGTGTTCCCCCACGGATCCTCGAAGGCGCAGTTGAAGCCGTTGAACTCGGCCCAGTAGTGATCTCGCCACAGCTCCGTGGCACCGAGGCTCACCGCGGTGTCGAGAATGCGGTCGGCGGTGTCGTCGCCGCTGACCAGGATCCACATGCGCTGGGAGCGGCCCCCGGTGCGCAGCGTGCGCGGCTCGACGCCGGCGGGGTCGGGATGCGGTCGGGCGTTGGCGACGTTGTGGATGCCCATGTGCAGGTTGCCGACGCCGGACGGTTCGCCGTCCTTCTGGAATTCGTCACCCGGCACGATGCGGTGGAAGACGCCTGCGGGTCGTCCCTCGACCTCCCAGCCGAACACCTGCTCGTAGAACCGGGCCGAGGCCTCAGGATCATCGCTGGGGAAGTCGACGAAGATCAGCGTGTTCGGGTAGCCCATGGATGCACCTTCCGGGTCGGTGTGGTCGGGCGCGCTCGCGCCGCCGCCAAACTAGCAGCGTGGTCCGGTGATCGGGTCGCCGAACAGCGGCCGGCCGGACGGCCCGGAGGCAGCGATACGAGCCTTCCCTTCGCTTCGGACTTCCGGTGTCGTAAGGTTCTGGCAGAACGCACCGACGGACCCCAGGAGACTGCCGAGCAGTGCTGCAGATCACCTCTCCCGTCAATCCGGCGAAGGCCGGGATCCATCGTCCGCCAGGGCGACTCATGCCGCCGATGGGCCGTTTGAGAGTCCCTTCGGTCCCATGAGCACGACGCACGTCTTCAGTGACAGCCCTGCCTTGGCTGACTCCTGGTACGCGGTCGCCCGCAGCGGCGACGTTGCACCGGGCCCCTTGGGCGTGCGCGTCCTGGGAGGGTCCTACGTGCTCTGGCGAGATCCGGACGGCGTGGTGACGGCGTCGGCGGACCGCTGCCCGCACCGGGAGGCGCCCCTGTCGGCGGGAACGGTGATCGACGGGTGCCTGCAGTGCTGCTACCACGGCTGGCAGTTCGGAGCCGGCGGGCGGTGCGTACTCGTGCCGTCGGCCCAGCCGGGGGTGCCTGTCCCGCCACGCGCCCATCTGGCGCCCGTGGGCGCGGCCGAACGGTACGGCCTCGTGTGGCTATGCCCGGGAGTGCCCCGCGAGGACATCCCGAAGATCGTCCAGGAGGACGACCCGGCGTTCCGCCGCCTCAACCCCGACGTGCAGGTCTGGCAGGCGTCGGCCACCCGCATGGTCGACAACTTCCTGGACATCACCCACTTCCCGTTCGTCCACGCCGGCACCATCGGCGGCGAGACCGACGAGGTGGTGCCGCGGCTGGAGTTGGAGCAACTCGACGACAGCTTCTTCGGCTACGCCTACGAGGTGACCGTCAGCAATCCCGAGATCGCTGCGGCCACGTCAGGTGTGCAGAGCGCCGGGGCCGTGGCCCGGCGGATGTCCAGCGGCTTCGCGCTGCCGTTCGCCTGCCGCAGCACCATCGCCTACGAGACCGGACTCGAGCACGTCCTGCTGCTGCTGTCGACGCCGATCGACGACGTCACCTCGTACTTCATCTTCGTGGTGTGGCGCAACGACGACTTCTCGGTGCCTTCTGACGAGGTGCTTCGTTTCGATCTGGCCATCGGGGCCGAGGACAAGCTGATGCTGGAGCGTCTGGACGGCGTGCTGCCGGTAGACCTCGCCGGCACAGTGAGCGTGCAGTCCGACAAGCCGTCGGTGGAGTGGCGCCGGCGCTTCGCCGCTCTCCTGTCCGGCGACTAGGGGGACTGGGCCAAGCGCCAGAGTCGGTCCCTGCGTCAGAGTCGGTCCCTGCGCCAGCGTCGTTCCGGCGACGTTTGCCTCGTCATTCCGGAGGAGGCCGGAATCCAGGCGGGATCAGTGCTGCCCCTCAGGGCATGTAGCTGAGATTGTTGACGATCCGCTCGGCGGCCTCTGTGTCGCCGTCGAGGCTGACGAGGCCCTGCGCGATGGCCTCGGCGCCCTCAATCCGCCCTCCGACCAGCCGGGTGTAGGTGTATGCGGCGGTACTGATGGTGATCGTCGGTTCGGCATCGCCGTCGAAGGCGTCCACGAGCCGGCCGCGCCGCTCGGCGACCTGCACCCGCCAGGTGCGGGCGGCCGGACCGGTCAGGTCGATCAGCACCCGCGCCCCGTCGGGGGCCCGCCCCAGCTTGGCGACCGCAAACCCCACGGCGAAGGCGAACTCGTCGAGAACGAACTCGACGACCGGCCCTTCCCGGTGTCCGGGAGTGCTGACGGCCTCCCTGATGTCCTGCTCGTGCACCCAGGAGTCCATCGTCCTTATCCGCATGAACCGCCCGAAGGTGTCGGTGCCGGCCGGGGTCCAGGACTCGGCGTCGAAGTCGGCCTGCGTCATGCCCGCCAGCATGGAGAGTCGTCCCGCGGTCACCTCGCGGAACTCCGCCAGCACGGCGGCCGGTGCCCATGGCCGGCGCTCGGCGATCCACAACTCGTTCATCCGACCGATCTCGTTGTGTACGTGAGGTGACTCGCCCACCTCCACCTCCGGCGCCGGGTCGCCGTTCAGCATGCGCTCGGTGCCGGTGATGTGGCTGACATTGTCCTGGACGGTCCAGCCGGGACAGTCCGTGTCAGCCGACCACTGCGCGTCGGTTAGCCCGGCGCACAATTCTTCGATGGCGGCCCACGCGCCGGTCAGGGCGGCAAGGACGGTATCCCGGTCGACTGTGACCATGTCGGCTCCCTCGTGTCGTTCTGGCCCGGGCCACGCTACCCCGCGCATCGGCCGCCGTCGGGCGCCGTCGGCGCACCGGTGCCGCGTCATTCCGGCGAAGAGCCTGCCCCGGACTTCATCCGAGGCCGGAATCCACGTGGCCGCAGTCGGGCTCGCAGGGACCGCGGATTGCGTGGCGCGCTTCTAGCCTGTCGGCACCGACTCGACCGGAGGACAATATGGCCTGGGACTTCGCCACCGACGAGGACTTCCAGCCGAAGCTGGACTGGATGCGGGAGTTCCTCGACGCCGAGATCCTGCCGCTGGAGGCGATCGCTGGCGACTGCACCCCCGACCAGTGGCGGGCGCTGACCGATCCGCTGAAGGAACGGGTCAAGGAGCAAGGCCTCTGGGCCTGCCACCTGGGTCCCGACTTGGGCGGGCAGGGCTGGGGGCAGGTGCGGCTGGCCCTCATGCACGAGATCCTGGGGCGCTGCGAGTTCGCGCCGATGATCTTCGGCAACAACGCACCCGATTCGGGCAACGCCGAACTGCTGGCCATCGGGGCGAGCGCCGAGTTGCGCCGTCGCTGGCTGGAGCCGCTGCTGGCCGGCGAGATGCGCAGCGCCTTCTCGATGACCGAACCCGACGTCGCGGGCTCGGACCCCCGCCTGATCCGCACCCGGGCAACCCTCGACGGCGACGAGTACGTCGTCTCGGGCCACAAGTGGTTCACCACCAACGGCTCGGTGGCCGACTTCCTGATCGTCATGGTGGTGACCAACCCCGACGTGCACCCGTACCAGGGCTGTTCGATGATCGTCGTGCCGGCGGACACGCCGGGTGTGCGGATCGTGCGTGACATCCCGAACATGGGTGAACCGCACATCGAGGGTCCGCCCCGCCCCGGCGGTCACGCCGAGATCGTCTTCGACGACGTGCGGGTGCCGGCCACGAACATCATCGGCGAGCCGGGCGAGGGGTTCGTGCTGGCGCAGAAGCGCCTCGGCCCGGGTCGCATCCACCACGCCATGCGCTGGCTCGGCCAGGCCGGCCGGGCGTTCGACATGATGTGCGAGCGGGCGCTGTCACGCACCTCGCACGGGTCGCTGCTGGCCGACAAGCAGATGATCCAGGACATGATCGCCGAGACCAAGATGGAGATCGAGGCCACCAGGCTGCTGTGCATGCAGGCCGCCTGGCACATGGACCGCCACGGGGCCTCGGCCTCGCGCACCCAGATCGCCATGATCAAGGTGTACGGCACCCGGATGCTGTACAACGCCATCGACCGGGCCATCCAGGTGCACGGGGCTCTGGGGTTCAGCGCCGACCTGCCGCTGGAGAGCATGTACCGCCAGGCGCGGGCCTCCCGGCTGGTGGACGGCGCCGACGAGGTGCACAAGGTGACGATCAGCCGCCACGTGCTGCGGAATTACGAGGCCGTCGAGGGCTGGCCGACCGAGCACGTGCCCACCCGCCGGGCCGCGGCACTGGAGCGCTTCGGCGACATCCTCGAGACCGTCACGGCCAACTCGTGATCGCCGGCGTCATCGCGCCGCTCGCCGGCGGGCGGCGCATCCCGGCGCACTAGGGTTCCGGCGTGGTCTGCGGTAGTTGCATCGCGGCGGCCGCGGTCGCAGGCGCCGGAACGATGGGCTTCTTCCGTCTCGTGGACATGGTGCGCGACGGCGGCCTGCGCAAGACATGGGCGTTCCTGCGAGGCGAAGGGTCCCGGAGTGATCCGCCCGACCAGGACGACGACCGCCCCGGGGACAAGGAGCACGACACCCTGACGGGAAGTCGCTCCTAGCCCTCAGCCCCCCGCAGGACGTACGCCTACGCTGCGGGCATGACCAGACTTGGACTCAGTGCCGACGAGATGCTGCTCACTACCCGGGCGGTCCGCAGGCGGCTGGACTTCGACCGCCCCGTGCCGGAGTCGCTGCTGGCGGAGTGCGCCCGGTTCGCCGTGCAGGCGCCCACCTCCTCCAACGGTCAGAGCTGGCACTTCGTGTTCGTTACCGAGCGGGCCAAGGTGGAGGCGCTGGCCGCCGTCTACCGGCGCGCCCAGGACCCGAACAGGGCGAGGTTCATGGAGGCCTCTCGGGCGAGGGCAGAGCGCGAACCTGCCTGGGGCACGCAGCAGGCCCGCGTCATCGAATCGGGGATCCACCTGGCGGAGAACATCCACCGCAGTCCGGCGATGTTGATCCCCTGCGCCGCCGGACGCTCAGAGGATCCCCGCCACGTGATCGAAGGCGCCGGCTCGGTCATCCAGGCCGCCTGGAGCTTCATGTTGGCTGCCCGCGAGCGCGGCCTGGGCACCTGCTGGACAACCGTGCATCTGATCTACGAGCAGGAGGCGGCGGAGATCCTGGGCATTCCCTTCGAGCAGGTGCGGCAGTACGCCCTGATCCCGGTGGCCTACACGATCGGCACCGACTTCAAGCCTGCTGCCCGGGATTGCGACGGCGTGCTGAGCTTCAACGGCTGGAGCCGCGCGGCGCCGCTGGTGCCGACCCTGGGGGGTCTGTACGAGCCCTCCTAGGTCCGCGACGCGCCGGAGTCTGCCGTCCCCGACGGCAGGATCGACGCTCACCGCGGGCCGGCCACCGCGCTGCGGCGTCACGGCGGTTCGTTGGCCACTCGGGGCGAGGACGTACGCTTCGTGGTGTGACGAGGCTTGGGCTGTCGACCGACGAGATGCTGTCCACCACCCGGGCGGTGCGCAAGCGGCTGGACTTCGAACGTCCGGTGCCCGAGTCGGTGCTGCGCGAATGCGTCGAACTGGCGGTGCAGGCCCCGACGGCCTCCAACATGCAGACGTGGCACTTCGTGTTCGTGACCGAACGCAACAAGATCGAGGCGCTGGCCGAGCTCTACAAGCGCTCATTCGAGGCCTACATCGGTGGTGCAACGCTCGCCGACCGCTCCGCCGAGAGCGGTCGGGCAGTGGCCGGCGGGCGATTCGTCGGCCACGCCCCAACCTGGGTGGCGCAACAGAGGCGAGTCATCGGATCGGCGGTCTATCTGGCGGAGAACATGCACCGCAGCCCGGTGCTGCTCATCCCCTGCGTGACGACCCGGTCCGAGCGTGCCACCGACGTGGTCGCCGAGGGCGGCTCGGTCGTCCAGGCGGCCTGGAGTTTCATGCTGGCCGCCCGTGAGCGCGGCCTGGGCACCTGCTGGACCACCCTGCACCTCGCCTACGAGCGGGAGGCGGCGGAGATCCTTGAGATCCCCTATGAGAAGGTCCGCCAGTTCGCCATCATCCCGGTCGCATACACGATCGGCACCGACTTCAAGCCCGCCGACCGCGGCGGGATCGAGGACGTGATCAGCTGGAATCGCTGGAGCCGCTGAACCCCGCCCCGGCCCGACGGCCGGAAGCTGGAGGTGCTGGAGCGCGGCCCCGAACCAGGAGACGGGTACCGGTGGTGTCGATGCTGGTGTTCGGCTGCGTGGGCCTTGTGGCCCCGGTTGCGCTGGCGGGTCCGGTTGCCGCCGCGGCCGCAACCGGGCCGGCGGGGGTCCGGCTGCCGCCGGAGGAGTTCGACCCCGACGGCCCGGAGGTGATGCGCTCCTCGCTGGATGAGGCGACGGTGGTGAGGGGCCCCGAGTTCGTGCGGGGTGCGACCCGCAGCGGGGACAGCCTCATCGCCGCCTCACGCGGCCGTACCTGCGCGGTGCGCCGCAACGGCCGCGTGACCTGCTGGGGCCAGGACGGCGTCCGGGAACGGCTCAGCGCCGCCGGCCTCCGGAACGTCGTGGGCATCACCAGCGGTGACCATCCCCATCAGGAGTTGCACGTCTGCACGCTGCACGGCGACGGGACGGTGTCGTGCTGGGGGTCGGGGCGAAGCGGGCAACTCGGCCGGGGCGAATCGTTCAGTGGATACCTTCCCGAGAAGGTGCCCGGCATCTCCGACGCGGTGGCGCTCGCCGCCGGATCCGATCACACCTGTGTCGTGCATGCCCGGGGGGAGGTCTCCTGCTGGGGCGACGGGTCGCTGGGCCAGCTGGGCGACATCACGTTCTCCACTGTCAGCAGTCCCCAACGGGTTCCCGGCATCGAGGCAGCCGAATGGATCGACGCCGGTCCGTCCTCCACCTGCGTCATCCATGCCGGCGGTGCACTGTCGTGCTGGGGCTACGGGGGCGGCGCCGGCAATTTCAGCGCTTTCAGTCCGGGGACCGTCGAGGGCCTGCCAGCGGTCATCGCGGTGTCGACCGGCTTGGATCGCACCTGCGCGGTGGCCGTCGCCGGCGAGGTCTACTGCTGGCCTGCGGCTGACGAGGCCCACCCCGAGCGGGTCGAGGGAATCGCCGGGGCCAGCTCCGTGTCGGTGGGTGACGGCGGGGTTTGCGCGGTGCTCGCCGACGGTGGGGTCGCGTGCTGGGGCGACGCGAACGCATCGGGGCAACTCGGCAACGGCACGACCGCCGGGCAGCGTCGGCCGGCGCGCCTCGCAGGCATCACCGACGCTGTCGCGGTGACGATGAGCGTCGGCTCAACCCGTCTCGCCCCGCACACCTGTGTTGCCCACGAGAGCGGCTCGTACTCCTGCTGGGGCGGGAACGACGCCGGCCAACTGGGTGACGGGAACCTCCCCCGGGGGTTGACCCCCGAGCCGGTCGTGGCGCCCACGGAGATTCCCGCCGCACGGATCCCCGCCGATGAGACTGCGCTGCTACGGAACTGGCTGGACGAAGCCGTCCGGGAGCGCGAGGCCGAGTTCCCGTGGCTGCGCCCGGCCTGGGACCGGATCCGCGAACGAGCCTCGGCGGGTCGGATCGATGATCTCCGGGGGGCGGTGCGATCGTCCTGCAACGTCGTCGACGGGTTGTACTCCTGCTGGTCGGACAGCATGGTGCTCGCCGAGATGACCCTCGGTGACGCGGTCCACGAGTTGGCGCACGTCTACGACGGTACGACCGGCCTGGGGACTGGGCGAGCCTGGGGGGCCGTCCAGCTCTATTTCGCCTGGCGGTACCCGGACTGCTTCCAGAACTACGGGCAGCGACCGGGAGCGGAGATCCTCGCCGACACGATGGCGCATCTCGTCGAGCCGGTGGCCTGGCTCGCCTACTACAGGGCCGGCTGTGCCGGCCTGGGGGGCGAGCCGGACAGCGAGGCGGAGCAGGCCCTGCGGTCGGGTCTGGCGGGTGAGATGCCCGGCTGGTACACCGAGAACGTCACCAACGGCGCCGAGTTGTGGCGGGTACTGCGCCGGGTCCTGTCGCTGGAACTTCTGGCCAAGCTCGGCGGCGAGTTCGGCGGATTCTGCACCACCGACTGGATCCGCTACCCGCTGGAACCGGCACTCATCCCGCCACCGCGCACGAATCCGTTCCGCGACGGCGGCTGCTAGGCGCCGGACCCCGACTCGGGTCCGAGGTTGGTCTCATCGCCCGAACCTGTCTTGACCCTCGTTGAGCCGATGCCGCGCCGGTCGGCTCAGGCCAGGGTGTAGCGCGTCTCCCGCTCGTCGGCTGCGGGTTCGCTGGTGACGCGGCCCTGCTCGCCGAGGTGGATGAGGTGTGCCAGCACGGAGCGCTCGGCAGCGGGGTGCAGCATCTTCGGAGTCTCCGTGTACATGCGGGCCACGAGGGCCGGGATCGTGGCCGGGCCCTCGCGCAGGCACTCCAGAATCTGCGCGGTGCGTCGGTGGCGGTGCGCCAGGAGTGCCCGGGCGTAGCGCACCGGTGAGGTGATGGGCGGGCCGTGGGTGGGCCAGTACACCTGGTCCCGCTCACCGCGGTCGATCAGGAGTTGGAGGCTGCGCAGGTAGTCGCCCAGGCTCCCGTCGGGAGGGGGAATGATCGTGGATGACCAGCCCATGACGTGGTCGCCTGTGAAGAGCCCGCGCTCGTCGGCAAGTGCGAAACACAGGTGGTTGGAGATGTGCCCCGGGGTGTGGAGGCACTCCAGCGTCCAGCCGTCGCCTGCCAGCACGTCACCGTGCGCCAGCGCGACGTCGGGCACGAAATCCCAGTCACCGGGCTCCTCCTCGACCGCCGGTGTCTCGCCGCCGGTCCTGCGGGCATCGATCGCCGGGTGCGGGCCGAAACCCAGCACCGGCGCGCCCGTCGCTGTGGCCAGGGCGCGAGAGGCGGGGGAGTGGTCGCTGTGGGTGTGCGTCACGCAGATGTGCGTGACGGTTCGGCCTGCCAGTGCCCGCAACACCGCGGCTACGTGGGTGCCGTCGTCGGGCCCCGGGTCGATGACCGCGACCTGCTCGCCGCCGACGATGTAGGTACCGGTACCGGCGAAGGTGAACGGGCTGGGGTTGGCGGCGGTGACGCGCTGCACGAGCGGCGCGATCTGCACCGCTTCGCCGTAGGCGGGGTCGTGGCGGGAGTCGACCAGCTCCTCAAAGCGAGGTTGGGGCCGGCTCGCCGTCGCCGGCGGCGGGTTGGGGGGCAGGTGATCACCGCTGGCGGTCATTCGATCGTCGGCCTTCGGGTTCTGTGCTGGCGTCGCGACGATAACTCCGGTGGTTCCCCGAAGACGTGCATTCGACACGGCTCAGGTCCGATGCCGCGCAGTTCCGTGGGATGCGGCATGTTGTCGCAGCACGACATACGATCCCGCGATCGCTGCAGGGTGTTGTAAGGGTCGGGAGAGGGAGACATGAGTCGGGCGCCGGGGAACGCGTCACTGGCCTGTCTGGCTGCTGTGCTGTTCGCGTCCTCGGTAGCTGTGGTCGGGTTGCCGTCGGGGGCCGCCGCGCAGGAACCTGCGGAGGATGCGACCGCTATCGATGATGCAACTCCGGTCGACAGTGCGCCATCCCGGCGGGTGCGCATCGAGGCACGCCGGCTCGCCGACGGGCGCACCGAGTTCGCCCTCCGCCCGCTCGATTCGGGCGACTCCAGAGAGGATCTCATCTTTCCCGACAGGCGATTCTTCCCGGTGGAGGCACCGACGGATCGCTGGTTCGTGAGCCAGCCGATCACGTTGCGGTCGGCACCGGAGGAACCGGCAGGGCCCGAGGGGCGGATCCGGGTGCGCATCACGGCCCGGAGCGTGGCTGGCGGTCGCATCGAGTTCGGGCTGCAGCAGCACATCGAGGGAGGGAACTGGGGCGAGCGGCTGTTGCCGGAACGGCGCTTCTTCCCGTCGACCGCGGGTGTGGGGCGCTGGCTGGTCAGCTCGCCCGCGACGGTCACCGCGCCATCTGCGGGGGGCTTCAATGCAGGCGATGTCGGGCGCAGCGGCGAGACGCTCGTGGCGGCGTCGTTCCGCAGGACCTGCGCTGTGCAGCCTGGCGGGGGAGTGACGTGTTGGGGCGACGAGGGCACGCGGGAGCGCCTCAGCGCGGCGGTGCTGGACGATGTGCTGGCGGTCAGTATCGGCGATTCCACCGCGGGACGGTTCCACACGTGCGCGTTGCACAGCGACGGCACCGTGTCGTGCTGGGGGCCTGGACGACACGGTGCGCTGGGACTCGGCGATACCGAGGATCGCCACCGGCCGGCAATGGTCCCGGGAATCCGGGACGCTGTGGCCGTCGCGGTCGGGGCGGACCACACCTGCGCCGTACATCGCAGCGGCCAGGTCTCCTGCTGGGGGGACGGCTCGCGGGGTCAACTGGGCGACGGAGCCGGCGAATCGAGTTCGGAGCCCCGGATCGTCCCCGGCCTGGCGGATGTGGCCACGATCGCCGCCGGACCGCATGGGAACTGCGCCGTTCACTCCGACGGTGGTGTGTCGTGCTGGGGCTGGGGGACGACGACGGAGGCGGACCACCTCTCACCGCTACGGATCGGCGGTCTGCAGGGAGCGGTCTCGGTTGCGGTGGGATGGAGTCAGACGTGCGCGGTGCTTGCCGGCGGCCAGGTGTACTGCTGGAGGTTCGCCAATGTCGTGCGCCCGACCCGAGTGGCGGGTATCGAAGACGCGCTGGCCGTCTCGGTGGGGGATCGCAGCATCTGCGCGCTGCATCGCGACGGGGATGTGTCCTGCTGGGGTGAGAACAACGCCGCGGGTCAACTGGGCGACGGCGGGACCGGGCCGCGTGCGGTCCCCGCTCGAGTCGAGGGTGTTGACGACGCGGTGGCGGTGACCGTGAGCACCCCGTCGCGCGACGGTGAGGGGCATGCCTGCGCCATGAGGGCCGACGGTTCGGTCCTGTGCTGGGGCGCCAATGCCTTCGGGCAGCTCGGCGACGGCACGTTCGAACCGCGCCACACCCCGACGCCGGTCCGGGAATTCGAAGGCTTCGACGCGGCGGAAGTCTCGAGCGACCCCACTGAGTTCCTGCGCACCTGGATAGACCGGGTGGTCGCGGAGCGGGAAGCGGAGTTCCCGTGGCTGCGGGGCGCCTGGGACCACGTCAGGCACAGGACCAACTTCGTCGAGGGCATCGAATCCGGCGGCTCCACCCGCGCGTTCTGCCACGGCCGCGGCCGCTTCCAGGTCTGCATGTCGGACCGGGTGGAGATCAGGTCGATGACACTCGGCACGGTGATACACGAACTTGCGCACGCCTACGACCTGACGCCGGAGCTCGTGTCGCCGCGGCCCTGGGGAGCGGTGCAGCTCTACTTCGCCGTGAGGTACCCGGATTGCTACACAAAGGAGGGGTTCGGTGCCGGCGTCGAGCTGCTCGCCGACACGATGGAGCATCTCGTCGTGCCGGCGGCGTGGCTGAGCTACTACAACCCGCCGGTCAAGTTCGTGGAGTCCCCCTTCGATTCGCCCGACTGCGCGGGCCTTTCTGGAGAGCCGACCGGGGAGGCCGAGTCGGTCGTTCTCGCCGGCCTCGCCGGACAGGTGCCTGACTGGTACACCGAGAACATCACCAGCGGCGCGGAACTGTGGGCGGCCATGCGGCAGGCCCCGTCGGTGCGTATTCTCCTGAACCTGCAGGACGAGTTCGGCGGGTTCTGCGACCTGGACTGGCTGCGATATCCCCTGGAGATCGACGACCTTCCGCCCGCGGGGGACAACCAGTTCCGCGACGGCGGCTGCTAGCGGTCTCGCCGCCGGCGCGGGGCGCCACTAGGTTGCCGGCTGTGAGCACTGCGCCCCCGTACCTGCGGCCCGGCCGGATCGGCTCGCTGACGCTTCCCAACCGCATCGTGCGCGGGGCCACGTCGGAGACGATGGCCTCGGCGAGCGGCGTGGTGTACGACTCGTTCGTCGAGTTGTACCGGCGCCTCGCCGAAGGGGGAGCGGGGCTGCTGTTGACCGGGCATATGTACGTGGATCCGCGCGGGCAGGCCAGCGCCAACCAGACGGGAATCCACGACGACAAGGTCATCCCCGCGCTCCGGCAGGCGACCGAGGCGGTCCATGAGGCGGGAGGGCGGATCTTCGCCCAGATCGGCCACTGCGGCAGCCAGACGATGATGTCGAGCATCACACCCGTGGCGCCATCGCCCGTCCCGAACGCCATGTACACGATCCAACCTGTCGAAATGACCTCCGAGGAGGTCAGCGGGCTGGTGCGCGCCTTCGGGGCCGCCGCCCGCCGGGCGGCCGAGGCCGGTTTCGACGGAATTCACATCCACGGCGGCAACGGCTACCTCATCTCGGAGTTCTGCTCGCCGCACGCCAACACCCGCGACGACGACTGGGGTGGCGACGCTGAGCGCCGCAGCCGGTTCTTCTTCGAGGTGGCCGAGGCAGTACGCGCCGCGGTCGGCGACGAGTTGCCCGTGACCGCCCGCTTGAGCGTCGAGGACTCCGTAGCCGACGGGCTGCAGCGTGACGAGTCGCTGGAACGCGCCCGCGGCCTGACCGACCGGGGCATCAACGGCTTCGAGACCACTTACGGGGTGATGCGGAGCTATTTCGAGAACATTCGCCCGTACGTGGCGGTGGGCCGTGCGCAGGCCTGGCGCAACCTGCTGATCCAGCGGGCCAGGAAACCGGCCGGCGCCGAGGCCTACTACCGGCCGTTCGCCAAGGCTGTCAAGGAGGCCACGGGCCTGCCGATCATTCTCGTCGGCGGCGTCCGCACCACCCAGACGATGACCGACATCCTCGAATCCGGCGACGCCGACTTCCTGGCCATGGCCCGGCCGTTCATCCGCGAGCCGGATCTGGCCCGCAAGCTTGAGGCGGGCCGTACCGGAGGGGTCGAGTGCGTGTCCTGCAACATGTGCCTGGCCCACGACGGCTTCGACCCGCTCCAGTGCTGGCGCGACAACCCCCGCAACGTCGCCGTGCACATCCGCAAGCACTACTGGACGAACCGCCGCAAAGGGCAGTGAAACTCGTCTGAGAGCCTTGCACTAGGTTGCCGTCCATGAAGGTCTTGAGGACGGTGACGCCGCGCACTCCGTCGAGTTCGTTGCCGGGACGAGTGCTGTCGCCGACGGATTGGCAGGACTGAACACCTGGCTCGAATCGCCTGGGGCGGACCGTGATCCCGCGACTTGTTCGACCGGCGGCTGCGCTGCTGCTCGTTGTCCTGATCGGGGGCGCCAGTCCCGCGACCGCCGCGGCTCAGGAGGCCGGCGGCGAGACGTCGGAGGTGGAGGTGCGCATCGTGGCGCGGCGACTCGAGAGCGGTCGTGTCGAGTTCGGGTTGCAGCAGCGAGGCGCTGAAGGTTCGTGGGGTGAGCGGCTGTTGCCGTCGCGGCGCTTGTTCCCGCCGGACGCCGACGTGCGGCGCTGGCTGTCGAGTTCGCGGCTGGTGCTGAGCACCGACACCACTGCCTTCGAAGGTCCCAGCGCGGAGGTGGAGGTGCGCATCGTGGCGCGGCGACTCGAGAGCGGTCGTGTCGAGTTCGGGTTGCAGCAGCGAGGCGCTGAAGGTTCGTGGGGTGAGCGGCTGTTGCCGTCGCGGCGCTTGTTCCCGCCGGACGCCGACGTGCGGCGCTGGCTGTCGAGTTCGCCCTTGAGTCTGAGCGCCGCCGCGGCGGCGGGTTCGATCGAAGCGCCGCAGGACTCCGGGCCGGGAGCAGTCGCCGCACTCATTGCGGCGAGCGGGTACCACACGTGCGCCGTCAACGCAGGCGGCGGTGTCGACTGCTGGGGGGACAACAGCCACGGGTTCCGGCTCGGCGATCCCTCGATCTATGTGGCGATGTCCCCGATCCCTGCTCTCGGCGTTCGTGACGCCGTGGCTATCAGCATCGGGGATTCGTCATCGGGAACCGGCGACGGTCATACCTGCGTGCTCCACGAGGATCAGACGGTCTCCTGCTGGGGGATCGAATCCGAGGGCGAACTGGGGCAGGGAACTCCCGGTAGCCCAGTGCCACAGCAGGAAGGTCCGACCGGTGGTGATCCGACGGTTCCCGTGGTGGAGCACGCGAGTGGTCTGGCTGTGCCGACGAAGGTGCCGGGTATCGGGGATGCCGTGGACGTCGCGGCGGGTGCGCGGTTCACGTGCGTGGTGCACGCGGACGGGACGGCCTCGTGTTGGGGGTTGGACTTCGCCGGATTATTGGGCGACTGGCCCCGGCAATCCAGAGACTGGCCTCAGAAGGTCACGGGCTTGAGCGATCTCGTCGGGATTGCAGCCGGAGCGAGCCACGCCTGCGCCCTCCACGCCGACGGTTCGGTGTCCTGTTGGGGCGGCAACTACTACGGGCAACTCGGCGACGGCACGCGCTCGTCGAGCTCGTCGCCGACGAAGGTGAAGGGCATCGATGACGCCGTTGCGGTATCGGCGGGCGGAGGGTCCAGCTGTGCCGTGCGGAGGTCGGGCGAGGTCTCCTGCTGGGGACAGAACGAATTCTGGTACTACAACGCATCCGGTGAGGCGGTCACGGAGGTCGGCCTCCTCGGTACCGGGAGCCGTTCCTCGAAGAGCCGCGACCGGCGGCGGTGCTCGGCATCGCTGACGCACTGGCAGTGGACATAGGCGAATTCAGTTCCTGCGTGCTGCACCGGGACGGTGGCGTGTCGTGTTGGGGCACCAATCACGTGGGCCAATTGGGGACCGGCACGGCGGAGAGTCAGCTGGCGCCCGTGCGATTGGACATCCGCGATGCACTGGCGGTCACCGTAAGCAGCGGCAACACTTGGAGTGGCTCACATGCGTGCGCCGTGACCGCCGGTGATGGCGTTCTGTGCTGGGGTCACAACTACTACGGGCAACTCGGTGTTGGTGACACCGATGCTCGGCTGACACCTTCGAGGGTGGCGGCGCCGGGCGGCGCCGGGCGGACGGCCGTCGCACAGTTGAATTTGCCCGTCTGGAGCGACGCGGATTCCATGATCGATGCCCGACCGTTCCGAGCCGCGATGGACGAGTTGGTCCGTCAGGAAGAGGATGAATTCCCCTGGCTGCGAGTCGCCTGGGATCACGTACGTGAGGACGTCCGCATATTCGACCGGGCAGCCGGGGGGAGCACAAGGGTGAGCTGCGGGTTCGTTGAGCCCGGAGCGTTCGAATGCCGGACCTCGCAGGTCGCGATCGGCACGAGACTGAATCGCCTCAGTACTCGCGAGATCGTCCACATCGGCGTCCACGAGTTGGCTCACGTCTACGACCACACGACGACTTTCACGCCGAACAGGGCATGGGGCGCTGTCCAGCTCTATTTCGCCGTGACCTACCCCCGCTGCACGTTCGGAGGAACCGAAGCGCTCGCGGATGCCATGCTGCACCTCGTCGATTCGGACGCATTCCTGACCTACTACGGGCGGCTGTCTGCCTGTCCGGAGACGCCCGCGACGCCAACCGACGAGGATCTGGAGGTGCTTCGCAGCGGACTGGCCGGGGAGGTCCCTGATTGGTACACGGAGTACATAAGCGACGGCGCGGACCTGTGGCGCGCATTCCTCGACTCCTCGGGAGATCTCACGCTTCTCAGCAACCTGATGCACGAGTTCGGTGGCCTCTGCCGCACGGACTTCCTGATGGACTGGAGGATCGCCCCGGCCCGCAGCGCCAACCCGTTCAGGGACGGTGGTTGCTGACCGGAAAGGTCGGTCACAGGCGCCGTGGAGGACGAGTCGGGCCACGAGACGCCCGGCCGCCCGGTGACAGGTAGATACTTTACATAACGGACATTTCCGGCGTTGTTTCAGCTTCCGGCCTCGGCCCCGGCGCTGCTGTCACTGGGTTCATCGGGGAGGATTGGACGACAGGTAGGCCGGGATGTCACGCCTGGCGTGCAGGACGCGCCAGATGTCGATGCGATCGTCCTGGGCCAGGTAGAAGATGACGTAGGGAAACTTCTGGAGAGGCCAACTCCGCAACTCCGGGATCTCGAGTTCGAACGCAAATCGGAGGGAGCCGCTGTTCGGATAGCGGCGGAGATGGTTGATGGCGGCCTCGAGGGCATCCACGAATTCGAGCGCTGTCTGCGGACTGGCGTCGTCCCGGTAGTAGTTAACCGCGGCCTCAATGTCGGCGGCTGCGAGGGCGCGAAGGTCGACCTGCACCGACTGAATCAGGCGCCGGCTTGGGCCTGGTGTCGGAGTGAGGCGAAGTAGGCGGCGTCTGCGTTGCCGGCTACAGGGGTGCGACCTCCTTCGAGGAGCGCGCTTCGAAGCTGGCGGCGATCGTGGTCCCGTCGGATCAGGTCACGAACATATTCACTCGTCGATCCGAAATGGCCAAGGTCGACTTGGGAGTCGACAAATGTCTTGAGTTCGTCGGGAAGTGAGACGTTCATCGTTGTCATACGTGCCGATTGTAGTGCGTTGGCAAAGATTGCCAAGGGCACAGGCCGCGGTGAAGGCAATCCGACCGCTGGCGACTGAGCGACGCTCCCCTACCTCCGGCGGCGCAGCCTCGGCCTCGGTGTTCATGTATGTGGTCTTCTGATCGGGTTCATCAGCGCCGGTAACCCTCGCGGCGATGAGCGACACGGACGACGTGAATCACCAGCCGGGCATCGATGGCCTCGTAGAGGATGCGGTAGTCACCGACGCGTACCCGGTAGACGGACTCCTCACCTGCCAGAGCGACACAGTTTGGTGGCCGCGGCGCGTCGGCCAACAGATCAATGGTGGCTCGAACCCGCTGCTGTTCGATGCGGGGCAGCCGGGCGATCGACTTGACCGCCCGGCGGGCGATCTCGACGGTGTAGCGGCTCACTCGAGTCCCAGTGCAGCCTTTACCTCGTCCCAGGGCACGTAGTCGTCGTCGAACCGCGCGGCCTCGAGTTCGCGGCGATCAGCGGCGTCGTCTGCACTGTCGACGAGCCGGTCGAAGGCGTCGGAGTCCAGGATCACAGCGATCCGCCGGCCCCGCCGTGTCACCGAGATCGGCTCGCCCGAGCGACGGGTCTCCTCGATCACCTCGGCCAGCCGGTTTCGTGCCTCGCTTACCGCCACCTCATTCATGTACGAATCGTACACTCAGCTGGGCAGCGTCGGAACGCAGCATCGTGACTCCGGAGGGGTCGAGGCTGATCGTGCTGGTTTGGCCGGGAGTGGCCCCGGCGGCGACGTAGCCGTCGACGGGGGGCGCAGCAGGGACATGGAAGGTGGCGATGGTGCGGTCGCCCGCGACCCTGACGTCGCTGACTGTTGCGCTGACTCCCGCCGGCCGGTGAAGACGCACGGCCTCGGGACGAATCAGCAGGCAGAAATCACCGGAGGAGGAGGCGGTGGGCTTGCCTGCAGTCGATGGGGGGAGGGTCAGGGGGCCCCAGGGTGTGTCGAGCTCGCCGGTGGTGGCCGCTCCCCCGGTGGGGTACCAGATGGTGCCCAGCCCGAGGAAGGTGGCGGTCCAGGCGTCCTGGGGGTCGTCCCGGAGTTGCTGCGGGGTGGCGGTGCGGTGGATGCGGCCGTCTCGCATGAGTGCTACCCGGTCGGCGATGGCGAACGCCTCTGTGTGGTCGTGGGTGACGTGGATTGCGGTTTGACGGAGTTCGGTGAGTATGCGCCGGACGTCGGCGAGGAGGCGGTCGTGCAGCGGGCGATCCAGGGCGGCGAACGGCTCGTCGGCCAGCAGCAGCTTGGGCTCGGTCACCAGGGCGCGTGCCAGGGCGACTCGTTGAGCCTCGCCGCCCGAGAGGGTCGCCACGCTGCGACGCTCGTACCCCTCGAGGCCGACCATGTGCAACATCTCGGCGACGCGGCGGCGGCGCTCGGGAGCGGGGATCTTCTGCATCCGCAGCCCGAAGGCCACGTTGGCGCCCACGTTGCGATGCGGCAGGAGGGCATGGTCCTGGAAGACCAAGCCGAAGCGCCGGCGGTGCGCGGGGACCGACCGTTGGTCCTCCCCCGCCCAGGAGACCGATCCGCCGGCGGGTGCCTGCAGTCCGGCGATGGTGCGCAACAGTGTCGTCTTCCCGCAGCCGCTGGGGCCCAGCAGCGCCAGGATCTCGCCGCGGCGCACCGACAGGTCGAGGTCGGCTAGGAGGTCACTGCCTCCCAGGCTCACCGTCAGGTCGCGGATCGTCAGTCCCTCTCCGGGACTGGATTCCGGCCTTCGCCGGAATGACGACGGGGGACCGGGTTCAGGGGGTTCCAGAGGCGACGGTGCGGGACCGGTCGTTGGCTCGTTCATCTCAGAAGTCCGCCGCCCCGGCGGGGCGGAGCCTGTCGATCGCCAGCACGGCCATCGCGGTCATGACCAGCAGTATCACGCTCATGGCCATGGCCTGCCCGAATGCCGCCTCACCGGGTCGCCCCAGCAGGCGGAAGATGGCGATGGGGACGGTGGGGCGCTCGGGGCGGACGACGAAGGCTGTGGCGCCGAACTCCCCCAGCGACACCGCGAAGGCGAAACCGGCGCCGACGGCCAGGCCTCGCAGCGCCAGGGGCAGGTCCACCTCGCGCCGCACCCGCGCCGGCCGGGCGCCGAGGACTGCCGCCGCCTCGCGCAGCCGCGGGCTCACCGCCGCCAGCGCCGGGGTGACCGAGCGGATCACGAACGGCATCCCGATGAGGGCGTGCGCGATGGGCACAAGCCACCAGGACAGGCGCAGGTCGAGCGGGGGGCGGTCCAGCACCAGCAGCATCCCGAAGCCCAGGATCACCGCGGAGGTGCCCAGAGGCACGAGGAAGGCGCCCTCGAGGGCCGCCGCACCGCGCTTGCGCCGGCCACTGACCGCGAGCGCGACCAGCAGACCTCCGACCGTGGCGATGGCCGTGGCGGTGGCGGCGAACTCCAGGGAATGGCGGATCGCCGCCAGCGGCGACACGAACAGGGCCTGCAGGCGCTCGCCACCCTGCCCCAGGCGCCGGTAGTTCTCGAGCGTGTAGGTCCCGCCGCTGCGCAGCGAACGTTCCACCAGCATTGCCAGCGGCAACCCCACGACGGCGGCGGCCACCCCGAGCGTCCCGGCGAGGAGGACGCGGTCGGCGGAGCCGCGCACACGCCGGGCGGTGTCGGTGCGGAGACGCTCGGCAATGTGCCGGCGGCGCTGCCAGAGAGTTGCTCCCACCACGAGCACCAGCACGCACAGCAACTGCAGAAGCGCCAGCGCCGCAGCGGTGTCGAACTCCAGGCGCTGCACGGCGAAGCGCCAGATCTCGGTGTCCAGGGTCGCCCGGCGCGGCCCGCCCAGAATGAGGATGACGCCGAAGGAGGTGAAGTTGAACAAGAACACGATGGCGCTCACGGCACCGATCGCGGGCGCCAGGCGCGGCAGCGTGACCGCTCCGAAGACCCGCAGCGGGCTCGCTCCCAGGACCGCGGCGGCCTGTTCGGGGGCCGGATCCAGCTGCGACCAGTAGGCCGCCACCGAGCGGGCGATGACGGCGTAGTTGAAGAACACGTGCGCCGCCAGGATGGCCCACACCGTGTGGTGGAAGCGGTCTGCGAGGCCGAAGCGATCCATGAGTGAGAGGAAGGCGGCGGCCACCACCACCGTCGGCAGCACGAACGGAACCACCAGGAGGGCGTGCACGAGCCGCCGGCCGCGGAAGCGCAGGCGCGCCAGCACTGCCGCGGTGGGCAGCGCCACGACCAGGCAGAGACCGGTGGAGGCAAATGCCTGCCAGGTGGTGAACCACAGCACGTCGGCTGTGATCGGGTTGCGCCAGGTCGCGAGCAGGGTGCCGGCGTCGAAGCTGCGGACCAGCACGCCGACCAGCGGGTACAGGAAGAAGATCCCGATGAAGGCCGCCGGCAGTGCGGCCAGGGCGGCCGGTGCCAGCCGGCGGGAGCGCATGTGCCGGTCGGCTACCGCAGGACGATCTCGACCCAGCGGCGTGTCCAATTGTCCCGCTCGGCGGCGATCAGCGCTGGGTCGAGGCTGAGTGGTTCCTCGACCTCCACGGCGTGGGCGGCGAAGACCTCGGGCACTTCGGCGGTGCTGCTGGCGGGGAACACGAACATGTTCAGCGGGATGTCCTCCTGGAAGGTGTCCGAGAGCATGAAGTCCACGAACGCCTGAGCACCGGGGAGGTTCCCGGTGCCCGCCAGGATTCCGGCGAACTCGATCTGGCGGAAGCATCCGTCGGTCAGCACGCCGGTGGGCGGGGTGTCCGTCGGCGGGTCGGCGAACAGCACTTCCGCCACCGGGCTGGTGGCATACGAGGTCACGAGAGCCCGGTCCCCTCCCCCGGCCACGAACTCCCCGAAGTAGGCCTCGCTCCAGCCGGCGGTGACCGACACTCCCCCGTCACGCAGGCCTGCCCAGTAGTCCTCCCAGCCGTCGGCACCGAACGCTGCCACGGTGGCCAGCAGGAAGGCCAGGCCCGGCGAGGAGGTCTCGGGGTTCTGGGTTACGAATGAGCCGGCGTGGCGAGGATTGGCAAGATCCTCGAGGGTCGACGGTGGATCACCGTCGGTGGCGTCGAGCCAGTAGTTCACACACACGTCGCCGTAGTCGATGGGCGTGACGCGGTCCTCGGGGTCGAGTTGCAGTTCGGCCGGCACGCTGTCGACGGCAGGCGAGCGGTACGGGATGAAGAGATCCTCGTCCAGGGCCCGCTGCAGGAACGTGTTGTCGATGCCGAAGACCACATCGGCGATGGGGTTGTCCTTGGTGAGGATGACCTGGCTCAGCATCGACCCGGTGTCCTCGCCGGTGAGCAGGTTCACCGTGATTCCGGTGCTCTCCTCGAACGACTCGATGATGCCCTCGGAGACGGCGAAGGAATCGTGTGTGACCACCGTGACCTCCCCCGGCTCCAGCGGCGGTTCGGGGGCGGGTTCGGGACTCGGCTCCGGTGGCGGAGCCGGCTCGGGCTGGGGTTCGGGTGGTGCCGGCGGTTCTGGCTCCGGCGGCGGAGTTGGTTCGGGGTTGGGCGCAGGAGCCGCCGCGGTGGGTGCCTCGGTGGAGGACCCGGCGTCCTGACCGCATCCGACGACAACGAGAAACGCCAGCGCAACCGCACCCAACGAACTCGAAAGATAATGAGAATGAATGATCGCGCGCATGAATTCCCTCCGCTGGCATTACCCAGATCAGGTCCTGCGGGTCGGTGAGTTGCCTCACCCTCTCAGCCCGAGATTTCGAGCTCCCCGATTTCGCTGACCACCCTACGGCGGGTTGCCGTCGGGCCGCAAGGTTCGGCCCCGGTTCCCTCTTAGGTGGCCGGGCCGGTAGCGTTGACGGCATGTCACATCGCCTGGAGGTCATGTTGACGAGCCGGCGCCCGGACGGCACCTGGACATGGCGGGCCGCCGGTGCTCGCCAGCCGAAGGGTGTGCTCGAGGAGGGGCTGCTGCCCGCGGGTGCTGCGGTGGGCGACGTCCTGCGTGTTGAGGCCGAAGTGAGCGTCGACGGCATAGCGGTGCGCCAGGTGCTGCCGACCAAGACGGAGAGGCCCGAGGCGCCCCGTGTGGAGCACCTCGGCAATCAGCAATTCACCGAGGGCGTGACGGGTCCGGCGAAGTTGGCGCGGCGCTCCGACGACCGGAACGAGCGTTCCGGCGGCCGCCGGCGGAGGGATGGCGATGGCGGCCGGGGCCGCGAGGGTGGGCGGCCGCAACGCAACCAGAGAGACGGTTCCGGTCACCGAGGCGGTTCCGGTCAGCGGGGCGGTCGCGACAGGCCGCCGCGCGCTCCCCGTTTGCGCGCCGCCAGCAAGCACCGCGATGCCTGGCTGGAAACACTGTCCTCCGAGGAGCGGCCCATCGCCGATCGGCTCGCCAATGAGGGCATCCGGGCGGTACGCCAGGCCCTGCAGGCCGAGAGTTCGCAGACCGAGGGGCAGGAGGACGGCGGATCCGACGCGGCCACCGAGGCGCGCCTGGCGGTCGTGGAGGAGCTGTTCTCAGCATTCCGGGTGGTGGATTGGCGGGATCGAGCCGAAGAGGCCCGCAAGGTGAGCGACGAGGTGGAGCTGCGCGACCTGCGCTCGGTCGTCGCCGGCACCCCCGAGCCCGCTCCGGACGATGAGGCCCGCGCCCTGGCGGAGGAGTTGCGCGGGAAGCTGGCGGCTCGGGTCGACCGGGAGCACTCGGCTTGGATCGCCGATCTGGGTTCGCTGCTGCGGAAGGGTCGTCTGGTGACGGCTCTGCGTGTCAGCCAGCGCCCGCCCAAGGCGGGGACGCCGCTGCCGGAGAGTCTGGCGGACAGCCTGTGCCAGGGCGCCAAGTCTCAACTGGATGCGGGCACCGAGGACGACCTGTGGGTGAGGATGCTGGAGGCGGCCGCCCAATCCCCCATCCGCTTGGTCCTCGTGGCCGAGGAGCTACCCTCGGACCCCTCCGAGCGACTGTTGCGCACGGTGCGTCGCTTCGAAGATCGCCTCCCCGCGCTGCGCGCACAATTCGCGGAGCACCTCGACGCGCCGGCAGAGGTCGCCGAGCCGGAGGCTGCCGCCGAGCCGGTGCAGGCTGAGGAGCCGGCGGAGGTGGTCGAGGTGGTCGAGCCGGTGCAGGCTGAGGAGCCAGTGCAGGTCGCCGAGCCGGCGGAGACCGTTGAAGCCTCCGATGATTCAGGCGAGGCGGTCCAGGACGCCGAGGCGGGTGAGGAACTCCCCGAGCCCGGCGGTGAGATCGAGGTCGTCTAGCTCCTCGAGGGGTACCCAGCGGGCCTCGGCAGCGTCGTCACCGGCATGCGGCGGACCGTCGCTCAACACCGTCACCCAGAAGTCGGCGATCACGTAGTGGTGTTCATCGTCGATCCGCTCCACCCAGTCGGCGAACCCCTCGTACAGGACCTCCAGACCGGTCTCCTCGGCAACCTCGCGAACAACGGCTGCGGCAAGGGTCTCGCCCCACTCCACCCGGCCCCCCGGCACTGACCATTGGCCGGCCGCGGGCCCGTGCCCGCGGCGGATCAGCAGCACGCACCGGTCCCGGACGGCGATCGCGCCGACGCACACCTCCGGGCGCATCAGCGCTCGCTCCCGGTATCGGGCGGTTCCAGCCGGCGGTGTACCTGGAGCGCGCGAGCAGTGAGCCCGTACCGCTCGAAGAAGTTCTTCGTCACCCGGTCACCGGGTAGGGCTACGGCGTCGACAGCCGCTGCGCCCTGGTCGGTCGCCCAGGCCAGAACCTCATCCATGAGCGCCTCTCCCAGCCCGACCCCCCGGGCCTCGGGCAGAACGTAGAGCGCGTCGATCTCCGCCAGAGAGGCACCATCGGCCAGGACAACGAGCCGCGCCGCGGCGAACCCCATCGAGGCACCGTCGAGGCTTCCCACCCACAGTCGCACCGCGCCGCCTTCCAGCAGGCGGCCAAACCCGGCGGCCTCGAGGGCCTCCGGATAGCGAATCGCCAGCAGCATGGCGCCACCGCGCTGGCCCGCCGCTTGGTGCCGCGCGGCTCCTTCGAGGCCCGCCAGGGCAGCGCAGTCGGCGGCGCAGGCCGCGGCGACGGCGACCCTCAGGGGCCCAGCCTGTCCAGCGACGGGCAGATCTCCTCACCGGAGGGGCAGCGAGGTGCCTTCCGGCTGCCGAGTTGGCTCTTGGACACCAGCAGGAAGCATCCCTCGCAGAGCCATTCGTCGTCGCGGCGCGGCGTCACCGAGCCGAGCAACTCCGCAGGCTGGCCGGTCTCGGCCTCGCCCGTTTCCTCTTCGTTCTCGATGTCATCGCTGGCGACGAGGCGATCTCGCAGGATCGTGTTGAGATCCGCCTCGAGGTTGTCCGGATCCACCTCGTCGTCGAACTCGCCCTCGGCCTGGGGCGGCCGCTTGGCGGCGGAGGGCTTGGGGGGCGCGGCCTCGTCGTCCTCCTCGATCTCATCATCGTCGTCGTCGTCGTCGACGAGAGGATCGTCGCTGTCCTCCTCGAGTTCCTCGTCGAACTCGGGATCGAACGCGGGGGCGTCCTCCTCCTCGATGTCGAGGTCCAACAAGTTGTCATCGTCGGCCATGCGTCTCTCCGGCTTCATCGCTGGCACCGATCACCTGCGAAGGCGGATCATAGACACAGGCCGTCACAAAATGCGGCACGTCGCGGCCGCCGGCCGCGGGATTGTTCGGCGCTAGACCGCGCTGCGACGGCGCGTAGCCGCTCGGCGCTCCGCGGCGAGTCGTTCGAGTTCGGGTTCGCTGGAGCGGTCGGCGAAGGACATCATGCCGGCGATGGCGCGGTGACCTGCGGTGTTTTCGATGAGGCGGTGCATCTCCTGAGCCACGTGGCGGTAGGCGGGGTGGCCCTGGGTGCTGCTGCGCAACTCGATGAGGTGCATTGCCTCCCGGGCGTTCATCTGCATGACGAAGCGGATGCGGTAGGCCAGGGCAACCGCATAGGCGGCCTGTTCGGGGAAGTGCTCCACGAGGGCGTCGTGCAGTTCGGCACTCTGGGCCATGGTCTCGGTGAAGAGCCCTTCGAGACCGGCCGCTTCGACCGCCTCGGGCATGCTGTAGCCGTGGGTGGGGTTGAGCCGCTGCCACTCGATCGTCAGCATCCGGTGACGTTGCAGGTCGCGGAATGCCCCGTAGTCGCAGAGTACGTCGAACCGGTAGTACGGGGTCTCGAGGGCACGTCCCGGTTTGTGGCGCCTGTTGCCGCGGTCGCCGGCGTAGGTGAGCAGCACGCGCAGGCGATCGGCGGTGCTCATCTTCTCGACGCGGGCACGCAACCGGTCCTCGGGAAGATCCACGTAGGAGTAGAGGGCGCTGCTTACGAGCTTCACCTCGCCGTCGGGATCGAAGTCCAGGAGCCGGACCGCTGGGGTCTCTCCGACAGGCTCGGTGGATTCACCGATCAGCTCGTGGGCGAGCGCCTGCATCGAGTCTCCGGTGGCGCGGAGGTAGCGGCTCCAGGCCACTCCCCTTTCCTCGATGTCCAACCGCTTCAGGAACGACGGGATCACCTTGCGCAGTTCGACCAGCATCATGTCGGCGTAGGCGCGCACCTCGGGCAGCAAGTGAGCGCGCATCCGCAGGAGCAGGTTCTCGTAGCCCTGACCGCTGCCGTAGATGCCGACGTTCGAGAGTGCCGCGGCGGGCAGCATCCCGCGGATCGAGTCGAACGACTTGGCGCGCACGGCCTGGCGGTGCACGAAGTCCGAATCGCCCGGAGCCTTCGGGAACTGGCGGCGGAAGTGCTCGTTCATCACCGGCAGCGCCGCGCTGTAGGACTCGAACATGCCGTCGAGGTCGGCGACATATTTCGTCCCGAGACCCGAACCCAGGATGTCCGGATCCCGGTAGTACCGGTAGCGGCCGCCGAGGCGTGCGTCGTAGGCCACATAGCGCGTGGATTGCTCCAGGTACGACATGAGCCGGCCCCATTCGAGCACCTTGGTGAGGACGTTGGAAGCTTGCTCACACGCCAGGTGCACCCCGCCGAGCTGGGCCACCGAGTCGTCGCCGTACTCAAGGAAGACCCGGTCGTAGAGCTCCTCGGCTCGGCGCAGCCCGATCGTGGCGTCCACTCCGAGGTCGCCGCTGACGTCGAGCTCGCCCACGAACTCGTCGAGGAACAGGCGCCGCAGGCTCTTGGCCGACCGCGAGTAACGGGCGAAAAGTGCCCCCTTGACGACCTCGGGCAGGTTCACGAGGGCGAATACGGGCTGGTCGAGGTTGGTGAAATAGCGCCGCAGGATGTCGGCTTCGGGATCGGTGAAGCTCTCAGCGACGTACATGTTCCGTCGACGTCGCCCGTTGAGGCCGAACGCTCAGTCCGACGCCGCGACGGTGGCTCCGTCGCCGGCGAAGTCGGCAGCCACCGCGGCGCGGACCGCGGCGTCGCTCCAGTAGTCGATCGCCACCCCCGCCAGCGTCTTGGCGCCGTCGACGACGCCGCGGTCGCCGCCGGGACCGCGGGCGCAGACCGCGAAGTCCTCGGTGTGGATTGCGACCTCGGGCGGGGCCACCGCGATCATGGGATGGATCGACGGCACCACCTGGCTGACGTTGCCCATGTCGGTGCTGCCGATCACGGTGTGGCCCGGGGCGGGCGGCTGCGGGTTCCTGCCCACGGCTGCGGCGTTTGACTCCCAGAGTTCCTGGAGTGGTGCATTGCTGCGGACCTCGGCGAATTGATAGTCGGCCCACTCCAACTCGATCTCCACCCCGGCGGCAACCGCACCGCTGCTGAGGCAGTCCGTCAGGCGTTCCTTCAACAACTCCAGCCGTGTCACGGTCGGCGAGCGGACGTACCAGTTGGTCTCGGCGAAGGCGGGAACGATGTTCGGCTTCTGGCCGCCGTCGGTGAAGATGCCGTGAAACCGCTCGTCGGGTCCGATGTGCTGGCGGAGGGCGGCTGCGGCGACATAGCCCAGCACCGCTCCGTCCAGGGCGTTGCGCCCGGCATGGGGGGCCGCGGCGGCGTGCGCGGCGCGACCGCGGTAGCGGGCGTGCAATTGCTGGACCGCCAGGGTCTGCATTTCGGAGAGTTCGAGGCCGGCCGGGTGCAGCATGAGGGCGGCGTCCACGCCGGCGAAGGCACCCCCCTTCATGAGGTGGAGCTTGCCCCCGCCCCCTTCTTCGGCGGGGGTCCCGAGGATCAGCAGTCGCCCACCCAACTCTTCCACGACCTCTGCTGCCGCCAGCCCCGCCCCGAGCCCGGAGGCGGCGATGATGTTGTGCCCGCAGGCATGGCCGATGCCCGGCAGCGCGTCGTACTCGCAGAGGAACGCCACGAGAGGTCCGGTTGTGCCGGCGCGGGCCGCGAACGCCGTTTCCACGCCGTAGGCCTGTCGCTCGACCTCCAGACCGGCGTCCTCGGCGGCGCCGGCGAGCAGGTCATGGGCAAAATGCTCCTCGAATCCCAACTCGGGATTCTCGTGGATGCGGTGTGAGATCTCGGTGAGTTGCTCGCTGCGTGCGTCCACCGCCGCCGCGGCCCGCGCTTTGAAGCCGGCGGACCCTGGGCAGGAGCTAACCACGGGGCGAATCTACCATCGGGTGTCGCGACGGCTTCGGATCGTGGCGCCTACACGATCACGGCGAGAGCATCGCTCTCCACACGCACGGTGATCTGGCGGGCACGGCCGGCGGGCACGCCGTCCAGCAGCACCGGCACGGGGCGCTCGAAGCTCGTGCTGAACGCCGCGCGCCGGGTGGTGGCGATCGCCGGGTGCGGGAGGTGTGTGCCGCTGGGCAGGCGGCGCCAGGCACCGAGCCGCTGCCGCAGAGGCAGGCTTGCGTCGCTGATATCCAACAGCCCGTCGCCAGGATGTGCGCGCGGGCCGAGATTCCAGCGGCCAATGTAGGCGGCGTTCATCACGACCAGGATCCGGCCGAACAGCCAACTGTGGCGGGCGACGAGATGCGCCGTGAACCAGTGGAGCCGGCCGTCGAGGAGCACCGAACCCAGGTCGCAAGTCAGCGCGGAGCCACCTTCGTGCAGCCGCGCCAGGTCACCGGTTCCCCCGAGGGTGCGGCAGAGGTCGCCGCCGGCCAGTCCGAGTACCGGAAGGGGCTCACCGCGGCGGCGGGCAGCCTCCACCACCTCCCGGGCGCGCGCGTCGTCGGGGACGACCACCCCGCCATCGGGGAGCTCTCCGATGGTGCCCCAATCGCCGCCGCGGCGGATGCCCAAACCGGTCCCTTCCCTGGTCCGCTCCGACGCTGCCCGGTGACGACTTCAGCCGGCTGCGTCGAGCACCGAGGCGGACACCACGCCACGGAACATGGCGTTCGCCACCGCGTTCGCGGTTGCCGTGGTGGCTTCATCGGGCGCCACGCGAGCGACCTGGCGAGCCAGGTCGCAGACGAGCTTCACGTTCCGGACGAAGTCGCCAGGGGTGGTGTGATCGTCCAGCACACGTGCCAGCGGGGCACCCGCCGCCCAGCCGTAGGCGACTGGGGCGAAACCGCCGTCGGGTGGCCGGGTGCGCGGGCGGCCGAGGCAGGCGAGCTCGGTTGCGGCCAGGGACTCGTGAGCCTCGCCCAGCCGCGCCCACCTGCGGCGCAGCGCGGCGGTCGGCCAGTGTGGCTCAACCGGCACGTCGCCCCCGCGCTGCTCGTAGGTGCAGCAGGCCAGCAGCGCCGCGAACGACGCCTTGTCGAGCCCGTCGAAGTGACCCCCCACCACGGCTTCGGCGATGAGCAGGTCGCTCTCGTGGTAGATGCCGGCGAGCACCCTGCCGCTGTCGGCGAGAGCCCAGCCGTCGAGGTGGCCACGCCGGCGCAGCACCTCGCTGAGTTCGTCGAACTCGGCTGCCAGGGTGTCCTTCTTGCTCCTCAGCCTGTTGCGCAGATCCTCCACTCTGCGGGCGGTGCGGCGCAGCCGGCGCTGGGCTTCGTCGCTCCCCCGCCGCCGCGCCGTGGCGTTGATCTCCGCCAGTGCCCGGCGACCCTCCTGCAGCTGCCGCTCCAGGATGACCACCTCGCGGTCCGCCTGGTACTGGGCCAGGGAGCGGCCCAGCACGCTGCGAGCCTCCTCGGGCGCCAGGCGCGCAATCAGGTTGACCACCATGTTGTATGTCGGGCGGAAGGCCGAGACAAGGGTAAAGGCTCGACTACCGACCAGCCCTGCCACGTCGCCGAAGCGCAACCGGGGGCTCCACAGCACCACCGCGTAGCCCTGGTCATCGATCCCCCGCCTGCCGGCGCGCCCGGTCAGCTGGGTGTAGCTGAGCGGCGTGAGCAGCTCGTGGCCGTCTCCGGAGAACTTGGTGAGCTTCTCGATCACGACCGTGCGCGCCGGCATGTTGATGCCCAGCGACAGGGTCTCGGTGGCGAAGACCACCTTGATCAGGCCGCGCCGGAAGCAGGCCTCGGTGGCCTCCTTGAAGGGGGGCAGCATGCCTGCGTGATGAGCGGCCACGCCGTTGCGGATCTGCGCGGACCAAGCCTCGTATCCCACGGCGCGCCGGTCGTTGCGGCCCAGCGAGGCCACGTAGGGCTCGATGACCTCGGCGATGAGGTCCCGCTCGGCCGGGGTGGTCAACTCGAGGTCGGTCCGGGCCAACAGGCGGGCGGCGTCGTCGCAGCCCGCCCGGCTGAAGATGAAATAGATGGCGGGCAGCATCCGCCGGCGGGACAGCGTCTCGATCACAGCGACCCTGTCCGGTGCGCGCCAGCGTCGCCCCCCCGCGCCACGCCGCCGGCGGCGGTCGCGATCGGCACGTTCGCCCTCGGGGTTGGGGCGGTCGCCGACGAGCACCGGCAGGAAGCGCAGGTTGGCCCGCTCGTTGTCGCCGAAGCACAGCAGGCTGTCCAGATTCACCGGCCGTCGGGTCTCGGTCACGGCGTTTGCCGATCCCCGGAGTTCACTTATCCACGAGCGGATCTCGGCGACGTTGGAGACCGTGGCCGAGAGGCACACGAACCGCACCGCCGGCGGGGCGTGGATGATCACCTCCTCCCAGACAGGACCGCGGTAGGGATCCTGCAGGTAGTGCACCTCGTCGAGGATGACCCAGCGCAGATCGCGCAGGTCCGGCGAGTCCGCGTAGATCATGTTGCGCAGCACCTCGGTGGTCATCACGACCACCGGGGCGGAGGGGTTGATGGCGTTGTCGCCGGTCAGCAGGCCCACCACTTTCGAGCCGTGCTCGGCCACCAGGTCGGAGTATTTCTGGTTCGACAGGGCCTTGATCGGGGCGGTGTAGAACACTCGCCGCCCAGCCGCGAGGGCGACTCGCACGGCGTGCTCGGCCACGACCGTCTTGCCCGCGCCTGTGGGTGCGGCGACGATGACCGAAGCACCGTCGTCGATCGCAGCGATGGATTCGAGCTGGAAGCGATCCAGTTCGAAGGGATAGGTCCGCGCTCCGGTGGCGGCATCGACGGTGCTCACGACGAGTCTCCCGGGGAAGCCTCGACCGGGACCGGCGCGACTTCCGCCTCCTCCTCACGATCCCGCCGCCTCTGCCTGAGCACGCCGAAGAGGATCGACAGCTCGTAGAACGCGTACATGGGACCCGAGAGGATGAGCAGGGTGAACGGATCACCGGTGGGAGTGATCACGGCTGCGACGACGACGATCCCCACGATCGCCCACGGGCGGATCCGCTGCAGGGTCCGGGTCGGGATGATGCCGGTGATCTGGCCGAACATCAGGACGATCGGGAACTCGAACGCCAGCCCGAAGGCAAGCGCCATCTTCACGACGAACGAGAGGTAGCGGCGCGGCGAGAAGAAGCTGACGAGGTCGTCACCGCCGATCTCGGCCAGGAACCCGAGAGCACGCGGGATGGTCCAGAAGGCCAGAGCCACACCGCCGGCGAACAGCAGGGTGGCCAACAACACGAAGGCGGCCGAGTGCCGGCGCTCGCGGGCGTACAGCCCCGGGGTGATGAAGCGCCACGCCTGCCACAGCAGCACGGGCATCGCCAGTGCCATCCCGCCGTAGCCGGCGAGGCTCACCCGCACGGAGAACGGCTCGAGCGGGTCGAGCACCAGCAGGCGGCAGCTGCCGGGTGTGTCGAGGCCTTCGGCGTCAGGCGGGACCACCTCGCAGTAGGGGGCCACCAGGAAGTCCAGGATCTGGGGGTAGAACACCCAACAAACCACGAAGCCGCAGGCGATAGCGATCATGGAGATGATGAGGCGCCGGCGCAGCTCGCTGAGGTGCTCGACGAGGGTCATGCGTCCGCCGGGTGGTTCCGGGGTCAGCGAGGGGTCGCTCATTTGGCGTCGGGTTGTTCGGGCTCGGGATCCGGTTCGGCGCCGGCGGGGTTGCTGGTGTGCTCGGTGGTGGGTTCTGCGGCCTCGGGGGACTCTTCGGCGGCAGGTGGGGACGGACCGTCGGTGGGTGGCGCCCGGTCGGTAGGCGGAGCGCCGGTCGCGGCGGGGGCGGTGAGCGGCTCGGAGAGGCGTCCCCGCTCGCGGGCGATCGCCTCCAGCGGGGCGTCCGCTGCCGCCTGCATCTCCTGCTGGAAGCGGTTGACCACGTCGCGGGTCTTGGCCAGGAACCGGCCCAGCGTGCGCGCCGTCGCCGGCAACCTGGTCGGACCGAGCACGACGAGGGCGATGACGAGGATCACCAGCACCTCACCCGGTCCGATGTTCAGCACCCGGTCAGCCTATCTGTGGGCCGCGATCGGCCTTGTCGAGGGCAAACTGTGGCATGGGTCCGCGACTCCCCGCCCTGATGTCGCGCCCCATCGGTTTCGCCCACCGGGGCGGCATGGCGCACGCCCCGCAGAACTCGCTCGCCGCCTTCGAGAGCGCGCTGGCGATGGGAGCCACCGGGCTCGAGAGTGATGCTCGCATCACCGCTGACGGTGAGGTGGTATTGCACCACGACGGTCGCTTTCGCCCGCCCCTCCCCCGCCTGGGGACCCGCAAGGTACGTGCGGCGCAGCGGGTTGACATGCCCGCCGCGGTGCTCTCGCCGGAGAGCCTCTACGAATCCTGCGGCACCGGGTTCGAATTTTCCGTGGACATCAAGGATCCCGATGCGGCTCCGGGCGTCGTGGCGGCAGCCCGGCGCGCCGGCGCCGAGGCTCCCGGCCGGCTGTGGCTCTGTTCGGGCTCGCTGCGGCTGCTCGAGGAATGGCGGGAACGCTGGAGTGAGGTCCGGCTGGTGCTCTCAACGAGGCGCCGGCTCATGGAGCACGGCCCAGAGCGCCTGGCGGAGCGCATGTCGCGCAAGCGGATCGACGCGGTCAATATGCCCCATGTCGACTGGACGGGTGGGACCGCAGTGCTGTTTCACCGCTTCGGGGTGCTGGCCTTCGGCTGGGGTGCTCAGCACGACCGCATCCTGCGCGAGCTACTCGACGCCGGGCTGGACGCCGTCTACAGCGACCACGTGGACAGGATGATGGGTGCCATCGCCGCCTACTACGCCTAGGCGCGCGGTGCCGGTCAGAAGCCGCGAAGGTCGCCCAGCGGCCAGAACTGGAAGGCCGCGTTGCCGATGAGGTTCTCCCGGGGGACAGGCCCGAAATTGCGGCTGTCGAAGGAGACTCCGCGGTTGTCTCCCAGCACGAAGACGTGTCCCTCCGGCACGGTGCAGGCCTCGTTGCCGGCGAAGCCCTCGGTCGGATCGCAGTTGGGTATGGCCGAACGCACGTAAGTGCCGGTTCCTGCAGAGAGGTAGGGCTCGCGGACCCAACTCTCTCCGATCTTCAGGAGACCGTCCTCGAAGATGACCGTCTCACCTTCGAGAGCGATGACCCGCTTGACGAGGTCGCCGTCCGGCCTGCTGAAGACCACGAGGTCGCCACGTGACGGGTTGCTGGAGAGCTTGTTGACGAGTATCCGGTCGCTGGGCGACAGGGTCGGCTCCATCGATCCCGACTCCACGTGGAACGCGTGGGCGACGAACGAGCGGATGACCAGCGACAGAACGATGGCGATTGCCACGGTGAGGCCCCAACCGACAGCGGTGCGCCACCTGCTGTGCGTCTCCTGGAGGTCCTCGTCGAAGTCGGCCAGGTAATCGTCGTCGTAGGGGGCGCCCGGCGGTTCGGAGTCGCGCGGGGCCGAGCGGGGCCGGCGCGGGACCGGCGGTGCCGGCGCGCGACTCGGCGGCGCCCCTGCAAGCAAGGGGTCGGCATGGCGCGACGCCGGAACGGGGGCGGGCCGGGGTGCGCGCTGGCGCGGAGGAGGTGGGATCGGAGGAGGCACCTGCGGGGGGCGCGGAGCCTGTGGTCGTGGTCTGAAGCCCGGATCGGCAACCGGTGGCCGGGGCGCGGGCGGGACGGGTGCCTCGCGTGGAGGCGCCGCGGCAGGCGGAGCCGGGGGCGTGGGTGGCTCCGGCGGTGGCGCCGGGGGCGCGGGTGGCTCCGGAGGTGGCGCTGGGGGCGCGGGTGGCTCCGGAGGTGGCGCTGGGGGCGCGGTCTCGACAGGGACTGGTGCGGGCTCGCCCGGCGGCAGTCCGGGATCATCCGGCGGGGCGGTTGTGCCCTCCGGATCCTGCGACAGCAGCTCGTCGAAGAGTCGGGGATCAGCCGCTGCCGGAGCCTCCTCGGGCGCAGCCGGCCTGGAAGGCGGGGGCGCCGGATGCGGCGGTGGTTGTGGCGGTGGCGATGGCTCCTCAGCGGGTGGCGGTTCGAGGTGTGCGGCGCCGGACCCGGGAGGCTCCGGGACGGCGTCGGCACCCTCATCCTCGGTGGGCGGACTGCCTGCCACCTCCGGTCCTGCAGGCATCGGCCGGCTGGTGAGTTGATCCAGGATGTGGTCCACCCATGCCGGATCGGACGGGTCCGGCATGGGTGGGGACTTCCCTGGCGGTTCTTGGGTCATCGCGGGTTCACCGTAACCGACTGGACCATCTGTCTTACGGTTATTCACCGTAACGAGCGAGGATCCGTCGAGCTGCTCCGACACCCGGTTCGGGTGGCAGACCCGCGCCGGCGGTGACCCGAGCGGCGGGCCCGAGGCGAAGGAGGAGGCGCTCGAGCCAGGCGATCCCGCCGACGGGGAGACGCACCCGGCAAGTCCGCCCCTCCCAGTGGACCTGCCCCGCCGGGTAGTAGTCGAGAATCCACTGGGCGGAGCTCTCCAGAGCAAGCTCCACCCAGGGAGCGTCCGCCGGCGGATCCCAGACTGTCGCCGGGACCGGTCCCGGAGGCGGGTCGAACGACTCGGCGAGCAGGTCCACCTCGGTCACCCGATCGATGCGGAAGGTGCGCTCCTGACCGCTGAGCCGGCAGAACGACCGCACATACCAGGCACCCTCGTGGGCGAAGGTGCGGTAGGGCTCGATGACCCGTTCGGTGACGGCGTCGCGGTCGTAGCTGTAGTACCGGATGGCGGCCGGGCGGTGGCTCCGGCACGCTTCCCGCAGGGTCAGCAGCGCCTCGGAGCTCGCGTCTCCGAGGCGGATATCGAGTGCCTCGGCCGGGTTCACGCCGAGCGCTCGGGCGATCTTGGCGAGGCCGCGTTCCAGCGCGCTGTCGCCCGTGAGCCCCAACAGGCCGGTCGCCGCGACGAGCAGCGCCACGGCTTGTGGTGGCGTGAGGCGCAGCGGCCGGCGGAAGTAGTCGGCGAAGTTGATCTGGACCCAGCCGTCTGCCACCTCCACCTCGATCAGGGCGTCGGGTGTGTAGGGCGGTACACCGACCATGAAGACCACCTGCTGCAGATCGTCGAGCAACCCGCCGGCGGGATAGTCGAAACGCTCGATGATCTCGGTGAGAGTTGCCCCGCCCCGCTCCGCCACCCAGGGGATGAGTTGCAGGAGCCGGTGCATGCGCTCGGAGGAGGTCAGCCTGCGCGGGCGCTGGTCGGCGGTCGCCGCCGGGGGCGGAGCCGTCGCGGGCAGATTCGCCCGCGCTGCGGTGGGCAGGCTCGGGGACGGCGAGGCCGAATCGAGGGATCCGGCGGATGCACAGGCACGGATCCTCTGAAGGAGCTTCTCCCGCAGTTCGGGTGGGCCGACAAGCTCGGCGCGGTCCAGCAGACCGATGACGAAGTCCACGAGGGCGTCGGCATTGGCGACAGAGAGGTGCAGTCGCAGCGACCCGTCGGGGCGGCGCTCGTGGCGCGTGTGGGGGCTGACTTGGCCCAATGCCCAGTCGGCAACGTCGGCGTCCACGTCGATCTCGGCCATGCCGACATCGCTGCCGATCTCCCACGGAGGCCGCTCGAGGCTCCCGGCGGGTTCGGGTACCGGTACGAAACCGCCCGCGCTGCCGAGCGCCGGTTCGGCGATGCGGTCGAGGCGGAAGTGTCGCCACGCGGCGCGGTCCTGATCCTGGCCCCCGAGGTACCAGTGCCCGCGGGTGAAGTGCAGGCGCACCGGTTCGACAGAGCGCAATTCGCCGCGGTGGCGGAACGTCACCAGCCTGCGCTCGCTGATCGCCCGGTAGCAGGTGGCGAGATGTTCGTTGAACGGGATCACGGCAAGTTCGGGAGCCGGATCCCCGTCCGGCGGCCGGCCACCGAGAGCCCAGAAGGCGGTCTCGATCGACGTGCCCTCCAAGCGCACCGTCCGGGCGGCCAGGTGCAGGGCCGCACGCTCATCGGGGGCGAGGTCGGGGTCGTCGAGGTAGTAGTCGCGGGGGTGGATGCGGTAGCCCTCCACCGGTGGATCGCTGGCCGGCACGACGCCGGTCGTCAACGGGATCCCCATCTGGCGCAGTTCGCTCTTGTCTCGCTCGAATGTGCGCCTGAACGCCTCCTTGCCGCTGGCGTAGCCCGCAACCTTGGCGGCGATCTCGGTGGCCGGCAGCAGCCGTTCGGTGTCCAGCAGGGCTGCGGTCAGATTCAGGAGGCGCTCCAGCTTGTCGCTGGCCGGAGTGCTCACCGCAGGGGCTCCCCGCAGCCGTTCACAGCGATGCGATCAGCTTCTCGACCCGCTCGTCGTGGGACTTGAACGGGTCCTTGCACAGCACCGTGCGCTGTGCCTGGTCGTTCAGCTTGAGATGTACCCAATCGACGGTGTAGTCCCGCTTGCGTTCCTTCGCGCGCCGCACGAACTCGCCGCGCAAGCGGGCCCGGGTGGTCTGGGGTGGTCGGTGCATCGCCTCGACGACATCATCCTGCAGGCAGATCGACTCGACGAGGTCCCGCTCCTGCAGCTTGTAGAACAGCCCACGCTCGCGGCTCACGTCGTGGTACTTCAGGTCCAGCAGCGCCAGCCGGGGGTCGTCCCAGGTAAGCCCGTTCCGCTCCCGGTAGCGGTCGATCAGCCGGTACTTGATCACCCAGTCGCATTCCCGATCCAAGCTGAGGGGGTCGGCCTCGAGGCGTTCCAGGCAGTGGCCCCACATCTGCAGGGCGCGTTTCTGCTCCACGCCGAGGTCGAACCGGGTGGAGAACTCCTGCGCCCGCTCGAAGTACTCCCGCTGGATGTCCAGGGCGCTCATCTGCCGGCCGTTCGCAAGACGCACGCTCCGCCAGGAACGGGAACCCTCGCTGATCTTCTCGAAGTCGTCGTGGCTGACCTCCCGGATCGCCCGTATGGGGTTCTCGAGGGTCATGTCGCGCAGGACGATCGACGGTTCCTCCAGCATCTGCAGCAGGATGCTGCACGCCCCCACCTTCAGGAACGTGGCGTACTCGCTCATGTTGGAATCGCCCACGATGACGTGCAGGCGACGGAACAGTTCGGCATTCGCGTGGGGTTCGTCGCGCGTGTTGATGATCGGCCTCGAGCGGGTGGTGGCGCTGGAGACTCCCTCCCAGATGTGCTCGGCACGCTGGCTGATGCAGTACTTGGCCCCCCGCGGCGTCAGCAGGATCTTGCCGGCGCCGGCGTAGATCTGCCGGGTCACCAGGAACGGAATGAGAACCTCGCTGTACTCGGCGAGTTCCTCCCGGCGCGTGGTGAGGTAGTTCTCGTGGCAGCCGTAGGAGTTGCCCGCCGAGTCGGTGTTGTTCTTGAAGAGGTAGATCTCGCCGCGCATGCCGTCGGCGTTGAGGCGCTCCTGTGCGTAGACCACCTGCTGGTCCAGCACCAGTTCGCCCGCTCGGTCGTGCGCCACCAGGTCGTAGAGGGAATCGCACTCGGGGGTGGCGTACTCGGGGTGTGAGCCGACGTCCAGGTACAGCCTGGCTCCGTTGGCGAGGAACACGTTGCTGCTTCGTCCCCACGACACCACCCTGCGGAACAGGTAGCGCGCCACCTCGTCGGGGCTGAGGCGGCGCTGGCCGCCCAGTGCGAAGGTGACGCCGTACTCGTTCTCGATCCCGTAGATGCGTCGCTGCAAAGTGTGGCCCCTAGCCCGGGGTCTCGTCGGGTGCGGTCTGCGGCTCGCCAAGCAGCGTGTCCACTTCGGCTGTCTCCAGGCGGCGGAAGCAGCGCCGGCCGAGACTGCGGTCGAGCACGGCGACCTCGAGATCGTCGCCGGTGAGCGTTCGCTCGGGCCCGGCGAGGGCGGAGACTGCCGCCTTCAGCGCAGCCGCCGCGTCGGTGTCGGGGTCGTGGATCCCGCCCAGTCGCTCGGAGATGGTCTCCGTCTCACCGCCGAGGACCGACCAGCGACTCTCGTCATTGACCGTGCCGTCGTAGAGGATGTGGAAGAGCTGTTCGGTGCCCGCATCGTCGCCGATCTCCGCCACGAGGATCTCCACTTCCATGGGCTTCATCTCGTGGGTGAAGATCTGCCCCAGTATCTGCGCGTACTGGTTCGCGAGACTGCGGGCATCCACGTCCTGGCGGCTGTAGGCGTAGCCCTTCAGGTCGGCGTGGCGTACACCGGCGATACGGAGTTGATCGAACTCGTTGTACTTGCCGACGCCGGCGAATGCGATGCGGTCGTAGATCTCACTGATCTTCCGCAGCGTGTTGGAGACGTTCTCCGCGCACAGCAGGACACCATCGCGATAGGTCACGGACACGAGACTCTTGCCCCGGGCGATCCCCTTGCGGGCATAGTCCGCCCGGTCCTTCATGATCTGCTCGGGCGCCACGTAGAAGGGCATGTTCATGGGCGTTACCAGCCTCTTCGGCTGCGTTGGAGGCCCGGCGCGCGGGCCTCACGCTCAGGGTGCGTCACCGGCGCTCCGTTCGGTGGGCCTGCCGCCGTCGCCGTCCGGCGCAGCGAGCAGGGTCCGGAAGCATTCCTCGACGAGGGAGTCCTCGAGTCGGCGGTAGCCGTCGGCGTCGATGTTGACCACCACGGGGAAGATGCCCCGGACGAGGTCGGGCCCGCCGGTCGCGGAGTCCTCGTCGGCCGCCTGGAAGAGGGCCGAGATGGCAAGGTCGACGGCCTCGGAAGGCTCCAGGGCGGGCCGGAACCCCAGCTTCACGACCGTGCCGGCGTGCAGGCTTCCCGAGCCGCCCGCGGCGTAGTCCTGCTCCTCGTAGCGACCCCCGGTCACGTCGTACTGGAACAGGCGCCCACGGACGCGGCGCTGATCCCAGCCCGCGAACAGCGGGATTACGACGAGGCCTCGCAGCGCCGACGTGAGGTTCGCCCGGACCATCTGGCTGAGCTGGTTGGCCTGGCCATCCAGGCTGAGCGGCTGCCCCTCGACCTTCTCGTAGTGCTCCAGTTGCAGTTGGAACAGGCGCACCATCTCCATCGACGGCCCGGCAGCGCCGGCGATGGCGACACCGGCGTGACGGCCCGCGGGGTACACCTTCTCGATCGTGCGATGGCTGATGAAGTTCCCCGCGGTTGCCCGCCGGTCCCCCGCCATCACCACGCCGTCGCGGTGGCGCAGCGCCACAACCGTGGTGCCATGGGTCACAGCGGACAGATCTCCGTGACTCCCGGCATCGGGAAGGCCACTGTCGGGGGGCTGCCCCGCCGCGGCCAGCAGGCCGGTGAAGCTGGGTCCCGGATCCTCGCCGGCGCCGAACAGGGGCAGGCTCCGCAGCAGCGGAAGGCTCATGGCCCGAGGCTACTCCCGGTGAGCTGGCGAGCGTGTCGTTCGGTAACGCGGCCAGGTGGCCGCGGCTGAGGCGCTACTGGCCACCCTTTTGGATGTAGGAGTTGACGAACTCCTCGGCGTTGGTCTCGAGGACCTCATCGATCTCGTCGAGGAGATCATCGAGTTCAGCCTTCAGGCGGTCGCCGCTGGGGCTGGCGGCCGGTGCTTCGGTCGCCGGTTCCGATTCGGAACTCTTCCGGGTCGACTTCTGGATCCGCTCTCGTTCAGCCATGGCTCTTGCGCTCACCCATCACTGCTGCAGCCTCCCGATGAGGTCGGCTGGGGTCGGACACTCGTCAAACAAGCTAGCCACATGTCGGCTGGTTCCGCGGGCAGGCTCCATCATGGGCACCCGGCGGAGGGTCTCGCCGCCGAGATCGAAGACCACCGAGTCCCAGTTCGCCGCCACGACGTGGGGCGCGAATTCTTGCAGGCAGCGGCCGCGGAAGTACGCCCGGGTGTCCGGCGGTGGGTTCTCCGTCGCCCACTGGGCCGTCTCGATGTCGACGAGCCGTTCGAGGCCCAGGCGGTCCGCCACCGAGCGTTCGGGTCGCAGGTCGTGATACTGGAGGTCCAGCGCCTGGAGCCGGGGGTCGGTCCAGTCGCAACCGTTGCGGGTGCGGTAGGCCTCCAGGAGCCGGTACTTGGCCACCCAGTCCACCGTCGTGGCGGGGCTGAGCGGGTTGGTGTCGAGTTGTGTCAGGACGGTCTCCCAGCGAGCCAGTACCTCACCGGCGACCTCGCCGCCCACCGCATCGGTACCGACGTCGTCGCAGTACTTCGTGCAGCGCTCGAGGAGTTCCCACTGCACATCGAGCGCGGTCGCGCTGGTTCCGTCGGCAAGCCGGAACGGTCGACGCAG
The DNA here is from genome assembly GCA_963664235.1 of Acidimicrobiales bacterium. Lineage (GTDB taxonomy): Bacteria > Actinomycetota > Acidimicrobiia > Acidimicrobiales > CATQHL01 > VXNF01. The sequence goes on along the minus strand of OY760933.1, from coordinate 3,053,683 downwards.
GCTCAGGTCGCAGCTGACGGCGCGGATCGCCTGCACCGGCGCGGCGAGGCACAGATCGTCGGGGAAGAGGTCGTGCTCCACGAGAGCCAGGACCATCGCCGTGGTGCCGACCTTCAGGAAGGTGGCCACTTCGGAGAGGTTGGCGTCGCCCACGATGACGTGCAGTCGCCGGTAGTGCCGGGCATCGGCGTGGGGTTCATCGCGGGTGTTCACGATCGGCCGCTTGAGGGTGGTCTCCAGCCCCACCTCCTCCTCGAAGAAGTCGGCTCGCTGGCTGAGTTGGTACGGGACCGAGAAGCGGTCGACCCCCGGTGCCTCGGTCCCCAACTTCCCCGCGCCGCAGAAGATCTGGCGGGTGACGAAGTGTGGTGTGGCTCCGTGCACGATGCGCCCGAAGGGTGTGGCGCGATCCATGAGGTAGTTCTCGTGGCAGCCGTAGGAGTTGCCCTTGCCGTCGGAGTTGTTCTTGTAGACGACGAGTTCCTGCCCCTCCGGGAGCAGAGCCCCGGCCGCCTGCATGGAGCGCTGCGCGATGATGTCCGCCGCCCGATCCCACAGCACGGCGCTACGGGCATCCGCGCACTCCGGCCCGGAGATCTCGGGGTGGGCGTGATCCACGTAGTAGCGCGAACCGTTGGTCAACACGGCGTTGACGAGGTGCGTCTCGGGCTCGTAGCCGATGTCTCCCCCGCCTACGCCGCGGGCGTCCCGACCCGGCATCTCGTCCTCGAAGTCCCACTCGACGCGTGCGATCGGCGAGCCGGGGGCGTGCTGGAGTCCCGACAGGTAGGCGTTGATCAGCAGTGAGGAGGCGGTGATCGGGTTGGACTCCTCGGCACCGCGATGGGTGATGCCGTACTCGGTCTCGAGCCCGCAGATCTTGGGGACGGCCACGTTCGGCGAAGTCCGAGGTGCTACAGGTACTGGCCGGTGGCGACGCGCTCGATGGAGCGTCCGCCGCTGTTGGCATCGTCACGATGCACCAGCGTGCGCACGAACACGATCCGCTCGCCCTTCTTGCCGGCGATCTTCGCCCAGTCGTCCGGATTGGTGGTGTTCGGGAGGTCCTCGTGCTCGGTGTGCTCCTGGGTGACCGACTGCAGCAGGTCGTCCAGGGTGATGCCGCGGGACCCTCCGGCTATGACGCGCTTGATGGCGAGCTTCTTCGCCCGTCGAACGATGTTCTCGATCATGGCCCCGGAGGCGAAGTCGCGGAAGTACATCGTCTCCTTGTCGCCGTTCTGGTACGTGACCTCGAGGAACTCGTTGCGCTCCTCGGTGCTGAACATCTCCGTGACCGTCTCCTCGATCATGCCGCGGACGGCCTTGTCCCTCTCGCCGCCGCCGATGGTCTCCACGGCGCTCTGGGCGATCGGCAGGTCCACCGAGAGATAGCGGGCGAAGATCGCCGCGGCCGCCTCGGCCTCGGGCCGTTCGATCTTGATCTTCACGTCGAGGCGACCCGGGCGCAGGATCGCCGGATCGATCAGGTCCTCCCGGTTGGACGCACCGATGACGATCACGTTGCGCAGTGCCTCCACCCCGTCGATCTCGGCGAGTAGCTGTGGCACGACGGTGGACTCCATGTCCGAACTGATGCCACTGCCGCGCATGCGGAACAGCGACTCCATCTCGTCGAAGAAGACGATCACCGGCCAGCCCTCTGCCGAACGGTCCCTGGCCTGCTGGAAGACCCTCCGGATCTGCCTCTCCGTCTCGCCGACGTACTTGTTGAGAAGCTCGGGGCCCTTGATGTTCAGGAAGTAGCTGCGCGCCTTCTCGTTGCCCGTGGCACTCGCCACCTTGGTGGCGAGTGAGTTGGCGACCGCCTTGGCGATGAGCGTCTTGCCGCAGCCGGGCGGCCCGTACAGCAGGATGCCCTTCGGAGCCGGCAGGCGGTGTTCGGCGAACAGGTCCGCGTACAGGAATGGCAACTCCACGGCGTCGGTGATCTTCTCGATCTGCGAGTCGAGCCCGCCGACGTCGTCGTAGGTGACCTCGGGAACCTCCTCCAGCACCAGATCCTCGACCTCCGAGCGCACGAGGCGCTCGGTGAGGAGGCCGGAGCGGACGTCCATGAGCATCGGGTCGCCGACCCGGAGCGGGATACCGTCGAGACCCTCGGCGAGATCCACCACCCGCTCCTCATCCGCGCGGCAACTCACCACCGCCCGGCGACCGCCCTCCAGCAACTCGGTGAGGGTGACAACCTCTCCGGTGCCGTCGGCGGTGCGAGCGAGGACGACGCTGAGGGAGTCGTTCAGCGCGACCTCCTGGCCGCGTTCCAGGGTGCCCTCCACCTCGGGATGGATCGCCACGCGCATCTTGCGCCCCGAGGAGAACACGTCGACGGTGCCGTCATCGTTGAGCTGGAGCACGGTGCCGTAGGCGTTCGGGGTCTGGGTGAGCTTCTCGACCTCCTCGCGCAGCGCGCCGATGTGCTCGCGTGCCTCGCGCAGGGTGTGGGTCAGCTTCTCGTTCTGCGAGACGGCCTGGGCCAACTGGCCCTTGGTCTCCAGCAGACGCTCCTCGAGGGTGCGGATGCGCTGCGGGGTGTCCTGCAGGCGTCGCCGCAACGCCTCGATCTCCTGGCGCAGCAGCTTCAGCTGGACGGCCTGATCCTTTGGGACCTCGTCGATCGTTCTCACCTCCTCGGCATGTCCTCGGATGCGACCCTACACGCGGCGCGATACCTTCACGTGACCGCACAGGGCGTGGCACCGGCAGCGGTGAACGTGCCGGTGGCCCTCCAGCCGCCGCTATAATGCGCCGATGGTGAAGCGCCGGTAAGGACTCACCACCCCTGCACGCACCGCCCAGCAATTCGGGAGCAGCACGATGAAGGTCTGGATCGACCAGGATCTCTGCACAGGCGATGGACTCTGCGAGGAGATCGCCCCTGACGTGTTCACCCTGCTCGATGACGGTCTGGCCTATGTGCGAGAAGGTGACACGATCTTCAGCGATCCCGGCGGGCCCACCGGCTTGGCCGTGGTGCCCGACGGTCAAGAAGAAGCGACCATCGAGTCCGCCGAGGAATGCCCCGGCGAGTGCATCTTCATAGAGATCGAGGCCTGAGACGCCCGCGGGCGCCACGGCAAACGACCCTGCGGATTTCCCTGCCGCGCCGACTCTCCTAGGCGGAGTCGAGGCGCACCCAGGCCACGACCCGGTCGAGCCCCTCCGGCGGCGGCGGCAGGAGTTCCAGGCTCGCCCGCACGAGCGCCGAGCCCTCGCTCGCTTCGGCGAACCAGCCGGGAGTGCTGGCCGCCGTCGGAGCGAGCAGCCAGATCAGGGCTCCCACAGCAGCGACGGCGGCGAGGAAACCGGCAACCCGATCGACTGTGCGCAGCGACTCCGGGAGAGCCAGGTGCGCCAGCCTGCCCACCAGGAGGCCCGCGATGTGGCCGGCCAGGGCTCCAGCCACCAGGATCCCGGCACTGGTTCCGAGGGGGTAGGCCATCGGGTGCCACCGCTCGGCGGCTGGAGCGATCTCCTCCAAGGCCCACGCCAGAAGCTGGATGGCGCCCACCAGACCGAGGGCCAGGCCCAGCCAGGCAAGACCGGGCCGCAGCAGGCCGGTGCGCAACCCCAGCAACCCCGTCAGCAGCAACAGACCCAGCAATCCCAGGTCGAGGAGGTTCACGGCCCGACGCCTCTAGGCCGGTAGCCGCCTGGCGTGCGTGAGGAACCCGGTGTGGGCAACCATCCGGTGGTCCGGCCGGACGGCCTCTCCTGCAATATGCCAGCTCCGCTGCAGGATCTCGACAGTGGCGGCAAGCGCCCAGGGGCCGCGCTCCAGTGAGTCCCGCAGGTGTGTGGCCTGCAGCACGCTGGGGGTATAAGCGATGAAGATGCCACCGGGCCGGAGCCGGTCCGCGGCGTGCGGCACGACTCGCCAGGGCTCGGGGAGATCCAGGGCCACGCGGTCCAGGCGGTCCACGTCGATGCCCTCGTAGCAGTCGCGTTCGGAGATGTGGTAGCGGGCCAGTGCCTCCGGCCCCAGGAACTCCTGCACGTTCTTGTGGGCGCGGCGGGCGAAGTCGGGGCGAATCTCGTAGCCGAACACCTCGGCACCGGCGCGCAGCAACGCCAGGGACAGGGCCCCGGATCCCACGCCCGATTCCAGCACCCGATGGCCAGGAGCGATGTCGGCGAGCAGCAGCATGGGACCGAGGTCCTTGGGGTAGATGACCTGCGCGCCGCGCTTCATCTTCACGATGAAGTCCGACAGCGTGGGGCGGAACGCCCGGAAGCGGGTTCCGCCGACCGATCGCACCTCGCTGCCTTCGGGTTGGCCGGCAAGATCATCCCAGGCCACGAGCCCGGAATGGGAGTGAAAGAAGCCTCCGGGCTCCAGCCGGCGCAGGTAGCTGCGGTTCTTCCGGTCGACCAGCATCACCAGTTCCCCGTCGCTGAATCCCTCCGCGGACGGCGAGGTGCCCGAGTCCGCCGTGCCGTCTTCCCGGCTGCCGGGGCTCTCGGTCTCCCTGCTCACGCGCGTCCGGCGACTCAGCGGCGGGGTCGCGGTGCGCCGTGCGAGACCACGAGCCGCTCCCCCGGTCTCAACCGCAACGTGGTGCGGGCAGCGGGCTCGACGGGTCGAAACGCCCTGCGCACGCCTCTTAGACCCCATGCCAGAGCCCCTGCCAGCAGCCAGAAGGTGCTGTCGCCCAGTAGCCCGCGGGTGATGCCCCGTCGTCGTGCCAGTGCCAGAGGACTCAGCGGTGCGGCGGCCACGGGCTCAGTACCGGCGCAGCTCGACGAAGGTGCGAGTCAGGCGGCCACGGCGCTTGCCGAGGAAGAATGCCAGGATCACCAGAGCGATCCCGCCGATCACGCCGAGACGGAACCCACTCCGCCGGGCAGGGGCGCTGGCGACGTTGACGGCATCGGCCACCTGCTGCAACTGCGCCTCGAGATCCTCACGGGTGATGTCGCCGGAGCGGCCTGTGGTCACTTCTCCTCCTCCGCGCCAGCGCGCCGTCGTGCCCGCGCGGCGGAGCGTGCGACCAGGAATACCACGAGCACCCCGGCCAGCACGATTGCGTACGGGGTCCAGCTGAGGTTGCCGGCGAGGTGCCCACCGGTCTCGGTCTGCAAGGCCCGCAGGGCGGCGAGGGCGAGAAGGACCAGCCCCGTGCACACGAAGACGCCTCCCAGAATCCCGAAACCCAGCCAGGCAACCAGACGTTTGAGGGGGTCCACGGCCTCCTGGCGGAAATAGGCAAGGACGACGTCACGCAGTTCGGTGAGAGCGGTGGCCGGATCGGTGGGTGCCCCCTGCGGGGCCGCCCCGGTCTCCGGCGCTCCGGTTCCGGCGGCGGGTCCGTCGGGAGGCCGCGCCTCGTCACCGCTAGCTGCAACCATGCCGCCGAGTCTACCGCCGGCCCTTGGGGGCCCTGAGGCGGGGAATCGGTCCCGACGATGCGCCGGCTCAGTCCCGCGAGGGGTGTTCGCCGGTGTCCCGGAGCAGGCGAAGCGTGTCCTCGACGCCCCCGAGGAGATCCGCCAGCAGGTGGAGGCGCTCCACGGTGCCGGGTGCTTCGAGGAGGCGCAGCCGGTCCAGTTCCCCGACCGGCGCTGCGCTGCAGAGTTGGTAGGCGGCCCGGGTGGAGTCGTCGCTGAGCCGGTCGAAACGCAGCTCGGGGGCTCCACCGGTCCGAGCGGCTCCGAGCAGTGCCGCGATCCGCCGGTACGTCTCGGTGACAGCCTCCGCCGGGCCGGCGGTGTCGGAGGTGGGAGCCGGTGGATCGGGCCAGGATTCTGTGAGCGCTCGGGGATAGGGGTCGTCGTCGAGCCAGCGGCGGACCCGCAATCTGTCGAGGCACTCGGTCTCGAGAATCCAGCGCTGGCCCTCCACCGGGCGCGCTCGGAGAATCCGTACGCCGACGCCGACGTCGCTGCGGACCTGGGTCGGATCGGTTCCGACCTCCGATCCGCGCATGATCAGCGTGACGCCGAACATGCGGTCCCCGTCGAGACAGCACCTCGTCAACTCCACATAACGCGGCTCGAACACGTGCAAAGGCAACGCGGAGCCCGGAAAGGGCAGCCGCTGCAGCGGGAACATCGGCAGTTCTCGCACCGCCGAGACTGCCGGCGGCGATGCGGCCACGGCGGCTATCCCCCGCCGTCGAGGGTATCGGTGCCGCTGTCGCCGGTCTCGGCGAAGTTGGGGTGGGCCACCAGGATCTCCAGCATCTGTTGCAGGAAGGCGTCGGCGTCGATGGCGGCAAGCCTCTCGCCGTTCAAGATGGCGGCGAAGGTGATCGGCCGACCGTCGGCACCGGTGACGAAACCCGCCAGGGAGGACACGCCGGGCAATGAGCCGGTCTTCGCCCGGACGCGTCCGGCGGCGGTGGAGTCGACGAAGCGGTTGCGCATGGTGCCCGACTCGCCCGCCACCGGCAGGTAGGACGCCAGGGGTCCGTCGGGGCCGTCGATCTCGAGGATGTCGGTGACCTGACGGCAGGTCAACTCGTTGTCGGGGCTGAGACCCGAGCCGTCAACGGGCGGGAACACCAGCACTGGCCGGCCGGCGTCCTCCGCCAGCAACTCCAGTACGCCCAGGGCGCCGTCGAGGGTCGTGCCGGTGCCGGACCAGGACCGGCCGATCTCCTTCAGGATCAATTCGGCGGTTGTGTTGTCGCTGTTGGCCAGCATGAAGCGCAGGTAGTTGCTCAGCGGCGCCGAGGTGATCGACCCCAACTCCAGGTAGCCGCTGAAGTCCGTGTCGGGTGTGGCCACGCCGGGACGCTCGGGGATCGTCACCGACCGTGCCTCGAGCATGTCGTCGAACAGGGCGGCGGTACGCAGCGCCGGCTCGGGTTCGGGGAGCAGTCCCGCCGTCCCGGTGATTCCCTCCGGTGCCTGATACCCCTGATTGAGTGCGATCGCATTGAGGGTCCCGGGCCCGCCGGCTCCGAGCCATTCCTCGGGCCAGCCTGCCACCGACGGGGCGTCGTCGTAGCGATCCTGTACTGCGATGACGGCGCCGTTGATGCGGGTGAGCCCGCCGGCCACGAGTTCCGCGGCGAGCCCGTCGAGCCGGGTGGGCTCCGCTCCCTGTATCGCCAGGAGTTCCGCGTAGTTCTCGGTTGCCAGCAGCGGATCCCCACCGCCGACCAGGTAGAGATCGTTGGGCAGGACACCGTCGACCGGCTCGGATTCTGCGATCACCGTTGTCCGGTAGGTGTAGTCGGCTCCCAGGGTCACCAGGGCGGCGTGGGCAGTGGCCAGCTTCTGCAGCGACGCGGGCACGAGGCGCTCATCGGGATCCTTCGCGAAGAGATCCTCGCCGTCCTGGCGGACCACGACACAACTTTGCGTGGGAGCGCTGATCACCAGCGCCGTCAAGTCCCGTTCCAGCGTCACTTCCCGCCCCGGTGTTGTGACCGGAGTGGCGCTGGTGGTCACCGTCGGCAGCCGTCGCGCCGAGAGCAGTGGAAGGTCCGCACCGGCCACGCCGAGGGGTTGGCCCGGCGCGGGTTCGTCGGCCAGTTGATTGGACACCAGCAAGGTCGCGACCGCCACGGCGAGCAGTACGAGCGGCACGAAGATGCGGAACATACCGCCCAAACTGTACGCCCGCCCTGCCCGACCGGTGCGCGCTGGCGTCCACGCCGGGGCGCGGGGATTCTCCGGCCCCTCAGAAGCCACCTTCGCGGCGGTCGAGGCGGTACGGTCAGGGCGTGCAGATTGTCGCCGCACTGTTCATCGAGGAGATCGACGTCCGGCAGGTTCCCGGCCCCTCGACGCGCCTCGACCTGTCCGGGGTGCATTTCTCCGTGATGGCATCCGGCGAGTTGCCGCTGCTGTGGACGCCGCATCTCGTGGTGATCGTGCGCTGTCCCGCCGACAGCGACGGGAACGAGGTGCTCGAGGTGGTCTACACCCGCGACGGCGCCCAGATCGCCCGGAATGTGCAATACCTGCAGGTGGAGCCCGGTAAGTTCAACTTCCGGCTGGTGAGGGCGGAGTTGCAGTTCGAGGATTATTCCACGGTGGAGGCGCATTGCCGCCTCGGCGACGGCCCCACGACTGTGGTCCCCTACGCCCTGTTGCCGCCGGCGCCGGCGGCCGAGTGAGCCCGACGATACGGTCGCCGCGTCGATGACTTTTGCAGTGGCCCTCTCGGAGGCGGAATCCACGGCGGACGCGGCTGCGGCGGTCGCCGCCGATCTGGCCGGCTCGTTGGAAGCCGGTTCGCCCGCTGCGGTGGTTTTCTTCGCCACCGCAACGCATCTGGAAGCTATGGACAGCCTGGCGGCCATCCTCGCCGAGCGGCTCGCACCGGAGGTGATGCTGGGCACCTGTGCGGTGTCGGTCATCGCCGGAGGCCGTGAATTGGAGGAGACGCCGGCGGTGGCGGCTTGGGCCGCTCCCCTCACCGGCGCTGTACCTGTGCGTCTGGGTCCCGCTCTCACCGCTGAGCACTCGCCCGTGGAGGATCTCCCGCCGCTCGACGATCGGCCGCGCACTTTGCTGCTGATAGCCGATCCGTTCAGCTTCCCCGCCGACCGCCTGCTGGTGCAGCTGGGAGCCGACCATCGGCAGGTTCGCGCAATCGGAGGGCTGGCTTCGGCGTCGGGTACGGCGGGAGGAAACCGCCTGGTGCTCGGCGGCGAGGTGTTCGACGATGGAGCCGTCGGCTTGCTGCTGGAGTCGAGCGCCGAGCCCCGGACCGTGGTGTCCCAAGGTTGCCGACCGATCGGGCAGCCCTACGTCGTGACCCACGGCGAGCGCAACCTGATTCACGAGTTGGGTGGACGACCCGCCCTCGAACGCCTGCAGGAGATCGTGGAGGGTCTCGATGCCTCCGAGCGCGCCCTGGTGCAGCGCGGCCTTCACGTCGGCATCGTCGTGAACGAGCACAAACTGGACTTCGACAGGGGCGACTTCCTGGTGCGCGGCGTGCTGGGGTTGGAGCGAACCTCGCAGGCGCTGGCGGTGGGCGACATCGTCGAGACCGGCACCACGGTGCAGTTCCACGTCCGCGACGCCACCACGGCGCGCGACGACCTCAGCGGCCTCATGTCGGGACGGTGTGCTGACGGGGCGTTGCTGTTCACCTGCAACGGCAGGGGACGCCGTCTCTTCGATGTTGCCGACCAGGACGCCTCGGTGGTGTCCGGCGCCATCGCACCGGCCCCGGTGGCCGGGATGTTCTGTGCCGGTGAGATCGGGCCCGTGGGCCCGCGCAGCTACCTGCACGGATTCACGGCCTCCGTCGCCCTGTTCGGGCAGGGAGCGGGTCGGTGAGCAGCGGGAATCTCGCCCGCGACCTCGCTCTCGAACGGCGCGCCATCGACGTGGTCCGGGCGCTGGCCATGGATGCGCCCCACGCGGCTCGCTCAGGCCATCAGGGCACCGCCATGGCTCTGGCTCCGCTGGCGCACGTGCTGTGGAGCCGGATCATGACCTACGACCCGGCGGCTCCCGACTGGCCCGACCGGGACCGGTTCGTGCTGAGTGCCGGACACGCCTCGATCCTCCTCTACAGCATGGCCTACCTCTGTGGCTACGACCTCTCCTTGGACGACCTGAAGGCCTTCCGGCAGTGGGGCAGCCGCACTCCGGGGCACCCCGAGGCCGAGACCGCGATCGGCGTGGAGGTCACTACCGGCCCGCTCGGCCAAGGCTTCGCCAACGCCGTGGGGATGGGGCTGGCCGAGCGCTGGTTGCGCACCCGCTACGGCCCCGGACTCTGTGATCACCACACCTTCGTGATCTGCAGTGACGGCGACCTCGCGGAAGGGGTGAGCCACGAGGCGGCGTCCATGGCAGGGCATCTGGGTCTGGGCCGCCTCGTCTACGTGTACGACGACAACCGGGTGTCCATCGACGGCGAGACCGATCTATGGCTCTCCGACGACGCCGCCGGCCGTTTCGCGGCCTACGGCTGGCACGTCGAGACCCTGGGCGAGGTGGCCGAGGATCTCGATGCGCTCGAAGCGGCGTTGCGTCGCGCCATGACGACCGAGGCCCCCTCGCTGCTCGTACTGCGCAGCCACATAGCCCACCCCTCCCCCGAGCTCACCGACGCGCCGGCGGCTCACGGCTACGCCCTGGGGGACGACGAGATCGCGGCTGCCAAGGCCGTGATGGGGTTGCCGCCCACCGAGCGGTTCTGGGTGCCCGACGATGTGCTGGAGTACTACCGCGCGGTCGGTCGCCGCGGAGCCGGGGCGCGCCGCGCCTGGGAGGACCGCTGGGCCGAGGCCTCCGGAGCCCGCCCGGACCTACCCGGCCTTTGGGCGGCCCGACCCCCGGAGGGCTGGGATGACGGCCTCGGGCCCTGGGAGGTGGGAACCTCCGTGGCGACGCGCGCGGCCAGTGGCGCGTGCCTCAACGCCGTCGCGACCGCCATGGACCACGTGCTGGCCGGCGGTGCCGACCTGACAGGGAACACCGGCACGAAGCTGACCGCCGAGACCCCGCTGAGCCGCGAGGCCGGCGACGGGCGCCAGGTGTTCTACGGCGTGCGTGAGCACGCCATGGGTTCGGCGATGGTGGGGATCGCCCGCCACGGTGGCCTGCTGCCGGTCGGCGGTACCTTCCTGGTCTTCAGCGACTACATGCGCCCGGCGGTGCGCCTGGCGGCCCTGTCGGGAACCAGGGCCGTGTTCTGCTGGTCACACGACTCCCTGGGCGTCGGCGAGGACGGGCCCACGCACCAGCCGGTGGAACACGTGGCGGCCCTGCGGGCCATCCCGGACCTGACGGTCATCCGCCCGGCGGATGCGCCGGAGACTCTCGGTGCCTGGCGTGTCGCGCTGGACTGCGATGGCCCGACCGCGCTCATCTTGACCCGACAGGGAACTCCGGTGCTGCCGGGAACCACCCCCGAGGGGGTTGACCGTGGCGCCTACGTCCTCAGCGAACCTTCCGGAGCGGCGTTGACGCTCGTGGGTTCGGGCAGCGAGGTTGCGCTGTGCGTCAGCGCGGCCGAACTTCTCAGGACCGAAGGCATTGCCGCGGCGGTGGTCTCCATGCCCTGCTGGGAGCTGTTCGCCGCGCAGCCGGCCACGTACCGGGAAACAGTGATTCCACCCGACCGGCCCTCGCTGGCGACCGAGGCGGGTGTCACCCAGGGTTGGGAACGCTGGGTTGACCGTGCGCTGGGGGTCGACCGATTCGGCGCATCCGCGCCCGGAAACGTCGTCCTGGCCGAGCTGGGCATGAACCCCGATCGTGTCGTGGCGGCAGCCCGGGAGTTGCTCGGAGAGGCGCAACAGCCCACCGGCTGCTGCTGAAGGGAGAAGCGTCATGAGCAGGTTGGTCGAACTCCACGAGGTGGGGCGGCAGAGTCCCTGGCTGGACAATCTGAAGCGCAGCTGGATCACCGGCGGTGAGCTGAACCGCTGGGTGGAGCGCGGCTGTCGCGGCATCACGTCCAACCCCACGATCTTCCAGAAGGCGATGACCTCCGGCGACGCCTATGACGGCGACCTGGCGGAGTTGACCGCGGGAGGCACGGGCACTGAGGAGAGCTACTGGCACCTCGTGACCAGCGATATCAGTGCCGCGCTGGCCGTGCTGCGTCCCGTGTACGACAGCAGCGCCGGCACCGACGGCTACGTGTCGGTGGAGGTGGCCCCCGAACTCGCACACGACGCCGTGGCCACCACCGGCGCGGCCCGGGAGCTCCACGCCCGGATCGACGCCCCCAACCTGTACGTGAAGGTGCCGGCCACCGCCGCCGGCGTCGACGCCCTGCGAACGCTCACCGCCGAGGGCCACAGCATCAACGTCACGCTCATCTTCTCCCTCCAGCGTTACGAGGATGTGATCGAGGCATACCTGGCGGGACTCGAGAGCCGCCCGGGTGATCTGAGCGGCATCTCAGGGGTGGCCTCGTTCTTCGTGAGCCGGGTGGACACCGAGGTCGACAGGCGCCTGGAGGCCGTGGGCACCCCCGCTGCCCGGGCGCTGGGTGGCCGGATCGCGGTGGCGCAGGCGAAGCTGGCGTACGACATCTTCCGGCGCTGCTTCTCCGGGCCGCGCTGGGAGGCCCTCAGCGCCCGCGGCGCCCGCCTGCAGCGTCCCCTCTGGGCCTCGACCTCGACGAAGAACCCCGCTTACCCCGACACGCTGTATGTGGACAACCTGATCGGACCCGACACGGTGAACACCTTGCCCGAGGCAACTCTCGAGGCGTTCGAGGATCACGGCACGGTGCGGCGCACGATCGATGCCGACTTGGACCGGGCCGCCGCGGACCTGGAGGATCTCGCTGAAGTGGGGGTGGATCTCGCAGCGGTGGCCGAGGTTCTCGAGTCCGAGGGAGTGGCGGCATTCGCCAAGTCCTTCGACGAGTTGCTGGAGACCCTCGCGGGACGCGCCGCCGAACTCACCGCCTGAGCGGCCGGAGTCCTCAGAGGGTCGTCGGGTCGTCTGAGGGGCGCGGCTGCAGCGCTGCGACCGCCCTGGCGACCGCCCGGCGGGCCTTGAGAAGCCGTCGCTCAACCGCCAGGTGAGTGGGATCACCACCTGCTGCGGCCGCCCGCAGGTACTCGAAACCCAGGTCGTCCATGTCCGCTGCGATCCCGGCGAGCCGCTCGGCCAGGTCCTCGAGGGCGTCGTCGATGTCGCTCACACCGGCAGTCTGCCCGCGCCGTGGCGGGTCGCGGCGACGGCGCAAGGACGGGGTGGTGCACCGATGATTCTCAGCGTCGGCGAGCGAGCCCGGTAGCCTCGCCTCCGGTGCGCTTTCTCCGCTCGTTCCGGCCGGCCGGCCGCCTGCCGCGCGTGCTCGGCGCGGCGGTCGGTGTGGGTGTTGGTGTCGGCCTGCTGGTGGCGCTCTTCGAGCAGGTCGTCGTCGAGATCATGCTGGAGAGGCTCTTCGAGTTGCCGCTGTGGCAGCAGGCTCTCGGACCGCTCGTCGGGCTCTGCGCGGCGGCGCTGCTGCTGCGCCTCGTGGGAGGACGGGGAACCACGCCGGCCACTTCCGACGAGTACATCAAGGCGTTTCACGAGCGCTCGCCGCGGCTGCCCCTGCGCCAGCTTCCCGCAAAGCTGCTTGCGGGAGCCGCGACGATCGGTTGTGGCGGGGCACTGGGGATGGAGGGCCCGTCGATCTACGCGGGAGCCTCCGTGGCCCACAACCTGCAACGCGTGCTGCAGCGCTTCCTGCGCCGCGAGGAGATACAGATGCTGCTCACCGCCGGTGCCGCCGCCGGCGTGGCGGCGATCTTCCGAGCGCCGGCCACGGGCGTCATCTTCGCTCTGGAGGCCCCGTACCGGGACGACGTGACGCGCCGGGCGCTACTGCCCTCGCTGGTGGCCTCGGCCGTCAGTTTCTTGATGTTCGCCGTCGTGTTGGGCGACACCAGTCCGGTCTTTCCCGGTCTGGCGGGAGACGTGCGGACTCTGGCGATCGTCGACCTGTTGGGTGGCGCACTCGTGGGTGTCACCGCGGGACTGGGAGGGCGGGGGTTCTCGGCGCTCGTCCGTTGGGGCAAGGCCCTGCCGGCCCGCTTCGGGCCGGTGCCCCGCATCTTTGCCACCGGAGGCCTGCTCTGCGGGTTGGCATTCGCCACGAACGCGCTCTTCGGGGCGCCGCTGAGCTTGGGGCCCGGCGTGCGCTCCGCCGAGTGGGTGCTCGATGTGCCCCGGGGGGTCTGGCTCATTGTGGCGCTGTTCGGGATCCGGATCGTGGCCACGCTGGCGACGGTGGCGGCGGGCGGTACAGGAGGATTGTTCATCCCCCTTGCCGTCCAGGGCGTGTTGATGGGGACGGTGGTAGGGATTCTGCTGGACCACAGCGAGACCGGTCTGTATCCGACGCTCGGACTCGCTGCGTTCCTGGGCGCGGGGTACCGCGCGCCTATCGCCGCGGTCATGTTCGTGGCCGAGTCCAGCCAGGGCTCCGCATTCGTGGTACCGGCACTTGTGGCGGCGGCGGTGGCGCAACTGGTGGCGGGTCGGGCCAGCGTTTCGTCCCACCAGGCTGCCGAACGCCTCGGACACCTCGAGCGCCGCTTCATGCTGCCGATCACCTCGGTGCTCCGGACCGACGTCCTCACCGTTCCACCCGATGCGACGATCTCGGAGTTGATGACCATGCACGTCCTCGGCCGGCGCGAGCGTGAGGTGGCGGTGGTGGAGGGGCGCCGCTATGCCGGGATGTGCGGTCTGGATCAGATCGGCGACCTGCCGCGGAGCGAATGGGAGTCCAGAACCGTCGGGGAGATGGCCGCGATGGACCTCCCGGTGGCGAACCCCTCCTGGACCCTCCGCGATGCCGTGGCGGCGATGGACAAGGCGGACGTCGAGATGCTGGCCGTCGTGACCGCCGACGGTTCGTTCGTCGGCCTCGTGCTGGAGGACGACATTCTGAAGCTCGACGAGATCCTGGAGGAAACCGGCGGCTGAGGGGCACCGGGCGGGTCCGGCAACGCCTCGCTCAGGGGCGTTACGCCTCGCTCAACGAGTCGGTGGCCGGCCGTCGGGCGCTAGGCGTCGGAACTGTGCGCACACCACGACCGGTGGTCGTGGCCCGGGAGTGCCTCACACTCGGGGCAGGGCTCTTCGTCGTCCTCAAAGAGTTCATCGAAACCGTCGCTGGTCTGCTTCAGAGCGCGGGCTTCCTCGTAGCGCCGGTGGCGTCCCTTCTTCACAAGCAGAACTCCGAACTCGCTGGGCCGAGCGCCGCATCTCCGGCGTCCAGCTCTGTCTGTTGGCGAGAAACGCCGTTACCACCGCACGTTCTCGCGGGATTGAGCATCTTAGTGCGGTACTCCCGTCCATCTCCGGCATGTGCCCCGGACACGGGGCAGGGCTCTGACGGAGCTGCCGCGACCGCGGCCCGTGCTGCTCAGAGCGGAAGCCCGGATCGTTGCTCGATACGCAGCTTGCCCTCCGGCTCCAGCGCCACCGCCGCCTTGCCGGTCATCAACTCCTCAACCCGGGAGCCGTAGCGCTCGTAACGCCAGCCGGTGGCGAGCCGCGCCCCCGGCTCCCCCTCCAAGAACGCGGCCAGATCGGCCCGGGTAGCGACGAGCGCGGGGTCCAAGCGATCATCCCGGGCGACCTGGGAGAGCCAGGCGGACACCAGAGCGACGACGGGCTGGAGGTGTGACCTGTCGGGACCCTTCGAGTTCCGGGGCACCCGCGGTGGGTTGCGCCGAGCCTCGGAGATGACCTCCAGCAGTTCTGTTCCCGTGCCGGAGGACATGGCTCGAGCGTCCACCCCGCGCACCGCAGCGAGCGCGGCCTGGGAGGCCGGCGAGGCCTGCACGACCGCCGCCAACGCCAGATCGCTGAGCACGAAGCGAGCCGGGAGATCCAGTCGCGCGGCGCGACGCTCGCGCCAAGCCGCCACCGCGATCGCCAACGGCTGGGATCGCCGTGGCAGCCTGCGGAGCTCCCGCACCCGCTGCCAGGCGTCCTCCGGCCGGCGCGACGCCGATTGTCGGATACGCAATCGCTCGCATTCCTCCTCGCACCACCCCAACCGGCCACGGTCGTTCAGGCGGTCGCGGAGGGCCGCCCACAGGGCCGGCAGGTGGAGCACGTCGCCGGCCGCGTACTCGAGTTGTTGCGGCCGGAGGGGCCGTCTCAGCCAGTCGGTGAGCCGGTCGCCCTTGGCAACGTCGATATCGAGGAACCGGGCGAGCAGGTCACGCAGCGATGCGGAGCGCATCCCGCAGAATCCGGCCGCCGTCTGCGTGTCGACGAGGCGCGCCGGTACCCGGCCGACTACATGACGCAGGATCTCGAGGTCCTGGTCGGGAGCATGCATGACCGCTGTGGCCGAGCTGTCGAGCAGCGCTCCCAGGGGTTCCAACGAGGCGGCGAGCGGGTCGAGGAGGATCACCCGGTCCGCCCAGGCCAGTTGCACCAGGCCGAGGCGTGGGTAGTAGGTCTGTTCACGGTGAAACTCGGTGTCGAGCGCGTAACTCGGTGCGTCGCAAGCCTCGGCGACGAGTTCGACGAGGCGCGCCTCGTGGTCCACCAGTTCGTAGTCGCTCAGTAGTCGGCTCCGTCCATCACACGCCGAGCTGCAAGGAGCCCGAAGCGGCTCTGGCAGGATCGGATTTGCCATCTGCCGCTTCTGGTGCCGGCGGTGCGTTCGGCGCTGCAGCCGGCGTCAACGAGCGCAGGTCATGCGGCGTGTCGGCGTCCTGCAGGGTGGTCGGGTCGTGCACGGTCACCAGCCGCGCGCGGACGTGGTCCACCGCGGCGCGCAGCCGGCGTTCCCCCGCAGTGAAGAGTGGCTCGAGGGCGTGGAGGCATTCGCGCCGCCACACGGCGTGGGCCGGCTGCGGGCGACCGCCCAGCAGCGGCACCACTGCGTCGATGTCCTCGCCGGTGTGCCTCAGCAGCTCGCGCACTGTCCCGGCGCTGGCACGAGGCAGGTCACACGCCAGGACGGCGACCCACTCCCCCGCCGCCGACCGGAGCGCCGTGAGCAGCCCACCCAGCGGACCTTCACCGGCGTCGTCGTCGCGTATCGCCCTGAAACCCAGCCCGGCGAGGCGAGGCTCGTCGCCACCGATGCTCAGCAGTTCGACTGCCCCGGCTTCGGCGAGGGCAGCGCGAGCGATCTCGGCCAGGGGGCGCCCTTCGAAAGACGCGAAGGCCTTGTCCTGGCCCATGCGGCTGCTGTTGCCGCCGGCGAGCACGGCGCCGCTGAATTTCGTCGCCGGACCCTCAGGAATCGAACCGCTCCGGCGACCATTGGGGATCCAGCTGCATGAGGAACTGCTCGCATCGGTGAGCCTCCTCCTGCTCCCCCAGTTCCGCGGCGGTGCGCGCCAGACCTGCCAGCGCCAGCAGGAACCCGCGATTGTGCGGGTGCTCCCAGCGCACGTACCCCGAACCGCGCCAACCGCTGCGACGGAGCCGGTCCAGGCCGCGGTGATAGCCGACACGGAAGCAGGCGTAGGCCTCCACCCTGTCCCGGGCCTCCTGGCCCAGCCGAGCCCAGCCTTCCAGGAACTGGGGCCAGCGAGAGACGACATCGCTGATAAGAGAGTGCCTCTCCGCCGCAGGAGCGGCCAACGCACGCGCCAGGCGGGTCAGCGCCTCGGTGGGTTCGGGGTCCAGCACCGTCTCCGGCGGCCCTGACGGGCTCAGCGAGATTGGGACGTCGCTCACGTGCGCTCCTTGCTTGCCGGGTTTCGGTGGGCCTCGAACCGGGGCGCGCCGGTAGCGGTTCTCCCCCGGTTCATTGGACTGTCGCCCGCATTATCGCGCCGGCTGCGGGGAGCGACGGAGTTCTCGCAGGTCTCCGGGCACGCGGACGAGTCGCAACACGTCGGTGCTGCGACTCGCCGGATTGATGCCGGCGAGAACGGCGACGAGATCACCGCCGCGAACGTGCCCCGACTCCGTTGCCGCCTCGACGGCGTCGGCCACCCGTGACTCGTAGGCGGTCTCGCTGGCAAGGCAGATGGGTTCTACGCCCCAACTCAGCGTCAACTGGCGCACCGTCCGGGGATCGGCACTGAAGCCGAGCACCGGGACGCGTGGCCGGAACCGCGCCATGGAACGGACCGTGAAGCCGCTGCCGGACACGCAGATGAGTGCCGCCAGGTCGACCTCCTCGACGACTCGTGAGGCAGCGGTCGTCATCGCGTCGGTGACCGACAGCGACGCTTGGTCCGGGTTGATCATGTGCAGCTGCGTAATGTTCTGCGCCCAGCTGATGTGGTCGAAGCGGAGATCGGCCTCCTGGGCGATCCGCGCCATCGTGGTGACGACGTGTACCGGGTCGGCGCCGATGGCTGTCTCCGCGGACAGCATGACGGCGCTGGAGCCGTCGAAGACGGCGTTGGCAACGTCGGACGCCTCGGCGCGGGTCGGCACCGGCGAGTCGATCATGGACTCCAGCATCTGGGTGGCGGTTATGGCCGGACGGCCGCCGGCGATGCAGCGCCGGATGATGTCCTTCTGCAGGTGCGGCAGGTTCTCGATCGGGATCTCGATGCCCAGGTCGCCCCGGGCCACCATCACGGCGTCGGCCGCGTTGATGATGGCGTCGATGTTCTCGACCGCGGGACGAGTCTCGATCTTGGCGATCAGCAGCGGCCCTTCCGGGGGTGCCGCGGTTCCCAGGGTGTGAAGGTCCTCCGCCCCTCGCACGAACGACATGCCGATGAAGTCCACTCCAACCTCGGTGAGTGCCTCTGCGTAGCGGAGGTCCGTCTCGGTGGGTGTGGTGAGGCTGAGCCGGTCGGCGGGGATGTAGAACCCCGGCCGCCCGCGCAGCAGGCCACCGTGGAGCACCTGGCCGCGCAATTCACCGCTGTGCGCAGACTGGACCTCGATGAGGATCTGCCCGTCGGCGAGCCCGACTCGATCCCCCGGCTGCACATCATCGAGGAGACGCTCGTAGTCCACCTCGAGAACCCGCGCGTCGCTGGCGGTGCGCCCGGACCTCAGGATCACCTCGGCGTGCTGTTCGAGCATGACGCCGCCACGTGGAAGCGGAGCCACCCTGATCTTCGGCCCCGGCAGGTCGGCCAGGATCCCGATTTCGCGCCCCTCGGCGCGCGCCACACCCCGGATGCGCCCGTACAGCTCGAGTGCGGCCTCGAGCGACCCGTGCGACAGGTTGATGCGGGCCACGTCCATCCCGGCATCCATGAGTTTCGCCAGGATCCGGGGACTCTCGGAGGCAGGGCCGATCGAGGCGACGATCTTCGTGCGCCGACGGTCGGCGGTCATCGCGACGACCTGGCGGGAACCTGGCGGATGTCCAGGTCGCAGGAACACAACCGACCTCGACTCCTCATCGTGTGAGCAGGCTACCGGTGTCGCTAACCTCCGCGCCATCTCCGATCTGCCGCCGTACTTGCGACACGACGGGCCCCTGGCCTTCGCGCACCGTGGTGGCGGCCACGAGGCCCCCGAGAACACCGTCGCCGCTTTCCAGAGGGCCGTGGACATGGGGTTCCGGTACCTGGAGACCGACGCCCGGCTCACCAACGACGGCGTGGTGGTCGCCTTCCACGACCCCACACTCGAACGCCTGACCGATCGCAGCGGCCGTGTTGCGGAGCTCGACTGGGCCGAGATCTCCTCTGCCCGGGTCCACGGGATCGAACCAGTGCCCCGACTGGTGGACGTTCTGGGTGCCTGGGAGTCCGTTCGCTTCAACATCGACCCGAAGTGTGACGAGGTCGTCGAACCTCTGGCCGAACTGGTGCGTGATCTGGGGATTGCCGAGCGGGTCTGCTTCGGTTCGTTCAAGTCACGCCGGACCGCCCGCCTGGCCAGGATCCTGGGTCCGGCGGTATGCCGGAGTTTGGGCCCCGTTGGCGTGGCTCGGCTGTGGCTGACCTCGCGAGGACTCCCCGTCCCGGTCGCCGCAGCTGGCGCCGCTTGCGTGCAGGTGCCCGCACATATCGAGGGGCGAGCACTGGTCGACGAGAGATTCCTGGCGGCTGCTCATCACCGCGGGTTGCAGGTGCACGTGTGGACCGTCGACGATCCCCGCCACATGCACCGCTTGCTGGACTTGGGCGTCGACGGCCTGATGACCGACAGGCCGAGCGTGCTGCGTTGCGTGCTGGCCGAACGTGGCTCCTGGTGAGCTGCTGCGGGAGTCTCTGAACTTGCTTCCGGTGCCCGTCGGGGCCCATCGGGAGGACTCCTGTTGACCGATTCGTTGAGAAGTGTCTGCAACCCTGTTGACAGCGCGGGTTCCTCTGGGGATTTCTGCCGGAATCCTGGGGATTTCGGCCAATTCGGGCATTTCGCGATTGCGGGCGCCGGGACGCCTTGCCAAACTCACACTCAACCGAATCACCTGCTTTGCTCCTTGCCGCGAGGAGAGGAGCCCGCAGGAAGCGCAGAGAACCGGGCAACCGGTTCGAAGCGGCTCCGGCGGAGGCGGGCAGAGGGTTCGGCCAGGATCGGCTCCGCTGGATACTGGAAACAGGATCCGGTTGCGGATCCGTCGGCCGCAAGGCAGGCGGGTCTGCTCCGAACCGAACCGGAACCGCCGGAGGCTGCGGCCATCGGTAGAGACCGGTGAGGATCGGAGGAGGCGGGCCACCTCTGCGGGGTGGTCCGACCGCTAGGAGACGGTTCGAACGGAGGCCCCGAGAAGCCGACCGGCGAAAGCCGGAAAGCTACTCGGGGCCTCATCCTTTCAGAGGCTCTCGCAGGCCTCGAGAAGCCGACCGGCGAAAGCCGAGGAGCTGCTCGGGGCCTCATCTGTTCGTCGGGGCCTCAGCCTTTCAGGCGTCCTCGCAGGCTCTCCAGCAGTACCAGGCCGCGACGGAGCGATACGGCCGGAACGCCTCGCCGAGTTCGACGAGATCCGCCGCCGCAGGCACCGCGGGCAGTGCGAAGGCCAGCGCGTAGCCCTTGCGCACCCCCAGGTCACCGACGGGCCAGACGTCCAGCCGGTGCAGGGTGAACATCAGGAACATGTGAGCGGTCCACGGGCCGATGCCTCGCACCTGGACGAGGCGCGCGATGACGTCGTCGTCATCGAGGCGTCCCAGGCTCTCCAGTCCAAGGGTCCCGGACAGATCCCGCTCGGCGAGGTCCAGCATCGCAGCGGTCTTCGCCGCCGAGAGTCCCGCTGCGCGCAGTGGCTCCGGCCCGGCCTCGAGGATCCCGGTGGCAGTGCAGTCGCCGCCGAGTCCTTGCCGGACGCGCTCCCAGATGGCTCCGGCCGCCGCGCCGGCCAACTGCTGGTAGACGATCGCTCGGGCGACCGAACCGAACCTCTCGTGGCGTTTGGGTTTGGTGCCCAACCGGCACGGTCCGTGTCTCGCCAGCAGGCGAGCCATCTCCGGACTGCGCCGGGCGATCTCCTCGCTGGCACGACGGAGGCTGGTGGGCGGCACGCTCGGATGCTAGGACCCCACCCGCCCAACGGTAGGGTCGCCCCGTGACCGCACCCCCGGTCGTCCTCGTTCACGGGTTCGCGACCTCCGCCGACCGCACCTGGGGATCCCTGGGGTGGATCGACCTGCTACGGGAAGCGGGACGCGAGGTGCACGCCCCGGACGTCTTGGGCCACGGTGCGGCGCCGAAGCCGCATGAACCGGCCGCCTACGTGGATCTGGAGGGTTGGCTGGCCGAACAGCTGCCTCAGGGGCCACTCGACGCCATCGGTTTCTCGCTGGGCGCCCGCCTGCTGTTGGGCGTGGCCTCGGACCAACCGTCCCGGTTCCGGCGGCTCGTCGTCGCCGGAGTCGGGAGAAACATCATCTGTGAAGATCCGGAGTACCGCCGGCGGGTGGCGGAAGCCGTCGCGGCCGTCGAGCCCTCCGAGGATCCGGCCATGGCGTACTTCAGTGCCCTCGCCGACCGCCCGGAGGTGGACCGGGAGGCACTCGTCGCGTTGCTGGATGGTTTCGAGGCGAATATCGAAGTCTCCCGGCTTGCCCGCATCACGTGTCCGGTTCTGGTCGCCCTGGGTGACCGGGACCGCTCGGGTCCACCCGATGAGCTCATGGCGGCGCTGCCGGATGCGGAGTTGCGCACACTGCGGGGCGTGGACCACTTCGCCACCCCGAAGAGTCTCGACCTCCTCGACGCGGCGCTGAACTGGGTCGCGGGGCCCGGCGGCTAGAACTCGCGGACCGGCGCCTTCAGGTGTCCTGGTGGTCGCCCGCGCCGGTGTCGTGGCCGTTGACGACGGCGCTTGTGGCCATTGGTCGGCTCGGCCTCGACGGGCCGTCGCGGCGAGCCAGCAACACCCACAGCCCGCACGCCGCCGAGATGACCGCGGCGGCGAGCATGCTGAACGCGAAGGCGCGGCTGAACGCCGTGGCGACTTCGGTGGCGATGGCATCCACCTGAGCGCCGGTCAGTTCGTCGTCGGCGGCGAGGCCGCTCGCGATCTCGAGCGCTGCGCCCGGCGAGTCCGACGCGGCGCCGGCCACCGAACCGGGGAGGCCCGCCAGATCGACGGTGCGGCGGTAGATCACCGTTGAGAGGGTGCCGAGGGTGGCGATACCCAGTGCCGCACCGATCTCCCGGGTGGCGTCGTTGACCGCAGAGCCCACACCGGCCTTTGCCAGGGGGGTACTCGCCATGATGTCGTTGGTGGCGGGGATGGTCGTGAGACTCAGACCGACGCCCGCGAGTGTTATCGGCGCCACCAAGAAGCCGTAGCTGGTGGTCGCATCGGCGAGTGAGAGCAAGCCGAAGCTAACGGCGAGCACACCGAAGCCGACCCCCATGACGCGGCTCGCACCGAAGCGGCTGACGAGCCTGGGGGTGAGGGGTGCGATGAGGATCCCGCCCATTGCGTCGGGCAGTGTGGCCAGCCCGGCCTGCAGGGGGCTGTAGTCCAAGGCGAACTGCACGTAGAGCACCAGCAGGAACCAGAACCCGATGAGTACGAGGAACGCCATCGTGTTCACTCCGGCACCGACGGTGAAGCGGCGCTGGGCGAACAGCGAGAGGGGCAGCATGGGCTGCCGTGCCTGCCGCTCCCAGGCCACGAACGCCGCACCGATCGCGATCGCCACGGCCAACCCTGCCAGCACCAGAGGTGATGTCCAGCCTCGCTCGGGGCCCTCGATGATCCCGAACAGCAGCGCGCTGAGCGCCACAAGCGAGGTGATCGCCCCGACGGGGTCGAGCCTGGCGGCCTCGGGGTCCCTGGATCGGGGCACCCAGACAGCGGCGGCCACCAGAATCACTCCGGCGACGGGCACGTTGTAGAGGAAGGCCAGCTCCCAGCCACCGGGTGGGATGAACCACCAGCCGGTGATGAGCACGCCTGTCACGAGAGGGCCCAGCGCGCCGCCGGCTCCTGCGACGCCCGCCCAGATGGCGATCGCCTTGGGGCGCTCCCGCGGCGAGAACATGTTCGTCGTGATGGACAGCGTCGCCGGCATGATGAAGGCGGCACCGAGGCCCATGAGCGCTCGCGAGACCAGTAGCACTGCGGCGCTGCCGGAGACCCCGCCGAGTAGTGCGGCGCCTCCGAAGATCACCAGGCCCACCTCGAATGCGCCCTTGCGGCCGTAGCGGTCGCCGAGCGCACCCGCGGAGAGCAGGAGCCCGCCGAAGGTGATGGTGTAGGCGTTGTTGATCCACTGCAGGACGCTGAGGCCGACACCCAGATCGCGCTGCAGGCTGGCCAGCGCCACATTGACCCCGGCGATCGACATGATCACGAGGGCCAGGCCCAGGCTCAGGACGGCGAGCAGCCACCAGCGCCGGCGGTGAACCTCGGGTTGCCGGTAGAGCTCCACCGTGTGCGTGCCCGGCCCCGGGGTTTGGCGCGGCCGGCTAGCGCAGTGGTTGGTCCGTCGGCGTCACCGGCGCGGGGAGGAACGTCCGGCCCTCCAGCCAGTGGTCGACGGCGGCTGCACAGGAACGCCCCTCGGCGATGGCCCACACGATGAGACTCTGTCCCCGACCCATGTCCCCGCAGACGAAGACCCCCTCCGCGCTGGTCATCCAGTGGTCGTTGCGGGCGACGTTGCCACGCTGATCGAAGGCCACGCCCAGATCCTCCAGCAGGCGCGAACGCTCGGGGCCCACGAAACCCAGCGCCAGCAGCACGAGTTGGGCGGGATGGTTCTCCTCTGTGCCCGGGATCGGCTCGAAGCTCAGCCGCCCGTTGTCGGTCCGTTGCTCGACCCGCACCGTGCGCAACGCCGCCACCCGCCCCTCGCCGTCGTCGATGAACTCCTGGGTCTGGATTGCGTAGAGCCGCTCGCCACCCTCCTCGTGGGCGGCGGAACTGCGCATCATCAGCGGCCAGGTGGGCCAGGGAGTGATCGAGGCGCGCTCATCGGGCGGGCGGGGCATGATCTCGAACTGCTGCACCGAGGCGCAGCGCTGGCGGTGCACCGTTCCGAGACAGTCAGCGCCCGTGTCCCCCCCACCCACGATGATCACGTCCTTGCCGGTGGCCGGGAAGGGATGTTGCTGGAGGTCTCCCTCGACGACCCGGTTGGCGGGGGGCAGGAACTCCATCGCCTGGTGAATGCCGCCGAGATCGCTCCCGGGGATGGGCAGGTCGCGCCAGGCGGTGGCTCCACCGGCCAGGACGACCGCGTCGAAGTGCTCGCGCAGCGCCCCCGAAGAGATGTCGATGCCCACGTCGGTACCGGTCACGAAGCGGGTGCCCTCGGCGGACATCTGGTCCACACGGCGGTCCAGGAAGCGCTTTTCCATCTTGAACTCGGGGATCCCGTAGCGCAGCAGCCCACCGATGCGGTCCGCCCGCTCGAAACACACCACCTCGTGGCCTGCGCGGGTCAACTGCTGGGCTGCGGCCAGGCCGGCAGGGCCGGAACCCACGACGGCGATGCTGTGGCCGGTGTGCTCGGCCGCCGGCATGGGGCGGACCCAGCCTTCGGACCAGGCACGGTCGATGATCTCCACCTCGACCTGCTTGATGGTGACGGGATCCTCGTTGATCCCCAGGACGCAGGCCGCCTCGCATGGGGCAGGGCAGAGCCGGCCGGTGAACTCGGGGAAGTTGTTGGTGGCGTGGAGCCGCTCGATGGCGGAGCGCCAGTGGTCCCGGTAGACCAGGTCGTTCCAGTCGGGGATGAGGTTGCCGAGCGGGCAGCCGCTGTTGCAGAACGGGATGCCGCAATCCATGCAACGCGAGGCCTGCGTTTGCACGGCGTCGATGTCGAAGGGCTTGTACACCTCGCGCCAGTCCCGCAGCCGAACCGGCACGGGGCGCCGCTCGGGCAGGGCACGATCGTGATTCATGAAGCCGGTCTGGTCACCCACGTCCGGCCCCGGTGGTCATGGGCGTGCTTCAGTCGTGTGCCGCGGCCATGACGGCCGCCTGCACATCGGTACCGGTACTGGTGGCGCTCTCGGTGGCTTCCAGCACCCGCTTGTAGTCCTTCGGCATGACCTTCACGAACATCTCCAGATGGACATCGGGGTCGGCGAGCATCCTGCCGGCGAGCTCGGAATCCGTCTCATCGTGGTGCAGGTGCAGACGCTCAGTGAGCCAGGCGCGATCCTCCTCGCTCATCGGGTCGAGGTCCACCATCTCCCGGTTGACCCGCAACGGGAAGGTGCCGTCGGGGTCGTAGACGTAGGCGATGCCCCCCGACATGCCGGCGCCGAAGTTGCGCCCGGTCGGGCCGAGGATGACCGCTCGGCCCCCGGTCATGTACTCGCAGGCGTGATCCCCGACGCCCTCGGCCACGGCGACCGCGCCGGAGTTGCGCACGCAGAAGCGCTCCCCCACCAAACCCCGCAGG
This sequence comes from Acidimicrobiales bacterium, assembly GCA_963664235.1. Lineage (GTDB taxonomy): Bacteria > Actinomycetota > Acidimicrobiia > Acidimicrobiales > CATQHL01 > VXNF01. Next base: position 3,028,517 of record OY760933.1, on the reverse strand, counting down.
AACACCTCGCCGCCGGTGGCGCCGTAGAGGATGACGTTTCCGGCAAGGACGTTCTCCTCGGCGGTAAAGCGTGCCTCGCGGTGAGGCCGGGCCACGATCCGTCCCCCCGACAGGCCCTTGCCGAGGTAGTCGTTGGCGTCGCCGAAGAGCCGCAGCGTCACGCCGCGGGGCACGAAGGCGCCGAAGCTGTTCCCGGCCGAGCCCTGGAAACGCACGTCGATGGTGCCCCCGGGAAGACCCTCCGGTCCCCAGCGGCGGGTGATCTCGTAGCCCAGCATGGTGCCGACGGTGCGGTTCACATTCCGGATCGGCAGGTCGATCCGCACCGGTTCGCGCTCGGTCAGGGCCGGGGCTGCGAGCCGGATCAGCTCGTTGTCGAGGGCCCGGTCCAGACCGTGGTCCTGCTCGTTGACGCAGTAGCGGTGGCTGCCGGAGGGCACCTCGGGTATGTGGAACATGGGGCTCAGGTCGAGACCTTCGGCCTTCCAGTGGTTGACCGCCCCGGTCACATCCAACAGGTCGGCCCGCCCCACCGCGTCGGTCAGCTTCCTGAAGCCCAGCTGGGCCAGGGACTCGCGCACCTCGCCGGCCACGAACTCCATGAAGTTCACGACAAAGGTGGCCCGGCCGGCGAACTTCTTGCGCAACTCGGGGTTCTGGGTGGCGATGCCCACCGGGCAGGTGTCGAGGTGGCAGACGCGCATCATCACGCAGCCCATCACGACCAGCGGGGCGGTGGCGAAGCCGAACTCCTCGGCGCCCAGCAGCGCCGCGATGATCACGTCCCGGCCGGTCTTGAGTTGCCCGTCCACCTGGACCACGATCCGGTCCCGCAGATCGTTCAGGAGCAGGGTCTGCTGGGTCTCGGCGAGGCCCAGTTCCCACGGCGTACCGGCGTGCTTGATCGAGGTCAGCGGTGAGGCACCGGTGCCGCCGTCGTGGCCGGAGATCAGCACCACGTCCGCGTGCGCCTTGGACACCCCCGCGGCGACCGTCCCGACTCCGAGCTCCGAGACCAGTTTCACGTGGATGCGGGCTCGCGGGTTGGCGTTCTTGAGGTCGTGGATCAGTTGGGCGAGGTCCTCGATGGAGTAGATGTCGTGGTGCGGCGGTGGCGAAATGAGGCCCACACCCGGCATCGAGTGGCGCACCTCGGCGATCCAGGGCCACACCTTGTGCCCCGGTAGCTGGCCGCCCTCGCCGGGCTTTGCGCCCTGGGCCATCTTGATCTGGATGTCGTCGGCCTCGACGAGGTACTGGCTGGTCACGCCGAAGCGGCCGGATGCCGCCTGCTTGACGGCGCTACGGCGGTAGTCGCCGTTGGAATCGGGCACGTAGCGGCGGGGATCCTCGCCACCCTCGCCGGTGTTCGACTTGCCGCCGATGCGGTTCATGGCGATGGCCAGGGTCTCGTGGGCCTCCGCGGATATCGAGCCGTAGGACATGGCCCCGGTGGCGAACCGCTTCACGATCTCGCTGACCGGCTCCACCTCCTCGAGGGGAACCGGATCGCGGCGCTCGGTGCGCAGCTTGAAGAGGCCGCGCAGGGTGCCCAGGTTCTGGGACTGCTCATCGACGGCGCTGGAATACTGCCGGAAGATGTCGAATCGACCCTCCCGGGTGGCGTGTTGCAGCTTGAAGACCGTCTCCGGGTTGAAGAGGTGGAACTCACCTTCGCGGCGCCACTGGTACTCGCCTCCGAGTTCCAGGTCGCGGTGGGCCCGCTCGGCCTCGTTCGGGGCGTAGGCCAGGCGATGGCGCAGCTCAACCTCCCGCGCCAGATGTGAGTAGCCGATACCGCCGAGGCGGCTGATTGTGCCGGTGAAGCAGTCCATGACGAGCCGGTGCCCCAGCCCGACCGCCTCGAAGATCTGTGCCCCCACGTAGGAGCGGACCGTGGAGATGCCCATTTTCGAGAGCACCTTCAAGATGCCCTTGTCGCACGCCTTGATGTAGCGGCGGTGGGCCTCGGCCACGTCCAGGTCGCCCAGGCCGTGGACATCGCCGGCGATGAGGTCGGCGATGGACTCCAGCGCCAGGTACGGGTTTATTGCGGTGGCGCCGTACCCCAGCAGCAGGCACATGTGGTGCACCTCGCGGGCATCACCGGACTCCACGATGAGCCCCACCCTGGTGCGTTTGCGCTCGCGCACCAGGTGCTGGTGGACGGCGCCGACCGACAGCAGCGAGGGCATCGGTGCAAGCGTCTCGTCGCTGAAACGATCCGACAGCACGACCAGGTTCGCGCCGCTGTCAATGGCCTCGCTGACCTCGGCGCGGATCCTGTCGAGTGCGCTGCGCAGCCCCGGTCCGCCCTCGGCCACGGGGTATAGGCAGTCGATCACTGCGGTCCGGAACGCCGGGTTCACGTGATCGATGTCGATGAGGCGCGCCAGTTGCTCGTTGGTGAGCACCGGGTGGTCGATGAGGATCTGCCGGCAGGATTCCGGCTGGGGGTCCAGCAGGTTGCCCTCGGGCCCCAGCCAGCCGAAGACCGAGGTGATGATCTCCTCCCGGATGGCGTCGAGGGGTGGGTTGGTGACCTGCGCGAAGAGCTGCTGGAAATAGTCGTACAGCAGGCGCGAGCGCTTCGAGAGCACGGCCACCGGCGTGTCGGTGCCCATGGATCCGAGGGCTTCCTTGCCGTCCCGGGCCATCGGGGTGACGAGGATGCGCAGTTCCTCGTGGGTGTAGCCGAAGGTCAGCTGGCGACGGCGCAGCAGCGGCTCGGCGGCGCTGCGGCCGGCGGACACCGCCGGCAGGTCCCCCAGGCGGACCTGGTTGTCCTCGAGCCATGAGTCGTAGGGCCTGGCGCCGGCCAAGCCGTGCTTGATCTCGTGGTCCCGGACGATCCGGCCCTGGGTCGTGTCTACGAGGAACATCCGCCCCGGTTGCAGTCGACCCTTCTCGACGACGCGGTCCGCCGCGACATCCAGTACGCCGACCTCGGAGGCCATGACCACGAGGTCGTCGTCGGTGACCCAGTAACGGCTCGGCCGCAGACCGTTGCGATCCAGGACCGCCCCTATGACCGTGCCGTCGGTGAAGGCGATTGAGGCCGGGCCGTCCCACGGTTCCATGAGCGAGGCGTGGTAGCGGTAGAACGCCTTGAGGTCCGGCGCCATGGACTCGTGGTTCTCCCACGGTTCGGGGATCATCATGAGTACCGCCTCGGGCAGCGAGTAACCGCCGAGACAGAGCAACTCGAGGCACTCGTCGAAGCGGGCGGTGTCGCTGGCACCGGGCGTGCAGATCGGGAAGATGCGTTCGAGGGCGCCCTTGGGGAAGTGATCCGAGGCAAGCAGCGCCTCGCGTGCGCGCATCCAATTCTGGTTTCCCTGCACGGTGTTGATCTCGCCGTTGTGGACGATCATCCGGTAGGGGTGCGCGAGAGGCCAGGAGGGGAAGGTGTTCGTGGAGAATCGGCTGTGCACCATCGCCAGGCCGCTCCGGAGCCGCTCGTCGAGGAGGTCCGGGTAGAACTCCGTGAGCTGGGGCACCACGAGCATGCCCTTGTAGACGAAGGTCCGCGCCGAGAGGCTGGGAAAGTAGACGCCCTCGTGCGCCAGGCTCATCGATCCGAGCATCTCTCCGCTGGTGGGATCCTCGTTGGCGTCCAGCTCGTGGCGGATGCGGCGCCGGCAGATGTAGGCGCGGCGGTCCAGGTCGATGCCGCTGAGCCCGTCACCGGCGATGAAGAGTTGACGGAAGTGAGGCATGGTGCGCCGGGCGCTGGCGCCCAGCATGGTCGGATCGGTGGGGACCTCGCGCCAACCGAGGACCTGCAGGTTCTCAGAGGCCACGATCCCTTCGACGACGGCGCATGCCTCGGCGGCCAGAGACTCGTCGTGGGGCAGGAAGGCGATCCCGGTGGCGTAGGCGCCGGGCGCCGGCAGGTCGAAGTCCACGACCTCCCTGAAGAAGGCGTCCGGTATCTGGACCAGGATCCCCGCGCCGTCGCCGCTGTTCACCTCCGCGCCGAGGGCGCCGCGGTGTTCGAGATTCCCCAGCGAACGGAGGGCGAGTTCCACGATGCGGTGGCTGGGGCGACCTTGCAGATCCACCACGAACCCCACACCGCAGGAGTCGTGCTCGAACTCCGGGTTGTACAGGCCCTGCGGCGGCGGAAGGTCGGGTGTCGTCGGCATCTGGTCTCGTCTCGTCACGCTCGGTCTGCGTTGTCGCTGAGGGCGTGCCGGAGGTCTGAGATAGCTCCACTCGGTGCGCCCGTGCCGGCCGGCATCGTCGGCGACCGATCCCCTGTGCGGTTCACACAGGGGACTTCATCCTACCGAGAGGCCCTTGCCGGGCCAAGATCCGTGCTCCGGGCGCGGGGGCTCGCGCGGGATCGCTCGTGACCTCTAGCGGCGCCGGAGCAGGTGGCGCACGATCACCGCCGCGCCCAGGAAGACGGCGGTGATCTCGAGGCGGCCGACGATCATCAGGCCGGCGAGTACCAGGCGAGCCGGGCGGGCGAAGACCGTGAAGTCGGAGGACGGGCCGGCCTCGCCGAGGGCCGGGCCCATGTTGGACAGGGCGCTGATCACGCCGGAGACCGCGGTGACCGGATCGGCCCCGAGGGACGCCACGATCAGCGTCCCCACCCCGAAGGACATGATGTAGAGGGTCGCGAAGCCCAGCACCCGCCCGACGACGGGCTCGGGGATGACCGCCCCGCCCAGTTTGACCGGGACCACCGAGCGAGGCCTGCGGGCCAGGCGGACCGTCCGCAGGGCGTGCGCGGCGGAGATCTGGGCGCGGAACACCTTCATGCCCCCCGAGGTGGAGCCCGCGCCCCCGCCGATCAGCATCAGCACCCCGAGCACCACCTGCGCCGGCGGCGTCCAGGCGGCGAAGTCCCCCAGCCCGCCGGGGCGAATATTGTGAAATCCGCCGCTGGTGGCCAGCGTCACCACGTTGAAGAACGCGTCGCGTAGCGAGAGGCCGAACGACGCCCCCTGGCGCAGCCACAGCAACAACGTGATGACCATCGTGGCGGAGGCGAGAATCTTCAGGAACAGCATCTGGTCGCGGGCCCGCCCGTAGGCGCGCCAATCCCCCCGCAGCGCCCGGTAGTGGAGGCTGAAGCTCATGGCCCCGGCGATCAGGCCGGTGGCCATCACCAGTTCTGCCCCGAGCGACTCGAAGTGGCCGATCGAGCCGCCGTACGGTGAGAAGCCCCCGGTGCCCGCCGCGGTGAGAGCGTGCGCCACGGCGTCGTAGAGACTCACCCCCGGAACGGCGAAGAGCGCCACGGCGACCGCCACGGTGAGTCCGGCGTAGACCAGCCAGAGGCGCTTGGCGGTGCCGCTGATGCGCGGCGCCAGGCGGTCGCTCTCGGGGCCGGGCGTCTCGGCGCGCATCAACTCCTGGCCGCCCACACCCAGCAGTGGCAGCACGCTCACCGCCAGCACGACCATCCCCATCCCGCCGTACCACTGGGTGAGTTGGCGCCACAGCAAAAGGCCGCGGCCGTGGGAGTCGATGTCGGTGAGCACCGTCGAGCCCGAGGCGGTGAACCCCGAGATCGACTCGAACAGAGCCGAGTCCCACTGCGACCAGCCGAAGACATCGGCGTCCAGCACGAACGGCAGGGCGCCCAGGATCGAGCACGACAGCCACGTCCAGACAACGACCGGGAACACGTCCGCGGGTCGAACGTCGTCGGGAGGTCGGAACCCCGCGAAGAGGATCATCCCGACCGCGCCCGTGATCAGCGCGGCAACGAGCAACGGCCTCTCGCCGTCGGAGGTCACCGAGCCCCACTCCACGAGCGTTGCGATGAGCATTCCCGGAACGAGGAACAGGAGGGCCAGACCGACGACGTGCAACGAGAGGTTCTCGCGGTGCGGGGGCCGTGGCACGAGCGAGAGCTCGGGGACGCTTCGGAACAACCGTCTCATGAACGCGCCCTGCGACCGTTCGATCGCTCAGCCAGCAGCAGGCGGCGCGTCCCCGTCACGGCCCCTGCCGCAACAACGACCAGCGGGAAGAAGGCCAGCCGCCCCAGCGCCATGAGCACCGCCAGAACGCTCCGCTCGCCGGCACCCAGTGCCCCCAGATCGGCGCCGGGTGCGGGACCCATCGTGGACAGCGCGCTGATCGCAGCGCCGGCGGCGGCCCAGAGATCCATGCCGGAGAGGCTCAGGCCGAATATCCCCGCCAGGACGGCCGCCGCGAACAGGACCTGGTAGCCGTTCAGCAGTGCCAACGGCCTCTCGGCCACCGAACGCCGGCCGATCTTCACCACATGCACCGTGTGGGGGTGGATCTCGGTGACCAGTTCCCGGTAGGCGTAGCGCGCCGCGGCGATGGCACGGCGCATCTGGAAGCCACCGCCGGCGGTGCCGGCCATCCCGCCGGTGGCAATCAGCGTCACCAGCAGCGCCTGCGCTCCCCATGACCAACCGGACCAGCCGGCGGGCTCGAAGCCGGTGCTGCTCGAGGCCGCGGTCACGGTGACGGCGGCCCGCCGCAGCGCCCCCGGGCCGCCGTCACTCCAGGTCAGCGCGGTGACCAGCGCGGTCCCCACCAAGAGCACCAGCAGGTAGGCGCGGAGTTCGAAGGAGCGCCACAGCACCCCCCAGCGGCCCCGCACCGCCCACCACAGCGTCACCACGCTCACGCCGGCAAGCGCCATGAAGACCGTGGCCACCGACTCGATGGCGGTCGAATCGAAATACCCCAGGCCGCCGGGATGGTTGCCGAATCCCCCCGTGGAGACGGTCGTGAAGGCGTAGCTGAAGGCATCGAGCGCACCCATGCCGGCAATGGCGTAGGCGGCCGCACACAGCCCCCCGACGATGCAGTAGACGACGGCGATCCGGCGAAGTTGTGTCCCGAACGGCGGGGCCGAGGCACGGCCCGGCAGACCGGCGCTGTCTCCGGGCAGGACGAGCGCCGAGACGTGAAGAGGAAGCGCCGCAGCCAGCAACGCCAGGGCCGCGAACCCCCCGAGCCACTGCGTCAGCGCTCGCCAGAAGAGCACCGCGGCCGGCACTGACTCGAGCTCGGACAGGACGCTGATGTTGGTCGTGGCGAACCCGGCGACCGACTCGAACAGGGCGTCGGGCAGCGATCCCGTCGCACCGGTCAGCAGGTAGGCCACGGTCGAGATCAGAATCATCATGAACCAGGCGCTGCAGGCGGCGGCGAAGATTGCCATGGGCGGCGGGTGCGAGGGGACGCGCGCCCGCCGCACGCAGAGCCCGCCGGCGGCACTGCAGCCGACTCCCAACCCGACCAGCACCGCTGCGGGCGCCCAGTCCGCCAACCCGACCAGCCCGGACAGCACCAGTCCCGCGCCGCAGGCGACGGTCGCCCATCCCGAGGCCCAGAGCGCCAGGTCGGTGCTCGCTCGGGAGCGGGTCCGCTTGCCGGTGGAGCCGTGTCTCGCCGGCGGGTCCGCCGAGGCTCTCACTCGAATCGCTTGCGGGCTGCGGCGACCGCTTTGGGACGGGCGAAGACCACGAGGTGATCCTGTTCTTCCAGGACCGTGTTACCTCGACCGATCATCGACGTTCCGTCGCGGACCACCGCCGCGATGAGCACGTCCTTGGGCAGGTGGAGGTCGCTGATCCGCTGGCCGTGCACGCTGCTGCCGTCGGCGATCGTCATCTCCAGGACCTCGACGTCCATGTCCAGGTAGGTGGCGACCTGCACGCCCCCGCGGATGATCCGCATCACGCCGTTGGCGCAGGCGGTGCGCGGCGACAGGGCGCCGTCGATGCCGAGCGTGCGCAACAGCGGCAGGAACTCCAGGCGGTGCAGCAGGGCGATCGTCTCGGTGACGCCCATCGACTTGGCGTAGAGGCAGGCCAGGATGTTGTCCTCGTCGTTGCCGGTGACCGCGATCACGGCATCGTGGTCACCGACCTGCTCCTGCTCGAGCAACTCGGCGTCGGTGATGTCGCCCTCCAGGATCAGCACGTCGTCGAGTGATTCGGCGAGCTTGCGGGCACGTTCGGGGTCTCGCTCCACGAGACAAACCTCGGCGTTCATCTCCACCAGCCGTCTCGCCACCATCTCGCCGGTGCGGCCACCGCCGAGGAGCATCACCCGGTGGGCACGGGCGTCGGTCAGCCCGAGCAGGTGCCGGAGCTCGTTGGAGGACGTTCCCAGATCCACGATCCGGATGACGTCGCCGGACTGCAGCACCATGTCCCGGCGCGGGATCACCGTGCGGTCACCCCGGGAGACGGCCCCGATGAGGAACTCCCAGTCGGGTCCGTAGGGGGCGAAGCTCTCCGAGAGGGGCCGGCCCACGAGCGGTGAGTCGGGGCTCAGGACGGTGCCGATGACGGTGACACGGTCATCGGCGAGCATGTTGATCTCGGTGGCACCCGGGTAGTCGAGGAGGTGGAGGATCTCCACCGCGGTCTCCGCGTCGGGATCGATCACCTCGTCGGCCCCTGCCGCCCGCAGCAGTTCGGCGGCCTCGGGTGCCCGCAGGGCGGCGGCCTCGATCCGGGCGATCCGCTGCTCCACACCCGCCTGGCGTGCCAGCATGCACGCCACGAGGTTGGCCTCGTCGTCGGTGGTGACGGCCACGAGCAGGTCGGCGTCACCGATGCCGGCGGCAGCCATGACGTCGGGGTGGCTGCCGCTGCCGGTGACCACGAGGGCATCGATGTGCTGCTCCACGTGCAGGGCGCGCTCAGGATCCTGCTCGACGACGACCACGTGGTGGTTCTCTCTGGTGAGCCGAGCGGCGAGGTAGGAACCCACCTCGCCCGCGCCCACGATGACGACCTTCATCGCCCTCCCCTCCCGTGTTTGCTGCCAGCGGCAGCCGGATTCGGCGGCTCTGCCCCTGTCTCCGGAGCCTCGTGGCCGGGAGTCAGTTCCATGGCGCTGCGGGGCGTTGGAAGCGGCGCACGCCCGCCGGCGAGACGAAGACGTCCACCGTCACGTCCTGCGGCCTGCGGCGCAACTCGGGGTCCCACTGGCAGACGTGGCCGATTCCCACCAGCAGGGGTCCCTCCGGGGGACCGGGCCCCTGAGGGTCATGCCGGTAGGCCAGGGCGCGGTCGTAGTAGCCGCGGCCCCGACCGGCACGGGCGCCCTCCGGCCCGAACAGCACTCCGGGCACCAGGATCACGTCGTGGCCGAGCACGTCCACGGGCTCGTGCCGAACCGGCACGGGGATCCCGAACCGGCCCGCCGCCAGATCCACTCCCCTGTCCCAGCGCACGAAAGTCAGGTCGTCGGCATCGTCAATTGCCGGCACGGTGACGGTCACTCCGTCGGCCCACAGCCGGGCCACCACCGACCACAGGCCGATCTCGCCGTCGTCGGCGATGAACGCGGCGACGGCGCGCGCGTGATGCATCTCGGGGATTCCCCACAGGTGCTCCGCCAGCACGAGGCTGGACAGCGCCTGCACGTCACCGGGAAGGCTGCGGCGTTCACGTCGCGCGAGGGCCTGTCGTGTGGACACCTCCACCGATCGAACTCTAGCCACGTGACGGCGCCCGGATGATTCAAGGGCGCCCCGACCGCGCCCGCAGGCAGCACGCCGGAGAATTCGAAGCCGCCGGGCCACAGGGGTCGGCTGCTAGCTTGCGGAGGACTTTTCGGAACCGAGGAGGTCATCGGAGTGCAGGCAATTCCCTATCTCGCCGGCGCGTCAGCGCTCGCAGCCCTGGCTCTCGCCGCGTTCTTCTACCGCTACGTCCGCGCCGCCGATGCCGGCAACGCCCGGATGGTCCAACTCATGGAGGCCATCGCCAGTGGGGCGCGCACCTTCCTGCGCAGGGAGTACCGCTGGGTCGCCGGTTTCGTGATCATCATGGTCGTGTTGCTCGTGACGCTCCTGGACTGGGGTGCCATGGGGGCGGTGGCGTACTTCCTGGGCGCCCTGTTGTCGGCCACGGCCGGCTGGATCGGCATGACCGTTGCCACGATGGCCAACGCCCGCACCACCCAGGCGGCCCGCACAGGACCCCAGAAGGCGCTGCCGCTGGCCTTCCGCGGCGGCGCGGTCATGGGCTTCTCGGTGGCCGGCCTGAGTCTCCTGGGCCTCAGCTTCTGCTACCTGCTCTTCGTCGTCTGGCTGGAGCACCTGGACGCCTTCCAGGTCATTACCGCCTACGGCCTCGGCGCCAGTTCCATAGCGCTCTTCAGCCGCGTCGGCGGTGGCATCTATACGAAGGCCGCCGACGTGGGTGCCGACCTCGTGGGCAAGGTGGAGGCCGGCATCCCCGAGGACGACCCGCGGAATCCGGCCACGATTGCCGACAACGTCGGCGACAACGTGGGCGATGTGGCCGGCATGGGAGCGGATCTCTTCGAGAGCTACGCCGGTGCCATCATCGCCCCTGTGGCGTATGTCTGGTTCGCCTACGGTGCCACATCCGTGGGCGATGCCGGCGAGGGTCTGCTCGGCGACCTGCTGCTGTTCCCCTTCCTGGTTGCGTTCGTGGGGATGGCCGCGTCGATCATCGGTGCCTTCTTCGTGCGAGCCGGCGCCACATCTCGGGTGAAGGATCTCGCCGCCGCGCTGCACCGGGGCACGAACGCCGCGATGGTGCTGACCCTGGGCGGGGTCTTCGCCGTCGGCGCCATCATCTTCGACGGCAGCGCCTCCTGGGGCCTGCCACTGGCGGTGGTGTGCGGGATCGCCGTGGGATACGCCATCGGCCGCGTGGCGGAGATCTGGACGAGCGACCACTACCCGCCCGTGCGCCACATCGCCCGGCAGACCAAGACCGGGCCGGCCACGACGATCCTCTCGGGCCTGTCGGCGGGCATGGTCTCGGTCGCCGCATCGGTCGGGCTGATCGTGACCGCTGTGGGGCTGGCGTACTGGGCCGGTGACGCCACGCTGGGAAGCGTGGGATTCGACCTCTCCGGGGGTATCTACGGCGTCGCCATCGCCGCCATCGGCATGCTCGCCACGACCGGGGTGGTCGTGGCCGTGGATGCCTACGGTCCCATCGCGGACAACGCCGGCGGCATCGCCGAGATGGCCGAGCTACCGCCGGAGGTCCGCGAGGTGACCGACTCCCTCGACTCCCTGGGCAACACCACGGCGGCCGTGGCCAAGGGTTTCGCGGTGGGTTCGGCTGCCGTCACGGCGCTGGCGCTCTTCGCGGCCTTCAAGCAGGCGATCGGCGCGGAAGGGGGTGTGCTAATGCTGGATCTGAGCTCCGTGAACGTGTTCATAGGGCTCTTCCTGGGGGTGATGCTGCCGTTCCTGTTCGCCGCGCTCACCATCGATGCGGTCGGGCGGGCCGCCAACAAGATGATCGAGGAGGTGCGGCGCCAGTTCCGGGAGATTCCCGGCCTGCGAGAGGGAGTCGACGGCGTGCAGCCGGACTCGTCGCGCTGTGTGGACATCTCCACCCGCGCCTCCCTGCGGGAGATGCTCGTGCCGGGAGTGCTGGCGATCGCCGCGCCGCTGGTCATCGGCTTCATCGATGTCGAGGCGCTCGGCGGCTTCCTCGCCGGCGCTCTCGTATCGGGTTTCGCGCTGGCGATCTTCATGGCGAACTCCGGTGGCGCATGGGACAACGCCAAGAAGTACATCGAGGCCGGCAACCACGGCGGCAAGGGTTCGGAGGCACACAAGGCGGCCGTTGTCGGTGACACCGTCGGGGATCCTTTCAAGGACACCGCGGGACCCTCCATGAACATCCTGATCAAGGTGATGACAATCGTGTCGCTCATCTTTGCCTCGGCGTTCGTCTGAGGCTGGTGCCGGGGGGGCGGTGGAGGTAGCTGACGCCCTGGCGGCGCTGCAGTTGGAGCCCGGTTCCACCTGGAGCCAGGTGCGGGCCCGCTACCGGAGCTTGCTGCGCGCCAACCACCCGGACCTCACTCCCGATCCCGGCGCGGCCGAGCGCACGGCGCGCCTGACCGCCGCCTACGCCACGCTGCAGAAGGCGACCGGCAACGGCCGCCGCCCGCTGCCGTCCCCGGCAGTCTCCAGCGGCTCAGCAGGCGCCCCCGCCGGCCGGGCGCGCCACACCACCCCGGAGCCGGCGAAGGGCCGCACCGGCAGGGAGCGCGTCACCGAGGAGGGACTTGGCACGACCGGCGCTGTCGTCGGCCGGCGTTCACCCAGCGATGTGTTCGGGAGGCTCCGAGCGGCCGCGCCGGCGGTGGGCAACCTCAGCGGCGTGGATCCCGAGACCCTCACCCTGCAGATCCTCGTGGAGGTGCCCGGAGCAGCGCCGGCACAACTCCTCGCCGAGGTCACGCGGCGGGGTGCCGACACCGCCATCATGTTCACACTCGAGAGCCTCACCGCAGCGCCGGGACCGCCGATCGAGGCAATAGTGAAGCGGTTGCTCGCCGCCCTCTGATACCGAATCCGCCGGCTAGTGCGGCTCGGTTCCCCGACCGAAGGGGCCCGAAGGCCATCCGAAGCAGTCCACGAGGAGCCGGTCCACCTGCTCGGCTCCGGCGACCCCGTCCGCCAGGATGCGCCCGGCCTCGGTCTGCAACGCCGACCAGATGCGGTTGGTGACATAACCCCAGGCCCCCGGTGCATCGGCGATGACGACGGGATTCTTGCCGGCGCGCCGGGCGACCTGTACGACAAGCTCCACTGCCGCCGGCAACGTGGTCGCAGCGGCCACGATCTCCGCGAGCTTGTTCAACGGCGGAGGCCAGCCCCAGTGCCATCCCACGAGCCGCCCGGGCCGTTGCAGCCCTTCAGCGAGAGCGGCCAGCGGCTCGCCTACCGAGTCCACTGCCAGCACGGCGCCGGGCGGCAGGTGCGTCTCGAGGTCTCTGAGCAGCGGCGCCAGGGTGTCGGCGCGCCCAGGGTGGCTGACGATGGCCAGGTCCGCGTTTACGCCGGCCTCGGCGGGATCGTCGCTGAACCGGAGGCGCTCGAGTGCCTGCAGCCGCTCGTCGCTGCTGATGCGGCCCGCATCGGCAGCGGCGAGAAGGCCGAACCGGCCACCGTCCACCTCCGCCCGTGCGGCTTCGCGGCTCTCGCTCTCCCCGCAGAGTGTGGCGTGATAGCCGGCGACTGCGATTACCTGGGCGATGCCGGCGCAGGCCGGGCCGGTTCCGACCACGACGACCGTCTCGGTGGGATGATGCGTCGGGGCCACCATGTCAACCGATGTTAGAGGCTGGCCTGGCGCCCACTGCCAGTGCGGCGGCAGGCCGGCGGTTCAGAAAGTGCCCGCAGCCCGGTCACGGGCCGCGTAGCAGGCGTCCTGCATGCGCGCCGGGATCGCTTCGCACAGAGCCGTCGCCATGGCCGTGCCGTGGTCGTTGTAGACCGCGTTCAGCGAGGCGCCCACGAAGCACTCCTCCTGGTAGGCCGGGTCTCCGAGCGAGCAGAGGCGCACGACCCGACTCACCTCCAGCAGGGACGAACCGCTGATGTCCCGCCCCATGCTGCGGTAGCAGTTGTCCACCATCTCCGCCTGGACCGTGTCGCAGATGGCGAAGGCCTCGGCGAAGTTCTCGTCTGCGTATCCCAGGTTGTAGAGAATCCAGGAGGTCTGCATGGCGAAGCACTCGTCCACGTAGTCGTCGCCGATGACGTTGCACGGGTAGAGGAGATCGTCGGTGCGCAGATCGGTCTGGATCCCCTGTTGGGCCGACACGACGTTCTCCATGATGGCGCCACCGACGCAGGAACTCAGCTCCCAGCGATCCGGCAGCGTCTCGCAGTACGGGATGGACCCGAACAGGTCGCCGTCGGTGTTCAGCATCACGCCGTGACCGAGACCGTGCACGCAGTTGTAGTGGGTGAAGGAGTACTCGTCCTGTGCTGCGGTCGTGCAGATGTTCGGCATCTCGTCGAAGAGTTCGGTGTCACCGAACTGCGAGATGGCGTACTCCACGACACCGTGGTAGTAGCCGGACCAGCAGGCGGAGCCCTCGTAGGTGAGAGCGATCCCCACGTCCCCGTAGTGCTCGGCGGCGTCGTTGCCCAAGTCGTGCACCACCTGGTGGCAGTCCCGGGCGACGTAGGCGTCGCTCTCGGAGAGGGCGTCGATCTCCGCCACGGCCACGGTGGCCCCCTCGGTGCGCATCACCTCGGCGAAGTAGTCCCGGTAGCAGTTCGGCTTGCCGACTGTGCGGGTGCTGCAGTCCTCCACGCTCTCGGGTGGTGCATCCGACAGCAGTGCCAGCGGGTCGACGGCCTCGGTCGCGGCTCCGCCGACCGTCGCCAGTTGCGATCCGCTGTCGCCGGAGCTGAAGACGGCCGGGTTCAAGCCCGCCAGCAGGGCGGCCACGACGAGCACCGAGGCCAGGGCCACCGCTTCGAGGCGCAGGGAGCGAACCGGTGCATCCGCGGGCGGCTCGGCAGACCGGCGGCGCGCCAGGAGTCCGAGTCTGCGGTCGTGGAATAGGCCGAGCGGCAGGACCACCGCGGCCAGCAGGGCGAGCTTGACGATGAGGGCTGTGGTGTAAGCGGACCCCGACAGCAACTCAGAGCCGGCCAGCAGCCACGTGGAGCGCACCCCGGTCGCCACGAGCACCGCGAATGCGGCAACGGCGACAGGGCCGAAACGGCCGAACAACTCGCGCAGCGTCGCCGCCCGTTCCGCGGCGGGTCGGGCCCGCCAGCGCCGCGAAGTGCTCGCCCAGCCCACCACGAGCAGCGGCCCGAGCCACGCGCCGGCGGCGGTGAGGTGCAGTGTGGATATCCAGATTCCGAAGGGGCCCTCCGAGAGCACCGCGGTGTGCGATGTCGCCGATCCGATCGCCACCAGGGCCATCACACCCAGGCCGGCCTGCAGCAGCGTCCAGCCCGACCGTGCCCGGCCCAACCGCGGCGCCCACAGCACCAGGGCACCCGCCCCCACCGCCGCCAGCAGGAGCGTCAACCCCATGCCGTCGACCAGGGCCAGTTGCAGATCCTCGGCCAGCGACCCGGTGCGGTAGCCGCGGGTGACGAGAGTGATGGTGGAGCCGGCCCGCAGCAGCACGCCGACGTGCAGCACGATGGCGCCGAGCACGAGAGCCCGCCGGGCTCGCCGGCTCAGCAGTTCCTTCGCCGGTGACCCGGTGCCCGATCGCAACCCCCAGGCGAGGACGAGCAGGCCCCCGGCCACGGCGGCCAGACCGAGGTACCACAGGTAGCGGGCCACGCCGCTCGTTATCCCGAGGACCTGCTCGAGCAGCGGTGTCTCCGTGAAGCTGGCATCCTGCACACTGGCCCCGTCGACGACCCCCACACCGACGACGACCTCGCCCGCCACCCGGTGGCCGTCGGGCCCCACCGTGATCCATGAGAGTCCGTAGACGCCGTCGTCGAGCGGTGGTAGGGCGAATTCGATGACGGCCTGATCGGTCCCGGTCGGCGTGAGCAGCACGGGACCCGCGATGACGCCGCCGTCGGCGGCGATCACGTCGAGTTGCACCGTGCGGGGGTCGACGGCCTCTGCGAAAACGAGCGTCAATCGCTCGGGTGGCTCGTCGGCGACCGTGCGGTTGTCGGGGATCGTCTCGAGCAGGCGGGTGTGAGCCGAGGCGGGTGTCGAACCGATGACCAGTGCCGCCCCCAGGATCAGCACCACCAGCGCAGCTCGCGCCAGGCGTCTCAGGGTCCGCAACCGGGGTGCGGCCTGCTGCGTCGTCGACTGCCAACTCACCCCCCAGAGCTTATGCCTCGGCCCGAGCCGGTCAGATCCCGGTCTCCCCCACTGCAGTGCCACATAGGCTCGCCGAGTGCTGAACGCGCCACAGCGAGGACGTCCCCGTGCGCTGGGTGCGTTGAAGCATCGGGACTTCGCCTTGTTCTGGTCAGCGGCGCTGATCTCGAATGCGGCGAACTGGATGCAGCAGTTCACGGTGCCGTTCATCATGTACGACATGACCGCCTCCAACACCTGGGTGGGGGCGGCCGCATTCACCTCGCTGTTCCCCGCCGTGGGTCTGGCCCCGGTCGCCGGCGTCCTGGCCGACAGGTTCTCCCGCCAGCGGGTGATGGCGCTGACCCTGTGCGTGCACACCCTGGCATGCGCGGCCTTCGCGCTCTTGTGGATGACGGGTCAACTCACCCCGTGGCGGATCCTGGGGCTCAATCTGGTGATCGGGATCGCGCTCGGCATCCAAGCCTCCAGTTGGCAGGCCCTCGTTCCCCTGCTCGTGCCCGCCTCGAGCCTGCTTTCGGCCATCCGACTGAACTCCGCCCAGTTCACGGCGTCCCGGGCGATCGGACCCCTGGCCGGCGCGGCGCTGTTGAAATTCGTCGGGGCCGGCTCGGTGTTCATCGCCAACGCTGCCACCTACGCCCTGCTCATCGTTGTGATCGTCGCAGTGCGTCCTCGGGAAGTGGCACAGCCGGTTGGTCAGCGCCTCGGAGCCTTCCTCAGGGCGGGATTCTCCTATGTGCGCCGGCGGTCGTCGCTGCTCCAAGCCGTCGTCACCGGTTTCGTCATGGCCTATTTCGGCGGTGCTCTGCTGCACCTGGCGGCCGGCCTCGCGATCGAGGACTACGAGGTGGGTGAGACCGGGCTGGCCGGATTGATCACCGCGGCAGGAGTGGGCTCGGTCGTGGGATCGGCCCTGATCATCGCCTATGGCGATCGTGTCAATCGCTCACTGCTGGCCCGCTGGGGTCTGGCGCTGTACGCGGCAGCCGCGCTCGTCGCAGTCGCCACGACCAGCTATCCGGTCGGACTCGCCGGCTACTTCGTGAGCGGGGTGGCGCACGTCTGCGTGGCGATCTCGATGAACTCGGCGATGCAGTCCCAGGTCGCCGAGGACATGCGGGGCCGCGCGCTGTCGCTCTACATCATGGGTGTCTTCGCGGGCTGGCCGCTCGGCGCACTGGTGGGCGGCTGGATCGGCGACCACCTGGGGTTGCGCCTGGTTTTCGCCCTGAACGGGCTGATGCTCGTGGGCTATCTCGTGACCGTCAGCGTCCGCTGGGACGGTCTGCGTTCCCTCGACGCCAACCGGGACTTCGCCGAGCGAGCCGTCGGTGATCAGCCCAGTCCGCCCGGCAACACCGCGTAGTGGTCGTGGTCGGCCGTGAAGGCTCCCCTGCCACCGGTGATGGACCGCAGATCGATCGCATAGCGCATCAACTCCGACTCGGGGACGAGGGCCCGAACGTGCTGCTCCCCGTAGTTACCGGTGTCGGTCCCCTGCACAATCGCCCGGCGTGAGGAGAGATCGCCGATGACGTCGCCGAGGCACTCGCCGGGGACGCGCACGTCGACCTGAGACACCGGTTCCAGAACGACCGGGCGGGCTTCGCTGAGCGCGGCGTTGAATGCCAGCCGGCCGGCCATCTTGAAGCTCATCTCCGAGGAGTCCACGGAGTGGTACTTGCCGTCGTAGACGGTGGCACGCAGGTCGACGACCGGATACCCGTGCTGGCCGCCGTTCTCCATGGCCTCGCGGATCCCTGCCTCCACCGCCGAGATGTATTGCCGGGGGATCACCCCACCGGTGATCTCGTCGGAGAACTCGAATCCTGATCCCCGGGGCAGCGGCTCGATGCGAACGTGGGCGATGCCGAACTGGCCGTGGCCCCCGGTCTGCTTCTTGTGCTTGCCCTCGGCGGCCGCCTTGACCGTGATGGTCTCCCGGAACGGGATCCGCAGATCCTCGATGTCCACACCCACGTTGAACTTGCGCTCGATGCGCTTCAGAGCCGTGCGCAGGTGCATGTCCCCCAGCCCCGAGAGCAGGGTCTGGCGGGTCTCAACGGCGCGGCTCACGCGCAGCGACGGATCCTCGCCGCAGAGCCGCCGCAGGGCGTTGGAGAGCTTCTCCTCGTCGGCCTTGCTGCGAGGCACCACTGCGAACGACAACATCGGCTCGGGGCACGGCGGCGGCGCCAACTCCGTCGATCCGTCTCCGAGGGTGTCACCGGTCAGCGTGTCGGCCAGCTTGGCGACCGCTGCGATGTCGCCGGCGGCCAGTTCGGTGGCAGGCTCGCTGGTGGCCCCGCGAAGGGTCACGAGTGTGCGGACCCGCTCGTTGTCGCCGGTGCGAGAGTTCACCAGGTTCGTGTCGGCGGTCAGGGTGCCCGTCGCCACCTTGAACACCGACACGGTGCCGAGGTACGGGTCGACGGTCGTCTTGAACACCAGCAACACCGGCGGGCCGTCGGTAGCCAGAGCAACCGGCTCGCCCGCAGTGTCGCGCATGGAGCGCGCCGCCAGCGGCGAGGGACCGATGCCGCAGATGTAGTTGCAGAGGCGGTCCACACCGATCGGCGTGGTGGCCGAACCGCAGATCACCGGGAAGACCGTCGCGTCGGCGACACCCTGCCCGAGGGTCTGCTCCAGTTCCTCCGTCGAGGGAACATCGCCTTCCAGGTAGCGCTCCAGCAGGGCGTCATCGGCCACGACGATGCCCTCGATGAGCGACTCGCGGACCTCCTCGACGCGATCAGCCATCTCTGCAGGGATGGCGGTCTCGGTGATCGCGGCGCCCTCGTAGAGCCAGGCGTCGTCGCTCAGCAGGTCAGCCACGCCGCAGAACCCCGGGCCCTCGGAGATGGGCAACTCCAAGGGGGCCACACCGCTGTCGAAGGTCTCCTGCAGTTGGGCCAGTACTCCATCGAAGGACACGAACTCGCGGTCCAACTTGTTTACGAAAATCAGGCGTGGTTTGCCCGCCTCGGCGGCGCGCCGCCAAGCGCTGGCCACGGCGTGGTCGACTCCAGCGGTGGCGTCGACGACCACCACCAACAGGTCGGCCACTGCCATCGCGGCCCACTGCTCGCCGGCGAAGTCGAAGGATCCGGGCGTGTCCAGGAGGTTGATCTTGTGGTCGTTCCACTCGAAGGAGGCAAGTGCCATGACCTGCGAGCTGCCGCCGTCTCGCTCCTCCGGCTCGTGATCACAGACAGTGTTCTGCGCCTCGATAGCGCCCATGCGATCCAGCGCGCCGGCTCGGAACAGCATGGCCTCCGCAAGCATGGTCTTGCCTGCGCTGGTTGAACCCACAAGGGCCACGTTGCGGATGCGTTCGGTCGGGTAGGTCTTCACCGACACCCCTTCGTTCAGTTCGCTTCAGCGTGCCCGTCCGGACCGCCGAGAGTCACCGGCACTCCGGACGATGCAGCGGAGACTACCGAGGCACTCCGCTCCCGGCCAAGCGCACGGACTTTTTCGCGTCCCTCCGGCGCCGCCGCGGCGAGTTGGCCGGTCCGGGTATGGGAGCCTCGGCGTAGGGTTTCACCCGTGACGCACTTCGATCTCGTCATCGTCGGGGCAGGCTCGGGCAACTCGCTGTTGACGCCCGAACTCGAGGGCATGCAGGTCGCCATCGTGGAGCGCGGCGAGTTCGGTGGAACCTGCCTGAACAGGGGGTGCATACCCTCCAAGATGCTGGTGCACGTGGCCGATGTGGCCGAGTCGGCGCGCCGATCCGGCCCTCTGGGAGTCGAGGCACGCGTCGAGGAGGTCCGCTGGCCCGAGATCACCGAGCGGGTCTTCGGCCGCATCGATCCCATTGCAGCGGCCGGGGAGGACTACCGGCGCGGGCTGCAGGACGTCGCCGTCTACAAGGGCCAGGCCCGCTTCAACGGTCCGCGCCGCCTGGAAGTGAACGGTTCGGAGATCACCGGTGACGCCGTGGTGCTGGCGGCAGGGGCGCGGCCCTTCGTCCCGGCGCACCCGGACCTCACATCGGTGGACTACCACACCTCCGACGGGATCATGCGTCTCGAGGAGCCCCCGGAGCGCCTGCTGGTCTGGGGTGGCGGCTACATCGCGGCCGAGATGGCCCACGTCTTCGGCGCGGCGGGCAGCGACGTGACCATCGTGAACAGGGGCCCGCGCCTGTTGCGAGCCGAGGACTTGGACGTGAGCGAAGCATTCACCGCCGCCTACCGGCGGCGCTTCAGGGTGCTCACCGATTCGCAGCCCGTCGGCGCCGCGACCACACCCGGGGGCGGTGTCGCGCTCGATGTGCGCCACTCCTCGGGGACCGAGACGCTGCGAGCCGACGTGTTGCTCGTCGCCGCCGGGCGGGTTCCCAACGGCGATGAACTCGCCGTCGACACCGCCGGCGTGGCGCTGGACGACGCCGGGTACGTGGTCGTGGACCGCTACGGCCGCACGACCGCCGACGGCGTGTGGGCGCTGGGCGATATCTGCAACCCGAACCAGCTCAAGCACGTCGCGAATGCCGAGGCGCGGGCGATCGCCCACAACCTGGCACATCCCGGCGACCTGCGCCCGGTGGCGCTCGGGCCGATCCCCCACGCTGTCTTCGCTTCGCCGCAGGTGGCGTCGGTGGGGTACACCGAGCAGGAACTCTCCGCCTCAGGCCGACCGTACCGCCGCTCGCTGCGACCCTACGGCGACACCGCCTACGGGTGGGCGATGGAGGACAGCGGCAGTTTCTGCAAGCTGCTCTCGGACCCGGCCACCGATCGCCTGCTCGGCGCGCACATCTGCGGGCCCGATGCCGCGGTGCTCTTGCAGCAGCTGGTGCAGGCCATGGCCTTCGACCTGAGTGTGACCCAGATCGCGTCGGGGCAGCTGTACATCCATCCGGCTCTCAGCGAGGTGGTCGAGCAGGCGCTGTTGGGCCTGGGGCAGTGAGCGGCACGGCCGGGCACCGGGGAGCGGGCCTGGCTGAGGAACTGACAGAAGGCGTCAGCCTGCCGGCGGTCTGGCGGGAGCACGCGGGCCGCCATCCTCAGCGCCAGTGCCTCCACGACCCCTCGGCGGGTTGGATCAGCCGCGGCGAGTTGGCCGCGATGAGCGCCGAGGTGGCCGGCCGGTTGTACGTAGCCGGATTGCGGCGCGGCGACCGGGTGCTGGTTTCGGCTCCCGCCGGCATTGCCCTGGTTGCGGCCCATGTGGCCTGCCTGCGCATGGGTCTGGTGGTCGTCCCGCTGAACGCCGCTCTGCGCCGGCGCGAAGTGACCCACATCGTGACCGACGCTGCACCGCGTGGTGCCATCGTTGACGATGTCGAGATGGTTTCCTGGGTGCGCCAGGCGGCCCCGAAGAGCCTGATCTGCACCAGTGCGGTTGATCTCCCGGCCGGGAGGGCGCCCAGCCTGGACGATCTCGACGGCGGGGAGCCGGCGATCCTCGGGTACACCTCGGGCACCACGGGCACCCCGAAGGGCGCGGTGTTGACCCATGCCAACCTGCTTGCCGGCGCCGAGGCGCTGCGTCGAGCGTGGGGCTGGAGCCAGAGCGACCGCCTCGTGCTGGCCCTTCCCCTGTTCCACATGCACGGTCTGGGCGTCGGTTTGCACGGCACTCTGCACACCGGCGCCTCGGCGGTCCTGCAGCCCGCCTTCAGCCCGGAGGCGGTGATCGATGCGGTGCTCGAGCATCGGGCCACGCTGTTCTTCGGTGTGCCCACCATGTACAACCACCTGACCCGCAGCCGGCGAGTCCCGGAACTCGCCGTGCTCCGCTTGGCCGTGTCCGGTTCGGCGCCGCTGCCTGCCCAGTTGCACCGCGAATTCGCGGCGATCACGGGCCTGCGCGTTCTGGAGCGCTACGGCATGACCGAGACGGTCATGCTCGTCTCGAACCCGCTCGACGGCGACCGTCGTCCCGGCAGCGTCGGATTCCCGCTTCCCGGGGTGGACCTGAGGCTCCTGGGCACCGGAGAGTCTCCGGACTCTGCCCCCGAGGTTCCCGACGGCAAGCCGGGTGAGGTCTGGGTGCGGGGCCCCAACGTGTTCGCCGGCTACTGGCGCCGGGTTGGAACCGGGCCCCGACCCGACGGCTGGTTCTGCACCGGCGACGTCGCCAGGCGCGATGCCGAGGGCTACCTGTACCTGGAGGGCCGCACCGGCGAGCTCATCATCACCGGCGGGCTGAACGTCTACCCGAGGGAGGTGGAGGAGCAACTCGCCGACCACCCGGCAATCGCCGAGGTGGCGGTGGCCGGCCGGCCCGACGAGGAGTGGGGTGAACTCGTGGCGGCCTACGTGGTCCCCGAAGCGGGCCGGCAAGCGCCCACGGTCGGCGAGCTTCGCAGCCACGTGGCCGAGCGACTGGCTCGGTACAAGCACCCCCGCGCCGTGGTTCCGGTGGAGGCCATCCCGCGCAACGCCCTCGGCAAAGTGCAACGGCACCTGCTCGGCGAGGCGGCTGCGCCCTAACGTAGGGGCGATGGGCAGCACTTGGGGCCACACCTTCCGGATCACCACGTTCGGCGAGTCCCATGGTGGGGGCATCGGCGTCACCGTCGACGGGTGCCCGCCCCGGTTGGCGCTGAGCGCCGAGGACATACAGGTCGACCTTGATCGGCGACGCCCCGGTCAGAGCCGCCTCACCACCCAGCGAGACGAGGCCGACCGGGTGCAGATCCTTTCGGGGGTCTTCGAGGGGCGCACGATCGGCTCGCCCATCGGGATGCTGATCCCGAACACCGACGCCCGCCCCGAGGCCTACGAGCACCTGCGCGACGTCTACCGCCCCTCCCACGCCGACTACGTGACCGAGGCCAAGTACGGGATCCGGAACTGGCAGGGCGGCGGCCGCGCCAGCGCCCGCGAGACGGCCGCCCGGGTGGCCGGCGGGGCTGTGGCGCGCCGACTTCTGGCCCACGCCTGCGATGTGGAGGTGGTGGCGTGGGTGGCCCAGGTACACGAGATCCGCTCGGTAACCGATTCGGCAACGGTCACCGGCGAGGCCGTTGAGGCTTCGCCGACACGGTGCGGGGATCCGATGGCCGCGGAGTTGATGATCGAGGCGATCGAGGCGGCTCGCCGGCGCGGCGACTCGCTGGGCGGCGTCGTGGCGTGTGTGGCGCGAGGCGTCCCCCCAGGGTGGGGCGAGCCGATCTTCGACAAGCTCGAGGCCGATCTCGCCAAGGCACTGCTGTCGCTGCCTGCGGCCAAGGGTTTCGAGATCGGCAGTGGATTCGCCGGAACCACGATGACCGGAATCGAGCACAACGACCCCTTCGTGGCAGGTCCCGACGGCCGCCCCCGCACCCTGACGAACCACTCCGGCGGGGTGCAGGGCGGGATCTCCAATGGCGAGGACATCGTCGTGCGTGTGGCCTTCAAGCCGACGGCGACGATCGCCTCCGAGCAGCGCACGGTGGACCGCTCCGGCCAGGAGGTGGTCCTGGCCGCCAAGGGTCGGCACGACCCGTGCGTCCTGCCCCGCGCCGTGCCCATCGTCGAGGCGATGGTCTGCTTGGTGCTGGCGGATCACTGGCTCCGCCAGCGGAGCGTGGCGGTGCTCGAGGAGGACGGCTAGCAGCGGCGGTACTCCCCCGCCGCAGGTGCTGCGAGCGGCTCAGCCCGCCTCGGCCACGACTCCGAGGTCCCAGGACAGCCGGGGGCAATCACCCCAGAGGCGTTCAAGCTGGTAGTACTCGCGGGCCTCTTCGGAGAAGACGTGTACGACGAAATCGCCGAAGTCCATCAGCACCCACGAGCGCGAGTCCAGTCCTTCCACTGACAGAGGCCTCGGTCCGCCGGCAGCGCGGACGCCATTGCCGACCTCCTCGCAGAGGGCCTTGACCTGCCGGGGGTTCGCGCCGCTCGTGATGACGAAGAACTCACAGACCGACAGCACCTCGGCGACATCGATGAGGAGAGTGTCGCGACCGAAGTGATTCTGTGCCGCCCGCGCCCCGGCGCTCGCCCAGGAGATGAGGTCGCTTCGGTCCCTGCCGTGCCGCACTCGGGCCAGTGTAGGTCGGCAGGGGACCGCACGTGGCTATGCCTCCGGCGCCCGCCGGTCAGCGATACAGCCCGCGACGCTCGATCTCTGCGGCGACCGGTTGCGACATGACGCTGTCGAGCGGTCGCCCCTCGCCCAACCAGCGCCGCACGTGGGTGCTGGAGACTTCGATGCCGGGCCCCTCCACGGCGATCCAGCGCCAGCCGGGGGGCGGTACGCCGGCACCGGTGGCGCCGAGCCGCGCAACCACTGCCACCGTTGCAAGCGAGCGGATGTGTTCGGGGCGACGCCAGGTGTCGAGGGAGTCGGCGAGATCGCTGCCCACTATGAGGAACAGCTCGCGGGCATCGTTGGCGAGGTCGGTCAGTGTCTCTGCCGTGGAGGAGTCCCCGCCACGATCGATTTCCAGGGTGGACACCTCGAATCCCTCTTGGTTCGTCACCGCGGCGCGCACCAGCGCCAGCCGGTCCGCAACGGGGCTGACCGGCTGCTCGTCGACCTTCTGCCACGGCGTGTTCGCCACGACGAACAGAACCCGGTCCAGCCCCAGCGCCCAGCGCGCTGCCTCTGCGGCGGCCAGATGTCCGATGTGGGGCGGATCGAACGTTCCGCCGAAGACACCGAGGCGTTCGGGCCGAGGCGGCGCCGTGTTCGGCGTACCCTCCATGGTTCGAAGCTACCGCCCGGTCGGCTGGACTTGACGGTCCGGACGCGCTAGAGTGATCGGTGCTTGCGGCGTTCCCGCGCGTGTTGCGTGGCACCCGGTAGGGGTCGAACTGCAGGAAACGCAAGGAAACTCGTAAGCAACCAGCCCCTCGTTCGGTTTCGACCGGATTCTGGCGAACCAGGTCGAGTTCCTCCTGCAGTGGCCACTGCCAATGGCCGTCGGACAGGTGGTCCCGAACCTGTGAAATCTGTCACAAGCGCGGATCGCGAGGACTCTAGGGGCGGGAACAACAGACCGCGTTGAGTTGTTGGAACAGCTCGAGCAAGACCGAACCAAGGGATCGTGCTGGTGGCCACCGACGGCCCCGCTACGACACGTGAAACCAAGCGAAGCAGAGACGAAGAAGCAATGAGTGATTCAGTTGGTCAGTACCTCAATGAGATCGGCCTCGTGCCGCTGCTCACCGCCGCGGACGAGCGGGAGCTCTCGCAAATCATCGAACGCGGCCGTGCAGCCGCCGACCGCAAGGCCGCAGGCGAGCGGGCCCGGAGCCTCGACCGCGAGGTCGAAGCCGCGGCGGTCGCCAAGGATCGGTTCATCCGCTCCAACCTCCGCCTCGTGGTCAGCGTGGCGCGGCGCTATCCCCTGCCTCCGGGCATGGAGCTGCTCGACCTGATCCAAGAGGGCAACCTCGGACTCGAGCACGCCGTGGACAAGTTCGACTGGCGCAAGGGGTTCAAGTTCTCCACCTACGCCACCTTCTGGATCCGCCAGGCCATCGGCCGGGCACTCGACCAGAAGGCCAGCCTCGTGCGCCTGCCGGGTGACCGCTCGGCGAGCCTGCGGGCCGCGCTCCGTCAGGTTTCGGGGAACGGCGACGAGTTGGACGAGGAGCATGCACGCCTGCACCGCCTCACCACGCCGACCTCGCTCGACCGCACGATCGGCGACGACGACAGCAACGAGCTGATCGATCTGATCGCGGACGGCAACCCCGGTCCGGAGCAGATGGTGATGGCGTTCGCCGACAACGAGATGGTTACCGCCCTGCTGTCGGTGCTCGACGAACGCGCCCGCTACGCCGTTGAGCAGCGTTTCGGCCTGCAGGACGGCAGGAAGCGGAGCTACCGCGAGGTGGGTGAGGAGTTGGGCGTCACCGCAGAGGCCGCCCGGCGCCTCGTCAAGCGCGCCGTCAACGTGGTGCGCGAGCGAGCCGTCGAGCGCACCGACGCCGCCTGAACCAGGGCGAGCCGTGACCGCGAAGCCCTGGACCCCGGAGAGCTGGCGGCACCACCCGGCCGAGCAGCAACCCACATGGCCCGACGCGGCCGAACTCGACCGCGTGCTCAAGATCCTGGCGGGCTTCCCGCCACTGGTGTTCGCCGGCGAGGCGCGCAACCTCGCCGGGAAGCTGAGCGACGTGGCCGCCGGCCGGGCATTCCTGCTGCAGGCCGGCGACTGCGCCGAGTCATTCGACGCCCTGTCGGCGGACAGCATCCGCGACAAGCTGCGGGTGATCCTGCAGATGGCCGTCGTCCTGACCTACTCGGCCGGTGTGCCGGTCACCAAGGTCGGTCGGGTCGCCGGGCAGTTCGCCAAGCCCCGATCGAGCCCCACCGAGGTGGTGCGCAACGAGACGCTGCCCTCGTTCCGCGGGCATATGGTCAACGACATCGGCTTCACCGCCTCGGCGCGGGTGGCCGACCCGAACCGGCTGCTGACCGCCTACCACGCCTCTGCCTCCACCCTGAACCTGCTCCGCTCGTTCACCAAAGGCGGCTTCGCCGACCTCGGGCGGGTGCACGCCTGGAACCAGGAATTCGTGGCCTCCTCCCCTGCTGGACAGCGCTACGAGGAGCTCGCCGGCGGCATCGAAGCAGCCCTTCGATTCATGGCCGCCTGCGGTATCGGCAGCGGCGACCACGTGGAGCTGCACACGGTGGACTTCTTCACCAGCCACGAAGCGCTGATCCTTCCCTACGAGGAAGCCTTGACGCGCACCGACTCGCTGACAGGCGAGCCCTACGACTGCTCTGCCCACATGCTCTGGGTCGGCGAGCGCACCCGCCAACTCGACGGTGCACACGTGGAGTTCCTGCGCGGTGTGCACAATCCCCTGGGGTGCAAGGTGGGGCCGACCGCGACTACCGCCGAAGTGCTGGAACTTTGCGAGATCCTCAACCCCCAACGCGTTCCGGGCCGCCTCACGCTCATCTCCCGCATGGGCGCTGAGCGCATCGGCGACGCGCTCCCGTCGCTCGTGGCCGCGGTGCGCGACGCCGGCCATCCGGTGGTGTGGGTCTGCGACCCGATGCATGGGAACACCTTCACCTCATCGACGACGGGGCACAAGACCCGCCACTTCGAGGACATCTGCGCGGAGATCGACGCCTTCTTCGCCGTGCACCGTGCCGAGGACACCTGGCCCGGTGGCATCCACGTGGAACTAACCGGCGACGATGTCACCGAGTGCCTCGGTGGCTCGGAGGATCTCGGCCACGCCGATCTGCCGATGCGTTACGAGACGATGTGCGACCCCCGCCTCAACGGTCGTCAGTCGCTGGATCTGGCGTTCCGAGTCGCTGAGAAACTGCGCATCTGAGCGGCCGGCGGCCTCCGGCGCTTCCCGGAGGACCACCGCGCCAAGTGCCCGGGGTGGGACTCGAACCCACACGACCGCGAGGTCAAAGGATTTTGAGTCCTCCGCGTCTTCCAATTCCGCCACCCGGGCCGATCGTGACATCAGTGTAGGATGCGCCCGAGTAACCACCGGACTCCGGTGCGTGTTCGTCCCCGCCCCAGTTCCGATCGTGACCGCCTCGAGGGTCGCGATTTGCAGCGGGCGGTCGAGCGCCTACGGTTCACTCCACGCTCCAACCATTGGTCACCGACGAGGTCTGCTCCACCATGTCTCGTGAAACCGCCCGCCTGTGCGTTCCGGCCGCGCCGCGGCCCCCGCACGCGACCCGCCCGACTCGTTGATCACCTTTACCTACCCCGGTCAGGGTTCCCAGGCCCCGGGCATGGGTGCGGCCTGGGCGAACGAGCCCTCGTGGGAACTCGTGGATGAGGCCTCGGAGGCAACCGGCCGCGACGTGGGGATGTTGCTTCTGGAAGCCGATGCCGAGCAGTTGCGGCAGACACGGAATTCCCAACTCGCCACTTTCGTCATGAGCATGCTCGCACTCGATGCTGTGGCCAGGGTGGGACTGCTTCCCAACGCCCACGCCGGGCACAGCCTCGGGGAGTACAGCGCCCTGGTGGCCTCTGGTGTCCTGGACTTCGCCGAAGCGGCTCACCTGGTTGCAGAACGCGGCGAGGCCATGCAACTCGCTTCGGAGGAACAGGAAGGCACCATGGCTGCGGTCCTGGGTCTCTCCGACGGCGACGTGGAGGCGGCCTGCGAGGAGGCCGGGCCGAACGTCTGGGTCGCCAACTACAACGCACCCGGCCAGGTGGTGATCGCGGGCTCCCCCGATGACGTCACCACCGCGGCTGACGCGGCGCGCAAGCGCGGCGCCAAGCGGGTGATGCAACTGCAGGTGGGCGGCGCCTTCCACACTCCCTTCATGGCCTCGGCCTACGAGCGCCTCACCAAGGCGCTTGCGAAGGCCGAGTTCCATGACCCGGATGTACCTGTCTACGCGAACGTCGACGCCTCCGCCTACGACACCGCCAGGGTGTGGCCGCGGTTGCTGGCCCGCCAACTCACCAGCCCCGTGCGCTGGCATCAAACGATCCGGCGGCTCGCCGACTCGGGCTGCGAAACCTTCGTCGAACTCGGTCCCGGGAACGCGCTCACGGGAATGGCGAAGCGCATCGAACGGGGCGTTGCGACGCTGAGCGTGCGCAACCCCGCCGATATCGACCCCTTGCTGGAGTCTGTCGGCGCCGGTGGTGACGGGGAGGTGGCCCTGGCCAACGGTGAGGCGCTCTATGCGCACGAGCGGCTGGTCGTGGCGCCGGCGACGGGAGTCTTCAAGCCGGCCGAACCCGACTGCAGGGGTGCCCGCATCGCCACGGGCGCGGTGCTCGGCGAGGTGAGCGGCGAGCCGGTGCGTTCCCCGTTCAGCGGTGTTGTGATGGACTATCTGGCCGTGGACGGTGAGCGGGTCGCGATCAACCAGCCGATCGCCTGGTTGAGGACCGATTGATGCCACAGACGCGCAGCCGCGCCGCCCTCCGACCGGAGCACGGGCGATGAACCGAGGCAGCCGCATCATCGGCTACGGCACCGCCCTGCCCGAGCGCGTCATCACCAATCACGACCTGGCGCAGACCCTCGACACGAGTGACACCTGGATCACCGAACGCACTGGCATCAAGGAGCGACGGATCGGCAGCACGACCCGCGCACTGGCTATCGAGGCGTCACAGGGTGCCCTGGCCATGGCAGGTGTCGACGCCGGGGACCTCGACAGCGTGATCCTCGCCACGACAACACCCGATCGCGTTATCCCGGCCACCGCCAGTTCCGTGCAGGAGGCACTTGGAGCCAGCTGCGGGGCATTCGACCTGAATGCCGCCTGTTCGGGCTTCGTCTACGGGCTGAACGTGGCCCACGGGCTGATCCTGGCGGGGGCGGAACACGTCCTTCTGGTGGGGTCGGAAACCCTCACTCGCTTCGTGGACTGGGAGGATCGCGCCACTGCGGTCCTCTTCGGTGACGGTGCCGGCGCGGTGGTGCTGTCGGCCACCGACGGCACCGACAACGCCTTGCTGGGCTGGGCGCTGGATTGCAAGGGCAGTCTCGAGAAATCCCTCCACTGCGACTTCGGCAGTTTCATCTACATGGAGGGCCGCGAGGTGTTCCGTCAGGCGGTACGGATCATGGTCGCCACCTGCGAGCGCGCCCTGGAGGCGGCCAACCTCACCACCGACGACATCGATCTGGTGGTCCCCCATCAGGCCAATGCCCGGATCATCCAGAGTGCCTGCGAGAAGCTCAAGATCTCCGAGGATCGGACCGTGCAGGTCCTGGCTTGGACCGGCAACACCTCGTCCGCGTCGATCCCGCTGGCTCTCGCCGATGCCGCCGACAGCGGCAGGCTGGCCACCGACGACGTGGTCCTGCTGGTGGGATTCGGCGCCGGCATGACCTCGGCCAGCGCGCTGTTGCGCTGGGAGCTTTGAGCGACAGCACCGCCGGCAGGGTCGCGCTCGTGACCGGCGGGGCGCGGGGCATCGGTCTGGCGTGCGCCTTGGCGCTGCGCGATGGGGGCCATCGCGTGGCGGTGACCTATCGCTCCAGCCCGCCGGAAGCGGCTGCGGAGGCGGGTCTGCTGGCGGTGCGCTGCGACGTGACCGACGGGGCCGACGTGGAGGCGGCGTTCGAACTGGTCGAAGAGACCCTCGGACCGGTGGAGATCCTGGTCTCCAACGCCGGCATCACCCGCGACAACCTGCTGCTGCGCATGAGCGAAGAGGACTTCGCAGCCGTCGTGGACACCAATCTCACAGGCGGCTACCGGATGTTGCGCCGTGGCGTGCGCTCGATGATGCGTTCCCGCTGGGGACGGATCATCCTCGTCTCGTCGGTCGTCGGTCTCGGCGGGCAGGCCGGCCAGGCCAACTACGCGGCCTCCAAGGCCGGCCTCGTCGGGCTCGCCCGCTCGGTTGCGAAGGAATTCGCCGGGCGCAACGTGACGGTCAACGTCGTGGCTCCCGGCCCCATCGAGACCGATATGATCGATGCGCTGGGCGAGAAGCGCCAGGCGGAGATTCGCTCGGCGGTCCCCCTCGGTCGCTTCGGTACGCCGACCGAGGTGGCGGCGACCGTATGCTTTCTTGTCTCACCCGAGGCCGGATACATCACCGGAGCCGTCATCCCCGTGGATGGCGGCCTGAGCATGAGTTGACCCCGAAACGACGGAGTGAATCCAGTGAGCAACAACAACTTCGAACGATTCCAGCGCTGTGCCGTCGAGGTCCTGTCCGTCGAGACGGAACAGGTGACCCTCGAGGCCAGTTTCGCCGATGACCTCGACGCCGACAGCCTCGACCTCGTGGAGCTGGTGATGGCGCTCGAGGAGGAATTCGACGTGACGGTGGAAGAAGAGGAACTCGAGGACATCGAGACCGTGGCCGCCGCCTTCACCATGATCGAAGCCAAATTGGGATGAACAGCCGCCGAGTGGCCGTCACCGGCCTCGGCGTCCTGGCGGCCTGTGGAATCGGCCAGGAGGACTTCTTCGCCGGTCTGCTGCGCGAACCTTCCGAGGGCTTGCGCGCGGTTGCCGGTTTCGATCCCACACCGCACTTCGCCAACGCCAAGGAGATGCGGCGCCACGACCGGTTCACGCAGTTCGCCCTGGCTTGCGCAGCGGAGGCAGTGGAGCAGGCGGGCGACCTGGATCCGGACCCCGACCGGGTCGGCGTGTGGATCGGGACGGGCGTGGGCGGCTTGATGAGCATCGAGAACCATGTCCTCTGGCACTTCGTCAAGGGAGCCAGACGCGTGACGCCGTTCTTGATCCCCATGATGATGGCGAATGCCGCGGCGGCAGCCGTCTCCATGCGCTACGGCTATCAGGGGCCGTGCGAGGTGACCTCCACGGCATGTGCCTCGGGGACACAGTCCATCGGTAATGCCGCCGAGCTGATTCGCCACGGACGTTGCGACGTGATGCTCGCCGGAGGCTCGGAGTGCTCGAGCTCACCGACCGGCCTGCAGGGCTTCGCCAACATGACGGCGCTCTCGCGTATCGGTGCCTCCCGCCCGTTCGACCGCGACCGCGACGGGTTCATGCATGCGGAGGGCTGCGGGGTACTCGTGCTGGAGGAACTCGAGCACGCCCGGGCCCGCGGCGCCGAGGTCCTCGCCGAGGTCACCGGCTACGCCAGCACGGCCGATGCGTACCACATCACCGCCCCGGCCCCCGGCGGAGCCGGGGCCGTGTCCTGCATGGAACGGGCCGTTGCCGATGCCGGCTTGGCCCCCTCGGACATCGTCCACATCAACGCCCACGGCACTTCCACCCCTCTGAACGACGCTAACGAGGCCGAGGCGATCCACAAGGTATTCGGCTCGCCGGGACCGCTGGTGACCTCCACGAAAGGCGTCACAGGTCACGCGCTCGGGGCTGCCGGCGCTGTGGAGGCCGCCGCAATTGTGCTGTCAATGCAACGCGGTGTGCTGCCGCCGACGGCCGGTTACGAGAACCCCGACCCGGACATGCCGCCGATCCGCATCCTGGCGCCTGATCCCTGCGAGTGGGAGCCGGGACCCAGCCTCTCCAACTCTTTCGGGTTCGGTGGCCACAACGGCTGCCTGGTCATCAGCCCACCGCCGGCCGCCTAGCGGGCCCACAGCCCGCACGGCTCGGTTCAGGCCGGCACTGCCACGAACATCAACTCGCAGCTGCAGGCCAGAGCCCCGTCCACCGACGCCTCCCCCGCCGCCCGCCCGGCGCGGGCGGAAAGGCGCAGCACCTCCACCTGCAGGTCGAGCCGGTCGCCGGGTAGCACCTGGCGGCGGAAACGCGCCCCGTCGATTCCCCCGAACAGCGGCAGCCGGCCCGCCATGCGCGCATCGTTGAGGACCGCGTACGCACCCAGCTGCGCCAGGGCCTCGGTCATGAGCACCCCCGGCAGCGTGGGCCGGCCCGGGAAATGGCCGGCGAAGAAGGCCTCGTCGCCGGTCGTGCGCCAATAGCCCTCGGCCCGCTCGCCGGGCACCAGCACGGTGACCTCGTCGAGAAACAGGAACGGTGGCCGGTGCGGGAGGATCGAGGCGGGTGCCGGCAGCGGCCCTGTGGTCACTCGGCCTCCTCGAGGGCGGCCAGGATCTCCAGCGGGGTGTCCTTCGGGCTGATCCCGTACCAGGCCTGTTCGATGCGCCCCTCGCTGTCGATCAGGAACGCCGACCGGGTGGTGCCGATGAAGCTGTTGCCGTACATCTTCTTCTCGCTGCGTGACCCGTAGGAGGCAGTGGTGGAGTTGTCGGGATCCGACAGTAACCCGAAACCCAGGTCATGCTTCTCGTCGAAGCGCTTCTGGCGGTTGGGAGGATCCGCGCTCATCCCCAGGATGGACATCTCCTCGGGCAGTTGGTCGGCGATGTCACGCATGCCGCAGGCCTGCTTGGTTCAACCAGGGGTCGAGGCCTTCGGGTAGAAGAACAACGCCACCCTCCGACCGGCGAAGTCTCCGAGAGAGACCTCCTCGCCATCCTGGTTCAGCAGCCGGAAGTCGGGTGCCGGGTCGCCTGGCTGGAGTTTCATGACGGGCTCCTTGCTGGTGCACCTGTTCGAGGCGCAATCCTAGGGCGGCTGCGCTCCGTGTCTGGACCAAGAGCCGGTCAGAAATGATCTCGGCGATACCGACCGGATAACATTCCCGTCTGCCATCTGATACGAAAACGATCGAAAGGTCCGTGCTGTGATGTTCCGAACCTCCGTCCCACGCGGGATCATGACCCGGTTGACCGTCGCACTGGTCGCCGCACCGCTCGCCCTTCTGGCTGCCGCTTCTTCCGGCAACGCATCCGACGATCCTCCTGAACCTTCGACGACCACGACCGAGGCATCGGAGGCTCCAGAACAAACCGATTCAACCACGGAATTGGAATCCCTCGTCGCCCAACTCCGGCGCAATGCGGAACAGTTCAGCTACACCGCCGGCAACCACGGCGGCCGCCTCACGATCGCCACAATCTCCGAGCCGCTCACCTTCAACCTGGCCGTCTCCAACGATGCGGGGTCCTCGAACGTGCTGGGGTACCTCTTCGAGGGGCTCACCGAGACCTCCTGGTTGAACGACGAGATCGAGCCTGCGCTGGCCGAATCCTGGGACCACTCCCCCGACGGTCTCACCTGGACCTTCCAGCTCCGCAGGGACGTCACCTGGCACGACGGGGAGCCGTTCACTGCCCATGACGTGGACTTCACCTTCAACCGGATCATCTACAACGACGACATCCCGGCATCGTCCCGTGGGACCTTCGAGTTCCGCTACCTCGACGACGACGGCGCCTGGCAGACGGACCGCATGACCGTCACCGCCACCGACGATCACACGGTGCAGATCACCCTGCCCGTACCGTTCGCGCCGTTCCTGCGCTCGCTCGGCACATCGATCTACCCCGAGCACCTTCTCGCATCGCACGTCGACGACGGCACCTTCGCCGCGGTGTGGGGAATCGAGACCGACCCCACCGAGATCGTCGGGACCGGACCGTTCAGCATCGCCGCCTACGAACCGGGCGAGCGACTGGTGCTGCAACGCAACCCGGACTACTGGATGACCGACGCCGCGGGCAACCGGCTGCCCTATCTGGACGAGATCACCCGCGTCATCGTCGAGGATCTCGAAGCCGAACTCGCCGCCTTCGAGGACGGCGACTCCGACCTGCACGGGGTCCTCGGGTCTGAGTACGCCGAGCTCAAGCCGCTCGAGACGGAAGGCAACTTCACGATCCACCGCAGAGGTCCTGCGTTCGGCACGACATTCCTGGCCTTCAACGTGAACCCCGGGAGCGATCCCGACACCGGGGAGCCATACCTGAATCCCGTCAAGGCGGCGTGGTTCGCCAACACGCAGTTCCGCCAGGCCGTGGCCCACAGCATCGACAAGGACACGCTCATCGGTGAGGTGCAGCACGGCCTGGGCTACCCCCAGTGGTCCTCCATCAGCCCCGCGGCCGGCGACTTCTTCAACCCCGACGTGCGGCGGTATGAGTACGACCCGACGCTCGCCAACGAGATCCTCGACGAGTTGGGCTGGACGGACACCGACGGTGACGGCGTGCGCGAGGACTCAGCCGGCAACCCCATCGAGTTCACGCTCGTGACCAACACCGGTAATACCGTGCGCCAGCGGACCACCGAGGTGATCCACGAAGGCCTGGAGGCCATCGGGCTGGCCGTGGACTACACCGCGATCGAATTCGGCGAGCTCGTCGACCAACTCACCGTCTCCTACGACTGGCAGACCATGGTGATCGGCTTCACCGGCGGCCCCGAGCCCCATAACAGCATCAACCTCTGGCACAGCAGTGGCAATCTGCATCTCTGGCACCCCCACCAGGAATCACCCGCCACGGACTGGGAGGCGGAGATCGACGAGCTGTTCGTGAGCGCCGGCCAGGAACTCGACCACGCGGCGCGCGTGGCCCAGTACCACCGTGTCCAGGAGATCGTGGCTGAGAACGTGCCGCTCGTCTACACGACGGTGCCCGAGCGCCTTACCGCGGTGCGCGACGTCTTCGGCAACACCACGCCGACTCTCTTCGGGGTGTGGGACATCCGCTACCTGTACCGCACCGACCTGGCGCCGCCGGCGCCCCCGCTGGAGGTCCCGACGGGCTAGCCGAGCGGCGGCACGATTCTGCTGGCCGGTTCGAAAGTGCCCCAGGCGAACCAGAAGGTGTCCACGAACTCGCGGGCCACCAGGCGGTGACCGGCCAGCTCGCCGGCGGTGGCCTCGCCGAAGAGGTTCCAGGTCGATCCGGTCTCGGTGTCACGGAACCCGTCGTCGCCGCGGGTGAAGCTCAGCAGTCGCCCGTCCACGCTGCGTTCGAAGACGCCGCTGGAACCCACGTCGATGCCGTTGGCCAGCTCGGGGGCGTCGATTGCCGAACTGGCGCCGGGCAGGTTCCAGACGACCAGTGGCACCCCTGCGAGGTCCACCTCGACGGTGCCCGTCTCCTCCAGATGCGCGTGCCGCACGGCGATCGCATCGCCGGCGCTGCGTATCCCGACCACACGCTCCTTGGCGGGTAGACGTTCGTCGATGTCGGTGGACTGGAATGCGGGGGTCAGCAGCCGCTCGCTGGTCTCGTAGCCGACGTACGGATTGCGCCCGTAGGAGCGGAAGTGGCCGGTCTCGGTGGTCAGGACCATCCCACCGGGGTGGGCATCCCGCCAGGACACCCAGGACACGATGGCCATCGGCCAGAAGTCCAACTGCGTGCCGATCAGCTCGCCGATCACGGCGAGGCCGTCGAAGTGGGTCCACAGCGATTGCGTCTGCCGGTCGTACATCACCATCGAGGACTGGAACAGCATTCCCGAGGTGCCGAAGTCCAGGACCCGCCCGGCCGCGTTGCGGTCGTAGGCCACCGCCGAGTTGCAGAGTGGGCAGTACGAGATGGTGACCGGCACGCCGCCGACGGTGTCATTGACGAGTTCGTGCCAAGTCATGATCTGCAGTGGGTAGGCGCGGGCGTCGCCGTTGATCTCGAGCGCCAGCACGGCCTCGCTGTCGGCCAGGAAATCGATCTCGGCGGTCGGTGCGAACACCGGTGCGTCGATGGCGGGTATGCCGTCGGGCGGAGGTCCGCCGGAGCGGATCGCCTCGGGCGGGATGAGGGCGGCGAAGCCCGGCCAGAATCGGTCCGCCACCGCGGAGGGCACCGACTCGCGACCGCTGCTGCCCGCCAGTGGCGCCCGGCCGGGTGGGATCTCACCGTCGGCGTTCGGCGGTGGCACGTCGGTCTCGGGCGCTTCGGGTATGAAGAGGGTCGTCGTGGTGGGGGCGGCCGCAGTGTCGTCGACCACCGCAGCGTCGTCTTCGTCGCTGCCGCCGCATGCCGCTGCCAGCAGTGCCAGCGCCGTGAGGGCGGCGAGGAGGCGGAACGCTGCCCGAGCGCGGGTCGACATGGGCTTCATGACGTGGCCTTCATGCGGGATCGATTTCGTCGAGAGCACGCCGCAGACCGGCGATGAACGTACCCACGCCTTCGGGCCCCTCTCCCTCCAGCAACCGCCGCACGACGGCCGAGCCTACGACCACACCGTCGGCGACGGTGGTCGCCTCGGCCGCCTGGGCGGGGGTGGAGACCCCCACGCCGACCAGCACCGGCAGGTCGGTGATCTTCTTGAGCCGGTCGGCGATGACGATCGCGCTGGACGCCAGGGAGGCGCGCTCGCCGGTCACGCCAAGCAGACCGACGGCGTAAACGAATCCCCGGGAGCGGGCGCAGACGGCCTCCAGCCGCTCGCGCGACGCCGTCGGGGCGGCGAGCAGCACCGTCTCGACGCCGGCCTCATCCGCCGCGGCGGTCCAGGGCCCGCTCTCCTCCAGCGGCAGGTCGGCCAGGATCGCCCCCGAGATGCCTGCCTCGGCCAGCGACAGGGCGAATCGCCGGTGGCCCATGTGGTGCGCGATGTTGTAGTAGGTCATGATGACGAGGGGCACGTCCACATCCAGACCTGCTGCGACCGAGACAAGGCCCCCAGGGGTTGCGCCGGCCGCCAGCGCCCGGTCTCCCGCCTCTTGGATCGTGGGCCCGTCCATCACCGGGTCCGAGAAGGGGATGCCGATCTCCACGGCGTCGGCGCCGGCGCCCGCGGCAGCCTCGACGGCTCCCTCCCAGCCCTCGAGCCCACCGGTGATATAGGGCACGAGGCACTTGCGGCCCCGGTCGCGAGCCGCACGCAGGGCAGCCTCCAAGCCGCCGGGTCGAGCGGCTCTCATCCTTGCAGCCCCATGACCAGATCGACGTCCTTGTCACCTCTCCCCGACAGGTTCAACAGGACGGTGCGTCCCGCCAATTCATCTCGCTCGCGGCTGATCCAGGCCAGACCGTGAGCAGGCTCGAGCGCGGGGATGATGCCCTCGGTGCGTGACAGCAACTCGAACGCCGCCAGCACCTCGCCGTCGGTGACGTTCTCGTAGCGAGCCCGGCCGGTGCGGGCCAGGTGGGCATGCTCGGGTCCGACGCCGGGGTAGTCCAAGCCGGCGGAGATGGACTCCGCCTCGAGGACCTGACCGAACTCGTCCTGCATGAGGTACGACAGCGAGCCGTGCACGACGCCCGGCGTGCCGCGCCCCACCGCCGCTCCCCCGGCGGGCTCCACGCCCACCAGCTCTGCGTCGCCGTCGGCGAACCCGCTGAAGATTCCGGCCGCATTCGACCCACCCCCCACGCAGGCCACCACCACGTCGGGATCGCCGCCGAGCAACTCGGTGCACTGCCCGCGCGCCTCGCTGCCGATGACCCGGTGGAACTCGCGCACCATCCACGGGTACGGATGCGGGCCCATCACCGAACCCAGGCAGTAGTGGGTGCGCTCCACGGTTGCCACCCAGTCGCGCAGCGCCTCGTTGATGGCGTCCTTGAGGGTCCGGCTACCGGTGGTGACGGCGTGCACCTCGGCGCCCAGCAGGCGCATGCGGAACACGTTCAACTCCTGGCGGCTGACATCCACCTCGCCCATGTACACCGTGCAGTCCATCCCCAGCAGGGCTGCGGCGGTGGCTGTCGCGACGCCGTGCTGGCCGGCGCCGGTCTCGGCCACGAGTCGGGTCTTCCCCATCCGCTCGGCCAGGAGTGCCTGGCCCAGCACGTTGTTGATCTTGTGGGAGCCGGTGTGGTTGAGGTCCTCCCGCTTGAGCAGGAGGCGCAGGCCCAGTTCCGCCGACAGGCGCGGGCAGTCGGTCAGCGGCGAGGGGCGGCCGGCGTAGTCACGCAACAGGCCGTCGAGCCGTCCCCGGAAATCCTCGTCGGCCCAGGCGGTGCGGAACGCCCGATCAAGCTCCTGGCAGGCCGGTACCAGGGTCTCGGGGACATAGCACCCTCCGAAGTCGCCGAAACGGCCTTCCGGCGTCGGCTCGGTCATGCTCATGGCAACACCCCTGTCAGGTCGCCCGGGCCGGCGTTCAGAACTCGGACTGCCAGTCGTAGAGCGCGCCCGAGGGCGGCTCCGGTGCCGGAAATTCGGCGGCGGCCAGGCGCGCCGCGTTGATGAACTCCCGCACGAGGCGCGGGTCTTTCCGTCCGGGGGCCGACTCGACGCCCGTCGACACGTCGACCCCCCAGGGCCGCGTCTTGCCAATGGCCTCAGCCACGTTCTCCGGCGTCAGCCCGCCTGCCACCATCACGGGCAGCGAACCGGCGGCCCGTTCCGCCAGCGCCCAGTCGAAGATCTTCCCCGAACCGGGTTGGTCGGCGTCCACCAGCACGATGTCGGCGCCGAAGGACCGGGCCCGCTCCAAAGCCTCAGAGCCGGCGGGAAACGCCTTGATGACCCTTCTCACCTGCTCGCGAACATGCTTGGTCTCCTCAGCCGACTCGTGGCCGTGCAGTTGCACGGCGCCGAGGCCGGCCTCGTTGGCGATCCGCACCACGTTGCGCGGATCCTCGTTGCGGAAGACCCCGACGGTGAGAATCTCCGGCGGCAGCCGCCGGGCGATGTCGCGCGCGGTGGAGGGTGAGACCCGCCGGGGAGAGGGTGCGAAAAGGAAGCCCACCGCGTCGGCGCCCATGGCGACCGCCAGCAGCCCGTCCTCCTCGCTGGTGATGCCGCAGATCTTGACGAACACGCCGCGACCCTACCGGCCGGCACCGACGGGTCCGGCGACCGCCCACCGAACCGCGCAGCGGCGGCGGGAATGCCGTACAGATCCGTGCAGACGCATGCTCACGGCACCAGCGGGAGCGCTCTGATCTCGCACGGCCGCCCGTCGTCGCCGAGGGTGGCCGGCGCAGGCGGCTCCACACGCCGGTGGACGTAGGCCAAGGCGATCGGCGCCTCGAAGTGCGGCGAGAAGGCGCTGCTGGTTATGCGCCCGACAGCTGAACCGGCGGCGTCCATCAGAGCCGTACCGGGAGGCGGCTGCGGGCCCACCGAGAGGATCACGCCGCGCAACCGTCGCGGGGTGTTGCCACCGCGGCTGTCGATTCGAGCGACCAGTTCCTGGCCCACGAAACACCCCTTGGTGAAGCTCACCGTGTCGGCGACCACCCCCGTCTCGGCGGGGATCAGGCCTTCGGTCAGCTCGCTGTGGGCTGCGGGCACTCCCGCCTCGATGCGCAGAGCCTCCAGCGCCTGGGGGTCGCAGAGCCGAACACCGTCGGGTGGTGTGACCTCGTCGGCAACGACGTCCCAACCCCCGACACTCCCCCAGCTCACCGCCCCGACCACGACGGGACCGCCGTCCTCGCCGTTCTCATCGCCCCCCGGGTTCGCCGCCGGTGGGGGTGGCGCCGCAACCCCCCTGACGGCCAGCATCTGCAGGCGGCGCACCTCCGCTTCGACCGCCACGCGCAGCTTGAACCGCTCCAGGCGCGCCCAGGCTCCTTCCCCGAGTCCTGGCGCCAGGTCGCACGCAAACCGCTCGGTTCCGAGCCGGCTGACCCTCAACAGGCAGTGCAGCTTCCCATCCGGCTGCAACAACAGCGACGAGGCAACCTGCCCGGGCGCCAGGGCGGCGACATCCTGGCTGAGCTGGCCCTGCAGGAAACTCGCCGAGTCGGGTCCGCTGATCAGCAGCACGTCACGGTCGCTGATGACCCCGCCGGCACCGTGGCGCAGCTCCCGGTAGCCGGCGCGGAAGTCCTCCGAGAGGGTCACGAGTCCGCTGCCTGGCGTTCAGCGCTGCGGGTCATGGTGCGAGCCGCGTGCACGGCGGCCAGCAGCCCCCGCGCCTTGGCCCGGCATTCACGTTCCTCGTCCTCGGGCACGCTGTCGGCCACGATGCCGGCGCCGGCCTGCAGGTGGGCACGCCCGTCGCGCACGGCCACGGTGCGGATCGTGATGGCGGTATCCAGGTTGCCAGAGAAGTCGAGGTAGCCCACAACGCCGGCGTAGGGCCCGCGCCGGGCCGGCTCGAGGTCGTCGATGATCTCCATGGCGCGCACCTTGGGCGCACCCGACACCGTGCCCGCGGGAAGGGTGGCTCGCAGAACGTCGACGGGACTGTGGCCGGGGGCCAGTTCACCGGAAACCTGCGAAGTGAGATGCATGACGTGGCTGTAGTACTCCAAGGTCATCAACTCGTCAGTGTGCAGTGTGCCGGGCTGCACGACCCGCCCCACGTCGTTGCGGGCCAGGTCCAGCAGCATGAGGTGCTCGGCCAGTTCCTTCGGGTGCTCGGCGAGCTCGCCGGCGAGGAGCCGATCCTCGCGCTCGTCGGTGCCCCGGGGCCGGGTGCCGGCGATGGGCCGGGAGGTGACCCGACCGTCGCGCAGCTGCACCATCGGCTCGGGCGAACTGCCCACCAGAGTCACCTCCGGATGACGCAGGAAGTACATGTACGGGCTGGGGTTGATCTGACGCAGGGCGCGGTAGAGCTGGAACGGTTCGGCCTCGAGATCGAAGTCGAAACGCTCGGACAGCACCACCTGGAAGATGTCTCCCTCCAGGATGTGCTCCTTGGCGGCGCGGACCGCGTCGCAGTAGCCCTCGGGGGTGAAGTTCGTCGACACCTCCGGTAGCGGATCCTCCACCCCCGGCGGCTCCAGCAGGGGTTCGGGTTGGGGCCGCGCACCGGCGCGGGCCAACTCGTCGAGCGATTCCAGAGCCTGCTCGTAGGCGTCGTCCAGCACACCCTCGGAGGGTTCTGGCGGCAGGATGACGTTCTGGATGAGGAAGACACGCTGCCGCCAGTGGTCGAACGCCACGAACCCGCCGATGACATCCAGAACCGCATCGGGCATACCGACGTCATCTCCCGGCGGGTTCGGGAGGCGTTCCACCTCGCGCACCACGTCGTAGCCGAGATAGCCGACCAGCCCTGAGTGCAGCGGCGGCAGCCCTTCGATGACCGGCGAGCGGAACCGATCGAGGATCACGTCGAGGGCCGCCAGTACTCCCTCGTCGGTGGGAAGCGGTCCCAGGTCGTCGCCGCTGATCTCCAACCGGGGACCCCGGGCGATGATCCTCGCACGGGGCCGGCACCCCATGAACGAGAAGCGGCTCCAGCGGTTCTGGCGTTCGGTCGACTCCAGCAGGAAGCCGGGCTCGTCGCCCACGATGCGCGAGAAGGCCGCGACCGGCGTGATGAGATCGGCGAGCAGTTCGCGCCACACCGGAACCACCCGGTGGGCGGCCGCCAGGCGGCCGAACTCCTGGCGGGTTGGCCGGGCGCTCACGGCCCCTCAGCCGGCGAAGGAGGTGAAGAAGCAGGAGCGCTCGCCGGTGTGGCAGGCGCCGCGGCCCTCCTGGACGACCTTGAACAGCAGCGTGTCCCCGTCGCAGTCATAGGAGGCCTCGCGGATGTACTGCCGATCGCCGGAGGTCTCGCCCTTGCACCAGTATTCCTGGCGGGATCTGCTCCAGAACCAGGTCCTGCCCGTGGTGAGCGTGCGTCGGAGGGCTTCGGCGTCCATCCAGGCCAGCATCAGCACCGCACCCGAGGTGACATCCTGGACGATGGCGGGAACCAGTCCGTCGGCGTTGTAGGTCACTGCCTCGAGGGAACCCGCCGCGGGGGTGATGGGGGTCGCGACGGTCATCGGTTCATGCTAGAGGCGCCTCGCGCGCACGCCGCGCCGGCTGCTGCGCTCACCGGGCTCAGAGGTACAGGCCCGTGCTGCCCTCCTCAAGGCGCTCGGCGGCGACAGCATGCACGTCGCGTTCACGCAGGATGATGTAGTCCACCCCGCGCACCTCCACCTCGTAGCGATCCTCGGGGTTGAAGAGCACCCTGTCGCCGTCTTCCACGGAGCGCACGTTGGGACCCACGGCGATGACCTCAGCCCAGGTGAGGCGCTTGCCGACCTGCGCGGTGGCGGGAATCAGGATGCCCCCCGATGAGCGGCGATCCCCCTCGGCGGCGCCGATGCGCACCATGATCCGATCGTTGAGCATCTTGACGGGGAGCTTGTCGTAAGGGGTCGGCGCGGGCGCGCCGAGCGAGGATTCGGAATCGGAGGAATTGCCCACGCCGCGACGCTACCCCGCTTCGGGGTCCGAAGCGGGCCGAACCCGCACGCCGGCGGCCGCCAGCGCCGCCTTGGCCTCCGCGATGCGGTGCTCGCCGAAGTGGAAGATCGAGGCCGCCAGCACGGCGTCAGCACCGGCGGCAACCCCCTCGGCGAGGTGATCCAGGGTGCCGACGCCGCCGGAGGCGATGACGGGCACGTTGACTGCGTCGCTAACGGCCCGTGTCAATGGCAGATCGAAGCCTTCCTTGGTGCCGTCCCGATCCATCGAGGTCAACAGGATCTCGCCGGCGCCGAGTTGCTCGGCGCGTGAGGCCCATTCGACGGCATCGAGTTCGGTCGGGCGCCTGCCTCCGTGGGTGACAACCTCGAACCAGCCCGAGGCGTGCAGCCGGGCGTCGATGGCGACCACCACGCACTGGTTGCCGAATTCCTCGGCGATCTCGGCCACCAGCGACGGGCGAGCCACCGCGGCGGTGTTCACCGAGACCTTGTCGGCACCGGCGCGCAGCAGCCGCCGGGCGTCGGCGGTGCTGCGGATGCCGCCGCCGACGGTGAAGGGGATGAAGACCTCCTCGGCGGTGCGGCGCGCCACCTCCAGCATGACGTCGCGGGCGTCGGAGGAGGCGGTGATGTCCAGGAACACCAACTCGTCCGCTCCCTCGGCGTCGTAGCGGGCCGCGAGTTCCACCGGGTCACCTGCGTCCCGCAGGTCCACGAACTCCACTCCTTTGACGACCCGCCCGGCATCCACGTCGAGGCAGGGGATGATCCGGACGACGGTGGATCTCAGCACGGGTCCGCTCGGTTGTCGGCGTCGCGCAACGGCATCTCGCCCGACTGTGCCATCGAGGCGAGACAGTCGAGCGCTTCGGCAAGGTTCACCGTCCCCTCGTAGATGGCGCGCCCGACGATGCTTCCGGCCAGCACACGCCCACCGACGGCCAAGCCGGCGAGCCGGCGCAGGTCCTGCAGGTCGCCGACCCCGCCGGACGCGATCACGGGGCACTCCGTGGCCGCCAGCGCCTCGGCC
Source organism: Acidimicrobiales bacterium (assembly GCA_963664235.1). GTDB lineage: Bacteria > Actinomycetota > Acidimicrobiia > Acidimicrobiales > CATQHL01 > VXNF01. Next base: position 2,985,654 of record OY760933.1, on the reverse strand, counting down.
AACAACTCCATGTCCGGGCCGCCGAGTGTGCCGTCGGTGTTGATCTGGGTCACGACCACGGCGTCGGTCACCGGTGCGGTCGCGAGGACCTCGGCGAGGCTGCGGCCGCCGGCGGCGCGCCAACCACGCACCGCCACTTCCCGCCCGCGCACGTCGAGCCCGAGGGCGACCGGTTGACGGGCGGCGACCTCGGTCACCAGAGACGGTGTCTCGAGTGCAGCCGTCCCGATCACGACACGGGCCACGCCGGCGTCGGCGACCCGCGAGGCAGCATCGGTCGAGCGCACTCCCCCGCCGTACTGCACCGGCACGCCGGCGGCGGCCACAATCGCGGCCACCTGCGCCAGGTTGGTGAGTTCGCCCGTGCGCGCCGCGTCGAGGTCCACGACGTGGAGCCACCGGGCGCCGGCGGCCGCGAACGTCGCCGCCACCTCGGCGGGGTCCTCCGCGTAGGTGGTCTCGGCCGCGAAGTCACCCTGGTAGAGCCGTACGCACCGCCCGCCGCGCAGATCGATCGCCGGGAACAGCAACATCAGCGGGCCGCCAGCATCGCCACGAAGTTGGCCAGGAGGTGGAGTCCTTCCGTTCCCGACTTCTCGGGGTGGAACTGCACACCCCGCACGACGCCGTCCGCCGCCACCGCGGTCACGGGACCGCCGTAGTCACATGTGGCGATGGTCGTCCCGGTGGCATCCGGGGCATACGAGTGCACGAAGTAGACCCAGGCTCCGTCGAGGCCCGCCAGCAGCGGATCCGGTCGCTGCACGTTCAACTGGTTCCACTGCATCTGAGGTCGCTTGAGGCCGTCGGGAAGCCTTCGCACCTGCCCGGGGAGCAAACCCAGGCCGGCTCGCCCGGGGGCCTCCTCGGATCCTTCGAAGAGCATCTGCATGCCGATGCAGATCCCCAGGAACGGAACCCCTGCCGCGACGGCCCGTCGCGCCTCGCCATCGAGACCTTCGCGCTCCAGCGCCGCCATGCAGGGGCCGAAGGCTCCGACACCGGGCAGCACAAGCCCGTGGGCGCGTCTGATCAACTCCGGCTCTGCGGTGAGATGCGCCTCGGCGCCGACGCGTTCGAGGCCCTTCTGCGCAGAACGGAGGTTGCCGATGCCGTAGTCGAGCACCGCAACGACGGGACGCCGCGTCTCACTCACGCTCGGGGTACCCGCGCCTCGGGCGCCTTCAGAGAGTGCCCTTGGTGGAGGGCACGTCCCCACCCTCGAGACGGACGGCGTCGCGCAGGCTGCGCGCCGCGCTCTTGAAGGAGGATTCCAGGATGTGGTGTGTGTTGCGGCCGCGCACCAGCACCAAGTGCAGCGTGATGCCGGCGGCCACCACGAACGCCCGCCAGAACTCCTCGGCGAGTTGAGGGTCGAACGGGGGGTCACCGAGGATCTTCTCGCCGGGCGGGTCCACGTCGTAGTGGAGGAACGGCCGGCCCGAGAGGTCGAGGGCCACCTCCACGAGGGCCTCGTCGAGGGGCACCGCGGCCGAGGCGAACCTGCGCACGCCGCGCTTGTCACCGAGCGCCTCCCCGAAGCACTTCCCCAGCAGGATCCCCGTGTCCTCCACCGTGTGGTGCGCGTCCACAGCCAGATCGCCGCGGGCCGCCACGCTGAGGTTCCACCCGCCGTGACGCGCCAACTGCGCGAGCATGTGGTCGAAGAACGGAAGCCCGGTCGAGACCTCGCTCCGCCCGTCCCCGTCCACCTCGAGAGCGATGCTGATGTCGGTCTCGGTGGTGCTGCGTTGCCGTTGCGACTGCCGCTCGCTCACGGCGCCTCCTCGGTCGCTCGTCGGTGGCCGGTCCTCGCCGGCACCGTGCAGTATCGCAGCAGCCTCCCGCGCTCGGACGGCTCAGCGCAGAACGTCCGCCAGAGCCTCCAGGAACAGAGAGTTCTCCTCGGGTGTGCCGACGGTGACCCGGAGGCACCCGGCGAGCCCTTCCCAGGAACTGCAATCCCGCACGAGGACCGAACGGTCGACCAACTCCTGCCAGACGTCCGCGCCGTCGCGCCCCGTCGGGCGGAACAGGATGAAATTGGCCCCCGAGGGCCATTGCTCGACGGGCAGTGCCGCCAGTCGGTCCGCCAGGCGCTCCCGTTCTGCGACGAGGCCGGCCGCCCGCCGGTCTGCGGCCGCCGCGTCGGTGAGGCAGAGCAGGCCGATCTCCTGGGTCATCACATCGAGGTGGTAGGGCAGCACCACCTTGTGCAGTTCATCGATGATTCCCGCCGGACCCAGGGCGTACCCCAAGCGCACCGCAGCCAGCGCCCAGGCCTTGGAGAACGTGCGGCAGACAACCAGCGGGGCATCGTGGCCCAGCAGGTCGACGGCGCTGAAGGTTCCCGGCTCGCGCCCGCTGAACTGCACGTACGCCTCGTCCACCACCAGAACGCCGCCGTAGTCGGCGACCGCCTCGAGAGCCGCCTGCACCGTCGCGGGATCCTCGACGGTGCCCGTGGGGTTGTTGGGCGAGCAGAGGAACAGCACGTCGGGCTGCTCGGCGGCGGCGAAGGTGGCAGCCGCGCCGGCGCCGACGCCGAAGTCCGGTCCGCGCGGCGCGGTGACGACCTCCGAGCCGACGATGCGGGCGATGTGGGCGTGCAGGGCGTAGGTCGGCGAGAACAGCCCCACGCGCCGGGCGGGTCCCGCGTAGGTCAGCAGCAGGGTCTGGATCACCTCGTTGGAGCCGTTGGCTGCGAACACGTTCTCGCCGGTGGCTCCGTGCAGGCCGGCGATACCCGACCGCAACTCCCCGGCCGACCGCGCCGGGTAGCGATTCCAATCGATCCGCGCCAGGCGCTCCGCCAGGGCCGCGCCGAAACCCTCCGGGGGCGCCTCAGGGGACTCGTTGGTGTTGAGGCGCACCCGCACGTCCACTTGCGGCGAGTGGTAGCCCGTCATTGCCGCCACTTCGGGGCGGGGCCGGGGCCCGCTCACGGGTGCGTCCCCGCTGGATCCCCGCCCCCCAGGCGATCCAGCCGCCGGCGCATCGAGGCGGCGTGCGCCGGCAACCCCTCGGCGGTCGCCAGCGTCTCGACCGCGGGCCCGAGGCGTACCAGGGCCTCCTCGTCGGCGGAGATGACATGTGTCCTGCGGCAGAAGTCCGCCACCCCGAGCGCGGAACCGAAGCGCGCCGTCCGCCCCGTGGGCAGGACGTGCGACGGACCTGCCAGGTAGTCACCCAGGGACGCCGGTGCGTTGTGCCCACAGAAGATGGCCCCGGCGTGGCGGACCAGCGGCACCAGTTCGTCGGGCTCGGCCACCATCAGCTGCAGGTGCTCGGGGGCGATCCGGTTGATCACCTCCGCCGCCTGGGAACGATCCTCGACGACGATGGCGTACCCCGACGACGACAGCGTCGCCGCGATCTCGGCTCGCCGCGGTGCCGCCGCCGCGATCGCCGACACCTCTGCCCCCACGGCCTCGGCAACGGCTGGCTCCCAGGTCACCAGGCAGGCCATCCCGTCGGGGCCGTGTTCGGCCTGCACGACCAGGTCCACCGCCGCCAGGTCCGCCGGCGCCGAAGCGTCGGCGACCACAACGACCTCCGACGGTCCTGCGAAGGCCGAGGGAACACCGACGACCCCTGCCACCTCCTGCTTGGCCACCGCCACGTAGGCGTTGCCGGGACCCGCGATGAGGTCGACACGCGGGATCGTCCCGGTGCCGTACGCCAGCGCCGCCACGGCACCGGCACCGCCGACCGCGTACACCTCGTCGGCATCCGCCAGGGCCGCGGCGGCGAGGGTGACCGGTGCCACTGTGCCGTCGGGTCGGGGCGGCACACACAGCGCCAGGCTCGCCACCCCCGCCACCTTGGCGGGAATGGCCGTCATGAGCACCGTCGAGGGGTAGGCGGCCCTCCCGCCGGGCACGTAGAGGCCCGCCCGATCCACCGGGATCTGCAGCGAGCGGACCGTCACGCCGTCACGGGACCACACGTGGGTGGGTTCGCGCAGGGTGCTGTGGAACTCCTCGATCCGCCCCGCCGCCATTTCGAGGGCATCACGCACCTCAGGGTCGAGTGCCTCGAGGGCGGCGGCACACGCCGCCGGCGGCACCGCCAGGTGGCTGAGCGACGCCCCGTCGAAGCGTTGTGCCATCCGCCGGAGGGCGTCATCGCCGTCGCGACGCACCTCGGCGATGATCTCGCGCACCGCCTCGGTGACTCCCGGCGGCGTGGTGTCCTCCAGCTCGGGGAGTGGCACCTCGGCGGTACCGCGCGCATCGATCAGCTTCAGCAGCCCCTCGGTACCCGCCACCGCGGCGACGCTAGCTGTCGCTCCGCTCGCGGCGGCGGAACCCGCCGGGGGGAATGGAGGCGGCGGCCGGTGCGCCGCACGCCCGGCGGGAGGTTCGCTCGCGCCGCGACGCACGGTCAGACCGCAAAGGCCGACGGGCAGAAGTCGTTGCACACGCAGCCGCCGCAATCCGCCCGGCGCGCCCCGCAGACCTGCCGGCCGTGCAGGATCAGCCGCATGCTGAAGTCACCCCGCTCGGCCGCGGGAATCATGGGGTTCAGTTCCTTCTCCACGGCAACCGGGTCGGTCTCCGTCGTCATGCCCAAGCGCCTCGACAGCCGGCCCACGTGGGTGTCCACAGGCAGCCCCGGCAGATCGAAGGCCACGCTGCGCACCACGTTGGCCGTCTTGCGCCCCACACCGGCGAGGGCGGTGAGCTCGCTCATCGAGGTCGGCACCTCGCCGCCGTGGAAGCGCACCAGCCTGTCGGCCATGGCGATGAGGTTGCGGGTCTTGGCCGCGTAGAAGCCGGTGGAGTGGATGAGGCGCTCCACCTCGCTGGGATCGCAGGCGGCCAGGTCCTCAGGAGTCGGGCAGCGCTCGAACAGGGGCGGTGTGACCATGTTGACCCGCTCGTCGGTGCACTGTGCCGAGAGGATCGTCGCCACCAGCAGCTGGTACGGCGAATCGTGCGTCAATGCGCAGTCGGCGTCGGGATACTCCTGCTTCAGGCGCTCGTTCGTCTCCCGGGCGCGGCCCCGGGGTGAACGTGGACGACCCATGCCGGCAACGGTAGCGCTCCCCCGCCGACGTTCCGGCGACCCGGTTCCCGACGCGGGGAGCCTCAGACGACCCGCACCGGATGCGGAAGAGGCTGATTGAAGAGGTAGCCCTTCGCGTTGAACGGCACCAGTTCGGGCTGCGTGTTGCCCACCGCGTCACTGGCGCGGGTCATCAGCGTGTGTTCGCCAGGCCGCGCCTGCCAGGTGAACGCGAAGTTCGCCCACGCGTAGCGGGATTCGGAGGTCTCGACAGTGGCGTCGAACCAGGATTCTCCCGAGTCGGCGCTCCACTCGACCCGGGTCACCTGGCCCGACGGCGAGCTGGCGTAGCCCTCGATTCGGTGCGACCCGGCTCGCAATTCCGCCGGCCACGCCAGCGAGAGCGCGCTGTTGACCACCCCGGTGGTCAGCACCTGCCCCTCCGCTCGACCCTCGCGGGCGTAGTCCTCGCCGACGAGCACGTAGGAAGTGGTGTTGTTGCGGGTCCATTGCTGCTCGGAGGAGACGACGATCCGGCCGAGCCACTTGATGCTTGTGCTGCCCACCCAGCCGGGCACGACGGCGCGCAGGGGGAAGCCGTGATCCTTGGGAAGATCCTCGCCGTTCATCCCGTAGGCGAGCAGAGTGTCGGGATGCATGGCCTTGGAGGCGGGAAGGACACGACGGAATCCTCCTTCGGGCGCTTCGGCATCGAGGCCGATCAGGAGAACGCTGACGGCGCCCGGCTTGATGCCGGCAGCGGTGAGCACGTCTCGCAGCGCCACGCCCGTCCATTCCGCGTTCCCGATGGCGCCGGTGCCCCACTGCGTGCCCTTCGTAGGTTGCCCGTTGAGGGTCTCGAACATGGACCGGTGATTGCCGGCGCATTCCAGGTAGCACACAAGACGCCGGCTCGGCAGTTCGCGCAGCTCGCCGTAGGAGAGTTCGAGCGGGCGCTCCACGGCATCTCCTTCCACCGACAGATGCCACGTGGATGCGTCGATGTCGGTGGCGCGGTCGGAGTTGTTGCGCACGAAGAAGCGCCGGTTCGGCGTGATGAGGCCGCGCTGGAGTTCGAGGCGCGATTCGAGAACCCCGCCGGGATGGCGGATGAACGGTGCCGGGTCCTTAAAGAAGGGTGACGGTTCAGTAGAGGGTCCTCCGGACTCGCCTGCAGCGGCCGTGCCCTTCGCTCCCGACTCGGCGAGACCCGTGCCGCCGCTTCGGCCATTCTCCGCCGGCCCGGCAACCGGCCGCCTCAAGCGCGTGCAGGCAGTGAGTACGGCGGCACCCCCGAGGGAAAGCAGGCGGAGGAAGCGCCTGCGGCTGATGACCGGTGCCGGCATCAGTCGCCGTCGCTCATTCTGCGGTTGCCATCGTGAATCCCCAGATGTCGAGACTTCGTCCAGCCGAGATCCTGTCCGCTTCACCGACCCTAGCGCCAGCCCCGTTGGCGCCCCCCCGTCAGCCCCGCTCCTGTGAGGGGTGCGGGTAGTCTCCGCTCCGGTGGCGCTTGAGATCTCCGGGCCGGACGATGGTGAGGTGACCTGGACGATCGAGGTGTCGGCGGTCGACCGGCTCACCCTGGATGCCAGCGCCCTGGGGGATCAGTTGGCAGCGGCGGTGGCGACCGTGCGGGCCGGCGGCGGTGGCCCCTGCAGGCTCTGGATCGGCCACGTGGGGGACTCCGATGACGAGCTGGCTGCGCAGTACGGGTTCAGCGCCTACCGCGATCTCTGGCAGCTGCGTGCGCCCTTGCCTGCGGCGCCCTCGGACTTGACCGTGCGCCCCTTCGAACCAGGTGACACCGAGGCGGTGCTGGAGGTGAACCGGCGGGCGTTCAGCTGGCATCCAGAGCAGGGTGCCATGGGTTCGGTGGACCTGCGGGCGCGCCAAGCCGAGCCCTGGTACGACCCTGCCGGCTTCCTGCTCCACGAGCGCGACGGGCGACTTGCCGGCTTCTGCTGGACGAAGGTCCACCCGGCTGGCAACGCACCGCCCGACGATGTCGCCATGGGCGAGATCTACGTCATCTGCGTGGACCCCGACTTCCAGGGACAGGGCATCGGCGTCCCGCTCACGCTCGCCGGCCTGGAGTACCTCCACAGCTGCGGCCCCAAGACGGCGATGCTCTACGTGGAAGCCGACAACGGTGCGGCCAACGCGGTCTATCGCCGCCTGGGGTTCCGCCGCCATCACACCAACAGGGCGTATGCGGCCGTCCTCTGAGGCGCCAGTCGTGGATGGCGGGATCGTCGCGCCACTTCGGAGCGCATCACAGCGGCGACGGAGCAGACTACGGGCATGAGACGAATCCGCTGGACGAACCCCTCCCTGCCCCAGACGCTCCAGATCGCGGTCCTGTTCCTCTACATCACGGCGTTCTTCAACGTCCTCGGTGGGCTCATCAACATCGGGAGCCTCTGGGGACTCGTCAATCTTCTCAGCGGGTTGATTGCCTTCGCTGGGGCGCAAGGGATGGTCCGAGAGCGCAAGTACGGCTACCGCCTTGGGCTGCTCTTCGCCGCGATCGATGTCCTGTTGACGATCTACAGCGTCTCGGGCGGCTTCTCCGCGTGGTACCTCATCGGCCTCCTGCTGGCGATCGCCCTGCTGGCCCTGCTCCTGCACCCCATGAGCCGCGAGTACTCCCGCGTCTGGTTCCGCTAAGGACCGGCCCCGTGTCGCGATCCACTTCGCCAGTCATTCCGGCGAATACCGGAATCCAGGGCTCGAAACATCCGGCTGATCGTGCCGGCGCGCTTACAGAACGGTTCTAGGAGCAGGGATGTATCCCCGGGCCTCGGGGCGCACCGAGGACGAGGAACTGTTCGGCGCCGGTCGTGAGCGGGCGATCGAGCGCATGTTCGACCGGGTGGCGCGCCGCTACGACCTCCTGAACCGCCTGCTGACCTTCGGGCTGGACCGGCGCTGGCGCCGCCGGAGTGTGCGGCTCCTGGGTCTCGACGCGGGCTCGCTGGTGGCCGACCTGGCGTGTGGGACCGGCGACTTCTGCGGCGATCTCGAGCGCGCGGGCCTCGATGCGCTGGGCGTGGACTTCTCGGCCGGCATGCTGCGCCACGCCACCACCTCCACACCACTGGTGCGAGCCGACGTGCTGCGCCTGCCACTTCCCGACGGGGCCGTGCAGGGGGCCGTGTGCGGTTTCGCTCTGCGCAACCTGGCCGACCTCGAGACGTTCCTGGCCGAGACGGCCCGTGTCCTCCGCCCCGGGGGCCGGCTCGCCCTCCTCGAAGTGGCGGAGCCTGCCTGCCGGGTGCTCCGCTGGGGACATCGTCTCTACTTCGGGCGCATCGTCCCGATCATCGGAGGGCTACTTTCGGACCGATCCGCGTATCGTTACTTGCCCGAGTCACGGACGTTGCTACCGGCACCGGAGGCTCTAGCGGACGCGCTCGAGGCAGCCGGTTTCGCTGAGACGGACCACCGTACGCTAAGCGGAGGCATTGCCCAGCTATTCACGGCCACTCGCACCGCCTGACATCATCGGCGGCAACAAGGGACGGCCGGAACTGCCCCAGTGAGCAAGTCCCCATCATTTGCCGATCTGCGACCACGTCGTTGCCAAATGAGGGCCGGGACTTCTTCCCGGCAAGCACCGGCGGCAGCAGGCGCACCGAGTACGGCAGGTAGCGCGCCCAATGAGGGCCGGGACTGTATCCCGGCAAGCACACATGGCGAGGCTCATGGCTTGGCGGTCGCCGATGAGCGCTCAATGCGGGCCGGGACTGTATCCCGGCAAGCACGTCCGACGTGACGCCGCCGTCCGTCTGATCGTCCCACGCTGTCAATGGTCAGTGGCGTCACCCTCTTTCCGGCGGTGGCTTGGGTGAGGCGGATGCTGTCGCCGGCGGTCATGACGACGTGCGCGTGGTGCAGGAGCCGGTCGACGGTGGCGTTGGCGATGGTCTTGGGCATCAGTTCGTCGAACCCGGCGGGGTGCAGGTTGCTCGATAGGGCGATGGAGCGTTTCTCGTAGGCGGCGTCGACAACGCGGTAGAGCGCTTCGGCGGTCTCGGCTGCGACGGGGAGCAGGCCGATGTCGTCGATGGCGATGACGTCGGCGCGCATGATCCGTCGGATGGCTTTGGCGGCGGTGTCGTCGGCGCCGTGGCGGCGCACGAGCGCGCCGAGGTGCTCGAGACTGAACCAGGTGACTTTGTGGCCGGCGTCGACGGCGGCCTGTCCGAGCGCTTCGCAGAAGTGGGTCTTGCCGGTGCCTGATGGCCCGCATACGGCGAGGTTCTCACAGCGGTCGATCCACTCGAGGGTGCGTAAGGCTCGCTGGGTCGGCGCGGGGATCGAGCTGACAGTCTCGTCCCAGGCGTCGAAGGTCTTGCCGGTGGGGAACCCGGCGGCTTTGCGCCGGGCCCGGATCGAGGACGCCTGGCGGCCGGCGAGTTCCTCGACGAGCAGTGCCCGCATCGCTTCGGCCGGTTCCCAGCGTTGCGCCTTGGCGGTGGCCAGCAGGTCCGGCGCGGCGGCGCGCATGTGGGGCAGGCGCAGGGTGCGCAACAAGTCGACGACCTCGTCGATCGGTGCTGGGCTCATCGGTCGCCTCCGAGGCGGCTCCAGGCGCGTGTGCCGGACTGCAGCGAGTGGTCCTCGCCGGCGGTGTGGCGCTCACCGACGGGATGGGCGGCGAGTATCGACGCCAAGTCGCCCTCGGCGAAGCGGGCATAGGTGGCGGCGTGACCGAGCGCCCAATCATCGCGCGTCTCGCCGTGCAGACGGGCCAGGGTGACGGCCTGAGCCATCTTGGCCTTGATCCGCGACGTGCCCCCGCCGAGGCGGCCTCAACCAGCCACAACCGGGTGCCCTCGCCCAGCGCCAAGAACTCGGCCTCGGCCGCGCTGGTCGGCTTGGGGCGCCGGCCCAGCGGCCCAGCGGGTCGCGGCGGGTAGTGGGCGGCGTCGATCATCGGATGCCCCGGTGTCGAACGCCGGTGGCGGTCGACCTCGACAGGTCCTGAGGGTGCGCAGTGCACCACGACGATCTCCTCGCCGTCGACGCGCACCCACACCGTCTCATCGGCGAGAGTGTGCGAGACCGAATAGGTCACCCCGCCGAAGCTGATCGTGGAGCTCCACGAGATCTTCCGGGTCTCGCCAAACGCCGCTGTGTAAGCCGCCACCGGAAGGCAATGCAGACGGTGCCACTCCTCGGTGAGCGTCTCGGTCGGCGTTCGCCGCGTCACCCGATGCTCACGGCCATTGACCCCCGCCATCCACGTCTCGCACGCCTCGACCAGTTCGCCCCAACTGACATAGCCGCCGCGTAAATTAGCGTCGGTTGGCACCAAGTCGGCCTTGGCGACCCGCACCGTCGCCTTGCTGCCGCCTTTGGACTCGGGGTCCGCCGGCACACACGTCGCCACCGTGAACCCGTCGTGGCCGCCGATCGCGACCATCTCCGGATGCCGCACCGCCACCCCGCGACGCGCTCGATCGTGACCGTGCGTTCGTTGTCGGGGAGCCAATACGTCGGCGCGCCACCGAAGGCCCGCATCGCCCGGTCCAGGGAGCCGATCACCGTCGCCAACCGGCGATCCCAACACGGCACCGCCACCCGGAACCGCGACCACGCCAGCCACGCACAATACAGACTCGTCGTGCGCCCGGAAATGACCGGGCCGGCGCCCCAGTCCCACTGCGCCCACGTCTCCGGCTCAGGGATCCATGGCCGATACACCCGCCGGCGACCACGGCGATGGTTCGCCTTCACCTCCGCGACCGCCCGGCGCGCCGTGCGGTCCGAACCCTCGAACCCCAACGCACAGAGCTTCTCGAAGGCCCGGTCGGCGCGGGTCTTGCCCTCGGACCGCTCGACCCACTCCTCGATATTCGCCAAGAACGGATCGATGATCCGCGCCCTGCGCCGCGGCCCGTCGCCGGCCAACTCGCCGGCGTCGCGCTCAGCGACATAACGGGCCACGGTGTGATGAGACACGCCGGCCAGCTCACCGGCGCCACGCAACGACCCCGTCAGGTCGAACGCTTCCAAAATGTTCATGACTTCCTCGCGAGACTTCATCCGCTCCTCCTGCTCGATGGTCACGGTCACCGTGACCGGCCATTCGAGTAGGAGGAGCACCCCGCCAAGGTGGACCCCGACGGGAAACGGACATCAACGCGGGCAATTCTGCTGGCCGCCACTGGGCAGAACCGCTGGCCGCCAGCGGGCAGCTACATGGCCGCCACCGGGCAGGATCCCATGGCCGCCGACAGGCGTGCGCGCCCGATCCGGTCAACCCCGCTCAACGAGGGCCGGGGCCATGCCCCGGCGAGCACCCGACCGCCATGTACTGGCAGTCGTACTCGGCTACCTGCGCTCAATGAGGGCCGGGGTCATGCCCCGGCGAGCACGCGCGGACGGCGGGTTCTACTTCGACCCGTTCGCCGCCGCTCAATGAGGGCCGGGGTGATGCCCCGGCGAGCACCACAGCGCTGCCGCCCGGATAGCCGGCCGCCTGCTGCGCTCAATGAGGGCCGGGGTCATGCCCCGGCGAGCACCGTCGACGGGGATCGAGACCATGTTGCCAGGCCGCCACGCTCAATGAGGGCCGGGGTCATGCCCCGGCGAGCACCGTGTCATCGTTGTAGATGACCTGGGTTCCGTCGATCGCTCAATGAGGGCCGGGGTCATGCCCCGGCGAGCACCCTGCTGGCGTGTTGGCGTGGGCGAACGTGGCGCACGCCGCTCAATGAGGGCCGGGGTCATGCCCCGGCGAGCACGCGATGACGGGCGCCGCCCTCACAGCGCGGCCCGTCGCTCAATGAGGGCCGGGGTCATGCCCCGGCGAGCACCCCAGCCGGTGATCGCCTGGCCCTCACCCTGCACCCACGCTCAATGAGGGCCGGGGTCATGCCCCGGCGAGCACGTCGAAGATCAGGTGGCGGAAGTCCTCTGCCTCGACCGGCGCTCAATGAGGGCCGGGGTCATGCCCCGGCGAGCACCCCAGCCGGTGATCGCCTGGCCCTCACCCTGCACCCACGCTCAATGAGGGCCGGGGTCATGCCCCGGCGAGCACGTCGAAGATCAGGTGGCGGAAGTCCTCTGCCTCGACCGGCGCTCAATGAGGGCCGGGGTCATGCCCCGGCGAGCACTTGTCCGCGTGGAAGAACCCGGTCGCGATGAACTCCGCTCAATGAGGGCCGGGGTCATGCCCCGGCGAGCACGATTCGGGTTGGTTCGCGCCCCGAGGGCGGCCTCGTCGCTCAATGAGGGCCGGGGTCATGCCCCGGCGAGCACACGTCTTCGACAGTCCAGTTCGCGTCGATACCGGCCGCTCAATGAGGGCCGGGGTCATGCCCCGGCGAGCACGTGCCACTTCCCGCGGGGCGGCCCGAAGCGCTCCAGGACCGCTCAATGAGGGCCGGGGTCATGCCCCGGCGAGCACCCCCAGACGCCGGAGCGGATGCGGTTGGTGAGGGCCGCTCAATGAGGGCCGGGGTCATGCCCCGGCGAGCACGCGGTCGATGAGGCGGCGAGGCCGGTGAGCATGACCGCTCAATGAGGGCCGGGGTCATGCCCCGGCGAGCACGGTGTCGGCGTTAGCGACGCCGGCGCTGATGCTGTCCGCTCAATGAGGGCCGGGGTCATGCCCCGGCGAGCACGCCCGCCAGGCGGTCCTTCTCGACGGGCTCGGCGACGCTCAATGAGGGCCGGGGTCATGCCCCGGCGAGCACGCCCCGACCTCGGCAAGCTCAACCTCGGCGGCGTTCACGCTCAATGAGGGCCGGGGTCATGCCCCGGCGAGCACTTTGCGGCTCTGGCGCCGTTGGTGGCGTGGAGGCGGATCGCTCAATGAGGGCCGGGGTCATGCCCCGGCGAGCACGGGTCATCGGGCGGGGCTTGGAGAGGTCCTCCTGCCACGCTCAATGAGGGCCGGGGTCATGCCCCGGCGAGCACCGCCGCCGACCCGATCGTCAACCAGGCGCAGCACATGTACGCTCAATGAGGGCCGGGGTCATGCCCCGGCGAGCACGACGGGGGTGCGGTAAGCGCCGGTCGGGCGGGCCTGCGCTCAATGAGGGCCGGGGTCATGCCCCGGCGAGCACTTCACCGTCGAGCAGTGCCGTTTCCTCGCCTGGTGCGCTCAATGAGGGCCGGGGTCATGCCCCGGCGAGCACCCGCCGCCGCGGGTCACGTCGATGAGGGCCGGCGAGTTCGCTCAATGAGGGCCGGGGTCATGCCCCGGCGAGCACCCGCCAGCCGCTCAATCCTCAACGTCGGGCGCACCTGCGCTCAATGAGGGCCGGGGTCATGCCCCGGCGAGCACACGCCTCACGTCAGCCCGGCGATGACCGTCCGGTGGTCCGCTCAATGAGGGCCGGGGTCATGCCCCGGCGAGCACCCGGTACGGGGCGGGTCGTGTCGAGCATCCGGGTGCGCGCTCAATGAGGGCCGGGGTCATGCCCCGGCGAGCACTCGTGAGTGCGGCGACCTGGTCGGCCGCACGACCGCTCAATGAGGGCCGGGGTCATGCCCCGGCGAGCGCGACCCGACCCGCTCGCTCAATGAGGGCCGGGGTCATGCCCCGGCGAGCACCTGATGCGGCCTCGCAGATGGCCAGAGGACCTCGTCGAGGGCCGGGGTCGCCCCGGCGAGCACCGCGGACGTGTGGGCGTGGCCCCATCGGCCGCGCTCAATGAGGGCCGGGGTCATGCCCCGGCGAGCACGCGGCGGTGACGACCCGGCCGCGGTGCCCGTCGCGCTCAATGAGGGCCGGGGTCATGCCCCGGCGAGCACGTGTGCCGCGGCCGGCGTCGGCGCATCTGGTCCGCGCTCAATGAGGGCCGGGGTCATGCCCCGGCGAGCACTCCCCCACGTGGTGTCTTGAGGGTTCCCGTGATCTCGCAAACGCGTCGGGTGAGCTTGGGGGTGGCGCAGTTGGGTTGCTTGTCAAGGATCACTGGAGGTTCGCAGGTCGATGAAGCCGCCCGCCCGGGTAGGTGCGCGCTGGCTGGCGTCTTGCTGTGCTCCAGTTGCATGCTATTGCAGTGGTTGTGAGGCGTAGCCGTGTCCGGGATTCTGTCCGGGGCGGTCTCTCCGAACCGATTTCCATGCGGCAGTGATCCCGAGAGAGCCGTCAATTGACTCTCGGTCAGGATCCCACACATCGAGCAGCGCGTCGATTGCCCACCGATCGAGCGGCTGCCGCCAGGCTGGCCACCGAAATTCATCTTCGCGTCGGCGTCCTGTTGTCCAACCTCGTTGTCGTGCGCGGCCTGTGTCGCGGATGCCGTCACCGCGCAGGGGGAACAAGGCAAGTCCATAGAAGGCCATCACCTCGATTGGGTAGACAGTCCTAACCCCTTTCTCTGTGCCCTGAAAGTCCGCGAACCGGCCTGGGTCGAGGCCGAGACCGTCGCCTTTGGCCGACGGTAAGAGCCCGTCAAGGGCTCTTGCGACGTCGTTGAAGGTGCAGGACACCATGGTGAGGAGACTGCGGTGAGGCGAGGATGGTCCTTGGAAGCCTGGATTGAACGGTCCCCGTGCAGCGGTGCCGGCCGTTCGCCTTGAATGGGCGAGGTCGGTGGCCGCCGCGGCGAGCGACCAAGCATGGCCTTCTGCAAGGCTCGCGCGAGTCATGCGCCGGTAGTCGGCCAACGGGATGTCCTGCTTGTTGTAGAGATTCCATTCAATGACCGGGAAGCGTGCGAGGTCTTCACGACTCGGCCAAGCGGCGTAGAGAACCTCTGCCGGAGCCTTGTGTGGGCTGTGCAGTACGGCGCACGGGCTCGAGTCGTCGGTCCAAGAGAGGCGGAGATCTTCGGAGATTACGGTGGCACCAATCGCGGCGAGCCACTGGTGAGGCATCTCTGCGAGCAATCCGAGGCACTCTTGTTCGTTCATCTTACGTCCATCGCGTGGGCGTCGGCGGCACTTGAGGATTGCCAGTCGGCTTGCCGTAGCAGCGCTTCAAGGGCAGCCAATCCCCACGGGCCGTAGCGGCGATTGAGTCGGGTGAAGCGAGCAGGGTGGGCCCAATCGGTTGGGGTGAGCGAGGGATCGACGGTGAGGGCGACACCATCGGCCCGGCATTCGAGCTGAGCACTCGGCGGGACATGGTCGACGACTCCCGGCAGCAGAGGCCGGGCGCGGCCGTGGTGGGCGGCGACGAGGTGCTGCAACAGGTCCGCCTCATCTCGGCTGAAATCGTTGTCGCTGTGTTCGTGCCACGCCTTGGCGATCCGGCGAGAGATCTCTTCGTGACGCCCGCCGCGGGGATAGCCGGCATCGCGGCGAGCGCGACCACGTCGCCAACGCGGCATGTGCGACTTGGCCATGAGGGTGTCACCCGATCGCCACCCCGGAGTCAGCCAGCGCTGGAATCGTGGGTCGATCTTGCCGAGGTCGTGAAATTCAGCTGCGAGTTCGACAATTCGCGTCGTGGCCTCGGGGATGCCGAGGGCATCGGCGGCTGCGACTACTCGGCGGGCGGTGTCTGCGCTGTGAACTCCGAGTTCGGACTGGCTTGAGTGTCGCCGGAGAAAGGACAGGCCGTCACCGGCGTCGACAACCGACACCTGCGGTGACAGAAGGATCCTGGGCGCTCCGATGCGCGGTTCTGCGACCACCGGCTCGCCGGCTTGCACGCGCGCTGTCGCTCCTGCCGCGAGAGCGTCGGCGAACTTCCTCCATTCCGGGATTTGCGCATACATCAGTGGTGGATTCAGTGCTGCTATCTCGGCAACGAGGGCAGCCGCGGCCCGGTCTGTGTTGCCGTCGTCATGGTCGTCCGCCTCGATCGCTGCAAGTGCCAGCTGAGCTGCGGAAGTGATCTCCCCGAGAACGGCAGACAAAGCCGGGCGCGTGAGCACCAAACCCCACTCGAACACAGAGACGTCGGGCACCGCGTCGGTGGCGTCGGGATCCCAATGGCCGGCGGCGTCGAGACACCCGACCGTCACGTGAGCGATCAAGACCGATCCTGGTCGGACGTGGTCAGGGGTCGCGGTCTCCACTGTCCGGGCGTCATCAGCAAGGACTAGGACGCGCTCTGGGTTGCGCACAAGCAACTCGCGTGCGGCCCTAGGAGAAATCTCGACTGTCTCCCGGGGCGAAAGCGGCGGCCAGAGAGGCTCCCCCGACTTGGGAATGTGCGCCCGCCAAAGCACCTCAACTGTGGAATTAGCGGGACGGAACCCCGCGTAGAAGGCTTCGACGGGAGCTTCGCCGCGGGGCGGCTTGGTGGTCTTGACCCATTCGTCCAGTAGCGGCTGCGAGAGAACGGGACACTCTTCGTCGGGATCGGAGGGTTCCAATAGGTCGTCGAGGATGTCCCTGATCCTCTCTGGGCCGGCCGGCACGGCACCAGATTCGTCGGCTGCCGCATCGAGGCGCTCGAGCACCTGGTGAATGTCTGGGTAGAGAACGTCGGTCGGCTGCCTTCGCGTAGGATGGATCAGCACGGCCCGCGCATGGGAGAATCGGCCGAGACGGTTGAGCCTCCCCAGTCGCTGCACCAGTGCCGCCGCGCCACAACTCTGGGTGACAAGCAGGTCGGCGTCGAGGTCGGCCCCCACTTCGAGCGTTTGAGTGGCGACAACCACCACAGGGTTCGAAGGCTCGGCGGCCGAGCCGAGCCGGTGCCTGATTGCTTCTGCGGCCTCTGCGGCTTCGAAGCCTCGCAGCCGGCCGGTGGCGACGATCACGTCAAGGCCGGCAATCGAATCTCGAAGCCTCTCCGCGGTTGCTCGCGCTTCCGCTGGAGTATTGAGGAACACAATTGCTTTCGTGAAGCTGTCCACGGCTGCGTCGACCTGTGCGTGTACGGCTACATCCAGCGGTTCCCGCGTCATGACTGTGCTCAGCGGCTTTCGAGCCTCGAGACGTTGATTGATCACAGGGTTGGATCGGTCGGCGCTGTCTAGGGTGATCAAGTCGTCGGCGTGTCGCCCGCGACTTGTTGCCGAGACGGTAACCAGTAGTGGTCGTTGTCGAGCGGTCGGCAGCGAAGTCCCCTCGGGTGGCGCCAGTTGTCGGATTTGCTCGACAAGAGAGACGAGCGGACCCGAAATGTGGGCCTCGTCGAGGATCACGAGCGTGTCGACGCCGGCGAGGGCTGCGTCCACAGACCATGTGTACCGCCCAATGCCGTGGCCGCGAAACAGGAGCCGCGACCCGAACATCGGGACGGTTGAGCAAATGACTGCGGGTGCTGCCATGTTCCGTGGCCGGTTGCCGGAATGTCCCGCGCGTAACTGCAGCACCTCCAATGCAGGCGCGGGTTCGGTCCCCGGATGGTCTCCGGCAATGGACCGCAGTCTCTCCGCGACCCGCGAGACCGGCTCGGGCGCATCCGGATCCTCAAGACGTGCAGCGATGCGGGAGGCGTGTCTGTAGGTGTCATCGACCAGTGCGCGGCGGTTGACCACCCACCACACCCTTGTCGGAACCGTCCGTTCGGCTCCAGATCGATCGGCCTGGGAGGCGAGAGCCCAGATCGCGGCCTCAACGCAAGTCGTCTTGCCGCAACCGGTAGGTGCAGCAATTGCGTCTGGCCAATCGCCAGTGGCGACACGGCGAGCGAGACGGCTCTGCCAAGGAAACGGCCGGCGGGCTTCTTCCCAAAGCGCTCCGTAGAACTCCCCGAATGGCGGACATGCCGCGATGCTGGTCACGAGTCGCTACAGGGCTGCTCGTCGGGTGCACAGAGTCCGAGCCCGTAGCTGCGGCCCGCGCCGATCGCGACTGGACCCAGGACCGGCTCAGCGAGCGCGAACCGAACATGCGCGAAGCCGCGGGTGGACCGGTGCTTGGGACGAGCCATCTGATGTGATCGCAACTCGACTCCGCCGACGAGGAGCCGGCGCCGCGAGACTTGCACGGACTCATCGTCGACGGGTGGGAGGCCCGCCTGAACGCCCCAGCGGACAACATCGGCCCGACTCGGGAATCCGTGACGATCGCTGAGAGCTGGAATCGCCGTCACCCATTGGCGTGCCGGAGTCGCCCACCGGATAGGCGTCGCTGCCCAACGACGGCGCCGACTGTGCAGGTCAGTCTCGGTCGTCCCTACGTCGCCGAGTCCGGGCACGTGGAACTCGCCGAGCGTGCGCGCTAGTGCTGCGATCATCGCTCCCTCTTCGGCCTCAGCAGCATCCGGGATCCACACGCACGCACCGTGCAGCCGCCCGTCCGAGTGCCGGCGCCCGACAGCGGGCAGCACCAAGAAGCGGGCCAGCTGAAAGTCACGACTCTCGGGCGTCCCGTGGCCACTCACCCACCATGGAGGGTCTGTGCTCTCGTGGTCCGCCCAGCGGCGCATCAGGGCTGCCTTGAGCGAGTAGGCAACCTTGACCGCCGCTCCAGCAGGCAATGAATCACTGAACTGGAGCCACACGCAATTGCCGCCGCTGCCTCTGACGGGTTCAGCGACGTTGGGTGGGCGGTACCAGCAGCGCGTACGGCGCTGCCGAGCGCGACGCTGATCCCGCGGATCACTGAGACTGTGAGCCCGCAACGCAGCGTCGAGGTGCGTCTGAGAACCCACGTTGATCAGCACGCATCCTCCGGTCGCTGCGCCATCGGAGAGCGGTTGCCATTGCTTAGCAGTATCGAAACCCGCAGACGGAGGCCGTCCGGAGATCGACAAGAGTGCCTTGGAGTCCGCGCAGCCGAGATATCCAACCCGCGCTGCACGCCACGCGAGTGCTTCCACTTCGCTCTCGGCAAGCTCAATCCTCGGCCAAACGAATCGCACCTCGGGATCCGGCACGGACACCTTGGGGCCGCGCTGCACCAGCATTGCCTCCCTGCCCGGCATGCCCTGCACCTCCTGCTTCCCACTGCGCTGGGTCGCCGTGTAGTTCGACACAGTGGCCTGCTCCCAGAAGCGGGTCGCGGCATAGATCAACGGCGGCGCTGCGGCATAGAGCCCTTTGAGCGCCTCCCAGCCCGCTGCCGTGTCGCCGTTGCCGGCGTCTATCAGTGCGTCCAAGACCCGCGACGGAGCGGGCGGCCACTCGGCCCGTGAGCCACTCCCGTCGGGGTCAGCGCGATACGAGCTTCCGAGCAGCCGCAGAGTGATGCACAACATCGCTGTCTACTCGCCCACAGCCACGCGTGGCCAGGTCCGCCCGATGATGTCAGCGAGACTTGCATTCGGCGTTAGCACCAGAGGCTCGCGGTCCCAACCGTCGAGCGGCACCCCGTTTGACAGGGCCAGGTCGACCGCGCCTCGGACGATGGTCTCGGTGCCGTCACCCACCTCAACCGCTTCGCCGTCAAGATTGATCGTCGTCGCTCGCGGCGACAGCGCGCATCCCGAACGCAACGCGAACGGAGCGCCGAACGCCGTCACATGGCCGTGCAGCACCAGCGCTGCAACAAGCGCACGTGCCGCTGCATCCTGTGCTGCGTCCCGGTTGCCGACGCCTAAACGCCGCAACTGGGGAAAGACCAGCGAGGCAGTCTGGGTGATGCGGCGGAACGAGACCGGCCGCAGTGACTGCCTCTCTCCCTCGCTGTAGGGAACCTGTCCCATTCCCATCTCTGATGGCTTGTCGCCCTTTTCGGCGACTTCCCATCCCGCAAGCCTG
Source organism: Acidimicrobiales bacterium (assembly GCA_963664235.1). Lineage (GTDB taxonomy): Bacteria > Actinomycetota > Acidimicrobiia > Acidimicrobiales > CATQHL01 > VXNF01. Next base: position 2,966,074 of record OY760933.1, on the reverse strand, counting down.
TCGTCGTCGTCGGCTCGGTTGATCTTTGAGTCGCTGGTGATGTTCACCGGATCACCCTTCAGCCCTTTACGCACCACAGGATCGGCGCCAACAGCGGGATCCCAGCCGACGATTTCTGACTGGAATGAACCGGCGAGGCGCACCATGTGCTGCTTCTTGCCGAGATTGCTGTGCCAGAACCCGAACGCTGCCGCGGTCGGGAACCAGGCGAAGAGCGCCTCTGCCTCCTCAGCGGTGGCGGCCAGAAGCCGCTGGCCCACGGGATGGTCCACGAACGCCACATCTCCGCAGATGGCGTCGTAGGCGTAGACATCAGCCGTGCGATGGGGCCAGCGGACATGACCGATTCGCTGGCGTACATGACGAGGCAGGTCCAAGGCGGAGAAGTCCATCACGATTTGAGGCATCCCCGTTACGTCCGCGGTGACTTCGAGAGCCTCGCCGATTCGCTGACGCTGCGCCTGTGGTTGATCGATGAGTACCACCGTGCAAGGCTCGTCGGCCTCAGGCGACTCCCACCGGCGCTCGACCTGCCAGCGGGGCCCTGTCCTCTGGCCTTCGGGGGGTGCCATGGTCGCCGGAGCAACCGGATCACCACACTTCGTCGAAGGAATGAGTTCAGCGTGGATTGTGAGCGCACCGCTGCGCGAGTCGCCGCTGCAGGCATCTACTAAGGCCTCGAGCAGAGAGCCGGATCGGACAGTTGTGGTGGTCATCGGAACCTCCTCGTCGTAGTCGTGACCATCATTCTGATACGGAGGTGTGACAGTGCTGCGGAACGGTCCGCCGGAGCGGAGACTCTTCCGGCCTCAGCGAGGCAATCTCTAGGAGCACGACGACTCACTGCAGGTGCCAGAACACCGTCATCCCGAGTTCGGTGGTGGGGTGCAGCGGGTGCTCGCGCAGGTGCTGACTGCCGAGAGTGCCATCGACAATCCCTTCCCCAACGGCTTGTCAGCGCCACACTGACGCGAGACGAGAACACCCTCTCAGAGCGAAGCATTGACGACATCTAGACATTCGGACGTGTGCAATCGGTTAAGGCTGTCACGCCCCCTCTCTAGGGTGTCGGCCATGAGATCCGAGACCACCAGCTGGAGGAACGTCTGGGCTAGTGGCTGTCTACGAGAACCGCATGACGTTGGTGAAGGTCGAGACGGAACCGCCCTTTAAGCATGGGGCCAATTCGTGCGGGGACCCAGCGGCAGGTTCCGCCTACAGCATGGAGAGCGCCCACCACAGGCTCGCAAGGGCAACGGCAGCATCAGCCGCGGCGGCACCGTCGACCCTCCCCTCCGACGCTGAGTGCACTGGGTTGGACAGGTGAGCGCTACTCCCTGCAAGGCTTCCCGCTACGCGAGAGCGGACGAGAGCCAGAGGCCGGCAGCGACCGCGACGCCGTAGGCGGCGAGCAGGCGGCCGGTGGCTGCGAGCACCCCGATGAGATCGGCGCCCGCATCGCCGCGGAGGACCCGGCGCAGAGGGTCCACAGCAAGAACCAGGGCGGCGAGACCCAGCAGTGACCACCCATCGCCGGCGGCCAGCGGCGCGAGAGCCGCGAAACCGCCCAGCACCAGCAGTGCGTACAGCAGGCGGGTGCGCGCCGCGCCCAGCCGGACGGCCAGGGTGCGCTTGCCGGCGGCCGCGTCGCCGCTGATGTCGCGCAGGTTGTTCGCCACGAGCAAGGCGCAGCTCAGGCAGCCGCAACCCACACCGACCCAAGCGCTGCGCGCCGTGAAGGACTCCAGTTGAACATAGGCACTGCCGACCGCCGCCACGAACCCGAAGAACACGAACACCCCCACTTCGCCCCAGCCGCGGTACCCGTACGGCCGGCGGCCACCGCTGTAGAACCAGCCCGCAGCCAGGCACGCGGCACCGACGATCAGCAGTTCCCAGCCGGCGGCAGAGGCAAGGGCGAGACCGGCACCGCCCGCCACCAGCCCGGCGATCACCGCGGCGCGCCACACCGCTGCGGGTCGCGCCACTCCCGAGCCCACCAGGCGGCGTGGGCCCACGCGGCGCTCGTCATCGGTGCCGCGCACGCCGTCGCTGTAGTCGTTGGCGTAGTTCACCCCCACCTGCAGGGCCAGCGCCACCACCAGGGCCATGGCCAGGCGCCACCAGATCACGCCCTGGCTCCAGCCGAAGCCCGGTCTGGCCGCTGTGGCCGTGCCCGCGATCACCGGCGCCAGCGACGCCGGCAGCGTGCGGGGCCTCGCTCCGGCGACCCAGTCGCGCACCCGCGTCACGGGCGCGACGCTACCGGACTGCGCGTGATCCTCCGTTCCATGGGGCCCACCCGCTCCGCGGCTCGCACGCACCACCGATCGCCGGCGGGCCTCGACCCCGGCGACCCGTATGCTCGCCGCATGAACCGTCTCGCCTCAGAAGGCAGCCCCTACCTGCGCCAGCACGCCGACAACCCCGTGGACTGGTACCCCTGGGGGTCTGAGGCCTTCGCGGAGGCCCGCCGGACCGAAAAACCGGTGCTCCTGTCGGTCGGCTACTCGTCGTGCCATTGGTGCCACGTCATGGCGCATGAGTCCTTCGAGGACCCGGCCACGGCGGACTTGATGAACCGCTGGTTCGTGAACGTGAAGGTGGACCGCGAGGAACGCCCCGACGTGGACTCCCTGTACATGGAGGCGGTCACCTCCCTCACCGGCCACGGAGGCTGGCCCATGACCGTCTTCCTGACTCCTGAGGGTGAACCGTTCTTCGCCGGCACGTACTTCCCTCCCACCGAGCGCCACGGGATGCCGTCGTTCAGCGACGTGCTCCAGCGGGTCAATGACGCCTGGGATGACCGCCGCAGCGATGTCAGGGACCAGGCACACCGCATCACCGCCGCCCTCGATCGCGCCAGCCGGCTGCCGGCGGCGGCGAGCGGCGCCCCCGGTGGCCACGAGGTGCTCGCCGCGGCTGCGGCGACGCTGCGGCGCCAGTATGACGCCGCCTGGGGAGGATTCGGCCACGCCCCGAAGTTCCCTCAGGCCATGACGCTGGAGGCGCTGCTGCGGTACTGGCGGAACTCCGGCGACGACGATGTGCTGGCGATTGTCGTCAACAGCCTCGACTGCATGGCCTCCGGCGGCATCTACGACCACCTCGGCGGCGGCTTCTCGCGTTACGCCACCGACCAGCGCTGGCTGGTGCCCCACTTCGAGAAGATGCTCTACGACAATGCCCTGCTGCTGGGTCTGTACACCGACGCCTGGCAAGCCACCGGCAAGGCCCGCTACCGCCAGGTGGTCGACGAGACAGTTGGGTACCTGCTGCGCGACCTGCGCCTGGACGGCGGTGGCTTCGCGTCCGCCGAGGACGCCGACTCCGAAGGCGTCGAGGGCAAGTTCTACGTCTGGAGCCTCGAGGAGATCCGCACCGTCGCCGGGGAGGCGGCCGACGCCGCCATCGAGTGGTACGGCGCAACCGCCGAGGGCAACTTCGAGGGTTCCAACATCCTCTGGCGACCTGTGCGCGGCGACCTGTTGCGTACAGGCGAGGTGGAATCGGCCCGGCGCTCCCTGCTGGAGGCCCGCTCAGAGCGGATCCGGCCAGGTCTCGACGACAAGGTTCTCACCGAGTGGAACGGGCTGCTGATCACCGCCCTGGCCGGGGCGGCCGTGGCCACCGGCAACGCAGCCTGGCTGGCGACCGCAGAGGACTGCGGCGATTTCCTGGTGGAGCACCTGAGACGTGCCGACGGGCGCTGGCTGCGGTCCTGGCAGGCGGGGGACGCCAACCGTCCGGCAGGTGCGCGGCACCTTGCCTGCGCCGCGGACTACGCCGCGCTCCTGAACGCCTTCTGCCGCCTTGGAGAGACCACCGGCCGGGCGCGCTGGACCGACGAGGCGCGCCGCATCGCCGATGACTTGGTGGCGTTGTTCTGGGATCCCGACGGTGGCGGGCTGCTGACGTGCGGGCGCGACGCCGAGCCACTCGTGGCCACACCCCGGGACCTTTTCGACAACGCCACACCCTCGGCCGGAAGCGCCGCCGCTCGGGGTCTGTTGCGGTTGGGAGCACTCGTGGACACCGACGGGTACCGGGAGCGGGCCGAGGACATCCTGGGGCTTCTGGGGCCTCTAGCCGGAGAGCACCCCAGCGCGTTCGGCAACCTGCTGTGCGCCCTGGATCTGCACGCCTCCGGCGCCACCGAGATCGTCATCACCGGCGATCGCCCCGACCTCACCGAGGTCGTCCACCGGCAGTGGCTCCCCAACGCGGTGCTGGCCTGGGGTGAGCCGTACGACTCGCCACTGTGGTCCGGGCGGCCCGACGGCGCGGCCTACGTCTGCCGGAACTACACCTGCGCCGTGCCCGCGACCGACATCGCCGGCCTGCGCACGCAACTGGAGATCGCCTAGCGAGGGCCTCAGGCGGCGGAGCGCTCCAGGATGTGCACGCCGCAGGAGGACCCCAGCCCGATCACGTGCGCCAGACCCGCCCTGGCATCGGGGATCTGCCGGTCGCCCGCCTCGCCGCGGAGATGGGTGGTGACCTCGTAGAGGTTGGCGACGCCGGTGGCGCCGATCGGGTGCCCCTTGGAGATCAGCCCTCCGGACACATTCACCGGGGTGGAGCCGTCGCGGTACGGAGCACCCGAGTCGATGAAGTCGCCGGCGCCGCCTGGCTCGCAGAGCCGCAGGTTGTCGTAGTGGATGAGCTCCGCAGAGGCGAAGCAGTCGTGCAACTCCACGAGGTCGAGGTCCTCCGGCCCGACGCCGGCCTGCTCGTAGGCCGCGTCCGCGGCGTTGCGGGTGAGCGTGTTGACGTCGGGCTGTACTTGCCCCCCCTCGACGTATGGGTCGCTGGTGAGCACCGAGGCCGAGATCTTCACGGCCCGGCGGCGCTGGTCGGCCGAGAGGGTCCGCAGGCGCTCGGAGCTCACGAGCACCGCCGCCGCGCCGCCGTCGCCGGTGGGACAGCACATGAGCAGCGTGTTGGGATAGGCCATCATCGGCGCCGCCTTGATCTCGGAGAGGCTGAACTTCTTCTGGTACTGCGCCAGCGGGTTCAGGACCGAGTGCAGGTGGTTCTTGTGGGCGATCCGGGCGAACTGGTCGAATCCCACGCCCTCGTGGTCGTGCGCGTAGCGCATGCCCGCCTGGCCGAAGACCCCAGGCATGGTCTTGGTGCCCAAGATGCCGTCCACCGACCGGACCGATCCGTAGCGCCCCGACGGCTCGAACACCTTGGCTTCCTTGCTCCCCCTCGGGGAGCTGGTGAGCAATCCCATCTTGCCCATCTTCTCCACCCCGACGGCCATCGCCATCGAGGCCTCTCCCGAACGGATGGCCATGAGCCCGACGCGCAGGGCGGTGGCGCCTGTGGCGCAGGCATTGGCCACGTTGTAGACGCCGATACCCGTCTGGCCGATCTGGCCCAGCAACTGCTGGCCGATACCGGCGTGGGCGGAGAAGAGGCTTCCGCACGCCAGGACGTCGAGGTCGTGCACGGTCACTCCGCCGTCGGTAAGCGCGCCCAGGGCCGCCTCGCTGGCCAGGTCGACCACATCGCGATCCGCGTGGCGGGCGAACCGCGTCATGGAGGTTCCGAGAATCCAGACGCTGTCACTCATGGGTGGCTCCTCTGTGGGTTTGTGGGGTCGGTCACGTTGCCTGGAGGTCTGCGCCGCAGCCCGCACGCGCCTTCAGACGCCGGCCGGGGCGAAACCGAAGGCGACGCACTCGGTGCCCTCGCTGTCGGTGCCGGCCGGGTAGGTCACCAGGCGCACCGCCATGCCGAGGTGGACCTCCGCGGGGTCCGGGGCCACCTCCAGCAGGTTGGCGCGCACCGTGGTCCCGTCGCTGGTCTCGACGATCGCCGAGACGAACGGCACCGCCACACCGGGGTCGGCCCGATGCACGATGGAGAACGCCCGCAGATGACCGGTTGGGGCCACCGGAGCGGGTTCGAAGTCCCGGCCCCCGCAGGACCCGCAGGCGTTGCGACGGTCGAAGAAGCGGGCACCGCAACTGCCGCACTGCTGCGCCACGAGGTGCGGTTCGGGTTCCAGCATCAGGTACCTAACCAGGGGGATCCGTTGGGTTGCCATCGGCGCCTCCGAGCTCGACCAGGCGATACGAACCCTAGCGCCGGGGGCCGTCCCAGCAGCCCCAGTGCAGGATCTCATCGGGGTCCCGCCAGCCGCGTGCCAGCGAGCCGCTGGGGCGGTCGGGAGCCGGCCAACCGAGCGCCACCGCACCCAGCAGTTCGACCCCTTCGGGCACCCCCAAGGCGGCACACACCTCCGCCTCCGAGTTGAACAGACCGAAGAACAGCGCCCCGAGGCCGCGCTCGGTGGCCGCCAGCAGCAGGTTCTGCACGACGAAGGCGCAATCGATGAGCCAGTAGGGCACCGGCCAGGCTTGCTGCGACTCGCCGAGGTCCCCGGCCGCGGCCTTGTCGCCCTCGCTGTAGCGCGCCAGGTAGCGGCGACTGTCGGCGGCCGGCAGCACCAACGCGGGAGCATCCAGCAGCCCGGGCCATGCGAAACCGGGGCGCTGCTCGGGAGCCAGGGTGAGATCCCAGAAGGATTCCACCGCCTCGGCTCCCTCCAGGATGATGAGTTCGGCGCCTTGGGCGAATCCCGCCGACGGAGCCCGCCGCGCCAGCAGGCACAGTTCCTCCAGCAGGGCGCGCTCGAGGGGCTGAGGATCGAAGTTCCTCGTCATGCGGCGCGCCGCGAGCACCTCGCTGAGGTTCACTTCTGACTGCGCCTCCCCGCTGTGGGTTCAGCGCCGGAGGGGTTCAGTCGCCGTAGCGCTGCAACCGCCCTGCCGTCGCCCACGCCACCGCCACCAGTGAATCACCCCGGTTCCGTTGCAGCGGCGCGAGCAGCTCCACCAATGCCGGATCGGTCCGCTCGGGGCGCAGGGTCTCGTAGTCGAACACCGCCGGCTGACCGCCGTCGCCGGTCGCCACGAACAAGCGTGGGTCGTAGACGCTGTTGCCGATCCTGTAGCGCTTCGCCAGGCGCCGTCCCCATGCCCGCTCCTCACCGTTCGCACCGTGGCCCGGGCGGGGGATCACGTTGCTCAGCACCTTGAACACCTCGAAGGTGGAGGGATCATTCATCCGTACACCCATCAACACGTCCTCGTCGGGAAATGCCATGACAGCGCGGTGCATCTGCTCGGCCACCAGCGCCTGCAGGACCGTGCTGCGCCGGGAGGTGCGCGCCACCGACCCCGCGCCGAGCACCACGACCGGGGTGCCCCCGATGCGTTCCAGGGTGGAGAACACGAAGCCGCGCAGGCGGTTGGCTTCGCGTGCCTCGGTCAGCAGGACCCAGAGCTCGGTCTGCTTCGACAGGAACCCGACCGTGAAGGGATTCTGACCGTCTGCGCAGAGATCGGCCATCGCCTCAAGCTCGGCGTCACTGACCGCGGTGCAGTCCCTGCTCTCGACCTCAACTGCCATTGTCGCCGCCTTATCGCTATCCGGCCACTCGATCACCAGGTGGATCCCCCAATAGTCCAGTGTGCCGGACAGCCGCGCGCAAACCGACGCGGCGCGGCGATTAGACCTGCACGGCCGTGACCCCCAGAAGCTGGCGCAGTTCGGGCACGAGTCCCCCCTCGATATCGACGTGGTACTCGCGGGGAAGTTGCAGCAAATGCCCCCGCCCGACCTGGATCTCCACCGGCGAGTGCCCGCCGTGCTCGCTGAGGATCCGCTTCAGTGCCGCCATCTGATGGGCGTCCACGCCAGCGGGTGGGAACCGCAGGCGCAGGGCCCCGCGGGTCTCGTTGGCAAAGCCAACCATGTCCATGCTGATGAGCTTGGGCTCGTCCTCGCGCCGGTCGAGGCGCGCCTTGCAGATCACCACCTCCTCATCGGCCAACAGCCCGTCCTGGGTCTCCAGGGCTCTCGGGAAGACCGTCACGGGGATCATCCCCGTGCGGTCGTCGAGCGTGAAGGTGGCCATGTGCTGGCCGCTGCGCGTCTGGCGGCGCACAAGTGACGTGACGGCCCCGGCAACGGTGACGATCTCCCCGTCGGGCAATTCGGCCAACTCGGCGACGCTTCGCTCCCGCCTACCCACGAGCAGGTGCTCGATTCCGGCGAGAGGATGGTCGCTGATGTAGAGCCCGAGCATCTCCTTCTCATCGGCCAGCATGCGTTCGCGGGGGGCATGGATGTCCGGCACGGTCGGCTTGGCGTTGTACCCGGTCGAGACGCCTGCGTCACCGAAGAGGCTCAGCACCCCGGCCTCCCGATCGCGCCGCTCCACCATGGCCGCATCGATGGTCCGGCCGTGCACGTTCAGCAGACCCTGGCGCGGATGGTCCAGGGAGTCGAAGGCACCGGCCTTGATGAGGGAGGCCACGGTGCGCTTGTTGAGGACCGAGGGGTCGACCCTGTCGCAGAAGTCGTCGAAGTCACCGAACCGGTCACCGCTGTTCCGAGCCTCGATGATGTGGGCCGCGTCGGCTGCCCCCACATTTCGCACCGCCGAGAGCCCGAACAGGATGCGTCCCCGATCCGGCGCAGCCGGGTCCAGCACCGGGGTGAAGTCCGAGAACGACTCGTTGACGTCGGGCACCACGACGTCAATATCCTGCAGGCGGCACTCCAGCAGGTACGGCGTGAGTCGTTCCATCTTGTCGCGCACGCTGGTGAGGAGTGCCGCCATGTACTCCACCGGGTAGTTCGCCTTCAGGTAGGCCGTCTGGTAAGCGAGAAGGCCGTAGGCGTACGAGTGGCTCTTGTTGAAGGCGTAGTCGGCGAACGGCTCGATCTGGTTCCACCACTGCTCCCCCACCCGCCGGCCGAAGCCGGTGGTCTCGCAGCCGTCGATGAACTTCTCCTTCTCCTCGGCCATCTTCTCCCGGATCTTCTTGCCGCAGGCCTTGCGGAGGTTGTCGGCCTCCTCGAGGCTGTAGCCGGCAAACGCCTGGGCGATCCGCATCATGGACTCCTGGTAGATCATGAGCCCGTAGGTGTCGGCCAGGATCTCCTCCGCCGCCGGGTGCAGGAGCTTCACCTCGGCCCGACCCATCTTCCGGTCGGCGTAGGTGATGTGCATGTTGTCCTTCATGGGGCCCGGCCGGTAGAGGGCCACCAGGGCGGCGACGTCATTGATGTCGCTGGGCAGCATGGATCGCAGCAGGGCGCGCACCGGCGGACTCTCCAGCTGGAAGATGCCGGTGGTGTCGCCGCGCTGGAGAATGTCGTAGGTGGGACCGTCGTCCAGCGGCATCTGCTCGATGTCCAACTCGAGCCCGCGCAGGCGCGCCACGTGGGCCGCCGTGTCGGTGATGACATCCAGCGTGCGCAGGCCCAGGAAGTCCATCTTCAGGAGACCCAACTCCTCGACGGCGTCCATGTCGTACTGGGTGACGATCGGGGCCTCACCGGTCCCCTGGCGGTCCGCCGGCTTGCGCTGGATGGGTACGTGGGCGGTGAGGGGATCCGGCGAGATCACCACCGCGGCGGCATGGATGCCGTCCTGGCGGCGCAAACCCTCGAGGCCCAGGGCCACGTCGATGACCTCGCGCGCCTGGGGATCCTCGGCGTACATGGTGCGCAGGTCACCGGCGAGGTCGTAGCCGGCGCTGTAGGCGCCGTCGCGCTCCAGGCAGGCCTTCAACGGCGTGGTCCGACCCATGATCGGCTCGGGAACCGCCTTGGCGATGCGGTCGCCGGTGGCGTAGGGGTGATCCAGTACCCGGGCCGCGTCGCGCACCGCGGCGCGGCCCTTGATGGTTGAGAACGTGATGATCTGCGCCACGTGGTCGCGGCCGTAGCGCTCGGCCGCGTAGCGGATGAGGTCGTCCCGGTAGCGGGAGTCGAAGTCCATGTCGATGTCGGGCATCTGCCGGCGGCCGGGATTCAGGAACCGCTCGAACAGCAGGTCGTAGCGCAGCGGGTCGAGGCTGGTGATGCCGAGGCAGTAGGACACGGCACATCCCGCCGCGCTGCCCCGGCCGGGACCGACCCGGATCCCGGCGGATCGGGCGTAGCGGATGAGGTCCCAGACGATCAGGAAGTACGAGGCGAAGCCCATCGTGGCAATGACCTGCAACTCGTAGGCAAGGCGGTCGGAGGTGGCCTCGGGCAGTTGGTCGCCCCAGTGGGATCTCGCTCCCTCCAAGGTGAGATGAGCGAGGTACTCGTCCGCGGTGGCGAAGCCTTCCGGCACCGGGAACGGCGGCAGCTTGATGTCTCCGAAGACGATCTCGGCGTTGCAGCGCTCGGCGATGTCCAGTGTGCTGTCACACGCACCGGGCAACTCGGCGAAGAGTCGGCGCATCTCCGCCGCCGTCTTGGCGTAGTGCTCGTCGCCATGGAATTTGAACCGGTTCGGGTCACTGCGCACGCTCCCGGTCTGCACACAGAGCAGGGCGTCGTGCGCGACCGCATCGCTGCGGTGCGTGTAGTGGCAGTCGTTCGTGGCCAGCAGGGGGATTTCCAGGCGCCGCGCGATCTCCAGCAATTGCGGCATGACGCGCTTCTGCTCGTCGATTCCGTGGTCCTGGAGCTCGACGAACGTGCCGGCCGGCCCGAAGATGTCCCGGAGGCGCCCCGCGTGGGTGAGCGCCCTGTCGAAGTCGTCCTGCAGCAACGCCTGGCACACATGGCTTCCGAGACAACCCGTGCTCGCCAGGATCCCCTCGGAATGGTCGGCCAGCACCTCCCAGTCCACTTTGGGCTTGTAGTAGTAGCCCTCGAGGAAGGCGCGGCTGGCGATCTGGATGAGATTGCGGTAGCCGGCGTCGTTCTCCGCCAGCAGCGTCAGGTGGTAGTACAGCTTGTTCCCCGTGGCCGTCTCGCCGCCGCTGTCGTCCACCTTGCCGCGCCGAGCCGGGCGCTCGTGGCGGCTCTCATACGCCAGGTAGGCCTCGATGCCCAGGATCGGCTTCACGCCCCCGGCCCGGCAGGCCTTGTAGAAGGGGACGATCCCGTAGAGGTTCCCGTGATCGGTGATCCCGAGGGCCGGCTGGCCGTCAGCGGCAGCGGCGGCCACGAGGGCTTCGACCCGCGAGGCTCCGTCCAACATGGAGTACTCGGTGTGGGTGTGCAGGTGAACGAAGCTGTCAGGCATCCTCGGCTCCCCAATCCGTCCCCACGGCGTCCCCACCCCCTGTGGACAAATCACAGCGATGTCGTTTCGGTGCCGACCATAGTCGGCTGGGGCCGGGACCGCTTGGGGCCGCCCGGCGGCCGGAACCCGCAGTTGGCAGGTGGCCGCGGCCCCGCGGTCTAGAGATAGGTGCCGGGGCGCTCCTCGGCGGGATTCTGCTCATCGCCGGGCCCGAGGGGCGGAAGCTGGCCGCGCATGTCCGCCAGTTGCTTGCGGGCGAGTACCTGCTGTGCGTACAGCGTCGCCTGGATGCCCTGGATGAGCCCCTCCATCCAGCCGACCAACTGCGCCTTGGCAATGCGCAACTCGCTCTCGGAGGGCACTTCGCTGTCGGGGAAGGGTTGCGCCAGGCGGTTGAGTTCCTCACGCAGATCCACTGAGACGGCCGAACCCAACTCCTGCAGGGAGATCTCGTAGATCTCCCGCAGCCGGTCACGGCTGCGCTCGTCCAGGGGCGCCTCTCGAACCTCCTGCAGCAGGCCGCGCAGCATGGCGCCGACGCGCATCACCTTGGCCGGCTGCTCGATGGCGTCGCCTTGCGGTTCGCGGTCCTGGTCCGGCGCGACGATCTCCGCGCGCTCGGGCTGGGACGGGCTGTGCTCGCTGTCAGGGGACATCCTGGCCGGCTCCGTGGTCGGGGAACTATCGGGTTCTTTGACGCTAGCGGTCCTCCGATGCGCTCCAACGGCCACCGATCACCCTCCGACCCCTGGCGACCGAGCCGGTACGCTCGCAGGCGTGAAAGTCTCCACGCGGGCGGACTATGCCAGCCGGGCGCTGCTGTCGCTCGCCCTGCACGAGGCCGGCGCACCCCAGTCGGCGCGGGACATCGCCGACCGCACCGGACTCCCCCAGCCCTACCTGGAGCAGATACTGCTGGCACTCAAGGGTGCCGGGCTGGTGCTGTCCAAACGTGGCGTCGGCGGCGGCTACCGGCTGGCGCGACCGGCCCGGCAGATCTACCTCAGCGAGATCGTGAGCGCCGTGGAGGCCCCGATCGTGGCAGACGACTTCGGCGAGCCGCACAAGGACGGGGCCTGCGACCACGAGGGGCAGTGCGTCCTGTTGGCGGTCTGGGCCGCTGTCGGGACCGAGATGCGGCGCCTGCTCTCGTCCTTCAGCCTCGCCGACATCGCCGACATGGCCGGCGGCGCTGTCCCGTGGCCCGACGCGGCCGGCAGCGGCCCGGCCTGAGGTACCGCCCTAGGACAACGCTGCGAGAAGCGCCGCGAGGTCAGCGGGCAGAGCCGACTCGAAGAGCATCGCCCGGGCGTCGGCGGGGTGGTTGAATCCCAGCAACGCCGCGTGCAGGGCCGGGCGATCGAGTCGCAGCGCGGCTCGGAGGGACCGGCCGGCGCCGTAGACCGCGTCTCCGAGCAGCGGATGACCGATCGCCGAGAGATGCACCCTGATCTGGTGGGTTCTCCCGGTCTCCAGCCGGCACGTGAGGTGGGTCACCTCGTCCGGGGAGTCATAACGCCGGCGCACTTCGTAGGCGGTCCGGGCCGGTCGGCCGCGCTCGGTCACCGCCATCTGGGTGGGCCGGCGACCCGAGCGCCCGACGGGCGCATCGATGAGGCCCCGGTCCTCCCGAACCGCGCCCCAGCAGACGGCCTCATAGCAGCGGCGCACGGTGCGGTTCGCGAGCTGTGACACCAGGGAGTCGTAGGCCTCGGCGGTGCGGGCGGCGACCAGCAGCCCGCTGGTGCCGGCATCGAGACGGTGCACAATGCCCGGGCGGGTGGCCTCGCCCACGCCGGCCATCTCGGGATAGCGCGCCAGCAGGCCACCGCAGAGCGTCCCTGCTGTCCGGCCGGAGCCGGGATGCACCACCAGGCCCGCCGGTTTGTCCACCACCACGAAGTGAGGGTCCTCGTGGACCACCGCCAGGCGGACATCCGGTTCGGCCTGCGGTTCGGCGCGGTGCCGTTGCGCCGCGAGTGCTCCGGCGGCCACAACCAGTTCATCGCCCGCCGCGAGCCGTGCGGCTCGGTCGGTGCGCACCGTGCCGTTCACCTGAACGGCTCCGGCGGCCACCAGAGCGGACGCACCGGTACGGCTGGTCTGCCACAAGAGCGCGACCGCCCGGTCCAACCGCTCGCCGGCCAGAGCCGGCGGGAGGGGTTCGGTCACGCTCCCTCGAGCATCGGGTCCCCACGCCGACTCGCACGCAGTCCCACCACCGCGAACACCACGACGCCCACGGAGATGGCGGAATCGGCCACGTTGAACACCGGCCACCACTGCAGATCCACGAAGTCCACCACGCTGCCGCCGAAGAACCCATCGCCCCGGAAGGCCCGATCCCCCAGGTTGCCCAGCGCGCCCCCGAACACGAGCCCCGCCAGCACCGCCACACCGGGGCGCGTGTTCGACCACGTGAGGCGCAGGAGCAACAGCGCCACCAGCACGGCGGCGACCGTGATGACCGGGGCCAGCGAACTGCCCAGGCCGAAGGCGGTGCCCTGGTTGAATACGAGCCGCAACCGGATCGTCCAGAAGAGATCGATGTTGCCCTCGGCCAGTTGCCGCAGCGCCCAGAGTTTGGTCAACTGGTCTGCCAGCAGAACCGCTGCCGCGACCGACAGCAGCAGGATGCGGTTGTTCCGCAGGCAGCCGGAACTGCGGCTCTCAGCGCCGTCTGAGGCCACCGGCTTTGTATTCGACCCGCTCGGCCGCCCAAGGAATGGCACGGAGACGCTCCTTCTGGATGGGCTTTCCGGAGACGACACAGGTGCCGTAGGTGCCCTCCTCGATCCGCTGCAAGGCCTCGTCGATCAACTCCACCGCGGCGCGGGCGGCGGCGCTCAGTGCCAGATCCCGCTCACGCTCCACCGCCCAACTGTCGCCCTCGCCCGATTCCTCGTCGAACTGCAGGTCACCGGGCTCGCGGTCGTCGAGCAGGGCCTCCGCCTCGGCCGCCATCGTCTCGGCCGATCGGACGTACCGTTCCCGCTCTCCGAGTAGCTTCTTGCGCTGCTCGGAGAGGAAGGCATCACCGAGGCGCCGTCCGGCGGAGCCGTCCTCGCTACTGTCCGGAGAGCTTCCGGGTGGGGCCACCTGGTCCTCCTGACCTGATCCTGTGAGCCGGCGCTCCGGTCGCGCGACTCAACGGTGGGCGGGCCAACTCTAGCCGCCGGGTCCTGGCACACCGCGGCGCTGCGGACAGGGGGTCAAAGTGCACCACCGGAGCCTGCGAGTGCCGGGTCGGAGACTTCGGCGGTATTTTCATGCGCCATGGAGCACGTGCCGCCGCGGTATCCCGAGGTGGACCCGCAGCCCGACTTCGCAGCCATCGAGGCCGAGGTTCTGGTGCGCTGGGAATCCGAAGACACTTTCAAGGTGTCGGTGGAGAATCGTTCTAGCGGGCCAGGCGGTTCGAATGAATACGTCTTCTACGACGGGCCTCCGTTCGCCAACGGGCTCCCCCACACCGGCAACCTGCTCACGGGTTACGTGAAGGACGTGATCCCGCGCTACCGCACCATGCGCGGGCAACGGGTCGAGCGCCGTTTCGGCTGGGACTGCCACGGTCTGCCGCCGGAGATGGAGGCCGAGAAAGAACTCGGAGTCTCCGGACGGCGAGCGATCACCGACTACGGGATCGATCGGTTCAACGCGCACTGTCGCCACTCGGTCATGCGCTACACCGACGAGTGGCAGCACTACGTCAACCGCCAGGCGCGCTGGGTCGACTTCGAGAACGACTACAAGACCATGGACCTCCCGTTCATGGAGAGCGTGCTGTGGGCCTTCAAGCGGCTCTGGGAGAAGGATCTCGTCTACGAGTCCCACCGGGTGCTGCCCTACTCCTGGGGAGCTGAGACGCCGCTCTCCAACTTCGAGATCCGCATGGACGACGCCACACGGCCGCGGACCGACCCGGCCATCACCGTGGCGTTTCGCCTCGTCGACGCTCCGGGCGATCCGGCTCCGTTGTTCCTCTGGGCGTGGACGACCACCCCGTGGACGCTTCCGTCGAACCTGGCGCTGGCCGTCGACCCCGAGACCACCTACGCAGTCCTGGAAGAGTCCACCGACAACGGTCCGCGCCGTCACGTCCTCGCCGCAGAGACCGCCGAGCGCTACACCCGCCAACTCGCCGATACCCGGCTGGCCGGGAGCGTACGAGGACGCGACCTCATCGGACGACGCTACGAGCCCCTGTTCGACTACTTCTCCGACACACCTGGCGGGTTCACCGTTCTCGGTGCAACCTTCGTGGACACCGCCGAGGGCACCGGGATCGTGCATATGGCTCCCGGCTTCGGCGAGGACGACCAGCGCCTCTGCGCCGAGGCCGGGATCGGCGTCGTCGTGCCCGTGGACGACCAGGGGCGATTCACAGAGGAGGTCGTCGACTGGGCGGGCCGGAACGTCTTCGACGCCAATCCGGAGATCATCGCCGCGCTGAAGGAGCGCGGCCTCGTCGTCCGCCACGACAACCACGTCCACAACTACCCGCACTGCTGGCGCACCGACACACCGGTCATCTATCGCGCTGTCAACTCCTGGTACGTACGCGTCACCGCCATCCGCGACCGGATGGTGGAGCTGAACCGGCAGATCAACTGGATCCCTGCCCACGTGCGCGACGGGCGCTTCGGCAACTGGCTGGAAGGTGCCCGCGACTGGTCGATCAGCCGCAACCGCTTCTGGGGTTCGCCTGTTCCGGTGTGGCGCTCGGACGACCCCGCCTGGCCACGTATGGACGTCTACGGGAGCCTCGAGGAGATCGAGCGCGACTTCGGGGTGCGTCCCGACGATCTGCACAGGCCGTTCGTCGACTCCCTGACGAGGCCCAACCCCGACGACCCCACGGGACGATCCGTCATGCGGCGCGTCCCGGAGGTTCTGGATTGCTGGTTCGAGTCGGGCTCCATGCCCTATGCCCAGGTGCACTATCCCTTCGAGAACAAGGAATGGTTCGAGAACCACTTCCCCGCCGATTTCATCGTGGAGTACGTAAACCAGACGCGGGGCTGGTTCTACACGCTCCACGTCCTGGCCACTGCGCTGTTCGACCGGCCGCCCTTCCGCAACGCCGTGTGCCACGGGGTGGTGCTGGCCGCCGATGGGGCGAAGCTCTCGAAGCGCTTGCGGAACTACACCGATCCCGAGGTCATCTTCACCCGTCAGGGGGCCGACGCCCTGCGCTGGTACCTGATGTCCTCACCGGTTCTGCGGGGCGGCGACCTGCGTATGAGCGACGAGGGCATCGACGCCGTCGTACGCAGTGTCCTGCGGCCGCTGTGGAACGCCTACGTGTTCTTCTGCATGTACGCCAACGCCGACCGCTCCGGGGGCAGTTGGAATGCCGCCTCCGAGCACGTCCTGGATCGTTACGTGCTGGCCAAGACACGCCATCTCACCGTAGAGGTGGCCGAGCGGCTCGACGCCTACGACGTCCCGGGGGCCTGCGCGGAGATCGAGTCGTTCGTGGGCACCGTCAACAACTGGTACATCCGTCGCAGTCGCGACCGATTCTGGGCCCCGGCGACCGAATCCGACCCGCGGGACAAGCAAGCCGCATACGACACGCTCTACACGGTCCTCGTGACACTCGTGCAGGTTGCGGCGCCACTCCTCCCCCTCATCTGCGAGTCGATCCATCGCGGCCTCGGAGCCAGCACGAGCGTGCACCTCTGCGACTGGCCCGACGCCTCGGCACTGCCGCGTGACGACGAACTGGTCACCGTCATGGACCGGGCACGCGAGGTTTGCTCGGCCGCGCTGGGTGTGCGCGTGACTCGCGGCCTACCTGCCCGCCAACCTCTGCGTTCGGCGCGAGTAGCCGGCCACGACGCCACGACGCTGGCTCCGTTCACAGACCTCATCGCTTCGGAGATCAACGTGAAGTCCGTCGTGCTCACCGAGGAACTCGACGAGGACACGCGCTTCGTGCTGCGCCCGCGCGGCGAGGTTCTGGGACCGCTCCTCGGTCCCGCGACGCAGCCGGTCATGGCCGCGGCCCGCGCCGGTGAATGGGTTCGCGAGGCCGATGGCACGGTCTCCGTCGCCGGGCAGATTCTCACCGCTGACCAGTACGAACTGGTGCTGGAGACCGCCGAGGACCGTCCCAGCGCGGCGCTGCGGACCGCGGATCTGGTCGTGACCCTGGACGTCGCACTCGACGACGAGCTACGCGCCGAGGGCGCGGCGCGCCACCTGGTGCGCGTCCTGCAGCAGGGGCGGCGCGATCGCGGACTGCACGTCTCGGACCGCATCCGCCTGGACCTCGATCTACCGGATGAACTCGCCTCCGCTATCGCGCCGCATACCCGGTACGTGGCCGATCAGGTTCTCGCCAGCGATGTGCGTCACTGCGACTTGGCGACCGCCCGCGACGCGGGAAGCGCCAGCATCGAGGGCCACGAGATCCGCTTTGCGATCGCCCGCAGCGAGGCGGGCGCGACCTAGCCGCGGCCGGATTCGCCGCTCTCGGCCGCCGCCCGCTCGAGTCGGGCCAAGAAGCTGTCGGTCTCGGGGGCCCCGTCGGCTCCCGTCCCGGCCTCCGCCTCGCCGGCCGGCTCGGTGTTTGCCTCATCGGCCGGCTCGACCTCCTGGCCGCCGCCGGGCGCCGGGTCAGCGCCGGGATCTGGCGCAGGCTCGCTCGTCCCGTCGATCAGCGCCAGAGCTTCTACGAGCCCGCGACGCCTGTCCGCGAGCATCAACTGCAGGTCTGCAATCGCTTGGGCGAGTTCGTCGCGGCGAGTCTGCAACTCCGCCATCTCCCCGAGCGTCTCCTGGCGGACCTGCTCGATCGCCAGGCGCGCCCGGTCGGCTGCCAGTGCCGCCATCGGCTCGCTGTGCTCGGCAATGAGTTCCTCGAGGGCGCCGGCCGCCTCGTTCAGGTAGGCGTCCACCTCGGCGGCGTCGTAACCCCTGAATCGCTCGGTGAAACGGACGTCACGCAGCATCTCCGGTGAGAGTTCCACGCACGTAACCGTAGTGCCCATCGCTACACGGAGCCGCAATCCGGCCTCGACGGCCCGCTCAACAGATGCGTGCTCGGACGTAGAACAGCACCACCATCACGATCGTGGGAGCGAAGTCCAGCGCCACGGTGCCTACGCGCAGAGGGCGCAGCAGGCGTCGCAGTGGCCGCAGGAGCGGGTCGGTGATCATCATCAGGCCTCCGGCCACGGTGGCAGCCACGCCGCCGGACCGCATCGGGAACCAACTCAGCAGGGCGCGCGCCAAGAACGCGAGCGCGTAGAGAAGGAGAATCCAGCAGAGGACGACCACGGGACCGCGGCTCGGGGTTCAGGAGTCGCCCGGGAGCTTCCGTTCCTCGAGCGCCACCCGCACATCGCTCGGCGTGAGCAGGTAGACACCCGGGGTCACCCGCTCCACCTGGCCGTCGAGGGCATAGCAAAGCCCTGCGGCGAAATCGACCAATCTGCGCCGCAGGTCGCTGCTGGCGTCCTGCAGGTTCACGATCACCGGCTGGCGCTGCTTGAAGTGGTCACCGACCTCCTGCGCCTCATCGAACACCGCGGGCGAGACCACGATCGGGCGCACGGCAGCCGATGCCGAGCGAGGACGTGCGATTGCCGGCCGGGCGGCTGGTTCGGCGGTAGCCGCTTCGGGGATGACGGGATCGGGGGCGGGCCTCACTGCCGACAACCCTATGGGATCGGGCATCGCCGTCGGTTCGATGGCGGACTGGTAGCGCTCCGCCGGCGCTCCGCCGTAGGGACCGGCTCCCGCGTTTGCCTGTTGGGGCGCACCGAGATGGCCCGCGTACGGTTCTCCCTCGTCGGGCCCCAGACCCAACCAGTTCACGAAGGATTTCAAGGCCGACATGGGCTTTCCTCCAAAGATGTGCGAGCCGTGCGGGTGATCCGCCGTGCGCCGGCCTTCGACCGGTGGCGGATCTGCGACTTATCCACAGCGCTGAATGCCCGCACGCGGTTCGTGCGCAGTGTCGTTGTGAAGAGTTGCATCGCACCTCGTTGTTTACACAAGTGTAGTCCCCCCGGCACCCCGCCGCCCTTCTCCCGGCAGCGACCGAGCCTCGCCGAGCAGGACGCGTCCGAGCCGCAGCATGTTCGCACCCTCCTTCACCGCGAGGGTCAGGTCGCTGCTGGTTCCCATGCTTCGCACCGGGAGGTCGAGATCGTCAGCGAGACAGCGGACCTCGCGGAATTGCCGCCGCACCTCGGAGGGCGGGCCGGGAAGCGCCATCGACATGAGTCCCATCGGGGCAAGTCCCATGTCCTTGGCCTCGCCGATGAGTCCCCGCGCGGTCACCGCGTCGCAACCACCGCGCCCGGGCACTGGTTGCGACGCGACCTGGATCAGGATCTCTGCCCCGGGACTGTGCCGGGCGATCTCGCCCAGCAGGCGCCGGCGATCGACGCTCTGCCAGACAGCGACATGGGGCGCCAGGCGGCGAACCTTGTTGGACTGCAGGTTGCCGATGAAGTGCCAGCTGGCCCCATCGAGCCCCGGAGCCTTCTCCAGTAGCTCCTGTGCGTAGTTCTCGCCCAACTCGCCGAGACCGGCAGCAACCGCTGCGGCAGCCGTGAGTCGATCACGACCCTTCGTCACCGCGACGATCCTCACCACCTCGGGATCGCCACCGGCGTCGGTCACCTGCTGGCGGATTCGTCCAAGCCTCTCTCGGACCTCGTGGGTGCGGCGCTTCAGCTCGGGCTGATCCATGTTGCCATGACGTGCCGACCGGTCTCGCCGCGGGCTCGGTGGGAGTACCAGGCCCCCGCCTCGCACGCCGTGCAACGGTCAGCCTCGATGACGTCGCCGACGTCGCTGCTTCGCAGCGCGGCGCGGACTGCTGCGGGGATATCGAGGGCGGGTGCGCCCCAGGCTGTTTGCGACACCACATCGGAACCGAACTGATCGGCAAGGTCGCTCAGAGGTTCGCTTCCGAACTCGTAACACTCCGCATGGATGCACGGACCCACATAGGCGCGGAGTTGCCGACCGCCCAGTCCCCGCACAGCAGCAGCGGCCTGCTCGACGACACCTGCGGCCAGGCCTCGCCAGCCGGCATGCACCGCCGCAATCACTCCCTCTGCGGCGACAAGGGCCACCGGCGCACAGTCGGCGGTCCTGATGGCCAACACCGCTTCGCTCGCCGAGGTGACCGCGGCATCGCCGGCCAATCCATCGCCACGGCCGGGCGCTGTCACCGTCACGACCGCCGCTCCGTGCTGCTGGCGCAGCCGCGTCCAGCGGCCGGTTGCCACCGACGCCAGCTGTGCCCGCGAAGCCTCATTGAAGTCGCCCTCGCGCCGGTCGCTGAATCTGATCTCCGCGCGGCGGGCGCCGCTCAACTCAAGCGTCAGCGCCAACACGGGCGACCCCGTATCACCGCAGGAACGACGGGATGTCCAACTCCAGGTCGTCCGCCGGCTCGCTCTCGGCTTCGCCGGTCTCAGCGAACGGGTCCGGCAGGCTGCGTCGCGCCGAGGCCGCACCCTCCTCGCGCTGGGACGACGACTCGTCCCAGCGATCGAAACCGGCGGCGATCACCGTCACCCGCATCGACTCGCCGAGCGACTCGTCGATGACGGTGCCGAAGATGATGTTGGCATCCTCGTGAGAGACCCCACCGATCACCTCGGCGGCCTGGGTCACCTCGAGCAGTCCCATCGCCGCACTGCCCGAGATTGTGAGCAGCAGACCTCGTGCACCCTCGATCGAGGATTCCAGTAGGGGGCTGGCGATTGCCTTGCGAGCCGCGCTGGCTGCACGATCCTCGCCGGAGGAGGTGCCGACACCCATCAGCGCCGAGCCGGCGTCGGACAGCACGGCCCGCACGTCCGCGAAGTCGGTGTTGATGAGTCCCGGGGTCGTGATCAGATCGGTGATCCCCTGCACGCCCTGCAGCAGCACGTCGTCTGCCATCTGGAAGGCGTTCAGGAGGCTCGTGTCCTCCGACACCTCGTTGAGGAGACGATCATTCGGGATGACGATCTGCGTGTCGACCTTCTCCTTGAGGCGCTGGATGCCCTGTTCTGCCTGTAGCGCCCGCTTGCGTCCCTCGAAGCGGAAGGGCCTGGTCACAACAGCAATCGTCAAGGCCCCGAGGTCGCGTGCGATCTCGGCAAGGATCGGTGCGCCACCGGTGCCCGTTCCACCGCCCTCGCCGGCAGTGATGAACACCATGTCAGCACCGTCGAGCGCCTCACGCAGTTGCTCGGTTGCCGCGTGCGCCGCGTTCTCGCCGACGTCGGGATCACTGCCGGCCCCCAGACCACGGGTGAGATCACGGCCGATGTCGATCTTGATGTCGGCATCGCTCATCAGCAGGGTTTGCGCGTCGGTGTTGACGGCCACGAACTCGACACCGCGCAGTCCCGCTTCGATCATGCGGTTCACGGCGTTCACGCCACCGCCGCCGACGCCGACGACTTTGATGACTGCCAGGTATTGATGTGGGGTGCTCACGGGATCCTCCCGGGATTTCTGCGGCTCGGGCCGCATGTTGCTAGTTCGGTGTTGCCTGTTTGCCTGCAAGCCCGCAAGGCAACCGCGGAGTAATATAAAGCTCTAGTTGAACCTTATATCAGCCTCTTGTACAACGGGAAGTCTACTGACATGGAATCCCGCGCGTCAACACCGGACTACCCGGTATACGGACATCCAGAGTGTCGAGACAGCGCAGGTTCACATGCTCGATGAAGGTGTGTACGGCGAGGACCTTTGCGTCGATTGCGGTGGCATTCCCCAGCAACACTCGGCCAGGAATATGCAGGTGCAACACGTAACCCTCCGGGCCCAGTTCAATAGCTCGAACCGCTGAACGCACGGGTTCATAGAGTGCACGGGCCACACCCACCGCTGAGCGCTGGTCGGCGTTCAGCCAATCCCCGGGGGCCGCCCGCGCCACGTTCAGTCCGACGATCGGTAGCACTGCTTCGGAGAGCTCGGGCTCAACGGAGAGCACTCGACCATTCTCCTCCACGACGGCCCAGCCACCGGGTATTGCCATCGCCGCGGCCGGTGATCTCTCCGTCACGGTGAAGCTGACGACACCGTTCCAGGACCTCGTCGAGTACACGTTCTCGACCCACGGCAGCCGCGAGATGCGGGTGCGGGCATCGGCAAGATCAAGGCCCACGAGTGGTTCACCAGTCCGGATGCCCGCTGCCTCGATTATCTCCGAGACCCCCGTCCTCGTGGCTCCGTCCACCTCCAGCCGGTCTACGTCGAGCAACTCGCTCCGGGTGCTCAGGTAGCCGCACAGCAGAGCGAAGGCAACCGCCAGCACGATCCACAGAATGCGTCGCCGTCGGGTCTCCTTGGCTCGTGCAGCCTCATTCACCGCCGCTCGACGCTGGGCGATTCGGGGGTGTGGAAGGCTTGGTGCGTGGACTGTCATTGTTGGCTCCGGAAGTGTTGATCGAATCCCACGAAATGGGTCTCGGGGAGGAGTCGAATCCCGCTGTGCGACTCCACTCGGCGTGCGACCTCAACCATGAGGGACATCACATCGTCGGCAGAACCGCCCGGGTCGGCCTGGATGAAGTTGGCATGAAGAACCGATACCGAGGCCGAGCCCATCCGGAGGCCTTTGCACCCTGCGTCGTCGACAAGGCGCCCTGCAGAATCCCCCGGCGGGTTCGTGAACACCGACCCCGTGTTTGCACCGCCGGGTTGATTGCGCCGGCGCCAGGTAACGACCTCGCGAATGAGTTGCTCCTCACTCTCTCGAGTGCTTTGTCGCAGACCTAGCTCAACCTCTACTACAACGTTAGCGCTTGTCAGGGCTGAGGTTCGATACCCCAGCCGAAGGTCCCCGAGACCCGCGTTCCAGTGATTCCCGGTCGCGAGGTCCACGATGTCTGTACCCCGGAGGACCTCGCTCATGTCAGAGCCGTGGCCACCGGCATTCATGCGGACTGCGCCGCCGATACTCCCTGGCACGCCGACGGCCCAACTGAATCCGCCCAGTGCGGCGGCGGCGCACTGGCGCGCCACGACGGGCAACGGCGTCGCCCCACCCACGTGGACTCTCGTGTGTTCGATCCGGGTGATTGCGAATGCCGTGCCGAGCCGGATTGCCAGACCGTCGAATCCTGCATCGGCAACGAGGAGGTTCGAGCCGAGGCCTACGACAACCACCTCCCAACCTTCCCGGGCCACGGTTCGGGCGAGGGTGCGCAGGTCATCTGCGGTGCCCACCTCCACGACGACGCCGGCGGTTCCCCCGACCCGGTAGGTGCTCAACGCTCCAAGCGGCCCGTCGGCAAGGACCCGGCTCTCGGGTAGCGCTGTGGCGAGTGCGGCTGCAATGCGCGGCCAGTCGTGTGCGCCTCCGGAGGGAGTCTCCAGCCTCATGATCCGAGGGCGCCGATCAGTTCGGCCGGAAGGGTCGTCAGATCGCCCGCGTTGAGAGTCAGGCACAGATCGCCCGGCCGCAGCTCCCGCTCCAGGTAGCTCCGCAGTTCTCGCCGATGCGGGAACCAGGCAACCCGCTTGTACGGCTCTGCTGTAAGCAGCGAGTCCACGAGCAACTTGCCGCTGATTCCCGGGCGCGCCTGCTCGCCTGCGGCGTAGACCTCGGTGAACACGACAAGATCGGCGGCAGCGAATGCCATCCCGAAGTCGCGCCACAATGTTGCGGTGCGGGTGTAGCGATGTGGCTGGTATACGCACACGATCCGCCCCCAACCCCCCTCGCGGGCCGTCGCCAATACCGCAGCCACCTCACCGGGCAGATGTGCGTAGTCGTCGACGAATGTGACGCCTCCGGCGCTGCCCCTGAATTCGTACCTGCGCGACACCCCTCCGTAATGCGCCAGGATCTCGGCGCTGCGCGACAACGGCACGCCAAGATGCTCCGCGCACGCCATTGCCGCAGCGGCATTGAGGGCGTTATGCAGCCCGGGCACCGGCAGCCTCACGCGTGCTGCGTCCCCGTCGCGCCGATCCAGCGTGAATTCCACGCCCGTCCGCGCCGAGGCAACTTCGACAAGCCGGAGATCGGCCCCGGCGGCGGTGCCGTATCCGACCACTCCGTGGTGGCGCTCGGCGAACCGGCTTCCCCAGGAATCCTCCAGGCACACCAACCGGAAACCCTGGACTCTCGCCAGGAACTCCTCGAACGCCTCGTGCAGACGTGCGACGCTCCCGTACCGCTCCAGATGATCGGGCTCGACGCTGGTGACCACCGCTGCCTCCGGCTCGAGCTGCAGGAAGGTGCCGTCGCTCTCGTCGGCCTCTACGACGAGCCAGTCGCCCTTTCCCCACACCGCTCCGCTGCCGATCTCGTTGACGTCGCCGCCGACGATGAACGAAGGCCGGCATCCGGACTCTCCGAGAATCAACGACAACATGGAGGACGTCGTCGTCTTGCCGTGCGTGCCGGCGACGGCCAACGTCCGCCGCAACCGGCAGATAGCGGACAGGATGGCGGCCCGGGAACACACAGGGATACCGGCGCGGCGTGCCGCAAGGATCTCCACGTTGCCGTCACCCACGGCACTGGAGCGCGCCACGACGTCTGGCAGACGTCCTACCGGCAGGTCGGCGCCGGTCGTGGCGGGTTCGAGAATGTGCTCGGCCCGGTGGCCCACAACCACGCCCAGGCCGCGGGCCCGGAGACGTTCGAAGGCCACCGAGGCCTTCAGGTCCGAGCCCGTCACCACATGCCCTGCATCGGCGAGCACGCTGGCGATGGCGCTCATCCCCGCGCCCCCGACACCCACCAGGTGGATGTGTCGGGTTTCCTCGAGCGAGATATTCATGTCCCCGCATCCTCACCGGCGGCGGTCAGCAGGAGTCCCGCGACCCGTCGCGCGGCGCCCGGCTCGCCGAGTCCGGCGGCCGCCTTCTGCATCCGGTCCAGCGACACCGGATCTGCGAGGAGGTCGGAGATCGTTTCCGCCAGCCGCGAACCGTCGAGTTCGGATTCCGGTATTGCGACGGCCGCACCGGCGGATGCCACGGCTGCTGCATTGGCGGTCTGGTGATCGTCGGTAGCGCCCGGCATCGGGACGAGCACCGCGGCGCGGCCGGCCACCGCCAACTCCGCCAGGGCACTGCCGCCGGCACGGCTGACGACAAGGTCAGCGGCCGCCAGGGCCCCTGGCATGTCGTGCTCGTACGCCACAGCCTCGTAGTGGAGTCCCGACCCGGGATCCTGGCCGGTTGCAGGTCCTCCTGGACCCACCGCAGCGCGCCCGACGACGTGGCGCACCGCGAGGTCGGTGCGGTCCTCCAGAAGGTCGCACGCCCCCTTGACGGCTGCGTTGAGACGGGTTGAACCCTGCGAACCACCCGTCACCAGCACCAATCGCCGACCCTCGGAGACGCCGAGAGCGGCGCGAGCCTCCGCGCGACCATTGCCGGTGGTCGCCTGATCGCCGGAACCCGGGTGGAGGGTGGCAATGGCGGCGCGCACCGGGAGCCCCGTCGGCACCGATCGGGCAAGCCGGGCGCTCTCGAACGCCACCGCACAGGCCACGGCCCAGCGGGCAGCGAGGCGGTTGGCGGCGCCGGGTACGGCGTTGGCCTCGAGCACGACCACCGGGATGCGCCGCAGGCGTGCCGCAAGGGCACACGCCGCGCTGACATAGCCGCCCTGAGCCAGCACGACTCTCGGAGAGGTGCGACCGAGAACGCGCCAGCACTGCCAGACCGCCTGTGCCAGCGCACAGGCCGAAAGCAGGTTTGCCGCGGTGAGGCGCCGGCGGAAACCGCGGGCGTTGACCGCCGTGGCCGTGTAGCCGGCGGCGGCGACGATCTCGCGATCCAGGCGTCGCCGACTCACCACGAAGTGGACAGGCCGGCCCGAGGGGGTGTCTCCGGCCAACACGTCGGCGACCGCCAACCCGGGATAGACGTGCCCTCCGGTTCCCCCGCCCGCGATCACCGCCCAGACCTGCCGGCCGCTTAGCGCCCGGTCGCTTCGATTGCTCATGACACCCGTCCCTGGCGCGCCACGTTCATGAGGATGCCCGCAGCGGCCATGTTCACGATGAGACTCGAACCGCCGTAGGAGACGAACGGCAGCGTGACCCCCATGGTGGGCATCAGACTCTGCGCCACCGCGATGTTGACGAATGCCTGCAACACGAACCACCCACTGATCCCTGCCGCCAGGAACGCTCCGTAGGGGTCGGGCGAGTCACGGACGACGCGGATTCCCAGAATCCCCAGAGCCAGGAACAACACGACCACCACCACGGCACCGATCAGCCCCAGATTCTCAGCGATCGTCACGAAGATGAAGTCGGTGTGGGCGTAGGGCACATAGGCCAAGTTGGCGCGCGCTCCTCCCGGCCCGACTCCCGTCAATCCGCCCGAGGCGATCCCCACCTGCGCCTGCACGGCCTGGTAGCCCGCCCCGTAGGGATCCGACCACGGATCCAGAAAGGAGATGAGACGCTGGCGCCGGTACGGGAACAAGAAGGTGAACAGCACGACTGCACCCCCACCCAGCGCCACGAGCGCCGCCACGTGCCGGGCAGGCAGGCCCGCCAGGAACAACATCGCCAGCAGGATCCCCCCGAGGAGCACGACAGTGCCCAGGCTCGGCTGGGCCAGGATCAGCGCGGCCATGACCCCGAACACCACCAGCAGCGGGAGCAACGTGTCGCGGATACTCCCCACGCGGTCCAGACGCCGCGACAGCAGCGACGCGGCAAAGAGAACCAGGGCCAGCTTCGCCGCCTCGGAGGGTTGGATCACCAGGCCCCCCACCCGGATCCAGCGTGCAGATCCGTTGCTGACCTGCACGAACGACGAGGGCATCAGCAGGCAGGCCAGCGCACCGAGGGTCACCAGGACCGCTCCGGTGGTGAGGAACGGCGCCCGCCAGCGGTGGTAGTCCACACGAAGGGTCACGACGCAAGCGACGACACCGAGTGACAGCCACAAGGCGTGTCGTTTCACGTGGAAGAAAGGATCGCCTGTGGTCTCCAGCGACGGGACTGTCGAGGACAGAACCACCATCACGAGACCCAGCAGGGCCACAAGCGCCAGGACGACCGCCAAGGCTCCGAAAGTGCGCGTGTTCCGCCCGACCGGCGGACTCCGCAAGGAATGAACCAGCGGTGCACGATGCGAGCGCTCGGGCATTGTGGCGGTCATCGGCGCTCCCCCTCCCCGACGGCGCAGCGCACCAGGGCGGCGAAGTGCTCACCTCGCTGGCGATACGAGTCGTACCAATCGAAGGAGGTGCAGCCGGGCGACAGCAGGATTGCCTCCCCCACCAGTGCCATGTCTCCGGCCACCGAGACGGCCGTCTCCATGTCCCTCACCGCTTGCACCGGACGTGACCCGGCGAAAGCTGCGCAGACCTCTCCGGACGCCTCGCCGATCGCCACGACGGCACGTACGGACGCCGCGCTCGCCATGGTCTGCAGGTCCAGGCCCTTGTTGCGCCCACCGGCAATGAGAACCACCGACTCGAATCCGCCGACGGCCGCGAGCACCGCGTCGGGAGTCGTCGCCTTCGAGTCGTCGTACCACCGGTTCGTTTCGGTCTGCGCCACCAGTTCCAGCCGGTGCGGGAGGCCGCGAAAGGATTCGAGGGCATCGCGTAGATCCCCGGCGGGAACTCCGGCGGCCACTGCGCAGGCCGCGGCCGCCTCGGCATTGCGCAGGTCATGGGGAAACCGTCTCGGCAGCGCTTCGATCTCGACGAGCGGATCGCCGCAGACCACGAGTGAACCGCCGGCCACCGCAACATCGCTCGCCGGCGTCCCGAACGTCAGCATCCTGCCTGCCGCCGGGCGCCGAGCCGCCACGACCGGGTCGCCCGCGTTCAGCACAGCCACATCGTCGGGGCCGAGGTTCCGCCAGATGCGGGCCTTGGCCTCCTCGTAGGCCTCCCGCGAGGCGTGCACATCCAGATGATCGGGGGCGAAATTCAACCAGGCCGCGACCCGCGGCCGGAACGACCGGCTCCGGCTCAGCCGGAATGAGGACGCCTCGGCCACGAACACGGCAGGGGAAGGATCGTCGATGGCGGTCACGAGCGGCACGTCGTTGTTGCCCGCAGCGACTGCCCCGGTGCTCGGAGCCAGCGCCGCGGCAACCAGGGTCGTCACGGTCGTCTTGCCGTTGGTCCCGGTGACGGCCACGACCGGACGGTCGTCCCAGGCCGCCGCCAGGTCGAACTCACTGAGCACCACGGTGCCCACCTCGGCCGCGGCTTGCATCGCCCGGTGGCGGTCCGGGAGGCCGGGAGTGGGCAGGAAGCTGCCGCAACGCTCCATCAGGCCGGTCAGTTCGCCGTTTCCCGGCGGCGACTGCAACACCCCGCCGGCGGTGGAGGTGGCCCGCCGGGAGCCGGCAGCGGGTGCGTCGTCGACGGCGATGAACTTCCAGCCGCGCCGGTGCAGTGCCGTTGCCACCGCCCGGTTCGTGGCTCCCATGCCCCAGAGCAGGAACGGACCTTCCGGGCAGGTGGTCACGGTGAGCCTTCCGTCGCGGAATTCGCCTCCAGCAGTGGGAAGTAGTCCGCGTAGAACAGTCCCAGGGCCACCGCGGTGGCGAAACCGGCGAGCAGCCAGAACCGGACGATGACCCACGTCTCGTGCCAGCCGCGCTGCTCGAAGTGATGATGGATCGGCGCCATCGCGAACAGGCGCCGTCCCCCCATCGACCTGAAGACCCCGATCTGCAGGATCACCGACAGGGCCTCCATCACGAAGAGCGCCGCCATGATCGGAAGCAGAAGGTGGGTGTTGGTGGTAAGCGCCAGGCAGGCCAAGGCCGTCCCGATGCCCAGCGCTCCGGCGTCGCCCATGATGATCTGAGCCGGGGCGGCGTTCCACCACAGGAAACCGATGCAGCCACCCAGCATCGCGGCCCCGACGACGGCCAGATCCAGGGCGTGGGGCAGGTCGTAGAGATCCACGTGCCGGAACGCCCAGTAGCCGATGATCGTGAATGCGGCGAAGTTGAGGATGCTCGATCCCGCGGCCAGACCGTCCAACCCGTCTGTGAAATTCACCGCGTTGGAGGCACCGACGATGATCAGCACCGCCCAGAAGCTCCAACCCACCGGGCCCATGTCCCAGCCGATGCCCCCCGAACGTGTGAACGACAACTCGGTGCTGACGTCGGTCGCGAGCACGGTCACTGCGGCGAACCCACCACCCACGGTGCACAGTCCCAGCATCTTGGCGCGCTTGCTGAGTCCCTTGCTGTGCGCACGGGACACTTTCAGCCAGTCGTCGAGGGCCCCGACCGCAGTGGCCGCCAGGATGGTCAACATCACGAAGAGCCCCGTCCGGGTGAAGATGCCGCCATGGATGAAATCGCTCCCGGCATAGCCGGCGCAGGCGCCTCCGACGATGGCGAGCCCGCCCATCGTCGGCGTGCCCTCCTTGTGGGCATGGGACTCCGGACCGTCACTCCGGATCGGCTGGGTGAGGTTCCGCGCCCGGAAGAAGGCGATCAGCAGTCGTGTCCCCGCCAGGGACACGACTACGGCAATGGCGGCGGCAAGCAGGAGCCTGATCACAGCGCGGGCACCTCCGGTGTCGCGTCCAGCAATTCCCGCACCACCGCGGCGTCATCGAAGGGCAGCGACCGCCCAGCGACGACCTGTGCCGTCTCGTGTCCCTTGCCGGCCACTATCACGACGTCATCCTGGCGCGCACCCGCAACGGCGGCCCCGATGGCGCGCCTCCGGTCGAGCTCCAGTTCTACCGCGGCACCCTTGGCGCCGGCCATGATCGATCGGGCGATGCTCGCCGGGTCCTCGCCCCGGGGGTTGTCGGAAGTGATGATGATCCTGTCGGCAAGGCGGGAGGCGATGGCACCCATCGCCTCCCGCTTGCCTTCATCCCGCTCGCCGCCGCAGCCGAAGACCACGGTGAGGCGAGAATGCGCGGGCAGCAGGCTCCGGCCCGCGCGTAGCAGCTGCTCCAATGCCGCCGGAGAATGAGCGAAGTCGACGATCACCACCGCTGGGGACTCACTGACCACCTCGAAGCGGCCCCGCAGGTGCGGCGCCCGCCGGAGCCCCTCTGCGATCTCGGCCGGTCCGGCCCCCAAAACGTCGGCCAACGTGGCCGCCACCACCGCGTTGGCGACATTGTGCGCGCCCCCCAGCGGCAGTGAGATCTCGATCCCGCGCCAGCGGAACCGGCTGCCGAGCGCGGCGGCCTCCAACATCTCGGCGTCACTGATCGAGCAGCGCCGCACCTCCCCGCTGACTTCGGTGGCGAGACGCCGGCCCCAATCGTCGTCGGTGCAGATCACCGAGACTGCGGTCCTGGCACCCGCGAACAGCGTGCGCTTGGCCCCGAAGTAGTCCTCCATGTCCTGGTGGTAGTCGAGGTGTTCGGGAGACAGGTTCGTGAACGCCGCGGCGGCGAAGCGCAACCCCTCGACCCGCTTCTGGGAGAGCCCGTGCGAGCTGACCTCAAGCGCAGCGGCTCGCGCCCCGGCTTGGCGCGCCGCTGCCAGCCGGCGAGCCAACTCGGTTGCTCTCGGGGTGGTGAGAGTCCCGCTCAAGGTGCCGATGGCCACGCAGTGCCGACCTGCCCTCTCCAGGATGCTGGCCAGCAGGTGGGTGACGGTTGTCTTGCCGTTGGTTCCCGTCACCCCCGCCAGTTCGAGGTGCTCGTGCGGCGACCCCGCTCCGACCAGAGCCAGGGGACCCACGGCGGCGCGCACGTCGGCCACGACCAGTTGCGGCAGTGCGACCGGCACGAGGCGATCCACGACCAGCGCGGCGGCGCCGGCCTCCGCCGCCCGCGCCGCGAAGTCGTGGCCGTCCACTGATCGCCCCGGCAGGCAACAGAAGAGGGATCCGGCCTGCACCTCGCGGGAGTCCTCGCAGACCGAGGTGATCAGCGGATCCTCGGACTGCACGCCGGACGGGACGTGCAGCCGGCCGGGGACCCGGCTGTGCAGTACCAGGGCCCGCAAGGCCTGCGGCTCACTCACGCAGGCCTCCAGGCGTCGTCGCCGCCAGTATCAACTGGGGCGCGCCGTCGTCGGGTGGCGGAACCTTCATGCGGCGCAGGGCGATACGCGCCAGTTCCGCGAACGCCGGCGCGGCGGCGCTCCCGCCGTAGATGGTGGTTGTGGGCTCGTCGATCACGACGATCAGCGAGAGCTCGGGAGCCGATGCCGGCAGGAACCCCACGAACGTGGCGACGTAGCGATAGTTCCCCGCCTCATCGGCATAGCCGCCGTGGGGATGGGGCTTGCGGGCGGTGCCGGTTTTGCCCGCCACCTGGTAGCCCTCGACGGCTGCCCGTCGCCCCGTGCCGCTCTCAACGACCTCGCCCAGGATGCTGCGCATGTGGGCGGCGGCCGCCGTGGAGATGACGCGGCGCGATTCCAGCACGGATTGCGGGCTGGCCGGCTCGCCACCGGGCGCGGTCACGTCCGCCACGATTCTCGCCGGAACGTAGACGCCGTCGTTGGCGATGGTGTTGAACGCCTGCAGGAGTTGCAGCGGCGTCAGCGAGACGCCCTGACCGATGGAGATGGTTGCGAGCGAGGTCCCCGACCAGTTCGCCACGCTCGGCAACAGACCGGCGGACTCCCCGTAGAGCTCGAGCCCGCTGCGCGCCCCGAGGCCGAAACGGCGCAGGTAGTTCTCGAGTTCTGCGGCTCCGAGTCGCTCGCCCCAGAGGATCGTGCCGATGTTCGAGGATTCCACGACGATGTCGCGCACCGAGTAGTCCAGGACCGGATGGGGGGTGTAGTCGGTGAATTCGGAGTCGTGCACCACCAGGCGATCGGGCACTGCACTGATGGTGGCCGGGCTGGCCAGACCGGCGTCCAGAACGGCGGAGAAGGTGAGCCCCTTGATCGCCGATCCGGGCTCGAAAGCCCAGGTGACGGCCTTGTTCTCGTCACCAGTGACCACCTCGCCGGACTCATCGCGGGTCGCGGTGGACATGGCCAGGATCTCGCCGGTCGCCGGGCGACCGAGGATGATCACCCCGCCGGCGGCATCGGTCTCGCGAACCTGGGTGGCCAGGATGCGAGCAGCCTCGAACTGCAGCAGCCCATCGACGGTAAGCCGCAGGTCCGCGCCGTCGACGGCGCTGACCGACTCGTTGAGTCCGCCGGGAACACTGTTGCCTCCCGGATACATCTCGCGCAGCTCCGATCCGTCGCTGGCGGCCAGAAGCTCGTCGTGGAGCAATTCGATGCCGGAGATGCCCAAGTGATCGGTGCTCACCGAGCCGACGATCTCGACGGCGAACTCGCCCAACGGGTACTCACGATGCAGCTCCGGAAGCGTGCCCACGCCCGCCAGCGCCAACTCCTGCACCGCTGCGGCCTGCTCCGGAGGCACCTGGCGTTGGATGTAGACGAACTGGCCGGGGACCGACATCTTCTGGGCCAGCGGCTCCACATCTGTCCCCAGGACGGGTGCGAGCGAGCGCGCCACAGCGAGCGGGTCACCGATCCGGGAGGGGTCCGCGTAGATCGCCGACCATTCCACCGACGTCGCCAGAGGTTCACCGGAGCGGTCCAGGATGTCCCCGCGCACGCCCATCACGGCGGTCTCCTGCAAGCGATGATCCTTCGCCCAGGTCAGGATCTCCCCGTTCTCACCGAACTGCAGGTCGACGGTCCTCGACACCAGCCCGGCTGCCATCGCCAGCATCACCAGAACCAGCACTGCCCGGCGCCCGCTGGAGCGGTAGCCCTTCGGCCCGGCGGTTCCGACCCTCCTCGGACTTTGCGCGTGACCACGAGTTGACTCGCTCACGGCGCCGGTGGGACCGCCGGGTCCAGGTAGTGGATCGTGTCCGGCGGCACCATCCCGAGACGGTCCCGGGCTTCGAAGGCCAGGCGTGCCGGCGACAGCAACTCGGCGCGCCGCAGTCGCAGCGCCCGGTCGAGGCTGACCGCCTCGTCGATCTGGCCGTCCAACTGGTCGATGCGCCCCTGGGATTGTGTGACCACCGCTTGGAGCACCCCGATGGCGAACAGCCCACCGAGCAGCACGACCACGGCGCGCAGGACGATGCGGCGCAGGTGGTTCGGCCTCGGCCGCTCGCTCCCCACGACGCGCAGCCGAGATTGCGTTTCGGCCTGCGGGGCGGGCGACTGGCGGGTCGGGAGGGGCCTGTTCACGGTGTAGCCACCGGAAGCTTCTCGAAGGACCGCAAGCGGGCACTCGAGGCGCGCGGGTTGCGCTGGATCTCGCACTGGCCTGGCCGGGCCACACGCCGGGAGAGCAGCCGGATACAACTGACGGCACCACAGACACAGGGGAGCTTCGGCGGGCAGGAGCAGCCGCCGGTGACCGCATGGGTCAACGTGTCCTTCACGAGCCGGTCCTCCCCGGAGTGGTAGCTGAGCACCACTCCCCTGCCGCGAGGTGCCAGATGGCCGATGGCATCGGCGAGAGCCGGGGCGATCTGGGAGAGTTCATCGTTGACCGCGATACGAATCGCCTGAAAGCTGCGTTTGGCGGGATGCCCGCCGCGCCGGCGGTGCCGGGCGGGTATGGCGGCCCGCACGATCTCGGCCAACTCGACGGTGTCGGCCAGCGGGCGGCGCGCCACGATGGCCCGGGCGATACCGCGGGCGTGCGGCTCATCCCCGTACTCCTTCAACAGGCTCACCAAGCGCTCGACGGGCCACTCGTTGACGATGTGCGCAGCGCAGAGCGTTGCCCCCGGATCCATCCGCATGTCGATCGGACCGGCTGCTCGATAGCTGAACCCCCTGTCGGCGGTGTCGAGTTGCATCGAGCTGACACCCAGGTCGAAGATCACACCCGAGAGGACGTCGATCCCCAACCGGGCGAGGGATTCACTCAGATCCGCGAAGCTGCACTGCCGCAGCCGGACGCCTGTGGGGAGCCGCCGAGCGGCGACTGCGAGCGCTGCAGGATCCCGATCCAGCCCGACGAAACTCAGATCGGGTCGGCACTCCGCCAGGGCGGCGGTGTGACCACCGGCCCCGACGGTGGCGTCCAGGAAGACTCCCGCCGGGATCGGCTCCAACACCTCGGTGACCTCGCGAACCATGACGGATTCGTGCCCGCCGATGCCGGGGCCCTCATGGACGGCCACGGTGCCGTTCCACTCGCGGTTCGTCGCTCAGCAATCCCCCGGCTGCCAGGCCCTCGCGGCGATTTGTTCCGTCGCAAGGAGGATGGCAAGTGGGCGGAATAGGGGTTGGCTGTCCTCCTGCCAGCCGGGGGATTGCTGAGCGACGAACGAGCGCGAGCCGATCGTTCACAGCCAACTGCTCTCGGACCAGGCGCCCAGGCCCGTCTCGTCGGTGTAGGCGCTGGCCCCACCGACCGTCTCCAGCCAGACCTCGCGGTTCCACAACTCGATGCGCTCGCCGACGCCCGCTACGAACACGCCGGCGTCGCTCTGGGTGGTATCGACGTGCAGTACGTCGCGAAGGGGCTCGGGCACGACGATCCGGCCCTGCGCGTCAGGCCTGACGGGATAACCGTTGCCGGAGAACCAGCGGAGCAGATTCTGTCCCGTCCCCCGGGTGCGCACCTCTTCCTCGAGTCGCCGGTAAGCGGCGTCGAAACTCTTCTGCCGCCAAAGCCCCAGGCAGGGGCTTCCGGGAACGCGCCCCAGGACGCACCGTTCCTCGGCGTCCGCCCCTCCTCGGAACTCCGGCGGGAGCGAGACGCGCCACTTGCCGTCGATGGAGCGCTCGTGGCTGCCGGAGAATGTTCTATCCATAGCGTGTGGTATCTCACGAACTCGGCGCGGTGCACTGGGCACAGCGCGGGGGTTCTCGATGGAAAGCAGTATAGGGACTGCTTCCCTTTTCTCACCACAGTAGACCACTTCTCCCCACTGAACAAGGCAATCGGCCCACAGCGGTGGTCTCGAGGACGGCGTGGAGCTCCCCGGGCCGCCGCCCGGCAACGCCCGAGGGAGTGATGCGCCGGTCCGCCCTCCCTAGGGCAGAGGGTCCTCCGCAGCCAGCGCCCCGGTCAGCGCCTCGAGAATCCTCGATTCGGACACGTCAACGGCGCCCGCGCAAACCGCGAGATCGCTCTCCAGCACCCCGCGCCTCTCCGCGGCCAGGACGAGCAGCCCGGCAAGGGATCCGGGCTCCCACCGCCGCAGGAGCCCGCACTGGAATCGCGCGCCGGCACTGCTACGGCGCTGGGACAAGCCAACGACCTTCCGTCCCTCCACGAACACCTCGCCCGGGCCGCGCCCGGCAAAGCAGACCTGCGATCCCCACGGGCCGGGCTCGTAGGGGCCCTCGTAGACCTCCGCGGCGATTCCGACCCCACCGAGCACAGTCCGCCAGAGCTCTCCCAGCCACAGGAAGGCTCGTCCCACGTCGGGGTGCCACAGCCGATCGCCCCGCGGCACCAGAACATCCACCCACAGCAGATCGGCGTGCGAGACCAGCACCACTCCCCCACCCGAACGGCGACGCAACACCGTCAGGCCGCGCCGGCGTGCCGCCGTCGCATCCACCAGGCCGGGACGCTGCCCGCTACCGAGCACGACGGCCCCGTCGCCGGGCCGCATGACCCACAGCTCCCGGCGCGGGCGCGGGCCGGGAACGATGCCGTGCAGGCTTCGCACCGAGCCGGCGCGCTCGACGATTCTCCAGGGTTCCGGCGAACCGCCCGTCGTGGCGGCCTCGCCGCGCCTCACGCCGACAGGGCTCGGTCGTCGCGCAGGTACGCGCTCCACTGGTCGGGGACCTCGCCGGCACTGAGGCGGATGAGGGTGGTCCACGTCGGCGGGTGCGGCGTCCGCCGTAGCCGCATGCCGATCTCGCTCGGGAGACGATCACGCTTGCGTGTGTTGCAGCGCCGGCAGGCCGCCACCACGTTGTCCCAGGTGTGTCCGCCGCCCCGGCTGCGTGGGCGGACGTGGTCGACGCTGTCGGCCCGGTGACCGCAGTACTGGCAGCTGTGGTTGTCCCTCGCCAGCACGCCCCGCCGGCTCAACGAACCCCGCCGCAGGTAGGGCACCCGGACGTAGTACTGCAGGCGAACCACCGACGGGATCTGCAGGCTCACACTTTCCGATCGCAGCACAACGCCGGTGAGGTGCACCGCGTCGGCCTTCCCGTCGAGCACCAGCACAGCGGCGCGGCGACCCGGCACCACGCTCAACGGCTCGTCCGTGGCGTTCAGCACCAGGGCCTGGGTCATGGCCTCACAAGCTAGCCCGACGGGACGCGCCGTCTCACATGTTGCGGGCGCAGTCCCGCCTGAAGGACCGTGCCCACCTCAGCCACGCCACGACGTCGGCCCCCGTGGGCTGCCGGTGAGGATCGCCGTAGGCGGTGACCGAGCGAAAACCCCGGTACGGCCCGGAGGCGGACGCCCGCGCCTGCCGCAAGGCCTCCGGCCAGAGCAGCGGGCGGCGCAGCACCGCCCAGCCCACCGCCAGGATCGGGCCGCCGAACCGGCGCCGCTGTGGAATGCGACTTGTCGGGCCCACCACCGGCGTACCCTAATGGGGCACGGGAACCCCCGTCGGGCTCGGTCCCGAACCCATCGGACCCGTGCAGGACCGCAGGCGAGTACACACCGGATCTGCCAGAGTGACCAACGCCAACCCCGAGCCGCAAACCCCTGCTCCGACCCAGGGAGGCTTCGCGGCCACCTTCGAGGCCATCGCCGCCAACATCGAGCGGGTCGTCAAGGGCAAGCGTCGCCTCGTGCGGCTCCTGCTGCTGTGCCTCTTCGCCGAGGGGCACGTGCTCCTGCGCGACCCTCCCGGCGCAGGCAAGACCGTGCTCGCCAAGACAGTCGCACGCACCCTCGGGCTCGACTTCGGCCGCGTGCAGTTCACCCCGGACCTGTTGCCCAGCGATGTCGTCGGGGTGTCTCTGTGGAACCCGGTTCTCAATGGCTTCGAATTCAGGCCGGGGCCGGTGTTCGCCGGACTCCTGCTGGCCGACGAGATCAACCGCACGTCGCCCCGCACCCAGTCCGCGCTTCTCGAAGCGATGGCCGAACGCCAGGTCACCGTGGACGGCACAACGCATGCGCTCGCCGCACCCTTCCTCGTGATCGCCACGGAGAACTCCGAGGAGATCGAAGGCACTTTCCCGCTCCCCACCAGCCAGCTCGACCGCTTCCTGATGAGCCTCAGCGCAGGATTCCCGGATCGTGCCGCAGAAGCGGAAATCTTGGATTCGCATCTCACCGGGAGCCCGCTGGACTCCCTGCCCGCCATCACCGACACAGCCTCGGTTCGGTCGATGATCGACGTGGCCCGGGCCGTGCATGTCGCGCCGGCCGTGCGTGACTACCTCGTGGATCTGGCCTTCAACAGCCGCGCCCACGGCTCCATCGCCGGCGGGATGTCACCGCGCGCGGTGCTGGGCCTGCAGCGCGTGGCACAGGTGAGAGCCGCCGCCTCCGGACGCAACTTCGTCCTGCCCGACGACGTGAAGGACGTCGCCCGGCCGATTCTGGGGCATCGCCTGACCCTGCACCAGAGCGCCCAATTCAATGGGATAACTCCCGCCGCAGTGATCGAGGAGATCCTGACCGACACTCCAAGCCCGCCGGTCAGCGTTCGCTGAACGGACGGCCACGTGACCCGGGCCGGCGTACTGGCGCTGCTCTCCGCCCTGGTCCTCGGGGCGGCCGCTTTGCTCTTCGGGCTGCCGGAGCTGTTCCTCGTGGCGGCGGTGTGCGGAGGGCTGCTACTCCTCGCCGGCGGCGCGCTGTCCCTGCGGCCACCGCTGCGGGCCGTTTGCAGCCCGGCGCGCCGGCGCATCGCCTGCGGCGCCCCCCTGGTGGTCCACCTCCGCCTCACCAACGTGGCCCGGCGGCGCGCTGCTCCCGCCTCAGACGTCTTCGACGAGGCCTTCGACCGCCCCGGGCCCGTCCTGCGTCTGGGGCGCATGCGCACCGGAGCGGTGGTCGAGGAGCACTACCACCTCGCTACCCACAGGCGTGGCTGGCGCGCCATCGGGCCGCTCTGGCTGGAGGTGGAGGACGCCTTCGGATTGGCGCGTCGCCGCCACCGGCTGACCTCGCGTCGCCGGGTGCTCGTGTGGCCCGAGATCGCTGAGCTGGCGGCGATTCCGGAGACCGTCGAGCACGCCACCGAACGGCGCAGGCAGGCCCGGCTCACCTCGGGCGCCGCCACCGACTTCCACAGCCTCCGGAGCTTCGAGCCCGGCGACGATCCCCATCGGATCCATTGGCCGGCGAGCACCCGCTACCAGGAACTGCTGGTGCGCCGCTTCGAGACCGTCCAGCGTCCGGAGACCTTGCTGTACCTGGACATCCACGAGACGGCCGCGAGTCCCGAAGCCTTCGAGCAAATGGTCTCGGCCACCGCCGGACTGGCCGTGATGGCCACCGCCGAGTCGGGATCGGTTCGGTTGCTGACGAGCGGCGGTGCCGAGGTGCGCGCCACGGGCACGCCCACGGCCGTTCTCGACGCCCTGGCCCTCGTCAAGCAGGTTCCCGCCGACGGTCCGGGAGCCGCGCGGCTGCCGGTGGGCGCGGCGCGGATGATCCTGCTGGCCGTCATGGGCGGCAGTGTGAGCGAGTCCCCGCTGGCCCTGAATCTGTTCGAGGGGCGCCGACTGGTCCTGAGTTTCTACCAGGACGAGCCCCCCGAGGAACACCGCGACGTCCTGGCCATCGGTCCGGGCGAATCAACCGCCGAGCGCTGGGAGGAGTTTCGGATGCTGCGGGCCGGCTCCGGTGGCCGATGAGCCGGCTACCGCACCCGCCGGCCGGCTCACTGCCGGGAGAACTGCTCGCGGCGGCGGTCACCCTGGCCACCCTGGCAGGCGGTGTCCGCCTCTTCGACGGCACGACTTTCCTGCTGCCGGTGCTGGGCTCGGCGCTCCTCGCACACGTGCTCGTGGCCCTCATGCGCCGTGCTGGCCGCGGCGTGGTGCTCGGCGCGCTCGTCGGGCTGGTCGGCGTGGGCGCGCTGCAGCTCTGGGTGCACTACCCGCACACGACCACCTACGGGCTTCCCCGGCGCGCCTCCCTCGACGCGTTCACAACCGACATCGGCGGCATCTCGGAGGTGTTGCGCTCCTCGCAGGTACCGCTCGCCGCCGACACCGGCCTGATCGTCGCGGCCGCGGCAGTCGCCTGGTTGCTTGCCCTGCTGAGCGACTGGGCGGCCTTCCGCGTCGGCGCGCGCGGTGAAGCGCTGGCCCCCGCGGCGATCCTGCTGGCCGTGGTGGCGACCTTCGGAACCTCCGGGGGCACAATCCTCTACCCCACCATCATCGTGGCCTGCGCCGTGGCCTTCGCCTTGGTTCACGCCGCGGCGCGGTCGGCAACCCGGCCGGTCGCCGGCTCGACCGGACATCGCCGGCCGCACATGCCTCGAGGACTCGTCACAGGCGCGCTGGCGGTCGGCGCCGGCGCGCTGATTACCAGCGCGCTGCTGCCCACTCTCACCGACGGACCGCTGCGGAAGCTGCTGGATCCGTCGACACCTGTCGCGGGAGAGGATCGCAAGGTCGTCCTCAGCCCCCTCGTCGCCGTGCCCGGCCAGCTGCTGCGAAACCCCGATCTGGAACTCTTCACGGTGTGGAGCTCGGAGAGGTCCTACTGGCGCCTGACCGCTCTCGGGGACTTCGACGGAGAGGTCTGGTCGCTCGATGAGACCACCCGGGCGGCCGGCGAGTCCCTACCGGCCCTCGCCACGACATCGGGCCCGGTGCGCGAGATCGCCCAGAGATACGCGATCGGAGCGCTGGCCGCGGTCTGGCTTCCGGCGGCCTACCAGCCCGTGGAGTTCGAACCCTTGACCGCGCAGCTCTCGGCCAGCTACGAGCCGATCTCCTCGACCCTGCTCGTGGGTTCGGAGCGCTCCGACTCCGACGGCGTGGCCTACACCGTGCGATCGGCAGCGCCGAGCTTCGACCCTGCCTTTCTGGGATCACTCCGGAACGATCCCATGGACGTGCCTCGGGGGTTCCTGGGGCTGCCGGAGGACCTGGACCCATCGTTCGCGGAGTTGGCCGCAGAGGTCACCGCCGGGCGGGACGGGCCCTACGAGCAGGCTCTCTCCCTGCAGGACTGGTTCCGTGACGGCTTCGAGTACGACCTCGGGGTGGCCCCGGGCCATTCGGGCGACCGGCTCGAGAGCTTCCTCTTCAAGGAGCGCCGGGGATACTGCGAACAGTTCGCCGGCGCTTTCGCCACGCTGGCGAGAACCCTCGGCCTGCCGGCGCGGGTGGCGGTGGGGTTCACTCCGGGAGTGGCCGTCGACACCGGCGCTTCCGGCGCCACTCTCTACAGCGTGCGCGGCCGGCAGGCCCATGCCTGGCCGGAGGTCTATATCAGCGGTGCCGGCTGGGTGGCCTTCGAGCCCACTCCGGGACGCGGCGCACCCGGAGCCGAGGCGTACACGTTCATTGCCGAGGAGCAGGACGCGCCGCCGGAATCCCCGAGCCCCGCAGCGACCCAACCGCCGTCCACCGTGCCCGGATCGGGCGCTGAGTCGCCGGTGCCTCCCCCGACCACCCCCACCCCCAGCGATTTCGCTGGTGAGGGGGACGGCGTGAGCGCGACGCGCATCGCAACGCTGGTCGGATTCGCTGCGGCGGCCGCCGTGGCCGGCGCCGCCCTCTACGTGGCTGCGACCGCCGGACTCCGCTCCCTGCAGCGCCGACGCCGGCTCCGCTGGGCAGGCGGGGACGCCGGCCGCGGTGCAGTCGTGGCCTGGGAGGAGGTCATGGATCTGCTGCGCCCCCGCCGCATCAGGCCGCGCGCCTCGGAGACACCCCTCGAGGTGGCCCAGCGAGCCTCCCAGAAACTCGACTCGGCACCGGAGCCGTGGCGACGGCTCGCCTTCTCCGTCTCGGTGGCGGCGTTCGCTGGCGGTCCCATGCCGGCCGAGCTCCACCGGCAGGTGGCGACGGCGGTCGACACGATCACCGCGGACCTGCGCGAATCCCGGACACCGGTGCAGCGACTGCGGGGAATTGTCGACCCCCGTCCCTGGGAGTTGCTGCTGCGCTTCGAGCGCCGGGACCGGAGTACTACCTAGCCACCGCCGCGCCGGAGCGACCCGCCGGCAATCTGTGCGGGCCCGGCGTCAGTCGCCGCGCTGGTCGCGGTTGAAACGGTCGCGCATCCGCTGGCCGGGGGAACCGCCCTCGTCGCGCCAGGCGCCGCTGAGGGGATTGCGGGAGATCTGCTGGAGGCCGGCCTTACCCACAAGGCGGGCGTTGCGCTCGAAGAACATCGCCGAGGCAAGCATGATCAAGAAGCCCACGAAGGACAGCCAGAACGATGTTGAAAGCGTGAAGATCATGAAGACGATGCCGGCGATGAACCCCAGCACCGATCGCCGCAGGTTCCGGAACCCGTGGCGGAACACCGTGGTGGAGCGAACTTCTTCGGCGAGCTCGGGATCGGTCTCATAGAGGTTCGCCTCGATCTCACTGAGTATCCGTTGCTCGTCCTCCGACAGCGGCACAGGCGTTGCTCCCTTCACGGTCGACAGCGGCTCGGCAGACCGCTCAAGGGCCGGCCGACGTACCCAAGTCTCGCACACGCGGCGCGCCGCCACAACGCATTGTCGCTCATTGCGCGCTTTCGACCCCCTCCTGCGGTGCCGGAGAATGCGCGCTGGCCGGTGCGATCACCTGCGCACCGAACCTGGCCCGCAACTCGTCGAGCGCCTCATCGAGCGCGCTGGCCGGCGCGCCGGCGGCCTCATCGAGGGTGAGTTGCTCGCCGCCGCCGACGGAGAGTGCGCCCGCAGCTAGCCCCAGGAGTCGCACCCCGGTGTCGATCTTGGTGGAATCCAGCAGCTTCCGGGCCGCCCGTGCGATGTGCGGGCCGTGCGCGGTCGCGCGCGGCAACGTCCGCGACCTGCTCACGGTCCGGAAGTCGCCGAAGCGGAGCTTCAGAACGATGGTGGCGGTCGTGCAACCGGCCTCCCGCAGGCGTGCCGCGAGGGCGTCGGCTTGACGCACCACCTCGACCTGCAGTGCGAGGCGGTCCAATACGTCCTGCGCGAACGTCACCTCGGTGCTCAGCGACTTTGGCGCCCGCGAGGCGACGACCGGCCGGGGGTCGTGCCCCACGGCGAGTTCGGCGAGCCGGTACCCGTGCGCCCTGCCGAAGGTGGCCACGAGAGTGTCCGCCGGCAGCGCCGCCAGCTCGCTCACCGTCTTCACACCCAACTCGCGGAGGCGGCCCAGCGTGGCCGGACCGACCCCTGGCAGCAACCGCACCGGCAGCGCGTGCAGGAACGCCAGCGCCTCAGCAGGCTCCACCACGACCACCCCGCGGCCGGGTCGCACCCCTCCTGGAGCCGCCAGCGGCTTGGCATGCTCGGAGGCCAGCTTCGCCACCAGCTTGTTCGACGCGACGCCCACCGAGCAGGTGAGACCCTCGGTACGCGCCAGGTCGGCGCGGATCCGCCGGGCGATCTCAGCGGGCTTGCCGAACAATCGCCGGGCGCCGGTCACGTCCAGGAATGCCTCGTCCAGCGACAGCGCCTCCACCACGGGCGTGAAGGTCCCGAAGTGGTCCATGATCTTCCGGCTGAGTTGACGGTAGTAATCGTGATCGGCGTCCAGGAACACGCCGCCGGGACATAGCGAGCGAGCACGCCGGGTTGGCATCGCGGAGTGCACACCGAACCGGCGGGCCTCGTAGGAGGCTGCGGCCACGACACCCCGATCACCCGTGCCCCCGACGATCACCGGCCGGTCGACCAGTTCGGGACGCCGCAGCACCTCCGCCGCGGCGAAGAAGGCGTCCATGTCCACGTGCAGCACGTTGGCCGCACCGGTCTGCGGCATGCCGCCACGCTAGGCGCGCCCGCCACCGGTGCGATGGTGACGCGGAGTCCTAGCATGGTCCGGGTGAGTGACGGGGAGGCCCCCACGACCCCCCGATCGGCCCTGCCGGGGCGCCGGGCAAGAGCCGTTGCAACCCTGGCGATCCTCCTGGCGGGGGTCTGCGGCGGCCTGATCGGTTACGCCCTCGTCGA
The DNA here is from genome assembly GCA_963664235.1 of Acidimicrobiales bacterium. GTDB lineage: Bacteria > Actinomycetota > Acidimicrobiia > Acidimicrobiales > CATQHL01 > VXNF01. Next base: position 2,923,114 of record OY760933.1, on the reverse strand, counting down.
CGTGAGTTGCACGGGCGAATGCAACTGGCAACTGGGGGTGGGCGCCCTCGTGGGTGCCGCGGCAAGCGCCTCAGGCGTCGCCGTTGTCGCCGCCCTCACGTTGCGTGCCATGCACGAGTGGCGAACCTCCTCCCGAGCCGGCTCCAGGTCCGCCCGGCGGTCCCGGTGAGTCCTGGAGACATCGACCTCGACCCCCTCCGGCAACTCGCGGTTGAACTGGCCACCGAAGCCGCCGGCGTCGTGTCCGAACACCACGGTCGAGCCGCGGCCGTCGCCACCAAGTCCTCCCGGACCGATCTGGTCACTGCCGTGGATCGTGCCGCGGAGACGCTGATCACCTCGCGCCTCGACGACGTCCGGCCCGACGACGGCATCGTCGGCGAGGAAGGGGCCTCCCGACCGGGTACGTCGGGGATCACGTGGTTCATCGACCCCATCGACGGCACCACGAACTTCGTATACGGGCATCCCGGCTACGCGGTGTCGGTGGCAGCCGCCAGCGGTGGCCGGCCACTCGCCGGCGCCGTTGTCGACCCGCTGCACGGGGAGGTCTTCTCAGCCGCGCTCGGCGCCGGGGCGGCGTGCAACGGCGAACCCCTCTCGGTGAGCCGCACCGGTGACCTCCGGTCGGCCCTCGTCGCCACCGGATTCGGCTACGACGCAGCTGATCGAGCCCACCAGGGCGCCGTCGTGGCCGGCCTCCTGGGTCGGGTGCGCGACATCCGCCGCATGGGCTCGGCGGCTCTGGACCTTTGCTCGGTCGCCTCCGGCCGCGTGGACGCCTACTACGAGTACCGCCTCTGCCCGTGGGACCACGCGGCCGGATCCCTCATCGCCTCCGAGGCCGGCGCTGTCACCCAGAGCCCCCTGCTGGCGGCGCCCGGCACCACCGGTTCCGACCACACCGGCTTCGTCCTCGCGTCGGCCCCCGGTGTGGCGGCAACCCTCAAGGAACTCTTGATCGAGCTTGAAGCCTGGCCGACCGCGAGCTCCCCCGACCGGACCGCCGAGAAACTCTGAGCACGGCAGCACCGCGCAAATTGGGGCAGCATGGTGGCTATGGCGACGCGCATCCTGACCGTGGAGGACGACGAGAGAATCCGCACCTCCCTGCGACTTGCCCTCGAGGACGAAGGCTGGGAAGTGGAGGAATCCTCCAACGGCGAGGATGCGCTGAGCATCTTCCGCCGGCAACCCACCGATGTGGTTCTGATCGACATCATGCTGCCGGGAGTGGACGGATTCGAGGTGTGCCGTTCGCTGCGACGTATCAGCAACGTTCCCATCGTGATGGTGACCGCCCGGGAGGACACCCACGACATCGTGGCCGGGCTGGAAGCCGGCGCAGACGACTACCTCACCAAGCCGTTCGCGCCCAAGGAGTTGTCGGCGCGCATCCGAGCGCTGCTTCGCCGGGCTCGCACCGCCGAGGGACCTCTCACGAACTTCATCTTCGCCGATCTGGAGGTGTTCGCCGAGGAGGGCATCGTGCGCCGCGGCAGCCAGGAGATCGACCTCACCAAGACCGAACTCCGGTTGTTGATCGAGCTGGCCTCCAACCCCGGGCGAACCCTCAGCCGGGAGGTGCTGCTGGAACGGATCTGGGGCTACGACTACTTCGGCGACAGCCGCCTGGTTGACGTGCACATCCGGCGCCTGCGGACCAAGATCGAGACCGACCCTGCCAATCCCCGCCACGTGGTGACCGTCCGCGGCGAGGGGTACAAGTTGCAGCCGTAGCCGCCGTGGCAGCGGGCGTCTCCCTGCGGCTGCGCGTCAGCCTCGTGTTCGGCCTCGGAGCGCTCGTGCTCGCTGCAGGTCTGTCACTCATCACCTACGAGTTGACACGGGACAACCTGCTGAGCCGCCGGGAGGAGTCCTCCCTGGCACGGGTCCTGTTCAACGCCACCCAGGTGAGCCGGCTCATCGACGCCGAGTCCACCGAGCAACAGTTGCGCGACCTGTTGCAGAACCTCTACACGCCGCTCGGGGCGCGTCCGGTCATCCGCTTCGGAGACCTCTGGCTCTCCGCCAATCCCGTGGAGTTCAGTGAGCCCCAGATCGACCCATCCCTGAAGGACACGGTGGCACTTGGCCGCGCCGCACAGATGCGCTACGTCGTGGGCGAGACCCCCTTCGCCGTCATCGGCATCCCCTACTTCGACATCGACGCCGCCTACTACGAGGCAGTGCCGCTGGACGACATCGCGGCCACGCTCAGCTCGCTGCTGATCGCGCTCCTCACCGGAAGCGCCATCACGGTGCTCGCGGGCATCGGGATCGGCATCTGGGCGGCACAGCGTGCGGTGCAACCCCTCACCGACATCGGCGAGGCGGCCGAGGCCATCGCCGCCGGCGATCTCAATACGCGCCTCGAGGGCGCCGATCCGACCTCGAGCGGCTCTCCCGCTCGTTCAACCAGATGGCCAGCGCCTTGCAGGACCGCATCGAGCGCGACGCCCGCTTCGCCTCGAACGTAAGCCACGAGTTGCGCTCACCGCTGATGACGCTGACCGCCTCTCTGGAGGTGCTCCGCAAGCGCCAGAGCGAGCTGCCGGCGCGCTCCCAGACGGCACTCAACCTGCTCACCGCCGACCTCGAGCACTTCAAGCAACTCGTCGCCGACCTCCTGGAGATCTCCCGGTACGACGTCGGGGCGGCCGCGCTGGAACTGGAGGAATTCGAGATCATCGAGTTCGTCCAGCAGGCGGTGCGCGCCGCCGGTCAGACTCCCGGAGTGACGCGCGATCCCGACACCGAGGGCCTGGTGGTGCGGGCCGACCGGCGCCGGCTGGCGCAGGTGATGGCAAATCTGCTGGAGAACGCGCACAATCACGCCGGAGGAGCCACGACCATCCACGTGCAACGCTTCAATTCCAGCGTGGAGATAGCCGTGATCGACTCCGGGCCCGGCGTGGCGGCGGCGGACCGGGACATCATCTTCGACCGCTTCTCCCGCGGCAGCCGGCAGACCTCCGGCGGGCGCTTCAGCGGCACGGGGTTGGGATTGGCACTCGTGACCGAACACGTTCGCCTGCACGGGGGCTCGATCCGCGTCACCGACCGACCCGACGGCCTCTCCGGCGCATGCTTCGTCGTCAGGCTCCCGGTGAACGAACTGTGAAGCCGCTGCGGCACCGACGCCCCACCGTGCGGTCCGTTCCCGCGCTGCTGGCGACTCTCGGGCTGCTGGCAACAGCAGCGGCCTGCGGGGTCCCGCAGGATCCGGCGCCACGCGTCCTCGACGCCTCGGTACTGCCGGAGGAGTTGGCGGTCCCCGTCACGACCACGACCTCCACCGAGGCTCCGGTGCCGCGCCAGACCGTCCTCCTGTACTTCGTGGACGGTGAATCTCTCAGCCGGCCGATCGAGCGCGAGCTGGCCACACCGGCAGGGCTGCTGGCCGCCTTCGACGCACTCATCGCCGGCCCGACCGAAGAGGAGGCCGGGGCGGGGTTGACGTCGGTCATTCCTGCCGAGACGGTCGTCCTCGGCAGCGATCTCGCCAACGGCGTCCTGCAGGTGAACCTCGCCGAAGGGGCGCTGGAGCAGATCGAGGGAGCGCTCCAGAGCCTGGCGATCGCCCAACTCGTCTACACCGCCACCGAGCTCCCCGGGGTGGACTGGCTCTGGGTGCTGATCGAGGGTGAACCCCGCGCCCTGCCCACTGACCAGGGCGACGTGGAGGCACCCGTGGGCCGGGTGCACTACGCCTCGCTGGGACCGTCGGGGCCCGGTCCCGGCAGCTAGTAGCGGCAGGCCTCGGCCACGTCCCACAGCCCGTCGGGGATCGGCTTCAGGGCGGCGGTGGCCTCCTCCAGCGGCACAAGCGCGATCCTGCCGGCCTGGACCGCCACCATCTGCCCGAAGGAGCCCGCGTGGGCGGCCTCCACCGCCGCCACCCCGAAGGAGGTGCACAACACGCGGTCGAAGGCCGTCGGGGTGCCACCACGCTGGGTGTGGCCCAACACGGTGATCCGGGTCTCGAGACCGGTACGCCGCTCGATCTCGGCGGCAACGATGGCGCCGATGCCACCGAGGCGAAGGTGCCCGTATTCGTCGAGTCCGGGCTCGGGCACCTCCAGAGTGCCAGCGACCGGTCGCGCGCCCTCGGCCACGACGACCACCGAGGACTGGGCGCCGGCGGTGTGCAAGCTGTGCAGTTCCTCCGAGATCGCGGCGATGTCGAAGGGCCGCTCCGGCACCAGAGTGGCTGCGGCGCCGCCGGCGATGCCAGCCCACAATGCCACGTGACCGGCGTGGCGGCCCATGACCTCGACAACCATGACCCGATGGTGCGACTCGGCGGTGGTGTGCAGCCGGTCGATGGCGTCGGTGGCGGTCTGTACCGCTGTCTCGAAGCCGAAGGTCAACTGCGTGCCTCCGACGTCGTTGTCGATTGTCTTGGGAACGCCCACGAGGGCTACGCCGAGGTCGCTGTGCAGCCTCCGCGCCACGCTGAGGGTTCCCTCGCCACCCACGACGATCAGCGCCCCCACCTCACGGCCGGCCAGTACCTCAACCACCCTGGCAGGGCCGTCATCGGTCATGTACGGCTGGATCCGGGAGGTGCCGAGGATCGTGCCGCCGCGGGACAGGATTCTCGAAGCACGATCGGGGTCGACCGGAAACGCCTCATCATCGACGACTCCCCGCCAACCGTCCCGGAAGCCCAGCACCTCGTCCCCCCAGCGCCTGGCACCGTGCAGGACAACGGCCCGGATCACCGCGTTCAGCCCCGGACAGTCGCCCCCGCCGGTCAGGATTCCGATGCGCACGGGATGCTCAGCCGAGGGCGGGCAGGGCCTTGCGCAGGTTCCGCACCGCCTGGCCGATCCGCTGCTCGTTCTCGATGAGCGCGAACCGCACGTTTCCCTCGCCGCCGGGACCGAACCCGCCGCCGGGCGAGGTGGCCACGCGCGCCTCGGTGACCAGGAAGGAGGCGAAGCTCACCGAATCCATGTGGCGGTAGGCCTCCGGGATGGGCGCCCAGACAAACATCGTTCCCTTCGGCGGATCCACCTCCCAGCCAATCCGCGCCAGACCCTCGCAGAGGCTGTCGCGGCGGCTCTGATAGGTGTCGTTCACGAGCTTGGGATAGTCGGCTGCCTCGTTGAGCGTCACCGTGGCGGCGATCTGAACCGGCTGGAACGTGCCGTAGTCGAGGTAGGACTTGAGCTTGGCGAGCGCGGCCACCGCCTCGGCGTTGCCCACCATGAATGCCACCCGCCACCCCGCCATCGAGAATGACTTGGTGAGCGAGTAGAACTCCACGGCCACGTCCAGAGCGCCTGTCGCCTCCAGGATGGACGGCGGCCGGTAGCCGTCGAATGCGATGTCGGCATAGGCGAAGTCGTGGACGACGAGCACCTCGTGTTCCCGGGCGAAGTCCACCACCCGCTGCATGAAGTCCAGGTCGACGCAGGTCGTGGTCGGATTGTGGGGGAACGACAGGAGGATGACGCGTGGCTTGGGCCACGAGTACTCCCAGCGCTGGCGCAGAACCTCGTCGAGGTCATCGCCCACCGATAGGGGGATATGGCGGATCTCCGCACCGGCGAAGAGTGGCGCATAGAGGTGGATGGGGTACGAGGGCGCCGGCACCAGCACGGCATCACCCGGCTGCAGCAGAACCCACATCAGGTGCGAGAGGCCCTCCTTGGCGCCGATGGTGTTGATGACCTGCGTCTCGGGATCCAATTCGACGCCGAACCGGCGGAGGTACAGGTCCGCCACGGCGCCACGGAGCTTGGGAATGCCGCGGCTCAGCGAGTAGCGGTGGTTGCGGGGGTTGCGTGCCGCCTCGGCCAGCTTCTCGACGGCGATCTCGGGCGACGGGATGTCCGGATTGCCGAACCCAAGATCGATGACGTCCTCGCCCTGTCGCCGGCCTTCCACCTTCAGTCGGTCGATCACCGAGAACACGTACGGCGGCAGATTCGATATACGGCGGAAGTCCATGTGCCCGGAGGCTATCGAACGCGCCCGGAGGGTCCGTGCAACTAAGAGGATCCGAGGAGGTCCAGCGCCAGATGCGCCGCTCCGACGACACCCGCCCGGTCGCCGTGGAGCGCCTGGCGCACCTCGACGGGCGGTCGCCGGTCCTGCTCGACGTAGACATCCGACAGGGCGTCGCGCACCGGTGCCAGGAACACCTCACCCAGTCCGGACAATCCCCCGCCGACCACGACCACCTCGGGTGAGACCAGCAGGATCAGGTTGTTGATTCCCAGCGCCACCCAGGAGGCGAACTCCCGTAGCAGCCGGCGCGCCACCGGGTCTCCGGCCGTCGCCAGCTCCCCCACGTGCTCACCCCGGATCGATTCGATGCGACCCGCCACCCTGTCCCGCAGGGCCGGAGCCTTACCGACGTCGGCGGCACGCCGGGCGGCCCGTCCGAGCGCCTCACCGGAGGCAAGCTGCTCCCAGCAGCCCCGGCGGCCGCACAGGCACTCGGGACCCTCGGGCGCCACGACCATGTGTCCCGCCTCGCCGGCGAAGCCGTGCGCGCCGCGCCTGATCGCACCGTCGAGGAGCAGCGCCGCCCCGATGCCGGTGCCGAGGGCGACCAGCACGGCATCGCTGACTCCCGCCACCGCACCCCCCTCCATCTCGCCGCGCAACGCCGCGGTCGCATCGTTGTCGACCGCCACCGGTCGGTTGAGCCTCTCGGCCAGCAGCGCCCGCAGGGCGAAGTCATCGATCGCTGGGATGTTCGGGGAGGTGGACACGACCCCCGACCGGTCGACGAGCCCCGCACAACCCACACCGACGGCGGCGAGTGGGCCGCCGGCCTCCAGTTCCAGCCTCTGGACCATCTCGCAGATCGCAGCAACGATGCCCGCCATGGTGCCGGGACGCTCACAGCGCCGAACCGCGACCTCGTCCCGGGTACCTGTGCCGGCAAGTTCCACCCGGATATTCGTCCCGCCGACATCGAAGCCGGCCACAGCACCGGCGGTCATGGCCGCAGTGCCGGCGCCCGCTCGCGGTCCTCGCTACCGAACGACCCGCTGAGGTGGACAGCACGAACCGCCGATGTCACCTGTGCGGCTGCGACTGTCCGGCGCTCGCCGTCTCGATGCGGTTGCGAAGCTCGTCGAGCGCGGTCTGCATGATGCGCGACTCGGCGCGTCGCTTCACGAACCCGGGTACCGCCACCGCCAACTCCGCTGAGAGCGAGTAGGTGATGAGCGTCTTGGCTCCTTCGTCGCCCGCCGGCGCCAACTCGTACTCCCCGTCGAGATGACGGACCTGATCACCCTCGGTGAGGCGCCACGCCACCCGCAGCGGGTTGGAGCCGTAGAAGTACTTGAGCGTGTAGGTCACGCTGCGACCCATCGCGGCGGCGCGGAAGGCCACAAGACCTCCAACTCCGCTGTCGTCGCGCCGCAGGACCCGAGCCTCCTTGATGTCCGCAGCCCACTGCGGGTAGCTCTCGAAGTCCGCGACGACATCGAAGCATTCCGACGGTGATGCATTCACCAACATCTGGCGCGTCGAGAACTCAACCATTCCGCCTCCGCTCCAGGTGAGTGGCTCGGCTGGGGAACTCCCCATGACCTGCGCCCCAGAGAGCAATCATGCCCAAACCGTACACACCGCCAAGAATACCGAACGCGAGCGGGCCAAAGGGGTGAAGGGCGGCACCGGCGAATCCGGCGGCGAATTGAAGACCGGTAGCGCCCCACAATTCGACGCGAACCGACCGCGGGGCTCCGGGCATCTGCAGGAAGACCGCCATGGTCGACACCTGCTCGAAGCGACTCCGCCGCACCGCCACGGCGAACGCCCACCCGAAACCCAGAGTGCCCGCAGCGAAGAGCACCAGCGCCACGACCTGGGTAACCGGAGCGGCCCCGTCCGGCCACGTCGCACCAAGCGCGATGACGACGCACAGCACAGCGGTGCCCCCGCGTGAGGCCACCAGCAGCCTCTGCCAGGCAGGCGCCGCACGACCGCCGCTACGCACCGGGAGGATCAACCGAGTGCGCTGCACAGGTTCCCGGCCAGCCGGTCGTAGCTGAACTGCTCCTCGGCGCGGTGCCGTGCCGCCGAGCCCAGGCGACGGCGATGCTCGGGATCGTCTACCAGGGCGGCCAGCGCGCCGGCCACTCCCGCCACATCACCGGGACTCGCGACCACCAGCCCGCTGGCTCCGTGCTCGACGGCCTCGGCCGCTCCCCCGCTCTCGCCTGCCACCTGCGCCACCCCGGCGGCCGCCGCCTCGAGGAAGACGATCCCGAATCCCTCCTGCTCGAGCCCGAACCAGCGCTTGCGGCACAGCATCGCGAACACGTCCGCCGCTCCGTACAGATCTGCCAGCTCCCCCTCGCCGACCCGCCCCAACAGGCGCGCCGGCGCACCGGTCCGGCGCACGAGCCTCTCCAACCTCGGTTTGTCCCGGCCCTCCCCGGCGATGCACAGGCGCAGACCCGGCCTGTCGGGCGCCAGGCGCGCAATCGCCTCGATCAGCATGTCCATCCCCTTGCGGGGCACCAACCGGCTGACGCTGAGGACCAGGCTCTCCCCGTCGGCCACCCCGAGGCGCCCGCGCGCAGCCTGCCGGCGCTCACCGGACAGCGGCACGAAGCGCGCCACATCGACCCCCGGCGGCACGTAGTGCTCGGGGGCCATGTCGGGGCACAGGCGCCGGGCTTCGGAGGCTGCATAGCGGCTGGCGGCGATCACGACCTCGGCGCCCGCCAGAGTGCGCCGCAGCGCGGTGGCGGCCAGCGGCAACCGCGCCGGCACCGTCACCTCCGCGCCGTGCAACACGACGCCGTACGGCACCTCCAGGCGCGGCCCCAGAGCCCCGACGGGGACCGCCGGGTCGAAGACCACCAGTTCGGCGCCCGTGGAGGCAACCAGCCCGCGAATCTCGGCGAGCACCGACGGCGTGGGCAACAAGAAAGAGGCCGCGCTCCGCACGATCGGGTACGCCTCAGCCGCGTCGAAGGCGCCGGAGTCGGGATGCGGGCGCGTCAGGACGCAGAAGCGATCGGGCGGCAGCCGGCGCCATAGTTCCCAGAGATAGTTCTGGATCCCGCCGACCTTCGGCGGGTAGTCATTGGTGACGAGAACGTGGCGACGAAGGCGCTGCTCGCCGCCGGCTGCGGAGGGCGGTCCGCTCATGAGTCGGTCCGGGGATCAGCTGCGGGGACGCCTCGACCTCCGACGGCCGCTGAGGTGGCAGCGTCGACCACCAGCCCCAAGCGCCGCGCCGCCCACGCCGCGTGGCGAACCAGCATCGGGTCCGGACTCGCCAGGTAGCGCCGCAGCGTCTCGAGCACCCCGGAATCGCCGCCGTCAGCGGTGTTGGCGAGCACCACGAGTGCGTTGCGCCGCAGGTAACGAGGGTCGCGGGCCGGGATGTACCAGCGCCCGTGGCGCTCCATCAGTTCCTCGTCGCCGGCGGCCAGCAGTTCCAGGACATCAACCGAGGCCTGCTCGCCGGGATCGGTCGCCTCAGGCATGCGCCGGTTCGGCGGGCACACCTCCTGGCAGTCGTCGCATCCGTACAACCGGTCGCCGAGAGCCTCCCGGAACTCGGCGGGGAAATCCCCGCCGGCCTGCAGCAGCCAAGCCAGGCAACGGCGGGCATCCACGACACCCGGCGCAATGATTGCGCCCGTGGGGCACCCGTCCAGGCAGCGCCGGCACGCCCCGCAGCCGTCGGGCACCTGCTCGGCGGCGGGCGGAAGGGCCGCATCGGTGACCACCGATCCCAGCACGAACCAGCTTCCCGAATCCTCTAGCAGCAGGTTGCTGTTCTTGCCGTAGTAGCCCAGACCGGCCCGGCGGGCAGCCTCGCGGTCCACCAGGGCGTTGTCGTCGGCCACGACAACCGCCCGGTGGCCGTGGTCGACCAACACCCGGGCCATTGCACCGAGCGCGGAGCGCAACTTGCCGTAGACGTCGCCGGTGGCGTAGCGGGCCACCCGCGCCGTCGGGCGACCCGCGGTGGGCCCCGGTGCCGGGGAGCGGGCATAGTTCAACGCTCCGACCACCAGGGCCGCAGCACCGGGAAGGATCCGCACCGGGTCGGTGGATCGCTCGGGGTTGCGGTACGTGAACTGCATGCCACCGTGGCGACCCTGCGTCTTGCGCTCCGCCAGGATCCGCCGTGTGCTCTCGAAGACCTCCACCGGGGCCACACCGATCGCGGCCAGTCCTGCCCGCCTACCCGCCTCCAGGACGTCGCGTTGCAAACCCTCAGGCGGCATGTCCCGCGCCGGTCCGCGCCCGTCCGGGCGAGGGGCGACTTGCACCGGCACCGGCCGCGCCCCGCCGCCGTGTCCCTCGATGCGTCCGGCTGTCACCCTTCGAGCGTAGGCGTTACGGACTCCTCGGCGGGCTCGACTTCTGGGGGGGAAATCCCCGCGGCGGGCGTCAGATTCAGGCGGGCCCGGCGCCGCTGCTCGTAGAGACCGAGCGCGTGGAGGGGGAAGTACTGCCGGTACAGGGCGTAGTCCAACAGCGCCGTACGGAAGAACACCCCGGCCGTGTCCTGTCTGGGCCATTGCCCATCGGAGTCCTGGGTGTCCAGCAGGAAGCGGGCGCCCTCGGTGATCGCCGTCCAGTTCGAATCTCCCGCCTCAAGAAGGGCAAGCATCGCCCAGGCGGTTTGGATGACCTGGCTCTCGCTGTGCGCGACGTAGCGGCCGGTCAGGCAGCCGCTGTGGTGCTCACCCCATCCTCCGTCGGGCCGCTGGCGATCCAGCAGCCACCGGCATGCCAGACCCAGCGCCGGATCACCCGGGCGGGCGCCGGCGGCAAGCAGACCTCTGACCCCGAAGAAGGTGCCATAGATGAACTGAACACCCCACGCGCCGCGCCACGACCCGTCGCGCTCCTGTGTACGGCGAAGCCAGGCCTCAGCCCGTGAGACCGCACTCAGCACCTCCGGATCCGCGACTTCACCGAAGTGCTCCTTACAGATGGTCAACGCGGCGAGGCAGGACGCGGTGCACTCCACATAGGAACGCTCGGTCATCGACTCACCGAACATCTCCGCCGGATTCAGCCACTCGAGGCCAACCGCTGAGCGCCGTGCCTCATAGCTGCCGAATCCGCCGTCGCTGTTCTGGCCGCGCAACATGAAACCAACCGCGTCGCCAAGCGTCGTCGCGCTCGTCGCCTCGCGGTCGGCGGCGATGATTCCAAGCACCGCTTCGGCGGTGCAGTCGGTCACCGGCCAGCCATGCCACTGCCCGGCGAAACACCAGCCACCCTTGGGGTCGATCCGGTGGGCCTCGCGAAACCCGTCGAAGCTGGTGTCGATTTGTTGCCGGCGCACGAAGTCGGCTCCGCGCCGCAGTGCGCTGCCAACGCCGTCGAAGTGCGGCACGGCCGCCAGCGCCTGCAGGGAGAATCCGGTATCCCATACGGGGCTTCTCGCTCCGGTGACGCGTGTTCCGCCTTCCTCGTCCTCCCAGATCCACCCGTCCAGCTGTGCGAGGGCCTGCTGGCAGTCGGAGTCATCCGGGTCGCGCAGCCACAAGGCAAGAATGTTGAGGAGACCGCTGACCGGGGAGATGCTCCTGTGGGTGGTGGTTCGCAGTTCCCATCTGATCTGGCCGATGATCTCCTCGGTGCATCGGGCGCGCCGACGCTTGCCTCCGAACCGTTCGTACAGCAGCGCCAACCCGTAGCCGGCTCGGAGCCACAAACTGGGCCGGACGAAGAGGTCGGCGTCCCGAAGGCGATTGCGGCCCGAGGAGAATTTCACGTTGGCAAACCCCTGGGGAAACAACTCCTCTTGTATGGAGGCAACCTCGGAGGTGACCGGGGCTCGGAACCGGAGTGGGTAAATGGCTGCCATCGCCATGTAGATGAGCCGGGTGTGGCAGTACCACTTCGAAGGATGCAGCGGCATCCAGCGCGGCAGGCTCCACAGTTCCGCCAGGACGGGGTTGACCCCGCGCCAGTCGTAGAGGCCGACGAGCGCCAGCCAGAATTTCCCCCAGCTCGGGATGCCGAGCACCCCCTCTGCCTGCAGGAATCGCTGGGCCGGCTCGATCAGCGGATCGTCTCGCTCGACCCCGAGCAATCTCGCCGCTACGTAGACCAGGGCGGTGACAAACAGGTGGGGCGGTGAGTGCTCGTGCAAGCCCCATGCACCTTCTGCGAGGCGGGATCGCTCGAAGTAGCGCAGCACCCGTCGACGCCGGCCAGGGTCCAGCGGTTCTCCCAGGATGTGGTGCAGCAGCACGTATTGAGCGGTGAGCATGGGGCACCACACCACCTCGCCCTCCCAGGCACCGTCAGCACCCTGGAGACCCATCAAGCGCTCACTTGCACTCTGAAGTGCCGGGCCGGCATCGGGCGACACAATCTCTCTCGGGGGACTGGGCCGGGGCTCTTCAACTCTCGATGGCATGGAAACCAGAAAGGCGCGAGCCAAGGTGTCCCGGGCTCGCTCGTCCTTCTGTCCACCGGCATTCCGCGCCTTGCGCTGTTGCCGAACCCCGCGGAGAACCCAGCCGAGACGAACCACCAACGCCCGAACGATGCCGCGGGTCCGGCGCCAGGCGGGCCTGTCACAGGATCGCCGAATCTCGCCGGCAACCGCCCGAGCCGCCATCGCGCCACACGCCAGACCCAGATTGGTCATCGATGTGTCTTCACAGGCGAGCAGGCCAACGGTCCGGTCGCGGATCGCGCGACTCTCCCGCCAACGCCGGTAGACCGCGTGTCTGAGCGCCACGGATTCGACCCGATGATCGGCGAAGACCTCGTACAGCCCCATGGCAAGGAGTTCCGGAGCGCGGGTCGCCCGGGATCGCCTTTTGGTGAAGTCTCGGAAGTTCCTGCCCTCGGCCAGTGCCAGCGCATCGCCGAAACCGAGCGTCATCCCCACCGCCGTCAGCGGATGGTAATGCCCGGCCGCATCCCCGATGAGAATTCGCCGTGGGCTCCCGTATGTGACGCGCGGCCTCAGGGCATTGGCCGCGGCGAGAAATCTCTGCTCCCGGAGCGCTTCGACAAACGCCGGCCTGAGTGTCTCCGGCATCCAGCCGGCATACGAGTCCGACATCAAGGCAACCAGGCCCCGCCCCGAGTACCCCAGGGGAACATCGACTATCACCCGCACGGAGTGTTCACCCAATCGATAGATGAGAATCGGACCCGGTCCCCCGCAGACCACATGCCCATAGCCCTCCAGCGGCAACTGCACTCCGCTCAGTGCGATCCCCATCATCCGCGAGCAGTTCCGCGGACTTGTCCACAAACCCAGTGATCGACGCACGATCGAACTCCGGCCGTCCGCGCCGACGATCAGCGCGGCCTCAACGGACTCATCGACGCCGTTACGGGTAAAGGTGACACGCTGGTCATCGACCGTCCGCACCCGCGCGTGGAGCATGAAGTCGACACCCGGCTCGTCCTCGACGGCTTCGCGCAGACGCGAGACGAGCGCTTCGTGTTCGCATACCAGCCCGTGAGAGCCGTCCGCGTAGGGAAGTAATATCGGCTCCGACCGGTCTTCGGGAAACACCGCGAATCCCTTACCCGTGGCGCTCCGCGGCTGTGCCTCGAGCTCCACCCCGAGATCGCGGAGAATGCGTAAGGCGGGGGGATGCAGCCACTCGCCCGCGAGTCGCTTGGAAGCATTGGGATTGGCCTCGAGCAGGGCCACGGAGGCACCTTGGCGCGCGTGCGCTAGCGCGCACACGCTGCCGACCGGACCCGCCCCGACGATGACGACGTCGAATTTCTGGGATGTGGAAGCGCTCATCGGAATGTGCTCGCCCACGGGCAGCGGCAGGAGCCGAGCCCGCAGGATTCCTCGGGGCCGGTCACCCGGCCACCGTAGTTCGCACCGGGGAGGCGGTCTCTCCCCGGCGTCGCAGCGCTTGTGGCCCGCGAGTCAGCGATCGTCGGCTAGGCGACGGGAGACCTCCACCCAGCGGGACAACTTCTCCGCCACCGCACCGCTGTCCAGCGCATCGACCGCAAGACCCAGACCCTCCGACAGGTCGACCGCCAGGTCGCCCACCACGAGTCCCGCAGCGGCATTCAGGCACACGATGTCCCGCCAGGGCACGGATTCGCCTGCCAGTAGCGCCCGGGTCGCCGCCACCCCGCTGGCCACGTCCGCACCGGCGAGGTCGGTCAGCCCGACGGTGGCCAGACCCAGTTCCCCGGGCGTGACCGTGTACCGCTCGATGCGGCCCCCACGCAGTTCGATCACCCTTGTCGGTCCGATCGTGGACAACTCGTCGAGGCGGGGATAGCCATGCACCACCATGGCGCGTTGCGTGCCGGTGACAGCAAGCACCTCCGCCATCCGCTCGGCCATGGCGGGGTCGTTCACGCCGATCACCTGGCGGCGCACACCGGCGGGATTCGCCATGGGCCCGAGATAGTTGAACGCGGTGGGGACACCCAGACTGCGCCGGGTGGGCCCGGCGTAGCGGAGCGCCGGATGGAACAGGGGCGCCAGGCAAAAGGCGATCCCCACCTCGCGAAGGCAGGCCGACACACCGGCGGGACCAAGGTCGACCACCACTCCGAGGGCTTCCAGCAAGTCCGCCGACCCGCAGGACGACGACACCGCCCGGTTGCCGTGTTTGCACACGCAGGCACCGGCGCCGGCAGCCACGAGTGCCGCCATGGTCGAGATGTTCAACGAGCCGCTGCCATCCCCGCCGGTTCCGCAGGTGTCGATGAGCCCCATCTCCTCGGCGTCGACGCCGACGTCGAGGGCCGCTGCCCGCAACCCCTCCAGGAGTCCCGCCAGCTCGACGGCGGTCTCGCCCTTGGTTCGCAGACCGATCAGCAGGCCGGCCATCTGAGCCTCCGAAGCGCTTCCGGCCAGCATGGCTTCCGCCGCAGCCCGCGCCTGCAGACCCGATAGGTTCTCGCCCGCCACCAGCGTCCTGAACAGCTCGGCGAAGTCCACCTGGTCATCGGGGTTCGGGGAGTCGGGATGGTTGGCCATGCTGTTTTCCTCGGTTGCTCGGGGTTCTCAGTCGTTCCGAACCCGCGGGACTGCGTTGCGGGTGTCCCACCCCACCCGGCGACGGACCTAGCTCTAGCATGCCAACCGTGCCCGGCCGCGCCGCCTCAGGTTCCGCGAGGATTCTCGTCATCGACCTCGGCAGCACGAGCGTACGAACCGCCGTCGTGGACGCGTCAGGACACCTGCATCACACCCGGCGCGTGCCGACACCACGAGAGTCGCCCGCGGCGGGACTCCTGGAGTTCGACCCCGTCGCGCTCGCCGAGGCCGCCGTGGGATCTGCATCGGCAACCCTCGAGGTGGCAGGGGCGGTGGACGCCGTCGGCATCGCCAACCAGCGGGCCTCGACGGTGGTGTGGGATCGCACCAACGGCGAACCGGTCGGTCCCGGGCTCGGCTGGCAGGACCTTCGCACCGCGCTCGACTGCCTCACCCTGCAGAGCGAAGGACTGCGCCTGGCGCCGAACCAACCCGCCACCAAGGCCGCCCACCTCGTCAGCACGGCCGGCGTACCGCCCGAGCAACTCTGCGTAGGCACGCTGGACTCGTGGCTCGTCTGGAACCTCACCGGCGGAACCCAGCACCTCACCGACGCCACCAACGCGGCGATCACCGGACTCTGTTTCGAGGACCGCGTCGAGTGGGATTTCGCTGTTGCCGGGAGGCTCGGCATCCCTGCGATGAGCCTGCCCCGCATCGTCGACAGCACCGGACCAGTGGCCGAGGCCACCGAGCTGCCGGGGGCTCCCGCCATCACCGGCCTCGCCGGCGACCAGCAGGCGGCGCTCGTGGGCACCGGCTGCGTCGGGCAGGGCGACGTGAAGATCACCTTCGGCACCGGAGGCACGCTGGATGCCTGCCTGGGGCCCGGCGACCCGCCGACCGATGTCCGCGGCCCCCGCGGCACCTTCCCGATCGCCGCCTGGCAGCAGCAGGGACGGGTGGTCTGGGGGATCGAAGCCATGATGCTAAGCGCCGGCAGCTGTGTGGCGTGGTTGTGCGAACTCGGACTGCTCGAGAACCCCGGTGATTCCGACGCCGTCGCCGCCGCCTGCGCCGACAGCGGGGGCGTGAGCTTCGTGCCGGCCCAGATGGGCCTCGGCACACCGGACTGGGACTTCGGGGCTCGCAGCAACTTCACCGGTCTGACCGCCACCGCCGGGACCGGACACCTCGTGCGCGCCGTGCTGGAGGGCGTGGCGCACCACGGGGTCGACCTGCTCGAGGCGGCGCGCGCCGACAGCGGGCTGGAGTTGGCCGACCCGGTCATCGACGGGGGCATGAGCGCCAACGGCACGTTCACCCAGGCGCTCGCCGACGCATCCGGAGGCCTCGTGCACCTCGCCCCCGAGATCGAGTGCACAGCCCTCGGCGCCGGCTACCTGGCGGGGCTTGGAGCCGGAACCTGGCGTGACTGGGAGGAGGTCGCCTCACTGCGGCCGCCGCGGCAGACCATCGAGCCGCGCAAGCTCGCGGACCGGGCCGCATGGCAGGAGGCCAAGCGGCGAGCCGCCAACTGGCACCCCGACCTCAGCGCCGTCTCCTTCTGAGCCCGGCGGCCACCGCTGCGCTCACCGCAGGTCCCAGAGGCCCCAACGTCCCGGCGTCACGGCAACTCTGGCAGACTGTCAGCGACGGCGAGCCGGCTGAGTGACCGCGGCACCACGCCGCCATTGGCGGCGGTGTCGAGGAAGGTCGGGGCTCCACAGGGCAACGGTGCTGGCTAACGGCCAGTCGAGGCGACTCGCAGGAAAGTGCCACAGAGAACAGACCGCCGACGACCCGGCTACCGGGTCGGGCAAGGGTGAAACGGTGCGGTAAGAGCGCACCAGTGCCCCGGGCGACCGGGGCAGCTCGGCAAACCCCACCGGGAGCAAGGTCAAGCAGGGGGTGGCTGCCCGCCGGCGCTCAATGCAGCGCAACCCCCGGGTAGGCCGCTGAGATGGATGGTCACTCAAGGCCCTCGGGCCTGGACAGAACCCCGCCTACAGGCCGACTCGCCGTCACCGCCGCCGGGAGGGGCGAGGTGCGACCGCCAACCTGCCGGCGCGCACGAAAGCGCGCCGGCGATCCGCTTCGGCCAGCCCGAAACGCCGCCAGGACCACCACAGCACCGCCGCACCGACTAGCTCCATGGCCACCAGCAACCAGACCGCGGGCAGACCTACCCCGGCCACCTCGCCGGGGCCGAATGGCCACCAGAACGTCTCGGTCCGCAGCCAGGCGCCGTCCAGCACCAGATGGCAGAAGAGCCCGATCGGGAGCCCCAACCAGCGGCGCTGCACCAGTCGCCTGCCCCACCCCGCGACCATGACCAAGGTCATCACTCCGATCGGGAACAGCAGTGATCCCATGATCCACAACCCGTCGACGGCGAGAGCCACCGAGGGAAGCACCGCCCCGGCCAGTACGAGGCGATAGTCCAGGCCGCGGCTGGCGAACACCGCCGCTACGGCCGGTGGGGCGAGCCCGGCGAACCAGAGCAGCACCAGCTCAGACGACCAGGATGCGCGCGCAGGAGGGACAGGTGGCTGTCCCCTTGTCTGCCTCCCCCGGCGGCGCCTCACCCACTTCGGGGAGCCTGCGCAGCCGATCCACTTCCATGAGAGGCAGCGTGAGATGGCAGCCGAGGCAGCTCGTCGCCTCGAGACGTGCCACCGCCACACCACCGATCTGCGTGCGGAGGCGCTCGTAGCGCTCGAGCAGGCCGGAGTCGACCTCCTCGCCGACCGCGGCGCGGGCCAGGCGGACCTCTTCGAGTTCGGCGTCGATCTCTGCAGCCGCCTCCCCGAGTTGCCCGCTCATCGAGTCGATACTCGTCCTGAGTTCCTCCCTGGCTCCGCGAAGAGCAGCGAGCTCCGCCGACGCAGATTCGAGGTCCTCCATCACCTCCAGCAACTTGTCCTCCACGACGCGCTGGCGCCTCCCGAGAGCCGCCACCTCCTCCTCGAGGCCCTGCAACTCGCGGATCGCGGTGACGTCACCGGAGTAGAGCAGGTTCTGCTCACGATCCCGCTTGGCCAGCACAGACGCCAGATCGTCGTCGTAGCGTCGCTGGTGCCGTTCCAACTCCGCGTGATGCTGCCCGGCCGCCTCGATCCGCACGTCGACTTCCTCAGCCTGGCGCTCGAGTCGGCGTAACTCCACCCGTTCGGGCAATTGGGCGTGGCGGTGCTCGAGTTGCGCGATGCGAGTGTCATGAGCCTGGAGTTCCAGGAGGCGTTCCAGAGGGTTCACGACTCGCTGCTCGGTTCTCGCCTGTGTTCTGCCATTTCCACGCGTGACCCTAAACGAGACCGGGCGGGGCACTCAAGGACACCCGTCGGCCGGGGCCGGAAAAGGGCAATGCCCCGCTCGAAAAAGGACGACGCCCCGCCGAGGGGGGGACTTCGACGGGGCGTCCGCTCACCGCCGCGGCAGGGGGGGTGCCCGGGGTGAACTGCTCTGCCGTTGGCACGGCAGATTGTGACGAGCAGGCTATTCGGGCCGCGGCGCGGCGCTGCTGCCGGGCGTGTGACATCGGCCACAACCGAAGACCCGGATCCTGCCGCCCGGTCTCGGTGGCCGGCCGATTGGCCGGATGGACCTCAACAGGTATACACTTGGAGTCGCGACCAAGTCGTCCTTCGGAGGGGATGGCGGGTCTGGAGAGAATCTCGCTGATCCCGGCTGCTCCAACAGTCCCAGGCCCGCTCCCTCCACCACAGCCCGCTTCGGAGGATCCGGTGGGCGCTGGCGGACTCGAACCGCCGACCCCTTCCTTGTAAGGGAAGTGCTCTGAACCAACTGAGCTAAGCGCCCGGAACCGCAGACTACCCAGCACAGGCCGCGCGCAGGTCGCCCAGCAGGTCCTCCCCGGCGGCCGCCAGCAACCTGCGACGAGCCTCCGGATCGGTCGTCGTGAGATCCCTGCCGGCGGCGTCGACCACG
Organism: Acidimicrobiales bacterium; assembly: GCA_963664235.1. GTDB lineage: Bacteria > Actinomycetota > Acidimicrobiia > Acidimicrobiales > CATQHL01 > VXNF01. The sequence continues at coordinate 2,904,216 of OY760933.1, read as the reverse complement.
TGTGCGCCGGCCTCCCGGCAAACCAGCATGCCCCCCAGGTAGTCCCACGGTCCGTGCGAGTGGCAGTCCACGAAGCCGTCGAGGCGCCCGTCGGCCACCGCGCACAGATCCAGCGCGGCCGCGCCGAGGGCTCGGTACTGGCGCCAGCGCAGGTGTCGTGACGGGTAGCCGGACAGACCGATGATCGCCTCCGGCAGGCTGCCGACCTGCGATGGCCGTATCGGCCGCCCGTCCCGGTAGGCCCCACCACCGCGGATAGCGGTGTAGCGCTCGCCGGAGGCCAGGTTGACCACCAGCGCGGCCAGTGCCCCAAAGTCGTCGACCGCGCAGAAACTCGTCGCGTACCAGGGGATTCCCTGAGCCGCGTTCGTTGATCCGTCGAGTGGATCGAGGACGACGATCACAGCGCGATCCGCGCCCTGCAGGCCGGACTCCTCGCTGCAGACCCCCAGACCGGCGTCCAGCAGTGCTCCGGTCGCCGCCTCGTCGGCGGCGATGTCGGAACGGTGTTGGCCGGGACGCGTCCCCGCCGGACCCCAATCCGCCAGCGACTCCAGAGCAGCCGCCACCGAGCGGGCGGTCTCCTCGAACAGCGACAGCAGGTCCTCCGGCGCGATGAGTGCCACGCTAGGTCGACTCTCGGCACTCAGGTCGACATCGCCGACGGGTAGGGTGGTTCCGCCCCGACACCAGTGACCCCAAACGCTGAGGAGCCGTCCATTGTCCGTCGTCGACTTTCCCGGGTTCGTCACCGATCTCAAGTTCCATGCGGCGGACGGGGGGTTCCACTACCACGAGGATCATCACTGCATCGACGTCACCACCGGACGCCAATGGTGGGAGATCCACCTCCACCCGGATTACGACTGTGACGGGCCCCTGGAGTTGCACATCGTCGCCGACTTGGACCCGCGGGTACAGATCGCTTTCGAGGACGAGGTGAACAAGCTGCCCGAGGACGCCGAGTGGCCCGAGGAAGGGTTCGACCTGCTGCTTCGCTTCCACTGGCGGATGCCGCCGCTGCCGAACAGCCCCAACCTGCTGGAGTTGGCCACCGAACTCTCCGCCATCGGCGGGACGGCGCTGCCCCTGCACGTCTGGGCGGCGGACACCATCGCCACGGTCACCGACGATGTCGCCAGGTCGGTGCACGTGGAATCGGAGCGGTCGGTCCCGCTGGCACATCTCGTCGGTGAGCACGACTTTCTGGACGAGACGTTCGGCCTGATCGGCAGCGTCACCCGCTACCTGCACGACCGGGCACCCGCCTGGCTCGGCGAGTGAGCCTTCCCGGAGCGGTTGCACGGCAGGACTGCGGGCCCGGATAGTGGGCTCGGTGGGGATCGAACCCACGACCAAACGATTATGAGTCGTCTGCTCTGACCACTGAGCTACGAGCCCGGCGAAAACCTAGCCCCCGGGTGACGCCGCGCCGCGTGCGACCGGCTGCTCCGGCAGCTCCGGGGGTGGGGCTCGAACCCACGACAAACGGCTTAACAGGCCGGCGCTCTGCCAACTGAGCTACCCCGGATCGGGCCTCCACGATACCAGCAGCAGGACTCAGGATTCTTCCATGAGTTCCCGGAGTTCGGTCCCCAGACCGCTGCTGCGCAGCCGGGCCAGCGTCCGGGCCTCGATCAGCCGGAGCCGCTCCTTGGAGACGCCGAACTGGCCGCTCAGTTCGGCGAGTGTGCGGATGCGGCCATCCACGAGCCCGAAGCGCAGGCGCAGCAGCCGGCGCACACGTTCATCGTCCACTGCGGCGAGCGCCTCGGTGGCCGCCTCGCGCACTGCGGCGCTGTGCAGCCGTCGGATCACCACGTCGTCAGGCCCTGTGTCCGAGCCGTCCGAGAGCACCTCGCCCAGTGACGTGTCCTCGCCGACCGGCGACTCCAATGAGACGGGTGAGGCGCGCAACTCGCGAACCTGCGCCACGTGGTCCTCGGAGATCCCGCATCGCCGCGCCACCTCGGCAACCGTCGGCGGGCGGTGATTCTCTCGCTCCAACTCCTGCTCCGCCCGGTAGATCTGCGTCGCGGCGGCCGCCAGATGCGACGGCATACGCACGACCCCTCTCTGGCTCTTGATGGCCCTGAGCATGGCGCTGCGGATCCACGATCCCGCATAGGTCGAGAACCGCCAACCCTTGTCCGGCTGGAATCTCACCGCCGCCGCCATGAGCCCCACGTTCCCCTCCTGGACGAGATCGGCAATCGGGACCCCTCGCCCCTGGTAGCCGCGGGCGAGGTAGACGACGAGGCGCAGGTTCGCCTCTGTGAGACGGCACCGCGCCGCCTCGCCCTCCCGCACCGTGCGCCGGAGATCGGTCCGGCACGCTCTCTCCGGCTCGCCGTCACCGTCCAGGATCGCCTGCGCAGCCAGCCCGTCCTGCACCTTGCGGCCCAACTCACACTCCTGCTCGGCGCTCAGCGGCGCGACCCGGCCGATGCCGTCGAGGTAGGTGGTGAACCCCTCGGTCATCGGCGGGAGTCTCCGGACACGGGCCCGTCCGGCGCGAACTCCTCCTCGCTTGCCGAGATCGGCAGGTCCTCGTAGAAGCGCTCCTCCTCGGAGGCGGGCGGGGCTTCCGGTGGCTTGGGGCCGACGCCCTCCGGTGGAGCGGATGGAAGCGGCGCTCGCGCCTCAGAACCGGGGAAGTCCGCCATCAGCAGCCCCGCCAGACGCTCTGCGACCTCTGCGGACCAGTTCTGCTCGCGCAACTCGGCGCGGGTGAGTTGCACCTCTCGCAGGCGCGGACCGAAGCTCGCGTCACCGGCGGTACGCGCCGCCCGGGTGGTCTCACTTATCCAGCGGGCGGCGGCGTCGAATGCGAACCGCCCGATCACGTGGTCGGCGTGGTCGGGTGCCTCCCATACCGAGAGTCTCGCCAGGGAGGCCGCGGCGTCACCCTGTGCCACTTCGGCCAGTTCTACCAGCGGTGCACCGTCGGCAAGGAGGCCGAAGATCGCCCCGTGGAGTTCCGAGGCGAAGAACCGAGCGGTCACCCAGGCAGGCAACTTGTTCCCTCCATGCACCCGCAGCAGCAGGACTTGCTCTTCGATCGTCGGCTCGGCCGGCGAGGACGGTTCCGCCGCCGGTGCCTGCAACTCGGCGCCGAGCCGCCGCTTGCGACGCCATTCCGCCACGGCATGGCGGAGTCGATCCTCATTCAAGTCCAGCTTGTCGGGCGCCGCCACCGCCATGAGGTACTCGTCTCGCACGAGTTCGCTCGGGTGCTCCTCGATGACCGCGAAGGTGGCTTCGGCGGCGCGCACCCTGCCCTCGGCGGTGCTCATGTTTCCTCGTCCCAGGGCACGGTTGACCCGGTACTCCAGGAATGGTTGCGCCCCCGACACCCGCTCGCGCAGATCCTGCGGATCCCGGCGCGCCAAGTCGTCGGGATCGGTGCCCGGCGGCAGGTCGGCGACGTAGACATCGAGTTGATGGGTGCTCTCCCACTGGTAGATCCGCTCGGCCGCAGCGGAGCCCGCTGCATCGGCGTCGAAGGCCAGCACGATGCGATCGCAGAAGCGCCGCATGGTCTTGACGTGATCCTCGGTGAGTGAGGTCCCGCAGGTGGCGACCGCCTGCGGCAATTCGGCGGCGTGTAGCCCGATCACGTCGGTGTAGCCCTCGCAGACGATCACCTCTCCCTCCCCCTCGCGGGCGTGCACGATGGCATCCTTGGCCCAGTTCAGCCCGTAGAGCAGGCGGCTCTTGGCATACAGCGGGGACTCCGGGGTGTTCTTGTACTTAGGTCCCGCTCGCTCATCGACACCAGGGAGAATCCGACCGCCGAAGCCAACCGGGTCACCTCGCACGTCAAAGACCGGGAACAGCACGCGGCCGCGGAAGTTGTCGATGAGTCCACCCCTCGAACTCACGACGGCCAACCCCGCCTCGATCAGGTCCTCCGCCGAGGTCTTCGACCGCAGCGTTGCGCAGAGCGCGTCCCACTCCGACGGTGCCCAACCCACCTTGAATCTTCGCACCTCGTCGCCCGTCAGGCCGCGAGAACGCAGGTAGCCGCGCGCCGTCGCGCCGTCAGGATGCTGCAGCAGCCGCTCGTGATACCACTCCACCGCCGTCGCCACCAACTCGATCAACTTCCGGCGCCGGCCGTGCTGCGCCGCCTCCCCCTTGTTGTCGTAGTGAAGGGTGATGCCGGCGCGGCCGGCGAGAAGCTCCACGCTGGCAGCGAAGTCGAGGCCCTCGGTCTGGCGCACGAACGTGATGACGTCGCCCGAGGCGCGGCAGCCGAAACAGTAATAGAGGCCCTCTTCGGCGTTCACCGAGAACGACGGGGTCTTCTCGGAGTGGAATGGGCAGAGCCCCTGCCAGCGCCGCCCGGCCTTGCGGAGCGCCACGGTGTTGCTGATGAGCTGAACGATGTCGGTCGCCTCGCGGACACGCGCCACGTCGTCGGAGAGAATGCCCATGTTCAGCCTTCGCCGGCACCCGCAGCCGCGGCGCCGACGACCGGCGATGGGCGAGCAGCGGTCATGCCGGCAAGTTACCAGCCGTCAATTTCGCCGCGGAGGGCCGCTGGCCCGCCGCGCCCCGGCCGCCGGCGCGGCGGACTCAGCGGGCAAGCCGTTCGTGCAGGTAGTTCACCAGATCGCTGATCGCCAGGCGGTCCTGCGCCATCGAATCACGCTCCCGGACGGTCACCGCTCCGTCCTCCAGGCTGTCGAAGTCAATCGTCACGCAGTACGGGGTGCCCAACTCGTCCTGGCGACGGTAGCGACGCCCGATGGACTGCGTCACATCGAAGTCCACCATCCAGTGGGGCGTCAGCTGGTCCAGAACCTCCCGTGCGTGCTCGACGAGGTGCTCCTTCTTGGACAGGGGCAGCACCGCCACCTGGTAGGGGGCCAGGCGATGATGGAGGCGGAGCACGGTCCGGGTCTCGCCGCGCACTTCCTCGGTGTCATAGGCCGCCAGCAGGAAGGCCATCAGCGCCCGGGTCGCCCCCGCTGCGGGCTCGATCACGTACGGCACGTAGCGGTCACCCGAGGCGGGGTCGAAATACTCCAGCTTCTCGCCGGAGTGCTCGGCGTGACGTCGCAGGTCGTAGTCGGTGCGGTTCGCCACACCCTCCAACTCCCCCCAACCCCAGGGGTAGCGGAACTCCACGTCGGAGGTGGCGTTGGAGTAGTGGCTGCGCTCGTCGGGACCGTGGGGGCGCAGACGCAGCAGGTGCTCGGGGATGCCCAGGTCCACGTACCAACGCAGCCGCTCGGCGCACCAGTACTCGTACCAGTGGGAAGCCTCGTCGGGAGGCACGAAGAACTCCAACTCCATCTGCTCGAACTCCCGGGTGCGGAAGATGAAGTTGCCGGGGGTGATCTCGTTGCGGAACGACTTGCCGATCTGCGCGATGCCGAACGGGGGTCGCAACCGGCACGCCCGCTGCACGTTTGCGAAGTTCACGAACATGCCTTGAGCGGTCTCGGGTCGCAGGTAGACCTCGGCTCCAGTCTCGACGACCGGTCCGGCATGGGTGCGGAACATGAGGTTGAACTGGCGAGGTTCGCTGAGGGCCCCCGCCGAGCCGCACTCCGGGCAGCGCTCCGGGTCCTCGAGCTGGTCCTCGCGGTGGCGGTGCCCGCAGTCACGGCACTCCACCAGCGGGTCGGAGAAGCTCTCCAGATGGCCTGAGGCCTCCCAGATCGCCGGGGGCGAGAGGATGGCGGCGTCGATCCCCACCACGTCCGGGCGTCTCTGCACCATGGCGCGCCACCAGGCATCCTTCACGTTGCGCAGCATGAGGGCACCGACCGGTCCGTAGTCGTAGGTGGACCGGAATCCTCCGTAGATCTCCGCCGACTGGAAGACGAAGCCGCGCCGCTTGCACAGGTTCACGACGGCATCGAGGCGTTCACCGTCCTGGCGGGGATCGTCATCGGCCACCGGGACATCGCCGGGGGACGCGGGGGGTGCTGTCTCGGCCACGCCCGCAGGCTACCGGTGGGTGTGGCGCCCCCTCGCCTCGGTGTCGCTGTCCGGCACGGCGCCAACGGCACCGAGCAGAGGCGGTACGCGCAGGCGCCGTTCGGTGTGCTGCTCCAGCACGGTCACACCGAGTCGCTCCACAGCGTCGCTGGCCGGCGAGGCGGGCCTCGCCAGTGCCTCCGCCATCCGCCCTCCCAGGATTTCCCGCAGGACGGCGATGGTCTCGGCATCGACAGCCGATGCCCCCACCGGCCGGCAGCGCCGGCAGGTCAAGCCGCCGTGCGCGATGTCGAGGGACACGAGTTCGGCACCGTCGCCGCAGTGCACACAGCCGCCGACATCCGGCGCCACTCCTTCGAGCTGCGCCAGGCGCCACAGGAATGCGCCCACGCTCAGCGCAGAGGGGTGGGTCACCAGCGAGTCCAGCCCGCGTAGCAACCGTTCGAAGAGATCGGGAGCCGGCGTCCGTTCCAGCGTCAACCGGTCGACGGCCTCCAGCATCGCCATCGCCCGACCGAAGAGCACCAGGTCCTCCCGGAGGGCACTCGACTGTTCGATGTCCCCCGCGCTGTCCGCGCCGGTAATGGTGTCCAGCTCTCCCCGCCCGCGCCACAGCGAGATTTCGACGTGACTCGCCGGCTCCAGGCGCGACCCGAAGCGGCTGCGCGTGCGGCGCACCCCCTTCGCCACACCCCGGATCTTGCCGTGATCACGCCCCAGGAGGACAATGATCCGGTCCGCCTCACCAAGCCGGTAGGTGCGCAGCACGACCGCCCGATCGCGGTACGGCCCGGTCCAGTCGGGAGCGCTCACGGCGCCGCCTGCGGCGGCGAACCCCGGCGGGCGTTCACTGGTCGACTCCCCCGAATCGCCGCTCGCGCCGCTGGTACTCGGCGACCGCCTCGAACAGGTGGGACCGGTTGAAGTCCGGCCACAGCACGTCCAGGAACACCAACTCGCTGTAGGCCGCCTGCCAGAGCAGGAAGTTGGAGAGGCGGTACTCGCCTGAGGTGCGAATAACCACGTCGGGATCGGGCATGTCGGACGTGGCCAGGTTGGCGCGGATGGTCTCCTCGGTGATCTCACGGGGCCGCGCCCCGGACGCCACGATCGTGCGCACCGCTTCGGTCAGCTCCGCGCGGCCGCCGTAGTTGAACGCCACGGTCAAGGTGAGTCGCCGGTTTCCGGCAGTGAGTTCGGCTGCCGCGTCCATCTCGGCAAGCAAGCTCCGGGCGAGGCGACCGTCCCGCCCGCCGATGAACCGCACCCGCACTCCCCGCTCGTGCATCTCGTCGCGCCGCGCCGCCAGGATCGAGCGGTTGAAGTCCAGCAGGAAGCGCACCTCGTCGAGAGGACGGGTCCAGTTCTCCGTCGAGAAGGCGTAGACGGTCAGCCACCGCACACCGATCTCCAATGCCCCGTCGACGGCATCGAACAGGGCGTCCAGCCCGGCCTCGTGCCCGGCAGTGCGTGGCAGACCGCGCTGCGCCGCCCAGCGCCCGTTGCCGTCCATGACGCAGGCCACGTGCGCCGGGACGGCGGAGAGATCAACAACGGGAACGCTCATGGGACACCTGGTGGACAAGTCGGCACAGCGCCAATTCTCAGCTTCATTTGTAGCAGTCCCCGCGCCGCTTGAGTGGCCCGCTCCGGGAAGTCGCGCCTCACTGTGGCCCTTGCCGGCACCGCTCCGCCCGGAGTCGCAATCACAACGTACTGCGGCGAGGACCGTGCAGCCCCGCTCGGCCCGGAGGCGAGCGGTACCCTGCGGGGGTGAGTCTCGCCGAGCGGAGCCTCGCCCTGCTGGCAGCGGCGACAAGCGCGCTTGGCGAAGCCGGTGAGCACCGCCCGGGTCAGGAGCAGATGACCGCGGCCATCGCCGGCGCCTTCTCCAACGGCCGTCATCTGGCGGTCGCCGCAGGCACCGGGACCGGCAAGTCGCTGGCGTACCTCGTCCCCGCGGTCCTGACCGGCCGGCGAGTGATCGTGGCCACAGCAACCAAGGCGCTGCAGGATCAACTCGCGACCAAGGAGTTGCCCTTCCTGGCGGCGCTGGGCGAGACGCAGCGACTCCGTCCCGGCCAGCGACCGTTCCGCTGGGCGGTGCTGAAGGGTCGCTCGAACTACATCTGCCGTCAACTCGTCGCTGAGACAACCCGGGCCGGGATCCAGCTCGAGCTGGGAGATCCAGGAGCGGCCAACGGTCCGTCTGCCGATGGCGGCCGCCGGGCCGGTGCCGGCGGGGCACCTGCGCTCGCCGCCGGTGAAGACTTGGCGCGACTGCTCGCCTGGTCCGACCAGTCGGAGACCGGTGAACGAACCGACGTCGACTGGGAACTGCCGCCGGGACTCTGGGAGCGACTCAGCGTGAACTCCACGCAGTGCCCCGGCCGCACGCGCTGCCCGCAGGGCGGAGCCTGCTTCGCCGAGGCCGCCCGCGAGCGGGCCGACCGCGCCGACATCGTCGTCGTCAACACACACCTGCTGGTTCTGCACCTGCTGGGCACTCCCCTGCTTCCTTCCCACGATCTGGTGGTCGTTGACGAGGCCCACCAGTTCCCCGACACCGTCAGCGCCATCGCCGGAGTCACCCTCGGCGAGCGCAACCTGCGCAACGCCGGCCAGGAGGTGAACGCCGTGATCCCCCGGGCGGGAGCCCCCCTGGCGAATTCCGGCCGGCGCATCGCCGAGATCCTCCAGGAACACCACGGCAGGCGACTGCCCGCCGACGGCCCACCCGCGCTCACCGAGGCGCTCGCCCTGGCGGGAAGCCGCCTGACGACCGTCGTCGCCGAATTGCGCGCCGCGCAGCCCAGCGACAACGACGCCGAGGCGCAACGACTGCGGGCGCTCGGAGAGGTGTCGGCGCTGAGCGAAGCCGTCGCCGCGCTGCTGGCGCAACCCGACGGCACGGTGGCATTCGTGGAGGGCGCCGCGAACGCTCCCGAACTGCGCCTCGCCCATCTGGAGGTCGGCGAGTTGCTGCGCACACCTCTCTTCGAGGAGCGGACCGTCGTGATGACATCGGCCACGCTCGGTGCCACCACACCCGCCGCACTGGGCCTCGAGGCGGACGACTACCGGCATCTGGATGTGGGCAGTCCGTTCGACTACCGATCGGCGGGGCTGCTCTACTGCGCCGCCCGCCTGCCCCCGCGCGACTCCCCCGAGTTCACGGGGGCGGCGATCACCGAACTCGAGGCACTCGTCAACGCCGCCCGAGGACGCACCCTGGCCCTGTTCACCAGCCATCGCATGCTCACCGAGGCCGCCGACGCTCTCCGGCCACGCCTGCGTTGGCCGCTGCTGCGCCAGGGTGACCTCCCACCGCCCCAACTGCTCGAGCGATTCGCGGACGACGATGCCACCTGTCTGTTCGCCACCATCGGCTTCTGGCAGGGAGTGGACATACCCGGACCGGCCTTGACACTCGTGACCCTGGACCGGCTGCCGTTTCCCCGCCCCGATGATCCGCTGCTGTCGGCCCGGCGGGAGCACATCGGCGACGACTCGTTCCGACTGGTGGACCTGCGGCGAGCCGGGATCCTGCTGGCGCAGGGTGCCGGACGGCTCATCCGCTCGGCAACCGACCGGGGGGTGGTCGCGGTGCTGGACCGCCGCCTGGCCACCGCCCGTTACCGGACCGAACTGCTGGAAGAGGTGCCCCCGCTGCGGCGCACCACCAACCGCGACGAGGTGCTCGAATTCCTTGCCTCGCTCTGAGCGCGCAGGCCGGCGGGCCCGTGGCACTCCCTCAGCTGCAGTAGCGCTCCACCGCACCCGGGCGGTCCTGCCAGTTGGGATCCACCGCCACGTGCAGGTCGAGGTAGGCGCCGGGCGGCAGTTGGCGGCGCACCTCGGTCCCCACGTGCTTCAGCACCGAACCGCGATGGCCGATGACGATGCGCCGCTGCGACTCACGCTCCACGAGAATCTCGCAGCGGATGCGCGGCCAGTCCCACTCGGTGACCCGGGTGGCGATGGCGTACGGCAACTCCTCCCGCATGACGGCGAGGAGTTGCTCGCGCACCAACTCCGCCACCACCACCTCGTCGGGCAGCGCGCTCACCATGCCCTCGGGGTAGTACGGCGGGCCCGGCGGCATCCGCTGCTGCAGGTGCTCCTCGAACGCCTCGAGCCCCTCTCCAGTTCGCGCCGACAGCGGGAAGTACGCCTCAGCGGGCACTTCCGACACACGCGCCAGCTGTTCCAACACGCGCGCCGGTGAGGCGGCGTCGATCTTGTTCACGACGACGACACCGGTGGCGGGAAGTTTGTCCGCCACGAACCGGTCGCCAGGGCCGAACCGCTTCGTCGCGTCGACCACCAGGCAGGCCACGTCCACGTCGTCGAGTGCGCCGGTGGCGGTGGCGTTCAGGCGAGTCCCCAGGGCCGTGCGCGGCTTGCCGATACCGGGTGTGTCCACGAAGACGACCTGCACGCCGGCGCGGTGCAGCACCCCGTGAACGGCGCGCCGGGTGGTCTGCGGTTTGTCGCTGACGATGGAGACCTTCGTGCCGCAGAGCCGGTTCAGCAGTGTTGACTTGCCGACGTTCGGCCGGCCGACCAGCGTCACAAATCCCGACCGCAGCTGCCCCTCAGCACTCACGGAGCCGCACCGCCGATCCCGCTCGGCTCACACCGGCGTCCCGCCGTCGAGTTCGGTTACCAGGACGCGGGCGATGCGGCGCCGCTGCACCCGCTCCACGAGAAAGCGGTGACCGTTCACGTCGAGGCTCTCACCCTCCTCGGGAACTCGCCCCAGCAGGGTGAAAATCAGCCCTCCCACGGTGCTCCAGCGACCCGAGGGCAACTCCGCCTCGAGTGCTTCTGACAGCTCGCTGAGCGGGACGCGGCCACTCGCCCGGAAACTGCCGTCACCCAGCTTCTCCACGAGAGCGTGCTCCACGTCGAACTCGTCTGTGATCTCCCCCACCATCTCCTCGAGCAGGTCCTCCAGGGTCACCAGGCCCGCGGTGCCGCCGAACTCGTCGATCACGATCACGAGATGCGAGCGGCCCCCCTGCATCTCCGCCAGCAGTTCGGCGGTCCGTTTGGTGTCTGGGACGAAGCCGATCTCGCGCATCACCTCTCCGACGGGCCGGTCGTCACCTTCGTCGCGCACCGCCGTTATGAGGTCTCGCACGTGCGCCAACCCCACGATGTCGTCGATTCCCTCGCCGTAGACCGGGATGCGGGTGAGCCCGTTGAACAGGGCCACCTCGAGCGCTTCGGCAACGCTGAAGGTGCTCGCGATCGCCACCATGTCGGTCCGCGGCACCATGACCTCCCGGGCGATGGTGTCGCCGAAGGAGATCACCGACTCGATGAGACGGTGCTCCTCGGCTTCGATGCTCTCATCGGCGGCCGCCAGTTCGGCAACGGCCAGCAACTCCTCCTCCGACACCCCTTCGGGCTCGTCGCGCTCGCTCGGACCGAATCTTCCCGCCCGCTTCGGCAACCCGATGAGCAGCCGCAGCGGCGTGAACACAACCAGGATCCGCAGGAACGGGGCCACCAGGCGCGCCACCCTCTCGGGCTGGCGCATGGCCAGGGACTTCGCCCCGACGCCGATGGCGAGGTAGAGCGCCACCAGCTCGATCGCGAAGGCGATACCCAGCGCCCCGGCTCCCCAGCGTCGCTGCACCAGGAACGCAACGAGCGTGGCAATCCCCAGGTGGCACGCCAGGACCAGTCCCAGCACCAAGTCGAGGACCCGCCGGCGGCGCTCCAGCAGCCAACCCAGCGGGCTGGTCTCGGTGGGCTCCTCCTCGATCAGCACCTTGGCCTGGCTCTGGCGCAACCGGGTGAGGCTCGTCTCGGCTGCTGAGAGCACGACCGCGCACAGGGTCAGGATCGCCACCGCAGCGATGGCCGGAGCCACCGGCACCGCTCAGCCCACCCGCCGGGAGCCGGCGGCCGGCGCCGCGGTACGTTCCCGACCGGGCCGGTGGAACCGGGCGAGCAGCATCCGCGTGCGCCGCTTCATCTTGAGGGATTCCACCGGGCCGGCGTGGTCGTGCCCAAGCAAGTGCAGGACGCCGTGCACGATGAGCAGCGCCAGCTCGTCGGCCAGCGCGTGCCCCGCCTCGTCCGCCTGGCGGGCCGCGACCGGCGGGCAGACGACGACATCGCCGATCAGCAGAGGGGGGTCTCCCTCAGGAGCCCTCCGCAGCGAGCGGCGTGCGCTCGCCTCCACCGGGAACGCCAGTACGTCGGTCGGATGGTCGCTGCGGAGCCACACCGTCGCCAATGCGGCAATCTCGGCCTCGCCCACGAAAGCCAGACCCAATTCGGCAGGACGCCGGACGCCTTCTCTGTGGGCAGCGGACGCCGCCAGCAGGCCCCACCGGTCCAGATCGAGCGCCTCCTGCCGCCCAGCGTCGGCGCCGCCGCCGTGACGGTCGACCACTTCGACGGCGACGGGCCCGTGCACGACCCGCCGGCAACGTCTCGGCTCCTTGTCGGGTTGCCCCGCCGGCAGCCGGTCGGCCGTCGAGTCCCCCCTTCGGCCACTCGGCGAGTCCGCCGGCCCCTCCTCGGTCACCCCTGCCGGCCCCGCACGGGCCCACCGCCCGCCTCGCTGCTGGCCTTGTCGTAGGCGTTCACGATGTCGGTCACAATGGGATGGCGGACCACGTCCCGGCTGCTCAGATGCACGAAACGGACCCCCTCGATCCCAGCCAGTAGCGTCTCCACCCCGTCGAGGCCGCTGCGACCGCCGGAAACGTCGACTTGGGTCACGTCACCGGTGATCACGGCCTGGGAACCGAAGCCGATCCGGGTGAGGAACATCTTCATCTGTTGGGGCGTGGTGTTCTGCGCCTCGTCGAGGATGATGAAACTCCGGTTCAGTGTCCGGCCGCGCATGAACGCGAGCGGTGCCACCTCCACAACCTCCTGTTCCAGAAGCCGCTGCACCCCCTGCAGGTCCAGCATGTCGTACAGAGCGTCGTAGAGCGGTCGGAGGTACGGATCCACCTTGGCGGCGACATCACCGGGGAGGAAGCCGAGTCGCTCGCCGGCCTCGACGGCGGGGCGGGTGAGAATGATCCGCTCCACCTCGCGCGCCTGCAGCGCGGCGATGCCGGCGGCGACGGCCAGCCAACTCTTCCCCGTCCCGGCCGGACCGATGGCGAAGGTCACCGTGGCGGAGCGGATGGCGTCGACGTAAGCCTTCTGGCCCCGCGAGCGCGGCCGCACAGCCGGTCCGCGGGCGTGGCGGAGCACCTCGTCACTCAGCACCTCGCTGGGACTCTCGTCGGCGGCCACCAGGTCTATGACATGCACCACCGACCGCGAGTCCACCGGATGCCCCAGGCGGACGAGTGTGATCAACTCTTCCAGCACCCGCGCCACGCTCTGGGCCTCGGGGCCGGTGACGGTCACTTCGTTGCCGCGCGCGTGGATGTCGGTCTGCGGGAATGCGGCCTCGAGGAGCCGCAGATGGCGGTCGGCCGGCCCGAGCAGAGTGGGCAACAGGTGATTGCCGGGGATCGTGACCCGAGCCCGGCTCACGGGTTGCTCAGCCGCGGAGGACAAAGCAGTTCGGATGGGGCGGCCGGTCTCCCGCTTGCAGTTCGGAGTGGGGACCGGTCAGCGCGCCGTCCGTATCGAGGTCGGGCAAGCGACTAGCTCTCCGGTGACGACTCTTCCTCGCCTGCGCTGGGGGCCTGCGCAGGAATCGGATCGGGATACAGATGCTTCAGCGTGCCCGGCTCGACACGAGACTGTTCGATGAAGGCATCCACATCGCTCGCCTTGAACCGGAAAACACGACCGAAGCGATACGCGGGAAGTTGACCGATGTCCACAAACCGGTAAATCGTCCTGGTCGTGAGACCGAGGCGCCTCGCGGTGTCTTCAGTGCTGAGCCAATCGATATCCGACTCTACCATGTTCGTCATCCTCACTACTTCTTATCGTTCCCATCCCCGCTGGTGCATTGGCGCTGCAAAACGGAGACAAAGGGTCATAGCACCTTGTAGCAAGCTGCCCGCCGACCTGGAAACAGAAACCAACGAACGGGATGTTAGTGGATGTCCTGGCACCGGGGGCGACAGGCCGCTTCAACCGGCTCAGAGGGCGCCGTCGACCTCACCCGGCATCGCAACGTCAAGCAGGATTTTACCGAAGTTTGCGTTGGATTGCATGTAGTTGTGCGCGTCGGCAACTTCGTCGATGCCATAGCGCCGGTCGATCACCGTCCGGAGCCGGCCCGACTCGAAGAGCGGCAGGACCTCGGTCGCGAATCGCCTGCTGAGAGCGATCTTCTCTTCCAGCGGGCGTGCCCGCAGCACGGTGCCCACGAGCTGGGCACGCTTGGCCATGAGGCGTCGCAGCGGGATGCTCGCCTCTCCGGCCCCCAGCAGCCCCACCTGCACGATCGTGCCGCGCACCGCCAGCGTTGCCAGGTTGCGAGCCAGATAGTCCCCCCCGACGATGTCAACGATGACATCGGCGCCGCGCCCGGAGGTCAGGTCGCGGGTGGCCTCCACGAAGTCCTCATTGCGGTAGTCGATCGCCAGATCGGCCCCTAGTTCGCGGCAACCCGCCACCTTTGGCGCCGAAGCGGTCGCCACCACCACCGCCCCCAGCGCCTTTGCGATCTGGATCGCGGCGGTCCCCACACCCGAGCCGCCGCCGTGAACGAGCGCAACACGACCCGAGGTCAGGCCGCCCTGGCAGACCAGCGCGTCCCAAGCGGTGATCCACACCTCGGGAATGGCCGCCGCGTCCGCCAGCGCCATACCCGCTGGTGGCCGCAGGGCCATGCGCTCGTGTGTGACGAGTTGCTCGGCGTACGCACCGCCGTTGACGAGACCCATGACCGCATCCCCGGCGACGAGATCCCGCACCCGGCCGCCGACCGCTGCGACCCGCCCGGCGTACTCGAGTCCCAGGATTTCGACGGTGGCCTCCGGCCCCGGATACCGCCCCATCCGCTGGAGCATGTCGGCGCGGTTGAGAGCCGTCGAGACGACATCCACGAGTATCTCGTCGGGTCCGGGGATCGGCGGTTCAACGTCGGCCAACCGGAGTACTTCGGGACCGCCGTAACCGGCCAGAACGACAGCGCGCACCTAGGCGATCCTACCGCTGTCACCGCCGGCGGGCGGCGGGCCGGAGCCGGGGTTCCCCCGGCGCTGCGAACGGCGGCCCGGCTGACCGGGGTCCCGGAGCATGTCGCGAATCATGCGCAGCGCAATCACTATGAGCAGGCCGGCAAAGAGCCCCCCCGAGACCGTCGAGGGGATCACACTCGCCAGGAGCCCGCCTCCGAACGCCGACAGCATGCCCCCCGCCCCGATCACCAGTGCGCCCCGCAGGTCGACATTGTCGTGGCGCATGTTGCGCAGCGTCCCGACGATTGCGGTCGGAAGCACCACCAGCAACGAGGTTCCCTTGGCGGTCACGTCGCCCAGTTCGAAGAGCAACACGAGCGCGGGAACCACGATCACGCCTCCCCCAACACCCATGAGACCCGCCACCAATCCCACCAGCACGCCACACCCCACGAGACCGAACGCCACGGCAACGGTCAGCGAGAGTTCGCCGGTGGCCTCGGGGGCGCCGGCCAGCATGCGCCCCGCAGTGACCGCCAGGAGCATGACGAAGGCCACCCGCAGCGTGCGGATTTGCACCCGGTTCAGCAGTTCCACTCCCGCCAGCACACCGAGTGCGGAGCCGGCGAAGATCAGGGACGCGGCGACGACGTCCACCGCGTCGTTCAGCGCGTAGGCAACAACGCCGGCGGCGGCGAAGAGGGCGGAGGTGGCGAGCGAGGTGCCGTGCGCCACCCGCTGGCGAAAGCCCCCCAGCAGCATCAGACCGGGGGCAATGAAGATCCCCCCGCCCACACCGAACAGCCCCGCGATGAATCCGGCGGCAACGCCGACACCGGGCAGAACCCACCGCGGGCGATCTTGCTCGCCGGTGGCTCCTGTCACGCGGGCGGGCTCGCGTCCCGATCGGTTGGCGGATCCGATCCGGCCCGGCTGCCCCGGCGCCCGCCGCCTGCGTACTCGAATCCGAATCGACCCTTGATGCACAGGTGCCCGGAGGTCACCTCGTGATCATCCGGCGAGGTCACCCGGAAGATCTCGTTGTCCTGGGTGTGCAGTTCCAGATTGCAGCCGACGCCGCAATAGGGGCAGACCGTCGTGGTCACCGACTGCGCCTCGGAGTCGAACCGGCCCGATTCACGCAGGTCGAACTCCCGGGTGAAGATGAGTGCTCCCGTGGGACACACCCCGATGCAGTTGCCGCAGTACACGCACGCCGACTCGGGCAGTTCGACGTCGTGCTCGGTGGAGATGCGGGCATCGAATCCCCGGCCCGCCACGGCGATGGCGAAGGTGTACTGGGCCTCGGTGCCGCAGGCGTCGACGCACTTGTAGCAGAGCACGCAGCGGTCGTAGTCCCGCACATACAACTCGTCGTGGCGTCTCACCGGCTCGGAAACCCGCTCCCGGTCGGCACCGTGGCGCTCGGGGTCGGTCCCGTACTCCTCGAGCCAGCGCAGGATGTTCACCTCGGCGCGGGAGAGGTCCACCGAGGAGGCGAGCAACTCCAGAACCATCCGGCGCGACCGCCGCACCCGGTCGCTGCCGGTCCTGATTTCCATGCCTTCGGCGACGCGGCGGGAGCAGGCCGGCACCAGTGTGCGCGAACCCTCCAGTTCCACCACGCACACCCGGCAGGCGTTGACAGGTGTGATCGTCGGCGCCCAGCAGATCGTCGGCACCTCCACACCGGCGTCGCGGCAGACCTCCAGGATTGTGCTGTCCTCGGGCGCGCTTCGCTCGGCCCCGTCGATGCGCACCGTGACCTTGCGGCGGGGGATCCCCACCGGCACCGGCGTGCCCATCACGGCGCTCCACCTCCACCGCTGCCGGCGACGGAGTTGAGAAGCCCCAGACGCAGCGCGGAGCCGACCGCCGAGGCCGCCGTGTGGCCCAGGCCGCAGATCGAGGCGTCGCTCATCACCGCGGCCAGGTCGTCGAGCAGGTCGGCGTCACCGTTCAGTGCCGAGCCGGCCCGCAGCCGGAGGATCGTCTCGTTCTGGCGGACGGTGCCCACCCGGCACGGCACACACTGACCACAGGACTCGTCACGGAAGAAGGCGGTGATCCGCTCCACGATGTCACTGACGTCGGTGGCGGCACCGAACACGGTGACCGCGCCCGAACCGAGCGTGAGATCCGCAGCGCGAGCGTCCTCGAAGGTAAGGGACACGTCGCTCGCCTCGGGAGACACGAACACTCCCGCAGCCCCGCCCAGCAGGACCGCCCCGGGCGAATCCGGGGCGCCGGCCAGTGCCAACAACTCGCCCAGGCGTGTGCCGAAGGGCACCTCGTAGACGCCGGGGTCACTCACCTCGCCGGACACCGAGAACAGCTTCGTGCCGGGACTGTCGGCCGTGCCCACGCCGCGGAACGCTGCCGCGCCGGCCGTAAGGATCGTCGGCACGTTGTGGAGCGTCTCGACGTTGTTGACCACCGTGGGCCGGCCGAACAAACCCACCTCGGTGGGGAACGGCGGTTTCGAGCGGGGCTCGCCCCGGTAACCCTCCAGTGAGTTGAACAGCGCCGTCTCCTCACCACAGATGTAGGCACCGGCCCCCCGGCGGACCTCGATGTCGAAGCGCAGGCCGCTGCCGGCCACGTCGACACCCAGCAGCCCGCAGTGGCGCGCCCGGTCGATGGCGGCGGCGATCCGATCCTCGGCGGTGGGATACTCGCCTCTGATGTAGACGAAGCCCTTCGAGGCACCCACGGTCACCCCGGCGATCGTCATGGACTCCACCAGGGCGAAGGGATCGCCCTCGAGCAGCACCCGGTCCTTGAAGGTGCCCGGCTCGGACTCGTCCGCATTGCAGACGACGTAGCGCTCACTGCGCGCCGAGGCGGCGACGGCCCGCCACTTCACGCCGGTGGGGAAGGCGGCCCCTCCCCTTCCCCGGAGCCCCGAGTCGGCGATCTCGCGCAGCACCGCCTCGGGCCCCATCTCGAGCGCGATCCGCAACGCCCGGTAGCCGCCGTGCGCCCGGTACTCCTCGAGACTGGCCGGATCCGCGACTCCGATGCGCCCGGTCAGCCAGGCAGGCCCAGCCGCGACCACTCGCGGTGCAGGTTCCGTCGCACCCTCGCCCCCGAGCGCGCCGGCCACCGATCCCGTGGCCGCCCAGCGAGCCCCGTCGAGCCCCGAGCGCTGCACGAAGAGGGCAGGAGCCCGATCGCATTGACCGAGGCACGGGCTGGGGTGCACCCCGACCGGCTGACCGCCGTGGTCGCCCGTGTAGCCCGCCGGCTCGCAGTAGTCGGGGCGGACACGGCACGCGATGTCATCGCAGACGTGTACAACCGTTCGAGGCCCCTCCTCGGTGCGCAGCAGCGCATAGAACGTGGCGACACCGAAAGCCTCTGCGCGTGGCACCTCGAGGCGCGCGCACAGTTCAGCCAGCGCCTCGGGGCTGATCCAGCCCACCCCGTCCTGCAGAGCATGCAAGGCCGGCAGCAAGAGATGCCGGCGATCCGGCTGACGGCGGGTCACACGGGAGTCGACTGTGTCTCCCCGATGGCCGACGGCCGTGTCCAGGACATGCACCTCCGCCGGTGTCGGGGCGCCGGCGGAGGATCTCGACTCCATCATTCCAGCCTAGGAGCGCGGTTCGGCTTGGCAGAGTCAGCTTCGCTGTACCCCGCACCAACGCCTTTCAGACGGCCGGACGCCCCCGCAGCAGGGCGCGCAGGCGTGGCGGGCTCAAGCTGGACTGCGTGATGGCCACCCCCAGCGGCACCAAGGCGTCGTGCACCGCTGCGGCGAGCGCTGCCGGCGTCACGATGATCGCCCCTTCGCCGGCGCCCCGGAAGCCGCCGAGCAACGCCGATGGAGTCTCCCGGTGCACGATGCGCGGGCGAACCGCATCGCCGAACGTTGGGATCATGTAGTCCAGGAGCGTCGAGGTCTGCGGTTGACCGTTCTCGTCGTAGCGGATTTCCTCGAAGAACGTCTGCCCCACAGCCTGCGCGACCGCTCCGTGAATCTGGCCGTCCAATATCACGTTGTCGATCACGGTTCCACAGTCATGCACGATGGTCAGGTCGTGCACCTTCACAACCCCCGTGGCCTCGGTGACCTCGACCACAGCGGCAGCGGCGGCGGTGGAATAGGTCGCGGCCACGTTCAATTTGCCGCGCTCATCGGGGAAGGGGCTCGTGTTGCCCGGGTCGTACCCCACCACCACCGACAACCCCGGATCCATGCCCGACGGCAGAAGGAACGTGTGGAGATAGGCGGCCGCGGCGATCTGGCCGAACGGGATCGCCGCCTCCCCCAGGCGGAAGAACCCATCGGAGGTTTCGATCTGATCGGCGGGTGCTTCCAGCATCCCCGCGGCGATGGCCGCCATCTTGTCGCGCACCTGCCGGGCGGCCTTGATGACGGCCCCGCCGCCCATGACCGCCGATCGGCTCCCCCACGTTCCGGTGCCGTAGGGCAGTGCCGCCGTGTCGCCGTCGCTGACCTCCACATCGTCGGGGCTGATCCCCAGAACCTCGGCGGCCACCTTGGCGAAGATCGTCTCGTGACCCTGGCCCTGGGACTTGGTGCCGACGGCCACGGTTACCTTGCCGTCAGGCGCCACGGTGAGCATGGCCATCTCGTAGCCACCGAAGCGTCCCGCCAGGGCGTGGATGTTGGGCGCCGTGGGCTCGACCATCTGGGCTATGCCGACACCCACGAGTCGACCTTCCGACCTGGCCTCGTCCCGCG
Organism: Acidimicrobiales bacterium; assembly: GCA_963664235.1. Classification (GTDB taxonomy): domain Bacteria; phylum Actinomycetota; class Acidimicrobiia; order Acidimicrobiales; family CATQHL01; genus VXNF01. The sequence goes on along the minus strand of OY760933.1, from coordinate 2,884,485 downwards.
CCTCGCAAGCGGCGTCGTAGCCCGCAGCCTCGAGCAACTCGGTGAGCTGCTCGTCGAAGCTGCCGGTGTCGAGTACCGCGCCGGTGGCCGTCACGTAGGGGCGGGGCTCGTCGGGGATCATGTTGAGCCGGCGAATCGTCACAGGATCGATGCCGAGCCTCTCGCCCACCAGGTCCAGGACCCGCTCCATCAGGAAGATGCCCTGCGGCTGGCCGTAGCCGCGATAGCCGCCCATCGGGCACTTGTTGGTCGCCACACAGCGCATCTCGAAGGCGTAGTCCGCCAGGTCGTAGCAGTTCGGCACCACGCTCGTGGTCACGATTGCCGGCGCGCACCCCAGGATGTACAACTCCGGCGACCCGACGTCCACGACGAAGTTGGCCCGCAGCCCCAGCACACGGCCGTCGTTGCGGTAGGCCACCTCCACCTCGTGCACCTGCTCGCGCGAGTGCAGCCCGGCCAGGAGGCTCTCGGTGCGGTCCTGCTGCCAGACCACCGGGTGGCGGACCCGCATCGCCAGCACCGCCACCAGCACCTCCTCGCGCATGAAGTGCGCCTTGTTCCCGAAACCGCCTCCCATGTCGGGCGCCACGACTCTGATCCTGGCCTCGCTGATGCCACAGATGTCCGAGATCACCGTGCGCAAGGTGTGCGGGACCTGCGTCGAGACGTACATCTCGAGGCGCCCGGAGGCGGGGTCGAACTCGCCGAGCGCGCCGTGGCCCTCCATCGGCAGTCCACTGATCCGGTGATGCGTGAACCGCTCCTGCAGCACCCCGTCGGCGTTGGCGAACGCCGCCTCGACGTCGCCGTGGGCGCCGGGCATGTACAGGAAGACGTTGTCCCCCCAGTCCTCGTACAGCAGCGGCGCCTCGGCCTCCAGCCCGGCCTCCGCATCGCTCACCGCCGGAAGCTCCTCGTAGTCCACCTCGATGAGCTCGAGGGCGTCCTCGGCGATGTAACGGCTGTCGGCGACGACGGCGGCGACAGGCTCGCCCACGAACCGCACCTTGTCGGTGGCGAGCACCGACCACGTGATCTGCCGCAGTGTCGGGATCATGGGGAGGTGATGGCTGAACTCACCGGTGTCGGGCGCCAGTTCGGCTCCGGTGAACACCCCGATGACGCCGGGCAGGGTCATGGCACCGGAGACATCCACGTCGCGGATCCGGGCGTGGGCCAGCGGGCTCCGCAGGATTGCGACGTGCTTGAGGTCGGGCCGCTGGACGTCACCGAGGTACTCGCCCTTGCCACACAGCAGCCGGGTGTCCTCGCGACGCCGCGTCCCCGTACCTGTCCGGGGAGGCGCCTCTGGCGGCGCGACGACGCTCACGGCCCCTCCCCCGCGACGGCTTCGAGAGCGGCGACGATGTTGACGTATCCGGTGCAGCGGCAGAGATTCCCCGACATCCATTCCTCTATCCGCTCCCTGGTCGGGTGCGGGTCCGCCTCGAAGAGCTCCAAGGCCGTCAACACCATCGCCGGCGTGCAGAAGCCGCACTGCAAGCCGTGGTGTTCGGACAGGGCCTGTTGGATCGGGTGCAACGCCCCCGGAGAACCGACACCCTCGATGGTGCGCACCTCGGTCCCGCCCACCTGGACGGTAAACATGAGGCAGGAACGCACGCCGCTCCCGTCGACGAGGACCGTGCAGGCCCCGCAGGCGCCCTGCTCGCAGCCGGCGTGAGCCCCTCTCATGGCGAGGCGATCCCGCAGCGTGTCCAGCAACAACTCGCGGGGCTCGACGTCGACCTCTGCGGCCTCGCCGTTGAGCGAGAACCGGACAGCTGTCATGGCTTGCCATCCCTCATTTGGATCCTCCTCGTCATTTCCGGCCGCGGGCCCTCAATCGCCGGCATCCCAGGCGCTTGATCCTGCTCGCTGCCACGCCGTGCGCACCGCGTCGGCGGCGAGCACGGCTGCGAGCTCGCGCCGGTATTCCTTCGATCCGTGCACGTCGCCGGGAGGATCCGCCAGCGCTGCGGTCCGTCTCCCCAATTCCTCCGCTGCGCCGGCGCTGAGCGCGGACTCACCCAGCAGGAACTCCCCCGCGGCGCTGAGATCAACCGGGGTCGGACCGAGACCGCAGCCGGCTACTCGCAGCCGGGCACATGTCCCGGAGTCGTCGCGGTGCAGGATCACAACAACGCCGGCTGTAGCGAAGTCACCGTGGCGCCGGGCGAACTCCGCGAACCCGCCGCCGTCGCCGGGGGTGTGGGCGGGAACCTCGACGGCGGTCAGCAGTTCCTCCGGCTCGAGGCCGGTCGTGAAGGGCCCCGTAAAGAACTCGGCGGCCGGGATCGCCCGCTCGCCGCCGGTGCTTCTGGCGATCACCCGCCCACCGAGCGCCACGAGGAGTGCGGGAAACTCCGCCACCGGATCAGCGTGGGCGATACTGCCCCCGAGGGTGCCCCGGTTCCGGATGTGGACATGGCCGATCATCGCTGCGGTCTTGGCGACGATCGGTGCCTCCCGGCGCACCAGCGGGTCGGTCTCCAGGAAGCGATGGCGGCACATGGCCCCGAACCGCAGCGTGCCGTTGCGAGCCTCGAAACCCGAGAGACCAGCGACCCGGTTGACGTCCACAAGCAGGGCCGGACGCGCCAGCCGCAGGTTCATCAACGGCACGAGGCTCTGGCCCCCGGCCAGCACACGAGCTCCCTCAGCGCTAGCGAGGGCCTCGGCGGCCTCGGTCACCGACCCTGCGGCCACGTATTCAAATCTCGCGGGCTTCATCGCCTTACTCCTAGTCGCTGCCGCGGGCGACGACCACCGGGTCCGCTATCCGGCGCCGTTGGGCCAGTGCCGCTCGTAGCGCGCCACAAGCCAGCGGTTGAACTGCGCCAGCGTCTCCTCCTGCCACGAGTAGCGGCCGCGCGGCGCGAATGTCGAGCCCAGACCGATCTGCACCATCTCGTCGGCATAGATGTCCTGCACGTTGAAGTTGTTGACACCCTGCTCGGCTTGCTCGAAGAGGTACTCGAACATCGGATCGGCCAGCGCCGACGGTTCGAAGCAGTACCCGATGTTGATCGTGATCTCACCGGGGCCGTCGGGGCTGATGATGAAGTAGGCGATCTCGTCGGGAACAATCGCCAGCGAGAGCGTCGGCGGGATGAGCACGAATCCGCCACGCTTGCGCTGGTCGTCGGTGAGGTTGCTGAACACCGGCAAGAGGCATTTCTTGGTTGGGTTGAACGAGCCGTCGATGTCGGTGAAGTGCTGGATGCGGCCGATCGCACCGTCGTCGGGATCCCAGGGCAGGTAGTCGTTCAGATGGCTGGGGGCGAACGTCTGCAGGGGCCGTGCAGGCGGCTTGCGTGGTACGGATCGTTGAAGTTCTCCATCATGACCTTCCAGTTCCACTGCAGGCCGGGGAGAGTCTTCCCCTCACGCGTGACCGTCTCCGGGAGGTCGTAGTTCTCCAGCATGGCGTCGATCTTGGCGAGCGACGGCCCCAGTGGCACGGCGTCCGGGTCGAGATTGCAGAACACGAAGCCCTGCCACAGCTCCGTGCGGAGCCGCGGAAGGCCGTGGTCGCCCTTGTCGAATCCCACGGCCCGCTCCATGGCTGGTGCGCCCAGTAGGGATCCGTCCAGACCGTAGGACCAGTGATGGTAGGGGCACGTGAAACGGCGGGTGTTGCCGGAGCCCTCGGCCAGAACCATGCCTCGGTGCTGGCAGACCGCGGAGATGACGCCGACGCTGCCGTCGGAGTCGCGCAGCATGATCAGAGGCTCACCGGCAATGGTGATGCAACGGAAGTCGCCGGGTTCGGGTACCTGATCGACCCGGCCCACGCACAGCCACTCGTGCTGGAAGATGGACTGCCGCTCGAACTCGTAGAACTCCTGTGAGGTGTAGATGAGGGAGGGCAGCAGGCGCGCCTCGTTGACGGCTCTGATGGAGTCGGCGAACGAATCGCGCAGTTCGGCTGTCAGCACCGTCATGAACGATCCCCTGTGGTGTGTTGGCTCTCCGGCGCCGACGGCCCCATCTCCGCGAAAGGCCGCTCGTTGACCAGGTGGCCGAACCGCTGCTGCGGGCTCGAGTACATGACGCTTCCTCCCCGGCGAGCGGTGGCCCACCGATCTTTCCCTGAGCCTGCGGCGGGCACTGCACCGCCTCCCGCGGCATTATGGCCCCCGGCTGCGCACTGCACAATCAGGGCGGCAGGAGCAATCGGGGCGGCGAGGCGGCGGCCGTGCCATGGCGGCGTCTGATGTGCCGGCGAGCAACGTCCGGCGCGTGGCGCACCCCCCGTCCGCTCGGGTCATGGACTTCGTTCAGCTGCATCGATGATCTGACAGTGAGATGACAATGACGTACGATGCATTCCGATCCTCGGGGCGACAACGGCGTCCTCCGGTGGCCCGCGATGTCGAGCAGCGAGAACGCCGCCCACGACATCGGCTTGGACAACAAGGGGGATGTCCATGAACTCCGGCGACACAGCGTGGATTCTCGTCTCCATCGCCCTGGTGCTTTTCATGACGCTGCCGGGCTTGGCGATGTTCTACGCCGGCCTCGTGCGTGCGAAGTCCGTCTTGTCAGTGGTCATGCACTGCTTCAGCATTGCGGCCCTGGCGAGCGTCTTGTGGATGATCCTCGGCTACAGCATGTCCTTCGGCGACTCCGCCGGCGGGATGATCGGTTCGCTGTCCAAAGCGTTCCTCTGGGACGTCGGGACCGACTCCCTGACCGGCACGATTCCCGAGATCGCCTTCGCCATGTTCCAGATGACGTTTGCGGTCATAACGCCCGCGCTGATCGTCGGCGCCTACGTCGAGCGCATCAAGTTCAAGGCGGTGCTCGTCTTCAGCGGACTCTGGCTGCTCGTGGTGTACTCGCCGATCTGCCACTGGGTGTGGGGCGGCGGCTGGCTGGGCGATCGCGGCATCATGGACTTCGCCGGCGGACTCGTCGTGCACACCAGCGCCGGCGTCTCGGCGCTCGTGGTGGCCGGCCTCCTGGGCAAGCGCGAGGGATTCCCCGACCGCCTCTCGCCCCCGCACAACCCGGGCATGACCGCGGCGGGGGCGGCAATGCTCTGGGTCGGCTGGTTCGGCTTCAACGGTGGCAGCCAGCTCGCTGCAGACGGCGGTGCCGGGATGGCCGTGACGGTGACCCATCTGGCCGCCGCCACAGCGACCCTCGTCTGGATGGGGATCGAGTGGGTCAGGGTCGGCAAACCGTCCCTGGTCGGCGCGGTCACGGGCGCGATCGCGGGCCTTGCCACAGTCACACCGGCCTCCGGCTTCGTCGGCCCGGTCGGCGGTGTCATCCTGGGGGCGGCCGGTGGGGTGGTCTGCTTCTTCGCCGTGATCCTCGTGAAGGAGCGGCTGGGGTTCGACGATTCGCTGGACGTCTTCGCCGTGCACGGCATCGGCGGGATGCTGGGAACCTTGCTGGTGGCTTTCTTGGCCACCGGTGCTCTCGGTGGGAGCGGCCTCGCGGTGAGCAGCGGCGACGTGGGACCGCAACTGGGCGTGCAGGCGCTCGGCGTGCTCGTCACGGTGGCCTGGGCAGGAGGCTTCTCCTACCTGATCGCCAAGCTCACCGCGGCACTGACCGGTGGTCTGCGGGTGAGCGTGGAGGAGGAACAGGCCGGCCTCGATCTGCCGGTGCACGGTGAGCGAGGCTACGACTACTCGTGATCCGGCCAATCGACGGGGAAGCATCGGCGTACCGGAGGCTCTCCGGATCACCGGGGTGAAGGCGCGACTCGCCCCGGCGTTGCCAGGAGGTGTTGCAGGGAGCGCGGCGAACCGGGCTATCGTTCGTCCCGGACACCGCGCCGGCTATCACGTAGTCTCCCGGCTCGGCTAGATTGTCGAGGCGCCCGGCAGCGGACGCCATGCGGCGGGGAACCATGAGATCGGCAGCTAAGGAGCAAAGATGATGGAAGTTACGTCCGAGCGGCGGGGAACGACGGTGATCATCAACACCGCAGGCCGAGTCGACGGATCGAATGCGAGCGATTTCCAGGACGCCTTGGAAGCCAACATCGGGGCCGACGACACCGCGGTCATCCTGAACCTCGCAGCGCTGGACTACATCAGCAGTGCGGGCCTGCGGATCATCCTGCTCAGCGCCAAGAACCTCCGCCAGCGAGACGTCGGCTTCTCCATCTGCTCGCTGTCCTCGTCAGTACACGAACTATTCATAATCAGCGGTTTCGACCAGATCATCGCTATCCACAGTTCTCCCGAGACGGCTCTCGCCGCCCAGAGCTGACGGAGTTCCACCCCGAACATCTGCGCGGACACAGCCCGGACCGACCCCGAGCAGGCGCGTACGGGGGGATCGGAGAGCGATGGCAGAAGCGACATACAAGATTCTTGTCGTGGACGACGAGGTTGATCTGCAGCCACTCATGCTGCAGCGCATGCGGCGTGATATCCGCTCGGGGCGCTACAGCTTCGTCTTCGCCCACAACGGCATCGAGGCGCTCGAGATGCTGAACGAGGACGACAGCATCGACATGGTGCTCTCCGACATCAACATGCCGCAGATGGACGGGCTCACGCTCCTCGAGCAGATCCCCACGGTCGACCCGAACATCAAGTCGGTGATCGTCTCCGCCTACGGCGACATGAAGAACATTCGCACGGCGATGAACCGCGGTGCGTTCGACTTCGTCACCAAGCCACTCGACTTCGCCGACCTGCGGATAACCATCGAGCGCACCTTGGCCCACCTCACCGAGTGGCGCGCCGCGCTGGCATCCCGCGACCAGTTGGTGTCGCTGCAACGTGAACTCGACGTCGCCAGCAAGATGCAGAAGTCGATCCTCCCGACCCGGTTCCCCAAGCGTGACGACTACGAGGTGTTCGCACACATGGAGCCGGCGCGCAACGTTGGCGGGGACTTCTACGACATCATCCAACTCGACGGTGGCCGGCTCGGCCTCTGCATCGCGGACGTCTCGGACAAGGGCGTTCCCGCCGCACTGTTCATGATGTCCAGCCGGACGCTGCTGAAGGGGGCCTCCATCGGCTGCGACAACCCGGGGGACGTGCTGCGGGAGGTCAACGACCTCTTGCGCGAGACGAACGACACCGAAATGTTCGTAACCCTGCTCTACGGGATCTTCGACCCCGCCACCGGGGACTTCACCTACGCGAACGGCGGACACAACGAGCCGCTTCTGGTCAATCCAGACGGAGGCTCATCATTGATCCCGCGTACCGGCGGGATCATTCTCGGCGTCATGGCCGGCATGGAATTCGCCGACAACACAGTCAACATCGCTCCGGGAGAGACCCTGTTCCTTTACACCGACGGCGTGAGCGAAGCGATGAATGTCACGGCTGAGGAGTTCGGGATGGAGCGGCTCGCGACGATCTTCGCCAACACCCCGCCGAGCGACGCGGAGGAGACGACAATGTCCGTCTTCAAGGCGGTGCACGCCTTCGCCGGTGAGACGCCCCAGTCCGACGACATCACTTGCCTGACCCTGCATCGAAGCGAGGCGGGGAATTGACTTCCTACTTTTGCCTCGAGGTCGGACCGGCGGAGGACGAATCAGTCGATGACGCCCTCCGGCACATGGAGCAGTCCATTGAGGAGTACGGCCGCCAGGAGGACTGGCCCGACGATCTCATCTTCAAGCTGCACCTCATACTGGAAGAACTCGGACTCAACGCCATGACCTACGGCGGCGCCTCGAGCGTGCAGGTCGTCATCTCCGGGGAAGCCGACACGATCAAGATCGAGATCTCCGACAACGGGGGCGCCTTCGATCCGCTCAATGAGGCTCCCCAGCCCGACGTAAACGCGGCGCTGGAGGAGCGATCCATCGGCGGACTCGGCATCCATCTCGTACGAACGCTGACCGACGACCTGAGCTATCGCCGGGATGGGGACCGGAACCATCTGACGCTGGTCACGCGGCAGACGGAATGATTGGACCGCTGCGCCGGAGGCTCCCCTCGGCGCTGCGGGTGTTCGCCCTGCTCGCGCTGGTGGCAGCAGCCTGCACCGCCGAGACCGGAGCGGGCCCACCTCCGACCACCCGCCCGGTGCAGTCCGAGCCGTCCGGCGGCTCACAGGACGGTCCGGACTCAGCGGCTCCGACCACCGGAATCTCCGAGGACTCGGTCCTCTTCGGCCAGTCGGCTGCGTTCAGCGGCCCCGCGCAGGAGCTCGGCCGCAACATGAGGCTTGGCATCGAGGCCGCTTTCGCGGAGGCCAACCGCACCGGCGGCGTCCACGGCAGGCGACTGGACCTCGTATCGATGGACGATGCCTACGAGCCGGAGGCGGCGGTCACCAACACCCAGCACCTCATCGACTCCGACGGGGTATTCGCACTGATCGGCGAGGTCGGCACCCCGACCTCGCGATCGGCGACTCCGATCGCCGCGGCCGACCAGGTTCCCTTCATCGCCCCGTTCACGGGCGCAGGGTTCCTGCGCGACCCCGCGTGGACGAACATCATCAACCTGCGGGCCTCCTACAACCAGGAGACCGAGGAGATCGTCGCCCGCCTGCTGGCCGATCGCGGCGTGGAACGGATCGCGGTCATGTTCCAGGACGACTCGTTCGGCCGAGCCGGTTACCGGGGGGTCCTACAGGCCCTCGACCGGCGCGAGATGGAACCGGTCGCCATCGGGCTCTATCCCCGCAACACGCTCGCGGTGCGCACCGCTCTGCTGGATCTTCAGCAGGGCAACCCCGACGCAGTGGTCCTGGTGGGGGCATACCAGCCGGTCGCCTCGCTGATCAAGTGGGCACGTTTCCTCGGCGAGGACTGGATCTTCGTCACGATCTCCTTCGTCGGCTCGAACGCCCTCGCCGAGGACCTCGGGCCGGTCGGCGACGGCGTGTTCGTGACCCAGGTCGTTCCCTTCCCCACCGATGACTCATTACCGGTCGTGGCGTCGTACCTCCGCGCCCTAGAAGCCCACGACCCCGCCGCCGTACCGGGGTTCGTCTCGCTCGAGGGCTATCTGGCCGGCCGCATGGCGATCATCGGGCTCGAGCGCTGCGGGCGCAGCCTGACCAGAACCTGCTTCCTCGGAGAGATCCTGCGGGGCGAGCCGGTCGACATCGACGGTTTCGAACTCAATTTCGACAGCGACGACAACCAGGGCTCCGACACCGTGTTCCTCACGGTGATCCGCGACGGTCGCTACGTCTCGACCGGCTCGATGTGACGGCGGTGCCGCAAGTGACCGCTCCGGCGCCCCAGAGAGTCCCGAGACCAGCGGAGGTCATCGGACGGTGAGAGATCTGCTGCGCAGGCTGACCGACTTCGCCCGCCGCATCTCGACGCAGATGTACGTCGCGATCGGCGTCATCGTCTCCCTGACCATCGCCGGAATCGCCGTCAGTTGGGTCTCCTTCAACAGCATCGAAGGCGCCCAGGACCGCGTGAACGACGAGAGCCTGCCCCGGATCGTGACCGCCTTCCGGATCACCGAGTTGAGCAGCGAACTCGTGGCCGCCGCGCCGCGCCTCACCGTCGCGGCCACTCCCACCGAACTCGCCGTGGTCTCGGCGGAGATCGTGGAGACACAGGAGAGATTCCGCCGGGAGCTGGATCTCCTGGAGCAGCAGGACATCGACGCGGCGCTGTTCGTGTCAATCCGCTCGCGGGCCCGGCAACTCGAGTCCAACATCGCCCAGATCGAGGTCGAGATGCCCTCGTCGTTCGCGCTCGCCGTCCAAAGCGAGGCACTGCGTGTCGAGTTGGCTGAGATCAGCCAGAAGCTCGACGACATCCTCCTGCCGGCGCTCGACGAGCAGCTCTTCTACCAGATGACCGGCTACCGCCAGATCGGCTCGCCCCCGGTGCCGCGCGAGAGGCACTTCACCGAGTCGGAGATCATCCGCTACCGGCACCTGCTGTCCCTGCAGACCGACACGGCCATCGCCACCCAACTGCTCTCGACCGCGTTCAGCGTTTCCAACGCCGCACTTATCGAGCCCCTGCAGGAGAGCTTCGAGTCGGTCACCGACCGCATCGAGATCAGCGCGGCCGCCATCGGGCTGATCGCCCAGCGCGGTTACCTGGTCTCGGTCCTGAGCGACCTGTTCGAGCTGGGTACCGGCGAGGAGAACGGCTTCGCGCTGAACGCGCAGCAGCTACAGCTCGCAGAGCGCCAGCGAGAGTTGCTGGCCCAGAACCGGGTCCAGGCCGTGGAGTTGGCGACCGAGGTGCAGGAGCTGATCAGCACGGCCCAAGCCGACGTCGATGAGTCCACCGCGGCTTCAGCGGATGCCATCGGAACGTCGCGCATCCTGCTGCTGGTGATCGCCGGCATCAGCATCGTCGTGGGCCTCTCGATCATCCTGGGATTCGTCAGCCGCGTGCTGCTGCGACGGCTCAGCCAACTCTCGAATCGGATGCGCCGCATGGCCGACGGGGATCTGGAGGACGAGGTCGTCATCAGCGGCCGGGACGAGGTGTCGGAGATGGCCGACGCGCTGGAGATCTTCCGGCGCCACGCCCTGGAGGTCCAGCGCCTCAACCTGGTCGAGAAGCTGGCCGAGGAACTCGGCGACAAGAACAACGAGCTGGAGCAGGTACTCAACGAACTGCACCGCGCCCAGGACCAGATCGTCATGAGAGAGAAACTGGCGGCGCTCGGCGAGGTGACCGCAGGGGTTGCCCACGAGATCCGCAACCCGCTCAACTTCGTGAAGAACTTCTCAGAGGTCTCCGCCGAACTCGTCGAGGAACTTCAAGAGGTGCTGGCGGAGGCCGAGGAGGAGCTGACCGACGAGCAGCGGGCACTCATCTTGGACATCGCCGCCGACCTCACGGAGAACCTCGAGCGCATCAGCTCGCACGGCGAACGCGCCAACCGCATCGTGCACGACATGTTGATGATGAGCCGCGAGACGGGTGAGTGGAGGCTCGCCGATATCAACGGGCTCATCGAGGAACACGCCAGGCTGGCCTTCCACAGCGCCCGGGCCGTCGATCCGGAGTTCCAGTTGAACCTGGAGTTCGATCTGGATCCCGAGATCGGCGAGCTCGAGGTGCTCCCCCAGGACCTCGGCAGAGTGTTCATCAACATGGTCGGGAACAGCTGCCACGCCACCGACGAGAGGCGCAAGGAATTGATGGAGGCCGGCAGCGGTCAGTCGTTCATGCCCACGGTTCGGACGACCAGCCGCAGGCTCGAGGAGCACATCGAGATCATCATCCGCGACAACGGCAAGGGCATCCCGCCGGAGGTGGTCGAAAAGATCTTCAACCCGTTCTTCACGACGAAGCCCACCGACCAGGGGACCGGGCTGGGTCTGGCCATCACCAACGACATCATTCGCGAGCACGGCGGGGCAATCGACGTGAACTCCACGCCCGGGGAGTTCACCGAGATGATCATCACGCTCCCGCTCCAGCGGCCCGAGACGACCGCCGAAGATCCCGACGCAGGCACTCCCGCAGGGGATTGACAGTCGCCGGCCCGGGGGCCGTCAGCGTGCCAGCGGCTCGATCCGTACAGCCGTCGCCTTGAAGCCGGCGGTCCCCGAGAGGGGATCCCAGTCGTCGGGCACGAGCAGGTTCGTGTCGACCTGATCCGGGAAGTGGAACGTCAGAAACGCCAGGCCTTCGGTGAGACCCGGGTCGAACCGCACCGGAGCCTCCACCGCGCCGCGCCGGGACACCACCCGCACCACCTCGCCCTCGGCGACACCGAGACGCCGGGCGTCGGCGGCGCACACGTCCAGTTCCTCCCGGCGTCGCAACGGCGATGCGAACGATCCCGACTGGACTCCGGTGTTGAACGAGTCAAGGCGCCGACCGGTGGTCAGACGGATCGGGTACTCCTCGTCGAGTCCGTCCAGCGGCGCCTCCCAGCGGACCGGCACGAACGGAACTCGGGGACCCTCGAGTGGATCGGCCCAGAGACGCCCGTGGAGGAACTGTGACCCCGGGTGGTCGTCGTCGAGGCACGGCCAGCGAAGGCCGCCCAGTGCCTCGAGCCGCCGGTAGCTCATGCCGGCGTGGTAGGCGGACAGCGATCGCAGCTCGTCCCAGACCGTCTCCGCGCTCGGCTCACCCCAGTCGTGGCCGAGCCGGCGCGCCAGGGCGAAGACGATCGCCAGGTCGTCCAGCGCCTCGCCGGGAGGCGGGACCGCGGCGCGCACCAGTTGCACGCGCCGCTCGCTGGAGGTCACGGTGCCGGTCGTCTCGGCGAAGCTGGCCGCCGCGGGCAACACGACGTCGGCCATGCGCGCCGTCGCTGTCAGGAAGATGTCCTGCACCACGAGGAACTCCAAGCCGGCGAGCACCTCGCGGGCGTGCGCCACGTCGGCCTCGGAGTCTGCGGGATTCTCGCCGACCACGTACAGCGTGCGCAGCCGCCGGTCCGCCATGGCCTCGAACATCTCCGAGAGGTGCCAGCCGGGCTGCGGCGGCACCGGGGAGCCCCAGACCTCCTCGAAGCGGCGCCGCCCGGGCTCGTCGGTGAGGTCGGTGAAGCCCGGCAGGCGGTTCGGCAGCGCACCCATGTCGCCCCCGCCCTGCACATTGTTCTGGCCCCGCAACGGCGCCAGGCCCGAGCCGTAGCGACCCACGTGGCCGCACAGCAACGCCAGATTGATGAGCGCGAACACGTTGTCGGCGGCATTGTGGTGCTCGGTGATGCCCAGGGTCCAGCACAGTTGAGCGCGCTCGGAGGTGGCAAAGAGGTGAGCCAACTCCACGATCGCCTCGGCCGGCACGCCCGTGATCGAGGCCGCATACTCGGGTGTGTAGGGCTCGACGGTGGCGGCGTAATCCTCGAAGCCGATCGTGGCGTGCCCGATGAAGTACTCGTTGTGCAGCCCGGCGGCGATGATCTCGGCGCCCATGGCGTTCGCCAGGGCGATGTCGGACCCCACGTCCACCCCCAACCACAGATCGGCGAAACTCGCCGAGGCGCTGCGCCTGGGGTCGACCACCACCAGCTTGGCGCCGTTGCGCCGACCGCGCAGCATGCGGTGGAACATGATCGGGTGGGCATTGCGGGCGTTGGAACCCCACAGCACGATCAGGTCGGTGGTCTCGAGTTCCTCGTACGAACTCGTCCCACCCCCGACTCCGAAGACCGTCGTCAGACCGACGACGCTGGGAGCATGTCAAGTTCGATTGCAGCTGTCGATGTTGTTCGAGCCGATGACGGTGCGGGCGAACTTCTGCAGGGCGTAGTTCAACTCGTTCGTGGCTTTTGAGCAGCTGAAGGCGCCGAAGCTCTGCGGCCCATGGCGTTCGACAGAGTTCTGCAGGCCCTCGGCGACAGCGGAGAGGGCCTCCGACCAGCTTGCGGGCCGCAGGTCGCCGTGGCGATCACGGATCAGCGGCTCGGTAAGGCGTTGAGCATCGTGCGGGCGCCTAGTCCCCGCCGCCGGTGATGGTCGGTGCCTCCACGCCGGGGCGGTAGTGAATGAAGAGATCCTCGATGACCTGCCGCAACCCGGCGGTGTCGGCACCCTTGCTCATGTCGAGGGTGATGACGTTGGAGTTGATGTGCATGCCGTCGATGCGTCCGCTGGCGAACAGGCGCCGGGCAAGTTCATCGGGAGGGCGGGTACGTGTCGCCGGCGGGGGGACGTCGTAGTACTCGTGACCCATGCCGGTGAGCGATCGGTTGATCTCGAAGCGCACCACACCGGGGCGCGACGAAGGTCTCTCGATGACGGTAACCGGCTGTCCCACGGCCACAGATGCTAGCGGTGCTCCACCAATCGAGGTTGTGAGACCGGGGGCTCCTCCACGGCCGCGCCGCAGGGCAGGTGATCCATGAACGCCCACGACCGCCGGTGGATGGCCGACGGGCCCCAGGCGGCAAGCGCGGCGCGATGCCGGGGGCAGGGGTAGCCCTTGTTGCGGTCGAAGTCGTAGGCCGGATACTGCACGGCCTGGCGCACCATGTGCCGGTCGCGCCAGACCTTGGCGAGGATCGAGGCCGCCGCCAGCGACACGCAGCGGGCATCACCACCCACCACGGTGCGGACCGGGCCCTCGATCGTCCCGTGCCCCGGCGGTGAATTCGCCGGTGGCGATACGAAGTCCCAACGGCCGTCCAGCAGCACCGCATCCGGGCGGATTGCGAGCGACTCCAGGGCGCGACTCGCCGCCAGGCGCTGCGCCGCGGACATTCCCAACTCGTCGCATTCGACCGCGCTGGCCGATCCCACCGCCCAGCCGGCGCAGGCCAGAGCCACCGTGTCGAACAGCCGCCGGCGCCGCGCCGGACTCAGCTGCTTCGAGTCGCGAACCTCCCCCAGGGAATCCTCGTGGCCGTCGCCGGCACGCAACGCCGCGACCCCGACAACCAGCGGGCCCGCCCAGGCTCCTCGACCTACCTCGTCAAGACCCGCCACGACATCCGCGCCGCCATCCCACAGCTGCCTCTCGCGGGACAGATCGGGAAGCTCCCGGCTCCGCGGGCGCCTGGAAGCACGGGTCGAGGGCACTGGCGGTTACCGATCAGCTGATCTGCCGGCTGCAGGCCAGGAACCGCGTCGCATCGTACGGTGACTGTAGGCGTCGACGGTCTCCGGAGAGGGGTACTCCCTCCCGGGGCGACGCCGGCCTCTCAGGGGCTCAGCAGCGACTCGCCGGAACCGTCGCGCGTGCTCCAGGGCTCCGAAAGGGCGCTCACACGCAGTTGCGCTGCGGTCGCTGTTGCCGCGTGGCCTCCATTGCGACCGCCTGCGCCTGCAAGTACCGACGCCCACGACTCCAGCCGGGTGCTCGGCGGCACCAACTCCCACAGCAGCGCGGGCACCTCGCCGTGCCACCGAATCGCGTAGGAGAGGAGCCCGCAGCCGGTCCCGAGGCGATGCACCTCGATCGGTGGCCGCGATCCGGCGAGGTCTGCTCCCGCCAGGAGATCCAGACAGCCGCCCTGCTCGGATACGAGCGTGTCGCGCACGGCCAGCAAGAACGCCGCCCGCAGAGCGGGATCGTCCCCGCCCCGCTCGCCGACCCAGCCACCCCCGGGACCGGCGGCGGCAGCCATCCGACTGGCGATTCCGGCCGCGGCGCCGAACGGCTCGGTGATCCTTGCCGCCTCGCGGCGGGCCAGCCGGGCAGCAGCCGAGGGGTTTCGCGCCGCGCGCACCGAGACAACCTCCGCGGCACGTCCTGCATAGCCCGCGACTGCCAGAGCGGCGGCGACTAGCGCCCTCTCCCCCGGCGAGAGCCGCCCGTCGGGACCCTCACCGGCGCCCGACCCGACGTCGAGGGCCAGCAGGCGCCGGATCGCCGCCGCAACCAACTGCTCGATGCGCCCTTCCGGCAGCCCCAGCACGCGCAGACCCTCCGCCGTGTGCAGATCCCAGCCGCGACCCACCTGTCCCAGGTCCGGCACCACCGCAGGCGCGCCAGGCACAGCACTGCCGGCCTCCAGTGGCAACAGGACCCGTAGCGCAGTGCCGTGCGTGACGGGCCAGGTGAACTCCCCAGCGGCACGACCGTTACGGCTGGTGGCCCTATGCAAGCCTCCGGGCATCCTGGTGGTGCCAGAGGGGGGCTCGCTCCACCTGGCGGGTACCGCGGCCATATCGGCCACCAGGCGCTCCGCCGCCGGCGGTCGCTGCCACCACAGCGCCCTCGACCCGTTGGCGAGGGCGCCAACCCCGTCGACCTCGACCCGCCACAACCCGTCGGTTCGCCAGAAGTCGCCGGCCTGCAACCTCAGCGTCACAGCCACCGGAGCGGACGTGCGGTTGGCAAACTCCAGCACGCCGAGCGCGCCGGCACCTGCCCCCGCCGCCAGACCGACATAGGCCAACTCCGACATGTCACCGCCGGCGGCGCGCGCCACGGTCTCCAGAGCCACCGGCGCGGCATCGCCAGCACCGATGGTGCGCTGGCGCAAGCTCGCCGCTGCCCCAGGGGTGCAGAGCTGCTCGCCGGCACCGAACTCCCAGTCCAGCGACCAGCCGTGCCTGCCGGTTACGACCCTTCCGGCACCATCGACTGCCAGAGCGCCGCGAGCCCCGGCGGCGGCCAACACCGTCCAGCCCGTCTCGAGCCCGCCGTCCCGGCGGCGCACCTCCGCCCCTATCCGAAGGGTTCGGGTTCGGGGCGAGGGCTCCGTCCCAGCAGGTTCCGGTAGGCCTCCCCCGGATCCCGATCACCGTCGAGCACCGCGCACAGTTCGGAAGTGATCGGCATCTCCAAGCCGTACTCGGTGGCCAGCTCGAGAACCACTCGAGCCGTCTTCACCCCTTCGGCCACCTGCTGCATGGCATCTGTGATCTCCGCGAGAGTCTTCCCGCGACCCAATTCCACGCCCACGTGATGGTTGCGGCTCTGCGGGCTGAGACACGTCGCCAGCAGGTCGCCAAGTCCGGCAAGCCCGGCGAACGTCGCAGGTTCACCACCCATGGCGACACCCAGGCGGGTTAGTTCGGCGAGCCCGCGGGTGATGAGAGCCGCCCGGCTGTTGTCCGCCAAGCCCAAACCCTCGGCCATGCCGACGGCCAGGGCCACCACGTTCTTCAGGGCTCCCCCGAGTTCGCTGCCCACCACGTCATGGCCCACGTAGACGCGGAAGTGCTCGCGAGCGAACACCGGGACGAGGCGTTCCGCCGCAGTCACGTCGCTCATGGCCAGCACGGCAGCCGCCGGTGAGCCGGCCAGTACCTCTCGCGCCAGATTGGGTCCGGTGAGAACACCAACCGGGTGCCCCGGCGCCAGTTCCCCCACGATCTCCGACATCCGGCGGTGCGATCCCTGCTCGAGACCCTTGCTCAGGCTGATGACCGGCACGCCCGGCCCGAGATGCGGCACGACCTCCGCCAACACGCTGCGGAACACGTGGCTGGGCACCGCCATTGCCACGATCCCTGCACCGGTCACTGCCGCAGCCAGATCGTGGCCTGCCTCGAGCGTCGGCGACAGGGTGAATCCCGGCAGGTATTGCTCATTGGTTGCCCGGGCACCGATCTCCTCGGCAATCTCGCGCCGCCTGCACCAGAGCCGGGCCGGCGCATTGGCCGAAACGAGCGACGCCACCGTGGTTCCCCACGAGCCGGCACCCACCACCGTCACGCCCTGCACCGGCGTGACAGTACCGCCCCCACCAACGGGCGACGAAACCTTCGGGTCGCGCATCTCAGGCGATCACGCCGCCGGCGCGCAGCGCGGCGGCCTCCGCGCCGCGCAGTCCGGTGACGATCTCGTCGGTGTCCCGGCCTGGCTCGGGCGCATGCGGACGCCATTGCGCGGGTGTGCCGCAGAACCGCACCGGGGGCCTCGTCTGGCGCATCCGCCCCGCCGCCGGATGGACACTGTCGCAGAAGAAGTCGCGCTGGGACAGCTGCGGGTGCTCGGGCAGGTCGCGCACCTCCACGGCGTGGCTGTGCGGGACGTCCTGGGCTTCGAGACGGGCGCACGCCTCGGTCACGGGCAACGCCGCCAAGCGGTCGCGGATTTCCCGCCAGACGTTCCGTGCCAGGCCGCGGTTCTGGTGGCGTCCGGCCATCGTCGCCAGGCGCTCGTCCACCTCCACGTCGAGCGCGCGGCAAAGTCCGCCGTACTGGTCGTCGCTCAGCGCCACGATGTACATCCACCCGTCGGCACAGGCCATCGGCTTGACGTGCGCGGCAGGATCGGAGCGTTGCGGACCGTCGTAGTCCAGCAAGGTCTCCCGGCCGGCAGCGTCGATCCACAGGAACGATGACGACACCTCCAGCATGGCGATCTCCACCAGTTGCCCCCCGGATCCCCGCTCCCGCGCCAGCAGCGCCGCCGTAGCCGCCTGCACCGCGTACAGGGCTGTGAGCTTGTCCGAGACGGTGTGTCGAAGGCTGTGAGGCTCACCCGTGTCGACATCGGCCTCGAGAGCCGCGATGCCCGATGCGGCCTGGATGATGCCGTCGTAGGCGGGGCGGTCGGCGTACGGCCCTGTCGCCCCGAATCCGGTCGCCGCCACCACGATCACCTCGGGGTTCACCTCGCGCAGGTGGTCGTACGACACGCCGAGCCGCTCGGCGACACCGGGACGGAAGTTCTGGAAGACGATGTCGGCTCCGGCTGCGAGTTCGAGCGCGATGGCGTGGCCCTCCGAGGTGGTGATGTCCACGGTGGCGGCGCGCTTGGAGCGGTTCGTCATCTGGTAGATGCCCGAGACTCCGCCGACGGCCGGTCCCACGTGGCGCAGGATGTCGCCCCCGCCCGGCGGTTCGATCTTGATGACGTCCGCGCCCTGCTCGGCAAGGATCCCCGCCGCCAGGGGCGCGGCCAGCGCCGTCGCCAGGTCGAGCACCCGCACGCCCGCCAGGGGCGGCGCCTCGCCGGCGGATCGCCGCCGCTCGGCGGAGCGCCAGGGGCCCGCCGGCTCCGTTCCGATCGATGAGGGCGATTCGCCGCGCATGCATCCGGTCCTTCCGCCGAGAACCACCCGAGCCTAGGAGGACCGCGTCCGATCGCCTGCGGAGCCGGGCGGCGGCAGGGTTCGGGGCATCCGGGTCCTGTCGGGGTGGGTCATTAGACTCCGGCGGGTGACCGAAGCGGCGGTGCTCGTGCCCGTCAAAGCCTTCGCCCAGGCGAAGCTCCGGCTGGAGGGGGTCCTCCCTGCCGCCGAGCGGAGTGAGCTGGCCCGCCGCATGGCCTCCCATGTGCTCGGCGCCGCCGCGCCGCTGCCGGCGGTGGTGGTTTGCGATGATCTCGGCGTTGCGGCATGGGCCGAGGCCACGGGCGCAGAGGTCGTGTGGTGCCCCGGGACGGGGTTGAACGGCGCGGTCACCCGCGGCGTCGCCGTACTTGCAGGCCGGGGATTCACCGAGGTCGTCGTGGCGCACGGCGATCTTCCGGGGGCACAGGGCTTCGATCATCTGACAGGTGCCGGTGGTGTGACCGCGGTCCCCGATCGGCGTGCTGATGGGACCAACGTGCTGTGCGTCCCCGCCGGCGCCGGATTCGGCTTCTCCTACGGCGCCGGCTCGTTCCGCCGGCACTGCACCGAAGCCCAGCGACTGGGACTGGAGCTGCGCATCTGCCACGATCCCGATCTGAATTGGGACGTGGACCTGCCTGAGGACCTGCGGCGCCTGCCCGCGCACCTGCGCCGGCCCGCCGCGACGAGCACAGGACCGCCGTCGTGAGCCGCAACCTTCCCACGCCGGCCAGCGCCCTGTCGGTCTCGGCACACCCCGACGACACCGAATTCGGCTGCGGCGCCACGCTGGCGCGCTGGGCCGCGGCCGGTTGCGCGGTGCATCTGGCGGTCTGCACCGACGGCTCGAAGGGTTCTTGGGACCCCCAGATCGATGTTGCGAGGCTGGTGGTGCGGCGCCAGGTCGAGCAGCGCGAGGCGGCTCGGCGGCTCGGTGCCACCGGCGAGGTCGTGTTCTTGGACTTCACCGACGGTGAGCTGGAGGCCAATCTGGGCGCACGGGCGCTGCTGGCTTCGGTGATCCGCCGTCTACGCCCCGAGGTGGTGCTGGGACACGATCCCTGGAAGCGCTACCGGATCCACCCCGATCACCGCCAGGCAGGCCTGCTGGTCACCGAAGCCATCGTCGCCGCCCGCGACCCGCACTTCTTCCCCGAGCAGAACCTGCCGGCGCACCGCCCCGAGCACCTGCTGCTCTTCGAGGCCGACGAACCCGACCACCACGAGGACGCCGAGGGTTGGGCCGGCGCCAAGATCGCCGCTCTCGAGGCGCACGCGAGCCAGTTCCGCTCCACCATGGGGATCGAGACCGGCGACGACGGCACCCAGCGCGAGGCGTTCCGGCAACGCATCCACCGCGAACTGGCCGAGGCCGCCGAACCCGCCGGCTTGGCGGCGGCCGAGTCCTTCAAGCTGATCAGCAACCTCTGAGGGCCTCCCGGCGATGGCGCCGCCGGAGTTCTTCGATCAGCATCTGCCGCCCGCCCGGGAGTCGCCCGGCGTCCTCCTCATCCCTCGGCCTTGGCCCGGCGACCGCTCGCCACGCGTGGCATCCAGTCGAAGAAGCGCCAGGCCAGTAGCGCGCCGGCAACCCCCCAGGCGGCGAGGATCAGGAGATCGCTCCCCTGCCAGGCGGGCGCCGGCACGGCGGGGTGAAAGGCCGCCGAGAACGCCCTGCCGAAGTGCTTGAGCGGCAGGACGTCGCCCAGGATCCGCAACCAGGCGGGCGGGTCCTGGGCCGGCACGAAGATGTCGGACACGAACGCCATCGGCAGGATGACAGCGTTGGCCACCGCCGGGGCGGTGTTGCCGCTCGGCGCCAGCGCTGCCAGCGCCAGACCCAGTCCGGCGAAGGTCGCCGTGCCCACGACGAACGCCACGGTCGCCGCCGGGATCTTCGCCGCGGCGATGCCGACGCCGAAGAACGCCACGCCGACCAGCATCATGATGAGTGTCCCCAGGATGGCGATCCAGACCGAGGAGGCCACCGTGCCGGCCAGGAACGCGGACGGAGGAAGGGGTGTCCCCCTGATCCGTTTCAGGAGCCCGAACTGGCGCTGGAAGGCGAGCGTGATGCCGACGTTGGCCAGGGCGGCATTGGCCGCCGTGAACGCCGCCAGGCCCGGCGTGTAGAACTGCGCAGCCGGGATCAGGCCGAACCCCACGTCGATATCCCAGCTGAACAGCGATCCGAACAGCACCAGCATGATCAGGGGCAGGCCGAGGGTGAAGAAGGACGCCACCGGGTTGCGCCAGAAGGTGCGATTCTGGCTGCGCATGGCAGTCCACGTCAGGCGCCCCCAGGACGGCCAGGCACCGGCCTCTGTGCTCTCCGCCCCAGCGCGACTACTCCGCACTGTGCCCATCCCTATCGGCCCCGATGAGCCGTAGGTAGGCGTCTTCGAGGCTCGGAGGGCTCACCGTCAATTCCCTGAGTTCGATCCCACCGTCGCGTGCCCAACCCGTCAATTCGGCGAGCAGGGCGGTGGGGCGATCCGTGCTCACGACGGCGCGGTCCTCGTGGACCTCCACCGCCTCGGCCACTGCGGCGGGAAGATCGGCCTTCCGGGTGTCAGCGGGGAGCCGGAAGCGAACGGTCGACTCGCCGGCGCCCATGAGTTGTGACGGCGGTGCACAAGCCACGACCACCCCGTCCAGTAGAACCGCCACCCGGTCGGCCAGGTATTCGGCCTCCTCCATGTAGTGGGTGGTGAGGATGATCGTCCGGCCGAGGCCGCGCAGATCCCTGATCATCTCCCAGGTGGCCCGCCGCGCCTCGGGGTCGAATCCGGTGGTGGGCTCGTCCAGGAAGAGCAGATCCGGGTCGCCGATGAGTCCCAGCGCCATGTCCACGCGCCGCTGCTGGCCGCCCGAGAGGGTCTTGAGGCGGGCATTCGCCTTACCGGTCAGTCCGACCAGTTCGACGACCTCGTCACGATCGCGTGGACGCCGGTAGGCCGCTCCGAACGTATCCAGCGCTTCGGCAACGGTGACCTCCGAGGTGTCCACCGTGGACTCCTGCAGGACGATCCCGATGCGGTCCCGAAACTCCCTGCCGGCCTTGTCCGGCTCGAACCCGAGCACCGACACCTCGCCCGAGTCCGCGGTCCGATGACCCTCGAGTATCTCCACGGTGGTGGACTTCCCGGCCCCGTTCGGCCCCAGTAGGGCGAACACCTCGCCGGTCGCCACCTCGAAGGAAACGCCGCGTACCGCCTCGACGGAGCCGTAACTCTTGGTCAACCCCCGCACGGCCACAGCAGGCGTGCCGGTGGAGGACTCGCTCACTCGGTCTCCTGACTCACCACGACACTCACAACGACGAAAGACTGAATACACACACCGCGGCCGGTGGCGGCCGATCCGGTCACATCCTCAGACTACCGGCCGCCGGCGGGGCAGCACGGGCGACTTCAGGCCGTGTACCCGGGCGCGGCTAGCGCCGTTTTCGGGCGGCGGTGCGTAGCTCGGCCTGCTGCTCCAGCAGGTTCATGATCCCCGGGAACCCGGGGATCCGGCCGAGCCGCTTGGACAGGAACGTCAGGCTCAGAGCCGTGAAGCCCACGTACAGCGGCCAGTTGAAGAGGTAGCGGAAGAGCACGTACTGATCGGGGTCGGTGACACCCAGGAACCAGATGTCGAAGCCGGCCGTCAACCCCAGCAGCACGCCGAACACCACGACGATGCGGTCGACGGCCGAACGGTACGCCTCGTGGGAGCGCATCGAGGCCGGCAACCCCAGCGTGCGCGCCACCAGGTCCACGGCGGGGTTGCGGTTCAGGGGTGCCGACAGCACGAGACCCGCCGCGATGGCGAACTTGTAGCCGATGCCGATGCCGAAGTAGATGTCGTCGTTGCCGGTGATGATCCCGACGACGCCCCGCACGATGACGCAAACCGCGACGAGCGGGAGCAGCTTGCCCACCCCGACCCTGGCGCGGACGCGCAGGATGCCCGACAACACCGACACCACCGTGATGGCCCCGATCGCCGGACCCAGACCGCTGAAGCGGAACAGCACCACGAACGCCGCGACGGCGAGCAGGGTGTCGAAACCAACCCACCATGGCGGTACGAACACCTCGGCGCCGTCCTCGTCGGCCACCCACTCACCGGCGGCGGATCCAACCACGGGAGCCTCGGGCTCGGGGGCGTCGCGCGACGCTGAATCGCCTTCGGTCACCTGGCTGCGCCCCTCTTGCCGGCTCGGTCGTGCAGCGGGTCGTCCACCTCAGCGACGACTCAGGGCCGTCCAGGCGGCCAGGACTTCCACCTCGCCGAACACCTCGACGGCGTCAGGCTCGATGCGCCCCCACAACAGCAGGTCGAGCTGCTCGCCGGTGCCCCGCACGGCGACATCGCCCCGCGCATGGATCCGCTCGGACACGAAACGGCCCTCGGCGATCCGCCACAGCCACTCGCCGTCTCCATCGGTGCGGTGCAGGTGCAAGGTGCCTTCCGGGAGGGGATCCTTGGTCACACTGGCCTGGAAGGGGAGGATTGCCTCAGCAAACTCCTCCACACCGTCGGCCGCCAGATCACTGTCGAGGCTCCCCGGCTGGCCGACTGCGTACTCGGCGTCCCAGCGGTGGATGAGGCTCTCTTGTGCAAGGCGCTTGTGCCAGAACGCACCCGTGTTGATGCCCGCCCAACCCCAGATCTCCTCGTCGGGCCCGACGTCGCGCAGAGCGGCCAGCACCCTGGCGTGGGCCTCGACGTACCAGTCCACCACGGCCTGCCCCTGCGGCGGGCGCGGGACATCGTCCCGGTTCAGCATTGTCGCCGCTCGCTGCTCGAAGTGCTCGCTGACCCAGTTGTAGACCCACCCCAGATGGCCCACCAGCTTCTGCAGGCTCCAGCGGGGGCAACTCGGAACGGGCGCATCCAGATCACCCGTGGCGGCGACGGCGCCGACCACATCACCCTCGCGCTCGGTGGCGGCGATATAGGCATCCGTGTCGAAACTCATAGCCCAAGTCTCGCCCACCGGCGCCGCATCCGCACACCAGTGGCCGCCGACCAACGAGGGTGGGGGGCCGGGGGGCTGGGGTGCGACGACTCTTCGCCTGCGTGGAGGAGCGGAACGGCACCCCGGTCCCCCACCCGGACCGCCGTCGACCAGCGGGTGCGGTCGGGGACAACGGCTATAGGGTTCCGGGTGCGAAGATTGCGTCCCGACCGAGGAGGACCACGATGATCAGAGACTTCTCACTCGACCTCGATGCTCTGCGCCGCTTCCTGCACATCCTGAGCGTGACGGTCTGGGTCGGTGGTCAGATCGTGGTGGCGGGCCTCGTGCCGTTGCTGCGGAAGGCGGATCGCAGCGCCACCCCGGTCGCCGACGGCGAGATGACCGTCACCCAGCAGGCGGCTCGCCGCTTCGGGCGCATCTCCTGGCCGTTCTTCGCCCTCGCCATCATCACCGGCCTCTGGAGCATCGGGGAAATCGAGTGGAGCGCCAGCACGGGCACCTGGCAAACGCTCTTCTTCGTGAAGATGGCCCTGGTGGCTGCTTCGGGAGTGGGCGCCTGGCTGCACACCCGTGCCCAGCGGGCCCCGGAGCGGGCCCTGTTCGCCAGCGTCGCTTCGCTGACGGCACTGGCCGCCCTGCTCATCGCCGCCAGCTTCCAGTCAATTCCCTCGTAGCCGCTGGCCGCTGGGCGGGACGCTCAGTCCACCGGGGAGTTGTCAGACTCCCCGGCGTGCCGGCAAATCCAGGCCCACATGGCGATGGCGCTGGCCGCGCCGGCATTGATCGACCGGGTCGAGCCGAACTGGCTGATCCGCCGCAACTCCGAGCAGGCATCGACGGCGGCCGTCGACAGACCCGGCCCTTCCTGACCGAAGAGCAGCACGCAACGCTCGGGCAGGTGCTGCTGCTCCAGCGGCAGCGAACCCGGCAGGTTGTCGATGCCCACCAGCGGAATGTCCTCCGCCACGGCCCAGCGCGCCAGCGAGGCTACGTCGGGGTGGTGGATGACATGCTGGTAGCGGTCGGTGACCATCGCCCCGCGCCGGTTCCAGCGGCGCCGACCCACGATGTGCACCGCCCGGGCGCCGAAGGCGTTGGCGTTGCGCACCACTGATCCGATGTTGAAGTCGTGCTGCCAGTTCTCGACGGCCACGTGGAATGGGTGCCGCCTACGGTCCAGATCCTCGACGATGGCCTCCTGTCGCCAGTAGCGGTAGCGGTCCACCACATTGCGCCGGTCGCCGCCGGCGAGCAGGTCGGGATCCAGGCGGGGATCGGTGGGCCACGGCTCCGGGTGCGGCCCCACACCGACCAGCGGCGGGCCGCTCATCGCCGAAGGCTCACAGCGAGGGAACCACGACGCACGCCACCACCCAGAACTGGCAGCCGGAACCGACGATTACGTTGAGGTGCCACACCTCGTGGTAGCCGAAGTGTCCCGGCCAGGGGTTCGGGCGGCGCAGGCCCAGCGCCAGGGCACCCAGGCCGTAGAAGGCGCAGCCGACCAGCACGACTGTCGTGCCGGCCACGCCGAGCCCGTCCAGGATCTGGCGTATGGCGATCATCGACATCCCGCCAGTGAGCAGGAAGAGCGTCGTCATCATCCCGAACGGGGGGTGCAGGACGAGCCAGCGGACCGCGATCCCCACCGCACAGATCCCCACGGCTGCACCTACCAGCCAGGTCCGCGGCCAGCCGGACAACCCGAGGCCCATGATCGCCCCGTAGCTGCCGGCTATTAGGGCGTAGATGGCGGAGTGGTCCCAGCGCCGCATCCGCAGCCAGTCCACGTCGCTCCAGGTTCGCAGGTGGAATGCGGCGCTGACCGTGAACATCCCGACCAGGCTGGCGGCATAGAGGGCAATGACAGCCCGATTGCCGACGCCGGGAGTGACCACGACCAGCCAGACACCCCCGGCAATGGCGGGCAGCACCATCGCAGCGTGCTTGCGCCCACGCCAGCTGGGCGGATCCAGGGAACTCCGCCGGTACGGATCCCCGGAGATGTCCGGGGCCGGCGACTGGCCCGTCGCCCGGTTCGGTGCGCTGTGGTGCAGCAGGCGCCTCAGGCTCGTGCCGGGGTCCTGGAGTGATCCGCCACGCTCGCTGGGAGCCGCGCACTGCGACATGGGCTATTGGAACCGCAGGAACACGCCCGAGCGCGGTTTTGGGTGGAAGTAGGTGGACTTGGGCGGCATGATCTGCCGGGCGTCGGCCACGGTCATCATCGTCTCGATCGTGACCGGGCGCAGGACGAAACCCACGCCGCCGGCCTCGTCGCAGCGGCGCGCCACCTGCTCGGCACCCAGCATCGCCGAGATGTAGTCGATGTTGCGGGTCTGCTCCGGGTCATCGATCCCGAATACGGGGGCCAGGACACTCTCCTGCAGCCAGCCGGCGTCGATTCCCTTCACCCCGCTGGCAGGGATGAAACGGAACCAGCGCCGCCCGAGGTACACCCCGAAGACCCCCTGCCGGGGAGGGTCGGCGTCGCGTACCCCGATGGGCTCGAGTGAACCCAGCCCGCGCAGCGCCGCCTCGATCGCGGCACCATCGGTGGCGACAGCCGGTGTCACCCGCCGGTGGAAAACCAGCAGGCGCAGTTCGTCGTGCGGGAACAGGGCAGCCAGGATGGCGTCGCTCGCCAGCAATTCACCGGCGGCGGGTCCGCTCTCGCCAGTCGGCGAGAACTCCTGCTCCTCCCCCGCGACGTCGCCGGCGAGTGCCTGAGGCATACCTGGGGGCTCGTGTCCGAGGGTCGTGAGCACGATGTCGCTCGGGAGGTAGCCGCCGGCGGCGCTGGAGGCCTTCCGCTGGCGGCGCACCCGCTCGCTGACGACCAAGCCGGCGCCGAGGCGGTGATGGCCGTCGGTGACGTACAGGTTCTGACCCTCCAGGTCCTCGTTGAGGATCTGGAGGAAGGTCGGGTCGGTCACCTCCCAGACCCGTTGCGCCACGTCGTTCGGATCGATGAAATCCAGGAGCGGCTCCTGGCCACCCTCGACCGCATCGAGCATGGCTGAAATGCGTGACGTCCCCCGGAAGGTCAGGCCCACGGGGCTGGACTGGGCGCTGGTCAGTGCCAAGAACTCGCTCAGCAGCTCCTCGCGATCGGCATGGGTGCGCTCGTGGGGCCTGATACGGCCTCGCCGGTAGGCCTCGAGGGGCACGACTCCCACGATCCCGCGCTGGCGGCACCCGTATCCGATGAGGCGGTACACGTAGACGGCCGGGTCCGAGCGAGACTCGAAGGCCCCGAGACGCAGCAGGCGGATCAGCGCCATCTGGTTGAGCACTGCCAACTCCGCCGGGCTCAACGCATAGCCGACGTCCTCCGGGGAGCGGGTGGCGTGCATGTAGCTGTCGGGCTGCGCCAGGAGCAGGGAGCGCCGCTCCTCCACCCCGAGCCCTTCGTAGGCCGGCGAGACCACACGGTGGGCCCAGTCCTGGCACACGACGCTGGCCGAGAACGGCCACAGCACCGATCCATGGTGGCCCTGGGCCCCTCCTTCCTGCCCCGCACCCGTCATGAGAGCGTCCCCGCAGCGGCTTCGGGCACCGGGCGGACCTCCACGTGGTACACGTGCGGCAGTCCAAGGATCTCCTTGTGGACCTCGGAGTTCATGATTCCCGAGAGGTCCATCGTGGCAACCGCCGCGTTGGAGTCGCGGAAGACACGGTTCTCCATCCCCGCCACGTTGAGATCATGTCGCCGCAGGACGGCGAGCATCGAGGCCAGGACCCCGACCCGGTCCTCGTGGCGAACCACGATCACGTGACTGCCCACGCGCCCGGTCTCGAGGTTCACGCAGTTGACGATGCGCCCGCTCGCGTACGCCCTAACGACCTTGACAATGGCCGAGGCCACCGCCTCCTGCGCCTGCTCGGTGGAGGCACCGATGTGCGGTGTGGCCACCACGTTGGGATGCCGGACCAGCCGCGGGGCGAAGTCGGCGGTGGCGCCGCCCGGCTCGTCCTCGAAGACGTCCAGGCCGGCACGGATGCCCTTGCTGTCCATGGCAACAAGCAGCGCCTCGGTGTCCACGAGCCCGGATCGCGCGGTGTTCAGCAGGATCGAACCCGACGGCATCGCCGCCAGCACCGCGGCGTCCACGACCTGCTCGGTCCCGGCGACGTGCAGCGTCAGGACGTCGCAGATCGCCGCCATTTCCACGAGGCCGTCGTGCAGCGAGAAGTTGAGTTCCTCCATACGCCGCTGGATCAGCGGGTCGCGGCCGGGGCGCGCCAGCGCGTGCAGGCGCATGCCGAAGCCGGCTGCCCGCTCGGCGACGGCCATCCCGATGCGCCCCATCCCGACGATGCCCAGCGCGCGGCTCTTCAGGCCGCGCGCACGGCTGTACCGCGGCTTGTCCCAGATGCCATCTCGCAGATCGGCCGCGGCATCGGCGATGTGGCGGTCGAGCGCCACCATGAGACCCATCGTGAGTTCCGCCACCGCCACCGCATTGCGCCCCGGGGTATTGCAGACGAAGATCCCTCGAGCCGAGGCCGCAGCCACGTCGATGTTGTTGAACCCTGCGCCTGCTCGCACGATGAGCGACAACGAGCGGGAAGCGGCGATGGCCTCGGCGGTGACGAGGGTGCTGCGGACAACGAGCACGTCGAATTCGCCACCGGCGAGCAGCAGGCCGAGATCGCCGGGTTCCACCTGTGGCTTCTCGATGCACTCGAAGCCGTTGGCGTGCAGCTTGGCCACGGCGCGGGGGTGACAGGGGTCGGCGAAGAGAATCCTCATGCTCACATCCCCTCGGGGTTCACGGGCCACGCCTCAGCGGCGCCGAGTGCGGTCACCTCCCCATGATTGCATTCGAGCGCAGCAGACGGAAAGCACACCGACATCAGACGGGCTCGGACCGGTGCGACCTGCCGCGCTGAGTACAGTGCGCCAGCGCGTCGTGGTGTCACAGCTAGGAGGGCAGCGATGAACGTCATCATGATCGTGGCCGACACTGTCGTCACCGACTACCTGGGTGTTCACGGCGGCCATGTCAACACGCCCAGCCTCGACCGCCTGGCCGCCGAGTCGGTGGACTTCCTGTCCGCGCAGGTCGCCTCCTTCCCGACGGTGCCGGCCCGCGCCGACTATCTCACCGGACAGTACGCGCTCACCGACATCGGTTGGGGTCCTCTGCCCCGCAACCTGCGAACCCTGCCCGAGTACCTGTCCGAGGCGGGCGTCACATGCTGCGGCGTGGTCGACACGCCCTTCTACAAGGTGAAGGGCTACAACTACGACCGCGGCTTCCGCTGGTTCGCCGACATTCCGGTCCAGGACGTGGCACGCCTGTCCGCCGATCCGAGGGTGCAGAGCAACACCCCGCTGGTGCGCTCGCCCTGGCTCACCGAGCACGACCACTGCGCTCCGGTCACCTTCACCGAGGCCGAGAGGCACCTCGACGTGCTGGCGCAAGCCGGCGAGCCGTTCTTCCTGTACGTGGACACATGGGATCCCCACGAACCATGGGACGCGCCTCACTGGTACACCGAGCGCTACCTGCCCGGCTACGACGGCCGGTTGGTGAACCCCGCCTACACGACCCTCGAGAACCTGGCGCAGTTCGACTGCACGGTCGAGGACGTGGCGATCGCCCGGGCCTGCTACAGCGGCAAACTCGAGATGGTGGACCGCTGGCTCGGTCGGTTCCTGGACACCGTCGACGCAGTGGGCCTGCGGGACGACACGGCAGTGGTCTTCACCACCGATCACGGCTTCTGCTTCGGAGAGCACGACCTGTTCGGCAAGATGATCGCCGACCGGTCGAGGACCGATCCCGGGATGCGGAGGTGGCTGCGCTCACCGTTGTGGCGGGACATCGCCAACGTGCCGCTGCTCGTGCGACTGCCCGGCAATACCCCGCGCGCCGACACCAGGCTGGTCTCGGCGATCGACCTGGCACCCACCATCACCGACCTCTTCGGCCTCGAGGCACCGGAGCAGTTCCTGGGCCGATCCCTGCTACCGCTGGTTACCTCGCCCCACGGACCCGGCAGGGAGGTGGCAATCTCCGCCATGCCGCTGGCCAACGCCGGCACCGACCTGGTCTCGATCGTGGACGACGTCACCCGCCAGGTCGGGGAATGGCAACCGATCACGGTCACGACGGACGACTGGACGATGTTGTGGTCGGTCCGCGATGAGCCCTGCGAGTTGTACGACCGCCGGAGCGACCGCGGCCAGACGACCAACATCGCCGACGATCATCCCACCGAGGTCGAGCGCCTCCACGGCCTGATGATCCGCGAACTGCAGCGGGCCGGCGCCTCGGCGCACCATGTCGACGCCCGGCGCTGAGTCCGCCGGCCTCGCGCCGCACCATGTCCCCGGGCGCCGGCCGGCGGTGCTGCTCTAGCCCTCCACCCAGGGCGGGGCCCCGGCTGGTCGGCTGCCGGGCTCGTCCGCGAACGCCTCGGCCTCGGCTTCCAGCATCCGGTCGAACCACCCCCGGACCTCCCGGCGACGTCCCCTGTCGACAGCCAGGTTCACGAGTTCGTACGGATCCTCCTGCAGGTCGTACAGCTCGTGGTCCTGATCGTCGAAGGCGGCGTCGATGTCGAAGAGTTTCGGGCCCGTCGGCGGCTGGGCCGATGTGGTGCTGCTGCCGCCGATCCCGTAGTAGCGGCAGTACTTGAAGCGGCCGTCGAAGATCCCGCGGCTGGCGTAACGGGTGTCCAGCAGGCCGTCGTACCAGGCCCAGTCCTGGGCGAACAGGACCTCATCGCGGCCCCCCGCCGCCGGGTCGGCCAGCAGCGGCACCAGGCTCCGCCCCGGCAGCCCGGCATCGGCGACGTCCACGCCGGCCAGTTCGGTCACCGTGACCGTCAGGTCCACGTGGCTGGTCAGCGCCTCGCTCTGTGACCCCGGCGTCGTGACGCCCGGGGCCACCACGTACAGCGGGATGTGCATCGTCTCCTCGTAGTTCCACGGCCCCTTCGAGCGCAGCGCATGCGAGCCGCACTGGTCGCCGTGGTCGGAGGTGAAGATCACGACGGTGTCCTCGGTAGCACCGCCGGCGGCGATGGCATCCAGGATCAGGCCCACGCTGACGTCGCTCATCTCGTGGAGCTTCACGTAGTAGTCCAACTGACGGAGCCAGCGCTTCTTGTCGGCGCGGTCGAGGTAGCCGCCGTTGCGTGACATCTCGTGCACGAAGCGCCGGTGCACGTCGGGCTTGGTGTGCAGGTCGTCGTCGAAGTTCGGCGGCAACTCCTCGAATCGCTCGGGGTAGTCCAGAGTGAAGGGCGGCAGGGCGTCGGCGCGCCCCCATCCCAGGGCCGCGTAGCGGTCGCGCACCCGCCCGAAATGGTCGGGGTTGGCCTGCTGGTACCAGGGCTGGTCGATGGGGAACCACATGATGTCGTGGGGATTCACGAGCCCCACGAAAAGGAACCACGGACTCTCCTCGCCCGCCCGGTCGCGGATCCAGGCCGCGGCGGAGGCGCCGATCGGCTCGTCGTACTCCACGCCGCTGCCTGCCTGGCCCCAGAAGGCTTGATCGTTGCCCTCCCAGTCGCCGAACCCGTACGACTCCATGTCCGGGTAGGGACCCATCGAGAGGTGCCACTTGCCCTTGTAGGCGGTCCTGTAGCCGGCACGCCGCAGCATCTTGCCGAGCGTGTCGACGCCACCATCCAGCCAGCCGTTGGCCGGCCCTCGGGTGTTCTCCTTGATGCCGTGTTCGGGCATGTACTGGCCGGTCACGAGGGTCGCCCGCGATGGCGAGCACGGCGAGGTGTGGGTGTAGTGACGGCCGAACTCCAGCCCCCCCTCCAGCAGGCGCCGGCGGTTGGGCAGGTCGGCGTCGTCCGGCAACCAGCCCCGGTGGCGCTCCTGGTCGGTGAGGATGAAGCAGACGTTGGGGCGCCGCGCCCCGTCGGCACTCATCGCAGGTCGGCGAGTACCGCGGCCACCGCGCCGATAGCGGTCTCGACGTCACCGGCGGAGACGTCGAGGTGTGTCACGGCGCGCACCCGCTCCTCGACCCTGCTCATCCGTACATCCCGGGCCGCCAGCCGCTCGAGGAAGTCCGCCGCGCGCAACCCGGTGCTCGAGACATCGATCCACACCATGTTCGTCTCCACGTCCTCGGTGTCGAGCCCGAGCGCGGCGAGCCCCTCGGCGAGGCGAGCGGCATTGGCGTGATCGTCGGCGAGGCGCTCGATGTGATGATCCAGCGCGTAGAGGCAGCCGGCCGCGGCGATACCGGCCTGGCGCATGGCGCCCCCGCAGCGGTGCTTGTGCGTCCGGACCGCCTCGATGAAGTCACGACCTCCCACGAGGACGGCGCCGATGGGTGCGCCGAGCCCCTTTGTGAAGTCCACCCAGATGCTCTCGACGGGCTCGCCCCAGTCGGAAGGGTCTGTGCCCGAGGCCACGGTGGCGTTGAAGAGCCGGGCGCCGTCGGTGTGCACCGGCACGCCGTGGCGGTGCGCCACGTCGGCGACCGCCCGGTACTGCGCCAGCGGCCAGACGGTGCCGCCGCCGAAGTTGTGGGTCTGCTCGAGGCAGACCAGGCGCGGCCAGGGTCGGTACACGTGCCCCGGCGCCAGAGCCACCGAGGTGGCTTCGGGGCCGAACCGCCCACGGTCACCGGCCAGCAGGTCGGTGATCACACCCGAGTAGGCGGCCGCCCCCCCGGTCTCGGAACGCACGATGTGGCTGTCGTGCGAGGTCACGATGGCGTCGCCGGGCGAGGTGTGTGCGGCGACCGCCACGAGGTTGCACATCGTGCCGGTGGGCAGGAAGAGCCCTGCCTCGTGGCCCAGCATCTCCGCCACCCTGGCACAGAGCCGGTTGACGGTGGGGTCGGTGCCCTGCTGCTCGTCGCCCACCTCGGCATCGGCGATCACCCCTCGCATCGCAGCAGTGGGCTTGGTCTGGGTGTCGCTGTAGAGATCCACCGCCGGCGGCCTGGGCACGGGGGGACTCTAACCGGCGACCCGAGCCTCCCCCGCCTCGAAGGGTCTTCTCGCGCCCGCGACCCCCGCCGGATAGCCTCCAAGACGTGGTGGTGAACGCAAAGGGGACCCACCTCGGAGCGTTCGGACCCGCCGACCACGACTGGAGGGACTGCCATGACCGGTGCCGAGGAACCGGGACGCCCCGATGACGATCGCGGCGCCGTGAGACCGATCGTGCCGTTCTACGCCGCCGGCGAGCCGGCCCAGCGAAGACTCCTTGGCGTGCTTCAGCTCGGTGTTGCCTCGCTGGCTCTCTGGATCCTGTCGCTGTACTTCCGCTGGGACGACGCCACCGACCTGCTGGTGCACGACCCGGCGAACCTGTGGTTCAACTGCATCATGATGGGCGCCTTCGCCACGATGCTGTTCTGCGTGTCGCGGCCCGGGCACCGCACCGCCGGCGCGGTCGGGATCTGCGGCCTCACCGTCGGCATGTTCTACATCGTCGCCGAGAGCAGCTTCGGGATGTTCACCTACGACGAGGTTGAGCCCGGCCCCGGATTCTGGTTGGGCCTTGCCTCCTACATCGTGCAGCTCGTGGTCGCCTGCTACGCAGCCCTCCTCGTCTCCGGCGAGTGTTGCCGTGGCTGCCGCGACGACGGTCGCCCGCGCAGCCCATGGCTCGTGCTCGGCCTCGCCGTCCTGAGCACCGGCTGGATCGTGGCCCGCTTCTTGCCCACCTACGTCATCTCCATCGAACGGATCCCGCTCAACGAGTCCGGCAACGCGCTGAGCGAGCCGCTGACGACGGAAATCGTCCACCGGGGTCTCGTCGCCCGCCTCGAGGGAGCCCAGTTCATCCCCGAATTGGCGGGTTGGTTGATCCTTGCGGGGGCCGCCCCCCTGGCCGCATGGATGCTGCGCCGCCAACTCGCCGCTGCCTTCATGAGCGGGTTCTTGGTCTACTTCGTGGCCGACATCGCGTACGCGCTGGCGGTCGACTACTCGTTCGACTACACCGAGGATCGCGACAACAGCCTGCGGGCCATCGTCGACTTCGGCCTGGGCAACGGATTCCTGGCCCAATTGGCGACCACTGCGCTGTTCATCTTCGTCGTCGCAGCGATCTACCTGACCGGTTCGGAGCATCCCGAAGCGTCCGCCGCGGCGATCCCGACGGAGTCCTGAGCAACCCGAGCCGGTAGCGTCGCTTTCCGTGAGCACTTCCCCGCCCCGCCGCAACGTCACGGCGGTGCTGATGCGTCCCTCCAACGGTGACGCCTGGATGCTCGAGGAGACGCTCGCCGGACTCGCTCGGGAGCACACGGTGCTGGCGCCACCTGGCGGGCAGCACTTCGACGCCCAAAAGGCCTGCACACTGGCACTCGTCACCGAGCCCGATCTGGTGCTTCTGATCGGGGGCGAGGTCCGGGTGGGCTACAGCGACATTGCCCGCTTGCTCGACGGTTACGAGGCCGGGGCACGGGTCGTTGTCGGCGACCGGGGCTCGCTCGCCGGGCGGGCGCTGCGCCCGCTGTCCGGCTTGGCGTTCGGGATCTGGCGCAACGACATGGGCACGCCCGTGCGGCTCTACGACGCCGAGGCGCTGCAGGAGGTCATCGCCCACCTGCCGCCCGGGAGCAGCCATCCGACCCTGCTCATGAGCATGGTGGAGCACCGCCTGCGGTTCTCGGTCAAGGAGATCCGCCTGCGCAACGCCGCAGAGACGCCGCGCCAGGAGGATCCGGTAAACGCACTGGCGGACACGCTGAGGGGTCTCACCGAATTGCTGTCGTTCCGCACTACGGCCCGGGCCATCCGCTGAGGCTCCGGCGGCGCTGCGCAGGCGCTCAGGGCGCCGCCTGAGGTACCACCTCGGCCACGGTGCCCATCTCCGCCAGCGCCGCATTGGTGGTTTCGGGCGCCACGCCGACGCAGAGATCCGCCAGCACGCGGGCGGCGAATCCCAGCCGGGCGGCATCCAGCACCGTGGCACGCACGCAGTAGTCGGTGGCGATGCCCACGATGTCGATGGCCTGCAGCCCGCGGGACCGCAGCCAGTCCGCCAGCGTCGCGCCGTCTCCGCCGACTCCGTCGAAACCGGTGTAGCTGGCCGAGAACTGGCCCTTGGAGAAGACCTCCTCCAGCAGCTCGGGCTCCAGGTCGGGGTGGAAGGCGGCGCCGCTGCTGCCGGCGCGACAGTGCGGCGGCCACGTTCCGGCGTAGTCAGGCACCGAGGAGAAGTGATCGCCGGGATCGATGTGCCAGTCGCGAGTCGCCACCACGGCGGCGTACATATCGCCCGAGCGCCGCACGTAGGAACTGATGCGCCCCGCCAGAACGGCTCCGCCGGCCACGGGCAGCGAGGCGCCGGGGACATCGCAGAAGTCGTTCTGCACATCCACGACCACCAGCGCGCGGCGCTCCGGGCTCTCGAGGTCGCCGACCTGCTTCACGCCTCCTCCAATGCAGGCTCGATGGGCAGCCAAGGCCCACCGGAGCTCAGGTCGAGTGCCGGGGACCGGAGCCGGGTGAGCGCCTCGCGATGATAGGCGCGTGCGTTCGCGACGCTGCGAACAGGATCGGCATCGGTGCCCGAGGTGATCCGTCCGCCGCTCACCAGATCGGTCTGCAACCCCAGAGCGCCCGGCGGCACCGGTGCCCCCGGTGCCAGCAGCAGTTCGGTGGTCGCCGAGCCGCAATCATCGAGCATGCGGAAGGCGCGCTTGCGTCCTGGGCGCCAGGACTTCGCCAGGGATCGTTTGCGTACCGGTCGACCATCGATCTCCACGAGCTTGTACACGAGACCCGCGGTGGGCGCGCCGGCACCGGCCACCAGCTCTGTTCCCACGAGGTACCCGTCGGCGGGCACCGGAGCCAGCGCTGCGATGTCGTGCTCGTCCAGGTCGCCCGACAGGATGATTCGGGTTCGGTGGGCGCCGAGTTCGTCGAGCTGGCGGCGCACGGCCAGCGCGGAGGACGCCAGGTCGCCCGAGTCGATGCGCAGCGCACCCATCGCGGGGCCGGCCGCCTCCACCGCCCGCCGCACGCCCTCGGCGACGTCGTAGGTATCCACCAGGTACGTGCTGCCGGCTCCCAGGAGTTCGGCCTGCTCGGCCATGGCGGTGCGCTCGTCGCCGTGAGCCAGTACGAACGCGTGCCCGATGGTGCCGCCCGTGGGCACGCCGAACCGGCGCCCGGCCTCGAGGTTCGAGGTGGCGTCGAAGCCGCACACGTACGCGGCGCGGGCCGCCGCCGGGGCGGCCTCCTCGTGGGTGCGACGGCTGCCGCCCTCCAGCAACATCCGGTCGCCCGCGGCGGCGCGCATGCGTGCCGCCGCGGCAGCGATGGCGGAGTCGTGGTTGAGGATCGACAACACCAAGGTCTCCAGGACGACCGTCTCGACGAACGTGCCGGTCACGGTCAGGATCGGGGAGCCGGGAACATAGAACTCGCCCTCGCGGTAGCCGCAGATGTCACCGGAGAAGGCGAAGTCCGCCAAGCGCTCCAAGCCGGCCTCGGAGACGATCCGGCCCTGCCGCAGGAAGTCCAGTTCGGCCGCACCGAAACGGAAGTCACCCAGCGCTGCCAGCAGGCGACCGGTTCCGGCGACGACGCCGTAGCGACGGCCCGGCGGCAGGCGGCGGCAGAAGACCTCGAACGTAGCGGGCAGATCGGCCACACCCGAGCGCAACGCGGCGTCGATCATCGTCAACTCGTACTGGTCGGTCAGAAGCGCCACCGAGGGGTTCGGTACGGTCACGGGAGGTACCCCAAGGGATCCACGGCGGTGCCGTTCAGGCGGATCTCGAAGTGCAGATGCGGGCCGGTGGATAGACCGGTCGAGCCGATGTTGCCGACCTGTTCGAGGCCGTCGACCAGTTCACCCGGGCGCACGGTGACCTGCGAGAGATGGGCGTACACCGAGGAGACCCCGCTGCCGTGATTGATCACGACGGCGTTGCCGTAGCCGCCCCAGGGCCCGGCGTTGATGACGACCCCGCCCTTGGAGGCATAGACCGGCTGCCCGTGCGTGGTGCCCAGGTCGATGCCGGCGTGTAGCCGGTAGCCGCCGAGGATCGGATGGAGGCGGTTGCCGTAACCCGAACTCACCACCCCCGCCGTCGGCCACAGGAAGCCTGCCGCCGCGGCCTGCGCCACCTCCTGCGCCAGCAGCCACTTTTCGAGCTCTTCCTCGTACTTCTTCTCCTGGATGAAGCTCTCGAGTTCGAACGCCTCGCGGTCCCAGGTGGCGTACTCCCGCTCCAGCGCCCGGCGACGCTTGTCGAGTTCGGCCTTGATTGCGGCCTGCTCGGAGCGCCGTTCCTCCAAGACCACCAGGTCGCTCTGCAGAACCTCCTGCAGGCGCTCGACCTCGGCAACCGACGCCGCGGCCTCGTCCACCGCCGCGTCGTAGCGATCCTCGGCAAGGCGAATGTGCTCGATCAGATCCCCGGCATGACCGTGCACGGCCTCGAGGAGCGCGAGCCTTCGCAGCCCATGGGTCAGATCCTCCGAAGCAAGGAGGGTGGCGGTTCGCGCGCTGCCCGCCTGCAGGTACACCTCGACGATGACCGACTCGGCGTCCTGGCGCACATCGGCGATGTCCAGTTGGGCCCACCCGATGGCGGCCTCGTTCTGGCGCTGGACGGCGATCTGCGCCCGCAGTTGCTGCTCGGCTCCCTCGACCTGGGCCACCTGCCGCGCCACCAGTTCCTCTGCCGCCTTGAGCGCCTTGAACACGTCCACATCCTCGGCGGCCAGGATGTCGATCCTGGCCTGAAGCGAGAGTTTCTCCTCCTCGACGCGCTCCAGCTCTTCCCGAGCCTCGGCGATCGTCTCCTGAGCCATGCTCGGCGATGCGGCGGGCAGCGTCCCCAGCAGGCAAACGAGGAAGACAATCGACCACCACGCCGTCCGACGATCCCGTCCTCGCCCTGACATTTGCACCTCTCGGCAGCGTAGCAAGCCAATCCTGGGTCCAACGCCCCGCGGTGACGCCCGCACGGCCGCATCGCTGCGGCTCGACAACCGGACGGTCCGCCGGTGTCCCACTCCTATACTCCCAACGTGCAACACGATGTGGAGAACGTGACCCGAACCCGGCGCGCGGCGCCCCCGCGGCGTCGCATCACGACCACACCGTCGATGAGCCCGCGGCCGCAGCGCGGCTGATTCTCTCGGGACTGCCACCGGGCCACTCCCGATGAGCCTCGCGGCCGGGGAGGCCCCCGTCGATACACAAGGACGCGCCGCCCCTCGCGATCTGCGGTGCCAGGAGTTGCCGGCACCCCCGGGAGCGGATCCTCTCGCCGCGTTCGCCGCTGCTCCGCCGAGCCACAGGCGCTTCTATTGGACGCAGCCCGAACGGGGACTCACGCTCGTCGGCATCGGAGCGGCTCTGCAGTGGCGACCGGTGAGTCGCGAGCAGCGCTTCGATGAGGCAGCGCGCTTCGTCAGCGAGGCGGCGCCACATCTCCGCGAGCTCAGCGAGCAGGTCGATCCCGGGCTCTCAGCGGCCCCGGCGGGTCCAATCCTGTGCGGCGGGTTCGCCTTCGACTCCGAGCCCGATGGCAACCAGTCACGCTGGGCAGGGTTCGGTCCCGGGATGCTCGTTGTCCCGGAGTTGCTGGGCATCGCCGCGCCGGGAATGGTCCGCTGGCTCGTCACCGCACCCGCCGATCTGCTGGCGGAGGCCTCGCACCGGGCAATCCAACTCCTGCGATCCGCCGCTGCGACGGTTCCGGCGCCGTACCGCCTGGTTCTGCTCGAGCCGACCAGCGGCGCCGACGACGCCGGCTACCTCGCCACGATCGATGCCGCGCTGGACCAGATCCGGGCGGGTGCGTTCGGGAAGGTGGTGCCGGCCCGCCAGGTGACGGCCCGCTTCGCCGGCTCACCGGACGGCTCAGCCGCCTCCGAGCTGCTGCGCAGGCTCGCCCTGAGGTACCCGACCGCAACCACGTTCGCACTGAGTTGCGGGGATCGAACCCTCCTGGGAGCCACGCCCGAGCTGCTGATCCGGACCGGCAACGGCTTCGCCGAGGCCGACGCTCTGGCCGGATCGTGCCCTCGCGGCGACGGTCCCGCCGAGGACGCCGCGCTGGCGCGAGCGATGCTGGCCAGCCGCAAAGAGAGGCATGAACATGACACCGTCGTCGAGCACCTGCGCAACGCCATGACCGGCGCAGGCGTGGTGCTGGATCCCGGCCCGGCCGAACCGCACGTACGCGCCCTGCCCGCCATCCAGCACCTGTGCACACCCGTGCGAGGTCGGCTGGCCACTGCTCCCGGCGCCATTCTGGAACTCGCCGGCGCCCTGCACCCGACTCCGGCGGTCGCAGGCCAGCCGGTGGGCCCCGCTCTGGATTTCCTCCGCCGCCACGAGCCCGCCGGCCGGGGCTGGTTCGCCGGCCCGGTGGGGTGGACCGACCTGGCGGGCAACGGCGAGTTCTGCATGGCGCTCCGGTCGGGTTTGCTGGATTCGGAGAGCAACGAGATTTCGCTCTTCGCGGGCTCCGGTGTGGTGGCGGAATCCGATCCCACAGCAGAGTTGCGCGAGACCGCCTCCAAACTCGACGCGGTGCCGGCGGTCACCGACGACGCACCGCTCGGGGGCGTTTGCCGGCAGTGAGCGCATACGAGTACTTCGGAGCATTCTTCGAGGAGTTGTCCAACCGGGGCGTGCGCCACGTGGTCTGCTCACCGGGTTCGCGCTCGGCGCCACTGGTGCTGTCCGCTCACGCCGATCCGGGGCTTCGCTGCTGGGTGCAGTTGGACGAGCGGGCGGGTGGCTTCTTCGCCCTCGGCCTCGCCAAGGCCCGGCGCGAGTGCGTCGCCCTGATCTGCACCTCCGGGAGTGCCGCCGCCAATTACCTCCCCGCGGCGACCGAGGCGTTCTACGACGGGGTGCCCCTGGTGGTGCTGACCGCCGACCGCCCGCCGGAACTCCGCGACCGCGGAGCCGGCCAGACGATCGACCAGATCGGCCTGTACGGCAATCACGTGCGCTGGTCCACCGACCTGCCGGTACCCGGCGAGGCGGCTCCCGGCCACGCGCGATTCGCTGCTCACCGAGCGGTCGCCACCGCGCTCGGCCCGCCCGGAGGGCCGGTCCACCTCAACGTCCCGCTGCGCGAGCCCCTCGAGCCCGCCGACGGGCAACCCGGCGGCCACAACGCCCGGAGGGAACCGCCGGCGCCGTCTCCCCCACCGGTGGCCGACCCCGCCGAAGTGGAGGAACTGGCGCACCTCCTCCGGAGCCGGGAGCGGGGTCTGTTCGCGGTCGGCCCGTCGGACCTCTGCGAAGCCGACGCCACCGCCTTGAAGCGTTTGGCGGCACTCGCCGGTTGGCCGGTAATCGCCGACGCCGCCTCCGGCCTGCGCACCGGCAGCGACGAGGGCGCCACGATCGTGGCTACCGGCCAACACCTGGCCCGCACCCCCCCGTTCTGGGATCTCCACGGTCCCGACGTGCTCGTACGTGCCGGCCACCCCACGGCCGTCCGGGCACTGCGGGAAGGCCTGGCGGCGTGGGACTCGGAGATCTGGCTCGTGGACCCCTTGGACCGGTGGGAGGAGCCCACGACCGTGCCCGCCGGCCACTGGAGCAGCTCGATCGGGGCGCTCGCCCGAGGGGCCCTGGCCTCCTTCGGCCCGGGGCAGACAAGTCCAGGCGGGCCGGGGGCCCACGCCGAACACACACCACCGGATGGTCGGTCGCCCTCGGCCTGGGCTCGCTCGTGGCGCCTCGCCGAGTCCACTGCACAGCAGATGATCAGCGCGACGCTTCAGGAGGTGCAGCTTCTTGAAGCGGGCCTGGCTCGGGCACTCGGCGCGGAGTTGGAACCCGCCACCATCCTCTACGCCTCCAACAGCATGCCTGTCCGGGATCTGGACGCCTTCCTGGCGCCTGACCGGCGAGCCCCGCGCGTTGTGGCGCACCGCGGCACGAACGGCATCGACGGCGTCGTCTCAGCCGCGGCAGGGATGGCCGCCACCGGAGGACCCGTGGTCCTGCTGGCGGGCGATCTGGCGCTGCTGCACGACCTGGGGGGGCTTCTCGGTGCCGCGCGGCTGCGGATCGACCTCGTAGTCGTTGTGCCGAACAACGACGGCGGAGGCATCTTCTCGTTCCTGCCGGTCGCCGAGGCGGTGCCGGGGCCCACCTTCGAGCAGTTCTTCGCCACCCCCCACGGCACCGACCTGTCCGCTGTCGCGAGGGGCCTCGGCGTCGGGCATCGCCGGGTCGACGATCACGCCACACTGTGTGAGTCCTTGAGGACCTGCACCGCCGCCGGCGGCGTCCACATCATCGAGGTACCCGTCGAAACCGGGGCCAACGTGGCCCAGCACCGCCTCCTCGAGAGCTCCGTGCGGGACGCCGTCGCCCAAGCCGTCCCGCCGAGATGACCCGGCTCGGAGGAGGCGGAGCGGGGGCGGCGATCTACAGCTACGTGCTGCAGTTGCGAGCGGCGCTCTCGACGGGTCGCGGGTCGCTGGGGTACAGGCGCGGCCTGCTGGTGTGCGTGCGCGACCACCATGGGCTGACCGGATGGGGCGAAGCCGCTCCCCTGCCGGGCTGGCACGGCCCCGACCTGGAGACCACCGGCGCGGCGCTGGCGAGCTGGCTGCGAGCCGAGGTGCCGTTGGCGGAGCCGGACGCGCTGGCGACCCGCGCCGAGGCAACGCTTCGAGACGTGCCGTGCGCCTGGGCGGCGGTCGCCGGCGCGGCCGCCGATCTGGCCGCCCGCCGCGACGAGGTGCCCCTGGCCACCTACCTGGCCGGTCAGCTGTGCGAGGCCGGGGAGCCACCCGCACCGCAGGTGCCCACCGCCGCGCTGATCGACGGCGCATCCCCCGGAGCCGTCGCCGCTGCCGCTGCGGCAGCCACTGCAGCGGGCTACCGAACGCTCAAGATGAAAGTCGGGAGCGGTCCCCTCGCCGACGACGTGGCCCGCGTCTCCGCCCTGCGCCACGCCGCTCCGTCAGCGGCGCTGCGCCTCGACGCCAACGGCGCCTGGGGAGTCGACGCGGGAGACGCCGTCAGGGCTCTGGCCCCGTTCGGCCCGGAGCTGGTGGAGGAACCCTGCCGTGGTCTGGGGGAACTCCGGCGCCTCCAGGAACGCAGCGACATTCCCATCGCCTGCGACGAGAGCCTGCCCCCGCTGGCCGACCTCCACCGCCACCTCCCGCTCGGCGTGGCGGCCGCCGTCGTGAAACCCTCGGCACTCGGCGGCCCGGTGGCCGTGCTCCGGGCTGCGGCCGCGCTGTCCGAGGCCGGCACCGGCGTGATCATCGGCTCGTTCATGGAGAGCGCCGTGGGGGTGACGACCGCCGCTCACATCGCTGCAGCGGCAGGAGGACCGGCTGCGGGCCTCGGCACGTCGACGCTGCTGCGCAACGACGTTTGTGAACCGCCCGCGGTGCGGCAAGGAGCGTTGTGGCTGCCGGCCTTACCGGGTCTCGGCCTGGCACCCGATGCCGCCGGCGGGATCGAACTCCTCGAGACCATCGGCTAGCCGCTTTTCGAGCGGCGGCCCCGCCGGGTTTCACGGGTTGCCGCTGCACGGTGTCCAGCGGGCAATACCGTGTCAGTGGCTGCCGGCCCGACCACCTGCGGCGGCGCCACACCGCAGCCCGGCCCCCGCCATCACATCGCAGTCGCACCAGGAGGCCCCCGGTGAAATCCCCCAGCGAGACCCCAGCATCCAGCGGATCCGATCACTTCTCCGCTCCCCGGCCGCGGGGTGCCGCCGACCCCGCCGACAGCCTCATCCAACCCGGCGCGGACTGGCAGGAGGCCGGCGAGTCCTACCGCGACATCGGCTACGCCACCTCCGGGGGTATCGCGAAACTCACGATCCAACGCCCAGAGGTCCGCAACGCCTTCCGCCCCCAGACGCTGTTCGAACTCGCCGACGCCCTCAACCGGGCGCGCGACGACGACGGCGTCGGTGCGGTGATTCTCTGCGGTGCGGGTGATCTGGCGTTCTGCTCGGGCGGCGACCAGCGCATCCGGGGCGACGACGGCTACATGGGCGATGACGAGGTCGCCAGCAAGGGCATCGGCCGTCTCAACGTGCTGGACCTGCAGGTTCAGATCCGGCGCACCCCCAAACCGGTGGTGGCCATGGTGGCCGGCTACGCCATCGGCGGCGGGCACGTGCTGCACATCGTGTGCGACCTCACGATCGCGGCCGACAACGCCGTGTTCGGCCAGACCGGGCCGCGGGTGGGCTCCTTCGACGGCGGCTACGGCTCGGGCCTGCTGGCCCGCCACGTGGGGCAGAAGAAGGCTCGGGAGATCTGGTACCTGTGCCGCCAGTACGGCGCCACCGAAGCCCTGGACATGGGGCTAGTCAACGCGGTCGTTCCCCTGGAGGATCTGGAGATCGAGACGGTGCGATGGTGCCGGCGCATGCTCGAGCACTCGCCCCTCGCGCTGCGGATGCTGAAGGCCTCCATGAACGCCGCCGATGACGGCCTCGCCGGCATCCAGCAACTTGCCGGCGACGCCACCCTGCTCTTCTACCAGACCTCCGAGGCCCAGCACGGCCGGGACAGCTACGTGAACCGCACGCCCCCCGACTTCAGCCAGTTCCCCCGCCGTCCCTGACGACTGTCCGAACGGCCCGCGACCTCCCGGCGCGGGCCACCGAAGGCTCAGTTGACCTTGAGGCGCAGTTCGCTGTAGTCGCTCGGAATCAGGCAGATACCGGTGGCTGTCCCGAGGCCTTCGAGGGGGCAGGGGTAGCGGAACGTGATCGGCTGCAGCGAGTCGCCCATGGCCCACTTCCCGGGGGCGAGTGAGCCCGGCAGCATGAACGGCAGGTCCACCGGTCCGAGGTTCTCCAGCGCGGCGAAGATGTCAGCGCGCGTGGGATTGGGGCCGGCGTCGTAGAGGGCGCGGAGGGCCACCCGGTACTCGCTGCAGATGAGGGCCAGAATCCCGTACTTGATGGTCCCGGCCGGGTCGCGCGGGTCGTAGTCCTCGCCCGTCGACGAGTTCTCCCGGTACTCCCGCATGCACATCTCGTCGAAGGCGGCCGGATTCCAGTCCGGGTCCCGGAAGCGGC
Source organism: Acidimicrobiales bacterium (assembly GCA_963664235.1). Classification (GTDB taxonomy): domain Bacteria; phylum Actinomycetota; class Acidimicrobiia; order Acidimicrobiales; family CATQHL01; genus VXNF01. Next base: position 2,841,166 of record OY760933.1, on the reverse strand, counting down.
CCGTGTCGATGCCCACCAGCAGGATCGCGCCGTCGTAGAGTTCGCCCGCCGCCGCGCCGCCGAACGTGACGATCAGGCCGGCAACCACCTCGTTGCCCTGGCTGTTGAAGTCGGAGTTGTAGAACTGCACCTCGCCGGGCTCGATGCCCTGGGCCACCATCTCGGTGATGTACGACGGCAGCGAGACCGGGTTGAGTGTGGGGAACAGCACCTCCACGCCCTCGTCGACGAGGCGCTGGACCGACTCGGACGCGCCGCCGACACAGATGGACGTGCCGGCGCAGTCGATGACGTCGAAGACGGCCACGTCCACACCTGCCGCTTCAAGGGTCGCCACCAGGCTGGCCTCGACCGCCTCGGCCTCCCCGGGCGTGCTGGGGGCCACGACGCCGACTCGACGACCCTCGAGGGCGCCGGTGTCGATGGCGTAGTTGGCGAGGGCGGTCAGGATCTCCTCCAGCGTGGTGGTGGTCGTGAGCAGGCGCCCGCCGCCCCGCGCCATGTACTCCTGCGGCAGGGCCTCGTGGCTGATGAACGCGGAATCGTGCTCCTCGGTGACGCAGAGCATGGCGGTGCCCTGGAATGTCGTGGCGTTCATCACAATGACGGCGTCATGACCCTCAGTGGCCTCGATGCAGGCGGCGTTGCGCAGCGTGTCGATGTCCACGCCACCGCCGCCCAAAGCCGACACCTCGACCAGCCTCAGATCGATCTGGCGTCCCCACACGCCGCCGCAGCGCTCGTTGACGATTCTGGTGAACACCTCGAACATGTCCCTCGGGTCGCCGACGTCGACGCCGAGGCCGAGACCGATGAGTTCCTCGATCTTCGAGCGCATGTGCACGAACGTGATGGCGCCGGCCTCGATTCCCGCCCCGGTGGCCTCGAGCGCCTCGGCCGGCGCGTCGTGGGGAAGGCAGAAGGCATCGAGAGAACCGAACGGGTGATTGCGGTCGAAGCCCCGCTGGAAGTCCGCGAAGACTCCGCCGCGGGGATCATCGTAGAAGTTGGGAGGCGGCCCACTATCGGCGCTCTCGTCAGGTCCCGGCTCGGCGGGATCGCCGCTCTCGGAGGGCTCCTCGGCGGTCTCGGGGGCGGCGGGCACCGTCTCGAATGTCGCCGTCTCGTCCGCCTCGGCCGCCGCGCCGCCACTCTCGCCGCTGGTTGCCTCGCCGCTCGCATCACTGCCGGCATCGTCGCCTGCATCGTCGGCCGCCGCGGGCGATGCGGCCGTGTCGCCCGTGCCCGCAGTGGAGGCTGACTGCTCGGAGTCCTCCGGTTCGACGCTCTGCGGTGCACCGGAGTCGCTTTCGGCCGGAGCCGGCGTGGCCCCGGCCCCGCTGTCAGACTCGGGCGTACCTCCCCCACACGCCGCCGCCAGCAGAGCCGTGGCCAACGCTGCCGCCCAAGTACGCCGTGCTGCATAACGACTGATCATGAAAATCCAAGCTAGACGAAACGACGCGCCACGACCCAAGTTGGCCGTGAACAGCGGTCAGTTGACCTTGACCTGCAGTTCGCTGTAGTCGCTCGGCACGTGGCAGGTATTGGCGGTGGTGCCAAGACCCTCGAAGGGACACGGGTAGCGAAAGGTCACGGGCTGCAGGGAATCACCCATCGTCCACTTGCCGGGCGCCAGTGAGCCCGGCAGCATGCTCACCAGATCCACCGGCCCGAGGTTCTCCAAGGCCGCGAAGATGTCCGCCCGGCTGGGGTTGGGGCCGGCGTCGTAGAGTCCGCGGAGAGCCACCCGGTAGACGCTGCACACGAGGCCCACCATGCCGTGCTTGTTGGTCTCGGCGGGATCCCGCGGGTCGTAGTACTCGCCCACCGCCGAGTTCTCTGCGTACTCGCGCATGCACATGTCGTCGAAGAGCGTGGAGGCCGCATAGTCGGTCAGGCGGTAGCGGCCCGAGTCCCCGTGCACGAGCAGCACCGTGCCGTCGTACAGGGCACCTGCCGCCTCACCGCCGAACGTGACGTTGAGTCCCGACACGATCTCGTTGCCGTGGTTGTTGAAGTCGGAGTTGTAGAACCGCACGTCGCCGGGCTCGAAGCCCTGCGTCACCATCTCGTTGATGTAGGCCGGCAGCGTGATGGCGTTCACCGTGGGGAAGAGCACGTCGACGCGCTCCTCGACCAGCCGCTGCACCGACTCCGCCATGCCGCCGATGCAGATGGAGGTTCCGGCGCAGTCCAACACGTCGAAGACCCGCACGTCGGTGCCGGCCGCTTCCAGCGTCGCCACCAGACTGGCCTCGGTGGCCTCCGCCTCGCCCGGGGTGTTGGAGGCCACGACCCCCACACGGGCGCCGTCGAGGGCGCCGGTGGTGATCAGGTACTCGGCCAGGGCGCTGAGGTTGGCCTCCAGGGTCGTGGCGGTCGTGAGCAGGCGCCCGCCGCCGCGCCGCACATATTCCTCCGGCAGGGCCTGGTGGGTGACGAGAGCGGAGTCGTGCTCCTCGGTGACGCAGAGCTGGGCGGTGCCCTGATAGCTGGTGGAGTTGACCAGGATGACGGCCTGGAAATCCTCAGTTGCCTCGATGCACGCGGCGTTTCGCAGCGTGTCGATGTCGGTGCCGCCGACGCCCAGTGCGGCGACCTCCACCAGTCGCAGATCGATCTTGCGCCCCCACACGCCCCCGCAACGCTCGTTGACAATGCGGGTGAACGTGTCGAACATGTCGGTGGGGTCGCCGACCGGTGCGCCGAACCCCATGTCCACGATCTCCTCGATCTTCGTGCGCATGTGCGCGAATGTGATTGTCTCGGCGCCGATGCCTGCGTCGGTGGCACGCAGCGGCTCGGCCGGTTCGCCGTGCGGGAAGCAGAAGGCGTCGAGCGAACCGAACGGGTGGTCGCGGTCGAAGCCGCGCTGGAAGTCCCCGAAGACGCCGCCCCGGGGATCGGCGTAGACGTTGTCGGGGACCGCAGCGGTGTCGCCGGGCGCGGCTTTCCCGGTGCCGGACGCAGTCTCTGCGGGCGCCGCGGCGGCACCCTCGTCACCGGAGGTGGTCGCGGTCGTATCGCCGGCGGCACCCTCCGCGGAGGAGTCGGCGCCGGCTGGGGTCGACGTCTCAACCGTGAGCACCTCGGCGTCCGCGGTGCCCTGAGCGTCGGCTGTCTGCCCGCCGCCGGGGGATGAGTCGCCGCTGGGACCGGTCGGACTCTCCGGCGATGGCTCCCTGGCGCCGCCCGTCGTGCCAGTGCCATCACCGGAAATGTGTCCCCCGCTACTGCATGCCGCTGACAGGATCAGCGCCACCGCCAGCAGAACCCACGATCGCCCGATTCTGGATCGGCCACCCACGGCTGTTCACGCTAGACGACGGCGAACTCGGCGAGCAGTAGCGGTCGCTCCTCGCTCCCAACCCGGCTCGGTGTTTCGGCCGTCCGGCGCCGCCGGAGGGAATTTCGGGTCCGCGGACGCCGGATGGGGCAGACTCTCGGGGGTGAAATCCCGATCGCGGGCAGGTCCCCTCCTGGAGGTTCGCAACCTCTCCGCCGGTTACGGGCACGTACGAGTGCTGTTCGGGGTGAGCTTCTCGCTGGCACGCAGCGAGACAGTGGCACTGCTCGGTGCCAATGGAGCGGGCAAGACCACGCTGCTGCGTACGCTCGGCGGCCTCCTGATGCCCACTGACGGCGCGGTGCGCCTGGGGACGAAGAACATCACGTACTCCGAGCCGGAGACCCGCTTCCGGGTCGGGATGGTGCAGCTGCGCGGCGGGGAGGGGACGTTCGCGCCCCTCAGCGTCGGCGACAACCTGCGGGCGGCACTGATCGGCACCGGCCTGCGACGCGCCGAGGTGCTCGAGCGCCGGGAGGAGGTGCTCGCCGTGTTCCCCGCCCTCGCCGATCGCCTCGATGATCCCGCCAGGGACCTCTCGGGCGGTCAGCGGCAGATGCTGGCGCTGGCGATGGTCCTGCAGCACCGGCCCGAGTTGCTGCTGATCGACGAGCTGAGCCTCGGCCTGGCGCCGATCGTCGTGCACGAACTTCTCGAGGCACTGGAACAGCTCCGCGCGCAGGGCCGGACGATGCTGGTGGTCGAGCAGTCGGTGAGCCTGGCGCTGGACCTCGCCGACCGCGCCATGTTCCTCGAGAACGGCCGGGTGGTCTTCGAGGGACGCTCGGAGGACTTGCGCCAACGCCAGGACCTGCTTCGGGCGGCCTTCCTGGGCGGACCGGAGGCGGCCCCCTCAGCTTCCGGCAAGGGGACGGTGCAGCCGTGATCGAGGTAATGGGCTGGGGCGTCTCGCAGCAGGATCTGCTCATCGGCGGCGTCACCGGGCTCACCTATGCCGCCCTCGCCGCCGGTTTCGTACTCGTCTACCGGGGCAGCGGGATACTGAACTTCGCGCACGCAGACGTGGGTGCACTCTGCGCCGCCACCTTCGTGCTCATGCTGGCGGGATACGGGTTGAACTGGTGGATGGCGTTCGCGGTGGCGATCGCGGGCGGTTTCCTCGTCGGTGGCGCCATCGAACTGACCATCATCCGGAGACTCTCGCAGTCCTCACGGCTCGTCCTGCTCATCGCCACCATCGGGGTGGGCCAATTGCTCGTGCTGGCCCGGATCAACCTGCCGTCGGTGCTGCGGCCCGGCCCCATCCCGCCGCCCTTCGACCTGAGCTGGCAGGTCACCGACGATCTCCGGATCCTGGGCCGCGAGCTCATCGTGATCATTGCCGTGCCGGCGATGGTGGGCCTCCTGGGCCTGGTCCTGCACAAGACCCGCTTCGGTCTGGCGACGCGGGCGGCCGCCGCCAATCCCGAGACCGCCAGGACCTACGGGATCCCCACGCGCCGGATCTCGACTGCGCTCTGGGGCATCGCCGGATCGCTCTCGGCCGCCACCGCGGTGTTCTTCGCGCCGCTGGAGGGGGTGAGCGCTGCGCAGACCGGCACCGCCGCCTTGGCACCTCCCCTGCTGCTGCGGGCTCTCGTCGTCAGCCTCATCGCCAGGATGCGCTCGCTCCCGATGACGCTGGTGGGAGGCGTCGGGGTCGGCATCGTCGAGAAGATCGTGCGGGACAACGTGGCGTCGGCGAACCGCTCGATCGTGGACCTGTTCCTGTTCGGCGCCGTGGTCGTCGCAGTGGTGTTCGCGGTCCGGGCCCGCCGCGACGAAGCCGGGTGGTCGCTGTCGCCCAAGCTCCGGGCGGTGCCGCGGGAGTTCGGGCACCTGGCCATCGTGCGCCATCTGGGCACCATCGGCCTGGGCGGCATCTTCCTGTTCCTGGGCTTGTTGGGCTGGCTGCTGGACTCGCCCACGTCGCTTTGGCTCTGGTCGGGGATCCTCATCCACACGATGGTGGCCCTGTCGCTGACGTTGCTGACCGGCTGGGCGGGGCAGATATCCCTGGGACAGTTCGCGTTCGTGGGTCTGGGGGCGTTCTGCCTGGTGGCGCTGACGAAAGGGCACGACATCCCCATCCCGTTCAACGCCTTCGACCTCTCGCTGACGTTGAACTGGGGCATGGCGGTGGCGCTTTGCACCCTCCTAGGGGCACTGGCGGCGCTGGTCATCGGCGTGCCCGCGCTGCGGGTGCGCGGGCTGTTCCTGGCAGTCGCCACTCTGGCATTCGCCGTAGCGTCGGCCAACTGGATCCTGGCCCAGGACGTCTTCACCGGAGGCACCACCGCGGTGCGCCCCGTCACCGAGCCGGTACTCGGCCCGTTCGACTTCGGCGCATCCCGCAAGTCGTTCTACTTCCTCTGCCTGGGGTTCCTGATCGTGGTGACTGTGCTGCTGGCGCGGTTGCGCCACACAGGCATCGGCCGATCGCTGCTGGCAGTGCGCGAGAACGAGGAGATGGCCGCCGCCAGCACGGTCTCGGTCACGCGCATGAAGATCATGGGATTCGCCATCGCCGGCGCGGTCGCGGCCCTGGCGGGCGCCCTCTACGGGACCCTGCAGGAGAACCTCAGCCCGGCCAACACGTTCGCGCCGCAGTTCTCTATCGACGTCGTGGCCATCTCGGTGATCGGTGGGCTGGGCTCGATCGCCGGGCCATTCCTGGGTGTCCTCTGGGTCAAGGGGATCCCGGCACTCTTCGACCCCACCGCACCGCCGGAGTCGATACGGCTGGTGACGTCAGGAATCGGGCTGCTGCTGTTGCTGCTCTACCTTCCGGGCGGACTCGTGCAGTTCCTCTACAACGGGCGCGACACCCTGCTGCACATGATCAGCCGCTCACGCTTCGGGGCGCGCGCCTCGCCGCCGAAGCCCGCGCCGCTGCCGGTCACCGCGCTCGCCGCTCCTCTGAGAGCGACCGTTCCGGACTCGCCGGTCTGGCTACGCACCCAGTCGCTCAGCGTCAGCTTCGGGGGCAACAGGGCCGTACGGGAAGTGGACTTCGAGGTGCACCGCGGCGAACTCGTCGGACTCATCGGCACCAACGGGGCGGGCAAGTCCACCCTCATGAACGCGGTGAGCGGGTTCGTGCCGGCTTCGGGCAACGTCGAACTGCTCGGAGTCGACGTGTCGGACCTCAGCGCCCACGAACGTCACCGGCGCGGCCTGGGGCGCACCTTCCAGGCCGCCCGCCTCTACCCCGACCTGACGATCACCGAGACGCTGATGGTGGCGCTGGAGGCGCGGCGCCGATCACTGCTGTTGCCGTCCCTGCTGGGCGTGCCACCATCGCCCGGCTCCGAGCGGCAGAAGCGAGCCGAGGCCGCCGAACTGGTCGACTACCTGGGATTGGGGGACTTCGCCGGCTACTTCGTCTCCGAACTGTCCACCGGCACCCGCCACGTGGTGGAGTTGGGCTGCATGCTGGCCAGCGGCGCCCGCGTGCTGATGCTCGACGAACCCACCGGCGGGCTGTCCCAGCGGGAGACCGAGGAATTCGGGCCCAGGATCAAGGAGGTGCAGACCGAACTCGACGCCGCCGTGGTGGTGATCGAACACGATGTGCCGCTGGTCATGGGCATCTCGGACCGGATGTACTGCCTGGAGGCCGGGTCGGTCATCTCGATGGGGACGCCCGAGCAGCTGCGCGCCGATCCGGCGGTCATCGCCTCGTACCTCGGCACCGACGAGCGCACCATCGGCCGAGACCCCCGCTGAGCCGGGACGGCCGGACGGGGATCGTTGTAATGCGCTCGCAGCCGGATTCTCCTAGGATTGTGGCTGACCTCTGTGCGTCCAGTGCCCTCAGGGAGCCGGCTATTGAGGAGATCTGAGGACGGTACGGCCACCGGCCGTTCATCCCCCCGAATCATCCGGAAACGCCGCACAGAACCCGCTTCGCACTCTCGCAGCCAGACTCGTTCTCACTCTCAAGGACACGAGCACTCCCACGACCTCCGGTCCGCCGGGAAGCGCCGGCTCTGGATCGCCTTCTGGCTGATCAGCGGCTACTTCGTCGCCGAAGTGGTCGGCGGCATCATCTCGGGGAGCCTGGCGCTCCTGGCCGATGCCGGGCACATGATCAGCGACGCGGGAAGCATCGCCCTGGCGCTGCTGGCCATGCGGGTCGCCGAGCGGCCCGAGACCATCGAGCGAACCTTCGGGCATCACCGCAGCGAGGTGCTGGCGGCGATGATCAACGTGCTGGGCCTGTGGCTGATCTCCGGATGGGTGCTGTTCGAGGCTTCCCAGCGGTTCCGATCGGTTCCGGAAGTCCGGGGCGACGTGCTGCTGATCGTCGGCGGCATCGGCTTGGCGGTCAACCTCGGGGCGGCTTGGACGCTCCGCGCTCCCGCGGCCCACAGCCTCAACATCGAGGGCGCCTTCCGGCACGTGATGGCCGACCTCTACGGTTCGATCGGCGTCGTGGTCTCCGGCATCCTGATCCAGACCCTGGGTTGGAACATCGCCGACCCGATCCTGGGAGTGGCCATCGGGCTGTTGATCCTCTTCAACTCCCGGGGCCTCACGCGCAAGGTGTTCCACGTCCTGATGGAAGGGGCCCCACGCCACCTCGACATCTACAGGCTCTGCAAGGACATCGAGGAACTCGACGGTGTGACGCTGGTGCACGACGTGCATGCCTGGAACATCTCCACCGACCAGGAACTCCTGACTGCACACGTGCTCGTGGACCCCGCCTGGGACGGTGACCAGGAGTGGCTGTTGAACGAGGTGCGACGGATCGCCTACGAGGATCACGGCTTGAAGCACATCACCATCCAGGTGGAGACGTCCGCCTCCGCCTGCCGGGAGCGGCACGTCGGGCATCTCGAGCGCCGGTTCGGCACCCCGGACTGAAGCCACGCTCGCGTCGCCGGGACCCCGACTGGTCGGCGGTACCCGACTTGCCGACCTCTCGCCGGGCGAGCGGCGCGCTCTGAGGCGAGGCTTCGCCGACGCTCAACCGCCCAGAGCGTCGCAGAGCCCGGCCAGGATTCGCCCCAGGATCTCGGTCGAGGTGCCGAAGTTCAGCCGCACATGTCCGGCTCCTCCGGTGCCGAACTCATGGCCCTCCGACGTGCGGACCCCCGCCGCCTCGACGAGCCTGGCTGCGGGGTCAGGACCGAGATCGAGCCCGGACAGGTCCAGCCAGGCGAGGAAGGTGGACGCCGGAAGATGGCAGCCGACGGCGGGCAGCTCGGTCGCCAGCACGTCCACCACCGTCCGCCGGTGCCGGTCCAACAGCGCCACGAGATCGTCGAGCCAGGCGGCACCGTGCTGCCAAGCGGTGATCGCCGCCTCGACCCCGGCACGACTCACACCGCCGAGGAGGTGCGCCGGCATCGCCTCGTTGAAGCGGTCGTGCAGGTCGCTGCTGGCGAAGACCGCGATGGCCGCCCGCAGGCCCGAGATCGCGAAGGCCTTCCCTGCCGAGTAGAGAGCCACGGTGTGCTCTGCCGCATCCGGCAAAGCCAGCGTCGGGTAGTGACGTGCGCCCGGGTACACGAGATCGAAGTGGATCTCATCGCTCACCAGGATGACGTCGTGGCGACGGGTCAGTTCCACCATGGCCTGCAGTTCCTCACGGCTGTAGAGGTGACCGGTCGGGTTGTGGGGACTGCACAGCAACAGGATGCGAGCAGCCGGTTCGCGCTCCAGCAGCGCCGCCAGGTCGTCCAGGTCGAGGCGCCAACCGTCGGCGTCGTGGCGCAGCGGACACTCCAGGCTGCGGCGGTTCAGGCTGGGCGCCACATCGTGGAAGTACGGGTAGACGGGAGGTGTGGTGATGACACCCTCGCCGGGCTCCGAGAAGGCCGCCACGACAGCCCAGATGCCCTGCAACACGTCCGCGGTCGGGACCACGAGTTTGGGATCCGGGCGCCACCCGTGACGCAGCTCCGCCCAGTCCGCGAACGCAGTGCCGAGTTCATTGGCCCGCCGGCTGTAACCCACGTCGGGCAGGTCGGCAATGCGGCGGAGGGCGTCCCGCACGACCGGGGGCGGACCCAGGTCGTTCTCGGCGATCCACGCCGGAAGCACGCCAGGCCCGTCGAGCCCCCACTTCAGGTTGCCGCCTGCCCGCCTGGCGGCCTCGTCGACATGATCGACCACGAGCGGGTGCCCTGGCGATGCGACCCCCTGGCCGCTCAGGCGTTCACTGCCGCTCACGGCGCCATTGTTGCAGCAGTTCCGGCCGTGCCCTCGGGACGGTTCGGCCTCCGCAACCCGCAGGGCGCGCACCGGTACGCTTTTCTTCACCCATGGCTGATCGGAACGCTCTGCACGACGAGGTCCGCCTGCGCCTGCGAGGCGGCGGGCGGCGTTTCACGTCCAACCATCGCCAGGTGGTCGATGCGCTCGCCGGTGCGGGCCGACCACTGACGATTCCCGAGATTCTGCCGCTCACCCCCGGGCTGCCCCAGAGTTCGGTCTACCGGACGTTGACCGTCCTGGAGGAGGCGGAGGTGGTCAGCCGCCTCTCGGTGGGATCGAACCACGCCCACTTCGAACTGTCCGAGCACCTCAGCCGGCACCACCACCATCTGGTCTGCCGTTCGTGCGGCGGCGTCACCGATGTTGTCCTGGACGCCGAACCCGAGGCGGCCATCGAAGAGGCGCTCCGCCGGGCCGCCGGGCCGCGCGGCTTCCGGATCGAGGACCACCAAGTCGACGCCTTCGGCTACTGCGCCAACTGCAGCTGAGACCGGCGCGCGCCGCGCCCGCCCGCTGGATCGATCACAGACCTGCGGCGGCGCGTCTCAGAGATCCCGTGCCGAGGCCTTGAGCATCTCTGTGGCGAGGATCTCCTCGGGCGCTCCCTGCTCCATGAGGCGCCCGGACATCAGCACCATCACGTAGTCGGCGTGGCGCGCCTCCTCGAGATGGTGGGTGGAGAAGACGACGATGGCACCCCGCTTTCGCTCCTCGTCGATCACGTCCAGGATGCGCTTCTGGCTCATCCGGTCGAGGCCGGTGATGGGCTCGTCGAGCAGCAGCAGGGCGGCACCCTGCACCAGCAGTTGCGCCATCAGGACCCGCTGGCGCTGGCCGGTCGACAGCTCGCCGAACTGCCGCCGCAGCAGACCGACTACATCGAGGCGCTCGGCGGCTCGGCGAACCTTCTGGCGATCTTCTGCGGTCATGCGGCGGATCAGGCCCCGGGTGCGATAGCAGCCCATCCCCAGGACTTCCCTGACTGTGAGCGGCATCCAGGACTGGAGCCTCTGGTGATGAGGCATGTAGCCAACCACCGCGGGTGCGGTCACGGTGCCGATCTTCGGCTTCACGAGACCGGCGAGCACGTGCAGCAGCGTCGTCTTGCCGGCGCCGTTGGCACCGATGAGGGCCGCCGCGCAACCGGCTTCGAGCTCGAACGTCACCTCGTCCAACGCACGGTTGGCGCCGTACGTCACCGTCACACCGTCGGCGCGCAGCGACGCGCGGGCAATAGCCGCTGTGGCGCTGCCGATCATCCTGGTCTCCCCGTCGTCGACCACCGGTTCACGGCCCACGCCGCGAACCCTAGTGCGGCGCCCTGCGGGGCACCGCGCCGGTCACAGCGGATTCGAGCCGTCCATAATGGTATTCGTTCTCAATATTACTTATACTACGGCCATGCGAAGCGAAACCGATTCCAGCCGAGCCGCCTCCCGACCCGCCAACTTCCCGGAGGCCTCCCGTCGAGCGCGTGGCACCATGTCCGCGCCGACACCACGGCGGTGGCGCCGTGCAGTTGCGGCGCTTGCCGTACTGGCACTGTTGATGGCGGGCTGCGGCTCCGAGGACGCCGACTCCTCTACCCAGGCTGTCGTCGCCAGCGAGGCCACCGAGTCAACGACCAGTACCACGACGGCACCCCGCCCACTCATCCTTGCCACGACCACCATCTGGGAGGACGTGACGCTGAACGTGGCCTGCGCGGGGCTGGCCGAAGTTGATTCCCTCCTACCGCCCGGTGCCGACCCGCACCAGTACGAGCCCTCTTTCGCCGACCGGGCGCGACTGGACGAGGCGGACCTGATCGTCGCCAACGGGTTGGAGCTGGAAGTGACACTCGAGGACACGCTCGCCTCGGTGGAGACCGACGGAACGCCCGTCTTCGCTGCCGGTGATCACATGACGACACTGGCGTTCGACGCGGAGATGTTCGGCGGCAATCACGACGAAGACGACCACGAGGACGAAGACCACGACGAGGACGAAGACCACGACGAGGACGAAGACCACGACGAGGACGAAGACCACGACGAGGACGAAGACCACGACGAGGACGAAGACCACGACCACGGCGACGTTGATCCGCACGTGTGGCTCGATCCCGTCCGGGTCGCCCAGGCGGTCTCACACCTCACCGAGGCACTCGTCGACCACGCAGGCCTCGACGTCGATAGGGTCGCCGCCTGCGCAGATTCCTACCTCGCCCAGTTGGCTGAGCTACACGACGTGATCAGCGACACCTTGGCGACGATCCCCACCGAGCGGCGGAAGCTCGTGACCAATCACGACTCATTGGGCTACTTCGCGGACCGCTACGGCTTCGAAGTGATCGGCTCGGTGATCCCCGCCACGACCACTCTCGGCGAGGCCAGCCCGGCCAGTCTGGAGGAACTCGCAACACTCATCGAGGCGACGGGAGTTCCCGCCATCTTCGCCGAGGAACTCGGCGACGGCGCTGGAGAGGCCACCGCCCTGGCAAACCGTCTCGACGGCGTTACCGTCGAGACCCTGTACACCGGCGCCCTCGGAGCCGAGGGATCGGGAGCGGAGACCTACCTCGACATGATGCGCCACAACGCCTCGGTCATCGCCGGCGCGCTGGGCGGCTCGTAGCGCCCGGAGCCGCCCCGGTGGAATTCGTCACCGACCCCTGGAACTGGTGGATCGAACCCTTCATCAGCAACCCATTCATGCGGCGCGCCCTCTACGCGGGCCTGCTGGCGGTGCTGTCCACCTCGATCATCGGCACATGGGTCGTGTTGCGGGGGCTCAGCTTCCTGGGCGACGCCCTTGCCCACGGGGTGCTGCCCGGAATCGCCATCGCCCTGATCCTGGGCGGGAACGTCACCCTTGGCGCACTGGTGGCGGCACTCGGCATGGTCAGTGGGATCAGCGTCCTGCGCCGCTACTCCCCCCTGCCCACCGACACCGCCATCGGCCTGCTCTTCGTAGGCATGCTGGCGCTTGCCGTCGTGATCATGTCCAGTCAGCGCGGCGCCTACGCCGGGGACCTGACCAGCGTGCTATTCGGTTCGATCACAGGTGTCGACGACGCCGACATCCGCCGCCAGATCATCACGAGCGCCGTCTCGGCCGGTGGGTCGCTGGTGCTCTACCGGGCCTTCCTGGTGCTCACCTTCGACGAGACGCAGGCGCGCATGCTGGGACTCCGGCCCCGCCTGACCCACTTCGTGCTCCTGGCGCTGCTGGCCGTGGCCATCGTCTCGTCGTTCGAGGTGGTCGGCACGCTGCTGGTATTCGCCCTGCTGATCGGGCCGCCGGCCACTGCCGCCCTGTTCCTGCGCCGCGTACCGCTGATCATGGTGGCGGCGGTGCTGCTCGGAGCGATCACCACGACGATCGGCATCCTCGTCAGCTACCACCACGACACCGCCGCCGGCGGCACGATGGCGCTCAGTTCGGTGGCACTGTTCCTCGTGGTGCTGGCGCTGAGGGTTCTCGGCAGCTGGGCTATCGAGCGCCTGCGTCCCGCAGTGCGTCGAACAGGTACCGCCCCGACGAGCGCTGCGACAGGATGAGGTAGGAACGCTCGCCGTCGGTGTCGTTGCGCACCAGCGTGCACGCCACCCTCGCCACCGAGGCGCCGCAGACCGCTCCGTTGGGAAACATCGCCTCGGTGGTGTCGATGCTGCACACCGCGGCCAGCACGTCGGGCGCGGCGGGACCGGTCAGCCGGAACATCCCGAGGCCGTGCGTCATGTCCACCGCCACGGCGCCGGCCACATCCGGAGCCGACTCGGTCCGCTCCCCCAGCAGCAGCCACTCGCCCGGGCGCGCTGCGCAGATCAGGGCGTCATCGCCGTTGGTGACGGCGGCGCCGAATGCGACGCCCAGTTGCCGCGCCACCGCTCCACCGGGTTCGAAGTCCTCGTAGACCAGCAGCTTCGGCGTCGTTGACTCGTCACTGAGGCGCCAGCCATCGCCGCTCGCCTCGCCGGGACCGGCCAGCGGAGGGGTGAAGTGGGGTCGCTCACGCACGATTGCGGTCCCTCAACACTGGATTCCCGCCTTCGCGGGAATGACGGCGCCCAAGCCGGAGGTGTATGGGTGACTCAGCCACGGAGACGCTCACCGTCAGGATCGAAGTGGGCGTGGTGGGCCATGACCACCGCGCTGCGACGCCGGCCGTCTGTGCCGACGATGGTCAGAGTTGTCTCCGGCGAGGCGTGAGTGACCTCCACCTGCGCCAGGCAGATGGAGCGCTCCAGTGTCGGCGAGAACCGTGACGAGGTGATGCGCCCGACGATTCGCTCCTTGCCGTCGGACCCGGTGGCGACGATCTGGCAGGCCTCCGGCGGCACGTACCCGGGGTCGGTCGGCTGCACCGCCACCAGTCGCGGCAGAGCTTCGGGACCTCCGGCTCCGGGTTCACCCTCGAGCGCCCACCGGAGCTCCGGGAGGCCGGTGAAGTCCTCCTTGTCCAGCTTGATGAGCCACTCCAGGCCGGCCGTCGGGGCCTTGGTGAGGGCGTCGGTGTCCTGGCCGACGATGAAGTGGCCCTTCTCGAGGCGCATGATGCGCTGGGCCTCGAGACCGAACGGCGCAACACCCAGGTCGGCGCCTGCGTCGAGCAGCGCCTGCCAGACGTGCGGCCCGTAGCCGGCGGGCACGTGCAGTTCATAGGACAGCTCGCCGGTGAAGCCGATGCGCCACATGACACAGCCCGACACGCCGGCCACGGCGCCGGTGCGCACCTGCATGTACTTGAAGGCCTCGGGATCGAGGTCGACGCCATCGACGAGGCGCTCCAGCAGGGTGCGCGACTTGGGGCCGGCCACGTTGACGCTGGTGAAGGCGTCGGTCACGGGCGTCACCCGCACCCGCCAGTCGGGATGCTCGGTCTGCAGCCAGTTCTGGATCCAGACCTCCATGGCGCCGGCGCCCGAACTGGTGGTGCTCATCAGGTAGTGGTCCTCCCCGAGTCGCCCGGTGACACCGTCGTCGAGGATCACGCCGTCCTCGGCACACATCACGCCGTAGCGCACCGAGCCGACGGCCAGGCGCCGCCACTTGTTGACGTAGAGCAGGCTCAGCAGATCGGTGGCATCGGGGCCCCGGATGTCCAGCTTGCCGAGCGGGCTGACGTCGATGATGCCGACGTTGGCCCGGACGTTGCGGACCTCCGCCTCTGGATCGCCGTAGTGCTCGGGGCGGATCCACTGGCCGGCACCGATGGGCGTCATTCCCGCTGCGACGTGCAGGTCGTGCAGCGCCGAGATGCGCACAGGCTCGAACATGCGCCCTGCCAGCGCCCCCAGGGTCACCGGCGCGTACGGAGGTCGCCACGTTGTCGTGCCGACCTCCGAGATAGTCGACCCTGTTGCCTCGGCGAGGGTGGCCACCGTGTTGACCGTCTCGAGCTTCCCCTGCGCCGATCCCATAGTGGCCGTGGTCCAGCGCTTGATGAGCTCGACGGAGTCGAACCCCTCCGCCGCTCCGTGGCGCAGGTCCCGCGAACTCACATCCTCGGAGAGGTCCACGATGCCGTCAGTTCCCGGGCGGTACAGCTCGGGGTGCTGATCACGCCCGAGCGGGGTCCGTTCATCGGTTGGGAACAGCGGCTCGGCGCCGCTCGCTGGCGCCGCCCAGGCCGTCGCAACCTGCAGCCGGTGGGCCAGTGTGGCGGCGCGGGCCGCAGCCAGACGTCCGGTGGCCTCGCCGTGCCCCACGAGTTGGTCGAGCGAGCCGTCCCCGCTGATGCCGCCGGTGCTGAGCACGGTGCCGGCCTCGGGGCCGCCGGAGGGCGCCGGGAAGAACCGGGCCGCCGCCGCGTCGTAGACGGGCCGCACACCGGCCATGTTCAGCAGCGACGTGGGTGCAGTCCAGCCGGCCGCGGTTACCAGCAGATCGGCCTCGAGCCGGGTGCCGTCAGCCAGCACGATTCGTTCCACGGCGCCGCGCCGCCCCTCGGCGGCCACCACCGTGTGCCCGGCGCGGGCATCCACGTGCTCGACGGCCACACCTGCCGCCTCCAGATCGGCCGCGGCGGCGTCGCCGGCCGCGTTGGCGCTCCAGACCACGGCCCGGTCGCCTGGACGCACCGACCAGAGATTCGCCAGGCGGCGCGCCCCCTGCGAGAGCATCACACCCGGCCGGTCGTTGCCGGCGAACACGTAGGGGCGCTCGATCAGCCCGGGCGCCACCACCAGGACTTTGGCCCGCGCCTTGACGAGGCGCTCGGGCCCGCCGGCCCCGTCCCGCTCCACGATGGCCAGCCAGTTGTCCTCCCAGCGGCCTACCACAGTCGCGTCGGTGAGGATCTCCACGCCGACCGAGCGGGCGGCGTCGGCCAGCGCCGCCCCGAGGGCACGCTCGCGCTTGGTTCCCCAGCGGAGATGGCCGCCGGGGGCGTGCTCGTGTTCGACCAGCAGCACCCCGGCCCCCGCCCGCGCCGCAGCCGTCGCCGCCGCCAGCCCCGCCGGGCCGCCACCCGCCACCACCACATCGGGATGGGCGTACCGCTTCTCGTGGCGCCGGGGCGCGCTGGCAGGGTCGATCACTCCGCCGGGGGCGAAGCGAGCCAGCACCTTCTCGTAGAGGGGCCAGAGCCACCGTGGCCGCATGAAGGTCTTGTAGTAGAAGCCGGCGCTGAGGGCGCGCCCGCCGAGCGCCGTCAGTGCCTTCGCGTCGAAGCGCAGCGACGGCCAGGCGTTCTGCGCCGTCACCTGCATCCCCGCCTCCAGCAGACGGTGACCGCCGCGCACGTTCGGCTCGTCACCCACCTGCAGGAGAGTGTTCGGGTCCCAATAGTCGGCTGTGAGGATCCCCCGGGGGCGGTGGTACTTCATGCTGCGGGAGAACACCCGGCAGCCCCTCGCGGCCAGGGCTGAGACGATGGTGTCGCCTGCGAAGCCGCTGACCTCACTCCCGTTCCAGGTGAACGCCAGCGGCTCGGCGCGGTCGATCACCTCGCCGGGGCGCGCCGGCATCCGTGCGGAGGTCATGGGCACCGTCCGATCGCCGTTCCGGGCGAGGCCGGAACCCACTGGGGCCCTGGATCCCGGCCTTCGCGGGGATGACGGGAGTGTGCAGGCGGCGCAGTCATGGACGGTCCGAAGACTCGTCGCCGGCGCCCAGGGGCGGGTTGCGGAAGCGGTTCTCGGCGCGATGGCGCTCGGTCACGAAGAAGCGGCCGCAACCAAGGCGGCAGTACCAGGTCTCCCGCGTCCAGCCGGCGGGGTTCTCCTCCTCGTAGAGGTAGGCGCGCCACTCTCCCGGCGTGGTGGTGGCAGGGTCGGGCCGCGGTCCGGTCTCGCCCACCAGCGTGAGGTCGGCGGAGTTGCGGGGGCCGCAGTGCGGGCATGGGACGAGCAGCATCAGTGCCCCACCGCCGCCGCGCCCTTCTCGCCGACCAGCCGGCCCTCGGCGAACCGGCTCAGCGTGAAGGGCTCGATCAATTCCGGGACATCGCCACCGGCGATGCAGGCGGCCAGTTGCTCGCCCGCCACCGGGGCGGCCTTGAACCCGTAGGTGCCCCAGCCCACGTCGCAGTAGAAGCCGTCCACGGGCGTGGGGCCGATGATCGGCGAGTAGTCCGGGGTCATGTCGCAGAGCCCGGACCATTGCCGAAGCAGCCGCATCCGCCCCAGCCCGGGCATGAGCTGCAGCACGTGGCCGGCCAACTCCTCGGCGAAGGCCAGCGAGCCGCCGGTGTCGTAGGTGGCGAGGGGATCCACCGCGGCACCGAAGACCAGCTCGCCGCGGTCGGTCTGGCTGACGTAGACGTGCAGCGAGCCCGACACCACCACCGCCGGCAGGAACATCTTCACCGGCTCGGTGACCGCCGCCTGCAGCGGGTGGGTGGAGATCGGCAGCCGCACGCCGGCCATGGCCGCGATCAAGGACGCCCAGCCCGCCGTGCAGTTCACCACCACCGGCGCCGAGATATCGCCCCGATTGGTACGTACGCCCGTCACACGCCCGCCCGGACCGTTGCCGCCCGGTCCGCCGCCGCCGGCCACCTCGATGTCCAGCACCTCGGTCTTCTGGTGCATCTCCACACCGAGTGCCGCCGCCGCCCGGGCGTATCCCCACACCACGGCGTCGTGGCGGATGATGCCACCGGGCGGGTGGTGCAGGGCGCCCAGGATGGGGTGGCGGGGCGCCTCGGAGACATCCAGCGCTGGCACGAGCCGCTTGATCTCGGCCGGGCCGATCACCTCGGAGTCCACGCCCTGGTGCTTGTTCACCTCGGCCCGCCAGCGCATGGTCCGCAGCGCCCCGTCGCTGTGCGCCAGGGTCAGGTGGCCACGCCGGGCGAACATCACGTTGAGGTTCAAGTCGACGGCCAGCCGCTCGTAGAGCTGCACCGAGCGGTCGTAGAAGGCGACCCCGTCCGGCGTGAGGTAGTTGGAGCGCACGATCGCCGTGTTGCGCCCAGAGCCGCCGCCCCCCAGATAACCCTTGTCGACGACGGCCACGTTGGTGATCCCCCAGTTCGAGGCCAGGTAGTAGGCCGTCGCCAGCCCGTGCACTCCCCCGCCGATCACCACCGCGTCGTAGCTGCTTGCGAGGTCGCCACTGTCCCAGATTCGCGGCCAGGGGCGCTTGCCCCGCCACAGCAGCGACGCCGCCGAGTAGCGGGCCGGGTAGCGGGTTCGAGCCCGGCGGCTGCGGATCGGCCGCACCGGCGGCGCCCCGGATCCGTTACCGGCCATCGATCAAATCCGAGCGGCGCATGGCTTCAGCGCGCCGCGCTCGGGTAGACCTTCAACGACAGGAACCGCACCGGGATCTCCGCCAGGGCGGTGGGACCGTGCGCCACCTCGCCCTGGAACTGCATGGTGTCGCCGGCCTCCAGCAGGTAGCGGTTGGAGCCATAGCCGTACTCCATGGACCCCTCCAGCATGTACAGCAACTCCACGCCCGGGTGCTGGTAGAGCGGGAAGACCTCGTCGGTGCTCGAGAGCGTGATGAGCAGGGGTTCGATCTCGCGATCGGGGCCCCGAAGAGCACCCAGACTCTGGTAGCTGCGCCCCCTGCCACTGCCGGAATGGATGATCTCGGTGCCCTCGCCGGCGCGCACGATGATGGCGTCGTGCTCCTCGTCAAGCCCGCGGAACAGGGCCGTGATCGGGACGTTGCCTGCTCGTGCGAGGCCGTTGAGCGTGGCGATGCTGGGCGCGGTGCGCCCGTGCTCGATCTTGGAGAGCATGCCGATGGACAGTCCCGCCGCCTCGGCGAACTGCGCCATGGTGAGCCCGAGATCGCGCCGGATGGCGCGCACCCTCTCGCCGACGACCTCGCAGACCTGCTCGACGCTCCCCGACGGCGGGCCGTCGGACCCCGCGTCGGGCTCGGACTCGGACACCAATTCCACGTTGCGGCCGGCTCAGAACAAGTCGAGGTAGGTGTCCACCTCGAACTGTGTGACACGCTCGTGCCAAGCGCGGAACTCCTGGCGCTTCACCTCGGCGAAGTAGTCCACATAGTCGCCACCCGGCACCGCACCGAGGGCGGCCCGCAGCACGTCGTCACGCTCGAGGTTCTCGGTGGCGTGCAGCAGCGTCGGTGGCATGGCCTCGATCCCCCGCTCGGCGATCTCGGCCACACTCAGCGTGTAGAGGTTGTCCTTGTTCGGGTCGCCCGGATCGGCGCCGGCGTCGATGCCCGCCAGGCCGCAACCCAGCAGCGCGCTGAAGGCCAGGTAGGGGTTCGCCGCACCGTCCACCGCCCGCACCTCGATGCGCCCCGGCTCGGGCACCCTGATCATCTGCGTGCGGTTGTTGCCCCCGTAGGAGACGTAGGCGGGCGCCCAGGTCGACCCGGAGTCGGGGGGCCCGACACCCATGCGCTTGTAGGAATTGACCGTCGGGCAGAGCACAGCCACCAGCGACGTGGCGTGGGCCAGCAGCCCGGCCACGAAGCCGTAGGCCAGCGGGCTGAGGCCCAGGCCACGGGGGTCGTGGTCGGTCTCGAACAGCGGCTCGTCGGTGTCGGCCGACCAGAGGCTCGTGTGGACGTGGAGGCCGTTGCCGGTCTTGTCGCCGAAGGGCTTGGGCATGAAGGTGGCGTGGAGACCGCGCCGGGTGGCCAGGGTGTGCATCATGAGGCGCAGCATGATGAGCCGGTCCGCGGTGGTGAGCGCCTCGGCGTATTCGAAGTTCTGCTCGAACTGCCCGTTGGCATCCTCGTGGTCGTTGGCGTAGTTGCCCCAGCCCAAGGCGTCCATGTGGCGGGACACCTCGGTGAGGTGATCCAGCATCCGGGTGAGACCCCGAGCGTCGTAGCAGGGCAGGTCGCTGAGATCCCGCTCGTCGGCCACCCTGATGGTGCCGTCGGCATTGCGCGCCACCAGCGAGTACTCCGCCTCCACTCCCGTCTTGAGAACCAGGTTGCGCTCGGCCGCCGCTGCCAGCGCCCGCCGCAGGATGACCCGCGGGGCGTACGGCCATGGCTCACCCTCCACCGTGGGGTCACACTGCATGGCCGCCACGTTGGGTTGCCACGGGAGCGCCATGTAGGAGTCGGGGTCGGGGATGGCGGCGATGTCCGGATCGGCCGGGGACTGCCCGATCGGCCCTGCTGCGAAGCCGGCGAAGCCGGCCCCGTCGTTCATCAGTCCCTCCAGGTTGCTGACCGGCACCAGCTTGGCGCAGGGCTTGCCGTGCATCTCGGTGAACATGGCGTAGATGAACTCGACGCCGTCATCGGCGACCCGTGCCCGAATCTCGTCGATCCTGTCGTTGCTCATGTCCAACCCCTTGTGGCTGCGTGTCGTCGCCCGCTTCGGCGCTGCTCCCGTCGCAGCGTAGGCCTGCGGCATCCGCCGGGGCACACCCGACTCGTCCTCCGCCGCTCCTTGTGCTACTCGCCCCGGTCGCGTTGTGCCTCCGCTCCTCTCCCGGATCCTAGCCAGTCCAGGCAGTACCTGGAGGAAAAAGATTTCACTATAGTAGTCTAGCGATGCAGGGCCGGCCGCCCACGAGCCGGACCGCCGGGCGCGGTCCCTCTTGGTCGGAGGCTCGGCAACGCAGACAATCGAGAGCCGGCAGGTGGCGAACATGTGCGGAATCGTGGGGTTGTTCCTGAAGACGCCCCGCCACGAACACGAACTGGGGCTGCTGGCGGCCCAAATGCTCGAGCAGATGCGCGACCGGGGACTCGACAGCGCCGGCTTCGCGGTCTACTCCGACGACGACCCCACCCGGGTGAAGATCACAGTGCTGGCCGAGGGGTTCGAAGCCGACTGGGACGGCGCCCGTGCCGGCCTGGCAACCGCCCTCGGCGCCGAGGTCGCCCTCGAGCGGATCCACGACCACGCCACGTTCACCACTGGCGGCGACGGCAGGGCCGCCCGGCAGTGGCTCATCGAGAACGTTCACGGCGCCACCGTGCTGAGCTACGGACACGCCATCGAGTTGTTCAAGGCCGTGGGCGACCCCAGAGGAGTGGCAGAGCGCTACGACCTGGCGGGGCGCAGCGGTACCCACGCCATAGCGCATACCCGCATGGCCACCGAGTCGGCGGTCACCACGAACGGGTCGCATCCCTTCTCCACCGGCGCCGACACCTGCCTGGTCCACAACGGCTCGCTGTCCAACTACAACCGCCTGCGCGAGGTCCTCGAGAACAAGGGCGAGACCTTCCAGACCTACAACGACTCCGAGGTGGCCGCCGGCTACCTGTCGTGGCGATTGCACGAGGGTGACACGATCGGTGAGGCGCTTGAGCGGAGCCTCGACGACCTCGACGGCTTCTACACATTCGCCGTCGGGGTGCGGGACGGGTTCGCCGTCCTGCGCGACCCCATCGCCTGCAAGCCCGGCGTCATCGCCGAGACCGACGACTGGGTAGCCATGTCGTCGGAGTACCGGGGCATCGCCGTGCTGCCCGGGGCGGCCGACGCCGACATCTGGGAACCTGCGCCGGCTGTCGTCTACACCTGGTCGCGGGAGTCGCTGTGACGGCGGTGGACCGGCGGGACGGCGCCGCCACCGTGCTGGACCCCGGAATCAGTGGCCTCCGGCCGGTCAACCGGACGCTGCACGAGGCCACCGAGGGCACCTTCGAGATCCACAACCCCCAGGGCGCGCACGCCTTGGCAGCCGGCCTCGACGCTCCGCTGGAGGTCACCGTGGAGGGCCACGTCGGCTACTACTGCGCCGGCATGAACAAGCAGGCCGCCGTCACCGTGGTTGGCAACGCGGGACCTGGCCTGGCCGAGAACATCATGTCGGGCACGGTGCGCATCGGTGGCAACGCCAGCCAGTCGGCGGGGGCGACCGGCCACGGCGGACTCGTCATCATCGAGGGCAACGCCTCGGCACGCTGCGGCATCTCGATGAAGGGCGTCACCATCGTGGTGGGCGGCAACGTGGGCCACATGAGCGCCTTCATGGCCCAGGCCGGAAATCTCATCGTGCTGGGCGACGCCGGAGCCGACCTGGGCGACTCCATCTACGAGGCCCGACTGTTCGTACGCGGCTCGGTGGCCAGCCTCGGCGCCGACTGCACCCGCAAGGAGATGCGCCCCGAGCACCACGAATTCCTGGCACGCACCCTGGCCAAGGCCGGCTTCGACGCCAACCCCGCGGACTTCAGCCGCTACGGCTCAGCCCGCCGCCTCTACAACTTCAAGGTCGACGACGTCGACGCCCTCAGCTCTCCGCCGCGAGCGCAGGCTGCCACGGACCCGGGAGGGCGGGGGACGCCGGGGGGCGGCGCCGGCGCGATTTCGCCAGACGCGCCGCCGACTGCCACCGGCGGCCCCGGCCCGGACACAGGTCAGCGCTGGCACCTGCGCGAGTCCCACACGTTCGACCGCAACACGATCGCCGAGATCCAGAGAGCCGCCAACACCGGCGTGTACCGGATCCGAGGCTGGGGCGCCAAGCGTGCCATCCCCACCTTCGACGACCTGGTGTTCCTGGGAGCGTCGATGTCCCGCTACCCCCTCGAGGGCTACCGGGAGGCCTGCGCCACCAACGTCGTGCTGGGCGCGCGCTTCGCTTCCGAACCCATCGAGTTGGCGATCCCCGTGACGATCGCCGGCATGAGCTTCGGATCGCTGTCGGCGAATGCCAAGGAGGCGCTGGGCCGGGGCGCCAGCGCCGCGGGCACGTCCACCACCAGCGGCGACGGCGGCATGACCGACGAGGAGCGCACCCACTCCGAGACGCTCGTGTACCAGTACCTGCCCTCGCGCTACGGCATGAACCCCGACGACCTGCGGCGGGGTGACGCCATCGAGGTCGTGGTGGGCCAGGGGGCCAAGCCGGGCGGCGGCGGGATGTTGCTGGGCCACAAGATCAGCGCCCGGGTTGCCGAGATGCGCACCCTGCCCGAGGGCATCGACCAGCGCTCGGCCTGCCGGCACCCGGACTGGACCGGTCCGGACGATCTGGCGATCAAGATCACCGAGTTGCGGGAGATCACCGGCTGGCGCAAGCCGATCTACGTGAAGGTCGGCGCCGCCCGCCCGTACTACGACACCGCCCTGGCGGTGAAGGCCGGAGCCGACGTGGTGGTGCTGGACGGCATGCAGGGCGGTACGGCCGCCACCCAGGACGTGTTCATCGAGCACGTGGGCATTCCCACCCTGGCGGCCGTCCCCGAGGCGGTGCGGGCCCTGCAGGAGATGCAGGTGCACCGCACCGGTGTGCAACTCATCGCCGCCGGCGGCATCCGATCGGGCGCGGACGTGGCCAAGGCGATCGCGCTGGGAGCCGACGCCGTGTCCATCGGCACCGCCGCCCTCATCGCCCTGGGCGACAACGACCCCGCCCTCGACCCGGAATACCGCAGCCTGGGCTCGGCGGCCGGCTTCTGGGAGGATTTCCACACCGGCGCCGACCCTGCCGGCATCACCACCCAGGACCCCGAGTTGTCCCGCCGCTTGGACCCGGTCCTGGCCGGGCGGCGCCTCGCCAACTACTTGCAGGTGCTCACCCTCGAGGCCCAGACGCTGGCCCGGGCATGCGGCAAGTCCCACGTGCTGAACCTCGAACCCGAGGACCTGGCCGCCCTCACCGTGGAGGCGGCCGCCATGGCCGGCGTCCCCCTAGCCGGCACCGACTGGATCCCCGGCCACCGCAACGGTTGAGAATCCTCCCACCGGGCAGTTGCCAGCGCAGGCCCGGTCGAGTGAGCGAGCCATGCGCGTCGCGCGGCTAGATCCCTACCTCCACCACCTCACCACACTTGCGCACCAGCAACTGGAGCTTCGACGACCCAAACCGCAGACGTTGCCTGTTACTACGGAGGAGGTTCTTCAACTGTGCAGTCTGCCTGTCCGCCACCAGATACGCCTGCGGTCGGACGCTCGTCGAGGACTCGTCGAGATGCTTCCGTATGAGGTTCAGGCCCTCCTGTATTTGGCCGACAGCGCCGCGATCGGCTACCCCGCCCTTGAGTTCGATGAGAAGGACCCGCAGAACATCACCTTGAACACCTCCGGCCGCGAAATCACACATCTGCGACGTCTTGCCAGCTCCATGCATACGCCGATATGAGGCTGTTGGCACATCGAGACGCAGCCGGAAGTCGCACCGGGATTCCGGCGCAAACCGGATGTCGAAGCTACACCCCTCATCGCGGACGGCTGATCCGGGGCTCGGCTCTGCAGCCTGCTCGACTAGTCGATCGTGGAGTCGGCAGGCCGGGCATGTTGCCCTCCCACACTGGGAGGAGCCTCCACGAGCGTCTCCGTGTCGCACGTTCAGGTGGCTCTAGAGCAACTCGTTGATGAGTTCGGCCGAGTCGTCGTAGAGCGACTCCATGACTTCGGTGAACGTTGACTCGTCGATTCCGTCGATCGGATCGATCACCAATTGCAGGCCCCTACACCACCGCTCTTCGCGGACGAACCGCTGAGCGCACACCGTCGACTTGGCCCTGTTCGATCGCCCATCGAGAGGGGCAACAGACTTCGAGTCCACCAGCTTGCTCGCTCGAATCAGGTTGTTGATCTCGCCAAGGAAGAAGTCGGAATGGGTCGTGAGAACCACTGGGAAACCGCGATCGACCACGTCCGCGATGAAGGTAGCGATTCTTCGCTGCATCGCCGGGTGCAGGTGCGCCTCCGGTTCGTCAATCGTAAGGTGATCGGCCCGCCCGACAGCTCCCTTCAGCACGAGCAGCAGCGGTGCCAACTCGGAGAGCATTGACGACGTACGCGACAGCGGGAAAGCGCCCTCCGGTGTCACAGCGAGAACCGAGTCCAAAGAGTTCGCCCTCTCCTCGATCGACATCTCAGCTCTCAGATCGTGCTCCAGATCCTTTATCAAGGCCCGAAAACGCGGATTCTCCCGTCGATAGACGTATGGAGCATCTGGATCAGCGAGCAGTAAGGAGAGGAAATCCGCAGAGGTACCCGGCAAGGGATCGATCTCGATCGCCCGGATCCCCGCGGTTGCCGACCGGCGGACAACCGCGCCGGCGAGGACTTGGTAGCTCTGCATAATCCCCGTGCGATTTGCGGGCAGGTGCACGGGAAAAGAGGGCCAGCCCGGGAAAAGGTCAACGGATGGAGGCAGGTCAATGAAGTACCCCGAGGTCATCTGGCGAATGAGTGAGCGCCTTCGCACTCTCCCGCGGGTCGTGGCATCCGGCTCGGATTTCAACCGAACCGTCTCCTCCTCCAATAGCCGCTGTAGCCACCGAACGGGGTCGGGCGGGTTCACGGAGATGACATCAGAGTCGAACCTCACCTCCACGTCCCATTTCGGCTCGGCATTGCGGACTCGTACGTAGCAGTCGCTCGACCGACGGCTCGGCGTTCGCCGCCTAAGGTCGGACGCTTCGACGCCGTATGCATACTCGACGCCGTTCCGAATATCCGCGCCAAAGGACTCAAGCCGGGCTGTGGTGATTTGTGAGGCCCACTGCAGAACTTCCCTACTCGGCTGCTCAAGGGTCGATTCGGGATTCGAAGGGCTGGCGCTCAGCGTCTCCAACCAGATCTCGAACCAGTCCCGCACTTCATCGGGCAACCTCCGTCCGAGCCGCCCAGCGAACGAGGACCGCATATCCGCGGCACTCAGCACCCGATGCAGGACCGTGGCGAAAAACGTCTTACCGGTGTTGTTGTCACCGATGAGCACCGTGAGGTCGGCCAACTCGACTTCGGCCGAGCGAAGCGGGCCGAGGTTCGACACCTCTACGGAAATACTCACCCTGCAATCCTACCCACGTCGCCATTCGAGCGAATCCGGCGGACCGACACCCGCTTCTCGCGCACACACCGGCGAGGGCACCGCCGCGCCCGACATCCCCCTTCGCCCACACCAACTGCAGCAACTGGGTCCTTGGTCGCCAGTCGAAGCAATAGCAGCTGCTCGCGGGCCGCGACGATTCGGGCGAGGGAGTCGCGGAGTTCGGTCTTGGCGATCTCGGAGGTGAGCGACATCGGCGTGTGATCGATGCTCTGAACTCCCCGGGCACTCAGGTCGCGGTCGACCCCTTGGCCGCGAGGAACCGGCAGGTCGGCCCATGTGACATTCGGTCCGGCGCACGGCTCACTGGATGGGCGGAGACCACGCGCTTGTTGTCGGCGCCGGAACCTCGCCCAGCACAATCCCCAGGTCGTCCTGCCAGGCGCGCCCCAGATCGGCGGGCACGGCTCCCTCGCCTGCAAGCACCTGGCGCAGCGAAGCGGGCAGGCCGCCGTCTCGGCTGCGGGCCTCGCTGAGTGCCGCGGCCAGCACGGGCGCGTCGGCGGCCAGGATCGTCGCCCCGATGTTCTCCACCACCTCGAGACCTCCCTCGGACTCCCAGTTGTTCATCACCCAGCAGGTGGCACCGGCCGACAGGGCCGGCACCAGGTTCGCCACCATCTGGTAGGTGCCCGAGAGCGGGGTCGGCCCGATGCTCACGTCGTCGGGCCCGATCCCCAGGCGCTCGGCGAGGGAGCGGGCGTTCCCGCAGGTGGGCTCGTGGGACAGGCACGACCCCGCCGGCTCTCCTGTCGTGCCCGGTGCGTAGGAGATGTGGGCGATGTCGCGGCCGTCGGCGACGTCGGCGGGCGGCGCACCGGTACATCCCAGTATCTCGGCCCAGTCCATCGCCCCCGGCTGTGCGCCGTCGAGGCACACGTAGGTCTCGACGCTGTCCAGCGCCTCACGATGACGGTCGATGGTCTCGAAGTAGTCGTGGGTGTAGATAACGACGTTGGGGCGGCAGTCGCCGAAGTAGCGCTCCAGTTCGCCGGCTCGGCTGAGGTCCACGAGCGCGGCCGCCGCACCCGCCCGCCACGCCCCGAACATGGCGAGCAGGTAGTCCAGGCCGCTGTGAGCGAAGATGCCGACCCGGTCGCCCCGCTCCACGCCGAGCGTCGCCAGCCCGGCGGCGACCCGTTCGGTCGCCTCGGTGGCCTCGGCGTAGCTGAGAGACCGGTCCCGCTTGACCCAGCCGAGCGCGATCCTGTCCGGGGCGCGTGCGGCGCCCTCATTGAGCAGATGGTGTAGCAGCATCCGGGCATCCTAGGCTGCGACTGTTGCGCAAAAACCCGTCCAGCAGGGAGCCGAACACCCATGATCATTGTCACGACGCCGCAAGTCGAGGGACGGAAAATTACCCAGGTGCACGGTCTGGCCACCGGGAGCACGATCCGCGCCAAGGTCATCTTCAAGGACATCGGCGCCGGTCTCAAGAGCGTGGTCGGCGGCGAGTTGGGTAGCTACACGAAGATGATGCAGGAGTCCCGGGCGCAGGCCTTCGAACGCCTCGAGGAGGACGCTGCCCGCCTGGGCGCAAACGCCGTCGTCAACATGCGGGTCGCCACGTCGATGGTCACCCAGGGCGCAGCGGAGATCCTCGCCTACGGCACCGCCGTCACTCTGGAGTAGGCGCGGCCGGCCGGCGCGACGGCGCCGGCGCAGGTACCATCGGCTAGCCCCCCATGAACATCTCCTGGACGCGGCGGTCCAACTCTTCCGGCGACACGTCCTCGATGTGGGTCGCGACGCCCCAGCGATGCCCCCACGGGTCCTCGAACTGTCCCGAGCGGTCACCGTAGAAGTGGTCCTCGACCTCGCGTAGCGGGCTCGCCCCGCGGCGAACCGCCTCGGCGAAGGCCGCGTCGGCGTCGGTCACGTAGACGTTGAGTGTGACCGACGTCCCACCGATCTTCTTCGGGCCCAGGAAGCCCATCTCGGGGTACTCGTCGGCCACCATGACGACCGAGTCCCCGATCTCCAGTTCGGCGTGGCCAACCTTGCCCCCGGGGGCAGGGATGTGCATACGCTCAGTGGCCCCGAACACCGCGCAATAGAACTCGATGGCGCCGGCGGCGCCGTCGACGGCGAGCGCGGCGCTCACCCGGGGGTAGTTGTCGGGAATCGGGTTGACTATCGGGACTCCTATGCGCTGGCACGATTCGAGCATCCGAGCCTAGAGCCGCCACCGAGCGTCGCCGGCAACCCGCAGAGCGCGAGTCGTCACAACATGTTGGCTCAGAAGTCCAGGTCCTCCTGGGGTTTGAAGTCGTCCCAACTGGCAGGGGGTCGCCCTTCGACGGCTTGCCGACGACCGATCTGGACGCTGCGGCGGGCGTCGGGCGGGCGAGCGGCGCCGCTGTCCCGCCTGGAGCCACTCGGGGCGTCGCCGCCGAGGGCGGCAGCCAGCGCAGTGGTCAGCGGCACGGCGGCGACCAGGCCCATGGACCCGCACAGCGTGCGTGCGATCTCCACGGCGATCAACTCGGAGTTGGCGACCATGCCCCAGGACTGATCCGAGACGGCGAACAGCAGCAGCAGCGGCATGGCCGCACCCACGTAGGCCAGCAGCAGAGTGTTGATCGTGGAGGCGATGTGCGCTCGACCGACACGCAGTCCCGCCGTGAAGAGTTGCGGCCCTCGAAGGGTCGGATCGGCCCGGCGCAGTTCCGTGACGGTGGCGGCCTGCGTGATCGTCACGTCGTCCAGGGCGCCGAGCGCTCCGATCATGGCTCCGGCCAGCAGCAGCGACGACAGGTCGATGCCGCCGGAGACGAACGACAGGATCGCCCCCTCCTCGGTGGCTACGCCGGTGAAGCGGGCGGCGCCGAAGAACAGAGCCGAGATGCCGAGCGTGAGGCCCAATGCTCCCAGGGTGCCCGCCAGCGCGATCGTGGTCTCCGGCTTCGGCCCGTGCGTGAGGTAGAAGCCGGCGAAAGCGATCACCGAGGCCGCCACGACGGCGACCAGCAGCGGCTCGTGGCCGTCCAGGATCGACGGCGCCACGAATCCCACCAGCACCAGCCCGGTCAGCACCATCGAGGCCAGCGATCGCAGGCCCCGGAACCGGCCGAGCACCAGCACGAACACGGCGAACACACCCGCCAGTACCCACAGCGTCGCCCGCCGGTCCACATCCGCGTAGAAGTAGAACTCTGTGGAGGGCTCGTAGCCAACGACGATCCGGTCACCCGGCGCGGGATCGGGCACGTAGCCGGTCTGGTCGAGGTTGAACTCCGGCAGTGTCACCGCCGCCTGCGCATCGGGTCCGTCGGAAGGGACGAAGACGACCGTGCGACAGTTCTGCGGAACCTCCGCCGTCGAGTAGGAGCACGGACCCTCGCGCACCGATTGGACGTCCGCCGCAAACCGCTGGGTGGTCATACCCACCGCACCGGCGGCCTCGGCAAGAGCCGATCGACCGTCGCCGCCGGGCCAGAGCCCCACCACACCGGCGACTGTCGCCACGAGTGCCCCGGCAAGCAGCACCAGCACCGGCCGCAAGCGCCGGTGGCCACCCACGCTCGTCCCGGCATCGCTGCCGTGCGAATGGCCCTGCCCCGCAGGGCCTGAAGGCTCGGGCTCGGACATTGTGTCGCCCGCGGCTCAGAGAACCGCCGGGCTCTCCAGGATGGGCAGGCCCGCCGCTAGTTCACCTGGATGGTGGCCGGTCTCTTGATGGAGGAGTTGGTGGCTTTGGCCACGATCTTCACCGTGTAGAAGCCTCGGGTCACGCCGCGGATCGTGGCAATCGAGCCGGAGACGGTGATCTCCACCCCGCTGGGCACGTCCTCGACATCGAAGCTGATCGCCGCCGCCGAGAACGAGCGGCTGAGGTCGAGCGTCGTCGAGGCATCGACATTCACGCTGACCGACGGGTTGTTGCCCTCCAGCACCAGGATTCCGGTCGAACCCGCCCGGACGGTCGTGGTGGTCGTGGTGGTCGTGGTGGCCGTTGACGCCCCCGCGGTGGCGTTGAAGGCCTGTGCCACCTCGCCGAGGTTGTTCCGCGCGGTCACAGTGATCGTGGCGGTACCGGCGGCGACTCCCCGAAGCTCCACCTGCCCGGCGACAGTCATAGAGGCCGCCACGAACCCCGGATTGGAGGTCTCCACGCTCCAACCCTGCACGATCCCCTCGAAGTAGGACCGCACGTCCACGACCAGGGTGTCCCCGATGCCGACGGTCTGGGCCGGCACCGAGCCGGAGAGCGCCGGTGCTGCCGTGGGCTCCACCGGCGGCAGGGACTCGGTGGGGACGGCGTCGGCGGTTCCCACGTCGGGGGGCGTCGGCGGGAGGTCGTCGTCGATCGGCAGCAACTCGTCGGAGCCATCCGGCGGCGGTGGCGGTGGCGGTGCCGGCGGTGGCGGTGCCGGCGGAGGCGGTGCCGGCGCAGCGGGCTGCGGGGTCGCCGCGCGCGTGACCTGCTGGGGTCCCTCGCCCACCCGGGCGTTGAATGTTTGGGTCGCGGTTCCACCGGGACCCGAGGCGGTCACGGTGATGCTGGCCGAGCCGTTGGAGATGGGCGCCACAATCAGCATGTCGGGCGCGCGCACTCCCGTCGTCGCCACGCCGGTGTCCGAGGAACTGGCCGAAAGACCACTCACCGGACCGCTGAAGTACTCCTGGATGAAAATGGCGTGGGCATAGCCGTCGACGGCAATCGCCATGTCGGGTATCACTCCGACCGCGACCGGCGGCGGTCCCGACAACTGCTCGGACGGTGCTGGAGCCGGTGCCGCTGCAGGTGCCGGTGCCGGCGGAGCGGTTGTCGTCACAGGCGGTGGCTCCGGCGGCAACGGATCGGGCGCCGGCGGCGGCACGAATACGGTGCTCGTCGTCGCCTCGGAGGTCTCCACCGTGGTGGCGGTGGTGTCCTGGTCGCCGTCGGTTGCTTCCTCGTCGCCCTCGCCGCACTGGCTCAGGATCAGCGCGCCAACCGCCAGGATGGCCACGAGCCTGACGAGCCGGGTCCTCCGGCGGGGGGCAATGGCCTGGCCGGCGCCGGCGCGCCGCCGCAGACCGGAACCACCCGTCGCCGAGGCGCGGTCGGGCACGATCTTTCGTATCGATTCCCAGATCACGGCACGTACGCTACCCGGCCTCGCCGGCTCCCTGCGTGATACCTGGCGCCACCTGGGCAGTGGTGCGCTCGTGGGCGTTGTCCGGTCGGGAACCTGGCCTGCATCCGGCTGCCGGCCAGGGTCGTAGAGGCCCTCCTGTCACGCCGGCAGCCGGGCTCGGAAGAATTCGAGCACGTTCCCCCTGGCGATGCGGTCAGCGCGCTCGGAACCGAACTGGTCGACCAGCTTCCGGGTGAGCAGGGCCAGATCGGCCGATGCCTTGAGCTCATCGATCTGGACGAGATCCCCGGGACGCAGGAGTAGTTGACGGCCGAGAATCGGGTCCACCTGCTCGAGGAGGTCGGCGATGAAATCGGCTCCGATCGCCACCGCACCGTCGCCGACGGTCGCCAACGCATGCTGGACGTGGTCGAGGTAGTGATCGATCGTGGGAATCCCCGCGGCGGCCACGAAACGGCCGGTGGCGTTGATGGCGACGAAACCCCCCGAGCCGGCTACCAGCCTCAACTCGGCATCGGACAGGTTGCGCGGGTGGTCGCACACGGCGCGGCACGACGAGTGCGACGCCACGAACGGCTCGGCGGCCACATCGGCCAGGTGCGCCAAGCCGTGCGCCGAGAGGTGGCTGACGTCTACGACCATCCCGATCCGCTCCATCTCCGCCACGGCCTCGACGCCGAGTGAGGACAGCCGGCCACCGGTGTCGGTCTCGCCCACCCCGTCCGCCAGCATCGTCCGGCGGTTCCACGTGAGCGAGGCCATCCGCACGCCCAGCCGCCACATCGTCTCGAGAATCGCCAGCGACGAACCCACCGGCTCGGCTCCCTCGAGCGCCAGGAGCAGCGCTA
Organism: Acidimicrobiales bacterium; assembly: GCA_963664235.1. Classification (GTDB taxonomy): domain Bacteria; phylum Actinomycetota; class Acidimicrobiia; order Acidimicrobiales; family CATQHL01; genus VXNF01. The sequence goes on along the minus strand of OY760933.1, from coordinate 2,809,479 downwards.
TTCGCCCGTCCCCGACGATCGCGTCGATGTCGTCGGCTGTCTCCACGATGCCGACGTCATGGGGGTGCAGCGCCGCGATCTCGCGACTCAACTCCAGGATCTCCAGCGTGCGGCGCAGAGCCCCCTCGCCGATGAACTGCTCCTCGGTGAAGATCGGCAACACCTGGAACACCACGCCGCCGGCCCGCAGGCCGGGCAACCAGTCGTCACCGAACGGATCGGCCACGCCGCGTTCGCGCCGGTGCTGGCAGGCCAGCAGGAGGTCGTTGTGGCAGTCGGCGACCGCCAGTGTCGGCAGGACGGCGGCAGACACGGTGACCGGCTCCTCAGGCGAGTGGGCCCGCCGCCTTGACCATGACCCGGCAGCCACCTCCCGGCACGTAGGTCATCGGCACCTCCGTCACGGTGGTGATCCGGACCTGGTCAGGATCGGAGCCGGCGCGGACTGCGGCATCGGTGGCCAACGCGCGGGCGTCGTCGAGGCACTCCTCGCGGCTCGTTGTGTCGTAGCTGTAGACCCGGTCGATCGACCCGGAGGCCTCGGCGATCCCGGCGCCGTAGGCATTGGCGACGGACTGATGTTTCGGACGGATCACTTCGGACACCCCGGGGATTGCATCGGGAACGAGGTGGGCGCCACCGCCCACGGCGAGGAGAGGCAGTGCCGCCCGCGTCGATTTCATCCTGTCACTCACGACCGAGATCTGCTCGTCGACCCACCCCAGGGCGTCGCTCACCACGTCGGTGTCGAGCGTCCGCACCCTGGTGGGATCACCGAACCCGGTCATTCGCCCAGCCGCCAGCGAGACGTCCGACAGCGTGAGGACATCCCCGCCGACGCAGATCGCATCGGTCGCCACTGCGTAACCCACCGAATCGGGCCCGATGCGCAGGTCGGCACCCGCGTTGCGGACGATGGTCCCGCCGCCGAGACCCATGGAGATCAGATCGGGCATCCGGAAGTTGGTGCGCACACCACCGACCTCCACCGCTGCCGAGGATTGCCGCGGGAAGCCGCCGACGAGGATCCCCACGTCAGCCGACGTGCCACCCACATCGATGACGATGGCGTCATCGGTGCCGGCGAGCGCGCAGGCGCCCCGCATGGAGTTGGTCGGGCCCGAGCCGAGGGTCAACACCGGGTACTGGCCCGCCTCGGTCGCCATCATCAGCGTCCCGTCGTTCTGGGTGAGATAGGCATCCACATCCAGGCGATGCTGGGCGAGGGCCCCCTCGAAGCCGTTGACCACGCCGGTCGCCACGCTCAGCAGGGCGGCGTTCAGAATCGTGGCGTTCTCCCGCTCGAGGAGCCCCAACGAGCCGATCTCGTAGCTGAGCGAAACCGGGAAGTCGGCGCCGAGTTCGGCGTGCAGGACCTCCCGGGCGCGGATCTCGTGCTCGGTCGTCGCCGGGCTGAAGGCGCCGGCCACCGCGATCGAGCGGCACTCCGTCCGGATCGCCTCGGCGGCCAGCAGCTTGACGGCCTCGGTGTCCAGCGATGCGATCTCCTTGCCGTTGTACTCGTGGCCGCCCTCGATGATCGCGGTCGTTCCGATGACCCCAGAGCGAATGTCATCGGGCCAGGCGGCACCGGGGGGGATCCCCAGCGAGGAGGGGGCGGCTAGCCGCAGCACGGCGACCCTGTCCAGGCCGCGCCGCTGGATGATGGCGTTGGCCGAATGGGTGGTCCCGAGCATCGCCTTGGAGATCTGCGAGTGCTCGAGCCCCGTCAGCACTCCGTCCAGGGCCGCCCTGATGCCGTCGATGGGCTCGGGAGTCGTGGCCACTTTCACCGCGGCGAGAACGTTGCCGGAGGCATCGATTACGACCGCGTCGGTGTTGGTTCCGCCGACGTCGACGCCGACGCGGAGGTCCCGGGAGTCGCCCGCCGGACTCATCGGGGCAGATCCACGAAGTCCACGTCGTAGCCGAACGCCTCCGGGCCGACGAGTTCGAGCATGCCCGGTCGGTGCCATTCGGGGGCGCAGGGCATTCCGATGACGATGACCCGGTTGCCGTAGGCCACGTACTCGGTGGTGACCGGGTCGAACGTCTCGCAGTCCAGCAGGCAGATGAGATTCGGCGTGGTGATGACGGCGTCGCCGTCACGGAAGGCAATGAGGTTCTCATTCTGCACCTCGATGCGCATCGTGCTACCGGTGCCGTCGAGGTCCTCGAGGATCACGGTGGAGCGAGCGAACCCCGCCGTCGTCCGCCGATCCAGATCCACGACTTTTCCCCGGAAGAACTCCACCGAGCCGGACTCCGACAGGAACCGCTCCCAGGCGCCCTCGTCGGCTCGTTGGACCGCCTCCAGCAGCCGGGCCACCTCGCCGCAATACGTCAGCGAGCCATGGATGCCGTGCTCGTCGATCTGTCCAGCGGTCAGCGGGTAGCAGCTGATGGCGTTGGCCATGCCCAGCTGGATCACCGCGGCCCGGGCCAGCGACTCGGCCACGTGGTTGTTGGTGGTCCGGAACACGCACTGGTTGCCCTTCTCATCGGCGATCGACAGGGGACCCGCCGGCAGGCCGGCCAGCGTGAAGACCGTCATCTCGATCTGCGGGAACGCCCGGCGCATGGCGTCGGCGTTCACGATCGGCAGGCCCATCTCGGCCGCCGTGGCGACCGGCACGAGCGTGTTGAGCCCACCCACCTCGATGGACATGATGGCCACCGGCTCCTTGCCGAGATACGAGGCCAGGGCCTCCACCGAACCCACGAACTCGGTGCCGGCGGGGATCTTCTCGAGGGTCACCGTGGGCGCCCCGATCACCGCCGTGGTGAGTACCAGCGCATCCGGTGGCAGGTCCCCGGGTGCCACGACCCGGACCGGACCATAGGTAGCCAGAGCCTGCTGCGCCAGGAGTTTCGCCACGTACGGGTCACCGCCGCCGCCGGTGCCCAACAGCGTGGCACCGAGGCACAGCGTCTCGATGTCGTCGTGGGTGAGGAGGTCCATCGCTATCGCCGGCTCGGCCCACTCGGAATGCCGAAGTGAGGTGTTCGGCCGGAGTTGTTGAGCGCCATCGGCCCGGCGAGTCCCCGAGCGCCACGCAGGAACGGGTCGTAGAAGCAACCGATCACCGCGGCGTCGTAGTCACCCGTCTCGACGGCCCCGCGGATGACCCCCATCGTGGGGCCCGCCACAACGGCTTCGAGAGCGTTCCACTCCAGGTGCTGCGGACTGACGCCGGGCAGCGAACAGACGTCCACTCTCGTGTCCGGGGCCGCTTCGGCGGGCAACTCCGCGCCGATGGGTGCGTCGTAGACCTCGGTGCCCACCGGGTTGATCCAGAGGATGCGCGCCATTCTCGACCTCATGCGGTTGGCGTTCGAGCCGCTCCGACTCTACGAGGCGGGCCGGCCCGCCGGACACAGGCACTCCGCATCTCAAACCAGATCATTCCGTGCAGTCTGCACTGCGCTCGGGCGAACGGCACGGGCCGCCCCTCCCGCCGATCAGGGCCCGTGGTCCAATTCCGTGTCCTGGCTGCGGTGCCCGTCGTGCACCAGGCGCGCCGCCGCCAAGTCGGCGAGAGCGAACCCAGCGGACTTGAAGAGCGTGATCTGCTCGGGCGAGTCGCGTCCCGGGTGATCGCCGGTCACCAGGTCGGCGAGATCGGCGAGGATCTCGCCGTCACCGAGCACACCTGACTCCAGGGGCTGGGCCACATCGCCGGAGCGCAACGCCCCCGCCCTCGTGTCGACGAACACGGCGGCGCGCCGGACGGCGGTGTCGTCGGCCTCCCGCATGTCCGGACGGAAGCTCCCGACGAGGTCCAGGTGTGCGCCGGGTTGCAGCAGGTGTCCGGCGACCAACGGTTCGCCGGCGCCGGTGACACATGAGATGAGGTCGGCGCGCCCCACAGCGGCGTCGAGATCCTTCGCAACCGCCGCAGGCAATCCCTCCCGGACGAGGAGGTCGACAACGTGCTGAGCGCCGCGGTCGCTGCGACCCCAGACCTCCACGGCGGTGAGGCTCCGGCCGTGGGCGTGCGCCAGCGCCATTGCCGGGGCGAGTTGGCCGGTGCCGATCACCAGCAACCGGTCGGTGTCGGGGCAAGCCAGATGGCGGGCCGCCAGCGCCGAGGTGGCGGCGGTGCGCCGGACAGTCAATTCGTCACCGTCCAACGTGGCGACGAGCTGGCCCGAGCGACCGTCGAACAGCAGGTAGCCGGCATTGATCGTCGGCGTCGGCCCGCCGGCGTTCGTGGGGAAATAGGTGACCGCTTTGACACCGATGACGTCGCCCGCCTTCCAAGCGGGCATAACCAGCAGCGACCCCTCGGACCCTCCCGGCAGCGGCAGCGGATGGACTTCACGCTCGGGAGCGGACACCTGTGGATCCGCCAGCAACTCGGCGATCGCGGCCATCAGAGCCGGCCACGGTGTCGCCGCCCTGATGGCCGCGGCATCGAAGATCTCCACCGACGCAGCCTCGCACACGGCGCCACGGGGCATCGGCGGTGCGCCGGCAACCGGGATCGCCCTCTCCCTCCATCTCTGCGCCGGTATCTTCGGAGTCGTGCGACGGCGAGGACTCCCCCGACCCGAGCCGGCCGGCGCCGGGCAGGAATCGGTCTGGAGCTATTCCCGTCCGCCGGCCCTCGAGCCCGCCACTCGACGGGTGCGTGTCGAACTCGCCGGCGTGGTCATTGCCGACTCCACGCGGGCGATGCGCGTCCTGGAGACCTCGCACCCACCCACGTACTACCTGCCGCCCGCCGACACCGTCCGCCCGTGTTTCTCCCCGGCACCCGGCAGCAGCTATTGCGAATGGAAGGGCAACGCCGCCTACTGGACCGTGTCGGCCGGTGGCGCGACGGTCGTAGGGCGCGCCTGGAGCTACCCGGAGCCGATTCCCGCATTCGCCGACCTGGCCGACTACGTGTCGTTCTACCCGGCCGACTTCGCCTGCTTCCTCGACGGCGAGGTCGTGCGCCCGCAGCCCGGCCGGTTCTACGGAGGTTGGGTCACCGGTGAGATCGTCGGGCCCTTCAAAGGCGAACAGGGATCGGACCGATGGTGACTGCCGTTGCCCGAGAGCCACTTGGCAAGAGGCGGCTGTAGACAACGACGTGACCGACCGGTCAGGGGAATAGAGTCTGCACCGCAGCCGCCCGGAGGGAGACCGTGACGTGAGAGAAGCCGGAACGTGAGGTACACCGCCCCGACATCGGTTGCCGAGGTCGCCGCACTGCTCGGCACGGACCCGGAGGCTCGCGTCTTCGCGGGTGCCACCGACCTCGTCCCACAGATGCGGGCCGGGCGCCCCGAACCCGGTCTCGCGGTCGACCTGAAGAAGATCGTGCGGCTGATGGACGTGTCGCTCGACGGCGGCACCTGGCGAATCGGCGCCGCCGCCCCCACTGCTGATCTCACCGCAAACGCGGCGCTGTCCGCCGACCTGCCCGGTCTCGTCCACGCAGCCGGGCTGATCGGGTCGGACCAGATCCAGAACCGGGCGAGCCTGGGTGGCAACCTGTGCAACGCCTCGCCGGCGGCCGACTCGGTGCCCGCCCTGGTGGTGAACGATGCTCGGGCCGTCGTGGCCGGGCCTGCCGGGGAGCGGACCGTGCCGGTCCTGGACATACCGACCGGCCCCGGGCGCACCTCGCTGGAGCCCGGCGAGTTCGTCGTGGAGTTCCTCATCGACCGCCCACCGGCGCGGACCTCCGATGCCTACCTCCGGCTGATCCCCCGCACCGAGATGGATATCGCCGTCGTCGGCGCTGCGGCCCGCCTCAGCCTCGACAGCGACGGCAACTGCGCGGCGGTCGCCATCGCCCTCGGAGCGGTGGCGCCGACCGTTGTCCTCGTACCGGCCGCCTCCGAGGTCCTCATCGGGGGCCCGATCGACGATGCGAGCCTCGCCGCGGTCGCCCGTGCCGCCGGCGACGCGGCCAACCCCATCGACGACAAGCGCGGCACCGTCACCTACCGGCGACAGGTAGCTGGTGTGCTCGCCAAGCGAGCGGTAACCGAAGCGGCCGGACGGGCCGGGAACGGAGGCGGGCAGTGAGCCGCACCCATGTGAGTTGCAACATCAACGGCGACGACGCCGAGTTCCTGTGCGACGCCGGTGAGTCCCTGCTGGACGCCCTGCGCGACGAGATGCGCCTCATGGGCGCCAAGGAAGGATGTGGAACCGGCGACTGCGGCGCCTGCTCGATCCTGATGGACGGGCGGCTGCAGTGCTCTTGCCTGATCTTCGCCCCCGAGGCCGACGGCGCCACGATCGTCACCGTCGAGGGCATCGCCGCCGGCGACGACCTGCACCCTCTGCAGCAGTGCTTCCTGGAGGGCGCCGCATTGCAGTGCGGCGTGTGCACGCCCGGTTTCATCGTGGCGGCCAAGGCTCTGCTCGACCGCAATCCGGACCCCACCGAGACGGAGGTGCGCTACGCGCTCGCCGGCAACCTCTGCCGCTGCACGGGCTACGACAAGATCATTCGCTCGGTGCTGGCTGCCGCAGCCCGGATCACGCGAGAGACCGAGGAGGTGCTGGGATGACCATCACAGAACAGAAGCCGAGCTACCGGTACGTCGGCACGCGCCCCGTCCGCCACGACGGCCTCGACAAGGTCGTCGGCAAGGCCCGCTTCGCGGCGGATCTGGTGCTGCCCGGGATGCTTCACGGGCACATCCTGCGGTCGCCGCACGCGCACGCCCGGATCCTCTCGATCGACACGGCCAGGGCGGCGGCCATGCCCGGTGTGCGGGCCATCATCTCCGGCGCCGACTTCCCCGACCTCCCCGCCGACGACCCCGAGCGGAACATGACACGCAACCTGATGGCCCGCGACAAGGTGATGTACGAGGGCCACGCCGTCGCAGCCGTTGCAGCCACCACCCGCCGCCAGGCGAAGGAGGCGGCCGAGGCGATCGAGGTCACGTACGAGGTTCTCCCCCACGTGCTCGAGATCGCCGACGCGATGGAGCCGGGGGCGCCGCTGCTGCACGAGGACATGATCACCACCGGCGTCGACCCGGAACCCAGCGAACCCTCCAACGTCTCGAACCGGACGTGCTACGAGCGCGGCGACGTGGACGCGGCGCTGGCCGCCGCCGACATCGTCGTGGAGGGCGAGTTCACCACCAAGCCGATCCATCAGGGCTACATCGAGCCCCACGCCTGCGTGGCCGACACCGGCCAGGACGGCAAGACCGTCATCTGGTGCTCGTCCCAGGGGCACTTCCGGGTGCGCTCGCAGACCGCCGCCATGCTGGGCTGGGACACGTCGCGCATCAAGGTGATACCCGCCGAGATCGGTGGCGGCTTCGGCGGCAAGACCACCATCTACCTCGAGCCGCTGGCCACCGAGCTCTCGGCGCGGGCCGGACGCCCGGTCAAGCTGGTCATGAGCCGGGATGAGGTCTTCCGGGCCACCGGACCGACGCCGGGTTCACGGATACGCCTCAAGCTCGGAGCCACCAACGAGGGCAGGATCACCGCCGCGGTGGCGCGGCTGGACTACGAGGGCGGCGCCTTCCCGGGAGTCTGGGCGATGCTCGGCTGCATGTGCGTGGTGTCTCCCTACAACGTGGAGAACTTCGTGCTCGAAGGCTTCGAAGTGGTCGTCAACAAGCCCGTGAACGCCGCCTACCGGGCGCCGTCAGCGCCGATGGCCGCCTTCGCCACCGACACGCTCGTCGACGAGATCGCCCAGCAGGTGGGCATGGACCCCATCGATCTGCGCCTCCTGAACTGCCCCGCTGAGGGTGACACGGCCCCCTACGGACCGAAGTGGCCCGTCATCGGGCTACGCGAGTGCCTGGAGGCCATCCGGGACAGCGAGCATTACCGCAGCAAGCCGGCCGCCGGTCACGGTCGCGGCCTGGCCAGCGGGTTCTGGTTCAACATCGGCGAAGCCTCGAGTGCCACCGTCAACCTCAACGAGAACGGAACCGCAACGGTCGTAACCGGCAGTCCCGACATCGGCGGCAGCCGGGCTTCCATGGCGCTTATGGCCGCCGAGGAACTGGGCATCGACGTGCACGCCATCCAGCCCGTGGTCGGTGACACCGAGGTGGTCGGCTTCACAGACGTGACCGAGGGCAGCCGCGCCACGTTCGCCACGGGTATGGCCGTCGTGGAGGCCTGCCGCGACCTGAAGGGCCAGTTGCGGGGGCGAGCCGCCAAGATGTGGGAGTGCGACGTCGACGATGTGGAGTGGGCCGACGGCCACGCTACGCACAGCGGCGGCGAGCACGAGCCGATGGCCTTGGCCGCCATCACCGCCGAGGCCGGACGCACAGGTGGCCCGCTCGGAGCGACCGCCTCGCTGAACGCCCGGGGCGCCGGTCCGGCGTTCTCGGTGCAGGTGGTCGACGTGTCGGTCGACGACGAGACCGGCCGGGTGACCGTCGAGCGCTACACGACGGCCCAGGACGCCGGCACGGCCATCCACCCCGACTATGTCGAGGGGCAGATGCAGGGTGGCGTGGTCCAGGGAATCGGCTGGGCCCTCAACGAGGAATACATCCACGACACCGACGGCACCATGGAGAACCCCGGGTTCCTGGACTACCGCATTCCGGTGGCGTCGGACCTGCCCATGATCGAGACGATCATCGTGGAGGTTCCGAACCCGAACCACCCCTACGGCGTGCGCGGCGTAGGAGAGGTCGGCATCGTCCCGCCGTTGCCCGCTCTCGCCAACGCCATCCACGACGCCACCGGCGCGCGCATCCGCGACCTGCCGATGTCGCCGCCCCGCGTGCTGGCGGCGATCACGGCCGGCGACGGCGACGGCGGCTGATGGCGCAGGTGCACTTCAGCTCCAACCAGCGCCGCCTGACCGGCGGTGCGGCGGAGGTGGAGGTGGAGGCGGAGACCGTCCGGGAACTCCTGGGCAAGCTGGAGGAGATGTTCCCGGGCATCCGGGCGCATCTCGACCGGACATCCGCCACGGCAGTCGCCATCGACGGTGACATCATCCCCGACCCCATCTACGAGCCGGTGCCTCCCGGCGCCGAGGTGCATTTCATCACCCCGCTGGCCGGCGGCTAGGAATCCAGCGGCACGCCCCCGAGGGTCTCGCCCCGGTCAAGGCGCACTACCCGCCGGTCGGTGACGAGGGCGGTGATCAGTTCGACGGGTGTGACGTCGAAGGCCGGGTTGAGCGCCCCGGCGCCGGCGGGCGCGATCGGTGTGCCTCGCACAGCGACGACCTCGTCGACTCCCCGCTCTTCGATCCGGATCGCCTCGCCCGATGGCGTCTCCATGTCGACGGTGGACTCCGGCGCCACGACCACGAACGGCACCGAGGAGTAGCGCGCCGCCAAGGCCAGCGAGAACGTGCCGATCTTGTTGGCGACATCACCGTTGGCGGCGACGCGGTCGGCGCCTGCCAGGACCACGTCGGCCATGCCCCGGGCCAGCAGCGCCGGGCCGGCGGCGTCGACCACCAGCCGGTACGGAGCACCCATGCGCTCCAGTTCCCAGGCGGTCAGCCGGGAGCCCTGCAGCAGCGGTCGGGTCTCGGTGGCAATCGCCAGAGCCAGGCGACCTCGCTCGTGGACGGTGCGGATGACGCCGAGTGCGGTGCCCCTCTCGACGGCCGCCAAGCCACCTGTGTTGCAGATGGTCAGCGCCCGCACGGCATCGGACTCCGACACCAGCTCATCGATGAGCGCCGCGCCGAGCCGCCCCATCGCCAGCGACGCTGCCACCTCCTCGTCGCGGACGGCGAGAGCCTCATCAACCAGCGCGGCCGGGCCCTCAGCAGCCCGCGCCGCCACCCGGTCCACCATGCGGGCAAGGTTGACGGCGGTGGGGCGCGCCGAACGGATCGAATCGACCGCTGCGGCGAACTGCTCGGTCCCGGCCCCGTGTTCCTGACCGGCGAGCACGACCCCGAAACCGCCCGCCACACCGATCGCCGGCGCGCCCCGTACCGCCAAGCGCCTGATTGCATCCACGAGGCCCGAGACGTTGTCGATCTCCAGAATCTCGTAGGTGTCGGGCAGGCGGGTCTGATCGACGATCTGCAGACGACCGTCGGCCCAATCGAGAGTCCGCTCACCAAGATCCGTCACACGCACCTCACCGGCTCACTGTGCATCTCACCCTCCCCTACGGTAGACAGCCATCGTGACCGACAGTGCTTCTCCAACCGACATGCTCGATCTGACGGGCCGGGTGGTGCTGGTCACCGGCGCCGGCGCCGGAGGCGGCAGCGGGAGCGGGAGTGTCGGCGCGATCGTCGGCAGCGGGATCGGCAGCGGGATCGTTCGCCGGTTCGTGGCGACCGGAGCCACCGTGGTGGCGCACACCCGGAACTCCCCCACCGATCACCTGCGCTATCCCGACGGCACACCGGTCGCCACCGTGCGCGCCGATCTGACGACACCCGACGGCCCACCCGGCGTGATCGAGGAGACGCTGGGAATGCACGGGCGCCTCGACGGGCTTGTGAACAATGCCGGGGCTCAGCCGATCGCCCGGTTCGACACGCTCAGCGACGAGCAGTTCACCGACATGATGGACATCAACGTGACGGCGACGCACCGGCTGACACAGCTGGCCGCGGCGGCGATGCGTGCCAACAGCGACCCCGCCGGTGGTTCGATCGTCCACATCGCCTCCATCGAGGCCCACCACCCCACTGTGATGCACGGCCATTACGCCACCTCGAAGGCCGCCCTGGTGATGCACGCCCGGGCGGCGGCCCTCATGTACGGCCCCGACGGGATCAGGGTCAACAGCATCTCGCCGGGCCTGATCGACCGGCCGGGACTCGTCGACGACTGGCCGGAGGGTGTGAATCGCTATCTGGCTGCGGCACCGCTGCCGCGCCTGGGCACGCCGGAGGATGTGGGCGACGCCTGCGTGTTCCTTTGCTCTGACCTGTCGCGCTGGATCACGGGGGTCGACCTCCTCGTCGACGGCGGCGTCCTCACGAACACCACGTGGTGATCCTGTGAATCTGAGCGACCGCGTATATCTGGTGACCGGCGCCGCCGGCGGCATCGGCGCGGGCATCGCTGAGGCGCTCGTCGAGGCGGGAGGCTCGGTGGCGCTGGGCGACCTGGGGCTGCAGGCGACCGAGGCAACGGCTCGGGCAATCGATCCCAGCGGCAAACGCACGCTGGCGGTTCAGTGCGACGTGCGTTCGGACGCCAGTGTCGCCGAGGCCATCGCGGCGACGGTCGCGCAATTCGGCCGCCTCGACGGTGTGGTCAACAACGCCGGCGTGATCGAGATGAACGAGGCCCGTCATGCCACCGGTGAGGCATGGGCGCGCGAGCTCGACATCAACGTGACCGGAGCGTTCCGGGTGTGCCGGGCCGCACTGGAGTACCTCACCACCTCGGATCAGGCGGCCATCGTGAACGTGGCGTCCAACTGCGGCAAGGTCGGCTTCCCGAACATGGCCGGTTACAACGCCTCCAAGGCTGCGGTCATCAACCTCAGCCGGTCACTCGCCACCGAGTGGGCGCCGCTGGGCATCAACGTGAATGCCGTCTGCCCCGGTGCCGTGGACACCCCGATGCTGGCCCGGGTGGCCGATTGGCTCGCCGATCACCAGGGCGGCGACTCGGAGGACATCCTGGCCGGCATGGCTCTTCCCCAGATCGGCCGCAAGATCGCGCCAATCGAGGTCGGCCGAGTCGTCGCCTTCCTGCTATCAGCCGATGCCATCATCATCCGCGGCCAGGCCATCAACGTCGACGCGGGCGAGACCCCCTACTAGACGGAGGCCTCCGGCATGGCCACGTTCGAGGACGTTCGCCGCATCGGCAGGCGGTTCCCCGAGGCGACCGACGGCACTTTCTACGGCACCGCCGCGCTGAAGGTGCGCGGCAAGGGCTTCTGCCGGATGTGGAGCAAGCGGGAGCACGACCGCGACGGCGTCCATGACACCGAGGTGCTGGTCGTGTTCTGCGAGCCAGAGGCCAAGGAGGCCCTGCTGGAGAACGATCCCGACGTGCTGTTCTCCACGCCGCACTACGAGGGATACGGCGCCATGCTCGTCCGCCTCGCGGAGGTGAACCTCGACGACTTGGCCGAGTGGCTCGAGGACAGCTACCGCCGCCGAGCCCCGGCCACCCTCATCCGCCGGCTCGACAACGGAACGTCCGGCTGAGATCACGCCCCGCCCGCAGCGCGGACGCCGGCGTGGTTGGGGTTCGGTTACCTGGAAGAGCTACGTGCCGGCGGCCGTCCCCGGTTGCCTCGGTTGCGCCCGCGGCCGCCGCCCCTCGGCGCTCCGCTCGACCCTCGACCGTTGCGAGCCGGTTGACCACCGCGCCCGCCTTGACCGTTGCGGGCCGGCTGATTGCCGCGTGCACCTTGGCCGTTGCGTGCCCGCTGACCACTCGGCTCCATGTCGTTGTCAGCCGATTGACCATTCCGAGCCGCGTGTCCGTTCGAGTCCCGGCCGTTTTGGACCGGTACGTCGGCGGGGCGTTCAGAAGCCGGGCCGGACTCGGTCGGCAAGCCGCCCGCATCTGGCAAGGTGATGGCCTCGTCGAGGCCGAGCCGGCGCTGCATCCGCCTCGCGTCCATCATCTGCTCCGGCTGGAGAAGCGACACGACGAGGCCGCCCCGGCCGGCGCGGGCCGTGCGGCCCGAGCGGTGGAGGTAGGTCTTGTGGTCCTCGGGCGGGTCGTAGTGAATGACCGATGCCACGTCGTCCACGTGGATGCCCCGCGCGGCCACGTCGGTGGCGACGAGCGCCTGCACATTGCCGTCGATGAACTGCTGCAGCGAGCGCGTGCGCCGGTTCTGGGCGTGGCCGCCGTGAATCGCCGCGGCGCGGATGCCGCGCTGGGTGAGCTGGTGGGTCAGACGGTCCGAGCCGTGGCGGGTCCGGCAGAACACGATCGTCTGCCCCGCCGCGTGGATCACGTCCACGCAAGCAGCGATCCGCTCGGTCTTGTTGACCTGCCAGAACCGGTGGGCCGCGACGGTGATGTCGGGCGTCTCGGCATCGACGGCGTGCGTGACCGGCTCGTACTGGTAGTCGCGGGTGAGCCTCTTCACGTCACCGTCGAGAGTGGCGGAGAACAGGAAGGTCTGACGGTCCCTCGACGTCTGGTCCAAGAGACGGCGCACGGCGGGGAAGAATCCCATGTCGGACATACGGTCCGCCTCGTCGATGACCGCCTGGTCCACATCCTGCAGGCTCACGGCGCCCTGCTCGATGAGGTCTTCGAGCCGACCGGGGCAGGCGACGAGGATCTCGACGCCGTCGCGCAAGCGCTTCAGCTGGGGGCCGTAACCGACCCCGCCGTAAACGACGCCAACCCGGACGTCGCCTGCGAAGGTGCGCAGTTCGGTTGCGATCTGTTCGGCGAGTTCGCGGGTGGGTGACAGGACGAGTGCGGTTGGCCGCTTGGACCTGGCGTCGGTCGCGTTGACGACGAGGGGGATACCGAAGGCGAGCGTCTTGCCCGACCCGGTGGGTGCCCGACCGCAGATGTCGCGGCCGGCGAAGGCGTCGGCCATGGTGGCCGCCTGGATCTCGAATGGTTCGTGAATCCCGTCGCGTTCGAGGGCGCGACAGATGGATTCGGGTACGCCCAACTGGGCGAAAGTGGTGGACATGATGCTCCTTGCCCGCAGCACGCGGGCGATCAGGTTTCCGCGAGTGCCTTAACTCTTTGATGTAGCGGCACCGCGGTTGGGTAGCTCACACAGAATCAGTCATGAAATCGAACTGTGCACCCAACGACCGGAGACTCCGGCCTGTGCATAGAGGATACCCGATGCAGCGCCAAGTCCCCCGGACCCCCGGTGAACCCCTCGCGCCGGCCGCCCCCGCTCGCCGCTAGTACGGCAGGCCGACCGCTCTCGTCAGGAACTCCATGTAGGGCGAGGCCGTGCGGCATGCGTCGGCGAAGGAGTCCATGAACCCGGGGGCCGTGGTCTCGTCCTCGTCGAGGGGGCACGTGGCCACGTGGTCCTTGCGCTTGAGGTCCTCGATGAGCGGGTGCTCGGGGTCGTACCCCTTCGGCGGCCGCTTCAGCGAGTCACCGGTCAGGTCGAACTCCTCGACGAACCCGGGATCCCCCACGACCGCCTCCCAGCCGGCCGGTGCGTCGACGATGCGCTCCCGGATCCGCCCCAGCGCCGCCGAGTCCGGCCGCCAGAGTCCGACCCCCGCGAACACCTCGTCAGGCGCCAGGTGCAGGTAGAAGCCCGGCGCGTGGACGGACTTCGCCGCCTCGTGCCGGAATTGGACCGCGGCCTGGGTCTTGTAGGGCGTCTTGTCCTTGGAGAACCGCACGTCCCGGTAGATCCGGAACATGGAGCCGCCGTTGGCCCGGGTGTCAGCCACGAAATGCTCGCTGATGGAGTGCAGGTGCGGCTCGAAGTCCTCGATGAATGCCAGCAGCGGCTCCTTCACGTGCCGCTCGTAACGCCCCTTGTTCTCCTGAAACCACTCGCGGTTGTTGTTGGCCCGCAGGTCGAGCAGGAATTCGAACAACTCAGGCGTGAAGTGTTGCTGCACGGTCATTCTTTAGTGCATGAAGCCCGCAGCAGCGGCAGGAGAGCTACCCACGGAGCGACCCTAACGCCACCACCCGAGAACCTGTCCTGATCGTCAGATCTCGTGCAGTTGCACCTCGACGCCGAGCGCATCGCGGAGGCGAGACAGATCAGCAGCGTCGCTCGTCACCACCAGGTCGTCGCGAGCCGCGGCGCCGACCACCACAGCAGCGTCAACAACATCGGACGTTCCCGAGAGCCCGCACGCAGCCCCCGCCGATCGCGCCCCCGACTCATCGAATTCCTCCACACGGCAGCCCGCCAAGAGCCGGGAGATCTGCGGCTGCGGTCCTCCCCGCCAACCCTGAGCGAGCACTCCCGCGGGGACAGACGGGACAACCCCGCGCTCCAATGCCCGTCGGTGCAACGCCCACAGGCGTCGCTCACCGCGCTCGGCGGCGATCAGCGCTCCAGTGTCATAGGTGACGCCCGCCACCGGTCAGCCGGCAACCCGAGAAGCCGCACCGTTCAGGACCTCGTCGGCCCAAGCCAACTCATCGGGCGCGAGTTCGCCGTGCTCGGCCTCCCACTCCCGCACCCCGGCGAGACCGGCTTCAACGACCAGAGCGCGCTCCGCTGCGGCGTTGAGCCACGAGGACAGGCTCACGCCACGGCGCTCCGCGATGTTGGCGGCCGCCTCCGCAACCGCCTCGTCCAACGCCACCGAGAGCTTCCGCACGACCATGAACAGAATGGTACTACCCGAGTGCTACCGCCTGCAATCCGACAGGGCGGGTGCCCACGCAGCGCTCGAGCCAGTCAAGGTCGACCCGGCAGGACCGCGCTCCCGCGCTCCAGCGTCAACAGAGAGGCTCACAGTTACGACTTCGAGGCTGGAGCGACGGCGCAATCCCGCCTAATGATTTGGGTGGTTCTTGGTGTGCCGGTAAGTTGGCTAAGAGACGTTGGGAAGGGAGCCGATGGACTTCGCATGGTCACCGGTCGCGGATGACATCCGCCAGGGGATCCGCGGGCTGTGCGCGCGCTTCAGCGACGAGTACTGGGAGCGCAAGGACCGCGACGCCGAGTTTCCCTGGGAGTTCTACGACGCCGTCGCCGCCGAGGGCTGGCTGGGGGTCACCATCCCAGCCTCCTACGGGGGTGGCGGCCTGGGGATCCTGGAGGCGTCCATCATTCCCCAGGAGATCGCCGCCTCCGGGGCCGGCATGAACGGCGCCAGCGCGGTGCACATCGGCCTCTTCGGCTTCGACCCGATCCTCAAGCACGGTAGCGACAGCCTCAAGGAACGCTTCCTGCCCCCGTTCCTCGACGGCAGCCTGCACATCTCGTTCGCGGTGACCGAGCCCGACGCGGGCACCGACACCTCGAGGATCTCGACCTTCGCCCGCAAGGTGGAGGGCGGCTACCTCCTCTCGGGCAAGAAGGTGTGGATCAGCAAGGCCCAGGAGAGCCAGCGGATGCTGATCCTGGTACGCACCACGCCCCGGGACGAGGTGGCCAAGCCCACCGACGGCATGACCGTGCTGTTCGCCCCTATCGACCGCGACCACATCGACATTCGGCCCATCGCCAAACTCGGCCGCCACGCGGTGGACAGCAACGAGCTGTTCATCGACGACCTCTTCGTGCCCGACAGCGACGTCGTCGGCGAGGTGGGCAACGGGTTCCGGGTGATGCTCACCGGGCTGAACGCCGAGCGGGTGATCGCGGCCAACGCTGCCCTCGGCATCGGCCGGGCCGCCGTCCGCCGGGCCGTGGGCTACGCCGGCGAGCGGGTCGTCTTCGACCGCCCCATCGGGCAGAACCAGGCGGTCCAGCATCCTCTCGCCGAAGCTCAGATGCGCCTTGACGCCGCCGAGTTGATGTGCCTGCAGGCCGCCTGGCTTTTCGATCGGGGCCTGCCGTGCGCCAAGGAGGCCAACATGGCCAAGTACCTGGCCGCCGAGGCCGGGTTCTTCGCTGCCGACGTGGCCGTGCAGACCCACGGCGGGTACGGCTACGCCCGCGAGTACCACGTCGAGCGCTACTTCCGGGAGGCGAGGCTCATGCGGATCGCCCCAATCAGCCAGGAGATGATTCTCAACTACATCGGCAGCCACGTCCTGGGCCTGCCGAGGTCGTACTGACGTGACCAGCGGCCACGCACCGCCGGCGCTCGACCGCCGGCTGCTGGAGAAGTTCCTCAACCCGCGCTCGGTGGCGATCGTCGGCGCCTCCACGAACACCTCCGCCATGGCCGGGCGGCTCTGGATGAACCTGGACCGGACCGGCTACCGGGGCCGCATGCACCTCGTCAACCCCAACCGCGACCGCATCGGCGACCACCAGGCCCATCCCAATCTGGCCGACATCGACGACGACTTGGACGCGGCCATCGTCGTCGTGCCGTCCCGGCTGGTGCCCGAGACCATCGAGCAGTGCGCGGCCCGCGGGATCCCGGCGATCACGGTGTGCACCGCAGGGTTCAGCGAACTCGGCCCCTCCGGCGCCCGGATACAGCAGGAGTTCGCGGCGACGGCCACCGCGGCCGGGGCCCGCATGATCGGCCCGAACTGCATCGGGGTGCTCAACGTCGCCGACGGCTACGTGCCCGTGCCCACCTACAACATCACCTACCGCTACACGCCGGGCACGGTGACCCTCGTCAGCCACTCCGGCGGCATGGCGGTGAACCTGTTCAACCGGGCCCAGGGCCGGGGCATCGGCGTCCGCGCCCTCGTCACGCTCGGCAACGAGGCCGACATCGACATGGCCGAGATGGTCGACGCCCTCATCGATGACGAGAAGACCCGGGTGATCACCCTGTTCATGGAGCGCATCGGCGACGGTGAGCGCTTCGTGGCTGCGGCGCGGCGCGCCCACGCCGCAGGCAAGCCGATCGTGGCTTTGAAGGTGGGCCACTCCCCCGCCGGGCGCCGCGCCGTCGAGAGCCACACCGGAGCCCTGGCCGGCGAGCCGGAGGTCTACTCGGGGGTGCTGCGCCAGGCCGGCGTCGTCGAGGCGACTGGCCTGGACGAGTTGCTCAACGCCTCGCACCTGCTGGCCACGCTGCCCCGCCCGGCTGGGCGCCGCGTCGGGGTCTTCACCGTCAGCGGCGGCGAATCCTCGTACTTCTCCGACCGGGCCACGCCCAAGGGACTGGAGTTGCCCACGCCGACGCAGAGGACCATGGACCGGCTGGGCGAGCTCGTCCGCTTCGCGGTGCCCAACAACCCCTTCGACGCCACCGGCCAGATCATCGCCGACCCCGACTACGCCCGCTCGGTGGTCGACGCCTTCTGCGGCGACGAGAACTTCGACTCGCTCGCCGTGGTCACGGCCACGTGGGGACCCCACGACGCCGATCAGCTCCTGCCGTCGCTCATCGCCGCGGCTGAGGCCTCCTCGGTGCCGGCGGTGATCTGCTCGTGGTCGGCCCGACACCTCACCGAGCGCTCCCACGAACTGCTCGACGGGGCCAAGGTGCCCGTCTACGAGACCTCCGACGAGGGCATCGATGCTCTCGCCGGCCTGGTGCGCTGGCACCACGACACGGCCCATGTGGGATCGGCCGATCGCCGGCGAGCCCCGGAGGCGAGCCGGCCGGCAGCCTCGGGAGTGCTGGACGAACACCGGTCGAAGCGGCTGCTCGCCGGCGCCGGCGTCCCCGTCGTCGATGAGATCCTCGTGGACGGCGCCGGCGCGGCTGCGGAGGCGATCGAGAGCTACGGCGGCAAGGCGGTGGTGAAGCTCCTCTCCCCCGGGCTCGCACACAAGGCCGAGTTCGGACTGGTGCGGGTCGGCGTCGCCGCGCACGAGGCCGAAGCGGCCATCGCCGAACTCGACAGGAGCGCCGCCGCCGCGGGCCTGGCGGTCGAGGGCTACCTCGTGGCCCGGCGCCACCGGGGGGTGGAGATGATCGTGGGCGGAACCGTGGACCCCACGTTCGGCCCGGTTGTGATGGTCGGCACCGGCGGCACCCTCGCCGAGCACCACCGCGACGTGCGGTTCCTGGCCTGCCCCGTGACCCCCGCCGAGGTCGACGAGGCGCTGCGCAGCCTCCGGTCGTGGCCGGTGCTGGCGGGGTTGCGGGGAGCGAAACCCCATGTGAAGAGCCTCGCTGCGGTCGTCTCGACGGTTGGCGCATTCATCGACGCCGCGCGTGATTGGCTGTTGGCCGTGGATCTCAACCCGGTCATCGTCGGCCCGGACGGGGCCGTGACGGTCGACGCCACCGTCGTCGTCAACGAGGGCAAGAGCCCATGAGGCCGTACCGGTCGGTGCTGTTCATGCCCGGGCACCGGCCCGAGCTGGTGGCCAAGGGCATCGCCGCCGGGGCCGACGCCATCGTGCTGGACCTCGAGGACTCGGTGCCCACCGCCGACAAGGTCGCCGCCCGCGGCACGGTGGCGGCGTCGATCGACCGGGTGCGGGCCGAGGGCCACGAGGTCGGCCTGTTCGTGCGGCCCAACGGTCTGGCCACGCGGGCCGCAGGCTCCGACCTGGCCGCGGTCGTCCGGCCGGGGCTCGACGGCATCTTCCCGCCCAAGGTCGACTCGGTGGCCGACGTCCACCGGTTCGAGGCACTTCTGGACCACGCCGAGCACGTGGGCGGCGCCGATGGCCTGCAGATGATCGTTCCGGCCGAGACGGCGCCGGCTTTCCAGAACGCGCCCGAGATCGCGGCGGCATCACCCCGCATCGGCGCGATGGTCGGCGGCACCGCCCGCCACGCGGACGTTCCCCGGGCGATCGGGTTCGAATGGTCCCCCGAAGGCACCGAGACCCTCTACATCCGCAGCCGCGTCCTGCTGGCCTCCCGGGCCGCCGGCGTCCATCCCCTCACCGGGCTCTGGGAGGACGTGGCCGACCTCGAAGGGCTCAGAGCCTTCGCCGCGCAGGGGCGGTCCCTGGGATTCCGGGGGATGATCGTCATCCACCCGAGCCACGTGCCGGTGGTCAACGAGGTGTTCACGCCGACCGCTGCCGAAGTGGACTTCTACCGGGGGCTCATCGCCGCCTTCGAGGCGGCCGAGGCCGACGGTCGGGCCGCCCTGGTCTACGAGGGCCGCCACATCGACATAGCCCATGCCGAGACCGCCAGGCAGTGGCTGGCCATGGCCACCACCCTGGGCATCGGAGACTGACTGGGGAAGGACATGCAAGGCAAGTACTACGAAGAACTAGAGGTGGGGATGGTGATCCGCCACGCCATCACCAGAACGGTGACCGAGATGGACAACATCCTGTTCACCTCGCTGACGATGAACGTGCAGCCGCTGCACCTCGACGAGGAGTTCGCCAGGACCACGGTGCACGGCCAGCGGGTCGTGAACAGCCTGTTCACCCTGGCGCTCATCGGCGGGATGACCGTGCCCGAGACCACGCTGGGGACCACGCTGGGGAACCTCGGCTACGACAAGGTCGAGTTCCCCGCCCCGGTGTTCCACGGCGACACCCTGCGGGCCGAGACCACCATCGTCGACAAGCGCCTGTCGAAGAGCCGCGACGACGCCGGGATCGTCTGGTTCGAGCAGCTCGGCTACAACCAGCGCGACGAGGTGGTGGTGCGGGTCAAACGCGTCGGGATGATGATGCTGAAGCCGGCGTCGTCAGAACCCGGCCGGGAAACCTGAGCTACGACAGGAGCGCTTCATGAAGTCCGGCATGCTCATCGGGGACGTGCCCCGCAGCGTCGACCCCCTCGAGCAGTTCGACGGCATCCTGCGCCAGGTCGAGGCCGGCCAGCGCGCCGGGCTCAGCCACTTCGTGATCGGCCATCACTTCCTGTACGGCGAGTTGCGCTGGCTGCAGCCGATCCCGCTGCTGGCCCGCCTCGCGGCCGAGACCGACGAGCACGTTCGCCTGGGCATGTCGGTCCTTCTGGCGCCGCTCTACAACCCGATCGTGCTGGCCGAGGAGCTGGCCACCCTCGACATCGTCACCCGCGGGCGCCTGGATGTCGGCGTGGGTCTGGGCTATCGCAGCGCCGAGTTCGACCTGATGAACATCCCCTTCGAGCGCAGGGTCAGCCGCCTCGAGGAGTGCATCGACATCATGAAGCTGTGCTGGGCCATGGAGGACTTCGACTACCGGGGCAAGAACTGGCAGATTACCGGCGCCACACCGCACATCGCCTGCGTGCAGCAGCCCCACCCGCCGATCTGGATCGGGGCGCACTCCAGGGCCGGGGCGAGCCGCGCCGGCCGGATGGGTGACAACTTCGTCATCCCGCCCGAGTACGACATCGGTGAGATGCGGGTCCGGCTGGGGATCATGGCCGCCGGGTTCGCCGAGCGGGGCAAGACCATGGGCCACCAGCCGCTGCGGCGCAACACGTTCGTGGGCGCCACCACCGAAGAGGCCATCGCCAGCTTCGTGGACGTGAGCAAGGAGCGCTATCTCACGTATGTGCGCAACGAGCTGGACATCCTCGACGAGGCCGACCTCATGAACGACTACTACGAGACCGTCAAGGACTCCGTGGCCGTCGGCACCGCCGAAGAGGTCATCGACCACTTCACCCGGGTGGCCCGCGAACTGCCCGTCGACCCCATCATCATCAAGCCGCAGTGGCCCCAGATGCACATCGACGAGGTGATCGACGTGATCGAGACGATGGGCCGAGAGGTCATCCCCACCCTCGCCGAGGTCGACCCCATGCCCCTGGAGGACATCGAGGCCTCACTTGCGCCGGCGGCCGCGACGGTTGCCGCCGAACTGGAGCAACTCGGCTGACTACATCGCCGTCTGGCCGCCATCGACGGTCAGGATCGAGCCGGTGGTCCATGCGGACTCGTCGGACGCCAGGTAGAGGGCCATGGCGGCGATTTCCTCCACCGCGCCGAGGCGCCCCATCGGGATCTGCGGGTGCCAGTGCTCGGCCAGCAGAGCATCCACCTCGGACTCGGGCACTCCCTGGGCCTGCGCCCAGGCGCTCCGCAGCAGCGGCGTCTCGATGACCCCGGGGCAGATGGCATTGACCCGGACGTTCTGGGGTGCGTAGTCGACCGCCATCTGCCGGGTGAGGCTGATGACCCCGCCCTTGGAGGCGGTGTAGGCGGCCGAGTGCGGGAAGCCGATCAGCCCGGTGATGCTGGCCTGGTTGATGATCGAGCCACCGCCGGCCTCGATCATCGCGGACAGGCAGGCCTTGGCCGAGAGCCAGACCCCGGTGAGGTTGACGGCGAGGACCGCCTGCCAGAGTTCGAGGCTCACCTCGCCGGCTGCGCCCCGGCCGCCGATACCGGCGTTTGCGTAGAGAACCGTCGGCGGCCCGAAGCGATCGGTCGTCTCGGCGACCATCCGCTCGGTGTCGGCCTCGGTGGTCACATCGGCGGTGAGCACGAGACCCTGCTCCCCCATCGCCGAGACGGTCTCCTCCGCTCCGTCACGATCGAGGTCCACACACGCCACCGAGGCACCCTCGGCCGCGAACCTCCTCGCCGCGGCCCGGCCGAGCCCCGAGCCCGCGCCGGTGATGATCGCAACCTTCCCGTCCAGGCGTCCCATCGCTGTCTCTCGTCTCCCTGTCGGCGGCGGGTGGCGGTCCGGTCGTGGCCGCCGGCGGGGACGTTACAGTCCCGGCCGTGGTGGATGGGCTTGGTACGGCATCTTCAGGCGACGGGATCGGAGCTTCCTTCGACGACGCGATCGCACTCCGGCGGCTCGGCGACGGTCGTTTCGAGGCGTCCACTCCCCCGTCCTGGGCTGCGTCGAGCCGGGCTCCGGGCGGCCTCCTGGAGGCGCAGATGTTCGCTGGGATCGACGCCGTCGTCGACGGCGAGGGTCTCCGGCCACTCTCGTTCACCGCCCATCTGCTGCGAGCCCCGACCGGCGGGCCCTACGAGGTCCACGTCGAGGTCCTCCGGGCCGGTCGAACCGTGTGGACATTGGCGGTCCGGATCGTCCAGGACGCCAAGCTGATCGCCACCGCGCTCTGCAGCTACGCCGCCGAGCGCCCCGGCCCCGACTTCGACGAGCGACCGATGCCCGAGGTGGCACCGCCTTCATTGGCGCGGGAGGTGCAGGGCTACAGACCCGAGTTCGCCTTCCCGTTCGCCGACAACATCGTCATCCAGGAGCGTCTCGGCCCGGCGGTCTTCTCGGCATCCGATGGTCCTATGGAGCGAGCCGGCTGGATCGGCTTCGCCACACCGCGCCGGATCGACGCACCCGCCCTGCTTACGCTCACCGACACCGGCATGATGGCCTGGTGGGTGCGCCTCGAGCGGATGCACCTGACCGCCACCCTCGATCACACAACCCACTTCCGCAGCGACCTCGGCACCGTCGACGCTGACGGCTTCGTGCTGATCCAGTCGCGCACCGGCCTGGTCCGGGGCGGCTACCTGGACTGGGACATTGATGTCTGGGCGCCCGACGGGACGCTCCTGTGCCAGTCCCGCCAGATGGTCGTCGTGCTGGGTTAGGCGGGCGGACTGCAGGAGACACGCCCGTGTCGACGAGCGCTCCCTTCGTGGGTATGATTGCATTGCAATCACTCAACTGGTCCAAGCCGGACGGAGCAACGAGGACGCGGCGATGGCGAGTATCACGATCCGCAATCTGGACGACGACGTGAAGGCTCGCCTCCGGGTGCGGGCCGCCGGTCGTGGACACTCGATGGAGGAGGAGGCGCGCCGGATCATTCGTGAGGCCGTCGAGTCCGATGGCGGCCCCGCGAATCTCGTGACCGCGATTCGCGATCGCTTCGCACCCCTCGGTGGAGTCGAGTTGGAGATACCGCCTCGGGAGCCTTTGCGAGACCCGCCTAGCTTCGACTGAGCCCGGCCGGTGATGGACATGCAGATCGCCGCCATCGCCCGCTCGCAGAACATGGCGGTGGCGACACGGAACACCAAGGACTTCACCGGCACAGGTGTCGGCCTCGCCGATCCGTGGACCGACGACTGAGCCAAACGAGGCAACGCCGCAACCTCGTCGTAGGAATGTGCCCGGGTATCTGGCTGCCAAGGATCGGCAATGTCTGTCTGTCCCCGGTGACTCTCGGTGACCTCGCAGCGCCGGCGCGGACCTGAACTAGCGTCTCGACCGTGCGTGACCGATATGAAGGGACTCGTCTCGCCGGGGATCTGACTCCCCGGCAGCAGCCCGAGGGCATGTCATGACGGTTTCCGGTAGCGAACTGCGGGAGATGTACCGGCGCATGTCTCGGATCCGGCAGTTCGAGGCCACGACCAAGGAACTCCTGCTCTCCGGCGAGCTGTATGGCGCGTTCCACACCTCGACCGGCCAGGAGGCCTCCATCGTCGGATCAACCATGGCTCTGCGCACCGACGACTACATGGTCGGCACGCACCGCTCACACGGACATCCCATTGGCAAGGGGGCTGCGCTGGACGGCCTGCTCGCCGAGTTGATGGGCAAGGAGACCGGGGTCAACCAGGGCAAGGGCGGGTCGATGCACCTGTCGGACTTCTCCGTCGGCAGCCTCGGGGAGACGTCGATCGTGGGATCGGGCCTGCCGGTTGCGGCCGGAGCGGCGCTGGGTTCGAAGATGCAGGGCAACGATCGCGTCACCCTGTGCTTCTTCGGCGACGGCGCCTCCAATCAGGGGACCTTCCACGAGTCGCTCAACCTGGCGGCGATCTGGACACTCCCGGCCGTCTACGTGTGCGAGAACAACGGCTACGGCGAGTTGACGGCGGCGCACAAGACCATGTCGGTCGAGCACGTGTCGGAGCGGGCCGCCTCCTACGACATTCCCGGCGTCACCGTGGACGGCCAGGACGTGCTCGCGGTCCACGCTGCTGTCAGCGAGGCGGTGGCGCGGGCTCGCCGGGGAGAGGGGCCGAGCCTGGTGGAGACGATGACCTACCGGTTCGACAACCACGCCATCGGCATGCGGATCGAGAACTACCGCGACGAGGCCGAGGTGGAGCACTGGCGCACGCAGCGCGATCCGCTGGTGCTGTTCCGGGAGGCCCTGGGAGCACGAGGTGTCGACGGCGGCGAACTGGACGCCATCGACGCCGAGGTCGAGGCGGAACTGGCCGCCGCGCTCGACTTCGCCCGCTCGAGCCCCGCCCCTCCGCCCGAGGCCGCCTTCACCCACCTGTTCACCAACCCGATCGGCACCTGAGAGTCCCGCATGCACGCCGTCACCTACCTCGAGGCGCTCAACGAGGCGCTGACCGAGGAGATGGAACGCGACGAGCGGGTCTTCGTGATGGGCGAGGACGTGACCTGGAGCCTGATGGGCGCCACCTCCGGGCTGGCCGACCGCTTCGGCGACGACCGGGTCCGCGACACGCCTATATCCGAGGCCGGCTTCGTCGGGGCCGGCGCCGGCGCGGCCATGGTGGGCATGCGTCCCGTGGTGCACATGCTGATCGCACCGTTCGTCTACGTGGCGTTCGACCAGCTCGTCTCGATCATCGCCAAGTCCACCTACCTCTACGGCGGGCAGGCCAAGCTGCCGATCACGCTGATGGCGCCCATGCTGTACGGCCGCGGCAACGCCGCCCAGCACTCCGACCGCCCCTACCCCACCCTCATGACGATTCCCGGCCTGAAGCTCATCGCCCCGGCCACGCCGTCGGACGCCAAGGGGATGCTCAAGGCGGCCATCCGCGACGACGACCCCGTGATCAGCTTCGAGGACGGCGGTCTGTGGGGCCAACGCGGTGAGGTGCCCGACGGCGACCATGTCGTCCCGCTCGGCGTGGCGGATGTGAAGCGACCCGGCGACGACGTCACCGTCGTGGCCCTGGCGGGAGCGGTCGCCCATGCCTTGACCGCAGCCGAGGAACTCGCCGGCGAGGGGATCTCGGCGGAGGTGGTGGACCTCCGGTCGATCGTGCCCCTGGATCGCGAGGCGGTGCTGAACTCGGTCGCCAAGACCGGCAGGCTGGTTGTCGCCGACCCCGCCCACGAGATGGGCTCGGTTGCGTCGGAAGTGGCCGCGATCGTCGCCGAGGAGGGGTTCTGGGACCTCCAGGCGCCGATCGCCCGGGTGACGACACCCCACACACACATCCCCTACAGCGCCGCCCTCGAGCGCCCCCTGTACCCGAACGCCGATCGGATCGCATCCGCCGCCCGCCAACTCATGGCATGACGCTGCTCGCTTCGGGCCCAGGCTCATGACCGCGATCACCGAGATCCGGCTTCCCCAGTTCGGCATGGGGATGCAGGAGGGCACGATCATCGCCTGGCGCAAGCGCGAGGGCGACCAGGTGGCGGCCGGCGAGGTGGTGGCCGAGATCGAGGCGGAGAAGGTCACCGAAGAACTGGTGGCTACCGGCAGCGGCGTACTCCAGCGCATCGTGGTACCCGAGGGCGAGACCGTCGCCGTCAACGAGCTGCTGGCGGTGATCGGCCCGGCCGGCGCCGTCGGTCCCGTTCGCGGAAGTGCCATGGATTCCGGCCTTCGCCGGAATGACGAGAGAAACGACGGGGCGAAACCGGTCGAGGACAAGCGAGGATCCGCCGCGGCGGATCCGGTCCCGGCCGGAGCGGGGTCCCGCCGTCAGGTCACGCCGCGCGCCCGGCGGCTGGCCGCTGACCTCGATATCGACCTTGACCTGGTGGTCGGAACCGGCCCTGGCGGCCGCGTCACCGAGGACGACGTCACCGAGGCCGCCGCCGCGGGCAGGCAATGACGAACCTGAACCCGAAGGCCCGGATCGGACTAGCGATCGCGTTCGGCGTCTGGATTGGTACAAGCATTGGAGCGGCACTTGGTGACGTCGTCGTCGGCGTCGCAATTGGAGCCGGCGTGGGCGCCGCGCTAGGCGCCGCGGTGGGCATCGCTCTTGGCAGGCGCCGCGATGAGGGTGAGGGTGAATACGACGTCCCGGGTTGTCGCCGCTAGGACGGATCGGCTGAGCGGGTGAGGGTGAATCCCTCGTAGCCGTTGGCGGCCACCTCGTCGCAGGCGGCCCGGTAGTTGTGAGTTCCGCCCAGGTACATGGTGATGCCGCGGCGCTTGCCCGGGATGTTCGCCCCCGTCCACCAGGAGTTCGTCCTGCCGACGAGGCTGTTGGCGGCGAGTTCGTCCACCTGCCGGGTCCAGTGTGCCTCGGCCTCGGGGTCGGCGGCGATGCGCTCGAAGCCGCCCTCGACCATGTAGGCGAGGCAGTCGGCGATCCAGTCCACGTGCTGCTCGATGGACAGCATCACGTTGCTGAACACCGCCGGACTGCCCGGCCCGGTGATCATGAACAGGTTCGGGAACCCGGAGGCCACCAGGCCGATGTAGGCGCCCGCCCCGTCGGCCCACTTCTCCCGCAGCGCCAGCCCGCCCACGCCGCGGAGGTCCATCGACAGCAGCGCACCGGTCATCCCGTCGAATCCGGTGGCGTAGACCAGCACGTCGAGGTCGTAGTGACCCTCGGAGGTGCGCAGTCCCCGGGGCGTGATCTCGGTGATCGGCGACGCTTTCACGTCCACCAGAGTGACGTTGTCGCGGTTGTAGGTCTCGAAGTAGTCGATGTCCACGATCAGCCGCCTGGCCCCGATCGGGTAGTCGATGTCGACGAGCTTTTCGGCCACCTCCGGGTCGGTGACCTTGGCCCGAACCTTCTGGCGCACGAACCGGGCGGCACGCTCGTTCGATTCGGGGTCGGTCAGGATGTCGTCGAAGGTCATGGCGAAGCCCGGCCCACCCCGCTGCCATGAGTCCTCGAGAATCCCGGCCCGGGTGGATTCGTCCATCTCGGGAACCGCCGAGACGGCAACGATGGGACGGGACAGCCCGGCAGGGGTCGTGCGCTTCAACGCCTGCCGCTCGCCGAAGCTGTCCTTGAACTCCTTGCGGGCCTCGTCGTCGAGCTGGCGGTTGCGTGCTGGGACGGTGTACTGCGGGGTGCGCTGGAAAACGTAGACGTGCTCGGCCGTCTTGGCGACCTGGGGGATAACCTGCACGCCGCTGGAGCCGGTGCCGATCACCCCGACACGCGTGCCGGCCACGTCGACGCCCTCGGCAGGCCAGCGGGCGGTGTGGAGTTGGGTGCCGGCGAACGTGTCGGCTCCGGGGATCGAAGGCTTGTTCACCTCCGATAGGCAGCCGGCAGCCGACACCAGGTACTGGGCCGAGACCGTCTGACCCGTCGATGTGTCGATGATCCATCGGTTCCGGTCCTCGTCGAACCGGGCCCGCTCCACGCGGGTGTTGAACTGGATGTCGCGCCGCAGGTCGAAGCGGTCCGCGACGTGGTTGAAGTAGCGCTCCAGCTCCGGCTGGGTGGGGAACCGCTCGGTCCAGTCCCACTCCTGCTCGAGCTCCTCGGAGAACGAGTAGCAGTAGTCCCAGCTCTCCACGTCGCACCGGGCGCCGGGATAGCGGTTCCAGTACCACGTGCCGCCGACACCGTCGCCCTGCTCGAACACCCGCGCCCGCAGCCCCAGACCGCGCAGCCGGTGCAGCATGTACAGCCCGGCCGCCCCCGCGCCGATCACGACCGCGTCGAAGTCGCCGCCGGAGTCGGAAGCCACTAGATCCGCCACTGGATGTGTTTGACCTCGAGGTACTCGCGCATGCCCCACTCCCCCAGCTCGCGGCCCACACCCGAGCGACCGAAGCCGCCGAAGGGAGCGTCGGGGCGCATCCCGCCGCCGCCGTTGATCCACACGGTGCCGGCCCGGATCCGCCGGGCCATGGATCGGGCCAGCTCGGGATCGTCGCACCACACGTTGGCGGCCAGGCCGAACGACGTGTCGTTGGCCAACTCGATGGCCTCTTCGGCGGTGGAGAACGGCATCATCACCGCCACCGGCCCGAAGATCTCCTCCTGCACGGCACGGGCGTCCCGCGCCAGGCCGCCCAGCAGCACCGGGTTCACGAAGTAACCCTTCTCGGGCAGCGGCCGCTCCACCTCCATCAGCCGGGTGCCCCCGGACCGGGTGGCCTCGGTCACGAAACCCTCGACACGGGCCCGGTGCGCGGCGTCAATCATGGGGCCGATGTTCGTCGCCGGGTCCCACGGGTCGCCGACCGCCATGGCGTCGAACCCCGCCTGCGATGCGCCGAGGAAGTCGTCGACCTTGCTCTCGTGCACCAGCAGCCGGCTGAGCGCCGCGCAGCCCTGGCCGCCGTTGCGCGACCACCGCAGGTGCATGTCCACGGCGATCTCGGTGACGTCCACGTCGGCCATAACGATGTTCGGCGACTTGCCGCCCAGTTCCAGCGTCACAGGTACGAGGTTCTGCGCCGCCTGGGTCATGACCGCCGCACCCACGCCGTCGGAGCCCGTGAACGACACCCGGTCGACGCCGGGGTGCCCCGAGAGGTGGCGACCCACGTCGGCGCCGCCGATGACCACGTTCAGCACCCCGTCGGGCAGGCCGGCCTCGCGGATCAGCTCCCCCAGGAACAGGGTTGTCAGCGGTGTGCGCGGCGACGGCAGCAGTACGACGGTGCAGCCCGCCGCCAGCGCCGCGGAGAACTTGAAGATCGCCAGGTTGAGCGGGAAGTTGTAGCCGGCGATCGCTGCCACCACCCCCGCCGGCTCGTAGACCACGTCGCTCATCGTGGGATGGGGCACCTCGTAGCCGCCGAGATGCACGGTGCGGTCCACCTTGGCCGCCTCGGCCGCCCAGCGCAGGTGCTCGTCGGCGGCCATCCGGACCTGCATGTAGGCGGCGAGCGAGACCGGTGTGCCCACCTCGTTGACGATGGAGGGCAGCAGCCGGTCGGCGGCCCCCTCCAGCACGTCGGCGAGCCGGTGGATGTGCCGGCTCCGCTCGGCGCCCGAGAGCCCGGACCACGGGCCGAAGGCAGCCCTGGCGGCGCCGACCGCGGCATCGACCTGGTCGAGCGACGCTGCGCCCACCCGCCCGATGACCTCCTCGGTGGCGGGGTTCACCACGTCCCACTCGTCGCCGGCGGGCGCCACCGGGACGCCGCCGATCAACAGATCACGGGTCTGCGGCACCCAATGGCGGATGTCCTCGTAGGTCGCCTCAACCATCGCCGTTGACCCAGCCGCTTCTCAGCGGGCGGTGTAGCCGCCGTCCACCGGCAAGGTGACCCCTGTGATGTAGCTGGACGCGTCGCTGGCCAGGAACAGGGCTACCTCGGCGATCTCGGTGGGCTGACTCGGCCGCAGCATCGGCACGTTGCGCTCCAGGAATTGCTTCATGAGAGGCTCGACATCGGTGCCGGGCTCCCGCCCGTAGAACAACGGCAGCATGGGAGTGTCGACCGGGCCGGGGCAGATGACGTTGCAGCGGACCTCCGGGGCGAGGGCCAGCGCCACCGCCTTGCCGAACGTGACCAGCGCTCCCTTCGTCAGCGAATAGAGCGGGGAGAACGGCGAACCGACGATCCCGGTCATGGACGAGGTGAGGATGACCGAGCCGTTGCCGGAAGCCTGCAGGAGCGGCACCGCTTTGGACACGGTGAAGAACGCCGATTTGGTGTTGATCGCAGCGGTCGCGTCATAGTCGGCTTCGCTGACGTCGAGGCCGGCCGGGCCCGGAACGCCGGCGTGTGCGAAGAGCACGTTGATCTTGCCGTACCGTTCGCCCACCTCGGCCATCAGGGCCTCGATCTGATCCACCTGGGTGACATCCAGCGTGAACGAGCTGGCCGATCCCCCGGTCGCTTCGCACAACTCGACGGTCTCTGCAGCGGCGTCGGGCCGGATGTCGGCCACGACGACCGCGGCGCCCTCGCCGGCCATACGCACCGCCGCGGCCCGACCCATTCCCGAGCCGGAGGCGGTGATGACCGCAACCCGTCCGTCCAATACGCCCACAACAGACCTCCTTGCGATCCGAGCACGGCTGCCAAGCAGGCACTGCTGAACAATGCGGTGCGCCACCTTCATCGTCATTCCGGCGAAGGCCGGAATCCAAACTCCAGCGGAGCCGGGTGCACGCACTGCCGATTGCCCAGCAGATTCCTGACAGTACCGCCAGGAATCTAGCGTGATGATTCTGACGGTTCGACCGTGCGCGGTACAGTCGCCTCGGTCGGCGCGCCAGGCCGGTCGCGCCGCTGCTGCACGTTCCATGCGAGGCCGAGAGCCAGATGGCAACCACGAACTCATCGCCCGCGTCGCCGCGTCCCGCCAACCAGCCGCGCCGCCGACCCGCCAAGGTGGCCACCTCGGTCGCTCGCGAGATCCTTCACGACATCGTCGACCGCGGCTTGGCCCCCGGAGCCAAGCTGCCGCCGGAGATCGAGATGGCGGAGTCGCTGGGGGTGGCCCGGGCGTCGCTGCGCGAGGGCCTGCGGATCCTCGAGGTCCACGGTTTGATAACCATCCGGCCGGGTCCGGGCGGCGGACCGGTCGTCGCGCCGATAACCAGCGACGATCTCGGCCAGACGCTGACGTTCTTCCTGCACGCCTCAGCCACGACGTTCCGCGAGGTCATGGGTGCCCGGCTGGTCCTGGAACCGCTCATGGCCCGACTGGCTGCCGAGCGCGACGATCCCACCGTGCGCGCCGCGCTGCGCGAGGCCATCGACCGCGCCGGCGGGGTAGCCGACACCGATGACCACAAGTACCTGGACGTCGCCACGGACTTCCACGACATCGTCAGCGGGGCGAGCGGCAACGGCGTTCTGGATCTGCTCACCCGCTCGCTGAAGGACATCTACGTGGCACGGATCCGCTCTGTCGTCTACGAGCCCGGCGAACGGGCCAGGATCCTCCACGCCCACGAGGCGGTGGCCGAGGCCATCATCAGCGGCGACGGCGACCGCGCCGAGGCCCTGATGCGCGACCACATGCAGGACTTCGTGGACCGCTTCGAAGAACGCTTCAGCGGCTTCATGGACGAGCGGATCGACTGGTTCTGATCAGCGTGGCGACGAAGCGCTCCGCTGTTCCCTCCTGAGCGTGGTCCGATCGGTCTCAGGCACGCAGATCCCGCCAGACCCAACCGGCCCCGTTCACCAGCAACTCGGGATCGCCGGTCCACAGCGTGGCGTCGTGGGCCGAGGCGGTGGCGGCGGCGAAGGCGTCCGCGTAGGCCATCGGGTGATCGGCCTTGATGCGGGCGGCTTCGAGAACCCTTTCCGCCGTCGGCACTTCGGCGGTCATGACATCCTGAAGGTCACGGACCGTCGCCCACGCCTCACCCTCTCCGGTGTGGCGCCGGATGACGTAGAAGACCTCGCCCACGTTGATCCAGCTGACGATCGGCGTCTCGCCCTCCAGCAGCCCGGCGACCGCAGATGCCGCCGGTTCGCTGTCCTCGAGGTATCGCAGGATCGCCCAGGAGTCGAGGACGACGCTCACCGCCGGGACTCGCGCCGCCGGTCGGCGCCTCGTTCGGCCTCCAGTTCCTCAACCAACCGGAGGCCGCGAAACCGGCCCCGCAACGTCTCGGCGTTACGCACCGGCCGTAGCGCCACGTGGTCGCCGCAGTCCCAGAAGCTCACCTCGTCCCCCGACTGGATGCCGAACCGGTCGCGCAACTCCTTCGGGATCACAACCTGCCCCTTCGCCCCGACCGTATGAGTCATACCGATCAGTATAACTATCGGCTGCCAGGCGTGGCAAACCCAACTCTCACGGGGGCAATCCACTGAGATATCATGTTATATATTGCTCAATCACGATCGGCGTGAGGCGCCGGTCCAACACGATGACGAAATCGTCGCTGAACTGGACCGGATTGCGGCGCCGCGGAGCACCAGAGCCGCACAACCCGGTCGGCCGTTTGGTGATAGGTGACTACACTGTCACCATGACTGTGCTCTCGATCCGGTTCAGGCGCCCAGGTGCCTACGAGAGACTCAAGCGGCGTGCCGCCCAGCGGGCCGAGTCGATCTCCTCGGTGGGCGAGCGATTGATCGACGAGGGCCTGCGCATGGAAGCTCACCCTGGGATCGTCTTCCGCGACGGCCCGAGCGGCCGGCGTGCCGGATTGGCCGCCGGGCCCGACGTGTGGGAGGTCGTCGGGCTGCTGCGAGGTCTGCGAGGCAGCGTGGAGGAGCGGGTCGCCGCCTCGGCCGCCCAGCTCGGCCTCACCGACGCGCAGGTCCGCACGACCAGCCGCTACTACGCCGAGTTCACAGACGAGATCGACGCCGAGATCGCAAACAACGACGACATTGCCAATCGCGAGATGGCCGCCTGGGAGAACGAGCGCAGGCTGCTGTCGGGGTGAAGCTCCTCCTTGACGAAATGCACGCCCCGCGGGTCGCGGCCCGGCTGCGAGACCGGGGACACGACGCCGTCGCCGTTAAGGAGCGTGCAGAACTGATCGGAATGTCCGACGAGGACCTACTGCGGGCCGCGACGGTCGATGAGCGAACGGTGGTCACCGAGAACGTCAAGGACTTCGCCCCCCTGCACCAGCACATCTCGGCTGCCGGGGAACAGCACTCGGGACTGATCTTCACCCATCCTCGCCGGTTCCCTCGCTCCGCCCCGGGCCATGTACAAGCCCTGGCCGATGCACTCGGCGCCTTCCTCGTCGAGCACGGCCCCATGCTCGACGATGTCGGATCGTTCGTCTGGTGGCTCGAGCCGGCAAGCCGAGACGCCGAGTTGTTGGCCGCGTACCGGCGTCAACCCCCGGATCTGGAACTGCAGCGGTCGGCGGCACGGCTGGTGGCTCGGACCGCGCCCGAGTGGTAGCCCGAAATGAGATCTACTGGGCCGACCTGGATCGAGCCCTGCGCTAGGCCCTCGACATCGTGTACTGACCGATCAGCCTGGGAGCCCGGCGGTTACTCCAGGGCGAGACCGATGCGGCGGACCTCGTCGAGCCGCACGACCAGTGCGTCGGGGGCGTAGTCGCCCGGTGTGTAGACGACCTCGCTGAGCCGGCCGGTGTACGGGAAACTGCCGCGGCGTTCGTAGAGCTGCCAGGACACCGGGGAGCGGCGGTCGATCCCGATGTCGATGC
This sequence comes from Acidimicrobiales bacterium, assembly GCA_963664235.1. Lineage (GTDB taxonomy): Bacteria > Actinomycetota > Acidimicrobiia > Acidimicrobiales > CATQHL01 > VXNF01. Next base: position 2,776,202 of record OY760933.1, on the reverse strand, counting down.
CCTCGAAGGGCAGGTACTCCGAGATCTGCACCAGGCCCTCGCCACCGATGGCGGGCCGGCCGTCGACGGTCACGCTTATGTCCCAGCGCTTGTCGCCGGGGGCCTGCACGTCGACGACGATCTCCGAGCACGCACCGAGCGGCGCCGGCGCCAGCGGGTTCGAACGGCCCGACTCGTTCAACTCGAAGAAGAGCTGATCGTCCTCGACGTAGAGCACGTATCCGGCCTCCTGGCCGCCGTGCGCCACCAGCACCCCCTCGTCGCCGGGGCGATGGTCAAGGTGGACGTCGATGCGGAACGACCGGCCACCGATCAGCCGCTGGGAGCGCACCCGCTCCAGAGTCGACGCACCCGGCACGATCCGCACCGGTCTGGCGAACCGTTCGTGCTCGGGCGGCCGCACCGCCGTCTTCAGACCGACACCCTCGTCGAGCGGGAACACCCGGTTCCGCCAGGCCGCAGCCTCCCAGCCGTCCAGCATCTCGGCGAGCTTGTCCGGACGCTCACCGGCAAGGTCGCGCAGCTCGTTGGGATCGGTGGGCAGGTTGAACAGCTCCCACTGGTCCTCGCTGAACGGGGTGCGGTTCTGGTGGAAGGTCACCGCGGCCCAGCCGTCGCGATAGAAGGCCCGGTGGCCGACACACTCGTAGTACTGCTCGTCGTGCAGCGACGGTGCCGACGGATCGGTCAGCGACGCCGCGAACGACACCCCCGACAGCGGCTCCGCCTCGAGACCGTCCCGCTGGCTCGGCACCTCGAGCCCCAGCAGGTCCGCAAGCGTGGGCAGGATGTCGACCACGTGGGCGTACTGATCGCGGATCACTCTGGGCTGCCCCGCGGGCCCCGCCGGCCACGACAGCACGAACGGCACCGAGTGCCCGCCCCGGTAGGTCATGAGCTTGTAGAGCCGGAACGGCGTGTTGCAGGCCATCGCCCAGCCCCGCGGGTAGTGCGGCCAGGTGGTCGGCCCGCCGATCGCATCGATGTTGGCGACCAACTCGTCGTCGATCGGCTCGCCGTGCCCGCCGGGGGTACCCGAAATCTCGCCCACGGCGGTGAAGTAGGACGGGGTCCCCCACTCGCCGCCCTCCCGCGACGCCCCGTTGTCGCTGGCGAAGATGAAGATCGTGTTGTCCAGCTCGCCCAAGTCCTCGAGGGTGTCGCGAATGGCGGCAACGCTCCGGTCGACCGAGGTGATCATCGCCGCATACACCTCCATGTAGCGCGCCATGACCTTGCGCTGCTTCTCCGACAGCGAGTCCCACGCCTTGACGTCCTCGTTGGGCTCGGTGTTGCGCGGCGGCAGCACCGTGCCCTCCGGCACGATCCCCAACTTGATCTGTCGAGCCAGCCGCTCTTCACGCAGCCGGTCCCAGCCGCCGTCGTAATGGCCCCGGTGGCGGGCGATGTCGGCGTCAGGGGCGTGCAGCGGCGCGTGCACCGCCCCGTGGGCGTAGTACAGGAAGAACGGCTTGTCCGGGTCGCTGTGGCGCACCTCGCGGATCATGCGCACCGCCCGATCCGTCAGATCATCGGTGAGGTAGTACCCCTCGGGGTACTCGTCGGTCTGAACGACGCTGTTGCCCTCGTACATCCGGTGCGGATGATGGAAGTTCGTGAGCGCCTCCAGGAACCCGTAGTACTGGTCGAACCCGCGCTGCAGCGGCCAGGAATGCCTGTCTCCGGCGTCGGAGAGGTCGGCGTGGGTGCACAAGTGCCACTTGCCCACCGCGAACGTCGCATACCCGTTGGTGCGCAACATCTCCGCCAGTGACGGCTGGTTGCGGGGCAACTCACCGGCGTATCCGGGGAACCCCGGGTCGGCGTCGGCCACGAAGCCCATCCCGGCCAGATGCGAGTTGAGTCCCGTCAGCAGTGACGCCCGCGTGGGCGAGCACATGGGGGTCACGTGGAAGTTCGTGTAGCGCAGTCCCGCCGCCGCCAGGGCGTCGATCGCCGGCGTGGGGATCTCCGAGCCGTAGCAGCCCACGTCGGAATATCCCAGGTCGTCGGCCAGCACGATCACCACGTTCGGCGCACCGGTCGGCGCGGTCGGCTTCTGCGGCCACCACGGCTCCGAGGACGAGAACACCCGACCGATCCGACCCTCGAAACCCGGATAGTGCTGACGTTGCAGGTCGCTGGACATGTCTCTCCCCTGGTCGATCAAGTCCTCTTGTGGGCTGACCGCGGCTCTCGATCCGCCGGCCCGGCAACCTACTCGCGCCGGCAACGACGCCTCACCGGCGAGCACAGCGGCGCCACATTGCCATACATTCACTGCGGTCTCGCAGAGGGGAAGCCATGAATCGATTCGAGGGCAAGGTCGTGATCGTGACCGGGGCGGCCGGGGGCATCGGGCGCGCCGCAGCGCTGCGTTTCGCCGCCGAGGGCGCAGCCGTCGTGGCCGTCGACTTGGACGACGAGGGCCTCGCCGCGACCGTCGGGGCGGTCGAAGCCGCCGCTGGAAGGGCGCATCCGGTTCGGGCCGACGTGACCGAATCAGCAGACGTGGAGGCCTACGTGCAGGCGGCGGTGGACCGGTTCGGCGGTGTGGACGTGCTGTTCAACAACGCCGGTGTTGAAGGGGTCGTCTCGCCGCTGGAGGACTACCCCGAAGAGATTTTCGACGCGGTCATGGCTGTGAACGTGAAGGGTGTCTGGCTCGGCATGCGCCACGTGGCCGGCGCCATGCGGGCCCGGGGCGGCGGCGCGATCATCAACGCCTCATCGGGCGCCGGGTTGCGCGGCACGCCCGAGCTGATCGCCTACGGCGCCAGCAAGCACGCCGTGATCGGCATGACCGAGACCGCGGCCATCGAGCTGGCGCCGGCCGGGATCCGGGTGAACGCCGTCTGCCCCGGACCGGTGGACACCCGCATGCTGAACTCGATCGCGGCCGGCAAGTTCCCCGGGGACCCGGACCTGTTCCTGAAGCGAAGCGACGAGCGGAACCCCATGGGTCGGCGGGGCAAACCCACCGAGGTCGTCGCCCTCGTGACCTTCCTGGCATCGGACGACGCCTCGTACATCAACGGCGGCTGGCACACCGTGGATGGCGGGTGGGCCGCCGGCTGAACAGACACCGGGCCGACGTGCGCGGGAATCAAACGTCTGATAGTTTGTTTTTGACCTGATTGCCCTGCTAGGGAGCTTGGCAACAATGTTGAGGGGATCGACATGAGGACACGACCACGGTTCTTCGCACTACTCGGGGTATTGCTGGCGTTTTCGCTGCTGGCCGCAGCGTGCGCCGGCGACGACGAGCCATCCGCGCCTGATCCTGGCGCGGCACCGGCTGCGCCCGCCGGTGACGCCGAGGACATGGACGACGCCGACGACATGGACGACGCCGCAGCCGACGACATGGACGACGCCGACGACATGGACGACGCCGCAGCCGACGACATGGACGACGCCGACGACATGGACGACGCCGCAGCCGACGACATGGACGACGCCGAGCCCGCCACGGCCGCCGACGCCGCCCCCGAGGTGGTCATCGGCCCGCCGGAGGTGGACCTGATACGGGTGTGTTCAGCGCCATCGTTCACCGAGATGTACTCGAAGGTCATGGTCGCGCAGGGGTTCCTCGCCGATCGGGGCACCGACATCGAGTTCGTGGCGTGCTTGTCGGGTCCGGCCCAGGCCGCGGCGTTGGTGTCGAAACAGGTCGATATCGCGTTGAACACTCCCGACAACATGTTGGGTATCCGCAACGCCGATTTCGATGTGGTCATGTTCGCCCAGATCGTCGACACCCATTTCTTCGACATCCTGGTGTCGAACAACTTCGGGGAGATCGCCTGTGACGAGGGCGATTGGGAGTGCGCGATGACCGCTCTCGATGGCACCCGCGCCGGCGTGGTGGCCCGCGGTGCGGCTGCTGAGCAGATCGCCCGGCAGTTGCTCGACTCGGCCGGGTTCGATCCCGACGACTCCACGTACATCGCCACCGGCTTGTCCGGCACCACATTGGCCGCGCTGGCGTCCGACGAGATCGACTGGACCATCACGTTCGAGCCGGGTTTGACCCGGGCCGAACTCGACGGCATCGCCTACCGGCCGTTCCGGCTCCAGGCGGGACACGGCCCGGCCGAGCTGGACTGGCCCTCGGCAGTGCTGATCACCGCGCGGCACTTCTGGGACGACAACCCCAACACCGTCCTGCACTTCCGCGAGGCAATGGCGGAAGCCGTCGAGTGGATGCGCGACCCGGCCAACCGGGACGAGCTTGTGGCGGGCGTGGCCGACTTCCTCGGGCTCGAGCCCGACGTGGCTGCAAACGTGCTGGACAACAACATCGGCAGCTACACCGTCACGGGCGAGCTCGACCCCGTCCGGATCGGCAACAACGTCAACTACGCGGTCGGTCGCGGCATCCTCACCGAGTCCCAGCAGTTCGGGGAGTTCGCGGTCGGCCCGGATATCGAGGCCATCCTGCCTGAGGAACTGGTGGCCGAAACGACCGAGGTCGCCATCTGCCAGGCGCCCTCGTTCAACGGGTTGACCGCGCAGATTGCCGTGGAGAAGGGCTTCCTGGCAGACCGCGGCGTGACCGGCGAGTTCATCCAGTGTCCCTCCGGTCCGGCGAATGCGGCGGCGTTGATTGCCGGGGAGGTCCACTTCTCCGTGAACACCCCCGACAACATGCTGGGCATCCGCAACGCCGGCTTCGACGTGGTCATGTTCCAGCAGATCCAGGACAGGCACTTCTTCGACATCATCATCAGTGAGAACTTCGGCCCGATCGACTGCGACCAGGGTGACTGGCAGTGCACCATGGGTGCCCTCGAGGGCACGAGCGTCGGTGTGGTCGCCCGCGGCGCCGCGGCCGAACAGATCGCCCGCCAGCTCTACGACTCCGCCGGATACGACCCCGACGGCGCCACCTACATCGCCACCGGGCTGTCGGGCACCACGCTGGCCGCGTTGTCCTCCGGCGAGGTGGACTGGGCGATCACCTTCGAGCCCGGCTTGAGCCAGGCCACCATCGACGGCATCGGCTACTCGCCGTTCGCTCTGCGATCCGGCCAGGGCCCCGGCGAGTTGGACTGGCCCTCAGCGGTCAACACCACCTCCCGGGAGTTCTTCGACAACAACCCCAACACGGTGGCCATCTACGCCCGCTCGGTCCGTGACGCCATGGACTGGATGCGCAACCCGGCCAACCATCCCGAACTCCTCGACATCATGGAAGTCTTCCTCGGCCTGGACAGATCAGTCGCCGAGGTCGTGCTCGCCAACAACATCGGCAGCGTCTCGCTGAACGGTCGCCCCGACCCCAGGCGGCTCGCCAACAACGTGAACTACGCCGTGGGACGCGGCATCCTCGAAGAAGCCCAGGACTTCGACGACTTCGCCGTCACCCCGTAACCAACCTCACTTCGCCGGTCGGGCGGCTCAGCCGAGTCGCCCGACCGGCGAGAGTCTGACAATCTAGGGGTTCTGTGCAGCCGGCCGTAGAACTGAAGGACGTCACGCTCATCTTCGGCGGCGACCGCCCCGACGATGAACCGGTGCTCGCAGTCCAGAACATCGATGTCGCCATCCCGCCGGGCCAGTTCGTGGCCGTCGTGGGGCCCAGCGGCTGCGGCAAGACCACGATCCTGAACATGCTGGCCGGGATCCTCAACCCCACCAGAGGGTCGGTGCTCCGCCACGGCCAAGAGGTCGACGGCCCCAGCCAGGACATCGGCTACATGCTCGCCCGCTCCGGCCTGAGCCCGTGGCGCACCGCCCGCAAGAACGTGGAGTTGGGCCTCGAGTTCCGCAAGGTGCCGAAGCCACAACGGCGCAAGCAGGCCATGGAGCTGCTGGCCAAGCTGCGCCTCGAGGGCTTCGCCGATTCGTACCCCTCCCAGCTCAGCCAGGGCATGCGTCAGCGGGTGGCCATCGCCCGCACGCTGGCCATCAGTCCCGACCTGTGGCTCATGGACGAGCCCTTCGGCGCCCTCGACGCCCAGACCCGCCTCACCGTCCAGGCCGAGTTCCTGGATCTCTGGTACGAGACGCACAAGACGGTCATCTTCGTGACCCACGACCTCGAGGAGGCCGTACTGCTGGCCGACCGGGTCCTCGTCATGACCGCCCGCCCCGGCCGCATCAAGTCCGACACGATCGTGGATCTCCCCCGTCCGAGGGTGATCGACGAACTCCGCTTCGACGCGACGTTCCGGGAGACCGAGCACAAGATCTGGGAGGAGTTGCGCGGTGAGATCGTCTGAAGGCGACGAGCCCCGGGAAGCCGACATGGCCGGTCAGGCCGGATTGCCCGACGCTCTCAGCCAGGAGGAAGTGGAGGCGCTGATCCCCCACGAGCCCACCTGGCGGTACTGGCTGCGGCGCATCGACGTGCCGGTGCAGCTGTTCCGGATCGGGCTCCTGTTCCTGCTCTGGTGGCTGTGGTGGTCCGAGGTCCTCTGGAACGGCTGGGACTCGTTCTCGGTGTTCGGCGTGACGCCGTTCCCCAACGTGCCCGAGACCTTCCGCGCCAGCCCGTACGAGACCTGGGCGTACTTCACCGAGATCTACCACGAGCAGCTCTTCTGGCAGGACCTCTGGGTCACGGTCAAGGAGGCGTTGATCGGCTTCGTGCTCGGCTCGCTCCTCGGACTCGTCGTCGGCATCATCCTCGGACGCTTCCAGAGGGCGGCCAAGACGTTCGGACCCTTCGTCGTCATCATCAACGCCATGCCCAAGATCGCCTTCCTGCCGCTCATCCTCATCGTGTACGGCGTCGGCGAGATGTCCAAGGTGGTCCTGGCCGTGACGATCGTGTTCTTCATCGTGGAGGTGCCCACCCAGTCCGCTGTGGCGCTGGTGGATCCCGATCTGGACCTGGTGTCCCGGACCATGGGCGCCTCCCAGCGTCAGCGCTTCATGAAGGTCACCCTGCCTGGCATCACCCCCGCGGTGTTCGGCGCGCTGCGACTGTCGGCGGTCATCTCGGTGCTGGCGGTCGTCTTCGGCGAGATCTTCTCGGCCAAGCGGGGCCTCGGCCAGCGGCTCATCACCGCCGCCAACCAGCTCTCCTACGGCGACACGTTCGCCATCGTGTTCATCCTGGCCATGATCGCGCTCATCATGAACGGCGGGATCGGCTTCGTGGAGCGCAAGTCCCTGCGCTGGCAGACCACCCAGGAGGGCGGCCAGGTCATCTCGCTCTAGAGGGTGACCGGGTAGACCGGGTCCCGCCCGGAGAGCACCAGGGCCACCTGCTGTGCGGCCTTCACCTGCAAATCCAGAACCGACTCCTCGGAGTAGAAGGCGGTGTGGGGGGTGAGGATCACGTTCGACCGGCCGTAGAGCGCCAGGTCGGCGGCGGGCGGCTCGTCGGGCAGCACGTCGAGCCCGGCGCCGGCGATGGCCCCGCGGTCCAGCGCGTCGGCCAGCGCGGCGACGTCCACCAGCCCACCCCGGGCCGTGTTGATGACCACAGCCTCCGGGCGCATCATCGCCAGCGCCTCGGCACCGATGAGGTTCCGGGTCGCCGGCGTGAGGGGCGCATGGACCGACACGAAGTCCGAGCGCGCCAGCAACTCCTCGAACGACACCAGTTCGACACCGAGCGCGGCGGCGTCGGCAAGATCCACGTACGGGTCGAACGCCAGCACAGTCAGCCCGAAGGGCTGGGCCTTGGCGGCCACGAGCCGGGCGATCTTGCCGAACCCCACGAGACCGACTGTGCGTCCCCGCACCCGGTAGATCGGCTTGACAGCAGCGAGGTCCCAGCTGCCGCCGTGCACCAGCGTGTTGCCCCGTGTCACGTTGCGGGCCAGCGCCAGCATGAGCGCCATGGCGTGATCGGACACCTCGTCCTCGCAGTACTCCGGCACGTTGGTCACGACAATTCCCTTGGCGGTCGCCGCCGCCAAGTCCACCGTGTCGATGCCGATGCCCGTGCGGGCGATGATCCGGCACCGCTCGAAGCGGTTGATCACCTCGGCGGGCAGCTGAGCGTAGGTGTTGATGACCGCATCGGCCTGTTCGGCCACGGCCAGGACGTCGGCCGCAGCGACCGAGACGGACATCCGGATCTCGACACCCAGCGGGGCGAGCACCTCCCCCGTCGGTTCGAGATCGGGGAACGGGTGATCGGTCACGGCTACGACGGGATTCGCCATCGGGTTCTCCTCGGTGCGATTCGAGCGGCCGGCACCGTAGCAGCACCATGCCAGGTAGCTCTTCTGAGGGGCTAGTGCCGCTTCCCCGCAAGTTGGGCGCCGCTGGGGTCGTCGAGGTCGAGAACGGCAACACAGCCGCTGGTGCCGTCCCGGTTGAGGCCGAACACCTCGGTCTTGCCGGCACGGATGTATTCATGGTTTGTCTGGTGCCAGTGACCGTGGACCACCAGGCGAGGTTCGGTCCGCTCGACGGCATCCCGCAAGAGACTCCGCACCTCCCTGCACTCCGCCAGGATCCAGTCCGGGATCAACGCCGGCGGCAATCCTTTCAGCCCCTCTACGCCAGCCGGGGCATCGTGGCAGAACAGCACGTCCAGACCGTCGGGAGCATTGGCGAGCAGCCGGCGCAGGTCGCTCCGGCCGGGAGCCTCGTGGTCGGGCCACCGGTGGGGTGCGAGCCGCGGGATGAACTTGTCGGGGCTGACCGCGCCGCCGAGAGCACCGCAGCGGAGCCCGCTCCAACTCCAAGTGCTGCCCCGGTCGGCCCACCACAGCGTCCCGCCGAGGTGCAGGGGCCGCCCCGCCACCCTCGCCTCAGCCACGTCGGGGCGCTGCGCGTAGTCGGCCAGGCAGGGCCACACCTCGTGGTTACCGTCGACGACGATGACCGGCAGCGGCGCAGCCATGGCCAGGCGCATCAGCGGCGTCCACGAGATCGACGGGTCGCCCGTCGAGCCTGTCCGCCGGCGCGCGTCCCAGGAGCAGTCCTGTAGCCAGAAGTCCCCGACGGAGACCAGCGCATCGCAGCCCTGCCGTTCGGCCTCGGCCAGCGCCGCATCCAGGATCCCGTGGCGGTTGTGGATGTCGCCGAGCACGAGGACCCGCCTCACGGCACCGTCGGCAACGGCACCGTCCGCCTCCCAGACCCGCTCCGGCCGCCACCGACCACCCAGGGACGCCCCCGCCGAAGCGTCTCGCAGACCTGTCTCCGCCACGCCGCCAGCCTACGAACCGAAGCGATGACACAAGTAACAGCGAGATCCGCTCGGATCATCTAATCAGGATCTGGCGAGGCTGCTCTACCGCTAGGCCGACCGGCCGTCGACTGGGGGATACTGCGGGGGATATAGTCCCTGAATAGGGCGCTGACCTGCGATTTCTAGTGTCGGAGGGGGGACTTGAACCCCCACGCCCGTAACGGGCACATGGCCCTCAACCATGCGCGTCTACCAAATTCCGCCACTCCGACGGGGGTACCGGCTGGGGCCGGCTCAGGTGTCCATCATCAGGGCGAGCGCCAGTGTGACGAAGCCGAAGATCAGCGCCGCCACGATGGTGATCCGGTCCAGGTTCTTCTCGATGACCGTGGACCCGGCCGCCGAGGCTCCCAGACCGCCGCCGAACATGTCCGAGAGACCGCCGCCGCGCCCGCTGTGCAGCAGCACCAACAGAACGACGGCAAGAGTCGTCACGACGTGAAGGGTGAGCGCCAGGATGAACATCGCAGGAAACGATACCAGCGGTCGGGGTGTCTCAGCGCCGCCGCTCAGCCGACTCCTGGATCCCGGCCTCCGCCGGGATGACGGCCCGAGGCGGCCGACCCGCGACGGGAAGTATCAGACCGCGAGGCGGTACTGGACGATGCGGGCGAAGTCGTCGGCGTCCAGGCTCGCGCCACCCACGAGGGCTCCGTCGATGTCGGGTTCGGCCATGAGTGCCGCGGCGTTGACCGGCTTCACCGAGCCGCCGTACTGGATGCGCACGCCCTCGGCCGCTGCTGCACCGAAGGACTCCTCGATCCGCCGGCGGATCTCGGCGCAGACCTCCTGGGCATCCCCGGGGCTGGCGACCCGGCCCGTCCCGATGGCCCACACCGGCTCGTAGGCCACCACGAGTCCAGCCACCTGCTCCCGCTTTAGGCCACCCAGGCCGGCGCTGAGTTGACCCAGCACGACGTCGGTGGTGCCGCCTGCCTCCCGCTGCTCGAGGGTCTCCCCCACCGCCAGGATCGGCGTCATGTTGTGGCGCAGCACGGCGTGGACCTTGCGGTTGACTCCCTCGTCGGTCTCGCCGAACAGCGCCCGCCGCTCGGAGTGCCCCACGATCACGTAGCGGACCTGCAACTTGGCCAACATCGCCGGGGAGACCTCCCCGGTGAACGCGCCGGAGTCCTCGTCGTGACAGTGCTGGGCGCCGAGCGTGATGGGGATGTCGTCGATGTCCAGCACGGTCTGCACCGAGCGCAGGTCGGTGAACGGCGGGTGCACGCATACGTCGACGGCCGCGTGGTCGGCGTCGGTCAGGGCGTATGACAGCTTCTGCAGCAGGCTGATGGCCTCGAAGTGGTTGAGGTGCATCTTCCAGTTGCCGCTGATGAGCGGCCGGCGGGTGCTGGTCACGGCTGCGCCTCCTGAACGGGTCGGCGGGTCTCGCTAGCGATGTCTACAGGAATCGCGGCGCGAGGAGGCCCCATTGCCGGTGTTGTCGAATCGGGCCGCAGTCCATCTGGATTCCGGCCTGCGCCGGAATGACGGGCGCGGCGACCCGAATGACGGGCGCAGGGGCCTTCGCCTAGTCACGTACCTCCACCTCGTGGGTCGGCAGGCCCAGCCGGTCGGCTGACTCTCGCAGCGCCTCCAGCCCCGGCAGGTCGCCGTGCTCCAGCAACTCCAGCGAAGCCCCGCCGCCGGTGGAGAGATGGCTCACCGAGTGGGCCAGGCCCATCGAGGTGAGTGCAGCGCCGCTGTCGCCGCCGCCTACCACGGTGTGCGCCCGGGTCTCGGCCAGGGCCTCGGCGACGGTGAAGGTGCCCGCCGCGAAGCGGGGATCCTCGAAGGCGCCCAGAGGTCCGTTCCAGAAGACCGTCCCGGCGTCGGCGATCATGTCGGCGAAGGCTGCCGCCGTGCCCGGGCCGATGTCGGCGCCCAGCCAGCCGTCGGGCAGGTCGGCGCCGAACTGCCGCACCCCGCCGCCCGCGGACGGGTCGCCGAGCCGGCCTCCGGGGCCCATCCCCACCAGATCCTCCGGCAGGTGCAGCGGCAAATCGGCGGCCAGCAGCGCCCGGCAGTCCTCGATGCGGTCGAGGTCGCACAAGGAGTCGCCGATGCGATGACCGGCTGCGGCCAGGAACGTGAAGCACATCGCCCCGCCCACCAGCACGGCGTCGGCCAGGGCGCACACGGCCCGCACCACACCGAGCTTGTCGGCCACCTTCGCACCCCCTAGGACCACCACGAACGGTCGGCGCGGCGCCCGCCGCAGGCTCAGGATCTCCGCCGCCTCCACCAGCACGAGCAGCCCGGCCGCGCTCGGCAGCAACCGCGGCGGACCCACGATGGAGGCGTGGGAGCGATGGCAGGCACCGAAGGCGTCGTTAACGGAGACGTCGTGCCCGGCGACCAGGCGCTCCGCGAACGCTGGATCACCGGCCTCCTCTCCCGCGTCGTACCGGAGGTTCTCTTGCAACTCGACACCCGGCGCCAGCTCGGCGAGGCGCCGGCGGACAGGGGCCATGTCGAACGCCGGGTCGGGGCGGCCCCGGGGACGACCCAGGTGGCTGCACACCGTCACCGCGGCCCCGGCCTCGCGAAGCATTCGGATCGTCGGGACGGCCTCCCGGATGCGGGTGTCGTCGGCGACCTCACCATCGTTCAGCGGCACATTCAGGTCGGCACGCAGCAGGACGCTGCGCCCACGTAAGTCCCCGAGGTCGGGAATCGTCGGCAGCCTCATCGTCTCGGCGGCAGCGGAGCGCTCGCGCCGGCGTCGACGGCAATGGTGCCGGCCCTGACCTGCAGGTTGCCAGCCGTCACGCGAAGCATGGATCCCGGCCTCCGCCGGGATGACGGGATGGAGGAATCCGAGGGAATCCGAATCACCCGGTCGCCGTCAGCCGCCGATTCGCTCGACGAGGTCCACGAGCCGGTTGGAGTAGCCCCACTCGTTGTCGTACCACCCGCAGACCTTCACGAGGTTCCCGCCGGCCATGGTGAGGCCCGAGTCGAGCACGCACGACGCCGCCGACCCGACGATGTCGGAGGACACCAGCGGTTCGGTGGAGTACTCCAGGACGCTGGCCAGCGGCCCCGTGGCGGCCGCCTGCTCGAACGCGGCGTTCACCTCGTCGGCACTCGCCGGCCGCTCCAGCGTGGCGGTGAAGTCGGTGAGCGAGCCGTCCGCCACCGGAACCCGCAGGGCGATGCCGTCGAGGCGGCCGGCCATGGCGTCCAGCACGAGGCCCGTGGCGCGGGCCGCGCCGGTGGACGTGGGGATGATGTTCACCGCCGCCGCCCGAGTGCGGCGGAGATCGCCGTGCGGCCCGTCCACCAGCATCTGGTCGCCGGTGTAGGCGTGCACCGTGCTCATGAACCCCTGGGTGACCCCGAAGGCGTCGTCCAGCACCTTCACCATCGGCACGAAGCAGTTGGTGGTGCAGGAGGCGTTGGAGACCACCCGGTGGCTGTCCGGGTCGAATGTGTCGTCGTTCACACCCACCACGAAGGTGGCGTCGACACCGCCGGCCGGCGCGGAGATGACGACCCGTTCGGCACCCGCGTCGAGGTGCGCGGCCGCCTTGTCGCGGCTGGCGAAGAATCCGGTCGACTCCACGACGACCTGAACCCCCAGGTCGCCCCACGGCAACGTCGCGGGGTCACGCTGGGCCAGCACCGGCAACACCGCACCGTCGATCGCGATACCGCCGTCGGCGACGGCCACGTCCCAGGGCGCCGGGCCGAGCACCGAGTCCCGCTTCAGCAGGTGCGCCATCGTCGCCACGGAGCCGAGGTCATTGACCGCCACGATCTCGAAGCCGGCGTCCCGGGCGCGCGCCGCCCGGTAGAGGTTCCGCCCGATGCGTCCGAAGCCGTTGATTCCCACGCGCAGCGTCATTTTTCCTCCTGTTAATGGATCGAGGCGGCGGGTGACACGACCCGGCCCGCCTCAGCGTTGCAGATCTCGATGCTGGATCTGCGGATCGAATCCCAGCCGCCGCAGAGTGGCCGCGGCGTGCTCGGCCAGGCACACCGAGCGGTGCCTCCCCCCGGTGCAGCCGAAGGCCAGCGTCAGGTAGGTCTTGCCCTCCGCCTCGAACGCCGGCAGCAGCAGTTCGCAGAGATCGTCGAGGTTCTGTACGAACCGCTCCCCCAGCGAGCTGCCTACCACGAACTCCCTCACCTGGGCGTCGGTGCCGTCGAGGGACCGCAGGTCCGCCTCCCAGTGCGGGTTCGGCAGGAACCGGCAGTCAAACACCATGTCCACGTCGGCTGGCAGTCCGTGCTTGAAGCTGAACGACAGCACCCGCGTGGTCAGCCGCTGGGTCCCGGCGTCGTCGATGAGGCGATCAATGCGCTCGCGCAGTTCATGGACGTTGGTGTCGGACGTGTCGATCACCACGTCTGCGTCTGCGCGCAGCCCGCAGAGAGACTCCCGCTCGGCCTCCACCGCCTCCTCCACCGAGCCTCGCAGGGCGAACGGGTGGCGCCTCCGGCTGCTCTCGTAGCGCTGCACGAGCACCTGGGTGCGGGCCTCCAGGAACCACAGCCGCACGTCGCTGTAGTGCGGCGCCCCCTTCGCCGCGGCGCGGAGATCCGCCACGGCCGGCCCAATCTCGTCGGAGTAGCGCTCGGTCCCCATCGTGAGGCAGAGCCGCTCGATGCTCGGGCCACGCAACTCCATCACCTTGGGGATCAGCGACGGCGGCAGGTTGTCGATGACGAAGAACCCAAGATCCTCGAGGCAGTTGGCCGCCTCCGATCGCCCCGATCCGGACAGCCCGGTGATGACGACCAGCACGGTCCCGAGCCTACCGAGCAGTTCAGGCCTGGAACTTGGTGTGGACGGCTTCGGCGACCGTGTCGGGCAGCCAGCTGAGAGCTTGCAGGTCATCCAGGGAGCTGTTCTGCACGGCCCTCACCCCGCCCAGCTCGGCCACGAGCCGCTTGCGCCGCGCGGGGCCCAGGCCGGTGATGCCGTCCAGCGCCGAGGTGGTCATGCGCTTGCCTCGCAGTTGCCGGTGGTACGCCAGGGCGAAGCGATGGCTCTCGTCGCGGATGCGCTGCAGCAGGTAGAGGGCCTCGGACTGGCGGGGTATGCGCACCGCCTCGGGCTGGTCGGGCACGAACACCTCCTCGAATTGCTTGGCCAGGGCGGCCGCGGGGATCTCCCCCGCCAGGCCCAGGCGCAGCAGCACCCGCTTCGCCACCCCCAGTTGCCCGAGACCGCCGTCCACCAGCAGCAGCTGCGGCGGGTAGGCGAAGCGGCCCCGCTCGGCGGGCGGCAGGTGGCGGCCTTCGAGGTAGTTCTGCAGGCGCCGCTCAAGCACCTCCTCCATGGCCGCCAGGTCGTTGTTGCCGTCCACGTGGCGCAGGCGGAAGCGGCGGTACTCCGACTTGCGGGGCAGGGCGTCCTCCATGACCACCATCGAGCCCACGTAGTCCTGTCCGCCGAGGTGGCTCATGTCGTAGCACTCGATCCGCAGCGGGGCCTCGGGCAGACCCAGGTGTTGCTGCAACTCGTTGAGCGCCCGGGCTCGGCTGTTGTGGTCGCTGGCCCGCTTCAGGCGGTGGCGCTGGAGGGAGTCGGCGGCGTTCTGGCGGGCGGTCTCGGCCAGGCGCCGCTTGGCGCCCCGCTGCGGCACCCTGATCTGCACCCTCGAGCCCCGCAGGCCGCCCAGCCAGGCGGCGTACATGTCCTCGCCGGCGGGTAGTTCCGGGACGAGAACCGCCTTGGGATATCCGAGAGGATTCTCGTCGAAGTAGATGCGCTCCAGCACCCGTCCCATCAGCTCGGGCCCGGAGAGATCCTCGGCCCGGTCCACGATGAAGCCGCGCTGGCCCATGACCCGGCCCTTGCGCACGAAGAACACCGACACCGCGGCCTCCAACTCGTCGGAGACCATGCCGAACACGTCGGCGTCCTCGGCCCGGGAACCAACCATCTCCTGGCGCTCGATGGCCTTGCGCACGCTCACCAGACGATCCCGCAGGCGGGCGGCGCGCTCGAAGTCCAACTCCTCGGCGGCGGTGGCCATGTCGGCCTCGAGGCGCTGGATGATCTCGTCGGTGTCGCCGGCCAGGAAGTCCAGGAGCTCGGCGACCAGCCCGTCGTAGCGGGCCTTGTCGATCTCGTCCACGCACGGTCCGGCGCAGCGTTCGATGTGGTACAGCAGGCACGGCCGCCCCAGGCGCTGATGGCTGGCGAACTTGTTGTCCGAGCAGGTGCGGATCGGGAACGTGCGCAGCAGCAGGTCGAGCGTCTCGCGAATGGCGTAGGCGTGGCCGTAGGGACCGAAGTAGCGGTTGCCCTTGCGCTTGCGGCCCCGCACGACCATGGCCCGGGGCCACTCGTCGACGAGGGTCACGCACAGGAACGGGTAGCTCTTGTCGTCCCGGTAACGCACGTTGAAGCGGGGCTGGTGGCGCTGGATGAGGCTGTACTCCAGCAGCAGCGCATCCACCTCATTGGCGACCGTGATCCACTCCACGCCGGCGGCAGTGGCCACCATCTGGGCGGTGCGGGGCGCGAGGTGCACCGGGCTCTGGAAGTAGCTGCCCACACGGCTGCGCAGCGACTTGGCCTTGCCCACGTAGATGATCCGGCCGTCGGCGTCGACGAACTGGTACGACCCGGGAGCGTCGGGAATGGTCGCGGCAGGCGGGCGCTCCAGCACGCCCCCATCGTACGAGCGCCCCCGTGACGGCCCGGACCGCGGGGGTCCCGAGCCCGCCGGAGTGAATCAGGCCCGCAGGATCGGCACTCCGTCCACCACAGCAGAGCGTGCGTGTCGAGTAACTGATTCACGTCCGCCTTCGAACGCGCCGAGAACCTCCTAAGGGGTCTCGTCGAAGTCCGGCGCCATGGCGATCCCCCCGGACAGGCGACCAGGGACCCGCTCCTCCCGCTCGGGCCGATTCAGTTCGGGGAAATAGGTGGCGTAGAAGCCGCGGTCTCGTGTAAGGAAGTTGTCCGCCGCCACGACGGCGTGGGCCCCGATCAGGAAGTCGGTGATGATCCGGCTTCGCGGCCCGCCGGCTCGGCGGTAGCGCTGCCAGCGCAGCCCGGCCTCATAGGCAATGGCCGTCGTGATCGGGGAGATCGACACGTTGATCTGCTGCAGTGCCCCGTCCAGCGTGGCCCGGTCTCCGAATGCCGGAACGAGTTCGGCGTAGACGACGTCGCAGATGAGGACGGCTCCCGCGTCGTAGGCGCCTCGCAACCGCTGCAGTGACGCCGGCCCGTGTCGCTCGTCCGCCCGGAAGACGTCGAGCAGCACGTTGGTGTCGACGGCTGTGATCACCGTCCTCTGATGTCCTCGATGTAATCGTCGGTGCCACCCCGTCGCTGAGGATGGCGTAGACGCCTTCCACCGGATGCTGCGCAGCCGCCCGTTTCCGGATCAGGAGGCCACCCTCGGTGGGCGTGACCTCAACCTCGACGTTGTGATTCAGGCCGAAACGATCCCGGAGCGACTTGGGGATGGTGATCTGGCCTCGTTCGGAGATTCGCATGATCTTCTCCGTATGAATTACCGCTACCGAAAATCATATCATAGAAGTCCTACGAAGCGGAACCGCCACGATGAAAATCGCGTCTCATGCGTTTGCGGGTGTTCTGCTGGGCTCACCGAGCCAGATTCCTCGTCCTGCGGCCGGCTTCCCGCGGGCCTGCCGAGCAACCCCTCTAGCCGCCGGCTTCGAGGCGGACTCGGTCGGCGGCGAAGGACTCCACGTCGTCGTAGTCCGAGAGGTTCAGCTCGCCGGAGATACGGCCCTGGGCGATCACGTAGACCCGGTCGGCAACCTCGAAGATCTCGGCGTCCTCGGTGCAGTACAGCACGACGGCCTCGCCGTGGCCCTCCATGTCCGGGAGCCCCAGTTGACTCTCGGGGTCGGCGTACTGGCGCAGCAGGCGATAGATCTCCGACTTGCTGCCCACGTCGACGCCTCGGGTGGGTTCCTCGAGCACAAGGATCCGGGGCCGTGTCGCGGTTGCCGCGCCGATTGCCACCTTCTGCTGGTTGCCGCCGCTGAGCGATCCCATCGGATCGTCCACCGAGCCGGCCTTCACCCTGAACTGGTCGGCGAGGTGCTCCGCCGCGTTTCGCAACGTCCGGGGATGCAGCAACCCCAGCCGATCGCAGATGTCGGTGCTGAGGCGCGCCAGCAGGTTCTCGCCCACCGAGAGGTTGAAAAACAGATTCTCCGCCCGGTTCGCCCCCACGAACCCCACCTGGGCGGTTGCGGCCTTGATACTCCTGGCGTCGCCGTTGGTCTCGGAGTCGCTGCCCACCCCGACACGAAGCAAGCCGGTCGCCGGTGCAAAGCCCGCCAGCGAGTGGACCAGTGCGCGAGCCCCGGAACCCTCAACCCCGGAAATGGCCACGATCTCGCCGACTCCCACCGACATGTCGATGTCGGTGAACCCGCCCTCGCGGTGCGTCCAGCCCGAGAGGCGCAGGGCGACCGAGCCGTCCTCACCCTCGGATCGAGACGTCTCGGCGTCTCGATCAACCGTCTCGCCGTCACCCGCTGCACCCCGTGCCACGCCGACGACAAGCTCTCGGGCCACCCGCTCCTCAGTGAGGTCATCGCCCCGCAGAATTACCCGGCACTGCCCGTCGATGATCATCCCCACCCGGTCTGCGTGCACCACCAGTTCGTGCAGACGGTGCGACACCAGGATCACCACGCATCCGGAATCGGCCAGGTCGTGCATGCGACGGAAGAGGTCCTCCGACTCCTCCTCGGTGAGAGCCGAGTTGGGCTCGTCGAACAGGAAGATGTGGGCCTCTTGTGCCAGGGCACGGGCGATCTCGGTGCGCTGCTGCGCCGCCAGCGGGAGATACTCGAGGACCGTATCGGTGTGGGCGCTGAGACCCATGTCCGCCAGCAGATCGGTCTCGGAGGCGTCGATTCGCCGGGTCAGGAGCCTGCTGCCCTCCCGGCCGACCAGCAGGTTCTCCGCCACCGTGAGGTTCAGGAAGACCTGTGGCTCCTGGTGCACGATGGTCACCTCACCAGCCAGTTCCTCGGCGGTGCGCTCGGTGCCGTCGAGCAGGACGCGTCCCTCGTCGGCGACCACCTCGCCGGCCAGTGTCTTGACCATCGTGCTCTTGCCGGAACCGTTGGGGCCGGCAATGCCGAGGATCTCGCCGGGTTGCGCAGTCAGATCCAGACCGGCGAGAGCGGTGGTGTCGCCGTACCGCTTGCGCAGCCCCTCGATGACGATGCCCTCGCCGGAGAGCTCCGAGGTGGCGGGAGCGGTCATCGCCTGCTGTTCATCCTCGTGAAGCGGGCCATCAAGTCCTGCAAGCCGGCACCCAGCGACTCACCTCGCTGGCGGCTACGCGCCCACTGGTCCAGCACGACCGCAGCGATCGTGACCGTACCCAGCCACATCTGCTGCACCCAGGCACCCGTTGCGTTGAGACCGAGGCCGTTGGAGATGACGGCCAACAGCAGGGCTCCCAGGAGTGTGCCCGACACGGTCCCGCGTCCACCCGCGAGGCTGGCGCCACCGACGATGACGGCTGTGAACACCGGGAACAGGTAGGTGCCGCCCTGGTTGGGCTGCACCTGTGAGATGAAGGAGAAGTCCAGCAGGCCGCCGACCGCCGCCATGCAGGCGCAGATTACGAACGCCAGCGTCTTGTAGCGGCGGACGGGGATCTTGGCGAGCAGCGCCGCCTGCTCGTTGCCGCCGATGGCCTTCAACCTGAAGCCGAACACGCCGCGCGACAGCAGCACGCCGAACACGATGGCGAACCCCGCCATCCAGATGACCTGCAGCGGGAAACCCCCCGGAAGGGCGTAGTTGCTGGCCAGTGCCCGGAAGAACGTGTACTCGGCGGCGTCGACGTAGTCGCCTCCGCGTACCTGCCACTCCTCGGGGTCGGGCGGCAACTCCTGCGCCAGGATCGGCGTGTTCCTGCTGACCAGCAGGGTGAACCCGAAAACGAGCGTGTTGGATCCCAAGGTCACAATGAACGACGGAACCCGGACGATGTTCACGAAGAACGAGTTGAACAACCCCACCCCGATGGCAACGGCGAACGCCAGAAGGATCGCGACGTAAATCGGCCAGCCGAACTCCACCCAGAACTTCCCCATGACGACAGCCGAAAGGACCGCCAGAGCGGAGAACGACAAGTCGATCTCACCGACGAGGAGAACGACCAGGAGACCGAAACCGATGATGCCCAGAACGCCCATCAGCCGGATCATCACGGCCAGGTTCCCCGGCTTGAGGAACAGCCAGTCCGACCAGACCGAGAACACCAGGCCCACGATGACGATGGCACCGAGGAGGCCGCCGATGCGCTGCAGGCCCATCCCGCCCAGTCGCGCGAGGGTTCGGCTGCCGGTCTCTGCGGTTGTCGGCCGCTCGTCGTTGGTCACGCCACTTCCCCCTGCGAAGTCGGTCCCGGGAACGCCGTGATGGGAGGAGGGGTCGGCTCCCCTCCTCCCATCACGTTCACGTCAGAGAGTTAGCCGCCGAGGATCAGATCAAGGTCGCGGCGGGCCGCCTCGACCTGTTCCACCTGAATCGGGAGCAGTGTCTGCGTGTTCGGCAGGATCCTGCCGTTGGCCAGGAACTCGGCACAGGCGATGGCGCCGAAGCCGGCCTGCTCCGACCAGCGCTGGTCGAGGGCCGCCACCTGGATGCCCCGCTCCACGCCGTCGAGCTGTCCGTAGCTCACGTTCCAGCCGATCGTGAACACTTCGCCCTCGCGGCCACCGTCGATGATCGCCCGGTTGGCGTGCTCGGCGCCGATGTCCACGTTCTCGATGAAGTCCAACTCCGGGTTGCCGACCAGGATCGCCCGGTAGTCGTCGTAGGAGATCCCTGGGTCGTAGCCGCCGCCACCGACCTGGATCCCCTCATCCGGGGTGGTGAGGAAGTTGGCATCTGGCAGCAATTCCAGGATCTTGTCGTAGAAGCCCGTCATGCGTCCCTGGGCCCAGAACTGCGTCGGGTCACCGCCGGAGACCATGAAGGTGTCCCACTCGTGGCCGTTCTCCCGCATGAACTCGATGGCGAGTTCAGCGGCCTGCTGGCCCTCGTTGTACGGCACCTGGGTGAAGTTGGTGAACTCGTTGCCGTTGGTCGTGAGGCCCACGGTGAACACGGGGATGCCATCGGCGAGGAGGCGGTTCGTGAGCTCCGTGAAGGAGTTGGAGTCCGCCGGCTCGATCGACAGGCAGTCCACCTGGTCGACGGCGACCTGCGCCTCGATCTGGGCGATCTGCTGCGGGATGTCGGAGGGAGAGGTCACCGGTGCCACGACCGTGAAGTCCATGGGATAGATCCGGTAGGCGTCCCCTTGCGTTGCCCGGAAGCCGGCCTCGTACTGGTCGGAGAACAGGGCGATGCCGGAGGACTGGTAGGAGAACAGGTAGTTGACCGGCTCTCCGGTCCGGATCTTCTTGGCGATGCGCTCGTTCAGCACGAAGTCGCTTCCGTCTCTGAGGACGTGCGTGAACGGCAGGTCGCCGCCGGCCTCGGTTGCGGCCGCCTGCGCGGCTGCGAGCTGGTCGGTTGCGAAAGCGAGCGACTCCTGCGCGGCGGCGGCCTCCTCGCCTGCAGCCTCAGCCTCAGCCTGCGCAGCGGCAGCCTCCTGCTGCGCCGCAGCGGCCTCAGCCTGTGCAGCGGCAGCCTCGGCCTGGGCCGCAGCTGCCTCCTCCTGGGCTTGCGAGGCGAACGCCTGCGCCTCATCGGCCGTTGCCTGAGCGGCTTCGAGGGCGGCTTCGGCGGCAGCCACGGCCGCCACGTTGCCCTCGGCGGTGGCCTGGGCCAGGTTCGCCGAGGCGATGGCCTCGTCGGCAGCCGCCTGTGCAGCAGCCGCGGCGGCGTTGGCCGCAGCGGCCTCAGCCTCGAGGGCGCTCGTCCTGGTGTTCGCGGAGTCGGCGGCGGACTGCGCGGCCGCCGCGTCTGCTGCCGCGGCAGCTGCGTCTGTCCGGGCAGCTGAAGCCTCGGCCATCGCGTCGTCCGCAGCACCGGTGTCGGCACACGCCGCCGCCAGCACCGCCAGCACCGCCAGCAGCGGCATCACGATCCAACGACTCTTAGATCTGGTTGCCATGTGGTTCTCTCCCCTGTCGATTGGGTTGTGATGAGGGATGCCCAGACCGCATGGGTCTCGCGGCACCCGCACTTTCCGCCCCGCGCACACAGCTTGCCGTCCGGCGCGCAGACGCGTCCTCATTCAAGTACAAGGAGGTCCGGCGGGCAAACTGCCCCGTTCCCCCTGCAAGGCATCGCTGCCGAAAATGCTCGAAACTATGTTGCACCGGGTGCCGGCGCGGATAGCGGTCGCTATACGAGCACGCGGCGCAGGAAACGGCCGGTGTGGCTCTCCTCGTCCTTGGCCACCAACTCCGGCGGGCCTTCGGCCACGATGCGCCCTCCGCCGTCGCCGCCCTCGGGTCCCAGGTCGATGATCCAGTCTGCCGTCTTGATGACGTCCAGGTTGTGCTCGATCACCAGGATGGTGTTGCCGGCGTCGGTCAGCCTGCCGAGCACCCCCAGCAGCTTGCCGATGTCCTCGAAGTGCAGGCCGGTGGTGGGCTCGTCCAGCAGGTAGATGGTGTGGCCCGTGGAACGCTTGGCCAACTCGCTCGCCAGCTTCACTCGCTGCGCCTCGCCCCCCGAGAGGGTGGGTGCCGGCTGGCCGAGGCGGATGTAGCCGAGCCCCACATCGGTGAGGGTGCGCAGGTGGCGGGCGATGGCCGGCTGGTTGGCGAAGAACCCCAGTGCCTCCTCGCACGACATCGCCAGCACCTCGGCGATGTTGCGCCCCTTGAAGGTGATGTCGAGGGTGTCGCGGTTGTAGCGGGCGCCCTCGCAGACCTCACACGGCACGTAGACGTCGGGCAGGAAGTGCATCTCGATGCGGATGTTGCCGTCGCCCGAGCAGGCGTCACAGCGACCGCCGGACACGTTGAAGGAGAACCGACCCGGCTGGTAGCCCCGGACCCGGGCCTCGTTGGTCCGGGAGAACAGCTTGCGGATGTGGTCGAACACGCCCGTGTAGGTGGCCGGGTTGGACCGGGGCGTGCGGCCGATGGGCTGCTGGTCGATGTTGATGACCTTGTCCAGGGCCGAGATGCCGTCGATGCCGCGGTGGCGCCCCGGAACCATCCGGGAGCGGTACACCTTCTGCATCAGCGCCCGGTACAGGATGTCGTTGACGAGGGTGCTCTTGCCCGATCCCGACACGCCAGTCACCGCCACGAAGCAGCCCAGCGGGATCTCCACGTCCAGGTCGTCCAGGTTGTGCTCGCGCGCCCCGCGCACCGTCAGCCAGTCCGTCCCCGGCGGGCGCCGCAGCGGCGGCACCGGGATGCTGCGGTCGCCGCTGAGGTACCTGCCGGTGAGCGACGCCTCGTTGGCCAGCAACGCCTCGACGGTACCGCTGTGCACGATGTCGCCGCCGTGGCTGCCGGCGCCCGGGCCGATGTCCACCACGTGGTCGGCGGTGCGGATGGTCTCCTCGTCGTGCTCCACGACGATCACCGTGTTGCCCAGGTCACGCAGCCGCAGCAGCGTGTCCAGCAGCCGGGCGTTGTCGCGTTGGTGCAGCCCGATGGACGGCTCGTCCAGCACGTACAGCACGCCCACCAGCCCACTGCCGATCTGCGACGCCAACCGGATGCGCTGGGCCTCGCCCCCCGACAGCGTGCCGGCCGAGCGCCCCAGGGTAAGGTAGTCCAGCCCCACATCCAGCAGGAAGCTCAGCCGGGACCGCAACTCCTTCAGCACCTGGTCGGCGATGAGGGCGTCCCGCTCGCTGAGGCGGAACCCGTCGATGACCTTCGTGGCCTCGCGGATGGACAGCGTGCAGAGGTCGTTGATGTTGTGACCGTCGATGGTCACCGCCAGCGGCAGCGGTCGCAGGCGGGCGCCACCGCAGTGCGCGCAGGGCACCTCGCGCATGTAGCCCTCGATCTGCTGGCGGCGGTTGTCCGAGCCGGTCTCCGAATGCAGCCGCTGCAGGTTGGGGATGACACCCTCGAAGCGGGCGTTGTAGCTGCGGGTGCGCCCGTAGCGGTTCCGGTAACGCACCTGCACCCGCCGTCCCAGGCCGCCGTGGAGGAAGACCTCCTGCGCCTGGGTGGGCAGGGCCTCCCAGGGAGCATCGAAGTTCACCCCCAGCTCGCCGGCGGTGGACTCCAGCAGGCGCTCGTAGTACTGGCTGTGGCCGCTGCCCCAAGGGGCCAGGGCGCCCTCGGAGAGGCTGAGGGACGGGTCGGGCACGATCAGGTCGGGATCCACCTCGAACCGGGTGCCCAGCCCATCGCAGTTCGGGCAGGCGCCGTAGGGCGAGTTGAACGAGAAGTTGCGGGGGGCGAGCTCCTCGAAGGACTTGCCGTCGCTGGGCCGGGCCAGGTGCTGGGAGAACGTGAGCACCTCGCCGGGCTCGACGTCGAGGTTGAGTTCCGCCTTGTCCCCGCCGAGAGACACCACCTCGATCTGCACGACCCCGTCGGCCAGCCGCAGCGCCGCCTCCACCGAGTCCGTGAGCCGGCGCTCGATCCCCTCCCGGCAGACCAACCGGTCGACGACCACTTCGATGTCGTGCATCTCGTAGCGGGCCAGGTCCAGGCGGGGTTTGCCGTCGGCGTCGCTACCGGCCACGTCGGCCAACTCGTACAACTCGCCGTCGACGCGGGCGCGCACGTAGCCGTCGGCCTCCAGTTCGGCCAGCAGCGTCTCGTAGGTGCCCTTGCGGCCCCGCACGACGGGCGCCAGAACCTGGAAGCGGGTGCCTTCGGGCAGTCGCAGCAGCCGGTCGGTGATCTGCTGGGGGGTCTGGCGGACGAGCGGCTCGCCGGTCTCGGGATCGTGCGGCACCCCCACACGGGCGAACAGCAGGCGGAGGTAGTCGTAGACCTCGGTGATCGTGCCGACAGTGGAGCGGGGGTTGCGGGAGGCGCTCTTCTGATCGATGGAGATGGCCGGCGAGAGTCCCTCGATGAAGTCCACGTCGGGTTTGTCCATCTGGCCCAGGAACTGCCGGGCATAGGACGAGAGCGACTCCACATAGCGTCGCTGACCCTCGGCATAGATGGTGTCGAAGGCCAGAGAGGACTTGCCCGAACCGGAGATACCACAGAAGACGATGAGACGGTCCCGAGGCAGTTCCAGGGAGACGTCGCGCAGATTGTGCTCGCGCGCTCCCTGTATGACCAGGCGGTCGCTCACAGGCCCAGCGTAGGTGCGAAATCGCCGCGCCGGAGCCGAATCCGGGCCCCGGTGCACGACCGGATGAGAACCCTCTGTGCTCAGGCGCCGACCGCGTGGGCGCCGGCGATGTCGCGCTGCTCGCGGCGCAACTCGTTTATCTCGTCGCGCAAGCGGGCGGCGTACTCGAATCGCAGGTCCGCCGACGCCTCCTGCATCTCCTCGGTCAGCGCCGCGATCAGCCTCGGCAGGTCGTCGCTCGACACGTCGAGGCCCTCCGCCCCGAAACCCGCCACGCCGCGCGGGCCGCGCCGCTCGTGGCGCTGACGCTGCGGCACCGGCGCCGTCTGCTCCGGGCGGATCAGCGCCAGGATGTCGGTGACGGCCTTGCGGATCGTCTGCGGGCTGATGCCGTTCTCGGCGTTGTGGGCCTGCTGGCGGGCCCGGCGCCGGCTGGTCTCGTCGATGGCCCGGCGCATGGAGTCGGTAACCACGTCGGCGTACATGACGACCTGGCCGTCCACGTTGCGGGCGGCACGGCCGATCGTCTGCACCAGCGAGGTCTCGCTGCGCAGGAAGCCCTCCTTGTCGGCGTCCAGGATGGCCACCAGGGACACCTCCGGCAGGTCCAGCCCCTCCCGCAGCAGGTTGATGCCCACCAGCACGTCGAAGTGGCCCAACCGCAGGTCGCGCAGGATCTCGATCCGGGCGAGCGTGTCCACCTCGCTGTGCAGGTACCGCACCCGCACACCGGCCTCCAGCAGGTACTCGGTGAGATCCTCGGCCATCTTCTTGGTGAGCGTCGTGACGAGCACCCGCGCCTCGGCGGCGACCCGCTCGCGGATCAACTCCTGCAGGTCGTCGATCTGGCCCTTCGTCGGCTTCACCACCACCTCGGGGTCCACCAGGCCGGTGGGACGCACGATCTGCTCCACCACCCGGTCCGACACCGAGAGTTCATACGACCCGGGGGTTGCCGAGAGGAACACCACCTGGCCCACCCGCTCCATGACCTCGTCGAAGGTGAGCGGCCGGTTGTCGGCGGCCGAGGGCAGGCGGAAGCCGTGCTCGATGAGCGTCTCCTTGCGGCTGCGGTCGCCCTGGTACTGCCCATGCAGCTGCGGCACGGCGACGTGCGACTCGTCAATCACCGTGACGTAGTCCTCGGGGAAGTAGTCCAGCAGCGTGAAGGGCGCCTCTCCGGGGCCGCGCCCGTCGAGGTGCGCCGAGTAGTTCTCAACGCCGTTGCAGTAGCCCAGCTCCTGCAGCATCTCCAGGTCGTAGGTGGCGCGCATGCGCAGGCGCTGCGCCTCCAGGAGCCGGCCCGTCGACTCGAAGTGGCCGAGACGCTCGGCCAACTCCGCCTCGATGCGCACCACAGCGGCATCGAGTCGTTCGGGCGTCGTGACGTAGTGGCTGGCCGGGAACAGGATCACCTCGTCGAGGCTTTCGAGTCGCTCGCCGGTCACCGGGTCCAGCACCGTGATCTGCTCCACCTCATCGCCGAAGAGCCCCACGCGAATCACGTGCTCCGCGTAGGCGGGGCGCACCTCCAGCGTGTCGCCGCGCACCCGGAAACGGCCCCGCGCCAGGTTGGCGTCGTTGCGCTCGTAGTGCATGTCCACGAGGCGGCGCAGGATGGCCCGGTGGTCGTAGGACTCGCCGGTGCGCAGTACCAGCAACTGGTTCTGGTACTCGGCGGGGCCGCCGAGGCCGTAGATGCACGACACCGAGGCCACCACCACCACGTCGCGGCGGGTCAGCAGCGCAGAGGTGGTGGAGTGCCGCAGACGCTCGATCTCGTCGTTGATGGAGGCGTCCTTCTCGATGAAGGTGTCGCTGGCCGGCATGTAGGCCTCGGGCTGGTAGTAGTCGTAGTAGGAGACGAAGTACTCCACCCGGTTGTGCGGGAAGAACTCCCGCAGTTCGTTGGCCAGCTGGGCGGCGAGCGACTTGTTGGGCGCCAGCACGAGGGTCGGCCGCTGCACCTGCTCGATGGTCCAGGCCATGGTGGCGCTCTTGCCCGATCCGGTGATGCCCAGCAGCGTGAGGCGGCGCTCACCGTTCCCGATGCCCTCCGACAGCCCGGCGATGGCCGCCGGCTGATCCCCGGCGGGCTGGAAGTCCGCCACCATGCGGAATGGAGTGTGGCGGCGCGCCGTCACGAGGGCGGCGCCGGCGGGAGCAGAGGTCACGGAACGACCTTAGCCAGCCGCGCCGCCCCGCAGCAGGCGCATCTCGGGGCCGCGGTGTCCTGGATTCCGGCCTACGCCGGAATGACGATGAAGGTCGCGCGCGGCATCTCCGGGCAGACCGCAGCCGGGCGGGAGCGGGCGTCTACTCGACCGCAGGGCGCCGCAACGAGCCGATCCACTCCCAGCAGCGCGCCACCTGCTCTTCCAGTTGGCCG
Source organism: Acidimicrobiales bacterium (assembly GCA_963664235.1). GTDB lineage: Bacteria > Actinomycetota > Acidimicrobiia > Acidimicrobiales > CATQHL01 > VXNF01. The sequence continues at coordinate 2,749,484 of OY760933.1, read as the reverse complement.
AGTGTGCCGTTGTTGTCGATCACGAAGTCGGCCAGCGCCAGGCGCTCGGCACGCGAGGCCTGGCGCGCCAGGCGGGCCCGCGCCTCACTCGCCGTCAAGTCCCGCCCGGCCACGAGCCGCTGCACAGCGGTCTCGGGGTCCACGTCGACGACGATGACTCCGGCCAGGCCCTGGCGCCGCTCGGGTCCGGCCTCGGCGAGCAGGGGGATGTCGGCGACGACCACGGCATCGCTGCCGGCCAGTTCCCGGCGCCGGGCGGCCATCTCGGTGCGCACGGCGGGATGCACGATGGCGTTCAGCGCGGCCAGTTCGTGCGGGTCGTCGAATACGACGGCGGCCACGGCGCCGCGGTCCAGCTGCCCGTCGGGTCGCAGGATGGAGGCCCCGAAGTGCGCCACCATCTCCTCCAGCACCGGTAGGCCCGGCTGCTGCAGTTCGGCCACGATGGCGTCGGCATCCAGCAGGACGGCGCCGCGCTCGACGAGAGCGGCGGCAACGGTGGACTTGCCGGAGCCGATGCAGCCGGTGAGACCGACCTCGATCATCGAGCGCCGGCCGGGTCGCCCTCAGGCGGGGGCGACGGCCTCGTAGCTCTCGGCCGCTTCCACCTCGACGCTGAATTCTTCGCCGGCTTCGGCCGGCTCGCCCTCGGCCGGCTCGCCCTCGGCCGCGTCGCCCAGGTAGTTGCCCTCCGCATCGAAGGCGTGCTCACCGAAGGCCTCCTGGAACTCGGCGGACACCACGCCGCCCTCGGCGGCCTGCTTGATGGACAGGCTGATGCGCCGCCGCTGGAGGTCGATGTCGATGATCTTCACCCACAGCTCCTCGCCGGGGGTGACGACCTGTTCGGGCACCTCGACGTGGTGCGCCGACATTTCCGAGATATGGGTGAGGCCCTCGATGCTCTCGCCCACCTGCACGAACGCGCCGAACGGGACCAGCTTGGTGACCCGCCCGTAGACCAGTTCGCCGACGCGGTGCGTGGCGGCGAACTCCTGCCAGGGGTCCTGCTGGGTGGCCTTCAGCGAGAGGCTGATGCGCTCGCGGCTGGGATCCACCTCGAGCACCTGCACGTCCACCTCGTCGCCCACCGAGACGACCGAACTGGGGTGGTCCACGTGACGCCAGGACAACTCCGAGACGTGCACGAGCCCGTCCATGCCGCCGAGATCGATGAAGGCTCCGAACGGCACGACCGACGAGACGGTGCCCTTGCGAACCTCGCCCGGCTTCAGGTTGTCGAGGAACTCCTCGCGCTGCTCTTTCTGGGTCTCCTCCAGCCACGCCCGGCGGGAGAGAACAACGTTGTTGCGGTTCTTATCGAGCTCGATGATTTTTGCCTCCACCTTGCTTCCGACGTATGGCTGCAGGTCACGGACCCGCCGCAGATCCACCAGCGAGGCGGGCAGGAAGCCGCGCAAGCCGATATCCACGATGAGCCCGCCCTTGACGACCTCTATGACCGTGCCCGAGACGACCCCACCGGAGGCCTTGACCTCCTCGACGTTGCCCCAGGCCCGCTCGTACTGGGCGCGCTTCTTGGAGAGGATGAGCCGGCCTTCCTTGTCCTCCTTCTGCAGGACAAGGGCTTCGATCTCCTCATCCATCCCCACGACATCACCGGGATGTGCGTCGTTGCGGATGGAGAGTTCCCGCGACGGGATGACCCCTTCGGACTTGAAGCCGATGTCGATGAGCACCTCGTCGTTGTCGATCCGCACGACGCGGCCGACCACCATGGTGCCTTCCTCGACTGTCACGACGCTTCCGGCGTAGGCGGCGACCAGCGCCTCCTCGTCGAGGTCGTTGACCGCGATCTCCCGCGGCTCATACACCTCGGACATTTCGTCGGGGGTGTCTTCGGCGATTTCGGCGGCGGATTCCGCCTCGGGGGGGCTCTCTGCGGAAGCTGACGGCTCGGGTGTCTCTTCAGCGGGAGTCGGTTCGGGGGTTGAGTCGTCGGGTACGGACAGGTTGGGGTCGAGGTCGGGCACGGATTCTCACTTGGTCGATGAACAGGGCTGGACGACGCGAGCCGTCGAATGGGGCCGACCGGCCCCGGATAGCAGAAGCAAGGCTAACAGCACGACCACCAACTGCAATCCGCCGCCCCGGCCACGGGCGCGCAGGTACCAGCGCTGCTCAGGCCTTGGCCGCCGCCCACGTGGTGCCGAAGGCCAGGTCCACCACGAGGGGCACGCGCAGGTCGCAGGCGGTGGTCATCTCGTGGCGCACCAACTCGGCGGCGGCGGCCCGCTCGGCTTCGGGCACCTCCAGGATGACCTCGTCGTGGACCTGCAGGATGAGACGGCTGGCCATCCCGCCGGCCTCGAGGGCGCCGTCGATGTGCACCAGGGCCACCTTGAAGATGTCCGCTGCCAGACCCTGGATGCCGGCGTTCTTGGCCTGGCGCTCACCGGCCTGGCGCACCCGGAAGTTGTCCGAACGGAGTTCGGGTATGGGCCGGCGCCGCCCGAAGAGCGTCTCGGTATAGCCCAGCTCGCGGGCCCGGGCCACCGCCGCGTCCATGTAGTCGAGAACCGCGGGGAAGGCTCCGAAGTAGGCGTCCAGGATGACCTGGGCCTCCTCGGTGGGAATCGACAGTCGCTGGCCCAACCCGTAGGCCTCCATGCCGTAGGCCAGGCCGTAGGACACCATCTTGGCCTTCGACCGCAACTCGGTGGTCACGTCTGGGTCAGGAACCCCGAAGACCCGCGCCGCGGTAGCGGTATGGATGTCCTCCCCCGCCTCGAAGGCGGCGATCAGCCCGGGGTCTTCAGCCAGGTGCGCGATACAGCGCAGCTCGATCTGGTTGTAGTCGGCGATCAGCAGCGCGGTGCCGGCCGTGGGCACGAAGACCTTCCGGAAGGCTCGCCCGGTCTCGGTGCGAACCGGGATGTTGTGCAGGTTCGGCGCGTCCGAGGAGAGCCGCCCGGTGCGGGCCACCGTCTGGTTGAAGGTGGCGTGGATGCGCCCGGTGGCGGGGTTCACCTCGGCGATCAGACCCTCGCCGTAGGTGGAGCGAAGCTTGTCCACCTCCCGGTAGGCCAAGAGGTGCTCCACGATGGGGTGCTCGCCGCGCAACCGCTCCAGCGTGGCCGCGTCTGTGGAGTAGCCGGTCTTGGTCTTCTTCTGCGGAGGCAGGCCGAGCCGCTCGAACAGCACATGACGGAGCTGCGGGGTGGAGTTCACGTTGAATTCGTCCCCGCCGGCGTCGGCGACGACCTGGGCGCGCAGCCGCTCGGCCTCGTCGTTGAGATCGCGCCGCAGAGTCTCCAGACCGTCGACGTCCACACCCACGCCGCAGTGCTCCATCCGTGCCAGTGCTCGCACCAGCGGCACCTCGACAGTGTCGTGCAGCGTGTCGACGCCGCCGTCGCGCAGCGCCGCCCGCAGCGGCCCCGAAAGGCGGGCCGCGGCCAGCGCCGCCAGAGCCGTGGCGGTCCTGAGGGCTTCGCCCGTCTCGGCGAAAAGAAGCCGTCCCTGCGTCTCGGTCTCGGCCTCGCCGGCGGGGAGGGAGCACCCCGCGTAGCGCGCCAGGAGATCACCGACGGGATAGTCGGACTGGGAGGGGTCCAGGAGGTACGCCGCGATCGCGGTGTCCATCTCCAGCGAGCGGACGTCGATGCCGACCGAGAGCAGCCCCCGCATCAGGGCCTTGACATCGTGGGCCACCAGAGCGGGAGCGCCCTCGCCGAACAACCGGCCAAGCGCCTCCCGCACCGCCGCGTCTCCGAGGAACTCTCCGGGCAGCCACACGGCTCCGCCCGACCCCCCCGACCCGCCGGACCCCCCCGACCCGCCGGATGCGCCGTCGCCGGTGAGGGCCAGGCCTTCGAGGGTCGAGCGGCCGGGCCGGCCGGCCCACGCCGCCGCAGCCGCCAGGGACGAGCGCGCCGCCAAGTCGGCGATGCGGACCGCGGCTTCTGCCGCAGAGGCGGGCTGCTCGACGGCGACCGCCAGCACCTCGACAGATTTCGCGGGTGCGAACTCCACGCCGAGCGCCTCGCCGAGGCGCCCGAGAAGCGAGCCGAACTCCAAGAAGTCGAACAGCCGCCGGGTCTCCTCCACATCGGGTGGGGCGAGAGCGAGGTCGGCCACCGACACTCCCAGTTCCACATCCCGGCGCAACTCCATGAGCTCGCAGTTGAGTTGGACGGTGTCCCTCGATTCGGCGAGTGAGGACCTGAGCTTCGGAGTGTGATCGTCGAGGTACGCGTAGATGCCGTCGATGCCCCCGAAGTTGTTGATGAGCCGGGCCGCGGTCTTGGGCCCCACGCCCGGCACGCCCGGGAGATTGTCGGAGGGGTCGCCGCGGAGCGCCGCGTAGGCCACGTAGTCGGCGGGCTCCACACCGGTCCGCTCGAGGACCGCCGCGGCGTCGTAGACGTCGTGGTCGGAGATGCCTCGCCGGGGGTAGAGGACCGTGACCCGTTGCATCGCGACCAGCTGGAAAGCGTCGCGGTCACCGGTGACGATCGCCGCGCCCAGTCCCTGCTCGTGGGCCTGGGAAGCCAGAGTGGCCAGCACGTCGTCCGCCTCGAAGCCGGGGGCGTCCACCGACTGGACGCCGAGGGTGCCGAGAACCTGGCGCAGGAGCCCCAGTTGCTCCCGGAAGATCTCCGGCGGCGCGGAACGGTTGGCCTTGTAGCTGTCGAGCCGCTCGTGGCGGAACGTTCCGCCCGGCAGGTCGAACGCCACCGCGGCGCGCTCCGGCCGGTGGTCGCGCAGCAGGTTGATCAGCATCGAGGTGAAGCCGTAGACGGCGTTGGTGACCTGGCCCGAGGCTGTCCGCATCTCTTCGGGCAGCGCGTAGAAGGCCCGGTAGGCCAGGGAATGACCGTCGATGAGCAACAGGTCGGTCACGGGTTCACGCAACGAGGGCGGCGGCGGGCGGCGCAGCGGGCGCGCCGCGGCGCCTCACCGCGAGTCGTCGGCGGGCTTCGATGACACCGACAGGGTCCCCGCCAGAAGATCCTCGGCCACGGCACGCATCGGGCGCCGCTGGTTCATGGCGGTCCTGCGCATGAAGGCAAAGGCGTCGCCCTCGCGGAAGCCGTAGTTGTCCATCAGCAGGCCCTTGGCGCGCTCGACGACCTTGCGGGTCTGGAGTTGCTCGGCGTAGTCGGTGGCCTCGGCCGCCAGCGCCTGCGTCTCGCCGAAGCGGGCCAGGGCGATCTCGATGGCCGCCACCAACTCGCCCGCCGCGAACGGCTTCACCAGGTAGGCCAGGACGCCCGACTGGGCCGCCTGAGCGACGAGTTCCCGCTGACTGAAGGCGGTGAGCACCAGCACCGCGCAGAGGCGTTCGTCGCTGATGGCCCCGGCCACGGCCAGGCCGTCGTTGCCCGGCATCTTGATGTCCAGGATGGCCACATCGGGGCGCAGCTCGCGCACCAGCGACAGCGCCTCGTCGCCGCGCCCGCTGTCGGCGACCACCTCGTAGCCCTCCGCAGTGAGGGTCTCCTTCAGATCCAGGCGGATGATGGCCTCGTCCTCGGCGATCACGACGCGCGTCCGCGTCCCCACGGTTCTCTCTGTGTTCACGGCTTCCTCCGGCTCGACAGACGATCCAGCAGATCGTCCAGGCGTTCTTCCAGGGCGACAATCTCTGCCTGGAGGCGATCACGGTGGCCGGTCATCGCCGCGGCGTGGCGCGACGCGGAGCGAAGGTCCCGGTCGGCGACAGGGGTCTCCGAGACGAGGGCGCGCAGGTGGGCGTCGGCCTCGGAGTCGCTGAAATAGACGAGCTGCTCCTCGGCTACCTGCAACTCCTGGCGGCAACGCGCCAGGCGGCGCGACACCTCGGTGATCCGCCGCCGGATCACGACACCGGGCAGCACGGCAAGGGACACACCGTCATTTTAGGAGCGTGCCGCCCGCGCCTCAGAACGTCTTCTCCACAAACCGCTCCAGGTGGCGCAAGGTGCGCACCTCGAAGGTGCCGTCGCAGTGGGTGCTGTACTCCCCCATGATGGAGTCGCCGGTGTCCCAGTACGAGCGCGGCTCGGGGTTCAGCCAGAACACCCGCCGGGCCTTGCGGTGCAGCTCGCGCATGACCCAGGACCCCGAGGCGTGATAGTTGTTGCGGGCATCGCCGAGGACCATGACCGTGGTCTTCGGGCCGACCGACGCCCCGTAGCGCTCCCAGAACACGCCGAGGGCGTGCCCGTAGTCGGAGTGGCCGTCCACCCAGACGACGTCCGCGGAAGTATTGACCCGGTGGACCGCCTCGGTGATGTCATCGCTCGTCTCGAACAGGTTGGTGACCTCGTCGAGCCCGTCGATGAACACGAACGAGCGCACCTTGGAGAAGTGGCTGCTGATGGCGTACACCAGGTGCAGCGTGAAGCGCGCGAAGGCCGCCACCGAGCCGCTGATGTCGGCGATCACCATGATCTCGGGCTTGGACGGCCGCTTGTAGCGGAAGCGCGGCTCGGCCGGGACGCCGCCGTAGCTGAGCGACTGCCGGATGGTCCTGCGGAAGTCCAGCACGCCGCGCCGGGTGTGGCGCCGGCGGCGGGACAGGCGCGCCGCCAGCTTGCGGGTCAGCGGATCGATGGCCTTGCGCAGCGCCTCCATCTCCTCCCGCGTGGCGTGCATGAACTCCACGTCCTCGGGCAGGGGTTTGCGCAGCGTCCGGGCCATCGCCTCGGTGCCGCGGTCGGCCACGAGCCGGCGCCGGATCTCGGCCTCCACCTCCTGGCGCAACTGGTCGATGCGCGATTCCATCTCGTCGCGCTCGAGGCGCTCCTCCAGCGGCGTGAGCGGGCGTCCCGCCTCGTCGCGGACGGTGTCCAGGAGGCGCTCCAGCAGGTCCTCGAGGCCGAGATTGCGCAGCGTGCGGTACAGGTAGTAGGTACCGCCGACCGGCCGCCCCGGCTCCATGCCGGCGTAGCGCTGCACGGCACGCCAGCCAACGGCCCGCAGCTGCGCCTGATCGCCGCGCAGCAATGCCGCGAACAGCAGCCGGGCGAGATCCTCGTCGCTCAGCGGCTCGCCGCCGCCCTTGCCTTCCGGCCGGGGATCCAGCACTTCGGAGGGATCCACGTCGTCGGCCCAGGCATCGCCGGAGGGCTCGTACTCGGCGCCGCGCAGCGAGAAGTACACCTCGAAGACGGTCTCGAAAGCCTGCCAGTGGGCGTGGTGCTTTACGAGCGTGGCGGCCAGGGCGAACTTGAACGCCTCGCGGTCGTCGAGGGGGACGTGGCCGACCGCCTCCATGGCGTCGAGGTGCTCGGTGAGGCTGACCGGCAGACCGGCGCGTCGCAGTTCGGTGATGAAACCGCCGAGCAGCCCCAGCAGCGGGGAATCGGCGGCACCAGCCGGCGCCGTCTGCGCGGTCACGGCCGGCCCCCGGCTGCGGGCCACCGCACCCTCCCCATGAGCGCCGCGAGTCAGCGCGGCAGGCCGGAGCTCCGGGCGTCGCCGGTGGAGAACTCCTTGAGGGCCTTCTCGATGTCGCTGCGGTACTTCAGCAGCGTGTGAACCGTCTCTGCGGCTGTCTCGGCGTCCACGTGCTCGACGCCGAGCAGCACCAGGGTGCGGGCCCAGTCCAGAGTTTCGGACACCGACGGGGACTTCTTCAACTCCAACTGGCGCACCGAGCGGACGATACGTGTGACCTCGTCGGCCAGGCTCTGGCTGATGTCCGGCACCTTGGTGAGCACGATCTCCCGCTCCCGATCCAGGTCGGGATAGTCGATGTAGAGGTAGAGGCAGCGGCGCTTGAGGGCCTCGGAGAGTTCGCGGGTGTTGTTGGACGTGAGGAACACGAGGGGGATCTGGGTGGCCTCGACGGTGCCGAGTTCGGGGATCGACACCTGGTAGTCGCTCAGGATCTCCAGCAGCAGGGCCTCGGTCTCCACCTCGACGCGGTCCACCTCGTCCACGAGCAGCACCACGGGATCGGTGGCCCTGATGGCTTCCAGCAGCGGCCGGGTAAGCAGGAACTCCTCGGAGAAGATGTCATCGGACACCTCGTCCCAGGTGTGGGACTCGGCCTGGATCCGCAGCAGCTGCTTCTTGTAGTTCCACTCGTAGAGCGCCTTGGCCTCGTCGATGCCCTCGTAGCACTGCAGGCGGATGAGGCGGGCCCCGCACATCTCCGCCACGCTCTTTGCCAGCTGCGTCTTCCCGGTTCCCGCCGGTCCCTCCACAAGGACGGGCTTGGCCAGCCGGTCGGCCAGGTAGACCACCCCGGCGATGCCCTCATCGGCGAGATACTGCACGCCGTCGAGCCCCTCGCGGACCGCGCCGACGCCGGCGAAGCGATGAACCATGGCGCGTCAGGCTACGGGACGCCGGCGCCGGCCCCGCACGGGCGCGCTCAGCGGCGCAGGGCCGCCCAGAAACGGCGCCGCAGTGGGAGCAGCAAGTGGCGCGCCGCCGGCTGGCCGCAGACGTTGGCCACCAGCAGGTAGAGCGTTCCGGTGACGACCAGGCAGACCGGTGCGGTCAGCAGGTGCGGGGCCCCGTCCAGGGCTCGCACCAGCATGTAGCCGACCACACCCGCCACCAGCGCCGCGGGCAGGAGCCGCCCCGCCAACCGGCCGAACGGGGCCCGCAGGCCGAGCGTGCGGTGGATGTGCCTGCGCAGCATCCCGAACTCCAGCCAGGCCGCAACGGCCGCGGCCAGCGCCAGGCCGACCGCCCCGAGCCGGCGGATGTCGCCCGTCTGGCGTATCTCGTTGTCAACGAGCCAGAACGCCGGCAGGTCACCGAGGCGCCGGAGCCCCCCGTCGACGATCCCCACACGGTCGAGTTGGATCATCAGCACCAGCCCCGCCAGCGCGGCAAAGACCAGCCGGACGCCGGCTATACGGGCGGGACCCTTGGGGTCACCGGCGGCGTAGCACGTGTTCTGCAGCAGGCGCGAGAGTCCCGCGGCCACGATTCCCAGGCTGTACGCCGCCAGCACCAGCCACACCACGTAGGTGTCCTCCGCGGTGAATTTCACCCGCTCGTACAGGGCACCCACGATGGGGCGACCGAACACCGCGAAGGCGACGAGGGTGTAGACCAGGAACAGCAGGACTCTGGCGGCGGACACGACGAGGCGCTCGTGCATGCGCTCGCGGCTCTCCTGCTCGCGTGCCAGCTCGGGCAGGTCGGCGGCCGCCACCGACACGGCGAACACGCTGATCGGCATGAGATACAGCACCTGGGCACGATCCAGGTAGGCGATGGCCCCGGTGGCCAGCAGCGACGCCAGGATCACGTCGACGTAGCTCGAGAGGGTGACGACCCCGCGCCCGGCCACCGCCGGCCCGAACCGGCGCGCCACCTCGCGCACGCCGCGCAGGCGCAGTCGCAGGCTGAGGCGCAGGCGCGGCACGAGGGCCACCACCGCGGGAATCTGGACCGCGAACTGCAGGGCACCGCCCACCAGCACGCCCCAGGCCGCCGCCTCGGCGATCCCGGTCTCGGCCAGATCGGCGAGGCCGGCCGCCGCCACCGCACCGACGATGGCCACGTTCCACAGCACCGGCGCCACGTAGGACAGGAAGAAGCGCCGGTGCGCGTTCAGCACGCCGAGGCACCAGGCGGCCATCACGATGAGCCCGATCCCGCCGGCCATGATGCGGATCAGCACCACGGTGAGTTCGTGCCGGACGCCGGAGAATCCGGGGGCCACCATCCAGGTGAGCGGTTCGGCCAGGAAGATGGCCAGCAGCACCAGCCCGCCGGTGAGCACGGCCAGCAGCCCCGCCACGGCGCCAGCCAGCCGGCCCGCTCGCTCCTCGTCGCCCTCGTCCAGCACCTGGGCGTACACCGGGATGAACGAGGCCGACAGCGCTCCCTCCCCCAGCAGGTTCTGCAGCAGCTTCGGGATGCGCAGGGCGGCTCCGAAGGCATCCGCGGGGGCCCGCGTGCCCAGGAACGCCCCCAGAACGACCTCGCGGGCCACCCCCGACAGACGCGACAGCACCACCCCGGCGCCGACAACGGTGGCACTGCGACCGCTGCGGCGGCGGCGGGCGCCGAAGTCTCCCGAACCCGGCTCGCCGTCCCCCATCAGCGGCGACCGGTAGAATCCGCTCACGGCAAGAGCGTAATCAGCGCTGCTCAGAGCACTCGGGAGGCACACCGTGGCGGCATCCGGGGCGGTTTCGACCGCACACGGCGAGGTGACATCCAAGCGGCAGGCGATGGAGGAACTGGGCCGGCGCGCCAAAGCGGTGGCTCCGCTCCTGGCGGCGGCCTCCACTGCTGCCAAGAACAGGGCGCTGCAGGCCGCGGCGGACGGGTTGCAGTCCCGCGCCGACGAGCTGCTGGCGGCCAACGAGGCAGATCTTGTCGCCGCAAAGGACGCCGGCATCTCGCCCACGTTGCTGGACAGGCTGCGCCTCACGCCCGGCCGCATCGACGGCATGGCCGGCGGCCTGCGCCAGGTCGCAGACCTCCCGGACCCGGTGGGTACCGTCGTCGCCAACGACGTGCGCCCCAACGGCCTGCGCATCCAGCAGGTGCGGGTGCCGCTGGGCGTCGTGGCGATCGTCTACGAGAGTCGGCCGAACGTCACCAGCGACGCCGCGGGCCTGTGCCTCAAATCCGGCAACGTGGCCTTCCTGCGTGGCTCCTCCATGGCCATCCGCTCGAACCTGGCCATCGCGGACGTGCTGCGGGCGGCCTACGTCGCCAGCGGACTGCCCGCCGACGCGCTCATCCTCGTGGACGACACCAGCCGCGAGGCCGCGGTGGAGTTCATGCGGCTCAGCGACTACGTGGACTGCCTGATCCCTCGCGGGGGCCCCTCCCTCATCCGCTCCATCATGGAGAACGCCACCGTGCCGTTCATCCTGGACGGTGACGGCAACTGCCACGTCTACGTGGACAGCGTCGCCGACCTGGACATGGCCACCTCGATCGTGGTGAACGGCAAGACCCAGCGCCCCTCGGTCTGCAACGCCACCGAGTCGCTGGTCGTGCACGCCGCGGTGGCGGAGGAATTCCTGCCGCGCCTCGTCCGGGCGATGCCCACGGTGGAGGTGGTCGGCGACGACGCCTCCCGAGCCCTCGTACCGGGCATCGAACCGGCGACCGAGTCCGACTTCGCCACCGAGTTCCTGGACTACAAGCTGTCGGTGCGCGTCGTGGACTCACTCGATGAGGCCATCGATCACGTGAACCACTACGGCACGGGACACTCGGAAGTGATCGTGACCGCCGACGAGGCCGCCGCCGAGCGGTTCTGCGCCGAAGTCGACGCCGCCGCCGTGCTCGTCAACGCCTCGAGCCGGTTCGTCGACGGCGAGGAGATGGGTTACGGCGCCGAGATCGGCATCAGCACCCAGAAGCTGCACGTCCGCGGCCCGATGGGCGTCGTCCACCTCACCGCGGTCAAGAACGTGATCAGGGGCGAGGGGCAGATCCGCGGCTAGGCGCCGGAGCCGGCGGGAACCGGGTTCTTCGCCACGACTTGCACGTCCAGCCCGGTGGCCGTGGCCAGCAGTTCGCCGCGCTGGTTGGCCGTGTACAACTCCACGGTGGCATCCGCGCCCGGCGAGGTGCGGCAGCTGATGACGAGGTTCTCGCCGATCCTTGCGGTTAAGTCGCTCACGGCGCCACTGCGGGTGCGGTCCAGCGCGATGGCGACCCGCAGGATCCCCGCCAGCAACTGCACCCTGGCACGGTCGGCAACGTTCAGGGCGGCGAACTCGGGATGGTCCTTGCGGGGCAGGGCCTTGCGCTGGTAGCGGGCCACCAGGGCGATCAGCTCCACTTCGTGCTCGGTGAACCCCAGCAGCCGGTCGCTGCTGCGGATCACGTAGTAGCTGTGCTTGTGGTGGGCGCCGCGCGAGATGAAGCGCCCCACGTTGTGCAGCATCCCGGCGGCCTCCAGCAGGTCACGCTCGTAGAGCCCGAAGCGGTGGGATCCCTCGAGCGCGTCGAAGAGCTCCAGCGCCAGGTCGGTCACGCGCTGGACGTGCGGTCGCTCCTCGTCGTAGTCCTCGGCGATGCGCAGCACCGACTCCCGCCGGATGTCCCTGAGATGCCAGAAGGCGTCGCCGCTGCCACCTGCGTGCACCCCGTCCAGCAGCACGCCCTCGCGCAGGGCGTAGCCCGACACGGTGATCGACGGCATCCCGAAGCACTCGAAGACACCTTCCAGCAGCAGGACGCCGGCGACGATGACATCGGCGCGGTGTTCGTCCAGACCACCGATGGAACGGCGCGACCTGGGCGTCGCCGAGGCGAGCACAGCGGCAACGACCTCGGCCAGTTCGGTTCGGTCGAGGGACACGTTGTTGAGCCAGCGGTCGGCCCGACCCTTGCGCAGGTACTCCGCCATCCGGGCGATCGTGGCGATCGTTCCCGAACTGCCCACCGCCAGCTCGTACCCGAAGGGCCTCAGATCGTGTCCCACAGGGGTCAGGAAGGACCGCACATAGGCGCGGCAGTCCGCCACTGCATCGGCATCGGCGACGCCGCCGGGAAAGAAGCGCTCCGTGAGGCGGACGTGCCCCAGCTTGACGCTGCGCGCTGCCAGAGGCTTGGCGCCGCGACCGACGAGAAACTCGGTGCTGCCACCGCCGATGTCGGTCACGAGGACCTGCCGGTCGAACACCGACAGCGCCTGCACCACGCCCAGGTGGATCAGCCGCGCCTCCTCGGTGCCCGAGATGACCTCCACCTCGACCCCGGCCTCGCCGGCGGCACGGTCGAGGAACTCGCGGCGGTTGTCGGCCTCGCGGACCGCGCTCGTCGCCACCGCTCGCACGTCGGCGCCGAAGGAGGCCGCCGTCTTCACCAGGCCGCGCAGCGCGTCGATGCCCCGATCGATTGCCTCCGGTTTCAGGAGACGCATGTCGCCCGAGCCCGACCCCAGACGAACAACCTCCTTGTCCCGGCAGAGGATCTCGAGGCCCCCGCTGGAGCTGACACGGGCGACCACGAGGTGGAAGGAGTTCGTCCCCACGTCGATGGCGGCATGCACCTCGCCCGCCGCACCGTTCACCACGGGGCTCACGCTATCCGGGGGCATCAGCGCCTCGCCGAGCCACGGTCCCCCAGGCGCAGGCGCAGATCGTTCAGCACACCGATGGTCGTGAACTGGCGCGTCCGCTCGCGGTCGAAGGGGAACTCATGGCGCCGCGCCACGATCTCGCCGTCGATCGAGGTGGCCATCCAGACCGTCCCGGGATCCTCCCCGTCGCTGGGCCCCGGACCGGCGACACCGGTGACCGCCAGCGAGCAGTCGGCGCCCAGCCGCTCGCAGGCGCCCGCTGCCATCGCCCGTACGGCCTGCTCGGACACGACGGGGCCCTCCGGAACGCCCAGCAGGCGACGCTTCGCATCGGCGGCATAGGTCACCAGTGAGCCCCGGAACACGTCGCTGGCGCCGGCCACGGCCACAAGGCGCGCCGCGATCATCCCGCCGGTGAGCGACTCGGCGGTCGCCAAGGTGAGGCCCGACCGCCGGCACAGATCCAGCACCGCCGACTCCATGGTCTGCTCATCGACTCCGAAGATGATCCTCTCACCGATCGCGGCGCGCACCGCCGCCTCCTCGGTGTCGAGGATCGCCGTAACCTCGTCCTGCGTGGCGGCCTTGGCCGTGAGTCGCACCTTCAGCCCTTCCATGCCCGAGGCGAGGAACGCCAGCGTGGCGTGCCCGGAGGCGTCGAGGCGGTCGATGACGCCGCCGAGTTGCTCGGCGAGGCCCGACTCGGACTCCCCCCAGGTGCGCAGCACGCGGCTCCGGATGACCGAGGAAACGCCGGCCCGCCGCCGCATGTCCTCGGCGATCCAACCCGTCATCATCTCCCGCATCTCCCAGGGCACACCGGGCACCGCGTAGACGACCGTCTCCCCCACCGGGCAGGCCAGCCCAGGTGCGGTACCCGGGATGATCGGGATCACGGTCGCACCCTCGGGAACGTCGGCCTGCCGGAGGTTGTTCTCGGGCATCGACCGCCCGCGCCGCCAAAACTTCTGCGCGATGTGGTCCGCCAACTCGGGGTCGCGCCGAAGTTCCACACCCATCACGGCGGCGAGGGCGTCGCGGGTGATGTCATCGGGGGTGGGGCCCAGGCCGCCGCAGACGACCACGAACTCGTTGCGCGAGATCGCCGTCTCGAGGACCGCGGTGATTCTCTCGAGGTTGTCGCCCACCTTGGTCTGGTAGTACGAGTCGATGCCGAGGCCCGCCAGGTGCTCACCGATCCAGGAGGAGTTGGTGTCGATCACCTGTCCCAGCAGCAGTTCGGTGCCCACCGCCACCACTTCGCACCTCATGGCGCGGCTCCGGCGGCGGGCTCGCCGGTACCGGCACAGGCGGCGCGGCGCCCGTCGTGCAGGTAGAGCAGCCCGGTTGCGAGCGTGGCGGCGACGGCCAGCCACCAGACGGCGCGCATGAACGGCTCCACGGTGAACGAGTCGGGATAGGCCAAGGGCGGCAGCAGGGTCACGATCACCGCCAGCCCCTGCAGGATGACCTTCCACTTGGCCGACCGCCGGGCCGGCACGGAGACGCCGCGCCGGGAGCAGCGCACCCGGAACGCGCTCATCCACACCTCCCGGCCGGCGATCAGGGCCACAGGCACCCAGCCGACCCTGCCGATGGCCGCAAGGCACGCCATCGAGCCCAGCACCACGATCTTGTCGGCCAGCGGGTCCAGGAAGGCGCCCGCCCGAGTCACGGTTCCGGTGCGGCGCGCCAGGTAGCCGTCCCAGGCGTCGGAAGCGGCGAACACCAGCGCCACCCACACGGCCGCCCAGGACGCCCCGCCGGCATCGGTGGCGCGCAGGATCAACCAGAACAGCACCGGCGAGGCGGCGATGCGCCCCAGCGTGATGAGGTTCGCGGGCGTGGACAGCCCGAGATCGATTCCCGGCGCCGGCGCCGTCACCGAGCCTCCCCGGCGCTTGCGGCCGCCGGCGGCACCGCGGTGAGGTCGACGCCCGCGGCCCCGGTGATCTCGACGGTGGCGAATCGCCCGGGCTCCAAGTCGGTCGGGACCTCCACGATCCCGTCGATCTCGGGCGCCTCCCGGTGACTGCGCGCCCGTCCCGGCCGGTCCACCAGGACCGTCGCGGTGCTGCCAACGAGGCTGCGCCGGCGCCGCTCTGTGATCTCGTCGCAGACCTCGCGCAACTCGGCAATGCGCTCGGCCACCAGCGGCCCGGGCACCTCGCCGTCCAAGCCGACCGCGTACGTGCCCTCCTCGGCGGAATAGGCGAACACCCCCACCCAGTCCAGCTCCGCCTCGGCTACGAAGGCCAGCAGGGCGTCGTGGTCCTCCTCGGTCTCGCCGGGGTAACCCACGATGAAGTTGGAGCGGAAGGCGGCGTGCGGCGCCTCCCTGCGGATCTCGGCGATGCGCGCCGCGAAGCGATCGCCGTCACCCCAGCGGCGCATCCGGCGCAGCAGCGGGCGGGAGGCGTGCTGCAGCGACAGGTCGAAATACGCCACTCCGGTGGCCAGGATCGCCGAGATCAGTTCATCGGTGAGGTCCGACGGGTAGAGGTAGAGCAGCCGCACCCACGGCACCAGGGAACGCGCCGCTTCCACGAGCGGCACCAGCCGCCGCTCGCCGCGACCCCCGTCGCGGCCGTAGGCGGCCAGGTCCTGCGCCACCAGAACCACCTCGCGGGCGCCCAGGGCCTCGATCTCGGCCAGGATCGACTCGGTGCTGCGCGAGCGCTGCGGCCCCCGGAAGCTGGGAATGGCGCAGTAACCGCAACGGCGATCGCAACCCTCGGCGATCTTCACGTAGGCCCACGGCGACTGCGCCGGCGGCCGGGGCATGTTGAGCAGATCCAGGTGGGGCACCGGGGCGCCGCCGGCAACCTTCAGCGAGCGACGTAACCCGCGGCGGGTGGGGCCCAGGGTGATCGGCTCGCCGAAACCCGCCACGGCGTCTATCTCGGGCCGGTCTTCGAGCAGCCGGGAGCCGGCCCGCTCGGCCAGGCAGCCGGTCACCACCAGTTGCGCACCGTCGCGCCGCTGCGAGGCCAGGCTGTCGACGGTCTCCAGCGACTCGCGCCTGGCATCGTCGATGAAGGCGCAGGTGTTGACCACCACGAGGTCCGCTTCGGCCACCTCGGCGGCCGGCCGGAAGCCGTCGCTGGCGAGCCGCCCGGCGATCTTGTCGGAGTCGACCTGGTTCTTGGGACATCCCAAGGTCTCCAACCAGTACCGCCTCGCCACGAACTCTGAGCGTACCCCCGGCACCCGAGTCGCCGATGGTTGACGAGCCGGGGCTGCGCCGGAGGCGACATCCCGCGGCGCCGCGGCCGGGACCCGGCACCGACCTGGGCGGCACGCCATGGTGCCGGTAGCCTTAGAGGTACCGGAGCCCCAGTGGGCGGCTCCGCCCGAATTGACGAGAGGTGAAGCTCCCATGGGCGACTGGTGGAACGCCCTGACCGGCGACCTGCAAGTCTTCTACCTGATCGGCATCGTCGCGGGCGCCTTCCTGATGTTGCAGCTGGTGCTCATGACCCTCGGCGTCGGTCTGGACTTCGATATCGACTTCGACGCCAGCGACGCCGACGTGGGCTACCTGTCGCTGCGCAGCCTCACGGCCTTCTTCTTCGCCTTCGGCTGGACGGGCGTGCTCATGAAGCAAGGCGACAACTCCACCTCGGCGTCGGTGGTCGTGGCGGTGGTCGTCGGGCTGGCGGTTTTCTTCATCGTGGCGCTCATCTGGCGCCGGTTCGCCCGGATGAACGAGAGCGGCTCGCTCGACTACCACAGCGCCATCGGTGTCAACGGCACCGTCTACATCGCAGTCGCCGCCCACCGCACCCAGCCAGGCAAGGTGGAGGTGATGGTGCAGGGGCGGATGCGCGTCATCGACGCCTACACCACTTCGCCGCAGGACCTGCCCGCCAAGACCCGCGTCAAGGTGACCGACCTTGTGGACCCCACGACCGTCCTGGTCGAGCCGCTGACCTAGCGCCGGCCGAACCCGCAACCTGAGTTCTCTCCCCGAGATCCACCGAAAGGAAACCAAATGGCAGTAATCGC
Source organism: Acidimicrobiales bacterium (assembly GCA_963664235.1). Taxonomy (GTDB): domain Bacteria; phylum Actinomycetota; class Acidimicrobiia; order Acidimicrobiales; family CATQHL01; genus VXNF01. Next base: position 2,732,506 of record OY760933.1, on the reverse strand, counting down.
CCTAGTCGTCGGCCTCGTCGCCGTCCTCCTGATCGCAATCCTGTGGGTGGCGTCGCGCTACAAGCGCTGCCCGTCGGACCGCATCCTCGTGATCTATGGCCGTGTCGGTGGCATCGGCGAGTCGGCCCGCTGCCTGCACGGCGGCGGCGCGCTCGTCTGGCCGATCATCCAGGGCTACGCCTTCCTGGACCTCACGCCCATCTCCATCGAGATCAAGCTGCAGGGGGCACTGTCGCAGCAGAACATCAGGGTCAACACGCCGGCCACGTTCACCGTCGGCGTCTCCACCGAGCCGGGCGTGATGCAGAACGCCGCCGAGCGGATGCTGGGGCTCAGCCTCGCCGAGGTGGAGAACCTGTCGCGGGACATCATCTTCGGGCAGATGCGCGTGGTCATCGCCACGATGCCAATCGAGGAGATCAACACCGACCGCGAGAAGCTCATCACCAACATCACCGAGTCGCTGGAGATCGAGTTGCGCAAGGTCGGGCTGCGGCTCATCAACGTCAACATCCAGGACATCACCGACGAGTCGGGATACATCGACGCCCTGGGCCGCGAGGCGGCCGCGCGGGCCATCAACGAGGCCAAGATCAAGGTCTCCCAGCAGGAGCGCGACGGTGACATCGGCGCCGCCGAGGCGAACCGGGAGCAGCGCATCCGGGTGGCGTCGGCCAACGCCACAGCCACCGAGGGCGAGAACGAGGCCAAGGTCACCGTGGCTCGCTCCGACAGCGAACGGCGTCAGAAGGAAGCCGAGGCTGAGCGTGCGGCCACCGCATCCGAGCGAGTCACCCAGGCGCGCGCCGAAGGAGAGGCCTTCGCCGCCGAGGCCGCCGCCGAGGTCGCCCGCGCCGAGCGGGAGAAGGCCTCCCAGCAGGCCGACATCGTGGTCCCCGCCGAGGTGGAGCGCGAGCGGGTGCGCGTCCTGGCCGAGGCCGAGGCCGACCGCATCCGCCTGGTCCAGGGCGGCGAGGCCGACGGCCAGCGCCTCCGCATGGAGGCCGAGGCCATGGGTCTGCTGGCCCTGCTGACCCGCCGTGCCGAGGGTCTGGGCGAGTTGGTGGACCGCACCGGGGGCGAGGCACAACTGGCCGCCCTGATGCTCATCGCCGAGCAACTCCCGGCGCTGGTGGCCGAGCAGGTCAAGGCCATCTCCAACCTGAAGATCGACCAGGTCACGGTGTGGGACTCCGGCGGAGGCAACGGCGAGCGCGGCAGCACCGCCAACTTCCTGTCGGGCCTCATCGGTGCGCTTCCGCCGCTGCAGGACCTGGCCGGCCAGGTGGGCGTGAAGCTGCCCGCCTATCTCGGCGAGATGGACGCCACCGCCACACCGGAGAACCTCCGGCGGCTCGCCGAGTCGATCGAGGCCGAGGCCGACGACTCCGACGACGGCGACCAGTAGAGCAAGGCGTTCCCCGCCCTCGGTTGTGTGTCGCCGCCCAGGTTTGTCAGTTGAGGAGGATGAGCGGCAGGGCGACCGCGTAGGCGGCTAGCAGGACACCGCCCTCCCAGCGCTCCAAGCGCGGCTCGCGTGGCTTCGTGGCCAGGAACACCATGGCCAGGACGATCATGCCGAACATGACACCGGCGGCCACCCACGGCACACCGTCGCCGCCGAGCCCGCCCGGACGTACCAGTGCCACGACGCCCGCGATTCCCAGGCTGTTGAAGATGTTGCTGCCCAGCAGGTTGCCGAGGGTGAGCAGGGGTTGGCGCCGGCGGATCCCGGCGAGCGCGGTGGCCAGTTCGGGGAGCGAGGTGCCGATCGCCACCAGGCTGAGGCCGACCAGGCCGGTGGCCAGCCCGATGCGCTCGGCGATCCCCGTGAAGCCTTCGACGGCGAGTTGCGCACCCGCCACGATCGCCACCAGACCCAGAGCCAGGCGCCAGAACTCACCGCGACTGCGCGGAGCCAGGCGACGCGCCACGGCATCGATCCTGCGGTTCAAGCGGTTGGAGCTGGCGTCGTCCGGTCCGGGGGCGATGCCCGGCTGCTCGCCGGGTGCCTGCGGGCTGCGCAACAGCCACCAGGTGGCGCCGGCCATCGCCGCGAGGAGCACGCCGCCCTCCCAGCGCTCGACGATCCCGCCGCCGGTGACCAGGAAGACCGCCAGCAGCAGGACCGAGCCAATTGCCAGCGGGACGCGGCGCCAGGCGGCGCGATCGGCGGCGATGGGAACGGCAAGGGCGGCGACGCCGAGCACGAGGCCCATGTTGGCGGCGTTGGACCCGACGATGCCTCCGAGGCCGAGGGACGCATCACCTCCGATCGCGGCAACCAGACCCACGACCAACTCCGGGAGGCTCGTGCCGAACCCCAGGATCACCGCGCCCACCACGATCGGCGGGATCCCTCGGCGCGCCGCCAGCCGGGAACCGCCCGCGACCAGCCAGTCGGAGCCGACCAGCAGCAGTACCAGCCCGGCGAGAGCCAGCACGACGTCGACGGCCATCCTCAGCAACTTCCTCTCGCCGGAGGGCGCGACCTTGAGCGATTCACCGGCAACGGTCCCTACGGCGCCAGTAGCACCATGTCGTCGCGGTGGATCAACTCCTCCGGTGTTCCGGCCTCGTGCTCGGTGCTCCGGCGACCGATGACGGCGTCCAGGCGAGCCGAGGGCATCCGCACGAGCCCCTTGGCGAAGACCTCATCGTCGGGCCCCGCCACCTCCACGGCGTCGCCGGCCACAAACTCGCCGCTGACGGTGGCTACGCCCACGGCCAGGAGCGACTTCCCGCGATCCACCAGCGCGCGGCGCGCCCCCTCGTCGACACCCAGCCGGCCGACGGATCGCACCGCGAAGGCGATCCACAGCTTGCGCGCGCCCAACCGCTGCGCCCGCGGCCGTGCCAGCGTGCCGACGTTCTTGCCGGCCACCGCGTCGCGCAGCACGCCCGGGCGGCGGGCGGAGGCGATCACCGTGGGGACCCCGGCCCAACTGGCGATCTTGGCCGCCGAGAGCTTCGAGGCCATGCCGCCGCGCGCGTCGGCGTTGCCGACACCGCCGGCGGCGGCTTCCAGTTCCCGGTCGATCTCCTGGATCTCGGCGATGAGGGACGCCTCGTTCTCCAGACGCGGATCGGCAGTGTGCAGACCCTCGGTGTCGGTGAGGATCACCAGCAGGTCGGCCTGCACCAGCTGCGCCACGAGGGCGGCGATGCGGTCGTTGTCGCCGAACTGGATCTCATCGTCGGCGACGGCGTCGTTCTCGTTGATGACAGGCACCACACCGAGCGACAGCAGGCGCTGCAGCGTGTCGCGCACCCGCAGGTAGCGGCTCCGCTCGAAGAAGTCCAGGGGCGTCAGCAGGATCTGTCCCGCCACGAGCCCCACTGCAGCGAAGGACTCGTTGTACATCGCCATGAGGTGCCCTTGGCCCACCGCGGAGGCCGCCTGCAACAGAACGGGATCAGTGGGTCGGGTCTCGAGTCCCAGCAGCCAGCGACCCGCCGTGATCGCTGCTGAGGTCACCAGTAGGACCTGCTTCCCGTCGGCGCGCAGCTCTGCCAGCAGCCCGCAGAGACGTCGGATCTCAGCGGTGTCCACGTGTCCCGACTCGTCGACGAGCGAGGACGTGCCGATCTTGACGACGACGATCATCGGCCGCGTCTCCCCGAACGTGTGGAGCGCGCCGCGGGGGCGATCGCCTCGTCGGGCTCGTAGTCGAACGCCAGCGAGCCGATACGCACCTCGTCGCCGGCGCGGGCGCCCGCCCGGGCAAGTTCCCGGTCCACACCGAGCGTTCGGAGCCGCTGCGCCATGTAGTCCTGCGCCTGCGGGTCGGTGAGGTCCGACAGCGCCACCGCCCGTGCCGCCGGACGTCCCAGGACCACCCAGGTCTCCCCCTCGCGCCGGACGCTGATGGCGTCGGCCGCCCGATCGGCGACGGGACGGTGCACCACCGGTGCCGTCTCGGCCACCGGCTGGGACTCGTCCTGGCGGGCTTGGCGCACGAGCGTCGCCAGGCGACCGGTCAGCTCGGCCACGCCGGCACCGGTCACCGCCGAGACCGCCATGTCGGCCTCGGCCAGGCTCACGGTGGCCACATCGGCCTTCGACCCGACCACGAGGTGCCGTCGCTGCAGCAGGTCCGGGCGGTAGGTGCCGAGTTCGGTCCTCAGGATGCGCAACTGGACATCGGGAGTGGCCTCGGCGGCCGGCCCGAGGTCGATCAACAACACCAGGGCGCGGGCACGCTCGATGTGGCGCAGGAAGCGATGACCCAGTCCCCGCCCCTCGCTGGCGCCCTCAATGAGCCCCGGCACGTCGGCGACCACGAATTCCTCCCCCCCGTCGGTCACAACCACACCCAGATTCGGCACGAGGGTGGTGAAGGGATAGTCGGCGATCTTGGGGCGGGCAGCGGAGAGGCGAGAGATCAGGGTGCTCTTGCCCACGTTCGGAAGGCCCACCAGCGCCACGTCGGCGAGCAACTTCAACTCGAGCCGCAGCCAGCACTCGGAGGGCTGCTCGCCCTGCTCGGCGAAGCGCGGCGCGCGGCGACGGTTGGTAAGAAAGCGAGCGTTGCCCCGGCCACCCACTCCTCCCGGAGCGGCCAGGTACCGCTGACCGTGGGTCGTCAGATCGGCGAGGTGCTCACCGTCGGCGGAGAGCACCACAGTGCCTTCGGGCACCCTCACCAGCAGGTCGGTGCCGGAAGGACCGTGGCGGCCCCTGCCCGATCCGTGCCCCCCCGAAGTGGCCCGGCGGTGCGGGTGATCGCGGAACGCCAGCAGCGACGCCACGTTGCGGTCGGCCTCCAACCAGACGTCGCCCCCACGGCCGCCGTCGCCACCGTCGGGGCCTCCCCGGTCGACGTGCGCCTCCCGCCGGAAGGACACGCAGCCGGCACCACCGTCACCGCCGCGCACGCAGAGCGCGCACTCGTCAACGAACTCCGACACGGTCCAAGAATACGGCGCCGCCCCCCACCGGGGGGCGCCTGGAAGGCCGGACTACCGTCAGTCGGTGAGAACGTCCACCAACTTGCGCCGGCCGCGGGAGCCGAACGACACACGCCCGTCAGCGGTGGCGAACAGGGTGTCGTCCCCGCCACGACCCACGTTGTGGCCCGGATGGAACTTGGTGCCTCGCTGGCGCACGATGATGGAACCCGCGGAGACCCAGGTTCCGTCGTAAACCTTCACGCCGAGCCTCTTGGCCTGCGAATCTCTGCCGTTGCGGGTTGAGCCCCCGCCCTTGGTCTTGGACATGCCTATGCCATCCCAATCTCGGTTATCTCCACCAGCGAGTGCCGCTGGCGATGCCCCCAACTCCGTCGCTGGTTGCTCTTCGACTTGTACGTGAATCCCCTGATCTTGGGGCCCCTCGTCTGGTCGACGATCCGGCCCTTGACCGCCACCGCCGTCAACTCGTCAGGCGTGGCGAGCACCCTGTCGCCGTCCACGTAGAGCACCGGGCGCAGGTCCACTTCCGCGCCGGCAGGACCGAGCAGCTCGGTGGCAATCACCTCGCCCTCGCTCACGCGGTACTGCTTACCGCCGGTCGCAACGACTGCGTACATAGCCCCTACACGCTATCGGCGTCGCTGGATCCGCCCAACAGCGTTTCGTCGAGCCGGATCCCCCAGCCGTCACAGGTATCGCAGGCCCGGGAGAGAGATTCCAGCAACCCCTCGCCGATCCGCTTGCGGCTCATCTCCACGAGCCCCAGGTTGGAGATGTCGCTCACCCGCGTGTGCGTCTTGCTCTGCGCAAGTGCGTCACGCAGCGCACTCATAACCTTCTGGCGGTTGTTCTTGCTCTCCATGTCGACGAAGTCGACCACGATGATCCCGCCGATGTCGCGCAGCCGCAGCTGGCGCGGGATCTCCGCCGCCGCCTCCAGGTTGTTCTCGAGGATGGTCTGCTCGAGGCTCGTCGAGCCCACGTTGCGGCCGGTGTTGACATCGATCACGGTCATCGCCTCGGTGTGCTCGATCACCAGCGAGCCTCCCGACGGGAGCCACACGGTGCGGTCCACGGCCTTGCGGAGTTGGCCGTACACGTGGTAGCGCTCGAACAGATCCAGGTTCTCCTCCGAGCGGTCGTAGAAGGAGACGCGCTCGGCCAGCGCGGGGGCGACGCTCTCGACGTACCTCGACACCGACTCGAAGAGGTCGGGATCGTCGATCATGACGCTGCGATAGTCGGTCGTGAACTCCTCGCGGATGACCCGCAGTGCCACGTCGGGTTCGCGATAGAGCAGCGACGTGGCCTTGGAGCGTTTTGCGAGCGAGTCGATCTGGTCCCACTGCGACACGAGACGCGTGACGTCCTGACGGATCTCCTCGGGGGTGACACCGTCAGCGGCGGTCCGCACGATCACGCCGTGCTCGGCCGGCTTGACGCCGTCCAGGACGCGGCGCAGCCGGCGACGCTCCTTGTCGGAGAGCCGCTTGGAGATGCCGTAGGCATCGCTGTTGGGTACCAGCACGACGTAGCGGCCGGCCAGGGAGACCTGCTGGGTGAGACGTGCACCCTTGTGGGCGATCGGGTTCTTGGTGACCTGGCAGAGAACCCGCTGGCCCACCTTCAGGGCCTGGCTGATCTGCGGCCGGCTGGAACGCTCCAGATCCTCGGCGTCGAACTGCACGTCGCCCCGGTACATGATGGCGTTCTTGGGCGTTCCGATGTCCACGAACGCCGCCTCCATGCCGGGCAGCACATTCTGGACACGGCCGAGATAGATGTTCCCGTAGATCTCGGTGGTGTCGTTGGCGGGGCGGGACACGTAGTACTCCACGAGCGCTCGACCCTCCAGGACCGCCACGTGGGTCGCGTCGGAGGTGACGTGGATGGCCATCAGGTAGCGGCCGACCGGGCGGCCCTTGCGAGCCCGCCCTCGCCGCTTGGCCAGTGTCTCGGCGTCGAGCTCGACCGGCTCACCGCCGGTCAGCGCCTCGACGGGCTTGTGCTGCTGCCCGCCGCGCGATCCCGATCCGCGGCCGCCGCGGCGCCGGCGCCGGCCGCCCGAACGCGACCCGCTCCTTTCGCCGCCCGAACGCGACCCGCTGCTCTCGCCGCCCGAACGCGACCCGCTCTTGTTGCCGCCGCGGTGGCCGGAGGACTGGGACTTAGCCGGCTTCGCCTCGTCGGAAGGCGGCGGGGCGGGGCGGCTGTCGCCGATTCGGGGCTTGCGCTGGTCTGCAGTGCCGTCGCCGGCCGGCGTCTGGCTTCGGGTTCGGCCGCTGCGGCCCTCGGGGCCGGTTAACCGACCGTTGTCCTGCTTGTCGGACCCGGTGCGGCTCTTGGAATCAGCGCGGCTCTTGGCGGATCCGGCGTCCGTTGGGGGGGACGAAGACATTGTGTAGTTCCCTTCTCATCACGCGCAGACCTCTTGCTGCGCAGCGGGAACGGCGTCGATCGAGGCCGCGGCGAGTGAATCGCCGGCCGGCGCCAACACGCCGGCTTCGGGAGCAAGCGGCTCGTACCGCGCGCCGTCCCGCATAATCCATTGGTGCAACCGCCGGACTCGTCCGGCAGCCAGCGGGGGGGCGATGAGGCGCAGGAATTCTGCGGGCCGCACCGCCCGGGGTTTCGTGCCGAGTTCGGCTACGAGGACGCTCCCGGCTGAGGCGTCCAGAATGTGCAGGTCTCCGACGGCCGTGCGCACATCGGAGGTGGTGATTCGACCCTTGCGCTCCCGTTGCAGGGGAAGGCTGTCCGCCGACCGCACCCGCTCCGTCCAATCGGCGGCGGACGTGACGTCGCTCTCGGCCAGCGCAAATTCCCAGGCGCAACTCGTGACCGCCTCCTGCAGCGACGCCGCACCGGGGCGCAGCGGGCAGGCATCGGTCACGGCCATGCCATCGGGCAGGACCGCGCTGAGCCGCTCGGGCATGCAGGCCGCCCAGTCGTAGAGCTCCTCCGGGGTCGCCCGCAGATCCACATCGAGGTACTCGGCGACAGATTCCTGGCCGGTCGCGAGGGCCAATCCGAAAGAGATCCGGGGACGCGGGGTGAACCCCTGCGAGTAAGCCATGGGCAACTCCGCCCGGCGCACAGCACGTTCCCAGATCCGGGCGGCGTCGCGATGCCCGCAGAAGCGGATCTTCCCCTGCTTGGACCAGCGGATGCGTACCCTCATGACACACCTGCCAGCGGGCGCCTGTCCAGCAACTGCACAGGTACGGGCTCCGGCTGCAGGAGGTTCTGGCCGGTTCCCTGGCTGCCGCCGGCGGGAGGCACCGCCGAGGCCACGACGTGCTCGATGCCGTAGCCGGTGCAGGCCCCGCAGTCGTAGCACGGCGTCCAACGGCAGTCCTCCAGGCCGGACTCCGCCAGGGCGTCCTGCCAGTCCTGCCACAGGAAGTCCTTGTGCAGACCCGCCGAGAGGTGATCCCAGGGGAGAGTCTCGGTGTCGCGGCGATGCCGGTAGGCGTAGTCCTCGACCGAGAGGCCTTGTCGCTCCATGGCGGCCAGCCACAACCCGTAGTCGAAGTGCTCGGACCATTCCTGGAAGGTGCCGCCGGAACGCCAGACATCCTCGATGACCACCCCGAGCCTGCGGTCGCCCCGGCTGGCCAGCCCTTCCACGAGCGTTGCCTCGGGATCGTGCCACTTCAGCCTGACGCCGCGATCGCCGCGCAGGTCGTCGGCCAGCAGTGCCACCTTGCGCTGGAGTTCGGCCACGGTGTTCTGGCCGAACCACTGGAACGGCGTCTGCGGCTTGGGAACGAAGCCCCCCACCGAGACCGTCACCGACGCTCCCCTGACGTGGCGGCGACCCAGCTCCACACAGCGGCGCGCCAAGGTCGCAATGCCCAGCACGTCCTCGTCGGTCTCCGTCGGCAATCCCACGAGGAAGTACAGCTTCACCCTGCGCCAGCCCTGCGAGAAGGCGCCCTCCACCGCAGCGTCCAGATCGTCGGTGCTGATGAGCTTGTTGATCACCTGGCGCAGCCGCCAGGAACCCGCCTCCGGAGCGAAGGTCAGACCGGTGCGGCGCGCCCGCTGCAGCTCGGCGGCGAGACCCACGGTGAAGGCGTCGACGCGCAGGCTCGGCAGGGAGACCGTCACCGCGGGGCAGCCCGCCCCGCCTGCGTCGTCGTCGGCAGGCCCGACGGTGTCGGCCACGAGTTCATCGATACCGCTGAAGTCGGCGGTGGACAGCGACGTGAGGGCAACCTCGTCGTAGCCGGTCCGCCGCAGCCCCTCCGAGATCATGGTCCGCACCTGTTCGGCCGGCCGCTCGCGCACGGGCCGGGTGATCATGCCGGCTTGGCAGAAGCGGCAGCCCCTCGTACAACCCCTGAAGACCTCCACGTTGAGGCGATCGTGCACGACTTCGGTGAGAGGAACCAGTTGCCGCTTCGGGTAGGGCCAGTCGCCGAGTGAACTGATCGTGCGCTTCTCAACGGTCTCGGGCACACCCGGCCAGCGGCGAGTCACCCCCGCCGACAGCCCGCTATAGGTCACCTCGTAGGCGGCGGGCACATAGACGCCCTCGACGCCCGCCAAGGCCTCAAGCACCGCGTGCCGGCCCTCGGAGCGCCGGGCGGCGATGACCTCGGTGATCTCCCCCACCACTTCCTCGCCGTCCCCCAACACGAAGAAGTCCACGAAATCGGCCAGCGGCTCGGGGTTGAACGCGCAGTGCCCGCCCGCGCCGACCAGCAGGTCGTCGCCCGAACGGTCGGCGGCGCGCACGGCCACCCCGGCCAGGTCGATGAGGTTCAGCACGTTCGTGTAGACCAACTCCGAGGAGAGGTTGAAGGCCAGGACGTCGAACTCGCCGGCGCCCAGGTGGTTGTCGACCGAGAACAGTGGCAGATCCTCCTGGCGCATCAGGACTTCGAGATCGCCCCAGGGCGCATAGGCCCGCTCGGCGACGGCGTCGGGGCGCTCGTTGAGGATCTCATAGAGGATCTGCAGGCCCTGGTTGGGCAGGCCAACCTCGTAGCTGTCCGGGTAGCAGAGCAGCCAGGCCACCTTCTCGGGCGCGTGGGCCGCCGGGCGTGCACCCTCCTCGCCGCCGATGTAGCGCGCCGGACGCTGGACCTGATCCAGGAGAGGTTCCAAAGCCGACCAAAGCGAACGCACGGTGTTCAGGCTACCGGTCCCGCATCAGGGCGATGGGCACGGGTCAACTGGCGCGCACCACGTGGCGGCGCATCGAGACGTTCAGCACCAGGCCCAGCGCCATCAGCGTGGTGAGGATCGACGAGCCGCCGTAGGACAGCAGCGGAAGGGGGATCCCGATCACCGGCATGATGCCGGCGGCCATCCCGACCGTCTGGAATACCTGGAAGAGCACCATGCAAAGGACGCCGGTGGACAGCAGCGAGCCGAAAAGGTCGCCCGCGACCCGAGCCGAGCGCCAGATCCGCCAGAGCAGCACCGCCAGCAGTCCCAGCGCCACCACACTTCCCAGGAAGCCCAACTCCTCGCCCACGACGGTGAAGATGAAGTCGGTCTCCTGGGCGGGGACCAGGCCGCTGCGGGTCTGCGTTCCCTGGCCGTAGCCGTGACCGGTAAGCCCCCCGTTGCCGATGGCGATCTGAGCCTGCTCGATGTTGAAGGTGTCGCCGGGGTCACCCCCCGGGTTGACGATCGAGTCGATGCGTTGCCGCTGGTACTCCTCTACGAGACCCGAGTTCAGCACCAGCCCCAGCCCCACCAGACCGAGAACGGTGGCCACCACGATGTGGCGCGCCCGCGCGCCGGCCACCAGCAGGACACCCATGGCGATGATCGCGAACACCACCGCGGTACCGGCGTCGGGCTCCAGCAGTATCAGCATCATCGGCACGACCACCAGCCCGAGGGCGCCCAGCAGCTGGCTGAGCGTCAGACGTCCCCCGAAGCGCGCCGCGTAGTGGGCGAGCACGACGATCATCGCCAGCTTTCCGAACTCCGACGGCTGCACCTGGTAGCCGCCGAACACGAACCAGGCGCGGGCGCCCTGACGTTCGGAGCCGAGCGGGGTCAGCACGAGCACCAGCACCAGCAGGGTGACTCCGTACAGAGGCCAGGCCAGCGAGCGGAACCGCCGGTAGTCGACGGTGGCGGCAACCGCGCCCATCAGCCCCCCGACGACAGCGAACAGCGACTGCCGCTGGAGGTAGAAGTTGCTGTAGGTGTCCGGGTCGATGCCACGGGTAGCGCTGTAGATCATGGCGATCCCGAACAGGGTGAGCGTCGCCGTGGCGACTATCAGGATCAGGTCGGCGTGCAGCCAGGGCGTCAACGGAGGCACCCGCGGCAACAGTCGGCGTCTCAGGGGCGCCCCGCCCGGAACGCTCACGCCGGGCCCCCTGCCAGCGGGCCGGCCAGGTCCTGGCGGGGGATTCCCACCGGCGCTTCGGGAATCAGGTCCACGGCGACCGCCTCGAGTATCCGCCGCACCACCGGGGCCGCCGCCTCGCCGCCGAACCCGGACTCCTCCAGCAGCACCGTCACCAGGTAGCGCGGCTCGGGCAGCGGTCCGAACCCTACGAAGACCGCCGAATCGGCCTTGCCCAACACCTCGGCGGTGCCGGTCTTGCCCGCCACCGGCCACCGGTCGTGCGGGAAGCCGTTGAACGCGCTCTGGGCGGTGCCGACGCGTTCGTTCGTGCGCAGCGTGGTAGCACCCTGCATGCCGTCCAGGAGCGGGGCCCGCAGGTCGGCGGGCAGATAGATCCGGGACGTCAGGCGCGGGCGGATCTCGGTGACCATCTCGCCGCTGATCGGATCGACCATCCCGACCGCGATGTTGGGCAGGTACAGCAGGCCGCCGTTCGCGAACGTCGTGAACGAGTTGGCCAGCTGCAGCGGGGTCACGCCCAGGTCGCCCTGGCCGATGGAGATGTTGATGGTGTCACCGGTCCGCCAGTCGGGATCGGAGAACGCCTCGGGGTTGCTCTCGTTGCGGGCCCGCTTGATCTCGGCATCGGGAACGATCCCGGCGTGCTCGAACGGGAGGGCGATGCCGGTCGTCCGGCCGAACCCGAAGTCCCGGGCGGTCTGCTGGATCTGGTCCTCGTCGTAGCCGGTTCGGCGCGAGAACTGCTCGGCCAGCTTGTAGAAGTACACGTCGCTCGACACCGTGATGGCCAGGCGGAGGTCCACCTCGCCGTTGGGAGCGCGATCGGGGTTCTCGAACTCGCACTCGCCGATGCAATCCGTGAGCACGTGATATCCGGGATCCTCGGTTGTCTGGATGACTCCCAGGAAGCCGTCGGGCCCCAGGAGGCCCGTCGACAGCGCCGCGTAGGATGTTATGGGTTTCATCGTGGACGCCGGCGCGTACACGCCCTGGATGGCGCGGTTGTTGAGAGGCGCGTGACTCGCCGGATGCACGAACGCCTCGAACTCCTCCTCGCTGATGCCGCCGATGAACACCCGCGGGTCGTATCCCGGGTAACTGGCCATGGCCAGCACGTTGCCGTTGCGAGGATCCAGCACGACCGCGGCGCCGGCCGGAGCGGCGAAGGTCACAAAGGAATCCTCCACCGACTCGTCCTGGCGCTCGCGGGCCTCCCGGAGGCCGCGCAGCAGTTCGTCCTCGACGAGTTTCTGGAGGTCCGCGTCGAGCGTGAGCACCACGTCGGTCCCCGGTTGCGGCGCCCGGTAACCGCGCTCACGGACGACGTTGCCGACGTTGTCGACTTCGATCTCCCGCCATCCCGGGGTGCCGCGCAGAATGTCCTCGAAGGCCAGTTCGACACCCGACTTGCCGATCTCATCCACCGTGCTGTAGCGCTTCGGATGATTGCGCCGCGCCTCGATCTCCTCAGCGGTGATCGTGTCGATGTACCCGAGGACGTGTGCCGCCAGATCGCCGTAGGGGTAGACCCGCTGCGTTCGCCGGACCACTTCGACGCCGGGGAACTCCTCGTTCCGCTCGGCCAGGAAGACCTTGATCGAATCCGACACGCCCACCGCCAGCGGGATCCGGTCGAACGGACCGTAGGCGGGGTCGGCCAATGCCTCGGTCAGCTCCACGGATTTGGTGAGCACCCCCGAACGCGAGAGCTGGCGCGACAACTCGAGGGCGAGGCGCTGGCGCTGCGACGGGCCGATCTGGTCACGGAGGATGAAGGCGTCCATCGTGACAACGTTCACGATGCGGTTCCCGACCAGTTCGCGGCCCTGCACATCGAAGATGCGGCCACGCGGGGCGGGCTCGGGCACGGTGCGGATGATGTTGCCGACCGCTTGCGCGATGAACTGCTCGGAGGTCACCACCTGCAGGTACCAGAGGCGCACCACCAGCGTCACGAGCAGTGCCAGCCCGATCACACCGAGGATGCTGAGGCGCAGCCTGCGCGAGTCGGAGCGGTCGAGACGTCCCCTTCGCCTTGTCGGTGGATCGCGGCGCCGGCCGCCGGCCGCTTCGGAGGAGCGGCCCGCCCCGGGAGGTGCCAGAAGGCTCACGGTCCGGGAGTCCTCACCGGCGCACGCAGGCCCGGGGGCCCGGCTCGCACGGTCGCCGCACCACCCCACGCCCAGCGCACGAGGCGCAGAGTCGGTGCCGCCAGGACGACCGACCAGAGTTCCACGACACCGAGGGTCACCATGAACCGGTCGTCGAACAGGTGATCCTGGCCGACCACCTCACCGGCGAACACGTAGGCGGACAGTCCCAAGGCCACGAACGGGGGCACCAGCCACCACATCCGCACGGTGTATCCCGTCAGCAGACCGGCCGCGGCGGCCACCAGCGCATAGGCGAAGGCGGCCAGCCCCAGGGGCGTGCCGGCAACGAGGTCGTACAGCAATCCGGCCACGAACCCCAATCGCAGGCCCCTCCACCATCCCCCCACCAGACCGCCCGCGGCCGCCAGGACCAGCAGCGGTTCGGGAGCGCGGCCGGCGATCCGCAGGCCGTCCAGCAGCCCCACCTGCAGGACGAAGACGGAGAACAGCACGAGCGCCGACCTGAGCGCTGTCCTGATGGTCTCAGCGGTCATGGCCGTCCCCGACACTCACAGGGCGTTGTCGTAGAAAAGGATGGTCACGAAGTTCAGCGAATCCAGGGACGCCGCCGGCTGCACGAACAGCACCTGATTGAGTCCCGGATCCACGGCCACTTCGGCCACCAGCCCGACCGGTACATCCGGCGGGTACACGCTGCGGTCGATCCCGCTGGTCGTGACGAGCATGCCCACGTGAACCGGAACGGAGACACCGATGCCCTCACTCACCACCAGCGGCTGGTCGCGACCGGTCCCACGCGCCACGGCGACGGCATCGGTGCCCACGAGGCGGACACCCAACTCGAATTCGGGATCGCTGATGAGCCGGATGCGCGAGCGGCTGAGAGAGACGTCCACCACCCGCCCCACAAGCCCGGCACTGGTCACCGCCGGCATTCCGGTCCTCACACCAGCCGAGGAGCCCTTGTCCACGTCCACGGTGAAGTCCGGGAAGTTGCCGAGGTGGCGAACGACCCGGGCGGTGGTCGACGGAATGTCGGTGACGTACTGGATTCCCGCCTCGGCGAGATAACTCTTGAGGACCTCCGCGGCGCTGGCGTTCGCCAGGTCGCGGCCCCGCTCGACATCGAGTTCGTCGCGCAGGCGTTCGTTCTCGGCCTTCAGCTCGTCGTAGTCGGTAACGGCCTCCCAGGCGTCGACCACCGGGCGCCCAGCTCGCTGCGCGCCCCCCACGACCGGGCCCAACGCACCCTCGGCCGCGTTCTTCACCTGCTCGAAGGGTTCGACGTTGCGCACGTCGAGGGTGACGAGCGTGACCGTTACGAGGACCAGAAGGACGAGTGTGAGGCGGGAACGGCCCTGGAAGATGGCCACGACTGCGGGGACCGCTCCCCTATGCGATCGCCCGGTTACTCAGCGACCGGCGAATGCAGCACGCCTCTCAGTGATTCGAACTCCTCGAGCGAGTACCCCGACCCGTACGCAACGACGTACTGGGGATTCTTCACACGGTTGATCTTGATCCCGGTCTCCGTCGCAAGGCGCTCCGCGAGGCCCAGCAGGCGGGAACCCCCACCGGCCAGGTAGATCCCGCTCTCCATGATGTCGGCGGTGGGTTCGGGGGGCGCGGCATCGAGAGTCGCCTGCACGCCGCCGATGATCTCGTTGAGCGGCTCCTCGATCGCCTCGCGCAATTCGGCGGTGCTGACGCCGACGCTCTTCGGCAGTCCGGTCACCAGATCGCGACCGGGGATGCTCAGGTGCATCTCCTCATTCAGGGGCCAGGCGGAGGTGTACTTGACCTTCACCTGCTCGGTGGTCTGCTCGCCGAGGCCGAGGCTGTACTCCTTGCGGATGTAGTCGCTGATCGTCTGATCGAAGTCGTCGCCCGCCACTCGCACCGAACGGCTCACCACGATTCCGCCGAGCGAGATGATGGCGATCTCCGTCGTCCCGCCACCGACGTCCACGATCATGCTCCCGGTGGGTTGCTGTACCGCGATTCCGGCTCCGATGGCGGCTGCCATCGGTTCCTCGATGATGAACACAGGCCGTCGAGCGCCGGCGAACTCCGCCACCTCCTGGACCGCCCGCTGCTCCACCGGGGTGATGCCCGACGGCACGCAGATAACCATGCGCGGCTTGGCGAAGCGGTTGCTGTGCACCTGCTGGATGAAGTAGCGCAGCATCTTCTCGCAAACACCGAAGTCGGCGATGACGCCCTCCTTGAGCGGGCGCACGGTGCGGATGTTGGCCGGCGTGCGACCGATCATCTCCTTGGCACCTCGGCCGACCGCCAGGAGACGTTCGGTTCGGGCATCGAGAGCCGCGACACTGGGTTCCTCCAGCACGATGCCCTCGCCGCGGACGTACACAATCGTGGTGGCTGTTCCCAGGTCCACCGCGATGCCCCGGCCGACGGCGCTACTGATGTTCTTGGACACTCGTCGCATGGTTGCTAGTCAGAATCCGTTCGGAGCTTGTCGGAGCAGGCCCGTGGCCTACGGCAGGATATTGCACGGGACGTCGGTAACCAAATGGTACCAACATCGGGCATTTGCGTGGGCCGTGAGGGACTTGAACCCCCGACCCCTTGCGCGTCATGCAAGTGCTCTTGCCAGCTGAGCTAACGGCCCCACGGGCAGGTTATCGCGCTCGGGTCGCCGCGGCCTCAGCGTCAGATCGGCGCTCCGGCGGGTTCTGAGCATCGGGCGGGATTCGAACCCGCGATAGACGGCTTTGCAGGCCGCTCCCTTCGTCCGCTCGGGCACCGATGCAGATTTTCTTGGGCTCCCGGGGGACTCGCCCCCGGCGAGCCTGCGAGCGGGCGACCGGGCTCGAACCGGCGACCTTCACCTTGGCAAGGTGGCGCTCTACCAACTGAGCTACGCCCGCAAGTCGGCGACATTGTAACCGGGCGCCGCCTCGCTCAGCCCGCCGCAGTCGTCGGGTGTTCCTTCTCGACGGACTCAAGGAACTCGGCGAGGGCATCCGAGACGGCCCGCGTCTCCACCAGGAAGCCGTCGTGGCCGTGCGGGCTCTCCACCAGCACGTACCGGCAGTCCCCGTCGGCCGCCACGAGGAGGTCGCGCAACTCGGTCTGCTGCCGCGGCGGGTAGAGCCCGTCGGAACTGATCGAGACGGTCAACACCGGGACACCGATCCGCGCCACGGCCCGCTGCAGGCCGCCGCGGCCGCGACCGATGTCGTGGGTGTCCATGGCCTTGTTGAGCAACAGGTACGAGTTGGCGTCGAAGCGCCGCACGAGTTTCTCGCCGTGGTAGTCGAGGTATCCCTCCACCCCGTAGCGGTCCCACAGCCCGAACTGCTCGTTGGCCCGGACGAGCGACCGACCGAACCGCTCGGCGAACAGCTCATCGCTGCGATAGGTGATCTGCGCCACGGCCCGGGCGAGCGCCAGCCCCTCATGGGGTCCCTCCCCGGGCTCGGCGTCGTAGTACTCGCCGTCACGCCAGCGGGGATCGAGCGCGATGGCAGCCCGCCCTACTGCGCTCCAGCCAATCTGCCACGGGCTCGCCGCGCAGCCGACCGCCAGCGGGGCGACAGATCGCACCCGCGCCGGGAACATGGCCCCCCACTCGAGTGCCTGCATGCCTCCCATGGAACCGCCGACCACGCAGAGCCACCGCTTCACTCCGAGATGGTCGGCCAGACGCGCCTGGGTCCGCACCATGTCCCGGACCGTGACCGGGGGGAACGACGCCGCCCAGCGCCGACCCGTCGCCGGGTTCACAGAGGCGGGACCGGTCGTTCCCTGGCAGCCGCCCAAGACGTTGGCGCACACCACGAAATAGCGGTTCACGTCGATGGCCTCGCCGGGGCCGATGACACCCTGCCACCAGCCGCGCTTGGAGAGGTGCGGGTCGTAGGCGTGGGCATCGCCGGTGAGGGCGTGGCACACCAGGACCGCGTTGGACCCGTCGCTGTCCAGGGTTCCCCACGTCTCGTAGCCGATCGTCACGCTGTCCAGCGAGTGACCGCTCTCCAGGACGAAGGGGCGGCGGGTGTCCAGGTCGAAGAATCGTCGATTCCCCGGTGGATCGTCCTCGTCCCAGGCCCCCGAGGTCGGCAGACCCGGAGCCAGGCGCTGGGGGCGCGCGGCGCCAGGATCCTCAGCCATCTGCCCAGGGCTCCGGATCGGCTTCGCGCAGCAGCACCACGTCCACCCGTTCAGTAAACCCCGGAATCTCGAGGAACCCGATGGAGTCGGCCTCGGTGTTCACCATGAGGTCCGAGAGCATCGCAGCCGGAGCCAGGAGTTGACCCGGCTGTGCCAGGTCGCAGAGGTGCGCGGCGAGGTTCACCGCGTTGCCGATGTAGTCGTCCCCCTCGAAGAGGATGACCGGCCCGGCGGCGATGCCGGCGCGCAGGGGCAGCACCCCCTGCACGGCCACGACGTTCTGGAGATGCACGACCGCCTCCACGAGCGGCTCGTTCTCGACACCGACCAGCATGGCCCCATCCCCGAGCCACTTGGCCATCCGGACGCCGTGGTTCGCAACCACGGCTCGGACGACGGCTCGGAACTCGGCCAGGAGGGCTACTGCCTTGCGATCCCCGTGGTCATCCGTGTACCGCGTGAAGTTGCAGAGGTCCACGAAGGCGAACCCCCGCTCGACGCGTGCCGGGCTGATCCCCGCGACCAGCGCCGATTCGTCCATGAGCTCAGACCGGGGAGCTGCCGGCGGTCGACTCGTCCGCGCTGGGTGGGGTCTGGTCGTGGCTGGTCACACCCGGCCCGGAGTCGTCCGCCGGAGGATCCGCCGTCTCGATCCTGTCCGCCTCGGCGTCTCCGGACGGTTCCGCTCCGCCGGCCGGGGTGACGTCCCGCTCGGAGGTGGCGGGTTCGGAGGAATCCGTCGCCTCCGTCGCCTCCGTTGCCTCGCCGGCGACCGGAATGACCGCGTCGACCGGCGTCCCCGCTGCTGCCAGCAGCGCCTCCGCCCGCCGCCGGCGCGGCGTCACCAGCAGGAGGAACAGGCCCGCCAGCACGAGCACTCCGCCCATCACCCAGATATTCACCCTGACACCCAGCAGCAGGCTGGCAGGATCCACCCGCAGCGCCTCGATCCACAGCCGTCCGGCCGCGTAGGAGAACAGATAGAGCACGATCAAGTGACCCCTCGGCAGCCTGCCGCGCACGCCCACTCGCCAAATCAGCCCGAAGACCATCATGCTCCAGACCATCTCGTAGGCAAAGGTGGGGTGGAACGTGTCGTTCTCGATGTACTCCAGGGGGCGGTGCTCCGGGTCGATCTCCAGGCCCCATGGAAGGTCGGTCGGCCGCCCGAAGAGTTCCTGGTTGAACCAGTTCCCGAGCCGGCCGACGAACTGCCCGACGGGGAATCCCACGGCGGCGGTGTCCAGCATGGAGCGCAGCGGAAGGCGGCGCAGCCGGATGACGATGAGTCCTCCGAGCACCGAGGCCAGGATCCCTCCCGGGATGCCGAGGCCGCCCTCCCAGATCTTCACTACGTCCACCCAGCGACCCTGGTAGCTCTTCCAGTCGGTCAGTACGTGGTAGGCGCGGGCACCGATGAGCCCCATCGGAACACCCACGGTGGCACACTGAACCGCCCATTCCGGATTGAGCCCGCGGCGCTGCAGCTGGCGGGCGGCCGCGTACACACCACCAATGACACCCAGCGCCACCATGAGCCCGTAGAGGCGGAGGTTCAGGGGTCCGAGGGAGAGCGTGCCCACGTCGGGGCTGGGGATGGAAGCGATCAAGTGGACACTCCGATACGGGAATCGCCGGTCGGCGGTGGCTCCCGCCCGCACTGCGCACCGCCGGTGGAGAGTTTAGCGGGGTGCCGCGGCGCCATCGGGCACGGTTATCGTTCCCGCGGTGCCCCCCGGATCCACCGCCGGCCGGCTCGCCGACCTCAAGGGAGAGCGCACTGTCGCCGTCTGCCTGCCGGCCTTGAACGAGGAGTCCACCGTCGGGACGATCTGTGCCGAGATCCGCCGGACGCTCATGCCTCCGGCCGCCGGACTCGTGGACGACCTGCTGGTCATGGACGACAACTCAACCGACCGCACCAGCGAGGTGGCCGCCGCCGCGGGCGCCAGGATCGTGCGCTCAGCGGAGGTGCTCCCGGAGACGGGTCCCGGTCTCGGCAAGGGCAACGCCCTCTGGAAGAGCGTGGCCGCCACCACCGCCGACCTCATCGTGTGGTGCGACGCAGACCTGACGAGCTTCGAGGCCGGCTACGTGACGGCGCTCGTGGAGCCACTGCTGGCCGACGAGCGGATCGTGCTCGTCAAGGGCTACTACGAGCGGATGCTGGATGGTCGACCGGGTGGCGGCCGGACCACCGAGTTGATGGCGCGACCGATACTGGCGCAGTTCTTCCCCGAGTTGGCCCACCTGCGACAGCCGCTCGGCGGCGAATACGCCGTCCGGCGGCAGGCCGTCGAGCAGGTGCCGTTCGTCCAGGGTTGGGGCGTGGAGGTCGGACTCCTCATCGACCTGTCGCGCCGCTTCGGGCCGGATCGCATCGCTGAGGCCGACCTGGGTGTGCGCCACCACCGCAACCGACCGCTGCCGGAGTTGGGCCCGCAGGCGCTGGCGATCCTGCAGACCGTGCTGCAGCGAGCCGGTGTCAGCCCACCGGTCGCCGACGACGGCTGGAGTGCCCGGCTACGGATCCCCGGTGCGGCGGCTAAGGAGGTGTCGCTGCGCGAGCGACCGCCGCTCAGCGGCCTCCCGGGCGGCTAGGAGCCGAAGCCCCGCTCACGGGAACTCCACGACCGAGCGCACGATCTCTCCGGCGAGCATCGCCTCGTAACCCTCGTTGATGCGCTCCAGGTCGAGGCGCAGCGAGACCATCTCGTCCAGCCGGAGCCGGCCATCCAGGTAGAGGTCCACCAACTGCGGGAGATCGCGCCGGAACACGTTCGACCCCATCAGCGACCCCTGCAGGCGCTTCTCCTGCAACAACAGATCGGTGCCGTCGATCTCCACCCGGGAGCCTTGAGGCAACATGCCGATCACCGTGGCGCTGCCGCCGCGGGCGGCCATCGCGAAGCTCTGCTCGACCGTGCGCGGTAAGCCGATGGCCTCGAAGGTGAACTCGGCGCCCCCGCCGGTTAGCGAGCGGACCTGCTCGACGGGATCGCCGTCGGCAGGATCCACGGTGTGCGTCGCTCCGAGTTCGGTCGCCCAGGCGAGTTTGCGGGGCTCGGTGTCAACGGCGATCACCATGGTCGCGCCGGCGATGCGAGCCGCCTGCACCGCAGCCATGCCGACCCCTCCACACCCGACGACGGCCACCGAGGAGCCCGGCCGGACGCCGGCGGTGCGGAAGACGGCTCCGGTGCCGGTCAGCACCCCGCAGCCGAGGAGCGCCGCCCGGTCCAAAGGCATGTCGGTACGGATGCGCACCAGCGCCCTGCGGTGCACCAGCATGCACTCGGCGAAGGTCGCCAGGCCCACGAACTGGTGCAGTTCGCGACCGTCGAGGCTGAGGCGCGGCGGCTGCCCGGCGGGACGGGTGCGCAGCGAGTGCCCGTCGGTGCAGAGGTAGGAGCGGCCGCCACCGCAGATGTTGCACTCCCCGCAGCCCACCGAGAGGCACGTCACGACGTGATCGCCCGGCGCGAAGTCCCCGACGCCGGCGCCGACGGCCTCCACGACGCCTGCAGCCTCGTGGCCCAGCACACACGGGGTGGGGGTCGGCCAGGAGCCGCCGATGAAGTGGAGGTCGCTGTGACACAGACCCGTAGCGGCCGTGCGCACCAACACCTCCTCCGGACCGGGCCCGGCCACGCCGACCTGCTCGATCTGCAGGCTGCTCGCTTCGGGATGGAGGACGGCAGCCCTCATCGTCGTGGTCATCGTGCGTCGCGGCGACTGTGCTGCTCGCCCGTGCCCGCTCGGGCCTTCCCGGTCCCCTGGGGCGGGTTCAGCTGCAGCCGCTCGTGGCCCCGCAGGTGGAGCAGGCGTAGCACGAGCCGGCCCGCACCATCCGGGTACCACAGGACATGCACAGCGGCGACGCGGCGTCCGTCAGGCCGCCGTGGGGTTGGCTTCCGGCGGGTCCGTCCGCAGTTGCCAGATCGGACCGGGGCAGCACCGACGGCGGGTCCGGAGCGACGTCGACCCATTGCACCGAACCGGCCGCCGCCTCGGCGACGCCCGGAAGCGTGGGCTCAAGCCGCTCAGAGGTCGAGAAGATGCTCATCTCGGCCCGTTCCTCCGGCGACAGGTAGGTCAGCGCCAGCTTCCGGAACAGGTAGTCCATGAGGCTGGTGGCGATCCGAATGTCGGGATCGTCGGTCACACCGGCAGGCTCGAAGCGCATACCGCAGAAGGCGTCCACGTAGGCGCGCAGCGGGACGCCGTACTGGAGCCCGTATGACACCGCGATGGCGAAGGCGTCCATGATCCCGGCCAGAGTCGAGCCCTGTTTGGACACCCGCACGAAGATCTCGCCAGGACAGCCGTCCTCGTACTCGCCGACGGTCACGAACCCCTTGCAGTCGGCCACCCGGAACTCCATCGTGCGCGAGTTGCGGGAGTGCGGCAGCCGGCGCCGCACGGGCTCGGGCGGCGGTGGCGTCCCAGTCGCGGGCGCCGAGTCGTCGGACTCACCGGCCCTCGCAACCGAAAGCGGTTGCTGCCACTTGGAGTTGTCCCGGTAGACGGCGATGGCCTTCACACCGCTGCGCCAGGCCGACACGAACAGCTCGCGCACGTCGTCGACGGTCGCCTCGCCCGGCAGGTTTACGGTCTTGGAGATCCCGCCGCTCAGGAAGGGCTGCACCGCCGCCATCATCTGCACGTGGCCCTCGGGGCCGACCGTGTTGTCACCGATCGAGCAGGCGAAGACGGGGTAGTGCTCGCGGGCCAACCCCGGGGCGCCCAGGACCGAACCGGTGCTCTCCACGTGCGCCACGATCCCGGCGATCCCGGCGGCCCCGTAGCCCAGCCGCTCCAGCGCCGGCGCCAGCGAGCGGTTCACGATGGTGAGCGAGCCCCCGCCGACGAGCGACTTGGCCTTGCGCAGCGCCAGGTCGGGCTCGATGCCGGTGGTGTCGCAATCCATCATGAAACTTATGGTGCCGGTAGGAGCAATCACGGTTGCCTGGGCGTTGCGCACGCCGACGGCCTCGGCCAGGTCGCACGCTTCGCCCCAGACCTCCGACGCCGCGGAGGCCAGTTCCTCCGGTACGTGGGCGCTGTCGATGCTGCCTGTGGCCCCCCGGTGCATGTTCAGAACCCGCAGCACGTCAGCACGATTGGCCTTGTACTGCTCAAAGGGTCCCATACGCGCCGCGATGCGCGCCGAGGTGGCGTACGCCTCGCCGCACATCACCGCGGTGACCGCGGCAGCCGTCGCCCGCCCGCCTGCGGAGTCGTACGGCAGACCCATGGTCATGAGCAGGGCGCCGAGGTTGGCGTAGCCCAGGCCGAGCTGCCGGAACGCAACGGCGTTGTGGCCGATCGCGGCGGTCGGGTAGTGCGAGCGGCCGACCAGGATCTCCTGGGCGCAGAAAACCACCTGGACCGCCGCCCGGAAAGCTGTCACGTCGAAGCGACCGTCGGCCCCGAGGAACGACAGCAGGTTGAGGCTGGCCAGGTTGCAGGCCGAGTTGTCGAGATGCAGGTACTCCGAGCAGGGGTTGGAGGCGTTGATGCGCCCAGCCGCCGGCGTGGTGTGCCAGCGGTTGATCGTGGTGTCGAATTGCAGGCCCGGGTCCGCGCACTGCCACGCCGCCTCGGCGATCTGATCCAGCAGGTCGGCGGCGTCCACCGTCTCGAGGGCCTCGCCGGTGGTACGTGCCGTCAACTCCCACTTGCGGCCCGCCAGGGCGGCCTCCATGAACTCGTCGCTGACCCGGACGGAATTGTTGGCGTTCTGGTACAGCAACGAGGTGCTGTCGACCCCGTCGAAGCTCAGGTCGAACCCGGCCTCGCTCAGTGCCTGCGCCTTGCGCTCCTCGTGAGCCTTGCACCATACGAACTCGGCGATATCGGGGTGATCGGCGTCGAGGACGACCATCTTGGCGGCACGCCGGGTGGTGCCCCCCGAACGGATGGCTCCGGCGGAGGCGTCGGCACCCCGCATGAAACTCACCGGCCCGCTGGGGCGCCCGCCGCCGGAGAGGTGCTCGGAAGCCGAGCGGAGGCGGCTGAGGTTGACGCCCGCCCCCGAGCCGCGCTTGAAGATCAGCCCCTCCTCGGTGTACCAGTTGAGGATCGACTCCATGGAGTCGTCGACGGCGAGGATGAAGCAGGCCGAGGACTGCGGCCGGGCACCCGCAACGCCGATGTTGAACCACACCGGCGAGTTGAAGGACGCCTTCTGGGTGACCAGCAGGTGGGTCAGCTCGTCGCCGAAGGCTGCCGCCTCGGCCGCGTCGGCGAAGTAGCCGTCCTCGGCTCCCCAGCGACCGATCGTTCCGGCCACCCTGTCGATGACCTGGCGCAGCGACCACTCCCGGTCCGCGCCGCCGAGGCGGCCGCGGAAGTACTTCTGGGAGACGATGTTGACGGCGTTCTGCGACCAGGAGGCGGGGAACTCCACGCCGTCCTGCTCGAAGACGACGCCGTCGCCGGCTCCGGCGATGAGGGCGCGCCGCCGGCTCCATTCCACCGTGTCGTAAGGATGCACGCCTTCGACGGTGAACCAGCGCTGGATGCCGATGCGGATCTGCTCGGACAGGACGGTCACGTGCTCACCTTGCCTCCCGGCGCGCTACCGGGGCTCCCAGCAGCCGCCTCGTGGACTCAACTCTAGATCGGGGTGGGCTGAAGCTACCCATCGGCCACCTGCCGGAGACGGGCTCTCGCCGAGGCGTCGGGTGATTCCCGGGGATTTCCCGCCGGTCGGTGGATGTTTCCACCACCGGGACAGCGATTTCCCCCAGAGCCTTCCGCAGCCGTTCTGTGGATACCTTGTGGAGAGACGACACAGGCACCGCCGGAAGCGCTGGAGGACCGATGGTCGCGATGCAACAGGTCTGGCCCCGGTTCGTCCCGGAGGTGGACCATCTCGAGGTGTACGAGCAGGTGGCGCGACCCCACTCCCCCGACCGGCCCTGGGTGATGCTCTGCATGATCACCAGCGTGGACGGCTCGGTGAGCGTGCAGGGCCGCTCGGGCCCGCTGGGAGGGCCGACGGACTGGGCGGTGCTCAGCGCCCTACGGGGCTGCGCCGATGCCATCGTCGTGGGCGCCGGCACTGCCCGCAGCGAGGATTACGGGCCGCCGTCGCTGCCGGCGGAGGTCCGCGAACGCCGGCTGGAGAGAGGCCAGGAGGCCGTGCCGCTGCTCGCCGTCGTGAGCGCCCGCGGTGAACTGGATCCAGCGGCCCGGCTGTTCGGCGGCCCCGAGCGTGTGCGGCTCTACCTGGCCGGGGCCGTGCCCGCTCCCCGGCGCGAGCGCCTTTCCGAGGTGGCCGACGTGCGCACGGCCGGAGAGCGTGCGGCCGAGGTGGCCGCGATCACCGCCGACCTGGGCGCCGAGGGTCGTTCGCTCATCCTGCTGGAGGGCGGGCCCCACCTGAACGCCGCCTTTGCCGACGCCGGCCTCATCGACGAGTTCTGCATCACCCGGTCGCCGCTGCTGGCACCCGGGGGGCCGGGCATGATCGAAGGGGCTGCACCACGGGCGGGACAGACCCTCCGGTTGGACCGCCTGCTCGTGGCCGACGGCATGACCTTTGCCCGCTACGTGCGACGGCGCGATCCTCACGAGCCGGTCTGAGGCCCGTCGACGACGGGGACGGGCGCCGTCCCCAGCGCCGGGGCCACCAAGCGCTCACCAACGAAGCCTCCGAGTTGGAACACCCCCCACAGAGCACCCCAGAGGAGGCACACCAGCGCGGCCACCACGACGGCGCGCCGCCACAGGTAGACCCGGGCAGAGCGGCGGGTGCGAGCATCACCGGGGGCCGACGCCTCTCCGCCGGGATGGGACGGTTGCGCCAGCACTGTTGCGAATTCCATACCCGACAGCGTGACCGGGGGGTGTGACACAGCGAGCGTGGATGGCTGCATCCGCCGCGTCGCAGAGGGTCCTTGACATGCAGGTCCCGATCTGACAACATGCGTACCAGTTATGTATGATCTTGCAGCAGAGACACACGAATGTGCTTCTACAGTTTGTCCTGCTGTGGTTCCAGCGAGTGCTCGAGAGCGCATGACAACATTGTAACTCGAAACACCTGTACATATCAAGTCCCGATCGGCAGATCCGGTCCGCATGAGGAAGGCCAGCATGAGCAGCGAGAAAACGACCTACAACACCGAGAGCGCCGAGCCGCCACCCGCGAGCGTGGCCAAGCTGTCAGAACGGCGCCAAGCCATCATCCACTTCGTCGCCGAGTACACCCGTGAGCGCGGCTACCCGCCGTCGGTGCGCGAGATCTGCAAGGCCGTCGGTCTCATCTCGCCGGCGTCGGTGCAGCGCCACCTCGTCATCCTGGAACAGCAGGGATTCCTGCGGCGCGACCCCACCAAGCCCCGAGCGCTCGAGGTGAGCTACGACCCGGTCTCGGGACACGCCGTGGACCGCCATCCGGTCAGCTACGTGCCCCTCGTGGGCGACGTGGCGGCTGGTTCGGGGGTCCTGGCCCACGAGAACATCGAGGAGACGCTGCCGCTGCCGACGGAGTTCGTCGGCCAGCAGGACGCTTTCGTGGTGCGCGTGCGCGGCGACTCGATGACCGGCGACGGCATCCTGGACGGCGACCTGCTGGTGGTGCGGATGCAGCATCTCGCGGGCGAGGGCGACATCGTGGTGGCCGGCCTTCCCGGCGACGAGGCGGCCGTGAAGCGGTTCAGCCGCGACGGCGACGAGGTGGTGCTGGTGTCCTCGAACCCCGACTACCCGCCCCAGCGGTACCCGGCGAAGGACCTGCAGATCTACGGCCGGGTCGTCAGCGTGCTACGCCGCATATGACAGCGGCCAGCGCCTCGTAGACCGTCTCCAGGGAGTCGCGGGTCACGTACTCCCCCGCTGTGTGGGCCAACTCGGCGTCGCCCGGGCCGAAGTTCAACGCGGGTACGCCGCGCTCGGCGAAGAACGCCGCATCGGTCCATCCCAGCTTGGCGCGCACCACCCCCGGGCCCCCTCCGGCCTCGACGATCGACGCCAGCAACGGATGGGCGAGATGCGGCGCGGCCGCGGGTGCCGTCTCCAGCACCTCCACGACGTCGCCCTCGCCGAGATTCCCGGCGAACAGCTCCCGCACGTGACCCTCGGCCTCCCCCGGTGTGCGGTCGGGTGCGAAGCGGTGGTTCAACACCAGGGCGGCCTCGTCGGGCACCACGTTGCTCGCAACCCCACCGGAGACCGCCGTGGCCTGCAGCGCCTCGCCGAAGGTGCAGCCGTCGATCACCGGCCGCCGCGGCTGGTACGCCCGCAACACCTCCAATAGGTCCCCGAGGCGATGGATGGCATTGCTGCCCATCCACGGCCGTGCCGTGTGCGCCCGCCGGCCGGCCAGCGTGATCCGGAGATGCATCGTGCCCTGGCAGCCGGCCTCGGGTACCGCACCTGTCGGCTCGCCGAGCACTGCGGCGTCGGCGGTCAGCAGATCGGGGCGCGCCTCGGCCACCTCCAGCAGCCCGCTGTGCTTCCTGGCAATCTCCTCGGCGGCGTACCACACGTAAGTCACGTCGACCGCCGGACTACGGGACGCCGCGGCGAGGGCCATCATGACGGCCAAACCGCCCTTCATGTCGGCCGCGCCCAGCCCGGTGACCCGGTCCCCCGCCAGGATTGCCTGGCTGTTGCCGTTGGGCGGCACGGTGTCGAGGTGTCCTGCCACCAGCAGCCGCATGGATCGGCCCCCGGTGGTGCGCGCCACGACGTTGTCGCCGATCCGGTGGGTCTCCAGCCACTGGTGCCCGGCGCACCACGCCTCGGTGTGGTCGGCGAGGCGGCGCTCGGTGCGGCTGACTGACGGGATGCCGACAAGCTCGGCGGTCAGCGCCAGCAGGTCCACCGGCGGCGCGGCAACTTTCACAGCGCAGCCCCTCGCTCCCTCAGGTGGCCGCCCCGTGGTCGCGCAGCACGTCGTTGAGGACCGACTTGTCGTGACGCTCGCCGGGGTTGAGGCGCTTGACCACCAGCACGCAAGGAAGACCGAACTCCCCGCCGGTGAACGTGCGCGGCCGGGTGCCTGACACCGCCACGCACCACGGCGGCACCGTGCCGCGGCCCAGTTCCTCGCCGGTGGTGGCGTCGATGACCGGGATGGACCCGGTGAGGATGCAGCCGGCGCCCAGCACGGTGCCCTCGCCGACCCGCGCCCCGTCGGCCACGATGCAGCGGCTGCCGATGAGGCACTCGTCGCCCACGAAGACCGGGGTGGCCTGTGGCGGCTCCAGGACGCCGCCGATCCCCACCCCTCCCGACAGGTGCACGTTGCGGCCGATCTGCGCGCACGACCCCACCGTCGCCCAGGTGTCCACCATCGTGTTGGCCCCCACCCAGGCTCCGATGTTCACGTAGCTGGGCATCATCACGACGCCGGGCGCCTGGTAGCTGCCCCAGCGAGCCGACGCACCGGGCACCACCCGCACGCCTCGCTCCTGGTAGCGGGTCTTGAGCGGGATCTTGTCGGCGAACTCGAAGGGGCCCAACTCGGTGGTCTCCATCTCCGACAGCTTGAAGAGCAGCAGGATGGCCTGCTTCAGCCACTCGTGGACGACGACGTCTCCGTTCGGAGCCATCTCGGCCACCCGCACCTCGCCGGCGTCCAACAGATCGATGGCCTCGTGGACCACCCGGCGGGCCTCGGCGTCGCCGGCGGACAGCCCGGAGCGGCCGGCCCACAACTCACCGATCGTGGCCTTGAGATCAGCGCGGTAGATCATGCGCGCAGGCTAGCGGCGGCCCGGCGAGGCGCTCGGCCAGCAGCGCCAGGTCCTCATCGGGCACCGTCGCCGCCAGCCGCACGTGGCCGGCGCCGGCTTCCCCGTAGAACTCGCCGGGACTCACCAACATCCCCGCAGCGGCGGCCAGCCGTTCCGCCAGGGCCCACGCATCGCCGCCGGGAGCGGGCACCCAGAGGTAGAAGGCACCGTCGGGCAACGGCGCTGGCAGCTCCAGGCCCTCCAGCAGACTCGACAGCAACTCCAGGCGGCCCCGGTAGCGCTGCCGCTGCTCCTCGACGTGGGTGTCGTCGTTGAGCGCCACGGTGGCGGCGGCCTGCACAGGCCCGGCGACCATGAGCCCGAGATGACGGCGCGCCTGGCACAGGAAGTCCACCAATTCGGTGTCGCCGGTGAAGAAGCCGGCGCGCATGCCGGCGAGGTTGGAGCGCTTCGAGAGCGAGTGGACCGACAGCACACCATCGGCGCCGTCCGCCAGGATCGTGTGCCCCTCCAGGGGCTGCCCCTGCGAGGCCGGTCGGGTGCGATCCCAGACGAACTCCACGTAGCACTCGTCGCTGCACACCACGACGCCGTGCCGGCGCCCCCAGGCCGCGACCGCTGCGAGATCCTCGATCGCTCCGGTGGGGTTGGCGGGCGAGTTGACCCACAGGCACAGCGCCCGGTCAACATCGGCGGGGTCGACTGCGGCGAGGTCGAGGTGCCCGGAATTCTCCAGCGGCACCGGAACGGCCCGGAGCCCCGCCAGCCTGGCTCCCATGGCGTAGGTCGGGTACGCCACCGCCGGGTACAGCACGGTGTCCCCCTCGCCACCGCGCAGCTTCAGCAGTTGCGGCAGCGACGCCACCAACTCCTTGGTGCCGACGCACGCCGCCACCTGCTCGGGGGCCACCTGCACCCCGAAGCGCCGCTCCAGCCAGCCGGCTGCGGCCGCCCGCAGTTCCGGCGAGCCGACCGAGCGGGGATACGACCGCTCGGCGCCGGACCCGGCCAGAGCCTCAACCACCGCAGGCGGCGGCGGGTCGCACGGGTCACCGATGGACAGGTCCACGCAGCCCCCGGCGTGCTCGTCGGCGACGGCTCGCAACCGGCTCAAGCGGTCGTAGGGGTAGGGCTCCAGGATCGTTGCAGTGCTCATCGTCGCGTCCCAATCCGGGGCTCGATGCGCCGCGGCGGCATCACTCGTCCGGCTCCCGGACGTCATCGGTGCCGGCGCCATCGGTGGCCGGGCATCTGAAGTCGGCGAAGCGGGCCGCCGAGGCGGCGTCGATGCGGACGCGGTAGCGCATCCCCTCGCCGGTGGCGGTCTCGGAAAGCACCTGCGAGGAGCGGTGCAGTCCCGCCATCACCTCGCCCCGGGCGAACGGCACCATGAACTCGGCGGTGGCGGCCGCGGCGCGCAGCCGGTCGCCGATCACGGCGGTGAGGTGCTCCAGGCCGGCGCCCGTGATGGCCGAGACCGCCACGCTGCCGGGGTAGGCGGCAAGCAGGTGCCCGGTGCCATCTGCGGTATCGAGCTTGTTGAAGACGAGCAACTCGGGCACGTTCGTGGCGCCGATGACCTCGAGCACCTCCCGCACGGCCTCCACCTGCCCGTCGCAGTCGGCCGCCGAGGCGTCGACCACATGCACCAGCAGGTCGGCGTCGACGGCCACCTCAAGAGTGCTCATGAACGCCTCCACGAACTCGTGGGGCAGCTTGCGCACGAACCCCACCGTGTCCACCACAAGCACCGTCTCGCCTCCGGGCAGATCCAGGCGCCGCGTGAGCGCGTCGAGTGTGGCGAATAGCCGGTCCTCGACGTGAGCTTCGGCGCCGCAGAGGGCGTTCAGCAGGCTGGACTTGCCCGCGTTGGTGTATCCCACGATGGCGACGGTGGACTGCGCCGAGCGCTGGCGTCGCCGGGCCTGGACGCCGCGATGGCGCCGGATGCCGCGCAGCCTGCTTTCGAGCGTGTTGATGCGGCGCAGCAGCCGGCGCCTGTCGACCTCGAGTTGAGTCTCGCCGGGCCCTCGGGTGCCGATGCCGCCGGCCTGCTGGCTGAGCCGGTAGCCCGAGCCACGCAGGCGCGGCAGCCGGTAGCGCAACTGCGCCAACTCAACCTGGACCTTGCCCTCGGTGCTGGAGGCGTTCTGGGCAAAGATGTCCAGGATGACCGTCGTGCGGTCGATGGCCGTGCGCCCCAGGATCCCCTCGAGGTTGTACTGCTGAGCGGGGCTCAACACGTCGTCAAACACGACGGTGTCGGCGTCGACCTGCTCGGCAATCTCGCGGATCTCCACCGCTTTACCGCGCCCCACGTAGGTGGCGGCGTCGATTCGATCACGGCGCTGGACGACCCGATGCACCGGATCGGCCCCCGCCGTGTCGACAAGTCGAGCCAACTCCTCCAGCGACTCCTCCACGGCATGCATCGACAGGATCGGTGTCGCCACACCAACCAGCACGATCTGCTCGCGGAAGGCCCGGTCGATGAAGCCACCGGCCTCGCCGCCGAACTCGCCGAAGGCCCCCCGGTGTGTGCCGGCGCGCCGGTCGCGGGTCGGGTCGGTCACGAAGACCCGCCGCCGGTGGGCACACCCGGCTCCGGAGCCTCGATGTCGGCCACGTAGATCACCGGCACCCGCAACTCGACGGTCTTGGCGACCGCCACCTCCGCCACCCCGCCGGGCATCCGGACCTCGACTGTGCTGTCAACCAGCCCCCACCGGTGCAGTTGCCAGGCCACTGCCGCCGCGCCGCTGCCACAGGCCGACGTAACACCGACGCCGCGCTCGAAGACGCGCATGTGCACCTGCGAGCGATCCACGACGGCCACCGCTTCGAAGTTCACCGGCTCGAAGCGCTCCTGCAGCGCGGCCCCCGCCGGCTCCAGCGCCAGCGCTTCGAGGGCCGCGGTGTCGGCGAGGAGCGCCACCACGTGCGGGTTGCCGACCGACACCCAGCCGGCGCGCAGGTGTTCCGGGGCCAGTCCGGCCAGTTCTGCACCGGCGCGCCCGGTCCGCTCGGCGTCCCCGCCGGCCCGGCCCAGGTCGACGCCGGCTCGGCTGGTGATGCGGCCGAAACCGGTACCGGTGTCGTCGCCGTCGGCAAAGCGCGAATTCCCGATCGCGACCCTGCGCTCACCGGCCACGGTGGCAATGAGCACCTCGGCCCCATCGCGCCCGGCGCGCAGCGTCATCGCCTGGGCCAAGCAGGCCAGGCCGTTGCCGCTCACCTCGGCTTCGCTGCCGTCCGCGTTGTAGAGGCGCATCTCGGCACGGAGCGGGTCCGGCTGGGTAACCGAACCCCAACCCGCCTCTCCCCCGGATACCCGCGCCCACATGACCCCGTCGGCGCCGATCCCCGCGGTGCGGTCGCAGGTGCCCCGCACCCAGCCCGCCGGGCAGGGGGCCTCGTACGACTCGAGTCGCACCAGGAAGTCGTTGCCGAACACGTGGTGTTTGGTCAGGTGCATCGATCGAACGTCTCCAGGACGGCGGGGAGGACCTCCAATGGATCCTCGCGTACATCCAACCACCGAATCCGGGGATCGCGCCTGAACCAGCGCTCCTGGCGCCGGGCGAAGCGGCGAGTCCGGCGCACCGCCTCGGCCAGCGACTCGTCCAGGCTGCAGCGCCCGTCCAGGTGAGCGAACAGTTCGCGGTAGCCGAGCGCGTGCTGGGCCGTGGGTGACAGCGGTGCGCCGGCCTCCCGCAGGCGGCGCACCTCGTCCAGGAACCCGGCCTCGACCTGCGCCTCGTAGCGCTCGGCGATCCGGGCGTCCAGGAGCGGCCGCGGCAGGCGCAGTCCCACCTGGGCGAAGCGGCTGGGCCCGTAAGTCTCCAACCCAGGGCCGTAGGAGCTGAACGGCCGCCCGCTGCCAACGGTGACCTCCAGGGCGCGCACGATGCGCCGGCGGTTGCGCGGCCCGGTCCGCTCGGCGGCGACCGGGTCGCAATCCCGCAGACGCTCGTAGAGGGCGGCGGTGTCGACGGTGGCCTCCAAGACGGCGCGCACCTCTGGAAAGCGACCCGGGATGGCCAGGTCGTCAACGACGGCGCGCGCGTACAACCCGGTGCCGCCGACCGCCACCATGGCGACCCCGCGGCGGTCCGCGTCGGCCAGGACAGGGCGCACCGCCGCCTGGTAGGCCGCGACGGAAAAGTCCTCGCCGGGATCGCAGAGGTCGATACCCCCGCACGCCACGCCGGCGAGTTCGGAGGCGGAAGGTGTGGCGGTACCGACGTCCATACCCCGGTAGACCGCCATGGCGTCCATCGAAAGCAGTTCAGCCGGTTGGCGCTGCCGGGCGACTTCCAGCGCCAGGGCCGACTTGCCCGAGGCGGTGGGACCCACGACGGCGAGCCACCGGGACGGCCCGGCGGGCCGATCGTTCAGGCTGCGACCACCGGGATGCGCTCGCGGCGCGCAGGGGTGGTGCGCACAGCCACGAGCTCGCCGAGTAGGTAGTGCGCCCCGGCACCGGTCACATCCACGTCCACGAAGGAACCGTGACGCACCGGCGCGGGCGTCGAGAAGTGCACCAGCTTGTTCTGGCGGGTCCGCCCGCTGGTCAACTCGGGGCGGGTCTTGCTGGGGCCCTCCACGAGCACCTCCTCGCGGCGCCCGACGCGGGCGCCGTGACGATGCCGGGCGGAGCGTTCCACGACGGCGCGGAGGCGTTCGTACCGCTCGGCCACCTCGTCGGGGTCCACGAACTCCCCTGTCATGGCCGCTGCCTCGGTGCCGGGGCGGGGCGAGAACACGAACGTGAAGGCGCTGTCGAAGCCGGCATCGGCCACGACGGCGAGGGTGTCGGCGAAGTCCTGGTCGGTCTCGCCCGGGAAACCCACGATGATGTCGGTGCTGACGGCCAGGTCGGGAATCTGGCGCCGAGCCGCCGCCAGACGCTGGAGATAACGCTCGGCGGTGTAGCCCCGGTGCATGGCAGACAGGATGGCGTCGCTGCCGGACTGCAGCGGCAGGTGCAGGTGCTCGCACACGGCCGGCGTCTCGGCCATGGCAGCGATCGTCTCGGGCCGCAGGTCTTTCGGGTGCGGGCTGGTGTAGCGCACCCGCCGGATCCCCTCGGTGGAACCGACGGCGCGCAGCAACTCGGCGAACATCGGCCGGGCCGGCACCTTCTCCCCGGCCCTGCGGCGCGCCAGCGCCAGATCACGGCCGTAAGAGTTGACATTCTGGCCCAGCAGCGTGACCTCGGCAACGCCCTCCCCGGCAAGCTCGCGGACCTCGGCGAGCAGTGACTCGAAGGGCCGGCTGATCTCGGGGCCGCGCACGGCGGGGACGATGCAGAAGGCGCAGGAGTTGTCGCAACCGACCTGGATGGTCACCCAGGCCGAGTGCGGCAGGTCGCGGCGCACGCCGAGCGCTGAGGGGAACGCCTCGGCCTCGGCGCGAACGGCCTCGGTGAGGATCTCGACGATCGGGCCGTCCTGCGCCGCCCGGGCCAGCAACTCGGCCGCCCGGTGCACGTTGTGGGTGCCGAAGACCACGTCCACGTGCGGCGCCCGGGAGCGGACGACGTCCTGATCCTTCTGCGCGAGGCACCCACCGACGGCGATCTGCATGTCCGGGCGGGAGCGCTTCATTGCCTTCAGGCCGCCCAGGTAGGCGTACAGCTTCTGGTCGGCCTTCTCGCGTATGCAGCACGTGTTCACCACAACCACGTCCGCATCCTCGGGCGCGCCGGCGGCCAGCATGCCGTCAGCCTCGAGCAGCCCGGCGACGCGCTCGGAGTCGTGCTCGTTCATCTGGCACCCGAAGGTGCGGATGAAGTACCGCCTGGAGCCGCTCACGTGCTCAATCGTAGAGGGCGCCCCCGCCGGCCGGTCCTACCGGGGCCAGCAGGACAGCCGGGACACTCGGCCCCGGTGCGGTCGGGAGCCGACCACCGGGAGTTACCGGGCGGCTGCGACCTCCTCGTCGGCCAACTCGTCGGCCGGCTCGGGCGTCTCGGCGACCTGCGGCAGCAGGCTCCTGGTGACCTTCTCGGCGATCTCCAGAACCAGGGCGGGGTTCTCCCGCAGGAAGGTCTTGACGTTCTCGCGTCCCTGGCCGATCTGGTCGCCCTCGTAGGTGTACCAGGCCCCCGACTTCTTCACGATGTCGAGGCTCACCGCCAGGTCCAGCACCGAGCCCTCCCGGCTGATGCCCTGGGAGTACATGATGTCGAACTCGGCGGTGCGGAACGGCGGCGCCGTCTTGTTCTTCACGACCCGCACGCGGGTGCGGTTGCCGACCACCTCGGCGCCGTTCTTGATGGACTCGATGCGGCGGATGTCGAGGCGCACCGAGGAGTAGAACTTCAGCGCCCGGCCGCCGGGGGTGGTCTCGGGCGAGCCGAACATCACGCCGATCTTCTCTCGCAACTGGTTGATGAAGATGCACAGTGCGTGGCTCTTGTGCAGGTTGGCGGTGAGCTTGCGCAGGGCCTGGGACATGAGCCGGGCCTGCAGACCCACGTGGTGGTCGCCCATCTCGCCCTCGATCTCGGCCCGGGGCGTGAGCGCGGCCACCGAGTCGATCACCACCACGTCGATGGCACCGGAGCGGATCAGCACGTCGGCGATCTCCAGGGCCTGCTCGCCGGTGTCGGGCTGGGAGATCAGCATCTCGTCCACGTCCACCCCGATGGCCCGGGCGTAGATCGGGTCCAGGGCGTGCTCGGCGTCGATGTAGGCGCACACACCGCCCGTGCGCTGCGCCTCGGCCACGACGTGCAGGGCCAGGGTGGTCTTGCCGGAGGATTCGGGCCCGAAGATCTCGGTGACCCGGCCTCGGGGCAGGCCGCCGATGCCGAGTGCCACGTCGAGGGCCAGCGCTCCGGTGGACACGGACTCGATCTGGAGGGCGGTCTTCTCCCCCATCTTCATGACCGCGCCCTTGCCGAAGTTCTTCTCGATCTGGCGGAGAGCCAGGTCCAGCGCCTGCTCGCGCACCCTGCCGTTGGTGTTCGTCGTCATCGGTTCATGACCTCCTGGGTGGTTTGATTACCCGGTCACCAGCGGCGCCGGTTGGATCGATCGTTCGGGGGAAGCGGTCCGTGAATGTTCTAGAGAGGGGGTGTGACACACTGCGCCGTGACACACTTATGTGTAGCACTTTCACAAGCCGGATTACAGCAGTGTAATCCAAACGCCCGTTCGCTGCACGCATTTGGAGGCGTCATGACCACCGAACAGCCCAACCGGCGAGAACTCCGCAAACAACTCTCCCCGCTCCAGTACCACGTCACCCAGGAGGCCGGCACGGAGCGGGCCTTCACAGGCGAGTACTGGGACTGCAAGGATGACGGCGTCTACCACTGCGTGGTCTGCGACACGGCGCTGTTCTCCAGCGACACCAAGTACGACTCCGGCACCGGCTGGCCCAGCTTCCACTCCGAGATGGGCAGCGAACTCGTGGAGCGCCGCACCGACCTCAGCGGTGGCTGGACCCGCACCGAGGCGGTGTGCAACGAATGCGGGGCGCACCTGGGGCACATCTTCGACGACGGCCCCGCCCCGTCCGGCGAGCGCTACTGCATGAACTCCGCATCACTGAACCTGCGTCGCGACGACGAGTCTGCCGACTCACCTGCCGAAGCAGATTCAAAGTAATGCGAAGTATATGAAACTCTGCGCCCAATACCTCGCCCGGCCCGGCATCTCGCCCGATCCGGCAGCGCCGGGCCGACCATGACCCCTGACCCCGGGGTGACCTCGGCGACGGGACCGGCGTCTGTGACGGCGACCCTGCAATCCCCTGTCCCCATCATCGACATCTCCCCGGCAACCGAGAGCGAAGCGGGACTAGCCGCCGTGGGGCGGGCCGTGGACGAGGCCTGCCGCACCATCGGCTTCTTCGTCATCGTCGGTCACGGGGTGCCCCAGGGGACCAGCGACGCCGTCTGGAACGCGGCACGGGAGTTCTTCGACCTGCCGCTGGAGGTCAAGCGCCAAAGCCCGGCGCCCTCGGAGGACTACGCCTACGGCTACTCACCGATCCAGGGCGAGATGCTGGCCCGATCGCTCGGCGACACCACGCCGCCGGACCTGAAGGAGACCCTCAACATGGGTCCCCTCGAACTGCCAGTGGTGATCCCCCCCGGCGCCCGGGCGATCCTGGCCGAGCCCCGCTGGCCCGGAGAGCCGGCGTCGCTGCGTCCGGCCTGGGAGGCGTACTTCCGGATCATGGCCGAGTTGACGGGCCGGCTGCTGTCGATCATGGCCGTGGGGCTGGGCCTGCCGGACGACCACTTCGAGCCGTTCCTGGACCATCACTCCAGCGCCATGCGGGCGATCAACTACCCCGAGTTGGAGACCCGACCCCTGCCGGGACAGTTGCGCGCCGGCGCCCACACCGACTACGGAACCCTGTCGATCCTGCGCTTCGACGACGCCCCCGGCGGCCTGGAGGTGATGGGCCCCGACGGCTGGGCGGCCGTGCCGATGATCCCGGGCGGCTTCGTCGTGAACATCGGCGACTTGATGGCCCGCTGGACCAACGACCGCTGGGTGTCCACGCTGCACCGCGCCGGGTTGCCGCCAACCGACGCCGGCCGCTCCACCCGGCGCCAGAGCATCGTGTTCTTCCACAATGTGCGCTGGGACGCCGAGGTGCGCTGCCTGCCGACCTGCCTGGCGCCCGGCGAGTCCCCCCGCTACGAACCGGTCCTGGCCGGCCCGCACCTGCTCAGCAAGTTCGCCACCACCGTGGTGGGCGAGTACTAGCCAACCACCCCCGCCGGGACTCAGTCCTCGGCGGCCGCCAGCAGGGCTCGGGCCTGGCGGGCCAGGGGTTCGTCGATCATCTGGCCCTCGAAGGCCACGGCACCGGCGCCGCTGCGCTGGGTCTCGGTGTAGAGGGCGAGCAGGCGCCGGGCCCGCTCCACCTCCTCGGCGGAGGGCGTGAAGACGCGGTTGGCCCACGGCACCTGCGCCGGGTGGATGCAGAGCTTGCCCCTGTAGCCCAGGGCCCGGGCCTGGCGGGCGTCGTTCACGAAGACGTCCTCGTCGCGCAGCGCCACCACCACCTGGTCCAGCGCCACCGCGCCCGCCAGCCGGCACGCCACCGCCACGCGGGACCGGGCATACAGCACCTCGGTGTTCTCCGGTGTGCGCACCCCGCCCATGTCGGCGATGTAGTCCTCGGCGCCGAAGTAGGCCGCCACCACCGGGGGGCGCAACACCTCCGCGGCGCGTTCCACCCCGGCCACCGTCTCCAGCCCCGCCATCACGCCCAGCGGCCCGATCGGCTCGAGGCGCTCGGCCACCGCCTCGACGGCCGCCGCGGACTCCAGCATCGGCACCACCACACCGGTGAGTTCGGGGGTGAGCGCCCCGGCCATGTCGTCCTCGAACCACTCGGTCTCGACGCCGTTGACGCGCACGAAGATCGCCAGATCGGGGTGCGCCCGCCGCAGGTCGCGGGCCGCGGCGGCGGCCACAGGCCGCGCCTGCGCCTTGCCGGCGGGCGCCACGGCGTCCTCGAGGTCGATGATGACGGCGTCGGGGCCGCTGCGGGGCAGCTTCGGCAGCAGCTCGGGCCGGCTCGCCGGGGCGAACAGGGCGCTGCGCAGCCGCAGCCGGGAATCGCTCACGTCGCCAGCTCGGGGCGGTCGCGGAACTGCTCCAGCGCTTCGGGGTTGGCGATGGCCTCGGTGTTGTGCACCGGGCGGCCGCAAACCACGTCCCGCACCGCCAGCTCGGTCAGCTTGCCGCTGCGGGTGCGCGGCACGGCGTCGACGGCCACAACGCGTGCCGGCATGTGGCGCGGCGAGGCGTCTGCGCGGATGCGGTCGCGGATGCGCCGGGTCAACTCCCCGGTCAGCTCGCCCCGGAGACGCACGAACAGCACGATACGGGTGTCGCCCTGCCAGGGCTGGCCGATCACGATGGCCTCCAGCACCTCGGGAATGGCCTCGAGGCAGCGGTAGATCTCGGCGGTGCCGATGCGCACACCGCCGGGATTGAGCGTGGCGTCGGAACGCCCGGCGATGACCATGCCGCCGTTGGCGGTCCAGCGGGCGAAGTCGCCCTGGTGCCAGACGCCGGGGAAGCGTTCGTAGTACGCCCGCCGGTAACGCGGGCCGGCGGTGACCGCCAGCGCCCCCTCCGGCGCCTCGCCGCCGGGGCCCTCGTCGCCCCAGAATCCCAGCGGCATCGAGGGGAACGAGTTGGTGCACACCAGTTCGCCCTGCACTTCGGGCGGGCACGGCCGGCCGTCGGTGCCGAACACGTCGATGGCAAGCCCCAGTGCCGGGCGCTGGATCTCCCCGGCGAACACCGGCGCGGTGGGGTCGCCGTTCACCAGGCAGCCGCACAGGTCTGTGCCTCCCGAGATGGAGGCCAGATGCACGTCGGCCTTCACCTCGGCGTACACGTACTCGAAGCCCTCCGGCGAGAGGGGCGAGCCGGTGGAGGTGATGGTCCGGAGGCTGTCCAACCGGTGGGTCAGGCGCGGCGACAGTCCCCGCTTGGCGGTCGCCTCGATGAAGCCCGCGGATGTGCCGAACAGCGTGATCCCCTCGGCGTCGGTGAGGTCGAATAGTCGCACCGGGTCGGGCGCGCCGTCGTAGAGCACCAGCGTGGCCTCGCTCGCCAGGGCCGACATCAGCCAGTTCCACATCATCCAGCCGGCGGTCGTGAAGTAGAACACCCTGTCGCCCGGGCGCACCTCACACTGCAGCCGGTGCTCTACGAGGTGCTTCAGCAGGATGCCGCCGGCCCGATGCACGATGGACTTGGGCACCCCCGTGGTGCCTGAGGAGTACAGGACGTAGAGCGGGTGATCGAACGGCAGGGGCACGAATTCGGGGGCGTCCCCCGACGCCGGGTGGTCGCCCCCGAAGGCCTCCCAGGTCACGGCATCGGGCAGCCCGCTGAGGTCGGGGGCGGGATCCAGGAACGGGACGACCACGATCCGCTCGAGTTCCGGCAGCCTGGCGGCGATCTCGCCGAGGCGTGCGAGGCAGTCGAACTCTTTGCCCCCGTAGCGGTAGCCGTCCGCGGCCACAAGCACCCGCGGGCGGATCTGGCCGAAGCGGTCGACGACACCGTCGGTGCCGAAGTCGGGCGAGCACGAGGAGAAAACGCCCCCGAGCGCAGCCGTGGCCAGCATCAACTCGCAGGTCTCGGGAATGTTCGGGAGCCAGGCCGCCACCCGGTCCCCGGGCCGGATGCCGACCTCGCCGCCGAGCGCGCCGGCGATACGCCCCACCTCGGACCGCAACTGCGCCCAGCTCAACTCCCGCCGGCCGCCGTCTTCCCCGCTGAACATCAACGCGGGGGAGTCGTCGGCGCGCCGCAGCAGGTTCTCGGCGAAGTTCAGCCGGGCGTCCGGGAAGAACCGGCCCTCGAAGATCTCAGCGCCCGGCACGAAGAGGCGCTCGCCGCGACCGTGGGCGACGACCTCGCAGAAATCCCAGGCCGCCGCCCAGAACGCCCCCGGATCGGCCACCGAGAAAGCGTGCAGGTCTGTGTAGCCCGCGAAACGCCCGTGACCCTGGCCCTCCAACGCATCGCAGAACGCCCGCAGGTTGGTGGCCCCGGGGTGCGCCGGGTGCCAGAGCGGCCCCTCACGGCGGCCGTGAGGGGAATCGGTTTCAGCCGCGGACTCCATAGCGGGCGCGAGCATGGCACACGACCCGCTGCCGCCGGAAACGAGTTGAGCCGAACCCGGTGTGCGGGACCTCCACGTCGGCGGCGCATAGCCGCACCTCCGGGGTCCGGCTGGGACGGGCCGCCAACAGGCGGCAGCGGCGCCGGCTGTACGCTCAACTGCAGCGGCGCTCGATCGCCGCCCGAGCGCGCCGGGGAAACCCCGGAGCGCTCCGAGAGGAGGCATCGTGAACGATCTGCCCGGGCACTCCCCCGCCGAGTCGCCGCGCGCCCACCGGCGGCCGGGCCGACTCGCCACCCGCACCCGGGTCCGGGTCCGCGGCAGGATGGATTCACGCCTTGGCCGGAATGACCGGATCGCACCGCGGGGCACGCTGACGACATGTGTGGCGCTGATGGCCAGTGTGGGCCTGCTGCTGGCGGCCTGCGGCCAGGCGGCGGATGAGGCCCCTGCGGCCCAGCAACCTGCCTCGGTCCCCGAACCACCGCCACCCGCGCCTGAACCGCCGACCCCGGCGCCCGATCCTCCCCCGCCGGCACCCGAACCCCCGCCGCCCCCGGAGCCGCCGCCCCCGGAGCCGGCGCCCGCGCCGCCACCTCCGGATCCACCTCCTCCGGCCCCCGCTCCCGAACCGGCCCCGGCGCCGCCGCCCCCGGATCCACCTCCTCCGGCCCCCGCTCCCGAACCGGCCCCGGCGCCGCCACCCCCGGAGCCCCCTCCCGAACCGTCGGCGGATCCTGACACGCCGCCGGCCACCGAGCCCGAGCCCGACGAGCCGGAACCTGCGCCCGAGACGGCAACCGATCCGTACGGCCCGC
The DNA here is from genome assembly GCA_963664235.1 of Acidimicrobiales bacterium. Taxonomy (GTDB): domain Bacteria; phylum Actinomycetota; class Acidimicrobiia; order Acidimicrobiales; family CATQHL01; genus VXNF01. Next base: position 2,691,843 of record OY760933.1, on the reverse strand, counting down.
CGCCGGCCGACGAGCCCGAGCCAGAGACGGCGGCCGTCTACGACGCGCCGGGAGCCCTCGAGGTGCCGCTTCCGCTGTCACCGGGTGAGCCGGGTGAGATCATCGACGTCGAGGCACTGCACCTGGGTGACGACTACGTCGGTTACCGGATTCTCTACCACTCCCGCTCGCTGCGAGGCGACGACATCGCCGTCTCCGGGTTCGTGATGGCACCGGCCGGCGATCCGCCCCCGGGCGGCTGGCCGCTCGTGGCGTACGCCCACGGAACGACCGGCACGGCCGACATCTGCGCGCCGTCCCTCGACGCCGAGGGGTTCGTCGCGACCAACGGCGCCTATCTCCCGGGCTACGCCGTCGCCGCCACCGACTACGAGGGCCTCGGCACCCCCGGCCTGCATCCGTACATCGTCGGCGGCAGCGAGGCCCGGGGCGTGCTCGACAGCGTGCGCGCCGCGCACAACCTCGGGAGCACCCTCGGTGCCGACGGTATGCCGCTCATCTCCGTCACCGATGAGTTCGTGGTCTGGGGACACAGCCAGGGTGGCCACGCCGCCATGCACACCGGCCAGCACTGGTCCGGCTACGCCCCCGAGTTGAAACTCCTCGGCGTGGCGTCGGGCGCGCCTCCCTCGCAGTTCGCGCTGCTGTACGACGTGCTGTTGGGCGGCCCGTTCCAGGGCTACCTGGCAATGGCGTCGGCCGCGTTCGCCGAGGCCTACGACGAGATCGAGTTGGATCAGGTCTACACAGACGAGGCCATCGCCCTCATGGATGTCCTGGAGACGGGCTGCACCCAGGACGTCTTCGACGTGTTCAACCCCCTCAGCAAGGAGCAGCTGCTGAAGGTCGCGAGCCCGCTCGGGGTGTCGCCGTGGGACCGCGTGATCATCGAGAACGACGTCAGCGGGGCGCCGGTGCCGGTGCCGCTGCTGATCCTCCACGGCAGCGACGACGAGCAAATCCCCGCGATCAGCAGCCAGATCCTGCTGGGCCAACTGTGCGTGCAGCCCGGCCAGGGCCCGACGATCCGCATCGAGTACCCCGGCCACAACCACGGCAGCGTCCTCGCCGCCCAGCGCGACGACCTGCTCGGTTGGATCGGCGACCGTTTCGCCGGCGAGGCGGCTCCGAACACCTGCGCCTGATGCCGGAGGCAGCGCCATGACCAGCGCCTCACCGTCCGCGCTTGCGGGCACGCCCCAGGAGGCCATCTTCGCCGAGGGCACCAGCGCACACTGGTTCCAGCACTTCGCCGTCACCCCCGACGCCGGAGCCGCACAGATCCTGGCGGCGGTCCGGACGGTGCAGGACGAGGCGGCTGCGGCGCCCGCCCCGGTGCACCTCGTGGTGGGCTTCGGATCTGCCTTGGTCGGCCGTCTCGGCATGGAGGCACCGCCGGGTCTGAAGCCGTTCACCAAGATCACCGGCAGCAGCGGTCGGCGGGCCGTCGCCACCCAGGAGGACGTCTTCTTCTGGGTCCACAGCGACCGCCACGATCTCAACTTCGACGTGGCACTCGCCGCGCGGCGCGCCTTCGATCCCCTCGGCATGCTCGCCAGGGAGACGCCGTCGTGGGTCTATCGCGACAGCCGCGACCTCACCGGCTTCATCGACGGCACGGAGAACCCGCCGGCCGAGCAGGCCCGTGAGTTGGCCGTGATCGCCGGCGGACCCGGCGCCGGAGGCAGCTTCGTGCTGGCGCAGCGCTGGGTGCACGATCTGGACGCCTTCGCCGCGCTCCCCGTCCCCGAGCAGGAGCAGATCATCGGACGCACCAAGCCCGACAGTGTGGAGTTGGAGGACCTGCCGGCGAACTCGCACCTGGGCCGCGTCGTGCACACCGACGAGGCCGGCTCCGAGATCGAGATCTACCGCCGCTCGGTCCCGTACGGCACCTCCACCGAGGCCGGCCTGTACTTCCTCGCCTTCACCGACGACCTCACCAAGATCGACCTGATGCTGGGCGCCATGTTCGGCGCCGCCGGCGACGGGCACCACGACAGGCTCGTGGGGTTCTCCGAGACCGTGTCGGGCGCCTACTACTTCGCGCCTCCTACCAAGACGCTCGCCGCAGCGGGCCTCCGGACCTGATCGCCCGGGTGGCGGACCCGCCCGCCGGCCGGTTCAGATCCGGCGCTCCCGGCCCTCCCAGTAGGGATCGCGCAGCAGACGCTTGTACAACTTGCCGCTGGGATCGCGCGGCAGGGCGGCGATGAAGTCAAGCGAATGCGGGTGGCGCTGGCGCGCCAGCCGGCCCTGCAGGAACTCCAGGATCTCCTGTCGTGCCGCCTCGCCCCCCTCGACGCCCTCGGCGGGCTCCACCACCGCCTTGATGCTCTCGCCCAGATCCTCGTCGGGCACACCGAAGACGGCCACGTCGGCCACGAGCGGGCACTGCTGCATCGCACCCTCGATCTCAGCCGGGTAGATGTTGACGCCGCCGACGATGATCACGTCGCGGGCGCGGTCCTTGAGGAAGAGGTACCCGTCCGCGTTGAAGTAGCCCACATCGCCGACGGTGAAGAACTCGCCGAGGCGCCCGTCGGCCGTCTTGCCGGCGTCCTTGTGGTATGCGAAGCGCAGGCTGGGGGGCATCTTCATGTAGATGGTGCCGCTCTCCCCCGGCGGCAACTCCGCGCCGCCCTCATCCACGACGATCACCTCGGTGCGGGCCAAGGCGTTCCCACCGTGCCGGGGAATTCCCTCCACTCGGTGGGGCCCACGATGGTTCCACCGCCCTCGGTGGAGCCGTAGTACTCCCAGATGCAGTCGCCGAACCAGTCCAGCATCGCCAGCTTCGTCTCCACCGGGCAGGGGGCCGCCGCGTGAATCACGTGCCGCAGCGACGACAGGTCATGACGGCGGCGCACCTCGGCGGGCAGTCGCAGCAGGCGATGGAACATGGTCGGCACCATTTGGGTGTGGGTGACCCCGTGGCGCTCGATCGCTTCGAGCGCCCCGGCGGCGTCCCAGCGATCCATGAGCACCACCGTGTGTCCGAGGTGCAGTGACATGGCGACCCAGAGGTCGGCTGCAGCGTGGTACATGGGGGTTAAGCACAGGTGCACATTGCCTTCGTGGGGCTTCACCCCGAACAACATCAGGAGCAGCCCCGCGGTCGTGGCCGACTCGTCGGGGTGGGCATCGCCGAGCGGCCGGCGGACACCCTTGGGGCGACCCGTCGTGCCCGAGGTGTAGGTCATCGCGCTGCCGGTGGCGAGGTTCCCGGGCCGTGTCGCCGGCTGGCCCGCGGTCAACGCCGCCAGCGGCCGGTACCCGTCGATGGTGCCCGCCGCGAAGCGGTGTCTCACGGCGGTGCGCTGCAGGACTCCCGCCGCGGCGTCCGCGAACCGCTCGTGGAAGACGAGCGCTCCGGCGTCGCTGTCGCTCACGATGTAGGAGATCTCGGGCGCGGTGAGATGCCAGTTGACCGCGGTGGAGTACATGCCGCCCTGGTAGGCGGCCAGCCGGACGGCGATCTGCTCCAGCCCGTTCGGCAGCACCGTGACGACCCCGTCGCCGGTTCCGAGGCCCAGGGCACCGAACCCGTGCGTGTACCGGTTCGCCAGTTCGGCCAACTCGCCGAAGCTGGTCTGCCGCCCCTGCGGGTCCACGACGGCGACACGATGCGGATCGTCCGCCGCGATGCTCCAGAAGCCCAGCGGACCCGTCATCACTCCTCCTTGGGCAGGGGGCGACCCTACCGCGCCACCCCGGGAACCACCGGGTCGCCGGCGGGGAGCGACCATGTCGCTACCGTCCGATTGAGCGTCATCTCGGGGCAACCTGGGTGGGCTTCACGGGTGGACAATGCCAAGAACTGTGGATATGGTTCGCATCCTGTGGAAATGCTCGTTCCATTAGCCGCTTTTTTGGGCACATGCCTGCTGATTGCGCTGCTGGCCTGGTGGTCGGGCGCTTGGCGGTCAGTGCTCGGCGGGGTCAACGAGGAGGCCGACCCGCTCCACGACCCGGAGTTGCTGCTGCGGTCGGCCAATGCGGACTGGATCGAGAACCACGAGTTCTGGGAGACCTCTGAGATCGAGGAGATCGCCCTCTGACCGACACGGGGGCAGCCCGGGCGAGGGCCCCGGAGAGCCGGTCGCCAACTTCCCGCCTCAGCTGCCGCTGACCGACGCCTCCAGATCCAGCAGCAGATCCTTGGCCGCGGTGCCGCCGCCGTAGGGTCCGCGACTCCCGTCGGTGCGGACGACCCGGTGACAGGGCACCACAAGCGCCACGGGGTTGGTCGCCATCGCCGTGCCGACCGCTCGGGCGGCTCTCGGGCTGCCTGCGCTCGCCGCCACTCCCGCGTAGCTCCGTGTCTGCCCGTACGGAATGGCGGCGGTCACCTCCAGCGCCCGGCGATAGAAGCCCGCGTTGCCGCGCCAGTCGACCCCTACGGTGAAGTCCCGCAGCCTGCCCGCGAAATAGTCGTCGAGTTGGCGGCGCACGGCGTCCAGCGGCGCAGCAGCCACGGCGACCCGGCCCGGCGCCGTCTCGGCCATGGCCGCGGCCAGCGCCTCGACATCGGCGTCGGCGCTGCCCGCTACGCCGGGGGGCAGGAAACACAGGCGCCGCAGTCCCGCTTCGCTGACGGCGAGCCCCAGGCGCCCGACCGGACTGTCGGTGTCCCAGACCCAGACCGCCTCGGCACCCGCTGCGCCGAACCCGTTGCCTACAACCGTCTCGTCGTTCAGATCCGCAGTCATGCTCGCACCCTAACCGGGGGCCAGGACCGGCAGCGGCGCTCGCAGACGGCCGGCCGCCGGCCGGGGGCGCCCGGGGCGGTCAACTCTGCCGGGAGCCTCGCTGGACGGCCATGTCGGCAACCCAGCGGCCGTCGGTCTCCACCCCGCTGAGCGTCGCCACCGCAGCCAGCAGGAACCGCAGCACTTCCCCGGCGCCGACCCCGCCGGGCAGCTCGAACACCAGACCACGCCGGACGTGATCCTGGCGCACCGTCCAGCTCGACGGCACCTCCACCCCGCTGTCGGTCAGCCGGCGCACCGCGAAGCGGCCGGTGGGGTGGGAGATCCCGATGGTCGCCCGTACCTCGCTCCGGCCGCGCCGATGTTCGGGAATCCACGTAGCGAGCGGTACCTCGGGGCCGCGCGACGAGAACATCCGACCCAGCGGTGAGGTGGGCGTCCGGTCCTCGTCCTCGACCCAGGGCTGCAGGTTCAGCCAACCCTTGCCGTCGCCGCGGGCGGACAGATCCTCCATGCACGAGAGAACCTCCGCGGTGTCATCGGAGGTGAACAGGACGCCGGTGTGGTCCACAGCCATGGCGCGATGTTGCCACACCCGGCTACCGGCCCCTGCGCCAAGGCCCCGTTCGGGCCGGTCGCGACGGACCGGCCGGTACCGTACGACCGCGTGAAGCTGATTCTGATCCGTCACGCCCTGCCCGAACGGGTGGAGAACTGTGACGGCCCGGCCGATCCCGGCCTCACCGATGTGGGACACGAGCAGGCCCGGCGCCTGGCGGAATGGCTGAGGGACGAGAACATCGATCACGTCGCCTCGAGCCCCAAGCTCAGGGCGGTCGAGACCGCCCAGCCCCTGGCCACCCAGCGGGAACTCGAGGTGGAGATCGTGGAGGGGTTCTCGGAGATCGACGGCGGGAGCACCACATACATCCCGTACGAGCAGATGAAGCGCGAGCGGCACGAGATCTGGCGCCACCTGCGCGACGGCCGCTGGAAGGAGGCCGGTTTCATCGACCCCGAGCAGTTCCGGGATGCAGTGGCCGGCACCTTCGACGCGTGGGAGCCCGACCACCGGGGCCGCACAGTCGCCGTCGTGGCCCATAGCGGCACGATCAACGCCCTCGTGAGCCACGTGCTGGACATCGAGAACGTCTTCTTCTTCAGTGTGGACTACACGGGCATGTCCCGCTTGCGGCGCAATGAGCTCGGCGGCATGTACGTCACGTCGCTGAACGAGACCGCACACCTGCACACGGAGCGCGACACCCTCGACCCGCTGCCGGCACCGTGAGCACCCCGGGTCTGCAACCCGCCCGCCCGCTGCGCGTGCTGGCGCTGGCGAAACAGATCCCTGTGTTCGAGAACATGCGACTCGGGCCCGACAACCGGCTCGTGCGCGACGGGCTGGACCTGCACATGAACGATTACTGCCGGCGCGGCGTCGCCCAGGGCTTGCAGATCGCCCGCGCCAGCGGCGGCACCCTCAGCGTGGCGACCCTGGGACCACCGTCGGCGGACACGGTGTGCCGGGAAGCCATCGCCTTCGGGGCCGACACCGGCCTCCACGTGACCGATGCGGCGTTCGCCGGTTCCGACACCCTCGCCACCGCACGAGCGTTGGCCGCCGCCGTCGAGCACCTCGGTCCGTTCGACCTGATCCTGTCCGGGCGGAACTCCGTGGACGCCGAAACCGGGCAGGTGCCCCCGCAACTCGCCGAGTTGCTGGACCTACCGTTCGCCTGCGGGGTTCGCCGGCTGAGCCTCACCGGGGAACGGCTGTCTCTCCTCCTCGAGCACAACGACGAGTGGCTGGACGTGGAGTTGGAACTCCCGGCGGTGCTGTCGTGCGCCGAGCGGTTGATCGATCCCTGCAAGATCAAGGATCCCGTCGTCTGGGCAGGCGTCGACGCCGGGCGCATCCGGGCGATCGGTGCCGGGGAGTTGGGCCCCGGCCCGTGGGGTGCCGCCGCCAGCCCCACCTCGGTCGGCCCCATCTGGACCCTGAGGATCGACCGGCAAGGCGAGATGCTGTCCGGGGATCTGGCCGGCCAGGCCGACCGGGCCCTCGTGGTGCTCGACGAGCGGGGAGCTCTGTCGGCCGCCGACGCCCCCGACGTCGCCCGCGGCTCCGGGTTGGCCGTGGACCTGCCGGCGAGCGGAAGCGGCGGTCCGGCCGTCGGTGTGCTGATCGAGCCCGCTCGGGAGCGGCACAGCCGCGAGTTGCTGGGGGCGGGCGCCTCCCTCGCCGCCGCCATCGGCGGCCACGTCGTCGCTCTGGGCCCCGCCGCGGGGGCCGGACTCGGCAGCTTCGGAGCCGACGCGGTCCGGCGGATCACCGCCGCCGGGGGCAGCGCCGGCGCCACGTCCGGTGACGGCCACGGGGGGCTGACCGAGGAGGACATCGCCGCAGCGGTCGGCGATTGGGCCGGCGGAGCACAGCCCTGGGCGATCCTTGCGCCGAGCACCGCGTGGGGCCGCGAGGTGGCCTCGCGGGTTGCGGCCCGGCTTGGCGCCGGTCTGACCGGCGACGCCGTGGGGCTGTCCTGCGACGAGGGTCGGCTGATCGCCGACAAGCTGGCCTTCGGGGGGTACCTGATGGCCGCCATCAAGTGCTCCTCGGCGGTGCAGATGGCGACGGTTCGAGCCGGCGTGCTGGGACTGCCCGCGCCGCGCTCGACGCCCGAGCCGCCCGTGACCGAACTGGCCGTGACGCCGCGCGGCCGGCTGGGGGTCCTGCGACGGTCGCGCGACGATGACGGCGACCAGTTGGCCCACGCGGAGGTCGTGATCGGGGTGGGCCAGGGCGTGGCCGTGGCCGACTACGAGCGCCTGCGCGCCGACGCCCGCAAGATCGGCGCCGAGTTGTGCGCCACGCGGAAGGTGACCGACGTCAACGCCATGCCCCGTGCCCGGCAGGTGGGCATCACAGGGCACACGATCTCACCCCGCCTGTACATCGCCATCGGCCTGTCGGGGAAGTTCAACCACACCGTCGGGGTGCGCTCGTCGGGCAGCATCGTGGCCATCAACCCCGATCCCGACGCCCCGATCTTCGACTGGTGCGACGTGGGATTCGTGGCCGACTGGCGCGACGTGTTCGACGAGTTGATCCCGCGGCTGGAGGCCGCTCTGGCGGACTAGTCCCGCAACTCCTTCGGCATGGCCTTGTTGGCGTACTTCCGCCAATTGTCCTGCAAGGCGTCGATGAGTTGCTGCACGAACAGCGGCGACATATGGATCCGCTGGACCACGACCCCGTTGCGGGGCTCGACCCCGTCGAAGTTCATGCGCACGAAGTCCAGCGTGAACTCGTAAGGACTGTGCGTGACGGCCGCGAAGTTTGCCCAGCAGCCGCCCTCCAATTCCGGCGGCAGCCGGATCGGCACCTCACGCTTCTTCTCTCCCTCGGACGACATGGAGACCTCCCGTCATAGCCGGCCCGTGCGGGGCACCGAAACCGCCCCGCACGATTCATAGCACCACAGAGTCGCCCGTAGAACCCCGCTGCGGGTTCAGGTTCGGAGGATGGGAGTCGTCGCGCCACTGCGCGCCTGGAAACCCCGAGACGCGCAGACGAGGGTGGCGGGAGGTTTACTCGCCGGTGAAGTTGGGTTTGCGCTTCTCCGTGAAAGCCTCGACTCCCTCGCGGAAGTCGGCGGTGGTGCGCAAGAAGCCGTAGGCGAGGCCCTCCAGCTCGAGGCCGACAGGAAGCGGGCCGTCGTAGGCCTGGTTGAGGACTCGCTTGGCCATGCGCAGGGCCAGAGGGGAGAGGACCGTGAGTTCGGCTGTCAGGCGGTCGGCGGCGGCGTCGAGATCGTCTCGGGGGACGACCTCGGACACCAGGCCGGCGGCGAGTGCCTCTGCGGCACCCATGCGCCGGCCCCGCATCACCAGGTCTTTGGCGCGACCCAGGCCGATCATGCGGGCGAGGCGCTGCGACCCGCCGCTGCCGGGGATCATGCCGATGGATACCTCGGGCTGGCCCAGTTGCAGATCGTCGGCGGCGATGCGGAAGTCGCAGGCCAGGGCCAGTTCCAGGCCCACGCCGAACGTGAACCCGTGCAGCTTGGCGATCACGGGCTTCGGGCAGCGCTCGGGGGCGGCCACGTTGTGATGCAGCCGGGTCAGCACCTCCGGGGTGGCCTCCAGGAAGCCGGCGATGTCGCCCCCGGCGGTGAAGGCTCGCTCCCCCGCCCCGGCCAGCACCACCACGCGCACCTCCGGATCGCGCCCGCAGGCCTCGAACAGCGCCAGCAGGTGCTCGCGCGCCAGCATCGAGACGCGGTTCAGCTTGCCCGGCACGTCCAGCGTGATGGTGGCCACACCCGTCTCGGGGTCGCGCTCGAAGCGCAGACCGTCCAACCCCTCGGGGTAGGTCACCTGCTCTGGGTCGTTCGCTGCCACGCCGCCGGTCCTCCTTCGGTGATGGTCACGCCGGTACGCCCCGGCACGCCTCCGCACGCCAACTCTCGGCGAACAGAGCAACAGCGCAGGCTACGACCATCGCCGGCCTTCACCCGCCGGCTCCGCCGGGCGGTTCGTCCGCTTGCTCCCGCAGGAGACGGCGCAGGATCTTGCCCGACGGACTCTTCGGCAGGGTGTCGGGAAACCGGTAGCGGCGGGGGCGCTTGAAACGGGCCAACTCGGTGGACTCCAGGCAGTAGGCGTCCAGCCGGGCCGCGGCGGCCCCGGTGGTGGTTCCCGCCGCGTCGTCGAGCACCACGAAGGCCGTCACCGCCTGGCCCCAGCGGTCGTCGGGCAGGCCCACCACCGCGACCTCCCGCACACCCGGCGCTCGCTCGAGCACGTCCTCCACCTCGAGGGGGTGGACGTTCTCGCCGCCGCTGATGATCATGTCGTCGATCCGGCCCACCACCCAGAGGTTCCCGCCGGCATCGCAGCGGCCCAGGTCGCCGGTGAAATACCAGCCGTCGCGGATCGCCTTGGCGTCTGCATCGGGGCGGTTCCAGTAGCCGGCGAAGGCCTCGTCGGAGCTCAGGTGGCAGATGATCTCACCGGTCTCGCCGGGTGACACCTCGTCGCCAGGGCCGGCGCCGGGCTCCGGGCGCACCAGCCGCAGCCGGGCGTTGATGGCGGGGCGACCGGCACAGCCCGGGGCCGCCCGCTGGTCGAAGTGAACCGAGTAGGTGTACACCTCGGTGGAGCCGTAGTGGTTGATGAACACCTCGGGGGCGAACACCTCGACGCACCGCTCCACGAGGGCGCTCGTCATGGCGGCACCCGCGTAGGCAACCGAACGCACCGTCGAGACGTCCGCCGTGGCAGCTGCCGGCGCGTGCACGAGGTCGTGGAACAGCGTGGGAGCCAGGTACAACGAGCCGATCCGCTCGGAGGAGATGAGGTCGAGCGCCCCGGCCGCGCTCCAGTCGGGTTGGCAGACGTAGCAGCCGCCGACGATCTGCGCTGCCAGGAGGGTGTGGATGCCCATCGTGTGGTACAGCGGCATCACCCCGAGGGTGCGCTCGCCGGGGCGGTAGCTCTGATGGAGAGCCTGCGAGAGGCCACCGGCGCGCTCCGCCGCGTGGCTGCGGGGCACACCCTTCGGCCGTCCCGTCGTGCCCGATGTGTACAGGATGATGGAGGTCTCCCGGTCGTCCGGATCGGCAACGGCCGGGGCCGGCCCGGCCGCTTCGCCGGCAGCCAGCAGGCCGGCGTAGGGCTCGCAGGGCGTCTCACAGCCGCCGCCTCGCAGGCGATCGACGAATCCGGCCACCGATCCGGCGCCCGCTGTACCCACGGCCACGAGGCGCTCCACCGTGGCGCCGCAGGCCACGGCATGCTCGACGCTCGCCTCCTCGAAGGCGGCGACGGAGGCTCCGGAATCGGCGACGCAGTAGGCAACATCAGCGGGGGCCACGCGCCACGAGAGCGGCACGACGACGGCACCCAGCCACTGGCAGGCCCAGTACAGCTCGACAGCCTGGCGGCGGTTCTTGAGCACGACGGCGACCCGGTCGCCCCTGCCGACGCCGCGCGAGGCGAGCCCGGCGGCCAGCGTGGCGGCGACCTGCTGCAGGCTCCGGTAATCCAGGCGGGCGTCGCCGTCGGTCACCGCGTCGGCGTCCGGCGTGCGCTCGGCGGCGTACAGCAACGACAGACCGAGGTTCATGCCTGCGCCCCCGTCCGGGAGCCGGCACCAGCGGGTGGGGCGCCAGTCACTGGATTCCGGCCTGCGCCGGGATGACGGAAGCAGCCGGCATGCGTCGCATTGGCGTCAGCCGGCGCCGGCCTCGGCGGCGGCGGCAATGGCGTCGATTATCGGGGCGTAGCCGGTGCAGCGGCAGAGGTGCCCGGAGAGCATCTCGGCGATCTCGTTGCGAGTGGGGGCGGGGTTGTGGGCCAGGAAGTCCGCCGCCGCCATCAGGATGCCGGGCGTGCAGAAGCCGCACTGCAGCGCGAAGTGCTCCCGGAATGCCTCCTGCAGCGGGTGCAGGCCGTCGTCGCCGGCGAGTCCCTCCACCGTGGACACGTCGAATCCGTCGGTCTGCACAGCCAGCAGCAGGCACGAGCGCACGGCGGCACCGTCGAGGTGGACCGTGCAGGAGCCGCAGACCCCGTGCTCGCAGCCCACGTGCGTGCCGGTCAGCCCCAGCCGATGGCGCAGGAAGTCCGACAGCAGGAGCCGGTCGGGCACGGGCTCGCTGTAGCGACGACCGTTCACGGTGACGGCGACTTCGGTGAATCCGCTCACAGACCGCCTCCCAGACGCCTCGCGGGCGCCTCGCGGGCGTTCGCCGCGGTGGGCCCGCTCACGGTTCGCCCTCCCCTGCCGGCGCGGCCGCCGACGCCCAGGCCTGGCGGATCACCTGCTCGCTCAGCAGGCGCACCAGGTGCCGCCGGTAGGCCACCGACGCGTGCAGGTCCTCGAACGGCTCGGCCGCGGCGGCAGCCAGCCCGCCGGCCTCGGCCAGTGGACCGGCAGCGGCGGCGCCGTCGAGGTCGTGGCCCACCAGGACATCCGCCGCTTCGGTGGCGAGCAGGGGGCGGTCGGCCACGGCCCCCAACCCCAGGCGCACCTCGACGACCGCGCCGTTGCGGCGGCGCAGCGCGCAGGCGGCCATGGCGAGCGCGAAGTCGCCGTGGCGCTGGGCCATCTCGGCGAAGCCGTAGCCCCAGCCCGGCCCGGTGGCCGGCCAGCGGACCTCGCAGAGCAACTCGTCGGGCTCCAGGGCGGACGTGAAGTGGTAGAGGAACAGATCCTCGGCGGCGATGCTGCGCGGCCCGCGCTGCGACTGCGCCAGCACCGACCCGCCCAAGGTGAGCAGCGCCAGCGGGAGTTCGCCTCGGGCATCCGCGTGCGCCAGCGAGCCGCCCACCGTGCCCCGGTTGCGGGTCACGAAGTGCCCGATGTAGGGCGCGCAGGCAGCCACCAGCGGCAGCGCCCCACGCAGCTGCGGCGAGCGCTCCAGGGCCGACTGCCGCAGCATGGCCCCGGTGGTGACGGTGCCACCCTCGGGATGCACCCCGACGAGACCGTCGATCCGGTTCACGTCCACCAGCACCTCGGGGCGCGCCAGGCGCATGTTCAGCATGGGCACGAGGCTGCAGCCGCCGGCCAGCACCTTGGCCTCGTCGCCGTGGGCGGCCAGTATCGCCAGCGCCTCCGGCAGGCTGTCCGGGCGCTCGTAGCGGAACGGGGGCGGCTTCACGGACCGTCCCCCGGGTCCGAGGCGCTGAGCGCCTCCCAGATGCGGGGGGCGGTGAGCGGGAGGTCCAGGTCGTCGATGCCGAGGGCGTCGCAGACGGCGTTGGCCACCGCCGCCGGGGCGCTCATGGTGTTGCCCTCGCCGAGACCCTTGGCGCCGAGAAGAGTGAAAGGCGACGGGGTGCAGCGGTGCAGGATGCGCAGCTCGGGGATCTCGGTGGAGGTGGCGCACAGGTAGTCCATGAAGCTGCCGGTCAGCAGGTTCCCGTCGGGGTCGTGGACGGTCTGCTCCAGCAGGGCCGGGCCGAGGCCGTGGGCGAAGCTGCCCAGGATCTGGCCGTCCACGAGGCGGGGATGCAGCAGCGTGCCGGCGTCGTGCACCGTGACGTAGTCGAGGATGCGTACCGCGCCGCTGGAGGTGTCCACCTCGACGGCCGCCACGTCGACCACGAACCCGTGGGCCGCCGAGGTGGCCACCTCGTCCGCGTCGTTGGGCGGGTCCAGGTTGGGCGCCGACACGAAGGCGGTGACCGCCAGGCCCGGCTCGAGGCCCTCCGGCAGCGACTCGGGGTTCCAGTGCGCCGCGCCGGCGAGGCGCCGCAGGGACACGCCCCGGTCGGGCTGGCCCACGACGCGAGCCTGCCCGTCGCGCAGCTCCACGTCGGCCGCCGCGCACTCCAGGACGTCGCCGGCGATGCGCCGCAGCTTCCCGGCGAGCCGTTCGGCGGCCTCTGCCACCGCCGCCGCCCCGATGCCGGCGAAGCGGGAGGAGTAATTGCCCGACGACACCGTCCAGGCATTCACGTGGGTGTCCATCTCGCTCTGGACCTCCACGTCGGCAGGGCTGAGACCCAGAGCGTCGGCGGCCACCTGGGCGGCGACGGTGCGATGCCCTTGCCCCTGCGGGACCGTCGAGAGGCGAACTGTCACGCCGCCGAGAGGGTTCATCGCCAGCGTGGCGCCCTCGGCGTTGCCGGACTTCGGCCAGCCTCGGGCGCGCTCGGTGGGCGTCTCGGCGAGGGAGATGTAGCCCATGTTGGAGATCGACGGCTCCACCACACAGGCCAAGCCGATACCCAGCCGGCGGTGGTCGGCGGTGGTCGCGCCGGCGCGCCGGTCGGCCTGGTGGCGGCGCTGTTTCTCGTAGCCCGCGGCCTCGAGGGCGTCGTCGAGACAAGCCGCGTAGTCGCCGGAGTCGTACAGCCCGCCCGATGGTGTGCGGTAGGGGAAGGCCTCGGGCGGGATGAGGTTGCGGCGGGCCACCTCGGCGGGATCGAGGCCGAGGGCGGCCGCGCCACGCGCCATGATGCGCTCCAGCGCCAGATACAGCTGTGGCCCGCCGAATCCCCTGTTCAGCCCGGTCGGGCAGCGATTGGTGTGCACCACACGGTTGCGCGCGGCCACGTGACGCACCGCGTAGGCGCCGGTCAGGGAACCGTGCATCCGGTAGAGGGTCGCCGGTTCGGGCGCCCGCAGGTAGGCCCCCACGTCCTCGATCACGTCGTAGCGCAGCGCCAGCAACTCGCCGTCGGCGGCGAAGCCGGCCTCCACGTCGGTGACGCGGTGCGTGGCCGAGCCGGCGGCCGCCAGGTGCTCGAGACGGTCCTCGATCCAGCGCACCGGCACGCCGCAGACCTTCGAGGCAAGCCCTGCCAGCACCACGTAGCCGAACACGCCGGCTTTGGTGCCGAAGCTGCCTCCTGAGTCGGGCGGGGTGAGCAGGCGCAGCCGGGCCGCGGGCAGTCCCAGGGCACCGGCCGCCACAGTGTGCAGGGTGAACGGCCCCTGGAAGTTGGCCCACACCGTGAGGGAGTCGGTGGCATGGTCCCAATCGGCGATCACGCCGAAGCACTCCACCGGCGTGGCCGTCCAGCGCCCGAACGGGAACCGGCCCCGCACCACGGTGTGGGCGCCCGCCATCTCCGCCTCGGGGTCGCCGTAGCGGAACGAGCGGTCCGATACCACGTGGCCGGCCTCGGCGGCGGCCAGAGGATCCACGATCGCTTCGAGCGGCTCGTAGTCCACGTCCACCAACTCCGCTGCGTCCTCGGCCAGGTAGCGGTCCCGCGCCACCACCACCGCCACCGGCTCGCCGGCATACCGGACGACGTCGACGGCCACGACACGGTGCTCAGTGGCACCGCGGATCACTGCGCCCAGCGGCCGGCCCACCGCTGCCAGGTCGGCGCCGGTGAGGACCGCCAGCACGCCCGGTGACTCGACGGCCGCCGCGGCGTCGATCCCGCGGATCCGCGCGTGGGCGAACGGCGACCGCACCAGCCCCAGATGCATCGCCCCCGGGACCGGCGACAGGTCGTCGATGAAGCGCCCTCGGCCCACCAGCAGCGCCTCGTCCTCGACCCGGTGTGGGGTGGCACCGATCCAGGTGCCCGGAGCGGGGGCCCCGCTCACGTCGCCCCTCGCCGGCGCCTGTTGTGCCGGGTGGCTATCACTGCCGCGAACCCGCACCGGCGTCGAGCGCCTGCGCCACCAATTCCAGCGGGTGGCGCACATCGAGGCCGGCGGCGGCCAGGTGCAGCGAGCAGCCGGGGTTGGCGCTGGCCACCACCGAGGCTCCCGAGCGCTCCACGGCCGCGGTCTTGCGGCTGCGGATAGCCATCGCCAGCTCGGGCTCGAGCATCGAGTAGGCGCCCCCCGCCCCGCAGCAGAGGCCGTCGTCGTCGAGCGTCACCAGTTCCCGCACGAACGGCCCCAGCACCGCCGGCACCGCTTCGTGGCTTTGCTGTGCGTGGCGCAGGTGGCACGGGTCCTGCACGGCGACGGTCAAGTCCAGCGGCTCGACGTCCGCCCGGCCGTCCAACAGGCCATCTAGCCGGTCCGCCAACCACTCGTGCACGTCGAACACCCGGGCAGCGAATGTCTCCGCCTCGCCGGTGCCAAGGAGGCGTCCGTAATGCTTCATCGCCGCCCCGCAGCCGGCCGAGTCCACCAGCACGGGCCGGTCGTCGACCGACAGGGCGGTGATGACCCGCCGGGCAATGGCAACGGCATCGGGCTCCAGACCGGCGTGGGAGTGCAACGCCCCGCAGCAGGGCGCCACGCCGGCCGTGGGAGTCACACCAACCCCTGCGGCCTCCAGTACTCGCTGGACGGCCAGATGGGTGTGGCGCTGCCAGGCGTCCATGACGCAGCCGGTGAAGAGCCACACGTCGGTTCCCGAGGCGCGGTGGCGGCCGCGGCGCAGCGGCAGGCGCGCCGGAAGGCCCAGCCGCCGGGCCGGCAGGAGGCGCAGCCGGCCGGCGAGCGCCAGCAGGGTGGAGCCGGCCAGCAGGGCGCGGCGGTGGCGCAGCAGCCTCAACCCCAGGCGCTGCCACCACGGCGTGATGCGCCCCTCGGCGGCCAGCGCCGCCCGGGTGCCCTCCATGAGGTGGCCGAACGGCACACCGCTGGGGCAGGCGGTCTCGCAGCCGAGGCACTGCACGCAGGTCTCCATCGACCGCAGCACCTCGCCGGTGACCGGCGCTTCCTCGTTCTGCACGGCCCGCATGAGGGCGATGCGGCCGCGAGGGGACTCGGTGTCCCGTCCGGTGATCAGGAACGTGGGACAGTGCGGAAGACAGAGGCCGCACGCCACGCACGAGGTGAGTTCGTCGTCGTCCAGGCCGAGGTGCATCAGCTTCGCCGCAACGGGTCGCGGCCGGGGTTCAGACGGCCGGTGGGATCGAATCGTTCCTTGATGCGCCGGTTCAACGCCACGACGCCGGGCTCGGTGGGTCGGGACGGCTGCGGCGCCTCGGCGTGCACGACGCCGACACCGATCTCTGCCACGAAGTCACCGACACCGGCGGCACCGGCCGGCGCTGCGCCGTTGTCGCTGCCGAAGGCCGCCGCCTCCGCCGGCGTGCACGACCAGCGGTGCGGTGGCAGCGGGGGCGGGCCGGCGGCAGCGGTCACCTCACCCAACTCGCCGAGGATCACCCGGTCGGCAGTGGTGTCGGCGGCGTAGCCGCTCAGCAGCACCCACGTGGCCGCGCCGCCCGAGAGGATGGAGGTGGCGGTCCGGCAGCGTCGCCACACCTCCCGGGGGTCTGCCGCCTCGAGGCGGTGCCAACCCTCGGACTCGGGAATCGGGAGGGTACGCAGCAGGGCCTCACCCAGCAGGCCGATCGTGCCGAGCGAGCCCACCAACAGCCTGGGCAGGTCGAACCCGCTGACGTTCTTCACCGTGCCGGCGCCGCCGGTGGCCACCCGCCCGTCGGCGCACACGTAGCGGGCCTGCAACAGGGCATCACGCACGGGACCGAGGCCCAGGCGGGTGATCGCCGACTCCCCCACCATCAGCGCGCCGCCGACGGTGCCGCCGGGCCTCTCGGGCAGGGCGGTTCGCTGGCCCCCGTCGGCCAGGGCCTCATGGAGTTCCGCCACGGTGGTGCCGGCGCGCACCCGCACCGTCATCTCGGCGGGTTCCAGCGCCACGATGCCCGCCGGCGCCCGCATCTCCCGCGTGCCGGGCGCGACGGTGCCGCCGGCGTGCCAGCGGGTGCCACCCCCACGCACGCACACAGGACCCTCGGCCCCCACCTCGGCGGCGAATTCGGTCAACGCCTCGTCGATCGCGCTATCCGGCGTCATGGCACCGTGACGAGCGTGCTGCGCAGTCCACGGCCGGCGCACTCTGGGCCGTTGGGCAGTGGATTCCGGCCTTCGCCGGAATGACGGATGACGAGATCCGAGGGACTGGTCGGCACTGTCCTGAAACCCCGCTCAGCCCCAGATCCTGCCGTCGGCGGCTCGCAGCGCGCCGATGTCGGCGCAGCTGTGGGCGCTGGGCAGCACCTTGCCAGGGTTCATGCGGCAGTACGGGTCGAAGGCGGCTCGCAGGCGGCTCTGCTGGTCCAGGTCGGCGTCGCTGAACATGCGGTCCATGTAGTCGCGCTTCTCCACGCCGATGCCGTGCTCCCCCGACAGCGCCCCGCCCACCGCCAGGGATGCCTCGATGATCTCCCGGCCGGCGGCGTGCACCCGCTCGATGGTGCCCTCGACACGGGCATCAAAGGCCAGGATGGGGTGCAGGTTGCCGTCGCCGGCGTGGAAGACGTTCAGCACGGTGAGGTCGTGGCGGTCGGCGATCTCGTAGACCTGCTCCAGCACCTCCACCAGCCGGCTGCGCGGCACCACGGTGTCGTGCAGGTAGTAGTCGGGGAGGATGTTGGCGACGGCCCCGAAGGCGCTCTTGCGACCCTTCCAGAGCCGTGCCCGCTCGTCGTCGTCGGCCGCGGTGCGCACACTCACCGCGCCGTTGGCGGCGGCGATCTCCGCCACCCGCTCGGCCGAGACGGCGACCCCGCCTGCCGGCCCGTCCACCTCCACGAGCAGCACGGCGGCGGCGTCGCGCGGGTAGCCGGCCTTGGCGAAGTCCTCGATGGCGCTGATGCAGCGCCGGTCCAGCATCTCGATGGCGGCCGGAACGATGCCGGCGGCGATGATGGCGCTGACGGTGGCGGCGCCGGTGGACACGTCGTCGTAGGCCATCAGCATCGTGCGCACCGCGTCGGGGTTGGGGGTGAGGCGCACCGCCGCGGCCGTGGTGATACCGCACATCCCTTCGGAGCCGACGAACGCTCCCCGCAGGTCGTAGCCGGCGGGTTCGGCGGTCGGGTCGCCGAGCGTGACAACCGAGGCGTCGGAGAGGACCACCTCCAGCGCCACCACGTGAGCGCTCGTCACGCCGTAGGCCAGGCAGTGCGGCCCGCCGGAGTTGGTTGCCACGTTGCCGCCGATGGTGCAGGCCTGCTGGCTCGACGGATCCGGTGCGTAGTGCATCCCGTAGGGCGCCAGCCGCCGCGACAGCTCGAGGTTCACCATGCCGGGCTGCACCCACGCCACGCCGTTGTCCAGATCCACTTCCAGCAGCTCGTTCATCTGCGTGAGCGACAGCACGACGGGTCGGCCCAGCGGCGCCGCGCCACCCGACAGCCCCGTGCCCGCCCCCCGCGGCACCACGGCACGGCCGTGGCCGGCGGCGATGCGCACGCAGGCCGCGACCTGCTCGGTGGTCACCGGGAAGCACAGCGGCCCGGCGGTGCCCTCGCTGTAGATGGAGGCGTCGCGGGAGGCCAGGTAGCGGGCGGCGGCGTCGGCCCGCACCCGGTCGGCGCCGATCGCCGCGGCCAGGTCGGCCACAAGGTCGGCGTCTTCGCCCCCGGCGGGCTGGGGCCCGGGCTCGTGGCGGCGCAGGCGGCGGGCCGCTGCGGCCAGCAGGGTCCCCATCAGCGGTCCGTGGACTTGACGGCCGCCCGCTGGATCTGTTCCTCGCTGGGCCCGTTGGGCGTACACAGCGCCCGGAACGCCTCCAGCACCGCCATCGGTGAGTTCCGGTGGCGCTTGGCGGCGTTGGCCAATGCCTCGTGGAACGCCCCGCCGCAGTGCGCGCAGGGCCAACTCAGCCGCGACATCAACTGGGCGGCCTCACCGTCGGGGAACATCCGCAGGACCTCCACAACGGTGGTCTTGCCCTTGATCTCCCGGGAGTCGCCGGGCGGCCCGACGGGGCCCGCCGTCCCGCGCCCGTTAATGCCGCGCACCGTCACCGATGCGCCCGAGGGTTTCAGAGGCGCACCTGCTCGAGCACCCGCACCTCCTCGGCCTCCATGCGGATGGCGTTGCGGGGCAGTTGGTAGCGGGCGAACGGCAGCACGATCACCTTGGCGTCGGGGCCGTGGCGTTCCATGGCCGCACCGAACGCCTCGTCGAGGCTGGTGGTTGCGTCGAGGCCGATGTCGGCGGCCATCTCCAGGTTCTCCTCCAGGGTGACCATGGTGAGGTGCTTGCGGGTCATGACCTCGTAGATGGGAACCCAGATGCAGCCGGCCCACATCTGGATGTTTCGGCCGTGGATGTCGCGCAGGACCTTCTCGTAGTTCTCCGGCGACGGCGGCATGTACGGCTTCATGAGGTCCATGAGCGCCAGGCCGGGGAAGTCCCCGATCGCGGTGCTCACCCCCGGCGACGGCGAGCAGTAGATGATGGTGCCGCCCTCACGCACCACCAGGTCCGAGGACATGCAGCCCCAGCCGGTATGGAAGAACAGGTGGTCAGTGGGGGCGAACACGCCGCAGACGGCGATGTCGGCCGGACCTGCTTCGGCCACCGGGTTTTCGTAGGCGTAGATGTCGTTGAACCGGTTGATCGCCTCGATATGGGCGTCGGGATGGGCGCCGTAGATGCAGTCGATGACCCGGCCGCGGGTGTCCAGCAGCACGTTCATCGTGGCCGACAGCCCACACATCGTGGCCGTCTCGTCGATGTCGGCCCGCATCGGCCCGGCGTACGCCCCGTAGTGGGTCTGCGGCGACGGCACGAAGGCGCAGTGGTTGGACTCCACGGTCTCGTCGGACACCACGCCCGGCAGGATCAGCTTGCCGCCGCCGCCGGCGCCCCAGTGGTTGGCCTGCGCGTGGCCGATGGTGAAGATGACCTCCGAGCGGGCCACCTCGTTGTGCAGCCACACGGGCGTGCCCCGGGAGGAGACGCCGACGTAGCTGTAGTTCTCGGCGTTGCGGGGCTCGTTCTGGAAGAAGCCGATGCCCATGCGCTCCATCCGGGCGAGGTTCTCCTCGCCGAGCTTCTGGGCGATGTCGCTGTCGGACATCGGGAAGACCTTGCCGTTGGCACACACAACCCGGGCGTCTGTGATTCCCGCGGCTTCGATGGCGTCGAACACCGGCGGCAGCAGCTTGGAGGCCGGCGTCGGGCGGAACTGGTTGTCGATGACCACCGCCACGCTGGAGGCACCCGCCAGGAGGTCGCTGAACCGCGGCCCGCTGTGGGGGCTCTCCAGGGCGGCCCGGGCCGCCTCGGTGGCGTTGGGCACCGGGTCCGGCTCGTCGGGGTAGATGGCCGCCAGCAGGTTCTCGTCGGGAAACTCCAGGTCGAGGCTGTCCCGGTACACCTTCGTGTCGTCGTCCGCCGCGCCGATCGTCAACGGATCCATGGATTCGTACGGAATCGAGTATGTGGCCATCATGCCTCCCGCTCGTCGAGGATTCGTGCAGAATCCCGCCCGATCATAGTTCGCCGCCGCCGTGGGATTCCGCTGTTCAGCGGGCCAGGCGGCGCCGGAGGGCAGGCGGCTAGGGCGGTGGCAGGGGGCGGCCGTCGGCGATCGCTCGGCGGAACCAGTCGGCGGTCTCGGCCACGCCCTCGGCAAGGGGTGTCTCCGGCACCGAGCCCAGTCGCGCCTCGAGCGCGCTGTCGTCAAGCCCGCGGGGGAAGGGCAACTGGTCGGTGCCACAGGTGATCCCCGCGAAGTCGCTGGTCCCGATGATGGCCTCGACGAAGGAAGAGACCGGTGCCGCAGTGCCGGCGATGTTGTAGACGTCGCAGCCGCCGGGCTCGGCCCGCGCCGCGGCGATCACGATCCTGGCCACGTCCGAGGCGTACTGGAACGCCATCCAGCCGCCGTACTCGATGTGGTACGGAAGCCCTCGCACGGCGGCCAGGAGCGCCTGGCTGGGGTACGACGTGACGCCCTGGTCGCGGCCCGGTCCGTACACGGTGTGGGGCCGGAGGCCCACGCTGGGGGTGCCGTTCTCGTGCCAGTACACCCTGGCGGTGTCCTCGTTGGCCACCTTGTAGACGCCGTAGTGGGTGGCCGGTTCGCGGCGGGCGTCATTGGGCAGGATGTCGGTGTCGTAGAGGTCGGGATGGCCGAACACCGCCACGCTGCTGGTGTAGACGAGGTTTCCGATTCCGTGCTCCTGCGCCGCCTCGAAGACGTTGGCGGTGCCGGCCACGTTGATGTTGGCGCCCAGCGGCGGGTTGGCTCGGCACGTGGGCACCTGTAACGCACCCAGGTGGATGATGTGGGTGGCACCCTCGGCGGCGGCGAGCACCTGGTCGGTCACCGTGAGGTCGCCCTGGATGCGCCGGGGGCCGGCCAGGTCGGCCTCGTCCACGATGAGCCGCAGCCGCTTGTCGTCGGTGCTGATGTCGAAGAGCGTCATCTCGGCACCGTCCGCCGCCAGATGGCGCACCGCCCAGGCACCTATGCAGCCCATGGCGCCCGTGATGAGGAAATGTTCGTCGCTCATGCAAGCACCTCCGCCTGGCGATCCGTCCCCGGAACTCCGATGGCGCGGCCCGCCCGCACCACCGGGACTAGACGCACCGGTTGGTGATCTGGCCGAGGCCCTCGACGGCGGTGACGAGCACGTCGCCGGGCTCCAGGAATTGCGGCGGGTCCATGCCTATGCCCACACCGGCCGGCGTGCCGGTGAAGATGATGTCGCCGGGAAGCAGTTCGCAGATCGACGACAGGTAGGTGATCAGGCGCGGGATGTCGTTGATGAAGTACGTGGTGCGGGCGTCCTGCACCCTGACGCCGTTGCGGTCGCAGGTGAGCCCCAGGTCCCAGGGGTTCTCCAACTCGTCGAGGGTGACGACCGCCGGGCCGATCGGCGCGAAGTTCCGATGCGACTTGCCCAGGTTGAACTGCGGGAAGCCGCCCGCGAACTGGCCGACCCGCTCGCTCACGTCCTGGCCCACCGTGAAGCCGGCGATGTGGTCGGCGATGTTCTCCGCGGCGATGTCCCGACCGGCGCGGCCGATCACCACCACCAGTTCGACCTCCCAGTCACAGTTGCCGGGGACGAGTGGGATGTCGCAGTTCGGCGCGGCGATGCAGGAGGGGAACTTGGTGAACACCAGCGGGTCGTCCGGCGCCTCCATACCCGTCTCACCGGCGTGGTCGGCGTAGTTGAGGCCTATGCCGAACACCTGCGGTGGCCGCGGGACCGGGCAGGTGAGGTCGTCGGCGCTGTAGGCGTCGCCGCCGCCGGGCGCGTTGCCGGCGGCCCACGCCACGAAGGCGTCCCAGTTGGCCAGGACCTGCATCGGATCGGGTCCGAACGCGCCTTCAGACGCCTCGGCGATGTCCCAGGCCCGGTCGCCGGCCAGGCCCACTGCACGATGATTGATTGCTGCCATTCGCATGGCTACAGGTCTACCAGATCAGCCCCTGCTTGCACCCCGGACCGCGGCTCGGGCGGCCGCAGCGGCGACCAGCACCAGGGCGGCGGCGGGATCCCGTGCGCTGCCACCGCCTCGGCGGGCTCGCCCGGAGCGGCCGGAGCATCACCGCCGCGCAGTGCCCGGATCTTCGCCCAGGCGGCGTCCTCCATCCACTGGCTGATGCGGCGAGGTCCCGCCAGTTCGCAGAGTTCCTCGTAGAGGGAATCCGTCACGGTGATCGTGAGGCGATGACGTCCGGGCACGGGGAAACCCTACGGGGCGATGTCGTGGCCGGCTCCCGCCCTGTCTTGGCGGATATTCACAACCCTTCTGGGGAGATCGGGGGGATCGGCGAAGGACATGGCGACCACGCTGGGGCCACATCGTCGCCCGGCCAACCTCGCGGGTGCAGTGGCGGACTCTCGATCAGCGGAACAAACGAAGCCGGCAAGGAGCGAGGAATGACCATGATCCAGATGACCGTCGCGGAGCGACCCCGAACAAACCCGACGCACCCCGACATCGATCTGGTGGGGCCACTGGAGGCCTGCGAGATGCTCGTCGTCGACGAGGGCCAACTGCTGGAGTTGGTGAACAGCGACCAGCTTCCCGCCTACCGGTTGGGCGGGCACATCAGGTTCCGCTCCGCCGAAGTGGCGAGCCTCGCCGGCGCCCACCTCTGAGGCGAACCCCACCCGCGGTGCCTCAGGAGCCCGCCCGGTCCTCCAGCAGCGCCGCCACGTCGCGCCCGTTGGCCTGACCCTTCGTGGCGCGCATCACCTGGCCGGTGAAGAACCCCTGCATCTTCTTGCGCTCCCTGTCGTCGCCGACGCAGAGGCGCTCCCACTCGGCGGGATGCTCGGCGATGATGCCGTCCACCAGCACGGCCAGTTCGCCGGCGCCGACCGCCTCGAACCCGGCGCGGCGGGCCACCGCGGCGGGGCTCTCGCCGCTGCGCACCATCTCGGCCAACACGTCCTTCACCTGGTTGGAGGTCAGCTCGCCGCGCGCCTCCATCCCGATCAGCTCGGCCAGGCCGGCCGCGGTGAGGTCTCCCGTGCCGTCGGCGAGGTTCTGCTCCAGGTGTTTCAGCACCGCCCCCGCATCGGCCCCGGCCTCGATGGCGCCCAACGCCAGGTGGTCCTGGTCGCGTTCGACCACCAGCGCCACCCGCGCCGGCGACTGTCCGGTGGCACCTGCCAGCTCGTGGCGACGCTGGCGGGGCAGCGGCGGCAGGCCGGCGCGGATCTGCTCGATCCAGCCGGGGTCCGGGTTCAGTGGAACGAGGTCGGGCTCGGGGAAGTAGCGGTAGTCGGTCGCTTCCTCCTTGCTGCGCAGCGGCGAGGTGCGACCGGTGTCCTCGTTCCAGTGGCGGGTCTGCTGGATGACCCGCTCGCCGGAACTCAGCAGGTCGATCTGGCGGCGGGCCTCGTACTCAATCGCTCGGCCCAGCGAGCGCAGCGAGTTGACGTTCTTGATCTCGCAGCGGGTACCGAGTTCGACCGACCCCGCCGGGCGCACCGAGACGTTGACGTCCACCCGCAGGGAGCCCTCCTCCATCTTGCCGTCGGAGGCGCCCACCGCCAGCAGCGTGGCCCGCAGCTCGGTGACGTACTCCCGAGCCTCGGCGGCGGAGCGCAAATCGGGGTGGCTGACGATCTCCAGCAGCGGCACCCCGGCCCGGTTGTAGTCCACGAGGGACCAGGCGGCGTCGTCGATCCGGCCCGCCCCGCCCACATGGGTCGACTTGCCGGTGTCCTCCTCCAGGTGCGCCCGCACGATGCCCACCACCTTGCCCGAGGGCAGCTCCAGGCTGCCGCCCACGTTGATTGGGCGGTCGTACTGGCTGACCTGGTAGTTCTTCGGCATGTCGGGGTAGTAGTAGTTCTTGCGGGCGAAGATCGACGGCCGCACCTCGGCGCCGAGAGCCAGTCCCACCCTGACGGCGAGTTCCACAGCACCGCTGTTCAGGACCGGCAGGGTGCCCGGCAGACCCAGGCAGACCGGGTCTATGTGGGTGTTGGGCTCACCGCCGAAGGAGTTGGGGCTGGCGCTGAACAGCTTGGTGCGGGTGAGGAGCTCGGCGTGGACCTCCAAGCCGATCACCGTCTCCCATTCGGTGCCCGCCGGCGCGCCGAGCCCGGGCGATCCTGCCTCCCAGACGATGTCGGCGCCCAAGCCGGGCCGGTCGCTCACGACCCCGCCACCGGCGTCACGGTGCCGGCTCCCGCGGCGGGCTGTGTCTCCGCCACGCGGTGTTCGAGGGCGGCGGCGGCACGGAACATCACGTCCTCGCCGAGGGCGGGCGCCATGACCTGCACCCCGACGGGCAGGCCGTCGGCGCCGCTGCCGAACGGCACCGAGATGGCGGGGTGCCCAGCCAGGTTGGAGGCCACGGTGCACACGTCGGAGAGGTACATGGCCAGCGGGTTGCCGGTGCGCTCGCCGAAGCGGAACGCCACCGTCGGAGACGTGGGCGACAGCAGCACGTCGAACTGCTCGTAGGCGGCGGCGAAGTCCCGCTGCACCAGGGTCCGGACCTTCAGCGCCTTGCCGTAGTAGGCGTCGTAGTAGCCGGCGGAGAGAGCGAAGGTGCCGAGCATGATGCGCCGCTTCACCTCGTCACCGAACCCTGCGGTGCGGGTGGCCACGTTCATGTCCACCGCACCCGGCGCCGGGACCCGCAGGCCGTAGCGGACACCGTCGTACCGGGCGAGGTTGCTGGAGGCCTCCGCCGGGGCGATGAGGAAGTAGGCCGACAGACCGAAGACCGCGGCCGGCACGCTCACCTCACCGACCGAGGCACCCGCCGACGCCAGGGCCTCGGCCGCTGCCTCGAGCCGCGCCAGCACGTCGTCGCCGGTTCCCTCCGCGCAGAGTTCGCTGACGATTCCCACCCGCAGGCCTGCCACGTCGCCGGCGAGGGCGGCTGTCAGGTCTCCGGCCGGTTCGGGGATCGACGTGGAGTCCAGCGGATCGTGGCCGGCGATGACCGAGTACAGAAGGGCGGCGTCGCCGACGGTGCGCGCCATCGGGCCGATCTGGTCGAGGGAGGAGGCGAACGCCACCAGGCCGTAGCGCGACACCCGCCCGTAGGTGGGTTTCATCCCGACGATCCCGCAGAGCGCGGCGGGCTGGCGGATCGATCCGCCGGTGTCGCTGGCCAGTGCCAGCGGCGTCAGCCCGCCGGCGACGGCCGCGGCGCTGCCACCGGAGGAACCGCCCGGCACCCGTTGGGGGTCGCAGGGGTTGCGGGTGGGCCCGAACGCCGAGTTCTCCGTGGAGGAACCCATGGCGAACTCGTCCATGTTGGTCTTGCCGACGACGACGGCCCCGGCGGCTTTCAGGAGGTCCACGACGGTGGCGTCGTACGGCGGCTCCCAACCTTCGAGGATGCGGGAGGAGCACGTGGTCGGCACCCCGCGGGTGCAGATGTTGTCCTTCAGCGCCACGGGCACGCCGGCCAGCGGGCCGGGGTCCTCGCCGGCCGCCAATGCTTCGTCGATGGCCGCGGCTCGGGTCAGCGCCGCCTCGGCGGTCACGGTGTTGAAGGCGCCGAGGTCACCGCCGGAGGCGATGGCGGCGAGCGATTCCTCCACCGTGCTGGTGGCGGAACGCTCGCCGGCACGCACGGCCGCGGCGATGGTGGTCGCCGGCCCGCCGGCGGTCATGGGGACTCACCCCGCACGGGGGGCACGCGGAACTGTCCCGCCTCGGTCTCGGGGGCCTGCGCCAGCACCTCGTCCCGATCCAGGCACGGCTCGGGGATGTCGTCGCGCAGCACGTTGACCAGCGGGTAGGGGTGCGAGGTGGCGGGGACGCCGTCGAGGTTCAGAGCCTCCACGTCGGCGGCGTGGTCCAGCACGTCGCCGAGCTGCGCGGTGAACCGCTCGAGGTCCTCGGCGCTGAGATGCAGGCGGGCAAGCCATGCCACGTGCGCCACGTCGTCGCGAGAGATCCGCTCAGCCATGGGTCGGAAGCTACCCGCCGACGGCGACCACCAGATCGACGCTCGAACCGCGGGGCAATTCGGGGAGCATCTCAGCGACCGCAATCACCGAACCCTCGGGCACGGCGGGATCCACCCGCATCTGCAGGTCACCGACGCTGAGGCCGATGGCGGAGAGTCGTAGCCCGGCCTCGGAGACCGTCATGCCCACAACGTCGGCGGGGATCACGACCAGCGGTTCCCCGAGGGTCACCTGCACCTTCACCACCTGGCCCTCGTCGAGCAGCCCGCCGGGTTCGGGGAGTTGCCCGACGACCTCGCCGGGCGCCACGCCCGGGACGCGCACCTCCAGCCGGCGCACGTCCCAGCCCGAGTCCGTGAGGCTCCCGGATGCCTCGTCCCAGTCCATCCCGACCACGCCGGGGACGACGTGAGCGGGCGTGTCGTCGTCGGGCACGCTGAGAATCACCAGCAGTGCTCCGGCGACTATCACCGCTGCCATGGCCACCATGCGAAGCAGGCCGCTCCGATCGCGACGGGGCTGCACCGCCGTGGCGGCCTCGTCAGGCTCCGGCGCGGCCGGCTCCGCCGCGAACTCCTCGGCGCGCCGGAACGCCTCCTCGAGTCGGGTGGGCGGCGGGAACAGCTCGGCGGTGGCCCGCAGCGCCAGCGAGAACTCGTCGGGTTCGAGTCGATTCGCGGGCTTTGTCGCCGACGCCTGCGCCAGCAGCGGCGCCAGCCGTGCCAGGTTCCTGGCCGTCGCCGTCCCCGCACCCGCTGGGGCCACCGAGCGGCCGAGTTGGCTGATTCCGGCGGGCGCCACGGGTTGGCCCGCCGCGGCCTCGGCCAGCACCACGGCGAGGCCGTACACATCGGCCGCGGCGGCCGCAGCCACCGGGTCAGCGGCCGGTGCCGGTGGTTCCCACCCGTCGGCGACGGCAACGGGAGCCTCGGCCGTCTCGGCCTCAGCGGAGGCCGGTTCTTCGCTCGACCAGTCTCCGGCGGCGACGGTTGGTGACCCGTCCCCGGCCGGTTCGTCGCCGGCGAAGCCCTGCGGAGACTCGCCGGATTCCCGGGAGTCGTCATGTTCGTCGGGGTCGTCGGCGTGGGCGTGGGCGACCACCGGCTCGGGAACCTCGAGCGCTCCGGGCACTTGTGACCCCGCGTCGCGATCAGCGTCGGTGACAGCCTCGTCGTCGGCCACAACCCCGCTGTCGGCGGTCCAGATCGTCTCCGGGGCGTCGTAACGCGTCGCTTCGGATGCATCCAGCGGGCGCCGCAGGAAGTCCACCCCCATCTCGGCCAGCCGGAGCCGGCCGCGCACGTCGACGCAGCAGTTGGCGGGATTGATCGCTCCATGGGTGACGCCGTTGCGGCGCAGGCTGTCGAGCGTCTCCGCCGCCTGCAGACCCACCAGCAGCGTCTGGGAGGGGGTGAGCGGGGCCCCCGACTCCACGAGTTGCTGCAGGCGCATCGCCGGCGCCGGGTAGACGAGATAGGGCACGGGATCGAGTTGCCAGTCCAGCAGCGGCAGGAGATGAAGATGCCGGAGGTTTCGCAACTCCGCCAGGCGCGCCGCGGCCTCGTCGGGATCGGCCACCGCATCGGCTCCGAGGAACGTCACCTCGACGTCCTCGTCGCTGTCGCCGTCCTTCGCCCGGTAGGTCCTCCCGAGCCGGCTCTCGCCGAGGTATTCGCCGATCCGGTAGCGGCCTGCGATCGGGGCGGGCTCCCAGACGGTGTCAGCGGGTTCGCCGGAGAGCGATTCAGGGAACTCCTCGTGGACGCCAGTGGATTCACTGGCGAGCGGTTCCGGGAACTCCTCGTGGACGCCAGTTGGTTCGCCGTCGCGGGTCTCGTGCGGCTCCTCGTGGGCGCCGTCGCCTACGTTCTCTCCTCGCACCTCGCCGGCTCCGGTATCCACGAGTGTCGAGATTACCGCCGCGGCTGGCGAGCGGACCGCCTCTAGTCTGACGGGCGTGGCCCTGAGCAGACGTCGTCAGGCACTTATCACCGCCCTCATCGCCACCGCAGGGATCGCCTCCATCACCACCGCCGTGCTGGTGCGCGACGGCGACGGCGGACCTCCTCTGGACTCCCGGGTGGAGGAGTTGATCCCGGAGCCTGACAGCGAGGTTCTGGCGCAGCAGGCCTTCGGACTCGACCTGACCGACGCACCCAGGTACACCATCGAGTTGTTCCTGAACGGCCAGCCGCTGCCTCCCGACGAGACGCTGCAGGCCACCTCCACGAACCGCTCGGTGTACCAGCCGGGCCAGGAACGCACCGTCGAGAAGTTGCGCGCCGGGGAGAATTGCGCCCGGGCGATCTTCTACCCGTTCGCCGAAGGCCCCGCCTCGTCCCGTCGGGGCGAGGTCCGCTGGTGCTTCAGAGCGGCCTGAGCCACCAGTACTGGCGGCGCGCGGCGGGGAGCACACACCCCTCGGGCACCAGCTGCGAGGAGTCAGAGAAAGGGCGCCGGCTGCAGCTGCGTTCTCGCCGAGGCGGAGGCGACAGGAGAAGGAGTTGGTGTCGCCCCCTGGGTCGGCGAACATGACGACGTTTCCCGTCCTGCTCCCCAAGCCGTGAACTGCGACACGTCGAGGACTACGAGCCGTTCGCCATATACGGGTGGTGTGTATAGCACAGGCGTTGATACGCCCATTAGATGGGCTATACTACATTTGTGATAGACGTATCAGGGATCTCGCGTGAGAATCGACGGATCGTCGAGGACCTCCATCGGACCTTCAGTGAGCCATTCACGGCGGCGGAGGCGGCAGAGCGCTTGGATCTGGATCCGGCCAGGGCGCGGCGCCTCACCCGCTATCTCGCAGACCGAGGATGGCTGGATCGTGTTCGCCGCGGTCTCTATCTCCCGGTCCCGCTGGACTCGCATAGATCCGGGCGGGCGCACATGGATCCCTGGGTGGTCGGGGCATCAGTCTTCGAGCCGGCATACATCGCCGGTTGGAGCGCTGCCGAGCATTGGGACCTAACAGAGCAGATCTTCCGGAGCGTCCTGATGGCGACCGCGCGACGCCCCACGGACAGGAATCCGACAATCGGCGGCACGAGGTTCGTCCTGCACACCGTTCCCGCAAACAAGCACATCGGATTGGTTCCGGTTTGGCGTGGCGGATCACGGGTCCAAGTCACCGATCCTGCGAAAACCATCGTCGATGTGCTCGCCGACCCGAGTTGGGGCGGTGGCATCAGGTCGGCTTCGGAGATGCTGGCGGAGTACCTCCGCCGGGACGATCGAGACGACGACAAGCTCGTGGAGTACGGCGATCGCGTCGGCAACGGCGCGATGTTCAAGAGGCTCGGCTACCTGCTCGAGCGAACGGACCCGCCGGCCGGTGCTCTCGTGGATGCGTGCCGCGCTCGCAGGACCAGCGGGATCAACGATCTTGACCCATCGGTCAATGCCGGCGGCCCAATCCTGTCCGCCTGGGGGATACGCCTCAACGTCGATCTCGGCCACGCCGGCGTCGGATCAAGGTGATCAACCAACGCGATCTGCGTGCCCGGGCGATCGAGTGGGCGATACGAGACGACGTCGTCGAGAAGGACTACGTGCTTGGCTGGGTTCTGGCAGGTATCGGGACCGAACCTGCGCTGCGCGACGGGTGGGTCTTCAAGGGCGGCACCTGCCTCAAGCAGTGCTATCTGATGACAGTTGTGCCCATGCCATCGCCATGACTGAGGAGGGTTCCCGCGCGACGCACGGAGGCTACGAAACGGTCGACGACTTAGTCATCGGAGACAACGGCCAACGCTCCAGGCAACTCGCCGGTGGCCAGGAGATGCTCGAAAGCCTCTTCGTCGAGGACCGTGACGCCGAGCTTCTCGGCCTTCATGAGCTTGGATGCGCCGGGCGAGGAGCCCGCCACCACCGCGGTGGTGCCGCGCGAGACGCTGCCCGGAGAACGCCCGCCGCGGGCGGAGATGGCCGCCGTGGCCCCCTCGCGGCTGTAGTTCTCCAGCGTTCCGGTGACGACGATCGTCTTGCCCTCCAGCGTCGCCGACATGGCCTCGTCGGCGTTTGTCGGCGCCGGGCCAGCGCAGTTCACGCCTGCGGCACGGAGTTTCGCCACGACGGCGAGGTTGTCCTCGTCGTAGAAGAAGGCTCGCACGCTGGCGGCGATGGTGGGGCCGACACCGGAGACCTCGGCAAGGTCGTCCTCGGAGGCCCGGACTATTCGGTCGAGGTCGTCGACGGCTTCGAGATCCTCCGGTAGCTGGTCAGCGACGGCACGCGCCAGGTACTCACCCACCGCCGCACCCAAGTGCCTGATGTTTAGCCCGAACAGCAGGCGGGCCAGCGAGCGCTCCTTGGAAGCCTCGATACCGGCGAGCAGGTTGTCGGTGTTCTTTGGGCCGAAGGTGCGGACCACCCGTAGGTCTGCGACGCGCCGCTCGTCCAGTCGGTACAGGTCGGCGACAGAGCCGACCAATCTGTTGGCGACGAGGTCGTCCGCCAGCTTCTCACCAAGCCTGGCGATGCCCATGGCGCCTGCGTATGCCCTGATCCGTCGGACGAGTTGATCCGCGCTTGACACCGCAGCAATCGGTGCGGCAACTGCGGTCGCCGTCTCGGCGGCCTTCGCGACGTGGTGAAGTTCGTTCGGAGTCGAGCCGCCGTCCGACACGCGGGTCGTCGCCGTCCTAGAGGCTTCTGCGACTCCTGCGGCAGCCTCTACCCCTACCGCAGCCAGTTCTGCCAGCAGGGCGCGCTCATCGGGATCACCGAAGAAGCTCCGGACGTTGGCAGCGGCCTTCCTTGAGACTCCCTTGACCGCCGCCAGATCGCCCTCGGAGGCTGCTGAGACCGCGCTTAGGCTCCCGACGCGCTTCGCGAGTGCCTGCGCCGTCTTCTTCCCTACCCCTTTGATCCCCAGTCCCTGCAGCAACTCGGCTGACAACCACCTGCTGGGGGCCTGGGCGGCCGCCAACCGCCGGTAGTCGTACTGTCCGCCGAGGCGGGAGCCAGCGGGCCAACCGGTGGAGGCTTCGACGGCGGCCAAGAGTCGCTTCGCGTTGTCCTCACCGTAGCTGCTCTCCATTTCCAGCTTCGCGATTCGTTCGGCCGCCGCCGGTAGCTCGTAGATGTCGCCGACATCCGATAGCAGACCCTCGGCGATCAGCAGGCGGACGTTCTTCTCGCCGAGGCCTTCGATGTCCATGGCGCCGCGGGAGGCAAAGTGCTCGATGGCACCGGCCTGCTGGTGGGGGCAGTTCGGGTGGCGGCAGTGGTGGGCGGCGTCACCCTCCTCGCGCACCAGCGGTGAACGGTTGGGGCACCCGCAGAACTTCGGGAACTCCCAGGCCGGCAGCCCTTCGGGCCGCTCGGACAGCACCGGGCGCAGTACCTCGGGGATCACGTCGCCGGCCTTGCGCACCACCACGGTGTCGCCCGGACGTACGTCCTTGGCCTTCACCTGGTCCTCGTTGTGCAGCGTCGCCATCTGCACCGTGGATCCGCCGACGAACACCGGCTCCAGCACGGCGAACGGGGTGGCCTTGCCCTTCCCGCCGATGGAGACCTGGATGTCCAGCAGCCTGGTGCTGCGCTCCTCGGGCGGGAACTTGTAGGCGATCGCCCAGCGCGGGTGGTGGCTGGTCGCCCCGAGTTCGGCTTGGCGGCCGAAGTCGTCCAGCTTGATCACCACGCCGTCGGTCTCGTAGTCGTGATCGTGGCGCCTCTGCTCGGCGGCCCGCACGTAGTCCTCCACCGCGGCGAGGTCGGTGCCCAGCAGCCAGGCGTCGTTGACCGGCAGGCCCAGGCTGTCGAGATACTCGAGGGTCTCGCTATGGCGACTGATCACCGGGCCGCCGGTCATGGTGCCCATCTGGTAGCACCACCAGCTCAGTTCCCGCGTGGCGGTGACGGTGGGGTCCTTCTGGCGCAGCGACCCCGCGGCCGTGTTGCGAGGGTTGGCGTAGCGGGCCTCGCCGGCGGCCTGGCGCGCCTCGTTGAGCCGCTCGAACGCCGGGATCGCCATGTACACCTCGCCGCGCACCTCCAGCACCTCGGGTGCGCCGGCGCCCAGGTAGCGGGGCACGTCTGCGATGGTGGCCACGTTGTGGGTGACGTCCTCGCCCACCCTCCCGTCGCCCCGGGTGGCGGCCCGTACCAGGCGACCACGCTCGTAGCGCACCGAGATGGCGAGGCCGTCGAACTTCAACTCACAGACGTAGGGGCCGACAGGACCACCGAAACGGGAGGCGGCCCGGGCGTCCCAGGCCCGCAACTCCTCGAGGTCGAAAGCGTTGTCCAGCGACATCATCGGCACGCCGTGGGCGACCGGGGCGAAGAGCACCGACGGCGCCGCTCCCACCGTGGCGGTCGGCGAGTCCGGATCGGCCAACCCGGGGTGCCGCTCCTCCAGGGCGCGCAGTTCGACCACCAAGTCGTCGTAGTCGGCGTCGGGGATCTCTGGAGCATCCCGGACGTGGTACTGCTCGTCGTGGTGACGCACCTGCCGGCGCAGCTCCGCCGCTCTCGCCCGCGCGCCATCCGGCGGGGACCGCACGTCATCACCCGGCGGGCGCTGCTCACTCACCACTTCCGAACTGTACTGACGCCCCGGGACACGGACGGTGCAACGGGGCGATGCCACAAGAACCGGACAGGTAGCGGCCCCATTCGATCGCCGGAGTGCAGACACACCGAGAAGCTAGATTCGGACACGTGACCAAACGAATGATCGCCACAGTGCTTGCAGCTCTTGTGCCGGTTACCGAGCAATTGGCTGAACGACATGCGATCGAGGTGCAATGAGAGTGCCCTGGATGGCGAATAGCGTTCTGGCCAGGAGGTTGGCGATGAAGCACAGAGCCGGCATAGCGATTCTGACAGGACTGGCCTTGGTGGCGGGCGCCTGCGGTGGCGGCTCCAGCAGCACCGACGAGGGAGGCGCCCCGGCGACCGAGTCGACCCAGAGCACGGGCACCACCGCCGCCACCTCCCCACCGGCCGGAACCGGGGAGTCGGATTCCACCGAGATCGACTCAGCTGACGGCGACGGGGCCACCGGCGGCGAGTTGATCCTGGCCGTGGAGCAGTGGCCCGAGTGCCTCAACCCGGTCACCTCCTGCGCCAACGCCTCCTGGACACTCTGGTCGGTCAACACCCACGTGCTGCCACGTCTCATGGAGTTGGACCTCCAGAACAACTACCAACCGTCTCCCACGCTCGCAGAGGAGCCGACGACCGACAACGGCGGGCTGGCGGTGGCCGCCGACGGCACCTTCACGCTCACCTACCGCCTGCACCCCGACGCCGTCTGGAGCGACGGCACCCCCATCACCAGCAACGACGTGCGGTACACGTGGCGGGCCCGCCTGGACACCGACGGCACGCTCGACACGGCCGGTTACGAACTCATCACCGACGTCGGCACCGACGACCCGCAGGTGGCGGTGGTGACCTTCAGCGAGCCCTACGCCCCCTGGCGCGACCTCTTCGACCCGATCCTGCCCGCCCACCACCTGGGCCCCGACACCAATATCGCCGACCGCTGGAATGATTCGATCCCGATCTCCGGCGGCCCCTGGCTGCAGCAGTCCTGGAGCCAGGACCAGCACGTCCTGGTGCCCAACGAGTTGTACTGGGACCCAGAGCGCCGGCCTCTCGTGGACCGGGTCGTGATGGTGCCCCGGGAGGACACCGACTCCGAAGTCGTGGCCCTGCAGACCGGCGAGGTGATGGCCGCCGCGCCGCAGCCCTTCCCCGGTGCCGCCGAACGCCTCGGCGGCGACCTGACCTTCGTGGGTGGGGGCGGCACCTTCATCGAGGGGCTCTGGATCAACCAGAACGCTCCCGACCGCCGCTTCGAGATCACCCGGAACATCCGCCAGGCCGTGGCGTACTCGCTGGACCGCGAACTGATCGCGGACGTGGCCCTGGGCTCGATCATCGAGGACCCGCAGGTGCTGCAGTGCGCCGGCTGGAGCCCCACCGTCGGCGAGTGGTGCGCGGAGGACTTCGCCTACTACACCCAGGACCTCGACAAGGTGACCGAGTTGCTGAGCGCAGAGGGCTGGACCCGTCCCGACCCCGACGGCCTGTGGGTGAACCCCGGCGGCGTCGAGTTGGTGCTGCAGTGGAACACCGTGGCGGGCAACAAGCGGCGCGAGGACGTGCAGGCCCTGGTCAGCCAGATGACCGCCCCGTTCGGAATCGGCTGGGAGATCATCAACTACGACGCCGGCGAGCTCTTCCAGAATCGCCTGCCGGTAATGAACTACGGCCCCGTGGCGCTCTTCGCCAACAGCACCTCGCCGGACCCCACCGTGTTCCGCCTCTATGACATCGGCGGCATCCCCACCGAGGACAACGGCTTCACCGGCCAGAACTTCACCGCCTACGCCAGCGAGGAGGCCAGCGACCTGGCCGCCGCCATCGACCGCGAGGTGGATGCGACCGCCCGGCTGGCGCTGGTGCGGCAGCTCGGGGAACTCCTGGCCACCGATGTGCCCTGGATCCCGCTGTACGTGCTGCCCAACCTGGTGGTCTGGAACAGCACCCTGGTGACCGGTGCGGGGAACGCGCTGTTCAGCGCCTACGGCGGCTTCGCCGACATGTACGACTGGCGAGTCATCGGCTGAGAGGGCGGGTAGGAGCGCCGCCCCCCGGTCCCCTCGCACGGGCGCCGGCCGGGGCACAGGAGGCGAGGCCGAGCGAAGTGAGCGAAGTCCACAGGTCACGGCGGGGACACCGGTGATCGGCTACGCCCTGCGCCGGCTGGCCATCACCGTTCCGGTGCTGGTCGTCATCTCCTTCGGCACGTTCTGGGCGGCCGGCGAGATCTCCAGCCCCACCTCCCAGCTGACTCTCAACCCGCGCATCAGCCCCGAGGCCAAGCAGGCCTACGTCGAGTTGCTGGGCCTGGACCGGCCGCTGCACGTGCAGTACGGCAAATGGCTCGGCAACTTCGTGACCGGCGACTTCGGCACCTCGCTGGTGCGCAACGGCCAGGACGTCTGGCCGTTCGTGGAACGGGCGCTGGCCAACACTTTGCTGCTGGTGGCCGCAGCGGTGAGCCTGTCGCTGCTGATCGGCCTGGCGGTCGGCACGATCTCGGCGATCCGCCGGGGCTCGCTGTGGGACTACACGTCGGTGGGCGTGTCGTTCCTGGGCATCTCCATCCCGGTGTTCTGGCTGGGCCTCATGCTGCAGCTGTTCTTCGGGCTGTACCTCGCCAATTGGCTGGGCGTGGGCCCGCCGCTTCTGCCGACCGCCGGCATCTACTCGCCGGGCCAGCAGGGGTTCGACCTACTCGATCGGGTGCGGCACCTGGTGCTGCCCACCATGGCGCTGTCGCTGCAACTCGTGGCCGTGTACAGCCGCTACATGCGGGCCTCGATGCTGGAGGTGATGAGCGCCGACTACATCCGCACCGCCCGCAGCAAGGGCGTGCGCGAGAGCCGGGTGGTGGTGCGCCACGGCATGCGCTCGGCGCTCGTGCCGGTCACCACGCAGGCCGCCATCGACATCGGGCAGTTGGTGGGCGGGCTGATCGTCACCGAGCGGGTGTTCCAGTACCCGGGGATGGGCGTGCTGTTCCTGGACGCCCTCGAGGGCGGCGACTACACCATCCTCCTGCCGACGGTCATGATCACCGCGGTCGCGGTCTTCGGCCTGAACCTCGCCGCCGACCTTCTGTACGGGGTGCTGGATCCCCGGGTGCGCCTGGGGCGCGATCGCCGGGCGGTGCGACGTGGCTGAGCGGCGGCGACCGGCGGCGGGGCCCGTGAGCGGCGGCGACGGCGCGACAGCGGGGAGCATCGGAACTCCCGGTCCCGGCGAGATGGAGTCGCTCGCCAGCGCGAAGCCGACGAGCCCGTGGCGGCTGGCGGTGCGCCGCTTCGGCCGGCGCCGGCCGGCGGTGATCTCGGCGTTGGTGCTGGCGGCGGTCGTGGTGGGTGCAGTGTTCGCCGACTGGATCGCCCCCTTCGGCGAGGTGGAGCAGAACCTGGACGACATCCTGCAGAGCCCCAACAGCACGTACCTTCTGGGGACCGACACCCTCGGGCGCGACAACCTCAGCCGCATCCTCCACGGCGGCCGGGTGTCCCTGCTCGTGGGCGTGATGGTGGCACTCATCGCCGGGGGCGTCGGCACGCTCGTCGGGATCCTGGCGGGGTACTACGGCGGGATCGTCGATGCGGTGCTGATGCGCCTCACGGACACACTGCTGGCGCTGCCCGGGCTGATGGTGGTGATCATCGCCGCCCGGCTGCTCGGCGACGGGGTGTGGGACGTGGTGATCGTGCTGGCGGGCATCGCCTGGATGACCCTTGCTTGCATCGTGCGGGGCAAGGTGCTGACGCTGAAGGAGCAGGAGTTCGTGGAGGCGGCTCGAGCGCTCGGCGTGCCGGTGCGCCAGATCATGCGACGCCACCTGCTGCCGAACCTGGTCGGCGAGATCACGGTGACGGCTTCCCTCACCGTGGCGGCCGCCATCCTGGCCGAGTCGACACTCAGCTTCCTCGGGCTCGGCGTCAGCCCCACACACACCGCCACGTGGGGGAACATGCTGGGCGGCAACGAGGGGTTCGTGATCACCGCGCCGTGGCTGGTGTGGGCTCCCGGCCTGGCCATCGTCATCACTGCCCTCTGCGTGAACTTCATCGGCGACGGGCTGCGCGACTCGCTCGACCCCACGCAGGAGAAGCAGTGAGCACCGCCGGCGACCCCGCTACCGCGACCCCCACCACCGGTCCGGCGGGCGAAGCCACCGGTACGAAGCCGGGCCCGGAGCCGCTGCTGGCGGTCCGAGACCTGCGAACCGAGATCGCCACCGAGAGCGGCACCATCACCGCCGCCGACGGGGTGAGCCTCGACCTGTACGGCGACGAGGTGCTGGCGGTCGTCGGGGAGTCGGGCTGCGGGAAGACGATGCTGGCGCTGTCGATTCTGGGCCTGCTGCCCCGCCGCACCGGACGAATCACCGGCGGGCGGGTGCTGTTCAGGGGCGAGGACCTCGCCCGGGCCACGCCGGGGCGCCTGCGGGAGATCAGAGGAGCCGAGATCGCCATGATCTTCCAGGACGCCCTCACAGGGCTGCACCCGCTGCGGCGCGTCGGGGACCAGATCGCCGAGACCATCCGGGCCCACGAGCCGGTGCGGCGGGCGGCGGCGCGGCGGCGGGCCACCGAGTTGCTGGACCTTGTCGGCATCCCGGCGCCGGACCGGCGGGCCGCGTCGTTCCCCCACGAGCTGTCCGGAGGCATGCGCCAGCGCGTGATGATCGCCATGGCGGTGGCGCTGGACCCCGCCGTGCTGATCGCCGATGAGCCCACGACGGCGCTGGACGTGACCGTGCAGGCACAGGTCATGGAGACCCTGGCGTCGATCAGCAGTGACCTCAGCGGCTCGATCCTGCTGATCACGCACGATTTTGGCGTTGTCGCCGGTTTCGCCGACCGGGTGGCGGTGATGTACGCCGGCAGGCTCGTGGAACAGGGCCCGGTGGCCGAGGTGTACGTCCGCCCCCGCCACCCGTACACGGCAGGGCTGCTGGCATCCATGCCCCGCATCGACGACGTTCCCGGGCGCCTCGAACGCATCGCCGGCACCCCACCGAGCCTCATCTCTCCCCCGCCGGGATGCCGGTTCGCGCCGCGCTGCGGATTCGCCACCGACCTCTGCCGGGAGTCGTCGCCCGAGACGCGGCTCTGGCCGCCCGACGGCGCCGTGACAGTGGCCTGTCACCACGCCGAGCACCTCGGAGACCGCTGACTGATGGCCGCTTCCGCAACCGCCGACCTCGCCCCGCTCCTGGTCGTGGAGGGGCTGGCCAAACACTTCGACTCCCGCGACGGCACCCTCAAGGCCGTCGACGGGGTGTCGTTCTCCCTCGAGGCGGGCGCCACGCTGGGGCTGGTCGGCGAGTCGGGCTGCGGCAAGTCCACAACCGCGCGGCTCATCCTGCGCCTCCTGCAGCCGACGGCAGGGTCGGTCCGCTTCCGGGACCGGGAACTCACCTCCCTCCCCGCCGCTGAGATGCGGCGCGAGCGGCGCCACCTGGGAATCGTCTTCCAGGATCCCTACGCCAGCTTGAACCCGCGCATGACGCTGCGGAGCATCGTGGGCGAGGGACTTCGGGTCTGGGAGCCGCAGGCCGACATCGGCCGGCAGGTGGCCGGCCTGCTGGAGCGGGTGGGACTCGACCCGGCGTTCGCGCGCCGCTACCCCCACGAGCTGTCCGGCGGGCAACGCCAGCGGGTGGCCATCGCCCGCGCGCTGGCGCCCGGGCCTTCGCTGCTCATCTGCGATGAGCCCGTCTCGGCGCTCGACGTGTCGGTCCAGGCGCAGATCCTGAACCTGCTGGCCGACCTGCGGCGCGACCTGGGGCTGACGATCCTGTTCATCTCCCACGATCTGGCCGTGGTGCGACACGTGTGCGAGCGGGTGGCGGTGATGCACCTGGGGCGGATCGCGGAGATCGGCACCCGCTCGCAGATCTACGGCAGCCCGCGCCACCCGTACACAGCGGCGCTGCTGTCGGCAGTGCCGGTCCCCGACCCGGCGCAACGGCACAAGAGAGGGCGGGTGCAGTTGGTCGGTGAGATCCCCAGCCCACTGGACCCGCCGTCGGGATGCACGTTCCGCACCCGTTGCCCGCACGCCGCCGAACGCTGCGCCGCCGAGGAGCCCGAGTTGACTCGGCACGGCGTCGACCATCCGGTGGCCTGCCACTTTGCCGCGGATCTGCCGCCGTCGCCCGCGCTGTAGCAGGCTGGTGCGGTGGACGAGACCTCTGAGCGGCCTGTGGGCATACCCACCCGCCGGCACGATGCTGCCGGGGCCGCGACGATGACCGGAAGGCTCTGGCTGGGCGGGCTGCGGGCGCTCTGGGCGTCGCTGCCGTGGAGCGCCGGCTGGTTACTGGGCGAGGCGATGGACGGCACGTCAGGGGCCTTCGCCACCACCGCGGGCGTCGGGGCCTGGACACTTTGGGCCGCGGGGCTCACCGCCCTGTTGGTGCCGCACACCACCTCGCTCACGGTGCTGCGGATCCTCGCTCCGGGTGTGCTCGCGGCGGCGTGCTGGGCGACTGTCGTCACCGGGGCGGGGACCGCCGCGGCACTGGGCCTGGCCTGCGGCGCAGTGACCGCGGTCGGCGCACTCTCTCCGCTTGTGGGCGACCGGTTCATCGACGCCACCAGCTACGGCCACGAGCGACGCCTGGCGCTGCGGGCGCCGGCGGCGGTGCTGGCCGGCGTGCTGGCACCCACCTGGGCGCTGACGGTGGGGGGAATGGCGGCGGGACCGCTGCTGTGGGCGGCGGGTCACGGAGTGCTGGGCCCGCTGGTCACCGCCGGCGGCTGGCTGATCGCCCTCGCCGGGATGCGGGCCATGCACGGCCTGGCCCGGCGCTGGCTGGTGTACGTCCCGGCGGGGCTGGTGCTGCACGACCGGATGGCCCTGGCCGAGCCCACGTTGTTCCGCCGCCCGGCGATCGCCGCCTTCGGACCGGCACCCGCAGGCAGTGGGGCCCGCGACTTCACCGCAGGCGCCGGCGGGCTGCTGTTCGAGCTGCGCCTCGCCGAGCCGGTGGCCCTCACGCCGGCCCGCTCCGGCGGCACTCCCGAGAAGGTCCAGGCCCTGCTGGTGGCACCCACCCGCCCGGCGGCCACCCTCGCCGAGGCACGCAAGCGCCGCATCCCCACCGCATCCGTGTGAGGTTGGCCGGTCGCAGGCGCCGTTGGGCACGGCCGGCGGGGTGCCGGACTGGAGCGAGCCCCGAACGCGACCTCGCGACCGACCGGTAGCCCGGCAGTGATGCCCGGACGGGCCACTCAGGCCGCTATGCCCCCTCCGAGCACCTCATCGCCGTCATAGAACACCACGCTCTGGCCGGGGGCCACCCGCGGCTGGGGCGTCCGCCAGCACACGCGGGTGCCGTCGAGGGTTGCCGGGCGCGGTGCGCCGTGGGCGCTGGTCTGCACCAGCACCGCTCCCCGCGCCGGTCCCGCCGCCCACCTGAGGGCGTCCACCTCTTGGTGGTCGCTGAGCAGGTCCGCCCTGTCGCCAACGGTCACCACGCCGCCGGCCACATCGGTGTCGACCACGTACAGCGGGCGTTCCCGCCCGCCCACGCCGAGACCCTTGCGCTGGCCGAGGGTCACCATCTGCACGGACGGGATCTCGCCGAGCTGCCGGCCCGAGGTATCGACCACCCTGGCGGGAGTCGCCTCCATACGCCCGGACAGGAACGAGGCCCGCTCGCCGCGCTGGATGAAACAGACGTCGGTGCTGTCGGGCTTGGCGGCGGTGCGCAGGCCCA
Source organism: Acidimicrobiales bacterium (assembly GCA_963664235.1). Classification (GTDB taxonomy): domain Bacteria; phylum Actinomycetota; class Acidimicrobiia; order Acidimicrobiales; family CATQHL01; genus VXNF01. The sequence goes on along the minus strand of OY760933.1, from coordinate 2,651,241 downwards.
GCTCGGCTGCCAGCGCACGCACCCGGTCCTTGGTCATGTCGCCGACCGGCAGCAGCACCCGGGCGAGGGTCTCCTGTCCCAGCATGTAGAGCACGTAGGACTGGTCCTTGGCGCCGTCGGCTCCCCTCGCCAGGCGGCGGGTGCCATCGGCGCGGCGCACCACCCGGGCGTGGTGGCCGGTGGCGACTGCGTCGAACCCCAGCGCCTCGGCCCGCCGCAGCAGCCTGTCGAACTTGATGTGTCGGTTGCACTCGACGCACGGGTTCGGGGTACGACCGGCGGCATGGTCGGCCACATACGGGTCCACCACCCGGGCCGAGAAGTCCTCGCCGAAGTTGAAGACGTGATGGTCGATGCCCAAGGCGTCGGCCACCCGCCGAGCGTCGATCACGTCGGCCACCGAGCAGCAGCCGGTGTCCGACGGCCCGCCCCACAGCTTCATCGTGACGCCGACCACCTCGTGGCCGTCCTGGGCCAGCAGTGCCGCCGCCACCGAGGAGTCCACGCCGCCCGACATCGCCGCTAGAACCTGCATCGGCCGATTCCCGCTCCCGGACCCTGGTCTACGCCGCTGCCCGGCGCAGTTGGGCGACCGCCGGGGGCAGCACGGCCAGCGCCGTCTCCACGTCGGCCTCGCTGCTGGCGGCGCCCAGCGATAGGCGCAGCGAACCCCGTGACAGCGAGCGCGAATAGCCCATGGCGGCCAGCACGTGCGATGGGTGCTCGGCGCCGCTGGCGCAGGCCGACGCCGCCGAGGCGTAGACCCCGCCCCGCTCGGCCAGAAACAGGAGAGCCTCACTCTCGATGCCCTCGAAACACAGGTGGCAAGAACCCGCCACCTTCGCCGACCGGTCCACCAACGCCCCTGTCCCTGCGGGGGGATGCACCCCGGTCTCGGTCACCCCGTCGATAGCGGCCCGCAGACCGTCGGCGAGACGGTCCCGGAGCCGCCCGGCACGCCGGACGACCTCGTCGCGCTGAGCCAGGGTGACCTCCGCGGCGGTGCCCATCCCCACGATGCCGGCCACGTTCGGGGTGCCACTGCGCCGCTCGGCCTCCTGACCGCCGCCCACGATCTGGGCCTGCAACCCGACGCCGTCACGCACCACCAGGGCGCCCACCCCCTTGGGGCCGCCGAACTTGTGGGCGCTCACCGAGATGAGGTCCGCCGGCGCCGCCAGCGCGGCAACGTCCAACCAGGGGAACGCCTGCACGGCGTCGGTGTGCAGCAAGGCACCGGGCGCGTGGCGTGCCATCACCTCGGCCACCTCGGCCAGCGACCACACCACGCCGGTCTCGTTGTTCGCCAGCATGACCGACACCAACCCCACGTCGCCGTCGAGGGCCGCGGCGAGAGCATCGAGGTCCAGCATCCCACCCCGGTCCACGCCCACGACGCGCCCGCCCAACTGCTCCACCGGGCGCAGCACCGCCGGATGCTCCACGGCACTGCAGACGACCGTGCCGCCCGAACCGCCGGGGCTGCCCTTCCCGGCGGCGCCGAAGACCGCCAGATTGTCGCCCTCGGTGCCGCTGCCGCAGAAGACGATCTCGCCGGGCCGGGCGCCCAGCGCCTCAGCCAGGATGTCGCGGGCGTCGTCGGTGGCCCGCCGGGCGTCGCGGGCCATGCGGTGCGCCCCGGTGGGGTTGGCGTAGCAGCCGTCGAAGAACTCCCGCATCGCCTCGACGACCTCGGGATGCATCGGCGTGGAGGCGGCATGATCGAAGTAGGCGACAGCCATGCCCCCAGGCTAGAAGGCAGCCGGGTTGGCCGGAACGAGAGAGCCGGTGCGGCAGGTTGGCGTGGCATTCGGCGCGGCGGGCGACAGGCTGGAGTCGTGGAGGAGTACCACCCCCGGACCTACGGCGAGGCGTTCGCCGACGTCTACGACGAGTGGTACTCCGATGTCACCGACACGGCCGCGTGCGTGGCGGCCGTCACCCGGCTGGCGGGAGGAGGGCCCGTCCTGGAGATGGGAGCGGGCACGGGGCGCCTGGCCCTGCCGCTGGCGGCGGCCGGCGCGGACGTGTGGGCCCTGGACGCCTCGCCGGCGATGCTGGCCACCCTGGTCGCCAAGCCCGGGGGCGAGCGGGTGCGCCCGCTACTCGGCGACATGGCCCGCCCACCGCTGCGACCCGGTGCGGGCTTTGCGGTCGTGCTGTGTGCCTTCAACTCGCTGTTCAACCTGCCCGACGCAGCCGAGCAGCGCCTCTGCCTTGCGGCAGCGGCGGGCCTGCTGGCATCCGGCGGGCTACTCGTCGTGGAGACCTCGCTGCCCGGGGGCGCTCCCGACCCTGACACCGGAGCACTCGCCACCGCCGGCGAATTCGAGACCGACGGGGTCGACGTGAAGACCATCGAGGCGGATCGAGTGGTGCTGAGCGCCTGGCAGCACCTGCCGGCAGCACAAGAGATCCGCGGCCAGATGATCGACATCACGGCGGCGGGCATCCGGCTGCGTCCCTGGCAGTTGCACTACCGCACGGCACCGCAACTGGACGCTGCCGCCCGCGACGCCGGGCTGGAGCTGGTCGAGCGCTGGGCGGACTGGCGAGGCGGGCGCTTCGATCCGGTGCTGTCGACCGAGCAGATCGCCCTCTACCGGCAGCGCCGATGAAGCTGCGCGTCGAGACCACCATTCCCTGCTCGCCCGGGGCGGTCTGGGCACACCTGGAGGACATCGCCTCGCACGTCGACTGGATGGCCGACGCGGTGTCCATCGACTTCCTGACCACCGCGCACCAGGGCGCCGGCACGCGTTTCGCCTGCCGGACACGGGTGGGGCCGCTGAGCACGACCGACATCATGGAGATCACCGAGTGGTCGCCGCCACGGGTGATGGGGGTGCGCCACAGCGGCGCCGTCTCCGGTGAGGGGTGCTTCAAGTTGGCCGCGGCGGGGCCCGCGGGCGAGTCCACGACGATGGTGTGGACCGAGAGCCTGCGGTTCCCGTGGTGGCTGGGTGGACCGCTCGGAGCCCGACTCGCCCACCCGGTGCTCCGGCGCATCTGGCGGGGCAATCTGGCCCGCCTCAAGAACCGGGTGGAGTCCGCCGCCGACCGCTAACGGCCCGCGGCGGCCGCACTCAGAAGATCGGGTCGATCCAGGTCGTGGCGGCCAGGAGGGCCGTGAAGAAGAACAGCCCGGCGAGTCCGAGACCAGCCGTCGAGGCCAGCCAGCGCGGCACCCGGCCGCGGCGATCGGGCGCCAGCAGGACCCAGCTGGCCAGCAGTCCGCCGGCGAGGCCGCCGATGTGGCCGCCGATGGAGATGTTCGGGATCAGGAACGTGGTGATCAGGTTCAGCACCAGCAGGCCCATCACGCCGGAGTCCCGCGCCCGCCGACCGACGGCCCGCGACACCATGAGGTGCGCACCCATCAGACCGAACACCGCCCCCGACGCACCCACCGTGACCGCCCGCGGTGACACCAGCAGGGCACCCAGCGAGCCCGACAGCAGTGCTGCCAGGTAGAGCACGATGAACCGCACGACGCCGAGGCTTCGCTCCAGCGGCGCGCCCAGCAGGACCAGCAGCAGCACGTTGAAACCCACGTGGAGGATGTTGGCGTGCAGGAACCCGCTGGTGAGAAGGCGCCACCACTCGCCGCCGGCGTCGATGGCCGGTCCCCACAGGGCGCCGTTCTCCATGATGTTGCCCAGACCACCGAGGCCGCGCCACACCGACCGTTGGCTGGCGGCCGAGACGACGAACAGCACCAGGTTGGCCGCCGCCAAGGCTCCGGTGAGCACCACGGGGCGCCGAGCGACGTTGAAGGCGGCCGGACCGGAGACCACGACCGGCTGGCTGCGGCGGCGTCTGGGGGCCGCGGCGGGGCGACCGGCAGCGGTTCCCACGGCCCTCGCCCCCCGGGCCGCAGCCAGGCAATCGGGACAGTGGAACCCCACGGCGGCGATGATCTGGCAGTCGGGGCAGATCGGCCGCTCGCAGCGCTGGCAGCGAACGCCCGCGGGTTGGCTCGTGTGCCGGTAGCAGACCGACTCCGATCCCGCCCGGTCTTTCACGCCGTCACCCTACCGGCGCCCGCGAACCCCTCCGGCCGGCGGTGCGGTGCCGTCCCGTCGGGGATGCTGCGCCGTCCCGTCCGGGGCTGCGGTTAAAGTGAGCGCCGTGCAGCCGAGGCACCAATGAACGCCGACTCGATTCTCGCCCACCAGGGGGGTTGGGACGAGATCCTCATCATCATCGGCCCGATCGCCGCCATCGTGGGAATCGTGGCGCTGGTACGCCGCCGGCTGAGCCGTGAGGCCCAGGAGGCGGCCGCCGAGGATGGCGAGACCGGAGTCCCGTCGGCGTCCCGCGGCGACATCCTGGGCCCCTAACACTCGGGGAGAGTCGGCGACGTTCCGGTTCTCTGGTCCCTACGCCTTCGGCACCCAGGCGACGTCGGCGCCGAGAGACTGCAGCTTGGCCACCAGGTCCTCGTGGCCACGGCTGATGTGGTGGATGTCACGCACCGTCGTCTCACCCTCGGCCCCCAGCCCTGCCACCACGAGGGCAGCCCCGGCTCTGATGTCGGTCGCCCGCACCGGGGCGCCCGAGAGGTGCTCCCGGCCCCGCACGATGGCGCAGCGTCCTTCCACGCGAACGTCGGCTCCCATGCGCACCAACTCGCCCACGTAGCGGAAGCGGTTGGCGAACACGTTCTCGGTCACGAGGCCGACCCCTTCGGCGAGGCTCAGCATGGCCACCAGCAGCGGCTGGTAGTCGGTGGCGATTCCCGGGTACGGCAAGGTGACGATCTCGGTGGCCCGCAGCCGGTGTGGGGCCATGGCCCACATCCCGCCCTTGATGGTGGAGGTGCGTAGGTTCATCTCGCCGAGCTTGTCGCAGAGCATCCGCAGGTGGCCGGGCTGGACGCCGCGCAGGGTGATCTCACCCCCGGCGATGCCCACCGCCGCCAGGAAGACCGCCGTCTCGATGCGGTCCGGGACCGGGGTGTGATCCACCGGCGCCAGCGCGCCGCCGCCGTTGATGGTGATCGTCGGGCTGCCGGCACCCAGGACTTCGGCGCCCATGCGGTTCAGGAACGCCGCCAGGTCGGCGATCTCGGGCTCCCGGGCGGCGTTGTCGATGACCGTACGACCCTCCGCGGCGGTGGCGGCCATCATGACGTTCTCGGTGGCGCCGACGCTGGGCCACGCCAGGCTCACCTCCTCGCCCTTGAGGACGTCGGCCCGGGCGTGGACATAGCCGTGGCTCACATCGACGTCCACGCCGAGGCGCTCCAGGGCCGAGAGGTGCATGTCGATGGGGCGGGACCCGAAGTCGTCGCCGCCCGGCAGCGCCACCATCGCCTCGCCGCAGCGGGCGAGCAGCGGGCCGAGCACGGCAATGGAGGCCCGCATCTGGCTGACCAGGTCGTAGGAGGCGTGCGGCTCCAGCCGCTCGGGCACGTCCACGTGCAGGACGTCGCGGTCGCTGAACCACGTCCGGCAGCCGAAGCTCCCGAGCAGTTCGGTCATCGTGGTGACATCGGCGATACGCGGCACGCGCCGCAGCGTGAAGCGGCCCTCCGCAAGCGTGGTGGCCGCCAGGAGCTTCAGGACGCTGTTCTTCGCCCCGCCTATCTCCAGCTCGCCGTGGAGCGGCCCGCCCGGTCGCACGCGGATCTCCGCCGGCGCGGCGGCGGCCTCCTCGGACACCCCGGGCTCGCCGGCTTCGAGGTGGGCGGTGTCGGGCGCGGGCGTGTCCCCGGTGGGATCCATCCCCTCAAGTATGCTCGGCTCATGCCCGGGTCTTCGCGATAGGGGCGCGTTTGCCCCGTGTGACCTGCACCGAAGCGTGCAGCCCGGACGAATTGCAGCGCCTGCTCCGGCCTCGCTCCGATGTCGTGGTCGAGGAGTTGGATCGTCCCGTCCCCAGCGCCGGTGGCCCGGCCGGTGACGCAGCACACGAGGGCGCGCCGCCGGAGATTCCAGCACCCGAAGCCGCCTTCCGGGCGGTCGGGGGGCCCTTCCAGCGCTACCGGCGCACCGTGCGCATCCTGGAACGCCGCGACAATGACTGCGTCGTCCGCCAGCACATCTCCTACCGGCTCTCGGTGCCGGTGTGGGGATGGTTCATCACGCCCCTGGTCAACCGGGAGCTGCGCCGGCCCCGCAGCGACGACACGCAACCCTTCTGGGCCCCCGCCGAGCGGCTCGACCCCCGCGCCGGGCAGGTCCTGGGAGTCCTCTGCCTGCTGTCGGTCGTGGCCGGGTATCTGGGCACCCTGCTGAGCCAGACCATCACCTTCGCCTTCGACGAGTTCGACGCCGGGCTCGCCACCCAGGGCAACACCCTCACCGCGGTGCGGGTGGGTGTGCTGCTGGCGCTGGCGCTGGTGGCTCTGGCGGATCGCCGCGGGCGGCGGCCTGTGCTGCTGTTCAGCGCTGTCGCCGGCTGCGTGGTGGCTTCCGCCGGTGCGGCCTCCATCGGCGTCTGGAGTTACGGCGCCAGCCAGATGGTCTCCCGCAGCCTCTCCACGGCCATGTTCGTGCTGCTGCTGGTGATTGCCGCCGAGGAGGTTCCCGCCGGGTCGCGTGCCTACGCAGTGTCGGTCCTGACGCTGTCGGCGGGGCTGGGGTCGGGCATGGTGGTGTGGCTGCTGCCCCTGGCCGATCTGGGGCTCCGCGCCTGGCGCATCCTCTTCCTGGCACCGCTGCTGGCGCTGCCACTGGTGCTGTTCTGCGCCCGCCGCCTGTCCGAGAGCCGACGCTTCACGCCGCGGGCGACTTCCGGCCAGGTCGCCTCGGGTCGGTCGCCGGCCGGCACCGCCTCGCCCGACTCCGAGCGCCGGAGGCGCCGGGCGAGGCGGCTGTTCCTGCTGGGGTGCGGAGCGCTGCTGTTCAGCCTGTTCGCGGCGCCCGCCTCGCAGTTCCTGAACGAGTTCCTTCGCAGCGAGCGGTCGTACTCGGCCAGCAACATCAGCGTCTTCCAGCTCTCCATCAACACGCCCGCCGCTATCGGGGTGCTTGTCGGCGGGCGCTTCTCCGACATCTGGGGTCGGCGCCGCATCGGCGCCCTGGGACTCGCCGCCGGGGCCGCCTTCACGGTGCTGCGCTACGCGGAAGGCGGTTGGCCGATGTGGATGTGGGGCGTGCTGGCGAGCATCTTCGGCGCCGCCAGCGTCCCGGTCATGGGCGCTTTCGGGGCGGAACTGTTCGGCACCTCGAATCGTGCCGGCTCCAACGGCCTGATCACGGCCATGGGGGTGGTGGGATCCATGATCGGGCTGCAGATCGTGGGCCGCTTCACCGACGCCGGTGGCGAGTTCGGGCACGTGTTCGCCATGATCGCCGGGGCGCCGGTGGTGGTGGCGCTGCTTATCCTGTTCGTCTTCCCCGAGACCGCCTGGCGTGAGCTCGAGGATCTGAACCCCGAAGACCCCAGACCCGACGACCAGACGCCCCGCCCGCCGCCGGGTTAGCGGGCTCGGACCCGCCGGGTCTGTCCTCGTGCCGGCTGGACTCCGACCGCCGCCGACCCCGAGCGGCGACCCACCCGGCGGCGGTTGCTGGCCGGCCCCTAACGCTTCCCTGTCGGCCAGCCGCGCAGGGCGGCGACGACCGAGTCCACCACCGAGGCGTCGTCGGCCGGCCGGGTGTCGTGGCCGCCCCCGGGGATCCATACGTGGTCGACGGGGCCGGGGATCGCAACGGTGTGGGCGGCGAATTCCTCCGGGGTGCCGAACGGGTCCCGGTCGCCGCCCACGAACAGGCACGGCACCGTCAGACGGTCGAAGTGCGCAACCCGCAGCTTGTCGGGTCGCCGGGGCGGGTGCAGCGGGTAGCTCAACAGCACCAGCCCGGCGGCGGGGAAACCGTCGGCGACCGCCAGCGAGCAGATGCGCCCGCCCATCGAGCGACCGCCGAGTGCGAGGCTCGCCGGGTCGATGGACTCCTCGACACACATGGCCGCGGCCTGCTCCTCGATGAAGGGAACCAGCCGCTCGGCCCTTGGGGGTGGCCCCCTGCGGCCCCCGCTTCGGTGGGGATACTCCACGCGCCGCACCGGCAGAGGCGCCAGCGCCCGCTCGATGGCGACCAGGGTGTGGTGGTCGGGGTCACCACCGGCGCCGGGCGCCAGCAACAGACCCCCGGCGGACGGTTCACCCGGTCGGATGGTCACGACCGGCCCGGTCGGCTCGGTGTCACCTCGCGCCGACCTCCCACAACCACGTCAAGCCAGCAGGCTGCGCCGCGACCGTGGTGACCCTCGGGTGGCGCAAAGCCCTCCCGGCCCCCGACCCCATCACGACAACAGGATGCGCCGCGCCTCCACGAGGTCGCTGATCCGCGCCCCTGCCTCTCCGCCGGCGCCGCCGGTGTCGGGATGCGCCGTGGCCACCAGACGCCGGAATCGCTTCTGCACGTCGGTTGCGACGAGCCCGTCGAGCGACTCCAACTCCAGGATCCCCAGCGCCCAGAGGCGAGACTCAGGGACCGGCGGCGGGGTCACCCGGTAGCCGTCCAGGAATCGCAGCAACTCGCCGTCGGTGCCGCCGGGCCAGCTGAGAGCGCGCCGGACCGCCGCCAACACCTCGTAGCGCTTTGATTCCGGCAGTTGCCCGGCGGCATACACGGCCCCCAGCACGTACTGCGCCGCCGAGCCGCCCCGGTCGCTGAACTCGAACGCCGGCCGGCCGTCCCCCAGGCGCACGAGACGGTGGCGGCTGCGGGTCAGCCCGATCCGATCCTCCTGCAGCCGGTGGCGTAGCCGGGGCTGGCGGATGCGCTCGCCGCGGGCGATCTGACCGATCAGCAGCGGCAGGTCGTCAAGAGAATCCTCGTCGAGCCCCTCGAGGTGGCGGCCCACGACCCCGGCGAGGAGCACGACGCCGGGGCGCAGCGGCGGATCAAGTGGCAGCGTGCTGTCGCCGGCCGCCACCCGCCGGGTGGGCACCACCGCCCGCGAGTGGAACGTCACCAACTCGGCGAGAATCACCGCCCCAAGCTAACCGGCCCTGACGATGGCCTCACCCCGGATCGGCCGCTGTCACCGCCTCAACGGCGCGGAGCGACCGCGTACGTCGTCACGCTGGGCTGCGTTACCGTTTTCCTCGTGTCCGCCACGTCCTCCGCCGATCGGGACGAAACTCGCCGCCAGGACGGCCGGAGATCCAGCCAGAACGATGGCACCGACGCGCTCACGGTCGGCTTCGTCGGGCTGGGCACGATGGGCGGCCCGATGTGCTTGCGGCTGCTGGACGCCGGCCACCGGGTGGTCGCCCACGACATTGACACGGCCGCCGTGGAGGAGGTCGTGGCCCGGGGAGCCGAGGCTGCGGGTTCGGCCCGCCGCTGTGCCGAGAACGCCGACATCCTGCTCACGTCGCTGCCGGCACCCCAGCATGTGGCGGCGGTCATGACCGGCGACGGGGGCGCGCTGGAGGCCTTGCGGCCCGGGTCGGTGTGGGTGGATTTCACGACCGGCAGCCCGGAGTTGATGCGTGAATTGGCCACAGCGGCGCCCGAGGGCGTCGCGGTCGTGGACTGCCCTGTCACCGGCGCGGTTGACGGGGCGCGCCGGGGGACGCTCACGCTGTTCGCCGGCGGTGACGACGAGGCCGTCGAGCGGGTGCGGCCTGTGCTGTCGCATGTGGGCACGATCCTGGAGTGCGGGCCGCTCGGTGCCGGCAGCGTCGTCAAGCTGGTCACCAACCAGCTTTGGTTCGTGGCCGCCGCCGCGCTCGGCGAGGGATTCGCCACCGGGCTCGCCAACGGCGTGGAACTCGGCACGCTGTGGCGGGCGATCCTCGCCAGCGTGGGCGACAGCTTCGTCGCCCGCCACGACGCCCCCAGCATCTTCGCCGGCCATTGGGACCCCTCGTTCCCCCTGCAGCTGTGCCTCAAGGATCTGGGCCTGCTGGCCGACTTGGAGGCGAACGTCGACGCCGACCTGCCCATGACCGCCGCCGCCCGGTCGGTCTTCGAGCGCGCCGCGGCGCGCTACGGCGGTGCCGCCGGGGAGCTGTGCGTCGCCCGACGGATCGCGGAGGATGCCGGGCTGTCGATGCACCTCGACGGCGACTGGGTGCCTCCCTGGCAGGCCTGACGCAACACGGGACCGAGGAACCCACCCGATGCGAGAACCGATCCGCCCCGTCTCCGAGCCCCGCGTGGCGCGCCGACCTCGGTAACCGGGAGTAGCCACCCATGACGTTTGCCGCCGGTTCGACCGCTCGCACGTTCGCGTTGGCCGATCTGGTGAATCTGGAGCGCTTCCCCATCGCTGAGCCGACCTCGCCCGGCTACCTGGCGGCCACCGAGTTCGCCCGGCGGGGGCTGCGCAGCGTGGGCTGCGCCGTACTCGAGGGATTCGTGCGACCCGAGGCGGTGCGCCTCCTGAACGGCGAGATCCTGGAGCGCAAGCACGCCACCCACTACTCAACCGAGATCATCAACCCCTACTTCCACACGGCCGCCGACCCCGCCTACCCCGCCGATCACGTGGTCAACACCTTCCTGGAGCGCACCAGCGGCTTCATCCCAGGCGACGCCTGGGACCCCGGTTGCGCCACCGAGGTTCTGTTCCGCGCCCCCGAGGTGACCCGCCTGCTGGCCGACTGCCTGGAGATCGGTGAACTGCACTGCTACGACGATCCGCTCGCCGGCCTCACCGCCAACATCTTGGATCCGACCCAGCAATTCACCTGGCACTTCGACACCAACGACATCGCCGTCACCGTTCTGGTGCAGCCCGCCGACGCAGGCGGCGTCTTCGAATACGTCCCGGACATTCGCTCAGCCGACGACGAGGCGTTCGAGGCGATCGGCGCCGTGCTCGACGGGGACCGCAACCGGGTCCGGTCATTGGACCTGCGGCCAGGTGACCTGCAGATCTTCCGCGGCCGGTACTCGCTGCACCGCGTCACCAGGGTGGATCCCGATTCTCCGCCGCGCCACGCGGCGATCTTCGCCTACACGCGAGAGCCGGGCGTCATCGGACGTGTGGCACGCACCCGGCAACTCTTCGGCCGCGTCCTGCCCGAGCACGAGGAGGCCGAACGGGAACGGGTCCGCTCGGACGCCCTGCTGGACTGACCCCGCTGCCGGAGGAGAACCCGGCGGAGCGGCTACACGAAGTGGTGCAGGACGTCCCGGGTCGTGGTCGCCACGCCCTCGATCTCCTCGGCGGTGGCGTCGCTACCGACGATCTCCACCAGAGCCTCGACCTGGTTCAGCACGGCCCGCCACGTGCGCGCCTCGAAGCCGAAGGGCAGGGCCAACTGGACGATCTCCTCGCTGCCCCGGGCCAGGTTTCGGTTGCCTTTGCGGTCGCGCGGGTTGCGCTGCAGCCGGTCACTCGCGACGAACAGTCGCGACAGCACGTCGTGGGCGTCCACACCGTCGATGCCGGGTCCGAATTCGCCGGACTCATTCTCGACGTCGCTCCCGGCGAGCTTGCCGAAGAGCCCTTCGACCCGCGCCTCGTCAGCAGCGGAAACCTGCAGGTCCCCGTCCTCGTCGAAGCCGTAGGCGATGCCCGCCGCGTCGAGCGCGCCGGTGAGCCGTCCCACGTAGTCGTCGTCGAATTCGGAGAGTTCGTAGGCCACCCGCAGTTCGTCGTCCGGTAGCGCCGGGGCGGCGGCCCGCTGCACGGCGTCCACGAACTCGTCCACCTTCTGCTCGTCGTCCTCCCGCACCACCAGCACGGCGCCCTGCCAGGCGTGCGGCAGGCTTGCACCGAGCAGCAGGCTCTCCATCATCGACCGGGACTGCGAGGAGTACTCGTGCAGGTCGTACTCCAGCTGATCCTCGCCCACTTCGCCCACGTCGGAGGCGTCGGTCGGCGGGTGGTCGACCGTGGCAACACCGCATTCCACGCACGAAGCCACCTCGGCCGCGTAGCCGGCACCGCACTGGAAGCACCAGACCTGTGGCTCGGAACCTCCCACGCCGCTGCTGCACACAACCATGCCCCCATGCTGACACGCCGGGGCTTGATCCCCAACACATGCGCTCCGAGTGTCATTGTTGGGGTTGCCGGGGCCTCCAGCCAGGGGGTTACGGTCCGGTCCTGCGCTCGACGCTGACTCCACAAATTCGTGGCCTTGCGCCTGTTGTCAGACCTGTCGCGTCGAGTGTGGGGCCGGCAGGAGCGCTCCTGTCTTGAAGGGAGCCTGATTGTCTCGACTCGGTTGTGACGAAGCGCCCCTGCCGATCCCGGACCCACCGGAGCATCACTTCCAGCAGGAGCACAGCATGACATTTCCAGTCGGGGGCATCGACCCCCACCAAGACACCTTCACCGTCGGCATCGTCGACGCCCACGGTGTCGAGATCACCCACGAGACGTTCGACAACACCGCAGCCGGCTACCTCGAAGCGATCGATCTGCTCGACGCGCACGGCGTTCGCCAGGTCGGCGTCGAAGGGTCGGCGAAGTGGGGAGCGCATGTCGCGATCGCGCTCGCAGCGGGCGGGTTCGACACCCGCGAGGTCCCCGCGTCCCGCTCGGCAGCGCAGCGCCGCTCGCGGCGCCTGGACAAGACCGACGCCGTCGACGCGGTCGCCTCGGCGCGGGCACTGCAGGCCGAGCCGACGCTGGGACCCGCCCAGGCGCTGGAGATCTACGACCCGCTCGTCGCCAAGATCGAAGCGGTGCTCGAGCACCGCCGAGCCCTGGTCGCGGCCCGCACGCTGGTGTTACACCACGTCGGCGACCAGATCGCGAAGCTCCCCACCGAGATCCGTGACCAGCTCACCTCGACGGGCAAGATCGAAACCCGGCTGCGCCGCCTCGAACACATCGACGCCGACCCCGACACGACGCCCGCCGGCGCGTACCGCCTCGAATGGCTCCAGGCGTTCATCGAACAAGACCGCACAGCGCGCCGCCAGATCCGCCGCCTCGAACGCCTCATCGACGAGCTGCTCGACGAACACGGAACCACCCTGCGCGACGAAGCCGGCATCGGCCCGATCGCAGCAGCCACCCTGTTGTGCGAGGTCGGCGACCCGGCCCGGTTCGACCGCGAGTCCAAGTTCGCCCGCTGGAGTGGCACCGGCGCCGTCGCACTCTCCTCCGGCGAAGGCTCAGGCGACCCCGTCAAGCACCGCCTCGACTTCAGAGGCAACCGGCGCGTCAACAGCGTGCTCCACATCGCCTCGGTCACCCAGGCCCGACAACAGCCTGACGCGGCCGCCTACCTCGCCCGCAAAGCCGCCGAAGGCAAGACCCGACGCGAAGCCCGCCGAGCCCACAAACGCCACCTCGCCAACCGAGTCATCCGCCGAATGTGGCGCGACGAACAGACCCGCAAACGACCCCTCACGCTCGCCGCTTGACAAGGGAGCGTCCGACATACCTGGGGTTCCCCCGCACATGCGCTCCACCGCACCCCCATCCAGCAGGCGCCACCAGCCGCATCAGTTCGCCCCAGTCCCCCACTTCCCGGCCTCCCGACCTGACTCGGGACACAGACCCACTCCCATCCGCCAAGCACCATCAACGGCACCAGCTCACCTCAGACCCCCACGTCCCGACCTCCCGACCCACTCCCTGGCCGTCCATTTGCACCGCGCTGCGTCCCCGGCGGGGCCGTGCTGGTCGGTAAGGTTCGGGCGTGGACTTCCAGCCGGGACGCAACCTGGCACTCGAACTGGTGCGGGTCACGGAGGCGGCGGCGATCGGGGCCGCGCCGTGGATGGGGCGTGCCGACAAGATCGGGGTGGACGCCGCCGCCGTGGACGGCATGCGGCTGGCGCTCAGCGACGTGCACATGGACGGCGTGGTAGTGATCGGCGAGGGCGAGAAGGACGAGGCGCCCATGCTGTTCAACGGCGAGCGGGTGGGTGACGGCTCCCCGCCGCTCTGCGATGTGGCGGTGGACCCGGTGGACGGCACGACGCTCGTGTCGCTCGGCCGCGGCAACGCCCTGGCGGTGATCGCCGTGTCGAACCGCAACTCCATGTACGACCCCGGCGCCTGCGTGTACATGAACAAGATCGCGGTCGGTCCCGAGAGCGCCGGGAAGATCGATATCGAGGCCTCCCCCACCGAGAACCTGCGCCGGGTGGCCGCCGCCAAGGGCGAGAAGATCTCCGGCCTGACGGCGGTGATCCTCGACCGCCCGCGCCACGACGACCTCATCGCCGAGGTGCGGCAGGCTGGGGCGCGCATCCGGCTGATCCCCGACGGCGACGTGGCGGGCGCGCTCAGCACCGCCTGGCCGGAGTCGGGCGCCGACATCCTGTTCGGCATCGGTGGGACACCGGAGGGTGTGATCACCGCGGCCGCCTTGAAGTGCATGGGTGGCGACATGCAGGGGAAGCTGTGGCCACGGGACGAATCCGAGCGGTCCGCGGCGCTGTCCGCCGGCTACGACCTCGACGCCGTGCTGAGCATTGACGACCTGGTCGCCGGCGACAACTGCTTCTTCGCCGCCACCGGCGTGACCAACGGCGACCTGCTGCGAGGCGTGCAGTTCCATCCGTGGGGCATTTCCACGCAGTCGCTGGTGATGCGCTCACGCTCGGGCACCGTGCGCCTCATCAACACCCGCCACCGCCCGACGGGCAAAGACTCTTTCGCCTGAGCCCCGCTGCCCACTGTGGGAGCACTCAGCGCCGGTCGGCCACAGCACCACCCGGCCCCTGGACCGGTCGGCGGTGCTCTCGCCGCCGCGGATTGGGATTCCAGCAGAGCCAAGACCACCGAACCCGCGACTTCCGGTCCTGAGTGATGCGTGAGAGACGCCGCCTGCCCGACCGGGCGGCCCGGGATCCTCTCCTCACGTTCCGCCCAACGCGACACATCAATCGTCATTGATCGCGTCCCCGCACGACAGGCCAGCGACCTCCCCACTGATGTGGCCGTTCCGTTGGTTCGCCCCCGGTCACTGTCCGGCCATTGGCGACGGGACGCTGCACCGTTGGTGTGGCGGGGGTCGGGTGCGGTGCCCCAGCTTCCATCGGTGGAGCGGGTGAGCACGCGTTTGTGGTCGTGCAATCGGCGATGACAGGCATTGCAGAGCAAGGCCAGATTGTCGATATCGGTGGGGCCCCCGGTCGGTTTCGCCCACGGGGCGATGTGGTGGGCCTCGCACCAGGCCGGCTCCGCGGCGCAGAGCACGCAACCACCGTCTCGGGCCACCAGGGCACGCCGCTGCGCGTCCGTGGCAGCCCGCTCGCCTCGTCCATGCCAGAGCGGTTCACCCTCTCCAGAGAACAGCAGCCCGAACAACTCGGCGCCGCACGCCAGACGCTCCAGTTCAGTCTGGGGAATCGGACCGACACCGGGAATCTCGCAACGCCCCTGCGGATCCTTACCCGACACCAAGTCGGCTGAGGCCACGACAACGACCTGATGCCGCGGCGGGAGCGGCCGCGCCGCACCATTGCCACGAGGCCCGGCCGCAGACCCATCGTCCCTGTACTCGCGGGTCGCCTCGCCGCCGGGTACGGCCTCGCCGTCGCTGCCCACCCGCCTCAACCCGCCTCCACGGGTCATCGGACCGCCGCTGCTATTGCTCGGCATCCGCGACCCACTGGCGCTGGCCGGTTGCTCGCCGCCCGCGGGCCCGTCGCTCTGCGCCGAGTTCGGCGGGCCGGGTTGGAGACCGACGGCGATGGCGAGGGCGTCGAGGCGCCGTTGCTCGACACTGCGACCGTCGGGGTGCTCACGCCCGCCCTCGGCACGCCAGATGCGATCTGCAATTCCGTTGATGAGTGATCTGAACTGCGCCCCCAGCGCCCGGTCGAATGCGGCGTGCGCCATGAGCATCCCGTCGTCGCCGTCACCGAAGTGCAGGCGCCGCCGGCGGCGCTGGCGACGGTGCTGCTCGTGCAGGTCGGCAGGATCCTGGTTGCGCTGGGTCCACTCCTGGATGTGCCGCCCGGCACGGTCGGCCGGCACGGCGGCCACCTGAGCCAGCAGTCCGGCGTCCGCGTCAACGGCCTCGGCACTGGTCGCCCCAGCGGCGCGAGCCAGGGCATCGGCATGCTCCGGCGAGATGTCACCCTTCGCCAGCGCGCCGGCCACATTGGGCATCCCGGCGAGAGTCCCGGCCCGCTGCCGGCGCCTCCGGGACTCGCGTTGCGAGATACCGGTGTTGCGACGCAGCACCTCCACGGCGTCCACACCTCCGTCGCCGAGGGCGTCCAGAGCATTCACCGCCCGCGCCTCGGCGGCGTCGGCACCCGCACGCACGCGCCCCAGGGCGGCCACCAGAGTCCGCAGCACCCCCCGCCCGGCGCCCTCCAACGGCAGACCAGCGAGTTGAGCCAGCAGCGCCTCCACAAGCACCTCCACATGCCCAACCGCATCACACGCACCGGAGACGACCACGTCGGGCTCGTCGCCCCCGGTGCCGTCGGCAAAGTCGAGGCTGTTCGCCGCATTCGTCTCCACATCCCGAATAGTACGGAGGGGGTGTGACAATCATGATGTGGGACTGCGATCTGCCACTCCGCAACAGCCCTGCCCCGGTATCAGTGCGGCGGGGGTGAAGAATCGTGACAGGGATCCGTTGGGATCGATCTGGCCAACACGAGAATCGACCGGCGTTCGGGAACCGGCGCCGGCCGGCGAGCGTCGGAATACGTGAATACTCCAAACCGCAGGTCGCTCCGCAGTCGACAACAGGGAGACTGGACAAGTGAATCGCACCCACCGGTCGTCATCCCCGAAGAGCGCCGGGGTCGCGCTGGCAGCGCTGGTCCTGCTGATCGCCGCGAGCTGCGGTGGGACGACCGAGCCGGACCAGGTGCGGCAAACGGTCGCTCCGCCCGCGCCCGTCACCGAGACCGAGGCGCCCGCTCCCTCAACGAATGACCCACCGCCACCGCCGCGGGGCGACGCTCGGCTGCGCGGCACCGTCACCTACCGCGAGCGCATCGCCCTCACGCCCGGCGCCACCCTCACGGTCCAGATCAGGGACACGTCCCTAATGGACATCGCCTCCGAGCTCATAGCCGAGCAAGTCATCGTCAACCCGGGCCAGGTGCCGATCAGGTTCGAGGTCCCCTACGCATCGGCCGCCATCGACCCCGGAAACACCTACTCGGTCTCGGCCCGGATCGACGAGGCCGACGGCCGCCTGGCGTTCATCAACGACACCGCCTATGACGTCATCACCAGGGGCAACTCGACGAGCGTGGAGATGGTGTTGGTGATGGTCCAACCCCCGCCGGAGATGGTGGACGGCGAGTGGAGCGCCGAGGACGACCGTCCGGTGGAGGCTCCAGTGACGGTCACCGGCACCGAGGTGATCTGGGAGGCGCCCGACGCCTACGTGCGTGTCACCTTCGTCATCTCCGAGCAGGACGGGTGCTACAGGCGGGGCCGCGAGGAAGCCGCCGTCGACGGCACCAACATCAACGTCACCGTGACGGCCTGGGTCCCGCCGCCGGCCCCGTGGGCGATCGACTGCTCGGACGAGACCCTGGAACTCGACGCCATCGCGCACGTCGGCGACTCCCTCGTCAGCGGGCAGACCTACACCATCAGCGTCAACGGCGAGCCCGCAACCGCCTTCACGGCGCCCTAGCGGTGCGCCGAGCAAGCGACGGCCGACACCACCAGAACCTCGACACGCATGGATTCCGGCCTCCGCCGGAATGACGAATTGCCGCCGGGACTCGACACGGGTCCGCAGCACCGCGCGGCACGCTCCTAGGATCTGCGGCGATGCGCCCCCACCCCGATGCGCCCCCACCCCGATGAGTGACGATGACTGAGCCCCCGGGCGGACACCCCATCAGCCGCCGGGCCGCCGACCTCGCACCGAGCCTCATCCGCGACATCGCCGATGCCGGCATCGGGCAGCCCGACGTGATCCCGCTCTGGATCGGCCAGGGCTGCTGGCCGAGCCCCGACGTGGCTGTGGAGGCGGCCCGGCGGGCACTGGCCGACGGCGACCACTTCTACCAGCCTGACAGTGGCAAGCCGGAGTTCCGCGAGGAGATCAGCGCCTACTACCGGCGCATCTACGGCGCCGACATCCACCCCAGCCGGGTCACGGTCACGGCGTCGGGCATGCAGGCGGTGGCCCTGATGGCCCAGGCGCTGGTGGACCCCGGCGACCGGGCCGTGGTGGTCGGCCCCACCTGGCCCAACGTGCATGAGGCGCTGCGCATCAGCGGTGCGGTGGTGGTCGATCACACGCTCCGGCCGGCGGGCGACCGCTGGACCCTCGACCTCGACGGCCTCCTGGACAGCATCGACGGCACTACCCGGCTGGCGTTCATCAACAGCCCCAACAACCCCACGGGCTGGACGATCACCCGCACCGAGTTGGACACCATCGTCGAGCACTGCCGGCGCCACCGGGTGTGGCTCGTCACCGACGACGTGTACGGCCGGCTGCATCACGGCCACCGCCACGCCCCCAACGCCCTGAACTGCACCGAACCCGACGATCTGGTGATCTCGGTCAACAGCTTCTCCAAGGCCTGGTCCATGACCGGCTGGCGCCTGGGCTGGATCGTGGCGCCGGCGAGCATCGAGTTCACCCTGGCGATGCTCACCGAGTACAACATCTCCGGCGTGCCGGGCTTCCTGCAGGCCGCCGGCATCGCAGTGCTCCGGGACGGCGAGCCCGACGTGGAGTTGCTGCAGCAGCGCCTGGCGTCATTGCGGCCGCTGGTCGGCCAGCACCTGGCCGACATCCCGGGGGTCCGATACTCCGAGCCCGAGGGCGCCTTCTACAGCTTCTTCGGCGTCGACGGCATGACCGACAGCGTCGCCGCCGCCAAGGAGATCCTCGCCACCTGCGGCGTCGGCCTGGCCCCCGGCCTGGCCTTCGGCCCCAACGGCGAGGGCCACCTGCGCCTCTGCTTCGCCCAACCTCCCGAGACTCTCACCACCGCACTCGAACGCCTCGCCGACTACTTCAACGACCGCACCGACCTCTGACAGGCCGGTACGCCGGCGAGCCGGAGGCGGTGCTCGCCGGCGTACTCGGCGCCACTGCTCGGAGGCCGGCTTGGGAGCGGGCCGGCTCCGGCGGGGCGATCACGCCACTGGGTCGTCGGGATGGTCGGTGATGGTCAGCACCTGTGAGCCGGCGAATTCGCCGTTGACGTAGACCCAGGTGGCGAGCGTCTCGCTGTCGACGTCGTCGAGGTTGTCGAGCGCCTCGACGGTCATCGTCCGGACCTTCGCCTCGCCGTACGGGAAGCCCTCGTGGATGTAGATCCAGCCGACCCCGTGGTGCATGTTGGCGGAGTCATACGGGTGCACCCGCAGAACCTGGCCGATCGCCGCGTGGTCCCGCACCACGATGTCATCGACGTCGGCGGTGCCTTCGGTGCGCCCGACGTGCAGCGTGACAACGATCTGGTCGCTGTCGTCGACGGCGCCACTGGGATCCCGGACGGCCATCGTGACGAATGCGCCCTCCGCAAATGCCGCCGCCGACCACTCGACGCACCACGTGGCGCAGGACTCCACCGCCGAGACGACTTCGGTGTCCTGACCGTCGGAGTCTCCCGGCCCGCCCTGACCGCCCGGTCCGTCCTCCGAGCCGCCATCGCCGTCGGTGATCGTGATCGTCGCGACGGCCTCGCCCTCGTTCACCGGCGCGCCGACCGGCAGCACCAGCGCGATCAGGAAACTCTCGTCGTCCTCGGGCTCGTCGTCGTCGACCAAGTCGACACGCACGGTGGCCCGCCGGCTGAGCGCGGGAATCGTGATGTCCACATTGGCGGAGTCCACGTCGTAGTCGCTTCCCGGGTCCGCCAACGGCTGACTACCGGCGGTGCGCAGCGTCACCGGGTACGAGTACGGCTTGGAGAGGGTCACCGCCAGTTCCGCGAACCCGTCCTCCTCGGCCACGGTGACCTCGGTGGACTCCCACCGCACGGTGCCCCAGGCGGCCTCGTCGTCGGACAGATAGTGGGTGGCCGACGACGGCGTGCCGACCTCGTAGCCCGGCCCCGGCAGGATCGTGAGTGTCAGCGGGTTCGTGCGGCCGTTGCGGGCCTCGGAGTCCTCGTGGACGCCGTCGGGGATCGTTCGAATCACGAGCTCCGCGCCGTCCTCTCCCTGACGGATCTTCACGGTTTGGGAGCCTTCGGAGCCGTCGTTCACGAGGTTGGAGTTCACGAACTCACCCACGCGCTCGGTCTCCTCCAACTCGAATGCCACCTCGATGTCGTCCTCGGAGACTTTCTCGCTGAGCTTGAGCGTGAAGATCGCCGCGTCGCCTTCGGTTACCGGTTCAATCGCCACGAGGCCTTCGGCGTTCGGCCGACCCGCGGTGACTGTCACCGTGGGGATGGTCTGGGCGCTCGCCGCCGGCGCCAGCGCCAGCGCGGCCGCCACCATTGCCATCACTGTCAACAGTTTGAGTGTTCTCATTCTCCTCGTCCTCCTTCGCATGTCTCCAAGGTCTTCAAGTGCGCCAGTACCCGCCATGAGGGTGGGTGCCGCCTGGGCTAGGTGACCGGGCGGGCGGTTACGCCGATGGCGTAGATGCCGGTGCGGTCGTCGCCTCCGGATCCCACCGCCACGTAGTAGGTGCCGGACGCAGTGGGCCGGAACACGACGCTGACGCTGCTGCCGCTATCGGCGCCGGCGGTGCCGTCGATCCGGTCGCCGCGGTCGTCGTGAATGCCGAGGATCTTGAGTTGCGTGGCCTGGTGCTCGACGGCTACGGACTGCCGGGTCCAGACCGCCACGGTGTATTCGTGGTCGGCGTCGAGTTGGACCTTGTACCAGTCCTCGTCGGGGTCGGCGTCCCAGTTGTCACCCAGGAAGCTGCCGGTCGAGGTGGGATTGCCCGGGTCCGCAAACAGGACACCGCTTGTGGAGGTGTCCGCCGCCAGGTCGAGCGCGTAGCCCTCGGGCCCGCCGAACCAGGGGTAGAACACCTGGCCGTCGCGCTCGTCGCAGACGTTGGCGACCCGCACGATGATCTGGTAGGTACCGGTGCCGCCGTCCCCGCCGGCCACCTCGAACCGGAAGGGCCCGGGTTCGCTCCGGCCGGTCACCGCGGCGCTGTTGCGCCCGACGCCGCCGTCGCGGGCGGCGCTGCTGTAGGTCTCCCCGCTCACGTCGTCGCCCACGTGGACCATCCCGATCAGCTCGGGATCCCCCAGCGTCAGATCGCCGTCGTAGCTGTCCTCACCGAGCAGGTCGGCGCCCCAGTCGGCGCCCAGCACCTCCACGATGTAGAACCGGTACGGATCCGTGTCCACCACCCAGAAGTCGCTCTCGCCGGGCTCGCCGATCTCGCCGACGGCCGACAGCACGATCCGCTTGTTGGCCTGGTTGTCGCAGACGAAGTTCTCCGGCGGATCGACCGGCGGGTCAACCGGATCGACCGGCGGATCAACCGGCGGATCGACCGGCGGGTCAACCGGATCGACCGGCGGATCGTCGTCGTCGGTGATGCTGACCACCGCAAGGCCGTCGTCCTGCCGGACGGGGTTGTCGCCGGCCAGCAGCAGCATCCCGAAGCTCTCGGTGCTCTCGGGCTGGTCGTCGTCAACGATGCCGACACGCACGCTGACGCGCTGGCTGAGCGCCGGAATCGTGACCTCGGTGTCTGCGGAGTCCGCGTCGAAGTCCTCTCCGCCGGTGGCCGTTCCGCTGTTGGCGGCCGCCCGGAGCGTCAGCGGGTAGGCATACGGTTTCGAGAGGGTCACGGCGAGTTCGGCGACCCCGTCCTCCTCGGCCACGGTCACTCCGGTGTCCTCCCACGCCACCGTGCCCCATTCAGCCTCGTCGTCGCCCACCTGAACAGTGGCCGACGACGGGTCGCCGAGCGTGTAGCCGTCACCCTCCCGGAGCGTGAACGTCACCGTGTTCGTGCGCCCGTTCCGGGCCTCAGAGTCCTCGTGCACGCCGTCCGCGTCCGTCCCGAGCACCAAGCCCCATCGGCGGTCCTCGGACCGGACTCTCGCGGAACCCGGGCCTTCGCTGCCATCGAAGACGAAGTCGGAGTTCACCGACTCACCGACGCGCTCGGTCTCCTCCAAGTCGTACTGGATGTCGATGTCTCGGCCGGCCGTCTCGCTCAGGTCGACGAAGAAGCGGACGGCGCCGCCTTCGGTTATCGCCGGACCGCCGGTGACTGTGAGCGTCGGGATGGTCTGGGCGTTCGCCACGGGCGCCGACACAAGCGCGGCCGCCACCATTGCCGCCACCGTCAGCAGTTTCAATGTTCTCATTCGCTTCGTCCTCCTTCGTGTCCGGCCGGTCGTGATGCAGACGTTCACCATTCACAATTCGGACGATAGCAAAGACTGCTTTCAGTATGTATCATGTAATCTAAAGTATCTCAACATAGATATGTTCGAGAAAATCTTGCGAATTTCTCTCTATGTCTTCCATCGACACCGCCGCGCTGTTCGCCTCCGGCGGCGTGGCCCGGGTGCGCGACAAGACCCCTGCCCTCCTCAACACCGGGTCCGACAGAAGGAGTCGTCGGATCCGGCGAGCGAACGCTGCGAACCCCGCTGCCGTGTAGTGTCGCCGCGCAGACGTGTTCGCGGCCGACCCGGGAGGTACGACGGTGTTTCGCCTGAAGTCGCTCGATCACGTCGTCCTGCGGGTGGCGGACGTCGAGCGCTGCCGACGCTTCTACGAGGACGTGCTCGGCTGCACCCTCGAGAAGGGCCGCCCCGAACTCGGCCTCTACCACCTCCGTGCCGGCGACTTCCTCATCGACCTGGTGGATGTGGCCGGTCCGCTAGGTGCCGGCGGAGGCCCGCCACCGGGCCCGCTGGGCCACAACGTCGACCACATCTGCATCCGCATCGAACCCTTCGACGAGGGCGACCTCCGCCGGCACCTCGCAAGCCACGACATCGAGGTTGGCGAGGTATTCAACAACTGGGGCGCCGACGGGCGAGGACCCTCGATCTACATCAACGACCCCGCGGGAAACACCGTCGAGCTCAAGGGTTCCCCCACCCAGCCCTACGACCCCGACGTCGGCTTCATCCCGTAGTCGGAGACCCACGGCCAACCGGCCCCGGACAGGAAACCATGTCGTCGAAGGTCAAGATCGAGAACGTCACGAAGATTTTCGGCGACGAGCCCGACGGCAAGGCGCTCGAACTCCTCCGAGCCGGCCACTCCAAGGAAGCGATCCGCGACAGCACCGACCATGTCGTGGGCGTCAACGCCGCCGACATCGATGTCGCCGAGGGAGAGATCTTCGTCGTGATGGGCCTGTCCGGCTCGGGCAAGTCCACCCTCATACGCTGCGTGAACCGGCTCTACGAGCCGACCGCCGGCAGGATCGTCGTCGACGGCATCGACGTCACCGCCCTCGACCCCAAGGAGCTGCAGGTCTTCCGCCGGGAGAGCACCGGCATGGTGTTCCAACACTTCGCCCTGTTCCCCCACCGGAACGTGCGCGCCAACGTCGCCTTCGGCCTGAAGGTCAAGGGCGTCGACATCGGGGGGCGCAACGCGGCCGCGGAGGAGGCGCTCGCCCTCGTGGGCCTCACCGGCTACGAGAGCAGCTACCCGCGCCAGCTGAGCGGGGGCATGCAGCAGAGGGTGGGACTGGCTCGAGCCCTCGCCACCGACCCGGACATCCTGCTCATGGACGAGGCCTTCAGTGCCCTGGACCCGCTGATCCGCCGGCAGATGCAGGACGAACTGATGGAGATCCAGGACAAGCTCCACAAGACGATCCTCTTCATCACCCACGACCTCAACGAGGCGCTCCGCGTGGGTTCGCGGGTGTGCATCATGAAGGACGGCGCCGTCCAGCAGATTGGCACGCCGGCGGACATCCTGATGCGCCCCGAGACCGACTACGTGGCCGAATTCGTCCAGGACGTCGACCAGGGCAGGGTGCTGGCCGTCGACAACGTTCGGGAGGATGCCGCGACGGTCGCCGATGGCGCGACGGTCGCCGACGTGCTGCAGGCCATCGACAGCGGTAACTCGGCGGCGGCCCACGTCGTCGACGGCGGCGGGAAGCCCCTCGGCGTGGTCACCCGCGAGTCCGCCGAGAGAGCGCGAGCCCGCGGCGACCGCGAACTGGGCGATCTCGTGCAGAAGGTGCCGGCCGTCACCAACGACACCGTTCTGGCCAAGGTGTACCAACTCTTCGGATCGGGCCTGCCGATCGCCGTTATCGACGGGGACGGCAGGCTCATCGGATCGGTCCGCCCCCTCCGGGTCCTCGACGAATTGGGGCGGGTCGAGAGCATCTCCGAACAGCTCGAACAATCCAAGGCGCGGGGGACTCCGCAGTGAGGCTCAGCACGCTCGCCGCCAACTTCTGGGACAACGAGAACCTCGATACCTGGGAGATTCCCTTCGGTCTGTGGACCGAGGAGATCGTCTTCTGGTTGACCACCCACATCAAGGGGTTCCTCGACGCGGTCAAGTGGCCTGTCGACAAGATGCTGGAGCTCATCATCGACAACATCCTGCAGGACTGGCTGCCGTGGCCGGCGGTCCTGCTGCTGTTCCTCCTGGTAGGGGCGGCCACCAGGAACTTCCGTGTGGGGCTCGGCAGCGCCGCCGCCCTCGCCGTCTGCGGGCTCTTGGGCAACGAGTACTGGGATCTCACGATGGAGACGGTCGGGATGGTGATCGTGGCCGTCATCATCTGCACGGTGTTCGGCATCCCCCTGGGGATCGTTGCGGCCCGCGTCGACCGGTTCTGGAACCGGCTGCGCCCCATCCTCGACGGCATGCAGGTGATCCACCCCTTCGTCTACCTGCTGCCCATCATCTTCCTGTTCGGCGTGCGCCGCACTCCCGGCGTGCTGGCCACGCTGGTCTTCGCCCTCCCCCCGATCGTGCGCCTCACCAACCTGGGGGTGCGCCAGGTCCCCGGCGACGTGGTCGAGGCGGCCCGGGCGTTCGGCGCGAAAGAGACCCGGGTTCTGCGCGAAGTGCAACTCCCGCTGGCCCGGCCGGCGATCATGGCCGGCTTGAACCAGACCCTGCTGCTGTCGCTGTCGATGGTGGGAATCGTGGCGATCATCGCCGGCGGGGGCCTGGGCAAGCCGATCCTCACCGCGCTCAACACCGCCGACATCCCCCTCGGCGCGTCCGCCGGCGCCGGCCTGTACTTCGTGGGCGTCCTCCTGGACCGGATCTCCCAGCCCGGTGACAGCGTCGACCGGCGCAACCTGTTTTCGCGCATGCGCGACGCATGGAGCACGCGAACCGACCCTCCGGTCCCGCCCGTGCCCGGTATGGAGGCCGAGCCGGAACCCCTCGTCGAGACCACGGCGCCGGTCGCACCCAGGTTGACGACCCCGCATCGTCTCGGAGCGGTGGCCGCACTGGTCGGCGGTCTCCTCGCCGCCGTCTCTGCGCTGCTGACCTGGGGGCGCGACGCCGGGTTGCTCTCGGGCTGGGCCCGCTTCGGCGACATCGACCTCCCGGGCACCCACAGCGGGGTGGACGCCACCGGAGGCTCGTGGTTCGGGATCACGCTCGGCGTCATCGGCCTGGTGGTGGCGTCGGGCGGCGCGCTGGCCCTCGGGCGCCCGCGTAGCCGGGACCGGTTCATCGCCGGTCCCCGCGCCTTCCTGGCCGCCGGTCTGGTCACGGCGTCGCTCGCCGGTGCCTACCTCACCGTCTCGCCCCGCGGGGACAACTACAGCCACGGCACCGGCGTGTGGCTTGGGTTGATCGGCGGTCTGATCGTCCTGGCAGGCGGGGTTGTGGCGGCTCTGCGAGCGAGATCGGGAGACGAGCCGCCACGTGTCCGGATACGGGAAGTGGTCGGCATCGCTGTGCTGGCACTCTTCCTCGTCTTTGCCGGAGCGTCGGGGTCGTGGATCCTCGACCAGCGCAGCGACGCAGCGCAGATCGCCGCCGAACTGGCCGCAGAGGCGGAGGGGGTCGACCAGGGTGGCCTGGCGGCTGAGGTGCTGGCCGAGGCCCTGGCCGAGACCCGCCGTGTGGCCGTGCGCGGCCTCGACGCCGAAGGGCCGGGAATCGGCTACATCATCCTGGCGCTCACCCTGGCAGCCACGGCGGTGGCGCTCGGGCGATTCGTGCGCAGACCGGCCGCACAGCTGTTCCTCGGCACGGTCATGTTCGGCTTGGGCTGCGCCATTGCCGCGGTCGGCCTGGCGTGGATCGCCAGCTTCGTCAGGCTGGCGACACCAGCGCTCTCGGCCGGTGCCAGCTCGTTCCTCGTGGTCGTCGGTGGCGTCATCTTCGCCGCTTGGGGCTGGCGGGCCAGCAGGCCCGCTTAGCCGGCCCGCGGCACCCTGATGGTCCCATCTGTGGGATGCTCACGGGACAACGACTCAGGTAGCAGGGCGCGTCGAACTTGACGCGCTCAAGCGGGCTAACAAGGAGAAACCGATGAAGACCAGCCGGGGGCGAGCGATTCTCGCCATTTTGTTGACGTTTGGGCTGTTGGCGGCCGCGTGCGGTGGCGACGACAGTTCGTCGGCGCCTGCGCCGGAGCCTGCGCCTGCTCCTGCGCCGGAGCCTGCGCCTGAGCCGGGGTTGCCTGGTGAGGGTGTGCAGGTGACGATGGCGCGGGGTAACTGGATCGAGACGAATTTCCAGAATTTCGTGGTGCAGTTGCTGCTCGAGGAGTTGGGCTATGCGGTGAGCGATCCTGAGGAGATCGCGCCGGCGACGTTCTATCCGGCGGTGGCGCAGGGCGATTATGACTTGTGGGCGTCGTCGTGGCCGTTGAATCACACGCCGCTGTTGGAGGGCGAGAGCCCCGATGGGGGGACTTTCGGGGATCGGGCTCGTTATGTCGGCACGATGATGGCCTCGGGTGCGTTGCAGGGCCTGTTGGTGGATATTGCCAGTGTGGAGGAGTTCGGCTTCAGCACGCTCGGGGAACTGTTGGACAATCCCGACGCGGTGGCGCATTTCGACAGCGACGGCGACGGTAAGGCCGACATCAACGGTTGCGACGACGGCTGGGGCTGTCAGAAGGTGATCAACGACACGTTGGCCCAGAACGGTTGGGACGATCGGGCCCAGCAGATCTCTGCGACCCATTCGGCGTTGTTCGCGGAGTCCCAAGCCAGTTTCGAGGTGGGCGGCCCGGTGTTGCAGTACGTGTGGACACCGACCGCGTTCGTCGGCAAGTTGGTGCCGGGCCGTGACGTGTTGTGGTTGGCCATCGAGCCCGACCAGACCCTCGAGGGCCAAGACGGCGTCTCCGCGGTGGGCGATGCCTGCACCAACGACCCGTGCACGACGATGTTCACGCCGTCGGACATCGTGGTCACGGCCAACAACGACTTCTTGGCCGCCAACCCGGCCGCGGCGTCGCTGCTGGAGGACCTCGAACTCGACGCCCTGGCGGTGGCCGTCCAAGCCGTCGCCATCGACGCCGGCGCCGACTCCGAAGCGCAGATCAAAGCCGCCGCCGCCGACTGGATCGCCAACAACCGCGACAAGATCGACCCCTGGATCGCCGCCGCCCTCGCCGCCGGCTGACCAACTGCCACAACACACGGATCCGATGAGCCCGACCGGGCGGGCGTCTGACCCCGCCCGATCAGGCTCACGGAACCCGCAGGCAGACACGACGTGACCGCCGTCGCCGCGGCGCAGGGCCGGCTGCAGGACGAACTCGACCTGCGACAACGTGGCCTGCGGCCCCCGAGGGTGGTGATGCAGCCGGCCATGATGGGCGCGGCCCGGCTGACCCGGTACAGCTTCAGCCGCACAATGCTGCGCCGGGCCGCCAAGGACCGGTGGCGCGCCCGCCGGACCCGTTTCGACATCGATGGCCGCGGGCGCGGCGAAGCGGTCTACGAGATCGACGCCGCCGGCCGCCGGCTCAGCTTCGTGGCGTTCACCACCACTATCGACGAGTCCGAGCACACCGACCGCGTGATCGCCGAGCGGTGGGAGGTGACCGCCGCCCTGGTCGAAGGCCAACCGAGCGGCGAGTTCTTGGACCTGCTCCGCCACGAGGTGCCGCTCCAGGAGGCAGGACGGTTCGATTCCCGGGTCCTGGTCCTCACGCGCGGCAACCGCAGCGTGCGGTTCTTCGACTATCTCACCGGTGTCCTCGCCGCGGGCCACCAGCCCGACCCCGACCTGGTGGCCGACGCCGGCTACATCCTGCGCAGCACGGCCTTCTACGCCAACGGCAAGTACGGCATGCGCTCGTTCGAGGGATACCCCGGCGACCATCCCCTCCGGGTCCCCTACCGGGCGCAGTTCGTGTGTGCCTGGATGTTCCGGGAGCTCGGCTACGACTTGGTGGAGCATTGTGCCCGCGCCGGCGGCGATGGTGCCGCGGCGGCCTTCGACGAGCACTGGCGGCGGTACTTCGGGCTGGGCAACGCCACCGGGCTGGGCCTCGTTCCGTACGCGTTCAAGCATCCGAGGGTGATCCACGCGTGGGTCGCCATCCGGGAGTTGGCGCTGGCCGACGTGCGATCGCTTCCGGGCACCGAGGGCCTCGTGGCACGACTCGCGGCGTGGATCGAACGCGCCCACGCGCACTTCGTCGCCGGCACCAGGGACGACTGCCGCCCGTTCCTCAACGCCGCCGAGGTGGCCTCGGTGGTCGAGGAGATCCGCGATGAGTTCGAGCGCTGCCGCCACGAACCCCTGCCGTTCGACGCCCTGTACCGCTGGTCGGAGCGCCACGATCCCGAGACCACCGAAATGGTGGTGTCGCTGCTGCTGGAACTCCACGAGGCCGACGACGACCTCATCGACGAGTTGCTGTCCGTCGATGAGCACAGCGCGCTGGATCCCGCCACGACCGTGGGGCACGTGCGGGCCGTGCTGGCGTCGCGGTTCGCGTGGCTCGAACAACTGGACCTCGACGACCGCTCCGGCGACGTCTGGTGGTGGGTCATCAGCGACAACACCGACGAGCCGCGGCGCGCCCGCCGCGACCGGCTCGACCCGGCACGCCGCGACGTTGCCATCGACGTGGCGCTGCGCCTATGGAGGCTGCGCTCCGCGCTCGACGAATACGGCGACGACACCCCCGTCCAGCGCGTCCTCGAGGACCATCCCGAACACCGCCTGGCTGCCGAACGGCTCAGCGTCAGCGACCGCACCTACGGTGAGCCGCGCGACAATGCCTGCTCGGCGCACTACCTGCCGCTGCTGCTACAGAGGTTCCAGCTCGCGATGTATGGCATGGACAACTTCAAGCCCAAGTCCACCGACTGGCTGAGGGTCACGCTGTTCCAGGGCGCGCCCCGTTTCAGCGACCTGGGCGCCGACGCCGGCGACGACTGGGTCCTGCCGGCCCGACCCGGGAGAGTGACGTGATCGTCGACGGGCTCCAGATCAACGACTGGTCCCGCGACGTCATCGACGAAGTCCGCTCGGGTGGCGTGAACATCGTCCACGCCACCGTGGGCGTGTGGGAGGACCTTGCCGGCGCCATGACGCGGATCGGAGCGTTCCGCCACCTGTGCCGCCACAACGCGGACGCCATCAGAGTGGTCACGAACACCGCGGAGATGCGGGCCGCCGTAACCGACGACGTGCTCGGCGCGCTCTTGGGATTCCAGAACAGCACGATGCTCGGCGACGACCCCGAGATGGCCCAGATCTTCGCCGACGTCGGCGTACGGGTGGTGCAACTCACATACAACATCGCCAACCACCTCGGATCGAGTTGCTGGGAGCCCACCGACGGTGGACTCACCCGCGCCGGGCACCGCATGGTGGCGGCCCTCAACGACTCCGGCGTGCTCATCGACTTGTCCCACGTGGGCAACGCGACCAGCCTCGACGCGGTGCACGCCTCGGCGCAGCCCACCGCCGTCACCCACGGGAACCCCCTGTGGTTCTGCGACTCGCCCCGCAACAAGCCCGACGAGGTGCTCGAGGCGGTCGCCGGCCGCGGCGGCGTGGTCGGATGCACCCTCTACCCGCTGTTCATGGGCGGGGCGGAGGTTCCCCGGGGGGACTACTGCGCCATGGTCGCCCGGCTCGCCGAACAGATCGGCCCCGATCACGTCGCCATCGGCACCGACGCAGTGCTCGGATGGCGCGACGGCGCACTGGGCTGGATGCGCGGCGGCCGCTGGGACCGTCCTGCCGACCCCGGCGCCGGCACCGACTTCCCCGCGTGGCCGTCGTGGTTCCAGGGGCCCCGCGACTTCGGTTCGCTCGCCGAGGGCCTCGACGGCGCCGGGTTCTCGCCCTCCGAGCGCGACGCCGTCCTCGGCGGCAACTGGCTGCGCCTGTTCGGCACCGTCTTCGGATGACCACCCGCCGGTGTCCCGGTTGACATGACCGCGACCGTCACCGTGGCACCACGAGAGATCCGCGACCTGGCGTACATGGCCGGCCGCGTCGCCGGGTGCGACGCCGGTACCGCCGAGCGGATCGCGGAGAACGTCACCTGCGCGGAAATTCATCACGGAAACGCTGTCAGCACCTTCTGCGATGCGCTCGAAGCGGGGGACCTCCCCGGATCGGTGTGGGTCACCGCGCCGGACGCACTCCTGGCGGCCGAGGTCGAAACGCGCCGCGGCGGCTCGGGTTCGGTCATGTTCGAGCCGGCGGTGCCCCTGGCGGCGATCGCGGAGACCCTGCAGCAGAGCCTCCAGCGAGGCATGGCCTGCGCGGGGATCGCCGACGGGGCCCGGGGCGACACGACAGTGGACGCCGCCGAGATGCGCAGAGTCGACGAGGCCGCGGTGGCTGGCAGCAGGGAGCGGGTCGTCCACGCTGACGAAGAGGCCCATCGCCTCGGCGTCCGCGTCGACCAAGTCGCCTTCGGGCGGCTCGAAGCGGCCGCAGCCGGATTCCTGGTTGCCGAGGCCACACTCGACGAGGTCGGTTAGGGGTCGGTCCCTCCGCTAGCTGTCTTCCTGGCGGCGCCGGCGGAGCCACCGCACCAGCAGGAACGCGAGCAAGACGAACAGCAGGAACTGCACGGCTCCAGTGTGCCACGCGTCGCCGCGTTCTCGTGTGGCGCGCCGGGCGCCCCGTCAGCGGCGGTAGGTTGCGGCCCGTGAGTATGGGTGACATCGACCTGGGGCCGATCGGGGTCTGGACGGGGGTGCTCGACCAGGTTCCGTCGTCGCGTGCCGCCGAACTGGCCGCCGAGGTGGAGGAGTTGGGCTACGGGGCGATCTGGATCCCCGAGGCGGTGGGGCGTGACCCGTTCGTGATGGCCACCCTGCTGCTGGCGGCTACGACCTCGCTCCCCGTCGCCACCGGCATCGCCAACATCTACGCCCGCGACCCCATGACGATGGCCAACGCCCAGCGAACAGTGGCCGAAGCCTTCGAGGGGCGCTTCCTGCTGGGGCTCGGCGTCAGCCACCAGCACCTCGTGGAGCGCGTGCGCAAGCACGACTACTCACGCCCCTTCAGCTACATGCGCCAGTACCTGGCGCAGATGCACGAGACGATTTTCTTCGCCCACGGACCCAAGGAGTTGCCCGAGATGGTCCTCGCCGCCCTCGGTCCCCGGATGCTGGGGCTGTCGGCGACGGCGACCGCCGGTGCGCACCCCTACTTCGTGCCTCCCGAACACACCGCATTCGCCCGGGAGACCATGGGGCCCGACGCGGCGCTGTACCCCGAGCAGATGGTCATCCTCGACACCGACGCCGGTACGGCCCGTGAGCTGGCGCGCAAGAACATGGCGATCTACCTGGGGTTGCCCAACTACGCCAACAACCTGCTGCGACTCGGCTTCACGCAGGCCGACATCGACGGCGAGCCGGGCGGCGGCCCGTCGAACCGCCTCATCGACGCCATCGTGGCCTGGGGCACCGTCGAGCAGGTCACCGACCGCGTGCAGCAACACCTCGACGCCGGCGCCGACCACGTCGGCGTGCAGGTCCTCGCCACCGACCCAGACACCACAGCCGAAGGCTGGAGGATCCTGGCCCCCGCACTGCTGGCCTGACGCACCGCCGCAGTCAGGTCAGGTGCTTCGTGTTCCTGCCGATGAGCCGGACCGCCGACCTCCGGGGCAGGAGGCGACCCATGAGCACAGCGGTCAACCGGTTGACCACTCCCGGCACCAGGCGCGGTCCACCGCCAAGCCCGTCGAGTGTCCGGCGCGCAGCCTCATCGGGCGACAACATGCCGGGAACGTCACGGTTGAAGGACCTGATGTAGCCCGGGGTGCGCATCGCTCCGGCGCAGCAGGCGACGACTTCGACGCCGTGTGCTCGCAGTTCGTACCAGAGGCCCTCGGCGAGGATCATGTTGAACGCTTTGCTGGCCGCGTAGACCGAGATGTAGGGCGTCCCTTGCAGGCCCGACAGTGACGACATCAGCACCACGGCACCCCTGCCCCTGCTGCACATGGCCGGTACGAGGGCCCGCAGTACCCGCAGGGGCCCGCGCACGTTGACGTCCACTACCCGTTCGATTTCCTCCTCGGGGGCTTCGGCGAAGGGGCCCACCTGCGTGTATGCCGCGTTGTAGATGACGATCCCGAGATCCAGCCCGGCGACGGCGTCTGCCAGCGCCCCTGCGACGGTGGGGTCGGCCAGGTCCCCCACCACGCAGCGAACCTCCACCCGGTACTCGGCGGTGAGCTGCTCCTGGAGTTGGGCCAGCAGATGACCGCGGCGCGAAACCACCACCAGGTGCATGCCCCGTGCGGCGAGCTGGGAGGCGAACGAAGCGCCGAGCCCTTCTGAGGCACCGGCGACGACGGCCCAGGGCCCGTAGCGGTCGGGAAATGCACGAGCGCGCGGCTTCACGAGATCGGTGCGACTCGTGGCGCTGTCGCGCCAGAGTTCACGGGAGACGATTCGGCCACTACCGAACTCTAGAACCACACATGATCGCTAGACATCGGGAACATCGGCCCATCGGACAAACTCGGCTGCTTGGAGATTCGCTGGGCCCCGACTCGTGGGAGACTCTGCGCCATGGCACGCATCAACGTCATTCCCGACGACTCCTGGAACGGCGCACTCGGCGAGATGCATCCGCAGGTCGTGGACCCCACCTACGGCCGGGTCGACAACATCTTGGCCATCCACTCGCTGAACCCCCGCGGCATGGCGGCCCACCAGGGGTTGTACGAGTCGGCCATGGCCGGAACGGCGACGCTCCGCAAGGTGGAGCGCGAGCTCATCGCCCTGGTTGTGAGCCTCGAGAACGACTGCCACTATTGAGTCGTCCACCACCGGCGCGGTCTGCGCCGGCTCATGAAGGACGACGAGCTCCTCGCCGCGGTCGAAGCCGACTGGAGGGCCGCCGAGCTGTCGCCGAAACGGGTGACGATGCTGCAGTTCGCCGTGAAGCTGACGCTCACCCCGGCCGCGATGAACGACGCCGATACCGACGCCCTGCGATCAGCCGGCTTCTCCGACCGTGACATCCTCGACATCGTCGAGGTGGTCGGCTACTACGCCTACGCCAACCGCATCGCCGACGCTCTCGGCATCGAGACCGAGTCCTGGATCCCCGATTGACCCCCGGCAAGCGCCCGACGTCGGGTCGCCACCGGCGGCCGTGGCGGTCCTGACGGCGGGGTCCTAGACGCCGCGGGGCCTCGACTGGTTGCGCACGATCATCGCCAGAGACGCCACGGCCGCCGCCATGGCGACCATCTGCAGCACCGAGAGTGCCTCGTCGAGCACCAGCCAGGCGAGCGCCGAGCCCACGACCGGGGTGAGCAGCATCAGCGTCGACGCCAGCCACAGGGGCACGTGCTGCAGCGACCAGTTCATGGTGTTGTGACCCAAGAGCCCCATGCCGAAGGCCAGCACCGCCAGCCACATCCAATTGCCCCCGCTGGGCCACGACAGATCCTGACCGAACAGCGCCGCCAGCGGCAGGCCGATCACCCCGGTATAGAGCGCCACGCACGCCGTGTACTCGTGCGTCGACACCTTCGTTTGGGCGCGCCGCGTGGCGAAGAAATAGAACGACCAGCAAAACAGCGCGCCGGCCCCGGCCAGGTCGCCGCCGAGCGACCAGTTCTCGCTGCCGGAGGATCCGATCGCCACGACCGCCACACCGCCCATCGCCACCGCCGCCAAGCCGATTTCGCGCCGGCGCATGCGCTCCCCCAAGAACAGCGCCGAGCCCGCCGACACCACCACGACGTGCAGGGCGGTCATGATCGTGACGTTGGCGATGGTCGTGAACTGCACCGCCGTGATGAACAGACCCTCCGTCACGCCCATGGAGAGCCCGCCCCACAGCGAGTGCCGCATGCCCGCACGCGTGATTGGGGTCCCCCGCACCGCCAGCACCACCGCCATCACGATCGCGTAGAGCAGGAAGCGGTAGGCGACCATGGCGAACGCGCCCATGTCGATGAACCGCACGATGATCCCCGACGAGCCCCACGCCGTCACCGCCAGAGTCGCCGCGGCAATCCCCAGCGACCGGTTTCTGCGATGCTTGGCAGCCGACGCTTCAGGCGCCACCGGCGGCCATTCGCTCACCGCAGAACTCTAGGCCCACCGCCGAACCTCGCCGGAACGGCCGGGTTGCACGCAGCGAGTGCTTATCAGCGACGCGCATCCCCCGCCGGGTCGGCGCCAGTCGCCGTGGCGGGTGCGGCGGCGGGGTCCCCGACGCTGCGGGACCCCGACTGGTTGCGCACGATCATCGCCAGAGACGCCACCACCAGCGCCATGGCGAGCATCTGCAGCGTCGAGAGGGCCTCGTCGAGCACCAGCCAGGCGAGCGCCGAGGCCACGACCGGCGTGAACAGCGACAGCGTCGACGCCAGCCACAGGGGCACGTGCTGCAGCGACCAGTTCATGGCGTTGTGGCCCAGAATCCCCAACCCGAAGGCCAACACCACCAGCCACATCCAGTCCTGGCCCCGGGGCCACGACAGGTCCTGGCCGAACAGCGCCGCCAGCGGCAGTCCGACCACCCCGGTATAGATCGCCACGCACACCGTGTACTCCTCGGTCGCCACCTTCCTCTGGGCGCGCCGCGTGGCGAAGAAGTAGACCGACCAGCCCAACAGCGCCCCGACCGCGGCGAGGTCCCCGCCGAGTGACCAGTTCTCGCTGCCGGAGGATCCGAGCGCCACCACCGCCACACCGCCCATGGCCAGCGCCGCCAAGGCGACGTCGCGCCGGCGCATCCGCTCGCCGAAGAACGCCGCCGAGACCGCCGACACCACCACGACGTGCAGGGCGTTCATGATCGTGACGTTGGCGATGGTCGTGAACTTCGCCGCCGTGATGAACAGGCCCGCCGTCGCCGCCATGGAGAGGCCGCCCCAGAGCGAGTGCCGCATGCCGGCCCGCGTGACGGGCGTCCGCCGCGCCGCCAGCACCACCGCCATCACGATCGCATAGAGCAGGAACCGGTAGGCCATCAGAGCGAACGCGCCCATGTCGATGAACCGCACGATGACGCCCGACGTGCCCCACGCCGTAACCGCCAGGGTCGCGCCGGCGATCCCCAGCGACAGCTCCCTGCGGCTCTCAACCGCAGTTGCGGCAGGCGCCACCAGCGGCACTTCGCTCACCACCGAACTCTACGCCCACCCGGCGACGCCACTGGGCGCCGACCCGGGCCCGCTCCGCCTCACGGCCGCTCGATGATGCAAAGTGCATGCGACTATGCTGAATGCATGACATCTCTGCAGATTCGCAACGTGCCCGATGAACTCCACCGCCAACTCAAGGCCCGTGCCGCGCTCGAGGGCCAGTCGCTCTCGGAATACGCGCTCGGCGAGTTGCGACGCGCCATCCAGCGACCCACCAGACGGGAACTGGCCGAGCGGGTCGCCGGCTTCGAACGTGCCAGGGTGACCGAATCAGCAGCCGACGCCGTGCGCGCCGAACGCGACGCCCGGTGATCGTCCTCGACTCCTCGGCGGCGGTCGAGTGGCTGCTCGGCCTGCCCCACGCCGCCGCCGTCGGTGAGCGGGTCGTCTCAGCTGACTCGTTGCACGCACCCGCACTGCTGGACGTCGAGGTGGCACAGGTCATCCGGCGCTACACGGGCGCCGGCGAGATCGGCGCCCAAGCCGCGGAGCGAGCCCTCGGCGCCCTCGCCGAACTCGACCTGAACCGCTACACCCACGAGTTGCTGCTCCCCCTCATCTGGCGGCTCCGCCACAACGCCACCGCCTACGACGCCACGTTCCTGGCGCTGGCCGCAGCCCTCGACGCACCGCTTCTAACCCTCGACACCCGCCTCGCACGAACGCCACTCCCCCCGCTGCTAGGAAGAAGCATCACGATCGACCTGCTCAATTGAGCACCCCGAGCGACCCGGAGACGACCGAGGGCCACCGGTGACATGAACGCAACTCGCAGAAGTGATCGGCCCGATAGGCCGCTGGCGAACACCTACTGGGTTGTTCCGGGGCGGTTCCTGGCGGGCGAGTATCCGGGCGCCACGTATCGCCAGGCGGCCACCGACAAGTTGCGCACCCTGCTGCAAGCGGGCATCGACCACTTCATCGACCTGACGCAGCGGCGCGACAGGTTGGCGCCCTATACCGAGGTCGCGACGCAGGAAGCCGCCGAACTCGGCGCCAAGGTCGTCCACGAGCCGCACCCCATCCAGGATCTGGGCGTGCCGCGCCGCCACGAGGACATGGCGGACATCCTCGACGCCATCGACGAGGCGCTGGCCGGCGGCAGGAACGTCTACGTGCACTGCTGGGGCGGCATAGGCCGCACCGGCACCGTGGTCGGCTGCTGGCTCGTGCGCCACGGCAGGACGGGCCACGAGGCGCTGGCCCAGATCGCCGAATGGTGGCAGGACGTGGAGAAGAGCTACATCCACCCCGTCTCGCCACAGACGCACGAGCAGCGCCGCTACGTCCGCCGCTGGGCCGAACCGTCCCGGGAGGCGCCCGCGTGAGTGACGCCGCTGTGCGGGACCGCTTCCGGGGCTGCCTGCTGGGGTTGGCGGCGGGCGATGCGCTCGGCACCACCCTGGAGTTCCGGTCGCCCGGCACTTTCGACCCGATCGACGACATGGTCGGGGGCGGGCCGTTCGATCTGCAGCCCGGCCAGTGGACCGACGACACGTCGATGGCCCTGTGCCTGGCCACGAGCCTGTTGGAGTGCGGCGGGTTCGACCCCATGGACCAGATGGAGCGCTACACCCGCTGGGTGGGCGAGGGCTACCTCTCCTCCACGGGGACCTGCTTCGACTTCGGTAGAACCGTGGCTCGGGCGCTGGCGAAATTCATCCGCTACCACGATCCGTATTCCGGCTCGACCGACCCGGACACCGCCGGCAACGGGTCACTCATGCGGCTGGCGCCGGTACCGATGTGGTTCGCGGGCGACGCGGCCGAAGCCATCGACAGGGCCGCGGACAGCTCCCGCACCACTCACGCGGCCCACGAAGCGGTCGACGCCTGCCGCTACTACGCCGGCCTGCTGGTGGGCGCCCTGCGGGGCGTGGACAAACACACGCTGCTGTCCCCCCGCTACTGCCCCATCGAGGGGTTCTGGGAGCGCGACCCGCTGGTGCACGAGATCGACCGCGTCGCCGCCGGATCGTTCAGGTTCCTCGACCCGCCGGACATCAAGGGCACCGGCTACGTCGTCGACGCCCTCGAAGCCGCCCTCTGGGCGTTCGACCGCTCCGAGGGCTTCCGGGAGGGCGCCCTGCTGGCGGTGAACCTCGGCGACGACGCCGACACCACCGGCGCCATCTACGGCCAGCTGGCCGGCGCCCACTACGGCGCAGAGGCGATTCCGGCGACCTGGCGAACCAAGCTCACGATGCTGGCCGAAATCACGACCCTGGCCGACCAACTCCACGACCAGGCCGCCGTCGGGGTCTAGATGTCACCGCCGCCGGCGACGGCCACCGCCGATCTCGACAACTCTGACGATCAGGAGGCCGGTCGCTCAGTTGCCCAGCAGCATCCGGAGCACATCGGTCACCTGACGGCTGCCGTCGATATCGATCATCCCGAGTCGGTGAACGAGACGGTTCCGGTTGATCGACCGGATGAGTTCGCACTGGACGTATCTCGTCTCGACCAGGCCGGTCTCGTGCGTCGGCTCAACCTCGATGTGGACCGAGAGATCTCGCCGGGTTGTGGTCAATGGCAGGACGATGACGAAAGGGAGCGCCGCGCCGAACACCTCGGGCGGGCCAACGATGAGGGCCGGACGGTGATGTGCAGGTTCGACGGGGTACGGGCTGCCGAAGTCGACCAGCCAGAGTTCGTCAACCGACGCCATCGCCTACCGCGGTGGACTCCGCCTCGGCCAGGTAGTCCTCCCAGGCGGCGGCGTTCTCGCGCAGCGCGTCGAGTTCGGCGACGGCCCGGCGGGCGAACCGCTCCCGGCGAAGCGCCTCAGCCGCGGCTCGCACGGTGTCGATCAGCGACATCTCCGCTGCCTGGCTCAACTTGAGAAGCTGCGCGTGCGTCACGGTATCGACCCGAATCGTAGTCGTCTTGGCCACGGCTCAAGTCTACAAAATGTAGACGATGGGCGCCACGCTTCCCGCGCCCCGGGCGCTACAGCAGGGTCGCCTCGACGTCGCCACGGCCGGTTTCTTGGGCGCCCCGGAGGACCGAGGGCATACGATTCGAGTGTGAGCGCCGCCGACTTCCGGCCCCCGGGTCGGCCCTGTCGCCCATGCTGAGCGTTGTCGTCTTCGGCGTCGTTTGCGAGTTGGCCGACGACGACCCGTCAGCACCCGAATTCCGGTACGAACCCGCGCCGGCACCGGGGAGAATCGAGAGTCCCGACGACCTAGCCGCCCCTGCGCCGGACACCCCACCAACCCGGCGGCGATTCCGTGGGCAGTTCGGCTTTGCCGGACTGGAGCATGTGCCGCGACGGCAGCGCCGGCGGGAGCAGTCCCGGGAGCGGCGAAGCAACCAGGCCGGCGTCAACTTCACCGAGTTCGCAGAGCTCAGCGACGGCCGGCGCGCCATCCTCCGCAGCGACCGTGGCTTCAGCTGGAGTTCGAGTCACGGCCAGGACCCGTGGCATGGCACGACAAAGGAGAGCTTGACGGAGGAGATTCGCGACTACCTCGCCGCCGAGGAAGAAGACTGTTGCCCGATTTCGCCTCAATCGGTGATCGACCTCGTCAAGCGCTGCTACGACATCGAAGTCGACGACCCGTCGGTCGAAGCTGCGCTGAAGTTGGCGCGTCGAGTCGAGTTCGGCGACCGCGTTCTCGAAGAGCTGTCACGCCACGAACCTTCGGGTTAGGCGATCCTCGGCCCGCTCCGGGGTTCAGGGGCCGCGGGTGGTGGGGTTGTCGGTTTGGTGGTGGTGGGTGTGGCAGGGCCCGCAGAGGAGTTCGAGGTTCTCGATGGTGGTTGGGCCGCCGGCGGCGTGGGGGATGGGGTGGTGGGCGTGGGTCGTTTCGGTGGGGGCGCCGCAGTGGGCGCAGCCGCCGTCGCGGGCGGCGAGGATGAGGCGTTGCGCGTCGGAGGCGTTGCGGGTGCGTCCGAGGGCGAGGTTGGTCCAGTCGGCGTTGAACACGCCGCAGTAGACCTCGGCGTCGAGGGCTTCTTGGGCGAGGAGTTCGGCAGAGAGCGGGGTGCCGTCGTCCAGGCGGGGGTTTCCGAGGGTGTCAGCGGTGTGGTCGTAGTCGGCGAGGATCAACAACTGCGTGTCGGGTTTCGCGTCGCCGCAGATGAGTTCGGCGAGCGCGTCTGCGGCGTGCTGGGCGTGCGTGTGATCCGCGGAGCCTTCGTGCTGTTTGCGGCCGCGGATCGCGGCGGCGAGGGCTTGGTTGATCCTGCGGCCGGTGAGGAAATCGAACCGTCCCCGCAGGTGCCACATGCCATCCGCGCCGTAGTTCAAGGTGGTCTTGCGTTCGGCGCGCTGGAGTGCGTACTCCTCATCGGCGGGTTCGCGGCTCTTCGCGGCCTGCTCGGCGGCGAGGTCCGCCCACATCTCCTCGGACTGGTAGGCGAAGGGATGCTTCGCGACGACATCGGCGGGATAAGCGCGACACAACTCCAAGAACTCGTCTTCGCTGCGGCGGTGCTTCTTCGGCGCCTCCCGGGCGATCACCCGGGCGTGCGCCAGGTTGATCTCCCCGGCGCGCATCGCCTCGATCGTGTCGCCGAGATCGTGCTCCTTGAGCTCCAGCGCCAGGCGCGCGTCGGCGCGGGCGCCCGCGGAGGTCATGCGGTTCATCTCCCGCAACCGATGCGCCGCGCCCTGAGCGCCGCTGCGCGACGCCAACTCGCCCAACGCCGCCAGATACTCCCCCTCCAAGCGCGCCCGCGCCTCAGCCAGATCCACGACACGGTCCTTCAACTCGCCGTCGGCGAGGTCGGCGGGATCCTTGCGGGAAACCCGCACCAGCGCGCCGCAGTCCCCACAGTCCACCTTTCCGGTTCCCTCACCCCACTGATGCCCGGACAAGAACAACGTCTTGGTACCCGTCGCGGTGACCTCCGCGTACCGCTCCGCCGGCAGGCCCCCCGCCCGGTAACGCACCGCGAAACAGCGACCCTCCGGATTGGGCACCAGCGTGTCGCCCTCCTCAAGCTGGCGGCGCTGCCACGCCACCTCATCCCAGAACCGCTCCAAACTCACCGGCACAAACGGCTCCGGCTCGAAACTCAAATACCTCGTCGCGCCGACAAGTGCCATACCTGTAATACTACCAACACGTGTACGGATAGACAAGCCAGAATAAGCGAAACTGCGGAAATCCTCAGAAATTCCCCACAACAGGGCTCGCCGAGTTCGCTGCGGGTGGACAGCACGCCGTCCACGAAGGTGCCGCGAGGGCGGCGATGCCGGTGGACGCCGTAGGCGGCCATTCCGAGGCCGCCGGAGCGCCACCGACAGCGCCGCCCGGACACCGCGAACAGACCAGGACGGTGGCCAGTGTCGTGGTTCCGGAGGTCGCTGGCCGTCCCTCTAGCGGTGGAGCAGTTGCTTGAGCCGCCTAACGGCGGGTGTCCACAGCCACTCGGGCTCGGTGAAGCGGCGGTAGTTCTCGTCGGGCAGCTCCATGGGGTCGTAGTAGCTCTTGTCGGAGTTCTTGCGCAACTCGTTCGTCCGCCTCAGCACCTTCAGGTGGGCGTAGGCGGTGCCCTTGTGAGTCCAGCCCTGCCGCAGGTAGTTCCAGTTGTCGGGTGCCAGGTGCTCCGCTGCGGCGAAGTGCCTCCGGGCACGCTCGCTGTCGCCGGTCGCCTCGAAGTGCAACGCCAGCTTGAACGTGGCTTCGGCCAGCAGCGTGTCGTCGTCGACGGGCCTGAGCCGCTCGGCCAGTTCGGTGGGTGACCAGACGTGGGTGCTGTCGGCTCCCCGCTCGATCCAGTCGCGGGTCGCCCGGGCGAATGCGCCGTCGCCGAGGCGAACCTTGCCGAGACCGAACCGGTAGGTCGTCTCGGCCGGGTACGCCCCTTCGTTGCTGCGAACGATGCGCCCGTCCTCGTCGATCCAGGCGGCGGACGGCACGTTCACCCAGCCGAACAGCGAGCTGATGTGGTGTGTGGGGTCGACGACGCACCGGTAGGTGGGCGAAGCCCGGTCGAACCACTTGTCCACGGCTCCGGGACCGCCGGAGTCCTGCGCCACACTGATCAACTCGAACCGGTGCGGACCGATGGATTCGTACAGTTCCTGCCAGACCGGCAGGCTGATGCGGCATCCTCACCACGATGACCAGGTGAACAGCACCACCTTGTGGCCACGCAAGTCCGAGAGCCGCAGCGTGTCGCCGTTGCGCTCGGTCACCTCGAAGTCGGGGGCGATTGCCGATTCCAGCCCGCTGCGACGGACTTCGGGCACCGAGCCGAGGCTCCACACGTCGCCGTCGCGCACGTACTTCTGGCCGATCATGTCCGCGAAGTCCGAGTAGCAGAACCACACCCAGCCGTGGGCGTCCGCGATCCAGTCCTCACGCCTGTCCGCCGGCAGCGGCACGCACAACTCGCCCAGGCACGCGCCTTGCGGCTTCATCTGCCAGCCGGTGGCGCCGGACAACTCGTCGAGTCGCACCCAAAGCGCATCGGTGGCGTCGGTCCGCTGGGAGACCTCGTTCGTGTTGCCGTTTGCGAGGATGATCAAGACCGCTCCCCGAGAGCCGAGTCGCCCGGGTGGGCAAGCACTTCGCCGTGGGTTGCCCGAGCAGCAACCGACCGTACCGCCCGCAGGCCACGAAGGCCAGCACACGGCATCCAACCATGGCGGCTCTACGCGGTTGAGATGGAGAGTTCTGCATGATTCGCCGTCATTTTTCGGCTATTATTGACTGCATGCTCTACCCTCGGCTGGCCGAGCTTCCCGATCAGAGCTTCTTCCTGCTCGGCATGCGGGGCGTCGGCAAGAGCACCTGGATCCGCCGGGCGCTGCCCGATGCACGGCGGTTCGACCTGCTCGACGAGGGATTGTTCACCGATCTGCTGGCCGACCCGGCGCTGTTCGGCCGGCTGGCGTCGAGCGCCGACCCCGGCGACTGGGTGGTCGTGGACGAGGTGCAGCGCATACCCGGCCTGCTTAACGAGGTGCACCGGCTCATCTCCGAGCGCGGCGTGCGCTTCGCGCTGCTGGGCTCCAGCGCACGCAAGCTCAAGACCGCAGGAACCAACCTGCTCGCCGGACGGGCGCTGCGCAAGACGATGCACCCTCTCACGGCGGCCGAACTCGGCGACGACCTCAGCCTGGACGAGGCGCTGCGCTTCGGCACGATGCCACTCGTGTGGACAGCTTCGGATCGCCGCGCAGTCCTCGAGACCTACACACAGTTGTACCTCCGGGAGGAGATTCGAGCCGAGGCGGCAGTGCGCAACCTCGGCAGCTTCGTGCGGTTCCTGCCGGTGGCGGCGCTGATGCACGCCCAGACCGTCAACGCGGCGTCGCTGGCGCGCGACGCGGGGATCGCCCGATCAACCGTCAACGGCTACCTCGAGATCCTGTCCGACACGCTGCTCACCACCCAGCTCCCGGCATTCGAGGCGCGGCTGCGGGTCCGGGAGCGGCGCCGCCCCAAGCTGTATTGGGCCGACCCGGGGGTGGTGCGGGCCGTCAAACGCCAACTCGGCGCCGTCGTCGCCGAAGAGCGCGGCCCGCTGCTGGAGGGCTGGGTGCTCGGAAACCTCCGCGCCCACAACGACCCCCGGCACCTCTACGACGACATCGGCTACTGGGCCGCCACCGAGTCGTCCACCGAAGTCGACTTCGTCCTCACCCGCGACCGCGAACACCTGGCCATCGAGGTCAAGGCGGCCGAGCGCTACAACACCACCATGCTCAAAGGGCTGCGCGCCATCGCCGACCTGCCCGGACTGGTCCGACGCATCCTCACCTACCGGGGGCGTCGCTCGTTCCGCACCGAGGACGGAATCGACATCTGGACCATCGACGACCTGCACCACGCCCTCCGGACCGACCAACTCTGGCCCTGACGCCGGTCTGCGAGCACTGCGCCCGCGAACCCCCAGGCGAGCCACCGGGAAGGGAATCCCCGCAGGAGTCGGTTCGGCTAGGTCCGAACATCGAGACAACTGGGCTCAGTACGCCTGGTTGCCCCGTGCAGGATCTTCCGGTCGGAGGTGACAAGTTGGCGGCGCGCCACGATGGTGGTCGCTGCGATCAGCTGAGCTGCGGGGTCGGCGTGGAAGCCCTCTCTGCTCTCGAGAGCGGCGGCAGGCCGGCCGTGCCTGGTCACGATCAGCGTCTCACCGGTGGGCCGGACCACGTCCATGAGCCGCAGGCACTGGTCACGAAACGGCGCAGCCGGATGGGCCCAGGCCTGCGACGACGGCAACGAAGCCGCAACCGCCATTCGCGAACTCATCGACACCGCCTCGTCGTGAGGAACGCGCCGACTCGGTAGACCCTCCAACACTAAACCGACCGCGAAAAACACGAGGCCTCCCGGATCGCGCGTCAACCCCATAGGGCCGCGATCGGAACTGCCTCGATGCCCTCGCCGATCTGGCGTCGATGGCGGCCGGTGTGAAACACGACGCCACCGGCGAACTGCTCGGGTGGTAGCTGGTCGCGCAGCCAGGCAATGTGTCGAGCGTCCCGGTGAGTCGGGGCGCTGCCTGTCTTCACTTCGAACGCGGCCACTCTGAACCCGAACTCGGCGACCAGGTCGATCTCGTGCTCGCCGCGCTGGGAGCGCAGGTGATGCAACTGAACCGGCCGGCTCGAGGCCTCGGCCTCTGCCCGGAGTTGAGCTGCCACGTAGGTGTCGATGATACGACCCCGGGCGTCGGGATTATGTCTCGCAGCGTCGAAATCCACCCCGGCCAGCCAGGCGGCGAGGCCCGCATCGGTGACGTACCGCTTCGGTGTGGCCGTGAGACGCTTCAGGCGGTTGGAGCGCCAGGCTGGCGTGTCCTCGATGAGCCGCAGAACGCTCAGTATCTCGTGGTAGCCGGCAGCGGTCTTGCGGTCCAAACGAG
This sequence comes from Acidimicrobiales bacterium, assembly GCA_963664235.1. Taxonomy (GTDB): domain Bacteria; phylum Actinomycetota; class Acidimicrobiia; order Acidimicrobiales; family CATQHL01; genus VXNF01. The sequence continues at coordinate 2,607,068 of OY760933.1, read as the reverse complement.
CCGACTCGGCAAGCGCCGAGTCTCCCACGATGCCCGCGGAGTGCAGCGCGTACGCCTGCAGGTAGCGGCGCATCCGCTCGGGGCTTCGGCGGCGACCGCCCCCGCTGTCGAACTCGCCAAGATCACGGGTGGACGCGACCTGTACGTAGCTGCGCATCCAGCGGGCTCGCCGCTCGACATCGGCGGAAACCACCGCCCCTGGGAAGCCGCCGACCAGCGCGATCTGCAGGTAGCCCAAGATGTCCGGTACGTCCGCTGGCACCGTGAAGCGCTCCGGGTTGTCCCACCGATCGAAGAGCGATGGCGCGGTGGCATCACCAAACCGCTCTCGGCCAGTGAGCGGCCACAACTGGATGTCCAGGAATCGGCCCGTGCCGGGCCACGAGCCGGCGATGAGGTCATTGCGAGCCGAGCCCGTGATGATGAAGCGACCCGGCCGCCCGTCGACATCTACTGCCCGCTTGACCGCGCCCAGGACCTCCGGCGTGTGCTGCCACTCGTCCAGCAGCAGCGGGAAGGGGCCGACAGAGATCGCCGCGTCTGGGTCGTCGAGCACGAGGCTGCGCTCGTCGGGTCGGTCCAGGCGCAGCACCGACCCGGCGAGTCGTTGCGCGGTCGTTGTCTTGCCCACGGCCCGCGGCCCTGTGACAAGCACGGCGGGCCACCCGCCCAGATCTGCGGCGAGGGTGCGGTCGGTGATGCGGGAGATGTAGTTCTCGATGCCGCCATGCTAGCGACACCGACCACTTCTTACCCAGTATTGCGAGTATCTTCTTACGCAGCTGCGTGAGCTATTCATGCCCAATACCGCAGAGAGTCCTCACACACGTCCCAAGCTCGCATCCCCGTTGATCCGCAACACGACCGCGTTGCACTTCGCCATCCAGTTCCAGCACCACGACTGCCGCGCCAGGGCCAATCCTCATCACCGTGCTGTTGGTGCGGGGGTCGGGCGTGCGCCTGCTCGAGCGCACGGTCGGTGAGCGGCGCCGCTGTGGCCACCGCTACGACCCCGGTCCCCTCCTCGGCAGGATCAGGTCGAATCGTGCTCGTCGACCATCGAGAATGAATTCGCCGAGCGACAACACGTCGAGCCCGACCAGCATCTCGGCTCCGCCGATCTCGGCGACGTGGGCGTACCGGGCCTCTTCATCGCCGATCTTTCGGCACCACCCTTGGGACACTCACGACCGGATCCTCCGCCAAGACGGCCTTCACGAGAAAACGCCGACCGATCGGGCTACCGAAGCCGACCGCGCAGGCCTCGTGCTCGTCGTCGAAACATCCGACGAACTCGGGACGGCGGCGCCGATCCGTGGGCTGCACAAAAAGTGCCCAGCGACCCGCGTCCGTTGCCAGAATCGACTCGCGATTCCGGAAGAACGCCGCCTCAAGGCGGTCGATCACGTCGGTGGAGGCCACACCGCATTGTTGCACGCTGCACGCTCGCGGCGGCGTACCGGGCGCTGTCACCCTCGACTCGAGGAAGCCGACTGGCAGTTTCCCCCCGGACGGGTGGACTCCTCGACACGCGGGGCGTACCACCAGCGCACGGCGAACACTTTGGCGTCACGCTCGAACTCCGTGGACCTCCGCGCGGTTGTGGTGGTCCAGAAGCAAGATCATCGTTCTCATGCCTCCTGTATGGGACTGTTGGCATAGCGATACATCTGCCGGATCTGCACTAGCCGGCTACTGCCAGTCCCACCAGGTGTTTCGCTGCGGAGCGCCGCTCTACGGGCCGTCGGAGACCTCGATCAGCAGGCGGCAGTGGTCGCTGGCTCCCCACTCCTCGACGGAGTTCATGGCGCTCACCTTCACGCTCTCGTGGAAGCCGCGCGAGGCAAACACGTAGTCGAGTTGAGTCGAGGCCGTCTCCTTGGATTGGCGTGATTCGTAGTAGGTCGGAACGTTCCCGGTGTCGGGCGGCAAGTCCGTTGGCCTGGGGTTCGCCTGCCTGCCGTTGGGGTACTGGGGGCCGAGAAACTCCATGCCCAGGGCATCCATCCTGTCGAAAACGCTCTGATCGCGCGCCGTCAGCCACTGCGGATCCTTTCCCAGGGCGCCATAGATGATGTTCAGGTCTCCCGCGGCCAGGATGCGGTGCGTGCTGGGGTCGGTGTTGCCGATGAACACCGACAGGTCCGAGATGATGCGGTGGGCCGAGGCGTCCGAGTAACCCGCCCACCATGGGGTCGGGACGGAGGGATGCGGCTTCATCCAGCGCGCATACATGGACACGACGATGAACGGTTCCGCATCGTCGGGTTTGACGCGGGCGGCCGCAATCGCGCCGATGCCGCTGACAGCGATCTCGTCCGCTGCGATCGCCATGATCGGGCTGACCTGCTTGAACCATTCCACCTCGACCCGATCCGAGAGCTTCACCACCTTCGCCCACCGGTCGTAGAGACTTGGCCAACCGCGGCCCGTCCACCACTCGGAATTCCACACGTGCGAGTCCCAATGCTCCCGAGGGCCGGTGTCGACCTTGCCGACGACATCCGCCGGCGGCATACCCGCTTCCTGCAACAAAGCAACATCAGCGCCCATCTCCACGAGCTCGCGCCACGCCGCGTGCCTCTTGGCGATGTTCCAACTCACAACCGTCGTCATCTCGAACCCCCTCGCTCTCCTACGCGACTCCCGCCCAACGCCATCGACTCCACCGTGCGATCGCGGCCCCCGCAAACACGGATCCGGGCAAACGCGAGTCGCAGCCGGCGTCGATCCCCGTTCCCCAACTATGGCCCACCCCTGTGACAGCGCCGGCGACGAATCCCGGGTAGCCGACAGGCGGCGTCCAGCCGACGAGGGACGTTCAGGCTGCCTCAGGCCACTCGCACTGCGTCTTCCAGTTGATCGGGCATCTCGACAGGGAACGACAACACCAAGTGCCGTCCAAGCGCCGTCGCGACCCGGGCGAGTGTGTCGATGCGATTCCGCACGCCACCACCCTCCTCGAGCCGCGAGATCACCGATTGCGTGGTGCCCATGCGCTCGGCCAGCTCACGCTGACTCAGCCCCGCCGCCACACGCAGGTCGTAGATGAGCTGCCCCAGGGCCAGATCCTGCTCGATCCCGGCCCGGGCCTCGGCGGACGGCTCACCGCGCTTGCTCTTGATGTCCTCCCACCGGGAACGATTCGCCATCATGTCTCCCTTCACTGATCGCTGCGAGCGCATCGCTCGGCGACATTCCGAGCACGGACCACCTCGGCCCGCTCGTTGTCCCGCTGTTTACGAAACGTCGTAAGCAGGACGATGCGACCGTCGGGCGTAAATCGGTAGGTGATCCGCCGGGCCGTTGAACTCAGGAGAACCGAAGCTCGAACAGTCCGCCATCGAGACTCCGCGAGAGCGGCATCCGCGCCCGCGAGCCCAACGACGCCAACCGATCGATCACCACGACCCCCCGGTGCCAGTCGGCATCGCCGAGACCAGTGAGCCAATCGACAACCTCGTCGTGCAATTCGACTTTGGCCACACGCACCATGATCGCATAAACGGTATTATCGCACAAGAACGATCATGTCGTTCTCGCGGGTGTGTGCTTGGGTTCGCGCGGTCAACTCCCTGGCTCGCTCATGATGTGCAGTTGGAGGGTTCTAGCCGACCCGGTGCCGCTGTACCGCGCCGGCCAGCAGCTCACCGCTCTGGGAGGCACGGACAAGGACACGCTTCTGTCCACCCGTTATCGCCACGTAGCACGGCCTCATGGCAGGTTCTTGATCGGGGCAGCGAAGGCCTGGCGCAACTCGCCGAGGGTCTTGATGGCCCAGGCGCGATAGTCCGGCCAGTTGGCGCGATCTGCGGGATCCGCAGGGTCGAGGTAGGTCGCGATTCGTGAAGCTCGCGCGTTCTCCAGTGGCTCCCATTGGAGAACGCGCCCACATGCAGCTTCGATCACCGAGCGTTGAGACTCCAGCGCCGGGTATACCGCGTCCCCTTCGTCCATGTAGATGCCCGCTCGGAGGCTGTAGTTCGTAGCGCCGGTGGGATAGGCAAAGCTGAGGTCGTAGCGAACGCCACTCTTGCCGGTGGGAAACGTCATCCAGTTGACGGGCTGCGGTGTCTGACCCCGAGATCAACCTGAGTACTGGCTACTATAAGCCGCCGTCATGTCCCCTCATCGGAGACAATGAATTGGGCGCACGTACCGGTTTCAGCGCACTGTCGCGCTGCGTGTCAATCGACCTCGAGGTCTCGACGAAGACCGGGCACATTCACGCGTTCGCCGGCGAACGACCCGACAGCGGCCGATCAGTCGTCTTCCCCCAGCAAGGCCGCACGCTCGATCAAGCGCTGAGCGCCCTCGACGATCTCGCCGACGAAGCGAGCTTCCTGCTCGGCCACAATCTCATCACGTTCGACCTCCCCCACCTGCAGGCCACCAACCCCGGCCTGCGGCTGCTGCAGATGCCGGCTGTGGACACGCTATGGCTCAACCCTCTGGCGTTCCCCCGTAACCCGTATCACCGCCTCGTCAAGCACTATCAGGACGGGCAACTCACGCGCGAGCGCCGCAACGACCCGAAACTCGATGCGGAGCTCGCCCTGGGGGTGTTCAGGGACCAGCAGGAGAAGCTGCTGGAGACGTCGGCACACCTCCTGGATGCCTGGCACTGGCTCACCACAGCAGACGGCTCGCCGGGATTCAACCTGTTCTTCGAGACCCTGCGGGGCTCGCCCCGGCCGGACTTTGCTAAGGCGCGTGGCGCGATCCGCACCTGCCTCGACGGCATCGCGTGCGAGGTGCAGGCGCACCGCTTGATCGCCGATGCGACAGAGCACGGCTGGCCACTCGCCTATGCGCTCGCGTGGCTGTCGGTGTCGGGAGGCAACTCGGTGATGCCCCCCTGGGTGCGGCACCAGTTCCCCGAGGCGGGACAACTCGTTCGCCGCCTTCGCGACGAGGCCTGCTCCGACTCAAGCTGCTCGTGGTGTCAGGAACGCCACAACCCCTCGCGGGAGTTGAAGCGCTTCTTCGGGTTCGACGACTTCAGGCCGGAACCTGCGGATCCCAGCGGGCGCCCCTACCAGCAGCTCATCGTCGAGGCGGCGATGCAGGGCCGCAACGTGCTGGCGATCCTGCCGACGGGCACAGGAATGTCGCTGTGCTATCAGATCCCGGCGCTGTCCCGCTACCACAAGACGGGCGCCTTGACCGTGGTGATCTCGCCCCTGGTCGCCCTCATGGCCGATCAGGTAGCGGGACTTCAGCGGCTCGGGATCACCTCGTGCGTCACCATCAACAGTCTCCTGTCGATGCCCGAGCGGGCCGAGGCGCTCGATCGGGTGCGGCTGGGCGACGCCGCCATCGTGCTGATCTCACCGGAGCAGTTGCGCAGCGTGGCCATGCGCCGAGCACTGCAGCAGCGCGAGATCGGCGCCTGGGTGCTCGATGAAGCTCATTGCCTGTCGAAGTGGGGCCACGACTTCCGTCCCGACTACCGCTACGTGGGGCGCTTCATCCGCGAGCAGGCCGACAGGTCACATGTCCCGCCGGTGCTGTGCCTAACCGCCACGGCCAAGCCGGACGTGATCGAGGAGATCGTCGACTACTTCCAGCAGCAACTCGACGTCGAGATGACGGTGTTCGACGGCGGCAGCAGACGCACGAATCTGGAGTTCGTCGTGGCCGAGACCACCGGCTCCAAGAAGTTCCACGACATCCATCAGCTGTTGACCTGGCATCTGCCACCGGAGACAGAGGGCGGTGCGATCGTGTACTGCGCGACGCGACGGCGGACCGAGGAGGTCGCTACGTTCCTCACGGCCCTCGACATCGACGCCGATCGCTTTCACGCCGGGCTGCAGCCGGAAGAGAAGAAGAACATCCAGCAGAGCTTCATCGACGGCGGCCTCCGGGTGATCGCCGCCACGAATGCCTTCGGGATGGGCATCGACAAGCCCGACGTGCGGCTGGTGATCCACGCTGACATCCCGTCGTCGCTGGAGAACTACCTGCAGGAGGCCGGACGCGCCGGTAGGGACCAGCAGCAGGCGCACTGCGTGCTGCTCTACGACCCCGACGACGTGGAACGGCAGTTCGGCATGTCGGCGCGCTCGCGGCTCACGCGGCGCGAGATCCACGGTGTGTTGCGGGCGCTGCGCAACCTGAACCGCCGCGACCGCTGCGGGGGCGAGGTCGTGGCCAGCTCCGGGGAGATCCTCATCGCGGACGAGGACAAGGACGTCAGACGGGACTCGGCCACCGACGACACGCGAGTCCGCACGGCGGTGGCCTGGCTCGAGGAGGCGCAGCTGCTGAGCCGCAACGAGAACCATGTGCGGATCTTCCCGTCATCGCTGCAAGTCAGCTCTGTCGAGGAGGTCCGGCAAAGGCTCCAGGACAAGCCCATCGATTCGGGTTACCGCCGCTGCCTTACGAAGATCGCCGAGGTGCTGATCAACGCGGACTCCGACGAGGGCATCTCCACGGACATGTTGATGATGGCGTCGGGGCTCAGCTCCGAGGGAGTCCGGGGAGCGCTCTACGACCTCGAGCGGTTCGGGATCGCCAGCAACGACACCGAGTTGACCGCGTTCGTCCATGTCGGTGTGAAAAACCCGTCGCATCGCCGCATCACCGAGGCGAACGAACTTGAGCGGCACCTGATCGAGTGGATGCAAGAGGCGGCCCCCGACCTGGCGGTCGGAGACTCGGCGCCGTTGAACCTGCGCGTCGCCTCCCAGAAACTGAAGAACGCCGGCCACCCCCATGTCCGGCCCGAGCACGTGACTCGCACAATTCAGGGAATCGCCCGCGATGGGCACGGCGAGACAGGCGCCGGCAGCCTCACGCTGCGCAAGTACGACGCGGACAGCCTCCGGGTGACGCTGAGGCGCGAATGGTCCTCGCTGGCCGGCATCGCCGAGCGCCGCCGCAACGGCGCTGCCCGGCTGCTCGACCACCTGCTGGAGCAGAACACACCAGGCAGACGGGGCAGCGACCTGCTCGTCCGCACGACTCTCGGGAAGTTGACGCAGGCCATCGAGAGCGATCTAACGCTGCTGAGCCAGAACGGAGACGAACGCAAGCTGCACAGGCTGATGGAGCGGGCCCTTCTTTGGCTGCACGAGCAGGAGATCGTCCGGCTCAACCGCGGCCTCACCGTGTTCCGCCAGGCCATGACCATCGTCCTGGACCCCGACCCCCGCGGGTTCAAGCAGTCCGACCACAAGTCCCTGGCGCTGCACTACGACGCCACGGTGCGCCAGATCCACGTGATGGCCGAGTTCGCTGAGCGGGGCCTCGCCAACGTCGCTCATGCGCTGCAACTGTCGATCGACTACTTCACCCTCGGCGAGGACGCGTTCCTGCGGCGGTGGCTCCCCGACCAGCGCCGGGAGCTCGGCCGCCAGACCACGCCGGAATCGTGGAAGAAGATCGTCGAGAGCCTGAACAACCCCAAGCAGCGGGCACTGGTAGCAGACGACCGCGAGACCACAAACGTGCTGGTGCTTGCCGGGCCCGGTTCGGGCAAGACCGGGGTGCTGGTGCATCGCATCGCCTACCTGATCCGTGCCCGGCGCGAGGACCCCAAGGGCATCCTGGCGCTGGCCTACAACCGCCACGCCGCCGTCGAGATCCGCCGGCGACTGCGGGACCTGATCGGCGACGACGCCCGCGGCGTGATGGTGTTCACCTGCCACGCCCTCGCCATGCGGCTCGTCGGCGCCAGCTTCTCGGGCCAGGCGGACCGGGAGACCGACACAGACCTCAGCGAGCGACTCCGAGCGATCCTCCGGGAGGCGACCGCCCTGCTACGCGGCGAAGGTCTCGAACCCGAAGAAGCCGAGGAGTCTCGGGCGCGCCTGCTGGCGGGATTCCGGTGGATACTCGTCGACGAGTATCAGGACATCGACGGCGACGCGTACAACCTCATCTCGGCGCTGGCCGGCAGAACCCTCACCGAGGAGGACTCTCGCCTCAGCCTGTTCGCCGTCGGCGACGACGACCAGAACATCTACTCGTTCAACGGTTCCTCGGTGGAGTTCATCCGCAGGTTCGAGCAGGACTACAGCGCCAAGCCGGCCTATCTGACCGACAACTACCGCTCAACTGGCCACATCATCACCGCCGCCAACGCCGTGATCGACCCGGCAGGCGACCGGATGAAGGGCGACCACCCGATCCGGATCAACCGGGAGCGCGCCAAGGCCCCTGCCGGCGGTGCGTGGGCCGAGCGCGACCCGATCGCTCACGGCAAGATCCAGGTCCTGCAGATCGCAGACCACAGCCCGATCTCCCAGGCCCAGGCTGCGGTGGCCGAACTGAGGCGACTGTCGAGTCTCGACCCGGATTGGGACTGGTCGAAGTGCGTGGTGATCGCCCGCCAATGGAGCTACCTCGAGCCTGTGCGCACCATCTGCGAGCGCGACGGGATCCCGGTGCAGATGGCCAGCGAAGGCAACCTGAGCCTGTGGCACTTGCGCGAGACCCAAGCCCTGGTGAACTGGGTTCGCGAGCGTGGCCCGGGAATGCTCCGCAGCGCCGACGTGAAGGATTGGCTGGACAGGCAGCCCTCCGGCCCGTGGATCGAGCTGTTGCAGCAAGCCGCGGAGGAGCACGACATCGAGACCGCCACCGCCGACGTGCCGGCGGCATCGTTCATCGAATGGCTGGCTGAGTGGGGCCGCGACGCCCGGCGTCGCAAGAACGGGTTGCTGCTGTTGACCGCGCACCGAGCCAAGGGCCTGGAGTTCGACCACGTGGTCGTCCTGGACGGAGGCTGGGACCGCGTCAGCCAGGGCGAGGACCCTGACGCCCCACGCCGCCTCTACTACGTGGCCATGACCAGAGCCCGCCAAACGCTGGCACTCGCACGCCTCCCAGGAACACACCCATTCCATGACGACCTGCGGGACAACCCGTCGGTGCAATGGCGCGACCCCATCACGCTCCCAACACCGACGCCGGAACTGGCCCGCCGCTACCGCCGGCTCACCCTGAGCGACGTCTACCTGAGCTTCGCCGGCTACAAGCCGCCCGGCCATCCCACCCACCGTGCCATCGCTGATCTGGCACCCGGCGATCAACTACAGGTACGACCAACGTCCGACCGCTGGGAGTTGCGCAACTACGCAGGAATCGTCGTCGGGACCCTGGCACGAAAGTTCGAAGCTCCCAGCGACACACGCTGCATCACGGCCACCGTCCTCGCCGTGACAACCCGGAGCCGCGAGCAATCAGACCCGCAGTACCGGGAGCACCTCAAGAACGACACCTGGGAAGTCGTGATCCCCGAACTCATCTTCGAGCCGATCAGATCGGAAGAGCCGTAGTACAGCCAACCTCAACGAGGTGTCGCGCCGACCAGGGAGCTCAGGTTTCCTCAGGACACTCGCACCGACTGTTCCCGCCGGTCGGCCATCTCGGCAAGGCACGGCACCACCAAATGCCGTCCCGGCACCGTCACAACCCGGGCGGAAGTGTCGATGCGCTAGCGCACGCTTCGACCGTCGAGAGTCACGCACACGAACTCTTTCGTCAGTGCCCTCGACGCCGCCCTCTGGGCCTTCCACACTCCACCGCCTTCCGCGACAGCGCCCTGCTCGTAGCAAACCTCAACGATAACATCGACACCACCGACGCCATCTAGGCACATATCCACAGATCTACCTCTTAGAGATGCTTCAACGTTATCATCATCACGGTATACTGGTGATCGTAGCTGGCAGCCGGCAGGGGTTGCCCCTCCGCCATCTCGTTGAGGTGCCTCATGAACGATAAGTCTGCGATCGAGTCATCCGTCGACCACAAGCATTACACAATAATCGTCAACTCTCGACCGAAGACAGTCGAGGAAGAGCGCGTCACGTACGAGCAGATTGTACATCTTGCATTTGAGAACCCTCCTTCAGGTGAACAAATTGAGATTACGGTCGCATATCGCAACGGACCGCGAGGAACACAAGGATTCTTGACTAAGGGTCAGAGCGTGAAGATCATCGATGACATGGTTTTCAATGTCAAAGCAACTGATAAGTCTTAGTCCCGACCTCAAACGTCTCCGGGATGAAGGCTACGCCGTTTCAGTCAGAGATAACTATCTCCTAGTCTCAGAGATTCCATACGTCGACGAGTCGCGGACGATTCAACGAGGAACAATCGTCTCAGAACTTACACTGGCCGGTGACGTAACTGCACAGCCTAGCGATCACACCGTCATGTTCCAAGGACTCACTCCTTGCGACAATACAGGAAACCCGCTCGGTCACCTGATCAACCAGCGTCAACAGCAACAACTAACGGACAATCTCACCATCAACTTCGTCTTTTCTCATAAGCCTGTCGATACTGATGGTGCCAAGACATACACGAACTACTACGAGAAGGTTACGGCGTATGTCAGTATCTTGAGCAGCTATGCAAGCTTGCTCGATCCCGACTGCACTGCTCAAACCTATCCCATCATCGCTGCTGAAGACAACGACATGCCTTTCACATATCTGGACACGGCATCTAGCCGATTCAACATTCAGGCACACACGAACAGGCTAAGAGGCCAGCGCATAGCCGTGATCGGAGTCGGTGGAACCGGCTCCTATATAGTCGATCAACTTGCCAAGACACCTGTTAGTGAAATACATCTGTGGGACGGCGATATTCTTCGGCAACACAACGCGTTCAGATCTCCAGGTGCCGTGCGCATAGACAGCTTACAACGATCCCCAAACAAGGCGACTTACTTCGCTTCGGTCTATGAGCACATGCATATGGGAATCGTTGCTCATCCGCACCATGTTGGCAAGCACAACTTTTCGGAAATCGCCGTCATGGACTTTGTGTTCGTGGCGATCGACGGTGGTTCATCTCGAAACGAGCTACTGTCGAACTTGATCCTTCACGAGGTTCCCTTTATTGATGTAGGAATCGGGATAGGGTCCGTTGATGGCAGACTTGAGGGCGTGGCGAGAGTCACGTACGGCACGCCGTCGGCAATACGCTATAGTCGAGAACACCTGTCCAGATCATCTATTGGCGATGACGACGACTACCACACGCCCATTCAGATCGCCGATATGAACATGCTTACGGCGGCACTGGCAATCATCAGATGGAAGAAGCACATTAACTTCTACATTGATCTGGAGGATGAGTTTCATAGCATCTATTCGAGCGATGGAAACTGCATCATCAATGCGACGAGGTAGCCGAGCGACGCGAATGGCCGTCAGGTTCATCCCTCACATTCCTGATATATTGGAAGATGGCACACTCTATATTTCTATGGACTATGCTACTGCTATTCATAGGTGTGCTTGTGGATGTGGCTCTGAGATTGTCACTCCCCTGAGCCCTATCGATTGGAAACTGCAGTTTGATGGCGTGTCCGTTACATTGGATCCCTCCATCGGCAACTGGAGCTACCGATGCCAGTCACACTACCTGATCATCGAGAATCAAGTGATCTGGTCGGACCGCTGGTCAAAGTCAAGAATCGAAGAGAATCGGCGAGCGTACCGCGAGTTAGCAACTCAGAGCTATCGGGGGGAGATCAGCAGAAACCGTTGGCCGTCATCTGCGAGATCGTTTTCGCTTAGGCGGCTATTGGGCGCGCTCCGTCCGCGAGGCAAGAGTCGGCGCTGACGTGAGTATGTAGCATCTACCGCGTAGGAACCGTTATGTCGCAGTTCAGTCCCTCAGCATTGGCGGTCACTGCGTAGGTCGTATGCTTCACAGTCCATTGAGGAGCTCTGTCGGACTTCGTATGAGCCTCAACGAGCCGATAAATCGTATCCATCGGAATGATATCAGTTATCCCGGAGTTCTCTCCACCGCTCGGGTGTCCTGGCGAAGGAACGAGCTTGTAGTTGGAGACCATCCCCAACAAGTGAACTTCACGCAACACAGGCGTGCCATGGATACCCCCAGACTGAGGACGCAACAGTACAGGACTTCCGCTATTGCCTCCGAAGACCGTCCCCGAAACAAGGATCGAGGCGTGATGGCCATCTATCCAGCCGCGAATCTGTCCAATCATCCCACCACGTACGATTGGATAGTCGAGAGCCGCCGGTCTCCATCCGATTGGGTAGCCGAGAATGAACACTTCTTCGCCTTCGTAGACTCCCTTTGACTCCGCATTCTCGCGGGTAACCAAATGTTCCTTGCGCCATGTCCAGATCTCGATACCCTGCTCGGTCAAGAAGTTGGCGTTAAGTTGCAGCACTGCTACATCAGCTTCAGGGTGTTCCGCCCAATCGCGACGGACCGCGATCATATTTCGAAGACCAGAAGGTGTATTGAACCGGACCGCGGTCTGAGCGTTTGGTGCCATGCCCTCAAAGAGGTGAGCACACGTCACAACATAGATGTAGCCAGAGTCAGAATCATCTATCAGATCCAAGAAGCAGAACGCAGTCTGCCTGCCGGTGACCGCAGGCTGGTCAGGGGACTGTACCGTTACATGTGCGACCGAGTTGAGGTGTAATGGGTTCAGCAACGACATACTTCGCTTCCTAGTCTCTGTCTCTTAGGTTCTCGTGAGACTCATGTCAAAGCAGTATCAACGCTCCCTCGGGGTCAGTTAGGTGAGCCTTATAATACGTCTCAGCGCCACCAATTCTATCTTCTGGCTCGACAATCTGCTCCAGGTACGGTGTCCGCTCCCTTGACCGTCAGAGCGGGCGAGGGCTGCGAGGGTGTAGTTTGGGAAGGATTTCCTTGGACACCTTGTATGAGAAGTTGCCCACGGCACAGTCGCAGTTTCCCGAGGCCCGCATGCCCCCCCACCGCTCTTGTTCTCGACGAGCAGGTTCGTACCATGGCTGACGGTGAGGTGACAAGGCGACTGCCAGCCAGCCGCAATCAGATGACTCTAGTAACCAGGGACATTTCAGTTCCCGTGGTGGTGATGATCTTGATGGCGATTTTGGCTTCGGAGGGTCGCTCGAATGGGGCGGAGCGGATGGAGAGGGTGGCGTTCCAGCGGATCTGGTCGAGCGATCGGCCTAGTTGGGCTCGGAGGCGTTTGAGTTGGCGGTCGTCTTGGGCGTTGGGGAAGTGGATTCGGCGGGCGAAGAAGCTGGTTCCGTCGTAGGCGGTGTCGAGCATCCAGCAGGCGACGTCGTTCGATCCACCGGGCTTGGTGCCTCCGGTGGCGGGGTCGTAGGTGTCGTAGCCGAGGAGCTCGACGGAGACTTGGCCGTCCGGCTCTTCGTGGATCTGGATGTCGGGTTGGCCGAGGATGACGAACGCTCGGTGCTGGTCGTCTTCCTTTAGGTCTCGGATCTGGAGGTCGCGGTGCATTCTGACTCGGACTACGCCGACTCGGCCGATCCTTTCGTCGCCGGTTTCGGGGGCGAACTCGAAGCCGACGATGATTGCCAGGTCGGCGTTGTGGATGCTCTGGGCGGTGTCGAGGGCGGCCTTGCGGATCATGGCCGCTGTGACGGTGGCGTCCTCGGGGGCGATCACGAGGCCTGCTCGGCGCTCGACGCCCTTCTCCCCCGCCGTGTAGGTGATCAGGTGGCTGACGAGGTCTCGGCTGCCGGGCCAGGGTTCGATCTCATTGATGTGGAGGTCTCCGGCCCGTACGCTGGCGGGCGCCGCTTGGATCGGTGAGCGCTTGAGGGACTCGATCACGGTGCTGGCGAACTCGGCGTGTTCGACGGGTGTTGCGGCCGCGGCGTTGTCGGCGCTCCCGTTGTTGCCCTCGTCGAACGGGACATGTGACCACGGTGACTCGCTCTCGACGGTGAACGGCGAGGTAACACGGACGATGCCGCTGGTTCGCCGGGGCTGGTTCACGAGCAGCACAGGAGGTGGGTTCTCGTCGTAGGCAAGACTGCCTGCGCTGACGGTCGGTACTCGTTCGTAGACGAAGCCTCGGGCGGGGTCGTGACCCCATCCCTCCGCCGGCGCTTGCTGAGCAGGCTGGCCGGAGAGTTCGGCCTCAGCACCCGCGCCCTGCGGAGAGTCGGCGAGTGTCCAGAAGTCGAACGTGGCTGTGGCGAGGCGCTGGCGGGCGATGGCAACCGCGACGGGAGATGTGTCGCAAGTGATCCAGCGCCGGCCCCACGTCTCAGCAACCAGGGCCGTAGTCGCACCGCCGCAGGTTGGATCCAGAACTAAGTCACCAGGGTCTGTCGCCATAAGCAGGCACCGCTCAATGACTCGATCGGCGGTTTGCACGACGTAGCGCTTGTCTGACGTTGACATCTGACGGTGCCAGACGTTGTTGAGCTTGCGACCGGGCACTTCGTCTTCGAACTTCTTCCACCTAAGCGATATGCCCTCCGCGCCAGCGTCAAGTCGCCCCAACTCGGCAAGTCGATCCATGCCCTCCATCGAGACGCGCCAGTGCTCTCCAGACGGACAGGGCCAGTCACGCCCGTTCCAGCGATACGGCGCTGACCGACCGGTGGTTGATGTCCCGGGAGACGCCAGGCGCTCCCACGCATAGAGCCTGGCACCAGCGGGGAGCTTCCCATCGGGATCTATCCTCTCTTCGTCGGTCAGTCCCCGCGTCGACCCGTCACCTCGCTCCACTCGTGCTGCCCATGTCCATAGATTCAACAATCCACGGCGGTCGAGCGGCTCGTAGATCTGGTGGTACTTCACCTCCGTCTTGTCCTTCGCATACCACAGGAGGAAGTCCGCCACGCTGGGGAGCGTTCGAGTCGATGCTGATCCACTGGTCACGAACGGGATCGTCGCCACTCGGTTCTCGTGGCCGAACACCTCGTCGAGCACTACGGCCATGCGGTGGACGTTCTCGTCGCCGATCTGGACGAAGATCGATCCGGACTCGGTGAGCAGATCCCGACACAGGGTCAGCTTCTCGAGCATTTGGTCGAGGTAAGAGTGGATGCCCCGGTCGTAGGTGTCGCGGAACGCCCGGATGGTGCGGGTGTCGCACGGCAGGCCCTTGCGGCCCTCGGCGGTCTCGCGGTTGCGGGTGGAGACCTGAAAGTTGGACTTGAAGCCGATGCCGTAGGGCGGGTCGAAGAAGATCATCTGCACGCGGCCGCTGAGGCGTTCGCGCTCGGCGAGGGAGGTCATGACGCGGGCCGACTCGCCGTGGATCAGCCGGTTCTGCCAGTTGCCGGCGTGCTCGTACCACTCGTAGGCGGCGTCGGGTGACGGCAGGCCGTTGAAGTCATCGAACAGCGTGGTCTGCGGGCTGCCGGACTTCAACGACTGCACGAACGCGCCGGGGTGGATCTTCTCCCGCACGTACAGCGGGTGCGCCTCGTAGGTCTGCGGGAGGGCCTCCCTCGACCAGGCCAGCACCGGCTCGTCGTCGCGCTCCCGGCCCGCGGGGGTGAACGGCTGGGGCGCCTTGTCGCCGGCGCTCATGAGCGGCTCGGTCTGCTCGGTAGGCAGGTTCGACCGGCTCGCCGAGGCGTACTGGTAGCTGTCGGTCTTGCGGCCCTGTGCCATCGGTCGAACGTCCCGGACCTACGACACCGTCACGGCCCGAGCGCCGTTTCGGGGGGGGGGGGGGGGGGGGGGGGGGGGGGGGGGGGGGTAAACCGACTGGCCAGTTCGATGGCCTTGTCGAGTTCGAGTTCGGGCAGGGCGAGGTCGGTGAGTTCGGCGAAGGTCCACCGGCGCAGCCCCGTGGGTGTCTCCGGCGAGTTGGCGACCGCGGGGATCCACCAGTCCTCCACGTAGCTGTGTTTCGCCTCGGACACCTCGTCCGGCTGGCCCTTGCATTCCACCATCAGATGCACGGCGTCTTCGCTATCACTCTCGCCGAACAGCCGGACCACGAAGTCGGGCACGTAGCGGTGCCAGACGCCGCCGATCTCGTACGGCACCGTCCAGTCGAGGCGGAAGTTGCGGGCCCAAGCGTCCACGTCGGGGTGCTTGTCGAGAGCCAGGGCGACTCGGCGCTCGAAGTCGGAGTGGCAGGCGGCCACGTTCAACTCGCTGCGCCGGGTGCTTTGGGCGCCGCTGAGGGGGTGGTGGTCGGTGAGGCTGGTCTCGAAGTCCACGCCCGAGGTGTCGAGCACGGGCGGCGAGTCGAAGCTGCCGATGATGCGGTCGTCGTCGCTGCGGGGCAGGCACGCCTCGGTGATCGCCTGCGCCGCGGCGATCCGCTGGTCGGGGCGCAGCAGCCAACCGATCTCCTCGCAGTGCACTGCGGGATGGTCGAGCCAGGCGCGCACGGCCCGCACCGCGTCCAGGAACAGGCGTCGGCGGCGCGGCTGTCGCGGCTCCGGGTCTCCGACAGCGGGCGCCAGGGCGTCGGCAAGCCGTCGGGTGACCTCTGCGGCCAGTTCCACCACCACCCGCTGCTGCCGGACGTCGTCGTCGACGGTCGCGATGACCTCGGACTCCCCCGCCACACCGGCCACCTCGGTCATCGACGGATCAGCGCCACTAACGGTGTGCTGTTCCACCCGGGTGGGGTCGAGGTCGACCCCGGGACCAGCCGGCTCGATCATGTAGCCGGTGAGCGCTGGGAACTCGATGCGCCGGTGGCGGCGGCCGGGCATCGTGAACACCCGGTACCTCGGCTTCGGCGGCTGCGGGTCGGCCGAGCCGGTCACCGGCATGAAGTCGAACGGCACGCCGAGCACGTCGGCGAACTCCGGCGTCAGGCGGCCATCGCTGTCGAAGCTGTCGTAGTTGGAGCGGCGCAGCGCCCGGCCGGTCACCTGCTCGCACAGCAGCTGGGTGCCGAATGCCCGGAACCCCAGGATGTGGACCACGGTGCGCGTGTCCCAACCCTCGGTGAGCATCGACACCGACACAACGCAGCGGATCTGCTCGCCCAGCCCGCCCGGGCGGCCCACGGTGTTGAGGGCCTGCCGGATGACGTCGCGGTCGTCGCCGACGGCGCCGGCGCGGCGCAGCTGGGTGGCCTGGGCCTTCAGGGCCCGACCCAGCCGGCTGTTGGCGGAGATGGCGTCGTCGCCCTCCATCTTCGAGTGGACGAGCAGGGTCCGGAGGCGGTCCTCGGGGCCGCTGCGGTCGCTGCGGAGGTTCGAGAACAGCTCGTAGGCGCCGGGGTGGTGGACGGCAGCGCCGCCGTTCGTGCGCTCGGTGAAACCGGCGATGTGGTGGTAGAGGGCCTCGGCGTTGGCGATGGTGTTGGCCACCACGATGAACACCGGCGGGGTGGGCAGGCCGTTGGCCTCCCAACGCTCCAGCGCCTCGTCGTACTGCTCGTATAGGGCGTCGAGGGCGTCGCCGAGCGGTGACGGCGGGGCGCTGTCGCTGCGGATTGTCTTCGGGTTGGTGTTGCGGTAGAGGTTGCGCCACACCACCTCCCGGTCGTCGCTGTCGTCGTCCACCGGCACCCGGGGGATCTTCACCAGCCCGGACTCGATGCCGTCCATCAGCGGGAAATCCGACACCACCCACGGGAACATCTCCGAGCGCGCCGAGGCCGTGGTCTGGATGAACATCGGCGTGGCGGAGAAGTCGTGCACCCGCCCCAACCGGCCCTCGTCCCGCAGTGCCGCCAGGGCGCTGAACCACAGTGCGGCGCTCTTGCTCTCATCCGCGTCGGAGCCGGTGCGGCGGCCCTCCTCAGGCAGGTAGCAGTGGTGGGCCTCATCGTTGAGGACGCAGACCTTTGCCCGGTCGGGCAGGCCGCGGAGGACGCGCCGCAGCATGGCAGCGGGAGTCTCGGGGTCGCGGCCGGCGTCTCCCCGGCGCAGCAGGCGGCGGGCGTCGCCGGTGGCCTCGCCGAGCCGGTCGCGACACTGGAAGGCCTGGAAGTTCACCACCAGCAACCGCACCCGACCCAGGTCGCCCCGCAGCCCCGCCGGAACCAGCGACAACTCGTCGTAGACGTTGTCGGGGTTCGACGGGTCCAGCACGGCGAGGCGCTCGCGCACGGTGTGGCCGGGCGTGATCGCCACGAACGTGGTGAAGTACCGGCCGGCGTGGCGACGGTTGCCGCCCGCCGCAGCGTTGGCCGCGTTCCAGGCGATGACCATGCCCATCACGGCCGTCTTGCCCGTGCCGGTGGCCATCTTGGTGCAGTACCGGACGATGCCGTCGTTGTGCTCGCGGGCGGCGTCCTCGATGGCGGCGCGGGCCGGATGGTCGCTGCGCGCGACCTCGGCCATCCAGATCAGCGTCTCCAGCGCCTCGACTTGCGCGAAGAACAGCCGGGGCACGTTGTCCTCGCTGCGCCAGTGATGCAGAAGGCGGCGCGAGACGGCCGTGGCACCCCGGTAGCCGTCGTCGCGCCAGGCGTCAACGAACTGGCGGATCTCATTGACGGTGCGGTTGAGGTTCTCGGGGCCGAGAACCAGTTGCTCGGCCACGTCGGCCCGGCTCTTGGGAACCGGCAGCAGCGCAATGCTCGGCCGGCGGGTATCGATGACGCGGTTGGTCGCCCGATTGTCGATCCCCAGATCCCAACTCCGCGCCGGCTTCTCATACGGCGTGTTCAGCACCGGCTGCGAGATCGGGTCACCGCCCAACACGCCCACCCCGCAGATCGGAACTTCTCATCTGATCCCTGCCCAAGGCTCCACCACTCGGCACGAGCGACCGCAAACGCGGTCATTTGCTCTGCCAACCATCTACAGCCTAGTCAGAGCGAGAACTACTATCAGACAGTCTGGCACCATACGGAACACGACGGCGCGGAAAGAGTCTCGCTGAACTGCAGTTCTGGGGCGGGAAGTGGCTGTCAACAGCCGGGCAGAGTCTCGAGGCTGACGCCGACCTCGTGGCGGCGATCCCTGTGGCGCCGGTTGCGCACCAAACACAACACGGCATGCTGTACGTCGATTCGGCGTACAATTGCAGTCGTGGCCACGAAGTCAGAACGCTGGAACCTCCGAGTCACCCCCGCTCAGGACTCAATCGTGCGACGGGTGCTTGACGCCACCGGCATGTCGCTGAACGAGTACGTCGTCAGCTGTGCCGTGTCCACGGCGACCAACGACCTGGCTGATCGACAGGTCTTTGTTCTTGAGCCAGACGCGTGGAACGAACTGCAGGAGATCCTGGGCCGGCCTCCCGCTCCGAACCTCAGAATCACCGCGCTCCTGGGCGAACCATCGACCCTCGAGAGCGAGTGAGTCCGTACCGCGGCCCGACGCTGCTGTCAGCGGATCACGACACCGACGGCTTCGACTGCGGCGATGAGACCCTCGATTCCTGGCTCCAGCGGATTGCACCCCGGAATCAACGGGAGGGATCGAGCCGCACGTGGGTCGTCACCGACGGCTCGCGGGTCGTGGCCTACTACGCCTCAAGCGCCGCCGTGTTGGCCCGAGCCGAAGCCACCGGGCGAGTTGGACGCAATCAGCCGGACCCGTTGCCGGCCATGCTGCTGGGACGACTCGCCGTCGACCGCGAGCACCAAGGGTGCGGCCTCGCCGCTGCGCTGCTCAAGCACTTCTTGCTGAAGGTACTGGAGGTCGCCGCGCACACCGGAGTCCGCGTCGCGCTCGTGCATGCCGCCAACGACACCGCCGCCGACTTCTACCGGCACTACGGCTTCAAACCGTCTCCGGTCGACGATCTCACCCTCATGCTCCTCGTCAAGGACATCGCCTCCTGAGCAGCCCCTGGTCGGGGCCGGCCCTGTCACACTGGCCTGCCATCATTGACCGGGACTCCGAATGAAAGCCAGTGACATGAGGCGACGGCGACAGCAGGATCCGCGGTTGGCGGTTGTGGACGTGGAGACGACGGGGTTCTCCAGGCATGACCGCATCGTGGAGTTCGCTTGTGTCACTGTCGTGGACGGAGCCGTGGTCGAGGAGTACGAAACTCTGATCCAGCCCGAACGTGACCCGGGCCCGGTGCACATTCACGGGATCACCCCGGAGATGCTGCAGTCGGCGCCGCCGTTCGAGACGGTCGCCGGCGACATCTCCAACCGACTCGACGGCGCTGTGCTCGTGGCTCACAACATCAGCTTCGACGTGCGGATGCTGCGCCAGGAGTCGGCCCGCCTCGGAGGCCCGGAATTCGACCCGGGCCAGGGATTGTGCACCTACAGGCTCACCAGGCAGAAACTGTCACTCGCCGCCGCAGAAGCAGGCCTGCCGGCTCCGAACCACACCGCACTCACCGACGCCCGCACCGTCGCCGCACTGGTGGACCTCCACGCTCGACGGGGCGCGCTGCGCGATCTGCAGGCGGCCTCGTGGACAGCGCCGATGGAGGGCACCGGGATGACGATGCGCCGTCCAGGCTCGCCTCCGCGGCGCGGTTCCCTGCATCAGGCCGCGGCCCGCACCCGCTGGCCGGGGACACCCGAAGAGTCGACAGCGCTCTATCTCGACGCCGTGGACCGCTGCCTCGACGACGGAATCCTCGAAGACACCGAACGCGCCTGGCTCGACGACACTGCCGAGGCACTCGGACTCAGCGCTCGCGGGCGAGCACGGCTACACGAGCAGTACTTCGAACTCCTGAAGCGGCAGATCCTCGCCGACGGGATCGTGACAGAAGACGAAGAGCAGCTCGCGGCGCAGATCGCTGCGGCGCTGGCTCTGGACTCGACCGACATCCGGGCCACAGAGCGCACCGCGGACCGGGTCGAGCTCGAGTCCGGCATGAGCGTGTGCTTCACCGGAACAGCAGTCATCGATGGCGCCCCCGCCAACAGGGAACTGCTGGAGAAGATCGCCACGCTGGCCGGGATGACACCACTGAGGACGGTCACCAAGAAATGCGACGTGCTCGTCGCTGCCGACCCGCTATCGCAATCCGGCAAGGCGCGCACAGCACGCCAACGAGGCATCCCGATCATCAGCATCGAAGACTTCATGGAGGCCACATAGCCCCCACCTCCTGCTACGACCAGTTCGTGACCTGGTCTTGGTCGAGGCGTCAAGCGGAATCGACGTCTGGACCCTCGACGACCTGCACCTCGCTGATCGGCGTCAGTCCTTTCCCGCCGTCGCCGCAAGCGCGGGATTGGAACTGTGACCGCGGTGCCGCAGGTGAAACAGAGGCGGCGCCGCTTCTGTGCCACGACTGATGTGGTACCACCGCGCTTCCATACAGGCGATCGCGTCGGGACGGCAAGTAGTCCCAAATCCTCAAGGCTTCTAGGTCTTCTGGCTCGCCGCCTCTGCGTATGCCTCGGTCAGCGTCTCTAGCAGTTTCTCGCTGATGTTCTGGGTGGTGTTTCCCTTGCCGATCCGGATCCCTGCCAGGTCCTCGACGCGATCGATGGAGTCGGGCGCTCGCCTCTCAAACACGCTGCGCCAGAACTGGAGAGAGGCGCCTCCGTCGTTCCAGATGGTGACCAATCCTGCTCCGACGCCCACCAGCCGCGGCAAGAGGGTGTACCTCTTGGCTCCGATGCCCTCGTAAGTCGACAACTCGATGTACCCGCGCCTCTCAAGGTCTCTGGCCCAATCCAGCAGCCGGTGAAGCATCTCGTGACTCTCCGGCGGCGACCGGCTGATCATTTCCTCGAACTTCTCGCCGCCGGGATAAAGCGTGCCCGACTCCTTGCGGCGCGTCTTCTCCACGGTCACCTCGTGGCGCTCGGGCGTCACCCGCTGCGGCAACACGACCGACGTGCCGCTGACGTCGAACGAGTTCACCGCAACCAGGTCGATGATCAGCTTGTCGGTGACGTGTTCCAGGTAGGCCACCAGCGTCATCAGCTCCGCCGGCACGCTGTCGAGGACGAACACCAAGCGGAAGCGGCCCTCGCTCAGGTGCTCGTCGAGGGCTTCGCTGAACTCGTCCTCCTCGAATGCGTCCTCCTGGACCGAGGCCACCGCATCCACCAGTGACTCGTGGCCGCGCTGGCGAAGGCTGTTCTTGAAGCGACCCTCGAGCTGTTCCCGCGTCGTGCCGTGGAGATTCGCCGCGTAGGCCAGGATCTGGGCGACCACGGCGCGGCGGGCCTCGCTGCTGTGCGCCAGCTTCACCTCGATGATGACCGGGCGGCCCGACGTCTCCACCCCCACCAGATCGGCGTATCCCGACCCCAGCGATACCTCGCGGCCGAGGACCAGCAGCGAGGGCGCGCCCGACAGCGGCAGCATCTCCGGCGTCTCCTCGATCAGGCCGTGCAGGGTCGCCTCGTCGGGGAACCCTTCGGGCCGGCTCAGCTTCCAGCCCCCATCGTCCTGCATCCAGATTCCCGGCAGTGTCACGTCACGCTCCCCGTCCTTCGATCAGAGCGACCGGCCTGACACTAGACAGCCCCGGCAGCAGCAACTTCCCGACGAGTCTCCGCAGTCCGTCAGGCGGGTGGGCGAGCCTCTACGAATCCTGCGGCTGCGAAGTCGCCGTCGAAGGCCAGCGCCTCGGTGATCCGCTCGCGGCGCATGATCTCGAAACTCGTGGCGTCGACGTAGGAGTAGGTGCGCTCGTCGTGGCGGCGCAGCCAGGTCCACGACCGCTCGTCGATGGCCTCGTCCACCCCCACGACCGAGACCCGCTGGGAGTGCTCGATGACGTCCGAGAACCGGAGCGCGGCCACGTGCCCTGCTCGCCGGCGCAGCCAGGTCCACGTCTCGCCGACCACGAGGTTCGACGTGCGCACTGGGCCCCGGTCGCCCCGCCAGAGTTCCGTCGCGGTGCCGTGGCGGTGGTCACGGGCGACCTGAAGGGCGATCCAGAACGAGGTGTCGGCGAACCTCACTCGTCGAGTCCGTAGATCACGGCGTCGATGTCGTCGTCGGGTTCGACGTCGAGCCAGCCGATGAGGTCGTCGACGGGGTCGGCGGCGGTGTGCAGGTCGGCGCCGAGGGAGGCGCGCACGGCATCGCGGACCAGCGCCGAGCGGGTCGTGCCCAGCTTGGCTGCCTGGGAGGTGAGCGCATCATCCACATCGTCGTCAAGATATAGCTGTATACGCCGCATAACTTGAGTATACACCACACCCGGAGTGCCATCCCAGGCGTGGGGCTCGCGGCTGCAGCCTGCCGCGAGTCGTCAGCAGTCGGCGAGGGCTTCGAGCGCGGCGCAGATCTCGTGGCGGCGGTGGCGCACCGAGCCCAGACGGTCGGACAGGAACGACTTGCGGATCGGCTGGAGGTTGTCGAAGGAGGCGGCACACGGCTGGGGTAGGCCGTCGTCTGCGTCGAGGGGCAACTCGGTGGGGATGCCCCGCACGGTGCGGGTGACGGGAGCAACCAGGATCCTGTCCAGCACGGGGATGGCCTCGCTGCGGGTCACGACCAGGACGGGCCGGCGCCGGTCCTCGGTCTCGGCCCACCAGACATCGCCCTGGGCGGGTGTCACCATGGCTCCTCGGCGATCATGGCCGCGGTCGCCTCGTCACTCCAGGCGACCTCGTCGCCGGTCTGGGGTAACCGGCGATACCCCTCGACGATCGCCTCGCCCACGGCACGCCGCCTCTGCCGCTCCACGAGCGCCCGCAAGCCGTCGCGCACGGCGTGCGAGCGAGAGGTCACCACACCGCTGCGCACCAGGTCATCAACCTGCGCAACGAGTTCGTCGTCCAGCCGAACCGCAATCTGCATCATGCAATTAGCATACCGTATTGGTATGCGCTCCGTTAGACAGCGCCGCGGGGTCGGGCGTCGACCGGATGTCGGTTACTGCTCGGCCGCTGGTGTCTCCTCCGGTCCCCGTCGCAGGAGCGCCACGAGCACACCGCCGGTGATCGCGCCGTAGACGGCCCCCAGGACGGCCCATCCGGCGATGCCCTCGGTGACCCCCGCTGTGAGGCCCGCCACGATCCAGCCCGCGGCGCTGGCGATCACCCACCTGCCGGCCCGGGTGAATCGGCGCCGGAGCAGGCGCCACTGCAGCACGCCGACCGCGGTGCCGTACAGGACCGCCGCCGAGACGCCTGCAACATCCGCGCCGAACGCCCTGCCGGCGTCGGCATCCCCCACGGCGCCCGCGCCGAGGCCAGCCAAGACGCCCAACGCGATGCTGGCAACGCCGACGACGACTCCCCCGACGATTCCGGCCGCAACCCAGCGGCGCGCTCCGCTGACGTGCCACCGCAGCGCCGGCCATTGCAGAGCCGCGGCGACAGTGCCGCCCGCGGTCACGTACCCGATGACCGCCACGCCCGCCAACGGACCCGCGGCTGCCTCGATGGCGCCAGCGACCGCAAACCCCGCGGCACTGGCCATCACCCACCAGAGCAGCACCCAACAGTTCCCAGAATCCATTCGTCGCACCGGTGCTAGCTTGCCGTACGGATTGTGTTTTCGTCATATGGGGGTGCTTGAGTCGTGGATACAAGTGCCATGGTCCTCATTTCGATGCAGAACAAGTTTCCTCCCGGAAGCTTGCTGGGCCTCAGCGACCAACTCTCGGACGAACAGGTCCGCCGGGTCGCCTCGATCGACTACCGGGACCCCGTCGTCGCGCTCATCCTCGGGGTGTTCTTCGGACCCCTCGGTGTGGATCGGTTCTACAACGGTGACACCGGACTGGCGCTCGGCAAGTTGTTCACGTTGGGCGGGCTCGGAATCTGGGCAATCGTCGACCTGTTCCTGATCATGAACGCCGTCAAGAGGAAGAACCTGGAGAAGCTCAACACGGCTCTGGGGATGGCGTCGCCGAACCCCTGACCCACCAGCGGGTGGCCGGCGCAAGGTGCCCCGGGTCGGGCACGCTCAGCAATAGTCATCCGGCTTGTCGGTGTCTGCGTGATTTTCGACCGGCAGGTGTTAGATCGCCTTCGATCTGTCGGTGTGACATCGGTCACATCTAAGTGGGTGTTCGGCGGGCGGCGAGCCGGCAGACAGGAAAGTGGACGCTGACCTGGGCTTTTAGTGAGAACAGCCGGGCTGTCCAACTTCGGCGGCCGAGCCCATTTCGCTCCGATCGACACGGTAGACATACAGGTGTTACTACTCTGTCTCACCACTACTGTATTGTTAGTACAAGTAATCAAGAGGGTTCGCTCGTCGCTGTGCGGTGAACGAGCCGGGGACATCGAGAGGGGGTGACGGACAGGTGGGTGATGGTTCGATGCGGGGGAAACCGCACAGCGCCGACCGACCGGGCCGCGAGCCGGTCGGGGCAGGCCCGGTGGGCCGGGAGCCGGCCGGGGCAGGCCCGGTGGGCCGGGAGCCGGCCGGGACAGCTCCGGCGAACAGCGAACCGGCTCGGGCAGATTCCGGAGGCCGCGAGCCGGCTGGTGATGTTCGGGGCGCCGAGTGGGCGGCTCTGGGCGAGTGGCTGGGTTCGCCGCCGCGGTGGCACGAAGTCGACCTGGGTGTGTTGCGGGAGCGTTTGGGCTTCATGGGCCGGGCGCGGGCGTCGCTTGCCGCCCTGGAGGCCGACGTGGTCGCCGAGGTGGCGCGCCGCGAGGGCGACGCTGCTACTGAGGAGTTCCTGCGGCGGGATCAGAAGCGTTCGCGGAGAGAGGCCCGCAAGGCCGTCAAGGTCGCGGGACAGTTGGGGTGGGCGCCGCGGGTGGCCGACAAACTCGCTTCCGGTGAGATCACTCCCGAAGCGGCGGGGCTGATCCTGGATGTGGACGCCGAGACGCCGGTGGACCAACGCAAGTTGCTGGCCGCCGCTGAGACCGAGCCCGACGACGTGTTCCGCCGCACGTTGAAGGAACACGTCAACGAACGCACCACCGAACAAGAACTCGAAGAACGGCGGGCCGCGCAGCAGCGTCGGCGGCGGGCTTCGATCAGCGAACAGCCCGACGGCATGTTCCACCTCTTCGCCCAACTCGACCCCCTGGTCGGCAACCGGGTCCGCGCCGCGCTCGTCGCCAAGTCAGACGCCCTGTTCCGCAGCGAAGACCCCAAACAGCGCCCGACACCGCCACAGCGGTTCGCCGACGCGCTCGCAGACCTCGTCTGCAGCGGCGCCGGCGGTGGCCGTGACGCCGGCCGTGCCCGCAGCGACCCCGCCGAATCGGCCGACGGTGGTGGTGTGCCGGTAGGTGTCGAGTTGATCGTCCTCGCCGACTACGACGTCTTGCACGAACGCATCACCAACGCCCGCTTGACCGACGGCACCCGCCTCACCGAAGCCGAAACACTCGCCGTGGCGTGTGACGCGAAGATCCTGCCGGGCATCTTCAACAAGCACACCGGCAACATCCTCCTGGGCCGCTCACAGCGCAAGATCCCCAAACGGCTCCGCAAGCAACTCATCGCCCGCGACCGCGGCTGCATCGGCTGCGGCGCCCACCACCAAATCTGCGAAGTCCACCACCTCGACCACTGGGCCGACGGCGGCGAAACCACCCTCGAGAACACCTGCCTGATGTGCTGGCGCTGCCACCACATCCGCCTCCACCTGAACGGCGAAGAAATCACTCGCCACCCCGACGGCACCCTCACCCTCGCACCACCAACCGATGCTCCGAGCGGCAAGACACCGGAGCGACCACTACCCCACAGACCACACCGGACGCCCCACACCAGGGGCAGCACCCCGGACCCGACACGGCATCCACCCCGAACCACCGCCGCCCCAGACCCCACGCAGCCACCTCTGATCGACGCCGCGGCCGGGCGTACCTAGGGCTTGACGGGCGGGGTTCCGGCACTGCGGTTACGGCGACGGTGCCACCAGATGAGGGCGATGACTCCGGCGATGATGGGCAGGAACGGCACCAGCACCCCGAAGACGATCAGGCCGACGCTCACGATGCCGCGCAGGGCCCCGGCACCGTTCAGAACCGAGTCGACGAACCCGGGCCACGAGCCTTCTTCCACCACTTCCACCGCCACCGAGGCGTGTCCCGACACCTCCTGAGGCCCGTCACCCTTGACACCCACCGGCTCCGCCTCGACCGTCAGACCGATCTCCAGGACCCTGGTGGCCAACCGGCCCGCCAGGCGCCCCTCCACCACCGGCTCGGACAACGTCGCCACGAGCAGATCGCCCGGCTCGATCCGGTGGAAGCTGCCTTGCAACGCTCTGAAGGAGTCGACGTCGATGCCCAGGTTCTCCGGACTGATCTGCACGTTGGACAGGGCGGAGGCCCCCACGTTCTCCACCTCCAGGCAGAAGTAGACGGTGGCGTCGGGCTCGACGGCGATGTGATGGTTCCCGAGGCACTGGTCGTCAGGGTTGTCGGTGACCGAGGCCATGACCAGGATCGCCGCATCGGGAAGCAGGTCGGGCGACTGGTTGATCGTCAGGGTGATCGTGGCGAGGTCCACGAGGCCCTCCAGGGTTCGCAACTGACCCTTTAGCGTCTCCAGCACAGTCTCCCGCTCCAGCAGTTCCCGCTCGAGTTGCGCCACATCCTCGAGTTCGGCGGCCTGCTCGAGGAACCCGCGCAGGCGCACCACGCTTGCCTCCGCCGTGGTGATCCGGCTCTCGAGGTCGACGACGCGTTCGGTCACGTCCTCGGCGCTGACCGTCTGATCGACCAGTTCGCCGACTCCGGCCAAGCGTTCCAGAGCCGCCGCGAAGTCCGCCGGCCGGAGCTTGAAGGTCATCTCCGCCGCAGGCTCGGGCTCGGTCAGGGTCCTCTGGGCGAACACGATGCCGCCGAAACCCTGCACGATGGCCACCGCTTCCTTGCTGGCAGCCGCCACGTCGTCGACCTCCACGGCGATCGCGGCCCGGTACACGATGTCGCGCCCCAAGTCGGCCGGCGAGAGGGCCGTTGGAGCCCCCAGGGCGGCGAGGCTGGCAGACCCAGAACCCCCGTCAGATCCCAAGACGTTCGTCGCCTGCGTTACGACCATCACGTCATCGGCAGGTGCGGCCTCGGACGGCGCGGCAGGCGGAGGTTCCGGCGCCGGCGCCGCAGCAGTGGAACTCGCACTGTCACTATCCGCGCCACACGCGGACACCAGCACGACGAACGTGGCGAGCAGTGCCGCCGCGAAGAACTTCGGCGGACGGCCGGTCAACCGTTGATGGCTGTGTCGATAACGCATGGGGACCTCCGCGCTCGGTTTCCCATTTCGACGCTGGTCGAGGCGGCCAAGTTCCCGCCCAATCCGTGGAACCTGCCCGTGGAGCCGGTAGCGGCGAGCCATACGGAGACGGCGCACGCGCCGTGTTCACTAGGGCCGTCAGATTCGATGCACGGGAGGACGCTGGGTGAAGGGCCGCTTCGGCGAAGATTCCAGGCTCGCCGGCTGGATCCGCCGGCTGCGCTCGGCTCGGGGCTCGCGCCCCTATCTGCGCGACTGCGTCATCGTGAGTCTGGCGGTGGCGCCGACCGGGGTGACCTTCGGCGTGGTCGCCGATGCTGCCGGCTTCGACCTGGCGCGGATCGTCGTGATGTCGGCGTTGGTGTTCACCGGGGCTTCGCAGTTCGCCGCGGTCGGCGTCATCAACGACGGCGGCAGCGGCGGCGCCGCCGTCGGCTCGGCGCTGCTGCTGGCGGCCCGCAACGCCCTGTACGGGCCGGTGATGCGCCGCGCCCTGCCCGCCTCGGTGCCGGCCCGCCTCGGCGCTGCCCACTTCGTGATCGACGAGACCACCGCCATCTCCACCGCGCAGACCAGCCGCCGCCACGCCGCCGGCGCCTTCTGGTTCTCCGGCATCATCCTGTGGCTGGTCTGGAATCTGTGCTCGGTGGCGGGCGCCCTGCTCGGCGCCGTCCTGGGCACCCCCGAGACGTGGGGGCTCGACGCCGCGTTCCCGGCGATCCTCGTGGCGCTGCTGGCCCCTCACGTGCGCACCGCCGCCGGGCGCACCGCCGCGCTCGCAGCCGCCGCCGTCGCCCTGGGCGTCGTGCCGGTCACCGGGGCCGGTGTCCCGGTCCTCGTTTCGGTGGCCGCCGTGGCACCCGCGCTGTGGGTACGGTCCCACCGCCGCGAGTCGCCCCCCGAAACGGACGAGTCGCGCTCTCGGACGAGCGAACCACCCGCCGCGAGCGGCCCTGAGGGGGCCGAACCGGGAGCAACCCCGTGAGCTGGCCACTGATGATCGCCCTGGTGGCCGGGTCCTACGGTCTGAAGGCTCTCGGCACCTCGAACCTGGGAGGCCGAGTCGAGCGCAGGCTGGGGGCGGCGGTGGCCCTGCTGCCGGCCGCCCTGTTCGCCGCGCTCATCGTGATCATGACCTTCGAGGACGCCGGCACGCTCACCCTCGACGCCCGCGCCGCCGGAGTGGCAGCAGGAGGGGTGGCGGTGTGGCGCAAGGCCCCGCTGGTGCTCGTCGTCGCGGTCGCCATGGCCGTCACCGCCGGCGTCCGAGCCCTCACCTGATCGCAGACCCTGTCACTGGGCCATCGGCCGCCGCAACCGGGCCTACGGGCGACCGGTTCGGTGCTCACCGCAGCCAACCGGGGCGGTGGTGCCGGGCCGAACTCCCCGCCCCGCCAGGCCCCCTGGATCCGCAGCGCTGCGGTCGCCTACTGTGATCGGGCGACTGAACCGTGCCCGGCGCGGGCACACGACGATCAAACAACACAGTGCGATGAATCGGTGCACACGCCAAGTGGAACGAAAGGCCTCAACTGCGCATTCTCGCCGCTTGATCGGGGGTGTGATGGTTGTCCTGGCGGTGGGTGCCGCCGCGATCGGCACAACTGCTCCAGCGGCCGGCCAGAGTGAGGGCGCAACGGTGGGGGCGCAGATCGTGAAGATCAGGAGCGCCGAGGCGGCGGGCGTCTACACGGTCGGGTGGCAGACGCTGGGGGGATGCGATCCCGGCGCGGGCACCTCGGGCATGGCCGGGGAGGTCACGCTCACCGTTGAGGCCGCCGAACAGCCTGACGACACGCCGGCGCCGGGCGAACTCACGGGCACCCCGGCGCTGGCGGTTGTGATCATCCGCCCGTTCTGCGTCTACACGTGGTCGGTGTCATTGGTCGAGGCGACCACCGACGCCAACTGCATCGTCGGACCGGCCCCGTTTGAGCCGAACGCCGACAATGAGATCAACATCACCCTGGCCGATCCGGAGTCATCATGCACCCAGCGATCGCGCATCGTCATCCGGCTGCACCCGGCTGTGCCGGTCGGCATCGACGACACCGATCACAACGCCATCCTGCGGGCACGATTCATCGCCAGCGCCCGACGGATCGAGGACGCCCCGCGGCGTTGCGCCACCCGTACGGGGATCTCGAAGGTGGACGACAACGACACACCCGACGATACGACCGACGACACCGTGTCGATCGAGCTGCGGGTGGTCGCCACCACCGCCGACGGCGAGGAGTGCCGCTACGACGTGACGCTGCGCTTGCCCCGCCGGCTGGTGGCGACACAGGGCGAATACGAACACGACGTCTTCGAGAACGTCGACCCGCGGGCCACCATCGACTTCAACGTCGGCGTGGCCACAAGGACGATCATCCTGCTGCAAACCGTCGAAGGTGATTCCGGCGACGCCGACGCTCGCTACGAGCTGACCAGGACGTGCGGCGAGCCCGACGAGTTCGACCTGCCCGATCCGCTGCTCCCGCTGCCCGCAGGCAGCGGTATCACGCCGATCGGGAGCATTCGCAACGTCGAGTTGCGCGAGGGGCGCTTCAACATCACCGCGGTGCTCGCGGAGGATCCCTCAGCCGACGACGCTTTTGACGGCGTCACCGTGCGGGTCCTGGACAACGTGGGCGAGACCTGCGAGGCCACCGTCTCGGTGACGCACCTACCCGATCAGTGCGCCGCCGAGGAGACGGACCTGACCGTCGACCTCACCAGAGCGGCCGAACCCACCATCTTCGAGTTCATGATCGCCTGCGGCGACGCCAGGGAGGAACCCGAAACCGACGACGGCACAGAGGACTCCGAGCCCACCGGCGACGACACCGACACAGACGAGGACACCGGCACAGACGAGGACACCGACACCTGATCCCTGCATCGCGCCGGCACCTCAGCCCGCGCCCAATCTCGCCGCCGGACGCCCATCGCTATAGTGGCCACTTCGCCGGAGGAAGGGGTGTTCGGTCATGAGCGAGTGGCTAGGCATAGAACATCTCGTCGAACTCTCCGGGACCGAGATGATCCTGGGGTTCTTGACGCCGCTGTTCATCTTCGCGGCGTTCTTTGTGGCACAGGTGCTGCTGCCCGCAATCAAGGTTCCCGGCTACGCCGTCAATCCGGAGACCGGCGAGCCCCGCAAGTACCGGCTGAACGGTCTGCTGGTCTTCGTGCTGGCGGTGGTCGTGTGGGCCGTCGGGTTCGCCGGGATGCCGCGCGACTGGTTCTACCGGTCCTCGCTGTATGCCGTGGCCGGCGGGACGGGCCTCTGCGTGCTCATTGCGGTCTTCGCTGTGTTCAGCCAGCCGCGGGGTGAGGCGAAGAACCCGCTCGCCGGACTGTGGGCCGGGAGGAGCCGGGAGTTGTCGCTGTTCAACCACCGCCTCGACCTGAAGATGTACACCTACGTCGTCGGCGGGGCCATGTGGGCGCTGAACGCCCTGTCGGGCGCCGCCTATCACCACGGACGCTTCGGCGAGGACGCCAACCCGGGCGTCTACCTGTACGCGGGCTTCCTGACGTTCTACGTCCTGGACTACTTCGTCTACGAGCGTGTGCAGCTCTACACCTACGACATGATGCACGAGCAGGTCGGATTCCGGATGCTGTGGGGCGGCCTCATCTTCTACGGGTGGCTGTTCATCCTCCCGCTGTGGGGCATGGCCGCGCACCCCCACCCCGGCTACTCGCCCGTCTGGACCCCCTTCTGGCTCGCCGGGACCGCCGTGCTGTTCCTGGTCGGCTGGGGCATCTCCCGCGGCACCAACATGCAGAAGTACACCTTCAAGCGCTGGCCCGAGCGCAAGTTCCTGGGAATCCAGCCCGAATTCATCGAGGCCGGCGAGCGCAAGATCCTCGTCAGCGGTTTCTGGGGTCAGGCCCGCCACTTCAACTACATGGGCGAGTGGACTCTCGCGCTGGCAATCGGCCTGGTCTTCGGCCACTTCGACATCCTCTGGGCCTGGACCTACACGATCTTCATCCTCGGGTTCTTCACCTGGCGCCAACTCGCCGACGACATGCACTGCGCCGAGAAATACGGCCCCGAGAAGTGGGCGGAGTACCAGGAACGGGTGCCGTACCGCATCTTCCCCGGCGTCTACTGAGAGCGCCGCCGGCTGAACGCGCCGCCGGCTGAGAGCACCACCTGCTGAGAGCGCCGCCTGCTGAGCGGGCCCGCTGCTGAGCCAGCTCGCTACTGAGCGGGCTCCCCCCGGCACGGGCGGGTTACCTCGGCGAAGAGGACGTCGGCGATGCAGCCGGTGAGCTTCTCGGCGTAGGGCACGTGGAGGAACTCGTTGGGCCCGTGTGCGTTGGACTCCGGGCCGAGCACGCCGGTCACGACGAACTGCGCGTCGGGGAACATGTCGCCGAGCATGGCGATGAACGGGATGCTGCCGCCCTCCCCCACCAGCTGCATCGGCCGGCCGAAGCGCGCCAGCGAGCTGTCATGCAGGGCACCGGCCAGCCAGGGCGCCAGCTCCGGCGCGTCCCACCCGTCGGCACAATCCACGTCGGTGAGGCTCACCGCGGCGCCCAGGGGAGGATCGGCACGCAGCCGATCGGCGAGTTCGCCCGCCACCGCTGCGGCACCGGCGGGCGGCGGCAGGCGCAGGCTGAGCTTCAGTGCCGTGAAGGGGCGCAGCACGTTGCCGGCGGATTGCGTCGGGGGGAGGCCGTCGGCGCCCACGACGCTCAATGCGGGACGCCAGGTGGTGGCCAGGAGCCCCTCGGCCGGGTCCTGCTCCATCAGCCGGAGGTTCCCGACGAGGCCGAAGTCGTCTCCGGCACCGCCCAGCAGCGCTGCGGTCGCTTCGGCCTCGGCCCGGCGGTGCGGCGGGACGGCGGCATGGGCCTTCTCCAGCAGGACCCGACCGGTCGCCGGGTCCTCGATGCGGTCCAGCAGGATGCGCGCCAACCGGAACGATGACGGCACCAGACCGCTCGCCAGCCCGCTGTGCTGGCCCTCTTCGACCACGTCCACCCGCAGCGTCGCCGACACCAACCCGCGCAGCGAGGTGGTGAGCCACAGCGTGTCGTACGTGGCGCACCCCGAATCCAGACACACCAGCAGGACCACATCGCCGAGGCGCTCCCCCAGTGCCTCCAGGTGGGGCCGCAGGTCGGGACTGCCGGACTCCTCCGAGGCCTCGATCAGCACCAGGAGACGGCTGTGGCTGCCACCTGCGGCCTGCACCGCCTGGATCGCAGCCAGACCGGCGAAGGCGGCATAGCCGTCGTCGGCGCCGCCCCGCCCGTAGAGGCGATCCCCTTCCCGTACCGGCGTCCACGGCCCCAGCCCCTCACGCCATCCCGACATCGGCGGCTGCTTGTCCAGGTGGCCGTAGAGCACGACCGTGGAGCCATCGGCGTCTCCGGAGGCGGCAGCGCCGAACGGCTCCACCTCCACCACGATCAGCGGGGTGCGACCCGGGAGCCGCTGCACCTCGATGCTCATCCCGGCCACGGGCCGCGCCTCCATCCAGGCCGACACCATCCCGATGGCCTCGGAGATATGGCCGGTGGCCTCCCAGTCGGCATCGAACGCCGGCGACAGCGCCGGCACCGCGATGTAGCGCTCGAGTTCGGCGACGATCTCGTCCCGCCACACCCCCGCCACCACCGCTGAAGCAGCGTCCTTGTCCATGCTCATGCCCTTCTGCAGCCGTATCCATACCTATCGGCTGGCATCACCGATCAACCGCTTCCGGCGGGCGAGGGGTATGGAGTCCGAGAACTGGTAGAGCACCGCGCCGACCAGCGTGAGGATGATGACGTAGGCGGCGGCGAGCGCGCCAAGGTCGCTCTCGCGTGCGATGCCCAACTCGGCGATGACGATCGAGAACTCGCCGTGGGCGATGAGGGCGGCTCCGGCTCGCAGCCGGCCAGGCCTGCCGATGCCGGCTCGCCCGGCTGCGATCCAGCCCGTCGCAATCTTGGTGACGATGGTGACAGCCGCGATGACGAGTGCCGCGACGGCGACGTTCGGGATGAGGCTCGGGTCGACCTGGAGGCCGAAGAACACGAAGAAGACCGCGGCGAACAGGTTGCGCAGCGGCAACAGTAACCCGCGGGCACGGGAGACGATCTCGCCCGACAGGGCGACGCCGACCACGAACGCGCCGACGGCGGTCGAGATGTTGAGGCGTCCGGCGAGGCCGGCGACCAGAAGGGTGCCGCCGAGGAGGGTCAGCAGCAAGGCTTCGCTGGACTTGCTCAATGCAATTGCACTGAGGCGGTCGCCCAGCAGGTAGGCGACGGCGAGCACTGCGATCACAGCGACCAGCGACACGGCAACTGTGAGGGTGGTGCTCAGCACCGTGCCTCCGAAGAGCAGGCCGGACACGACAGGCAGGTAGATCACCATGGCGAGGTCCTCGATCACGAGCACGCTGAGCACCACCGAGGTTTCGTGGTTGCCGATCCGATCGAGGTCGGCGACGAGCTTCGCCACGATCCCTGACGACGATATGTAGGTCACCCCGCCCAGCAGGCCCGAGATGATCGGGTCGAAGCCGAGGATCACGCCGGCGACGAAACCGGGCGCGAAGTTCAGGACGAAGTCGACGATTCCCGCCAGTGTCGACCGGCGCACGTTGACGATCAGCTCGCGGGCCGAGAACTCGAGGCCCAACATCAGCAGCATCAGGATGACCCCGATCTCCGCTCCCGCCTCGATGAACTCCGTCGACGCCGGCAACTCCACCAGGCCGCCCTCGCCGAGCGCCAACCCGGCGAGCAGGTACAGCGGGAGCGCCGGAACGCCGATCCGCCGGGCCACCCGGGCGATTATCGCCAGACCGAGGACTACGGCGCCGAGTTCGATGATCAGGAGATCGCCGCCCGTTTCCATGGGCTCGGCCTCTCAGGGTGTGGTTCGGGTCAGCAACCTGGTCGCAGCCTTCACCGCAGATGGGGCGCCGACCACCACCGCGGTGTCGCCGGGCTCCAGCCGCTTCTCGCCATCCGGGATGGGAATCGATCCCGAATCGCCGACGAGAGCGACGATGCCGGCGCCGGTCTTGGTCCGCAGCGCGGCCTCCGCGAGGCTCAGCCCCGCAAGTGGCGACTTGGAATCGATCGTGACCCACGAGATCACGATGCCCTCCAGGCGGTGCACGGCGTCGTCCAGATGCTCCAGCATCGGGCTGCCCCCCAAGAGCTCGCCCAGCGTGTGCCCCTCGTCCTCGGTGAGCTCGACGCTCTCGCAGGCGCGATCTATGTCGTGCTCGTCGTAGATCACCAGATCGCGCCGGCCCGTCTGATGCGCCACCACCCCCACGAAGCGGCCTGCGTTCGTCTCGATGTCGAAACGAGCCCCCACTCCGGGCAAGTCTGTCTCCGTTACCTTCCTCACTGGTCCCTCCTCACCTATCCCTTCTCACCAAGGGCTCATTGCTGGGCCATTCCAGCGACCCCGGATCGAGAATCTGCCGCGGGCATAAAGGTACTGGCCGGCACGGTCGCAAGCCCGACCCCGCCGGCCCCGGAGACGGTGCCGAACCGCACGGTTCCGCCCGACGTCAAACAACCTGACGCCACCCGGCCCGGCGCCGACCACGACGACCGGCCCGCGGCCGCGGCATGCGCTCATCGCGATGTCTCGTCCAGCACGCGGCGCAGGATGTCGACAAAGCGGCTGATGTCAGCGAAGGAGTTGTAGAGCGGCACCGGCGCCACACGGATGACGTCGGGGTCCCGCCAGTCGCAGGCCACGCCGGCGTCGGTCAGTGCCCGATGCACGGCGCGGCCGTCGACACCGGGCATCCGGACCCGCAGCGAGTGCTGGCAGCCCCGCTCGCCCAGTGCGCTGGGAGTGATGGTCGCGATGCGGTCCCCGATCACCTCGGCAATGAGGAAGTCGAGGTACTGGATCTGCCGTTGCGACTTGTCCCGAAGCGGCGCCATGCCACCGGCCCGATCGAAGATTTCCAGTGACGCCCGCAGGGGCGCCATCGCCAGGACGGGCGGGTTCGAGATCTGCCACGACTCGACGGTGGGTGTGGGATCGAAGACCGTGCCCATCTCGAAACGGGTGCCGGGACTGTGCCCCCACCATCCGAGGAGCTTGGGCAACGAGCTGTCGCGGATGTGGCTGCCGTGCACGAACGCGCCGCCTATCCCGCCGGGTCCACCGTTGAGGTACTTGTAGCTGCACCACACGGCGAAGTCCACGTTCCAGTCGTGCAACGCCAGCGGGACGTTGCCCACGGCGTGAGCCAGGTCGAAGCCGACCCGGGCGCCGACCTCGTGCGCGGCGGCGGTGATCTCCGCCATCGGGAGCACCTGACCGGTGTAGTACTGCACGCCGGGAAGCAGCACGAGAGCGAGTTCGGAGCCGTGCTCGGCTATCAGGGCCAGCAGGTCGTCGCTTCGCAGCGTCTCCTCGCCGGCGCGGGGGCGGGCGAGAATCAGCGAGGTGGCCGGGTCACCGCCGCGCTGGCGGATCTGGCTCTCGACGGCGAAGTGGTCGCTGGGGAAGGCGTGCTCCTCGATGAGGATCTTGTGTCGCGCCGCGGAGGGGTCGTAGAAGCTCACCATCAGCAGGTGGAGGTTGACGGTGAGGGAATTCATTGCGACGACCTCGTGCGGGCGACCGCCGACGAGCCGCCCCAGCGAGCCCGCCAGCAGCCCGTGGTAGGACACCCACGCCGAGGGGCCGGCGAAGTGTCCGGCCACGCCCAGGTGGGCCCAGCGCTCCAACTCGGCGTTCACAACATCGGCAGCCGCTCGGGGAGCCGCCCCCAGCGAGTTGCCGGCGAGATAGATCTGCGGCGAGCCATCGCGGCCCGCCGGAAGGTGGAACTCGTCGCGGAACGCAGCCAGCGGGTCAGCGGCATCCAGCGCCAACGCCGCCGCGAGGCCGACGCCGAACGCGATGTCTGTGCCGGTCATGAGTGCGAGGGCGAGACAGCGACATCCTCGGCCGTGGCGCCGACGCCCCGGTCGTCGAACCGCAACAGATCGACCGCCGGGACGAGACACCTGATAGATCTCAGTTCAGCCACCAACTACATCCCGCGACCAGGTGATTCCGAGCCAACCCTACCGGGGCTCGACCGCCACGGGAGGCAAGACGGCGCTCGTTTCCACCGCGTTCCGACGCGGTTCGATGCGCTCTGTCAAGCAGCGATTACGACGGTCCGACGATCACTGCTGGGACCGCCGACCGTCATCGAACCGGCGGGCTCATCGAGCGTCTCGCGGCCCTTCGTCAGGACACACTTCATCACAGCATGGGCGCCGTGCCGCTCTCGGGGTTGTAGAGGTCGAGGTCGAGGGCTGCTTCGAGTTCGGCCGCGAGTTGCAGTAACTCGGCGTCGGCCCCGAGGCGTCCGATGAGTTGGATTGCCACGGGCATGGCGTCCACGAAACCCACGGGCAGGACGATCGACGGGTGGCCCGAGACGTTGAACGGCACCGCGAACGGGAAGGCACCCCAGAGGCGGCCGACCCGGCGGCCGGCGATCGAACCGGGCCGCTCACCGATCGGGAACGCCGGGGTGGCCGTGGCGGGCGTGGCGAGCACGTCGAAGTCGTCGAAGAGTGCGTCGACCCGCTCCCGGTAGGCCGCCATGGCCGAGCGCGCCGCGCGCACTGTTGCCGGCGCCAATTGCCGGGCGGCCTCCAGCGAGCGCCGCTCATAGCGCGTGAGCGGGTGCTCCCCCTCCAGCAGGCTCCCGCGCCGCTCTCCCTCCTCGGCGAGGACCAGCGGACCGAAGATCTGCTCCCAGCCGTCCAGCCGGGGGTCGACCGGCTCGAGCCGGTGCCCCAGTGCGCGGAGCGACTCCGTTGCCTGACCCACGTTCTCCAGCAGCACCGGGCCGACCGGGCGCCCCTCGGGGTGGGAGCACCAGGCGATCGAGCGGCGGGCGGGCGCCGCGTCCGGAACCTCTCCCCCACCCAGCGCCTCGAACAGCCGGGCCGCATCGGATGCGCATCGAGCGAGCGGCCCGGCGGATATGAACGGGGTGAAGGCCGCGAGACCGCCGGCACCGTTGATCCTGCCGTGGGTCGGCTTCAGGCCCACGAGTCCGCAGAACGCAGCGGGGATGCGGATCGAGCCGCCGCCGTCGGAGCCGAGCGCCAGCGTGCACGTTCCGGAGGCGACGGACGCGGCGGCCCCGCCGCTGGACCCGCCCGACGTGGCCCCCGGATCCCACGGGTTGGCGGTGTCGGGGCCAAGCAGGTTGTCGGTGGTGGCCGACTGGCAGAACTCAGGGACGTTGGTCTTGCCCACGAAGACCGCACCGGAGGTGCGCAGCCGCCGGACGGCACCCGAGTCGGCGCTGGCAGCCTCCCGCCGATGGGCGAGAGACCCGCACGTGGTGACCTGGCCCTGTACGTCGAACGCATCCTTGATGGACACAGGCACGCCGGCGAGGGGGCCGGCGTTGCCGTCGCGGTACGCCCGCTCCGCTTCGCGGGCCTGCCGGCGGGCGAGATCCGGGGTCCGCGCCACGTAGGCGTGCAGCGAGGGCTGCGTCTCGGAGATGCGCACCTCCGCCAACTCGACCACCTCGACCGGCGACAGCTCGCGGTTGGCGTAGGCGCGCACGAGCCGGTCGACGGCCCACCAGAGGGGCGAGTCATCCACGGGCCGCGACGCCCCCCGAGATACCGAACACCTCACCGGTGATGTAGGACGCACGCCCCGAGGCCAGGAACGAGACGAGCTCCGCCACGTCGTCGGGACTCCCCACCCGGCCGACGAACGACCTTGTCTCGGCGTAGCTCTCGAAGAACTCCTCGGGGTAGATCCTGCGGAGAAAGTCGTTGTAGATGAGTCCCGGTGCGACCGCATTGACGCGCACGCCGTGGCGACCGTTCTCCGCCGCGGCCACGCGGGTGAGGGCCAGCACGCCGGCCTTGGCAGCCGAGTAGGCGGCGCCATGATCGGTGGTCATCTCCCAGGCCGCGATCGACGAGACGTTCACGATCGACCCGCCGCCGGCGTCGATCATCGCCGGCAGTACCTGACGCATGCACACGAAGGTGCCTGTGAGGTCCACATCGAGGCAGCGCTGCCACGTCTCGACCGACATCTCCGCCACCGGCTCGATCCTGGACCAGCCGGCGTTGTTGACGAGCACGTCGATGCGGCCGGCGCTCTCGAGAAGGTGAGCGACCACCTCGGTGACCCGACTGTGGTCGGTGACGTCGAGCCGGTACGACGGGAACGGCCGTCCGAATTCGTCGGCCAGGCGCGACGCCATCTCACTGCAGCGACGGTCGTGCGCGTCGGTCACGACGACATCCAGTCCATCGGCGGCGAGGCGGCGGGCGGCGGCGGCGCCAATACCGGCGCCGGCCGCCGCGGTCACCAGGGCGACCGGTCGATCCTGCATCACGGGGACTCCTTTCCTGCGCGCATCCCGGCCTCGACGGCGGGGATCACCGTCCCGGCCAGTTCGTCGAGGCGTCGCTCACGGCCGCCGGACAGCAGCGCGAGCGTGATCCGGTCGATGTCCAGTGACCAGAGTTCACCCAGCCGCTCGACGCACGTCTCGGCGTCACCGGCCACCGCAACCGAGTGAACGAACTCGTCGGAGACGATCCGCCTGTGGTCGGCGCGCAACGACAGGTGATCGACGAGGTGATAGGCCTCCGACGCCCGGGCGAAGTCCCCCCGGTAGCGCTCCCAGGCGTCGGGCATGCGCTTCCAGGGGTGGAAGGTGGCGGCCTGGCTGGTGGCCCAGGCCCGCACGTCGTCGAGGGCGGCGGCCTTGTCCTCATCGACCGACATCGTGACCCACAGGTCGATCGTCAGTTCGTCGCGCCGCCGGCCCGCCCGTTCGAGACCCTCGCGGATGTAGGAGAGCTGCCAGGCGCAGAAGTCCGGATCGGCGGCGCCCATCAGCACCGCACCGTCGCACGTCTCGCCGGCCAGGCGCAGCATGCCCGGCTGCGAGACCGCCAGGTAGATGGGGACTTGGCGGACCGCCGTGGCCAGGCGCACCTCCGTGCCGGAGATTTCGACCGCCTCACCGCTGAACAGCCGCCGGAAGGCATCGATGCCCGACCGCAGGTCGCCGAGTGGCGACGGCGTGGCCCCGGCACCGAGCACCGCCGACCATCCCGCACCCAGGCCCAGCACGGCGCGGCCACCCGACAGCTCGTCGAGCGCCGCGGTGGCGTTCGCCGTCACGGTGGGGTGCCGGGTGATGAGGTTGGTGACGCCGGCGCCGATCTGGACCCTCTCGGTGGCGAGCGCGGCCATGTTCATGGCCGCGTAGACGTCCTTCATGCCGAGTTGGAAGTCGATGCACCAGAGAGCCTCGAAGCCTCGCTCCTCGACGGCACGGGCGAGGTCCGAGACACGCCGCAGCGGCTCGCGGGGGCTTACACCCATGGAGATGCCATACCGGTGGGTCATGGCGGAGATCCTTCCAGCAGGCGGGCGAGCAGACGGCCGTAAGGCTCGGGGCGGTCGACCGAGACGAGGTGGCCGGCGCCGGTGATCTCGTGGTAGCGGGCGTCGGGCAGCGCCTCGACGAGGATGTCCGCCGCCTTGCGGGGGCAGAATAGGTCCCTGTCGGCGCCGATCACCTCCACCGGGACCGCTACCCGGCCGAGGCGGGGATTCAGCGGCGCCGAGCGCATGGCGATCATGGCCCGCGCCGCGTTCACATAGCCGGCGCCGGAGCCGACGGCGGCGAGGCGGGCCGCCGTGATCGCATCGAGGTCCGCCCCGGTCACGACCTGACCGGCGGTGTCGGCGAGCAGCCCTTCGGCGAAGGAGGCCCAGTCGCCCGAGACGATCTGCGAGATGCGTCCGGCGAAGAAATCGGCGGCCGCCCTGCCGACGATCGACGACGTGGCGACGGCTATGACACCGGTGACCGAGGGATCGGCGCGGCAGGCCGCCTCGAGGGCGATCGTTCCACCGAGCGAGTAGCCGACGACCCGGGCCGGACCGGACACCTCGCGCAGGAACGCCACCAGGTCGTCGCCGAGCTGCTCGAGGGTGCCCCGTCCTGCACCCGCCGTGGTGGCGCCGTGGCCGCGGAGATCCACGGCGTAACTGGTCCAGTCCTCGAGGTGCCCCAGCACGGGGTTCCAAGAGGCACAATCCTCGGCCAGACCGTGCAACAGCACGACCGGCGGCCCGGAGCCCGCTGTGCGGTAGTTGACGTCGATGTCGCCGAGGCGCGTGCTGCTCATCGCTTGGTTCCGCCGGTGGATGGGAGCGGCGCCGAACCCGACCGCGCCAGCAGTTCCTCCCGGAGTTGCTGCTTGCGGATCTTGCCGGCCGAGGTCCTCGGGAACTCCGCCACGGTCTCCAGCCGCTCGGGCCAGCAGCGCCGCGGCAGACCGCTCCGCTCGCAGAAGTCCAGCAGGCTCGCGAGGTCCAGGGGGACCCTGCTGCGGATCACCGCGCAGAGCCGCTCCCCGAGCCGGTCGTCGGGCCAGCCGACAACGGCCACACCGTCCACATCGGGGTGTCCGGCAAGGGTGTTCTCGGTGTCCACCGGGGAGATGTTCACACCGCCGCGCACGATCAGGTCCTTGAGCCGCCCGGTGATGACGACGTAGCCGTCGGACCGGAGCCGCGCCAGGTCGCCGGTCCGGAAGAACCCGCCGGCAGTCGTCAACTCGCGGTACAGATCGGGCTGGCCGTAGTAGCCGTTGAACACGCCCGGGCCCCGCATCGCCAACTCGCCCTCGCCTGTGGTTCGCAGGTTCCCATCGCTGTCGATGACACAGAGTTCCAGATCGGGAAGGCCGATGCCCACCGTGGATCGGACGAGTTCGGCGGGTGTGCCGGCCACGCAGGTCGTGAGCCCGCCCTCGGTCATGCCCCACAGCGGGGTCACGAAGGTGTGCGGGAACTCCGTGCCGCAGCGCTCCATCAACGCCGGGGGGACGTGGGCGCCGCCGCACAGGAAACTCCGCAGCGGCGCCAGCTTCGGCCGGGAGCCCCCCCAGCGTGCGTTCAGCAGATCCAGCAGGAACGGCGTGGCGGCGGCGGTGAACGCCGCGCCGTGCTCGTCGACGAGGCGCAGAGCCTCGCCGGCGTCCCAGCGGTCCTGCAGAACCAGCGGCGCACCGAGGTAGAGACTCAACCGCGCCCCGTGGATGGCCCCCACGCTGTGGCCAAGCGGCGACGGCATGAAGATCGGCGCTGTCCCGTCGAGGTCGAAGCGGTCGGCGAACTGCCCGTTGAGCGTGGCGAGCGTGTCCTCGCTGTGACTTACCGCCTTCGGCGGGCCCGTCGTGCTGGATGTGAACATAAGGTGCGAGGTGGATGCGGGCACCGTGGCGCGGCGACCGGCACGATCCGCGCCGGCGTGGATGGCCAGTTCGGGGCCCGCGGCGGTGAGCAGCGCCGGGCGGGCGGCGGTGCGGTGTACGGCCTCCTGAACGGTGCGCGCCGGATCTGTTCCGTGGTGGTGCTCGCAGGTGATCACCGCCACCGGGTCGATCAGATCGACGACGTGGGCGAGATGGGTGGCCGGCGTGTTGATGGGGATCGTCGCCGGCACATGTCCGGACCGCAGTGTTGCCAGGAACGCGACCATCCACTCCGCTCCGTTGGGAAGGTGGATGAGCACCGCGCGCCGGCCGTCGCCCGCCGCCTCTGCGAGCCGTTCGGCGCCGGTGCCGGCGGCCTCCCAGAGCCGGCTCGCCGACCAGCGATCCTCGCCGTCGACGACCGCCAGAGCCTCCGGGTGCGCCGCTACATGGCGGGTGAACCGGTCCACGAGCGCCTCGCCGGTCCACCAGCCGCGCCGGCGGTAGTACTCCGCCGAGTCGTCCATCTCAGATCTCCGAGGAGCCGAGGTAGGTGGCGGCCAGACGCTCGTCGGTGAGGAGCGTCCTGGCGGCGGCCTCCAGGACCACCTCGCCGGACTCCAGCACGTAGGCGCGCTCGCACAGTTCGAGCGCCTCGTGCGCTCGCTGCTCGACGACGACCATGGCCGTCGTCTCGCTCTCGGGGAGCCGGGCGATGCCTTCGAAGATCTCCTCGGCGGCCCGGGGAGCCAGCCCCATCGACGGCTCGTCGAGCATCAGGAGCCGGGGGCAGGCCATGACGCCGCGGGCGATCGCCAGCATCTGCTGCTGGCCGCCGGACAGCGCCCCGCCGTCACGGCGGAGCATCCCAGCGAGTGCCGGGAAGAGTTCAAGCACCAGTTCGCGGCGCTCGTCGTGGCGGTCGCGGGCAGCGCCCCGGTGGCTCCCGAGGCGCAGATTGTCGGCAACGGTCATGGAGGCGAAGATCATCCTCCCCTGCGGCACGTGCACGAGCCCCGCTTCGACGCGTCGGTGCGAAGACATCTCTGCGAGATCCTCACCCTCCAACCGCATGGAACCGGAGTCCGGAACCACGACGCCGCTGATCGTCTTCAGGAGAGTCGTCTTGCCGGCGCCGTTGGGACCCAGGATGGCGACGCGCTCCCGATCGCCCACCCTGAAGTCGATGGAGCGCAGCGCCGGGATCCCCTCGTAGCCGGCGGAGAGTTCACTGATCTCGAGCATGGCCCATCCATTTCGAACCGAGATACGCCTTGATGACCTGCGGGTCGGAGACGACCGCTTCGGGTGACCCATCGGCGATTATGCGACCCTCGTCGAGCGCCACGACCGACTCGACGTACCGGATGAGCGCCCGGACCGAGTGCTCGATCACCACGATCGCCGTCTCGGGGCCGACGAGATCATCGACGGTCTCGAAGAAGCGGATGCGCTCGGTCTCGTTCAGCCCTGCGAGCGGCTCGTCGAGCAGCAAGAGTTCCGGATCGCTGACCATGGCCCGCGCCAACTCGAGGGTCTTGGTCTCGGCCACGGTCAGAGCACCCAGTTCACCGAGCGCCATGCCGGCCAGCCCCACCCGCTCCAGCATGGCCATCGAGGCCTTCATGGGATGGGGCACCGAAGCGCCGATGGCCGCCACCGCGACATTGTCCAGCGGCGACATGAGATGGAAGCCCTGAGGGACCTGGAACGTGCGCGAGATCCCCAATTCATAGCGCCGCGGGGCGCGCATCCGGTCGATCTCGACCCCCTTGAACAGCACCCGGCCGCTGTCGGCGCGCAGGTGCGCGGTCATGATGTTGAACAGCG
Source organism: Acidimicrobiales bacterium (assembly GCA_963664235.1). Lineage (GTDB taxonomy): Bacteria > Actinomycetota > Acidimicrobiia > Acidimicrobiales > CATQHL01 > VXNF01. The sequence continues at coordinate 2,563,242 of OY760933.1, read as the reverse complement.
TCGTCTTGCCCGCGCCGTTGGGCCCGATGAGCCCCAGCCGCTCCCCCGCCCGCACGCGGAAAGCCACATCGGACAGCACGCGATTGGCCCCGAAGCTCTTCGCCACGCCGTCCACCTCCAGGACCGGCATCCCCGGCGGTGACGGGAGACGCCGCCGGGGGGGCCGCCGCACCACCGTCAGGAGGGACGAGGGGCGGGGATCGGGTGCCAGAACGCGCCGGACGCGGTCGCCGCGAGGCGAGGACACGCCCAGCGTCGCCACGAGACGCTCCCAGCCCCTCTCGGCAGCGGGGACGATCCCGTCGGGGATGAGCAGCGCCACCAGCACCAGCGCGGCGGCGTAGACCAGTTCCTGCGCCCCGGGCACCGACTCGCCGATGGAGTCGTCGAGGAACATGGCCAGGGGGATCAGGAAGGCCGCGCCTACGACCGGGCCCCAGGTCCGTCCCACCCCACCGACGAACGCCACCGAGAGCATGACGATCACCACCGTGATGCCGAAGACCTCCTCGGCGACGGTCACACGGAGAACGGCCTTGACCCAAAGCACCGCCATGGCGGCCGACAGGGCGGCGGAGATGATGAACGCCGCCGACTTCCACACGACGGTGCGGATACCCACGGCGCGGGCCAGCACCTCGTTGTCGCGGATCGCCCGCAGCGTGAACCCGAAGGACGTGACGTCGATGAGCGCGCTGATCGCCAGGGCCACGACCAGCATCACCAGCCCGATCCACACGTAGGTGTGCGCGTCGGCAAACTCCATGTACCTCCACTCGTTCTCCGGGTGGAACGGCACGGTGAGCTCGGGGTCGCCGTTGTGGGCGACAAGGAGTTCCAGAATCAGGGGGAAGGAGATGGTCGCCAGGGTGAAGTAGAAGCCCTTGAGCCGGAACGTGGGCAGGCCGACCGCGAGTGCCACGAACGCGGCGATCCCCATGCCCACGACCATGCCGATCCACGGTGAGACGTCGGCGTCGCTGCGCAGCAGCATCGTGAAGGCGTAGGCGCCGATGCCGGTGAAGGCGCTATGGCCCAGCGAGATCTGCCCGGCCTTGGCCATCAGGTTCCAAGCCACGCCCGCCAGCGCCCACACGATGGCCAACGTCAGCACGCGCACGTGGAACCGCTGGTCGAGCCGCCCGTCGAGCAGGGCGACAGCGCCGACCAGCACAGCGAAGGGAACCAGGCGCCGCATCAGATGGCCCGCTGGACCTTCCCGAACAGGCCGTTCGGCCGCACGTAGAGGATGAGCAGGAACAGCCCGAACACCCAGACGTTCTTGACCGCCGCCGACGTCCAGACCTGCGAGACGGACTGGATGATGCCGATGAGCACGCCGCCCACGAAGGCGCCGCCGACGCTGCCGAGCCCACCGAGCACGACGGCCGCGAACATCACGACGACGAAGCGCAGCCCGACGAACGGCGTGATGCTCTGGAAGGTCACCAGGGCACTTCCCCCCACGGCGGTCAGCGCGGTTCCCACCCCGAAGGCGATGAGGTTCGTGCGACCGATGTCGACGCCCATGTAGGTGGCCGCCTCCCAGTTCTCCGACGCCGCCCTGATCGCCCGCCCGGTGCGGGTCCGGTTGAGGAACAGGAATAGCAGGGCGGCCACCACCACCGACAGCAGGAAGGCGTATAGGCGGACGCGGCTGATGAAGATCTCGCCGAGGTAGTCACCGTCGTTGGCGTACGACGGCGCAACGATCCGAGGTTCGGAGGAGTAGCGGATCAGGATGAGGTTCTGGAAGATCAGGCCCAGCCCGATGGTGAGGATGACCTGGGCGTCGTGGTTCTCGCGCCGGCCGATCACATGGCGGACGAACAGCCAGTGAACGGCCATGCCTCCGACGAAGAACGCGGCGAACACCAGCGGCGCGGCGAGGAACGGATCCATTCCCACGCCGCCGGCGAAGACCGCCCACGAGAGGTACATGGCAAGCATCATGAAGTCCGCCTGCGCGAAGTTCACGACCCGCATGACACCGAAGATCAACCCCAGGCCCGACGCCAGCAACGCGTACACACCGCCGATCAGGATTCCCGGCACGAGGAACTGGAGGAACTCGATCATCGGCTCTCAGTCAAGCGCGCCGGGCAGCACCGACACCCGCCCGCCGGACCTCGTGGAGTCCAGCAGGCGGGGACGGGGATGGGGGAATGCTCCGGTGACGGACGTTCCGGTTGGCCGGTCAGTTCCAGACGGGTTCGCACACCGCGAACTCCACGGGGAAGACGGTGCACGGGATGAGGGCACCGTCGACCTCCTGCCATTGCGCCAGCACGCCGAAGTGCTGATCGATGCGACCCGTGTCGCTGAAGCTGATCGCCGAGGTCGGCATCAGATCCACGGCGATCCCGTCGCGGAGGTCCAGGTTCCTGAACGCCTCGGCGACCGCCGCCGGGGAGGGGTCGCCCGACTGCTCGAGGGCGGCGGCTATGAGTTGGACGACGAAGTAGCCACCGATGTGGTCCTGGCGGGCGAAGGGCTGACCGATCTCGGCCGCCAGATCGGTGAACAGGTCGCTGCCCGCCAGGGGGTTGGCGTACACGAAGGTCGACAGCCCCGCCACGTCCGGGCCGAGATCGGCCCAGGCAGGCAGCAGGCCCTGTCCGCCGTTCTGGATCACGGGAGCCTCCACTCCGCGGGCGATGAGCTCGTTCTGGAGGCCACTCACGTCGCTGAAGGCGAAGGCGATGTTGAAGATGACGTCGACGTCGGCGTTGGCGATCTTCGTCGCCACCCCCGATGGATCGTCGAGACCGCCCGGCGCCCACGTCTCGTTGACGGCAACATCGATGCCGCGCTCGGCGAACTCCGCCAGTAGTGCCTCCTGGAGCGGGACCGCCGCTGCCGATGTGGAACCCACCACCGCCACCGTCTCCATCGCGATTCCGGCCTGTTCCAGACCCGGCTGGATGGACTCGAGGATGAGACCCTTGATGGCCGACGCCGGTGGCGAGTAGGCGAACACGTGGTTGAAGCCCTCGCGGTCGGTGACCGAGTCGGCGAAGCTCTCGGTGATGAACGGGATGCGCGCCCGCTCGGAGACCTCGGTGGCCGACAGGCTGAACGACGACAGCCACGATCCGGCGATGGCCGAGACGCCGGCCTCGTCGTCGAGGAGTCGCTCGACCGCTGTGGCGGCCTCCTCGGCGGAGCCGCCGGCGTCGTAGATCGCCAGACGCAGCGGTGCATCGCAGAGTGCTTCGATACCGCCGGCCGCGTTGATGTCCTCCACCGCCTTGGTGGCACCGGCGATCTCGGCATCGCCCACGAAGCTGAACGTTCCCGACATGGGCCAGACGGTGCCGATCACGACCTCGTCGACACAGTTCTCGCCGGCCGTGTCGTCGGCCGGCTCGGGAGGAGGCGGCGGGGGCTCGGCCGCAGGTTCGGGGGCGGGCGGCGGGGACTCGGCCGCAGGTTCGGGGGCGGGCGCGGCGGGCTCAGGGGCGGGTTGCGGCGCGGCTTCGGGAGCCGGTGCCGGCGCGGCAGCAGGCTCGCTGGAGGCGCCATCGCCGCAGGCGGCGGCTACGAGGCTCATCACCCCCAGCAGGACGAGAAGGAAGCGCCACCGGGCCGGAGCGCCTGTTCGATGCGGGTATCGGTTCGCCTTCATGCGACCCTCCCTCCTGCGTCGTCGCCCCGGCCGGGCAAACGACATCGCCTGGACGTCACTATTGTCGACAGCCGGGCGCCTGTCAAGAGAGTGATCTCGCTTTTTTGTTTTGCCCTCAGCGGGCACCGCTAGTCTGCACGTCCACATGGCCGTTGAACCCACAACACCGAAGGGGCTCCGCACGAGGGCGGCGATCCTGGCAGCCGCCCGGCAGGTCTTCTCAGAGGTCGGCTACGTCGAGGCGCGCATGTCCGACGTCGTCGGGGCCTCGGGTCTGTCGATGGGAGCGGTGTACCGCTACTTCGAGAACAAGGAGGATCTGTTCGCCCAGGTGATCGCCGACCTACACGAGTTGCTCTTCGAGGCCAGCCGCTCGCCGGTCAGCCTGCAGGAGGACCCCTACGCGGCTCTACTCGCGGCCAACAGCGGCTATCTGGCGCTGTACCACGAGAACCGGGACCTCATGCGGGCTTTCGTGGAGTCCACGGCGATGGAACCGCGGTTCCTCGCGATCTGGTGGAACATGCGGGAGCGGCACGTCGACCGGTTCGTGGCGGTCGTTCGCCGGCTCGGGGTGACAGAGATCGACGGTCTCGACGCCCGGACGGCGGCGCAGGCCATGGCATCACTCGTGGAACAGTCCGCATACACCTGGTTCGCCCACCATGCACTCAACGACACCGAGGTGGGCGTCGAGGACGCGGCACGACTCGTGACGAGGGCGTGGTATCTGATGTTCTTCGCCCCCGACACCCGCACGACCTGACGACGGGACGCAGGCAGGCTTCAGGCCGCTCGACGAGAGCGGCGCGCCCAAGAGTCCAGGCCGACGGCCACGAGGATGACGATGCCCTGGATGACGCGCTGCCAGATGGGGTCGACCTGAGCGATGTTGAAGCCGTTCACCATGAAGGCCAGGAACAGGGCGCCCAGCACGGTGCGCCACACGGCCCCCTCCCCGCCGGCGATGGAGGTGCCTCCCACCACTACTGCCGCGATCACGCTGAACACGTAGCTGAAGTCGTCCGAGGGCAGGGCGCTCCCCGATCGGGCCGAGTTCAGCGTTCCGGCGAACCCCGCGGCTGCACCCGACAGGGCGAACACCATCGCCGTCACCCGCCGGGTGTTCACCCCCGACAGGTGGGCCGCCTCGACGTTGCCGCCGGTGGCATAGATGTGGCGGCCGAACTTGGTCCGGGCGAGCACGAACCAGGCCAGCGCCACGATGGCGATGCTGAACCAGGTAGCGGTGGTCAGCAGACCCACCCGCTGGCGAGCGAGATCGGACCAGTCCCGCGAGGCGGGCCGCAGGATCGACCGGTCGCTGATGAGGAAGCCGGCACCGAACCAGAGGAACGAAGTGGCGAGGGTGGCGATGAATGAGTTGATGCGGGCGTAGGCCACAACCACCCCGTTGAGGACTCCCGCCCCCAGACCCAGCCCCACGCCGGCCAGCACCGCCACTGTGGCCGACCCGCTGGCGTTCAGCGCCTGGACGGCGACGATCCCCGAGGTGATGAACACGGCGGCCTGGGAGATGTCGAAGCCCCCGCCGATGATGGTGAGCGTGGAGAACGCCGCCCCGATGAGGATCAGCGACTGCTGATCCAACACGTTGCGCATGTTGGCGCCCCGCAGGAAGCCCTCGGTGGTGATCGCCAGGAAGATGAACAGCGCCAGGGTCACCCAGAGGATGCCGTAGCGGGTCAGCAGGACCTGGACAGGCCGGGACCTCGCCTCGGGCTCGGCCGGGCCGGCGGCGCCGAGTGCGCCGACTCGTGATTCGCTCATGTGATCTCCTGACTCCCGGTCCCGAAGATGGCTTCGAGGATGCGGTTCTCGGTGAGCTGCTCTCCGGCGAGTTCGGCGACGATGGCGTGGTCGCTCACCACCAGCACCCGGTGCGCCAGCCCGATGACCTCGTCGATCTCCGAGGACACGAACACCACCGCCAGTCCGGTCGCCGCCGCCTGCACCAGCAGGTCGTAGATCGCCCGCTTGGCGCCGATGTCCACGCCCCGGGTGGGTTCGTCGGCCAGCAGCACCGACCGGGCGTCCAGGAACCAGCGGGCAAACAGGCTTTTCTGCTGGTTCCCTCCCGACAACTCCAGCGCGGTCTGCTCGAGTGAGGCCGAGCGGATGTCAACATCGGCGGCCGCCTCCCTCGCCGCCCGCACTTCCGAGCGGCGGCGCACGCAGCCGAGCCGGCTGAGCAGGCTGAGGTGCGGCAACGTCACGTTCTCGCGGATCGAGCGGCCCAGCAGCAGGCCCTGGTCCTTGCGGGACTCCGGTATCAGCCCCACACCGGCCTCGATGGCGGCCCGCGTGGAGCGGCGCCGCAACGGTTCGCCACACACGGCGACGCTGCCACCGGCCCGCGGCTCGGCGCCGAAGACGGCCCGCAGGATCTCGCTGCGGCCCGACCCCACCAGGCCGGCCAACCCCACGATCTCCCCGGCACGCACCTGCAGGTCCACGGTCGGCCCGCCGGTGACCGCCCGCAGCCCCGCCACCTCCAACACCACCGGCGTCGACGCCGGGGGCAAGATCTTGGCGGGGTAGTTGGCGTCCAGAGAGCGGCCGATCATGGCCTCCACGAGACTCCGCTCGGTCTCGTCACCCGCCGGCCCGGAGCGCACCAGGCGGCCGTCACGCATCACCGAGACCACATCGGCCACTTCCAGTACCTGGTCCAGGAAGTGCGACACCAGCACCACCGTGGTGCCCTCGGCACTCAGCCGGGAGATGATCGACAGCAGCGCTCCGGCCTCCTCGGTGGACAGCCGTGCGGTGGGCTCGTCCATCACGATCAGGTCGGCGTGGCGCCCCAGGGCCCGGAGGATCTCCACCTTCTGCTGGGCGGCCACCGGCAGGTCCCCCACCATCGCCTCGAGCGGCACGTCGATGCCCACCCGCTCGACGAGAGCCTCGAGGCGCCGCCGCTGCTCGCCGGTCCGCACCACGCCGGCCCGGGCCGGCTCGTCGCCGAGGAACACGTTGTCGCGCACGCTGCGGGCCGGCACCAGCGACAGTTCCTGCGCCACCACCGTGATGCCGTGCGCCAGGGCGTCGCGCGGCGACCGGAAGGCCACCGGCGAGCCGTTCAGCAGCATGTTGCCGCGGTCGGGGCGGTGCACCCCGGCGACCAGCTTGCCGATGGTGGACTTGCCGGCGCCGTTCTCGCCCACGAGGCCGTGCACGGTGCCGCGCCCGATCACCAGCGACAGGTCGTCCACCGCCCGGGTGGCGCCGAAGTGCTTCGAAACACCCCGGAACTCGACGTGCGGCACCGCCATCGCCCGGGCCCCCCTAGCCGCCCGTCACCGGGTCGACCGCGACGGGGCGCACAGCCGGAGCCGCTGCGCCGGCGTGCGCCCCGCGCGTCCTGGGGGGGATCCTCAGCCGTCCCACTGGCCTTCGAACCGGTCCACGTTGGCAGCGGTGACCAGGCCGTTGTCGGTGACGTTCTCGAGCGGATTGATGCCGCCGGAATGGAGGCCCTCGGTCAGCGCCAGGATCATGGCACCCATGGCGTTGGCGCCCTCGGTGCCCGGCGCCCCGTAGATGACGCCGTACCAGCGCCCCTCGGCCACCGCCTGCAGCCCGGTGATCGACCCCCCGAGGCCGATCAGCTTGACGTCGGTGATGCCCTCGTCGGCCAGCACGATCTCGACGCCCTGGATCGACTGGTCGGCACCCATCACGACGTCGAACTCGGGGGCGGCGATCATGATGTCCTGCATGGCGTTGATGCCGCCCTCGGGGCCGAGGTACTGGCCCTCGCCCTCGGCGACGATCGTGACGCTGGGGTTGCGGGCCAGCACGGCGTCGAAGCCCTCCTTCAGGGCCACATCCAGGGGGAACCCCTTGATTCCCCAGAGGTAGACCACCTTGCAGGGGTCCTTGCCGGCGCAGGCCTCCACGGTCAGCTCGCCCATGCGCTCGCCGTTCTCCACCGGCGGGGCCAGCGAGGAGGCGGCGATGCCGTCCACCTGCGGGGCGCCTTCGGCCAGGTCGTCGCCGACCACGGTGTTCAGCACCACGACTTCGATGCCCCCGGCGAGGGCGTCCTCGATGTCGGGGATCAGCCCGGGCCCGTTGACGGCCGCCACGATGACGCCGTGGTAGTCGCCGGCGGCGATGACGTCCTGCAGTTGCGCCGTCTGCACCTGGGGATCGAAGGCGGCGTCGAACTCCACCATCTCGATGCCGTTCTCATCGGCGATCTTCTGCATCTCCCGGCGTGAGCTGGCATACCAGGTGTTGGCCGAGCTGCCCGACAGGTACGCGATGCGCACCTCGTCGAGCAGCACCGCCGGCTCGTCGGCCGCGGGAGCCGGTGCGGGTTCGGGGGCCGGCGGGGCCGGCTCCGGCTCGGGGGCCGGCGCAGGTTCGGGCGCCTCGGTTGTCGCCGCCGGCTCGGCGGCCGGTGGCGGCGGGTCGACCGTGCCCGCCTCGCTGCCGGCCCCGTCGTCGCCACACGCCGCTGCCACTAGGGCGACGGCCAGCAGGATCGCCGGCCAGCGCAGTCTCGGTACTCTCAATAGTTGGCTCATACTTATCTCCTCAATGCTGGGTTGATGGTTGGTGCTTGGTCCCCCCCAGGACTCAAGCGCCGCGCCGTTCAGCGCCGACTCGCCCGACTCATCGCAACGGCCCTGCAGCCTTCGCCCGCACGCGCAGCACGTTGTCCTTCACGTACGCCACGGTCAGTTCTTCGAGCGCCACGATCTCGGTGCGCTCGGGGTCGGCACCGAGCGCGATGGCCGAGCCGATGGCCGCGTCCTTGGCCCGCTCGGTTGCCTCGCTGCGTCCGCCGGCGCCGATGGTCAACAGTTGGTCCACCTGGGCGCTGATCGAGGCGATCGCGGCCCCGATGGCGTTCGCCACGTCGAAGTGGTCGGGCCGGTGCACCGCGCTCACCCCGGCCAGGGCGTCGGGCAGCAGCACGCTGCCGCCGCCCACCGCCACGACCGGCTGCTCCGAGCGGGACAGCTTCATGCGGTCCACGGCGTCTTCGAAGGCGGCGTCCACCCAGGCCATGACGTCGGCGGCGAGCGGGCCGTCCACGCTGTCCACCGGGTGGGTGCCCATGGTGGCTCGACCCGCCCGCACCGCCACGTCGCTGAGGGTGAGCGTCGGCCCGCCGAAGCACAGCGCCTCGGCGCCCAGGCGGTAGCCCACGCTGTCGGGCCCGACCGGGGCCTCGCCCCGACGACCGTCACCGCCCTCGCCACCGGCCCCGTCCCGCACCCTGCTGCCGCCGCCTAGCGCCACCGACAGCAGGTCCGGCATCCGGAAATTGGTGCGGATGCCGCCGATCTCCACCGGGATCGACGACTCCCGTGGGAAGCCGGCCGACAGCACACCCACATCGGTGGACGTGCCACCGACGTCCACAACGATGGCGTCGCGCAGATCCGTCAGGTAGGCGGCGCCGCGCATCGAGTTGGCGGGGCCGCTGCCTATGGTCAGCACGGGGAACTCCAGCACCCGCTCCAGTGCCATCAACGTGCCGTCGTTCTGGGCGAAGTAGGACACGGGACTGATCCGGTGTCGGCCGAGCGCGGCGTTCAGCCCCGAGACGATCCGGCGGGCCACGCCCCGCAGAGCGGCGTTCAGCACGCAGGCGTTCTCCCGCTCCAACACGCCGATGGAACCGATGTCGCTGCTGAGGCAAACCGGGGTGTCCGCCCCGAGGACCTCGGCCACGATCTCGGCCGCCCGGCGTTCGTGCTCGTTGGAGACCGGTGAGAAGATGCTGGTGATGGCGCAGGTGTCGGGCGCCTCGGGCAGGGATCCCAGGAAGCGCCGCAGACCACTCTCGTCGAGCGGCACGTGCTCGCGCCCGTCGAACTCGAAGCCGCCGTCCACGATCGTCTCGCCCACCGACACGATCCGCCGCAGGTCGGCGGGCCACGTGACCAGCGGGCGCACCGCACCAGTGGCGGGCCCGGCGATGCGGACGACCGCCACGGTGTCCAGGTCGCGGCGTTGCAGCACGGCGTTGGTGGCGTGGGTGGTGCCGAGCATCACGTGGGACACCGACTCCGGCGGCACCGTGCTGTCGGCCAGCAGCGACTCGACGGCGGTCGCCAGACCCCCGTCGATGTCCGCCGTCGTGGGGGTCTTCACCTTGGCGACCACCCGCAGGGCATCGTCGAGCAGCACCGCGTCCGTGTTGGTGCCACCCACATCCACGCCGATGCGCAGGTCAGCTCCCATGGAGTTCCTCCAGCGGGCGGTAGTCGAAGTCGTAGTCGAAGGCCCGCGGGCCTGCGGTGGCCAGTCCCTCCGGGCTGCGCCAGACGCCGGCGATGGGCAGGCCGATGATCGACACCAACTGGCCATAGCGCAGCAGCTCGGTGACGATCGGCCGCGCCGTGTGCATGTCGACGGCAGTGATGATGTCGGGCACGCTGGCAAGAACCTGGCCGTCCTCGATCAGCACGGTGTTCTCGTTCTGGAACTCCAGGCGCGCCATCCGGCCCGCACACGCCCCGACCCCCTCGACGGTCGCCGAGCCGCGGGCGAAAGCCTCGGTGGTCCGGCGATCCACGTCGACGACCTTCCCCTCGATGAGCGGGAAGCCGCCGAGGTGCTCGCACAGCGCCCCGACCGGGTCGTTGGAGGCCTCCAGCAGCACGCGACCCGCGGTCATGGCCCGGGTCACCGAGTTGCGGACCGCGGCCCGCTTCGCCTCCTCGGCGGTCATCGGGTAGAGGCAGATCGTGGCCTCGGCGCCCATGACGGTGCACACCGCCCGGGACAGGTCCTCGGCCCACTTGGCGCTGGTAGTCGCAAAGGTGACGACGTTGCCCCGCTCGTCGGTCATGGCCGCCGGGCAGGCCAGCACGCCGGCGATCGCCGCCGTCGTCATCTGCAGCTCGGGGAAGGCCCGCCCCATCAGGTCGGCGTCCACGATGGGCAGACCCGCCCACGACGCCCAGGCGAACGGCACGACGCCGTTGATGCCGCCGAGCTCCAGGCAGCAGATGGCCGCGGCGTCGCGCCCGGTCTCGCTCTCGATGGCCCGCTGCAGGCGCAGCGCCTCGGTGCCCGAGCCGAACTTCTCGACCATCACCGTCGGCGCGCCCATGAGGCAGATCGGCAGAATGAGGTCGTCGGGGTCGAGATCGTCCAGGTCGACCAGCGGCACGGGGCCCGAGTCGGCGATGGCCTGGGAGGCCATGTGGTAGCCGAGCAGGGGGTCGCCTCCTCCCCCGCTGCCGAACACCGCCGCGCCCAGCGCCAGCCACTCAAGCTGCTGGGGCGTCCCGATCTCGATCATGTTGGCAACGGTAGCGACAGTTCATCGAGCAGTCTTTAGCCATATCTCAAAAGTTCAGCAATTTCTTGTGCAATATTGACAAACGTATTAGCGTCCTAGCAGTGAATATAGGCGATCTGCTTTCCCGAGATACTTCCATCCGGCCGCTGCAGGTGACGACCGCCTCCCTGGAGCGCCCGCTTACCTCTGTCGAGATGATCAACGGCTTCGAGGCGGTCGCCGATGTGTCGCCGGGCACCCTCGTCGTGCTGGGGCCGGGGCTGTCGGCCGATGCCGCCTCGTACCGCTTCGATCTGGCGCTGGGCAGGCTGCCCGACGGCGTGGCGGGCGTGGCGCTGTCCGGCGACGCCGGCGAACCGTCGGCCACGGCGCTGCGCACCATGGAGCGCAAGGGTGTGGCCCTCGTGGGCCTCGACCCCGCCGCGGATGTGGCCGCCATCGCCGTGCACGTGCGGGACGTCACCGTCGGCGGTCCCCGCGAGGCGGTGACGCGGCTCGAGATGGTCACCCGGATCGTGGACGACCACGACGCCCGGGCCGACGACCTCGAGAGCCTGCTCGCCCGCCTGTCGGCCGCCTTCGGCTGCGAGGTAGCGCTCCGGATCGAATCCGGGGCCGGCTACACGGTTCCGTTGGATCCGGGCTCGGGGCAACCGGTGTTCCTGACCTTCGATGTGCCGGCGCCCGACGCGGTGCTGCGCACCGCCGCCGGCTACACCGGGCGCGCCATCGAGGAGATGCTGCGGCACGACTTCGAGGAGGCCAGCTTCCCCGTGCAGTCGCGCGGCGAGTTGCTCAACGAGTTCCTGTTGAGCAACGCCAACACCGGCGCCGACGCCCTGGCCCGGCTGCGCCGCAGCGGGTTCCTCGTTGATGGCCACCACCTGGCCGCCCGGGTGGACCTGCACAACATCGGCGAAGGCGGCCGCGACGTCGCCGCCAGGTACCGCCAACAGCAGCAGGCCGCCCGCCTGCTGAGCGACGCCGTCTCCGGCGGTGAAGGCTTGTGGACCACGGCGGGCACCAACACCGCGGTGCTGCTGGTGCGCAGCGAACCCCGCCGCAACCCCCGTCATGGCGAGGCGCTGGAGACCCGTCTGCGCGGCGGGCTCGAGCGTCTGGAGAGGCTGCACGCCCCGGTGTCCTGGGCGGCGGGCATCGGCACCACCCACGTCGGCGCCGGCGGCCTGCGCAACACCGTGGACGAGGCCACCTCGGCGCTGCGGGCCGCCCAGTCCGGCGGCGAGCCCGGAACCGTGCACCACTTCGACCGGCTGGGCTTCGCCCGGGCGCTGATCCGCTGGTACGAGATCGACGACGTGCGGGCCACCATCGACGAGATCCTCGCCCCGCTCAACCGCCTCGGCGAGCGCAAGGTGGCCGGCGCCATTCAAACCCTGCAGACCTACCTCGACGCGGGCCAGAACATCGGCGAGACGGCCGCCCGCCTACACGTCCACCGCAACACCGTTCGCTACCGCATCGACCGCATCCTGGAGGTCCTCGACGTCGACCTCGGCGACCCCGAGCAACGCCTCCTCGTCGAACTCGGCACCCGCGCCATGCGCATCTCCTAACCACCCGAATATCCGTCCCCGGGGTTCCGCGCTCTCAGGCGACCTCACCCTCCGTCGTCGATCGGTTCGAGCCACTCGGGATAGCGGTGACAGGCCACTGCACGCCCTGGTGCGATCTCGCGGAGTTCGGGCTGTTCGCGGTGGCATTCCGGCGCAGCGAACGGGCATCGGGGGGCATAGACACAGCCGCGGTCCGGCGCGGCCGGGACCGGCAGGCTGACGGCCGGCGCGGCCAGTTGTCGCTGGCGCTGCACGACCGGGTCGGCGACGGGACTCGCCCGCAGCAGGGCGCTGGTGTAGGGGTGGGCGGGCGAGTCGGCGACATCGGGCGTGCTGCCGGACTCCATGACGCGGCCCTGGTAGAGCACGGTGACGTCGTGGCAGAAGTGGCGCACGACCGCCATGTCGTGGGAGATGAACAGGTAGCCGAGGCCGCGCTCGTCCTGGAGATCACCGAGGAGGTTGAGGACCTGTGCCTGGACCGAGAGGTCGAGCGCGCTGACCGCCTCGTCGAGGATCACGAGTTCGGGCGAGGTGACGATCGCCCGTGCGATGCAGATGCGTTGGAGTTGACCGCCCGAGAATGCGCGAGGGCGGCGGTGCGCCGTGTCCGGGTCGATCCCGACGGCGCTGAGGGCGGCCGCCACCCGCCCCGCGATCTCGCTGCGATCCCCGATCCCGTGGGCGCGCATCGGTTCGGCGACGCTCCAGAACACCGGGTAGGACGGATTGAGCGAACTCGTCGGGTCCTGGTAGACGGCCTGCAGGCGAGCGCCCAGTTGGCGCCGGTGGGCGGCGGGAAGGCCGGTGATCTCTGTACCGAGGAAGCGCACGCTCCCCGAGAGGATCGGCACGAGCCCCAGCACGGCCTTGCCGAGCGTCGACTTGCCGGCACCGGACTCGCCGACCAGCCCGGTTGTGCGCCCACGCTCGACGGCAAGATCCACGCCGTCGAGCGCCAGGATCGTGCGATCCCCGCCCCGGGCCCGGAACCTGACGGTCACATCGGCCGCCTCCAGTGCGGGGGGCGAGGGCTCGATCATCGCGGCAGCACCCCCTCGGCCAGCAGCGACGTAGCGCGCACGCAGCGAGTGAGCGATCCCGTATCCGCCGCCTCGAGTGCGATAGGACCGGCGATGCACTGATCGGTTCGGTGGGGACACCTGTCAGCGAACCGGCACCCCACCGGCCACGACCCGGGGGGCGGCACGCGGCCGTCGATGGTCGCCAGTCGAGTGGCGCGATCGGCCGCGCTGGGATTGGCCGCCATCAGCGCGAGCGTGTACGGGAACCGTGGACGCGCGAAGGCGGTAGCGATGTCCGCCTGCTCGACGATCTCGCCGGCATACATGACGGCAACCCTGTCGGCCATGTCGGCGACGACTCCCCAGTCGTGGGTGATCAGGAAGATCGCCAGCCCCGTTGCCCGCTGGAGGTCGCGCAACAGCGCCAGGATCTCCGCCTGGAGCGTGACGTCGAGCGCCGTCGTCGGCTCGTCTGCGATCAGCAGCCGGGGGCGAGCGGCGATCGCCAGCGCGATGTTCGCGCGCTGCGCCATGCCGCCCGACAGTTCGTGCGGATACGAGGCCATCACCCGCTCCGGGTCGGCGAATTTGACCTGCTCGCACAGCTCGAGGGCCCGTCTCGCCGCCTCCTTCCGGGACAGCGACTCATGGCGACGGATGACCTCGCGGAGGTGGCTGCCGATGGTGTGGGTCGGATCGAGGCTCGCCTGCGCGTGCTGCGAGACGTAGCCGATGCCGCAGCCGCGAACGGCGCGGTAGCTGCCGGGATCGTCCGGATCCAGGCGAGCCTCGCCGAAGCGGACGTAGCCGGCCGGGGCGTGAACGCCGGGAGGCAGAAGACCCAGAACGGCGAGCGCCGTGAGCGTCTTGCCGCAGCCCGACTCGCCCACCAGCGCCAGGGTCTCACCCTCTTCCACCGTGAAGCAAACCTCGCTGACCAGCACAGTCGGCGCCGCCGGGTCGCTGACGGCCACGGACAGGTCACGCACCTCGAGGAGAGTTGCCGGGGCCGCCGTGAGCGCCTCACCGGCGCCGTTGCCGGGAGGTGGCCGCACCCGCCGGCGGGCCGTCCGGCGTGCGGTGGGAACCGGCTCGTCGGCCGCCAGATCACGTAGCGCGTCCCCGAGGGCACCGAAAGCGAGAACCGTGAGCGCGATGGCGACCCCCGGCGGGATCAGCGGCCACGAGGTGCGGGAGATCACCCGCGAGGCGTCCCCGATCATGCCGCCCCAGGTGGGGTGGGCGCTGCTCGAAAGGAGCCCGAGGTACGACAGAGCAGCTTGGAACACCAGGGTGACGCCGGCGAACACCGACGCCTGCGCCAGCACCGGACCGAGAATCCGCCGCAGCACGTGCGTCCGCATGATCCGGGCGGGGTGAACGCCCGACACCCGTGCGGCGGTCACGAATAGTTCCTCGCGCACAGCCAGGGTTGAACCCCGCGCCACCCTGACGAGCCCGGGCGAGGCGAGCAGACCCAGAGCCACCATCGCCGCCGGCACGCTGGCGGGGAACACGCCGAGGGTGACCAGGATCATGATGATCGCCGGGATCGCCTGCACCAGCTCGACGATCCGGCTGACGGCGGCGTCAACGGCCCCGCTGAGATAGCCGGCGGCGACTCCGAAGACCACACCGACGCCCACGAAGACCGCCAGGGCCTCAGCGGTGGCCGCCAGTGACGGGCCGATGCTGTAGAGGAGTTGGCTCAGCAGGTCGCGACCGAGCGCGTCCGAGCCCAGCCAATGGACACTCGACGGCCCACTGAGGGTGTCGCCCAAGTCTTGGCGGCCGATCGGGTAGGGCGCGACGTACTCGGCGAGCAGCCCGACGACCAGCAGCGCCAGGAGGTAGACGGCGGCTACAGCGCCGCCCGGCCGGCGGCGGCAGAGTCGTCCGAGTCGAGCGAGGGGTGCCGACATCATCGGGCGACCCGGCGATGCGTGCGCGGCCGAACGCCGGCACCCTGCGACTGCAGACGGGGGTCGAAGTAGCCGTAGGCGCAGTCCACAACCAGGTTGACGACGATGACGATGAGGGTGAAGTACACGACGACACCCTGGATCAGCGGGAGGTCGCGGTTGGCAGTCGCCTGGACCGCCGTGCTGCCGAGGCCGGGGATGGCGAACACCGACTCGACGGCCACCGTGCCGCCGAGTGCGCCGACGAAGACGAGACCCACCACCGTCAGGACGGGGATGGCGGCATTGCGCAGGCAGTGCCGGAACACGATCGAGCGCTCGGCGATCCCGGCGGCCCGCAGCGTGCGCACGTAATCGTTGTCGAGGGCGGTCGCCATCGCCTCGCGCGTCTGGCGGGCCAGGATCGCGGTGGCGGGAACCGAGAGCGTGGCGATGGGCAACGCAACCGACCGCAGCCACGCGCCGGCTCCGTCGCGCCACGGCACGTACCCCGTCGGCGGGAACCAGCCGAGATGCACCGCGAACAGCACGATCAACACGAGCCCCAGCCAGAAGTCCGGGACGGCCAGACCCATGATCGAACCGGAGTCAACCACCCTGCCGACCCGCCCGCGACGGGCTCCGAGGATTCCGATACCCACCCCCAGCACCGTCGCCACGCCGGTCACACCCACGATGAGCGACAGCGACGGTGCCAACCGCCCGTTCAGCTGGGTCGTGACGGGTTGCCGGTTGACCATCGACTTGCCCAGATCGCCGGCGACGGCACCCTCGAGCCAGTCTCGATACTGGGTCCATACCGGCTGGTCCAGGCCAAGGTCCTGGCGGATCTCGCTGAGTTGCTGCTCGCTGGCGTTCTGCCCGGCGAGCGACCTGGCCGCGTCGCCTGGTAGGAACGCCACCAGGATGAATGAGATCGCCGTGGCGACCAGCGCCAGCGGCACCGACCATGCCAGCCGGCGGATGGCGAGCCGCAGGACCGCTGTTGCTCTCAGCGCTGCCGGGGGGAAGCCAGGCCCGCCCTTGCGGAAACGGGCGCGACGGGAACCTTGGCCATCACTCCGGACGGATGTCGACCAGCGTCGGGACCGAGCTGTTCCCCCCGGTCGCCTCGATACCCGTCAACCCGTCGGCCAGATACCACACCAGCGGCGCACCCACGACCGGCAGGGCCCATGCCTGCTCCACCAGCCGGGCGTTGATGCGCTGTTCGACTTCCGCGGTGTCGCCGACGGTTGCGAAGTACTCCTGGTACAGCGCATCGAGTTCGGCGTCCACCACTCCGAAGGGGTTGAACGGCCCCAGGGGATCGATAAAGCCGACGTTGAGCGTCTGCATGTTCGCCAGACCGTAGGTGATGGCCACGGTCGGATACTCGCGCGAGAGCATCCCGGTGAAGTAGGAATTGGGATCGGGCACCGTCGTGATGTCCAGCGTTACCCCCACCTCCGCCAACTGACCGCCGATGGCCTGGACCAGGATGTCCAGCCCGAGCAGGCCCAAGGTGAGCGCTGGGATCGTGACCCCGTCGCCGTACCCAGCCTCGGCCAGGAGCCGGCGAGCCAGCTCGGGATCGTAGGCGTTCGCCTCGTTGAGCGCCGCGGAATAGCCCCGGTGCCCCTCGATGGCGTACTGGCTGAGGGCGAAGCCGGCGTCGCCCAGCAGCGCCGCCGCAATGGCCTCGCGATCGACAGCGTGGTTGAGAGCCCGGCGGACGCGCACGTCACCGAGGGCCGTCGACACCTCGCCGTTGCGGTCCACGAGGTTGAGACCCGTGAGGTTGTTCTGCGCGCCGGTGACGGTGAGGCCGGCCTCGCGCGCCGCTGCGATCGTGCCGGGATCACCATGACCCGCCTGCACCTGCCCGGCCCGCATCGCCTCGATCATCGAGGAGGAGTTGGGAATCACCTTCAGGACCACCTCGTCCCAGTGGATCCGGTCGGGGTTCCAGTAGTTGGGGTTCGGAACATAGGTGTAGGTGTCCAGCGGCACCGATTCCTCGGCCACGAGGACGTACGGTCCTGCACCCGCGGTCCCGAAGTCGAGCGTCTCGGGCGACGCCAGGGCCGCCGGGCTGATCACGTTGCCGACGCCGAACCCCTGGGCAAAGGCGAAGGTCAGACCAGGGTCGGGCTCGCTGAGGTGGATCGTCACCGAGAGCGGCCCCGTGACTTCGACGTCGGACACCCGTGCCAGCAGCTGCGCCAGCGCCGTGGGCTGGGAGCGCACGTAGTCGAGGTGGCCCTTGACGGCCTCGGCGTCCAACGCAGCGCCGTCACTGAACAGCACATCCGGGCGGAGGGTCAGTTCGTAGCGCATGTTCCAGTCGTCGGTGTAGCCGAAGTCGGTGGCCAGGTTCGGGGCGAAGATGCCGTCGGGTTGCAGGACCACGAGTGAGTCGTAGGCCCACATGTAGGTCGAGTTGAAGGCCGGATCACCGATGCCCGGGTTCAGGCTCGGCGGCGCGCCCACCAACCCGAAGGTCAGCGTCCCGCCGCGCGACGGGGGCGACGAGGCGGGCTCGCTCGCCACGGCATCGGGATCCGCTGTCGCGGCGGGCCCGGCGGCCGCCTCATCACTGCCGGCAGCCGTGGACTCGGCCCCTATGGCGGAGTCACTTTCCCCGTCGGCGTCGGTGCCGGCGGTCTCGTCCGGGGGCCCGGCGGTCGTGGCGGTGGCGTCGCCCTCGGCCGCCTCGCCGCCACTGGGCGCGGCCGCGGTGTCCTCGGCCACGTCAGAGTCGTCGGCAGGAGCGCTGTCGCCGTCGCTCGGCTGGGCTGCGGGACCCACCGTCGTGGCGGGTTCCGCGGCCGGAGCATCACTGCCGCCGCAACTTGAGAGCAGCGCTCCCACCGCGAGGAGTGCCACCGTGAAACGAACCGGCGACGGAACCCGAGTTCCCCGCCGGCCGGAGAATCCAATCGAGACGCGCATGGCACTCCTCCATCTACTGAAGCAATAGCTATCATCGACTAAAGCAATATACTGACACGTGTAAGCGAGCCTATGCCCACCACCCGACGGTGTCAAGTGCACAATCGCCGGAGCGGCCGACGCAGATGGGAACGCGGCATGGCCCGGAGACCGGCGACAGCCCGATCGGCGCGCCGGCCGGGACGTTCTCAGTAGCGCCTGTCCGTCGAGTCGCGCACCACGACGCGCAATTCCGGCACGGCATATCGCACCGGCTCGGAAGGATGGAGCACCGCATCGGGGACCCCGGCGGCGAGCGATTCCCCGAGCTCATCCACCGACCAGGTAACCGTCGACAGCGACGGTGTCACCGCCGAGGCCGCCGGGATGTCGTCGACGCCGCTAACCATCATCGCTGCAGGAACGTCGACGCCCAGGCTCGCCAAAGCTGTGAGGATCGGCACCGCCAGGTCGTCGCTGTAGCCGCACACGGCGTCGCAACCGCTCCCGGCCCAGCGTTTCGCACCCGCCCGCATCGCTTGCGGTGTCGTCTCGACGGTCTCGAAACGGAGGCCAACCCCGGCGTCGGTAGCGACGGCGTCCAGAGCAGGAAGCAGCAACACGCTCTTGGGACTTTTAGCGAATGCCGGTGGGAGGGCATAGACGATGTCGGCCGCGCCCTGCTCGATGACGTGCGTCAACTGGACTCTGCGGGCCTCGACGCTGATGATGTCCATGGCGCTGAGATGGTCCGGCACATCGATGGCGGCGCTCACCCGGGCAATGCCCGCCCCGAGCATCCGCACGACGGCCCCGTGGTCGGCCGGCAACGTGAGGTCGATGAATGCGGCCGGGCCGAGCCGCAGCCAGGCGCCCGCCGCCTGCTCGGGGTGCGGGTACGCCGTGGCATCTGACACGAGCGTGAACCCCTCGCGGTTCAGCGCCGCCGAGCAGGCGTTGATGGCGTGCGCGAACACGTGCGAGAGGGCGGCATCCCCGAGCGGGAAGAGCACGATGTCGCTGCGGCCGAGCCGCAGCGCCCGGGCGTTGCGGTTCGGCGTGTAGCCGAGCCGCTCAGCCGCATCGAGCACCCGGCGGCGCGTCGCATCGGAGATCGCCTGGCCGGGCGTGTTGTTCAGCAGGTAGCTCACGGTCGCCCGGGACACCCCGGCCTCGCGGGCGACGTCGGCGCTGGTGACGGGCTTCAATGCCTCATCCTCCCACCGCAGCGACGCGGCGCACCGACCACCGGAGCGACACCGAGGCTGCACGTCCCGGCGTGTCCCGCTCTTCATCCAGGAGCATACCGATGCTAGTGTACTTACTCGTATAAGTAGGGTCCACGCCACGACGCGGATCGGAAGATCGCATGATTTTGGACAAGTCCGGCCCCATCGCTGGTCAGTGTGACACAAGCAGGCGAGCAAACCAGGTGTTGTCCCGCCGGCCCTGTACCCGCGCTGAAACGGTGGCGCTATGACGCGGCTCGACTGGCGGTACCGGCTGGCAGCCCGCTCCGCGACGATCAATCCGGATCACACGGCGATGACCGACGCCGATCG
The DNA here is from genome assembly GCA_963664235.1 of Acidimicrobiales bacterium. Taxonomy (GTDB): domain Bacteria; phylum Actinomycetota; class Acidimicrobiia; order Acidimicrobiales; family CATQHL01; genus VXNF01. The sequence goes on along the minus strand of OY760933.1, from coordinate 2,543,324 downwards.
CGTGCGCGCCCGCGGTCAACGCCCTTCCCGCCTCCTGTCCGGCTGGCCGCACCTCAAGGCATCCACCCGGTACGCCGATGAATCGTCGGGAGGCACGGTGATCCGTATCCGCATCGACGAACCCCCCGGAAGGCCGACCGGCCCGCGCCCCCTGGCCGTCTACATCCACGGGGGCGGGTGGATGTTCTGCGACATGGACACACCCGCTTGGCTCACGACGCGCCTGGCGGTCGCGACCGGCGCGGTCGTGGCGTCGATCGACTACCGCCTGGCTCCCGAGCATCCCTTCCCTGCCGCCGTCGACGACTCTTGGACCGCTCTCACATGGATCGTCGAGCACGCGTCGACCCTCGGCGCCGACGCCGAACGGGTCGCGTTGCTGGGCGACAGCGCAGGCGGGAACCTTGCAGCGGTGCTCTGCCACATGGCTCGCAAGCGTGGCGGCCCGCCGATCCGTCACCAGACGCTCATCTATCCCGCCCTTGATCTGACCCTGAGCAGCCCGTCGATCGAGACAGAGGCTCACCACGGCATGCTCACACGACCGCAGCTCGAGGTGCTGTACGACGCCTACGTGGGCACCTCCGAAGCCACCGACTGGCGGGTATCACCGCTGTGCGCCGACGACTTCGGTGGGTTGCCGCCGGCACACATCCTGGTCGGCGGGCATGACACCCTGCGCGACGACGGCATCCGGTACGCGGAGCGGATCCGCTCTCAAGGCGTTCCGGCGCGGCTGGAGAACTACGCGTCCATGCCCCACGGCTTCCTGGCGCTGTCGCTCACTCCGATCGTGCGTCGCCGGGCGCTCGCCGACATCATCCGCGAACTCACAACGGCGTTCTCCGCGCCGTGACAAACCGACGGCCCGCCGACGGCGACTCGGCAGCGCCGGTGCCCATCCAGCACCACTCATTTCTGTCCGATCAGCGCACGGGCGCCATCGTCACCCCGGACGCCCGCGTCGTCTGGCTGTGCGCGCCCCGGATCGACTCATCGCCCATCTTCGCCGAACTCCTGGGCGGCCCGGAAGCGGGCTACTTCGCAGTGCGACCCGCTGAGCCCGGCCGTAGGCCCGTCCAGCGCTACCTCGGCCCGTCAATGGTGCTCGAGACCTACTGGGGCGCGCTGCGCCTCACCGACTATCTCGACTGCTCTGAGGGCCTGGCGGCCGAGCCGGCAGAACGCGTTCGCCTGGTAAGGGTCGTGTCCGGGACAGGACGCGCCGTCATCGAGTTCGCACCCCGTGCCGGACCGCTCTCCACCTTCCTGGAGGGCCGCGACGGCGAAGTGGCGGTGATAGGCGGGTTCAAGCAGCAAGACCGTCACTCGCCGCACCAGCACCTCCGGCTGCGATCCCCGGGCGTGGCCTGGGAGATCCTGCAGGACGGGATGCACGACACGGCCCGGGCGGAGGTCGATCCGGCGGCCGGACCGGTCGTCCTGGAGTTGTGCTGCGGCCCCGGCGCGTCCGACGTCGAGTCCCCCGAACCCGACCGCCGCGAGGCCACCGTCGAGCACTGGAGCGGCTGGGCGGACCGTCTTGCGCTGCCCCCGGTGGAGACCGAACTCGCGCGCCGGTCGGCGCTCGTGCTCAAGGCGCTCTGCCATGGGCCCACCGGGGCCATCCTCGCCGCGCCCACGACCAGCCTCCCCCAATGCCTCAGCGGTGCCCGCAACTGGGACTACCGGTACTGCTGGATGCGCGACGCCTCGATGGCGGCCGCCACCCTCGTGCGCCTCGGCTCGACAACCGAGGCCATGGACCTGCTGGACTGGCTGCTGCGGCTCATCGACGGCGGCGCGCAACTCGACCGCCTCGCACCGATCTACACCGTCGACGGCGGCCCGCTGCCGCCGGAGACCGAGGCAACCACGTACTCGGGCTACGGCGGCAGCCGCCCCGTGCGGATCGGCAACGCGGCCGAGCAGCAGATCCAGACCGACGTGTTCGGCCCGATCATGGAGTTGTTGTGGAGGCTGGCCCAGGACGCTGCGCCCCTCGCCGAGCGTCACTGGCGACTGATCGAGCAACTGATCTCCGCAGTGGAACAGCGCTGGCAAGACCCCGACCAGGGCATCTGGGAGCTGCGTGCCCCTCCCCGCCACCACGTCCATTCCAAGACCGCGTGTTGGATGGCCGTCGACCGGGCCACCTCCATCGCTCGTACGACGTTCCACCGGGCCGTGCCGGAGTGGGAGATCCTGCGCGGCACCATCGCCACCCAGATCCTGGAGCAGGGCTGGAACCCCGCGGTGGGCGCCTTCACCACCGCCTACGGCAGCACCGAACTGGACTCGTCGGTGCTGGTGGTCGGCCTGTCGGGACTCGTGGCACCCGACGACCCTCGGCTGGCCGCCACCGTCGAGGCGATTGAGGGCACGCTGCGCCAAGGCACCGGCGTCTACCGGTACCGCAGCCCCGACGGGCTCCCCGGCAAGCCGGGCGCCTTCAACCTCATGACATCCTGGCTGATCGACGCCAAGATCCTCATCGGCGACCTCGACGGCGCCAGAGCCCTGTTCGCCGACCTCGTGACGCTGGCCGGACCCACGGGCCTGCTCTCCGAGGAGCACGATCCCGTCACGGGCCTGGCTCTCGGCAACTTTCCCCAGGCCTACAGCCACCTCGGGCTGATCGAGAACGCCTGCAACCTGGCCGAGGCGCGGAGCCGTCGGACTTGAGCCTCTGTCCCGAGACGACGGTCGCGGGCACGGAGGTCAGGAAAGGGCGGCCGAGTCGGCGTTCGGAGCCCCAAATCGCTCGCCGGTGGCTGCTGCGAGCTTCCGCAGTCCGCTGAAGTCCGCATTGGTGACCTTGGAGCCCGCGTTGACCTCGACTCCGGCGACGAGGCCACCACGCCCCTCGATGACGATTTCCACCTCTAGAGCAGCACCAAATAGCAGCGCTCACCGTCTGATCGCGACTCCTGTGTGCGGCCAATTGAAAGGTTGGCTTTCGGCTGATTGATAGCCAAGAGTTCGCCCAATCGAAGTCCAACCCCAGCTCGCGCAGCCACCGCCCCGCCAGCCGAAGTCGATGACCTCCACTACCGTCGACAACACTCAGCCCACTAGGGCGAGACTCACAACAAACAGACTGCGTGAAACAGTGAAGATGTGGGCGGGGAGTTGGCCGGCGGCGTCTGACTTGGCGTGAAACCGGCCCCGCGTTTGCGGGTGCCTTGCCCGTGACACGTCGACGGTCCTAGTGCGGATCGTCGGATTTGGGGCGGCGGACGACCGTCTCTGCGACGGACCGTATGGGCATGGTGGAGATCTCGAACACCGCGCCGACAAGCTGGACCGGCGAGCGGGCCGCTTCGGCGAGGCCGCGGCCCAGCAGGGCCCCGGCGGTTCGCCCCGACAGTCGGCGTGTCCATCCCAGCGCCACGAAGATCCCCAGCGACACGATGGCGACGAGAGCCATGAACGCGGTGACGATGATCCAGCCGGTGCGGCTGTCGATCAGGGGGAGATCGACGAAGTTCATCCCGAAGACCCCGGCGATCAGAGACAGCGGCAGCACGATCGCCGCATACACGGTCAGGACCTTGGTCACCTCGGTCGCTTGACGCGCCTCGGCGCCCCGGTACGCCTCGAGGGTCTCCGCGAGGGCGGTGCGGGCACCATCGACGCCCTGCGCGGCGCGTGACGCTGTGTCGAACACGTCGGAGAACCGCCGCCGACCCGGGTCCGAGATCAGCCGGGAAGTGGAATGCCGCAAGACGTCGAGAGCCTCTCGCTGGGGATGCACGGACCGACGCAGCGCGGCCAGATCGGCGCGAACGGCTGTGATCTCGGCGAGGAAGTCGGCGTCGGCGGTCAACGCCAACCCGATCAGCTCCTCGTTGCGGTCCTCAAACACATCGAGCACCGAGACAAGCCGGCGGGTTACGACATCAGCCAGCCGGGCGAGTGTCACATCCGCGCCGCCGCCGGCGAGTGCGGGGCGACGCTGGACACCGTCCCAGAGCACATCGATGGACGGCGACGATTGTTCGTGGATCGTGACGAGGCAGCCCTCGGAAAGGAAGCAGCCGATTTCGAAGGTCGCGATCCGAGTTCCGGCGAGCGTATGCAGCACCACGTGCACCGAGTCACCGAAATCGTCAACTTTGGGGAGATCCGTGTCCTCCACCGTGTCCCTGACCGAAAGCGCATCGAGTCCGAGACCCTCGGTCAGGGCTGCCAGACCGTCCATGTCGTCGGGGCCCGCCGTGACGTCAATCCACGTCCAGCCCGATGCGGGAGGTGCCGTGGCCGGCTCGGTGGCCACAGCGCACTCGTCGGTACCGAACTGAAGCGCTCGAATCAGCATTCGACCGATGTTGGCATCGCGACACGGCGGCCCGGCTGATCCCGCCGACCCCCAGCGGGCAGCGACGCGCCGCGAGTGCCACGCCCGATAGAGCCCTCGAATCCGGCACCACAACCAGCGCGACCCGAGGAGACAGAGAGACCCGACAAGCCGCCCAGCCGTTCGGTCGCTGCAATCCGGCTATGGGGCGCTTGCGTCACCTCGTGCCGTAGCTGCACGAGGTGAACCTACACGGACCGCGTCGACTAGAGCACAGTTGCGATCTCCGACTCACGGGTCAGCGAGGCAAATCACGGCCACAGGTGGGGCGGCTCGATTCCCCCGAGTGGAGGTGAGCAGACCCGAACGAACTGCGCACGCCCAGGTCAGAGTATATGTTGAGGGCTTGCTCCGCGGCTCTTCCCACGATCTTTCCCACGCGCCGTACGGGTACCGATGTGTTGTTCCGGGTGATGCTTGACGGGTTGGCTCCGGTAGGTGTGTGACAGTTCTCGGACGGGTTCCGGTTGCTGGGCGACCGTGGTTCCGGTTCCTGTGTCACAGGGGGATGGTCCGCGGTTGGCGGTGCTGAGCCTTCTTCCCTTGTGGCGGCCTGGTCGGGCCTCGTCGGGGGCCGTGCCGGGCTAGTGGTTGTGGCGTGGGATGCGGTGGGTGCGGGCGGTGTCGCGGTATTTCAGTGCGGGGCTTAGCACCATGCCTGTGTCCATTTGGGTGATCATTGTTCGTTGGATCTCTTGCCAGGGGGTCTGCGACTCGGGCATCGGGTAGCCGCCAACGGTGTCGAGTTCGGCTCTTCGTCGCTGGAGTTCGGCTTCGTCGACGAGTGCGTCGACGCGGCCTTGGCGCAGGTCGACGCGCACCCGGTCGCCGGTTTGCAGCAGCGCTAGTCCGCCGCCCGCGGCGGCTTCGGGGCTGGCGTTGAGGATCGACGGTGAGCCTGAGGTTCCCGACTGGCGGCCGTCGCCGATGCAGGGCAGCGCGTGCACCCCTCGAACGAGCAGCGCGGCGGGGGGTTGCATGTTGACGACCTCGGCGCTGCCGGGATAGCCGACGGGGCCGGCGCCGCGCACGATCAGGATGCAGTGCTCGTCGATGCCCAGTTCCGGGTCGTCTATGCGGGTCCGATAATCCTCGGGGCCGTCGAAGACGACGGCGCGGCCCTCGAACGCGTCGGGGTCGTCGGGATCGGACAGGTACCGGCGCCGGAACTCCTCTGAGATGACGCTGGTCTTCATGATGGCGCTGTGGAAGAGGTTGCCCCGCAGGTGCACGAACCCCGCGTCGCTCACCAGCGGGTTGTCGGCGGTTCGGATCACGGCTGGGTCGGCGATTCGGACTCCGGCGCAGTTCTGGGCGATGGTCCTGCCGTTGGCGGTGATGGCGTCGGGGTGGGGCAGCAGCCCGGTTCGGATCAGCTCGCCCACCACTGCGGGCACTCCTCCGGCGCGGTGGTAGTCCTCGCCGAGGTACTCGCCCGCGGGCATCACGTTCACCAGCAGCGGCACGCGCAGGCCGTGGTGTTGCCAGTCGTCGTTGTCGAGGGGCACCCCGAGGTGGGCAGCCACCGCGTTGAGATGGATGGGGGCGTTGGTCGACCCCCCGATGGCGGAGTTCACCACGATGGCGTTTTCGAGGGCCTGCCGGGTCATGATGTCTGTGGGCCGCAGATCCTCCCGCACCATCTCGACGATGCGCACCCCGCTGCGGTAGGCCATCTGGACCCGCTCCCGGTACGGCGCCGGGATCGACGCCGAGCCCGGCAGCTGCATCCCCAGCGCCTCAGCCAGCGAGTTCATGGTGGTGGCGGTGCCCATGGTGGAGCAGTAGCCCACCGATGTCGCCGACGAGGCCACCAGGTCGACGAAGCCGGCCTCGTCGATCTCGCCGCGAGCGTAGAGGTCGCGGGCCTGCCAGATGATGGTGCCCGCACCGGTGCGGCGGCCCTGGTACCAGCCGTTGAGCATCGGACCAACCGACAACGCAATCGCGGGCAGGTTCACGGTGGCTGCAGCCATCAAACACGCCGGGGTCGTCTTGTCACAGCCGATCATCAGCACCACCCCGTCGAGGGGATAGCCGTGCAACACCTCGACCAGTCCCAGATACGCCAGGTTGCGGTCCAGCGCCGCGGTGGGACGCTTACCGGTCTCCTGGATCGGGTGCACACCGAACTCGAACGCGACGCCCCCCGCCGCCACGATGCCGTCGCGCACCCGCTTGGCCAACTCCAGATGATGCCGGTTGCACGGCGAGAGGTCCGACCCGGTCTGCGCGATCCCGATCTTGGGCCTGTCCGACTGAAGCTCGTCGCGGGTCAACCCGTAGTTGACGTAGCGCTCCATATACAGCGCGGTGAAATGCGGGTCGCCCTCGATGTCGAACCACGCCGCCGACCGCAACCCACCCCGGCGTCCACCCGAGCCGGGACCGTCGCCGGGGCTCCCAGACCGGCAGGAGGCGTCGGAGGACTTCCCGAGGGTCGAGCCCGCGTCGACGACGTGTGTCCCGAGCCCGACAACGCAACTCTCGTGGACGGCACGTGCCTCCAAGTCACGAACCCTTACGGTCCCTTTGCGAGCACAACGGTCGTCTCGGCTGAGACCGATACCGCTTCGTTCGTCGGGCCGTCCAGACGGCTGCCCTGCCGGCTCGCGAAGACGAACTGCCATCCGGGCGAGCCCAGACTCACCCAGGCGCGGTGATCGGACAGGTTGGCGACCACCGCGATCGAACCGCGCAGCAGCGCAGCCACCAGCGGGTCAGAGGTCTCAATCCACTCGAGTGGCGCCCGCCACATATCGGGGTGCTGCTTGCGCAGGGCCAACAGGCTGCGGTAGCGGTGCACCAACGCATCAGGATCGGTCCGCTGGCCGGCGACTGTCTCTTGCGGTGGGCGGGGCTCGGAATCGATCCACGGGTCGCTGGTGGAGAAGCCGTTGTGGGGGCTGGTGTCCCATGGCATGGGCGTGCGGCAACCGTCCCGGCCGTGGATAGCTCCCGCGGTCCCGACCGACACCGGATCGTAGGGGCCGGCGCGCACCGTTCCGTCCGTCAGGCCGAGTTCCTCGCCCTGATACAGGAACGGAGTACCGCCGAGCGCCATGAACAGGGTGGTGATCGCCAGGGCACGCCGGGCTCCGACCTCGCCGCCGCCGAAGCGGCCCGCCGGCCGGGGCCGATCATGGTTGCTCAGCACCCAGGAGATGCCCTCCGGTACCCCTTCGTGCATCACCCGCACCATCTTCAGGAGCGCCTCCGGTGACCAGCCGGCTCGGGCCGCCCACAGCAGGAATCCCTGATCCAGCACGCCGGGGGCAACGTAGCGGGACATGCGGTCGGGCGAGGGAGCGTCAACTTCGCCCAGCAGCATCACTTGTCGAGGGGCGCAGACCCGGTTCCAGCGCCGGTAGATGTCCGTGGTCTCGGACTGGTACATGTCGTAGCGGTGCTCGAAGGCATCGAAGACGTCGAAGGGGTGCATGCCGTTGGTTATGGGAGAGATCTGCGGGTTGTCGCGCAGTTCGGTGTCCTTGAACAAGCCGTGGGCCACGTCAACGCGGAAGCCGTCCACCCCCCGGGCGATCCAGAAGCGCAGGATCGACTCGAAGTCCTCCCGGACCAACGGATTGCGCCAGTTGAGGTCAGGCTGCTCGGGCAGGAACAGGTGGCACCAGTACTGACCGGACTTCTCATCGCGGGTCCAGGCCGGTCCTCCGAAATGGCTGCGCCAGTTGTTCGGAGGACCCCCACCGGGTCCAGGGTCGGCCCACAGGTAGCGGTCCCGTTCGGGGCCGTCGGGGTCGCGCCGTGCGCTCGCGAACCATCGATGCTCGATTGACGTGTGGTTGGGCACGATGTCGACAATCACCCGCAGGCCCCGCTGGTGGGCCGCGCGGATCAGGGTGTCGAAGTCCTGAAGCGATCCGTGGTGGGAAGCCACTGCGCAGTAGTCGCTTACGTCGTAGCCGTAGTCATTGCCCGGGGACGGGTAGAAGGGGGTGAGCCACAGTGCGTCGACTCCCAGCCAACTCAGATAGTCGAGCCGGCTGGTGATGCCCGCTAGGTCGCCGATGCCGTCACCGTTGGAGTCGGCGAACGAGCGCACGTAGATTTCGTAGCCCACCGCCTCCCGCCACCAAGGTTCGGCGCTGCCCGAGCCGGAGCGTCCTGTTCGCGGAGTGCCGCGGATCGTGTTCTCGTCCATCAGTCGTCGCCCGCGTTGCCCGGCGGAGCTGCCCCCTCAGGAAAGCCAGGCGCCCTGGACATCTTTCACGAGCTGCTCGACCGTCTTGGCTCCTGACACGTAGTCGGTTCCCGAGCGCCAGAACTCACCCGCGCCGACCTCTCCGGGCGGGAACCACGAGCGCGAGTGAGTCTTCATCTTTCCTCCGAGCAATTGGCAAGCCACTGAGTAAGCGCTTACTCTAGCGTACCGGCCAACTCCCGCGTGTCAAGTCAAGGGAAATACAACCCTGAGTAACCAGACCGGCGGGCTAGCTGTTGTCAGCGTCTTGGAGGTAGGGCCAGTGCACGATCAATCGGAGGTCACGATCGCCAGGGCTGGTCGGGCCCTCCGCGAGCGGATTCGTGCCGCGGTTGATCGCCCGCTCAGCCGGGTGAACGTCGAGGCCCGGCACCTAGGGGGCGAGCCCGAGCAGTTCCTCGCGGCCACGGCGGGACCGTTCGAACCGGTTGCGCCCGGGGATCTGTGGGGGGCTCCCTGGCGCACGACGTGGTTCCGGTTGACCGCGGATGCGCCCGGCGATGTCGGTGACCTGACGCTGGTGATCGACATCGGCTACGACGACGACAAGTCGGGCGGATTCGTGGCTGAAGGGATGATCTTCGACGAGACCGGGCGCGCCCTTCAGGGCCTTCACCCGCGCCGCAGCAGTCTGGACCTGAGCGGGATCGATCCGGGCTCGGCCAAGACCTGGTACGTCGAGGCGGCGGCTAATCCGGCCCTCTCCTTCGATCATCGCCCCACCGTCCTCGGCCGCCTCCAGACCGCCGGCGACACGCCGTTGTATCGCTTCGGAGGAGCGTGCCTGGCGCGCCGGGACCCAATGGTCCGGTCGCTGGCCCTCGATGTGGAACTCCTGCTGGAACTCGTCGATGGGCTGGGCGCCCACGATCCCCGGCGGACCCGAATCGTAAGCGCGCTGGATGCGGCCATGAACGCTCTCGACGCCGGCCCGATCATCGATTCGGCACCGGCCGCCGCGGCGGCACTGGGTCCGGTACTCGCAGCGAGGGCGTCCGCCTCCACGCATCGGGTGATCGCCGTCGGCCATGCCCACATCGACCATGCCTGGCTGTGGCCGATCCGCGAGACCGTGCGCAAGTGCCACCGCACATTCACCTCGGCGGAGGCGATGATGGAGCGCGAACCAGGGTTCGTCTTCGCGGCGTCGCAGGCTGCGCAGTACCAGATGGTCGCCGACATCGACGCTGGCCTGTTCTCCCGGATCCGCACCCGCGTCGAGGCGGGCCAATGGTTCCCCGTCGGAGGCCAGTGGGTCGAGGCCGACGCCAACCTTCCCTCCGGGGAATCCCTCGTCCGGCAGTTCGTCCACGGCCAGCGAGCCTTCGAGTCGTGGTTCGGGCAACGCAGCGACATCGCGTGGATTCCCGACGTGTTCGGCTATCCCGCATCCCTCCCGCAGATCTTCCGTCTCGGCGGCTGCCACCGGTTCGTCACCCAGAAAATGTCGTGGAGCCGGCAGAACCGCTTCCCCCATCACACCTTCAACTGGACCGGCATCGACGGGTCAACCGTCCTGGCGCATTTCCCACCGGTGGACACCTATTGCGCCGAACTGAGGCCGTCCGAGCTCATGCATGCGCAGCGCAACTTCGCCGAGTCGGGGTGGAGCCGCTGGTCGCTGGTCCCCTACGGCCATGGCGACGGCGGCGGCGGACCGACCCCGGAGATGCTCCACCGAGCACGCCGCGGGGCCGATCTCGAGGGGATCCCCCGAGTTCAGCTCGGCACCCCCCAAGACTTCTTCGAAGCGGTCGAGGCCGAGATCTCCGCCGGAGCCGAGCCGCCGGAGGTAGTCGGCGAGCTGTACTTGGAGACCCATCGCGGCACGTACACCTCCCAACTGCGCACCAAGGACGGCAACCGCCGAGCCGAACGGCTGCTTAGGGAACTAGAACTCGTCGAGGCGCTCGCAGCGCCCAATCCCGCCATGCTGGAGCGGCTCGACAAATGGTGGAAGGAGGTCCTGACCCACCAGTTTCACGACATCTTGCCCGGATCGTCCATCGGGTGGGTCCACGACGAGACCGAAGCCGCTCTGGCCCGCGTGGCCCACGAGGTCGACGACGCGATTGGCCGCCTTCTCGACGACTTGGCACCGACCGGCGTCTCGGTGCTGAATGTCCGCACTTGCGACGCCGACGAGATTGTGATCGTCGATTCACTCCTCGACGGACTCGAGTCCCAAGCGCTCGCTGACGGCCGCCACGGAGTGCATCTCGCGGCCCAAGCACTCGGTGTGAGTCCGGCTGCACCGGAGGACAGCCCGAAGCCGGGACATCCAGTCACCGCCGACGAGTGTGCCATGGCCAACCAGCACCTGAGCATCGCCCAACAAGCCGGCGAGGTTGTCTCGATCGTCGACCGCGACCACGACAGGGAGCTGCTGGCCGCACCGATCGGCCTGGAGCTGGCGTCCGACATTCCTGCCTCCTACGACGCTTGGAACATCGAACCGTGGACCCGCGACGGCGGACACCCGATCGCTCCGACGAGCACGAGGCTGCGAGATTCGGGGCCCCTGGTCGGCCAATGGGAGAGCACCTACGAGTTCGGGGAGTCCTCGGCGACGCTGCTCTACCGCCTCTGCCGCGGCAGTCGCCGTCTCGAGGTCGAGATCGACATCGACTGGGCCGAACGCGAGAAGCTGCTGTCGCTGGTCATACCCCTGGACGTTCACGCCAACGACGCTTCCTGCGGAATCCAGTTCGGGCACGTCAGGCGACCCACCCATCGGTCCTTGTCATGGGACGCGGCCAAGTTCGAGGTGTGCGCTCACCGCTTTGTGGACCTGAGCGAACCTTCCTTCGGCGTGGCCGTGCTAGACGACGGCCGCTACGGGCACGCCTTCGACGGATCGACGGTGCGGGTCTCGCTGGTCCGTGGAGCCCGGTTCCCCGACCCCGACGCCGATCTCGGCCGTCACCGCGTCCGGATCGGCGTCCTCCCCCACGGCGCGGGGATGGGCGATGTCGTCCGCGAAGCCGAGGCCATGTGGTACCCCCTGCGTGTCCATTCTTCGGGAGGCGCGGGAGCGGCGGATCGCGTCGCTCTACGGGGCCGGGGAATCGAGGTGGACGCGGTCAAGCCCGCCGACGACGGCTCCGGTGACGTGATCATCCGCTGCCATGAGGCGATCGGTGGTCGGGCCGTGCTGTCCATCGACGACATCGAGCGAGCCTGGACCGTGCCGATCACCGAGGAGCTCGGCGAGGAACTGCCGATTGTCGACGGATCGCTGACCGCGACCCTCAAGCCCTTCGAGATCCGCACAGTCCGGATCTCCCGCACCTGACCCGCGGCTCTCGCCAGCCGGACCGGCCTACGAGGTGAGTCGGCAGGGGACTACTCGCCGCCGCTCACGAATCGGTTGCCGTCGATCTCGGCGGTGGAGTGGAACTGCAACATGACGGGCTCCTGCGCGCCGGTCACCGTGTTGCCGACGACCTCGGCGTGCGACATGTCCGTGACGAGGATCCCGTAGCGGGGCACGCCGTCGACGGTGTTCTCCCGCACATCGACGATCGACATCTCGTTGACCGCCAGGCCGGCCTTGGCGCCGCCCCGCACGGTGTTGCCTCTCACCTCCGCGTGGGCGAAGTTCACGGCGATGCCGTATGCGCCGTCCAACTCGATCACGTTGCCCGAGATCACCGACGGCGGGCGCGCGATGGCGTTGGCGACGTGGATGCCGACGGCATACGGACCGCTCGCGTCGCGGATCTCGTTGCCGACGATCTCTGCGGAGGCGTTGACGACGTGAATGCCGCGATAGCCGGCGCCGACGATCACGTTCCCGACGATGCGTATCTCATCCCCACTCCGCGCCGAGATGGCAGTGCGGTCAGCCCGAATCGTGAATCCCTCGACGGTCACGCCGCTCGCGTCGACCACTGAGATCCGCCCCTCCAGATGCACGCCGCCGGGCTCGGCGACGAGCGTCATCGGCCGGTCGATGGTGATGCTCTCGACGTAGTGGCCTGCCGGGACCCGGACCGTGCTCCCCGTCGGCGCTGCGGCCACGGCCTCGGCGATCGTCTCGTACGACTGGCCGGGCGACGGCCCGCTGCAGGCGACGACGACAGCGGCGAACGCTACCAGCGACGCAACTCGTCGCATCTCGGATCAGCCCTTGACCGCGCCCGCGGTCAACCCGCGGACGAAGAACCGCTGCAGCGTGAAGAAGACGATGATCGGCACGACCATGGAGATGAATGTGCCGGCAGCCAGCAGGTTGAACTCGTTGCCGTACTGACCCAACAGGTTCCGTATGCCGACCGTGAGTGGGAACTTCTCCGGTGTCTGAAGGAAGACGATGGCGTTCATCAAGTCGTTCCACACCCACACGAATTGGAAGATTCCCAGCGACGCGATCGCAGGCATCGACAGCGGCAGGATCATCGTGGTGAAGATCCGCAGATTGGACGCACCGTCGACTCGGGCCGACTCGACGAGGTCGCGGGGGATCTCGGCCATGAAGTTCCGCAGCAGGAAGATCGCGAACGGCAGGCCGTAGGCGGTGTGGGCGAGCCAGATGCCGGTGAAGCTGCCGGTGAGGTCGAGACTGTTGAAGATCTTCAGGACCGGTACCCAGGTGACCTGCAGCGGCACGATCATCAAGGTGACGACGCCTAGGAAGATCCAGTCGCGGCATCGGAAGTCGAGCCAGGCAAATGCGTAGGCCGCGACGGCCGCGACGGCGATCGGAAAGATCGTGGCCGGTACCGAGATGATCACCGTGTTGACGAAGTTGTCCGCGAAGCCGGGCGGGGGCAGGCCAGAGGAGTTCAGAACCTGGTCGTAGTTGTCCAGCGTGAAGCCGCCCTCCCACAGCTCCCACCAGCCGTGCTGGGAGCTGGCCGCCCGACTCCGGAACGACGTGATCAGCAGGCCCAGCGACGGAATGAGCCACAGCAGCGCCACCACGACCACCACGACACGAACACTGCTGCGGGTGACGACGTGCGTGAGCCGGCCGGCGAGCGTCGTCGGAATCTCGGTAGCGACGCCATCGCGCGCTGCCACGGCGCTCACCGGGCGTCGCCTTGGCGCGTGCGGCGCATGTGGGGACGCACGCGGGCCCGACATGCAATGTGAGGCGTCATCCGACGCCCGCCCGACGGATCTGGCGCATCTGCCACCACATCAGCGGCACCATCAGGATCAGCAAAACCACGGCGGCGGCGGAGCCGTAACCGGCCTTGTTGTTGGTGAAGATCTCCCAGTACACCGTGAACCCGACGATGCGGCTGCTGAAGCCAGGCCCGCCGCCGGTCATCACGAGGACCAGATCGATGGCTTTGAGCGCGTTGATGATCATCGTCACTGCAACGACGATCAGCGGCCCCTTCATCTGTGGTAGCGAAACGCGCCAGAACGTCTGCCACGAGTTGGCGCCGTCGATGGACGCGGCCTCGTGAACCTCTTCGGGAAGCGCCTTGTAGGCCGCGGCCAGGATGGTCATCGCCAGCGAAGTCCACACCCAGATCCCGGCCACGATGATCGCGAGATTCGCAGTGCTCTCCTCGCCCAGCCACGCGTACGGGTCGAGCCCGAGCGCCTGCCGGGCCGCGTTCAACAGGCCGATGTCGGGGTTAGTCGCGTAGACCAGCCGGAACACGACTGAGGCGGCCGTGAACGAGATCACGATCGGCATGAACACGACCACCTTGGGCAGCCTCTCGTAGCGCACCTTGTCGGTGAGCACGGCCACCAACAGGCCCATGGCGATGACTCCGCCGGTGAACAGGACCACCCACACGGCGCTGTTGAACAGTGCCGACCAGGCCGGCCACTCGGTCTGCAAGAACGCGGGGTCGCCGGTCAGCAGGCGCTTGTAGTTGTCCAGCCCCACGAACTCTCGGGTGGGTCTGATGATCGAACCCTTGTACAGGCTGTAGTGGACGGTCCTGATGACCGGCCACACCAGGAACACTCCGAGCAACGCCAGAGCGGGGAGAACCCAGATCCACCTCTTCCACCGGACCTCTCGTTGCGGCCCGGATCGCGGCGGCGCGGTACTCCCCGCCTCCGGCGCTGCGGTCACGGCATCAATAGGCGCCGGCTGCCGCCGCCTCGATGAACTCCAGAGGGCCGTCGATGTCGTCGGTGTTGGCGATGAAATCCTGCAGTGCGGTGAACATAGCGTCGCCGCCGATCGCCCCGGGCGCGAGGTCCGAACCGTCGAACACGAAGATCGATGCGGCCTTGATCTGCGCTGCCTCAAGCTTCGTCAACTCGTCACCGAAGAGGTCGGCCGACACGCCCTGGTTCGGCGTGATCCGGGCGCCCGCATCCGCAGTGGCCCATACCTCGTTCGCCTCCGGCGTGGCCAAGTACTCGATGAAGGCGCGCACCTCGGGGCTGTTGACCAGTCCGACCGCGAAGTCGCCTCCGCCGACGACCGGCTTGCCCCACTGCGGGTCGATCTCGGGGAACTCGAAGAACGAGTAGTCGGTGCCGCTCACGAGGTCGGGGAAGTTGTCCCGGGCGAAGTTCCCCATGAACCCGCCCTCGTAGTACAACTCGGCATCGCCGGCCAGCACGAGATCCCACGCGTCGATGAATCCGGTGGAGTTGGTGCCGGCTGCCCCTCCTGCAAGACGCTCATCGGTCGGCGCGACGAGATCGCGGAAGCGCTCCATGGTCTGCACGACGGTTGGATCCGTCCACGAGACCTCGTGGGTGACGAACAGCTTGTTGTACATCTCGGGGCCGGCGATACGGACGTAGATGTTCTCGAACCAATCGGTGAGCGTCCATCCGTCCATCCCGCCGATCGACAGCGGGACCTGCCCGTTGTCGACGTAGGCGGTGACGATCTCCAGGAGTTCGTCGAATGTGTCGGGGGTGTCGTACCCGAGGGCCTCGAGCGACGCCGGCTTGTACCAGAAGGTGCTCTTCGAGTTCGATGCGGTGAGCAGGCCGTACAGCTCGCCGTTGAATGTCCCCAGGTCGAGGGTGCTCTGAGAATAGTAGGCGTTGATGTCGCTCATATCGATGCCGAGCTCGGCGTACGAGAACGCGACGCCGTCGTCGACGAACTGCTGCACGACGCCGGGCCGCTGGATCAGCGCGACGTCGGGCGGGTTCCCGCCGGCAACGCGCGTCGGCAGCACGGTCGGCAGGTCGCGCTCGCTGGTGTAGCTCACCGGTATCCCGGTGGCCTCGGTGAAGGCGTCCAACACCTCCATGAAGCCAGCCTGTTCGGCGTCGCCCCACGTGGCCATGACCTCGATCTCTTCGCCTCCCACGGCCGGTGCCTCGGCGGTGGGCGTCTCCTCGGCTGAGGCCTCGGTGGTCGTCGTCTCGTCGGCTGAGGCCTCGGTGGTGGGTGTCTCCTCCGCTGTGGCCTCGGTGGTGGGTGTCTCCGTGACGGCTGGTTCGGGCTCGCTGCCGTCGTCGCCGCAAGCGGCGGCCATCAAGGCGACGGCAAAGAGCGGTGCCAGCCACCGCCATACATTCTTGGTCCTATTCATCTTGGTCCCCCTTTCGGCCACTCGGCACCAGCAGGCGCAGCGACAAGCCGTCTATGAGTAAGCGCTTACGTTAACGTAGGCGCTTACTCCCAGGGTGTCAAGTCAAACTCTCGCTGCGGTCGTCTGGCGGGCCACCAGGGGAACGTCCCAGGTGATCTCACTGATCGGTTCGCTGCCTTCGATCAGCGCGAGCACAACCCTGGCGGCGGTCATGCCCATCTCACCGACGGACTGCCGCATGGTGGTAAGTCCCATTGCTTGCGCGAAATCATGGTCGTCGAAGCCGATGATCGAGAGCTCGTCCGGAACAGGCACTCCGGCGGTCTGGGCCGCACGCAGGGCACCGAAGGCCATCTCATCGGACATGCAGAAGACCCCAGTCGGCGGCCCAGGAATCGCCAGGAGCCGGGACAGAGCCTCAACTCCACTGGCGATCGACCCGTCGCCGGCAGCCGCCAGACTCGGGTCGACGCTCAGGCCGGCGTCGCGGAGTGCGTCCTCATAGCCCAGGCGGCGCAGCCCGGACGTCGACATCGCCAGGTCGGCCCTCTCAGGTGCCGTGATGATGCCGATGCGCTCGTGGCCCAGATCGATCAGGTGCTCAACAGCTCGACGCGCCGCGAGCCGGTTGTCGATCGCTATTGATCCCGCGCCGGCGAGGCGCTCGCCGACGGCGACGACAGGTCGGTTGAAGAAGGCATCGGCCGAGTCCCCTTCAGCGCTGGCAAATGTGTCGATCAGAATCACTCCATCGACTCGGCGGCAGAAGGACCGTGCTTCCCTCAGAAACCGTCCCCGTTCCGCTGGGGTGCTCATCATGGCGATGAGCAGGTCGTAACCGGCCTCAGCCAGCACCGAGCGGATGCCGCCCAAGGCTCGCGACGGGAACCAGGTTCCGAATAGCGGCGCGGCCAATCCCACTGTCGAGGTTCGTCCAGAAGCCAGGCGCGAGGCCTGGGGATGGAGTTCGTACCCGAACTCGTCCGCGATCTCGACAATCCGCCTTCGGGTCTCCAGCCCGACGCCGGGAAGGTCTCGAAGGCTGCGGCTGACGGACGCGACCGACACGCCCGCTGCCGCGGCTATGTCGTTGATGGTGATGCGATCTTCCTCCACGCCCATCTCTCCTAACCGATCACACAGGCGCGTGTCAATGATGGTCATGCATAGCCGGGCTGCGTTGGGGGCGTCCCCTCTACATTCTTGAAGGGGGGAATGTGGTTGAGCCTTCCCGTGGCGTCGTATCCGACGCACACCGGAGCCTCCGCAGAACCCAGGGCGATTCGGCGAGCTGTCCCACGGGGCAGTTTTGCCACGAGTTTTCCCACGCGCAATGTGATCTCCTGGAACCCGATAGGCACCTGGGAACCGCGACAACCCTCTCATGAGCGCTCTGACCAGGTCTCTCTCGACCTGAATGGCACCTTGTGGACTCGTACGGGGGCTCCTGAAACACCCCCCGAGTGGAGGTGAGCGGACTCGAACCGCCGACCTCTTCGTTGCGAACGAAGCGCTCTAGCCAGCTGAGCTACACCCCCGAACGGGGTACGAATTGTATCCGTGCCGGTAGCGACTGCTGCGCCGGGTTGGCCCCCATCGCGCCACCTCTAACCTGCTGCGGGTGCGCCGCATTCCCGATCTCTGGTGGAACATGCTCGGCTACGGGCTCTGGGCGGTCGGGTGCCTGCTGTTCGCGGTCGCCGCGGCACGCGACGGCGACCCGGTGTCGCTGATCGCCGGCCTCATGTTTCTCGTCGGTGTCCTCGTCGTGATCGGGCCGCTGGTGCGCGCCTCTCGCAACCACGAACGCACGGGGGACTGAGCCGGCCGCGCGCCGCGCACCACCGAGGTACGCGCAGCGCCGGATCAGGTCTGGCCGCGGGAGCCGGCGATGAAGCTGATCGCCGCTTCCTCTGCCGGGGTCTGCGGGATTCCCCGCCGGGGATCCGCGGCCGTCCTGGCCGAGGCGATGTCTGTGACCTTGGCGTGGCGCTCCAGGATGCGCCGCTGCCGCTGGGCCAGGGCGCCGACGTATCCGACGAGCAGGATGTCGACGAGCACGTGCACCCCGATCATGACCCCGCCCGCAGTGACCGCCCCGACGAACGTCACGACGGCGAGAAACACGAGGCTGATCAGGATGTTGCGGCGGCGCAGGCGCGCTTGCTCGCGCTGCAGCCTCGCCAGGGCCCCTCGATCAATGCCGGAACCCGGGGGTATCAGACCGGGCCGGGGTGGTGGGGCGAGCTGCGCGACGCCGGTGAGTGGAACGACATTCCGATGCCGGGATGACCCTGAGGTCAGTGGACCGTATTTCTGCTCGCCCTGATACCGGGACAGGCGTCGTAACCACCTTGGCGCTAGTACGGCCAACCACAGAGCTGCGAGAATCAGGATTGTCACGAGAGTAGGCACCGGGTCTCCTACTACAAGTATGTCATTTGACGGGTCCGGAGTTGTGGATATCTCGCGTTGTCGCTCGTTGCGTCCCGATGTGCGAGGTCGAGAGCGAGGGTTCCGGTCCGCGACTCAACTGGATGCGAGTAGTAACAACCTATCGCGCGCCCTGGCCCCGGACGGCGGAATTGCGGCACAGGAGTCGGAAAACTTGCACGTCAATGTGGATTTGCTGGGGATTATTTGAGATTCCGGTACTAACCCTCGGAGCACGTCGAAATCAGCGCCTCGACCGGCAGGTTGCAAACGCTTAGGCGCTGCCGTCCCGGCGGTACGTCCCCGAACGCCCGCCCGTCTTCTCCCAGAGGCACACGTCGCTGATGACCATGGAGCGATCCAACGACTTGCACATGTCGTAGATGGTCAGCGCTGCCACCGTGCAGGCGGTCATGGCCTCCATCTCCACGCCGGTGCGGTCCAGCGTCTCGATTTCCGCCTCGACATCGATATGGCTGTCCTCGATGCTGAAGTTGACCAGCACCGACCCCACGAGCAGGGGGTGGCAGAGCGGGATGAGGTCGGGCGTGCGCTTGGCGGCCTGGATACCGGCGACGCGGGCCACCGCCAGCACGTCACCCTTGCCGATGGCGCCGCGGGCAACCGCCGAAGCGGTCTCGGAGGTCATGTTCACCCTGGCCCGGGCGATGGCTCGCCGGTGCCTGGGGTCCTTGGCCGAGACGTCCACCATGCGCGCCCGGCCCAGAGGGTCGAGGTGCGTGAACCCCAGATCACTCACTGCATCGAGCCTAGCGGCGGCCCTCAGCCGCCGATCTGAGACATCGACCGGGCAGGCCGGATGAAGTGCACCTTGCCGATGCTGTGGCCCGCCCACTTGCCCCCGACGGCGCCACGCACGATCTCCGCCAACTCATCGTCGCCGGCACCGCCGCGCAGCGGTCCACGCAGGTCGTACTCCTCGAGACCGAAGAGGCAGTTGCGGAACTGGCCGTCGGCGGTGAGACGGATCCGGTCGCAGGATCCGCAGAAGGACTGGGTCACGCTGGCGACCACGCCGAAGAACCCCTTGCCGTCGAGGTAGCGGAACCGGCTGGCGGGCTCGGATCCCTGCCGGTGCGCCTCGAACGGGAACACCTCACCGATGCGTTCGGTGATCTCGGTGAGGCTGACCACCGATTCGGCTCGCCATCCCTCTTCGGCGTCCAGCGGCATGTACTCGATGAATCGCACCTCGACACCCTTGCGGCGCCCGAACTCGGCGAAGTCCAAGAGTTCGTCGTCGTTCTGGCCCCGCATGACCACCACATTGACCTTCACCGGGTCGAGTCCGGCGGCCAACGCGGCGTCGACGCCGTCGAGCACCCGGTGCAGGTCGTCCCGCAGGGTGAATTCGCGGAACCGATTGGCCCGCAGCGAGTCGATGGAGATGTTGATCCGGCGCAGGCCGGCGGCTGCCAGATCCTCTGCCACGAGGCCGAGTGTGGCGCCGTTGGTGGTGAGGGCCAGATCGGTCCCCAGCGGCACCAGCATCTCCACCAGGTCGGCCAGGCGGGCCCGCACGGTCGGCTCGCCGCCTGTGAGGCGGATGCTGTGCACGCCGAATCGCTCCACGAGGAGGCGAGCCAGGCGCTCGATCTCCTCGAACGTCAGCACCTCGGACCGGGGCAACCACTCCAACCCTTCCGGCGGCATGCAGTAAGTGCAGCGGAAGTTGCAGCGGTCGGTGACGGAGATCCGCAGATCGCGGTGCACCCGACCGAAGGTGTCGACGAGTTGCTCCGCCATCACCTCAGACTACCGGCGCCACCGGGTGCGGCGCCCATCACCCCCCGCCGCGTCAACCTCGGCGGGACCGTCCCGCGACCGCGGCCCGCCCGGACCTCAGTCCTCGCGGCGCGCCTCGTGCAGGCGGATGAGTTCGACAGAGTCGCCGACGCCGGCTCCGTGCCCGTCGGGCAGGACCGCCAGGCCGTTGGCCGCTGCCAGCGACGAGAGCTGATGCGAGCCCTGACCGCCCGCCGAGCGAACCTCGTAGCCACCCTGGCGGTACCACCACACCACCCGGGCGAAGTGGATCTTGCCGTCGGGGTGGCGGCGCAGCGGCGCAGCGGCAGTCGCCTGCACAAGGGGCCGGTGCAGTTGGGCGTGCCCCATCATGCGGCGCAGCGCCGGGCGCGCCAGCAACTCGAAGGAGACCATGGAGCTGACCGTGTTGCCCGGCAGCCCGAACACCGGCGTGGCTCCCACCAGCCCGAAGGCGAAAGGCTTGGCCGGCTTGATGGCCACCTGCATCCAGGACATCTCACCCATCTCGTCCAGGACCACCTTGACGCAGTCGTAGTCGCCCATGCTGACGCCCCCGCTGGTCAGCACGGCGTCGCACGTCTCGGCGCCGAGGGCGATGGTGGACCTGATCGCCTCCGGGTCGTCGCGCACGAGACCAAGGTCGACACCCTCCAGACCGGCCTCTCGCACCAGGCTGAGCAGCGAGTAGCGGTTGGAGTCGCGCACCTGCCCGAGCGCCAGTGGCTCGGAGCTGTCAACCAGCTCGTCGCCGGTGGAGATGACCCCCACACGGGGCCTGCGCACGACCCTGAGGGAATGGATGCCCAATCCCGCCAGAACCCCCACGTGTGCAGGCTGCAACACCTCGCCGGGCTCGAAGACCACCCTGCCCACCTCGAGGTCCTCCCCCGCCCGACGGACGTGGTTGCCGGCGGGCACGCTGACCTCGGCGACGACCTGGTCGCCTCCGGCCAGCGCACGGGTGCGTTCGACCATGATCACCGCGTCGGCGCCCGGCGGGATGGGCGCACCGGTCATGATGCGCACCGCTTGGCCCGGCCCCACGTCCGTATCGGGCGCCTTGCCGGCGGCCAGCGTGCCCACGACATCGAGCGTCACTGGCGCCGCCGCGGTGTCCGCCGAACGCACCGCGTACCCGTCCATGGCCGTGTTGTCGAAGGCCGGGACCTCTTCAGCGGCGGTGACAGCGCCCGCAGTCACGTGGCCGAGCGCGTCGACCAACCCGAGCGTGACCGTCGGCAGTGGTGGGCAGCGGTCAACGACGACCCGCTGCGCCTCAACGAGGGGGATCACGAAGTAGTGGCCTGCCCGCGGGTGAAGACGTTGGGGAGCCTGGCTTCCTCTCCCCGGGCGAGTCGCACGATATTGCGCCAGTGCATCCCGACGACCACCATCGCGACCACCGCCAGGAGAACCGGTTCCCACCATCCCACCGAGCCGAACGCCACCTGGATGCCGACGCCGACCGGCAGCAGCGGGACCGCCACGAGAGACCCCACCGACGGACGTCCCGACAACTTGGTGACTATGAGGAACAGCACGACGGCGCCGAGAGCGGCGAACGACCACATCGCCAGCGACACGCCGCCGTAGGTGGCGACGCCCTTGCCGCCGCGCAGGCGCCGCGTGAGGGGCGCGATGTGGCCCAGCACTGCCGCCACGGCACAACCCATGGCGACCGGCCGACCGGCCACCAGCAACGCCACCAGCGTCGGCGCCAGACCCTTCACGAGGTCACCGATGAGGACGAGTGCGCCGGCGCCTCGCCCGGCCACGCGATACATGTTGGTTGCACCGGGGTTGCGCGAGCCTTCGCTCATGGGATCGTGGCCGACGAGGCGGCCCACGAGATGCGCCGTCGGGAAGGTGCCCAGCAGATACGCGAGAGGGACCAGCAGCCACCATGCACTCATGGCGACATGTTAGATCACGACCCCCCGTCACGTCAGAGCCGGAATGACCCGGAGGGGCGTGTGGCTCGGTGGCCCGCCGCGGCCAGGGGACCGCCCCGGTCGCCGATGTGCCCGCGCCTCGCCGGGCAGGTGGCGCCAACCCGCCGCAGCTATAAGGTTAGCAGCCGGTCCATGAGTCGTTCCAGCGGTGCCTGAACGGGCGACCGCCGCCGAGGAGCCGCATGCCCACCTACGAGTATCGCTGCCGATCCTGCGACTCCCGCTTCGAGATCCAGCAATCCTTCGCCGAGGACAGCCTGACCAGTTGCCCCTCCGCCGCCTCGGAGCAGAGTCCTGCGACCTGCCTCGCCCCCGGCGAGGGCGAGGTGCAGAAGGTATTCAGCGCCCCGTCCATCAGCTTCAAGGGCGACGGCTTCTACAAGACCGACAGCCGCTCTTCGGCCAGCCGATCCACCAACGGCTCCAAGGACCAGAAGCCGGCCGAGCAGGCAACGAAGTCCGACGAGGGGGCCACCAAGTCGTCCGGCAGCGAGAGCAAGGACTCCTCAGGCACGACAACCGGGGATTCGAAGGGTGACCGCGCCACGGCAGGAGCCAGTTCGTCGTGAGGACACCCGCACCGGCGGCGCGATGACCACCGCCGGCACCGGCGCACAGATCGGCATCCTCGGCGGCAGCGGCTTCTACTCCCTCGCCGAGGATCTGCGGCCCGTCGAGATCGACACGCCGTACGGAACTCCCTCGGCTGCACCGCGGATCGGCAGCTTCGCCGGGCGCGAGGTGGCCTTCCTGGCCCGCCACGGCGAGAACCACGAGTTCCCCGCCCACCGGGTGCCCTACCGGGCGAACCTGTGGGCGCTGCGATCCCTCGGCGTGCGAACCCTGCTGGCACCGTTCTCCTGCGGCTCACTCCAACGGCACATCGCCCCGGGCGATTTCGTGGTCTGCGACCAGATCGTGGACCGCACCCAGAGCCGCCCGCAGACGTACTACGACGGGCCGCAGGTCCATCACGTGAGCTTCGCCGACCCGTACTGCCCGGCTCTGGGGCGCACTGCGGTCGCCGCGGCTCGAGCCTCCGGGATCAGCGCGCACGATGGAGGCACGGTCGTCGTGATCGAGGGGCCGCGCTTCAGCACCCGCGCCGAATCGGCCTGGTTCGGCGCCCTCGGCGGCGACGTGGTGAACATGACACAGGTGCCCGAGGCCCCGCTGGCCGCCGAGTTGGGCATGTGTTTCGCCGGCATCGCGCTCGTGACCGACTACGACGCCGGGGTAGTCGGCGACGCCGAGCCGGTCACCCACGAGCAGGTGCTGGCTGTCTTCAAGCAGAACGTCACACGCGTGCGAACCCTCATCGGGCGTCTCGTGGCCGACCTCCCCACCACCCAACCCGCCTGCTGCGGCGATCGGGCGGGCCCTTCCCTCTCCCTCGGACCCTCTTAGCGGCACCGCAGGCGACCACCGGTAGCCTGCGCACCTGCGCCGGGGCTCCGGCGTGGCTTCCCCCCAACTCCCACCGGCGAGAGGAAGCCCGCCATGCCGAGCCCGTCCCCGATGCGCCGTCGCGCCGAATCCCCCACGTGGCGCCGCTCACTCCTGTACCGCTGGCTGCGCCGCCCGCTCGTGTACTGGAGCGCCGTGGCGCTTCTCGTCGCCGTCACCGTCATGGGCGTGGCGCGCCAGTCGGACCGCCGCCAGCAACTCGAAGCCGCTTACGGCGAACTGCGCCAGGTACCGGTGGCCGCCAGCCTCATCAGACCCGGCGACGCCCTGGACGCCGAGACCGTGCGGTGGGAGCCGCGGCCGACCGCCGCGGTGCCCTCCGGTGCGGCCACCGAACTCGCGGATGGCGCCGTCGCCGCAGCGGCGATCTATCCGGGGGAAGTGGTGCACGACGAGCGCGTGGCCGGTCTCGGCGGCGGGCTGAGCAGCCGGCTGCCACCGGGTATGGCGGCAGTGTCGGTGCCGGCCACCTTCGGGGTCCCGCCGGTGCGCCCCGGCGATCTGGTGAGCCTGGTCGCCGTCTTCGACAGCTTCGCGACCGAAGCGGTGCCGGACGCGCAGACCGTGGCACGCCGGGCGACCGTCCTCGAACTCGACGAGGACGCGGTGACCGTGGCGATCCGGGCCGGCGAGGTGGACGCCACGGTGTCCGCCCTCGTCTGGGGAGCCGTCACCGTGGTCGCCGTCGGCACCCCCGCCGGCTGAGGCGACCCTGCACCTGAGGCGGCCCTGCACCTGAGGCGGCCCTGTACCTGAGGCGGCCCTGCGCACCGCAGCGAGCGGCGGCCCACACCGGCCGCCGCAGCCGGTGCCCGCTCAGATCCAACCGGTGTTGCGGAAGGACGTCGCGACAAGGACGAGGATCGAAATACCCAGAGCCGCCCGGTACAGGGCGAAGGGGGCGAAGTCGACCCGGCGGACCAGGGCCAGCAGGAGCGAGACCGCCGCCCAGCCCGAGAGCGCGGCCGCCACGGTTCCCCAGACGAAAGCCGCCTGCGCATCGGCAGGGATCCCCGACCACCCGCCGAGGTCGATCAGCTTGTACACCGCCGCCCCGGCGATGACCGGCACGCTCATCAACATGGCGACCCGCGCCGCCTCGGGGCGCGACATTCCCCGGAGGCGCGCGGCGGTCATGATGGCGCCCGACCGGGACACACCTGGGACGAGCGCCAGCGCCTGCGCCACGCCCAGGCTGAGGGCGTCATTCCGGTCAAGGGTCTCATCCGGCCGGATGGGGCCCCTGCGATCCGCCCACCACAGCCAGATCCCGAATACCACCAGCGTGCAGGCCGTCACCCAGACCCGCTCGTTGCGTTCCAGCGCAGCCCCGGCTGTGACTCCCACGATCGCCGCGGGCACCGTCGCCAGCACGAGATGCCAGCCTCGGCGGCCCTCGGGGCTCCGCCTGCCCACGACCTGGCGGGCGCCCGCCGCGACGAGCCCGACGACCTCCCGGCCGAAGTAGACCAGAACGCCGGCCAGGGTGCCGACGTGCAGAGCCACCTCGAATGCCGTCCAAAGGCTCGTGTCGCCCGCGAACGGCTCCCATCCGGCCAGCCAGGTGACGAGTTGCAGGTGGCCGCTGGAGGAAATCGGCAGGAACTCGGTCAGCCCCTGGAGGATGCCGAGAACGATGGCTTCGAGAATCGACATCACTCGCCCGCCTGCCGGTCAACCCGGAGGGGCGTTCACTCCCCCGACACCGTCACGTCGGCGACCACGAGAGTGACCCCCGCAGCCGTCATCGGCAGCCGCGTGAGATCGTTGCCCACGGCCACCACGTCGAGCAGCATGCGCTGCAGCGTCGAGGCCACCGTGAACTCCCGGATGGGCTCGGCCAGCTCGCCGCCACGGATGCGCAGCCCCTCCGCACCGGTGGAGAAATCGCCGCTGACGGGGTTCACCCCCGAGTGCAGCCCGCTCACCCCCTGCACCAGCACCCCGTCGTCGATTCCCGCCACGAGCGCACCCGGCGCTGCATCCCCCGGCGTCGCCACCAGGGCCATGCAGCCCACCCCCGGCGTGCCGGCGTAGCCCCGCACCGCCGAACCGGTGGAGGCGCTTGCCGAGCGGCGCCCCGTGTAGCTGTTGTGCAGGAAACGCTGCAGCACGCCACCGGTCATCAACTCGTTGCGCCGGGTCGCCAGGCCCTCGCCGTCGGTCTCGGTGGCACTGAACGCGTCGGGGTCGGTGGGATCGTCGGTGAGCGTGAAGAACGGCGCGGCGACGGTCTCTCCCAGGCGGTCCGCGAACAGCGACCGGCGCTTCAGGACCGCCTCGCCCGAGAGCGTGGCGCCGACGATGCCGAGGAACTGCGCCGTCACCCAGGGATCGAAGACCACCGTCGTCCGCTGCGTCGCCGGCTTGCCCGCACCGAGCAGCCGCACGGCACGCTCGACGGCGTCCGCGGCGGCCTGGCGCAGGTCGAGGTCCTCGATGCTGCGGCCGACGCTGTAGCCGAACCCGGTCTGGGTCTCTTCGCCGTCGGCGGCCAGCGAGTACACCGACAGGTAGCAGCCGGAGTCCCTGCCGACGGACCGGATGCCCGTTGAGGTGACGACCGCTCCGGTCGACAGCGCGTCCACGTAGTCCGCCGACTCCACCCCGCAGATGCGCTTGTCGCCGTCCCGCACCGCCCGCTCGAGCTCCAGCGCCATCCCGATCTTGGTCTCGGGATCGACGGTGGCCAACTCCGGGCGCCAGAGGTCCATCTCGGGGACCGCCACGCCGTCGGGTTCGGCCACCCCCAAGAACTCGTCGGGGGTGCCGAAGGCGGCGTTGTCACGAGCCGCGGCCAGTGTCTCGGCCACGACGGCCTCGTCGTGGCTGCCCGCGTGGGCGAATCCCTGCCGCTGGTCGGTGACCACCCTGATGCCCACGCCGTGGGCTGTCGCCGCTGCGAAGGACTCCACCTCGCCCTCCCAGGCGCGGACCTCGGTCTCGGTGGAGTGGACGAGCACCACCTCGATCTGCTCGCCGGGCGCGGCCTGCGCAACAACCCGGTCGCCGAGGGAGGCCAGCGCCTCGGTGGTCAGATCGTCGTCGTGCACGGCGACGCCCCGGCGGTCTGCGGCGCGGTCGACAGGCTCAGGCGGCGGTGCCGCCGACGGTGAGGCGCTGGACCCGCAGAGTCGGGGTTCCGTCCCCCACGGGAACGCCCTGGCCGTCCTTGCCGCAGGTACCGGGCGACCCCATGGCGAAGTCGTTGCCCAGAGCGTCGATGAGCATCAGCACCTCGGGGCCGTTGCCGATGAGGTTGCCGTCGCGGATGGGGGCGGTGAGGCGCCCGTCCTCGATGAGGTAGGCCTCGGTCATACCGAACACGAAATCGCCGGTGGCGGTGTTCACCTGACCCCCGCCGAGGTGAGCCACGTAGACGCCGTTGGGGGTGTCGGCCACGATGTCGTCGGGTTCGCTCTCGCCGTTGGCGATGTAGGTGTTGGTCATGCGCACCATCGGCAGGTGCTGGTAACTCTCCCGGCGGCCGTTGCCCGAGGAGGTGGCCCGGTCGGCCCGGTCGGCCCGCAGGCGGTCCCACATGTAGTCCATCAACACCCCGTCGGCGATCAGCACGTTACGTTGGGCAGGGCGCCCCTCGTCGTCGATGGCGTAGCAGCCCCACTCGGTGGCCATGGTGCCGTCGTCGATGAGGGTCACCATGGGCTTCGCCACCTGCTCACCGATCCGCCCGGAGAACACCGAGGCCTCCTTGGCAATGAGGTCGGCTTCGAGGCCGTGCCCGCAGGCCTCGTGGAAGAGCACTCCCCCGCCGCCGGGGCCGATCACCACCGGCATCGCCCCGCTCGGTGCGGGCTGGGCCTGGAGTTTGCGCAGCGCGCGCCGGGCGGCGGTGCGCGCCAGGTCGCGGACATCGACGGTGTCGAACAGTTCGAAACCCACGGTGCGGCCAACCGACTCCCGGCCGGTCTGCATGCCGGTGTCACCCAGCGCCACCGCCGAGACCGAGAACAGGGTCTTGACCTGATCGTCGCTCGCCAGCAGCCCGTCGCTGTTGGCGACCAGGATCGACCGGTGACTGTCGCCGTAGAGGCATGCCACCTGCGAGATGGCAGACCCTTCGGCACGGGCCGCCTCGTCGGCGGCCGCCAGCAGCGCCACCTTGCGCGCCTTGGCGACCGCGTCGGGAGCGACGGTCACCTCGTTGGGCGCGGGGGCATGGCGGCGGGACAGCTTGCCGGCAGACGTCTGCGAGCCTCCCGCGCGGGCCGCCGCAGCGGCCGTCTGGGCGGCGGTGCGCAGGCCGGCGGGCGTCAGGTCGGCCGTGTGGGCGAAACCCACCGACGAACCCGAACGGACCCGGATGCCGGCGCCGCTGAGCCGGCCCGAGACCAACTCCTCCACCTTGCCATCATCGAAGCGGGCCCGCGAGGAGCGACGGTCCTCGACGAACACCTCGGCGAAGTCCCCGCCGGTGCGGAGAGCGGCCCGCAGCGCGGCATCCAGGACATCTGCATCCGGCATGGTGCTCGTCATCGGTGCCTCCCTTGCTGCGGTGCGCCGGAATCGCCATGCGGTCGCGGCTCGAGCTTCACCAAGGGTACCAATCGGCGATCCGGAACCAGGGTCGGCTCCCGGAGTCGTGACATGGCCTCCGGCCCGCCCATGTGACCGCCCCGACCGGGGCCCGTAGGGTAGCGGGCGTGGTTCTCGAACCAGGTGCGCGCGGCAGCGCCAGACGGACGGTCCGAGAGGCCGACACCGGCGCTTCCGTCGGCTCGAGCGACCTGCGGATCCTCGCCACACCGATGCTCCTCGCCCTCAGCGAGGCGGCCACCGTCGACGCCCTCGCGGGCAGCCTTCCGGCTGGCTCCACGAGCGTGAGCATGCGGGTCCACTTCGACCACGTGCGGCCCGTCCCGGTGGGGCGGCAGGTGTTCGCCGCGGCGCGCCTCGAGCGCGTCGAGGGGCGCCGTCTCACCTTCAGCGTGGAGGCGCGCGACGAGGCCGGCGACCTGGTGGGGAGTGGGCGCATCGTGCGGATCGTCGTCGACCGCCGGCGGTTCGAAGAGCGTGTGCCGCCGGCGCAGTAACCCGTCGCTGCCGGCGCCGGTCGCAGTTCCGGCCGGCGCCGCGCCGCTCCTGCCGGCTCGCAGAGTTCACCTCCCGGTCGCTGTCGGACACGGCACCGGCACGCACGAGTAAACTTGCGGGCACCCACCGGCACTCCGGGCCGACGCCAGACCCGGCCTTCACCGAGCAGCGGCGACGCAAAGTCGAGCCAGCCGGACGCCGGCGCAACCCGATCCCCCTTCAAGGAACCCATGGACCGCAGGCGCACCTGGACCGTTTACGCCCTCCGTGCATGCATCAGCGGCGGGCTGTTGACGTTCCTCATCGTCCAGGGTCCGAACCTTGACGCCTCCAAACTGCTCCCGGACTGGAACCGCTGGACGCCCTTCTGGTTGTTCGGAGCGTTCGCTCTCATGGCCCTGTCGCTGGTGCTCGGCGCCCTCCGCTGGAGGCAGGTCACCGAGGCGCTGCGCCTCGACGTGCCCCTGCGCGGGGTTCTGTCCCACTTCATGGCCGGCAATTCGTGTCGAACGTTATGCCGACGACCATCGGCGGGGACGTGCTGCGTGTCACCCGGCTCGGCAGCGACACCGGCAAACACCCGGCGGCGTTCGCCTCGGTGATCTTCGAGCGGCTCTCCGGGTGGCTGGTGCTACCGATGTTCACCTTCGTCGGCCTGGCTCTCAACCCGCCTCTGGGCCGGCTGGGCGCTTCGTCGGCCACTGCGATCACGCTGGCGTGCGTCACCCTCGGCACCTTCGGTGCCCTGCTGTACGTGGTCGGCCACAACGCCACCGGCCGCTGGCTGGCGGGACGCACCGGCGTCGCCCGCTACTTCAACGCCATGCACCTCGCCCTCGATGCGCTGAGGGCGCAGCCGCGCGCCGCGGTCCGGCTGCTGACCGCCTCGGTGGTCTACCAGTTGTCGGTGCTGCTGGCCGTGGGATGCGCTACCGAGGCCATGGGCATCGACGAGGTGGGCTTCACCGCCCTCACGGCGTTCTTCCCTGCCGTCCTGATGCTGCAGGTCCTGCCGCTGGGCATCGGCGGCCTCGGGGTGCGCGAGGCCTCGCTGGTGTTCTTCCTGACCGCCATCGGGGCACCCGAGGAGCAGGCATTCTCACTCGGCCTTCTCATCGGGCTGCTGATCCTCCTCTGCAGCCTCCCCGGACTGCCCGCGGTGCTGCTCGGCAACCGGCTGTTCGGCCGCCGCCGCATCACGGCGAGCTCGCCGGAGAGCGACGAGGACCGCACCGAGGCTCTCGTCTGAGGTCGCCATGACCACCGGAGTCGTCCGATCGCGCGGTCGTCAGAGACACGACCAGGCGGGGTGGTGGGCACAGTCGCCGGTGCTCCGGCGGTTGCGGGACCTGGGCGTTGAGCCGAGCGGCCCGCAACACGCCAAGCGCCAGGAACTGGGCATCCGCTGGTGGCGGGAGATCCTCCTCATCGGCCTGTTCTACGTCGGCTACAACTTCGTTCGCAACCAGTTCGGGTCAGCGGCAGTGGGGCCGGTCCATGCCCTGAACAACGCCGAACTCGTTATCGAATTCGAGCGTGCACTCGGCCTCTACGTGGAGTCGACCGTGCAGGGCTGGTTCCTGGGATGGGACACGTTCATCTCGGTGTGGAACGTGTTCTACGGACTGCTGCACTTCGCGGTGACGTTCTTCACGATGATGTGGCTGTACCTCAAGTTCCCGGAGGTCTACCAGCGGTGGCGGACCACCGGATTGCTCTGCACCGGGCTCAGACTCGTGGGGTTCGCGCTGTTCCCGCTCATGCCCCCACGGCTGCTCGGCGCATGCGGACCGTACGGAGCCTGCCTGCCCGATGCCGGCTTCGTCGACACGATGATCCACTACGAGGGTCTGTGGTCGTTCGACTCCGGCACCTTCCAGAATCTCTCCAACCAGTACGCGGCGATGCCGAGCATCCACTTCGCGTGGGCGTGCTGGTGCTTCCTTGCGCTCCGCGGCAAGGTGCGCAGCGGCTGGGGGCGCCTGTGCCTGTACCTCTACCCGCCGCTGACCCTGTTCGCCGTAGTGGTCACCGGCAACCACTACTGGATCGACGCCGCGGCGGGCACCGCCTGCCTATTACTGGCGCTGGCATGGGCCACACCCCTGGTGCGCTGGAGCCAGCAGCGCCGGACTCGACGCCTCGAGCGCGGATCCGACGCCGACGAGAACGTCACCACATCCGCCCAGCGTCCCGCGTCTCAGTAAGGTATCCACATATTGTCCCCCGCTGACGATCCCATCGAGGCTCCACAATGCTCCTGAATCGGGTCATCACGCCCGCATCCCTGCGGGAAATGGACTACGACGAACTCGACGCGCTCGGCGAGGAGATCCGGGACTTCATCGTCGATGCGGTCACCACCCACGGTGGCCACCTGGGCTCGAACCTCGGGGCGGTCGAGTTGACGCTCGCCCTCCACCGCGTCTTCAACTCCCCCACCGATGCGATCCTCTGGGACACCGGCCACCAGGCCTACGTGCACAAGATCGTCACCGGCCGCTCGCACCTGTTCGAGGAACTGCGCAAGCCGGGCGGGATGTCGGGTTACCCGTCACGAGAGGAATCCGAGCACGACTGGGTCGAGAACAGCCACGCCTCGACCTCGCTGAGCTACGCCCACGGCCTGGCGCTCGCCTACCGGTCGGCGGAGCAGCACGGCGGGTCCCGGCGCCGCGTCGTGGCCGTCATCGGCGACGGGTCGATGACCGGGGGCATGGCGTTCGAGGGCCTGAACAACCTGGGGCACTCCAACCTGGATGTCGTCATCATCTTCAACGACAACGGCCGCTCGTACGCACCCACGGTGTCCCGGCTGAGCGAACGGCTCGCCCGCCTGGCGGTGAACCCTGCGTTCGTCCAGCATCAGGAGCGGCTCGAGCGGATCCTGGGGGATCTCCCGCTGGTGGGCGAGCACGTCGACCGGGTCGTCGACGCCGTCAAAGCCGGCGTGCGGGAACTCTCGGAGTCGCCCTCGTTCTTCTCGGACCTCGGCGTTCGCTACACCGGGCCGTTCGACGGCCACGACATCCGGAATCTCGAGCGAAGCCTGCGCCACGCGGCCGAGCTGAAGGGGCCGGTCGTCGTCCACGTGCTGACCGACAAGGGCCGCGGTTATGCCCCCGCCGAGCGCGACCCCATCAAGCGCATGCACGACACCTCCCAGACCAAGCTCGGCAGCTACACCCAGGCCTTCTCAGACGCCATCGTGAAGGAGGCCGAGTCCCGCCAGGACCTCGTGGCGATCACCGCCGCCATGCCGGACTCCACCGGCCTGCTGACGTTCAAGGACCGCTTCGGTGATCGATTCGTGGACGTGGGCATCGCCGAGCAGCACGCCGTCACCTCCGCGGCCGGCATGGCCATGGGTGGCCTGCGGCCGGTCGTGGCCATCTACTCCACGTTCCTCACGAGGGCCTTCGATCAGGTGAACCTCGACGTGGGTCTGCACCGCCAACCGGTGGTGTTCTGCATCGACCGGGCGGGCATCACCGGCGACGACGGCCCCTCCCACCACGGGATTCTCGACATGGCACTGCTCACGAAGGTGCCGGGCATGTGCGTGATGGCCCCGTCGTCATACCAGGAGTTGGAGGTCATGCTGTCCCAGGCGCTGGACATGACCGACGGCCCCGTCGCCATCCGCTGGCCCAAGACCGCCGCTCGCCAGGTCGCCGAGGACGAGGTGGGTCGGGGACTCGCCGGCCGCAAGGTGCGCGCAGGCGAGACGGTCTGCCTGCTGGCGGTGGGCAAGATGCTCGAGGCCGCTGAGCAGGCGGCCGAGCGCCTCGAGAGCCACGGCGTCTCCACGTCGGTTTGGGACGTGCGGGTGGTGGCCCCGCTGGACGAGGCAATGCTGAGCGATGCCCGGTTGCACTCACTCGTGGTGACCGTCGAGGACGGCATCCGCGAGGGCGGAGCCGGGGCCGGTATCGCAACGGCGCTGAGCAGTATGGACGGCCCCGAGGCTATGCCGGCCCTACGAATACTGGGGATCCCCACCGCCTACCTGCCCCACGGCAAGCCCGACGAGATCCTGGCGGCCTGCGGCCTCGACGCGGCTTCCATCGCTGCGACGGCGCTGGAGGCGCTCGGCTGAAGTTGCCCGCCCGCTCCGGCAGCCCGCCGGCAGTCGGGTGCTACTGGTAGAAGGGGTTCTCGCCGGCCGCGTGATCGGTCACGTCGACCACGTCGAGGATCTCCGGGACGTGCTGGCTGATGATCGCGGCGACTCCCTGGTGCAGGGTGGCGGCACTCATCGTGCATCCCTGGCAACCGCCCCCCATCAGCAGGTACGCCTTGCTTTCTTCCACCCTGACGAGTTCCACGTACCCGCCGTGTGACGCCAGGGACGGGTTGACGTGGTTGTTCAGCAGGTTCTGCAGCCGTTCGGCCACCGAGCCGGACTCCGACAGATCGATGCGGTCGGCCATGTCGGGACGATTGGGGTTGCGAATCACCAGGCCGCCCTGCATTGAATTGCTGGGAACATCCAACGTGGCGCCGGTGAGGTTCTCCACGGAGTCCCCCGGAATGATGATGGTCAGGCCGGCAACTTCGTACACCTCGTCGTCGCCGTCGACCCCGTCGATCTCGTGCAAGGACAGGTCGTAGCCGAACTCGAAAGTCATGCTCGGCGACATCTCAGTCCCCGAGATGGCGACACGCAGCCCCAGAGCAGCGCCGTCGGCCTCCCCGGCCAGTGCGCCGAGAACCACTTCGGCGGCCTCGTCGGTCACTTGCAGGATCACGGACGTGGCGGTTGCGGTTGAACCGGCATTCGAGTTACTCGTCACGGCATACAGGATATAGGCTCGATCCTCCCCGCCGTCTCCGGAGAGTTCCGGGCGCTGCGAATCGGGTAGCTGGAGCGACAAGAACACGGAGGAGTTCGACATGAGCGACACTCCGGTCACAGTGAGCCTGATGGGCCCGGTGGCACTCGTCAGGATTGATGACGGCAAAGTCAACGCCATGACGCCCGCCCTCCTCGACGGACTCTGGGGCGCACTCGACATCGCCGAGGACAACGCGGGCGCGGTCGTCCTGTCCGGGCGTCCGGGGGTCTTCTCCGCCGGCTTGGACCTCAACGTGGTACGCACCTCCGCCAGCGCCGCCATCGACCTGCTCCACAAGGGCACCGACGTCTTCCTGCGGCTCGCGGAATTCCCGCGTCCTGTGGTGGCGGCCTGCACGGGTCACGCCTTGGCCGCGGGGGCCGTGATACTGCTCTGCTGCGACCTCCGTATCTGCGCGACGGGCGACTTCAAGATCGGTCTCAACGAGGTGGCCATCGGAATGGCCCTTCCGGAGTTGGTCGTGGAATTGGCACGAGCGCGGTTGTCGCCTCGCCACTTCACCGTGGCCTGCAACACGGCACAGATCTACTCGCCGACCGAGGCCGTCGAGGTTGGGTTCGTCGACCGCGCGGGCTCATCGGACGCAACGGGCGACGCCCTCGCAGTGGCCACCGAACTCGCCCAACGCCTCGATCCGGACGCGTTCGCAAGAACGCGCCGGGTGACCTGCGCGAGGCTCGCCGGCACGATCGTGCGCAACGCAGGCGCCCTGATGGAGACGCGGAAAGCAGGATCCGCCCCAACGTAGAAAACCGGGCGTCGCGACCCTCCACAGCCGCTCGCCGATCATCCGGCTGGCGGCGCCGACCGGCCGGGCAGGCCGCCCCGGCGAGCAGGTCTCAGCGCAGGTGGCGCCCGCAGATGGGCCAGGGTTGCCAGCCCCGCCGTGCATACAGCAGGCGGGCTCTGGCGTCCTGCACGACGGGTTCCGCCCAGTGCGGGCGCCCGCTTCCGTCCACCGTCTCCCAGGTCGTCTGATCGAACTGGTAGGCGCCGTAATAGCCGTTGCCGGTGTTGACCAGGTAGTTCCCCGACGACTCGCACTGTCGCAACGCCGCCCACTGCGCCGGCGTGGGGTCGCGGCGCCCCCGGCGGGCAAGCTCCGCCTCGGCCTCGCCGTGGATCGCCGCCACCGAGGCCACCCAGCGGGCCTCGGAGACTTGCCCCTCGAGCAGCGGGATGTCACGGTGCGCCAACTGGATGCCGCGGTGCACCACCTCGATCCGGTCGAGAACGAATACCAGCTGATCCCCGGCATCGGTCAGGAGTCGCTCGTAGTCGTCGTAGGCGTCGGCGATGGCGCTTGCTCGCGCCGCGATCAGATGCTGCAGGTAGAGCGCATCGATGAGGTGCTCGAAGGCGAGCAGTTCGGCGCTCAGCGCGCCGGACCGGCCGATCATGTAGGAGACAACGATGTACTCCGCAGCCTGGTTCCGGGACTCGATCACGTCGTTGACCAGGCCTTGCTCGACCCCGACGAGGTCGGCGGCCTCCTCGACGAGCAGGTCGAACTCCTGGGTGCGCTGCGCCAGTCTGCGCCTGGCGGCTTCCAGATTCTCCTCCGCCCAGGCGAGGTCCTCCTGTGCCAGCCGGTGGTTCGTGTAGGGCACTTGGTCGCCGCCGTCCAACTCCCGGGCCATGGCACCGGGAGCGAGCGCGACAGTGCCGACCACCACCGCTAGGGCGGCGAACCGGCCCCACCGCCTGAGGCGCAGTGAAGCGTCGTTCGTAAGCATCAGTGCAGTTTCCCTACCGCGTCGCTCACGCGAACTCCAAATCCAACGGCCGTTCCATCGTGCCGGCGCCACGGGCTCACTCGCACACGATGCAGAGCGCACGCCGCACGCCGCGGGTGCCTACGGTGTCGGTCGGTGCCTCCCCGAACAGCCCCCGACCCGGTCTACGACGCCGTCGTGGTCGTCTCCTTCGGCGGCCCCGAGGGACCCGAGGAGGTCATGCCATTCCTCCGGAACGTGACCCGTGGCCGCAGCGTTCCCGCCCGGCGGCTGGAGGAGGTGGCCGAGCACTACCAGCGGCGCGGGGGCCGCAGCCCGATCAACGACCAGAACCGCGCCCTGGTGGCCGCGCTGGAGTCGGCGCTTCGAGCCGGCGGCACGGATCTGCCGGTCTACTGGGGGAACCGGAACTGGCATCCGCTGCTGGCGGACACCGTGGCGACGATGCGCGCCGACGGCGTCCGCCGGGCGCTGGCCTTCGTGACCTCCGCCTTCGGCTCGTATTCGGGATGCCGCCAGTACCGCGAGGACATCGCCAGGGCTGCGGCGGGCTGCGACGGGGCGCCGGAGATCGGAAAGCTGCGCCTCTTCCACGACCATCCGGGATTCATCGAGCCGATGGCCGAGGGGGTCCTGGACGCCCTGGGCCGGCTGGCGGCCGGCGGCGGAACGGCGGCGCCGCGGCTGGTCTTCTCGGCGCACAGCATCCCGACTGCCATGGCGGCCGGCTCCCCCTACGAGCGGCAGCTGGCAGAGGCCGCCTCGCTGATCGCCGGGCGCGCCGGCATCGCCGGCGGCGTCGGCGAGGTGCCGGCCTGGGACCTCGTGTACCAGAGCCGCAGTGGGCCACCGCACGTGCCCTGGCTGTCCCCCGACGTGGTCGACCACCTGCGGGCGCTGCGCAGCAACGGCGTCACCGACGTGGTGCTCGTGCCGCTGGGGTTCGTGTCGGACCACATGGAGGTGATCCACGACCTCGACGAGGAGGCCGCCGGCGTCGCCGCGGCGCTCGGCATGCGCCTGGTGCGCGCCCCCACCGTCGGGACCCATCCGGCGTTCGTGGACATGATCGTGGAGTTGATCACCGAGCGCCTCGATCCCGAGACACCGCGCCGCGCACTGGGCGCCTCGGCTCCGTGGCCAGACGAATGCCCCGCAACCTGCTGCACCCGGGACTGACAGGGCATCGACCGCCCGGGAACCCCGCTAGACGTTGAAGCGGATCTCCAGGACATCGCCGTCCTGCACGACATAGGAACGCCCCTCGGCGCGCAGACGACCGGCGCTCCGGGCGGCTGACCACGAGCCGATCTCGAGCAACTCGGTCCAATGGATCGTTTCTGCCCGGATGAACCCGCGGCGGAAGTCGGTGTGGATCAGTCCGGCGCAGACGTCGGCCCTGGCACCGGCGGGGAACGGCCATGCCCGTGTCTCGTTCGGGGCGGTCGTGAAGAACGTGTGCAATCCCAGGGCGCGGGAGGAGGAGGCGACGAGGCGCGCCAGGGCGCCCGCACCGAGATCGAGACTCTCGGCCATCTCCGCCCGATCATCGGCGGGGAGCTGCGCCACCTCGGCCTCGAGTTGCGCGCAGACCGCCAGCGTCTCAGCGCTGCCAAGTTCCGCCGCGACAACCCCGACGACCGACTCCGCTTCAGCCGGCGAGAGGTCCTCACCGATGTTCACGACGGCGACGACGGGCTTGTTCGTCAGCAGGAAGCAAGGGCCCAGAAGTTCGCGTTCGGCGACCGGGAGCGCGCTGCGCCACAGTGGGGTGCCGGCGGCGAGAGTGGCGGCGGCACGCTCCATCCGGGCCACCTCGGGACCGACGGTTGCATCACCCTTGGCCTGGCGGCGCTTCTTGTCGATCTGGCGCTCCAGGCTCTCGAGGTCAGCCAGACTGAGCTCCAACTCGAGGGTGTAGAGCGACTCCACCGGATCGCCGATTCCTTCCACCTCCTCGTCGCCGAAGGCTCGCAGTACCAGAACAACGGCGTCCACCTCGCGGATCCCACCCAGGAACCGGTTGCCGAGGCCCTCGCCGCCGGCTGCTCCGGCGGCCAGACCGCCGATGTCACTGAAGTGCACGCTCGCCGGGATGGTGGTGGCCGACTCGCTCATCCCGGAGATGCGCGCGAGCCGCGGGTCGGCAACCTTGGCCTCACCGAGATGTGTGCCGACGGTGGTGAAGGCGTAAGGAGCCACCGGAGAGTCACCGCCGGTCAGCGCGTTGAAGAGCGACGACTTTCCGGAGTTGGGCAGGCCGACGAGACCGAATCGCTGCACAGCGGCCGCATCGTACCGGCACCCTCCACCGGGCACGCCCCGACGCCCACCGGCTCTGCCCGCGGGCTTGCCGGATCGCCGCCGATAGGCTGAACCACCGGGAGGTACCCATGTCGAAGCGCACGCAGCGCAAGCGGGCCAACGCCCGGCGCAAGAAGGCCAACCACGGGCGCAAGCCCAACCTGGGCCGCAACCACTAGTCCCGCCTCCGGCACGCCGCGGCGCAGTCGCCTGCCGCACCACCGTGTCCCCGGAACCGGTCCCGGCACCCGATCACCTCGAGGGAAGCCCGCCGGAAGCGGGCCTCCCAGCGCTCGTCTACGACGGCGATTGCGGCTTCTGCCAGCGCTGCGCCGACTGGATCGCCGCCCGTCTCCAGGTTGACGCACACGTCGTGACGTCCCAGCAAGCCCACCTCACCGCGCTGGGCCTGAACCCCGAGCAGGCCGCCGGTGCCGCCTGGTGGGTCGACGCTGAAGGCGCCCAACACCGCGGCCACCGCGCCATTGCCGCCGCGCTGCGCGCCTGCGGAGGCGCCTGGGCCGGGCTCGGCCGAGCCCTCACGTGGCCCGGGATCTCACTTCTGGCAGCCGGCGTCTACCAACTGGTCGCCCGGAACCGCCACCGACTCGGCTGCACGAACTGCCTCAAGAAGACCCAACGAGGCGGCCCCGCGTTCGACTAGGCGGCGACGAACTCCTCGTATTCCTCCGAGGTGTCGACGTGGTGCTCGAACTCGATGACGCCGATCTCGGTGAAGCGGTCACGCAGCCAGCCGTCGCCGGCGTCCAGAAGGCCCAGCTTGCGGCAGTTGGGGACGATCTTGGAGAAGAGCATCCTCTGGAAGGCGCTCCGTTCGGGCGGCAGGTTCAGCAGCAACTCCACCATCGGACGCACCGGCACCCCCAGCCGCTCCCACACCTCCTGTGACAGGAAGCGGTCGCGCATCCGCACGGCCGCCTCGAAGGCGAACTCCTGCCGCTCGCGGATCTCGGCCTGGGTGAGGTGGCTGTAGTACTCCTGCAGGCTCAGCACGCCGAAGGCCACATGGCGGGCCTCGTCGGCCATGACGTAGCGCAGCAGCTGCTTCAGCAGGGGCTCCTCGGTGCCGGCGTGCATGAACCCGAAGGCGGCCAGGGCCAGACCCTCCACCATGATCTGCATGCCCAGGTAGGTCATGTCCCAGCGGCTGTCACCGATGATGTCGTCGAGCAGCAGCCGCAGGTGCGGGTTGATGGGGTACTCGCTGTTCAGCTTGGTGCGCAGGTAGCGCCCGAAGACCTCTACGTGCCTCGCCTCGTCGACGACCTGGGTGGCGGCGTAGTACTTGGCGTCGATCCACGGGACGGTCTCGACGATCTTGGCGGTGCACAGCAGCGCCCCCTGCTCGCCGTGCAGGAACTGGCTGAGACGCCAGGCGACAGCCTCGCTGCGGTATTCGGCCCACTCCTTGTCGCCCCACTTGTGGAGCGGCGACGAGGGGTCGCCGGCCATGTCCTCGCGGGTGGGCGGCAGGGCATCACCCACACGGAAGATCGTGCCGGGGTCCACCTCGAGGTCCCAGGGCAGGTCGTTGGCATTCCACTGCGACGTCTTGCCCTTCTCGTAGAGCTTCTCCAGCTTGGGGCGGGCTCCCTTGTCGTAGTCCCAGGTGAACAGCGCGTCGGACGCGTCGGCGACGGAGTGGGCAACCTCGGTGGAGTTGGCGTTCGAACGGCAGATGTCCAGGATGGTGTCGACGTCGTTGACCGACATCCGACCCAGAATCGCGGAGTCGCTACGGTGCTCCGTGCTCGGCTCCGTGCTCGTCATCATCAGCCTCGCTGCCTCCGGACGCAGGCCGCCGGAGCGGATCCTCCGATCGCCGTCGCGCCGGATTGTGTTGACAGGCTATCCCCGAGGTCCGGGAGCCATAGCGCACGCGGCGAACCGGCGGCGGGGCTATCCACGCCCATCCCTGACGGCGGGTAGCCTGCCAGCGTCGGCGGGCTGCGCTTCGCGACCGATTGCGGTACGGGTCGGGCTTCCCCTCGGGGACGCCCGTGGGCCGCAGTTCGCCAGACACCGGGATGGGGCGATTCGCCCGCAACACAAACCGCAAACAAAAGCGAGGAACATATGAGACGAGGACTCTCCGGATTGCTAGCGATCCTGCTGGCCACCGTAATGGTGGCGGCAGCGTGCGGCGGCGACGACGAACCCACCACCGCGGAGCCGACGCCGGCACCCGCGGCGGCGGCCGACGACGAAGCGACCGAGGCGCCGGCTGCTGCGGCCGACGACGGAGCGGCCGAGGCACCGGCTGACGACCCGTCCGAGCCTCCCCCGCCACCGCCGCCGGGCGCCGAGGACATCACCGCGGCGCTGGTGTTCGACATCGGCGGGCGCGGCGACCAGTCCTTCAACGACTCCGCCGCCGCCGGATTGGACAGGGCGGCCGACGAGTTGGGCGTCAACACCACCGAGGCCTCGCCGAACCCCGACGGCTCCAACCGGGCCGAGCTGCTGCAGCTCTCCGCCGACGGCGCCGACCTGGTCATCGGTGTGGGCTTCCTGTTCGGCGAGTCCATCGCCGAGGTGGCGGGCAACAACCCCGACACCTACTTCGGCATCATCGACAGCGCCCCCGAGGCCACCGACAACCTCGCCGGACTCACCTTCGCCGAACACGAGGGCTCGTTCCTCGTGGGCGCCGCCGCGGCGCTCAAGTCCACCAGCGGCACCGTCGGCTTCATCGGCGGCGTGGACATACCGCTGATCCGCAAGTTCCACGCAGGCTTCGAGGCGGGCGTCTACGCCGTGGACCCGGACATCGAGATCCTGGCCACCTACGTGACCGAGCCACCGGACTTCGACGGCTGGTCGCAGCCCGCGGAGGGCAAGATCATCGGCCAGTCCATGTACGAACTCGGCGCGGACGTCATCTACCACGCAGCCGGCGGGACGGGCGCAGGCCTGTTCGAGGCGGCCAAGGAGTTCAGCGAGGCCGGCGGCTCCAAGGTGTGGGCCATCGGCGTGGACTCCGACCAGTACAACACCTCCGCCGAAGAGGTGCGGCCCTACATCCTCACCTCCATGCTCAAGCGCGTCGATGTGGCGGTCTACAACACCATCAACGCCGTTGTGAACGGCGATTTCATCGGTGGCGAGACCATCTTCAACCTGGCCGTGGACGGCGTGGGCTACGCCACCAGCGGCGGGTTCGTGGACGACATCGTGCCGGAGCTCGAGCGGTTCAAGGAAGCCATCGTGGGCGGCACCATCGTGGTACCCGAGACCACCGAGCGGGGCGGCGGCGAGGACGTCACTGCAGCGCTGGTGTTCGACATCGGTGGGCGCGGCGACCAGTCGTTCAACGACTCCGCCGCGGCCGGATTGGACCGGGCGACCGACTTCCTCGGGATAAACCCGGTGGAGTCCTCCCCCAACCCCGACGGCTCCAACCGGGCCGAGTTGCTGCAGCTCTCCTCCGACGGCGCCGACCTCGTGATCGGCGTGGGCTTCCTGTTCGGCGAGTCCATCGCCGCGGTGGCGGCCAACAACCCCGACACCTACTTCGGCATCATCGACAGCGCCCCCGACGGCACCGACAACCTCGCCGGTCTGGTCTTCGCCGAACACGAGGGCTCGTTCCTCGTCGGCGCGGCCGCGGCGCTGAAGTCCACCACCGGCACTGTCGGCTTCATCGGCGGCGTCGACATCCCGATCATCCGGAAGTTCCACGCCGGCTTCGAGGCAGGCGTCTATGCGGTGGATCCGGACATCGAGATCATTGCCGCCTACGTGACGGAGCCACCGGACTTCGACGGCTGGTCGCAGCCGGCCGAGGGCAAGATCATCGCCCAGTCCATGTACGAGGCCGGCGCGGACGTCATCTACCACGCGGCCGGTGGGACCGGCGCAGGCCTGTTCGAGGCGGCCAAGGAGTTCAGCGAGGCCGGTGACTCCAAGGTGTGGGCCATCGGCGTGGACTCCGACCAGTACTGGACGTCCGCTGAAGAGGTGCGGCCCTACATCCTCTCCTCGATGCTGAAGCGGGTGGACGTGGCCGTCTAC
Organism: Acidimicrobiales bacterium; assembly: GCA_963664235.1. Classification (GTDB taxonomy): domain Bacteria; phylum Actinomycetota; class Acidimicrobiia; order Acidimicrobiales; family CATQHL01; genus VXNF01. Next base: position 2,501,632 of record OY760933.1, on the reverse strand, counting down.
ACAGCCATCGAGAGGGTGGTCAACGGCACCTTCACCGGCGGTGTCACGGTGTTCGACCTGGCAGCCAACGGGGTGGGCTACTCCATCTCCGGCGGCTTCATCAACGACATCATCCCGCAGCTCGAGGAGTTCAAGCAGGCCATCATCCGCGGCGACATCGTCGTCCCGGAGGAAACCGGCTGATCAACCGACACACTTGTGATCGGTGCGGGCCCCGGAGCAATCCGGGGCCCGCACCGGTTAATTCCAGCCCGGTCTGTCCACGCGGGCCCGGCGGAGACGTGCCAAGCTAGGCGCCGAACTTGCCCCAGGAGGTCGGTCGCAACGCCATGACGCCGGCTCTGTCGTTAGAGAACATCACCAAGCGCTTCCCCGGGGTGCTCGCCAACGATCGCGTCAACCTCACGGTCGCCGAGGGCGAGATCCACGCCATCTGCGGCGAGAACGGGGCCGGCAAGTCAACGCTCATGAACGTGCTGTACGGCATGCTCCCCGCGGATGAGGGGCGCATCGTCGTCGGGGGCGAAGAGGTGCACTTCCGCTCGCCACGGGATGCCCTGGCTGCCGGTATCGGCATGGTGCACCAGCACTTCATGCTGGCCGACAACCTGACGGTGCTGGAGAACATCATCCTCGGCGCCGAACCCACAGTGCGCGGTGGTCGCATCGACTTCACCGGCGCCCGCCGGCGCGTCACCGAACTCGGCGATGCCTACGGGCTGGACGTGCACCTCGACGAACCGGTCGAGAACCTCGGCGTCGGCGAGCGCCAGCGCGTCGAGATCATCAAGGTGCTCTACCGGGGCGCTCGCATCCTCATCCTGGACGAACCCACCTCAGTTCTCGTCCCCCACGAGGTGGAGGAGTTGTTCCGCAATATGCGGGACATGTGCGCCCGCGGCGAGACGATCATCTTCATCGACCACAAGCTCGACGAGGTGCTGGAAATCGCCGACACGATCACCGTGCTGCGGGCGGGGCGGACGGTCGCCACGGTTAAGCCCGACGAGGTGTCGCCCCGCGATCTGGCGGAGTTGATGGTCGGTTCGGAACTTCCCACCCCCGAGGCCCGGACGACTTCGGTGCGAGACACCGTCTCCCTGCAGGTGGAGGATCTCTCGGTCCTCGACGATGACGAGCGGGAGGTCGTCAAGGAGATCAGCCTGGAGGTTCGCCGGGGCGAGATCGTGGGTATGGCCGGCGTGGAGGGCAACGGCCAGGTCGAGTTCGTGGAGGCCCTGTTGGGGATCCGAGAGCTGTCCCAGGGTCGCGTGCTCCTGGAGGGCGCCGAGATCAACGAGTGGTCGGTGCGTCAGCGGCGTGAGGCCGGCATCGGGTACATCCCCGAGGATCGTCACCGGCGGGGCCTGCTGCTGCCCGCACCGCTCTGGGAGAACGCCATGTGCGGGCATCAGGGCAAGGAGCCGTACTCGCGCAAGGGATTCTGGCTGACCCCCAAGGCTGCGCGTGCCAAGACCCGGGAACTCATCGCCGCCTTCGACGTACGCACGCCGGGGCCCGACGTGGCGGCCCATGCGCTGTCCGGCGGCAACCAGCAGAAGCTGATCATCGGCCGAGAGATGATCATGACGCCCAACCTGCTGATCGCCGCGCACCCCACGCGGGGCATCGACGTGGGCGCCCAGGCCGCCGTCTGGGAGACGCTGCACCTGGCGCGCGAGCAGGGGCTGGCCGTGCTGCTGATCTCGGCCGACCTGGACGAGTTGATCGGGCTCTCGGACCGCCTGCTCGTGATATTCCGCGGCCGGATCTCCACCTCCCTGGACCCGGCGACGATCACCCCCCGCGAGTTGGGGGCCCACATGACCGGCGCGGCAGGTGAGGTCGAGGAAATGCAGCACGCATGAGCCCTCGCGCCTCCCACCGGCTCCCGACACACCGGCGCCTCACGTTGGCTCTGGCCGCTCCGGTGGCGGCACTGATCCTGTCGCTGGCGGTCGCTTCGATCGCGCTCGTGCTCAGCGGCAGCAACCCGTTCCCGGCCTACGGGCGCATGTTCTCCTACGGGTTCGAGTTGGAGACGCTCGTCGACATGGTGAACCGGGCCACACCGCTGTACCTCTCGGCGGTCGCCGTGGCCATCGGCTTCCGCATGAACCTCTTCAACATCGGCGTGGAGGGTCAGTACATCCTGGCGTCCATCATCGCCGCGCAGGTGGCGGCCGAATTGTCTCTGCCGGCGCCGCTGCACCTCACGGTCATCATCCTGGTGGGCATGGCCACCGGGTCGCTGTGGGCTCTCATCGCCGGGGTGCTGAAGGTCACCCGCGGCATCCACGAGGTCATCTCCACGATCATGCTGAACGCCGTCTCCATCAGTTTTGTGGTGGCGATGCTCTTCCGGCGCTGGGACGTCCCCGACGAGAGCCTCAACCAGGAGACCGCCGAGATCCCGCCCTCGGGTCGTATGCCCAACCTCAACGGTCTCGCCGAGACGTTCACCCGCGAGATCGGCAAGGGTCGGGTGCTCTGGGGCTTCGTCATCGTGGCGATCATCATCGGGATCCTCTACTGGATCTACGTCGCACGAACCCGGCCCGGCTACGACCTGCGGGCGTCGGGCATCAACCCGCTCGCCGCCGAAGCCTCCGGTGTTTCACCGAAGCGAACGATCCTCGTGGCCATGGCGCTCAGCGGGGCCGTGGGAGGCCTGGTGGGGCTGCCGGAGGTGCTGGGACGCGACTACGCCTACGGGCTGCAGTTCACCCAGAACCTCGGCTTCGCCGGCATCGCCGTGGCGCTACTGGGCCAAAACCATCCCGGCGGCATCGCCATCGGCGCTCTGGTGTTCGGGTTCCTGGACAGCGCTGCGCCGATCCTGGACGTGCACGGCGACGCCCCCCAGGAGATCGTCGAGATCATGAAGGGCATCATCATCTTCGCAGCGGTCATCACCTACGTCGTGGTGCAGCGGCGGCGCGAGGCCGAGGAGGCACGCGCCGCCTCTCTGGCCATGACATCGACTGAGTCGGACCCGCCCCCGGATACGCCGTCCGACGCGTCCGAGCCCGACACGAGACCAGCAACATGACACTGTCCTCCGAGACCACCCCCGGCGACGACGCTCGCGAGCCCTGGCAGCCGTTCGCGCGCTTCGCCGGCGCGCCCAGCTGGTACCCGCGGCCCACCGACACGCCGAGGGATCGGCAGTTCCAGCGGCGGCTGCGATTCGCCGTCATCGCCGTCATCGGCGTAGCGCTCCTCGCGCTCACCGAGCAGTTCGCCCGACCGGCCACCGACCAACTCGCCCACAGCACCACCTGGTCGATCGCGCTCGCCTACGCGGTGCCGATCCTGATGCCGGCCATGGGGGGCATCTTCTCCGAGCGGGCCGGCGTGGTGAACATCGGCCTGGAGGGCATGCTCATCCTCGGCACCTGGTTCGGTGCCTACGGTGCCCTGGAGTTCGGACCCTGGTGGGGCATGGTGATCGGCGCCGCCGGCGGGGCGTTGGGCGGCCTGCTGCACGCCATCGCAACGGTCAGCTTCGGGGTGGACCACATCATCTCGGGTGCGGCCATCCTGGTGATGGCGCCGGGGATCACGCGCTTCCTGTCCGACAAGATCTTCCAGGGGCGCCCCGGCGGGGGCATCACGCAGTCGCCGCGCGTCGAGGACGTCCCCTCGTTCAGCATTCCCTTCCTGGCCGGCGGGGCCGGCACCGCCGATGCGCTCGGGCGCATCGAGGGCTGGGACTGGTTCTGGATCTCCGATGCCGCCGGCATTCTCCGCGGCTTCCTCTGGAACGTGTCGTGGTTGACGCTCATCGCCTACGCGACGGTGCCCATCTCGGTCTGGCTGCTGTGGCGCACCTCGTTCGGCCTGCGCCTGCGCAGCTGCGGCGAGCATCCCATCGCCGCCGACAGCCTGGGCGTGGACGTGTACCGCTACAAGTACTACGGCGTGGTGCTGTCGGGCGCCTTCGCCGGCTACGGCGGCGCCTTCCTGGTCATCGAGCTGACCGGCATCTACCGGGAGGGCCAGACCGCCGGCCGGGGCTTCATCGGCCTGGCCACCACCATCTTCGGCAACTGGCGACCGGTGGGCGCCGCCCTCGGCGGGCTGCTGTTCGGCTTCACCGACACGTTGCAGTTGCGAGACCGGCCCGCTGTCCACGGATTGCTGCTGATGGTGGTGCTGGCTCTCGGTCTCATGGCGCTGGTCTACCTAGGCCGCCGCCGGTACCGGGCCGCGGTCGGGCTGGCCATCGCCGCAGGCGGCTTCGCCGTCTGGCACTACGCCACCGAGACGGTGCCCAAGCAGTTCCCGCAGGCTCTGCCCTACATCACGGTGCTGCTGGTGCTGCTCTTCTACACCTCCAAGCTGCGCATGCCCGCCGCCGACGGCATGCGCTACCGGCGCGGCCAGCAGCAATGACCGCCGCGGGCGGACCGGTAGCTGCCGCCGCGGCGGACTGGGACGATCTGTTCCGGCGTGCCCGGGCCGTCGCCACCAACGCCTACTGCCCTTACTCGCGCTATCACGTGGGTGCTGCCGCTCTGGTGGACGACGGGCGGATCATCGTGGGCTGCAACGCCGAGAACGCCTCCTACGGGCTGGGGCTGTGTGCCGAGGTCTCGGTCGTGTGCGGGCTGCACACCACCGGCGGCGGGAGGCTGGTGGCAGTGGCGGTGGTTGGCGGCTACGACCTCGACGCCCTGCCACCTGGCAAGCCCTGCGGCCGCTGCCGGCAGGTCCTCTATGAGGTCGGCGGCCCCGAGTTGGTGATCAATCGCGACGCGACCCTGGGCGACCTGCTGCCCGAGGCCTTCGGCCCCGACGACCTGTGAGCGACTTCTCGGTCGTCGACCTCATCTGCGCCAAGAGGGACGGGCAGGCGCTGCGTCCCGACGAGATCGGCTGGTTCATCGACGCCTACACCGGCGGGCGGATCCCCGACGAGCAGGCCTCGGCGCTGCTGATGGCCATCTACTTCCAGGCCATGGTGCCTGACGAGTTGGCCGTCTGGACGCAGGCCATGATCGACTCCGGGGAGCGGTTGGACCTCTCGGGTCTGGATCGCCCCACCGTGGACAAGCACTCCACCGGCGGCGTGGGCGACAAGGTCTCGCTGGTGCTGGCGCCGCTGATGGCGGCCTGCGGGGCCGCGGTGCCGCAGCTCTCGGGCCGGGGACTCGGCCACAGCGGGGGCACGCTGGACAAGCTGGAGGCCATCGCCGGCTGGCGCGCTGGGCTGTCGAACGAGGAGATCCTCGCTCAACTCGCCGATGTGGGGGCGGTGATCTGCGCCGCCGGGGCCGGCCTGGCGCCCGCCGACCGGCGGATCTACGCCCTGCGCGACGTCACCGGGACGGTGCCGTCCATCCCGCTGATCGCCAGCTCCATCATGAGCAAGAAGATCGCCGAGGGCACCAGCGCCCTGGTGCTGGACGTCAAAGTTGGCTCCGGCGCGTTCATGAAGACCCACGCCGTGGCGCACGAACTGGCCGAGGCGATGGTCACTCTCGGCGAGGCACACGGCGTGCGCACCGCGGCACTGCTGACGGGGATGGACACCGTGCTGGGGCGCACGGCCGGCAACGCCCTGGAGGTGCGTGAGTCGGTCGAGACGCTGGCAGGGGGCGGCCCCGCCGACCTGGTGGAGGTGACCCTCGCCCTGGCGCGCGAGATGGCCGAGCTGGCGAGTCTGGATGCCGACCCCGCCGAAGTCCTGGCCTCGGGTGCGGCGATGGACGTCTGGCGCGCCATGATCGCCGCCCAAGGGGGCGACGCGGATGCCGAGCTGCCGACGGCGCCGATCGTCGAGACAGTCGCCGCACCCGCCGACGGGATGCTGGGTCGTCTGGACGCCCTCGCGGTGGGGATCGCCGCCTGGCGCCTCGGGGCCGGCCGGGCACGCAAGGAGGACCCGGTGAGCGCCACCGCAGGCGCGGTATGCCTGGTGAAGGAAGGCGAGAGGGTGCGCGCCGGCCAGCCGATCCTGGAGTTGCACACCGAGGACGAATCCCTGCTGCCGGGCGCGCTGGCGGCACTTGAAGGGGGCTTCGAGGTCGCCGCCGAGGCCGGCCCGCCGCGACCCCTGGTGCTGGACCGCGTCACCGCCGGTGGGCGGGCGTGAGCGGCGCAGTTCCGACCCTCGAGGAGATCCGGCAAGCTCCCAAGGCGCTGCTGCACGACCACCTCGACGGCGGCCTCCGGCCCGCCACCATCGTGGAACTGGCCGCCGAGACGGGCTACGGGGATTTGCCCACCGGCGACGCCGGCGAACTGGGCCACTGGATGACCCGGGCCGCCTCGGGTGACAGCCTCGAGGCCTACCTGGAGACGTTCGTCCACACCGTCGGCGTCATGCAGACGCCCGACGCCATCGCCCGCGTGGCCGCCGAGTGCGCCGAGGACCTCGCCGCCGACGGTGTTGTGTTCGCTGAAGTGCGATTCGCCCCCGAACTGCACACCGAGCGGGGGCTCGACATGGACGAGGTGGTGCGCAGCGTGCTGGAGGGCTTCGCCGCCGGCAGCCGGGGGCGCAACATCCGCGTCGTGGGGCTGCTGTGCGCCATGCGCCACGCCGCGCACGCCACCGAGGTGGCCGAGTTGGCAGTGCGCCACCGCCACGGCGGCATCGTCGGCTTCGACATCGCCGGCGCCGAGGCAGGCCACCCGCCGACCCGGCACATCGCCGCCTTCCAGTACCTGCAGCGGGCCAACTTCCACTTCACCATCCACGCCGGGGAGGGATTCGGCCTGCCGTCGATCTGGGAGGCGGTGCAGTACTGCGGCACCGAACGTCTCGGCCACGGCGTGCGCATCGTCGACGACATTGAAGTCGATGCCTCCGATCCCGGAGCGCCACCGCGGCTGGGGCCACTGGCCGCCTACGTGCGGGACCGCCGCATCCCCCTGGAGCTCTGCCCCAGCTCCAACGTGCACACCGCCCTGGCGCCCTCCATTGCAGAGCACCCCATCGACCTGCTGCGGCGCCTGCGCTTCCGGGTGACGATCAACACCGACAACCGGCTCATGAGCGACACGTCCCTCAGCAAGGAGATGCATCTCTGCGCCGAGGCCTTCGGCTGGACGATGGCCGATCTGCGCTGGCTCACGATCAATGCCATGAAGAGCTCGTTCATCCCCTTCGGCGAGCGGCTGGCGCTCATCGAAGACGTGGTCAAACCCGGCTATTCCGCGCTGGTTACCGGCTGATGAAGGGGAACGGCACGCCCGGTCCGTCATTCCGGCGGAGGCCGGAATCCATCCGGCGACCGTTGGGATCGTGCCGCAAGAGGACGGACCGAAGATGGGCCGAGCCCACGACGAACCGGAGGAGCACGCCATGCGCCGATTCCTGATCGACACCGACACCGCCTCCGATGACGCCGTGGCGCTGGTCATGGCGCTGCGCGCCCCGGACGTCACCGTCGAGGCACTGACGATCGTGGCGGGCAACGTGCCGCTGGACCGCTGCGTCCAGAACGCCCTCTACACCGCCGAGCTGTGCGGTTCGCCGGTGCCGGTTCACGCCGGCCTGGCCCAGCCCATCTTCCGGGAGTTGATCTCGGCGGAGATCGTGCACGGCCAAGACGGGCTCGGCGACATCGGCCTGGACCTCACCGGGCGCACGCCCGCCGACGGCCATGCGGTGGACGTCCTCGTCGAAACCATCTGTGGCTCCCCCGGCGAGATCACCCTGGTCACCTTGGGGCCGCTGTCCAACGTGGGTACGGCCCTGCTGCGCGAACCCGCACTGGCCGAAGCCGTGGCGCACTGCTACGTCATGGGCGGTACCGGGCGGCTGCCGGGCAACGTCACGCCGGCGGCCGAGTACAACATCTACGCCGACCCCGAGGCCGCCCGTATCGTCTTTGAATCGGGCATGCCGATCACCATGGTGGGCTGGGACGTGTCCTGGAGTTGCGCCTTCGTGGGACCCGAGGGCGAGGCCCGGCTGCGGGCCATCGGCACCCCGTACTCCGACTTCACCTGCGACATCCAGCGCGCCCTAGTGGAGTTCGTGGGCAGGATGTCCGGCGTCGAGGGGTTCGACCTGCCCGATCCCCTGGCGATGGCAGTGGCGCTGGACCCCGCAATCGCCGAGACCGCCGACTTCTACGTGGAGGTCGTCCCGGGCGACGGCCCGGCGCGTGGCCAGACCATCGTCGACCACATCGGCGTGACCGGGAAACCGGCGAACGCCTCGGTGGTGACCCACGTGGAGCCCGAGGCGTTCATGGCCTCGCTCTGCGCGGCCCTCAGCTGAGCGGCCCACCGGGTGCCGATCCTGTGCGACGAACCCCGCAGGTGGGCTTCCTCGGCGACCTTCTGGAGGACGTGGTCGTGCACCGCCGTAGCGGTGTGCGTACCGACACCGACACGCCGTGCGCCATCCTGCGACGGCGGGGCGGCAGCGCCGCGAACGCCGCGGTCGCGGCCGCCGGAGTGCTCGGCCCGGGACGGGTGCGATTCTTCGGGCAGGTGGGCGCCGACCCCTTGGGTGACCGCCTGCTGGACGAACTGGCCGCCGGCGGGGTGGAACCCTGCGTGCGCCGCGACGGCCGCACCGGCACCGTCGTTGTACTCACCGGCGCCGATGGCGAGCGCACCATGCTCACCGACCGGGGGGCCTGCGCCGAACTCGACGGCTTCGAGGCCCCATGGCTGGAGGACCTCGCCATCCTGCACGTGGCCGGTTACTCGCTGCTGGAGGACCCGCTGGCGTCAGCCGCGCGCCGCATGATCCGAGCGGTGCGTGACGCCGGCGGCATTGTCAGCGTGGACGCCTGCTCGGTGGGCGCCATCGCCGATTCCGGCGTCGACGACTTCAGGAATACTCTCGCCGGCATCCGTCCCGACCTGCTGCTGTGCGACTCCGGCGAGTCGGACCTGCTGGAGTCCACCGGTGGCTACAGGCAACTCGCCGGACTGGTGGTCATCAAGGACGGACCGCGTCCGACTCGCCTGTACGGCGCGGGGTTCGACGGCGAGGCGCTGACACCACCCCAGTTGGAGCGGGTTCCGGACACCACCGGTGCCGGAGACAGCTTCGCCGGCGGCCTGCTGGCGGCGCGCCTGGCCGGCGGCGATTGGCTCGAGGCGACCGCTTCGGGACAGGCGGCCGCGGCACGCCACCTGCGCGCGCTCGCGGCGGCTGAGCTGGAGGCCGCGGGTGGCGTTTGCGAGCCGGGGACGGCAACGTGAAGTCGCTGGTCGTGCATCCCCGCGTGGCCGAGGCTCTGGCCGATGGGCGACCTGTGGTGGCGTTGGAGTCCACCGTGTACTCGCATCTTGGATTGCCGCCGGGTCGCAACGCCGAGGCGCTCGAACGCTGCCTGGACGCCATCGAGTCCCAGGGCGTCACGCCGGCGGTGACTGCGCTCCTCGACGGCGTCCCGCGGGTGGGCCTCGACGACGACGGCTACGCCGCGATCCTGGCGTGTGAGGAGAAGATGGCCGAACGCGATCTTCCAATGGCCATGGCGGCACGCTGGGCCGCCGGCGCCACCACCGTCTCCGGTTCACTGGCGCTGGCCCACGCCGCCGGCATCGGCATCTTCGCCACCGGTGGCATCGGGGGCGTGCATCGCAACAGCGCCGAGACCGGCGACGTCAGTTCCGACCTCGAGGCCCTCGCCCGCTACCCCGTGGCGACGGTGTGTGCCGGCGCCAAGGCCTTCCTGGACCTGCCGCACACGCTCGAACGCCTCGAGACCCTCGGGGTGCCGGTCGTCGGCTACGGCTGCGACGAACTGCCGGCCTTCTGGAGCGTCAGCAGCGGCTTGGAGCTGCCGTTCCGCGTGGACTCCCCCGCCGAGGCGGCCGCCGTCACCGCGGCCATGGGCCGCACCGGGGTGCTCTTCACGGTGCCTCCCCCCGCCGCCGCGGCGGTCGAGAACGCCGTCATCGACACCGCCATCTCCGAGGCGCTCACCCGCGCCGAGGCCGCCGGCATCTCCGGCGGGCAGGTCACGCCCTACGTGCTGGACGCCATCGACGAGGCCACCGGGGGTCGCTCGGTGGACGCCAACGTGGAGCTCGTCGTCAACAACGCCCGCTGCGCCGCAGCCATCGCCCGCGCCGCAGCCGGCTAAGCCCCAGAGCCACCCGGCGCGCCGACTCACTCCGTAGTCACGATCCCTCCGCCGGGGCGCTCGATGTGGACCTGGACGTGCGTGCCCACCTCGTCGATCCATCCCTGGGTCGCCGCCCACGCCATCATGGCGTCGAATCGCTCGTCCCACGCCGGCTCACGGTCCGCCGGAGCCAGCCCCCGCACCGCCTCGATCGACCACCACAGGTGATGGGTGTTTCCGAGGCGAGCCTCCGTGCCGAGCATGCGGAGCACGTCGTGGCGGTCTCCGTCGGCCTCGATGTGAAAGCGTTCGAAGTCGTTGACCTCGGTGAGGCGCCGTTCCCCGGTCGCCAAGTTCAGCTCAAGGTGCATTCCCGACTCCTCCCGTTGCTGAGAAACCCGGCAACAAGTCCGCTCGTGCCAGTGGCACAGTTTGGCAAGCCGCTACGCTGTCGCCGTCGCCGGAAGGGCAGCGGTGCGCGACGGCGACAGGAAGCGTTCAAAGCGGAGCGTCCGGCAAGGGGCTCGGTTCCCGCCGAGCCACACTGGGCATCCAGGAGGTGCGCAATGAAACTGATCACGGCAGTGATCAAGCCCCACCACGTGGACATCGTGAAGGCGGCACTCAACACCGTCGGTATCCACGGCATGACTGTCTCGGAGGCGCAGGGCTACGGGCGCCAGGGCGGTCACACCGAGACGTACCGGGGCACCGAGTACCAGATCTCCTTCACCCCGAAGTCCCGCATGGACATCGTGGTGGACGACAAGGACCTCGACGCCACCGTCAAGGCCATCGTGGAGGCGGCGCGCACCGGCAAGATCGGCGACGGCAAGATCTGGGTGACCGAAGTGGACCGGATCGTGCGGATCCGCACCGGCGAGGAAGGCACCGACGCCGTCTAGCGGTTGTACACCAACCGCAGCCCCGGCCGGGGCCACTCGTACGCCAGCAGCAGCCCCTCGGCAGCCTCGGTGACGTAGGCGGTGCGCAAGTCCTCGTCGCCCCAGCAGACGTTCGTGGCCAGCGGTCCGGGCACCCGAACGTAGCTGATCTCGCCGTCGGGACGCACCACGCACAGTCCCTCGCCGAGGGCTGCCACGACGACGGTGCCGTCGGCCTCCACCGCCAGGGAGTCGAAGTGCCCCAGCGTGTTGGCGAGGCATCGCCTGCTGCGGTGGTCGACCCGTCCGGGACCGATGATGTCCCAGGCCCACAGCCGCCCCGTGGGCGTCTCGGCGACGTACAGCACCGCACCGTCGGGCGACAGGCCGATGCCGTTGGGCCCCATGAGCGGGAAGATCGCCCGGCGGGCGAACGATCCGTCGGTTGTGGCGTAGAAGACGCCCGCCCGATCCTCGTCATGGGCGCGCACCTTGCCGTGGTCGGTGAACCACATCCCGCCGGAGGCGTCGAAGACCAGATCGTTCGGGCCGCACAGGCGCCACCCCGCGCAGGCGGTGTAGACCGTACTCACCTCGCCGGTGTCGAGGTCCAGGCGGTCGATGCTGCCGGTGATGTACTCGGGGCTCTGCCCGGCCCCGGTGCCCGGCGCCGCGGGGAGCCACACGCCGCGCTTGTCGTACCAGGCGAAGCCGCCGTTGTTGGCCACGTAGGCCGTGCCGTCGGGACCGATGGCGAGGCCGTTGGGCCCGGCTGTCGTGACCTTGTCCCACTCACCCACCGTCTCGCGAGCGCCGTCAGGTGTGATCCGCGTGACCCGCGGCCCGCGCACTTCCACCACGAGCACCGAGCCGTCGGCCATCGCCACGGGCCCCTCGGGGAAGTCCAGACCCTCCGCCACGACCCGGTAGGGCAGGTCCACGACGGCACCGGCCGTTCCCTTCGACTCGAACCCGGTTGTCGCCATGCCACCGCCTCCTCGCAGGGTCTCCGGGTGGGCCGCACATCACGCCGCGCACCCGCCGGCACACGAGGCTAACGGGCGGCCGGTCTTCGCCCGCCGGTTGCATGGCGAGCGCCGGGACCGGTGTTACTGTCCGAACCGTGCCCAGAGTCGTCGGTGCCGGCACCCTGCAGCCGCTGCCGGCGGTTGGGCGGCGATTCAGCGACACCCGGCGGGTGCGGCTCGACGAGGCCGGCCCCGATGGCCTGCTGCGCCTCGACGCCTTGGCCTGTCACCTACAGGACGTGGCCACCGACGACTACCTCGACGCCGGATTCGGCGACGATCGCGCGTGGGTGCTGCGGCGGCTGCTGGTGGCGGTCCGCTCCCCCGCCGCCTTCGACGAGACGCTGACGCTGACGACCTGGTGCTCGGGTCTTGGCGGTCGCTGGGCCGAGCGCTCCACGCAGTTGCGCGGCGCCCGCGGGGCGCAGGTGGACGCCGTGGCGCTGTGGGTTCATCTCGACCCGGCCAGTGGAGTCCCCCGCCGGCTCTCCGGCGCGTTCGAGGAGAGATTCGGCCCGTCTGCGGGCGGGCGGCGGGTCAGCGCCACGCTCCTGCACCCGCCTCCGGCCGGTGACAACGGGGCGTCGAGCTGGGTGCCCCGCTGGTGCGACCTGGACGTGCTGGGTCACGTCAACAACGCCGCATACTGGACGGCGGTGCTCGAGGAAGTGGCGAAGCGGAACCTGCGCGCTCCCTATCGCGCTGAGATGGAGCATCGAGCTGCAGCGAGCGCCGGGCAACCCCTACGGACCCCGGTGTCCGTGGCTGCCGACGGCACCCTGCAGATGTGGTTCGTGAGCGACGACGGGGTGTGCGCGTCCGGCCTCGTCGGTCCTGGCGCGCCTGCCGATGCCGGGACTCCGGGAGAGGGTGACAGGCCGTGAGGTGGCGACCCATACTGGCTGCGCTCGGCGTGCTGGTGGTCGTGGGCGCGCTCCTCGTGGCGATGAGCTCGGCCTCCTCACCGACGGTCGTCGCATCGCCGGCGCCGGCCACCGCCCCTCCCAGCGCCGACATCGCGAACAGCCAGGACGTACCGGAACCGGCGGCGCCGGAGACCACCGGCGACGCCGAGACCGCGAGCGCCCAGCGCTCTCCCCCGCCCGCGGAGTCCGCCGTTCGCGATCCCGGCAGCGCCACGCCCAGCGCCCTGCCCGCCGCAGCGTCCGACGGCGGAGGTTCGCCCTTCGACAGCCCCACGCGGCCCGACCCGGTGCCGACGATCTGCCCCGACCCGTCGGACCCGTTCTTCAACCTGTACACCATCGGGGAGAACTGCTACCTGCTGCGCATCGTGGACGAGAGGCACGTCGGACTCACCGAAGAGGAGTTGCGCTTGCTCGAGGTGGTGCCGTCGGTGTCCGGCTACACCGCCGAGCCGCTGGGACGTCCGGCCCGCAAGATCCGACGCGGTCCGCCGGGCGAGCAGGGTGCGCCACGGCTTTACCTCACCTTCGACGACGGGCCGAGCACCCGCTGGACCCCGCCGATCCTGGACCTGCTCGACCGCTACGGAGCGCGTGCCACCTTCTTCCCGGTGGGCGCCTACGCCAGCTTGAACTTCGATCTCATCGAGGAGATCGAAGCCCGCGGCCACACCTTCGGGACGCACCTGTGGTCACATGAGGAGGCGACCCTCTACAACGAGGATCTGTTCCGCCAGGAATTGCGGGCCAGCGCCGACCTGCTGGGGGACTATCTCACGAACTGCCTGCGCACCCCCTACGGCATCACGAGCGACGAGATCTTCGAATGGGCCGGCGACGAGGGGTTCGAGATCGTCCTGTGGGGCGACGTCGACCCGCTGGACTGGCAGCGCCCGGGGATCGAGGAGCTCACCGAGCGCATCCTAGAGGGGGTGCAGCCCGGCACGATCCTCCTGCTGCACGAGCGGACGGGCGCCAACACGCTGGCCGCCCTCGACACGGTGCTCGGGGCCCTCGAAGCCAGAGGCTGGCGCTTCGACGAACCCATCTGCCCGCTGCAGTTCTGAGACACCGGCCGGCTCGGCGCCCCCCAGGTCGCCAACCCTCCGCCCGTCAGTCCACCCCCCGCCCGTCAATCCGCCCCCGGCCGTCAATCCGCCCCGGGCCGTCATTCCGGCGTAGGCCGAATCCAGCGCGGCCCCGTCCCCTGGCGTCGCCCACCGGACCGTGGCGGAATTCCCCCGGAGGCATATGATGGATGCCCCTGTTGACCGTAGCTCAGTTGGTTAGAGCGCCGGGTTGTGGTCCCGGAGGTCGGGGGTTCAAATCCCCTCGGTCAACCGCCACCGGACCCGGCCCCGGCTGGGTGAGCGGCACGCCCCTCTAGCTCAATTGGCAGAGCAACGGACTCTTAATCCGCAGGTTCTGGGTTCAAGTCCCAGGGGGGGTACAGAAATAGGGTCCGGAGGTGTCCGACACCGTCCGATGCGGTAACCATTTCCCCAGGTCAGAGTCATTTTTGTAGCTGATACCGTCTAGACTGTTCCACGACCATCCCGAACGATGTGTAATAACCGGGAGCATAACCGTGGACCGGCCCAGCAGTCTCAGCGCCACATTCGTGCGTCAAGTCAAGCATCCCGGCCGCTACGGCGACGGCCGTCGCGGCAACGGGCTCAGCCTGCTCGTCAAGCCCGCGGCCGACGGGGGCACCAGCAAGAGTTGGAGCCAGCGCCTCTACATCAACCGCCGGCCGGTCATGATCGGCCTCGGCGCCTACCCCGTCGTATCCCTCGCCGACGCCCGCGCCAAAGCGCTGGAGAACCGCCAAGCGCTCGCCCAGGGCCGCGACCCCCGCGGCAACCGGGCCGTCACCTTCGAACAGGCCGCCGAAAAGACCATCGCCCTACACGCCGACGGCTGGCGCAACCCCCGCACCGCCGACCACTGGCGCAGCACGTTCAGGCGGTTCGCCTACCCCACCATTGGGAACAAGCCTGTCGCCGAGGTCACCACCGCGGATGTTCTCGCCATCGTGGGACCGATCTGGCTCAAGCGCCACGAACAGGCCCGCAAGACCCTCGGGCGCATCCGCGCCGTGCTGCGGTGGGCGATGGCCGAATGCCTCACCGACCGCGACGCAACCGAAGCAGCCCGAGCCGCGCTGCCCAAACCCAACGGCGTCGTCCAGCACCACAAGGCGCTGCCGGCGTCGGAGGTCGGCGACGCTATCTGTCGCGTGCGAGCCTCCGGCGCGTGGTGGTCGACCAAGGCCATCTACGAACTCCTCGCCCTGACGGGCACCCGCTCCGGCGAGGTCCGCTTGGCGACGTGGGCCGAAGTCGACGCCGACGCCGCGGTCTGGGAGATCCCCGCCGCGCGCACCAAGACCGCCCGGCCGATGCGAGTCCCCCTCTCAACCGCGGCACTGCGGGTGCTCGCCGAGGCCCGCGACCATGCAGGCGGGAACCCCGACCCGGGCGCGCTCATCTTCCCGGCCTCCACCGGTCGGGCGGCATCGGACGCAACCGTGTCCAAACTGGTCCGCGAACTCGGCATCGGTGGCAGACCCCACGGGCTGCGGGCGACCCTGCGAAGTTGGATGGCCGAAGAAGGCGTGCCGCGGGAGATCGCCGAACAGGTCCTCGGTCACGCCGTCGCCGGCGTCGAGGCCGCCTACATGCGATCCGACCTCCTGGAGCGGCGACGAGAAGTCCTGCAACGCTGGGCGGACTACATCGCCAACTGACGACCGTTCCGGCAACATTCTCGAGAATTATTGAGCGTCGCTCAATAAACGCGGCAAGTTCCCGAGGCTCGTCAAGCTCGCCGCCCGCGCCGTCGGCTGGCGCCGCAACGACATCGAAGCCTGGCTCGAGAGCCGACCCGCGGCCTGAGGAAGGATCCGCCGACGCGCACATAGCATGCGCGATTCCGGGGTTCCGGAGGATTCCGTGAGGTTCCACACAGCTCGCAAACTCCCAGGTAGAGGCGCTGTACTTGTGTCGTGATGCTCCCTGCGGTTTCAGGCAATCCCGCAGTAACTGTGGGACAAATAGGGGACACAAAAGGGTTCGACTCCCGATCGTGGCCCCAAACGACCCTCCCGGAGCCCGAATCCAGACCCTCCAGGGACGAACTGTGGGACATGGGGGCTCGGCTCCCGATCGTGTCCCACAATACGCAGGTTCGATTCCCCGTACAAAGCGACGCGTAGAGAGGGCCGCAGCGAGACGATGGGGAAAATGAGCGCGGCGTTCGTCCGCACCGTCACGGTGCCCGGCAAGTACGGCGACGAGCACGGCCTGATCCTGCGCGTCACCCCGTCGGGATCCAAGCAATGGATCTGGCGGGGCACCATCAGAGGCAAGCGCCGCGACCTCGGCTTGGGCGGCTACCCGTACACCTCCCTCGCCGAGGCCCGCCAGACCGCCTTCGAGTACCGCAAACTCGCCCGCCAAGGCGGCGACCCGACAGCTTTGAGGCGCGACACCACCGCGCCGAGCTTCGCCGAGGCGTGCGAACAGGTGATCGCGATGCACAAACCGTCCTGGAAGGACGGCGGGCGGTCCGCGGACAGCTGGCGCTCCACCCTCAGCCGCCTCGCCTACCCGCGCCTCGGCGACATGTCCGTCAGCGAGATCACCTCCGAGGACGTGCTCGCCGTCGTCAAGCCGGTCTGGCTGAGCCGCCGGGAAACCGCACGCAAACTCAAAGGCCGCATCAGCGCCGTCATCGCATGGTCCATCGCCGAAGGCCACCGCCCCGACGACCCCACCACAGCAGTTATGCGGGCGCTGCCCCGCAACGGCCACCAAGTCAAACACCACCCAGCACTCCCCCACGCAGACGTCGCCGCCGCGCTCGCGACCGTGGAAGCATCCCGCGCCTGGGCCGGCACCAAACTCGCCTTCGCGTTCCTCGTCCTCACCACGAGCCGCAGCAGCGAAGTCCGCGGCGCCACCTGGGACCAAATCGACGAGCGCGCCGCGCTATGGACCGTCCCCGCCGAACGCGCCAAGAACGCCCGACCGCACCGCGTCCCCCTCTCGGTGGCGGCACTCAACGTACTCACCGCCGCCAAGAACCTCCCCGCCAGCGCCGGACTCATCTTCCCCAGCGCCAACGGGAAGCAAATCTCCAACGCAACCATGGCCAAACTCCTCAGCCAACACGACATCGACGCCGTCCCCCACGGCTTCCGCAGCAGCTTCAGAGACTGGTGCGGCGAAACCGGCATCGCCCGAGAAGTCGCCGAAGCCTGCATCGCCCACACCGTCGCCAACGCCACCGAAGCCGCCTACGCCCGCTCCGACCTCCTCGCCCGACGCACCGCCGTCATGGAAGCCTGGGGCCAATACCTCACCACCTAGACCAGCAGCCCGCTCAGCCGTCCCAGAAGCCTCCACCACGGCAAAAGAGAAACCCATCGACTGCCAATAGTGGCTGCGTGGAGGTGAGCGGACCCGAACGAGTCGCGAACCCCCAGGTCATAGCGTACTTTGTAGACCGGATCGGCAGTTCTTCCCACGTTCCTTCCCACGCACGGCACGGGTACCGGAACTTGACACCGCACGGGTACCGGAACTTGACATCGCGCGGGTACCGGAACTTGATATCCGTCGCCATGCTGGAGTGAACCTCCCCGGGACGTTCACAAGGTTTCGCCGACGCGGGACATGGTCAGCAGGTTTCGTCGGCTTCGGCTGCAAGTGAAGCGATAGAACGAAAGCCACCCGCGACGGTGCGAATGTCTACCGAGGCTTGTGTGAGTCTGCTCGTGACGACTGGATCGGCCGCCCAGCTTGGTAGACCCTCCTCAAGCGCGAACGTCGTTTGCCGATCCAGGATTGTGGCAACGAACGTGGCATCTTCGGCGCGATCTTGTGTCGCGTCTGCCGCATTGCCCATGAGCGAAGCGACAAATTCCCAATCCGCGTCTTCAGTAACGTAGTCGCGAACCTCTTGCCTTGATTCGATGATATCGATTACAGCTACATCCGCTTCAGCCGCAATTGTTTCAAACTCCCTAGCGAACTCGTCGGCATCTGCTGCAATTGACACGAGATCTAGCGAATAGGCCAAAGACGAGACCCTCCGGAACTCCTGAGCTGCTGCTCGCATCGCGACGCTGTAGGTCTGATGCGCCCTGATGTTGTCATCAATCGTTGTCTCTAACTGTTGAGTAATATTATCTATCGTTGCTCTACATTCTTGAGTTGATCCAAGCACGCATGAAGTCACGGCGATCGCACTAGCGAACGCAAGTACGGATGCAATTGTGCCGAACCATGACCCCGCTCGTCTATTCATTGGCGTTCTCCTGCACATTGTTCGCTCCTCGGAAGTCCCCGGCGGTGAGTCATAGGGCAACCCGTTTGGCTCCCTAAGCGGGAACAGTCAAGCCCGGCAGCGGCTGGGCGCACGTGGCGCCAATGCTTGACGTCGACGCCTGCCTCGGCGTCAGCTGGCAAGTTGAGGACGCCCCTGGAACGTCTCCTTGCAAGACGTAACCCCGGCTTCGTGGGATACTGCGATGTCCGCGTGCGCACTTCGCGCAGAGGTATACGCGAACCATTACTCCCACCCACTCGTCGCCGCTGAGGTGGGTAACGGTACCAGTGCGACATGCGGTGAGGACGACGTCCGCGTCGGTGATCTCGTCGTGGAGCCAAGGTCAGACCGCTGACCCGGGAATTACGGGCTTCATAGCGCATCATGCTGTCTCATGAAGCCCCAAGATTGTGGCGCAAGGGGGAATCGCACCGCAGATAAAATCGCAGGTCAGAGTGCACCTGCCGATCCGTATCGACATCATTCCGACGCGCTTTCCCACGCGCACCGTAGGGCTTGTCTATGAGGTCTGCCGGTCTGACGCGGCGTCGACGCGACGCTCGATGTGGCAAGCTTTCCAGGCCCTGTCGGTCAAGCGGGGGATCTCGCAGCAGCCAGCATGTGGACGCCTGCCCTGGTTCGCTTGGGGTGTGCTCTACGACACTGGTGTCGCCGGTGCCCTGCAGAGCGGTGAGCCCGGGAAGATCGAAGGTCCCGAATCGGCACGGGACTGCGGCTACGGGCCGCCGCGGTGGGTGTCGGCCAGCTTTGAGCCGAGTTGGTGTCTGTGGTTGTTGCTGATCGAACCGAGCGGAGTCTGGCTGGCGGGGCAGAACACGAACAGCGACCGCTCGCCGCCGATGTCGTACCAGCAGCCGGTGGCCTCGTAGGGTCTCTTGCGGGCCGCGCCATCATCGGTGCGTTCAATGCGGTGGATCAGCTCCCACGGCCCTAGCGATTCGAACTTGATGCGACCGAGGTGGCGCTTCGCGACCGATAGCACGACGACATGGGGCCGCAGCACCTTCACCAACTCGTGCCACAGCCCGACGCCGTCTGCGGCAAGCGCCGCCCGGTCGGCGTCGCGAAGGCGGCTCCATGTCGGATCGGTGGCCACCGGTGAGCAGATGTCGGTGTGCAGCACCGTCGAGGTCTTCCCTTGGTAGTAGCTGGCCCCCATGCCGTTGAGAAGCGGTTCGAAGTTCCCGAACCACTCGCGGTAGGGGTCCGTGCGGAAATACGCCGACAACGCGTCGAGATAACGCCCCGGGTCCCCGCGACCGGTGCCGGCCGCGAGCGGGAAACGCCGGAACGGGTCATCTCGAGGGAACTCGCTCAGCGACGGGGTCAAACCCACCGTCACCACCCGCAGCGGCGACACCAGATACGCCTCAACATCACCGAAGAACAGGATCGGCACCGCCGGCGTGACACGCGCCTCCAGCGCAGCGGCCCACTCGAAGGACCGCCATGCCCCCGACACTTCCGCGCGCAGCACCGACAACACCACCTCCACCTTGCGCTCAGGGCTTCGATTCGCTGGCTCGGACCCAGGATCCCCTCGCATCAGACCCAACCTAATCCGCAACAAGAATTCCCGACCCGGGACAGAACAACCTCAACCCACCACGCCGCGCCCCGCTTGGCAGCCTGCGTCCCAGGGACGTTCACCCTGCCTCCACGCGCTAGTAGGGTCCACGCGTCGTGAGATCCCCGACTCAGTCGACCGTCGTCGCAATCGGTTTCGTCCTCGCCGTCGGCGTCATCACCGCTGGCGTAACTGTCGGTGTCATCGCCGGAATTCGTCATTTCAACCGACCCTCGACCACGGCGACAGCGTCGCAGGTCGCGCCAGAACCAGAGCGAGCGGCTACTGCGACCGCGCCGAGCGCCGAGGAATGCGTCCGCGTCCGTAAACGCTCCCAGGAAGTCTCGTCAGCGCGCGTTCTAGACGAGTTACTCAAACGAGCGGGGATCGATACGCCGTCGGCTCCTACGAGCAGCCTCAACGGCGAGTCTCCCGAGCCGACGCGAGTTCTCTCTGGCGAGGAACTCGGCGTCATGGACGCCTGCTACCGCGCCACCGAAGCCGCCTGCGCTCCACTCTCGGAACTCGTGGCCATCCGAAGCGCACCGACGGCCGACACCATCGCCGATTGCTCGGTCGCCTGCGAGACGTACCGTGCGGGAGCGTGTACGCCGCCGTGCCTTTGGGGACTCTTCGGGTTCGGAGACCTGCCTGCTGAGGATGCGCCGGGCGTTTGTTGGCGTTTGCCGATCTGCGATCCCGCGAGCGACGCATGGCTGACCAATAACAGCACACTTCTCGAGCCGCCATGGGATCTGCCGCCGCCTGGGTGGGAACCACCTATGCCCGAGTGCGTCCCGATCTGTGATATCGACCGAGACGGGTTCGCGACGGCCCGGGACTACGCGGGTGAGTGCGCTGAGGTGGCCGCGTGGCTCGAGCACGACTGCGAGACGCAGGTCGCCCCATATCGGGCGTTGGACCGCTCGCTCGGAGAGGCTTTCAGTCGGAGCATGGCGGTATGTCAAGACGCCGACCTCGCGGGGATGGCGACGCTGCCCCCCACGCTCTGGCAGGACGCGTCGATATTTCAGCGGTCAAGTTGGGATATCGAACGCTGGGGCGAGCCGCCGAACATCGACCTATTGACCCGCTACCGGTGCGCCGGACGTCTGACTGCTCCGTGCATCGACTACAGCCGGTAGCGTCAACATCTGCAACCCATCGGGCGGGTCCTCCGAGCGATCGTTACCGCGACTGAGCGAACGTCGAAGGCTGCGCAAGGATGCTGATCTCGCAACTCGTTGGCTTGCTGACCGCCACTGGCGGTAGCCACGGCGCGTCGAGCGGACCAGCCCCGCTGGCAGGGCCTGCTGCGATGCGAGAGCACCCAGGCGCAACACCACGGGGCGGAATCACCGCTGGCGACATCCCGACGGCTACCGGGCGGCCGCTAGCAAGAATGGAGTGACCTGTTCGCAGTAACAGCAGCGATCTACCTCACGGCGTTCACGCACGCCTGGCGCGGTCTTCTCGATGAGTAGGTGAGTGTTCTCACCGAAGTCCGCGCTGAGGCCCCACCGATGGGGAGGTCCTCCAAGCTCCCCCAACTTCTGCTGCTCAACGGGACGCTGCCCTTTGGAACTGCCGCCGGTTCGACTGTCATGCCTCGATTGCCGCTTGCCGGTGGCCTGAACGGATACCAGAGGGGGTGCCACCGCGTCGAGCAGCCTTGCTGCACGGATTCGACGTAGGCTCGGTGCTCGTCGTCGAGAGCGTCGTGTCTGTCGCCGTCGGGGCGGCAGTGCGGCGTGGGCAGGTGAGATTCTGGTGGAGTTGCGAGTCCGCGCCGTCTCCCGGGGCAAGTTCTGTAGTTCCGATGACCGCGGCAGTGCTATGGCCCTCCGATTCGAAGCCTCCGATCGCACCCTGACCGACCCCGGGGTGGGCGAGATCCAGGCCTGCTGGACCCGCGCAGTGCACCCCTCCACCGGGATTCCCCTTCGAAACTAGCCGCGCGCATACACCGATGTTCTGGCGCATTCTCGCCCTGATCGTCGCCATCACGTGGATGGCTTCCGGCACCCCTGCCGGGATCGTGGTCGGACTGGTCATGCTGGCGTTGCTCGTCGTGCCTCATCTCGTGGCTCGGCTTCGCTACCGGCGGGCGGTGCGGGATTATCGCCGCTACGAGGCGCAGCAGGAGTTAATACGGGCGGCGTTCCTGCGCGCTGCGGCGGCAATTCTTGTTCGAGTGGCGAAGGTGGAGGGGCCTGGTTCGCCAGAGTGGCTGGTTGCTCGGCTGTTCCTGCTGCAACTGGCCGATGGCACGCTGACGGAGTCCGGCGCTGACGCGCTCATGCGCAGCGCCACCACGGACACGATCGACGGTCGGCGCTTTCCGCAGGAGGACAGGCTGGTCCTGTTGCGCACGGCTGTGGAGGTTGCCGCCGCCAACGGTCAAGTGAGTTCGTCGGAGCGACTGGCTCTGCTGGACCTGGCTGACGATCTGGGGGTACCACGTCCCACGCTGGACGTTCTAATCGATCTCGTCATCGAAGGTCTCGGACAGGACCGGGAGTCGTCCCAGCTCGCCGAGGCGTACACCACGCTGGGCGTTCAGCGCGGCGCCTCGATCGGTGAGATCCGCTCTGCCTACCGGCGGCTGATGAAGGAGCACCACCCCGACAAGGCTGCACCCAGCGCCCGCAAGCAGGCGACCGAGAAAGCCGCCGAGATCAACGCTGCCTACGACGTCCTACTCGGTAACGCAGCTTCAGCCTCCTAGCAGCGGGCCACATCTTGAGCCAATGGACAAGCTGTACCGAGGTTTGAACCTCCCCGCGTTGCACACAGGCTGAACTGTTCCCCGGGTCCTACGCAGTCAGCTTGCTTGATCGCCTCGAGGTTGGCGACTGTGACGGGGACTGCTAGTAGAACGCTGATCTCTAGTCGTTCGGCGGGCGGCCGATGCGGTCTCTTGCGACCAAGGTAGCCGCAGCTGCCCGACGCACCTTGGAATCGTTGTCGGCGCAGAGATCGTCAAGAGCCTCGCGAGGCGTGTTGAGATTCTTGGCGGCCTCTAAGCGGATCTTGACGTTGCTATCGAACGCGAGGACGGCCAGAGCCTCCGGCGGGGAACTGGGGTTCATCGCTACTTCGTAGCGCTCGGGCCCCAATCTGAAGTGCGTAGTCGCCGCGAGGCCAACAAGCGCGTGTGCGGGAGTGTTGGGATTCGCGGCAGCCCGTTGACGAACGAGTCGGTCCCGATCGAGGGTCAGAGGGGATAACGCCTCGGGGGGTGTCGATCGGTGTGCTGCGGCGTGTGCGCGCACACGCCGATCTCTGTCCTGGGCGAGTCGCAGCAACGTGTTCGGCGAGGTCGCCGGGTTCCTCGCGACGTTCAGACGGACAGTTCCGTCGACAGACCGACGCGCCAAGAAATCCAGCTCCGCGGGATCAGACGTAGTCCTGGCTTCGCGAACTCTCGGGAGGAAGCGCCCAAGGCCGAGTATTCGAACCGGGAGCGTCGGCCAAATCGTCAGGACGACCATCCACGCATGAATGGCACGGAGTTCTCCGTCCGGCCCCGCAGACAAGTCCGCTATCGGTGGGGTCGGCACAGTCTCATCTCCCGTCGGTCGAACGATGAATGGCACCGCCAGCCCAGAAAGAGCACTGCGAGCCTACGGTCGACCATCACCATCCGGGCGGGACGCTGCCGCCGACGACTTGGTCAACACGCCCTAGGAGACACTTGTCGGTGGCACAAGGTTCCGGTTTCGACTGCTACCCAAGCGCTCGGTCGGACGCGCCGTGTCAGTCTGGACTCGGGCCGAGAATTGCGGTCCTGACGATGTGCAGGTCGTCCTCGTTGAGGCCACTGAAGATGCCCATCACATAGCGGCCGATGGGTGCCCCATCGGGGTTGGGGAACTGCTCGCTGGCTTCGCGTGACAAGTTCGACGCGGCGACTGGCAGCGGGTCGATCTCACTGCTGAGCGTCAGCGTCTGGCACGCGGCTCGCGAAGCAGCGACCAGTTGAAGCACGAGTTCGTGGGGAAGTCCCGAGAGCAGCGCAGTGGTCAGCAGTGCTGCTGCGACACTAGGCATGCCGTCTTTGTCTATTGCCCTGCATGCGCCCAGCGTCGCTGAGTACAGCAGATACGGCGCCTCGACCGTTCGGTCATCGTTCTGCAGGCGAGCGAGTGCTCGACGGAACCATCGGGAGGGGGGCGTCCCATCAAGTGGTGGGCTTTTGAGTTGAGCCTCGGTGATGGTTGCCGACTGTGAGTTCGGCGGTGGCGAGACTATCGCGCTCGGGGTAGAGGAGGCTCATGGAGTCTTCGGAGAGGTAGCGGCGGTCGGTGGCCTGCCATTCGTCGTGGAGGTCGGCGAGGATGGCGCCGACGAGGCGGATGGCGGAGGCCTCGTTGGGGAAGATCCCCACGACCCGGGAGCGTCGCTTGATTTCCTTGTTGATCCGCTCGAGGGGGTTGGTGGACCAGATCTTCTGCCAGTGCGCCCGGGGGAACCCAGCGAAGGCGAGGACCTCGGTCTTGGCGCCGTCCATGAGCGGTCCGGTCTTGGGGAACCGGGCGGCGAGCTGGTCGCTGACTTGGTCCCAGGCGTCGGCGACGGCGCCGGCGTCGGGTTGGGCGAAGATGGTGCGGAACAGCGCGGCGGCCATGTGCTGGTGCGACTTGGGCACCACAGCGAGCAGGTTCCGGATGAAGTGCACCCGGCAGCGCTGACGGGCCGCTCCCTGGAACCACCGGTCAGCGGCGGCGCCGAGGCCGCGATGCGCATCGGAGATCACCAGGCGCACCCCTGTGAGGCCCCGGTCGCGCAACGAGCCGAGAAACTGTTGCCAGAACGCCTCGGTTTCGCTGTCGCCGACGTCGCAGCCCAGGACCTCCCGGTTGCCGTCTGCGGTGATGCCCGTGGCGACGACGGTGGCCATCGACGCCGGCTGGGCGAGGTTGTTGCGCACGTTCAGATAGGTGGCGTCGAGATACACGTACGGGAACTCGACGTGGTCCAGGCGCCGGGTCCTGAACGCCTCCACGACCTCGTCGAGGCCCCCGCAGATGCGGGAGACCTCCGAGCGGGAGATCCCCGACTCGGCGCCCAAAGCGGCCACCAGATCATCGACCGACCGTGTCGACACGCCGGCCACGTACGCCTCCGACTTGTTAACTCGTGGCTGGTTGGCGGGCTCGGCCGAGTTCGTCGATCGAGGGAGGTGTCGGGACGCTCGGTAAGCCTCTGCCGCCTTCGGGTTGGCTCGGTAATGGCATGCGGCCCGGCACCTCCCGCCGTCGCCACGAGTGGCTCAACAGAGGCCTGCATTGCCCCAAGTCGGACTGCCCTCCAGCGACACCGCACCAGAACCCTGAGCCCCGAGGAGGAGCCCATGTCCGTCACGATCGGCTGCGACGCCCACAAGACCTCAGTCACGATTGCCGTGCTCGATCAACGCCGAGGGGTGTTGCATCAGCAGACCTTCCCAACCAACCGCGTCGGACGCCGCGACCTGGTCACGGTCGGCCGGCGTTGGCCGAACCGGCGCTGGGCCGTCGAAGGCGCCGCCGGCAGCGGCGCACCCGTCGCTCAGCACCTTGTCGCCGCAGGCGAGCAGGTCGTCGATGTGCCCGCCAAACTCGCCACCCGCGTTCGGCTGTTGTCCACCGGTCACGGCCGCAAGAACGACGATGCCGACGCGATCGCGGTCGGCATCGCGGCGATCGACAACGACCGACTCAACGGCGTCGCCGCCGAAAGTCACGCCACCACGCTGCGACTCCTCGCCGACCGTCGCGACGACCTGTGTCGGCAACGCACCCAGACGCTCAACCGGCTGCACGCCATGATGGCCCACCTGGTCCCCGGCGAGAAGATCTCCCGCGGCTCGATCGACACCGCACGCCAACTCCTCCGCCGAGTGCGGTCCACCGACCCGGTCACCAAGACTCGACGCCAGCTCGCTGTCGAGCTCCTCGCTGATCTTCGCCACCTCGACCGGGCGCTCGCCTCGCTCGAGACCCGCACCACCGAAGCCGTCGCCGAGAGCCACACCTCGCTGACCGAATTGTTCGGCATCGGCCCGGTCCTAGCCGCCAAGATCCTCGGCCACGTCGGCGACATCACCCGCTTCAACAGCAAAGACCAGTTCGCGTCCTACACCGGAACCGCACCGATCGAAGCCTCCTCCGGCGACGTCGTTCGGCATCGCCTCTCCCGAGCCGGCAACCGACAACTGAACTCGGCGCTCCACATCATGGCGCTCTCCCAGATCCGCCAACCCACCGCTGGACAGGACTACTACCGGCGCAAGATCGCCGAGGGTAAGAGCCGTCGAGAAGCCCTTCGCTGCGTCAAGCGACGGCTGTCTGACCTGGTCTTCCGCACCCTCCTCGCCGACCATCGACGCCATCTCGCCCCGTCGACTTGACACACAGAGGCGCCATGACCACCGCCCACAGGGCACGGTCGATGCGCCGGCGGGGCTCGATGATTGACGGGAAGAAGCTGCCCTTGCGCAGCTTGGGGATCTTCAACTCGACATCGCCGGCCCGGGTCGCCAACAGCCGGGGCCGGTGCCCGTTGCGCTCGGTGATCCGCGCATCGGTGCGCTCATAGCGCCCGGCGCCGATCGCCTCGGTGGCCTCGGCCTCGATCAGCTCCTGGAGCACCAACTCCACCGCCTCACGGACCAGGCTCGCGCCGCCGCCGGCGCGGAAACTCTCCCACAGCTGTGCCGTGGCAGTATCAGAAAGGGTCATCGGTGTGTCCTCCTCGATGAGTGAGTAGTTCCTCTCACCGAGGATCATGCCGATGACCCACCTACAGGTGGACCCTCCCAGCTACCTCAAATCCCCACCACTCGGCGGGACGCTGCCATTGCTGGGGGCGTCCCATCAAGTGGTGGGCTTTTGAGTTGAGCTGTCCCGGGTCACACAGTGCCAACTGACCCGCCCACCCACAGCGCACACCTGAGCCTGCGCAATATCCGGGGAGGTTCAGTCCGCCACTGGGCAGATCCCGCTGGCCGTTGACAAACTCGGCCGACTTGCTGGCGGCGAGCGAGCCCACGTCGACGAGCGAGACGTGCACAACCGGCCCATCTCGACACGAACGGCACCTCGGCGAATTCCTAGGTGATAACTCCTGACACGGGCCGTCTCGGCGCCGTACAATTGAGCGCGGCGAACCGGAGCGCCCCATGTCCCGTCCCCCGACCTCACGATGTCGATGCACCGAAGCGCTCCCAGACTCCCATCTTCTTGGCCCGCCGGCCGCGACCAGCGCGGTTCGATCGCTCTCGATGTGCCGCCGCCCGCGCGGGCGGCACGCTGGCGCCGTTCTCCGTCAACGTGCCGGCGGTGGGCATCGACGAGTGGGCGCGCCACCGCGGCCCCTACGGCACCAGGTCGTCGACGCGCCGAACGACGACAATCCGGCGCGACACCTCAGCGATCTCGTCGGAGAGAGCCTCGCCGGCGGACGCCTCTGGGCGCCGCGGGGACGACAACGACGACGGAAGGTGCGACGTCAGGACGGCGGAACGGCCAGAGTGCGTCGCCGAACTGCTCGCCTCACCCTGCGATGAGCGACCCACAAACGCAGGGAGCGCCACCCGCCGATCCCGTGACCTGGTTCAACTGGCCGCAATCACCGCGGCCCCGGAGGTTCCCGTGAAGCCCGAGATCTACCGACTCCCATCGGTCGTCGCCGCTTGCGGCATCTCCAGATCGACCATCTACGAGATGATCGGGCGCGGCGAGTTCCCCGCACCCGTCAAGCTCGGCGCCCGTGCTGTCGGTTGGCGTCGCCGAGACATCGAAGCCTGGCTGGAGAGCCGCCCAGCGGCGTGAAGTCCGAACCCGCGGCACTTCCGCGGCGGGCCTAACGAGAACTCCTCTCGCGCCTTGACGGCAGCGAACCGCGACATCTCGCTCAATTACATCTGACCGAAGCGGTGCCAGAAGTAATAACTCGACCCGGCCAGATTACCATCTGCCCAGGTCAGAAGCTATTTCATCGCTTGTCAGGGATGTCGGAGGGGGAATTTCAACCGACCGCCGCTACCTCTGCGAGTGTCCTGAATCAGAAGACCGTGCTCAGGTCTCGGTTCGGTCTGATGCAAAGAGATCCTGACGGCCCAGCCCTCGAAGCGGCTCATCGCCCAGATCTTGCGGTGGCCCCAGGCGACGAACTCGCCAGCCAGCTTCGCGACCGCCGGCTCGATGCGATCTACCTTCGGCGCCGGCCACCGCCCCTTCGCGACGTTGCCGGCGCGGTGGCGGGCCAAACATGCGTGATAGGTGCGACGGGGCACACCCACCAACTCGACGAACTTCGAGATCGACCAGCCGAACTCGGGGGCGGATCACCTCGAAGACAGCGAGGGAGGGAGGAACTCCGCCCTCTTGTACCTCACCCGCAGTTGCACGTGCGCCTCCCCCAACGCCGCACTCAACTCTTCGTATTCGGCCACACCAAACATGGCCCGGAGCCATCGCATAACGCTAGCCATAACAGGACTCGACGATCTCGCTATCTCCGCAGGTCAGAGGCCATGTGATGCCGAATCTGCAGTACCCCGAGGGGTACTAGGGTCATAAAAGACCAGGTCACAGCGATTTTGTGGGACGTCGCAGTGTCGCTTCGGTGTCGTCTGGCTCGAGACATCTAACGGATCCTCCAATGGCCACCGCGATCCGGATCAACTGGCAATGGCGAATCTGCTTCACCTAGTCCGGCGACCTCGGACCGCAGCAGTCGGTATCGCGGACTACCACTAGCGAGGAGACCATCACCATGTTCAAGCGCACCGAGCATCCCGGAGAGATCCTCAAAGAGGAACTCGACGAGTTGGGAGTGTCCCCCACCGAGTTCGCGCGCCAGATCGACGTGCCGCCCAACCGCGTCGGGCAGATCATCGCCGGCAAGCGATCCGTCAGCGCCGACACGGCACTGCGACTTGGACACTGGTTCGGCGTCGAGGCCCAGTTCTGGCTGAACCTCCAGACCCAATTCGACCTCATCATCGCCGAACAAGCCAGCGGCGCCGCCATCCAGAACCTCCCCTCCGCAGCACACGCCTAACCCAACGCCGAGCACCCGCCACACGCACCCCACCGACCACCACCGGACATCAGACGAGCCGCCCGCTCGCAAGCCCGGAGAGGATCACCCCGCCGAAATCGTCGCCATCTGCGGCATCTCCCGATCGACCACCTACGAGATGATCCACCGCGACGAGTTCCCCCGGCCCATCCAGCTCGGCGCCCGCGCCGTCGGCTGGCGCCGCAGCGACATCGAAACCTGGTTAGCCAGCCGACTCGCGGTTTGAGAAAGAACCCACTGCCGCCGCCGCCCTCGACTCGCAAACCACGTGTCAACCCAACGGGGGGAAGCCTCAATGAGGGTCCCCCTGCTGGCTTGACACCTCGAATAGGAGGCAGTCACGTCTGTGATGCAGGAAACACTCCGTCGCCGGGGAGGTCTCGGCGGCGGTCCACGAAGGAGTCCAAGATCGTCGCCGCGGCGTTGGCCCTCGACGGGGACCGGTCGATCGCCTCGGCGCTAGGACTCACGACGCTGCTCCTCGCTCTCGCGTCGCGGACGGGACCAAAGTCTCCCTCGACTTGACCAGCCACATGTCCCGTGTCCCAGGCAAGGCACCCGCAACGTCGTGCAAGGCCAGTTATGCGGCAAGTCAGACGCCGCCGGCCAACTCCCCGCCCACATCTTCACTGTTTGGTGGAGGGTCAGGTGTGCGCCAGGGGGCGCTAGGGGGCGCGTTGCAGGATCCTCTGGGCGGCGACCGCTGTCAGCAGGAATATTCCGGACACGAGTTGCTGCCAGAAGGCGCTGAGACCCATTCGGTTGATGGAAACCTGAATGACGAACAGCAGCAGCGTGCCGAAGAGACTTCCCAACATCGAGCCACGGCCACCGGTGAGCAGCGTGCCGCCCACGACGACGGCGCCGATGGCGAACAACTCGTAGGTCTCTGCGGCGAAGGGCCTGCCCAGCGTCTGGCGGTAGGCCAAGAGAACTCCGGCCAACGCCGCCAGGCTCGCACACAAGGCGTATGCCCGAATCTTGACGCTCACCACCCTCACGCCTAGCAGCCGGGCAGACTTCTCGTCACCCCCGATGGCATAAAGCGAACGCCCGAACACCGTCCTCCGCAGCACGACGCTGCCCAGCAGGAACGTGATGAGCATGATCGCCGCCGGCGACGTCAGCCGGTACTCGCCGACGGACACCACCGTGCCGGTCCCGATCGTGCGCGCCAACCCTTCGTTGGGCAGCGCCACGTTCTGCTCGTCGGACAGCAGTAGCGCCAGTCCCCTCACCGACAGCAACCCGGCGAGCGTGACGATGAACGGCTCCAGATTGCCGCGGGCGATGGCCACCCCCTGGACCACGCCGATGAGGGCGCCGACGGCCATCGTGGCCAGCAGCGCAGCTACCGGGTTGACCCCGGCCTCCACCAACTTGGCCACGACCACCCCGGCAAGAGCCGCAACGGAGCCCACCGAGAGGTCGATCCCCCCGGCGATGATGAGGTACGTCATGCCGACGACGATGATCCCGACGAAGGCCGATCGCTCCAGCACGCTCGACAGGTTGGCCCCGCTCAGGAATCCGTCGAAGGCGATGCCGGCCGCCACCAGACTCGCCAGCAGGGCAAGCGGCGGACCGAGGACCTGGCCCGGCTGGGATCCGGCGCGCAGGCGCGGCAGCGCCACCGGCAACGAGCACCGCCGGCCGGTGCGCCTTCTTGCCGCGTCGCTCGGCATGGGTGTCACATCCGCTCGCCGCGGCGAGAGATCCTCGCCGCCACGAAGACGGCGGCAAGGATGATGAGGCCCGAGATCAACTGGGTCATGGCCGTGTCGACGTTGTTGCGGAGCAGCGTCGTTTCCGTGAGCAGGACAAAGTTCGCTCCGGCGACGGTGCGCGGCACCGAGAGTTCGCCCCCTTGCAAGGTGGTGCCGCCCACCACGACGGCGGCGATGGCGTCGAGTTCCATCAGCAGCCCCACCTGCGTGGCGTCGCTGTTGGCGGCGAGAGCGGTCACGTAGATGCCGGCGATCCCGGCGAGCACGCCACTGATGACGTAGACGCTCACGGTCGTCCGGCGCACCCGCTGGCCGCTGAGACCCGCCGCCACAGGATTGGCGCCGGCAGCTCGGACGAGGAATCCGTAGCGCGTGGACCGCACGAGCCACCAGATGGCCAGGCACAGCGCCACCCAGACGACTGCGGCGAGGGGCACGCTTGCACCGAAGGGCAGTTCGTAGTACCTCCGCCCGAAACTGATGAACGTGTCGTCGTAGAGCGACTTGGACTTGCCGTCCACGATCACCGACGCCAAGCCTCTCCCGGCCACGAGGAAACCGAGGGTTGCCACGATCGGCTGGATGCGCAGGAAGGCAACGAGCGAACCGTTGAGCAGCCCGCACGCGGCGGCCGCGCCCAGCGCCAAGAGCACCGCCACCGGCCATCCCAGCGGCCCGATCGCCAGGGCGGCCACCACCGAGGCGACCGCCATCACCGCCCCCACCGATATGTCGATCCCCTTGGTCGCCACGACGAACGCCATGCCCAGCGCAGTGAAGACCAGCGGGGTCACCTGCTGGAGTTGCAGGCGCAATGTCGTCCACGCCCAGAAGTGCGGGGTGATGATGGCATTGAGCGCCACCAGGCATCCGAGTCCCACGAAGATCCCGTGGCGGCGAAGCAGTTCACCGACCTGGCGCGGCGCGGGCGCGGCCGTCAGGCGATCCACCCGCGGCGCTTCCATCAGTCCGCCTCGGCGTCGGCGGACATCAGGGCCACGAGGTTGCCCTCGCGCAGATCCTCGCCGCTGAGTGTCCCCACCGTGCGGCCGTCGCGCATAACGACGGTGCGCCCGGTTCCCTCGAGCACTTCGTCGAGTTCGGAGGAGATGATCACGATCGCCATCCCCGTCGCCGCCAGGTCGCTGAGGCGGGACTGGATCTCGAACTTGGCGCCGACGTCGATGCCGCGGGTGGGCTCGTCGGTGATCAGCACTTGCGGCGAGCAGAGCAGGCTGCGAGCGAGGATCACCTTCTGCTGGTTGCCCCCCGACAACTGCTCGATCGGCTGATCGAGCGACACCAGCTTTATGTCGAGCATCTTGACGAGTTCCCGAACCGCCGACTCGACGGCGGAGTGGTCGATGATGCCGCGCCGGGTGAGGTCCGGCAACGCGGCGGCCACGATGTTCTCCCGCACGGATTGCCCCGGGAAGATGCCCTGAGCCCGACGATCCTCAGGCACCAGCGCCATGCCGCCGGCGAGTGCCTCGCCCGGCGAGTCCGGCAGGCGGCCACTGTCGCCGAGGGAACCCCGCCCACCGGTTCGCCGGGCCACCCCGAACAGGATCTCTGCGAGTTCGGTCCGGCCCGCGCCGAGCAGGCCGGCGAGGCCGACGATTTCTCCGGCACCCACGCGCAGCGAGGCCTCGTACACGGCGACGCTGCTCACACCGTCGGCCTCAAGCACCGTCGGCGGGTCCTCGACGGCGATCGGTCGGAACCCGGTGCTGCGGCGTGTCGAACCCCCCTGGCGGCGACCGATCATGGCCATCACGAGGCCCTCGCGGTCGAGATCGCCCAGCGGCCCGTCGTAGGCCACCCGTCCGTCTCGCAGCACCGTCGCCGTCTCGCACACCTCGTAGAACTCCTCGAGTCGGTGGCTGACGAACAGCACCGCGCGCTGATCCGCCAGAAGCCGCCCGATGATGGCGAACAGTCGCTCGACCTCGGCAACCTCCAGCGACGAGGTCGGCTCGTCCATGATGACAAGCCGGGCGTCCTGGGACACCGCCCGCACGATGGCGACCATCTGGCGGACAGCGATGCTCAACCGCCCGACCTCGGCGTTGGGATCCACGCTCTCGAGGCCGTAGTTGGCCAGGATCTCCTCGCTGTCGCGAACCAGTCGGCGCTGGTCAATGAACAGCCCCCGCTTCGGCTCCCGCGCCAGGAAGAGGTTCTCCGCGACGGAGCGGAAGGGGATCAGGTTGACCTCCTGGTGGATGGTGCTGATCCCAGCGGCCACGGCCTCCGGCGGGGAGCGGAAGTCGACAGGGGCGCCGCCCACCCTCACGGTGCCGATGTCGGGGCGGTAGACGCCGGCGACGATCTTGATCAGTGTCGACTTGCCGGACCCGTTCTGACCTGCGAGAGCGCGCGCCTCACCCGGGCGCAACGCCATACCCACGTCGTCGACGGCGAGTACGCCGGGGAATCGCTTGCTCACCCCGACGACATCAACGCTGGGAGTTGGCGCCGGGTCCATCGTGCCGCCTGGCGATTGTGTTTCGGTAGCCATTAGGAATGATCGCAGCATGGTCCTGCCGTGTCCAGGTTCTGGAGGGGACCGAACCGGACACGGCAGGACAACGGGCTGAGGCACACAGCGGTGCCTACATTCAGTAGCCCAAGTCGTAGTGCTGGTCGACGTTGGAAGCGTCGTAGACGCGATCCTCGATCACGATCCGGTCAGGGACGGACCGTCCGAGCGTCATTTGCTCGACGGTATCGAATGCCATGGTGCCGAAACGCGGGTTCGACTCGACGGTAACCAGCATCTTGCCTTCCTTGATGGCGTCGAACGCGTCGCGGATGCCGTCGATGGAGACCACGAGCACATCCTCACCCGGTGACATTCCCGCTGCCTCCAGCGCGGCGATCGCCCCCAGCGCCATCTCGTCGTTGTGGGCGTAGATGGCCGTCACATCGGGATGCGACTGCAAGAGTTGGCTTGCGACGTTCTGGCCCTGGGCACGGTTGAAGTCGGCCGTCTGGGAGGCCAGCAGTTCCATGCCCGGGTTCTCGTCGACGATCTCATCGAAACCGTTCTTGCGGTCGCGAGCCACATCGGATCCCGCGGTCCCCTCGAGCTGGATGATCTTGGCCGTGCCGCCAGTTGCCTCCGCCAGGCGGCGGCCGGCGATGCGCCCCTGCTCGACGAAGTCCGACGACATGAACGTCACGTAGTCCTCGCAGGGCGAGCCCTCGTGCGAGCGGTCGACGAACAGGACCGGGATTCCCGCGTCCCGGGCCGCGTCGAGTCCCTCGTCTAGGCCGTCGGCCTCGCGAGGTGCTAGCAGGATGACGTCCACACCCTGGTTCACGAGATCCTGGATGTCTGAGATCTGCTTCGCCAGGTCGCCCTGGGCGTCGGTGACGATCACGTCCGCCACGCGGTCCTGCTGATCCTCCATCGATTGGGTCTCGGCGATTCGCCAGGCGCCCTCGGACTCCATCTGGCTGAACCCGACCACGAGTTCGGTCATTCCCTTGTCGAGCGTCGACCCACAGAGATTGTCCGAGGTTCGCAGCACGTTGGACAGGACCGCCGCCTCGGCTGCCTGCGGGGCAGGTGCCGGCGGGGGCGGCTCCGGTGTCGGCTCAGGCGGTGGTGGCTCCGCTGCGGGCGCAGGCGGTGGTGGCTCCGCTGCGGGCGCAGGCGCCGGCTCCGGTGAGGGTGCAGGCGCGGCCGATCCGGCCTCGTCGTCCCCCCCGCAGGCGGCGGCAACCAGAGCCAGCGCCAGCAGCGCACCCAGCCACGCTGTCGCTGCCCGTCTTGATCTCTTTGGTGTATTCATTCTTCCCTTCCTTTCATTGTCGGGTCTGCTCGACTCGGTTAGCGCCCGTCGCCGCTCACCGAACTCGACTCAACGGCGTCGGGGCTCCCCGGCGGTGGCTCCGCGCCGCGCAACTCCCAGCCAGGGGAGAACAACTCCAGGGAGCGGCGCCTGTCGTCGGCGCGGCTCCGGACGCGTTCCCAGTCGACCTCGATCCCCAGTCCGGGCCCCGTTGGGATCTCGATCCAGCCGTCGGCCACGGCGATCGGCGGATCGACGAGATCGCGCGTCCAGGTCTCGTTGAAGCAGTCGAAGGATTCCTGGACATAGAAGTTCGGCACGCAGGCTCCGAGCTGCGCGCTGACCGCCGAGCAGATGGGCCCCTGGGCGTTGTGGGGCGCCACCACGGCCCGGCAGGCGTCGGCCAGTGATGCCACCTGCCGGGCGCGCCAGAGCCCCCCGAGGTGAACCGGCTCGGGCTGCGCGATTCCCACCGCTCCGGTGGCGAGCATCTCGGCGAACTGCTGCAGACTCGAGAACGACTCGCCCGCGGCGATGGGGACGGGAGACCGCCGCGCCACCTCCGCCAGCAGCGGGATGTTGTGATGGGCCACCGGCTCCTCGAACCAGGCCGGGCGGAACGGAGCGAGCCGTTCGGCGATACGCACCGCGGCCGACGTGCCGAAGCGGCCGTGCGCCTCGACCATCAGATCCACTCCGCCGCCAACCTCATCCCGCACCGCCTCCACGAGGGCGACGGACAGGTCCTCCTCGTAGCCGCCCTGCACCTGCCAGCCGTCGCCGAAGGGGTCGAACTTCATGGCCGTGAAACCCAGGTCGACCACGCGGCGCGCCGCTCCGGCGAACGCCTCCGGCGTGCGGTCGACCGTGTACCAGCCGTTGGCATAGGCCCTGACCCGCTCGCGGAGTTGCCCGCCGAGCAGTCTGTGCACCGGAGTGTCCAGTGCCTTGCCGACGATGTCCCAGCACGCCATCTCGATCGCGGCGACGGCAGCGCCGTGAATCTGTCCACCATCGGTGTAGACATCGCGCTGGGTCGTAACGAGCAGCGCCTCGATGTCGAACGGATCGTGACCCACGATCCTCTCCTCGAGTTCGCCAATGGCCGTCTCGACGGTGCGGGCGAAAGCGTTGACGGTCCCCTCACCTGCGCCGACGATCCCCTCGTCGGTATCGACCCGGACCCAGAGCCAGTCCTTCCAGCTATTGCCGATGATGTGGGCAGTGATCCCGGTGATCTGCATGCTGGCATCCCGATCTCGTGTCGTATATCAATCATATCATAATATGATATGTGCATGCAAGGGCAGCGGCAGTACAATCCCCCCGATGGACTTCGAAGCCCGTACTGGAACCGGTCTGCGCCAGCGCACCGTCGAGCACATCGGCTACGGCATCGTTGACAGCACGTTCCCGTCAGGGCACCGGTTTGCGAGCCAGGACGACCTGTCGGTGGAACTAGGCGTCTCGCGAACCGTGCTCCGCGAGGCACTGGGTCTCCTGCGGGACAAGGGATTGATCGAGTCCCGCCCGAAGGTGGGCACCGTCGTGGCGAGCACCCGCTCGTGGAACCTGCTGGATCCGGATGTCCTGCGCTGGAGCATCGCCGCCCGATCGGCGCCGACGACTCTTGGCCACGTTGCCGAGGTGCGCCTGGTCATCGAACCGGAAGCGGCCCGACTGGCCGCTCGCCGGCGGAGCGACGAGGCAGCGAGCGAACTAGTCAACCTGTGTCAGGCGATGGCCGACTCGGTCTCCGAATTCGCGCGGTACATCGAAGCCGACCTGGCCTTCCACGACGGGGTGTTCCGAGCGGCGGCGAACCCCGTACTGGCTCACATGGCGGGAACGATCCGGGTGGCTCTAGAGGGGAGCCGGCGACTCACGGTCCGAGTTCCCGGAGGACCGGCCACCACCCTCGATCTGCACGCCGAAGTCGCCGATGCCATCGGCCGGCAGGACGAGGACGAAGCCGCGCGGGTCATGACCGAGCTGATAGAGGTCTCGGCCAACGACCTCCTGCGCATGCTGCAGGACCCCGCATAGCACCAGCGGCGGGTGGGCAGCACGTCGGTCGCGAGAGTCGCCGCCACCTCCACTCGTTACCCCGGCGCCATCGCCACGCGCGGCGGTCCACGAAGGAGTGCAAGGCTGACGCGGCGGCGCTGGTCCTCGACGGGGGCCGGTCGATCGCTTCGGCGCTAGGACTCACAATGCTGCTCCTCGCGCTCACGTCGCGGACGGGACCGAAGTCTCCGTCGACTTGATCAGTCATGCCCCAACCGTGGCCCAGAGCAATCGCATATCGATAGTAATAACCAGATTCGGCGTTCCCCCCATTTCCCCTGTTCAGAGCCATGTTCTGCCGGTATATCCGTACCCAGGGGGGCACGAGGGTCATCAGCCGCTGGGCGCAGGGCATCGTCGCAGGTGGAACAGCGGCTGGTCGGTACCGCGCTTCGGGACCGGCGTGCCGGGTTGATTCCGGTTGCCGTGATGCGGGATGCGGTGCGCGCTCGGGGGCGTTCGTTCGTGCGCTAGGAGGTCACCGAGACGGCTTGGCGGGTGTGGGAGTCGTCGCCGAGTTGGTCGACGAGGAATCGGGCCAGGTCTGCTCGGCCGATGCGCTTTGTGGCTCCTGTCGTCGTGGCGTTGACGGCACCGGTCGCAGGCCCGTCGGTGAGGACGGCTGAGCGGACGATGGTCCAGTTGGTCGGACTCTGCTCGACGATGGCCTCTTGAGCCCGGTGGTCCGCGAAAACGTTCCGCAGCATCGTCTTGAACAGCAGCTTGGAACTCCACGGAATCTGCGCCCAGCTGTCGCCGACGCCTGCCGCGGAGACGACGATGAGGCGCCCGACCTCGTGTTCGACCGCAGCCGCGACGATGGTCGCCGTCCCGGTGGCAAGAGTCGTCTTGTCCCGCAGACCGGTGCTGCCGAGGCACACGATCACGGCATCGTGACCGGCGACCGCTTCGGTCACGGCGGCGGAGTCGAACACGTCACCACGGAACGGACTCAGGCCCGGTTCGGGATCCAGCCGGGCCGCTGACCGCCCGAACGCCGTGACCTCGTGGCCACTGTCCAGGGCGCTGCGCAGGACGTGTCCACCGGTCTTACCTGTCGCTCCAAAGACTATGACGCGCACCCTGACTCCTCAGCTTCTCTCCACCCAGACTGTCAAGGAGTATGCCGTTTTTCGCCAGCGGTGTCGCGACGGAGCCCGGACTCGACAGGTGTGAACTCGCTGAACTAGCCCCGCCATCGCTGCTATTTCGGCGAGACTCCGGGGCACGACGACCTCCTCACGCTTCTAACGGATCTTCTAACGGACGCACCAGTACAGAACGACACGCGACACCGGCCCTACCTCTCCGAAGACTCCATGAGCCTCCTCTACCGGCTCTACGCGGTTGATGGGGCAGGTGCTGTGACAGCGGGGGTCCGGCTCTCGAACTCCGTCAGCAGACCACGCTCACCGGCAAAGGAAGCGCCCGCGGTAGTTCAAGGTAGCCATCTGCTATTACCCAGGTTCCTTCTGGAACTGCGATAGACCGTCCATTATGAGGGTAGCACGACCTCCGGTAGACTCATAGAAATTCTCGCTCCAGTACTCGCTGGAATCAAGCACACCGGGATAGCTGAACCAAGTAACAGCAGAGCTTGCAATATCCAACAACTTCGTGTCCACGGCCGGGAAAGCCTCATCTATGAGGAGTATTGCCGCTGCTCGAAACTCGCGTTGTGACTCAGCGGCTTGCGGGATCCGTCTTCCATGTGCAGCGATGACATCATCGATCGTGTATCTCTTGATCTCACTCGCAGCAAATGTCACCCGCTCTGGCTGACCTGGCTCAGTGTACTCAACTGAGGCTTCATCCCAGACCCACTCTCCATCAGCAGCGACCCAGAACTCTGGCACGTCCTCTGGTAGGATGAACCCCGCCAAGTACAGTTCAAGTGGAGAGTATCGACGACCAATCAGGAACTCGGCGGAATACTGACCGTCGCCAAGGTCAATGATCTCCTCAAATGGCGTAATGAAGTAACCGCCATCCATGACTCCACCCATGTTTCCGAACGTCAACCAATGCACGCCATCCGTTATCTCTGATGGCATGACATGGGCGGCCCATCTGTGCATTAGCTCATGGGACGCGATGTTTGAGAGTTCCGAGACGCTCCTAAAGGTAATCGTACCCTGGAGCTTGCCCGCCGACCCGAAGCTAGTACTGTTGGAATATACTTCTAAGTTGATGCCCAGTACATCGTTGCTTGCGGACTCGTACCATCCCGCTGCCACAGCGTCGAAAAACGACGAATCCGCAGGCAAGAACATGAGGAAATCGAATTCGTCCCCGAAATATTGATAGAAGTCAGAGGCATAGTTGGATGATCCCCCTTTCGCTACGGGTAACACGAACAGGTTGTCGTTGTACAGTCGTGGCCCGTCTGCAAGACTGAAATCGCCACCAGTCGTTGCATAACCGTCGCTCCAAACTGTGACACCTCGACTCTCGAGGTCAGGAATATGTCTGGATACCGATGCAATATCAAGGGGGTTATCTTCCAAGTACAACTCCCTCAAACTCATGATGCCCAATAGCGGTGAGATGTCTGATATGGCATTGTCGACGACTAGCAACACCTCCAAACGCGGCAAACCTGCCAGCGAAGATAGATTCGAAATCCTGTTGCTTGCAACGTAGAGTTCTCGCAAGTTATGAAGGCTCGACAGCGCCGACAGATCAGAAATATAGTTCCATGTGGCACGAAGGTTGAGCACTTCAAGCGCAGTCAGTTGACCAAATTCCGCCGGTATCTCGCCCGTCAGACCGTTGTTTTCTAGATCTAGACGAATAACACGACCGCTTGCGCTGTCAGTTAGAACGCCAAACCACTCGTCCAACGGAGCATCGGTCAGCCAGTTGTCGTTCAAATGCCAGTTGTCGCCATGTGTCGATTGATAGAGCGCCACCAACGCTGCCCGGTCCATCGCAATGTCAACTGGATCCGGTGCACTGTCGGTCCCAGCCACCTCCACAACCGCGCCACCCGCAGCCTCTGACTCCGGCACACCATCGCCACCGTCAGCCCCAGCCACCTCCACAACCGCGCCACCCGCAGCCTCTGACTCCGGCACACCATCGCCACCGTCAGCCCCAGCCACCTCCACAACCGCGCCACCCGCAGCCTCTGACTCCGGCACACCATCGCCACCGTCAGCCCCAGCCACCTCCACAACCGCGCCACCCGCAGCCTGTTGCGCCGGGGATGAATCTTCCGAATCGGATGCACAGGCCGCCGATACGACAGCCAAGACCAGCGAAGCCGCCAATGCCGCAAGACACGCTCGCAGGCTTATCACTCGGCCCCCCTCGCGGTCGCGCATCGGCACAGGAGCACCATACTAGCGACATAAGTGGAGTTCGGGCCTGTCAGATGCTCCCTTGTCAAGCGGCGAGGGCGAGGGGTCGTTTTCGGGTCTGTTCGTCGCGCCACATTCGGCGGATGACTCGGTTGGCGAGGTGGCGCTTGTGGGCTCGTTGAACCTCCCCGGGTATTGCGCAGGCTGGTCTGCCCCGTGTTTTCCGCGGCCGGTTTTGTTGACTTTCGGGCACGCCGACCCAGGGGAAGTCATCATGCCGAGGAGGTATCCGACGGCGTTTCGGCGCAAGGTTCTGAATCCGGCCGAGGTAGGTCGGCCCGTCTCGGAGGTAGCTGCGCAGTTCGGCCTGTGGCGGGGACGGGCGTTGGGTTAGGCGCGCGCTGCTGCTGAGAGCAGGCTCTGGATGGCCGCGCCGCTGGCTTGTTCGGCGATGATGAGGTCGAATTGGGTCTGGAGGTTCAGCCAGAACTTGGCCTCGACGCCGAACCAGTGTCCGAATCGCAGCGCCGTGTCGGCGCTCACGGATCGCTTGCCGGCGATGATCTGTCCGACGCGGTTGGGCGGCACGTCGATCTGGCGCGCGAACTCGGTGCGAGACACACCCAACTCTTCCAACTCCTCCTTGAGGATCTCTCCGGGATGTACAGCGCGCTTGAACATCGTCACGATCTCCTTAGCTAGTGGTGGTCCACGATCTCGACATCTGTTGGCCCCAGGTCGCCAGACCAGGTGAAGCAGATGCGCCATTGCCGGTTGATCCGGATGGAGTACTTGCCTTTCCGTTCGCCCCTCAGCGGCACTTTCTGGTACGGACTGGTACTAACTCACACGACCTCGAGTTCCGGACTCTTCATCCGCAGGTTCTGGGTTCAAGTCCCAGGGGGGTACTCAGGCAGGTAAGACTCAGGTCAGGCTTGGTAGCAGCCGGCGGCCTCTGCGGCTGACACCGGCAAACGAAAACGGCCTATATGACCATGGTCCTAACCATGGTACGATTACTTCCCACCACGACCGCGGAGTACGCCATGCCAGCCGACCACGCCAAGCACGCCACCGTCCGGACCATCAAGGCATCGGAGTTCAAGGCGAAGTGCCTGCACCTGATGGACGAGGTCGCCGAGAGCGGAGAGGAAATCATCATCACCAAGCACGGCCGTCCGGTGTCGCGGCTGGCGCCCTACCGGGAAAGAAACGGTCTGACCTTCGGCCGCAACCGAGACATCATCGAAATTCCCGGCGACATCGTCTCGCCCATGCCCACCGAATGGTTCGAGACCCCCGACAACTCCGGCGAGGGCCTGTATTGATACTGCTCGACACCCACGTCCTGATCTGGCACGAGCAAGGCAACCAGAGACTGGGGTCTCGCACTCGCCACGAGTTCGAAGTCGCCCTGGGGGAAGGAACAGCCGCCGTTTCGGCTATTTCCTTCTGGGAGGTCGGACTCCAGATCCAAAAGGGCCGGCTTCGCCTGATCACCGACATCGCCGCCTGGCGGCGCGATCTACTGAACCAAGGCCTCGGCGAGATCCCCGTTGACGGGGACATCGCGGCCCGAGCGGGCCTCCTGGAAGACATGCACGGCGACCCGGCCGACCGCCTCATCGTCGCCACCGCGCTCGGTGGGCACCGACTCGTCACCGCCGACGAACTCATTCTCACATGGCCCGGAAAGCTGAACCGCCTCGACGCCAGGGAATAGCCCGACAGCCTCGAACCGCCACCCGCCGCCACGGGCGACGCCACAAACCACAGCCGTCCGGGCAGAACAGTCAGCACATGTCGGACGAAAGTGTCAGTAGTGGACGGACGAACTTATCAGTAGAATTCGGCCGAAACTGTCACTAGCACGAAGGGAGGGCCGGTGCAGGAGTTGCCTCGGCGCCTCGAACCGATAGCCCGCGAAGCGCTCGCCGCCTTCAGAGTGGTGGTGGTCACGGGCCCTCGCCAAGCGGGAAAGACCACGCTTGTGGGGCGCACGCTGGGCGGAGCCGGCACTCTCGCGCGCCTCGACCGGGAGGCGACGCTGCGGGCCGCGCTGGACGACCCGGCCGGGTTCGCAGCCTTCGGGGAGACGCCACGGGCATTCGACGAGGTCCAGTTGGCCGGCGAGCCGCTCGTGCGCGCGGTGAAGAACGTCGTCGACGAGGATCCCAGCCGGGGACAATTCATCCTCAACGGATCCGCAGACTTCCTGACAGTGCCGACGATCTCGGAGTCGCTCGCCGGTCGGGCCGCATTCCTGGAACTCTGGCCCTTCACGCAGGGCGAACTGCACGGTGCGCCCGACGGCTTCCTCTCCGCGGCATTCCACCAGCCCGATCTGCTCCTCGCGGGCGGACCCTCGACACTCAAGCTGAGCGACTATCTCCATCGCATCTGTGCAGGCGGGTTCGCCGACGCAACCGCAATGGCACCACGGGCTCGGCGGATGTGGTTCCGCGACTACGTCCGCACCGTCACACAGCGCGACATCAAGGACCTGTCCGGCGCGCGCCGAGTCCGGGAACTGCCGAAGCTGCTGGCCCTGCTGGCGGCCCGCACCGCCGGCGAGCTGGCCGTGTCGAACCTGCACCAGGCCGCCGACCTCGGAAGTCGCAACACCACCGAGGCGTACCTGGGATACCTGGAAATGACCTACCTGGTTCTGCTGCTGCCGGCGTGGTCACGCAACCTCTCCAGCAAGGTCGCACGCCGCCCGAAGGTTCACATCACCGACAGCGGCCTCGCCGCCCACCTCCTCGGCAAGAATCCCGAATCGCTGATGCGGCCAACCGATCCGGCCCGGGGACAACTCCTGGAGTCCTTCGTCGCCAACGAACTGAACCGCCAAGCCTCCTGGCTCGACGGGGAAGTGCGCCTCGGTCACCTGCGACAGCGGGGCGGTCCGGAGATCGACATAATCGCCGAAGCCGCCGACGGCCGCTTCGTGGCAGTGGAGGTGAAATCCGCCCCACACGTGGACCGGCGAGACGCCCGACACCTCGAATGGCTCCGGAGGAAAGCACCCGACGACTTCGTCTGCGGCGTCGTGCTACACACCGGCGAACGCGCCTACCGACTCGGAGACCGCCTACTCGCGCTACCACTCAACCGCCTGTGGACGACCGAACAGGCCGAGACGACCGCCGGACCCAACTCCTGAACCCTCCCCGGGTGCCTGACCGCCGAGGTGACAACGACGAACTCATTCTCACATGGCCCGGAAAGCTCAACCGCCTCGACGCCAGGGAATAGCCGTCGAGCCGAAGCGCTACTCGGTTCCCAGGCAAGCCGGGAGATTCGCCGGCCGCCGGCGCGGTGGACTCTCTCCCCGGGGCGCCTAGCCCGTCGCCCGGATCCTGCGGCGTGCGCCGGAGC
This sequence comes from Acidimicrobiales bacterium, assembly GCA_963664235.1. Taxonomy (GTDB): domain Bacteria; phylum Actinomycetota; class Acidimicrobiia; order Acidimicrobiales; family CATQHL01; genus VXNF01. The sequence continues at coordinate 2,458,474 of OY760933.1, read as the reverse complement.
GTTCGTGCGCGAAGCGTTCTGCGTCGATCCGGCGCCCGAGTTCGGCGATGCGCAGACCGCTGGTCTCAATAGGAGCGACACCCGCGTCGGCCAACCCCTCATAGCGAGCGGCCAGGGCCTCCTTCTTGCGGACCTGGTGCGGCTGGAGGCCGTCGAACTCTCTCGGCGTGATGGGGTCCCCGACCACGAGGTCTCCGGCTTCGACCGCTGAGGCCACGAGGTCCTCGCCGACCGCGGTGCGCACAATGATCCCGTTGAACCCCTCGTCGTCGCCGGTCGGCGACCCGCCGGGCCAGACGTCGGCCGCGGCCACGTCGGCCGCCTCACCCAGGGCATCGGGACACAGCTTGCAGCGAGTCTCGACGTCCCAACCGGACTCGTCCTCCCACATCTCCAGGTAGGACTTCGTGAAGCGCTCGCCGGCGGTGGTCTCCACCACGGTCGGCCCCGGGTTGCCGTGGCCGCGGTAGCGGAACAGCGCCACGGCGTCCTCCTCGATGCCGAACTCGGCGAGGGCGGCCTGCGACTTGGACAGGCGCGACTGGCCGCCGCACACGAGAGCCAGACGGACCACGCACAACTCGTCGACACGAGGATCGCTCTTCGAAAGCGCGTGCACGGCTCCAAGGTCGCACGGCTTGGCGATGATCGCGAAGGGGCGGCGACGCTCCAGCGCTGCGGCGAGGCCTGCGAGCGGTGCGGTCGGCCCGTAGCGCGAACTCGTGTTGGCGCGGACCGACTCGGGGTCCTCCGAATGGATCCAGCGGCTGCGCATGGGCCGTTCGGGGTCGGCCCCGACGTGAAGCACGAAGTCGGCCCGGCCGGTGCGCAGCACATGAACGCCCAGCGCGGTCAGCACTCCCCCGGTCGCGGCCCGGTGGCGCGTCCCGGGCCGGCCGGCCCACGCATATGCCATCCACCGGTGCGCTCCCCACACGAGATCAGTATCGATGCCGTCCTCGATGCGAGCCTCCGCCACCGCGCCCGGGCACGCGGCCACCAGCTGCGCCTCCTCCCGGCGCGAGAACGCGTCGACCGACGAGGGTCGCAGCGACCCGGCCGGTGTCATCACCATCTTGACTCGACCCCCGGTGAGCGCCTCGCACAGACCGCAGCCGACACACAGGTCGTTGGCGACGATCTCGGCGATGGAACTCTCTGCGTCGCTGGTCATCCCGGCATCGAGGCTACGAGGTCACCGGCAGCGCTCGGCGCGCCGCAGTCCGCGGAGAGATCCGGATCCGAGGCCGCGCAGTCCGCCTAGAGGGCCTTGAACGCCCGCACCTGATCGGTGATGGCGCGCTCGGTGGGGAGGCGTTCGATGCTCGAGGCGCCGAAGAATCCGACGCTGCTGGGAAGCCGCCCCAGCGCCTCACCCACGTTGCCCGGCTCGTCGAACGGCCCGCCGTGGCAGATGACGAGGAGGTCCTCGCGCACGCCGTGGCCTGCCTGGGCGATTCCCTGCACGGTCTCGATGGCCTCGTCGAGGGTCATGGCATCGGTGGCGCCGATGCTGCCCGAGGTGGTGAGCCCCACGTGGGCCACGAGCATGTCCGCGCCCGCCTCGGCCATCATCACAGCCTGGGCCTCGTCGAAGACGTACGGCGAGGTGAACAGGTCCAGCTGGTGTGCGGTACCGATGGCTTCGACCTCTTTGTCGTATCCCATCCCGGTGCCTTCCAGGTTTCTCCGGAAAGCGCCGTCGATGAGCCCCACCGTCGGGAAGTTCTGGACGCCCGAGAAGCCGATCTCCTTCAATTGCCGCAGGAACACAGGCATGAGGCGGAACGGGTCGGTGCCGCAGACCCCCGCCAGCACCGGCGTGTCGGCCACCACGGGAAGAACCTCGGCGGCCATCTCGACAACGATCCCGTTGGCGTCGCCGTAGGGCATGAGGCCGGCCAGCGAGCCGCGGCCCGCCATGCGGTACCTCCCGGAGTTGTAGATGATGATGAGGTCCGCCCCGCCTGCCTCGGCGCACTTGGCGGAGATGCCGGTGCCGGCGCCACAGCCGACGATGGGCCTGCCCGCGGCGACCTCGGCGCGCACCCGCCGGAGGATCTCGCTACGTGAAATTGCCACGGAACCGCTCCTATCCGCCGGCGTCCGACAGCATCCCCAACAGCGTGTTGGCCGCGTAGTCGGCGAAGGCGGGATCGTTGATGTTGTGGTCTACCTCATGGACCGCCACGTCCGCCCGGAGCCCGCTGCGGATGGCGTCGAAGCATGCCGCATCGGCCTCGGGGTCCCAGAACCTCTCCCCCTCGCTGTCCAGCATCGACACGCCCCGCATGGGCAGCAGCACAGCGGTCGGCGCCGTCGCACCGTTGACGGCGGCGGCGATGATCTCGCCGATCCGGATGTTCTCCTCCACGTCGGTGCGCAGCAGCGTGACGTTGGGGTTCCACTGGTACAGATTCCGGCCCCGGTACCGCTCGGGAACCGTCTCGATGCCATCGAAGTTCGCCATGTCGACGCATCCCGGAACCACGACCGCAGGGATGCCGGCGCCAGAGGCGGCCTTGCAGCGCTCGGGCCCCGCGCTGAAGACGCCCCCGCAGACGTAGTCGGCCAGCTCGGTGGTCGTGATGTCCAGGGAGCCTGCGATGTAGCCGTCGGCGATCAGGCTCTCCATGGTGTTGCCGCCGATGCCGGTGGCGTGAAAGACGAGGACCTCGTAGCCGCCTGCCTCCACGACACCGCGGGCCCGCTCGACGCATGTCGTGGTGTTGCCGAACATGGAGGCGGTCACCAGCGGGCGTTCCTCGCCGGCCGGCGGGCGCTCCATGCTCACCATGCCGGCGATCGCACCTGCGGCGTTGGCGAAGATGGCGCGGCTGATGCTGTTGATCCCGGCCACGTCCACGATGGACGGGATGAAGGTGATGTCCCTGGTCCCCGCGTACGCGCTGACGTCGCCGCCGGCCACGGTGGACACCATCACCTTGGGAACACCCACCGGCAGGACCCGCATCCCGGTGGTGGCGATGGAGGTGCCGCCGGTGCCGCCCATGCCGATGATCCCTCCGAGCCTTCCCTCCTCGTACAGCCGGCGGACGACCACGGCGAGACCGTTCGCCATCGTCTGCATCGCCTCGTCCTTGTGCTCACCCGAGGCGAGGTAGGAGATGTCGCCCCCCGCCGCCGCTGCGACCTCGGCCCGCGAGACGGCGGGCTCCAAGGCGGGCTCCCCCATCGTCCCGAAGTCGACCACCAGCACCTCCAGCCCTTCGGACTCGATGAGTTGCTTGACGAAGGCGAATTCGGCGCCCTTGGTGTCCAGCGCGCCGATCATGACAACGGTCTTGGGGTTGGGACTGCTGCTCATGGGTGACCTCTCTGCGGTCAGGTGTAGTCCCGGTACTTGTCCAGGTGGCGGACGGGGCGGCTGAGGGCGTCCTTGCGGAACGGATCGCCCAACTCCATGGTGCACATGGCTTCGATGACGGTGGTGCGGCCGCCGTTCATCTGGGCGTCGATGGCCGCGCTCAACGCCGGGCCCACCTCGTCGAGGTGATGGACCCGCACGCCGTTGGCGCCCATGGCCCGGGCCACCTCGGACCAGTCCTCGCCGCCGTCCAGTTCGCCGGCCACGAACCGTTGACCGTAGAAGTCCACCTGGTTCTTCTTCTCGGCGCCCCACTGGCGGTTGTGGAACACCACCGCGGTGACCGGGATGTTGTGGCGCACCGCGGTCATGGTCTCCACCATGCTCATGGCCCACGCCCCGTCGCCCACGTAGGCCACTGCCGGCCGGTCCGGGGCGGCCTTCTTGGCCCCGATGATCGTCGGCAGCGCGTAGCCGCAGTTTCCCCAGCTCATGGCCGCGAAGAACGAGCGGGGCTCCTCGAAGCGCAGGTAGCTGTTGGCCACCGAGTTGATGTTGCCGATGTCGGTGGACACCATCACCCGCTCCGGCATCGCCCGCTCGAGTTCGCGCAGCACCTGGCGGGGATGCATCCAGTCGTCGGCCTCCGCGGCGGCCTGCTTGATCATGTCGATGCTGAAGTCGTCGGTCTCGGAGGTCCAGTCGTCCAGCTCGGCCTCCCAGTCGGCCTTGCCGGCCGCGATGTCGGCGGCCCGCTGCGCACGGGTTGCATCGCACGCCAGTTCCCGACCGGCCAACCGGCGGCTGAGCGCTGTCGCCGCCGCACCGGCGTCACCGCAGATGCCCACGTCGATGCGCTTGACCAGGCCGAGCATCTTGGCATCGGCGTCCACCTGGATGACCTTGGCCTCGGTGGGCCAGTACTCCAGGCCGTGCTGCGGCAGGGTTCCGAACGGCCCCAGCCGGGTGCCCAGCGCCAGCACCACATCGGCCCGCGCGATGAGGCGCATCGCCGCCTTGGAGCCCTGGTAGCCCAGCGGCCCGCACCACAGCGGGTGCGACGCCGGGAAGGAATCGTTGTGCAGGTAGCTGTTCACCACCGGACACCCCAGGCGCTCGGCCAGCGCCACCGTCTCGGCGGTGGCGTCGCCCATCACCACCCCGCCACCGGCGATCATCACCGGGAAGGTGGCCCCGGCCAGCAGCTCGGCCGCCGAGTCCAGGGAGCGGTCGCCGCCCGGGCCCCGATCCAGGTGCTGCGGCGGCGCGATGTCCACGTCGATGTCGCCGTAGAAGCGGTCCCGGGGAATGTTGAGCTGCGTCGGCCCCATCTCCGAGAGCGCCCGATCGAAGCAGCGGGCGGTCAGCTCGGCCATGCGGTGCTCGTTGTTGACGTGGCCCTGGTACTTGGTGAACTCCTGGAACATGGGCAGCTGGTTGGCCTCCTGGAAGCCTCCCAGACCTATGCCCATCGTCCCCGCCTCGGGAGTCACGACCACCACCGGGCTGTGAGCCCAGAACGCCGCCGCGACGGCGGTCACGCAGTTGGAGATCCCCGGGCCGTTCTGGCCGATTACGACGCCGTGGCGGCCGCTCACCCGGCTGAAGCCGTCGGCCATGTGGGCGGCGCCCTGCTCGTGCACGACCGGCACCAACTCGATGCCGGCCGGCTCGAAGATGTCCATGGCGTCCATGAACGCGCTGCCCATGATGCCGAAGATGGTGTCGACGCCGTGGGCAACCATCGTCTCCACGAACGCCTCGCTGGGGGTCATGCGGGTCATGTCTTCATCCTCCGTTGGTCGGATCAGAGGGCGTAGGCGGCGGGGGCGGGCTTCAGCGGGCGGGCGTACCACAGGGGCCGGCGCAGACCGCCGGGCCCCGGAGCCGGGCGGGTCATGGCCAGCCACTCCCCGTAGGCCGCCCGCGCCTCGGCGGTGTCGACCACCACGTCGCCGTAGCTGTCGCCGGGTTGGGCGGGCGTCACGCGCACCCGCTGGTGCCAGCACTGCATGCCCGACACCGGGTCGGGCTGCACGCTGAACGTGAGGTTCTGGTGCACGCCGGTGTCGCTCCACCAGATGCGTTCGGTGTCGTCATCCGCGCTGGCATGGGGCTGCGGGCGGCCCTGGCGACTGAGTCGCCAGGTCGTGCCGTCGCGGCTGATGTCGGCGTCGCCGCCCGCCCACGATCCTCCGCCGGAGGGATCGAGGCGCCAGCGGCCCATGTGGTGCGAGGCCGCCACGACACCGGGGCGGATGCCCTCGGTGCGCCAGGCGCCGATCACGAAGTGGCCGATCCGGGTGGTGATCCTCACCAGGCCGCCCACCTCGATTCCGAGGGCCTCGGCGTCGGAGGGATGGATCCACAGCGGGTGGCGATGGCTCAGTTCGTTCAACCACTTGCTGTTGCCCGAGCGGGTGTGGATCAGCGTCGGGATGCGGAACGTCGGAAGCAGGATGCGCTCGTCGCCGGCAAGGTCGAGGTCCTCCCAATGCACGTGGGACGGGATCCAGGTCGGTGTGGCGTACTCGGGCCAGCCCCAGTCCGCCAGCGTCTGGGAGTACAACTCCAGCTTGCGCGAGGGCGTGGGGAAGCCCTCCCGGGGCGTGCCGTCCACCTGCACCGCCGGTGAGCCGTCGCCGAGGCCCGGCAGATGGAGGCCGGCCAGATCCTCCGGCGAGCCCGACCAGCCCCCTGGGGTGCCGGCGCGGCGGAACACGCCGGAGTCGTCGAGGTGGCAACCCTCCAACTCGGCCGCCTCGACCTGGCGCTCGTACGGCTCGTACATGTCGCCGTCGAGCGCGTAGGCGCCCCTGTCGCGCATGAACTCCAGGGGGGTCTGACCCGCCGCCTCGGAATCTTCGGCCAGGCCGGGCACCGCCGCGAACATGGCCCCGTAGTACTCGTCGACGCTCATCGGCGTACCGGGTCGGGCGGGGCTCTCGAACCAGCGGCGGATGCCCAGGGAACCGTCCGGGTCGATGCGCCACGACAGTTCGATCCAGAACTCGTTCTCCTCCCACACCTCGCCCGGGTTGAACTCGTGCGTGCGGGACTCGTGGGTCACGTCATCGCCGCGAATCTCGGCGTAGCGCCGCAGCACCGGCTGGCGGAAGCCGATCCAGCGACCGGCGTGGGTCTCGAAGCTGGCCACGTCGTGTCGCTCGGCGCCCACTCCCATGGGCAGCACGTAGTCGGCGAAGAGGGCCGTCTCCGACCAGGTGGGCGTGAGGGCCACGTGGCAGGCGACCTTCTCCGGGTCACTGAGGGCCTCCAGCCAGCTGAACCCGTCGGGGTTGGTCCACACCGGGTTGTAGACCCGGCTGAAGTACACCTCCAGGCGGCCCCGGCCCTCGGCCAGGAAGTGCGGCAGCAGGATCGACATCTCGTGGTAGGCCAGCGGGTACTCCTGCGGCCAACTCAGTTCGTTCCACTGCTCGAAGGGCGGAGCGCCGGGAGGGTGGGGTGCCTTGTACTTGTTCCAGCCGTTGCCGGTGGTGCCCCCGACGGTGCCCACCGAGCCGGTCAGCACGTTGAGGAAGAACAGGCAACGGGCCGTCTGCCAGCCGCCCAGGTTGCCCGCGCCCGCGGCCCGCCAGTTGTGGGAGGCGAACTTTGTCGGGTGGGCGCCGATGATCTCAGCGATCTCGGTGATCTGGGCCGCGTCCACGCCGCAGACCCGTTCGGCCTCTTCGGGCGTGTAGGCGGCGTAGTCGTCTGCCAGGGCGGGGCCCAGCGAGTCGAACCCGGTCGGCCGGTGCGGATGCCGCTCCCGCAGGTAGACCTCCCAATTGGTCCAGCGCCGCACGAAGTCCCGCTCCCACGTGCCGTTGACCAGCAGCAGCCGGGCGATGGCCAGCAGCAGGAACGGCTCGGTGCCGGGCCACGCCGGCAGCCAGTGGTCGGCCTTGGCTCCGGTGTTGGAGAGCCGGGGGTCGACGCAGATGACCGTCGCACCCTTGCCCTGCGCCTCGATGATCCGCTGGGCGTGCGGGTTGAAGTAGTGGCCCGACTCCAGGTGCGACGAGATCAGGAAGATCACCTCGGCGTTGGCGAAGTCCGACGACGGGCGGTCATGGCCCATCCAGCTCTGGTAGCCGATGCGGGCGTTGGAGCTGCAGATGTTGGTGTGGCTGTTGTGGCCGTCCACCCCCCAGCACTGGAGCACCCGCTCGGCGTAGCCGTCCTCGCCGGGGCGGCCCACGTGGTACATCACCTCGTTGTGGCGACCCTCGGCGATGGCGGCGCGGATGCGCCCACCGATGTCAGTCAGTGCCTCCTCCCAGCTCACCTGCTCCCATTGCCCGGCGCCCCGCTCCCCGACCCGCCTCAGCGGGGCCAGGATGCGCTCGTGGTCGTCGATCTGGTTGAGCGTGGCCGGGCCCTTGGCGCAGTTGCGACCCCGGCTGGCCGGATGCAACGGGTTGCCCTCGACGCGGTCGATGCGCCCGGTGGCGTGGTTGACGTGGCACACCAGCCCGCAGGCGGCCTCGCAGTTGAAGCAGGTGGTGGGCACCAGGGTGTGATGGTGCTCCTCGCGGCGGGGCCAGGCCTTGGCGTCGAGCGAGGTGACGTCGTGCCAGGTCTCGTGCGGGGGGTAGCTGTGCAGTTCGGTCACGCCTCGATCTCCGGTCAGGACAGCGGGACGGACTGGCCCGCCCGCACGAAGCTGTCCTCGTAGAACCACATGCCGGCCACGGCGCTGATGCCGGCCACCGCGGCCGGCCAGGACCCCAAGTCGGTTGCGAGGCCGACGCTGACGAACACAACCGGCACCGCCAGTCCCAGCACCACGCCCCCGCCCCAGAAGCGCCGGGCATAGGGGCCCCGGGTCATTGCTGCCACCGCGGCCCGTACGTGGGCCGTTCGGGCCGACAGGACCTCCGCCGCCACGAGCACCGCCGTGGCCAGCAGCCCCGCCAGCAGCACCCACTGGATGGCGCCGTGCTCGGGCACGTCGACGACCAGCGCCAGGGTGGCGTAGCCGGCGCCGCCTGCGGTCGCCGCCTGCGCGAGCAGCGTCGGTAGCAACAGGTGGGTCTGCCAGAGGTCGCGACCCTCGCACTGGCCGAACAGGAACGCGGTGTAGCCCGCCGTGGCGGCGGCCAGCAGCGCGCCAGGCGCGGCGAGCACGACCAACGCCCCGCCCGAACCGACCACACCGGCGATGAACCATGCCGCGCACACCGCGGCGAATGCCCCGAGGACCACCGCTCCCTTCACCAGCCAGGACCGGGGGTTGGCTCGCGTGATGAGATACAAGAACCGGTCCGGTCGGCGCAGGTCCCAAACCAGCAGCACGCCGGTGATTGCCAGGAACACGCCGGCAACCACCGGCGGCACGACACCCACGATCGCCTGGTCGCCGCCGTGGCCGAGCAGCACCAGCAGCGCAGCCACAGCCATCACGCCCGCGGCCACGGCCTTGGTGACCAGGTAACTCGACACCTTCGCCTTCCACGTCATCTCGTGCGCCGTGGTGTAGGTGGTGCGGGCCACCACCCCATGACCGCCGGGTTCGGCGGTGGGGTGCTGGGCGGTGGTGTCGGCCCAGATCATCCCGTCGGGGGCGATCGCGGTGCGCAGCGGGTCGAGCGAGGCCGGATCGGCGCCCAGGTAGTGCACCTTGGGCAGGGTCCCCTGCTCCGGGGCCCGCACCGCTGTCTCGCTGCGGGCGATGAGCCGGGTGGTCTCGTCGTCGGGGTCGTCGAGGTCGGCCACCTTGATGGCATGGGTTGGACAGACCACCACGCAGCTCGGCTCGAGACCCTGCTCGATGCGGTGGTTGCAGAAATTGCACTTGTTGGCGGTGTCGGTGGCCGGGTTGATGTAGATGGCGTCGTAGGGGCAGGCGTTCATGCACCCCTTGCAGCCGATGCAGTTGTCGTCATCGAAGTCCACGACGCCGTTGGCCGCCCGGAACAGGGCGTTGGTGGGACAGATGCTGATGCACGGCGCGTCGTCACAGTGGTTGCACCGCATCACCGAGAAGTGCCGGGTGGCATCGGGGAACGAGCCGGTCTCGATGTACTTCACCCAGGTGCGGTTCACGCCCAGGGGTATGTCGTGCTCGCTCTTGCACGCAACCGTGCAGGCGTGACAGCCGATGCAGCTCTCGCTGTCGAGCAGGAATCCGAGCCGGGTCACGGGGAAGCTCTCGTGCTCACAGCCGGCGTGCGGGAGAGCCGGTGAATCCCCGCGCACAGCAGTTCCACGAGATGCCCGAAGGTGTCCTCGGGGTCATGGGGCAGCGGATGGCCGTCTCCTGACTCGAGGTGGCTGAAGCCATGGAATGCGCTGCGCAGCGTGCGCGCCACGTGGACGCGGTGCACGTCGCTGAGGTCGTAGCCCCGCAGGGCCTGGCCCAGAACGGCGAGCACCCTCTCCACAGCGGCTTCGAGTTCGGGGTCCCCGGCGCAGGGGTAGCGATCGGTGGCGGCATAGATGCCGGGATGGTCCCGAACCATCTTGCGCCAGGAATGACCGACCGCGGCCACGGCGTCGTCGCCGGACAGCCCGATGGCGGCGTCGGCGAGCCGTTGCGCAAGGATCTCCCGACCGAGGAGGCTGAGGCTGCGCAGGAGATCGTCATAGCCGCGGACGTGGCGATACAGAGCCGGCTGGCGAACCCCGAGCATTTTGGCGACCCGGGTGAGAGTGAGCTTGTGGAGACCCTCGGAGTCGGAGACCTGGGCCGCAACCGAAATCACCCTCTCGCGGTCGAGGGGGCGCCGCGCCGACGGCACCGTGTCCTGGCTTTCCGTCACAGCTGTTCACCCTTCACCTCGGCTTCGATCCTCCGCGGATGAAGTTCTGTGAACGCTAGCACCTATAGCGTGTTGGTTAGACCTGGCTGACATCAGGGTCGCGGCCTGGCAGGCGGCGACTGCCGACACGGCGACGATGTCATCCGCACCGCAGCCCCGTGAGAGGTCGTGCATCACGCGTGCGGTGCCCTGCAGCAATGGCCCGTACGCCCGTGCGCCCCCCAGCCTCTCGGCGATCTTGTACGCGATATTGCCCGAATCCAGGTCCGGGAAGACAAACACGTTCGCCCGGCCCGCCGCCTCCGAACCCGGGGCCTTCGATCGTGCCACCTCGTGATCCCAGGCCGCGTCGAACTGCAACTCTCCGTCGATCGCCAGCGACGGCGCCCGGCGCCGCACAATCTCGGTGGCGGAACGGACCCGCTCCACTCGGGGGCCAGAGGCACTCCCCCTGGTGGAGTACGACAGCATGGCCACCCGGGGCTTCTCGCCGACGAGCGACTCATGGGTGGCCGCGCTGGCAATTGCGATCGAGGCGAGCTGGCCGGCGTCGGGTTCGGGCACCACGCCGCAGTCGCCGAACGTGATCGGCGTCCCGTCGGGCAACTCCATCAGGAAACAGCTGCTGATGGTCTCGACGCCGGGAGCCAGCCCGATGCAGAACAGAGCGGCCCTCACCACATCGGCGGTCGGCCGGGTCGCCCCGCCCACGCATGCGTCGGCCTCGCCGGCCGCCACCATGAGCGCGGCCACGTGAAGCGGGTCACCAAGGTCGATGCGGTCGCTCCACGGTGAGGCCCCGGCCTCCGCCTGCACCGCCGGCGAGCAGAAGGCGGCCGGATCACCGAGGAGGATCGGGGCCGCCAGTCCTTCGGACTCCAAGCGTTGGGCGGCATCAGCGGCCCGCGTGTCGCCGCCGTCGGCAAGCGCCACCCGCATACGCGAGGCGCGGGCCCGCCGCCGCCACGACTCGGCGACCGGGCTGCGAACAGCCGTCGGCAGAGTGCCGGTCAACCCTTGCCCCGCCAGGGAATCAGCCGCTTCTCACCCACCCGCATCGCCCCGTCCATGGCCACACCGAGAATGCTGATGAGGATCACCGCCGACAGCATCGTGTCGAGCAGGAAGAACTGGCGGGCCTTGAAGATCGTGAACCCGAGCCCGGAGCTCGAGCCGATCAATTCGGCGGCCACCAGCGTGCCCCAGCACACGCCGATCGCCACGCGCAGTCCGGTGAAGATCTCGGGCAGGGCGTTGGGCAGGATCACGTGGCGCAGCACCTGGGCCTTCGATGCTCCCAGCGAGTAGGCGGCGTGGACCTTGGTGGTGTTCACCGCCAGCACCCCGGAGCGGGCCGCGATCACCATGATCCAGATCGTCGCGAACAGCAGAAGGTTGACCTTGCTCTCCTCGCCGATGCCGAACCACACGATGAACAGGGGGATGAGCGCCAGCGGCGGTATGGGCCGCAGCAGCTCCACGATGGGGTCGAAGGTGCCCCGCCAGCGGTTCGAGAGGCCCATGGCCAGGCCGATGGGCACGCCGACGATCACTCCCCAGAACAGCCCCTTGGCCAGGCGGCTGAAGCTGTCCCAGACGTGCTCCCAGAGCGTGACGCCGCTGTAGCCGTTGCGGCCGAAGTCCCAGCCGGCTTCGAAGACCTGCTGGGGACTTGGCAGCGTCCGCTCGTTGATCCACTGCGTGTACGAACAACTCGGCAGGCCCGGGAACTCCTGAGGTTCCTCGGCCGCTCGCTCGCAGTCCCGCAGCAGGTCGCGCTGGCGGTAACTCTCGTCCTCGGTCAGGCCGGCTCGAACCTCCTCGCCGTAGTCGTACCACTCCGTAGGCAGCCCCCACACGGTCGTGGCAATGAACCAGACCACCAGAATGACGAGCAGGCTGATAAGGCTCCAGCGCAGAGCGCCGCTCACCTCGGTGGCGTCGCCGAAGGTGACCGTCTTGCGGGTGCTCCCGTCCCGCTGTCGACGCAACAGGTTGGGGCGCAGGTTCACGATTCTGCCCTGCCGGCAGGTGCTTTCCGAAGGGCGCGGCCGCCCGGTCCCTGCACCATCAGCCGCCTGCTCCCGCACCCATGATCTGTTCCTCCATCTCCCAGATCATCGAGAGGATCTCCTCCCGGACACGGATGAACTCCGCTGAGGTCTTCAACCGGCGCGCGTCGGCGGTGAGCGCTTCGCGGGCGAAGGGCAGGTTGTAGACCCGCTCGATGCGGCCGGGCCGGGGTGCCATCACGAACAGCTGATCGCCCAGATACAGCGCCTCCTCCACACTGTGGGTGACGAGCACGATGGTCTTGCCTGTCTCGTTCCACAAGTTGAGCACCAGGCTCTGCATCTTCTCGCGGGTGAGCGCGTCAAGGGCTCCTAGGGGCTCGTCCATCAGGATGATGCTGGGGTCGTTGGCGAGACAGCGGGCCAGGGCCACGCGCTGTTGCATCCCGCCCGAAAGCTCGTACACGGCCTTCTCGCCGAAGTCCTGGAGTCCCACGATGCGCAGCAAGTCCTGCACCGCCTCGCGGGAAGCGGGCCGCGAGCGGCCGTTCATGCGGGCGCCGAAGCCGACGTTGTCGTTGACGCTGAGCCACTCGAACAGCGCCCCTTGCTGGAAGACCATGCCGCGGTCCTGGCCGGGTCCCGTGATCGGCCGGCTGCCCAGCTTCGCCTCGCCGGACGTGGGTGCCAGGAATCCGGCGAGGATGTTGAGCAATGTGGTCTTGCCGCATCCCGACGGGCCGAGCAGGGTGAGCAGCCGGCCCGGCTCCAAGGTGAACGACACGTCGGCGAGCGCCTCGACCTCGCCGCCGTCGGGCAACTCGTACACCATGCCCAGGCTCTCCACCACCAGCGGGCTGTCGGTCCTCGACTCGGTCGCCACCTCCACCTTCGAGCTGTCGAAGTGCACCTCGGGGCGGGCCAGCGCGAACCAGGCCCGGGCCACCATGAACACCGCCCCCAGCAGCGCCACGTAGGGGATAGTGGAATCACCGCGCTGCTGGTAGGCCAGGTAGACGGCGACCAGCGAGCTTGCCGCCAGGGCCAGCCACACGTAGCGCGCCAGCGCGGCCCGGCGGGACTCGTCGGCCCGGCGGAAAACCACCAGGAGGGCCAGCACGGCCGCTCCCCCGGCGAGCGAGACGGCGGGCTGCCAGGGCGACGCCGTGTCCCGGAACAGCAGGACCACCCCGCCGAGCAGTGCGGAAACCGCGATCAGCTGGCCGACCAGCACGATGCCGTCACTGGGTTGCGCCCCCCGGTCGGCGGTCTTGAAGCGGCGAGTCGGTGTGATCAGCAGATCGAGGGTCATGAGGACCGCCCCCAAGGCCATCGCGGCGAGCGCGATCACCTTGAGCCAGATGGCACCCGTGACGACCCCGGAGGTCACCGCGTCCCACGCGTCGGCCAGACCCTGGACGAACGTTTCCATTGTCACCTCCTATTGGGTTCCGGGGGAACCGCCGCAGTCGCCAACCCGAACCGGGTACGAGCCGGACAGTAGACGCCTCCGGAGGTCAGGGCGGGCGGACGGGCGCCGGGGGAGCAGCGCCCATCCGCCTGCGAGCCGGCGTCAGTTGACGGCTTCGAGGAAGGTGGTGTCGACGAAGGCGTCGTAGCTTCTGAGTGCGGAGTCGATCTCGCCCTGGGCGGCGAAGAAGTCCATCTGCTCCTTCATCACGGCCTGCACGGTGCCACCGAGCCACGCATCGGACAGCTGCACGTCACTTTCGGGGAAGTTGAACGCATCAAGCAGCGCAATCGTCGCGGGCCGGTCCATGCCCGCAGCCTCAGCGATGGTGTCAATGAACGGATCCCGATCATCGTTGTAAGCCCGATTGGCGTCCTCGGTGACCTGCAGGAAGCCCGTCACAACATCGCCATGCGCCGCCGCGAAGTCGCCGGTCGTCGAGATGATGTCGAACACCCGGATACCAATGGCCTCCTGCTCGGACCCGGTCATCACCAGATTGCCGCCATTGGCGATCATCTGGTTCACCGCCCCGCCGAACGCGCACGCCATAGCCACGTCACCGGAATCCAACGCGGCCACAGCCGCCGGGCCACCCTCGGACTGGATCAGATTCACCGTCGCGGTGTCCACCCCCAGATGCTCCAGCATCTTCAACAGCTTGAAGTGCGTCACGTTGCCCAACGGCGTGTAAACGCTCTGACCCGCCAGAGTCTCCGCCGCGTTCTCCGCAGTCACCCCGTAATCGGGATGCGCCACACAGTTATCGGCGTCCGCGTAGGTCACCGCCACACCCACCAAGAGCAGGTCCGACCCACCGGTCACGAAGTTGGCGAACGGCGTCAACCCCTGCGAATAGGAGATGTCGATGTCACCGGACTCCATCGCCTGCGCCATGTCACCGCCGCTGGCGAACGGGAACCAATTCACCGTCAAACCCAACTCAGCGTCATAAGTCTGCTCCGCCTGAGCCACCTGATTCGCCGTCGGCCACTCCAAGAAATACGCCACATTCAACTCATCCAACATCGACTCAGCCGGAGCCTCGCCGGCGGGACGGCCGGTGACGGCTTCGAGGAAGGTGGTGTCGACGAAGGCGTCGTAGCTGGGAAGCGCGGATTCGATCTCGCCCTGGGCGGCGAAGAAGTCCATCTGCTCCTTCATCACGGCCTGCACGGTGCCGCCGAGCCACGCCTCGGAGAGCTGGGTGTCCTTCTCGGGGAAGCTGAACGCGTCCAACAGCGCGATCGTCGGAGCGCGGTCCATGCCCGCAGCCCCGGCGATGGTGTCGATGAACGGCCCCCGATCATCGTTGTAGGCCCGGTTGGCGTCCTCGGTCACCTGCAAGAAGCCCGTCAGGACGTCGGGATGGGACGCCGCGAAATCACCGGTGGTGGAAATGATGTCGAACACCCGGATGCCGATGGCCTCCTGCTCGGACCCGGTCATCACCAGATTGCCGCCATTGGCGATCATCTGGTTCACCGCCCCGCCGAACGCGCACGCCAGGGCCACGTCACCGGATTCCAACGCGGCCACAGCCGCCGGACCGCCCTCGGACTGGATCAGATTCACCGTGGACGTGTCCACCCCCAGATGCTCCAGCATCTTCAACAGCTTGAAGTGCGTCACATTGCCCAACGGCGTGTAAACGCTCTGACCCGCCAGAGTCTCCGCCGCGTTCTCCGCAGTCACCCCGTAATCGGGATGCGCCACACAGTTGTCGGCGTCCGCGTAGCTCACCGCCACACCCACCAGCAACAGGTCCGAACCGCCGGTCACGAAGTTGGCGAACGGCGTCAACCCCTGCGAATAGGAGATGTCGATGTCACCGGACTCCATCGCCTGAGCCATGTCACCGCCGCTGGCGAACGGGAACCAATTCACCGTCAAACCCAACTCAGCGTCATAGGTCTGCTCCGCCTGAGCCACCTGATTCGCCGTCGGCCACTCCAAGAAATACGCCACATTCAACTCATCGAGCATCGACTCTGCGGCAGGCGCCGCAGCGGGTTCGTCCGCCGGTGGCGGCGGGGCGTCAGCCGGGGTATCTGCCGGTGGCGGCGCCACCGGTTCCGGGGCGGCCGAGTCGTCATCGTCTCCGCAGGCCGCGGCGACGAGCACTACCAGCGCCAGTACAGCAATCAATCGCTTCATTGATCTCCCTCCCTGTTGGTGGAATTGTCGGGACCTCTCCGAGAGGTCCGCAGCCAACCGCCCAAGCGGTTGAGCAGCTGGTCGACCCGGCCCAGCAGGTCGTCGATCACGGCGGCGTCGGCCACCAGCGGCGGCGCCACCGAAAGCATCACCGCACCCCGGCCGTCGGGGCGCACCAGCACGCGCGCCTCGCGCACCAGCCGGTCCAGCACGCCTCCCGCCAGCAGCGTCGCTGTCTCGGCCTCGCTGAGTTCGGCGCCCGAGGCGCGGTCGCGCATCAGCTCGACGGCGTAGAAGTAGCCGGTGCCTCGCACATCCTTCACGCAGCCGTGGGCCTCCATCAGCGCCCGCAGACCGTCGCCGAGACGATCCTCGTTGGCCAGCACGCCGGCGAACACGCCCTCCTCGCGCATGGCCGTCATGTTCGCGACGGCAACCGCCGTTGCAACCGGGTGGCCGCCGAAGGTGGAGCCGTGCAGGAATATTCCCGCCGGCGAGTCCCAGACCCGCTCCAGCAGCGGGCCGCGCACGACCAACCCGCCAAGGGGCTGGTAGGCGCTGGTGACGCCCTTGGCAAACGTGATCATGTCGGGTACGACGCCGAATCGCTCACTGCCGAACCAGTAGCCGAGGCGGCCGAAGGAGTTGATCACCTCGTCCGCGCAGAGCAGCACGCCGTGGTCGTCGCAGATCCGGCGCAACTCCTGCCAGTAGCCCTCCGGCGGCACGAGCGCGCCGCGGCCGTTCTGGACGGGCTCGGCGATCACCATGGCCACGGTCTCGGGCCCCTCGGCGATGATCGCCTCCTCCACCTCGGCCACGCAGGGCAACTCCCGGGCGGCCTGGCCGGGCTGGGGGTGACAACCCAAGGTGTTGGACACGTGCCGCACGCAGTCGGGGAGCATCGGCAGGTACGGGTCTCGCAGGTTGGGAATGCCCGTCAGTGTGAGGGCGCCGAGCGTGGTGCCGTGGTATGCCCAGCGCCGGGAGATCACCTTGTAGCGCTGCTCGTCGCCGTTGGCGAGGTGGTGGCAGCGAGCGAACTTGAGGGCCGACTCCACCGCCTCGGACCCCGAACTCACGAAGAACACCCGGTCGAGGTCGCCCGGCGCCACCGCCGCGATCATCGACGCAGCCTCGATGGCCGAGGGGTGGGCGAACCCCCAGTTGGGGTGGAAGCCCAGCCTGTCCATCTGCTTCGCCGCGGCCGCGGCAAGGTCGCTGCGGCCGTGGCCGAGGTTGGTGCAGAACAAGCCTGCGAGAGCGTCGAGATACTCGTTGCCGTCGGTGTCCCAGACGTAGCAACCTTCACCCCGCTCGATCACCACGAGACCGCTGGCGTTCCAGGCGTCTCCACGAGTGAAGTGCGGTACTAGATGGCGGCGAGCCCGCTCCCGTTCATCCGGCATTCGTGAACCCCTACCCCCGAGGTGTTAGTCAACACCGCTTTCGTTAGACAGTACACAAAAAATGGAAGTCTGTCTAACCGCCCCTCGCGTGTCAGGTTTCGGGGCGCCGCGGTCGAACGGGGCCGGTGTACGCGACAATGTCCGCCGCAGAAACGTGCGGAGGTGCACGATGGACCTGGTCATCCGCAACGTCCGGCTCCGCGGGGTTGCCGACCTCCAGAACATCGGGATCCTCGGCGAGGAGATCACGCGCATCGGGCCCCGCATCTCCGAGGCGGCAGAGGCAGAGATCGACGGCGACGGCGGGCTCGCGATCGGCAGCTTCGTCGACACGCACTCCCATCTGGACAAGTCGATGATGATCTACCAGAGCCCGCCCGCGGTCACCGGAACGATCACCGAGAGCCTGGAGCGCTCGTACGTGGCCAAGCAGTCCAGTTCCGTGGCCGACGTGGTGGCGCGGGGGCGCCAGGCGCTGGAGTGGGCGATCGCCAACGGCACAGGCGCCATCCGGGTTCATTCCGACGTGGACCACGCCTGGGGAACGACCGGCGTGGAGGGGCTGGTGGAACTGAAGCAGATGTTCGGCGGCATCGTGGACCTCCAGATCGTGGTCCTCCCCGCGGCGAACCCGCTGAACGACGAACTCCGGGCGCTGGTGCGGCGGGGCATGGACCTGGGCGCCGACGCCATCGGCGGCTCGCCCCATCTGGAGCACTCGCCTGCCGACGTGGCGCGGTACGTGGACTTCGTGTTCGGCATCGCCAAGGACTACGACACCGACATCGACCTCCACATCGACCAGAACACCGAGTCCGCCTCCGGCACCCGGGCCGCCGAGGTCGTGCTCGCCAGGACGCTCACCGAGGGCTACGAGGGCAGGGTGACCCTGAATCACTGGGGGGCGCTGTCCGCCTACCCCGACGTGGAAGCCGCCCGGGTGATCGAACTTGCGAAGGCGGCGGAGATCAACTTCTGCGCGTGCCCGAAGGAAGAGCTCATCATTTCCGGCATGGGCCCGTCACGGATCAAGCAGCTGGTGGCCGCCGGGATCAACTGCGCCTACGCCCACAACAACAACGGCGACATGTTCTCGCCGTACGGGCGGATGGACATGCTCGAGGCGGGACTCTTCGCCATCCACGCCGGGGAGTTCAACACCATGGGCGACGCCGAGACGGTCATGGACATGGGTACCGCCAACCCGGCCCGCATCCTGGGTCTGCGGGACTACGGGATCGCCGAGGGCAACCCGGCGAACCTCAACGTGTTGTCCGCACCGAGCGCGTACGAGGCCTTCCGCCGGAACGCCGACCGTCGCTTTGTCATCCGCCGCGGCCGCCTCGTCGCCGAGACGACCACCCGGACCAAGCTCCACTTCGACGTCGCGGGCGCCTGAACCCGTCGCTGCCCGGGGGTGCTCGGGCGACTTTCTCTGTGGGCGGGTGCAAGCCGGACACGACGTCGTCGCCGGGGCGTCATCGCAGGGCCGGCGTAGTCTGCGGCCCCACGGCCATCGGAAGGATCGAACATGTTGTCCAACGGGTTCGTATCGGAAGTCCAGCAGGTCGCGCTCGTGGTCCGCGATCTCGACGCGGTAATCGAGGAATACGCGAACCGGCTCGGGATCGGGCCCTGGCGCGTGATCAACTGTGCGCCGCCCCGGCTCACGGACATGCGCATCCGCGGTGAGCCCGTCCCCTACAGCATGAAGCTGGCCGTCGCCCGCACGGGCGCCACGATGTGGGAGATCATCGAGCCGATCGACGGCCCGTCCATCTACCAGGAGCACCTCGACGAACGCGGCGAGGGGCTCCACCACGTGATCGTCGAACACGAGGGGCTCGGCTACGACGAGGCGCTGGCGCTGTTCACCGAGCGCGGCTGCCCGCCGGTGATGGAGGGATGTATCGACGGGATCCGCTACGCCTACGTCGAGACGGAGGGTCCCCTCAAAACCACATTCGAGCTCGTCCACCGCCCGCCGGATGCCAAGCCCGTGGCACCGGACTACTGGTACCCCGCACCGCCGGACTAGGGGCGACGGCGGCTTCGCCGGTACACCCGCCACTCGTCTGACGTACCGCAACCGCAGTCAATACGCTGCATTGTCGTGAACGGCCCGAGCGAGACGGCAGGCATCGCGCACTCAGCTCTGCCCGACGAATTCCCCGCGCCCGACGTGCGCATCGAGGGCGGCACGATCCTCACACTCGACGAGGCGGCCGAGCCCATCGAGACGGGGTTCGTGGACGTCGTCGGGGATCGCGTGGCTGCGGTCGGGCCGCTCGAGGGTCGCCCGGCGGTGAGTCCCCAGCGGGTCATCGACGCCACGGGCTGCATCGTCATGCCCGGCCTCGTCGACGCGCACACCCACCTCTTCCAGGTGGCCGCCCGCGGCCTCGGGGACGGTCTCGGGCTGGCGGAGTGGCTGAGCACACACATGATCCCGCTGGCACTGGAACTCCGGCGCCACGAGATGGTGGCGCTGAGCGAACTCGGCGCCCTGCACGCGCTGCGGTCGGGCACCGTCGCGGCGATCAACCACCACTACGGGGGCCGCCGGGAGCCCGAGGACGCCGTGGCGGTCGCCGACGCAATGGAGCGCGTGGGGTTGGCGGGCGCGGTTGCGCGGATGATGGTCGGGGAACGCACCGACGCCGCCGAGGCGTTCGGGCTCCCGGCCGCCAACTTCGCCTACAGCAACGCCGAGGAACTCGAACTCACCGAGCAGGCCATGCTGGCGAAACCCGCCGGTCCGGTGGCGGTGTGGCCCGGGCCGGCCAACACGGCCTACTGCTCCGACGAGATCCTCGCCGCCGGCGCCGATCTGGCGAGGCGCCACAGCGTGCGCTGGCACACCCACGCCGCCGAGGACGCCTTCGCCGCCGACGTCACGCACCGCCTCCGGGATGGGCGACGCACGCTGGTGCTGCTCGAGGACCTGGGCGTCTTGGACTCCGACGCCGTCCTGGCCCACGCCGTGTGGCTGGACGACGCCGAGATCGACCTCGCCGGCGAGCACCGCCCGCACCTCGTCCACAACCCCCTCTCCAACGCCTACCTGGGTTCGGGCATCATGCGACTGCTTGAGCTGCGCGCCCGGGGGGTTCCACTTGCGGCCGGCACAGACGGCTGCGCGGTCGCCGGTCAGGACATGTTCACCGTCGCCCGGGTCGGCGCCCTGCTGCAACGCGTGGCCGCCACCGACGCAGCCGCCATCAGCGTCGGCGACATGATCAAGCTGATCAGCGGCGGTGGCGCCGCGGCGCTGGGCGACGGCAGCGGCACGATCGCAGCCGGCGAGCGGGCCGATCTCATCGTCGTGAACACCTCGGCCCTACACCACGAGCCCAGCAACGACCCGCTGGCCGGTGCCGGCTGGTTCGCCACCGGCGGGGACGTGACCACGGTCATAGTGGGTGGGCAGGTCGTCGTCGCCGGCGGCGCCAGCACGACCATCGACGAGGCGGAAGTCCGGGCGAGGGGACGGGAGGCGGCCCGCGCTGTGATGGCGCGCCTGTGAGCCGGCGCAGCCGCCAGCGCGGCCCGCACGGCACCAGGCGCCGGACGCCTCACTATCGTGTCGGCCCGGCAGTACTCGCTGGAACGCCGATGGATCACCGCACACCCCCGAACACGAACCGATGAAGTACGGCCTGGCAATCTGGCTGGACCAGCCCCTCAGCGAGCTCACCGAGCTTGCCGTCGCCGCGGAGGGCGCGGGATTCTCCGACGTGTGGCTCCCCGACCACTACTTCCTGCGCGACGTGTACGTGGCGCAGGCCCTCATCGCGGCGCGGACCACGTCGATGCGGTTGGCCACGGGCGTCGCCGCGATCCAACTGCGCCACCCCGCCCTCATCGCCAGCGCCGCCGCCACGGTCGCCGAATGCTCCGGCGGGCGCGCCGTCATCGGGATCGGCCCGGGCGGCCACGAGTTCCCCTCCCAGTTCGGGATGCGCCCCAAGAGCCCGCTCACGATGCTCCGGGAGGCGGTTGCGATCATCCGCCAACTCGGCTCGGGTCCGGCGCGATTCCGGGGTGAGTACTTCTCCGCCGACGGCTCGGCACTCGGCTGGCGGACCGCACCCCCGCCGATCTACCTGTCGGCGCGCGGTCCCCGGATGCTGGAGCTTGCCGGCGAGATCGCCGACGGCGTCATCATCCACGGCGTGCATCGCGACTTCCTGGACTACGCCCGGGCCCGCGTGGCCCGCGGCGCCGAGAGGTCGGGGCGCGACCCCCAGGAGTGCCGGATCGCCGTCATGTTGGACGTCGAGGTCCAGCGGGACGAGGCGACCGCCATCGAGCGGCTGCGCCCGCGCTGCACCCTCATGGCGGGAGGCAGCTACGCCAACGAGTTGATCCCGGTCTACGGGTTCGACCCCGGCGAAGTCGCCACGCTGCGATCAGCCCTGAACGACCCCGACGTCCGCGAGGCGGGATACGTGACCGACGACATGGTCCGGGCCTTCGCAATCGGCGGCACACTCGAGACGGTCGCGCAGCGTCTCGACGAACTCCGCGCGCTCGGCGTGGATCTGGCGATCCTGAAACTCGACCAGAGCGACCACTCGGCCACGAAAGAGTTGCTCGAGACCCTCAGCCCCGTCATCGGAGGAGAACCGCAATGACCGCACCCAGCGAGATCGCCGTCATCGGAACAGGAGGCGGCGGCCTGACCATCGCCGCCGAACTCGGCCTCAACGGCCGGCCGGTCACCCTGGCCGACCAACCCCGGTTCAGCGCCAGCCTCGAAGCCGCCGACGCCGCAGGCGGCATCGAGTTGACCTTCCGGACCTCGCTGACCGACACGACCGCGGAGTCGCAACTCGCTCCCGTGGCGGCCACCTCCACCGATGTCGTCGCCGCGGCCGCCGGCGCCGAACTGGTGATCATCTGCGTGCCGGCGTTCGGGCACGAACCGCTGGCCGAACTCCTCGCTCCGGTGTGGCAGCAGGGCCAGACGGCGCTCTGGGTCGGCGAGCCCGGCGGCGGCTTCGCGGCCACCGCGGCGCTCCGGCGGATCGGCAGGCGGCCCGGCGTGACCTTCGCGGACACCAACACCCTCCCCTACTACGGCGCCATGGTGACCGCGCCCGGCAAGGTGGGGGCGATCCGCAAGAGCGGCGGCACGCTCGTCTCCGCCCTGCCGAGCACCCGCATCGACGCGGTGGCGGCGGTAGCCGCGGGAATCTGGCCCTGGGTCACCGAGGCGGAGAACGTCTGGGAGACGCTGCTCCTGAACTTCAACGCCATCGACCACGTCCCGGCGATGCTCTGCAATCTGGGGCCGATCCAGCAGCCCGAGGGCACGTTCAGCCTCTGGGGAACCGGCGGGACTCGCGGCGTGGTCAACATCATCGAGGCACTCGACAATGAGTACCTGGAGATGCGCCAAGCCCTCGGCATCGCCAACGCCACACCGTACGAGGACTACCTGGTGGGCCAGGGGCTGGCGCCGGTCAAGGGTGCCGACCTGCACGAGACCCTGCACTCCAGCCTGCTGCCCACGTTGCAGTTCCGCTGCAGCCCCGATGCGCTCGACCACCGGTTCGTCTCCGAGGACATCCCGTACTCGCTGGTCCTGGCCTCGTCGCTGGGCCGGGAGTTGGGCGTGGCCACGCCCATGATCGACAGCCTCATCGTCGTGGGTTCGGTGGCCTCGCAGTGCGACTACGCGGCGGAGGGCAAGACACTGGCCGGCTGGGACCTCGAGGGCCTCGGCGTCGAGGGGCTCCGAAACGCGGCCGAGCAGGGCTGGTGGTGATCCGTGCCACCCGCGGGTGACGTCGACCTCGTCGTAGAGGGCGGCCTCTGCGTCACCTGCAACGAGACCGACGAGGTCACCGGCGGCGACATCTACGTCGACGGCGGCCGGATCGTCGCCGTCGGCGGCCCGCCTCTCCGGGCCCGACACCGGGTGGACGCGTCGGGCACCATCGTCATCCCCGGACTCGTCAACCTGCACGACCACCTGCGTGACATGACGCCCGGGCTCAGCGCGGGCGAGGGCCTGAAGCTGGACAAGATGCTGCGGTTCTACTGGCAGCTGAACGAGGCCGCTGGTCCGGTGGAGTACGAGACGATGGCGGCCTACAGCACCGCCCGGCTCCTGGCCGCCGGCGTGACGACCGTCGTCGACCACGTCTACCCGTTCCACCTCCCCGGTCTCGATGAGGCCACCATCGCCGGATACGAGACCACCGGCATCCGCTGGGTCCTGGCCCGGGGCCTCATGACCCGGGGCCACGACCCGATCTGCGAGCCGATCACCGAAGGACTCGGGCGGGTTCGTGCGCTTCTCGCCGACGGCGTGGCGGCCGAGCGGATCATGCTGGCACCCGTGTCGTTCCGCCAGGCCGCGCCCGAGGACTATGTCGCCGCCCGGGAGTTCGCCTCCACCTACGGCCTCCGGCTCTACACGCACGTGGCCGAGACGGCCGCCGAGGTCGCAAGCGTCGAGGCCGAAGCGGATTGCCGGCCCATCGAACTCCTCGACCGGCTGGGGTTCTGCGGCCCCGACGTGACCCTCGTGCACTGCGTGCTGCTCTCCGACGCCGAGATCGACCTGCTCGCCCGGTCGGGCACCCATGTGGTGCACTGCCCGAGCAATCACATGAAGCTGGCCAAGGGATTCACCCGCGTGCTCGACCTGCTGGACGCCGGCGTGAACGTCGGCCTGGGGGTCGACCAGATGACCGACATCTTCGCCGAGATGCGCCAGGAGGTCCTGCTGCAGTCGATCCGCAACGAGAACCCCGGCGCGATCCCCCCGCGGCTGGCGCTGCGCATGGCGACCGCCAACGGCGCGAAGGCGGTCGGGTTGGGCGGTGAACTCGGCGAGGTCTCGCCCGGGGCGCTCGCCGACCTGGTCTGCGTGGCGGCGGACGGCCTGGGTTTCGGCCCGATCCTGGACCCGGCCTGGAACCTGGTGCACCGCGCCGGCGGATCCGACGTGCGCCACGTCATCGTGGACGGCGACGTCGTCATAGAGAACGGTGCCTTCACCCACCTGGACGCCGAGGAGCTTCGCCGCCAGGCGATGGAGGTCATCGACGGCTACCTCGCCAAGGCGAACATCACCACCACCCGCATCGAGACCTAGCCCACCTATCGAGACAGAACACACGCATCGAGACAGAGGGAGACGGACAGACATGGACATCGTCACAGTCCTCCAACGAGCCTGCGAGCGACACGCGGACCGACCCGCGCTCAGCCGCGAGGGGCGGACCGTCAGCTACGCCGAGGTCGGCGAGCAGGTGCCGGTCGTGGCAGCGAACCTGGCCCAACTGGGCGCCGCGAAGGGAAGCACCGTCGGCATCTGCAGCCCCGACAGCATCGAGGCGTGGCTCGCCATCTTCGCCGTGTGGCGGCTGGGTGCCCTGCCGGCCCTCATCGACGCCCGCACACCCGATGACCGGCTGGGTTACTTCGTCGGCGACATGGACCCGGCCGTCGTCGTCTCCGACGATGAGAACCGTCCGCGCCTCGCCGAACTCCTGGGCATCGAAGCCACGCCGTTGCAGGACGTGGCCGGCGGCGGGGGGACGGCGACCGCGCCGTCGGATCACGACGAGTCCTCCCCGCTGTTCCTCTCCTACACCTCCGGCACGACAGGCGACCCGAAGGGGGTCGTGCTCACGAGCGGTCCTGTCACCCTGGGGGCCGCCTGCATCGCCGAGCGGCTCGGATACAGCACGAGTGACGTGCTGGTGGCGACGACGCCGGTGGCCAGCAGCTTCCAGCTCGTGGCCAGCGCCATGCCCGCCCTGCACACCGGCGCCCACGTGGTCCTCGCCGCCGGGCACTCTCCCCGCGAGGTGTGGGATGACATCTCCGCCTACGGGGGAACGGTGCTCGTGGCCTACCCGCTCACCCTCGCCGATGTCGTCGGGCTGGCCAAGGACACCCAACCCACGCACGGGTTGCGCCTGGCGCTCTCCGGCGGCTCACCACTGGCGCCCCGCATCAAGCGGGACTACCGAGACCACCTTGGCATTCCGCTCGCCGAGAGCTACGGCCAGAGCGAACTCGGAGGGTTCATGGTCCTCGGAACCCCAGGCGACGAGACCGCTCCTGAGGGCTTCGCAGGCAGGCCACTCCCGGACCGGCTCGCCTTCGTGGCAGACCCCGACAATCGGGAACTCCCCGCCGGGAGCATCGGCGAGGTCGTCGTGGCCGAAGGGTTCTTCGGTGAGTACCGGAACAAACCCGAGGCCTATGCCAAGACCACCGCGGGCGGTGTCCTCCATACCGGGGACGTCGGGGTCGCCGCGGCGCAGGGTCACATCAAGGTCATGGGTCGAGTCCAAGAGGCCGACGCAGCCGAGCGTCGGGGCGGCTTCCTCCGCGAGGTGGAGGACGCCGCCTACGACCACCCCGCGGTGCGCCACGCCTCAGTGGTGCTGGACGGCGGCGAGCAAGTGCGCTGCTTCGTGGAGCTGAACGCCCCGGGCTTGGCGGAGGAGGCGGAACTCGCCGACTTCATCGCGGCCCGCGTGCCGGAGTCGCTCCTCCCCGCCGGGGTCCACATCCTCCCCGCCTTCCCGCGGACCTTCAGCGGCAAGGCCGACCGGCTCCGCCTCAGCACGCTGCAAGGCTCCTGACCTACTGTCCTCACCGACGGCCTACGCAACAAAGGGGCACGCCATGGCAGCGTTCAAGTCGGTGGACCACATCGGGATCACGGTCAAGGACCTCAAGGTCTCGGTTCCGTGGTGGAGCTACTTCCTCGAGTCGGAGCCCTTCTGGCAGGCCACCTGGCTGGCGGCCGACATCGACGACTACGTGGGGCACATCGTGGGGTACGAGAACTGCGACATGACCTGCGTCTTCTGGACCCTGCCGGGCGGCACCGTGCTGGAGATGCTGGAGTACCACAACCCGGGGCCGGGCCGCGTGGACATGGAGTCCTACAACGCCGGCAACACCCACCTCTGCCTGGAGACCGAAGACATCCACCGGGACTACGAGCGCATGCGCGGCCGGGCCGAATTCCGCTCACCCGAGCCGGTCCGCTGCGCCTGGGGCAAGTACAAGGGCAACATGGCCTGCTACCTGCGGGACCCCGACGGCGTCTCCATCGAACTGATCCAATTCGTCGGCCAGCCCCGCCCATTCCAGGAACAGAGCCCCTTCGCAAACCCCTACGCCTAACACCCGCCGCCGGCGCCGACACCCCTTGCTGTCACCCCGGGGCTCCAGCCTGCGCCAGGGAGTTGCCCGCGACCGCGCTCTGGCGTTCGGCCCCCTCCTCCCAGTCTCGTCTACGTGAACGTCCCCACACCTCAGACAATCAGCAGTCACACCTCAGGTCGCATCCCCGGGGTTGTTGACCGGCCCTGAGGTCGGCTGTGACTCGGGCGGCACAGCTTCGGGACGTTCGATCGCCGGCGCACGAGGCACAAACTGCTTGAGATCCTGGAGTACGCACGCATAGAAGTCCGTGATTGCATCGATCACCGAGTCGATGAATCCCTTCTTCCGGGTGCTGCGGCGGCCGGCCCCCATCGGAGACTGCTGGCGCAACTCGAACCGGACGGGCGCTTGGCCGCTTCCTGGAACGCCCTCCAGCGGATCCTCACGCAACTGCTCCAGCGACGCGGTCGTGGGAATTCGCGACGACTTGGAATAGGCGTCCACGAGCAGTGTCCCGGAGGCATGCTTGAGCTGCCTAACCAGCCACACGACAGTCGCTCTGGCTGTGCGATCGTCCGGCGCGGCAAAGGTCGTCGACACCTCCACCTTCTGCGCGGCGATATCGGCGACAACTTTCATGTCACCAATCGCCGAGGGCACTCGAAGAAGGCCACTGAGAGTGCCGTCCGCACTGAGGGACTTGACGAACTCCTTGTTCCGCAGCTTGGGATTCTGGCGTTGCGCTCTGGGGATGACCTCCATGACGTCGGTACCGATCTCGGTACCGAGCCGCAAAGCCGCCACCCGAAGCAACTGATCCCACCGCTGACACACCTCCACGGTCTCGCTGCTGTAGCGATGGAGGGTTCCGTCAGCGACCGCGTCTCGCACAGTCGTCCAGTTCTCTCCCATGTCGCCGAACTCCAACGCTCCCGACTTCGGATGGGAGAGATACCGGATGAGTTCGCCGAGGATCCAGGCCTGCTCGGGGTCCTCGACTCCGCGGTGGGCATGCTCCTTGACCGCCTCGGACATCACGAGCATCCACGACAGGTGATGCACCGAGACCTTCGAATTCGCTCTGACCTTGAGACCGGAAGTCGGATGTACGCCGGGCGAGGGCGCGATCTCGTTGGAGATCGTGATCACACAGTCGTGCCCCTCGGCCCGAGCTATGTCCAGGTAGGCGTTGATCTGTTCAGCCTCGAGCTTCGCCAAGCCGGCCTTGACCTCGACGAGCGCCTCGAACGCGGCGCGGCTGCCAACGCTGACCCGTATGAGTCCGTCCGGCCTGAGGGTCTTGTCTCCGACCTCGTAGATCGGTTCGACGAAGGTCTCCACTCGGGCCGTCTTGGCGCGTGTCGAGCCCAACGGAGCTAACAGAGCGACGCTGAACGGCCGGACAATGCTCAGCACTGCTAGTAGCGCTGAAGCTGCTCGCTGCTCCGCCTCTCGTTGTCCCGTGATCCCCGACACGGGAATTAACCGTGCAGCCTCAGGTTCATTCATCTCAGACTCCTCCAGGGTCCAGAACCGCCGGTCATGGACGCCCGACAACAGCGGACTCGTCTTGACTGCATCAAGACCCTCGACAACCTACAAAACGACTGAGACGGAATGCCAATTCGCGAAATTTGCAGTCAAAGACTGAACCCAGCAAAACGGCGCAGAAATAGTCGACAGACTGGACCGCCGACAATGCGCCCTCTCCGCGCCGCTCACAATCACCGACTGGGCCTCACGCCGCCCCAGAATTGACTCCGACGCCGACCCGTGCAGGACTGATCGGGCGACGGCGCGCCCGGGCGGCTATTGCTGCTGTTGCTGGTGTTGGTGGGTGGGGGGTGGCGGTGGGGGGTCGTTCACCAGGACGCGGGGGCGGCTGTGGCGGCCGGGGGCTGATTGGGGCTCGTCGGACCGTCGCCGGCCGATGACCACCTCGGCCTCGACTTCGGCTGAGGCCCCGCCCATGAACGCCCCGCGAACGGGTGGCACGTCGCTGTAGTCCCGTCCCCAGCCGATGACGACGTGCCGCTCCCCCACCTCGCCGCCGTTGGTCGGATCCAGCGCCCACCAGCCCACACCGGGTACCGCCGCCTCGACCCAGGCGTGGGTCTGCACGCTCACCACGTCCGCGGTCTCCTCTCCGGTGGCGGTCTCGTCGGCGGCGAAGAGGTAGCCCGACACGTAGCGGGCGGGCACGGCGACACTGCGCAGCATCCCGATCGCCAGGTGCGCGAAGTCCTGGCAGACCCCGACCCCGCCGGAGAGCAACTCCTCCAGCGACACGCCGATGTCGGTCGTGTCGGACTCGTAGCGGAGCGTTCCCCGAACCGCCGCCACCACCGCCGCCAGAAGTTCCTGTACTGACAGGGCCCCTTCGGCTACCGCGGCGGCCCTCTCGGCGACACCGTCACCGGGGTGCCATTGGACGTGCTCCGACTGTTCCAGGAACTCGAAGTGGGCGGTGCGGAAGCCGGGGCTCGACAAGCCCTCGACCGGAGCGTCGGGCGCCGGCACCGGGCGGGCCGAGGTCTCGACCGACGTCTCGGCAACCAACTCGAGTGACGGGTGCGGGGTCCTGACGCCGACGTGGTCGACCGCGGTACCCCAGTAGTCGAACGTGCTGAACACCTGCGTCGGCGGCTCCGTCGTCAGCCGGGACCACAAGACACGCTGCGTCTCGTCGTCCCGGGGGCGGACCCGCATTTCGTTCTGCGACTCGCGGACCGGCCTGGAGTACCGGAAGTGCATCCGGTAGCGGATATCCAGCCTCACGGGTCGTGCCTCACAGGTCGTGCCTCACCGATCCAGCTTCACCGGTCGATCCCCGGCGACAGGCTGCGGCCCGGCTCAGCGGAGGGATCCGCCTGCATCTGGCCCGCGCCCGGAGAGGCCCCGCCGGGGCGCAGGTACTGGGAGCTGGCCGTCGGGAAGCCGAGCGGCGGCACAACCCCGGCGGCGATCTCGCTCGCCACCTCGGTCAGGTCCCAGTGGAGTTCCGACAGTGCCGGCAGCGGCTCCTGCGACGTCGCCTCGGTGATCTCGCCGAGTTCGAGGCGGGCGCGCAGCAGACCCGCACGGCGGCGCGGCCCGTCGAGCGCATCGGCGACCGAACCGACGCCCCGCAGGCTCTCCTCGGCCCGCAACAGGCACGACAGGACAGAGCGCGGCAGGTCGGTCCCCGCCAGCAGGTAACGCACCACGCCCTCGGGATCGGGCGCGTGCCCGTGCCGGCGATGGTAGGCCTGCAGCGAACTGGTCAGCCGCAGCATCCTGGTGGCGTCCATGACGTCCCGGGGGTCGGTGTAGCCGGCTACAAGGAGTCCGACGGTGAAGACCGACCGTTCGATCATCCGCCCGATGAGGATGAACTCGTATCCCTCGTCGCGCCGCATGCCCTCGTTCAGCACGCCGCTGATGGCCAGGCAGGCCCGACGGACCATAAGAAGGACCTCGTGCAGTTGCTCCGACGGGATTTCGGTGTCGCCGAACTCCCGGAACCGCAGGTACAGGCCGTTGGCCTCCTCCCAGAGTTCGATGGGTATCCGCTCCCGCGTCGAGCGCAGCCGCTCGCGGACGGCGCTGACCGCCGAGAGCACCGAGCCGGGGTTGGCGGTGTCGGAGAGGAGGAAGGCGAACAGCTGCCGGCGCCCCCCGAGGCTGCCGAGAGGCGCCGCCACCGACTCGAGGCCGAGCGTCTTGACGAGCTGCTCGATCTCGATGCGGGCCTCGTCCGGGCGCAGGTGGATGATCGAGTTGGCGGCATAGTCGAGGCAGCGGACCGTCGCCTCGGTCCGCTCCAGATAGCGGCCCACCCAGAAGAGGGCGTCGGCGTGACGGGCCAGGATCACCGCTGCGACCGCCGGCTGGCCACTACGAGTACTCCGGTGTCAGCACCCAGGTGTCCTTCGAGCCGCCACCCTGGGAGGAGTTCACGATGAGCGATCCGCGCCGCATCGCCACGCGGGTGAGACCGCCGGGGAAAACCTCGGTCCGCTCGCCGGTCAACACGAAGGGCCGCAGGTCCACGTGGCGGGGCTCGAGACGCTCCTGGGTGAACGACGGCAGGCTCGAGAGTTGCACGACCTCCTGCACGATCCAGTTCCGGGGATCGGCGTCGATGGCGGCGCGGGCGGCCTCCAGCTCCTCGTCGCTGGCGTGGGGCCCGATCAGCACCCCGTAACCGCCCGACTCCCCCACCGGCTTGACTACCAACTCATCGAGCCGCCCCAGCGCCTCGGCCCGCTGGTCGGGATCCCACATCATGTAGGTGGGGACGTTGTCGATGATCGGCTCGACGCCGAGGTAGTACCTGATCAGATCGGGTACGTACGGGTAGACCGCCTTGTCGTCGACGGCACCGTTGCCGATCGCGTTGCAGACGGTCACGGTCCCGGCCCGGAGCGCGCCGAGCAGCCCGGGGACGCCCAATGTGGAGTCCGGCCGGAAGGCGACCGGGTCCAGGAAGGCGTCGTCGATGCGCCGGTAGATCACGTCCACGGCGATGAGCCCCTCGATGGTCCGGGCAAACACCGTGCCGCCGTCGACCACGAGGTCGCGGCCCTCCACCAACTCGACACCCATCGAGCGGGCCAGGAAGGCGTGCTCGAAGTAGGCCGAGTTGAAGATACCGGGGGTCAGCACCACCACCTGCGGGGAGTCCTGGCCGCCGGGCGCCATCGACTCCAGGGTGGCGCGCAGCATCCGCCCGTACTGCTCCACCGGCTGCACGGCGTGGTCGTAGAACAGCCAGCTGCACGCCTTGGCCATCGCCGCCCGGTTCTCGATCACATAGGAGATGCCGCTGGGGTTGCGCAGGTTGTCCTCGAGCACCCGGTAGCGGCCACCGTCGTCGCGCACGATGTCGATCCCGGCGACGTTGCAGTGCGCGCCGTGCGGCACCGAGATCCCCATGGCGTTGCGCTCGAAACCGCCGGAGGAGACCACCAGCCAACGCGGGACCACCCCGTCGGCGACGGCCGCACCCTCCCCGGCGTAAAGGTCCGCGAGGAAACAGTTGAGGGCGGTAACGCGCTGGGTGAGGCCCCGTTCGAGTTCGTCCCACTCGCGGGCCGCGATGAGCCGCGGGAACAGGTCCATCGGCCAGATTCGCTCGGTGCCCTCCTCCTCGCTGTACACGGTGAACGTGATGCCCTGGCGGCGGAACTCGTCGGCGACGAGCCGTTCGAGCCGGCGCAGTTCGCCCGCGTCGAGTTCCCCGAAACGCTCGACGATCTTGCTGTAGGCACCCCGGACCGATCCGTCGGCGTCGAAGGCCTCGTCGAAGCCTCCACCCGGCTCGTAGCCGTCGAGCAGAGCGTCTTCTGATCCCGGCAATGAATCAGCCACGGACGCCAATGCTAGGAGACCGCCTGGTCGCGCTCGGGATGGTCTCCCTCGGTGGTCGGCTCAGGGCAGGCGAATGTCGCCACGTTCGTGTAGTTGCCGGGTGGGTGGCTGCGTACGAGGGCGATCTCGGTGGCGTCGAAGTCGGCCTGGAATTGCGGCGCGTACTCACCGGGCGGCTGACCCTTGTGGCGGGCGACGGTCACATGACCGTGGAAGGGGCGGTCCAGCGGGGGTTGGCCGATGTGGCTGGTCGCCTCCACGACCCGGGCAGCCAGATCCTCCAGGCCGCGGGCCGGCACGACGAGGACCCCGCGACCGAGTCGCTCCACGCCCGGACCCATGTGCACGGCGGCCGGCGCGAATCGCTCACCGGACAGTCTGTCGACGACGGTCTCCTCGTCCGCGGCGCCGAAGAACCGAAGGGTTACGTGGAGGCGCTCGGGAGGTGTCCACCGCACGCCCGGGAAAGTTGGCCGCGGCAGGGCGGCCAAGGCGTCCATCACGTCGCCGGGCGGCCAGACGGCCACGAACAGCCGGGGCATCGCTCCACAGTAGGGGGAGACTCCGCACGAAGGGAGGCCCCTCACCGCCGCGGATCACTGGTCGGGGGACGCTCCACACGACGGGAGGCCCCTCACCGCCGCGGATCACCGGACGGGGGACGCTCCACACGACGGGAGGCCCCTCACCGCCGCGGATCACCGGACGGGGGACGCTCCACACGACGGGAGGCCCCTCACCGCCGCGGATCACCGGACGGGGGACGCTCCACACGACGGGAGGCCCCTCACCGCCGCGGATCACCGGACGGGGGACGCTCCACACGACGGGAGGCCCCTCACCGCCGCGGATCACTGGTCGGAGACCGCTGCGGAGGCGGTGGTACGGTCCGGCCGAGGTGTTCGTCTGCGGACCCGCCGGGCGCGGATCTGCGGTTCGACCCACCGGGGAGCGCCAGCGCCATGAAGACCCGACCACAACCGCCGTTCGACGCCCGCCGGGCGGAGATGGTGCGCCAGGATCTCGCCGGGCGTGGCGTGCGCGACGAGCGGGTGCTGGAGGCGATGGGCTCGGTGCCCCGGGAGGCGTTCGTCCCGGCCGGCCAGCGGCGCAGCGCCTACGCCGACCGGGCGCTGCCGCTGCGATTCGGCCAGACCGTCTCGCAGCCGTACGTGGTGGCCGTAATGCTGGCGGCACTGCGGCTGGCGCCCACCGATCGTGTGCTGGAGATCGGCGCCGGCTCGGGATATGCGGCAGCGGTGGCGAGCCGTCTGGCCGCCGAGGTGGTCGCCGTGGAACGGATCGAATCCCTGGCCGCCGATGCCCGGGCACGGCTGCGCGATCTCGGTTTCGACAACGTGACGGTGGTGTGGGCCGATGGGGCGCAGGGCCACCCGCCGGGTGCTCCGTATGACGCCATCTTCATCTCCGCGGCTGCGCCCAGCGTGCCCGCGGCGCTGTTCGGGCAGCTGGCAGAGGGTGGCCGGCTGGTGGCGCCCGTCGGTGCGACCGGGCGGGACCAGCAATTGGCGCTGTACGAGATGCCGGCTCCGGGCGCCGGGGCGTTCGGTGACGGGTCGTCGGGTCTCGCGCCGCGGCGCCGCGCCGGGCTGTTGCCTGTGGCCTTCGTCCCACTGCTCCCCGGCGTGCGGGCGACCGGGAAGTAGCCCGCGGCCATCGTCCCACTGCTCCCCGGCGTGCAATCGACCGGGAAGTAGCCCGCGGCCATCGTCCCACTGCTCCCCGGCGTGCAATCGACCGGGAAGTAGCCCGCGGCCATCGTCCCACTGCTCCCCGGCGTGCAATCGACCGGGAAGTAGCCCGCGGCCATCGTCCCACTGCTCCCCGGCGTGCAATCGACCGGGAAGTAGCCCGCGGCCATCGTCCCACTGCTCCCCGGCGTGCAATCGACCGGGAAGTAGCCCGCGGCCATCGTCCCACTGCTCCCCGGCGTGCAATCGACCGGGAAGTAGCCCGCGGCCTTCGTCCCACTGCTCCCCGGCGTGCGGGCGACCGGGAAGTAGCCCGCGGCCATCGTCCCACTGCTCCCCGGCGTGCAATCGACCGGGAAGTAGCCTGACGGGGTCCCGTCCCCTCCCCGCCACGGCTCACCATGACGACGAACCCGCCGATCCGGATTGTGCCTTCCACGCTGAGTGCCGATTTCAGCCGGCTCGGAGCGGACTGCGCCGCGCTGGAGGCCGCCGGGGCGGATCGGATCCAGTGGGACGTCATGGACGGCGCCTTCGTGCCGAACATCACGTTCGGCCCGGACGTCATCGCCGCCTCCCGCCCGCACACGTCCCTGCCGTTCGAGGTGCACCTCATGGTGCAGGCGCCCGAGGCGCTGGCAGGCCGCTACGTGGAGGCGGGATGTGAGTTGCTGATCGTGCACGCCGAGGCGTGCGTCCACCTGCACCGCACTCTCGAGCAGGTCCGGGGGCTGGGGGCTGCCACCGGTGTGGCGCTCAACCCGTCGACCCCGGCTGCCGCCGTGGCCCAGGTGCTGGACCTCACGGACATGGTGCTGGTGATGACGGTGAATCCCGGCTTCGGCGGTCAGAAGTACATCGCCACGATGGAGCCCAAGATCGCCGAGGTTCGCCGGATGATCGACGAGTCCGGGCGGGAGATCGACCTCGAGGTGGACGGCGGTATCGGCTCGGGGACCGTGGCAGGTGCGGCCGCCGCAGGGGCGAACGTCTTCGTGGCCGGCAGCGCCGTCTTCGGCCATCCCGACGGCCTGGCCGCCGCGGTCACCGACCTGCGCCAGCGAGCCGAAACCGCCCGACACGGCTAGATCACAACCGGCTCAGCCCAACGACAAGGGGCTGGCTGGGTTCGTTTCGGGGATCCGGGGTGGTCCGCGTCGCTGGCGACTGGTCGGGCGGTGGTGTTCGCCGCTGTCTCGCGGTTCGCGCCGGTCTGTCTGTTTGCCACCTGCCGGTCCTGTCGGTTCGGGAGGCGGGTTGGCGGGTGGTGTGAGGGTGAGGGTGCCGTCGGGGTGGCGGGTGATTTCTTCGCCGTTTCGGTGGAGGCGGATGTGGTGGCAGCGCCAGCACAGCAGGCAGGTGTTCTCGAGGGTGGTTTCGCCGCCGTGTTTCCAGTGCTTGATGTGGTGGACTTCGCAGATCTGGTGGTGGGCGCCGCAGCCGATGCAGCCGCCGTCGCGTGCGATGAGTTGTTTGCGCAGCCACGGGGGGACCTTGCGCTGCGAGCGGCCCAGGACGACGTTGCCGGTGTGTTTGTTGAAGATGCCCGGCAGGATCCTGGCGTCGCACGCCGCCGCGAGTGTTTCGGCTTCGGTGAGGCGGGTGCCGTCAGCCAGTCGGGTGTTGGTGATCTCGTCGTGGACCTGGTCGTAGTCGGCCAGGACGATCAACTCGGTTCCGGCTGGTGCGCCGGCGCCGTTGTTGGTGCACACGAGGTCTGCGAGCGCATCCGCGAACCGCTGGGGTGCCGTCGGGCGGTCCGTGGAGTCCTCGTTGCGGAACAGTTCGTCGGACTTGGCGATGAGCGCGGCCTGCACCCGCGCCCCGGTGAGCGGGTCGAACTGGGCGAAGAGGTGGAACATGCCGTCGGGCTGCTCGCCGATCGAAGCCCGCCGCCGGCGCCGCTGCTGAGCCCGCCGCGCTTCGAGTTCCTGTTCGGTGGTGCGTTCGTTGACGTGGTCCTTCAACGTGCGGCGGAACACGTCGTCGGGTTCGGTCTCAGCGGCGGCCAGCAACTTGCGTTGGTCCACCGGCGTCTCGGCGTCGGCATCGAGGATCAGCCCCGCCGCTTCGGGAGTGATCTCACCGGAGGCAAGTTTGTCGGCCACCCGCGGCGCCCACCCCAACTGTCCCGCGACCTTGACGGCCTTACGGGCCTCTCTCCGCGAACGCTTCTGATCCCGCCGCAGGAACTCCTCAGTGGCAGCGTCGCCCTCGCGGCGCGCCACCTCGGCGACCACGTCGGCCTCCAGGGCGGCAAGCGACGCCCGCGCCCGGCCCACGAACCCCAAACACTCCCGCAACACACCCAGATCGACCTTGGGCAACAGCGGCCGCGAAACCAGCCACTCACCCAAAGCAGCCCACTCGCCGCCCCGAACATCCCCAGCCGGCTCACGGCCCACCGGGCCTGCCCCGGCCGGCTCGCTGTTCGCCGGAGCTGCCCCGACCGGCTCACGGCCCACCGGAGCTGTCCCGACCGGCTCGCGGCCCACCGGAGCTGTCCCGACCGGCTCGCGGCCCACCGGGCCTGTCCCGGCCGGTTCGCGGCCGACCGGACCTGTCCCGGCCGGTTCGCTGTTCGCCGGAGCTGTCCCGGCCGGTTCGCTGTTCGCCGGAGCTGTCCCGGCCGGCTCGCGGCCCGGTCGGTCAGCGCTGTGCGGTTTCCCCCGCATCGGACCGTCACCCACCTGTCCGTCACCCACCTGTCCGTCACCCACCTGTCCGTCACCCACCTGTCCGTCCCCTCGTTCTCTCTGAAGCTCCCGGCCCACACCACATCATCGAGCGAACCCTCTTAGTTATGTCTCCTCATAATATAACACGGCTACGACAGTCCAGCAACACAAGTTCGTCTAGTTGACCGACTGGAGCGAAACGACGGCAGGCGCACACCGGGGCGATCCAGACAACGACACCAAACCCCCAGGTCAGAGGGCTGTCGTCGACTCGTCGGGTTACCGCCCGCGTACCACCCACCTGGGTGTGACCAATGTCACATAGGACGTCGCAACCTACGGATCGGCCGCGCCGCAAGCTCCCGGAACCTCCGAGCCGTCCGCGGATCCAGCCCCGGATTGCCGCGTCCAGAGACAGCCGCGAGCACCGACAATCCCGCAGACGACCGCCGGAACCACAGGGCCGGAGCCGCCGACGCCCTGCTGATCGCTGGACATTGGACCCCGCCGGAAAGACGGGGCCGGAGCCACCGACACGCCGCCAACACCTGGATTCCGGCTTTCGCCGGAATGACGGACTCGGGGCCGCCGGAACGACGGACTCGGACCTGCCGGCACGTCGGAAGGACGGGGGGGTGCCCGCCGAAACCCGACGTCGCCGGAAGGGCCGAGTTTGCGAGGGAGTTGGAGAGGTGGCGGCCGCGTTAGCGGATCTCGCCGCGGTTGGCGATCACCTCGGACTGGTGAATCTCGCCGCGGTTGGCGATCACCTCGAACTAGCGGATCTCGCCGCGGTTGGCGATCACCTCGTCGATGATGCCGTACTCCTTGGCCTGCTCGGCGGTGAACCAGCGGTCCCGGTCGAAGTCGGCCTCGACCTGATCGACCGGCTGGCCGGTGTGCTCGGAGATGCGCTCGGCCAGGATCTTCTTGATGTAGGTCATCTGCTCGGCCTGGATGGCAATGTCGGAGGCCTGACCCTGAACCCCGCCGTGGGGCTGATGCATGAGGATGCGGGCGTGCGGCAGGGCGTAGCGCTTGCCGGCGGCGCCGGCGCACAGCAGGAACTGCGCCATGGAGGCGCCGAGACCCATGCAGACGGTGCCGACGTCGGGGGTGACGAACTGCATGGTGTCGTAGATGGCCATGCCCGAGGTGATCGAACCGCCCGGTGAGTTGATGTACATCCAGATGTCGCGGTTGCGGTCCTGGCCCTCGAGGTACAGCAGTTGGGCGGTGACGGAGTTGGCCAGTTCGTCGTCCACGGCGCGCCCCAGGAACACGATCCGCTGGCGCAGCAGTTGCTGGAAGATGTCCGGGGAACCGTCCCGTTTGGCGGCGTCCTCGTTGCGGGCCGCGTCGGGCGCGCCCGGCAGTCCAAGAGCTGACAATTCCACCGGCACACCTCCCGGACGTCCTGCGCGCAGGCTACCGATAATCTGATCGCGGGCCACGCCCCGCGCCAGTGACGGAATCTGGCAGACGTGCAGGGTTTAGGTCCCTGTGAGCTTCGGCTCGTGTGGGTTCGAATCCCACCTGGCGCACTGAATTGACTTCGCCGTGACGTGAACGCCGCATTGCATCCGAGTATCGACCGGCAAGCCCAAGGAACGGAGAACATGGCGCCCGAGCCGATTCCCAGCAGGCCCCCTCCTCCGGTCGCGCGTCTCAGCCTGAAGCGCAAGTCGGTGCAGGTGGTCGTCGCCATGATGCTGACTCTGGCGGCCGAGGTCCTCTTGCTCTGGCAGGCCACCGGGAGCGGCCGGGGACTCCTGATCGCGCTGGCATCGTTGTGTCTGTGTTTGTGCTTCTTCGTCGCCTACCGCCTCGTGGAAACCGGTGTTCGAACCGTCGAGCTGGAGATCTGGATTCGCCACATGGGCGAAGGCAACCTCGACTACACCGTGGAGTTGACCGGCGACGACGAGGTGAACGAGGCGGCCCGGGCGCTGGAGCGGCTGCGGCAACGGTCGATCGAGGCTCTGCAACTGGACCTTGTGCGCGAGCTGTCCGCCAGCCTGCAACAGAAGAACGACGAGTTGGAGCGGGTGGTGGCGGAGCTGCGCCAGACGCAGGATCGCATCATCCTGCGCCAGAAGCTGGTGGAGCTCGGCGAGCTGACCGCCGGCGTGGCCCATGAGATCCGGAACCCCCTCAACTTCATGAAGAACTTCTCCGAGGCGTCGGAGGATCTCCTCAGCGAGCTCCGCGATGAAATCACCCAGCACGCCGAGGGACTCACCGACACCAGCCGCACCGTCATCGTCGAGGCCGTTGACGAGTTGACCGCGAACCTGCTGCGGATCCGGTCCCATGGCGATCGCGCCGACCGGATCGTCCGGGACATGGTGACGATCGGACGCGGCGGCGGCAAGCCCCAGTCGGTTGACATGAACGACCTGCTCAGCGACAGAGCCAATATCGCTCTCCACAGCGCCGGGGCTCTGGATGAGGACCTCCAGGTCGACGTTCGCAGCGAGTTGGATCCCGACGTCGGGGAGTTGGAGGTCGTGCCCGAGGACATGGGTCGGGTGTTCCTGAATCTCGTCGGCAACGCCTTGTTCGCCATGGACGAGAAGCGCCGGCTGGCCGCCGGGGACGGCGGCTCCTATCAGCCGACCTTGTGGCTGAGCAGCGAGAGAACCGCCAACGAGGTGATCATCCGCGTCCGGGACAACGGGACCGGGATCCAGCCGGACTCCGTGGACAAGATCTTCAACCCGTTCTTTACGACGAAACCGTCGGGGACGGGCGTGGGTTTGGGGCTGAGCATCTCCAGCGACGTGGTCCGCCAGCACGGCGGCTCGATCGAGGCCGAGTCCGAGCCCGGCGAGTTCACCCAGATGATCGTCACGCTTCCGGCGACAGGGAGCGGCACAACCGCCGGCTAGCGATCCGTGCCGCCGTCGAGTCCCCGATGAGCGTGGCAGCCGGTGGGTGCCTAGGGGCGACGGGCGACGGGCGCGGCCAGGAGCCGTGCGAGTTCCCGGAGCGCGCGACCGCGGTGGCTGATGGCGTCCTTGTCCTCGAGGCTCATCTCGGCGAACGTCAGCGCGCCGGGTGACGGGATGAAGACCGGGTCGTAGCCGAATCCCCGGCCGCCTCGCGGCTCGGTGGCGATGGCGCCCTCCACGACGCCCTCGGCCAGCACCTCTCGCCCGCCGGGCCAGCGCGCCACGACCACGGTTCGGAATCGTGCGGTGCGGCGTTCCGGCGGCACTCCCGCAAGGGCCGCCAGCAGTTTGGCGACGTTCGCGGCGTCGTCGGCCGGCGACCCGGCGTAGCGCGCCGAGTGCACGCCCGGGGCGCCATCGAGGGCATCCACCTCCAACCCGGTGTCGTCTGCGAGCGCAGCGGCTCCCGCAGCCGCCGCCACGGCCTCGGCCTTCGTTCGGGCGTTGGCTTCCAGCGTGTCGCCGTCCTCGGGAACCTCACCCAGCCCGGCGGGCCGGGGCAGCAGCGTGGCAACACCGTCGAGGGCGGCGAGCATCTCGGTGAGCTTGTGCGGGTTGGCCGTGGCGGCGACGAAGACGTGCGGTGCGCTCACGATGCCGGGCGCGGCGCAGGTGGCCGGCTGAGTACCTCCCGCTGGCTCCGGTTGATCTCGGCGATGCCGGCGGCTGCCAGGTCCAGCAGCTCGTCGAGCAGCGGGCGGCCGAACGGGGCGCCCTCGGCGGTGCCTTGCACCTCGATCAGGTCGCCTGCACCGGTCATCACCACGTTCATGTCCACGTCCGCGCCGGCGTCCTCGACGTAGTCGGGGTCCAGGACCGCACGGCCGCCGACCACCGCCACCGAGACTGCCGCGCAGGCGTCGGTCAGCGGGTGCGGGCCCCGCAGCTCCAGCGGGTGAGGGCGTCGTGCAGCGCCACGTAGCCCCCGCAGATCGACGCCACGCGGGTGCCGCCGTCGGCTTGCAGCACGTCGCAGTCCACCGTCACCGACCGCTCCCCCAGGCGGCCCAGGTCGCACACCGCCCGCAGCGAGCGGCCCACCAGCCGCTGGATCTCCTGGGTGCGCCCGGACTGGCGGCCGGCGCGGGCCTCCCGCGCCACTCGCTCGGTGGAACTGCCGGGCAGCATCGAGTATTCGGCGGTCACCCAGCCGCTGCCCCGGCCCCGCATCCAGCGCGGCACGTCCTCGCTCACCGAGGCGGTGCACAGCACCCGGGTCTGCCCCAGGGCGACCAGCACCGCGCCGGCGGCCATCTCGGTGTAGTCCCGCGTGAAGCTGAGTGGTCGCAACTCGTGAGGTTCACGTCCGTTTGGTCTCACTGCTGCATCCCCATCCCCGCTCGGCAACCGGCGCAACAGGTTACGTCGGCCTTCCCCGCCCCAACCGCGGCGCAAGCGGCGCCCCTCAACCCACAAGCAGCGCCCCGAACCACGCCGCGAGCGAGCAGAGCCCGCGTCGCGGTCGTATAGTCCCGCCATGACCAAAAAGACCGTCCCCACTAGGGGAAACACAAATCGAACCAGGTGGCGCAAGCCCGCCGTCGTGCTGGCGGCGCTCGGACTGCTCGTCTCCGTTACGGCGCTGGCGCCAACCGCGCTCAACGCCCAGGACAACGCGGACTACACGCTCACCATCCTGCACAACAACGACGGCGAGTCGAAGCTGCTGCACAACGCGGACAGGGGCTTCCCGGGTATCGCCCGGTTCGTGACCGCTCTGCGGAACCTGCAGGAGGGTGCGGACACCGACGGCGTTCTCACCGTCACCGCCGGCGACAACTTCCTGGCGTCCAAGGAGTGGAACGTCAGCTTGGAGCGTGGTGCTCCGTTCTACGACTCCATCGCTCTCAGTGGCCTGTACGACGCCATGGCGGTGGGCAACCACGACATGGACTTCGGCCCCGACGTGGCGGCGGAGTTCTTCGAGGGCTTCGACCCGCCGGTGGTCTTCCTGTCGGCCAACCTGGACGTGTCGGCCGAGCCGGCGCTCGTGGCGATGGTTGAGGCCGGGCGCCTCGCCCGCAGCACGATCGTGGAGACCGGCGGCGAGAAGGTCGGCGTCATCGGCGCCATCACCCCGATGCTGGGAGCCATCTCCGCGCCGCGCAACGCCGTCGTGTCGGCGGTCGCCGAGGCGGTCAACGCCGAGGTCGCCTCCCTCACCGAGGCAGGCGTCAACAAGATCATCCTCATCAGCCACCTGCAGCAGGTGGACGAGGACGTGGAGGCGCTCGCTTCCATCTCCGGCGTCGACGTGGCCATCGGCGGCGGCGGCGACGAGATGCTGCGCAGCGACACCAGCACCTGCCTGCCCGAGGAGGAGACCGCCGGCCCGTACCCGCTGGAGGCAACCGACGCCGACGGCAACACCGTGCCGGTCATCACCGCACCCGGCGGCTACCGCTGCATCGGCGAGCTCACCGTCACCTTCGACGCCGACGGCAACGTGGTTTCCGCCGCGGGCCGCTCGGTGGGCGTGAGCCTCGACGAGACCCCCGACCCCGACGTGTTGGCGGCCGTGGAAGAGCCACTGGCGGCAGCCGTGGCGGCGTTGGACAGCAACATCCTGGCAACCACCGAGGTGGACCTCGACGGCCGGCGTTCGCAGGTCCGCACGCGTGAGACCAACCAGGGCAACCTGGTCGCCGACGCCTCCCTCTGGGTGGGCACCGAGCGGGCCGAGGAGTACGGCACCGCGACGCCGGACATCGCCATCCAGGGCGGCGGCGGCATCCGCAACGACTCCATCATCCCCGCCGGCAGCGACCTCAGCGAGTCCACGACCTTCGACATCTCGCCGTTCAACAACGTGATGGTCACTTTCGAGATGACCCGCGAGCGACTGAAGGCGGCAATGGAGGTGTCCTACGACTGCATCCCGGGAACCTGCGGGCAGTACTCGCAGGTGGCGGGCATGAGCCTGGTCATCGACATGGGCATGCCGGCTCGGGAGACCGACCGTGAGGGCGACTGCTCCAACATCGGCGACGAGGGATCCCGCGTGCGCAGCATCGTCCTCGACGACGGCACGGTCATCGTCGAAGACGGCGAGGTGGTGCCGGGTGATCCGGTCGTAATGACGACGGTGAGTTGGTTCGCCGGCGGCGGCGACTGCTTCCCGGCTGGCGACCTGCCGCACACCAAGCTGGGCATCAACGACCAGCGCGCGCTGGCCGACTACCTCACCGACGCCCTCGGCGGCGTCGTGACGGCCGAGCAGTACCCGTCCGGCGGCGAGGGCCGTGTGACGATCCTCGACTCGTCCGCCGACATGGACGACGACATGGACGACGGCGACATGGACGACGACGCAGCCGACGGCATGGACGACGGCGACATGGACGACGACGCAGCCGACGGCATGGACGACGGCGACATGGACGACATGGGTCCGCCCGCCGAGCAGCCCACCGGCTGATCCATCCCAACACCTGAACAACTCCGGCCCCGGGTTTCGACCCGGGGCCGGACCCTTTTTCGCGGGCCATACCGGGAGAGGCCCCCAGCCGTCATTCCGGCGAACGCCGGAATCCAGAGGTGTTGAGATGCCCCCGCGCCACGCGCAACGGCGGTGGCCCGCTCAGAAGTAGATGATGCGCTCGGCGCGTTCGATGACGTCCTCGATGGGGTCGGTCCAGGCACGCGTCGAGAGGTACTTCCAGCCACCGTCGGCGGCCACGAAGACGATCACCCCGGAGTCGATGCGCTCCGCCACCCGGCAGGCCCCGGCCAGGGCGGCCCCGCTGGAGATGCCGGCGAACACCGAGACCTCGGTGGCCAGTCGGCGCGTGTACTCCAGCGCCTCGCGGGTGCGCACGATGCGCTTGCCGTCCAGCAGTTCGTTGCCGCCCCAGTTCTCGTACACGGGCGGGATGTAGCCGTCGTCGAGGCTGCGCAGACCTTCCACCTTCTCCCCCGCCGGGGGCTCCACGGCGTAGACCTTCACGTCGGGTTTGTGTTCCTTGAGGTAGCGGCCGACGCCCATGAGCGTGCCGGCGGTGCCCAGGCCGGCCACGAAGTGGGTGATGTCGGGGCAGTCGGCGAGGATCTCCGGGCCGGTGGTGTCGTAGTGCGCCCGGGGGTTGGCCTCGTTGGCGTACTGGCACAGGTAGGCCCATTCGGGATGCTCGGCGGCGAGACGTTCGGCCCGGCGCACCGCCCCGTTGGAGCCCTCGGCGCCCGGCGAGTCGATGATCTCGGCGCCGTAGATCTCCAGCAGGTCGCGGCGCTCGCTGGAGACGTTGGTGGGCAGGACGATCTTGGCGGGGTAGCCCCGCAGCCGGGCGATCAGCGCCAGGGCGATGCCGGTGTTGCCCGAGGACGGTTCCAGGATGGTGGTGTCGGGCCGCAGCGTGCCGTCGGCCTCAGCGGCCTCGATCATCGAGCGGGCGACCCGGTCCTTCACCGAGCCGCCGGGGTTCTGGCCCTCCAGCTTGGCGAGGATGCGCACCGCCGGGTTGGGGCTGAGGGCGCTGACGTCGATGACCGGCGTGTTGCCGATGCAGTCGATTACCGAGGCGTGGACACCCATGGCGATCCCGGGGGAATTGTTGACCGATTCGCTGGGAATTCTACCGGTGGGTGTCGGTGCCTCGATCCGCCGTCAGGGACGGACCTGGACCTCTTCCTCTGTGATGCGCTCGGCGACGATGCGGTAGCTGCGCAGCGCCGGCTCGGGGTGCTTCAGCGACACGATCACGTAGTGCCACACGCCGAGGGGGTCGAAGCGGGTGGCCTGGGCCACGTCGGTCGGCGACGGGTAGGCGGTGCTGCGGGTGTGGGAGTGCATGACGCCGATGACGGTGAGGCCGGCCTCCTCGGCCTGCTTCTCGACCGCCAGGTGTTCGGCGCCGTCGAACTCGTAGAGCGTCTCGGAGTCGGCGGCGTTGCTCATGGGGTAGAAGGCCACCACGTCGCCGTTCTCGGAGCCCGCGGCGAACAACCCGCACGCCTCCTGCGGCAGCCCGGTGACCGCGTGGGCGAGCATCCGGTCGTACACCTCGCGGCT
Organism: Acidimicrobiales bacterium; assembly: GCA_963664235.1. Lineage (GTDB taxonomy): Bacteria > Actinomycetota > Acidimicrobiia > Acidimicrobiales > CATQHL01 > VXNF01. The sequence continues at coordinate 2,414,476 of OY760933.1, read as the reverse complement.
AAGCCCCAGCACGGGCGCAAGCGTACGTCACCCCCACCCCCGGCCCACCCGCGCCGGCGGCTCGTTAACCTGCGCTCATGGACGACGCCGACGTCAAGGTGATTGCCACGAACCGGCGCGCCCAGCGCGACTACGACATCATCGGCACCTACGAGTGCGGCATGGTGCTGCGGGGCAGCGAAGTGAAGTCGCTGCGCGACGGCACGGTGACGCTCACCGAGGCGTACGGCAAGGTGGCCAGCGGCGAGGTGTGGCTGCACTCCATGCACGTGCCGCCCCGGCCGACCGTCGCTGCGGCCTTCGCCCCCGACCCCGACCGGCCGCGCAAGCTCCTGCTGCACCGCTCGGAGATCAGCCGGATCAAAGCCCGGGTGGAGCAGGACCGCCTGCTGCTGATCCCCCTGTCGCTGTACTTCCGCGACGGCCGGGCGAAGGTGGAGATGGCGCTGGCCCGGCGGCGCCGCAAGGTGGACCGGCGCACGATCCTGGCCCGCCGGGAGGCCGAACTGGAGGCTCGCCGCGCCATGTCGCAGGCCGCCCGCACCCACGACCGGGACGGTCGCTGACCCAGTCCGTCAGCCCGCGTTGAAGGACCGGGCGCAGTGGAGCGCGCGTGCGGCAACGCCGTCCAATAGCCGCCGCGGGAGATCGGATTCGATCCTCGCCACATCCTCCTCGGCCGTTGCCTGCTCCAGCGCCGCGGGGATCTTCCCGGCGAGGTCCAGCACCCGCTGGAGCAGCCGAGCGGCGTCGACGCCCAGCTCGGCTGCGACCTTCTCCCATGCGCTGCGCCTATCGGTTCGTCGCAGCCTGTACTCCCGGCCGACCTTCATGGCGAGACGGAGTTGGTGGCCGTCGCTGTCGTCGTAGGGGAGCGTCGACGCCACGTCGTAGAGCGGAGCTAGACGCACCCGGGTTCCGGCAAGCAGCAGGCTGTAGTTCTTGGCATGGGCGTCGGTGCCACCGATCAGCCAGTTGAACGCCAACGCGTCGGCGAATCGCCACACGTCCTCCTCGGCGGCGGCTCCGGCGACGCATGCCCGCAGCAACTCCGCCACGTGGCCGGGGGTCGGGCCGCCGTCGGCCTGGTACTTGCGGGCAGGGTGCACTCCGAGCGCCTGGCAGAGATCTTCCTGGTGCACGCGGATCAGCGAACCACCGGAGTGCGTGCGGTCGAACCGCGTGACGACGATGGCGGTTTGATCCTCGAAGGTTTCGATCCTGGTGCGTGCCGCAGGCAGTCCAGCGAGGGCCGCGGTACGCAGGCAGAGGTGCTCGTTGAGTTCGAGATGCTGAAGTCCCGAGATACCGGGCTTGAGGATGTGAGTCGTGGGCACCGCCCCCGCCGGAACACCCCAGCGTCCCGACGCGAAGTGCAGCGCTGTCTTTGCCTGCGCGCCGGCGAGGCTGAACCGTCCCGCGAAGTCCGACCCGAGCCAGGAGGTGGCGTCGCCGCGCAGGTCTCGCAGCCGCTGGGCCACTTGTGCCTCGGTCTGGGGGGCCACGTCGCCCTGGCGCCTCAGCAGGTTCTCGTGTTCGCTCGGCGGGCAGAATTGCACCGCTCCTGGGCAGTCCCGACCCACGGGTGTGGCAAGAAGCGGGAACGGCGACGCCACCGAGACCCCGAACCGGCGCCCCCAGCGCGCCAGGACGTCCGCATTCTCCGGGAGAATCCCCCACAGCCACGGCGTGACGCGGGCGTCGCCGTGGTGCGCAACAGCCAACGGCATCGACACCGACAGCGGCGTCCCGGCGGCATCGATTCCATCGTCGTAGCGGAGCCGCAGGTGACCGTGTTGGGCGCGCTCGATCCGGCCGATGGAGCGCCCCTCGAGGGCGACCAGCAGCACGTCAGCCGGCATCAGCCGACCGTGTCCGCCAGCAGAGAATCGAGGTCGACGCCGGCATCGCCCTGTGTCGGCGCTGGAATCAGAGCGACCGCGAGATCCAGCGAACTGAGGACCAGCAGGATGCGACCGATCTCCGCTGTGCGCTTGCCGTTCTCCGTCTCGGACAGCCAGGGACGCCCCACCCCTGCCCGCGCCGCCAACTCGACCTGCGACAGGCCCTTGTCATGTCGCGCTCGGCGGATGGCCATACCGAGGTCCCGACTCGTTTGCAGCGGTCTCATCCCAACCTCCGAGCGACTTGGAGCCGCAGCTTCCGTCGTGTCTTCGTTCAGGGACATGACAATAATGTACTGGTACAGCGACAACAGCACAATATCGTCGTACAACGACAACAGGACAATGTGCCCGTACAGCGACAGCCTGCCGAGGACGGCAGCAGATCCGGACGCTCCCACGTTGGGACCCCGGAGAGGACGGATCAGCGCCGACCGATGTCGCACGAGGTCGGTACAGTGGCGTACCGCACATTGACAAGGGGCTGATCGGTTTCGACGTCGAGACCGGGAACCGTGCTACGCGACCGGAGTTGCTCAGACTCCAAAAACGGGGCACCACAAGACACGGCAATGATGAACCCGTGCTCCTCGCAGCCTGATCACCTGATCGGTCTGTGAGGTAACTGCGACCCCCACGGGGGCACGCGGGGCCTGTCCGCTGCAGCCTGGCAACAGAAGCAGAGGAGGACAGCTGGGAAAGACCGCTGACGGCGAGAAAGACCGCTGACACCGGAGAAAGATCCGGCGGAGCCCGCAAGGGCAGCCGACCCGACGGCACGCAATCCGTAATGCTGCGATCGGGAATGGTCGTACCGGAGCCGGCAACCGCTCGCCGGACGGGGGTTCGATTCCCCCCAGCTCCACAACTTTGAGGCTTCATGAGACCCCATGATGCGCCATGAAGCCCACAAATCCCAGGTCAGCGGCCTAATCCTTGCTCCACGAGGCTTCAACTCGTATCATCGGTACGCATGCAAAGTGTGATAATCTAAGCAATATCTGATCGGTGATAGCGGGGAGGGAATCGAACCTTGGAGCGTCCCGCGCAGCTGTCGGCGCGCTTCGTGGAGAGCGTTTCGCGCCCCGGCCGCTACGGCGACGGCCGCGGCGGATTCGGCCTGTCACTGCTCGTCAAGCCGATGGCGAACGGGCGCCTGTCGAAGACCTGGAGCCAGCGCATCCGCATCAACGGGCGCGTCACCAACCTCGGCCTCGGCTCCTACCCGATCGTGAGCCTCAAGATGGCGCGGCGCAAAGCGCTTGAGAACCGCCGCGCCGTCGAAGAGGGCCGCCACCCCCGCGTCAGCGGGGTGCCGACGTTCGCGGACGCCGCGGAGAAGGTCATTCTGATCCACGCCGCCTCCTGGAAGAACAGCGGCCGCTCCGCGGAGATCTGGCGATCGTCGCTGGACACCTACGCCTACCCCAAGATCGGCCACAAGCCGGTCGACGAGATCACCACCGCGGACGTCATGAGCATCGTGGCGCCGATCTGGACAGAACGGGCCGAGACCGCCAAACGGGTGCGCCAGCGCATCTCGGTCATCATGCGCTGGGCCATCGCCCAAGGACACCGCACCGACGACCCGGCCAGCGGCGCCATCGCCGCCGCCCTCCCACGCCAAGACACCCGCCAGAATCGCCAACCCTCCCTGCCGCACAGCGAGGTGGCCGCCGCCGTCGCTGGTGTCCGTGCGTCGCAAGCGTCGCCGGTAACCAAGCTCGCCTTCGAGTTCCTCGTCCTCACCGCATGTCGCAGCGGCGAGCTCCGCGGCGCCATCTGGGATGAAGTCGACGCCGACGCGGCCACGTGGACGGTTCCCGGAGCCCGCACGAAGACCGGTGGCGAGCTTCGCGTGGCCCTCAGCGGCCGCGCCCTGGAGATCCTCGAAGCAGCCCGGAGCCTCGCCGACCGGTCCGGGTTGATCTTCCCGAGCACGACGGGCCGGCAACTCTCCAACAACACCATGCGCAAGCTGCTCATGGATCTCGGCATCCCGGCGGTACCGCACGGATTCCGGGCCAGCTTCCGTAGCTGGTGCGCCGACACCGGCGTCCCCCGCGAGGTCGCCGAAGCCGCACTCGGACACGTCGTCGCCGGCGTCGAAGGCGCCTACCAGCGCAGCGACCTCCTCGACCGCCGCCGACCCGTCATGGACCAATGGGCCACCTACATCGGAACTGCCGTGGCGTAACTAGCTGAGTGCTGCAGCCAGCACCAAGCAATTTGCTCAGCACGTCAATGACACGACCGCCGCCCGAGATCAAGCAAGCCGACCGCAAGAAACACGGGGCAGACAATGGTGTGCCACGGGTATCGCGCGGTCGGGATAGTTGACTTTCGGGCACGTCGACCGAAGGGAGGTCATCGTGCCGAGGAGGTATCCAACTGCGTTTCGGCGCAAGGTTCTGGATCTGATCGAGGCGGGTCGGCCCGTCGCGGAGGTCGCTGACCAACTCGGCGTGTCGACCCAGACGATCTACAACTGGCGCAAGCAGGATCAGGTGGATCGCGGGCTGCGGCCCGGCGTGACGACAGCGGAGTCCGCGGAGTTGGCTGCGGCTCGTCAGCGGATCCGCGAACTCAAGTGTGAATTGGCGGTCACCAAGCGGGCCAATGAGCTGCTGAAGGACCAAACCGACCCAATAGACGTTTCGAGGTCGTCGCCGCCGTCGTAGCTGACGACCATCCGGTGGAGGTTTGCTGCGGCGTGTTGGGCATCTCGGTGTCGGGCTACTACGCCTGGCGCCGGCGGCCGCCGTCAGCGCGCTCGGTGCGCCACGCGATGCTGCTGGAGGTCACTGGTGAGATCCATCACGCCTCCCGAGGCACCGACGGCGCCCGGCGCGTCCACGCCGAGTTGACCCAGGGACGCGGCATCATCGTCGCGCGTTGCACCGTTGAGCTGGTGATGCGCCGCAACGGTCTGGCGGGGCTGCCGGGCCGGTCCCGCTGGCGCAAGGTCCCCAACCAGCCCACCGCCAGTGACCTGGTCGACCGCCAGTTCGCCCGTGACGAGCCCGATCAGCTGTGGGTCACCGATATTGCCGAGCACTCCACCCGGGAAGGCAAGGTGTACTGCGCGGTCGTGCTGGATGTCTTCAGTCGCCGCGTCATGGGTTGGGCCATCGGCTCGCGGCCACACGCCACCCTCGCCACCAATGCACTCGCCATGGCCATCGAGAACCGCCAACCCTCCGGGTCAATCATTCACTCCGACCACCGATTGAATCCGGTCAGTTCACCTCCTGGGCATTCACCCAACGCGCCCTGGACTGCGGGCTCAGCGTGTCGCTGGGCTCGATCGGGGACTGCCTCGATAATGCCGTGATCGAGTCGTTCTGGGCGCGCATGCAAGTCGAACTCCTGAACCGCCGGCGCTGGAGAACCCGTCTGGAACTCTCCAATGCGATCTTCGACTACCTTGAGATCTTCCACAACCGGCAACAGCGGCACTCCTCACTCGGCATGCTCACGCCCGTCGAATACGAGATCCGCCACACCACCACCGTTGCCCGAAATCAAGCAAGCTGACTACGCAACACCCGTGGCACACCACTCCGGGCAGACCAGGACGGTTCACTGACGGGTCTGCGGCGCGCCTGCGCGCCCAGCGTCCCAACGATGTGTCGGCACTGGACTTCCAGTTCGACGAGACCGCCGATCTGGCCGCATCAAACTGCTCAACGTCGTCGACGAGTTCACCCGGGAGGCCCTCGCCATCGACGCCTCCCACAGCATCGACGCCGACGGCGTCGTCGCCACCATCGAGCGCCTCGTCGCCGGGAGGGGAGCGCCGGCGCATCTGCGCATGGACAACGGCCCCGAACTCACCGCCGAGGCGCTGCGGGACTGGTGCCGCATCTGGCGCACCCAAACCGCCTACATCGAACACGGCTCGCCGTGGGAAACACCCTTCATCGAGTCCTTCAACGGCCGCCTCCGAGACGAGTGCCTCAACGTTGAGGACTTCGCCAACATCACCGAAGCCCGCGCCGTCCTCGAGGACTGGCGCCACGAACACAACACCTACCGGCCCCACCGATCCCTCGGCGGGCTCACCCCCGCCGCCTACGCTGCGCACTAGAAGGCGCACCAACACCAACCCGAACTCCCATAACACCTGGACTCACAAACGGGTCCCCCTCACAGGTGCTGTTGCGCGCCGGGACGCGCACCGAGCAGATAGTCACCGTCGCGCCGGCCGGTGACCGGACCCGTATGTGGCCGGTCGCGCCCGACACAGCGTTCTACGTGCTCGTTTGGCAGGAGCCCGACGCAACCCGCTGCCCTCGGACCGGCGGCTGGAGGCACTGCCAAGCAACCTCTCCTGCCCGCAGCCTCCCCCTCCCCCGCAGTGCGCTCCCCCGCTGCCGGGACTCAGCCACAACGTGTCGCAACCCGTGCCCTTCGCCTCGTCCAGCTACGCCCGCGATCGCATCATCTAGGCGAACAGCGCCATCACCGCCAGCGTCAGCCAGACGGGCTGGCCGAGCCGATCGCCATCGTCCAGCTTCAACCGTGCTTCCTAGCAGTGGCAGTACGATGGTCTCCGTGCTGAGACGGATCTACGTGCACAACTACAAGTGTCTCCAGAACTTCGAGTTCGAGTTGGAGAACATGGTTCTGCTGCTCGGAGCGAACGGAACCGGCAAGACGGCGATACTCGATGTCGTCTATGGGCTTCGCAAGCTGCTCTCGGCTGAGGCAAAAGTTACTGATCAGGTCGCGTTTCATCCGTCGACACTGACGCGCTGGCAGACAGACCCCAAGCAGGTGTTCGAGGTCGATGTCGAAGTGGGTGACGAATCGTTCCGATACCGCCTGGAGGTTGAGCACGCCGACGATGGAAAGCATTCTCGCATTGCCTGGGAGAGCCTCGGCGCCGGTCCGACGATTTTGTTTAAGTGCGAGATGGGCGACGTGCAGCTCTACCGAGACGACGGATCGGCTGGTCCGACGTTCAAGACAGACTGGACCGAATCGGCTCTCGCACGCGTTGTCGCCCAGCCGATCAACACTCGGCTGACGGCCTTCAAGGCCGCCATGCGAGCGACCGTGGTGTGCAACATCCGTCCCGCACTACTGCGCGCCGAGTCCACCAGCGAAGACCAGCTACTCGGCCGCCACGCCGAGAACTTCGTCGACTGGTATCGCCATGCCGTACAGGAGAACCCCGCATCGTCCGTGACTCACGTCGAGGCTCTCCGAGAGGCCGTCGACGGCTTTAGCAACATTCATCTTCAGCAATCCGGCTTAGACAGCCGAGCGCTTCTGCTCGACTTCGCCGGCAACCGCGCTCACGCCGCGTCGAGCTACAAGCTGCGCTTCGACGAGCTATCCGACGGCCAGAGGGCGCTGGTGGTGCTCTACGCGCTACTCCACTTCCGCCAACACGCCCCCGGCGTGACCCTGTTCCTCGACGAGCCCGACAACTTCTTAGCACTGACCGAGATCCAGCCGTGGCTGCTCGAACTTGTCGATCTCTGTGACAGCACACCGTCGCAGGCGGTCGTCTGCTCGCACCATCCCGAACTGATCGACTACCTCGGCGCGCACCGGGGCGTTCTGTTCGTCCGCGAGTCCTCTACCGCCGTCAGCGCACGGCCTCTTGAGGCGCTCGCGGCCGACGACGGCCTCAAACTCTCGGAGCGCATGGCGCGCGGCTGGTACCCGTGAGCCGTAACGTCCGGATCGTCCTTCTCTGCGAAGACACACAGCACGAGACTTTCGCCAAGAAACTTCTCGTCGAACTGGGCTGGAGCCTGCGCCACTTTCGCATTCTCCGGCCACCGCCGGGCAAAGGCTCCGCCGAGCAATACGTGCGAGAGACATTCCCAAACGAATTACGGGCCGTCCGGTCGAAGAGCGGCGAGCGAGCCTATCTGATCGCGATGATCGACGGCGACGCCAAGGGCGTTGCCGGACGCCGCGTCTCGCTCGACACCGCCTGCGCCGAGCAGCAGGTCGCCCCACTCAACGACGCCGATCAGGTTCTCCTCTGCGTGCCGACGTGGAATATCGAGACTTGGTTGGCCTACCTCGACGGCGAGGTCGTTGAGGAGACCAAGGGCGATTACCCGCGCCTGAACCGTCCCCGAGACTGCGTTCCCCACATCCAGACCCTCACGGAGATGTGCAACCAACAGACGCTGCGACCGCCGTTCCCGCCATCACTACAAGACACCTGCACCCAGTACACGCGCGTCTTTCGCTAGAGCCGCGGCGGACGCCCGAGGAGGGAGTGGGCGACGAACGCCGAAACGGTGCAGCGCCTCAAAGGACGAATCTCCAAGGTGCTGCGCTGGGCGATCGCGAAGGAGTACCGCCCCGATGACCCCACCGCCGCAGTGCGCGCAGCGCACGCCGTTGGGCCAGCGCCACGCCTCAAACTGCGCCTCCGCGACGGCATCATCCGCGTAGCGACGAGAGAATCCCGCCAGCGACATTCCGTTGTTGATGATCTCGAACGCTCTACGCATAGCGGCTCTTCGGATTTGAGCGGGGAGTGGGTCCGCGATGGCGCGGTTGGTAGTCTGCCCCGGGTTTTTCGCGGTCGGGCTGCTTGACTCTCGGGACGTCGACCATGGGGGCGTCATCGTGCCGAGGAGGCGTTCGACGGCGTTTCGGCGCAAGGTTCAAGAACTGATCGTGGCGGGCCGGCCCGTCGGGGACGTCGCCGAGCAGTTGGGTGCGTCGGCCCAGGTCGGGATGCGGCCAATTTCGACGTCACATCCCTACTCGAGGGAGCGGGCAACATTGCACTACTAGTGGTGGCCGTTGATCGGGTCGAGTACGACGGCGGGAGGCGAGCGGACCGGAGCTCGGTCCCCACCACCGGCCGGGGACACCCTCAACTATGCGTGTCGGTGTCTCGTGTCATCGTTTCTTGCTCAGTCGGCGGTTTGAGTCTGACGCAAGGAGATGAGCATGGCGAAGGCTTCGAAGAAGAGCCCTGAGGAGAAGCTGCGGGTGGTGGGCTACGCCACCAAACTGGCCCTGGCATGCCCGGTGTCTACGACCCAGGGCGCCACCGACCTGATCTCCGCCCTCGGCGGCGCCGCCGAGGCGCTGCTGGGCCAGCCACTCGTCGAGGACTGCACCGACGCCGCCACCGGCGAGATCATCCCCCTGGTGATCGTGACCAACAACGGCCCGGCCATGAAATCCGTCGCCGTCGCCCGCTGGTTCGCCGCCCGCCCGCACCTCGCCCACATCCGGACCCGCCACCGAGCGCCGTGGACTGAGGTTGCCCCTGTTGGGTTGGTGCGAACTGGCAAGGGCTTTGGACCGCTCAGGGCCGGCACTTCCGATCCTTGCGAGTCCCTGCGAGAACGCGCTGGTTGACGCCACCCGGCCCGTAGTCAAGCAAGTTGACCGTGCGAAATCCGAGGCACACCTGCCTGCAGAAATCCGCGGAGGTCCACCACAACCCGAACCCCACAGCGTCCTGTTACGGACACCCCACAGCGTCCCATAAGACGCACCCCACAGCACGCCGCCAAAACCGCCTCTGACCAGCGGATATGGCCTCTATCTGGTAGATGCCCCCGTTTGACCGGATGGTCGCGCGTAGGCTAGCGGCAAGTAGCTGGCCCCGGCCGCTGACCCGACCCGTTCGCGCGTCGCGCTGCGCCAGCAACACACCACACACAGGAGAACCCCATGCTAGGCGCGCACCCGATAGCCCCCCCAACGGCGGACCACCAGACAATATTCGAGGAGCAATACGAGGAAAGCCTACTCGGAACCAACCCCGGCGAGATCGCCATCATGAACAACGGGGAGTGCAAAGGCGTCTTCCCCGATGCCGTCGAAGCGGCCACACGCGGGTACGAGCAATTCGGCGAAGACAACTTCTCCCTGCACCTCATCGGAACCCGCACCTACTACGTCGCCCCCATCATCAGCACAACACCCCTCTAAACGACAACGCTCCTCAACGAGCCACGGCAGCAACCCCGGCGCATGACGGCAGGCCCGCTGTTTCCAATCGTGCCCACACGCGTCTCTGCGCTGCAGGACGGCTCCCCTGAACACGAGTTCAGGGGCCTCATCGACACCGGTTCCCCCAAGACGTTCCTGCCGAAACGAATCGTTGACAGCTACGGTCTCAACGTCGGCATGCGCAAAGGCAGAATTCGGGTCACGGGGTTCGGGGAAGGCGAAGAAGATGTGGGTCTAGCCGCTCTGACGATCCAAGTACCCCCATTCAGCGCCCAAGGGTTAGAGATCGGGGTGGTGAACAAGCAGTGGGACCAGTTCGACCTCATCGTCGGAATGGACTACCTCAGTCAATTCGACATCGCATTCCGACAAGGCACCCTCGGCGAGATCTGACCCCCGCCGGATCGACCCATGAACCCACCCATGGAACACCGATCTATGCAATTGCCCAACGGAGGACAGGCGGCATGCCCAACGATCATACGGCCCTGAGCGCGGACCTATTGGACCGGCCGGTCTACTCCCTGCCAGAAGCAGCGAAGATCCTCGGGGTCCCACGGCCAACCCTGCACTGGTGGCTAGAGGGCAAGTCTGATCACGGCCGCGAGTATCCGCCCGTGATCCGTCCCGAGCCCACAGGCGTTAGCCGTCTCACCTGGGGCGAGTTTGTCGAGGCGGCGCTCCTCCGAGAGTACCGCCGCGCACAGCAGGTGCAGCTTGGCGAGATCAGGCAATTCGTCCGAAAACTGCGGGAGGAGGAGGGGACCCTATACCCGCTCGCCCATTCCAAGCCTTTCGTGGGCAACGGTCCTCGACTGCTGCTCAAGGTCCAGGAAGAGTCTGGCCTCCAAGGGGACTTCTGGCTTGTAGCCAAGACGGACGGCCAACTCGTGCTCACCCCGCCAGCGGCCTCGTTTATCAGTCGTGTCGACTGGGAAGCGGATCTGGCGGTTGGATGGCGTCCCCACGATGACCAGCACTCCCCTGTCCGCTGTCGGCCGACCCACCGCTTCGGCCGGCCCGCCATAAAAGGCATCAGCACGGAAGCGATCGACAACCACCTTGAGGGAGGAGAGGACGAACACGACGTAGCAGCACAGTTCGACCTCGACATCGACGACGTCATCTGGGCGCGGGCCTACGAACACTCTCGACGCAGCGCCAACAACCGCAAGAGCCGCGCCCAAAAAGCGGCGTGAAACCCGCTGTCGTCCGCTTCTACTTCGACGCCGATATTCGCGGCCTGGGAATGCTCATCGGCCAACTACGCGCCGACAGCACATACCCCGGAGACCAAGGCGCCACAGTCCACAAGAGAATCAGGCCGCCGTGCCTCATCACAAGCAGCGACATCCCCGACACCGAGTGGATCCCCCAAGTCACACACGCGGGCTACCTGATCATCAGCCGAGACAACCAGACCCGCAACCACGTAGCCGAACGGCAATCCGTCCTTGACCACGGAGCACGAATGGTCCTTCTCTGGCCAAGAGACGCCGACACGAAATGGGGCCAACTAGAGGTCCTGATGAACCAATGGCTCAAGATCAAGGCCCTCCTCACACACGAGGGCCCATTCATGTACAGAGCGAGCCGAACAGCGTTCACCGAACTAGACATCTGACCCCCAGCCAAGCCGACCCACAAACCCTGAACGTCCCGGGGAGGTTCACGGATCGGCGAGGAGCGGTGCCGCCGCCACCAGCCTGGCACCCCTTCCGGAGCGCCACGGACATACTTACAGTGGGATTTTGAGGTAGCTGGGAGGGTCCACCTGTAGGTGGGTCATCGGCATGATCCTCGGTGAGAGCAACTACTCACTCATCGAGGAGGACACACCGATGACCCATTCTGATACTGCCACGGCACAGCTGTGGGAAAGTTTCCGCGCCGGCGGCGGCGCGAGCTTGGTCCGCGAAGCGGTGGAGTTGGTGCTCCAGGAGCTGATCGAGGCCGAGGCGATCGGCGCGGGGCGGTATGAGCGCAGCGACGCCCGTGTGACTGAGCGCAACGGGCACCGGCCGCGGCTGTTGGCAACCCGGGCCGGCGATATCGAGTTGAAGATCCCCAAGCTGCGCACGGGCAGCTTCTTCCCGTCGCTGCTTGAGCCCCGCCGGCGCATCGACCGTGCCCTGTGGGCGGTGGTCATGGCGCCTCTGTGTGTCAAGTCGACGGGGCGAGATGGCGTCGATGGTCGGCGAGGAGGGTGCGGAAGACCAGGTCAGACAGCCGTCGCTTGACGCAGCGAAGGGCTTCTCGACGGCTCTTACCCTCGGCGATCTTGCGCCGGTAGTAGTCCTGTCCAGCGGTGGGTTGGCGGATCTGGGAGAGCGCCATGATGTGGAGCGCCGAGTTCAGTTGTCGGTTGCCGGCTCGGGAGAGGCGATGCCGAACGACGTCGCCGGAGGAGGCTTCGATCGGTGCGGTTCCGGTGTAGGACGCGAACTGGTCTTTGCTGTTGAAGCGGGTGATGTCGCCGACGTGGCCGAGGATCTTGGCGGCTAGGACCGGGCCGATGCCGAACAATTCGGTCAGCGAGGTGTGGCTCTCGGCGACGGCTTCGGTGGTGCGGGTCTCGAGCGAGGCGAGCGCCCGGTCGAGGTGGCGAAGATCAGCGAGGAGCTCGACAGCGAGCTGGCGTCGAGTCTTGGTGACCGGGTCGGTGGACCGCACTCGGCGGAGGAGTTGGCGTGCGGTGTCGATCGAGCCGCGGGAGATCTTCTCGCCGGGGACCAGGTGGGCCATCATGGCGTGCAGCCGGTTGAGCGTCTGGGTGCGTTGCCGACACAGGTCGTCGCGACGGTCGGCGAGGAGTCGCAGCGTGGTGGCGTGACTTTCGGCGGCGACGCCGTTGAGTCGGTCGTTGTCGATCGCCGCGATGCCGACCGCGATCGCGTCGGCATCGTCGTTCTTGCGGCCGTGACCGGTGGACAACAGCCGAACGCGGGTGGCGAGTTTGGCGGGCACATCGACGACCTGCTCGCCTGCGGCGACAAGGTGCTGAGCGACGGGTGCGCCGCTGCCGGCGGCGCCTTCGACGGCCCAGCGCCGGTTCGGCCAACGCCGGCCGACCGTGACCAGGTCGCGGCGTCCGACGCGGTTGGTTGGGAAGGTCTGCTGATGCAACACCCCTCGGCGTTGATCGAGCACGGCAATCGTGACTGAGGTCTTGTGGGCGTCGCAGCCGATCGTGACGGACATGGGCTCCTCCTCGGGGCTCAGGGTTCTGGTGCGGTGTCGCTGGAGGGCAGTCCGACTTGGGGCAATGCAGGCCTCTGTTGAGCCACTCGTGGCGACGGCGGGAGGTGCCGGGCCGCATGCCATTACCGAGCCAACCCGAAGGCGGCAGAGGCTTACCGAGCGTCCCGACACCTCCCTCGATCGACGAACTCGGCCGAGCCCGCCAACCAGCCACGAGTTAACAAGTCGGCGGCTTATGTGCCGGCGCTGCGCGCCAGTGATGATGATTTCCGGCTCCGGCTGATCTTGCACGAGTTCGGCTTGGCGTTCCAGCACGCCTCGCCGGGCGAACGGGTCGTGTTGTTGGCCGCCGAGCCTGCGCTGTTCGATTCGCGGTGGGACGCCTTCTTGGCCGCGTATGCGGAGCATCTCGCGTACCACGCCGACCTGCCGGCGCCGCCGTGGACGTCCACTCCGCACCGTTACCTGGCGCGGTTCTGGTTCGCGGTTCGGCGCTTTCCCCGCGAGCGGGCCGGGACGATCCTCACCACGCCCGGCCATTTCGAGGCGCACGGCATCTGGTTCCCGCGCCGCGAACTCGTCGTCGTCTAGGTGGACCCGCGGTCCGCCGTCGAACCTCGCGACGCCCTGTTCGACGTCGCTCGGCGCCTGGAGCGGCGCAGCGTCCAAGCCCGCGTGTACCTCACCGGCGGCGGCACCATGGCGTTCGCCTACGACGCCGACCGGCTCACCCGGGATCTCGATGTCGCCATCAGCGAGGGCCGCGGCGAACTGTTCGCCGCGGTGCATGAGGTCGCCGCCGAGCGGGGCTGGCTGGGCACCTGGCTCAACGAGCAGGTGACCGGCTACCTGCCGCTGACCGACGATGCCCACAGCAGCGTCGTCTTCGATCATCCGGGCCTTGTCGTCACCGTCGCATCGCCCCGGCACCTCCTAGCCATGAAGGCCCGCGCGGCGCGGGAGTCCGACATCGCCGACACGCTGCGGCTCCTGGGTCACTGCGGCTCCCCCTCAGCCGATGAGGTCGACGACATCGTGGCGGACGTCTTCGCCGGCGAGCGCCTCGGGGAACGCCAGCGCCGCTGGATCGAGGACGTCATCGAGACAACTCCCGACACCGGCCTCGACGTCTGACCGGCCCGGCCCCATGGGGTCCCGTTGGTCGTTATCGACCCTTTCCGGCGCGGCGGCCCCGCTGTCTCGCCGGCACCGGGGCCGCGATGACCTCCCCTGCGCCGCCTATCGGTGACGTCGATAAGGTCCTGCTCGCCTTGAGCGCCTGCAGGTAGTCCACGACGATGAGGCTGAGGTGCCCGTAGGCGGCGTGGTGGCGTCGCGCCCGGGCGCGGATGTCGAACACGCCGACGATCGCGTTGTCGTCGATCCACACCGGCACGCCGGCGAGGCGCCGCAGAGTCGCCCGCTCAGCGACGACGCGGGCGTAGTGCTCAGCGTTGCCGGCGACAGGCGTGCTGCTCTGCCAGGCGACGAGGGCGCCCTCGCCGCCGACAGCGGCGAGGGGTCGCGCTTGCGCGGGCCGTTGGGTTGTTTAGGCGCCGGCCCGGCCCTGGCTAATCAGTTCGGCACCTCCGTCAGGTCAGGCTCGCCGAGCGAGGCCTGAGGCTTTGTTGCCGGCAGGTGTGCGCCGCCACGTCGCGCGGGTACGGCGCAGATCGGTGTGGTCTTCGAGAGCCGATGTCTCCACGAGGCCGGCGGCCCGCAGGTCATAGAGCAGGTCTTTGGCGTGGTGCCGGTGGACGCCGATGGCCTTGGCGACGGCCTCGTGCATGCAGGGGGCGTCGTCGAAGGGCCCGGGCAGGCAACGCAGCGCACGCATGTGCGTGTCCCCGGGCCGCCACGGGACCGAGCCGCCGAGGCTCCACAGCGGCGTCGGGTAGCGCCCGGCGACCGGCGGCGGTGTCTCGGGGCTGATGAGCCCTGCTGCCCACAGGCGCCGCGCGGCCCGCGCGACGGCGGTCCGGCCCCGCCCGAGCGTCTCGGCGAGGGCGGCAACAGAGAGGGGGCCGTTGCTGCACCCGAGCGCGTCGAGGATCTGGTCCCCGAGGGAACGCGGCGCCATTGTCTCGTCTAGTCCTGGCACAGCACGCGAACAGTATCGCGCGGACCTGCTGCAACCTCGTGCACTCCGGCGCTCGGCTAGCTGCAGACCGTGACCGACACGCGCCGCCAGCGGTTGGCGATGCGCCGCCCGGACCAGCTCGCCGTCAGTGATGGCGCCGTGCCCGCGCGTGGGCGCGCCGCCCGGCGCCGGGGGGGGATGGCTCGTTGTCACATGCCCCGCCTCGTGGCGGTGGCTTGCTCGTTGAGTGCCTCCCCAACGGGGCGAGCGCGGCGAGTCCGGCCAGGCGCCAGCCGCTGGTGGGAAGCAGCCGGCCGTCGGTGGCCAGCACGCCACCGGCCGGCTCGCGCCAGGCTGTCTCGGAGGTCGCTGCTCGAGGCCGCCGCTTCGGCTGGCGACATGGCGGTTGTTGCGCCGACGCGGGCGCTGCGCCTGAGTCGTAACGAGGAACGCGTCCTCGTGGCGCTGTCGCACCGCCCGCTGGGCCTGTATCCGGCGTCGGTTGTCGCCGCCGCTGACCTCTCCGCCCCGGAGGCAGCCGCCGCGCTGGAGGGCCTCGCCGGCGTCGGTCTCGTGGAATGCGAAGTGGAACCGGTGCCGTCGCGCCCGGTGCGGCGCGAGCGGATCTGGCGATTGGCGGCGACGGCGTGGCTTGTCGCCGGCGACGTGCTGGGACACACCCAGGCGCCGCGGCTCGGCGTCGGGCCGATGCCCGAGAGGGCGCCGGAGCGGTTCGGGCACCTGTTCTGGTCCGGGGACGTGGCGGCCTACCGGTTGCCGCGTGATGCGACCTTCGTGGCCGAGCGGATCCTCACCAGCGACGATGTGACGTCGTGGGGGTGGGCGCTGTTCGCGCTCCCCGTCGAGGCGCTCGAGGCGGTGGCCTGCAGGCCGCACGTGCCGCGCGATCGTCGGGATCTTGCCGCCGATGCAACACGGTGGCGCCGTGACAACCCTTGAGGACCTGCGCGGCCTGCTGCCCGAGGGCACGGTGCAGGCGTGGCCGAAGGTCGCCGCGGCACTGCCAGCGGGCACCGTCCTCATGGGCGGCACGGCGCTGGCGGTGTGGCTGAGGCACCGCCGCAGCGAGGATCTGGAGACCGCGCGGACGTTCCTGGGACACCTGGGGGACTTCCGCTACCTCGACGACGATCCGGCCATGCACGCCACCTTCGGCGTCGACGCCCGCCAAGTCGTCATGGCGTACTTCCAGCGCCGGGCGCCGCAGGTCACGGCGTCGTTCTCGCGACTGTTCGCCGAGGCGTCGCCGGCGGACATCTCCCCGCCGGACATCGGCGGCGTCGACGTCTAGCAGGCGCCGTCGGTGGATCCGATAGGTCCCACCGCCGCGACCCGTCGACGACCCCCGGAGACCACCGCGAGCACCCGCCGCGGGACAAGGCGGTCCCCGCGACACCCCAGGTCGCGTCCGCTTTCGCAGCCCCTCCACCGCCACGAGTGAGGTCACGACCCGGTTTTCACATCTAGCCCGTCGCGCGGGTCCTGGTATAGCTGGTTGTGCCGTGAAAAGGAGCTGCCTGGCGCCGGGAGCGGCGTCTTATCAAGCCAGCAAGGAGAAGGTCATGCCTGAACGGGAACAACTGTTGACGTTGAAGGAGGTCTGCGAGCTCGTCGCGATGAGCCCCTCGACGGTGCGCCGACGCATCGAAGACGCCGGCTTCCCTCCTGGGATCATGGTCGGTCCCCGCGCCAGAAGGTGGTTGCGCTCCGAGATCGAGGCGTGGATAGAGAGCCGGCCGCGCGCAGCGTGAGCGCCGCCGCAGCGCTGCGGCGGCGACGGTGCTGCCGGTTCGGCACGCCACCGAGCCGCGCCTCGCACTGAGGAGGACGATGGAAGACCGCATTCTGCGAATTGACAAGGTCCTGGAACGAACGGGTCTCAGCAAGACGACCCTGTATCGGCTCGTCAACTCGGGGGATTTCCCGCAACCGGTCCGCCTCGGCGGGCCCGATAGCCGCGCCGTTGGCTGGCGCCTATCGGAGGTCCAGGAATGGATCACGAACCTCGCCCCGTCGACATGAAACACCCGAGCGCAACACGTTGGCGCCGCCGCGCCGAGCCCGCCGCCACGAGACACCAGCGGGCGGGCGCGACCCGCCGCCGGGACCTCCCCGGCGCCCTCTGCAGGCGTGCACGCGGGGCCCACGGGAGTCGCCGCGCCGCGACGCGGAAGCGTCCAGTACCGCATGCCCGACCGGCGACTCGAGCGCACCCAGTTCACCCCGCCCCGGCCGTTCTGAGTCCGGAATTCGCCGGCAACGACACCGAAACCACATTCGCGCTGGGCCATGACCCGACCAGAGCGCCTCTGCACCGCTGGATCGGCCACACCCCATCAGCAGCAGTAGTCCGCGACACCGCTCGACTCCCGCAGAACCTGCGAGCACGTTCTCCACCAGACGATCGCCGATGAGCTCAACGGCCGCCCTAGACGAATCCTCGGATGGATGACACCATCAGAGCGCTACGCCCAAATCAGTGCGATGACCGCATGAGCCCAACCACAAATTCCTGACGGGCCCGGGGGAACCCCAGACGGCGACGGACTTCGTGGCCGGGCTGTTGTCGGTCACAACCACCAGGGGGATGATCTCGGCACCGGCGAGGCGATGCCGTGGCCGGAAGCGATGCGGCGCGCCATGTCTTCGCCGGTTCCGTTCGTCGTTGTCGACGGTAATCACGAGTTGTGGCCGCGCCTGGACCGCTACTGGCCCGCCCCGAGGTCGCCGAGTTGCGTTTTGTGGGCGGGCCTGGGCACTTCTGCGGGTCGCTGTGGTGGGTTGACCGGGACAGCACCTGGACCTGGGAGGGTCGGCGGTGCGGCGCCCGTGGCCCGCCGCGAGGACTGCATCGCCGAACATATCCGTGATCGGTATACTTATGTAATGAAGTTGTTCAGCGTTGCGGCGGCCGCGGCCGAGTTGGGGGTGAGCCCGCGGCGGGTGCGGCAGATGCTCTTGAGTGACGCGCTGGCGGGTCAGCGTGTTGGCGGCGTGTGGGTGGTCGACGAGCCGGCGGTGCGGGTAGCCGAGCAGGTACGTCGTCCTGCTCACCGGCCGTGGACCGCGGCAGCCGCGTGGGCAGTCTTGGCGTTGGCGTGCGGTGAGGAGCCCGCCGGGTCGCCGGCGGCGCGTAGCCGCGCCCGCGGGCGCTACGCGCGTGGCGTGCCCGAGCTGTTGGACCAGCTCCGGGAGCGCGCCGCGCTCCGCTGGTTCTACGCGCATCCCGCGGCGATCCCGCGAATCACCGAGCGCGACGGGGTGGTCCGCACGGCCGCCAGCGCCGCGCCCGACCACGACTTGGCGCTCGGCGGCGGTGGCCCCCTCGACGCCTATGTCCGCGCCGGCGAGTTGGCGGCCCTGCTCGAGGAAGTACCGATGGAAGAGGGCGCTGATCCTCACAACGTGCGCCTGCGCACGGTGCCCGACGCCTGCTGGCCGTTCACACCTGGCGCCGCGGCGGCGCCGCTGCCCGTCGTTGCCGTGGATCTCGCGGAGTCCCCGAACGCCCGCGAGCGCCGCCTGGGCGCCGAACTACTCGCCCACCTGTGAACACCCCGAGGCTGCCAGGCCCGCCTCTAGTGCTGCCGCCGGCTCCGGGCCCGGCGGGCGAGATCTGGACCACGTTGTGCGATCTTGCCGCCGCCAAGCCCGACGGCTGGACCCTCATCGGCGGCCAGATGGTCCTACTACATGCCCTCGAGCACGGCATCGAGCCGGCCCGCGTCTCGACCGATTTGGACATCCTGGTGAACGCCCGCGTCGTCGCCGGCGCGGTGCGGGATATCGTCCGCCACATCGAGGCCGCCGGGTTCACGCTGGCCGGAGGGTCCCCTGACGGTGTCGCTCATCGCTACGCCCGGGGGCACATGGTGATCGACGTGCTGGCACCCGAAGGTCTCGGTCGACGGGCCGATCTGACGACGACGCCGCCTGGTCACACGATCCAGGTCCCCGGCGGGACCCAGGCACTCGCTCGCACCGAACTGCTGCCCGTGGCCCACGAGGGCATCCAGGGACACATACCGCGCCCCTCGTTGTTGGGTGCGATCATCGTCAAGGCCGCCGCCGTGTCCGTGCACCGAGACCGAAAGGTCCAACTCGGCGATCTCGCCTTACTGCTTAGCCTCGTGGAGGATCCGCCGGAGCTGGCGCCACAACTCGCCCACAAAGACCGGGCGCGGCTGCGCACCGTGGCGGAGATCGCTTCACCAGACCACGCTGTCTGGGACGACCTCGCCGCCCCCGAAGCGGCGCGGGCGAGGCTGGCGTTGCGCACGCTGCTCCCCGGCGCGAGCCTGGCCACCAATCCCCCCTCCGCTAACCCCGACCGTCGCTCCTCTCCCTCGCCGGCCCCCGAGATTGAAGACCTCGACATCTAGCCGCTCGCGTGGCCAGCTGTGCGGTAGTTCTCCATAACGCGTAGCGTCACGCTCATCGGGATCGAGGTGCAACTCGACACCGAGGAAGGCCACTGCAGTGGAGCCACCGCTAGCAGCAACCCGACGGCAGGCCACCAGTCGAAACGCACTCCGCGATCGGGACAGCGAATACCGAGTCCCCAGTTTGGTCGTCTCCCAACCCACGAGGGACTTGCGACCATGGTCTTGTGGAGCCCCACTCCATAGAACCTGAGGAGCCGGGTCGAGTATCCCCGACCTCGGGTGTGCCAGGGCGATGTCTGATGCCTCCTCGGCGTGAACGTGTCCCCCAGTCGCGGTGCCGAGGTTTCGGTTGACGTGACGCGAATGACCCGGGGCAGACCATCGGGGGCCGCTGGGGTTCGCGAGGATCGGGGGCGGTCGGCAATTCTGGCTCGTCCCTGGCCAGAGGCTAGGTTTTGCCTGCCGGGGTTGACTGTGTGGCCGGAGGATCGCGCGGTGAGTAATGCGACTGGATGGCGTCGAGGTGCCGGGAACTCCCCCGCCGGGGAGGTCAGCGGTTGTGATGGTCAGAGCCGGGAGGGCCCGGCGACGTGTGGACCGTCGGCCCGGCGGGCCTGATGGTGGCGGCTCATGGCGGGCCAGCCGCAAGTTGCGACTCTGGGTCGCCGTGGCGGGGTTCGTGGCGGTCGTTGAAGGCGGATCTCGGAGGGTGGCCGGAATGATGCTGCGCATCGCGGCGGCGGTGTCTTCGCCCCCGACCCGCGGCCGGTCGGGGGCCCGGGCAGCGCGGGTGGCGCTCCGGTGCGGACCCGAGCCCCCAGTCTGGCGGGTCGGTCTGTGCGGGCGGTGAGTCGCGGGGCGCGCTCCGAGCCGTTGAGGGCGACTCGACAGAGGATCCCTCGGCGGTGTTCGCTGGCCGCCCGATCGCTGGCCGCGGTGGTGGTCGTGGCCGCCGGCCTGGCGGGAACATCCGCGCCGGCCGGCGCTCAGACCGCCGCGAGTTCGACGTTCTCGGATCCTCCGTTCTACACCGACGTTGCCCCGCCCTCGCGGGACCTGCTCGAGTCCGAGAAGCAACGCGGCGGTTGGATCGAGAACGGTCGAGTCTGGTCCGAGGGCACAGCTGGATCCTATGTCGACCGCCTGAGCCCATACTGGGCGATCCAGTCGTTGGCTCGGGCCGGCGTTTTCGCGGGCACCGACTGCGCCCGGGGGCGGTTCTGCCCCGACAGTTCTCTCACGCGCTGGCAGTTGGCGGTCTGGTTGATGCGCTCGCTGGGCGAGCGTGACCTCGAGGCGATCGGCGAGTCCCGCTTCGCCGACGTTGATCCCGATAGCTGGTGGGCTCGGTATGTCGAGCGGGCCGCCGAGTTGGGTTTCAGCACCGGTTGCGCCCGCGGGCCGCTGCGGTATTGCCCCAACGCCACTGTCGACAGGGGCCACGCCGCCACCGTCGTCTCCCGGGCCCTTGCCCGCTTGGTTCCCGACGTCGGGGTTGTCGACCCGGCCGGTTTCACAGATCTGGACCGCAACGATCCCCTAACTGGGCATGTCGACCGGGTCGTGACCTTCGAACTCCTGGAGGCCTGCGACCAGGACCCGCTGCGGTTCTGCCGCCGAGACGCCGTCACCAAAACCCAGATGGCTGTCATTCTCTTCCGGTCGCTGGATTGGCTGCAACTCAACACCATCGCCGAGTCAAGCCCCGTTCCCGCCGACATCTTCCTGACCGAATACAACAAGTTCAGCTCGTATGTCAAGACGCACGTTGTCGACAGGTACGGCGACGACCAGCCCTGGCTGAAAGCGGCCTGGAACATCACTAATCGCACAACAAGCATCTATATGCTATTTGCAGGCTACCCTGGGCTCAGTGTGAACCACGGGGGCTCCCGGCCCCATGGCGAAACCACCCACATCATCGTACGGGTGATCGTTGCGGGCCCGGACAGGCTTATCGGAAACGACCACCCGAATATTGTTCACGAATTGGCTCATGCCTACACCATGTCGTCGAGCCGGGTGGTCGAGGATTCGCTGCCCATTGCCGCCGCCCACCTCTATTTCGAAGAACTAGCCGGCGGGGCTCCCAGGTGCATTCCCCACGAGCTATTCGCCGACACGGCCCCCGATCTCATATTCGAGTTCAAACAGTCATCCAACTACTGGGGGGCGTGCACCGCCATCCCCTACTACAACGCCACCGACGAAGCCATCGAAGTGGTCCGAGACGCCTTCTCCGGATCAGTACCCCAATGGTTCTATGACACCTTCCAACAATCCGACGGCACCCTCGACTACGAAGCAATCTGGTCTGCTGTGATGAAAATCGAAAGCAGCAAGACCAGAGCTTCTGTAGTACAACAGCTTGAGGATTCCTTCGGCGGGTACTGTGCCGCTCACTACGCTTCGCCACCTGATCTGAAACCCGACTTTTACAATGCCGGATACGTCGATCAGCCCTGGGTTGACGGGGGCTGCGGTGTCACTGCTGCCGAGGTGCGGATCGTGGCGCGCCGGCTCGCCGACGGGCGCATCGAATTCGGCCTGCAGCGACGCGACACCAACACCTGGGGAGACCGCCAATTGCCCCGAGTCCGGTTCTTCCCCACCACCGTCGGCGCGAACCGCTGGCTCGTCAGCTCCCCCCTTGAGGTCGCCGCAGGCGACGTGCGGATCGTGGCGCGCCGGCTCGCCGACGGGCGCATCGAGTTCGGCCTGCAGCGACGCGACACCAACACCTGGGGAGACCGCCAATTGCCCCGAGTCCGGTTCTTCCCCACCACCGTCGGCGCGAACCGCTGGCTCGTCAGCTCGACTCTCACCCTCCAACCCGCCGAGTCCTAGATCTGGATTGAACCTCCCCAGTTTGGCGGCGCTTCGATCCTCAGCCGGGCGCGAACCCGACGAGGAGAGCCCCGCCGGGTATGTCGGCGTAGAGCAGCGCCCGGACACGGCAGTGGGCGAACCGGCGCAACCCGAATGCAGCACGCTTCACGCGCTGGATTTCCCTGTTGATGCGCTCGAGGGGGCCGGTGGACCAGATCATCTGCCAGTGCGACCGCGGGAAGGGCGCCGGTTGCGGAACGCCTCCACGACCTCGTCGAGGCGCCCACAGATTCGGGAGACCTCCGAGCGGGAGATCCCCGACCCTGCGCCCAACGCGGCCACCAGGTCATCCACCGAACGAGTCGAGACGCCAGCGACGTAGGCATCCATGACCACCGCCCACCCGCTTCTTGAGTTCGCGATACTGGGCGGCCGGCGCGCTACGGGCTGCGATTCACTCGCCTTCAGTTGGGATAACAGCAGTGATAACCGAGTTCCTAGCGACTGCTATACTCCCAGGCCACATGGCATTTCGAGGCTGATTTGTCGTGGACCCCAGCTCCAAAACTTTGAGGCTTCATGAGACCGCATGATGCGCCATGAAGCCCACAATCCCCAGGGCAACGGCCGCGCCTTGCGATCCTCGAAACCGCCCGGAGCCTCGCAGACCGGTCCGGGCTCATCTTCCCGGGCACGACCGGCCGGCAACTCTCCAACAACACCATGCGCAAGCAGCTCATGGACCTCGACATCCCGGCGAGACCGCACGGATTCCGGGCCAGCTTCCGTAGCTGGTGCGCCGACACCGGCGTCCCCCGCGAGGTCGCCGAAGCCGCACTCGGACACGTCGTCGCCGGCGTCGAAGGCGCCTACCAGCGCAGCGACCTACTCGACCGCCGCCGCCCCGTCATGAACCAATGGGCCACCTACATCGGAACCGCCACGGCGTAGCTGGTTACGTGTCGCCAGCCCCGGGCAACTGGCCCAGTTCGTCAATGACACAACCGCCAGCCGAGATCAAGCAACCCGACCGAGCGAAACCCAGGGACGCCGGATCGGTAGCGTCAGTGCTACAACCTTGTGAGGTCTGAATGAGTAGCCAATCGAACCTCGTGCACCCCGCCGTGCGCGACGTGGCCAGCAGCCTGCAGGCGGCGTTGGCAGAGATGCCGTTCGCGAACGGAAGCGAGGTAGCCCCGTCGCCAGACTCGAGGTGGGGTACGGACAGAAGTCGGACATTGCCAGCGAGCGCCGATCCGGTCTTCGGCGACGAATTGTTCAAGGTTGTCGAGTCCAACGGCTTCTTCCGAGTGGCTGCGGGGCTTGACTACGTCCGCGGTTTGGAATCCGTGTTGCGGTCCGGGTCGCTGTACTCGACGCACCCGCTAGGGCGTGTCGCTCTTGAAGCGTTCTCATTCGGCGCGTGGCTCTGGGCCCCCGGCCTTGTCATCGAACAGCGCATCATCAGAGGTCTCCTGGAAGCCCGCAACGCCTACACGCAGGAAATCAACCATTGCAAACGGCTGCGCCGCGACAGCAAGGCCATGCCAGTGGCCATGACGACCCGAGTCGAACAGATCCACGCGGCCAGCAAACAGAAACTCATATACGTGAACGCCGATCTAGTCGCTATGCGCCGGCTGGTCGCCGACAGACACGGAGGGACCTCAGGTCCCGAGCAGGAATACCCGTCGGCGGGAAAGCTCGTCGAGACGACTCTCGACAACGCTTTCGCCTCCCGCGACGCGGGCATTGCCACCTACGGCACGCTCAGCAGCATCACCCACTCGAATCCTCTGCACTTGTCCAACCTCCTGACCGTCGAACTCGACGGCCAAGATGCACGACCTCGCCTCGCAACGATCAACGTCTTCGACTACCTCAGCCCGGTGTACTACGCCGTCGTCGGGATGAAGCACTGCCTCAACCGCGTCACCGACTGCTGGGGTCTCGGGCCGATTGACGATCTCGTCGTGCCTGTGCTCGAGCGACTGAGGACCGCGATGACCGACTCCGGCAAAGAACCGCTCGACATCGACCTCGACGAACAGTGGGAAACGCGAACCTAAGCCGGCTCTACTGGGCTCACAGACGGGTCCCGCTCAAAGCCTCTCACAGCGCGTTCACCGTGGCGAGGCTCAACGTGCGGGTACTCGCGCTCGCTCTTGGACCTGCTCGCTGAGCCGGGAACGGATCTCGTGGTGAATGTCGGCGCGGATTGCGGGCCCCACTTCGAGCGATGCCGCGAGACCGTAACGGACCGGAGTTGGCAGAGTCCCCCCATCGCTCCGACAGTCCACGTTGATAGTGAGTGTCGACCCGTCGGCGTAAGCGGTCGCTTCGGCGCCTTCGAAGACCTGATGCTGGACGGTTCCTTTTCGGACAGCGTGGTGGTCAGCCTCGGTCGGGGCGATCCCAAGATCGTCGTGCGACGATGTGAACCACAACCGGGCCATGCGGTACTTCTGTGAGTGCACATTCACTGGCGAGAGCCAGCCGAGCGTGATCGTGAGGCGTCGCCACTCAGTTGACGCTGATAGTGCAGAGGGCAGCGGAAAGCGGAACGTATTGCGCTGATCCCTTCTGATGGAGCCGGCGCCCAAGAGTACGACGCGGGTGCTTTCGGCCGCGACTCGCCCGTGTCGCGGCGTGCATTCGCGTGCAGTCCCGTGCGATCGGGTCCATTAGAAAAACCATTGGAAGCCCGAACCGCAACGCTGGGCCCACAGGAACTCGCGACCGTGCCAGGCCGGCGCCCGCTGCACCAGGTACACAATGTCCCTTCGCGAAGTGAGCAGGCTCAACCAGTCGACCGATCGGCTCGCCAGCTTGGGAATGTCGAGGGCCAAGCAATGCCCGACGCCGCCACAACTGCACTGACTCGCTTCGGCAACCGGGCCGCCTCACCGAGTTGTCTCGACGCCAATCGAGAGCCACAGACCTCCGGGACCCACGAGCGTTCCGGAATCCCAGCAAACTTGCCCGCGAAAACCCCGGGGCAGACCAGGAGCGTCTGACAGTCCCGGACTTGGTGCTGTCCTGCAGCATTGAACTGGCGGCGGTCCGGATCGATCGCGGAGGCCCGAACTCCGGCTGACGCCTGTGTGCTCTTGACAGCTCGCGGGGGTCGAGGCTAGGGTAAAAATAGTAATGAATCATGATCATTAAGGATATGAATCATGGCGACTGGCCGTCAAGATCCAATCCCGGCGACGTCCCAAGAACGGGAAGTGGGTTGGCTTGTCGATCTCATCGGCTACCAGCTCCGACGCAGCTATTTCCACTCGATCCAGCTGTTTGCCGCAGCCACGGCCGGCCTCGACATCACGCCGATCCAGTTCGGGATACTGGAGACGATTCTTGAGAGCGAAGTCCTCGTCCAAAAGGACGTGGCCGCTCGGCTCGGCTCGCCCCCGCAGTCGGTCGTCCCCCTGGTCCGGGATCTCGAGGATCGAGGGCTCGTCGAGCGGGTCCGATCGGAGACCGATCGTCGCCGGCACCTCCTCGCGGTGACAAAGGACGGGCTTGCCCTGCTCGTCGAGGTTCGCGATCGCGTCACCGGCGTCGAAGCCGACCTGGCGGGCGATCTCGCTCCGGGAGAGCGAGACCATCTGCTCGACCTGCTCCGCCGCCTCCGCCGGGATCCACCGGTATGAGTACGGATGTCGCGGTGACCGGAAGCCGGAGCCAGTCAGCTCCAGTGCTCTCGCGAGTCCTGCCCGGAGCATCCACCGCCGGTGCCCTGACAGCGCTCTGGTTCAGCGCGGGCGGTACGTCATCGACCGGCGTCTGGGTTGGTGCCGCCGCGCTCGGGCTTTGCCTGGCGCTCGTCGCCGTGGGCGTCTACATCACCTTCCGCGTTCTCAACTTCCCCGACCTGACGATCGACGGGACCTACCCGCTCGGCGCCGCGGTGTCGGCGGTTCTGGTCGTGGACGGGTTCCCCGCCTGGTCGACACTGCCAGTCGCATTCGTCGCAGGCGGATGCTTCGGTGCGGTCACCGCACTTCTCGCCACAAAACTCCGGCTGCACAGTCTTCTGGCATCGATTCTCGTCGCGACCGCCCTGTTCTCCATCAACCTCCGAATCCAGGGCAAGGCGAACATCCCGCTCCTCAGCGAGACGACGATCTTCACCCCGATGACCGATGAAGCCCGGCGAGCCACCATCTGGGCCTTCGGCGACGGCGCCGCCCGTCACTCGAACAATCTCCTCACGATCGTGGTCGTCGGGTTGCTCGTCGTCGCCGTGAAGTTGGTGTTCGACGCATTCAACCGCAGCGAGGTCGGTCTCAATCTGCGTGGCACCGGCGACAACCCGCAAATGATGCGGACCCTCGGTCGGAGCACTGATCAATACGTCGTGCTGGGTGTCGCGATCAGCAACGCCCTGGTCGCCGCGGCGGGAGCGATTGTCGCCCAGTTCCAGGGATTCGCCGACGTCAACATGGGCTTCGGCCTCATCATCGCCGGACTCGCGTCGGTGATCCTCGGAGACGTGGTCTTCCGGCCCCGGCGCGTGAGCACCGGAACCCTGTCGGCGATCGCCGGAATGATCCTCTACCGGATGGCCATCGCCGCGGCGCTGGTCATCCGGATCCCCGTTCCTGGAGGAGACTCCTTCCGCTTGGAGGCCGGCGACATCAAGCTGACCACAGCGGTTCTCGTTCTCGGGATGCTGTGGTTCAGCGCTGCCCGGAAGAAGTCGTGATGTTGTGCATCCGCTCGCTGGAGCACGTCTTCAACGTCGGCACGGCTTCGGAAACCCAGGTACTTCGCCGCATCGACCTGGATCTCGATGATGGCGAGTTCGTCACCGTTGTCGGAAGCAACGGCGCTGGAAAGTCGACGCTGTTCAATGCGATCGCCGGAGCGATCACCCCCACGGCAGGTTCCATCGCTCTCGACGGAAACGAGATCGCTGGCTGGCCCGAGCACAAGCGCTCCCACCTCATCGGGCGAGTTTTCCAAGACCCGAGCCATGGCACTGCGCCCTCCCTGACCATCGCTGAGAACGTCGCGTTGGCAATGAGTCGGGGCCGGCGCTCGCGATTCCGCAGAGCGATCGGTTCGGCGAAGCGAAAGCAAATCGAAGAACTCCTCGAACCGATCGGCCTCGGACTCGAGCAGCGCCTCGATCAACGGGTCTCTCTTCTCAGCGGGGGCCAACGCCAAGCAATGACCCTCGCGATGGCGGCGGTCGTCAGGCCGCGGCTCCTCCTTCTCGACGAGCACACAGCGGCACTCGACCCCGAGACGGCTCGGCGTGTTCTGAAACTCACCAACACCGTGGTCCACGACCACGGGCTCTCCACGCTGATGATCACTCACAACATGAACCAGGCGATCGAGTTCGGCACCCGGACCGTGATGCTCCACAAGGGTCGCATTCTCCTCGACCTGTCATCGCAGCGGCGAAGCGACCTCACCGCGGACGATCTCGTCGAGCAATTCAGCAGTGCCGGCGCCGCCGACCTCCTCGCCGGAGAGTTCGAACTTTTCGACACCACCCACCCGACCAAAGCCTCACAAGAGTGAGCCGACAGAAAGGGACAACAGGAATGATTCAGCACACGAAGCAGCGCCTGTCCGGAGTCCTCCTGATCCTCGTGGCCGTCGCCTTGCTGGCGGCCTCCTGCGGGTCCGATGACACCGCGAGCTCCACCGAACCTTCCGACGCCACGACCGCTTCCGGCGAGTCGCCCGCGCCGCCGCCGGAGCCAGCGGAGGCTCCGTCCGAGCCCGCCGCGCCGCCGCCGGAACCCGCGGAGGCTCCGTCCGAGCCCGCCGCGCCGCCGCCGGAACCCGCGGAGGCTCCGTCCGAGCCCGCCGCGCCGCCGCCGGAGCCCGCGGAGGCTCCGTCCGAGCCCGCCGCGCCGCCGCCGGAACCGGAGGAACAAGAACCCATCAAGATCGGAATGATGGTGTTGGTGCGGGTACCGGCACTGGAACGAGTCCAAGGCGCGATCATCGCCAAGCTCGCCGAGGAGGGTTTCGTGGACGGCGAGAACATCACGATCAACAGCGCCAGCGCCGACGGTGACATCGCGACCCTGTCGACGATTGCCCAGCAGTTCGTCAACGACGAGGTGGACCTGATCATCACGACCACGACACCTGCCCTGCAAGCGGCGTTCAACGTATCCAGCGACCTCCCGGACCCGATCCCGATCGTCTTCTCCACCGTCACCGACCCGATCGGAGCGGGTGTCGTCGACGACCTTGTCGATCATCCCGACTGGCTCTCCGGATCGCAACTGCTGCCGCCCCTCGAGCAGACATTCGACGCCATGTTCGAAGTCCGTCCCGAGGTGGCGAGGATCGGGTACCTGTACAACCCGGCCGAAGCCAACTCCGTGACCCAGACCGAGTGGATCAAGCAGATCGCCGCTGATCGCGGGCTGGAACTCGAAATCGCGACAGTGTCCAACAGCTCCGAGGTCAGGACCGCCACCGAGTCGATAGCAGGAAGCGATCTCGACTTCTTCTTCTACAGCCAGGACAGCACCGTGGCGCAAGGAGTGACCGCTCTCATCGCCGTGGCCAACGAAGCAGTTATCCCGGTCATCACCAACGATGTCGGCAACCTGGCCCTTGGTATACCGCTCGGCGTGGGTGCCTCACTCGCCGCCGACGGCCGGCGAGCCGGCGAGATCGCCGCCGGGTACCTGGCCGGGGATCTCGACTTGGCAACGACCCCAATCCGCCCTGTTGCCGAGGTCGACCTCTTCGTGAACCGGGACGCTGCAGCGGCTCAGGGGCTCGACGTCCCGGCGAGCTACTCCGATCGTGCCATCCCGATCAGCGCCCCGTAGCGACAGCAGAGCCGCAAGGTCTTCGCAGTTGAACGAAGTACTCATCCTGAATCATGCAGACGTCGCCGAGTTGCTCGCAATGGACGCGTGCATCGAGGCGGTCGAGGCGTCGTTTCTCGCCCACGCGCGCAACGATGTCATCCAGCCGCTGCGGCCGTTCGTCACGCTTCCGGAGGATGCCGGCATTCTCGCCATGATGCCGGGATACGTCGGCCCGCTCGACGCTGCCGGCGTCAAGGTAATCACCGTGTTCTACACGAACCACGGCACCGAGTACGACTCCCATCAGGGCGTCGTGATGCTGTTCGACACGACCAACGGGAGGCTGCTCACCCTCGCGGACGCGAGTTCAATAACCGCGATTCGCACCGCGGCGGCGTCGGGAGTCGCCACACGTCTACTCGCCAACGAGAAGTCGTCGACGCTGACGATCATCGGGTCGGGAACCCAGGCCAGGACACATGTGGAAGCGATGCTGGCTGTCCGCCCCATCGAGACGGTCAGAGTTTGGAGTCGCAACCACGAGACGGCAGCCCACTTTGCCGAGTGGGCGCAGAGGACATTCGATGTCGCAGTTCAGGCTTCGGTGGACATCCGCGACGCACTCTCGGGGGCAGACATCGTCTGTACGACGACGTCCTCCAATGACCCTCTGGTGCTGGAGGACATGCTGGAACCGGGTATGCACATCAATGCCATCGGTTCGAGCGTCACGTTCGCCCGTGAACTCGACGCGGGGGCCATGAAGCGCTGCCGCCTCTACGTCGACAGTCGGGAGTCAGCGATCAACGAATCCGGCGATCTCATTCTGGCCATGCGCGAGGGCGTCATCGATGAGAACCACATCGTGGCGGAGATCGGTGAAGTCCTCGACGGACAACGGCCCGGTCGCGGCGACACCGGAGAGATCACGCTGTTCGACTCGCTCGGACTGGCGATTCAGGACATCGTGGCTGCCCGCTCGATCTACGACCGCGCCATCGCCGAGAGCAGGGGCGCCATGGTCGAGTTGGGCGGAGGCCGTGTGCCGCTCGACAGCCGGGATCCGGCGCGGTGAGACGGGAGCCGGCGATGGACACGACAGCGCCCGGCAGGCTGAGTCTCCCCGGGCGGCTGGGCGACCCCGACTTGACCCTGGCGACGGACCCGCGTTCAGACCCTCGCATGGTGGCGGCGATGGAGCCACTGGGCATGGCTTCGAGGGCTGGCCCTGTCCCGCTGACTCCCGACTCGACGCTCGAGGACATCCGCGCGCTCGCGGCCCGGCGCGAGCTGAGCTACGAACAGGTCTTCGACTCGCTGTTCGGGGCTCTGCCGCCCGTCGAGTGCGTGAGTGCGCGCAGCGAGGTGATCGCCGGCGTCGACGGCAACGACATCAGGCTGTTCGTCCACCGCCCGACCGGAGGCGACGGTCCGCTCCCGGGGATCCTTCACTTCCACGGCGGGAGCATGGTGATGCTCTCGGCGGCCGACGCCGTGTACGGGCGCTGGCGCGACGAGTTGGCGGCGCTGCAATTGGTCGTAGTCGGGGTGGAATTCCGCAACGCGGCCGGGGCACTCGGCTGCCATCCGTTCCCGGCGGCTCTCAACGACTGCAGTTCAGCGCTGGAGTGGATGGACACCCACCGGGAAGATCTCGGCGTGGGGAAGCTGGTTGTGTCGGGCGAGTCCGGCGGCGGCAATCTCGCGCTTGCCACGACGCTGAGGGCGTCCCGGGAGGACCGCCTCGGCATGATCGACGGCGTCTACGCACAGTGCCCCTACATCTCAGGCGCCTACGCCAACCCGCCGCTCGACTTGGCGTCCATGCAGGAGAACGACGGGTACTTTCTGGTCATGGAGCTAATGGGATACTTCGTGGAGGCCTACGATCCCGGCGGAGCCAACCTCACCAACCCACTGGCCTGGCCCTGGCACGCCTCGGTGGATGATCTGTCCGGCATGCCGCCCCACGTGATCTCGGTGAACGAGCTCGACCCGCTGCGTGATGAGGGCCTGGACTACTTCCGCAAGCTGCGGCAGGCGGGCGTATCCGGCTACAGTCGCACCGTCAACGGCACCTGCCACGTCGGGGACCTGTTGTTTCCGGGCGCCCTGCCCGAGGCGTACGCCGCCACTGGCCGTGACCTTGCCGGCTTCGCCCACTTCCTGTGAGCGGTACGGGCCCGCCCCGATGTGTCCGGGCTGACGAGACTGGAATTGAGTGAGGTGTCCGAGGTGAGCACATATCCGGATGTCGGGCTCTTCATCGGTGGTTCGTGGCGTACGACGGCGGATGACCTGCCGGTGGTCAACCCGGCGAACGAGCAGGTCATCGGCAGGGTTGCCTGCGCCGCCCCGCAGGACCTTGACGATGCCCTGGAGGCGGCCTCGAAGGGGTTCGGTGTCTGGAGCCGGACCGCCCCCAGGGACCGGGCCGACGTCCTGCGCAACGCGGCGGCCCTGATGCGCGAGCGCCGCGACGAGATCGCCCGCGACATCACCCTCGAGCACGGCAAGCCCTACCGGCAGGCCCGCTTGGAGGTCATCCGGGGCTGCGAGTTCTTCGAGTGGGACGCCGGCGAGGTGGTCCGCGCCTACGGTCGCGTGATCCCGAGCGGGCCGGGCATGAACTACGTCGTCCACCAGCAGCCCATCGGGCCGGTGGCCGCCTTCTCGCCCTGGAACTTCCCGATGAGCCAGCCGGCCCGCAAGGTGGCGGGCGCCCTGGCGGCGGGCTGCTCCATCATTCTCAAGCCATCGGAGGAGACGCCGGCGGGCGCTATGCACATCGCCCGGGCCTTCGCAGATGCGGGCCTGCCGCCGGGTGTGCTGAACGTGGTCTTCGGCGTGCCGTCGGAGATCTCGGAGTATCTGATCCCCCACGAGGTGGTCCGGCTGGTTGCCTTCACCGGCTCCACGGCCGTGGGCCGGCATCTGACCGGGCTGGCCTCGGCACATATGACACCGGTGCTGATGGAACTCGGCGGCCACGCGCCGGTGATCGTCTGCGAGGACACCGACGTGCGCGCCGCCGCGGTCACCTCAGCGGTCCGCAAGATGCGCAATGCCGGGCAGGTCTGCACGTCGCCGACGCGGTTCTTCGTCCACGACAGCATCTTCGAGGAGTTCCTCGACGTCTTCACCGAGCGCGCGGGCGCGGTGGTGGTCGGAGACGGTATGGAGCCCGGCAGCGAGATGGGGCCGCTGGCCAACGATCGCCGCCTGGCGGCGCTGACCGGCTTCGTGGCCGACGCCCGGGCCAAGGGAGCGGTGGTGACCACGGGCGGGGACAGGATCGGAACCTCCGGCTACTTCTTCCAGCCGACGGTGCTTGCGGAGGTGCCCGACGAGGCCCGGGTGATGCAGGAGGAACCTTTCGGGCCTCTCGCCGCCGTCAACAGGGTGGGTTCGCTGGATGAGGCCATCGAACGCGCCAACTCGGTGCCCTACGGGCTGGCGGCCTACGGGTTCACGAACCGTGCGGACTACGTGGAACAGATGGTCGAACGGGTGGAGGCCGGGAACCTGTCGATCAACACGTTGGAGGCCTCGGTGCCCGAGACGCCGTTCGGCGGCGTGAAGTCCAGCGGCTACGGCCGGGAGGGCGGGCTGGAGGGTCTGCACAACTACATGGTCGTAAAAAACGTCTCCCACAGCATCTCGATCGTCTAGCTGCGGGGCCCCAGCACGCCATGGAATACGCCAGAGGTGACGCCAAGGCCTATGCCCGGACCAACCTGAAGGGCATCTGGGCGGCGGCGCTGACGCCGTTCACGGACGATCTGGCGCTGGAC
Source organism: Acidimicrobiales bacterium (assembly GCA_963664235.1). Lineage (GTDB taxonomy): Bacteria > Actinomycetota > Acidimicrobiia > Acidimicrobiales > CATQHL01 > VXNF01. The sequence continues at coordinate 2,381,515 of OY760933.1, read as the reverse complement.
GAGGACGGGTTCTGTGAGAACGTCCGCCACTGGGTCGAGGACCTGGGCATCGCAGGCCTATTCGTGTGTGGCAAGCAGGGCGAGTTCTTCTCGATGAGCGTCGAGGAGAGGAAACGGAGTCTCGAACTCGCCGTCGAGGCCGGCGCGGGTGGGCAGACCATGATGTCCTGCTCGGATCAGAACCTGGACGTGGTCATCGACCTGGCCCGGCACGCTCAGGAAGCCGGGGCGGACTACATCGTCGTGCACGCCCCGAGGTTGCACTTCGTCTCGGAGGTGGATGAGACCGTCTTTCGGTACTACAAGACGATCTCGGAGACTGTCGACATCGGGATTGCGCTGTGGAGCCACCCCGACAGCGGGTACCTCATGTCGCCGGGGCTCTGTGACCGGCTGGCCGACCTGGACAACGTGGTGGCCATCAAGTACAGCGTGCCCCGCCCGATGTATGCCGAACTCACCGGGTTGGCCTCCGATCGCATCGCGGTGAGCACCGCCTCGGAGGGCGAGTGGCTCGACAACATCCTCGAATTGGGATGGAAGCTGTACCTGTGCTCGTCGCCGCCCTTCTTGTTGCAGACTGCCACCGACCGGCGCATGCACGACTACACGCAGGCGGCGCTGGCCGGCGACGCCGCCGGGGCGCGCCGCATCAGCGAGAGCTTGGACCCGGTGCGCCGAGCGCTGCGCGACACCAGACCGGCCGAGAAGCCGCATGCTCACCAGAAGTACTGGCAGGAGTTGGTTGGCCAGGTGGGAGGCCGTGTCCGCCCGCCGCTGCTGGAGTTGACCGACGGGGAGAGAGCCGCCACGCGGGAGGCCTTCGAACAGTGTGGACTCCAGGTGTGAGCGCCCGAACCCAGCCCGAAAACCCGCGGAGGATGTTGACATGACGAACCCGACTCGGCTCAGGACCTTCAACTTCGAGGCGTGGATAGACGAGCACCGTGATCTGCTCAAACCGCCCGTAGGCAACCGCCAGATCTGGGAGGACGCCGACTTGATGGTGACCGTCGTGGGCGGACCCAACCGGCGCACCGACTTCCACGACGATCCCGTCGACGAGTTCTTCTACCAGCTGGAGGGGGACATGGTGCTGAAGGTCATCGACGACGGCGTGCACTGTGACCTCCCGATCCGCCAGGGCGAGATCTTCCTCCTACCACCCCATGTGCGCCACTCCCCGCAGCGCCCGCAGCCCGGATCCATCGGACTCGTCGTCGAGCCGAAGCGCCCCCCAGGTGAGCAGGATGCCTTCGAGTGGTACTGCTTCGAGTGTGAGTCCCTCGTCCATCGCGTCGAAGTGATCCTGACGAGCATCGTGCGCGACCTGCCGCCGCTGTTCGAGCGCTTCTACCAGCACGAAGAACTGCGTACCTGCCCGCAGTGCGGGGCGATCCACCCGGGCAAGGAACCACCCCAGGGATGGGTGAGGCTGTAGGGCCCGGGACGTCCCGGGCACCTGTGATGTCCCGGCAACGGGCCCCCTCCGGCCAACCGGACGCCTGCGATACCCGGCTCCCGGGGCCATGACCGGGACGGGCTTCTCCTTCAGCGTTGGCGCCGAGGCGGCGACGGCCCTGGACGCCGCTGATCCGCTGGCGGGGTTCCGTCACGAGTTCCACCTTCCGGAGAGCCCCGACCGGTCGCCGCAGATCTATCTGGCCGGCAACTCGCTGGGAGCGGTGCCCCGGTCGGCCGCCGGCTACGTGAACGCCGAGTTGGAGCGATGGGCCCGCTTGGGTGTGGCCGGGCACTTCGCCGACGGGGACGCGTGGGTGTCGTATCACGAGTTGTTGACCGGTTCGCTGGGGCGACTGGTCGGCGGTCGCCCCAGCGAGGTCGTGGCCATGAACTCCCTCACCGTCAACCTGCACCTGCTGATGGTGAGCTTCTACGATCCCACCCCCGCCCGGCACAAGGTCCTCATCGAGGCCGGCGCCTTCCCCAGCGACCATTTCGCCGTCGAGAGCCAGATCCGCCAGCGGGGACACGAACCCGCGGGGTCGCTGGTCCTCGCCCGGCCGAGGGCGGGCGAGGAGACGCTGCGGCGCCAGGATCTGCTGGCGCTGATCACCACTCACGGCGCCGAGCTGGCGCTGGTGTTGCTTCCCGGCGTGCAGTACTACACCGGCCAGGTCCTGCCGATGGCCGAGATCACCGCGGCAGCCCACGAGGTCGGCGCCCGGGTCGGCTTCGACCTGGCGCACGCCGTAGGAAATGTGCCGCTGGCATTGCATGACTGGAACGTGGACTTCGCCATCTGGTGCAGCTACAAGTACCTCAATGGCGGACCCGGCGGTGTCGGTGGCGCCTTCGTGCACGAGCGTTACGCGGGCGACCGCTCACTCCCCAAACTCCTGGGCTGGTGGGGGCACCGCGCCGAGACCCGCTTCGAGATGGGCACCGTCTTCGATCCGGCTCCCACCGTCGAGTCCTGGCAGCTCTCGAACCCGCCCATCCTCGCCATGGCACCCCTGCGGGCGTCGCTGGACGTCTTCGATCGGGCCGGTGGCACGGTGCCGTTGCGGGCGAAGTCGGAACAGCAGATCCAGTACCTCGACCTTCTACTTGCCGAGGTGATCGGTGACCGCATCGAGACGATCACCCCGACCATGCTGGCCGAGCGCGGCTGCCAGCACTCGCTGCGGGTCCGGGAACCCGGCCTCGACGGCCGTGCCGTGCATCAGGCACTGCGGCAGGCCGGTGTGGCCTGTGACTGGCGCTCACCCGACGTGATCCGTGTGGCGCCGGTGCCGCTCTACAACACCTTCGCTGACATCCGTCGCTTCGTCGACATCCTGGACCGCGCCCTCCACGACGCAGCCCGATGAGCTCGCTCGGCGAGCGCGGTCCGGTCGTCGTGGTCGGCGCCGGGCCGGCCGGTGCCCTGATGGCGATCTACCTGGCCCGGCAGGGACACCAGGTGACCGCCTACGAGGCTCGACCCGACATCCGCAGGGTGGCGATCCCTGCGGGCCGATCCATCAACCTTGCCCTCGCCACCCGCGGGATCGTCCCTCTGGTCGACGTCGGCGTGATCGAGCGGGTCGACGCCATCACGATTCCCATGCGGGGCCGGATGATTCACGCCGAGGGCCGGCCCGTTCTGCAGCCCTACGGCACGCGCGCCGGTGAGGTGATCCATTCTGTGTCGCGGCGCGGTCTCAATGCCGTCCTGCTCGACGCCGCCGAGGCCACCGGCCGGGTTGAGATCTCCTTCGAGAGCCCCGTCCGGGGGGTCGATCTCGAGGCAGGCACCCTCACCGTCGCCGGCCCGAACAACGCGGCGCGCACCGTGCCGTTCGGCACCGTCTTCGGGGCCGATGGGGCCGGCTCGGATCTCCGCCGAGCGATCGTGGCCGCCAACGGGGGCAGGGCCGAGGTCAGCCGGCTCGACCACGGGTACCAGGAGTTGCAGATTCCACCGGCCCGCGGCGGCGGGTTCCGGCTCGATCCGCATGCGCTGCACATCTGGCCGCGTGGGGAGTTCATGCTGATCGCGCTGCCCAACCCCGAAGGCGATTTCACCGCCACCCTGTTCGCGCCGAACGCCGGAGACGGAGGCTTCGCTTCGCTGGCGGGCCCCGAAGCGGTGTCGGAGTTCTTCAAGCGGGAGTTCCCCGACCTCGCGGCCATGGTTCCCGACCTCGTCGGGCAATTCCTCGCGAACCCCCACGGCCGGCTGGCGACGATGCGATGCAGTGGCTGGTCGCTGGACGACAGGGCCGTGCTCGTCGGTGATGCGGCGCACGCCATCGTGCCCTTCCACGGACAGGGCATGAACCTGGCCATGGAGTCGGCGCGCGCTCTCGACCGCCATCTCCGCGATCGGCCCGACGACGTCGCGGCGGCATTCGTCGCCTTCGAGGCGGACCGAAAGCCCAACGCCGACGCCATCGCCGACATGGCGCTCGACAACTATGTGGAGATGCGAGCGGGCGTAGTGGACCCCGGCTACGTGATCCGCCGTGAGCTGGCGTTGGAGCTCCAGCGCCGGTACCCCGACCATCTCAGCCCGCGCTACAACATGGTGATGTTCTCGACGATGCCATACGCCGAGGCCGCGGCGCGCGCGGCCCGCCAGGCGGAGATCCTCGCCGAACTCACGGCGGGCCGGGCATCGCTCGCCAATATCGACTTGGGTCGGGCGGCCGAACTCGTCGCCGAGCTTCCGCCCCTGCCCCAACCCGACCCGCTGGCTCGGCTCGACGCCCTGTCGGTGTGATTCGACGGCCCCATGAGCGACGATCTCACCTACGGGTCGTACCTGCGGATTCCCGAGTTGCTGTCGCTGCAGCAGTGCCGCTCCGTCGACCCGGACACCGGCGAGCCCGAACACGACGAGACGCTGTTCATCGTCGTCCACCAGGTGTACGAACTCTGGTTCAAGCAGGTCCTGCACGAGCTCGACGCCCTGTGCGGCCACCTCGACGGCGACGCGCCGTCCAGGGGCGCCCACCAACTGAAACGTGTGCTCAAGATCCTCAAGACCCTCGTCGCCCAGCTCGACGTGCTCGAGACCATGACCCCGCTGGAGTTCGCCTCCTTCCGCCCGTTCCTGGAGAACGCCAGCGGGTTCCAGTCCGTCCAGTTCCGCGAACTCGAGATCCTGCTCGGCCAGTTCGACGCGTCCCATCTCGACCTCCTCGACACCGACGCGGACGCTCGCGACCGGCTCGAGCGCAGGTTGCGGGAGCGGACCGTCTGGGACGCCTTCGTCCGGTTCCTCGCCAGGAGGGGGTTCGCCATCCCTGCCGCGGTCCTCGACCGCGACGTCGCGCTACCGCACCAGCCTTCGGTGGAGGTGCAGGCCACCCTCCTCGGGATCTACCGGTCCCACTCGGCGCTGCTGGAGATCTGCGAACTCCTGACCGACTTCGACGAGGGCTTCATGGAGTGGCGGTACCGGCACGTGATGATGGTGCAACGCACGATCGGCACCAAGCGAGGCACGGGCGACTCCGACGGCGCCGCCTACCTCCGTACCACGATCATGCGCCCCGCCTTCCCCGATCTCTGGGCCATCCGCGCCTCCTTCTAAACGCCCAACGTGGCGTGGGGCTCCACGCACACGCGATCCCCGCGTCCGGGTTGATGAGGGAGAATGCCGATCCGGGGAACTTGACTACCACTTCTGGTGTTACCGGGGTCAAATGTGATGGGGTCGCCGTCCTAGCCAGAGCCCACCGCTGATCGCGCGAAACACGGGGCACACCACCACCAGGCCCGAGGTGATTCACCCGGGGGTTGCATGTAGTGGTCGGCGATTCGGTGTCGCAAGTGCTGGGTACCCTGCGGCCGTGCAATCCCCGGACGGGACGCCATTGGCTCAGAGTGCGTCGCAAAACCCTCCCAAGGGAGTGATCAAACAACTCAAACGCCCCCTGTCTGAGTAGTCGTCTTGCGGCGGCCCTTGTTCCCGAAGCACGTTCGCCTGGCCGTCCAAGCCTGCAACGCTGGCCCGGCTGGAGCCGCCGGCGCGAGCGGTGTGCCGTCGTTGGGTCGCCACTCTGGCCCGCAATGCCCCGGCGATCAACGATCCTGGACGATGTGCCACGGCCTGCGCCGGTCCCAGATCTCGTCGATGTCCAACTCGGGTAGTTCATTTTTTCTGTCGATCGAGGACCTTCTCGTCACACCAGGCACCGACGAGGGGCCCACCCGGTACGAGTGTCAGGGAATCTTGCTCAGGTCTGGGTTGGATCTGATGCAAACGGATTATGCATCAGAACAGTCGTTGCTCCGCCAAGCGAAGGATGCGATCCGCATAGGAGCGGCCGGTGCGCACCATCTGCACTCTGCGCTGCGCGATGAGCGCGTCCACGACGGGTTTGACGTGGGTCTCTCTGTAGATCGTCTCGAGGAGGGCGTCCTCGCAGAGCTCCGCCATGCTGTAGTCGCTCCGACCGAGCAGCTCCAAGATGCGACTCTCTAGTGGAGTGAAGTCCGGGCGAAGAATGTCGAAAGACAACTGGTTCGGATCACGCGGGTCTCGGAACCGCTGACCGGAGACACCGTCAACCTCCCACAACCCGTCCTTGAACTTCCCCACCGCGACTTCATTCGTAGTCCCGAAGAAAAGATGCAGAGAGTGCCCACCTTCGTCGATCATCTCGAACGTCAGCACGTACGGAAAACCGGCCGAGTGAAGACCCTCGCGGTACAGCTCCAAGAGGAACGGCTTCTTATCGGCAGTCGCCAACCGATCAACGCGCCGCCAACGGCTGTGCCCGAAGACACGCTCGCCTGCTTCCTGTTCACCCTTCGCGAAGCGGATGAAGAACTGGTCCTCGAATGTGACGAGCACCTCGGATGATGGCTGCTGAGCGAACCGCTGCACAACCACATAGTCGGTATCGACACCCCAGCCGTCCAGATTGGCGAACACGGGTCCATCCCAGCCGCCCACTTCGGTGATCGCCTGCTCGTAGAGGTCGCCGCACTCGCCGCGATGGACGCGCACCACGAAGCCGGGCGGCCTCTTCGAGAGCGGGAACCGAGCGTCAAGAAGGTTCCTGAGGTGCTCAGCGCGTCCGCGATGAGGCAGCGTCCCGCCGAGTGGTGGGGATTTGAGGTAGCTGGGAGGGTCCACCTGTAGGTGGGTCATCGGCATGATCCTCGGTGAGAGGAACTACTCACTCATCGAGGAGGACACACCGATGACCCTTTCTGATACTGCCACGGCACAGCTGTGGGAGAGTTTCCGCGCCGGCGGCGGCGCGAGCCTGGTCCGTGAGGCGGTGGAGTTGGTGCTCCAGGAGCTGATCGAGGCCGAGGCCACCGAGGCGATCGGCGCCGGGCGCTATGAGCGCACCGATGCGCGGATCACCGAGCGCAACGGGCACCGGCCCCGGCTGTTGGCGACCCGGGCCGGCGATGTCGAGTTGAAGATCCCCAAGCTGCGCAAGGGCAGCTTCTTCCCGTCAATCATCGAGCCCCGCCGGCGCATCGACCGTGCCCTGTGGGCGGTGGTCATGGCGCCTCTGTGTGTCAAGTCGACGGGGCGAGATGGCGTCGATGGTCGGCGAGGAGGGTGCGGAAGACCAGGTCAGACAGCCGTCGCTTGACGCAGCGAAGGGCTTCTCGACGGCTCTTACCCTCGGCGATCTTGCGCCGGTAGTAGTCCTGTCCAGCGGTGGGTTGGCGGATCTGGGAGAGCGCCATGATGTGGAGCGCCGAGTTCAGTTGTCGGTTGCCGGCTCGGGAGAGGCGATGCCGAACGACGTCGCCGGAGGAGGCTTCGATCGGTGCGGTTCCGGTGTAGGACGCGAACTGGTCTTTGCTGTTGAAGCGGGTGATGTCGCCGACGTGGCCGAGGATCTTGGCGGCTAGGACCGGGCCGATGCCGAACAATTCGGTCAGCGAGGTGTGGCTCTCGGCGACGGCTTCGGTGGTGCGGGTCTCGAGCGAGGCGAGCGCCCGGTCGAGGTGGCGAAGATCAGCGAGGAGCTCGACAGCGAGCTGGCGTCGAGTCTTGGTGACCGGGTCGGTGGACCGCACTCGGCGGAGGAGTTGGCGTGCGGTGTCGATCGAGCCGCGGGAGATCTTCTCGCCGGGGACCAGGTGGGCCATCATGGCGTGCAGCCGGTTGAGCGTCTGGGTGCGTTGCCGACACAGGTCGTCGCGACGGTCGGCGAGGAGTCGCAGCGTGGTGGCGTGACTTTCGGCGGCGACGCCGTTGAGTCGGTCGTTGTCGATCGCCGCGATGCCGACCGCGATCGCGTCGGCATCGTCGTTCTTGCGGCCGTGACCGGTGGACAACAGCCGAACGCGGGTGGCGAGTTTGGCGGGCACATCGACGACCTGCTCGCCTGCGGCGACAAGGTGCTGAGCGACGGGTGCGCCGCTGCCGGCGGCGCCTTCGACGGCCCAGCGCCGGTTCGGCCAACGCCGGCCGACCGTGACCAGGTCGCGGCGTCCGACGCGGTTGGTTGGGAAGGTCTGCTGATGCAACACCCCTCGGCGTTGATCGAGCACGGCAATCGTGACTGAGGTCTTGTGGGCGTCGCAGCCGATCGTGACGGACATGGGCTCCTCCTCGGGGCTCAGGGTTCTGGTGCGGTGTCGCTGGAGGGCAGTCCGACTTGGGGCAATGCAGGCCTCTGTTGAGCCACTCGTGGCGACGGCGGGAGGTGCCGGGCCGCATGCCATTACCGAGCCAACCCGAAGGCGGCAGAGGCTTACCGAGCGTCCCGACACCTCCCTCGATCGACGAACTCGGCCGAGCCCGCCAACCAGCCACGAGTTAACAAGTCGGAGGCGTACGTGGCCGGCGTGTCGACACGGTCGGTCGATGATCTGGTGGCCGCTTTGGGCGCCGAGTCGGGGATCTCCCGCTCGGAGGTCTCCCGCATCTGCGGGGGCCTCGACGAGGTCGTGGAGGCGTTCAGGACCCGGCGCCTGGACCACGTCGAGTTCCCGTACGTGTATCTCGACGCCACCTATCTGAACGTGCGCAACAACCTCGCCCAGCCGGCGTCGATGGCCACCGTCGTCGCCACGGGCATCACCGCAGACGGCAACCGGGAGGTCCTGGGCTGCGACGTCGGCGACAGCGAAACCGAGGCGTTCTGGCAACAGTTTCTCGGCTCGTTGCGCGACCGGGGCCTCACAGGGGTGCGCCTGGTGATCTCCGATGCGCATCGCGGCCTCGGCGCCGCCGCTGACCGGTGGTTCCAGGGAGCGGCCCGTCAGCGCTGCCGGGTGCACTTCATCCGGAACCTGCTCGCTGTGGTGCCCAAGTCGCACCAGCACATGGCCGCCGCGCTGTTCCGCACCATCTTCGCCCAACCCGACGCCGGCGCCGTCGCCGACGCCTGGGACCAAGTCAGCGACCAGCTCGCCGCCCGGTTCCCCAAGACCGGACCGCTCATGGACGGCGCCAAGACCGAGGTCCTCGCCTTCGCTGGGTTCCCCCGGGCGCACTGGCAGAAGATCTGGTCCACCAACCCCCTCGAGCGGATCAACAAGGAAATCAAGCGACGCTCCCGGGTCGTGGGGATCTTCCCCAACGAGGCCTCCGCCATCCGCCTCGTCGGCGCCATCCTCGCCGACCTCCACGACGAATGGCAGGCCACCGACCGCCGCTACCTCTCCGAAGACTCCATGAGCCTCCTCTACCCCGAGCGCGATAGTCTCGCCACCGCCGAACTCACAGTCGGCAACCATCACCGAGGCTCAACTCAAAAGCCCACCACTTGATGGGACGCCCCCCGCGATGATCCTCGACGAAGACGAGACGTGTCTGAGTGCCGTGGCGCGTCACCTCGCTCCGCAGCGCCTGTTCCATCGCGATTGTGGGCGAACTGTCCCGGGCGTTCGTGTACTTCCCTGGACCCGCGAAGCCATCGAAGAACGTGATCCCAGTGTCGCGAAACTGGCTTGCCATGATGGGAAACCACGCTGACATGTACCGGCGCAGCAGCGTATGTTTCGCGGCGGTGTGGAGGTCACGCTCCCAGAGGATCCCGGTTGGAACGGCCATCGAGCTAGGCCGCCGCCTCTCCCGGGAGCTGGTCCCACACTTCACCCTCGAGTTCTCGACCACCGGCCTTGGGGGTCCTGCCGCCCCATTGCTTGAAGAAGAACGCGACGCCCGCTGACGTGCAGGTGTCGCGAAGCTCGGTAACCCAGGCGAGCTCCATGCGCCGCGCGTTGGCACCGGACTCGCCGCCGGCGATGACCCACTGGATGCCCTCAAGATCGAGTGCGCCGAGCGGGCCGAGGAGAGGTTCGGCGCTTACGAACCGCACTGCTGCCGGAACCAGACGAAGGTGATTGATGCGGAAGACATACCGGCGGGACTCCACGCTGACACCCATCCATAGGTTCGGCGGCCAGTCGAGCTCACCTGCTACGCGGTTCAGCCGCTGCGCCCGCTTTGTGAGCACCTGGTAGGTGTGCTGAGGCGTCTCTCGGACTACCTCGAAGACCTGCTCGATGAACTCGAGTGGAACGTCGTCGTGGAAGAGGTCGCTCATCGAGTTCACAAAGACCAGCCGCGGTGTGCTCCAGCGACGAGGCACGTCGAGCGATGACGGATGGACCGTGAGCCTGAAGCCTGGTCCACTCGTCCTCGGGTCACCATCGAGTTGGTACTTCGGCGAGCCCATCGCCTTGAGCCGTTTCGACAGCGTGAGCGCGTAGCAATGATCGCACCCCGGGGACACGCGGTCGCAACCGGTGGTCGGGTTCCACGTTGCCTCAGTCCACTCGATCGCCGACTTGTCAGCCACACCGTCACTGTAGAGCCACGGTCTGACAGTCCAGAAGTTGGATTCGGCGGGCCCACGCCTTCGGTGCCTGTCAGACGAGGGCGAGGATGCCGAGCGGGAGTCCCGCCGCGATTCTCACCTGTGTGTCTCGCTGGCTGCAGGCTTGCACCACGGCGTGATTCAGGTGACTCGCGCCGTCGTGGATTCTCGGATGGCTAGACCGAATAGGGGGCGAGTTGTGCTCTCCCCGCGACGGCGAGGGCGTCGACGACCCGTTGCCACTGGGCTTTGAGGCCTGCTTCGACGGCCGCAGCGCGGGTCTCAATCAGCCAGGTCGCGCACATGTGGCCTCGGTTGGCGACGCCGTCTGGGTCCGCGAACACGAGCGTTGCCACCCATGGCAGGCCTGCGCGGGCTTGTTCTTCTTGTGTGAGCACGTGGAGGAAGATGATGAGTTGGTCGACGCATGTCGCGTTTCCTGCCGCCAACACGAGCCATGCCTCGATCTCGGATCGCCACGCCAACGGTTCCCACCATCTGATGGGCTCATCCTGGATTTCGCGGTAGAGGTATGCGAAGTCGGGTGCGGGGTTGGGGAGGAGCGATGCGAGTGCCATGTCGCCGTAGTGGTGGCCTTCGAAGGGAGCATGATTCGCGTCGTTCAATTCGAGAACGCGGCGAGTGATGTTCGGCCAGATCCGTCGGGCGGTCTCTGCGCGAGTTGGTGTCTCTTCGGCTGCAGCCGACAACGCGCGCAACAGGCTGGCGATCAGTGCCGGGTTGTCTACGTAGGCACCGAGGTGGTCGTGTAGCGCCGCCGCGTCATCGTGTTCAGCCAGCGTCAGCAGGGCGCGTGCACTCACGAGCGTGTGCGTGCCTCGAGCGTCGATTCTGTCGTGCTCGTAGCTGAGCAACGACCGGCGCTGAGTTGCAAGCAGCGCGCTCAGCAACGCGCGTGCGCGTGTTGAGACACAGATTCCTGCCGCAGCCGCGGGTGCGAGCGCCCGGATCGCGCCATCGAGTCGGTGAACGCGAACCGACTGGTCGTCGATCGCCGCCAATGACTTGGCGTTCGGTTCAGTGAGCGTCAAGACGCGGCGCCGCCCGCTATTGGGTTCGTAGTCTCCGGCTATGCAGTCGCGCATCGTTTCGGCGGCGAGTCGAAGACCTACTTCATGGTGGCAGCCTCCTCCCTCTTCGGTGCAGGGCGTGTGCCACAGGTGATCCAGGGCGCGTGCTAGGTGGAGTCGAACTTCATTTGCGACGGCTTGGGCGAGGTTGGTGCACGCGGCAGTGAGGCGATCGGGAGTCGACGGTCCACGCACGTCGCGGCGAAGGAAGAACCGTCGCAGGAATGGGACAGCTGTGCGGCGTTCGGAGCGCGAACGTCCCCCTACGTCAGCGATGGTTGCCCGGAGTGAGCCAGCGGTGGGCAGAAGGAGCAATGGGAGGGCTCGCGCTGCGCTGTGGTCGGCCCCTTGCTCGAAGGAGGTCCATTCCATCTCGTCGTCCCGCGGTCCCGCCTCACCTTCGCCAATTCGCAGCACCGTGTGAGCAGCGAACGCGAGGTCTTCAGCCGGAAGGTCAACGCACTGCACCAAGTGGGCGCGTAGTGCGGCTGCTGCAACCAAGCCGGCAACGTCCAGAAGATCTAGAGGGCTTACAGTTGGCGGATTCTCGAGAAGCTGCCGAGCGGTGGCGAGGTCGGTCGCCAGTTCGTCGGGCCCAATCTCGGCCGCGCGCTGCGTCTTGAGGGCATCGCAGTAGCGCACGAACAGTCGGGTCGCCTCGCTCCCTCGTCGAAAATCCTCCTGACGGAGCGCCAATTCCTCTGCTACGTCCGTAGGCGGTGTGGGTTGAATTTCGACACCATTCGCCGTCTCAAGGGCGTTGTAGCCTTCTGGGTCAAGACTGTTGGCCCAGTTCCGGACACTAATCAACACCTGTTCCACGGAGTCGTCCGCCATCTGGTCTGCGCGGGTTGCTTCGTCGGCGCTTACGGCTTCCAGGTCTCGCCGAGCGTTTGCGATGAGTTTCTCTTTCACTGTGCACAACTCGGTGGCGCGGGCGTCGTCCGCGTGGACGGCCATGAACAGGGCGGCGTTGTGTAACGACCAATTCCTGCGCTCAGGTCGAGCGAGCCCTTCGGAACTCGCGGCGGGTCCGCTCATCTCGTGGACTAGTCGTGAGAACTCGAGTTCCCAGACGTGTGGTTCGGCGAGATATGGATCCAGCAGGTCGTCCGCGTTCTCGAGGTGTCGCATGAGGAGTCCGACGACGAGCCCGACCATTGCCAGGTTCTCACAGCCGTCGAGCAGCAGTGGGATCAGGAGTCGGAGCGGCGCCCCTCTCTCGATGAACGTGTCGCATTCTCGTTCGAGCGCCTGTAGGGCGCTGAAGCATGGGTATGGACCGACTGTGCTTCCTCGATACCAACACCAAACGTGGTCGTCACCGACGTAGCGCCGGCCCGAACCGGTGATCTCCAAGTCTGCGACGAACGCGTCGAGTCCGTCGCTCGGAGGCGCTAGCTCGTCTTCATCTAGGCGAGCCAGGGTGCGCGCACGGAACTGCGCCGCATGGTTGAGCAACCGGTTGAGGACTGCGACGCCGTCGCGGAAGTCGGCCTGGAACAGCGGTATGAACGGGCCGAGGTGCCAGGCGAAGGATGGGCCCATGATGGTGCGGACCTCGTGGTGTCGAATCCCGTCGTCGAAGCCAAGGGATCCGCGCGTTTTGTCATCGATGTAGTACGCCTCGGTCAGGTGTGCGAGAAGCCCGCCTCCGTAGCCGGCGAGCGCGTGGCCAGTGAGTGGCCTTTCCACGGCAGGAGCGAGCGATGACGGCGCGTCCTCAGCGACCCGGCGGAGGATCGCCTCACCCTCGCTTCCAAGGTCCGGGCCGAGCAGAGCGAGCAACTCCACGACAGTCTCGTTTGTGATCTCATAGGGGACCTCTGGGCGCTGTCGCCGGTTGCCGTGGCCGGCCGCGGCGTAAAGGGCGCGGTGGTGCTCTTCAATTTGGCGATACCGTTCGACCTCCTCTGGAGTACGAGCGGCGCGTCTGGCGGCTTCCGCTTCTTGCTGCTCGGCGAGGTCGCGATCCGCTTGTTCGCACGAGCGGAGGAGGCGCTCGCGCAGCAGGACGCGTAGTGGATGGCCGCTATCGGTACCGGCGAATACATGGGCCCGCAACCAGTCACGCAGCAGGTCCGCCGCGTACTCGCCGGATCGCCACGGGGTGTTGTCGTCGAGCAACAATGTGACGATCGGCTCGACAGCGATGGGGTCGACGATGCCGGTGTCGTCTCGGTGTCGCTGGCCGACCAGCCGCGCAAGCCGCCGCAGGCCAGCGTTGTTGTCGGCGCGCAGTGCTGGCCAGGTGTCCCGGAGCACGGCGCCGGGATCAGCGAGCGCAAGAAGGGCCTCCCCGGGCACGTCGCTCCATCGAGCGCCGAAACCGGCATCGACGAGCAGGTCGAAGGACGCCTGCAACGTGGCGAACCTGCCCCGCAGCGGTGTCGCGGTCATATCGGGTCGCCCCAGCCATGCTTGACATGCGAGGCCTGCGGCTGAGAGCGACCAGCGTGGGGCGCCAACGCTCAGGAGCCTCGAAGCCGGGGTGTCTCCGCCCAGCAGGCGGCGGGCGACCGCGAAGCGGCGAAGCTCGTCGTGTGCGAACTCAGGGCCGATCATGAACGCATCGTGGGTGGACGTTCGCAGCAATCCGTCACGGCGTAAGCCGTCGAGCGCGGTGGGATCGATGTCGCTCATGGCGTCAAGCCGTTCGCCGCCGCTGAGTTCCACTTCGGCGAGTCGGAGGAGCGCCAACTCGCGTGCGTCGGGAGACCCGCGGTCGGTCAGTTCCCGCTGACGAACGAGACCCATCCACACCTCATTCATTGCGTCTGCGTCGGTCAATGGCACGCCGGAGACGCGACCACGAACGAACAGGTCGATCACGACGAGCCGGCGTAGAAGCGCTCGAGATCGAGGATCCGCGTTGAGGCTCCCCAACTCCGGGAAGGCCTCGACGATCTCGTTGATCTCGGGGTCGCCCAGAGGAGACACGATGTGTTCTGGGATGTCGGCGCCGAAGCGCTCGCTGAGTATGTCTCGGACGACCTGCTTGCTGTCGGTCGAGGTGACGGCGATTACCTTGACGTCGCTTTCATGGGCGGCGTCGGCCAGATAGGCGAGAGCGTCCTGCAGGCCTTCGGCGACAGCGTCTGCGGCATCGACGATGAGCACGCGTCGGGGAGCGCTCAGTTCACGGAGCAGCTCTGCGAGCGGGCATCCCAATACGTTCTCGAACTCAACGGACAGCTTCGGGATGTGGCGCAGGTTGACGCACAAGACTTGCGGCGCGTCAGCATCTGCCATCTCCACGTCGGCAAAGGACAGCAACGCAAACGCGCTCTTTCCCACACCAGACTCACCGGTCGCAATGACCGCAGCTGCGTCAGCCATCCGTTCAAGTAGCGCCCCGGCCGCGTCACTTCGATCGAGGCGCAGCCGGCGAGCGCCGTCGCCAGCGGTGATTTCGTCGCTAACCGACGCTCGCGCCCTTTCATGAAGGTGGTCAAGTGCTTGCCAGCCGCGCCGATGGCGCCGCGTCATCGAGTCGAGCATTGCGTGTGCGTGGCGTCGGAGCAGCGTGACATCAACTCGAGCGGACTTCGGCGCGTACTCGTCGGCAAGCGCGACGAGCCGATCCCGAAGCCCGAACGCCCCCGGCAGATCAGAACCTCGCGCAACGGGGACGAGACTGTTCGCGACAGTCGCCCAATCCGTCTCATCAGGCGACTCCAGGCGCGGCATCAGCACGTTCAGCCGCGACAGCAGTTGCCACGTGCGGTATTGGACGAGTGCCGTGTCAGTCTCACCGTCCTCTAAGTCGGCCACCGCACACCTCACAAGCCTCTCCAGTTGTTCGAGCCTGCCTCGGACACCGGAATCGAAGGTTCTCGGTGTGCGGATCAAATCGAAGAAACCCGATGCATCCATCTGGGCCGCAGCGTGGTCGGCCAAGACCCCCAGTTGCTTGGCGTGCTGCTGGGGCGCCGCCACGACAAGTCCCAACCGGTGCTTCGAATCTCCAGCGGGCATGTCGATCACAGCTCGGACAAAGCTGCAGATCAGCCGCTGCGTCGACTCATCACTCGCCACGATGGCCGGTGAGCGCCGGACACCAAGAGACAGCACCAACGACGGCTCCAACTCGTCGGGCAGTTCCGCACTCACAACTACATCGTCCACCGGGTGATCTGGCGCCTGTTGAAACTCGACGCTTACAACACTCCGGCCCTCTCCAAGTTCAGCGGAGCCATCGCCGGAGAGAAGAAGCGCGAGGTACTGGACCGCTACCTTCCTCTCGAACGTCACCCCGCCGCCACCGGTCGCGTACGGGCTCATCCCGACCCGAGACGCCTCCGTATCCGTCCCGCCAGGGTCGCCTGGCGGAACGCTCATGTCTCTAGAACTGCCCTCAACCATCGACACCTGTCTATCCCGGAAGAACGACCAACGAGGCCCCTCGAGGGTCGGGCCGGTCAGACGTCGACGCCGGGAGGCTCGATGTCGCTGGCTAGGACCTCGGCGACCTTCTCGGCGACCACCGCGATGGTGTACTGCAGGCGCGGTGTCAGCAGCGGGGCCGGGAACGCCTCCGCGACAAGGTCGTGCATCTCATCGCTGGTCGTGATACCCGCAGCGACCGCCAGCGGCACCGCGTCGTCGAGGTCCTGGGGGCGGCCAGCGCGGAGCTTGGTCGCCAGCAGGTACTTCGAGTCGGTCCGGTAGACGATGAGGCGCTCACCGGAATAGACCGGCTCGACGTTGGCGTCGAGCCGCGGTAGCCCGACCTTGGCGGCGTCGTTGATCCAGTCGGGGCGCAGCGCGTGTCGAGCGGCGACCGACGCCGCCGCGGCGCGGAGCTTCTCGGGCATCCCTTCGGAGATGACGTCGACGTCATCGGTCACACGGCCTGGCACCACAAAGCCGATGGCAGCGCCCCCGATGACGGCGATCTCTACGGGTTCGCCGTCATCGGGCACCGGGAGTTCGGCATCCACCTCTGAGAGGTAGATGAGCAACTCCCGGTTGTCGAAGTCGGCGCCGGCACCCGAGGCGATCACCGGTCCAGCATCGACGCCTCGAAGTAGACGCCGTGGTACGCGCACACCGCTGGCGCTTCGGTGGCGATGAGACGCCCGTAATCAGAGTCGACATCGAGGCCGGTGAACAGCCGCGGCGGGCGCGCACGATGACGGTGCACCCATTCGGGGGCCTCGACGCCCGCGCGGTCCGTTAGGGCATGGACGACCGCGGCGATGCACGCCAAATCGAAGGGATCTCCCGACAGCGGCGGAGCGTTGAGCATCTCGGCCCGATCCTGCGGCCAGGTGTTCCAGTCCTTGATGAACTGGACCAGCGCACGGGTGCGCGCCCGCGGCAACGGACTCGCCATCTCCGCGGGCAGAGCGCTGACACGAGGCCGGTAGCCGACCGGGCGCGACAGGGGGACCGGCTCGACAACAGTCCTCGGGCCAGGCGGGGGACGGCGCACCTTCGACAGATCCAAACCCACACGCCAATCCTACCGACCGCCAAGACCCCCGACCGCCGGCCGGGGACCGGCCGCAGGCCCCGGCAACACCTGCCTCGCCTACTCCTCCGGTCACCAGGTTTGCGGCGGGGGAACAGATGCGCCGCCACCACGGCGGCGCCGGCTTCGTGCAGATCACCGGAGTGGAACGCGCCGCCCAGGAGGTCTTGGGCCTTCTCGCGCGCTGGGATTCCCTGATCGACGTTGATGCCGCCGCGGCGCACCCGCGGCGGGCCAACCCGGGAATTGGCGGCGATGTCTAGCCCGCCAGGCTGCGCGGCGGGTAGCGGCGGGTGACATCGGCGACGGTGCCGGCGACGAGAGTGCAGAGATCCACCAGGCCCCGGTCCCACAGCCAGCGCTGCCACGGGATCCGGATGTGCGGCGACAGGTGCATCTCGGCGCACATGGCCACGACTTCGGCGACGTCGACGAACCACACCACGTCGGCGTCGAGACCCTCGGTCATCACCAGCCTGTAGGCGTCGCAGCGCTGGCGGCGGTCCGCCAGGTCGAAGGCGCCCTGGCCTGACCAGGCGACGTGGGCCGGCAGTGTCACCACGCCGGATCCCCGAGAGGCGGATCCTCGCCCAGCACGCGCACGAACTCCGGTACCACCGCCGCCACGAGCGCCCACACCACATCGTCGGAGGCCTCGGCGCACGGCGCGGCGGCAAACGCGCGCAGCGCCGGCATGCCCGCCAGTTCCAGGCGCGGCCGCGCCGCCACGAACAGCCCCGACAAACCGGCGAAGGTGCCGATGCGCTCCAACAGCCGCGCCGCGGCCAGCCGGCTCACACCGCTGGCGGCAAACGCCTCACGACCGACGGCCACGATCTCGCCCAGGTACGCGGCGTCCTCGTCGATGCCGCGCAGCCGATCTGCGTCGCGGTCGGCGTCGCTCACCGGCTCCGCCGCCGCGATGCGCGCGGCACGCCCGGCGCTCAGGCCTCCCACCGAGATCACATCAACGCGGCAGCCCAGCAGGTCCTCCAGGACGTCCTGCAGGCGAGCCTGGTCGAACAGGCTGGCGCCCGGCGCGAGCCGCACCAGGAAATCGACGTCACTGTCGGGCGTGTCGGCGCCCCGCGCCGTCGAACCCACCAACGAGATCTCCGTCGCCTTGTTCGCAGCCGCGGCCGCCAACACCGCCTCCCAGCGCTCACCCAAGACCAGATCACGCCGCGACACGCCGGTCACGGTACCGGGGGCTGCAGACTCACTACTGCCTTTGGGCTGCCGCAATGCTGCACCGGAGGCCCCGACTGAAGCTTCCCGGGTATTGCGCAGGCTCTGGTGTGCCCCGGGGAGGTTCACAGGTTGGGCGTACATTTGCGGTGTGAGCCTCTCATCGAGCCTCCCGGAGGAGGTCACGCAAGCTCAACGATTGTCCGACTTCCTCGATGGTGATGTGGGGATATGGACGACGGTCTACCAGTCGCTGCACCCGGATCAGGACTTCGGGATCTTCTCGGCCTTCGCACCTGACTCGGGCCGAGCCGAGTTGCTCATGCGCCCCGAATGGGATATGCGTCCCTATGACGGATGCCCCGCGTTCATCGAAGACGTGCGGGACACGTACCGGTACGCGCGTCATGGCCGGAAGGACGACGCGAAGCCGGTTGTCGTCTTGCTGTCCCACGATGGGGTGCTCCCGGCGATGTTGCCGCAGGTGCTCGAGGAGTTCCGCCATTTTCACAATCTCTGGGAAGACTCTGCGGGGGGTATCCACAAGAAGCTCCACGCCGACGGTTCGGCGGTCGAGGTTTGCAGAGTCACGCAGCAGCATGTGCAGATCCGCACCGCGTATCTGCGCACGTTCCAGGCCGCGACGCAGCTGTGTCTCGTCCGGTTCGTGGACTCGATCATCAACACCTCCAACGACGAGGAGTTGACCGCTGCTGCGCTTGCCCCGCTGGACGAGACCGTCCGGACGGAGAATTACGTTTGGCGCCGCGATATCCGGCTCGATGTCCGGCCTGGGGAGGTGTCGTCTCGAATACTGGCCAAGACAATCGCCGAGCCGCCGCCCAGAGATGAGTGCGGAGCCTGGCCATGGGACCGGCCAAGAGCTGCAGGAGCCTCTCACCTGCACTTCGTCGTCGACGAGACTCCGACTGGCGAGCCGATCGAGCACACATGTGACCCCGAAGCTCTGGCCTCAGACTTCGGGGTGGGTCCCGATCTGCCTCTAGGGCGGTTGACCCCAGTCTTCTTCGAGAAGTCGGTGCTGCAGCGCTATTACTCAGATCCCCAGAAGTATCGGGTGGATGACAACAGCGTCTCCTGCGGGGCGCTGTGGAGTCTGCGGATCGACAACAACGAGGCGGAGCACGTCGTCGTGTTGCTCTATGAGCTTGGCGTCGGGCTCCCCGAGCGCGAGCAACACCATTGGAAGGCCCACAACGTCGCCCCGCCGGGTTCAGGGTTGAGTCACGCCGCCTACGGCAGGTGGATACAAGGCGAGTGGACAGAACCCGACTCCCCGGAATGGCAGTTCAAGCACTGGTACGACGCGTTCAGGAGCCAGTGCCGGCAACGATTGGGCTGGGATCTGTGGCGCGACGCCATCCACGCCGACGGCAGCCCGCTGCTGCACCGGGTACGGATGCCGCTCACTGATACCGCCGAGGAACTGAATGAACAAGCGCAGCTGCTCGACCTCGTCCTGGTTGAGGCGCTCGACGCGCAGAGGCTGAGAGAGGAGTTGGGTGTCCCCAAGTCAGACGATCGCAAATCGATCTCACTCCTGGAGGAGTGGTTCGCGCAGATCGACTACTCCCACGCGCAGCGAGACATCGCACTGCTGCGCCGGGTACGCCGACTTCGCAACGTCGCATCGCACAGACGAGGCGACCCAGCCCGCAAGCCCGTTGCGCCCTCCGACCGCCAGCAAGCAGGAGCGGAGATGCTCGCTGGGGCGACGGACATGCTGCGAGACCTAGCGCAGAGGTTCTGACGCATTCAACCACCGGCTCTAAGGAGGACCGGAGTAACCCCTTGGCCGGAGGCCCCGGCAACCCCAACAGTGACACTCGGGAAGTTGGTGTGCCCCGGGGAGGTTCATAGCGCCGTCCACCTCCGGGCCGGCGGCGACGTCCAGCAACAGACAGCCTCGTCCTGGCCATGGCGAGAGCGGATGGAATGTGGTGTTTCCGGTTCGCTGCGCTCTTAGCAAGCAAATGCCTTGCAAATCGGTAGTGAGAATGATGATTTACAAGGTCGGAGTAGAGTGAGGGCATGATCGAGCGGGAAATCACGCCGCGTCTGCTGCGTCTGATCAACCAGTACCCGGTCCTGACGATCACCGGCCCGCGCCAGTCCGGCAAGACGACCTTGTGTCGCCGCGCCTTCGGGCATCTGCCTTACGCCAACCTGGAGGATCCCGACGTGCGCGACTTCGCGACGTCGGACCCGCGGGCGTTCTTGGCGCAGTTCCCCGATGGGGTTGTGCTCGATGAGATCCAGCGAGCCCCGGAGCTGCCGTCGTACCTCCAGGTCCTCGTCGACGAGGACCCCCAGCGGAGTCGGTTCGTCCTCACCGGCAGCGAGCAGTTCGGTTGGACGGACTCGATCAGCCAGTCGCTAGCGGGCCGTACCGCTGTCCTGCGTCTGTTGCCGTTCACGCTGGCGGAGTGTGCGCTGGCCGGCGCGTCCGGCGACCTCAACGAGGTCCTGTTTGCCGGGGGCTACCCGAGCATCCACGCCCAGGGCCGCTCCCCCGCTGAGGCGCTGGGCGACTACGTCACGACCTACGTGGAACGCGACGTGCGCCGGATCGGCGCAGTCCAGGACCTTGCCGCGTTCGCTCGCTTCATGCGCCTCGCTGCGGGCCGCGTCGGCCAACTCCTGAACGTGACGAACCTCGCGGATGACACCGGCGTGGCCCCTGGCACCGCCCGCTCCTGGCTTTCGGTCCTCCAGGCGAGTGACATCGTGTTCCTCCTGGAGCCCCATCTGCCGAACATCCGCAAGCGCCTCACCAAGTCGCCGAAGCTCTACTTCGTCGATGTCGGGCTCGCGAGCTACCTAATCGGGATCCGCACCGCCGAGCAGGTCGCCACTCACCCTCTGCGGGGCAACCTGTTCGAGAACGCCGTGATCGGCGAGGCTCTCAAGCACGCCTACAACGCCGCGGTTCGCCATCCCCGACTGTCTTTCTTCCGAACCTCGGCGGGCCTCGAGTGCGACCTCTTGTACCCGACGGCGTCGGGCCTGGCGGCGGTGGAGATCAAGTCCGGCGCGACACTCCACACGTCCTGGATCTCCCGCTTGGAGCGCATCAAGAGAGACCTCCCCGACGTCTCGGCAGCCGCGCTCGTCTACGGCGGCTCGCAGCGCCAGCACCGCACCGCCGCCGAGGTCGTGCCCGTCGAGCAGTTCGGCGAGTTCCTGGCGGCCCTGGAGACGCCGCCACCGGACCTCGAGCCGGGCAGGCTCGACGTCTAACCGCCCACCGCCGCCAGCCGTTTGAACTGACGCCGGCTCGGTCGCGATGTTCCGCGCCGTCCGTGCCATCACTGCGACTCCCCTTGTCCGGGTTGCAGAGACAAACGAGGCATGCGTACGGGATTGGTGCCTTCGGGCACCCCGACGGGTCCCCGAACGGCGCCCCGCGCAACCTAACAGGAGGGCTTCTGGTGAGCGGAGTCCCACTCCACTTCGGGCAGTTATCGGTATCGCTGTGATACCATATGGGTGTGGCGATGACGTTGCGGCTGACCGATGAGGAACGCCATGCCCTGCGCGAGCGCGCCGCCCTCGACGGCGTGTCGATGCAGGAAGCGGCCCGCCGCGCCGTGCGCGAATTCGTGGCGCGGCGCGACCATCAGGACCGCGTCGGCGCTGCGGCGGAACGGGTTATGAGCCGCCACGCTGAGGCGCTGCGGCGTCTGGGAGAGTGACCGGTCCGGTCGAGTTCCTCGACACCGACGACCTGATCGAACTCGCCCGCCGCCTGCTCGGAGACCCGCCGCCGGTCCGCGACGTCGGGCTGCTCGGTGCCGCGGCGGCTCGCCCGCAGGCCAGCGCGTTCGGCTCCGACGCCTATCCCGACATCTGGACCAAAGCGGCCGCACTGTTGCAGTCCGTCGTCAACAACCACGCCCTCATCGACGGCAACGAGCGCCAGGGCTGGCTCGCCACAGCGGTGTTCCTCGAACTCAATGGAGCCTCGGTGACAGCGGCCCTCAACGACGACGTGTACGAACTCGTGATGCGCGTGGCAGCGGAGGAAGAGGTTCCTGTCGAGGAGATCGCCGACCAGCTGCGCGAGCTGTCTCCACCCTGAATTCGTCTGGCACAACGGCGGAACCGGCGGCTATGCCTCCTTCATGGTCTTCGACGCCCAGGCGGGTGAAGGGATCGTCATCCTGTCTAACTCAGCGCTCAGCGTCGACAACCTGGCCTACCGCCTCTTCACCCGCGACTTCGACGAATAGGCCGACCCACACAGGAACGGACAGTTTGCCGGCAGCGCCGCCGGTACCCCTGACAGTCAGAGGAACGCGCGATGACATCTCCGGCAGGCGAGATCGACTGAGGAGCATTGGCGTTGCCGACTGAGGGGGCGCGGGCTCCGCGGCTGCTGTGGTACTACCTGGCCCAGGGGTTGTGCATGGGCTCGTTGAGCTCGGTCATCACCTTGCTGGGCGACCTGCGGGACGAGTTCGAGTTGAGCGACACCCAGGTCGGGTTGGTCGTCGGGTCGGGGTTCTTCACCGCCTTCGTCACCCAGATCACGCTCGCCCGGCTGGCCGATCGGGGGTATGCGCCGTTGATGGTCCGGCTCGGACTGGTGGCCTCGGCGATCAGCATGGTCGGGTTCGCTGCCAGCTCGGGCTTCGCCACGATGCTCGCGGCGCGGGCCATGCTCGGCGTCGCCATCGGTGTGGCCCAGCCTGCCATTCGTCGCGCCGTCATCCTGGCCGACCCGGCTCACACCGGCCGCAACCTCGGACGCCTCGCCGTGGTCGAGACAGTCGGATTTGCGGCCACGCCGGCAGCCACGGCCGTGCTGGCCGAAGCCTTCAACCTCGATGCGCCGTTCTACGTCCTGGCCGGCATCATCGTGGCCACCGTGGTGATGATGGGCCGGCTCGAATCGGACCGGGGCGCCCTCGGCATCCGCACCACCAGCTCGGTACGGCTGCTGGGCGACCGGGTGGTGGCCGGCACGCTGCTGGTGGTCACGAGCGTGTTCGTGATGATCGGAGCGTGGGAAGCGGTGTGGGCGCTGAGCCTGGTCGATCTGGGCGCGAACACATGGGAGATCGGGCTGAGCATCACCGTGTTCGCCATCCCGCTCGGCGTGCTGGCCCCGGTAGGAGGGGCGTGGGCCCAGCGCACCGGCGGGCTGCGGGTGTGCGTGGGTGGGTTGTTGGTCTCGGCTGTGGCCGGAGTGCTGCTGGGCACCTTCGACTCGGTCTGGAGCCTCGTGGCGATAGCGACAGTGATGAGCAGTGCCGCGGGTGTCGGATTCACCGCCGGCCTCTACGCCTACTCCCAGACAGTGACCGACGACCGCCAGGCCTCATCGCAGGGTCTGATGGGGGCCAGCGAGGTACTGCTGGCGGGGCTGGCATCAGTCCTGGGAGCCTGGCTCTATGACATCGCCGGCCGGGCGCTGGTGTGGACCGTGATCCCCACGCTGATGGCCTTGACGCTGATCGGCGGCCTGTGGTGGCGAGGACTGCGTCTGAGAGAGCACAGGCACCTCGCCGGCGACTGAGCAGCGGCTGCGGGCTCGGCTCCGTGCGCCGGCGCCCGCTCAAGAGCGCTGCTTCGCGCTACGACGACAACGCGCCCCAGTCCACCGGCCGGGGTAGGTGAGGCAGGGTGCCGGACCCCATGACCTCCACGTACTTCTGCGCTGCGCCGGTGTTGAAAATCACGACTCGTTCGTCGGGATGGATCGCCCTCTCGGCGACGAGCAGCTCGAGCACTCCGAGGCAGGCACCGGCCTCGGGTGCGACGAACCGGCGCCGGTCGCCGGCGGTGCGCTCGGCGACGATGGCATCGCGACCCCGGAAGTCCTTGTCGAGGTCGACAAAGCGGCCGAGCCCGGCCTCGAGCACCGTGAATTCGGTGTGGAGATCTTGCTTCCACGCCCGGTAGTTCTTCTCGAGGCGCATCGATTCGGTGGCCAACAGGCCGAAGTTCACCATGCCGAGCGGCTCACCCGCCGCCGACAGCGCTTCGTGGACGGCAACCGAGTGCTGGATCGGGAAGTGGCGCGGGTCGCGGCCGTAGAGCGTGAATTCCTTCGCCGCGCCGTCGATCAGTGCCTCCATGACGGGCCGGGGAAGGCAGAGGCGACCGGGACGATCGGGCGTGCTCACCCGCTGCTCCGCTCTGCGGTCGCCAGAGCTCCCCGGATGATCTCGGCGGTCTTGATCAGTCCAGGCGGGAGTGAAGACACCCGCAAGTCGACCCATGGAGGCGCGGAATAGGCTGAGAAGTCGGACGCAGAGGGAGTGGGACGCTGATGTATTGCTGTGCTTCCTCGGAGTCGAGTTGACTGCGGACCAGCACACGGTCCGTTCGCGGTCGCGGCGGGTGGGCGCGGCTTCCATGCTCGCCTCCGGGCTGGCCTTCGGCATGTCGGGCGTGTTCACCCGCAGCATCGAGGGCGGTGCCTGGGAGATCGCAAGCTGGCGCGGCCTGACCGCCACCCCGGCCATCGTGGCCTATGTCTGGTGGCGCCGGCGGCGCGACGCCGATCCGGTTCGGGTCCGGCTCAGCCCGGTTTCGGCCGCCACCGCGCTGGTGATGCTCACTCTCAACGCTGCGGCCATGGTGCTGCTGGTCACTGCGCTCCAGAAGACCGCTGTGGCCAACGTGTCGGTGATCATGGCAACGATTCCCTTCATGGCCGCGGGGCTCGGGTGGCTGGTCCTGCGTGAGGGACTGCGGCGATCGACGGTCATCGCCGCGGTGGTGTCGTTCGGCGGTGTGATCCTGACCGTGACCGGGAGCCTCGGGGCCGGCAACCTGGAGGGGGATCTGCTGGCCGTGGCCCTGTCGCTCACCTTGGCTTCGCTGATCGTGCTGATACGCCGCTTCCCCGGCACCGATGCTCTGCTGGCCCAAGCCGGATCAGGAGTTGCGCTGTTCTTAGTGGCGCTCGTGGTGGCCGACCCGTTCGGGATGGATGCCTCCGAGATGCCCCTGACTGTGGCGTTCGGGCTGGTGTTCGCGGTGGCGCTGGTGCTTTGGACCGAGGGGGTCCGGCGCCTCCGGGCAGCGGAGGCCGCGCTCTTGGCCACGACGGAGACTCCCTGCTCGATTCTGGCGGCGTGGATCGTGGTGAGCGAGGCGCCACCGCTTGCCACGGTGATCGGCGGGCTGTTGATCGTGGGTGCCGTGGTCACCCACGCCCGGGCCGATCTGGTCCACAACCGGGTCAGCCGCCCCTGGCAGCGCCAACGGAGCAGGCCGAAGGTCTAGCGTCAGGCCGTACTGCTATGAGCAAGCAACTCTTCACCGCCAGCCGGGTGGTTCCCGCCGCTCCCGAGGAGATCTTCGCCCTGCTGGCCGACCCGGCCCGCCACGTCGAGATGGACGGCTCCGGAACCGTTCAGAGGCTCGTCGCCGGCCGGGGACCCATGCAACTGGGATCGGAGTTCACGATGGCCATGAAGGCGTTCGGCTTCCCCTACAGGATCACCAGCACGGTGGTGGAATACGAGGAGAACCGGCGTATCGCCTGGTGTCACCTGGTCAAGAACCGCTGGCGCTACGAGTTGGAGCCCACCGAAGGCGGCACCCGGGTGACCGAGTCGGCCGACTACACCTGTACCCGATTCCGGCCCCTCACGATGCGGTTGATCAACGACGATCTCATCGAGGACTCCATCGCCACCACCCTCGACAAACTCGTCGAGCGCTTCTCTTCATGACCTCGTTACCTGGGGTCTTCTTGCACGACTGAGAACTCGTGCGGCGCGCAAGCGAGCCCTGGGGCCGATCTCACTCCCCGGGTAGCGCGAATGCGACGAGCGCTGCGTCCGCGCCTCTGCCCGTAGCGATGACCACGAACTGCCGCCCTGATTGCGTCCGGTAGGTCATCGGGTTCGCGTTGGTCGGGAACGACGTTGCGCCACGCCAGAGTTCGGCACCCGTTTCGCTGTCGAACGCATACAGGTACGGGTCGCCGCCGCCGAGGAACACCAGCCCGCCCTTGGTCGCCAGCGGTCCGGAGTTGCCGAGCGTGCCCAGCCGCTCCGGCAAGTCGACGCCGCGCAGCAACGGGTGCGAGCGGATCTCGTCACTCCCCTCCCCGAACGGCACCCTCCACGCGATCTCGCCCGCGTTGAGGTCGATCGCCACCAGGTGCGCGTAGGGCGGCTTGGTGAGCGGGATCGGGCCGAGTTCGCTCTCCGGAACCTCCACCGCGCCCGGCCCGCCGGCCTCCTCGAACATGACGCGTGTCGCGCCGAAGGGGCAGTTGTTGCTGTACTCGACGTCGACGCGCGGGTCGTCGCCCGGGTTCTCACAGACCTGGTTCGCGTCGGCCTCCTCCGATGTCCGCACGTACAGGATCCCGGTCTCGGGATCGAACGCCGCCCCGCCCCAGTTCGCGCCGCCGCTCGCCCCGGGGCGCTGGAGCGTCCCCTGAAGGCTCGGCGGAGTGAAGAGCGGGCCCAGCCGGAACCGCTTCATCTCCGCCACCGCCAGCTCATGTATCTCCGGAGTCAGATCGTTCGCGTCCTCGAGCGATACGCCCTGCCGGGCGAACGGCGGGGGCTTCGTCGGGAACGGCTGGGTGGGATGCAACTCCTCGCCGGGGACATCGGTGACCGTGTCCACCGGGCGCTCGGTGATCGGCCAGACCGGTTCGCCCGTCACCCGGTCGAACACGTACGTGAAGCCATGCTTGGAGACCTGCGCCACCGCGTCGACCTCGCGCCCGTCGACCGTTACCGTCACCAGGTTCGGGGCCGCCGCGAGGTCGTAGTCCCACAAGCCGTGATGCACTGCCTGGAAGTGCCAGCGCCGCTCGCCCGTGCGCGCATCGAGGGCCACCAACGACTCGGCGAACAGGTTCGCCCCCTTGCGCCGCCCTCCCCAGTAGTCGCTGCTCGGCGTGCTCGTCGGCACGTAGAGGAGCCCCCGCTCGACATCGAGTGACATCAACCCCCACACGTTGGCGTGGCCGGTGTAGCGCCAGGACTCGTCCTCCCAGGTGTCCGCCCCGAAGTCGTCGCCCGATTGGGGGATGGTGAAGAACACCCAGCGCCTCTCGCCCGTCCGGGCATCGAACGCCTGAACCGTGCCGGGCGGGTCGAACTCACGCTGCACCCCGTCGGGCACGCGGCTCCCGACGATCACCAAGTCCTCGAACACCACCGGTGGCGAGGTCTGGTCGAACTCGAAGCGGGTGACCGGGCGGCCGTGCCCCCCGGTCAGCACGACACTCCCGCCCTCGCCGAAGTCCGCATCCACCTCACCTGTTGTGGCGTCGATCGCGTACAGCCGGTCGCGGCTGTTGAGGAAGACGCGAGCGTCGTCCCCGTTGCTCCAGTAGGCGATGCCACGGTGCTTGAAGCCGGTCGGCCCCGCGCCGACCGGCCCGCCCTCGTAGGCCTTCGGATCGAACGTCCAGACTTCCGCGCCCGTTGCGGCGTCGAGTGCCGCCACCCGCGTGTACATCGTGGAGAGGTAGAGGACGCCGTCAACCATGATGGGAGTGGACTGGAAGGGACCCGGCCGCGTGCCGTAGGTCTCGAGGGGTGCCTCGTTCGGCTCCCATTTCCAGGCGATCTCCAGCTCGCCGACGTTGGCGGGGGTGATCTCCTCGGCTACCGAGTACTTGGTATGCGCCTGGTCGGAACCCACGAATTGCCAGGCAACTGTGACGTCGGTCTCTTGAGCACAAGCGACTGTTGCCGCTGCAAGGGCGGCTGTGGCAAGGAAGGCCTTCATGGATTGGAGGCCGTGAGCCTTCCCCCTGATCGCCGGGGGACAGCCCTCAAGGCGGGGGGATCGATAGTTTCGTATTCTATTGACAGGTGGCCATCGGGTCCGGCCCGGCCCTCGAACGCCGAGACGGGATCCCGGCGGTGGGTGGTGCCTGTACAGGAGTTCCCTGCACGACAATCAGGAGTCGAACCCCACCCGGTAGGACTCAAGGAATGGAAGGAGCACTTCCGATGAAGGGCTACGTCATTATCGACACGGAGGTCATCGATCCCGAGGCGTACTCGGGGTTCGTCGACAACGTCCTGCCGGCCATCGCCACCCACGGCGGCCGATTCCTCGTACGCACGAGCGACGCCGAGGCAATCGAGGGCGATTGGGCGCCGAAGCGGCTTGTGATTCTCGAGTTCGACGATCTCGGAGCAGCAAGAGGGTTCGTCGACTCCGCCGGATACGGGGCCTCCGACGGAGTCCGCGGTCGGGGGACGAGGTCTCGGGTCGTGGTCGCAGAAGGATACGACTCCGGGGCGTGAGCCCGTGCCCATGCGATGACCTCAAGGGCCTGACCGACCATTGACCACCGGCAGCGCTGAACAGCCCATCCGATTCGAGCCCGAGGAGGCCTGCCCTCCATCGATCGCCTTGGCGGTCGGGTTCCAGGGCGCAGCACTCGTCCTGGCGCCGACGGTGCTCAACGTGGCGATCGGGATCCGCGCCGCGGGGCTCGACGACACCTATCTGGCCTGGGGTGTCTTCGCCGCGATGCTGATCTGTGCGGCGATCACCGCGCTGCAGGCGTTCCAGTTGCGGCGGTTCGGCGCCGGCCACATCGTGTTGGCCTGGCCGGCGGCGATGTTCATCGCGATCATGGTCGCAACGATCTCCAGGGCCGGGCCGGGGACGTTTGCGAGCCTGCTGGTGGTTTGCAGCGTGATCCAGGTGGCGCTCGCCTGGTGGCTGCCGACGCTGCGCAGGATCGTCACACCGACGGTCTCCGGCACGGTGACGATGCTGATCGCCATCAGCGTGTTGCCCATCGCCTTCGACGCTGTCCGGGACCTTCCCGCCGGCGCGCCGGTGGCCGCCGGCCCGGTGATCGCCGGGATGACCCTGCTGGTCTCGGTGGTCGTGACGCTGCGCGCCAGCGGACGTTGGCGCCTGGTCGCGCCGTTCATGAGCATCCTGGCCGGATGCGCCGTCGCCGCCGCATTCGGTGTGATGGACGGGGACCGAATCGCCAACGCCGGCTGGTTCGGCATCCCCGCGCTGCCGGACTTGAGCTTCGATCTGGGGCCGAGCCCGGAGTTCTGGGCACTCCTGCCCTCGTTCGCCATTCTCACCCTGGTGCTCGGGCTCAAGACGATCAGCGACGGTGTGGTGATCCAGCAGGGCTCCCGCCGGCAGCCACGGGCCATCGACTTCCGTCAGGTCCAGGGCATGGTCAGCGTCAACGGGATAGGGATGTTCCTGGCCGGACTCACGGGCACGCTGCCGACAATGGCCAACTCCTCCTACAGCCTCTCGCTCATCAACCTCACCGGCGTCGCCGCCCGGCGAGTCGGCGTCGGCGTGGCGGTCGTCTAGGTGACCCTGGCGTTCTTCTCCAAGTTCGCCGCCGTCCTGTTGACGATCCCGGGACCTGTGCTGGGCGCCTACCTGATGCTCGCCATGGGCATGCTCTTCGTCAGCGGCTGCCAGACGATCCTGCGCGACGGCATCGACTCCCGGCGCATCCTGGTGGTCGCGCTCGCCACTGCGTTGGGCCTGGGCCTCGACGGCCACCCCTTGGCAAGCGACCTCTTCGGCGATGAACTGGGCGGGCTGATCGGCAACGGCGTCACGATCGGCGCAGTGGTCGCGATCGGGATGACGTTCCTGCTCGAAGCGACGAGCACGCGCCGCTCGCGCCTGGAGGTCACCCTCGACATGGCCTCACTCCCGGCGATCGATCGGTTTCTTGCCGGACTGGCAACCAGGCTGGCATGGGACGAGGCATCCACGCAGCGGCTGCGAGCAGCCGGCGAAGAAACGCTGACCAGCCTGCTTTCACAGGAGGACGATTCCGGGAGCTCGGAGGTGCCTCGCCTGGTCATCGCCGCCCGGCCGCAGGGCGGCATGGTGGAGCTGGAGTTCGTCGCCACGACGCGCCAGGAGAACATCGAGGACCAGCTGGCGTTTCTGACCGACGAAGCCCCCGTGCCGTCAGCCGATGACCTCTCGCTCCGACTGTTGCGCTACCACGCCTCAGCCGTACGCCACCGGAAGTTCCACGGGGTGGACATCATCACGGTTCAGGTCGAGGGCAGCACCTGATCCCGCGCGCTCCCCGGACCGATCCGGGGCTGTCCTGCGACCTGCCGTCGTGGCGGGCGCCGGGCTAGGTGGCGTTGTCGTAGACCGCCTTCTCGAAGTCCAGGTACCCGCCCACCGACGTGGGGTCGACGAAGGGGAAGATCTGGGTCGCCCAGAAGCCGCCGACTCCGTTGGCCCGGTCGATCCAGTAGTACAGATTGGCGAGACCCGCCCATGCCAGCGCGCCCGCAGGGCGGCCGGTGGGCGCAGGCTCCTCGTTGATCATGAAGGTCAGCGCCCACGTCTTCGGCATGCCCGGGAAGAACTCGGCGTCGTTGGACAGGCGCGGGTTCGAGATGGGGAGGACCGTCTTGGCCACCTCGGTGGCGCCGACGCCGGGCAGCATCTTGATGAACATGCCCTCGGGCAGCTGGTTCCGCGCCGCCATCTCGACTGGGGCCTTATGGGGCAATCCTGCGGGGCCGCCCCAGTGGCAGTGTCGCTCCGTGCCGGTCAGTGCCGATACGTGGGCGTGTGTTGGTGAAGGCGGTCCGCAGAATCCAGGGGGTTGGTTGACGGCGCGGCGGGTAGTGATAGTCGTGGAAGCGGTAGGGTCGTGGAATCTGCAGCCATTGAGGGGGTGCAAAACAGTGCGGTCAGCGAGCGCATCGCGATCTGGTAGCGGTGGCAGTGATCGCATGGGCAACAGGGCGCGAGTCGTCGGTGTGGTGATCGTGGGCTTTCTTACCTTCGTGGGCACCGCCGCGGTTTCCTCTGTCGCCGCAGCCCAGGAGACTGCCGGCCAGGATGAGGTGCGGATCGTCGCCCGTCTGCTCGCCAACGGGAAAGTCGAGTTCGGTCTGCAGCAGCGTCAAGCCGACGACTCCTGGGGGAATCGCCGACTGCCTCGAGTGCGCCTCTTCCCCACCGGGGCGCGCGTCGGACGCTGGCTATCCAGTTCACCACTCACGGTCGAGATCGCGGCGGCTGACGCCGCGGCGCGCGATGTCGAGGTGCGGATCGTCGCCCGTCTGCTCGCCAACGGGAAAGTCGAGTTCGGTCTGCAGCAGCGTCAAGCCGACGACTCCTGGGGGAATCGCCGGCTGCCTCGAGTGCGCCTCTTCCCCACCGGGGCGCGCGTCGGACGCTGGCTATCCAGTTCACCACTCACCCTGACGAGCGCGCGACCGGCGCCGACATCGACCTCACCAACATCGAGCGAGCACTTCTCCCTGGCCCTCACGACATGTTCGGGCTCGTCGGACGGGTACGTCGTGAATGTCGACATGGGCGGCACGGTTACTGCGAACAGGCCGGTGGACATCATCTCTCTCATCGCCCGGGGCGAGGCCAACGGGAGTCTTGTGGGAGTGGACGTCGAGTCGAGTCGAGTCTTCGACGCGGGCGAGTCGTGGGAATTCTCAATTCGCGGGATCATCACGACTCGCGGCACCACGCTCGCATGTGAAGTGGACATCGAATGGACCGCCAGGACGACCACAACGACGACAACTCCCGCCACTCCGACGACAGGATCCTCGGGTGGTGAGTGCTATGTCGGTTTGGTGCTGAGCGTGGGGGAAAGATGCACCTATCCCGGCACTAGCCAGGAGTTCTGGATCGATTCCTCCGGCCGCGGGCGGTTCAGCTTCTTCACCACCGGTCAGCGCATCAGCGCTCGCAACATGACCATAGACGGAGTGACGTACGACTTCGTTGCCTCCAAGCAGTCCGATGGCACCTGGCTGATCGAGGTGGCCGGATGACTCCTCCTCATCGAAGACTCCATCGCCACCACCCTCGGCAACCTCGTCAAGCGCTTCTCTTCATGATCTGATTCCCTGCGGTGGTGGCGCTCCGGCGCGCTCGCGGGCCGGAGCGGAAGCCTGGGGAAGCTCAGAATCGGCTGGGAGGTGGGACGCAGAGGAAGTCGGAGGCTGATGTATTGCTGGGCTTCCTCAGAGAGCCGAGTTGACCGTGACCGGGAGCCTTGGAGCCGGCGATTCGGCGGGGATCCCGGAGGACCGACGGCGGCCCGGGCCGCCGTCGGGCTGTGCGGGCGTCTGGTTGCGCCGGGCTAGGTGGCGTTGTCGTAGACCGCCTTCTCGAAGTCCAGGTACCCGCCCACCGACGTGGGGTCGACGAAGGGGAAGATCTGGGTCGCCCAGAAGCCGCCGACTCCGTTGGCCCGGTCGATCCAGTAGTACAGATTGGCGAGACCCGCCCATGCCAGCGCGCCCGCAGGGCGGCCGGTGGGCGCAGGCTCTTCGTTGATCATGAAGGTCAGCGCCCACGTCTTCGGCATGCCCGGGAAGAACTCGGCGTCGTTGGACAGGCGCGGGTTCGAGATGGGGAGGACCGTCTTGGCCACCTCAGTGGCGCCGACGCCGGGCAGCATCTTGATGAACATGCCCTCGGGCAGCTGGTTCCGCGCCGCCATCTCCACGGTCTCGGGGCGGAGGATCTGCTCGCCGTTGGGGCCGGCCCCGTCGTTGAGCCACATGCGGATGAACTTGGCGTAGTCCTCCGCCGTTCCGTAGAGGCCGTGGCCGGCCATGTGAACGTCGGGGTCGGGCGGAAGTTCCACACCGGCCAGCGGGATCAGCGACCCGTCGGCGTCCTCGCGTGCGTGGATTACGGCCATGCGCTCACGCATCGCCGGAGTCATCGAGAATGCGGTCGAGTCCATGCCCAGCGGGCCCAGGATCCTCTCGGCGAACACCTCGCCGAGCCGCTTGCCACAGATGCCCTCCACCACCAGGCCGGCCCAGTCGATGTTGGAGCCGTACTCCCACTGCTCGCCCGGGTCGAAGAGCAGCGGCGTCTCGATGGAGGCGTAGGAGGCATCCACCACCCACGGCTGGCCCTGCTCGTTCGCCAGCCTCGTGTACGTGTCGTTGAAGAAGTCGTACGTGAGCCCGGCTGTATGGCACAGCAACTGGCGAGTCGTGATGTCGCTGCGGGGCGGGCGCACCCTGGGCGTTCCGTCGTCGTCGAAACCCTCGAGCACGCCGAGGTTGCCGATCCGCGGCACATACTCCTTCGCCGGGGCGTCCAGGTCCAGGTCGCCCTGCTCGACCAGCTGCAGGCAGGCGGTGCCGCCGATGGCCTTGGTGGTCGAGAAGATCGCACACACCGTGTCGGTCGTGAACGGCTCTCCCCCGAGAACGCGCTCGCCCCGGGCGCCGGCGTAGATGACACCGTCGCGATCGGTGGCGACCGCAGCGACACCGGGAACGCGCGGCGAACCTGAAACAACACCGTCCAATACAGCATCCGCGGCCGAACTGAGATCACCCATCGAATCTCTCCTCTCTGCGATTTCCAGATGTGCGGTCAACTCTGTCACCACGGGGTGCGGTCCGTCCACTCGGCCGGCGCCCGTGTGCTCATCAACCCGGTGTCAGCGGCCAGCCGATCCGTCCTGCGTATCCTGCGGTGATGCACCGGCGAGTCTTCGCCCTTTCGGCGGCGGCAGCGATGATCGCGGCAGCGTGCGGGGGTCCGTCCGGCGACGCAACCGATGGCGCCGCCGTGACCTCGGCGACATCGACGGCCGCCCCCACCTCGACCATCGCACCGGCGGCTCCAGCCACGACCGCGACAAGCCCGCCGACCTCCGCCACCGGGGTCGCAGCGGAGACCCCGGTGACCACGCAGGCCCCGCCGCCGACTTCGATGGTCGAATCGGCGCCGACGGAGACCGCCACGACCACCTCGACCGCGCCCGTCTCAGCCGGCGATAGCTCCGCTCCTGGGGATCCGCCAGGAGCCGAGACGGCCGGCATCCCGACTGATCCGGAGGCAGGCGACGGATCGTCGGCCGAACCCCAGGCACCGACCGGGACCGAGCCAACAGCGGAGACCGACACGCCGCTGGACCCCGAGACGCCGACCGGTCCGGCCGGTGAGGCGGGCCTGGGTGACGGCTTCTACCCGCTGCTCGGCAACGGGGGCTACGACGTCCTGCACTACAGCATCGACCTCGATGTCGACCCGGCTGCCAACACCATCGCCGCGGTGACGACGATCACCGCGTTGGCCGAACAGGATCTGTCGGCGTTCAACCTCGACCTGTCGGGACTCGAAGTGCACGACGTGACCATCGACGGGGTCGCAACCGGATTCTCCCGCTCCGGGAGCGAACTGACCGTCCGGCCGGGGCTCGCGCTGGCGCAGGGCGAGGAGTTCTCCGTCAGCGTCGACTATTCGGGCACACCCGAGCCGATCGACGACCCGGGTGTGCCGTTCACCGCGCTCGGCTGGCACTGGCGGGACGGCGTGGTCTTCACGCTGAGCCAGCCGTCGGGCGCCATGACCTGGTTCCCGTCCAACAACCATCCCTCCGACAAGGCAACCTTCGAGATCCGCATCACCGTGCCCACCTCGACCACGGCGGCCGCCACCGGGCTGCTGGTCGACGAGTCCACGGCCGGCGGCCGCACCACCACGACGTGGCGCATGAAGGACCCGATGGCCACCTATGTCACCGCCGTCTACATCGGTGACTTCGAACGGGTCGACCACGGCCGGCCCAACCCTGCCGGCCCGCTGCTCCGGGACTACGTCCCCGGCGGCGCTGCGCCAGAGGTCGTCGAGGCCCTGGCGGTCACCTCGCAGGCGATCGCATTCATCGAAGAGGTCCTCGGTCCGTACCCGTTCGAGGCCTACGGCACGCTCGTGCTGCCGTTCGATCTTGGCTTCGCTCTCGAGAACCAGTCACTGCCGGTTCACGGACGCGACATCCTCAGTCCCGAGATCATCGCCCACGAAGCGGCGCACCAGTGGCTGGGCAACTCAGTCGCCCTCGAGGAGTGGGACGACATCTGGCTCAACGAGGGGTTCGCCACCTACCTGCACCTGATGTTCGCCGCCGAGCACTACGGCTTCGACTTCGGTGCCGAGATGCAGCAGTTGCACCAGCAGCTTCCGTTGTTCGCGGAAACGCCGCCCAAGGGGATCACCGTCGAGGAACTCGTCGGGCCATCGGTCTACTTCCGAGGCGCCATGACGCTCCATGCGCTGCGCCTCCACGCCGGGGACGAGACGTTCTTCCAGATCCTGCGGGCCCACTACGACAGGTCCGCCGGCGGCACGACCAACAGCGAGGAGTTCCTGGGGATCGTGGACGAGTTCGCCGGACCCGAAGCCGTCGATCTCGTCGAGTCCTGGCTGTACGACGAGACGGTGCCCGAACTCCCCGAACGCCAGCCCTGACAGGAGCGCTAGACAGGACACCCCGATAGGAGCGACCAACCACGTGCACGACGAGAACAACCCCGGCTTCGATCCGACCGGCACCGAGGGCGGCGTCGACACCAACGCGCTCCCCTGGCTGGAGATCCCCCAGGCTCCCGGCTTGAGATTCAAGCCGCTGCGAGCCAGTGGCGAGACCGGGATGATCTCGGCAGTTGTGGGACTCGCCGCCGGGACCACGTTGGCGCCGATGGTGCACCTCGGCGCGGCCGACCTGCTGGTTCTGTCGGGGCGCACGCGCTACACGAAGGAGCCGCTGGTGTCGACGCTCGAGCCCGGGACCTGGGGGTACATCCCGGCCAACTCGCGCGTCGAGGGACCGGCGGTTGAAGCCGACACCGAATTGCTGGTGAACCTCCATGGGCCGGTCGCCTTCCTGGGCACCGACGGCCGCAGCGTCCGGAGCATCCTCACCAGCCTCGACGTCCAGGCGGCGGCACGGCGAGCCGGTGTGGCGCTCGTGCCGAGCACGCTGGCGGAGTGCATGGCGCCACGCCCCTTCGCCGCCGAGCCCGGCGCCGCCCCGCTGGCGATCGCCGATAACCAGGCGGCGAGCCTGCTACTTCAAGCCGAGGCGGCGGCCGCCGAGGGAGACGCCACGCATCCGCACTTCGTGGACACGCGCGCGATGGACTTCGCCCCCGTCCCCGCAAATCCCGACTTCGGGCGCAAGATCCTGCGGGTGAGCGAGGAGACCGGACACGTCTCGATGATCTTCCGCCACAACGGCGTCGCCGGCCCCCACCACCACCTCGGTCCGGCCGACTTCCTGGTACTGAGCGGGCGGATCGGCTACCGGGCGGGGCCGCCGGAGGGTTACGGCCGCGGCGTCTGGTTCTACGAGCCGGCCGGCGCCCGCCACGACGCCACCCGGCGCCTCGGCGACGAGGACCTCGTCTACACGGCCAACGTCTACGGCCCGATCCAGTTCGACGGCGGGCCCGGCACATCGATCAGCGCCGTGATGTCGTGGATGCAGTACAAGGCCGCCGCCGAGGCCGCCGGACACCCGCTGGTGGCCAACCGCTTCGACGGCGATACGTCTCTCCTGGCCTGGTCTCCGCTGGGCAGCGACGCCACAGCCTCGATCGGCTGAACCCGCTTAGGATCCGACCATGATCTTCATCGTCGTGCGATTCAGGACGAAGCCGGAGTGGGCCGAGCGATGGCTCGACCTCGTCGCCGGCTTCACCGAGGCCACCCGCGCCGAGCCCGGCAACCTCTTCTTCGACTGGTCGCGCAGCACCGACGACCCGAACGAGTTCGTCCTGGTGGAGGCATTCGAGCCCGACGGCGCCGGGCCCCACGTCAACAGCGACCACTTCGCCCAGGCCATGGCTGACATGCCCCAGGCGCTCGCCGAGACTCCCCGCATCATCAACACCACGATCGAGGGCGCGAACGGGTGGTCGACGATGGGCGAACTCACCATCGCCTGACCCCACTGCCGGACAGCCGCCCGACCTCGGCACACCGCTGCCACCCAGCGCCCGGCGTTCGTGAGAGAATCGGCCGATGAGCGAACCAGCCGCGACAGGCGCCACGACGCGTTCGAAGCCGCCGTTGCCGGACGGGCTCGTGGCGGTGGTGAAGCGCGACTGCCCCACCTGCGAGTTGGTGGTGCCGGTCCTGGTGGACCTCCAAGACCAGGCCGACCTCACAGTCATCACGCAGGACGACCCAGCGTTCCCCGCCGACGCCGATTGGGTGCGCCACGACAGTGACTTGGCGCTGTCCTGGCACCACGACATCGAGACGGTGCCGACGCTGCTGCAGGTGGTCGACGGCGCCGACATCGAGCGCACCGAGGGTTGGTCGCGGGGCGACTGGGAGCGGCTCTCGGGAGTGGACGGCCTGGGCGACGGCCTGCCCGAGTGGCGCCCGGGCTGTGGCTCGCTGAGCGTCGATCCGTCGCACGCGGACGAACTCGCCGTTCGCTTCGGCGACTCGCCGCTGCACAGCCGCCGCGTGGAACTGGCGACGCTGGAGGACGAATGGGAGGCGATGTGGGATCGGGGCTGGTCCGACGGGCTGCCGGTGGTTCCGCCGACCGCCGAGCGGGTGCTGCGCATGCTGGAGGGCACGACGCGCCACCCCGGTGACGTCGTGGCCACCGTGCCGCCCGACCTCGCCGAATGCACCGTCGAGAAGGTGGCGGTCAACGCCGTGATGGCCGGCTGCCGACCCGAGTACCTGCCGGTGGTGATCGCCGCCGTCGAGGCGGTCTGCACCGACGAGTTCAACATGCACGGCGTGCTGGCCACCACTATGAGCGTTGGGCCGGTGCTCATCATCAACGGCCCGGTGGCGAGCCGCATCGGCATGAACACCGGCATCAACGCCCTCGGGCAGGGCAACCGGGCGAACTCGACGATCGGCCGGGCCGTGCAGTTGGTGGTGCGCAACGTCGGCGGCGGGAGACCGGGCGCCGCGGACCGGGCCACCCTCGGCTCGCCGGCCAAGGTGGGGTTCTGCTTCGCCGAGGCCGAGGACACCTCGCCGTGGACCACCCTGGCAGAGAGCCGCGGCTGGCGCCGCGATCAGTCCACGGTCACCGCCTTCGCCGGCGAGTCGCCCAGGGTCCTCTTCGACGAGCGCTCCCGCAGCCCCGAGTCACTCACCAAACACCTGGCGCTGGCGCTGCGGGCAACGGCGTCACCCCGGGTGATGCTGGCCCTGGACGGGATGGTTGTCATCCCGCCCGAGCACATGGCCCGCTTCGCCACCGCCGGCTGGAGCAGGGGCCGCTTCATGGCCGAACTCAGCGAGGAGTTGCTGACCGACACCGACGAGCTGCTCGCCGGTGCGGGGGGCATCGAAGCGGGGCTCCCGCCCGAAGCCGCCGGGCGGCGCATCGGGAAGTTCCGACCCGGCGGACTGCTCGTCGCCCACGCCGGCGGCCCCGCGGGACCGTTCACCGCAATCATGGCCGGCTGGGTCAACGGTCCCCGCGGCAGCGACCCGGTCACCCGCGAGATCACCCCATGAGGTTCACAAGACCCCGCTCCCCCAGCCACCAGGAGGCTGCACCATGACCACCGTCCTCGACCCCACCGCCGAGCGCGCCCCCGCCGGTCGGCGCCAGGCGGCCCGACCCGCCTCGCTGGCCGGGCGCACCGTCGGCCTGCTGGACATCTCCAAACCCGGGGCAACCTTTTCCTGGACCGGATCTCCGAACGCCTCGGTGAGCTCGGCGCCACCGTGAACCGCTACACCAAGCCCGCCTACACCAAGCCCGCCCCGGTGGACCTGCGCCACGAGATCGCCACCAACTGCGACGCGGTTATCGAGGCTCTTGCCGATTGAGGATCCTGCGTGTCGTGCAGTGTGCACGACGTCAGCGACCTGGAGCGGCGCGGCACGCCGGCCGTGTTCGTGTTGTCGGAGCACTTCGCCTCCGCGGCCAGCACGCAATCGGCGGCGCTCGGCTTCGACGCCGCCACAGTGTTCACCAGCCACCCCATCCAGGACCGCACCGACGAGGAGATGGCCGCCATCGCCGACGCCGCGTTCGAGGAGCTCGTGCGAGCGCTGTCAGAGGGGCAGGACCTCTAGTAGGTCTCGGGGACGAAGGTCTGGTCGGACATGGGCGGGCGCACG
Source organism: Acidimicrobiales bacterium (assembly GCA_963664235.1). Classification (GTDB taxonomy): domain Bacteria; phylum Actinomycetota; class Acidimicrobiia; order Acidimicrobiales; family CATQHL01; genus VXNF01. The sequence continues at coordinate 2,342,624 of OY760933.1, read as the reverse complement.
TAGCCGACCCGCTCCTGGCGCTCGGGCAACTCCACTTCCTCCCACGGCACGTCCTCGTAGGGGATCATCGACAGCAGGTGGGAGATGCAGTTCAACCGTGCCGCCTTCTTGGAGTCGGCGTTCACCACGTACCAGGGTGCCTGCTTGATGTCGGTGTGGGCGAACAGCGTGTCCTTCGCCTTGGAGAAGTCCACCCACCGGGCCCGGCCCTCGAGGTCCATCGCCGAGAGCTTCCAGCGCCTCGTCGGATCGTTGATCCGGTTCTGGAAGCGGCGCTCCTGCTCGGCGTCGCTGACCGAGAACCAGTACTTGATCAAGATGATCCCCGACCGCACGAGCATCCGCTCGAACTCCGGGCAGGAGCGAAGGAACTCGCGGTACTCCTCCTCGGTGCAGAACCCCATGACCGGCTCCACGAGGCCCCGGTTGTACCAGCTCCGGTCGAACAGCACCATCTCCCCCGCCGCCGGCAGTTCCTCCGCGTAGCGCTGGAACCACCACTGGGTCTTCTCCCGATCGCTGGGCGTCCCCAGCGCCACGACCCGCGCCACCCGCGGGTTGAGCCGCTCGGTGATCCGCTTGATCACGCCGCCCTTGCCGGCGGCGTCACGCCCCTCGAAGATCACCACCACTTTGAGGCCCTTGTGGCGGATCCAGCGCTGCAACCGCACCAGTTCCTCCTGTAGGCGACCCAGTTCCCGCTCGTAGTCCTTCGCCTTGATCTTCTTGCGCTTCTCGGGTCCAGCACCGTCCGGACCGGCGGATCCCAACAGGTCGACGACCGGGTCCGAGCTCATGCGCGAAGAGTATGTCCCGCCGGCATGCCCGGCAATCTCCGGGGCAGTCCTAGGGCTCCATCGGCTCCATGTCGGCCTCACCGGCATCGGGCGCCGGCGAAATCTCCCACGGCCATAGCGCCCCGGCGGTCACCACGATGCCCGGGCCGGTGATGTCGTAGTGGTGCGCGTAGGTCTGCTCGGTGACGACCACGACGGTCTCGACGATGGCACCGGTCGCCCAGTTCACCCGTACCTCCGAGCCGCCGCCTGCGTCGGCGAAGTGGGCAACGCCGTCGCCGGTGAGTTCGACGAAGCGCAGAGCAACGTTCGGCACCAGGGTCACGAGCGTCTGGGCCGCGGGAGTCGCGATCACGTAGTTGTTCTCCGGCATTTCCATGCCCGCCACCCACGGCTCGAGGCTCCTGATGTTGCCGCCGTGCCTCTGGACTCTCGTACCGAGCCCGAGTTCCACGGTCAACTCCGCTGACGCCGTGCCGCCGGCGGCGTCGCTCACCTCGACGACCACCCTGACCGGGTCGTACGTGTCGAGGCGGTAGCCGGACCCTCGCTGCGAGTCGGGATTGGCGTAGGCGATCCGCAGCGCTCCCGACGCCGCGGTGGCACCGGCGGATGCGTGGGGACTCGTCACGGTGTAGGGGCCACGCCCCCCGATCACCGCGTAGTCCACCCTGAACCGGACCACCTCGTCGCGGTCCCTCCTCGGGTCGGCGTCATCCGCATCCCGTCCGGGCACGTCACCGGGCCTCTCGGCTGCGCAGTACGCCCGGGACGACAGCGTGATCGCCGGCGGCGGCTCGCCCGTGGCGCCGCTCGGCTGATCCTCTGCGCCCTCCGTGGAGTCCGCCTGCTCTGCGCTTTCCGTGGAGTCCTCCTGCTCTGCGTCCTCGGTGGCGCTATCCGCGGAACCCTCGCCGGAGTCCGACTGCGCCCTCACCCCCTGGGAGACCAGGCCGATCCACTGCGACGCGCTGCCTGCCGGATTCTCGGCGCGGACCTCCACGAATGCGATGCCGGGCCCCACCGCCGTCAACGACACCACTGAACCCGCCACCGAGACGCTCACCGCGGCCGGGTTGCTCGACGACGCGGTGTACGCGGCCACCTCACCGGTGAACGCCGGCGACACGTCCACGCTCTGCGTCTCGCCGACGGAGAACCACACGACCTCCAGGATGACCGTCGTCGTCGTGACCAGCGGCGGCTCGGCCTGGGCGTGCACGACGCCGCCGCCGTGGGCCAGGGTTGCGGCGAGCACACCGACCACCACGAGAGCCCGGGCGAGGCGGGATTCGCCCGTCTCACGTCCCCGGCGTGTCATGACGATCTCCTTCCCCGGCACACCAGGAGCCGTGACCCTGATGGAATCGCCGGCCGCCTCATTCATCGTCCATCAGCCCCGGCGGGCCGACGCTCGGTCGTTCCTCCCACGGCCAGCCCGCGCTCATCAGGGACATCTCCCATTCCAGTTCCGGCGTGAGCGGGACCCTGTGCGAGTAGGTGTCGCCCGTGACGACGATCCGGGTATCGGAGACCGCGGCGGTGGTCCAATCCACCCACACCTCCGAGCCGCCCCCGGCGTCGGCGAAGTGGGCTATGCCGTCGGCGCCGAGCGCGCGGAAGCGCAGATCCACGTTCGGCAGCAACGTCACCTTCGTCCACGCCGCCGGGGTCGCCACGACGTAGTGGTTCTCGGGGTTCTCCACCCCGATCACCCTGGGCAGCACACTCACGGTCCCGTCGCCGTGGCGGACGTACCTCGTGGCGACAGCGCGCCCGACGGTCATCGTCGCACTCGCCGTCGTCCCCTCGGCGTCGGTCACCTCCGCGGACACCTCGATCGGGTTGTACAGATCGACCCGGTAGACCGGGCCCTCCGCATCCGGATCGGGGTTGGCGCACGCCATCTCAAGCACGCCCGACACATCGGTCTTGGCAGAGAGAGCGTGGGGACTCGAGACCACGAACGGGCCGCGCCCTCCCAAGATCTTGTAGTTCACGTTGAACCTGGCGACCTCGCCGCTGTGCCTGACGGGGTCCGGATCGTCGTAGGCGCGTACCTCCCCCGGCCGTTCGACCCTGCAGTACGCCCACGACGACAGCACGATCGCCAGCGGCTGGGGGGTGGTGCTCGTTGCCCGGATTTCGGCACCATCGCCGAAGGAAGCCGCCGGGTCGTCGTCGATCGACGGGCCTCCGTCCTCCACGGGCAGCATCTCCTCGGCATCGGCTGTACCACGCGCCGAGTCCTCGCCGACGGCTGCCAAGCCCGCTGCCACGCTGATCCACACGGACGTGCTTCCGGCGGTGTTGGTGGCTGTGACCTCGACGAATGCCACCCCCCTGGCCTCAGCCGACAAGGACACCACAGAGCCCGCCGTCGAGACGCGCACCACCACGGGGTTGTCGGATGTCGCGGTGTAGGAATCCACCGCGCCGACGAACGCTGAGGAAACATCCACGTTGCGCGTCTCGCCGACTGACTGCCATACCACCGCCACCACCAACGCCGCCGGCTCGGCCCGCTGCGGCGGTTGCTGCTGCGCGCTAACGGCGGCACTTGACGCTGTCAACGCCAAGGAGAATGCAATCAGCCCAACCAGAGCGCCGAAACCGCGGGATCGACGAGGGCGAGACCAGCAGCCGGCCATGTTCGCCTCCGTTCTGGCGGCAACGGCCGAACCGACACTAGATGATTCGCGCTACCGCTCCTTTTCGTGCCTCACCGGTCGGTCACGTGGGCGAAGGATGACGCCCCCGCAGGGCAGGCTTGGGTGAACGTCATCTTCGATGCCATGCCGTTGCGCGCCCGGTTCCTCGCCGCCCCGCGAGACGCGCGTCTCGCCTACCTCGTGCGCTCTCCCAACGGCGCCACTTCGACCCAATTCATCCCCGAACTTGGCGCTCACACCAGGATGCCGAGGGGGACGGCAGCGATGCGGTCGTCGAGACGGAACGCCACGGTGCCGGGATGGACCACCACGCCCGCACGAAACACATCGCCGAGGCGGTCCCGCAGGCCGACGAGGTGCCGGGCGTCCGCCGGGGTGGCGCTCCCGGCGAGCTTCACCTCGAAGGCGAGGACACCTCCGTCGGGCAGGTCCGCGACCAGGTCGATCTCATGGTCGCCGCCCGCCGATCGAAGGTGAGCGAACCGCCAGCCCAGGCCGAGTGCCTCCGCAGTCGCTCGGATCTGGCAGACCGCGGCGCTCTCGAACAGTTCACCCAACCGACCACGACGCTCGCTGAGCGCTGCCGCCGTCTCGTAGTGGTCGGCCGCAGCGAGCGCCGGATCGATGAGGTGCCGCTTGGGCCGCTTGGTCAGACGCTTCAGCCGGTTGTTCGACCAGCCGGGCAACTCCTCGATCAGGCCGAGGCGGTCCAGCAGGTCGTGGTATGTCTCGCCGGTGGCCTTCGCCACGCCGGCGGCATGATGGATCGTGGCATGATCCGCGGTCGTCCCGACGGTGGCACCGTAGGCACGCACGTAGCGGCGGAGCTTGCGGGCGTCACGTGCCGCCGGGGCGATCTCGGCGAGGTCGCGCGACACGGCAAGATCCAGGTAGGCGCGCAGAGCCTCATGGTGATCGATGGGGTTCGTCGCGGGGTACCCGGGCAGCCCCGAATCCACCGTCGGCGCCACCTGCTCGGCTGGCGAGAACGCGCAGCGGACGCTCCGCACGGCATCGATCCCGTGCTCGGCGAGATCCGCCAGAAGCACCGCCGGGACCTGACCCCGACGCTCGGAGAGAGTCATCGGCCGCAGCCGTAGCGGGAGGATCCTCCCGGCGCCGGCATGGACATCAGCGGTGACCGCCGTCCGGGCCGACCCGCTCAGGATGAATCGCCCCGGCGTCCGGTCCTCATCGATCATCCGGCGCACCGCATCCCACACCGTCGGGACCCGCTGCCACTCATCGATGAGCACCGGAGAGGGCAGTGACGAGCAGACCGCCTCGGGGTCGCGCTCCATCATCTCCGCGGTCGGCGGATGGTCGAGACGCAACGTGGCCGCCGCCAGCCGCGTGGCGGTGCTGGTCTTCCCCGCGCCCCGGATGCCCTCGATCAGGCATGCCGGGTGCACGCCGAGCAGGTGCGCCAGCCGAGCGTCGATGTGCCTCCGTAGGTACGTCATGCACAAAAGACTAACAGACAAGCCAGAATATGGATAATTAACTAGTCGAAGTGGAAATTCTCGCCCGCCGCAGGCGCTCCATCCGCTACCTGGCGTGTGTCACGGACCTCAGACGGGGGGGATGCCGTGGTGGCGGTGGGAGAAGTGGCGCTCCTTGCCGGCCGCCATGGCGAGCCGGCGGATGACTTCCTCGCGGAGTTTCACCGGCTCGATGACGGCGTCGATGACGAGGTCCGAGGCGAGGCGCAGCAGGTCCACATCGGCCTCGTAGGCCTCACGCTGGGCAGCGACGAAGGCCTCCCGTTCGCCGGGGTCGGAGATGGCGGCGATCTTGTTGGCGAACACCGCGTTGACGGCGGCCTCGGGGCCCATGACCGCGATGGAGGCGCTGGGCAGCGCAAGGCAGGCGTCGGGGCCGAAAGCGGGGCCGCACATGGCGTACAGGCCGGCGCCGTAGGCCTTGCGCACGATGACCGACACCTGCGGCACCGTGGCTTCGGACACCGCCGTGATCATCTTGGCGCCGTGGCGGATGATGCCGCCGCGCTCCACCTCGGTGCCGATCATGAACCCCGGCACGTCGCACAGGTACAACAGCGCCACGTTGAACGCGTCGCACAGCCAGATGAAGCGCGCCGCCTTGTCGGCGGAGTCGCTGAACAGCACCCCGCCCTTGACCGAGGGGTTGTTGGCCAGGATGCCCACCGAGTTGCCGTCGAGGCGGGCCAGGCCCACGATCAACTCGGGGGCGAAGTCGGGCTTCAATTCGAAGAAGCTGTCGGCGTCGATGATCCCATCGATGACCTGGCGCATGTCGTAGCCCTGCGTCGCCTCGGCGGGTATCGCTGAGCCGTCCAGAATCCGTGACGGCGGCGCCGGCTGGGCCTGCGGCGGGGGGTCGCGCCAGCAGGTGGGGAGGTACGAGAACCAGGCCCGCGCCGCCTCGATGGCCGACTCGTCGTCGGCGAACAGGTTGTCGCCGCAGCCCGAGACCGTGGCGTGCATGCGGGCGCCGCCCATCTCCTCCAGCGACACCACCTCGCCGATCACCACTTCGGCCATGCGGGGCGACCCCAGGTACATGGAGGCATTGGCCTCCACCATGAACACCACGTCGCAGAACGCCGGGATGTAGGCGCCGCCCGCCGCCGAGGGTCCGAACAGGCAGCAGATCTGCGGCACCCGCCCCGACAGCTTCACCTGGTTGTGAAAGATGCGCCCCGCCCCGCGCCGACCGGGGAACAGGTCCACCTGGTCGGTGATGCGGGCACCGGCGGAGTCCACCAGCCAGAAGATCGGCAACTCGTTGGCCAGGGCGACCTCGGTGGCCCGGACGATCTTCTCGACGGTGCGGGCGCCCCACGAGCCGGCCTTCACCGTCGGGTCGTTGGCGACGGCCACCGCCGGGCGGCCCTCCACCAGGCCCCGGCCGGTGATCACCCCATCGGCCGGCAGCCCGTCGGCGCCGGCGTTGGCCAGCTGGGCGTCCTCCACGAACGTGTCGGGGTCGAAGAGCAACCCCAGGCGGTCCCGCACATACAACTTGTGCTGGCGGGCCAGCTTGGCAGCACCCGCCTCGGTGGGCCCCTCGGTCGCCGCCAGCGCCTCGGCGAGGCGCCGCGCCACATCGCTCATCGCCGCCCCCGCGCCATGAGATCAGCCTACGGCTGCACCCCCAGGCTCGGCCATATCCCCACCGGATAGCCCAGAAACCTGCAATTGGGGGTGTCAGCGCACCACTCGCGGCTGGTCGAATGCCCGGTACGGGTACCGCACCGGTGCCCGCGCGGCGACCCGATCGCCGTGTCAGACACATCGTCCGGGGATCAGAACCATGAGCATCGAAGCCCGACCCGACACAACCCGACTCCGCTCGCGGGGCCGTCGCAGCCGGTGGACACTTGTCGCCGGCGCACTCTGTGCCGTCGCCCTGCTGGGGGCCGCCTGCAGTGACGCCGACGACGAGCCGGCAGCAGAACCGCCGCCTGCCCCGGCACCGGTGGCGGCCGAGCCCGAACCGCCACCGCCACCGCCCGCCGAACCCGAAGCGGCGCCCGCGCCCGCAGCCGATCCGGAACCCGCTCCCCCGGCGCCGGAACCGCCGCCGGCGCCCGCCGAGCCCGCCAGCGGCGAGCCGATCAGGGTGGGCAGCATCCTGGACGAGAGCGGGCCGCTGAACATCTACGGCACACCGATGGTGGACGCCACCCGCCTGGCCGTCGACCACATCAACGCGGCCGGCGGCGTGCTGGGTCGCCCGCTTGAACTGGTGGAGGTGGACTCCAAGTCGGACCAGAACGAGTACATCAACGGCGCCGAGCGGCTGGCGTCGATGGATCTTGCGGTCGTGCACGGTGGCATCACCAGCGCGTCGCGCGAGGCGATCCGCCCCGTGTTCGACGACGCCGAGATGCTGTACTTCTACAACGTTCTCTACGAGGGCGGCGTGTGCGACATCAACACGTTCATCACCGGCACCGTGCCCACCCAGCAGGTGGAACCGCTGCTGCGCTGGGCCACCGAGAACATCGGCCCGAAGGTCTACGTCGTGGCCGCCGACTACAACTACGGCCAGATCTCCGCCGACTGGGCCGAGACCTACGCCCCGTCGGTCGGCGCCGAGATCCTGGCGACGGACTTCTTCCCGCTGGACGTGAGCGAGTTCGGCACCACGCTCAGCGCCATCCAGGACGCCGATCCCGACGTGATCTTCAGCTTCCTGGTGGGCGGCGCCCACATCTCGTTCTACAGCCAGTTCGCCGCCAGCGGGCTGGCTGACGAGATGACGATCGTCTCCACCACCTTCGGCCTCGGCAACGAACACATCGCCCTCGAGCCCGCAGCCCAGGAGAACCTCTACGTGGCGTACTCGTACTACCAGGAGCTGGACACGCCGGAGAACACCGCGTTCGTGGCGGCCTGGCAGGACGCCTACGGCAGCGACTACCCCTACATCACCGACCTTGCGGTGGATACCTGGGACGGCTTGCACATGTGGGCCGAGGCCGTGGAGCGCGCCGGCACGACCGACCGGGAGGCGGTCATCGCCGAGTTGCAGAAGGGCGCCAACTTCGTGAGCCCGCGGGGCCTCGTGGTCATGGACGGTGCCGCCCATCACGTCACCGTTCCGATCCGCATCGCCGTCACCGACGGAGCGAACGGATTCGACGTGATCCGCACCTACGAGTCGGTGGGACCCGAGTTCGAGCAGCAGCAGTGCGATCTGGTCAACGACCCCGACGTCAACGAGCAATTCACGCCCTGAACCCCGCCGACCGCCCGGTACGGGTCGAACCCCTCCTCGCCACCGGCGGGGCAGGGTCCGGCCCGTACCGGGCCCTCCGGCGCACGCCGCGACCGTGACACGATGAGGTCATCGCAGCCATGACAGCCGACGGGGCGTTCAACGCCTGGTTCTCCCTGATGACGACCGTCTCGGTCCTGCTGCTGGTGTCGCTGGGACTGGCGGTCGTGTTCGGCCTGCGACGGGTGATCAACTTGGCCCACGGTGAGTTCATCATGTTCGGGGCGTTCGCCACACTCACCGCCACCCGCGCCGGCATCGGACTCTGGGTCGCCATGCTGATCGCGGTCGCGGTCACCGCCGCATTCGGGCTCGTCGTCGAACTGGCGATGATTCGCCACCTCTATGAACGCCCCGCAGACACGATGCTGGCCACCTGGGGACTCTCGCTGATACTCGTCCAGGTCGCCGCCAACATCTACGGCTCGGTGACCGAGGGAATCCCCACCCCGCTGGGCAGCTTCGGCGTGGGCGACTACTCCATGTCGACCTACAACCTGGTGCTCATCGGCGTGGCCTGGACGCTGGCGGCGGCCACCTGGCTACTGATGCGCCGCACTCGCCACGGCCTGCTGACCCGGGCCGCCGCGCAGAACCCGGCCATGGCCGCCGGCCTGGGCGTGAACACCCGGCGGGTGGCCACGTGGACCTTCGCCTACGGGGCCGGACTGGCGGGCGCCGCGGGGGCGGTGCTGGCGCCCGTGGTCGGGGTGATCCCCACGATGGGTCAGCTGTACGTGGCCCGCTCGTTCATGGCGGTGATCGTGGGAGGACCTGCCTTCCTGGCCGGCACCACCGGCGCCAGCACCGTGCTGGGCACCGTCGAGAACCTGGTGAGCCGCGGCTTCACGCCGGTCATCGGCCAAGCCATGTTGCTGGTGGCCGCCATCGTGATCCTGCGGTTCCTGCCCCAGGGCCTCACCGGGCGGCGGCAGCGAGGCGGGCTGGTATGAGGACGCCGGCGGCAGGCACCGAGCGAGCGGCGTCGGTTGCCGGGGCCGCGGGCCAAGGTGACCGACGGCCGGGCTCGGGCGGCGCCAGGCTGCGTGGTCGCATTTCGGCATCGCGGGCAGGTCTGTCGGACCTGGCGGTCGCCGCGATCGCCGGCGGTCTGCTGTTGCTGGCCGGCAATCTGGTGGCCGAGTTCACCGCGTTCGAGTGGACCCTGTGGGCCATCGAAGTGATCCTGGCGCTGTCGCTCGTGCTGGTGTGGGGCTACTGCGGGATCTTCAGCTTCGGCCAGGCGGCCGTCTACGGCATCGGTGGCTACGCGTACGGCGTCTTCGCGCTCAACGTGGCGGAACGCACCGGCGAGACCCTCTCAGCGCTCGTCGTGGCGGCCGCGGCCGGGGCGGTCTTCGCCGCCGCCCTCGGCTACTTCATGTTCTACGGCAACCTCTCCAACATCTACGTGGCGATCGTGACCCTGGCCACGGCGCTCGTCGTGTTCGCCATCGTCAACAGCACCGCCGGCTCTGCCTACCGCATCGGCGACGCCGTTCTCGGGGGCTACAACGGCATGACCCGCATCCCCCGCATCACCTACCGCCTGCCGGGGGGCGACCCGACGACCCTGACGCGTGTCCAGTTCTTCGCCGTTTGTACCGGCGTGGCCCTGGCCCTGGCGCTGGCGCTTCGCTTCGCCGGACGGCGACCCTTCGGGCGGATCGCCGTGGCCGTGCGCGAGAACGAGATCCGCAGCAGCCTGCTGGGTTACGACGTGCGCCGCCACAAGCTGCTGGTCTTCACCCTCGGCGGCGCCATCGCTGGTCTGGCCGGGGGGTTCTACGCCGCCTGGGGGCGGTTCATGAGCCCGACGGTGTTCTCGCTGAAGCCAGCGGCTCTCGTGGTGATCTGGGTGCTGGTGGGTGGGCGGTTCTCCGTCAGCGGTGCCTTCGTGGGGGTCCTCGTCGTGGAGGGGCTCTCATCGTGGCTGGGTGGCCCCAGCGGTGACCGGGAATCCATCCTCGTCGGCGCCCTGCTGATTCTCATCGTGATGGGACTGCGCGGGGGCGTGGTTCCCGCCCTGGGCCGCCTGTGGCAGGAGGGCCTTCGGCCGTCTCTCGCCGGCGCGGCGATCCGCGGCGACCCCGCCGCCACCGACGGCACCGACCCCGACCCCGACCCCGACCCCGACGGCCCCGCCGGCACCGCCGGCACCGACCCGTCATTCCGGCGAACGCCGGAATCCAGCCCGCAACACGACGAACCCCACACCGCGCCCGGGAGCACTGACCCCGTCGGCGACGGCGAGACGTGGTTCGGATCCGGGGCCGGAGCGACCGGCAATGAGGCTGGGGGAGCCGATGAGGCCGGCGTTCCCCGCAGCGGCGCACTGCTGGAGGTGCACGGGGTGTCCAAGCGCTTCGGCGGTGTAACCGCCCTCGACGAGGTCACCCTGGCGTTCGCCCCGCGGCAGCCCTCCTGCATCATCGGACCCAACGGCGCCGGCAAGAGCACCCTCTTCGGGGTGCTGACCGGCTACCACGGCGTGACTGCCGGAACCATCCTGTTGAACGGTGAGGACATCACGCGCCTCGGACCGCACCGGCGTGCCCGGCTGGGCCTCGGCATCAAGATGCAGGTGCCGAGCGTCTACGACACCCTGGCGGCGCACGAGAACCTCTGGCTGGCCGCCTACGCCGCGGGCCGCGACCGGGATGTGGCGCACACCCGCGCCGCCCGGATCCTGGCCCGGTTGGGACTCTCCGAGGTGGCCGATCTGCCGGTGGGCGCGCTCGCCCACGGGCAGCGGCAGTGGCTGGAGATCGGCATGGCGCTTGCCACCAACCCCTCGGTGATCCTCCTGGACGAGCCGACCGCCGGCATGACCCGGGACGAGACCGAGCGCACCGAGCGGCTCATCGCCCAGTTGGCCCGCCACGCCACCGTCGTGGTGGTCGAACACGATATGGAGTTCGTGCGCCGGCTCGACGCACCCATCAGCGTGCTGCACATGGGTGGGCTGTTCACGCAGGGGACCTTCGAGGAACTGAGTCGCGATGAGAGGGTGCTCAACATCTACCTGGGCCGCGGCGCCGACGGACCCACCGGGCGAACCGATGCTGACGCTGGCTGAGGTGAGGGCCGGCTACGGCTCCACGCGTGTGCTGCACGCGGTGACCCTGGAGGTGACCGCCGGCGAATGCACGGCCGTGCTGGGACGCAACGGCGTGGGCAAGTCCACTCTGCTGCGCTGCATCGCCGGGCTGGTCCCGCTGAACAGCGGTCGCATCACGCTCGACGGCCGCGACGTCTCGTCGTTGCCGGCCTTCCGGCGGGCACGGCTGGGGGTAAGCCACGTGCCCCAGGGTCGGGGCATCTTCGCCGGCCTCACCGTGAAGGAGAACCTGCGCGTCGGACCCGCGGCCCAGCGACCCGCCGCCGCGGCCGCCACCGCCGAGCGCCTGCTGGAGGAGTTCCCGACGCTCGGCGCCATGGCGAACATCAAGGGGGGCAGCCTCAGCGGCGGCCAGCAGCAACTCCTGGCACTGGCGCGAGCGCTCGCCACTCAACCCCGACTGCTGCTGCTGGACGAGCCCTCCGAAGGCATCCAACCCTCGATCCTGGACGAGATCGCCGCCGTGCTTGCGCGCATCCGCGCCGAGCGGCACATCGCCCTGGTGCTGGTGGAGCAGAACCTGGACTTCGCGGCCCGGCTGGCCGAACGGGCGCACGTGATGGTGAAGGGCGAACTTGTGGCAACCGTCGACACCGCCGAACTGGCCGCCGACCGCGACCAGCAGCGCCACTACATGGCCATCTGAGGAGAGCGAGCCGCTCTGGCAGCGGCCCAGGATTTCGGACACTCGGACACAAGGAGAACCGGCGAATGAACCCATCCCACGCCGCGGGCGAGACCACCCCGGCGCTCCTCAGCGACACCATCTACGGCAACCTCACCGCGACCGCGCACGCCCATCCCGATGCCGAGGCGCTCGTGTCGTGCCACCAGGGGGTGCGCTACAGCTACGGCGAGTTCCTCGAGGCCGTCGGCGAGGTGGCCCGGGGACTGATGGCGCTGGGGGTCCAGCAGGGTGACCGGGTGGGCATCTGGAGCCCGAACCGGGCCGAGTGGGTGCTGGTGCAGTACGCCACCGCGGCCATCGGGGCGATCCTCGTGAACATCAACCCGGCCTACCGCACCGCGGAGTTGGAGTACGCGCTCGGCCAGTCGGGCGTGTCGCTGCTCGTGTCGGCCCGCACGCACGCCTCCTCCGACTACCAGGCGCTGTACGGCGAGGTCGCCGACCGGGTCCCCACCCGGCGCGTGATCTGGCTGGACGACGCCCAACTCGGTTCCGACGACTGGTCCGAGCTGTTGGAGCGGGCAGGCAGCGTCGGCGCCGACCGGTTGGCCGACCGCGCCGCCGGCCTCAGCGCCGACGACCCGATCAACATCCAGTACACCAGCGGCACGACCGGCTTCCCGAAGGGCGCCACGCTGACCCACCACAACATCCTGAACAACGGGTTCTTCGTCGGCGAGCGCTGCCGCTACTCCCCCGCCGACCGCGTCTGCATCCCCGTGCCGTTCTACCACTGCTTCGGCATGGTGCTCGGCAACCTGGCCTGCACCACCCACGGGGCCTGCATGGTCATCCCAGCCGCGAGCTTCGGCGCCACAGCGGTGCTGGAGGCCTGCGAGGCCGAGCGCTGCACCAGCCTCTACGGGGTGCCGACGATGTTCATCGCCCTTCTGGGACACGAGGACTTCGCCGGCTACGACCTGTCGAGTCTGCGCACTGGGATCATGGCCGGATCACCGTGCCCGGTGGAGGTCATGAAGCGGGTCGTCAGCGACATGCACATGAGCGAGGTAACGATCTGTTACGGCATGACCGAGACCTCCCCGGTGTCCACCCAGAGCACCCACGACGACTCCATCGAGTCCCGGGTCTCCACGGTCGGCCGCGTCCATCCTCACGTGGAGATCCAGGTCATCGACCCGGCCACGCAGGAATGCGTCCCGCGCGGCACCCCCGGCGAGTTGCTGACCCGCGGCTACTCGGTGATGCAGGGCTACTGGAACGACCAGGAACGCACCGCCGAAGTCATCGACGGCGACGGCTGGATGCACACCGGCGACCTGGCCACCATGGACGCCGAGGGCTACGTCAACATCGTCGGACGCATCAAGGACCTGGTCATCCGCGGTGGCGAGAACATCTACCCCCGCGAGGTGGAGGAGTTCCTCTTCACCCACCCGAACATCGCCGACGTGTCGGTGGTGGGCGTACCCGACGAGCGCTACGGCGAGGAGTTGATGGCCTGGGTGAAGCTGCGCCACGAGACGGCGACCACCGCCGAGGACATCCGGGAGTTCTGCCGGGGACGGATCGCCCACTACAAGATCCCCCGCTACATCAAGTTCACCGGTGACTTCCCCATGACCGTGACCGGGAAGATCCAGAAGTTCCGGATGCGAGAGATCGCCATCGAGGAATTGGGCCTGCAACCCGAGGCCTCAATCGAGCACGCCTGAGCACCGCCCCACCCCGTCATTCCGGCGGAGGCCGGAATCCAGGGCCACCAACCGAGATAGCTGCCACTAGAGAGACCTAGGACAAGAACATGCAGTTCACACCCGAGCAGGAGCACTTCCGGGCGGTGGTCCGCGATTTCGCCCTGCAGCGCATCGCACCACACGCCGAGACCTGGGACCGCGACCACACCTTCCCGGTCGACGTGGTCAAGGAGATGGGCGAGTTGGGGCTCTTCGGGCTGCTCGTCGACGAGCGCTGGGGCGGCGCAGGCGCCGATCTCACCACGTTCTGCCTCGCGGTCGAGGAGATCGGCCGTGCGGACCAATCCCTCGGCATCACCCTGGAGGCCGCGGCCCTGCTGGGCGCCGAGCCGATCGAACGCTTCGGCAGCGACGCCCAGAAGGAGCGCTGGTTGCCGGATCTCGCAGCAGGCCGGGCACTGGCCGCCTTCGGCCTGACCGAACCCGACGGCGGGTCCGACGTGTCAGCCCCCACGACGCGTGCCGACTTCCAGGACTCGCCCGGCGATGAACGATGGGTGCTGAACGGGGCCAAGGCGTTCATCGCCAACTCCGGAACGCCCATCACGAGCCTCGTCACCGTGACCGCGCGGACCGGACCCGAGGAGGTCTCCACCATCATCGTCCCGGCGGGAACGCCGGGGCTGACCGTCGAGCCGCCCTACCGCAAGATGGGCTGGCACGCCTCGGACACGCACGGGCTGGTGCTCGACGACTGCGCCGTTCCGGCAGATCACCTGCTGGGCAAGCGAGGGCGCGGCGTGCAGCAGTTCCTGGGGGCCCTCGACGCCGGACGGATCGCCATTGCCGCCCTCGCCGTCGGGCTCATCGCCGCCTGCCTCGATGAGTGCCTCGCCTACGCCCGCGAGCGCGTCGCCTTCGGTCGCGCGATCGGCAGCTACCAGGCGGTGGCGTTCAAGTGCGCAGACATGGCCGTCGCCCTGGAGACCTCCCGGCTGGCAACCTACGAAGCCGCCCGACTCTTCGACGGCGGCGCCCCGCACCGGAAGGCCGCCGCTATCGCCAAACTCACCGCCACCGAGGCGGCCGTGACCGCCACCCGCGACGCCACCCAGATCTTCGGCGGGTACGGATTCATCGACGAGACTCCGGTTAGCCGCTACTACCGCGACGCCAAGATCCTCGAGATCGGCGAGGGAACCAGCGAGATCCAACGCCTCGTCATAAGCCGGGAGTGCGGCCTGCCCGTCTGATCCCGTCGAGACCCGAACACCACGCGAGGGCGGGGGGTCGGGGGGCCGGGCTGCGACGGACAGGTTGCCGGACCGCCAATCCGGACACAGGATGGAAACCATGCCAACACGTGCCGAATACGAGGAGTTGCGGCGGAGCTTCCGCCTCGAGGTTCCCGACCGCTTCAACTACGTCCGCGATGTGCTCTATGACCGGGCGCACGCGCATCGGGGCGATCTGGCGTTGGTGGCGGTGGAACCCGACGGCCTGACGGCGCGGCGCTTCGACTTCGCCACGATCGCGGCCCGGGTCACCGCAACCGCCGCCGTGCTGGCCGAGGTGGGCGTGACCGCGGGTGACCGGGTGTTCCTGATGCTGCCGCGCATCGTGCAGTGGTACGACGTGCTGCTGGGCTGCCTGCATCTCGGCGCCGTGCCGATGCCGGCCACAATGCAGTTGAGCGCCCGCGACGTGACCTACAGGGTGAACGTGGCCGACGCCACGACGGTGGTGACCGACAAGGTCGGGATGGCTGCGGTCGGCGCGGCGCTGCCCGAATGCCCCGGGGTGTCCCGGCGTGTGCTCATCGGAGGCGCCGCTGCGGATTGGACCGACCTCGACGCCGCGGTCGCCGCCGCGCCGACCGCTCCCCCGGTCCACGACACCGCCGCGGATGACCCGATGCTCATCTACTTCACCTCCGGCACCGAGTCACTCCCGAAGATGGTGCTGCACACCCACGCCTCCTACGGCATCGGCCACGACGTCACGGCCCGCTTCTGGCAGGATCTCCGGCCCGACGACCTGCACTGGACCGTGTCGGACACCGGCTGGGGCAAGGCCGCCTGGGGCAAGCTCTTCGGCCAGTGGCGGATGGGCGCCGCGGTGCTGATGTGGAACGTGGTCGGCAAGCCCGACCTGGACCGGATGCTGCGCATCATCGCCACCGAGGGGGTCACCACGTTCTGCGTGCCGCCCACGCTGTACCGGGCGTTCGCCCAGATGGATCTGTCCGCCTACGACTTCTCGGGTCTGCGCCACTGCACGTCCGCCGGAGAGCCCCTGAACCCCGAGGTGATCAAGGTGTGGCAGGAAGCCACCGGAACCCTGATCCACGACGGCTACGGCCAGACCGAGACGGTCAACGTCGTGGCGAACCTGCCGGGCATCCCGGTGAAGGCCGGGTCGATGGGCCTCGCCGTACCCGGCTTCGACGTCGCGATCATCGACGAGACCGGGACCGAACTGCCCGACGGCGACGAGGGCGACATCGCCGTGCGGATCGAGCCCACGCGGCCGGTCGGACTGTTCAAGGAGTACTGGCGCGACCCCGAGCGCAACGCCGCAGCGCACCGCAACGGTTGGTACGTGACCGGCGACCGGGGGATCCGTGACGGTGACGGCTACTTCTGGTTCGTGGGACGCGCTGACGACGTAATCCTCTCCTCCGCGTACCGCATCGGTCCGTTCGAGGTGGAGTCGGCGCTGCTGGAGCATCCCGCTGTGGCCGAGGCCGCGGTCGTGGGTGTCCCCGACGAGATCCGCGGCCAGATCGTGAAGGCGTTCGTCGTGCTCGCCGAGGGCCACGACGCCGGCGCCGAACTGGTCGCCGAGTTGCAGGACCACGTCAAGGCCACCACCGCGCCCTACAAGTACCCCCGCCGCATCGAGTTCACCAGCGAGCTTCCCAAGACGGTCTCCGGCAAGATCCGCCGCGTCGAGCTCCGCAACCGCTGAGGGGCCAGGCATTGCGGCGCAGCTTCTGGTTGGGCTGTCGAGCGACGGAAACGATGAGATCGTCATCGGCGACGGTGAATGGTGGGAGCAGGTCCTCGAACGGGGGCGACTGGCTGGTACTCGCGGTGCGTAGGGGGCCCTGGGGCCGCGGGTGGTGGGGGTGTCGGTACGGGCGCCCGCCGTGGCGCCCCGTGACCGTTTGGGCCTGGTTCAGGGGCCGCCGGTAGTGGGAGTCGCGATGCCAGTGCCTGCGGTGACGCCCCGTGACTGTTTGGGCCTGGTTCAGGGGCCGCGGGTGGTGGGGGTGTCGGTGCCGGTGTCGGTCGTGGGTGGCCGGGTTCGGGTGGGCGTGTCGGGGGGCGGGGCGGGGGTCTGGTCGCTACGGGTGGGGTGGTCGCGGTCACCGGGCCGGTGGTGGTTGTCGGTTTGGTGGTGGTGGGTGTGGCAGGGCCCGCAGAGGAGTTCGAGGTTCTCGATGGTGGTTGGGCCGCCGGCGGCGTGGGGGATGGGGTGGTGGGCGTGGGTCGTTTCGGTGGGGGCGCCGCAGTGGGCGCAGCCGCCGTCGCGGGCGGCGAGGATGAGGCGTTGCGCGTCGGAGGCGTTGCGGGTGCGTCCGAGGGCGAGGTTGGTCCAGTCGGCGTTGAACACGCCGCAGTAGACCTCGGCGTCGAGGGCTTCTTGGGCGAGGAGTTCGGCAGAGAGCGGGGTGCCGTCGTCCAGGCGGGGGTTTCCGAGGGTGTCAGCGGTGTGGTCGTAGTCGGCGAGGATCAACAACTGCGTGTCGGGTTTCGCGTCGCCGCAGATGAGTTCGGCGAGCGCGTCTGCGGCGTGCTGGGCGTGCGTGTGATCCGCGGAGCCTTCGTGCTGTTTGCGGCCGCGGATCGCGGCGGCGAGGGCTTGGTTGATCCTGCGGCCGGTGAGGAAATCGAACCATCCCCGCAGGTGCCACATGCCATCCGCGCCGTAGTTCAAGGTGGTCTTGCGTTCGGCGCGCTGGAGTGCGTACTCCTCATCGGCGGGTTCGCGGCTCTTCGCGGCCTGCTCGGCGGCGAGGTCCGCCCACATCTCCTCGGACTGGTAGGCGAAGGGATGCTTCGCGACGACATCGGCGGGATAAGCGCGACACAACTCCAAGAACTCGTCTTCGCTGCGGCGGTGCTTCTTCGGCGCCTCCCGGGCGATCACCCGGGCGTGCGCCAGGTTGATCTCCCCGGCGCGCATCGCCTCGATCGTGTCGCCGAGATCGTGCTCCTTGAGCTCCAGCGCCAGGCGCGCGTCGGCGCGGGCGCCCGCGGAGGTCATGCGGTTCATCTCCCGCAACCGATGCGCCGCGCCCTGAGCGCCGCTGCGCGACGCCAACTCGCCCAACGCCGCCAGATACTCCCCCTCCAAGCGCGCCCGCGCCTCAGCCAGATCCACGACACGGTCCTTCAACTCGCCGTCGGCGAGGTCGGCGGGATCCTTGCGGGAAACCCGCACCAGCGCGCCGCAGTCCCCACAGTCCACCTTTCCGGTTCCCTCACCCCACTGATGCCCGGACAAGAACAACGTCTTGGTACCCGTCGCGGTGACCTCCGCGTACCGCTCCGCCGGCAGGCCCCCCGCCCGGTAACGCACCGCGAAACAGCGACCCTCCGGATTGGGCACCAGCGTGTCGCCCTCCTCAAGCTGGCGGCGCTGCCACGCCACCTCATCCCAGAACCGCTCCAAACTCACCGGCACAAACGGCTCCGGCTCGAAACTCAAATACCTCGTCGCGCCGACAAGTGCCATACCTGTAATACTACCAACACGTGTACGGCCCGTCAAGGCTAAACAGGCGTAACTGGTGAAAACCTCAGAACATTCACACCAATTCGCGAGGGCGGGGATGCCGGTGAACGCCGTACGCGGCCATTCCGAGGCCGCCGGAGCGCCACCGGCAGCGCCGCCCGGACACTACGAACAGACCAGGGCACAGACGAGGCCGCCAGTGTCGAACTCCGGGCTACGACCCGGGAACGCTCGGATTCAGCCGATCCGTGGGTAGCGGCTGCGGGGGCCGGCCTCGGCCCAGTCGATGTGGTTGCGGACGTACTCGTTGGCGACGTCGCGTACTGGGGTGTAGTCCCAGGAGTGCCGGCTGCCGGCACTCGCGGCCTCATGCAGCACTCGCCGGGCCCGCTGTGAGGCGAGCACCGACTCTCTGATCGCCGCGCTGTCCCAGCGCTCGGCAACCTCGGCCGCGAATCCCGCCGCGAGGTTGGCGTGGGCGGGATCGCCGGCGAGGTTGGAGCGCTCCAGCGGGTCGGCCACCACGTCGTAGAGCAGCGGCGGGTCGGTCTCGCAGGCGACGAATTTGTGGCGGCCGCGGCGGATCATGAACATGGGGTGCGACGTCATCTCGGCGGTGTACTCGGCGACGGTCTCGTCGACGGGGTCCTCGCCGCCGGTGGCGCTGGGCCAGAGGCTGCGCCCGGCTAGCGGGGCGGCTGATCCCGCCCCTGAGCCGACCCCGCCGATGTCCAGCAGGGTCGGGAACAGATCAACCAGAGAGCAGGCGTTGCCGACGGTGCGGTTGGCGACGTCGGGGCCCGCGAACACGAGGGGCACCCGCGCCGACCGCTCGTAGAAGCACATCTTGAACCAGGTTCCCCGGTCGCCGAGCATGTCGCCGTGGTCGCTGGTGGCGATGACCACGGTTCGGTCCAGTTGGCCCACCTCGGCCAACACACCGACGAGCCGTCCCAGCCACGAGTCGAAGTAGCTGGTGTTGGCGTAGTAGCCGTGGCGGGCGTTGCGGCACTGCTCCTCTGTGTAACCCACCGTGTCGGCCTCGATGCCGTGACGGATACGCCGCACGTGCGGTTCGGGGGTCTCCGGCGGTGCATCCGGCAGGTCGATGGCGTCGTGGTCGTAGAGGTCCCACCACTCCGGGCGCGCCACGTATGGATCATGCGGGTGGATGAATGACGCCACCAGCAGGAAGGGTCGCTCGTCGCCGTTGCGGGCGAGGTCGTAGAGGTGCCGCACGGCGGCGTGACCGACCTCGGTGTCGTAGTCGATCTGGTAGGTGGCCAGGGCCTGCCCGGCCCCCGACAAGCTGTCCATGTTGTGGTACCACTTGCCGATCCGCTCACCGGGAGCCTCCCAGTTGGGGGTCCAGGCGAAGTCGGCCGGATAGATGTCGGTCGTGAGGCGCTCCTCGAAGCCGTGCAGTTGATCGGGCCCCACGAAATGCATCTTCCCGGAGAGCACCGTGCGGTACCCGGTACGGCGGAGGTGGTGCACGAAGGTGGGAACCGACGCCGGGAACTCCGCCGCATTGTCCCAGGCGCCGATCTCCGACGGCAGCCGGCCCGCCAGCATCGAGAAGCGGGACGGGGCGCACAGCGGTGCGCCGCAGTAGGCCCCATCGAAGCGCGTCCCGCGCTCGGCGAGGGCGTCCAGCGCCGGCGTTCGCACGAGCGGGTGGCCGTAAGTACCCGTGAAATGCGGCGCGAGCTGGTCCGCCATCACGAGCAGGACGTTGGGCCGCGCCATCGGAGAAAAATACACCTGTCCCGGCGCATCGACCGGTCGCCCGTCGAGGGGGTGCCGAGCCTGGATTCCGGCCTTCGCTGGAATGACGGGCCCCCGCCGGGATAGCGGATCGCCGGATCCCTTGCAACTCGGGGCGTGCGAGCGGCAAACGTGCGGTCCGATGCAAGTACCTGCAAACGCGGGTAACACCTGTGCGCCGGGGAGTCGTAGGTTACGGGTAGCGACGTCTCGCCGAGGAGGCATCATGGGGGTACCGGTTCCGAGCACCGACGAACTGGGGGCCATCGCCGCGGGCTTCGGACTCTCGCCGAGCCACGACGAGTTGGCCGCCTACCGGGAACTCGTCGCAGGATCGCTGGCGGCCTACGACGCCGTGGAGGACCTCTACCAGCAGCAGGCGCCGGCGATACCCGAGCGGAAGTCCTGGCGACCCGAGCCGGCCGACAATCCGCTCGGTGCGTGGTACCGCCAGTGCGCGGTTCGCGAGCGTGACGACGGGCCTCTCGCCGGACGGCGGATCGCCATCAAGGACAACGTCGACGTGGCCGGCGTGCCGATGATGAACGGCTCGGCGACCCTGGAGGGGTTCGTGCCCCGCTCGGATGCCACCGTGGTTCGCCGCATCCTGGTGGCGGGCGGCGAGATCGCCGGCAAGGCGGTGTGCGAGGACCTGTGCTTCTCGGGCGGCAGCCACACCGCCGCCACCGGTCCCGTGCGCAACCCGTGGGATCCCTCCCGTTCCGCCGGTGGCTCGTCTTGCGGCAGCGCTGTGCTGGTGGCCACCGGCCAGGTGGACATGGCAATCGCCGGCGACCAGGGGGGATCGGTGCGCATGCCGGCCGGCTGGTGCGGCATCGTGGGCATCAAGGCCAGCTACGGACTCGTGCCCTACACGGGGGCATTCCCGATCGAGTACACGATCGACAACCTCGGCCCGATCGCCCGCACCGTCGACGACGTGGCGCTACTGCTGACGGCCATCGCCGGGCCCGACGGGGTGGACGACCGCCAGCTGCAGGCGCCCTCGGGAGTCGACTACACGGTCGGTCTCGACCGCGACCCGGCGGATCTGCGCATCGCCGTCGTGGCGGAGGGCTTTGGCCACCCCAACAGCGACGCCGAGGTGGACGAGACGGTGCGGGCCGCCCTGGGACGCCTCGAGGCGGCCGGCGCCGAGGTCCGGCAGGTCTCGATCCCCGAACACCTCTGGGCCGCGGCGGTCTGGAGCGTGATCGCAACCGAGGGGGGAGCCTGGCAGATGCTGCGCGGCAACGGCTACGGCCTGAACCACCGCGGCAAGTACAACCCCGAGATCATGGAGGCCTTCAGAGACGGCTGGCGGCGCCACGGCAACGAGGTCTCCCACTCCGTGAAGTACGTGGCCCTCTTCGGGCAATACATGCTGAACCTGGGCGGAGGGTCCTGCTACGCCAAGGCTCAGAACGTGCGACCGCTGATCAATCAGGCATACGACCGGGCTCTGGAGGGTTGCGATGTGCTCTGCTACCCGACGCTGCCCATGATGCCCACCGTGCTGCCGGCTGAGGACTGCTCGGTCTCGGAGTACGTGGCGCGCGCTCTGGAGATGGTCCCGAACACCCTGCCGTGCTCGGTCACCGGGCACCCGACCATCAACGTGCCGGCGGGTTTGAGCGACGGGCTGCCGGTGGGGATGAGCTTCGTGGCCCGCCACTGGAACGAGACGACCGCCCTGGCGGCGGCGAAGACCTACGAGTCGCTGGTGGGCGGGTTCCCGAGCCCCCCGGCGCTCTGAGACCGAAGCCTCCGGGAGCACACCCGTGACGACACCCGCCGACATCGGTGACCGCCGCCGTCTTGCGGATGGCACCAGGCGACTAGGCGGGTTCCTCGACCCCGAGGCGTTTGCTCAGCAGGCGGCGCGCGAGATCGACCGGCTGCTGCAAGTCCCGCTGTCCTCGGTTGCCGTGTACGAGGACGCGGGCATGCTCAGCATGCTCGGCGTCAACGGCGAACGTACCCAGCGCTACCGGGGCGTACGGATCCCTGCCGGACAGGGCCTCGGCGGCCGCGCCCTGGTGGAGCGACGCCCGATCTCGGTGCAGGACTACCTCAACGACCCACGCATCTCCCAGGAGTTCGCCGACGTCGTCCGCGGCGAAGGAATCGGCGGGATGATCGCCGTTCCCGTGATTCACGAAGGCGACACTCTCGGTGTGCTCTACGGGGCCACGCGGTCGGTGGGATCGCTAGGTGACCGCGCCATGACCCTCCTGCAGGCCACCGCCGGGAGTTTCGCTCCGCTCATGTCGCTCACGATGCGGGCCAGCCGGGCGCTCACCGAACGGATGCACGCGGAGCGCCTCCGCATCGCCTCCGACCTGCACGACGACGTGGGGCAGTTGCTGTTCAGCATCGGTGTGGCCGCATCACAGATGGCCCGGTCGGCATCGGAGGGGCCGATGGCCGAGAGCGCGCTGCACATCGAGGAGCAGGCCCGCCTGGCGGCGCGCCGCATGCGCGAGGCGTTCGAGGCACTGGCGCCTTCGGAGGCCCACGAGACGGTTCCCGTGGCGCTGCGACGTGAGTTGGCCGACCTCGAGTCCCGGGCAGAGTTGGTCACCCACCTCGTCGTGCGCGGCACGGCCCGAGCGCTGCCGCCACGGATCGAGACGGCCCTCGTGGCCGGCGTCCGTCAGGCGCTCTACAACATCCAGCAGCACGCCGAAGCCAACATGGTCGTCGTCACGCTGCACTTTGCCGAAGCGGCAGTGACCCTCGTGGTACAGGACGACGGCCAGGGGCTGCCCGAGGGTTTCGAGCTGACCGCGATCCCCCGGGGTGAGCACAACTGGGGCCTCACTTCGCTGCTGGGAAGGGTGGAACACCTCGGTGGCGTCCTCGAACTCACCACGAACGACGACGGCGGGGCGACCCTGCGCATGACGGTGCCCTGCGAACCGACCGGCGCATGAACGCCGGGCGCGACATCACCCGCCTGCACGCACGCCACAGCACCGCCCACGATGGCTGACCTGGCGCCCGTCAACGGCACCGCCTCACCGGCGAGCGTGCTCGTGGTGGACGACCACCCGATCGTCATCGACGGGGTGCGCCAGATCCTCGCCGGCACCGCCGACCTGCAACTCGTCGGCGAGGCCGCCGACCCCGCTGGCGCCGAGGCGCTGGCACGGCAACTGCAGCCCGACATCGTGATCCTGGACCTGAAGCTGGGCGAGCATCTGGCGCCGCCGCTGTGCCGCACCCTGCTGGCCGCCTCACCGGGGTCGACGGTCGTGATCCATACAGCCTTCGGCGACCCCGAACCGCTGCGAGCCTGCCTCAACGCCGGCGCCACCGGCATCGTGTTGAAGGGGACTCGCGACCTCGTGGAGGCTCTGCGCAGCGTCCTGGCGGGGAACATCTTCGTGGATCCCTCACTCACCGACCTGCCTGCCAGCAGGGCCCAGAACCTACCGGGCCGCAACGGATCGGGTGCCTCGCTGACGCTGCGCGAGTACGAGGTGCTGTGCGTGATGGCCCTCGGCAGGACCAGCAAGGAGATCGCCGAGGAGTTGCACCTAGCCGAGAACACGGTGCGCAGCTACGTGCAGTCGCTGCTGCAAAAACTGCAGGCACGCAACCGCATCGAGGCTCTCGCCAAGGCACGGAGCCTGCGCCTCCTCTAGCGCACCGGGGAGTGGCCGGCCTAGCTGGGCTAGGGTGCGGTCCCAACCCCTGCCGAATCGCCACGCCTGGAGGGCACGTGCCACGCATCCCCGTTGCTGACGGACCCGAGGATCTGCACAAGCGGATCTGGCAACTCGGCCCGCACCTCTCCAAGCCGGCGCGGTCGTTCATCTCCACCGTGTACGCCGACAGCCAGATGCCGGTGCGCCTGCGTGAGTTGATGCGCATCAGGATCGCCCAGATCAATCACTGCGTCGTTTGACTGGACACCCGGGTTGCGTCGTTGGCGCAAAATGATCTGACCGAAGAGGACTACCTGAACGTCGCCAACTGGGCCGACTACGAGGGCTACAGCACCGCCGAACGGCTAGCCATCGAGTACACCGAGAAGTTCGCTCTCGACCACATGGCCATCGACCAGGAACTCATCGACCGCCTCGTGGAGATCTACGGCGAGGACCTGCTGATGGACATGACCATCTCGGTCGGCTGCTGGATCGCCTTCGGACGCCTGAACGAGGTGTTCGGAGCGAAGGTCTCCTGCCCGATTCGCCTCTGAACGGCGCCTGCATCCCGGCCCTCGGGGGGGCGGCCGGGATGCAGGATCGCCGCCCTTGTGAGAGAAGGTTCTGCGGTTCTCCTGTAGCGAGCCGGCGCCTCAGGACGAACCGGCGGGCTGGAGTATCACGTCCAGCGACACGGGCGAGCGAAGCACGACACCGGTGTCGGGGGGTTCGTCACCGGCGAAGGAGACGGTGTCGAACCGTTCGAGAAGGAACTGCAGAGAGCGCTCCATCTCCAACTTGGCCAGGAACGAACCCGTGCAGGTGTGCGGCCCGCCACCGAACGCCCGGACCGGTCCGGCCGGGGTGTAGTTCGGCCGTTCAGCGCCCGCGAAGCGCGTCACGTCGAAGGTGGTCGGGTCGTCGAACCGCTGCGGGTCGTGGTTGGCGCTGGCGAGGAACGACATGACTTTGCTCCCCGCAGGCACGGTCTTGCCGTCGACGGTGAAGTCCTGCTGTGCGAGCCGGACGCTGGCCTGCACCGGCGGGCGGTAGCGGAGAATCTCCGTGACCGCCGCCGGCACCAGCGACGGATCATCGGCGAGCAGGCGCCACTGCTCGGGCTCGAGGATGAGGTGTTTCACGAGGTTGGCCATGCCGCGGTCGGTCGTCTCGATGCCGGCGGACAGCAGAAACGCGGTGAAGCTGCGTACCTCGTCGTCGGAGAGCCGCTCGCCCTCGTACTCCATCGAGCACAGATCGGAGAGCAACTCGTCGCCCGGGCACTCGCGGCGCTCGGCGATGCCCGGCGTGACGAAGGCGTACAGCTCGTCCCGGGCAGCCAGACCTGTTGCATGGACGTGAGGATCCTGGGCGATGTTCGAGGTCCCCGCCGCCACGATGTCGTGGTACCAGGTGCGGAAGTTGGCGGCCTCTCCCATGTCCATCAACTCGGAAATGACGTCGAGGGGAACGGGCTCGGTGAATCCCCGGCGCAGGTCCGCCACCTCCGGAGCCACCGGCAGCGATCCGCCGTAGCCGTCCACGAGGCGGCTGATCAGTTCGTCGATTCCGCCGCTGAGATGTCGGGGGCTGCGGATTCGCTTGGCGATGATGGCGTCCTTGCGCCGGTGCTCATCGCCGGACATCTGCAGGAGCGCCCGGCCGAAGATGCTGGAAGTGCCGGGGCGGTTCATGAGCGGGCCGAAGGTCTCGGCGTCGGTGAACGTGTTCGAGACGTCAGCCCAGCGGGTCAGCACCCACGCCTCGAGGGGCTCGACCCACAGCGCGGGAGCCTCGTCCCGCATCCTCGTGAAGACGGGATACGGATCGACGGCCTCGTTGTCCCGCAGGTAGGCGAGGAAGTCGTCAAGAACGGTCGCAGTGCGGCTGGTGGCCATCAACCCCTCCCGTCACATCCGAGAGCGCTGCGCGACCCCCGGGGAGGGGGCCACCCAGCGCTCTCGGCGTAGCGGATGTGTTCCAGGGCTTGCCTAGAGCTCGATCCCGTAGTTGCCGTCGAAGCTGTCGGCGTAGAAGGCGAACGGGTTCGCCGGCAGCATGCCGCCGGTCGAGGCGTCCAGCGAGAACGGGGCGCCGCACTGGCTGTGCTGGCTGTCGCTCCAGTCGATCGGGCAGGTCAAGCCCATGGTGTCGAAGGAACCCTTGAGCGCCTCGGTAACGCTCTCGCGGCTCAGCTCGCCGGACTCCGCAGCCCGCATCACGGCCTGCTCGAAGACGTAGGCGTTCAGGAACCCGTGCGTGAAGTTCAGGTTGAACTGCTCACCGTCGTAGCCGGCCAGCGCCGCGCAGCGTGCCAGTTCGTCGGCCGCTGCGGTGTCGTTGTTGGCGGGCAGGAACGAGTGAATCCCGAACACCTGGTCGGTGACCGACGACGGACCCTCGGTCCAGATCGAGTTGGCGGCGATGCCGTGGATACCGATGATCGGCAGGTCGGTGATGCCCGAGTCGGCCATGCCCTGCATGACGACGAGGCCCGCGCCCGGCGAGCCGTGCAGCGTCACGTAGTTGACGCCCTGCTCGTCGATGGCGGCCTGAAGGTCGACCATCTGCGCGGTGACCTCGGTGGCCCCGGGTGCCACGTAGAGCGTGTCGACGTAGGTGCCGCCGCCGTTGACGACCGTCTGCTCGACGTAGGCCGCGAACTCGGTGCCGGAGGGAACCTCGAGGCTGATGCCCATCACGACCGCGTTCTCGAGACCGCCGACGTCGGCTGCGATGTGCCCACCGGCGATGTCAGCCTGGTCGCCGTAGTGGGCCAGGTTGTTGAAGTACTGGTCGCCCTCGAGCTGGATGTCGATGGACTGCGGCGGGCCGATGACCGGCAGGTTCAGCCGCTCGACGTCGGGCTGGAGCTGCGTGCTGATGTGCGAGCCGCCCAGGCCGAGCAGCGCCAGAACCTTGTCGTCCGCGGTCAGCTTGGTGAAGTTGACGGCTGCCTTCTCGGCGCTGAACTCATCGTCGGAAGGCAGGTAGTCGAACATGCGGCCGAGCGCGCCGCCGCGCTCGTTGGCGCAGGTGAAGTAGGCTTCGATGCCGTGGCTGTTGAAGGCCTGCGACGAAGCGGTGGGACCCGTGAGGTCGCCCATCCAGCCGACCTTGATGGAGTCGGACGTGACGCCATTGTCGGGGTTGTCGGCCACGCTGAGTTCGTCGTCCATCTCCTCGGCGTCGTCCATGGGCTCGTCGTCCATCTCCTCGGCGTCGTCCATGGGTTCGTCGTCCATCTCCTCGGCGTCGTCCATGGGCTCGTCGTCCATGTCCTCGGCCGGCGTCGGATCCGGAGCGGGCGCCTCGGTCGGCGCCGGGGGTGCAGGCGCAGCACCACCGTCGTCGTCATCACCACCGCACGCGGCGGCGACGAGGGCGACGGCGAATAGAACTGCGACGAGCTTGAACAAGCGTCGGGGCATCGAAAATCTCCTACCTCGGTGTCTGTGCGATCGCGGGAAACGCCCGAGATCTACCAAACGATTATTCTAATCACAATCGCCGAGACGTACCAAACAAACAGTCGGCAGTTGCAATCACCGGCTGGGAGAGCGGCTCAGTCGCTGCCGGTCTCCGCTCCGAGGTAGGCCGCAATCACGCGCTCGTCCCGCTGCATCTCGTTAGGTGTGCCCTCGGCGATCTTCTTGCCGAAATCCAGCACGATGACGTGATCGGCGATCGACATGACGACGCCCATGTCGTGCTCGATGATGAACACGGTCATCCCGAAACGATCCTGCGCCGCGTAGATGTACCGGATCATGGCCTGCTTCTCTTCGACACTCATGCCGGCCATCGGCTCGTCGAGCATCAGCAGTTCGGGCTCCATGGCCAGCACGCGCCCGAACTCGATCCGCTTCTGGATGCCGTAGGGCAGCCCGCCGACGATGTCCCGCCGGTAGGCCCCCAGGTCGAGCAGTTCCACGATGCGTTCGATGGACTCGCGCGCCGCAAGTTCCTTCCGGACGGCACGCCTCGTGAAGAGCCCGCCCTCGATGAGCTTTGTGTGCTCGTGGATGTAGCGACCCAGGAGCAGGTTGGTGAGCACGTTCTCGGACAGGAAGAGCCCCAGGTTCTGGAACGTGCGAGCCACCCCGAGACGGGCGATCTGGTACGGGCGGAAGGCCAGCAGGTCCTCGGCGGGCTTGCCGCGGGGATGGAACTCAAGGCTGGCCCCCGGCTGCGGCTTGTAGACACCCGACACCGCGTTGACCAGCGTGGTCTTGCCGGCACCGTTGGGCCCGATGAGGGCGCACAGCGACCCTCTCTCGACTTTTCCGCTGATGGAGTCGCAGGCACGCACCCCACCGAACTGCACGGTCACATCGCGGAAGCTGAGGATCGGATCGCTCATTGCTCGGCCTGCCGGCGGTCGGGACGCTCGATGGATTCGTACGCGCCGCGGTCCTTGTCACTGCCACCGAGGTAGAGCTCCTGCACCATCGGATCGTTGCGGAGGTCGGACGCCTCGCCCTGAAGCAGGACCCTGCCGAGTTCGAGGACGTACGCCTGCGAGGCGTGCTGCAGCGCCAGCCGGGCGTTCTGCTCGATGACCAGGACTGAGGTCCCCAGCGTGCGGTTGATCTCGGTGAGCAACTCGAACAGCCGGTGCACGATCTTGGGCGCGAGGCCCAGCGAGAGCTCGTCACAGATCAGCAACGAGGGCCGGGACATCAAACCGCGGCCAACGGCCACCATCTGCTGCTCGCCACCGGACAGCAGGCCTGCGGTCTGACTGAGCAGCGGGCGGAGCTGCGGGAAGAGGTCGAGCATCTCCGTCAGCGACTCGTCGATGCCGGCGGTGTCCTTCCGGCTCGCCGCGCCGCAAAGCAGGTTCTCCCTGACCGTCAGGTTCTGGAACAGCTTGCGGCCCTCGGGCACCTGCGCCACCCCGGCCGCGACGATCTGCGAACTCTTCCTGCCGAGGATCGACTCGCCGCCGAGTTCGATACTGCCGCTGCGTACCCGGCCCTTGTGGAGATAGAGCAGGCTGGTGATCGAGCGGACCAGCGTCGTCTTCCCCGCTCCGTTGGCGCCGAGCACGGCCACGAACGCTCCGGCCGGCACGTCAACGTCCACGTTGCTGAGCGCCACGACGCTCCCGTATGACACGTCGAGGCCGCGGATCTGCAGGTCCACCTTCCGGTCGCTCACGCCGACCCCTCCCCTTTGCGGGCGCCGGCCGCCCGGCGGCGCCGCCGCTCGGCGAGTCTGGCGGGTATGCCCTTGGCGTCCTTCCAGAAGCCGGCGAGCCCGTCGGGCTTGAAGACGAGGATCGCCACGACCAGCACACCCTTGATCGCGAGGTCGATCTCGCTGGCGTAGCGGCTCAAGAACTCGATGTCGCGGATGAGCCACACCTCTTCCCGAGCCCACTTGAACCACTCGGGCAGGACCCAGAAGAACACCGAGCCGAACACTGCGCCCTGGATCGTGGAGAAGCCGCCGACCACGATGATGATGGCGTAGTTGAGGATCAACGGGATCCCGAAGCTGTCCTCGCCGCGGGCTCCGAGGTAGTACGAGCCCAAGACGCCGGACAGCGACACGATGGCCGAGGACACCGCGAACGCCCACAGCTTGGAACGCGCCACGTTGATGCCCAGGAGCGCGGCCGACACGTCCCGATCGCGCACTGCCGCGAAGGCCCTCCCCTCGCGGGTGCGGATCACGTTCACCATGAACAGGATGATGCCGACGGTGATCGGCATGAGTACCCAGTACCAGCGGAAGTTGCCGACGATGAGGAACTCCCCGTTCTCGTCGGGGTCGATGAAGGGGAGCCAGTGCAGCCACGTGGGGATGGTGGGGTTGTCGAAGCGGATGCCCACGTAGCCGAAGTTGCGCTGCAGGTACTCGCGCCAGATGAGCATCATCACGAAATGCACGCCGAAGGTGGCGAGCAATAGGTACAAGTGCTTCAGGCGCAGCGCCGGCAGGCCGACCACGATCCCGACGATCGCCCCGGCCGCCGCCGCCACCGGGAGCGCGATCCAGAAGTTGCCGGCGCTCCATTGAATGCCGATCACGGCTCCGAAGATGGTGCCGAGGGCGATGAACGCCACGTGGGCGAGGCTGATCTGGCCGGAATACCCCACCAGCAGGTTGAACGCGGCGGCACCCAGGGAGAACACCAGGATCGTGTTGAGGATCGTGAACCAGGTGGCCCACGGGAAGTTCATCGGCGGATCGAAGTCCGACGTCAGGATGAACGGGAACGCCAGCAGCGCGAACATGCTGACGGCCGCCCAGGAGCGCTCGCTGGGGGTGCGCCAGAGCCGCATGTCCTCACGCGGGGTGAGATCGCCGCGGGGCGTGGAGGTCCAGGCCAGGCGGGCCACGACGACCATGACCACGGCCCCGACCACCGCCTTCCAGCGGAACCCGGCATCGGCCGTGACGTTCGCCAGCACGAACGGGGTGGCCGCCGCCAGCAGGAACGGCACGTAGCGGTTCCGCTTGACGGCACCGAGCGCCCCCGAACCGGCGGCGCGGCGGCCCCCGGCGGTCGGCGGATCGGCGATCGCAGTCATACCCGCTCCAGGTCCTTGCGGCCCCACAGGCCGGTCGGGCGGACGAGGAGCACCACGAAGAGGATCGAGAACGCCACCGGCTCGCGCCACTTGGTGCCGAGGTGCCCGTTGGCGAGCTGCTCGATGACCCCGACCACGAGCCCGCCGACGATCGAACCGCCGAGGGACGTGAGCCCGCCGATCACCGCCGCGGGGAACGCCCGCAGGCCGATGGCGGCGATGTTCTGGTCGATGGCTCCGGTGACGTGGCCGAACAGGACGCCGCCGATCCCCGCCATCGCCAGAGCGGCCGCCCAGGTGATGGCATACACCTTGTCGGGGTCGATGCCCATCGCCGCGGCGGCCTCGATGTCGTCGGCGACGGCGCGGATGTGCAGACCGAGGCGCGTGTACTTGAAGAACAGGAAGAAGGCCAGCACGCACAGCCCCACGATCCCGAAGATGATGATGTCCACCCAACGCACGGTTGCGCCGCCGACGACGAATTTCTGCTGCGGGAGCACCGTGAGGCGTCCCTGCTCCCTGGGGCCGTAGATGATCAGGATGGCGGCGCGGATCACTGTGGCGATGCCGATGGTCGCCAGCACGATGGCGAAGAATCCCTGCCCCACCATCGGGCGCATGATCCCGTAGTGGAGGAACAGACCGAAGAACAGCATCGCCACTGTGACCACGACGAGGCCGACGATGAACCCGAGGCCCTCGGTTACGAGGATGGTGACCGCCAGATAGGCCCCCAGCATCAGGAACTCGCCGTGGGCGAGGTTCAGGACATCGGTGCTCTTGTACACCAGGACGAAGCCGAGGGCCACCACGGCGTAGATCGCGCCAAGGGCCAACCCGCCGATGACGAGTTGCAGGTTGACGCTGCCGTCGAAGACCCCAGCGGCAAGAATCATGGCGTCGCGGCCATCGTGCTAGGCAATCGACATTCCCCCGTCGATCGTGATGGCAGCACCCGTCACCCACGACGACTCGTCGGACGCCAGGTAGAGAGCGAGGTTGGCGATGTCCGCCGTCGTGCCCAGCCGTCCCAGGGGGTTACGGACCACGGCGGCCGCGATCATGTCGTCGATGCTGGCATCGGGGCCCACGTCGGCCACGGCGGCGAACCCTCCCGCCTTCTCGTAGGTGGCGCGTACCAGCGGGGTGGGGACCGTCCCCGGGCAGATGGCGTTGACACGGATGCTGTCGGGGCCGTAGTCCACGGCCATCTGGCGGGCGAGGCCGATGACACCCGCCTTGGCTGCCGCATAGGGGGCGATATTGGGCACGCCGATCACCCCGCCCACGCTGGCCTGCAACACGAGCGATCCGCCGCCGGCCTCGACGAGGTGCGGGATGGCGTACTTGATCGACAGCCACACCCCGGTGAGGTTGACGGCGATGACCCGATCCCAGTCCTCGACCTCCAGGTCGCCTGCCCGCCCCGACCCGGCAATGCCGGCATTGGCGTAGACGGCGTCGAGTCCGCCGAAATCCGCCACGGCCCGACGGACCATGGCCGCGCACCCCTCAGGATCGGCCACGTCGACGCGAAGACCCACGGCCCGCTCGCCGATCTCGTCGGCGACCGCCATCGCCGATGACTCGTCAATGTCGGCGCAGAGAACCCGAGCCCCCTCCGCGGCGAACAACCGTGCGGCGGCCTGCCCGATTCCCGAGCCTGCGCCCGTGACAATGGTGCACTTGCCTACCAACCGTTCGGTCATACGGACAAGATACCCGAAGCGGCAAGGGCGCCGCAGTCGATGGCACTCCGTCGTGGCAGCAAGTACCGTCCTGTTCAGCGTCCCCAAGGAGTGCCTATGAAGTCGCCACCATTCGACTACCACCGGGCCGGGTCGGCCGCGGAGGCGGCGGCGCTGCTCGGCGAGTTGGGTTTCGATGCCCGGATCCTGGCCGGGGGTCAGAGCCTGGTGCCGCTGATGAACCTGCGGCTGGCGGCTCCGGGCCATCTGGTGGACATCACCGCAGCGCCGGACCTCGCCGGTGTCAGCGCGAACGGCAGCCGCCTGGGTGTGGGCGCTGCGGCCCGGCAGCGCACCGTGGAGTTGCACGCCGACACGCTGGCGATCGCCCCGATACTGGCCGACGCCATCTCGAATGCCGGGCAGGTGCCGGTGCGCCATCAGGGAACGGTGGTGGGCAGCCTCGCGCACGCCGATCCGAGCGCGGAGATGCCCGCGGCTTTCAAGGCCCAGGGCGGGTCGGTCACCGTCCGGGGCGCCGGCGGCACCCGGGAGATTCCTTCGGAGGATTTCTTCGAGGGCTACTTCACGACCCCCCTGGAAGAAGGTGAACTGGTCACCGCCGTCACGGTGGATGCCTGGCCGGCGGGCACGGGTCACGGGTTCTTGGAGTTCGGCGTCACCGCGGAGAGTTGGCCGATCGCCCTCGCTGCGGTGCTCATCCACACCAGCGGCGGGGTGATTGATCGGGCGTCGGTGGTTCTGGGCGGGGTCGCGGAGGTGCCGCTGCGCCGCCCGGAGGCCGAGGCTGTGCTGGTGGGCGCCGCGCCGGGCGCCGAGGTGTTCGCTGAGGCGGCCGAGGCGGCGGCGACAGGCATCGAGCCGTTGTCGGACTCGTTCGGCTCGGGTGCTTATCGCAAGAAGCTCGCACGCGTTCTCACGAGACGGGCATTGACAACAGCCGCCGCGCGCGCTGGAGGTGACGCATGAGCAACCACGACATCTCGGTGACCGTCAACGGCACGGCCGCGTCGGGCAGCGTGGAATCGCGCCGTTCGCTGGCGGATTTCCTGCGCCGCGATCTGGGCCTGGTGAGTGTGCACTTCGGTTGCGAGCAGGGCGCCTGCGGGGCGTGCACGGTGCTGGTCGACGGCCGCAGCGTGCGCTCGTGCATCCTCTTCGCCGTCCAGGCCGACGGCGCCGAGATCCAGACCGTCGAGAGCCTCGCCCCCGGCGCCCAGCTGCACCCTCTCCAGGAGGCGTTCCGGCGCCATCAGGGCCTGCAGTGCGGGTTCTGCACCCCCGGCATGCTGCTGCGCAGCCTGGAACTGATCAACGACAACCCGAACCTCAGCGCCACCGAGGCCCGCGAGGGCATCTCCAGCAACATGTGCCGCTGCACCGGTTACCAGTACATCGTCGACGCCGTGCTCGACGCCGCCGCCGAGATGCGCGGCGAGGAGGACTGACATGACCATCCCCAAGGTTCGCCAGCATCCCGAGCACCTGGAGTGGGTCGGCAAGTCGATCCCCCGCGTGGAGGACCCGAAGTTCCTTAGGGGCCGGGGCAACTACATCGACGACTACGAGGTGCCGAACATGCTGGAGGTGGCCGTGGCGCGCAGCACCATGGCCCACGCCAAGATCGCGAGCATCGACACCTCCGCGGCGGAAGCCGTGCCCGGTGTGGTGGCCATCGTCACCAGCGAGAACGTCAAAGACCACGTCAACCCCATGCCCGACTTCGGGCCCTCCCCGGACAAGCACACCTGGCACTGCCTGGCAGTGGACAAGGTCCGCTACATGGGAGAGGGCGTCGCTGTCGTGGCCGCCACCTCCCGCGCCATCGCCGAGGACGCCGCCGAACTCATCGAAGTCGAATACGAGCCGCTCGAGCCGCTCACCGACACGCTCGCCGCCCTCGATGACGACGCCCCGCTGATCCACGAGGCACTGGGCTCGAACGTGCCGTTCCACCGGAAGTTCGCGTTCGGCGATGTGGATGGCGACTTCGCTGCCGCCGATGTGATCGTGCGAGACACGCTGCACTGGGGACGCTCGGGAGGCCAGCCGCTGGAGACCGTCGGTGCGGTCGCGGACTACGACGCCGCAACCGGATTGCTGACCATCCACGTGAACTCCATGTCGTTCACGCACTTCCTCTTCCTGCTGGCCAACACGCTGCGGGTGCCCAGCAACAAGCTGGACCTGGTTCCCCACCCCGCCGGCGGCAGCTTCGGGGCCAAGTTCTTCGAGGTGAAGACGGCCACGATCGCCGGGATGATGGCCCGGGTCACCGGGCGGCCGGTGAAGTTCATGCAGGACCGCCTCGACAACATCGCCAACGGCGACCACCACGGCTCGGACCGCTACTACGAGGCGGAACTGGCGGCCCGCTCCGACGGCACGATGCTCAGCGCCCGCTTCAAGGTGGTCGACAACTACGGCGCGTACATCCAGTTCGGCGTCGGCCAGCACGGCAACTCCCTCGCCCAGGCCGTGGGCCCCTACCGCATGAGCAGCATCGGCTACGACCTCACGGCCGTGCTGACCAACAAGTGCCAGCAGGGTGCCTACCGGGGGTTCGGCTCCGAGGTGGGGAACTGGATCCTGGAACGCATGGTGGACCTCATGGCCACCGAACTGGACATGGACCCGGTGGACATCCGCCGCATGAACTTCATCCAGCCCGACCAGTTCCCCTACTTCATCCCCACCGGAAACGTCTACGACAGCGGCGACTACGAGGCCGTGCTGAACAAGACGATGGAACTGTCGGACTACAAGGGTTGGCGCAAGCGCCAGGCCGAGATGCGCGCCGAAGGGCGCCACATCGGCATCGGCGTGTGCACCTGCCAGGAGCGCAGCGTCTTCAGCGCCACCGAATTCTGGTTCTGGTTCGACGAACCCGTCGCCGCGCCGGTCACCAGCGCGCCCGAGAGCGTCACCTTGAAGGTGGACGCCATGGGAGCGGTGACCGCCACGCTGTACTCCAACGCCTCCTGGGGCAACAGCCCCGAGACGATGGTGGCGCAATTCGTGGCCGAGGAACTCGGCGTCGAACCAGACGACGTCTCGGTGGTCTACGGCAGCTCCAACCAGGGCCTGCCCGCCACCGGGCCGGGCGGCAGCCGCTTCACGATCATGGTGGGCGGCGCCGTGGAGGTGGCCTCCCAGCGCATCCGCTCCAAGGCCGCCAAGATCGCCGCCCACCTGCTGGAGGCCAACGAGGACGACCTGGTGTGGGAGAACGGTGGCTTCGCCGTGCGCGGCAGCCCCGACCGGCGCAAGGAACTTGCCGAGATCAGCCTCGCGGCGCACATGTTCAAGCACTCCCTGCCCGAGGAGATAGAGACCGGCCTCGAAGCCAGCCACGTGCAGGACCACCCGTACACCACCATGCCCAATCCCGAGCGCACCGACCTGGGCGTCTTCTATCCCTTCGTCGGCCACGCCAGCCACGTCGTGGTCGTGGAGGTGGATCCCGAAACGGGGCGCGTCGACTTCCTGGACTACACCGCCGTGCACGACTGCGGCACCGTCGTGAACCCCCGCTCGGTCGGCGGCCAGGTCATCGGCGGAACCGTGCAGGGCCTCGGCAGCACCCTGTTCGAGGAGTTCCTCTACGACACCGACGGGGTGCTGCGGACACCCTCCTTCGCCGAATACCTCATCCCCTCGGCCATGGACTCCCCCACGCTGCGCGTCGGCCACAACGAAACCCCCAGCCCCTACACGCCCTACGGCATCAAGGGAGGCGGCGAGGCCGGCCGCATGATGGCGCCCTCAGCCATCTGCGCCGCCATCGACGACGCCCTCGGAATACGCATCCGCCGCCTGCCCGCCACCCCCGAGCGCATCGTCGAGATGGTCGACGCCGCCAACGGCTGAACCACCGCGACACCTCAACCGGTAGGCGACTTGGACGACCCCGGCCCTCAGCGCGGTCCAGCCGCGACGGCCCTGTGACCAACCCGGGCGGCACCCGCGCCGAACCCGTCTCCGCGGCGCGCTACGTGGGCCAGTCGGTGTCCCGCCTGGAGGACCCACGCCTGCTCACCGGCCGCG
Organism: Acidimicrobiales bacterium; assembly: GCA_963664235.1. Lineage (GTDB taxonomy): Bacteria > Actinomycetota > Acidimicrobiia > Acidimicrobiales > CATQHL01 > VXNF01. The sequence continues at coordinate 2,306,454 of OY760933.1, read as the reverse complement.
GGCGCTTCGTCGCCAACGTCGGCTTCCCCGGCACCCTGCACGCCACCTTCGCCCGCAGCAGCCGGGCGCGGGCCCGAATCACCCACCTCGAGGTCAGCGCGGCCGCGGCCCTCGACGGCGTCCTGGCGGTGTGGACCGCCGCCGACCTCAACGGCGACGTGGACTCCCTGCGCGGGACGCTGGTGCTGCCGGGCGCCGGCGGTCCCCCGGATCACCTGCTGGCCGACGGCGACGTGCGTTTCGTGGGCGACCCGGTGGCGGTGGTCGTCGCCACCACCCCCGCGGTCGCCGAGGACGCCGCCGAACTCATCGAGATCGACTACGAGGACCACGATCCCGTTCTGGATTTCGAGACCGCTGCCGGTGCCGACGACCTCGTCCACCCCGAGTTGGGCTCCAACCTCTCCACCAGCGCCGAAGCGTGGCCGGCGGAGGTGGACGATGCGCTCGCCGGATCCGAGACCCTCACCCGCGCCTTCATCGGGCAGAACCGCCAGACGAACGCCCCGATGGAGACGCGCGGCGTCGTGGCGAGCTGGCAGCCCTTCGACGACACGCTGGACATCTGGATCTCCACCCAGAGCCCGCACGAGACCACCCTGGCCGCCGCCCGCGCGCTGGGACTCGGGGCACACCAGGTGCGCGTGCACATGGGCGACGTCGGAGGCGGCTTCGGCCAGAAGGTCTTCCTGGGTCGGGAGGAGATAGCGGTGATGGTGTGCGCGAGGCGGCTGAGCCGGCCGGTGCGCTGGATCGAGAGTCGCCGCGAGAACCTCACATCGTCGAACCACGCCCGCCTGGAGCGGGCCGACGTGCGACTGGGCGCCACAGCCGACGGAAGGTTCCTGGCAGCAGCCATCGATCACGTCGAGGACATCGGCGCCTACACCAGCGGCGGCGGCCCCGGCGGCGGCACGATGGCCTGCGTCCACCTGCCGGGGCCGTACCGGATCCCCAGCGTGGGATGGCGAACCCGGTCGGTGTACACAAACACCTGCGGCCGGGGCGCCTATCGAGGCCCCTGGCAGATCGAGAGCGTTGCCCGCGAAGTGATCGTCGACATGCTGGCGCGAGACCTGGGCATCGACCCGCTGGAGCTCCGCCGCCGCAACATCCTGGGTGCCGGGGACCTGCCCCACACCACCGCCACCGGTGTGACCTACGACCGCATCTCACCCGCCGAATGCCTGGAACAGGTGGCCGAGATGATCGACTACGAGGAATTCCGGACGGCCCAGCAGGCGGCACGCGGATCGCTCGCTGTTGGCATTGCGGGCAACGGCACAGCCCCTCGGGAAGGCACGCTTCCCGGCATCGGCCTGGCCGTCTACGTGGAGCCGTCGGCCATCGGGTTCGGTGCGCTGGCGACCGAGGGCGCCACGGTGCGCGTGGAACCCGATGGCAGCGTGAACTTCTACGCGGGAACAGGCAACCACGGCCAGAGCATCGAGACGACGCTGGCGCAGATCGTCGCCGACGCCCTGGGAGTGCACCCCGGCGACGTGCGCTTCCACCAGGGCCACGGCACGCCGTACGGGTTCGGCACCGCCGGCAGCCGCTCGGCGGTCATCGCCGGGGGCGCGGCACGGGCCGCCTCGGCGGGCGTCCGGGCAAAGCTGCTGCGGGTCGCCGCGGAGATGATGGAGGCCTCCCCCGACGACCTCGACCTCGGCGGCGGCAGCGTGTCGGTACGCGGCACGCCGGCGAGGCGGATGACGGTCGCTGAGGTCGCACGCGCCGCCTACATGCAGCCCGACACGCTGCCCGACGACGTGAGCGGCGGTCTCGAGCACACGGCCCGCTTCAAGGCGCCGCCGGTGACATACTCCAACGCCGCCCACGCCTGCACCTGCGAAGTGGACATCGCCACCGGCGAGGTGCGGCTGCTGCGCTACGCCGTGAGCGAGGATTGCGGGGTGATGATCAACCCGATGGTGGTGAAGGGCCAGATCGCCGGCGGGGTGGCACAGGGCATCGGCGGGGCGCTCCTGGAGGAGGCCGCCTACGACGCCGACGGCAACCCCCTGGCAACCACCTTTGCCGACTATCTGGTGCCGAGCGCCGCCGAAGTGCCCTCGATCGAATTCGGCCACGTCGTCACCCCGTCCGACACGCCGGGCGGCCACAAGGGCACCGGCGAGGGTGGAGCGATCGGGTCGGTGCCATGCGTCTTCAATGCCGTGGCCGACGCGCTGGCACCGCTGGGTGTGCAACTCAGTGACGGCCCGCTGTCACCGCCCCGCATACGCGCCGCAATCGTCGCGGCCAGCCGATGAGCGGCGAACCCTCCGGCGGCGACTGGACGGTGGTCGCAGCGACCGGGGCGGTGGCACCGGGCGAGGTGGTCGAGGCGAACCTCGCTGGCGCCGACGTGGTGGTGTGGCGCACCGAGAGCGGGGTTCCGTGCGTGATGGAGGCTCGCTGCCCCCACCAGTGGTCGCACCTCGGTGATGCCGGTGCGGTGGCCGGCGAGGAGATCGTCTGCCTCACGCACTTCTGGACCTTCACCACCGACGGGAGCGGCTGGAAGGAGAACCTCGGCGGCCGCCGGGACCGCAAGGGCGACATCGAGGTGTACCCCTGCCGGGAATCCGCAGGGGAGATCCTGGCGCGGCGGGACCCGGCCGGAGCGAAGCCCTGAGCGCCGTCGAGCTCGTCCTCGCCATCGCCGCGGTGGCAGGCGGCGCCATCGTGCAGGGCTCGGTCGGCGTGGGGCTGTCGCTCGTGGCCGCCCCGGCGCTGGTCGCCATCGATCCCACGTTCATTCCGGGGCCGCTGCTCATCGTGGGCCAGATCGTCGGGATACGGCACATCATCGTTGAGGGCAAGCACATCGACTGGCAGGCGTTCAAGAACGCTCTCTGGGGACTGCCGGTGGGCATCGCGGGCGGTCTGGCGGTCGTCGAGCTGGTGCCCCTGGAGCTCCTGGCACTCCTGGTCGGGATCCTGACCGCCGCCTCGGCAGTGATCCTGCTGGCAGGCTTCCGCCTGCGCCAGACCCGCCGCACCGAGATCGTCGGCGGCCTCACCTGCAGTTTCGCGGGCACAGCAGCGTCACTGCCCGGCGCCCCGCTGGGTATCTGCTTCAGCGAGATGCGCCCGCCGACGCTGCGGTCCACCTCCTCGATCTATATCGCCCTCGTGGGTGCGGTGGCCATCGGCCTGCTGGCGGCCCGGGACCGCTTCGGCCTCCACGAACTCACCCTGGTGGGTTACCTGGTGCCGGGGATGTTCATCGGGCTGGCCGTCTCGCGGGTGGTGCGGCCGTTCCTCGACCGCACATGGTTCCGACCGGCGGTGCTCAGCGTCGCCCTCGCCGGCGGCGTGGCCCTCATCATCGGCCAGTTGGTCTGATCAGCCTCCGTATGCGGCGAGGGGGTCGGCGTGGCGGCGATGCATCCAACCCTTGATGTCGTCGGTGGAGGTCACCACGTTGCGCATGCTGCCGATGTCGTCGATGGCGATCTCGATCACGTCGCCCACCTCGCTCGGCATCTCCAGCGGCGGCACGAGGCACGTGCCGGTGGAGAGCACCACGCCGTCGGGGAACGCCGTGGCGCAGAACAGGCACTCCACCAGCTCCTCCAGCGTGCGGGCCAGCTCGGAGGTGGAGGTGGAACCACGGAACAGCACGTCAGCGCCCCGGCTGAGCCGCAGCCTGATCGTCAGGTCGTAGGCGTCGGAGACCTCCCAGGCGGGACGCATCGTGGGCGCCAGCACGCAGGACGCCGCGAAGATCTTGGCCTGGGGGATGTAGAGCGGGTTCTCGCCCTCGATGGCGCGGGCGCACATGTCGTTGCAGACGCCGTAGGCCACGATCTCGCCGTCGACGTTGACCATGAGCGCCAACTCCGGCTCCGGCGTGTCGTTGTCGGAGTCCGGGCGTCGCCCCACCGGCTCGCCGTCGGTGACGACCTCGTGGGCCACACACTTCAGGAACAGCTCCGGACGCTCGGCGTTGTACACGCGGATGTAGACGTCCTCGTCGCCGCTCTCCTCGATCCGCGCCTCCTGCGACACCCGGTAGGTGACCCCGGCACCCCAGACCGGCGTGTCCCCGTCGATGGGGCTCAGCAACCGCGGCACACCGTCAACCGGAGGGTTGCCCAACGCCGCCTCCAGATGCTCGCGAATCTCAGCCGCGGAGTGGTGCAACAGTGCGGCCAAGGTGTCAACGCTCTCGACGGGGTGCACCCCATCCTCGTCGAGCACCCCCGGCCGAGCGCGCCCCGCAACTGAGTCAACAAACCGAACGATCGCGGTCATGCCGCCACCCCCTGCGCGCGCTGGTACCGGCCGGCAACCCTACTTCCCGCACCCGCCGCCGGCAGCCGGAGCCCGGCCGTGGACACGCCGGCGCTCACCACGTATAGAAGCCCTGGCCACTCTTGCGCCCGATCTCACCGCGGGCGACTTTGTCGCGCAGCAGTGCCGGTGGGCTGAACCTCGGGCCGAGGCGATCCTCGAGGTGCTCGGCGATGGCGAGGCGCACGTCGAGTCCGACCAGGTCGGTGAGTTCCAGCGGCCCCATGGGGTGCTTGTAGCCGAGGCGCATGGCGGTGTCGATGTCCTCTACATCCGCCACCCCGTCCTCCACCATCCGGATCGCCTCGAGGCCGAGCGCCAGGCCGAGCCGGCTGGAGGCGAACCCGGGATGGTCGTTGACGACGATCGGCGTCTTGTCGAGGAGCTGAACCCAGCCCTTGGCAGCCTCGATGGTCGCGGCGCCCGTGCCCTCGGCCACCACCACCTCCACGAGCAGCGACACCGGCACCGGATTGAAGAAGTGCATCCCAACGAAGCGCTCCGGGCGACCCAACGCAGTTGCAATCTCCGTGGGCGACAACGAACTGGTGTTGGTGGCGATGACTGTGTCGTCGGGACAGTAGGGCTCGACCTCGGCGAGCACGGCTTGCTTCAGCGCAAGACTCTCCGGGACCGCCTCGACAACCAGCGAGCAGTCGGTGTGCTCGTGCCCGGTCGCCAACGTGAGCCGCTCGAGCACGTCGCCGACGACCAGATCGGGGTCGCGCTTGGCCAGACGCAGGAGCGACGACTCGATCCTGGCGTGCGCCGCAGTGAGCAGAGCAGCCTCGACGTCGATCAGGCGGACGCTCTGGCCCACCGCGAGCAGGCTGGCCGCGATTCCCGAACCCATCGTGCCGCCACCGATGACCACGATCACGGGTTCGTGCCCACCCGTTCACGCCCGAGCGATCCGCTCTCGGCGTTCTCGACTATGACGGCGATCCCCTGGCCGACCCCGATGCACATCGCCGCGAGCCCGTAGCGACCGCCGGTGCGCACCAGATGGTGCACCAGCGTGGTCAGGATCCGGGCGCCCGAACAGCCGAGCGGATGGCCGACGGCGATCGCGCCGCCGAGCGGGTTCACGATCGACCGATCCAGCTCCGGCCAATCGGCCAGGCAGGCCAGGGCTTGGGCAGCGAACGCCTCGTTGAGTTCGACCGCACTCAGGTCACCCCATCCGAGGCCGGCGCGGCGCAGCGCCCTCCTCCCAGCCTCGACAGGCCCGATGCCGTAGAGGTGGGGATCCACGCCGGCGGTCGCGCTCGCGATCACCCTGGCCATCGGCGCGAGGCCCCCGCGCTCGAGACCGGCGGCGGACCCCAGCAGCACGGCCGCGGCGCCGTCGTTCATGGGCGACGAGTTGCCCGCTGTCACCGAACCGCCCTCGCGGAACACCGGCCGCAGTGCTGCCAGACGCTCGCGGCTCGTGCCCGCCCGGATGGACTCGTCCCGCTCCAGGTCCGTTCCCGGCACCGCCACGACTTCGGCGTCGAAATGGCCCGCCGCCCAGGCCGCCGCAGCACGGCGATGCGATCCCAGCGCGAATTCATCTTGGTCGTCCCGGGTGATCGAGTAGCGGTCGGCCAGGATCTCGGCACCCGATCCGAGCGAGACCGTCCATTCGTCGGGCATCGCCGGGTTGACCATCCGCCACCCGAGCGCCGAGTTCCAGACCGTCTGGTTCGCCGTCGGGAACGCCCTCTCCGGCTTCTGCAGCACCCAGGGAGCCCGGCTCATCGACTCCACACCGCCGGCAACGACGACGTCGGCGTCGCCAACCGCCAGCGCCCGGCTCGCAGCGATCACCGCCTCCATGCCGGATCCGCAGAGCCGGTTGACGCTCGCGCCGGGAACCGTCGTCGGGAATCCGGCCAGCAGCGCCGCCATGCGAGCGACGTTCCGGTTGTCCTCACCGGCGCCGTTGGCGTTTCCGAGGTACACCTCGTCGATGTCCGCGGCGTCGAGCCCTTGCGACCTGCCGACCAGTTCTCGCAAGGTGGTCGCCGCCAAATCGTCGGGACGGGTCGCCGCCAGCGCCCCGCCGAGGCGACCGATGGGCGTGCGGACCGCGTCCGCAATGAAGACATCCTCGACGTGTCGCCTCATGGCGCTGTCTCCGGGGTCATGCGACGCTGCGCCCGCCGCAGACGAACACCACCTGACCGGTCACGTACGAGGCCGCCGGTGACGTGAGGAAGGCGACGACCTCGGCAATCTCGGTCGGCTGGCCCGCCCGCTGCATGGGAATTGCCGACACGACCTTGTCCCAGGTGGCTTCGGGAACCGCCCTCGTCATCTCCGTATCGGTGAACCCCGGAGCGATGGCGTTGACGCGAGTCCGTGGCGCAAGCTCGCGTGCGAGAGCACGGGTCATGCCCACCAGACCTCCCTTCGATGCGGCGTAGTTGAACTGCCCGAAGTTCCCAAGGTACGAGCGAGAACTCATCGAGACGATGGAACTGCCATCGACGAGTTCGTCGCGCAGCAGATCGACCAGTTCGTACGCCGCGCCCAGGTTGACCCGCAGGACGAGCCGGAAGTCGGACTCGGACATCGTCGTGAGGCGCGCATCGCGCGTGATGCCGGCGTTGTTGACGATTGCTCGAACGCCTCCGCCGCTGCGGTGCACCTCGGCCTCGATCTCGGCAAGGCCCGACGGGTCGGTGAGGTCGGCGCAGACCGCGGCGGCGCCGAGTTCCGCGGCGACGGCTGCCACCGCCGGATCGACATCAGCGAGGAGCAATTCTTGACCGTCAGCCGCCAGGCGACGCGCGATCTCCAGGCCGATCCCGCGTGCCGCGCCGGTGACGACCGAGACGCTCACGGCTGGAGCCTTCCCAGCTTGGCACTGCCCAGATCGATCAACTCCCCCGTCATCACCGGATCCGCCAGCAGGCCCCCGATCACCCGCGCAGCGCTCGGCCGATCCGCATCGTCGGGAAGAGCGACCACGTTTGCCGAGGCCGACTGGCGCGAGAACTCGAACGCCACCGCCCTCGCGCAACTGATGAGCGCCCCAGCGAGTGCGCCCGCGAGCACCGATCGTGCGCCACGCAGGTCCGCGGAATGCACCACGTAGACGAGCGGCACCTGCTCGGCTGTACATTCGCCCGCGACCCGGAATGCCTCGACGAGCCGATCCTCCACCGAGCGCCAGTCCGAGGGTAGGTCGCAGGCGGCGAGCACGGCGCCGTCGGTGACAGTCTCGGGCAGCAACTCGCCGAGCCAGGTGGTCGAGTCGTCCAGCAGGAGGTTCTTCACGCCCGGCGCCTCGCCGCCTCGGACCGGTTCGGTTTCAGGCGCGCCGGTGGCCCGGACCTCGACCGGTCCGGGCCACCAAGCAGCGGGGTGCTACGTCGTTTGACCTAGCCCTCGACACATCCGTCGAGACCCTCGGGAAGCACGCCCTCGGACCAGCCGTCGGGGCACGCATTCCGCGTGATGTAGCGCCGCGAGGGATCTTGTTCCAGGCTCGCGAGATACTCGGCGGTGTACGGCTCTGCGACATCGCCCGAGTTGGGCTCACCGGTCCGGGATGCGGACAGCGAGGCCTCCGGGAGCATCACGTTGAAGATGTCCGCGGTGTCCTCGTCGCTCACCGTCCCCTCGGGGAACACGTTGCAACCCTCGGTCTGGTAGTCGCCGGTGCACTCCCGGACGTTGTCCGCGGTGACGATCTGGTACGGCACCTCGATGTCCTTGGGGATTCCCTCTGGGCCGTCGAGCAGGATCGCCGCCATGATCTTCATGGCGATGCCGCCCTGGGCAGGCGGGGAACCGATGCTCACGCCGGGCCATCCCTCGAGCAGCCGTAGCCGGAAGAAGTTCGACGTCTCCCCGCTCACCGGGATCTCCTTGTCGACCGCCCGCAGGGCGTTCACGCAACCGGTCTCGCCGTAGCCGCAGAAGATGCCTTCCACGTCGGGGAACGATGCCAGCGCCTTGGCCGTCTCGGTCTGCTGCTGCGCACTGCTCCAACGCCCTTCGTACTCCGTCAGGATCTCGGTGTCGGGAGCCACCTGGTCGAGCGCGGCGAGCGCGGAGCCGTAGTGGACGTTGTCGGTCGAGGTCCCGACGACTCCGTGGGAGACGAAGATCTCGTCGTCGCCCTCCATGAGCCTCAGGAGTTCGGCCATGGCGTTGTATCCCATGAACGGGTGCTCGGCCAAGTCGCCGTTCGGCAAGGTGGGAACACTGGTGATGTACGACACGTTGTAGGCACACGGCTCGGTGACGGTCGCGTCGAAGATGATGACGACCACACCCTGCTCGCAGGCGTCGCGGTATGCGGAGTTGATCGCAGTCGGCGAGAGCGCGTAGGAGATGATGCCGTCGGCGCCCGCCGCGACCATCGACTGGACCTGCGAGATCTGGGACTCGGGGTCGGGCGTCGTGAGGTCGGATCGCACTTCGATGCACTCGTTGAACGGGGGCATCTTGGCAACCGCCAGCCCGAGGTTCTGGGCCGCCGTCTGCCACGCATTGCCGATGTTCAGCGACGTCATGTAGACGACGTACTTGTCGCCACCGCCTCGTGGTGGCTTGTGGTTGGCGAAGCACGAGGCGTCGCCCGCGTCGGAACCCGCGTCCGCGGCCGGCGCAGGAGCCGGCGCCGCGGCCTCCTCGGCGGCGGGCGCAGGAGCCGGTGCAGGGGCCTCGGTGGCCGCGGGTGCAGGAGGCGGCGAAGCCGTGCTGGAGGAATCGTCCGACTCGCTGCAGGCGGACAATACAAGAACGCCAACAGCCAGCACGGCTGTCACCATTCGCATCTTGGTCTTACTTCTCACTGTCATCTTCATCCTTTCCTATGGGGGACAGTTCTGTGGGGTGCCTGCCGGCTGATCTACGCGGTTCGTGCCGGCTGGGATCGCCGCCTGCGAAACGCCGACATGCTCAGGCGCGTGCTCAGGAGTGCAACGATCACAACGGCGCCGTAGAGCACCGACTTCCATCCCTGGGAGAAGCCGGTCGCGCCGATGACGACCGTGATGGTCGTGAGCAGCAGGGCCGCCGCGACGGTGCTCAGCCAGTCGCCCCGACCGCTTCCGATGATCGTGCCGCCGACCAGCACGGCCGAAATCGAAGGGATCAGCCATTCGGTGCCCAGGTCGAGTTGTGCGTTCGCCGAGAACCCCAGCAACATCACACCTGCCACACCGGCTCCGAGTCCGCAGATGCCGTAGACGCCGACCAGAATCCAATCGACCGGACGCCCGGCGATCCGAGCCGCGGTGGGGGAACTCCCCACCAGGTACGTCTCCCGCCCGACTCTGCTCTTCATCTGCAGCACGTATCCGAAGATCACGGCCGCAATCAGGAAGAAGACCGGCAGCGAGACGCCGCCCAACTTGCCGGATCCGCTGAACACTGTGAACAGACTCTCCGGGGCCGGTGGCGACTCCCTGCCGAAGGTCCAGCCCACGGTCAATCCCACGAGAATCCCGTTGACGGCCAGCGTGACGATGAAGGCCGGCACGTCGAACTTCACCACGATCAACCCGTTGAAGAGACCGACACCCGCTGCGGAGAGGAGTGCCAGGACGATCGCCACCCCCATGTTCCAGCCGTACTCGTCGGTCGTCAGAGCGGTCATCGTGGCCGAGAGTGCGATCACGCCAGGGACCGACAGGTCCAGGCCCCCGGTCAGCATCACCAGACCCTGCCCGAGCGCCAGGACTGCAACGAAGAGGCTCAGCGTCAGCAGGCTCTGCGCCGCACGCCACGAGGGCAGCGCATCACTGACGATCCGGCCGCCGACGAAGACGAGACAGGCAATTCCGAAGATCAGCAGAGGCCGTGCGAAGTGGCGCAGGGCCACGGCCGAGCGTGCGCTCGGGTCACCCTGCATGACACATCACCCGCAGCGGCGATCTACGCGGAGTCATCGCCCACATCCGCGTAGTGCGCGGAGAGCATCTCGCGATCCTTGGCGCGACGGGCTGCGATGGCGCCGAGCAGGACTGCGATCAGGATGATGATCCCGGTCACCACCTGGACCATCCAGTTGCTGATCCCCAGGACGAACAGCACCTTCGGGATCGCCACGAGCGTCAGCGCCCCGAAGATGGACCCGATCGCCGAGCCGGTCCCGCCGACGAACGCCGTACCGCCCACGGCAACCGCGGCGAACGTCGACAGCAGGTAGGCATTGCCGATGTTGGCGTCGCCGGTCTCGGTCGTCAGGGCGATGAGCACACCCGCGAACCCGTACAGAGCTCCGGCGATGGAGAAGATGGCGATGCGCACCGCCCTCGTCGACACGCCGGAGAGTCGGAGCGCCTCCTCGTCCTTCCCGATGGCGAACATGTACATGCCGAGCCGTGTCCGGCGGAACACCAGCCAGGCCGCGGCGAGCGCCAGGATGAGGATCAATGCCCGTGGCACCGTCGCATGGGTCTTCAGCGCGTCGACCAGGGTGCGCGGCACAATGCCGCCCGGCGTCTTCAACCGGATCAGCGCCAGACCCTGCGGGATCACGAGCGTCGCCAGCGTCACCGCGATGCCGGGGAGCTTGCCGTAGACCACGAGCACCCCGTTGACGAGCCCGATCCCGGCGCCGAGCAGAACGAAGACGACCACCATGAGCCACGGGTTGAGCGACTGCAGGCTGGTGGCCATGAGCACGTTGACCAGCGTCACCACGCCTGCCGCCGAGAGGTCGAACTCGCGGGTGATGATGACGAGTGTGACGCCGATCGAGGCGACGATCAGCGGCGTTGCCAGCACCAGATACGACTCGATCAGGCGCACAGTGAGCCCACCGATCTGCCGCTGATCCCAGACCACGAGCACAATCAGCAGGAACAGCGCGGCGCGGGTGGTCCCACCGGTGCTCAAGCGCCCGAGCCAGCGCCGCAAGCCGGTCATTTCACCTGCTCCGGGCCATCGGGAATCTCGCCACCGTGCCCCACGGCCGCTGCCAGGATGTGGTCCTCGCGGATCGCCTCGCCGGTCAACTCGGCCGCGATGCGACCGTTGTAGAGCACCACGACCCGATCACTCAGACCCACGAGTTCGGGAATCTCCGTGGAGTAGAAGACCAGCGCGATCCCCTCGGCCGATGCCCGGCGCAACATGCCGTAAACCTCGAGCTTCGCCGACGGATCGATGCCGCGTGTGGGATCGAACATCAGCAGCACCCTGGCACCCGACAGAGCGGTCCTTGCGAGGACGGTCTTCTGCTGGTTCCCGCCGGAGAGTTGGCCGACCTCGCGCGCGAGGAACTCGGCGGGAAGCTGCGCGTCGGCTCCCGCACCTGCCGCGAGTTGCACCTCCGCGGCCCCGCGCACGAGGCCGAACGAGGTGACCCGACCGAGGGCGGTCGAGGTGATGTTCTGCACCGTCGAGAGGTCGGCGAACAGACCCTCGATCTTCCTCTCCTCCGGTACGAGCGCGATCCCGCGACCGCTGTTGAGAGCGGCGCGTGGAGTCTTCGCGCGGTACGGCCGGCCGTCGATGGTGACGGTGCCTCCCGTCATCGGTCCGGCGCCGGCGAGGCCGTAGAACAGCGCCCGCTGTCCCTGACCCTCGAGGGCCGCAACCCCCACGATCTCGCCCTCGCGGATGTCGAGATCCACGCCGCGAAGCTTCGTCCCGACGGTCATTCCTCTGGTCTGCAGCACCGTCGGGGCGTCCGGGGGAAGTTCGTGCTGGCGCGCCGGAAAGACCAGCTCGATCGAACGGCCGATCATCATCGAGATCAAGCTGTTTGCGTCGAAGTTGGAGTCATCGAAGGAGCCGACGACCTCGCCGTTGCGGAGCACCGTGCCCCGGTCGCACAACTCTCTGATCTCCCCGAGCTTGTGGGAGATGTAGAGAACAGTCGTGCCGGCACGGACGAGTTCCCGGATCTTGGCGAAGAGCCAGTCCGTGTCGGGCAGCGCGGCCGTCGGCTCGTCGAGGATCAGCAGCGAGGGCCGCACGTACATCGCCCGGAGCGTCTCGAGTCGCTGCTTGGCGCTCAGTGGGAGGTCCTCCACGAGCATGTCCGGATCGAGGTCCGGGACCTCCCACTCGTCGAGCACTTCCTTCGCCCTGCGGGCAACACTGCGGCGGCCGACGATTCCCAGCCGGGTAGGCAACTCGGCGATCAACAGGTTCTCGCCGACGGTCAGGTTGGACAGCAGCGACAATTCCTGGAACGACGTGCTGATGCCGGCCTCGCGAGACGCACGCGAGTTCCCGAACGAGAGCAGCGCGCCCCGGACGCTCACCTCGCCCGCGTCGGGAACCACCATGCCGGCGAGGCACTTCACGAGCGTCGACTTGCCGGCGCCGTTCTCCCCCACGATTGCGTGGATCTCGCCCTGCCGCAGCACCAAGTCGGCGTTCTCCAGCGCCCGCGCGTCGCCGAACGACTTGGACAGGCCGGCGACCTCCAGTGCCGTCACCATGCCAGCAGCTCCCTGGTTGCCGAGCGCGGTCCGCCAGAGCGGACCGAACACCGCACGCGGCCACCGATGGCGGTCTCAAGCAGCGATGCGCTCAACGAGCTTTTCCTTCTGCGTACCGGGGCGCTCGATGGCGCCCTCAGGCACGAGCGAAACGGCGGTCCCGACGCTCAGCGCGCTCCGGATCGCTTGCTGGATTTCCCCCGCCAGATTCGGGAATGCCCCGGTGTCGCCGCCCGCCACCTCCACCCGCAGATTGAGCGGCTCGTAGGTACTGTGGCCCGGGAAGTCGATGTCGATCTTGAGGTAGCCCGTCGTTCTGGGCCGCAGCCCCACGACCACCTCCTTGATGGCCGCAGGGAACACGTTGACGCCGCGCACGATCAGCATGTCGTCGGTCCGGCCGTGTGCCTTGATGCGGTATCCGGTCCGGCCGCAGTCACAGCCCATCGCCGAGACCGACACCAGGTCGCCCATCCGGTACCGGATGAGTGGCGTGGCACGACGGGCCAGCGTGGTGTAGACAACTTCGCCGGTCGTGCCCTCCTCGATCGCCAGTGGCTCGAGAGTCTCGGGATCGACGATCTCGACGTGCAGGGCGCCTTGCGAGCAGAGGTGCATGCCGTCCTTGTGGGCGCACTCCGCCCAGTACGTACTTCCGAAGTCCGCCCCACCCATCATGTCGCGCACGTCAGCGCCCCAGAGTGACTCCATCTGCGCTCGGATTGCAGGCTCACCGGCACCGGGCTCCCCACCCACGGAGATCTTCCGGACCGAGAGTTCTCGCGCCGGCTTGCCGAGTACCTCGGGGGCGGCGGTGCCCAGGTGCGACACCATCGACGGCGTGGCGCACATCGCCACCGGCTTCAGGTGCTCGATTGCGCGCAGCAGCCGCTCGGTGCCCGACTCCGCACCCAGCGGTATGACACAGCAGCCGAGGTGCTGCAGGTGTTCGACGTTCACGAGGCCGCCCACGAACCCCCGTCCCATCGCGTAGGCGTGCATAACCCAGTCGCGTGGGCGGAATCCGTTGGCGTAGAACACCCGCGCCCCCATCGAGTTCCAGGTGGCGAGGTCCTCGCTGGTCGCACCGACGAAGGTCGGCATCCCGGTGGTGCCCGAAGACGACTGGATCTGCACGATCGAGTCGAGTGGGGCGGCGGCGTGAAGGCCCAGCGGCGGCCGGGCGAGCAGGCTCTCCCGAACCTCGGCCTTGGTGGTGAACGGCAGATCCGCCAACTGAGCCAGCGACCGCACTTTCGCGGCCGCGCCCCCGAACTTCCGCTGGTAGAACTCCGAGTGGCTCGTGACGTAGCCGAGATGCTCGGCGAACAAGTCCTAGTGCATGGCCCGGAGGTCCGAGGCCGGCAGCACCTCGATGGGGTCGTAGACGTCCACCACGGCTCGTCATGCCAGCTTTCGGATCTCGTCGGGCAGACCGAACATCCGGAACTCGGGGACCACGGCCTGGCCGAAGAGTTGAATGGCCCTCGCTGTTTCACCCGCGTGCATCTCGTGATAAGCGAGCCGCGCCACCACGTAGTTCACGCCGAGTTCGTGCTGGTAGCGATACAACTGCTCGATGCACTGCTCGGGATCGCCGATCACGAACCGATCCCGTGCGAGGTCGGCAAACGAGCCGCTGCCCGCGTCCGCCGGCTCCCCGAGCCGGGCGTACAGCCGCTCCAGCGCCGGCCGGGCCGACTCGTGGGCTTCCTCGCCGGTGCGGGCAATGAACACCTCGCGGGCGAGCGGGACGATCTCCCCGGGACCGGGCTCACGCCGGGAGTAGAACGGCCTCAGCTCCTCGAGGGAGAGGTGCGCCGGTCCGAAGAAGGGCAGCGCCTCGGCGGCCGCCACCTCGGCCGCGATGGATGTTCCCGCCATCCAGAGGGGGACTGCGAGTTGGGCCGGCTTCGGCTGCACCGAGATCGAGTGGAGCCCGGCAGCGACGGTGTGCGCCGCCATCTCCGCCGGAATCGTGTGATACGGGCTGTGGTGATTGAACGGGTTCGGGCCCCAGGCCTTGCGCATGACTGCGAGATCGTCCCGGATGCGGTCGACCGATGCGTCCCCGCCCCAACCGGTGGCGACCCGCTCCCCCGGCTCCTGGCAGGCCACGATCACCCTGCCGTTGGAGATGTTGTCGATGCAGGCGACCTCCTCGGCCACGTAGATGGCGTTGACCAGTCCCGCGAGGGGCATCAGCCCGACGCGCACGTAGGTGGTTCGCTGTGCGACCGCCGCACCCACCACGGAGGCCGACGAGTTGAACGCCCCCGGCGTGAAGTTGCGTTCGTCCACCCAGACGGAGTCGAATCCCCAGCGCTCGGCAATCTCGGCTTGCTCGAGCGCCTCCTCGTAGGTGTCCACGTGCTGCTTGCCGGCGATCGATTCGATCGTGAGCGGGCCTAGTCCAAATCGCATGGGTATCCCCTCTCACTCAGGTCGGGCGGGTGCCATCAGACGTGCGGGATGACTTCGGTCGCGAGGAGTTCGAGCGACCGCAGGTACTTGGCTCGCGGCAGTGAGTCGAACCGGGTTCCGAAAATGATGTGATCGGCGCCCGCCGAGGCGATCTCGCGGATCCCCCTAACGACGCGCTCGGGCCTTCCGATTGTCCGTTCGTGGACGGCCACGAGCTTCGCCGCGGCCGCGTCCAGCTCGCTGGGCCGATCGAAGCCGACCGGCTCGCCGTACTCGTCCACGAGGTAGCGCCAACCACCGAGTTGCTCGCGCAGCAGGAAGCGCAACGAGGGGAGCGCCTCGCTGAAGGCCTCCTCGTTCGTCTCGGCGACCCAGCCGCGCCGGAGCACGCCCATCTTCGCGCCGCTCCCGGAAGTTCCCGCCGCCTCGGCGCACTCGCGGTAGAGGTCGATGTGGCTGCGCACCTGATCGAGGGTGAGCGCGTCGGAGAGGATGATAGAGGCACCCATCCGGGCTGCCCGCTCCACCGGCTTCGGACCGACGGCGGCCACCCAGATGGGGACATCGGCCTGATAGGGCTTCGGCGTGACCGCCACGTCGGGGACGCTGAATTGCGCACCCTCGAAATTCACCGGCCCGTCGGCCCAGGCACGCCGGAGGACATTGACACCCTCCTCGAACCGCTGCCGCCTCACGCGCCGGTCGATATTGAAGCCGTCGAACTCGTTGTCCCGATACCCCAGCGCAAGGCCCAGATCGAGCCTCCCCGCCGAGAGTTGGTCGAGCACCGCCGCCTGGTGCGCAACACGGAGAGCCTCGTGCTGGCTGAACAGGAGTGCCGACTGGCCGATCCTGATGTGCTTGGTGGCCGCTGCGATACCGCCGGCGACGGTGAGGAGTGAGGGGCAGTAGCCGTCGTACCAGAAGTGGTGTTCCGTCTGCCAGATCGTGGAAATTGTGCGCAGTTCATCGACGTACTGCGCGTCTTCGATCAACTCCTGGTAGAGGTACGAAAAATGCCGGGGTCCTGTCTTCGTCGACTGAAGGCTCCAGATGCCCACGCCCACGTCAACCTTCCCCATGCTCACCCCTCCGCTCGTGTTCAATACGACGACCGTAGTAAGTACCGACCCTCAATCTAGCCCGCAGTTGGCCGGAGCACGGGACCGACGCCGGATGGCCGCAGCAGGCGCTGGCGGACTCCGAGCATCGAGCAGCGCCGCTCACCGGTACTCGCCGAAGTCGGGGGCACGCTTCTCGTTGAAGGCTCTGACTCCCTCGCGGGCCTCGTCGGAACCCACGAACGCCGCCAGACCGTCGAACGCGACGGCGGAGATGCCGGCGATGGACTCGGTATCGGCGTTGAAGGAGTGTTTGACGAACTTCAGGGCAGCCGGACTGAGTGCAAGCATCTCGTCGGCCCACGTGCGCACCTCTTCACGCAACCCCGACATCGGCACCACGCAGTTCACGAGGCCCCACTCCAGCATGGTGGCGGCGCTGTAGCGGCGGCACAGGTACCAGATCTCGCGGGCGCGGCGCACGCCGACGTGGCGGGCGAGATACGCCGTTCCGAAGCCGGCGTCGAAGGATCCCACCCGGGGGCCGGCCTGGCCGAACTGGGCGTGGTCGGCGGCGATGCTGAGGTCGCACACCACGTGCAGCACCTGACCCCCGCCGATGGCGTACCCGTTCACCGCCGCGATCACCGGCTTCGGGACGTCCCGGATCAAGCGTTGCAGGTATTCGTCCTGGAAGACGCCGTACTCGCTGGGCCCGTAGTCTCCGGTCTCAAGACGCTGCTTCTGGTCCCCGCCCACGCAGAAGGCGCGATCCCCCGCCCCGGTCAGCGCAATGACGCCGACGGCCGGATCACCCCACGCCAGCTTGAAGCAGTGGACCAGCTCATCAATCGTTCGTGCCCTGAACGCATTGAGTCGCTCGGGCCGGTTGATCGTGATCCACGCCAAGCCGTCATCCACTTCATACAGGACGTCGGTGAGTTCAGAAACTTTCAACTCCGTGCTCCTTACTCATGGGGCGGACAGGCCGCCTGCCGAACCAATACGATGTTCCGCCACCCAACGCGGGCCGGTGCAACGATGTACGATCCCGCGGATGAGAAGCGGCGACCTCGTGGACGCGCTGATGGCCTTGGGATTCACGCAATACGAGTCCAGGACGTACATCGGCCTGCTCAGAGAAGAGGGACAGACCGCATACGCCGTCTCGAAAGTCAGCGGCGTCAGCCAGCCGAAGGTCTACGAGGCGCTCCGCAGGCTCGAATCTCGGGGGGCGGCAGTGCAGGTCGGTGCCGATCCTCTGCGTTTCACCGCCACGCGCCCGGACGAGTTGATCTCCGGGCTGCGCTCGGAGTTCGGTGCCCGCGCCACCGCCGCGGAACGCGAACTCTCGCGCATGCTCAGCGAGACCGGCGAGCCGGAGCGGTCGCCGGCGGTGATGTCGAGCGTCGTGTCCCGCGACGTGCTCATGCAATCGGCCCGCACGTCGATCAAGTCGGCACGCACGAAGCTCTACATCTCGGGCTGGGAGGGCGAGTTGTCCGAGCTGGCCGAGGATGTCGACAGTGCCGCCGACGCCGGAGTGGCCAGCGTGGCCCTCGTGTTCGGACGGGGGCCGGCGCCGATTCAAGTGGGCCGCGTGATCCAGCACCTGTCGACCGCCAAGATGGTGTACCCCAATCATCAGAATCGTCATCTCGCAATCGTCCGCGACGGGTTGGAAGCCATCTGGGCGATGTACTCGCCGGAGCAGGGCTGGACCGGCCTCATCTCCTCGGACCGTCGCATGATCGGGCTCACTCGCGGGTTCATCCGCCATGACATCTACGTTCAGAAGACGTTCGAGCAGTTCGGCCCGGCAATGGAAGAGGTGTTCGGGCCCGGCATGGAGTTGCTCGCCGACGTGTTCACCGACGTCGTCCTGACCGACCGCTCGACGCGCGCCGCGGCGGGAGACCAGCACTTGAGGTCGGCCGGATAGGCGCCGAACACCGCTGAGACCCTCAGGCCGTGCCGACGCCGGTGAGGTGATCGGCGTCGGCCGGAGCACACCCCGCCTCAACCAGCACCTCGCTGGTGTGTTGGCCGAGCGTCGGCGACGGCGTGAGATCGGCGTTCTTTGCGCCGTCCAGCCAGAACGGAACGCCTTGGGTCTTCACCGGGCCGGCCGTCGGGTGATCGAAGCCGAGCACCATCCGGTTGTGACGAATCTGCTCGTCCTCGGCGACCTGCCGGTAGTCGTACACCTGCCCCGCCGGAATCCCGGCTTCGTCGAACACACGGATCCACTGCTCCGTCGAGCGTGTGGCGAGCACCTCCGACACGAGGTCGCGCAGCTCGGCGGAATTCCGGACACGCGCCTCGTTGGAGTCGAATCGGGAATCGTCCACGAGATCTTCGAGACCCAGCACGCCACACAGGATCCGCCAGTGCTTGTTGTTGACGACAGCCAACACGATGCAATCGTCGGCCGTCGGGAACACATCGGTCGGTGCGGTGAAGGGAGATCCGGCGCCGAGCCGCTCGGGTTGCTCGCCTGTTGCCAGGAAGCTCGAGAACCAGCAGGCCTGCAGCGCCAGGAACGCATCGCGAAGCGATACGTCCACACGCATCCCCCGCCCCGTGCGGGCACGTTGCACCAGCGCGGCATTGATGCAGGCCGCCGCGGTGGTCGCCGCATTGACATCAGCGGCGTTCGTCCCGACCTTCACCGGCGACCCGTCCCGCTCGCCGGTGATCGCCATCATCCCGGACTCGGCCTGGAACAGCAGGTCGATCGCAGGACGTCGCGCCATCGGGCCGGTGGGCCCGAACCCCGAGATCGCGCAGTAGATCAACCCGCCGTTGAGGGCGGTGAGTTCGTCGTAGCCGAACCCGATGCGTTCGGCGACGCCGGTTCGATAGTTGTGCAGGACCACGTCGGTCCGCTTGACGATCTCGTGCGCCCGGGCAACCGCCTCCGGTTGCTTGAGGTCCAGGACCACGCTCCGCTTGCGGCGGTTGACGGACATGAAGAAGGCGCTTTCACCGTTGACGAAGGGCGCGAAGTGCCGCGCCATGTCGCCCTCCGGTGGCTCGACCTTGATGACGTCCGCGCCCAGATCGGCGAGCAGCATGCCGCAATAGGGAGCCGCCACGAGAGCACCCAACTCGAGCACGCGGACCCCCTCGAGGGGCCGCGCCGGCGCGCTCACCGGATCTACCGCAGGACCGCCAGGGACAACGACAGCGCTACGCCGAGGCCGTCCAACCGTTCGGGCACCCGGCTCCGCGACGCTCCCTGGCAGCGGGACGCTATGCCGCGGCCGGAGCGGGCGGCGCCGGACTCCGCCCTCATACCCCCTGCCTGATCTGGTGGGGCAGGTCCGGCATCCGGAATTCGGGAATGACCTCACTGCTGAACAGGCGGACGGAGCGAAGCAACTGGTGCAGCGGCATTCCCGGGAAGTGCATCCGGCAGATCAACTTGTCGAGACCGCAGCGGTCGTCGATCTCGCGGATCTGCTCGATGACCGCGTCGGGGTTGCCGATGAGGAAGCGCCCGCGCGCCAAGGCCTCGAAGTCGCTCGCATCGCCGCTCCACAGGCCCCAAGAGTCGTATCGCTCGAACTGGCGGCTGAGCATGTGAGCGCATTCGGAGGCCGGGTCGTCCCCATTCGAGACATAAACGTCGCGGATCAGCACCCGCAGCGGCCGGCGCCCCGAAGCTTGTGCGTCGCGGTCGTAGTCGCCCCAGAGATCCCCGAGCAGAGAATTGTCGGAGACCGCCCCGAGCACCATCGGCAGGCCAAGTTCCGCAGCCAGCCGGCGGCCGTAATCCCAGAACCCGCCGATCCAGAGGGGAAGTTCGATCTGCGCGGGCTTCGGCGTCACGGTGACCATGCCCGAACGGTTCTCCACGTGCCCGTCGAGTTGCGCCGGGATGGTCCAGTGCTCTCCCCTGAAGGAGAAGGGCCGAGCCGACCAGGCGTCGAGCAGGACACGCACGGACTCGCTGAAGCGCGAGTCGTAGCTCGACTCGGGAATCGCGTGCGCCGCCAACTCGTGGGCAACGGCGTTGATGGGCATGATGATGGCTCTGCCGGCCGACAGGATGTCGATCACAGCCGCATCCTCCGCCACGTAGAGGGGGTGCGCGAGGCCGAGGATCGGCATCACGCCAATCTTCAGCGCTTCGGTCTGGGCGGCGAGGCTTGCCGCGGCGACGAACGCCGACGGGCAATAGCCGTCGTCGGTGAAGTTGCGCTCGGCAACCCACACGGAGTCGAAGCCGGACTCCTCGGCGACCCGCGCCGCCTGACCCATGACTTCATAGGCCTCGGTCCAACCGACGTTTCCGAAGGCCTCGGCCGAGAACGGGCCAATTCCGAATCGCATCTCAGACCTCCCCGACCCGGGCGCCGGCGTCGGCGACGGCCGGAGCTACTTCTGTTCCCAACAGTTCCATGGCGCGGTACAACTCGGGCTGCGTCTGGGAGATGAGGTGGCTGCGTGCCACCACGAAATCCACCCCCGAAGCAGCCAGGTTCTTCAGTCTTCGAATCACCGTCTTGGGCGAGCCGATCGCCGCGTTGTTGCGGATGACCTCTTCGGCCGCGCGACGGAGCTTCTCTGGGGTCTCGAAACCCAGCGGCACGCCGTCTTCATCGGACAGGTAGCGCCATCCTCCCAACTGCTCAAGCAGTAGAGACCGCAGCCGGGGAATGACGGTCGACTCGGCCGCGTCCCCCGCCTCGTCGACCCAGACGTAGCGGAGAATGCCCATGCGCGCGTTGCTCACATCGGTTCCATGTTCCTCAGCGGTGCGGTGGTACAACTCCACCAACTCTCCCGCCCGCCGGTCGTCGTGAGCGTCCGACAGCAGGATGCTGAATCCGAACCGGGCGGCGCGCCGGACGGCGTGTTCGCCCACGGCCGCCACCCAGATCGGCACCTGCGGTTGCACCGGCAGCGGCGTGACCACCGCACCGTTGTCCGTCACCGCCTCACCACGCGACGCCTTCTCCAGGATCCGGAGCGCGTGATCCATCCGTGGAGCACGGTGACGCCGGTGGATCCCCAATCCGTCGAATTCCTGATCTCGGTACCCCAGGGCGACGCCGAAGTCCAACCGCCCGTGGGACACCTGGTCCAGCGTGTTGACACCGTGCGCAATGCGTAGCGGGTCGTGCTGGGGCAATAGCAGGCAGCCGGTGCCGATTCGGAGCCGCGTGGTGGCCCCGGCAATGAACCCCCCGGCGGTGAGGAGCGACGGCAAGTAGCCGTCGTACCAGAACCGGTGCTCGGTAAGCCACAGCGACGGGAACCCGTACTCCTCGGCGTGCTGAGCATCATCGGCGAGTCGTCGGTACAGGGTCACATGCGGGAGCGGCGCACTGCGCGTGCTCTGCATGCCCCACAAGCCGATACCGATCTCCATACCCGTCCTCCAAACTCGAGCGGGGGGGCTAGGCGGCGCGGACGGTACTACAGTAGCTACCGCCGTAGCAAGTAATATCGGGCGTCGGCCTCTACGTGGTGAGCCGATCAAAAAGTCCGCTCGGGAGAGTCGTCGAACGGTCAATGTACGGGTCACAGCCCTGATCGCCGTCCGTACCTGCTACGGCCCCGCCCCGAAGATCAAGACGAATCGCTGCGGAAGGAGCGCGACCATGAAGGCACTGATCTACGACGGTCCGAACGAGATTCGCTGGGACGATCATCCCGACCCCGGCCTCATCGACGACACCGACATCATCATGAAGGTCACCACGACCACAATCTGCGGTTCCGACACCCATATCATCAAGGGTGGCGTGCCCGACACTCCGCACGGCACAGTGCTCGGCCACGAGGGCGTCGGCGTCGTGGAAGAGACCGGCGCCGCGGTCCGCAACGTCGCCCCAGGCGACCGGGTCATCGCAACCTGCGTGACCGCATGCGGCTTCTGCCGGTTCTGCACCGCTCAGCAGTACGGCCAGTGCCTCAACGGGGGTTGGGCGCTCGGACACTTCATCGACGGCACTCAGGCGGAATACACACGAATCCCGTACGCCCAGAACTCCGTATACCCCATTCCCGAGGAGTTGAGCGACGAGCAAGTGCTGTTCCTCACCGACATCCTGGCGACCGGATACGAGGTCGGCGTACTGGCCGGCAACGTTGGGCCGGGCGACACCGTTGCCATCGTCGGGGCCGGCCCTGTCGGGCTGTCCACCGTGCTATCGGCACAACTCTTCTCCCCCGGGAATGTCATCGCCATCGACCTCGTGGAGTCACGGCGCCAGAAGGCGCTCGAACTCGGCGCCGACTACGCGGTGGCGCCCGAGCACGCCCACGAGTTGGTCAACGACCTCACCGATGGGCTCGGGGCCGACGTCACCATCGAGGCCGCCGGTTTCCCGGCGCCGTTCGAACTGGCGGCTGATCTCGTCCGGTCGGGAGGCCGCATCGCCAACATCGGCGTGCACGAGGAACCCGTGAGCCTGGCTCTCGACAAGCTCTGGGCCAAGCAGATCACCCTCACGACGGGAATCCCCTCTGCCCTGAGCATCCCCTCGCTCATGAACGCCATCATCGCCGGCACCCTTGACGCCACGACACTGATCAGTCATCGCATGCCACTCGACGACATGGAGAACGGATACGACACCTTCAGCAGGGCCGCCGAGACCAACGCCCTCAAGGTGGTCCTGGCGGCCTAACGCGGCCAGCCGGCCCCGACCGGACCAGCCGAGCGGTCAGTCCATGAGGACGACGGACCGCAGCACTTCGCCGCGCTCCATCTTGTGAAACGCCTCCTCGACCTCGTCGAGGGCGATGGTCTCGCTGACGAAGCCGTCCAGGTTCAGGCGTCCCTGCAGGTAGAGGTCGATCAGCATGGGGAAGTCCCGGCTGGGCAGGCAGTCGCCGTACCAGGAGGACTTCAGCGCCCCGCCGCGGCCGAACACCTCGATGAACGGCAGCTCGATTGTGGCGGTGGGGTTCGGCACGCCGACCAGCACCACGGTGCCGGCCAGGTCGCGGGCCTCGAAACACTGCCGGTAGGTCTCGGGCAGGCCGATCGCCTCGATGGCCACGTCCACGCCGTTGCCGCCAGTGAGTCCCTTGATGGCCTCCACGGGATCGGTCTCGCGGCTGTTGATCGTGTGGGTGGCGCCGAACTGCCGGGCCCACTCCAGCTTCCGGTCGTCGATGTCCACCGCGATGATCGTCGAGGCGCCCGCCAGTCGAGCCCCCTCGATGGCGGCGTCGCCCACTCCCCCGCAGCCGAACACGGCCACCGAGTCACCGCGGCCCACGCCGCCGGTGTTCATGGCGGCGCCCAGCCCGGCCATGACCCCGCAGCCCAGCAGCCCGGCCGCGGCCGCGCTGGCCTCGGGGTTCACCTTCGTCGCCTGACCTGCGGCAACCAGCGTTTTCTCCACGAACGCACCGATGCCCAGCGCCGGCGACAGCTTGGTGCCGTCGGCCAGGGTCATCGGCTGGGTGGCATTGTGCGTGGCGAAGCAGTACTGGGAGCGTCCCCGCGCGCAGGACCTGCACTGCCCGCAGACGGCCCGCCAGTTGATGATCACGAAGTCACCGGGCGCCACCTCGTCGACACCCGGCCCGACCGCCTCCACGATGCCCGCGGCCTCGTGGCCCAACAGGAAGGGGAAGTCGTCGTTGATGGCACCCTCGCGATAGTGCAGGTCGGTGTGGCACACACCGCAGGCCTGTATCGCCACGAGCGCCTCGCCGGGCCCCGGGTCGGGTACCAGGATCGTCTCCATCTCCACCGGCGCGCCCTTTGACCGGGCGATCACGCCACGCACGCTTTGCACCATTGTGGGGCTCCCTCCGCGACTCCTAACGAATCACCGGCAGATTAGCCCCAAGGCCACCACCGGGCCCGACCGGCGGCCACCGACAGCCGAGGGAGGGTGCCCGGGGGCCGGCCGGCGGAGCGATTTCGCCAGACGCTCCCGACGACGGCCACCGCCGCCCCCGACCGGACAGAGCAACCCCGACCGGGCGGCCGCGGCTATACGTCCAGGAAGCGGCCCACCGCCACGAGCGACCCGACCACGCCGACCGCGGCCCCGATCCCGGTGACGAGCAAGGAGGTGTTCCACACGACCGCACTGTCCACCACCAGCGACCGCAGCAACTCCAGGTAGTCGTCCTGCACGAATCCGGCCATCAGGTTGTTCATCAGGAAGAGCATCGGGATCGCCAGCGCCCCACCGATGACGCCCTGGATGGTTCCCTCCATCATGAACGGCAATCGCACGTACCAGTTGGACGCGCCCACCAGTTTCATCACCTCGATGTCCTGGCGCCGGGCGAAGATGGCGGTGCGGATGGTGTTGGCGATCAGCATCAGAGCCGCCAGCAGCACCACGATGGCGATGATCAGCACGAACACGCTGACCTTCTGGCTGTTCTGCTGGAGCGTCCGGATGACCTCCACCGGAAGCGTCACCTGGCGCACCCCTGGTCTGGCGTCGAACTGCGCCGCCAGCGCCTCGATCACATCGGCGTCGTCGACGGTGGGCTTCACGCGGTAGGAGGGCGGGAGGATCTCCGGGGTGACGTTCTCGATGAGCTCGGGCCGGTCGGAGAACTCGGTGATGAACTCGTTGTAGGCGCCCTGCTGATCCACGAAGTCGTAACCGCCGATCTCGGGGTTCTCGTCGAGGGCACCCCGGATCGCTGCGTGCTGCGACTCGGTGGCGTCGGCGTTCATGAACACGATGAACTCGATGCCGCCGCGCCACCGCCCCGTGGCCTGCTCGACGCCCTCACGGATCAGCAGCGACGAGCCGAACAGCGTCAGCGAGACCCACACGGCGACGATCGTGGCGGCGAAGAGGGTGACGTTCCAGCGCAGGTTGCCCCGCGTCTCGCGGAAGATGTAGCCGAGCGAGAGTGCCAAGATCCGTCCCTAGGCGTAGCGGCCCTGGGCCTCGTCGGCGGTCAGCCGGCCCCGGTCGAGGCGCAGCACGCGCCTCCGGGCGGTGTTGACGATGTTCTGGTCGTGGGTGGCCATGACCACCGTCGTGCCGCGCTTGTTGATCTCGGCGAGCAGCCGCATGATGCCGTTGGAGGTGTCACCGTCGAGGTTCCCGGTGGGCTCGTCGGCCAGCAGGATGGGCGGGCGGTTGACGAAGGCTCGAGCAATGGAGACCCGCTGCTGCTCGCCCCCCGACAATTCGTGCGGGTAGCTGTGGGTCTTCTTCGAGAGCCCCACCAGTTCCAGCAGGGAAGGGACCTGGGTGCGGACCTGCTGGCGGGAGCGCCCGGTGACCTCGAGAGCGAACGCCACGTTCTCGTAGACAGTCCTGTTGGGCAACAGCTTGAAGTCCTGGAAGATGCATCCCACCAGCCGGCGCAATTTGGGGACGCTGGAGCGGGGAAGTGCTCCGACCTCCTTGCCGGCGATCCACACCGCTCCCTGGTCGGCGGTCTCCTGGCGGTTCAAGAGCTTGAGGAACGTGGACTTGCCCGACCCCGACGGTCCCACCAGGAAAACGAACTCGCCCTTGGTGATCTTGCAGGAGATGCTGTACAGGGCGAGGACCTCGCCCTTGTAGATCTTGGTGACCTGATCCAACTCGATCATCAGACGCCGGCCTGCCGCACTCCGCCCACCAATCTCCGACTCGCTCCGACTCCACGCTGCGCCGGGTCCCTGCCGGCCCGATCACGCTACCACCGCGCCCCGGGAGCTCAGCGGAATCCGTCTCGCTCCGACACGCCAAGGTCACCTGCGTTACCATTCCGCCGTGCCTGATCGGATACGCCGCGTCCGGGCTGAGAGTTGACACTCATGACCCAGAACGGCGACGAAGTCATCATCCTCGACGGTGTCTACAAGATCTTCGGGCCCCAGCCGCGCGGCCGGGCCTTCGATCTGCTGCGCTCGGGGATGTCCAAGGACGAGGTGCAGGCCGAGACCGGCCACGTCGTGGGCCTCGACGATGTCTCCTTCACCGTTCACAGGGGCGAGGTGTTCGTGGTCATGGGGCTCTCGGGCTCCGGCAAGTCCACGGCCATGCGCACCGTGAACAAGTTGATCGACATCACCGCCGGCTCATTGACGGTCAACGGCACCGACGTCCAGGCGCTCGAGGGGGCCGAGTTGCAGGCGTTCCGGCGCGAGCACATGGGCATGGTGTTCCAGCACTTCGCGCTCTTCCCTCACCGCAACGTCATCGACAACGTCGGGTACGGGCTCAACGTGCAGGGGGTGAACCGCGACGAGCGCAACGCCGCCGCCATGCGGGCACTGTCGCTGGTGGGCCTCGGCGCGTACGCCTACAACATGCCCGCACAACTCTCCGGCGGGATGCAGCAGCGGGTCGGCCTGGCGCGAGCTCTCGCCTCGGATCCCGACATCCTGCTGATGGACGAGGCCTTCAGCGCCCTCGACCCGCTCATCCGCCGCCAGATGCAGGACGAGATGCTCGATATCCAGAGTGAGCTCCAGAAGACCATCCTGTTCATCACCCACGATCTGAACGAGGCGCTGCGCATCGGCGACAGGGTGTGCATCATGAAGGACGGCGCCGTCGTCCAGGTGGGCACCCCCACGGAGATTCTCACCGAGCCGGCGACGGGGTATGTCGCCGAGTTCGTGCAGGACGTGGATCAGGGTCGCGTGATCCTGGTCAAAGAGGTGATGCTCCCGCCCGCACCCTTGACAGCCGACTCCACGCTGGCATCGGCTTTGGCGGCCCTCGATGATCGAGCGGGCGCCTTCGTAGTCGACGAGCGCGGCGTCCCGACGGCCGTGCTGACCGCCGCCGACGCGATACGCGCGGCCGGTGAGGGCGAAACCGGTGTCGCCGCCGCGCTGCGGACCGACTTCGAGACCTGTTCCTCCGACAACACGCTCAGCGACGTGTACGCCCTGGCGGGCAAGGGGCTGCCGATCGCGGCGTGTGACGACTCGGGAGCGCTCCTGGGCAATCTCGACCCCCGTCTCATCATGGAGGAGATGGGTCGAGTGGAGAGCCTCGCGGAAGGGTTTGAGCGAGAGGTCTACATGTGAGGGTTCTGGCGCAGGATTCCGCTCCGGGCGTCGGCGACAACGCCGTCCTGGACGAATGGACGATCACGTTCGGCGCTTGGATCGACCAGATGGTCCGCTGGATCGACCAGAACCTCGCACCCGTGCTGGACGTCATCGAGTGGCCGTTCACGTTCCTCTTCCGGAACTTCGTCTTCGGCTCGGGTCACCACCCCTGGTGGGAGATCTCCGACATGCCCTGGATCGCGGTCTGCCTGATCTTCCTGGTCATCGGCACGATCACCCGCAACCTCAAGGTTGGCGTAGCTGTCGCTCTGGCCCTCGCAGGTTGCGGCATCCTCGGCGCCGAGTACTGGAAGGAGACGGTGATCACCCTGGGCATCATCATCGTCGCCGTCGTGCTCTGCGCCGCCATCGGGATTCCCCTGGGCGTGCTGTGCGGGCGTTTCGACGGGGTGTGGAGCGTGGTCCGGCCCGTTCTGGACGCCATGCAGGTGGTCCACCCGTTCATCTACATGCTTCCGATCATCTTCTTCTTCGGCATCGGGCCGGAGCCGGCCACGATGGTGACGATGGTGTTCGCGCTGCCGCCGCTCATCCGCCTGACCAATCTCGGAATCCGCCAGGTTCCGGCGGACGTCGTGGAGGCAAGCCGCGCCTACGGGGCCTCGGAGAGGCGTGTTCTCCGGGACGTGCAACTCCCCCTGGCCCGGCCCGCGATCATGACGGGCCTCAACCAGACGCTGTTGCTCTCGATATCCATGCTCGGCATCGCCGCCATCATGGCCTCCGGCGGTCTGGGTCGCCCGGTGTTCCAGGCTGTGCAGAACCTCGACACTGCGCAGGCGGCATCGTCAGGTCTGGCGCTGTTCATCGTGGCGGTGGTTCTGGACCGCATCTCCCAGACCGAGGCGACCGATGGCGAGCACATTTTCTCCCGCATCCGCCGGGCCTGGGCCCACCGGCGCGATCCGGAGGAACTGTTGGCGACCGCCGCCACAATCGGCGCAGTGGCGGCCACCGAGGCGGCGCCCGCACCGGCCGCTCCTGCCGAGCGGCGCAGCGCCGGCATCGCCCTGGCAGGCGCAGCGCTGAGCGTCGTCGCGGTCTTCCTCCCCTGGGGTTCGGACTCGGGGCTCATCTCGGGCTACGCACGATTCGTCGATCTGGACCTCGCCGGGCGCAGCTTCAACGGTTTGGCCGCCGAGGGCGGCTCGGTCTACGGGTACGGCGTGCTGGGATTCGGCTTGCTCGTCGTCGCCGGGGCGGTCGTCACGCTTAGCAGGCCTGGGCGCCTCGGGCGCTGGCTGGGTGCCGACGGCGCCATGATGTTCGCCCTCGGCGGGCTGATCTGCGCGATCGCCTACCTCTGGGGTTCGCCACCCGAGGCGAGCACCGCCTACAGCGACGGCATCGGTATCTGGCTGGCGCTGATCGGTTCGGCCGTCGCCACCGTCAGCACCGCGATCTGGCTGCGGAACGCGCCGTTCGGCCCGCGACGCCCGCTACCGCAAACGGTTGGCATCGGTCGGATCGTAGGCGTGGTTGCAGCTGTAGGCCTGGTCGTCATCTCGGGGTTCTCGGGATGGACCTTTGACGAACGAACACAGTCGGTGATGAGCCCGGAGTTGGAGGCCGAGATTGAGGAACTGAGGCGCCAGGCGGAGGAAGACCCCTCCCTGCGCAACGAAGCAGCGCTCAAGATCACCGCACTTGTCAACGAGGCGGAACGCAGCCAGCGGATCATCACCGACGGGTTCACCGACCGAGGTCCGCGATTCGGCTTCCTTGCGCTCATCGTCGTCGCAGCAGGATCCATCTCCGCTCTCCTGGCCTCAGGACTGTTCGGCCACGACGAGAGACGCAAGTGGATCTGGAGTGCGATCACCGCAGGTATCGCCGGAGGTCTGACGATGATCGCCGCCGCATGGATCGGCACATTGACGCGGGTCGCCGACTCCAATCTGCTGACCGGCGCCGGAGCGTTCCTGTGCCTGCTGGCCGGACTGACGCTCCTAATGACGACGCGCTCGGTGCTCAGCGAATTTCGCCGGGCCGAGGTCTACGTCGAGATTGAGAACGGAGACTCGGCCGATCCCGATCCGGTCGGGGGCGCGTACCTACCGGCACAGGCGGCCGACTAGTCTCACCCGCACCAGCGGGTCCACGATGGTGGACCACTTACCGGACAACGTCGTTCACGGGGAGATCTCACGATGACACTATTCAGCAAGAAATGGACTTCAGCCGGGATCGCGCTCGTCGCGGCTCTCGCGCTGATCGCCGCATCGTGCGCGGCCGAGGACACAGCGGCGCAGGACGCCGCCGCTGCAGCCTCGAGCGCCGCATCATCGGCGTCAGGCGAGGCATCCGCTGCGATGGCAGCCGCGCAGAGCGCCCAAGCGGGCGCCGAAGCCGCGGATGCCAGAGCAGCGGCAGCGGAGGCTGAGGCGTCCGCCGCCACGGCCGCTGCGGACGCCGCCGCTGCGGACGCCGCCGAGGCTCAGGCCGCCGCCGAACTGGCGCAGGCCACCGCCTCCGGCAGTGCCGAGGCCATCGCCGAGGCCGAGGCGGCTCTCGCCGATGCGCAATCGGCAGCAGAGGCTGCCAGCGCTCAAGCAGCCGCCGCCCAGGCAGAGGCCGAATCCGCCCAACAAGAGGCAGCCGCTGCCCAGGCAGAGGCCGAATCCGCCCAACAAGAGGCAGCCGCCGCCCAGGCAGAGGCAGCCGCCGCCCAGGCAGAGGCCGCATCCGCCCAAGAAGAGGCCGCGTCGGCACAGGCGCAGGTCGAGGAGATGGAGGCCGCCGCCACGGAGGCCTACATGAACCCGGGTGCGGGCGTGTCGGTTACCCAGGCGCGTGCAAGCTGGACGACTGGCTACATGCAGGCCGCCGTCTACCACCACCTGCTCGAGGAGTTGGGCTACGACGTGAGCGAGCCGGCCGACAACGAGTTGGGCAACGACATCTTCTACGTGGCGCTCGGCGAGCGCGAGGTGGATTTCTGGGCGAACGGATGGATCCCCAACCACCTCAAGTTCTTCCAGGCCGAGTTGTCCGACGGCTCCACGGTGGCGGACAACGTCCAGATCATCGGCTGGGAGATTCCCGCCGCAGGCCTCGAGGGTCTGCTGACCAACAAGGACATCGCCGAGGAGTACGGCATCACGACGATCGGCCAGATCAACGACGACCCCGAACTCGTCGCGCTCTATGACGCAACCGACACCACGCCCGGCGACGGCATCGTGCAGCTTCTGGTGTGCCCCGACGGGTGGACCTGCGACGACATCTTCGCCGAGACGGTGGAGTTCAACGGCTGGGAGAACCTTGAGGTCGTGCGGGCCGGCTACGACGCCATGTTCGCCGACGCCGTCGCTCGCATTGAGGACGGCGATCCCGTCATCGTGTACTCATGGTCCCCCAGCGGCTACCTGACTTCGCTCATCCCGGGCAACAACGTGGTCTGGCTCTCGGTGGGCACCGCCGAAAACGTGCTCGACGGATCGACGGCAGGCGGGTTCGACTTCGACGACCTCCCGCCCGCGGCGCTCGGCCCCGAGTACTGCACCAACGATCCCTGCTACACGGGCTGGCCTGCGGCCGACATCAGGGTCGTCGCCAACAACGACTTCCTGGCAGCCAACCCGGCGGCCCGGACGCTGTTCGAGCACGTCACGCTCAGCGTTGTCGACGTGGCCCTGCAGAACGTGCGCTACGACGGCGGCGAGAACACCACCGAGGACGTGAACCGTCACGCCGCCGAGTGGATCGAGGCCAACCGGGCAAGCGTGGACGAGTGGCTGACCGCCGCCCGCGACGCCGGCTGAACCGCCTGAGCGCGGCGGGGTTCATCACCCCGCCACGCTGAACCGAACCACCGAACGAGGGGGCGGGCCGTGCGGCCCGCCCCCTCGTTGCATCTCCAGGCTCTTCGCCCGTAGGCTCTCTGGCGCACCAGCGGGTTCACGATGCTCACACAGCACGGAACAACGCCACTCACGGGGAGCCGCCACCATGACAATTCTCAACAACACGCGTCTACTTTTAGGGATAGGGGTCGTCGCAGTTCTCTCGTTGCTCGGCGCGGCCTGCGCGACCGAGGACACCGAAGCAGCCGATGCCGCGGCGGCAGCATCGGCTGCTGCAGCGGCGGCATCGGGGGACTCGGGCACCGCCCTGGCGACGGCGCAGGGAGCACAGGCCGGAGCCGACGCCGCTGACGCCAGGGCCGGGTCAGCAGAGGCCGAGGCGGCCGCGGCAATCGCCGCAGCGGACGCCGCAGCCGCAGCGGCAGCCCAGGCGCTGGCGGCCGCAGAACTGGCCCAGGCCACGGCTTCGGGAAGCGCCGAAGCCATTGCCGAGGCCGAGGCGGCTCTCGCCAACGCCCAAGCGGCGGCGGAGGCCGCGAGCGCTCAAGCAGCCGCGGCCCAAGCCGAAGCCGAATCAGCCCAAGCCGAGGCCGCCGCAGCCCAAGCCGAAGCCGCCCAAGCCCAGGAAGAGGCCGCCGCAGCCCAAGCCGAGGCCGCCGCAGCCCAAGCCGAGGCCGCCGCAGCCCAGCAGGATGCCACTTCGGCTCAGGCGCAGGTCGCGGAGATGGAAGCCGCTGCCATGGAGGCCTACATGAACCCGGGTGCGGGTGTCTCGGTGACACAGGCCCGCGCCACGTGGTCCACGGGGTACATGCAGGCCGCCATCTACCACCACCTGCTCGAGGAACTCGGTTACGACGTGAGCGAGCCGGCCGACAAGGAATTGGCCAACGACATCTTCTACGTTGCGCTCGGCGAGCACGAGGTCGACTTCTGGGTCAACGGGTGGATGCCCGGACACCTCAAGTTCTTCCAGGCAGAGTTGACGGACGGTTCCCTGGTGGCGGACCGGGTCGAGATCGTCGGCTGGGAGATACCTGCAGCGGGCCTCGAAGGTCTGCTGACCAACAAGGACATCGCCGCGGAGTACGGAATCAAGACCATCGGTCAGATCAACGACGACCCCGAACTCATCGCCGTCTACGACGCCACCGACACCAGTCCCGGTGACGGTGTCGTGCAAATCCTGGTGTGCCCCGACGGCTGGACGTGCGACGACATCTTCGCCGAGACGGTGGAGTTCAACGGCTGGGACAACCTCGAGGTCGTGAGAGCCGGCTACGACGCCATGTTCGCCGAAGCCGTCGCCAAGGTCACCGACGGCGATCCGGTCATCGTGTATACCTGGTCACCCAGCGGGTACCTCACGCGCCTGATCCCGGGCGAGAACGTCGTCTGGCTCGCGGTGGAGCACGAGAACGTGCTGGACGGGTCGACGACCAGTGGCTTCGACTTCGACGATTTCCCACCCGCAGCGCTCGGCCCCGAGTACTGCACCAACGATCCCTGCTACACGGGCTTTGCCGCAGCCGACATCAGGGTCGTCGCCAACAACGACTTCCTGGCGGCCAACCCGGCGGCCCGGACGCTCTTCGAGCACGTCACCCTCAACGTCGTCGACGTGGCCCTGCAGAACGTGCGCTACGACGGGGGCGAGAACACCACCGCGGATGTGAACCGGCACGCCTCCGAGTGGATCGAGGCCAACCGGGCACAGGTCGACGAATGGCTGACCGCTGCCCGCGACGCCGCCTAGGCCCGGAGTCGGCGGGCGCGGCCCGCCCACACTGAACCGACACAACGAACCAAGGGCGGGCCGCGAGGCCCGCCCTTTGGTGTCCCTGCTCCGACGTGGCGTTGGCCTGCTGCGGTGTCCGAGCCGGGCGCAGGAACTAAAACCTCTCCATGGCCGACCCGACCATCACGCCGCCGTGGACCGCCGCGAGCTTCTGGGTGGGCAACCGGCGCGACGTCTCCTCGGCCTTGGGCATGCGGCCTGCGGCGTACGCGGACGAGGCCTTCTTCGCGGCGGAACAGCAGCGGCTGTTCGGACGATCCTGGGTGGGCGTGGCGCTGGCCTCGGAACTGGCACGGCCGGGACGCCTGCTGGTGCGGGCGGCCGGCGGTCGCTCGATCCTGCTGACCCGCTCCGGCGGGACGATCCGGGGATTCCTGAACTCCTGCCGCCACCGGGGCACCGAGTTGGCCCCCGCCGACTGCGAAATCGGCGGCACCATCCGCTGCCCCTACCACCGGTGGGGCTACAGCACTGACGGCCGCCTTGTGTCCGCCCCGCTGTTCGACAGCGTCCCCCGGGAGGATTTCGACCGTGCCGACTGGGGGCTGATCCCGGTGCGGACCGAGACCTGGGGCCCGATCGTGTTCGCCTGCCTCGACGAGCGCACTCCCCCACTGGGCGACTGGCTGGGCGACCTGGCGATCCGCATGGCGGGCTACAGCCTCGACGGATGGCGGCCGCTGGTGCTCTCGGAGTCCACGACCGGCGGCGGTGAGCGGTGCCGCGAGATTTCCGCCTGCGCCTTCGACGTGGCGGCCAACTGGAAGCTCATCGCCGAGAACTTCGCCGAGTACTACCACCTGTCGTGGGTGCATCCCGAACTGGCCAAGGTGTCCCGGGTGAAGGACCACTACCGCTACCAGGGTCCGGGCATGTACTGCGGGCAGACGACCACGCCGGTCTCCGGCGACCAGCGCGACGACTGGTTGGCGCTGCCGGCTGCCTCCGGCCTCGACCACTCTGACGGCAGCAGCGGCCGGTTCGTGACGCTGTTCCCCAACGTGCTGCTGTCGGTGCTGCCGAACCACGCCTTCATCGTGCTGTTGGAGCCACTGGCCGCCGGCCGCACCGTCGAGCACTGCACGTTCCTGTTCCCGCCCAGTACCGCTCCCGCCGACGCGGCTCCGCCGAGCGCCGTCCTGGAGACATTCGAGGTGACTCGCCGGTTCTGGATCGAGGTGAACGACGAGGATATCGACATCTGCGAACGCGCCCAGCGGGGGCTCAGCCGGGGCGGCGTGCCACCTGGGCCACTGTCGCCTCGCTTCGAGGAGCCGCTGAACCGCTTCCACAGGATGCTCGCCGACCTGATGACTCTGGAGTCGATGAGCGACCTGGCGGTGCCGCCGGGCGACGAGCCCAGCGACGCCGACCGCTACGGCACTGCGCCGAATCCCGCACCGCCGCAGATCGAGGCGCTCGCTGAGGAACCTTCCTGAGCAGGTCGGCAATGGCAGACCACGTCCAGGCGGTCGTCATCGGCGGCGGTGTCGTCGGCGCAAGCGTCCTCTACCACTTGACGCGGGCCGGCTGGACCGACGTGGTGCTGCTGGAGCGCTCGGAGTTGACCGCAGGGTCCACCTGGCACAGCGCCGGCGGCATGCACGCCCTCAACGCCGACCCCAACGTCGCGAAGCTGCAGCAGTACACCATCGAGTTGTACCGCGAGATCGAGGCCGCCTCGGGCCAGGACTGCGGCATCCACGTCACCGGAGGCGTGAGCCTCGCCGAGACACCCGAACGCCTCGACTGGCTGAGAATGGTCCACGCACGGGGCCGCTACCTGGGCATCGAGACCGAGATGATCTCCGCCGCCGAAGCGGCCCGGCGCCTTCCCATCGTGGATCCCGCCCACTTCGTCGGGGCCATGGCCGACACGCTCCACGGCCACGTGGACCCCTCCGGTGTCACCCACGCCTACGTGAAGGCCGCCGTCGCCGCGGGAGCCCAGGTGCGCCGCCACACCTGGGCCCGCTCGATCCAGCGCACCGCCGGGGGCCGCTGGCGGATCGGGCTGTACGACACCGGCGGCAGCCACCTCGCCGGCGACGGCCCGCCCGAGGCGGAGCTGGGGTTCATCGAAAGCCCGAACGTGGTCAACGCCGGCGGGCTCTGGGCACGCGAAGTGGGTCGAATGGTGGGGGTGGAACTTCCGGTGCTGGCCATGGAGCACATGTACGTGCTGACCGAGCCGATCCCCGAGGTGATCGCCCACAACCGCCGCACCGGCGAGGAGTTGATACACGGCATCGACTTCGGCGGCGAGATCTACCTGCGCCAGGAGGGCCAGGGACTGCTACTGGGCACCTACGAGCAGGCGGCCAAGGCTTGGCAACCGCGCAAGACTCCCTGGGATTTCGACCGGCGCCTCCTGGCTCCCGACCTGGAGCGCCTCGCCCCCTCGCTGGCGACCGCCTTCGAGCACTTCCCCGTGCTGGCGGGCGCCGGGATCGCCCAGGTCGTCAACGGCCCGTTCACGTTCGCTCCCGACGGCAACCCCCTGGTGGGCCCAGTACGGGGTCTGGCGGGTTTCTGGTCGGCCTGCGCGGTGATGGCGGGACTGTCCCAGGGCGGCGGCGTGGGCCTCGCACTGGCCAACTGGATGACCCGTGGCGACCCTGGCTTCGACGTGTGGGCCATGGACGTGGCCCGTTTCGGAGACTGGGCGACCCGCGCCTACACCGCCACCAAGGTGCCCGAGAACTACCGCCGCCGCTTCAGCATCCGCTTCCCCAACGAGTACCTGCCCGAGGGGCGACCTCTGGCCACCACGCCCGCCTACGACTTGCTGCGCGCCCGCGGGGCGGTGTTCGGAGACAGCTTCGGCCTCGAGGTGCCACTGTGGTATGCGCACCGCCCCGGCACCACCGAGGAGATCACCTTCGGACGCTCCAACGCCTGGCCGCACGTGCGCACCGAGGTCCGCGCCGTGCGTCAGCACGTGGGCCTCCTGGAGTCCTCGAGCTTCGCCAAGTTCCTGGTGGAGGGCCCCGGAGCGCGGGAATGGCTGAACCACCTGGTGGCGGCGCGGCCCCCGGCCCCGGGACGCATAGCCCTCGCCCCAATGTGCAGCGCCGACGGCAGGCTCGCGGGCGACCTCACCATCGCCTGCCTGCCCAGCGCCGCCGGCAGGCGTGACGGGCCCGCCGATACCGTCACCGGCGGCGCCACGGCCAACCGCTCTGCTGACCGGGAGCGGTTCGTGATCTTCGGGGCCGGTGTGGCCGAGCGGTACTACGAGCGCTGGTTCGACGCCGACCTGGCCGCCTGGACATCCCATCCCGGCGACACCCGGCGAGATGCCAGGGTGTCCTACCGCACCCTGGGCTCGGAGACCTGCGGGCTGGCCATTGCGGGACCGGCCTCGCGAGGACTCCTCTCCGAGGTGACCGATGCCGACGTCTCGGCGGTGGCCATGCGGTTCGGGAGCATCACCGAGATCGACGTCGGCCTGGCGCGGGTGTGGTGCGTCCGGCTCAGCTACACCGGGGCACTCGGTTACGAGCTGTGGATGCCCGCCCGCTACCAGCGCCATGTGCTGGAAC
The DNA here is from genome assembly GCA_963664235.1 of Acidimicrobiales bacterium. Lineage (GTDB taxonomy): Bacteria > Actinomycetota > Acidimicrobiia > Acidimicrobiales > CATQHL01 > VXNF01. The sequence continues at coordinate 2,270,093 of OY760933.1, read as the reverse complement.
TCCTCCTGGATTGTGGCGAGCGGCACGGTCTGGCGCTGTTCGGCAGCCACGCCCTCAACTCGCTGCGCCTCGAGAAGAGCTTCGGAAGTTGGGCGCGCGAGTACCGACCGGTCTACGACCCGTTCGAAGCCGGCCTGGGCCGCTTCATCAGGATGACCCGCCCCGACGACGACGGTTCCGACTTCGTAGGTCGCCCCGCCCTGGCCGCCAAGTACGGCACGTCAGGCAGCCGGCACCCGACCGGGGAGGCAGACCACGGCAGCATGGCACTGCGCACCTGGACCGTCGACACTCCCCCCGGCCCCACAGGCATCGACGCCAGCGGCGACGAGCCCATCTGGTGTGACGGCCGGCCGGTCGGCTGGGTCACCTCCGGCGGCTACGCCCACCACAGCGACACGTCGGTGGCGCTGGGCTACGTCCCTGCCGCCCTGGCCACCAAGGAGACCCGCTTCGAGATCGAACTCGTGGGCGTCCGCCGGCCTGCCCACCTCGTGGACGGCTGCCTCTGGGACCCCGACGGCATCGCCCTGCGCTCGTGAGAGGGTGCGTCAGGGTGGCTCGCGACCACTGGAGGGTGGATTCCGGCCTTCGCCGGAACGACGCGAGGGGTGACCTACACCGCTTCCCTGCGGAAGGTCAGGAGGCTGCGGCGACCTCCTGGGAGCGGCGCCACCGCAGGTACGTGGCCACGAAGTCGTCGATGTCACCGTCGAGGACAGCGTCGACCTTCGATGTGGAGTGCTCGGTGCGGAGATCCTTGACCATCTGGTACGGGTAGAGCACGTAGGAGCGGATCTGGCTGCCGAAGCCCATCCGCTTGGCCGCACCGGCGATCTCGGCCACCTCGTCGTCGCGCTTGCGGCGTTCGAGGTCCAAGAGTTTTGCGGCCAGCATCTGCATGGCGCGCTCCCGGTTCTGGTGCTGGCTTCGCTGTGCCTGGCTGGAGGTGACGAGGCCGGTCGGGAGGTGGGTGATGCGCACCGCAGAGTCGGTGACGTTGACGTGCTGGCCACCGGCGCCGGAGGAGCGGTACGTGTCGACGCGCAACTCGGTCTCGTCGATCTCCACCTCCTTGGCCATCTCCGGGAAGAAGGGCACCACTTTCACCGACGCGAAGGCCGTCTGGCGCTTGCCCTCCTTGTTGAACGGTGAGACGCGCACCAGGCGGTGGATCCCGTGCTCGCTGCGCAGCAGGCCGTAGGCGTGGCGACCCTTGATGCTGAGCTCCGCGGAGGTGATGCCGGCCTCCTTGCCCTCGGTCACCGACTCCACCTCGAAGGCGAATCCCCGGCGTTCCGCCCAGCGGCCGTACATGCGCAGCAGCATGGAGGCCCAGTCCTGGGAGTCGGTCCCGCCCTCACCGGACTGGATGTGGCACACGGCGTCGCGCTCGTCGTAGGTGCCAGCCAGCAGCGAGCGCAGCTCGAGGGAGTCGAAACCCGTCCGCAAGAACTCGAGGGTCTCGGCGATCTCGGCCAGCACGGAGTCGTCGTTGAGTTCGGTCGCCAATTCCCAGAGGGTCTGGGCGTCCTCGAGCCGCGCCTGTAGCCGCTCGAAGGCGTCGATGTCGTCGTTCACAGCCGCCAGGTCCTGGGCGACCCGGCGCGCCCGCTCGGGCTCGTCCCAGAGTTCGGGGCGTGCTGCCTCGGTCTCCAGGGCCGGCCGCCGGCTGCGCAGACCGGCGATGCCGAGGTACTGCTCGGACTGCTCGAGACGCTGCTGCAGTTCGGCCAGGTCGTCGCTGAAGTCCTCGTTCACGAGCGCGCCACAGGGAGAGGAGGGCGGACCGGAATCGGGGACACGATGCAGCGCACGGGTGGTGACCTGCGGTCGCTCAGCGACCGCAGCAGAGCTTGAATTTCTTGCCCGAGCCGCACGGGCAGGGCGCGTTGCGGCCGGTCTTCTCCGCTGCGCTGCGCACCATCGTGGCGGTGCCCGCAGCGGGCTTCCCGGCGCTACTCGCTGCGGCGGCGGGCTTGGAGCCGGCCACTGGCACGCCGGCAGCGGCGGCGGCCTCGCGGGCCAGCGCGCTCGGCGCCTCGGAGGGGTCGGTCGGTCCGGAGTAGGTGACATTGCGCGTCGCCGCGGCCTGCCCGGTGTCGGGGGTCACCACCTGGATATGAGTGATCATGCGCACGAAGTCCCGCCGTATGCGCTGCATGAGGTCGCCGAACATCTCGAACCCCTCGCGCTGCCACTCGCTGAGCGGGTCTTTCTGGCCGGCCGCCCGGAGGTGGATTCCCTCCTTCAGGTAGTCCATCTCGTAGAGGTGCGTGCGCCAGTGCTGGTCGATGACCCGCAGCATCACCTGACGCTCGAGGCCGCGCATGACCTCGGTTCCGATCTCGGACTCCCGCTTGGCGTAAAGCACGGTGGCGTCGTCCAGCAACCTGGTTGTGAGCGCCTCGGGCGTCGTCTCGACTGCCAGGTCCTCGGGCGTCAGTTCGGTCGGCCAGAGGTTGCCGGCGGTCAGCAGGATGCCGCGGTGGTCCCACGGCTCGTCGGGAGGCAGGTCGGCGGCGATCGTCTCCACCTCGGACTGCAGGTGCTCCATGGCCTGGTCGCGCAGCTCGGCTCCCGCCAGGATCTGACCCCGCAGCTCGTAGATGACCCGCCGCTGGGTGTTCATCACCTCGTCGTAGCGGAGCACGTTCTTGCGGGTCTCGGCGTTGCGCTGTTCCACGGTGTTCTGGGCCCGCTCCACCGACTTGGTGACCATCTTGGACTCGATCGGCACGCCGTCGTCCATCGAGCGGGACATAACCCAGTTCATGGCACCGGTGGCGAAGATGCGCATGAGGTCGTCCTCGAGGGACAGGTAGAAGCGGCTCTCCCCCGGGTCGCCCTGGCGGCCCGAACGCCCCCGCAACTGGTTGTCGATGCGGCGGCTCTCGTGGCGTTCGGTACCGACGACATAGAGGCCGCCGAGTTCCTTGATCACATCACCCTCGGCGCGGCACTGCTCGGTGTGTCTCTCCAACAGCCGGGGATACGTCTTGGCGAACTCCCTGGACTGCGGGTCGTAGCCGTCGGCGATCAGGTCGCGCCGGGCCAGGGACTCCGGGTTGCCCCCCAGGATGATGTCGACGCCTCGCCCGGCCATGTTGGTAGCCACCGTGACCCGGCCGAGTCGGCCCGCCTGGGCAATGATTTCGGCCTCGCGTGCGTGTTGCTTCGCGTTCAGGACCTCGTGTGCGACGCCCCGGCGGGTCAGGTGCCCCGACAGCGTCTCGGACTTCTCCACCGAGATGGTGCCCACCAGCACCGGCTGGCCCCTCTCCACCCGCTCGGCGATGTCGTCGGTGATGGCGTCGTACTTGGCGTCCTCTGTGCGGAACACCAGATCGGCCTGGTCGGCGCGGACCATCGACTTGTGTGTGGGGATCGAGACCACATGCAGGCCGTAGGTCCCGTGCAACTCGCTGGCCTCGGTCTGGGCGGTGCCGGTCATGCCGGCAAGCTTGTCGTAGAGCCGGAAGTAGTTCTGCAGGGTGATTGTGGCGAGCGTCTGGTTCTCATCCTGGATCTTGACGCCCTCCTTGGCCTCGATGGCCTGGTGCAGGCCGTCGGACCAGCGCCGCCCGTCGAGGATGCGACCCGTGAACTCGTCGACGATCTTCACGTCGCCGTCGCTGAGGATGTACTCCTTGTCGCGCCGGTACAACTCCTTGGCCCGGAGCGCCGCGCCGAGGTGGTGCACATAGCTGACCTGCACCGAGTCGTAGAGGTTCTCCACTCCCAGCGCCTGCTCCACGGCAGCCACGCCCTCCTCGGTGGGGGCCACGGTGCGCTTCTCCTCGTCCACCTCGTAGTGGTCGTCGCGCTCGAGCCGGCGCACGATGGAGGCGAACCGGTAGTAGGTGTTGGCGGCCTCGGCCACCTGCCCGCTGATGATCAGCGGCGTGCGGGCCTCGTCGATGAGGATCGAGTCGATCTCGTCGACGATGCAGTAGGGATGACCTCGCTGCACCCGCTCGGACGCCGCCAGCGCCATGTTGTCCCGCAGGTAGTCGAAACCGAACTCGTTGTTGGTGCCGTAGGTGATGTCGCAGGCGTACTGCTGGCGCTTGAAGTCTTGATCCCGCACCCCGGGTATCACCAGACCCACGCTGAGACCCAACCAGCGGTGGATCTGGCCCATCCAGTCTGCGTCGCGGCGCGCCAGGTAGTCGTTGACGGTGACCAGATGGACGCCCTCGCCGGCGAGGCCATTGAGATACACCGGCAGGGTTGAGACGAGGGTCTTGCCCTCGCCGGTGCGCATCTCGGCCACCCAGCCAAGGTGCAGCGCCGCGCCGCCCATGAGCTGCACGTCGTAGTGGCGCTGGCCGATGACGCGCCACGATGCCTCGCGCATGACGGCGAAGGCCTCCGCCAGCAGGTCGTTGAGGTCGGCGCCGTTGGCGAGGCGCTCCTGGAACGCGGGGGTGCGCGCCTGGAGTTCCTCGTCGCTCAGCGCCTGTATCTCGGGTTCCAGGTTGCTGATGTGAGGCACGAGCCCGTTGAGGGCCTTGAGCTTCTGTCCCTCACCGGTGCGGAGGAGCTTGTCGAGGATCGCCATGTCCGCGTCGAGTCTACGAAGCGGCGCGGCCGCTCATCGCGCTGGTGGCGATGTCGGCGACGGAGGCCCCGGCGAGCCGGGCCAGTTCGCTCGGGGCGATCGGGAAGCAGGCGTCGGGGGTTCCGGCCGCCGCCCACACCTCCTCGAAGTCCAGCAGCCGGCGATCCAGGAAGGTCTCCAGACGGCGTGCATGACCGAACGGCGGGACGCCGCCGATAGAGAACCCTGTGGCCTCCGCGACCTCGGTGGCGCGCGCTTGGCGGGCGTCGGTGGTGCCCGCGGCGGTGGCGAGGCGTTCGGTGTCAACCCTGTCGGCGCCGGACACCAGAGCCACAACGGCCCTCCCGCCGACCACGAACACCAGGGACTTGACAATCTGGGCCAGCTCGCAGCCCACCGCGGCGGCCGCGTCGCGGGCGGTGCGGGTGCCGGCGGGATAGCGGGTGACGCGCAGTTCGACGCCCAGTTCGGCCGCCGCCGCCCTGAAACGATCCGCTGCCTTGCTCATCCGCTCAGCCTACCGCTGACGGGTGCGAACTCAGATATATCGAAATATGGCGAAAGTGAACTCTTCGGCACCCGCTGGGCGGTGGCTGTCACAGCGCGCTATGAATGACTGCCGCCGTTTCGATGCGCCGCTGCCTGCTCGGTGGCGAACTCCTGGGGAGTCATGAGCACCTCGCGAGCCTTGGAACCCTCGGACGGTCCGACGACACCGCGCTGCTCCAGCAGATCCATCAGCCGTCCGGCGCGGGCGAACCCCACGCGCAGCTTGCGCTGCAGCATGGAGGTGGAACCGAGTTGGCTGTCCACCACCAGCTCCATCGCCGCCTCCAGCAACTCGTCGTCGGGATCACCGACATCGCGAGCACCTGGAATCGCCGGCGTGGCGAGGTCCTCCGCAGTGATTCCCTCGGGCTCGGCGGAGCGGACGTTCTGGCGTCGCCACACCGCAGTCACCCGGCGAATCTCCTCCTCGCTCACCCAGGCGCCCTGGATCCGCTGGGGGGTACCGGCCGTGCCGTCGAGCAACAACATGTCACCGTTGCCCACGAGCCGCTCCGCGCCGGCCTGGTCGAGAATGACCCGGCTGTCGGTGAGGCTCGACACCGACAGCGCCATGCGCGCCGGAATGTTGGCCTTGATCACGCCCGTGATGACGTTGGTGGAAGGTCGCTGCGTGGCGATCACGAGGTGCACGCCCACGGCACGGGCCATCTGCGCCAGGCGCCAGATGGCGTCCTCCACCTCCCGGGGCGCAACCATCATGAGGTCCGACAACTCGTCGACCACGATGACGATGAACGGCAGGCGGTTCAGCGGCTCGTCCCCGTCGTCGCCCGGATGTTCGCCGTCTCCGGCGGCCCGCGAAGCCTCGTACATCTCGTTGTAGCCGGTGATGTCGCGGCAGCCCACCCGAGACAGCAACTCGTAGCGGCGCTCCATCTCGCGCACGGCCCAGCCGAGCGCGTTGGCGGCCTTCTTCGGATCGATGACGGGCTGGGTCAGCAGGTGCGGCACGTTGGCGAACTGCCGCATCTCGACCATCTTGGGGTCGACGAGAATCAGCCGGACCTGCTCGGGCGTGCAGCGCATCAGGATCGTCGTGATGATCGAGTTGATGCAGGACGACTTGCCCGAGCCGGTGGCGCCGGCGATGAGGATGTGCGGCATCCCCCCGAGGTTGGCCATGACGGAGTCGCCGGTGATGTCGCGCCCGATTGCCACGTCGAGGGGGTGGGTGGCACCTGCCGCCCCCTCTGAGGCCAGGATGTCGCCCAGGGTGACGGCGTGACGTGCCGGGTTCGGCACTTCCACGCCGATGGCCTGCCGGCCCGGGATCGGCGCGAGGATGCGAATCTCCGCCGAGGCCAGTGCATAGGCGATGTCGCGGGAGAGCGCGGTGATCCTGGCCACCTTCACTCCCTCGGCCAGAACAAGTTCGTAGCGGCTGACCGTGGGACCCACGACCACGTCGACGAGCGTGGCCTCAACGCCGTGGGCGGCCAGCGCCGCCTCCAGCGACCGGCCGCGTTGATCGATGAGGCGACGATCCACCTCCTGGTTGGGCGTGCGCTTCAGGATCCCCAGTTTGGGTCTGCGCCACTGGCCGCTGTCGCCGCCGGCTGCGGCCACCTGCGCCTCCGGCACCGGCGTCGCGCTGGCCTTACGGGACTTCTTGGCGGGTTCGGGGGGCGGGTCCTGTTGCTCCGCGGGCCGGGGACCGACCGGAAGGGGTGCGGCGGCAGGCGTCACCGTTGGCGGCTGCCCGGGTACGCCCAGCGGCACCCGGTCTGGGGCTGTCACGCCATCGGAGACCGCCCCGCCGGCTGACTCGGCGCCCTCGCCGGACTCCTGTTCCTCCGGCTCCGAACCACGGTCCGACACCACAAGGCGCACGACAGAAGCCAGGCCCAGTCCCGCCCGGCGCAGAACCCACCAGACCCCGCGTGCCACGGTGCCAAGAGACATGCCGCTGAGGGCCAACCAACCCAGCAGACCGATCGCCACCAGCACGACCAGCGCACCGGCCAATCCGGCCACCAGCGCGAGAGCGCCACCGGAGGCGAAACCCACGTAACCGCCGGCCCCCTCGAAATCACCGAGCGCATCCCCCCAGGTCGGACGGCCGGAGGCGAGGTGAACGATTCCGGCAAGCGCCGTCATGACCAGGCAACCGCCCAGGATGCGCACCGACGAGTGCCGCTCATCGGTGCTCTCAGGCTCGGCCGGATTGCGAGAGCGGCCCGAGACCAGCAGCACGCCCACCGCGGCAAGTGCCGGCGGCACCAGCAGGCGCACCCAGCCGACGGCTACGCCAGCGGCGCGACGGAACGCCGTGCCGACGAACCCGCCGAAGTCGCCGTAGACGCCGAGAGCGCTCAGCAAGGCCAGGACAAAGGCCACCAGACCCCAGATCTCCGCGCGATGCGCCCTGTAGAAGGTTGCGAACGCCGACGGCTTCGCCGGTGGGGTGCCGCCGTTGGTGCCCTTGGCGCGCGCGGGCGGTTTCGAGCCGCGTGCCGGCGCGGTCGAGCGGCCCGAGGGCGCGTCAGACCGGGCGGCTCCCGCAGGGGACTTTGCCATCATTGCCAACACTAGCACCAGTGACCACAACAGCCCCGCGAGCAGGGACTTGAGTGGTCACCCGGTGGCGCGTTCGTTCCCCGATCCGTGTTCTGGCGAACGCACGCGCCGGACTCCGGTCCGGGCCTCGCGCTCGAATCTGCCTCGACAGCCGCCGTGGGACGCGGCGATAGCTGCCGGGCGCTACCTCAGTACTCGAACTGCACTGCGGCCCGGCTCTCGAGGATGGGACGCACGCTCGAGGCGATGAAGGCCTGGTGGCCGCCGTCGTCGCGGTAGGAGACGAATCCCGCTTCGTCGTCGAAGTCCACCGTGACGGCATAGTCGTGGTTGCCCGCGTTGATGGCGGCGTCTTCGCCGTGGGCAGAGCCCCGTACGGCCTCATGCGTCTCGAGCAACTCCACGAGGCCCGCCAGGAAGGCCGCCCGTTTGGCATCGTCGACTTGGTCGTTCCACTTGAACAGCACGCAGTGGCGGATCATGGCCGCTCCTTCGATCGGGGCCGGATTCCCTCGCGAGGATAAACTGATTTGACCCCCAGCGCCTTCTGAGAGCGACCGACCCATGAGCACACCGGGAACCAGCAGCGAGGCCTCCCGTGCCGGCGACGGCGAGATCCTCATTTCCGGAGGCACCCTCATAGACGCCACCGGCGCGCCGGAGCGACCCAATCCCGGCGTGCTGCTGCGCGGCGACAGCATCGAGGTGGTGGGACCGGGAGCCGCCGATGCCGCCGGCGCCGGCGCCGAGCACATCGACGCCACCGGCGGGACGGTCATGCCCGGACTCATCGACGCCCACTGCCACACCACTTTCGATGACGTGCAGTCCAACGACGAACTCTTCTTCCACCGCGACCCCACCATGGCGGCACTCGTGGCGGGCCAGAACCTCACCAAGATGCTGCGGGCGGGGGTCACCGGCTTCTGCGACCCCGACACGCTGTTCTCGATGGGGCCGTCGCTGCGCAACGCCGTCGAGGCGGGCGTCGTGGCCGGACCGCGCATCACCACCGGCGTGCAGGCCCTCGTCACCGCCGTCGGCGGCACGGCCGGGCGGCTCATCCCCGACGAGGGCGTGGTGGGCTACGCCCAGGTGGTCAACTCCCTCGACGAGGCGGTGATGTGGACCCGCCGCCACATCAAGTACGGCGCCGACTGGATCAAGATCCACGCCACCGGGCTGCTGCCCGGAAGGCCCGGCGAGGTGTTGTGCTGGAGCCGCGACGAGTTGCGGGCCGTGTGCGACACCGCTCACGAACTCGGCGTGCCGGTGATGGCCCACTGCCGCAGCCCCGAGAGCGTGACCGCCTGCGCGGATTCCGGCGTGGACATACTGCTGCACGCCTCGTTCATGGATTCCGAGGGGCTCGAGGCGGTCATCGAGTCCGGCACCGCCCTCTGCCCCACGTTCACGTTCCTGGCCAACCTGGCGGACTTCGGCTCCGCCGTCGGCGCCGGGGTGGGCATGGAGGACATCTTCCGGGGCGAGATCGCCGCCACCGCCAAGATGATGCGGGTCGCCTACGACGCCGGTGTGCCGCTGCTCTGCGGCTCCGAGTCCGGTTTCGCCCTAACCCCCTACGGACACTGGCACGGGCGGGAGGCCGAGATCCTCGTGAACGAGTTGGGACTCAACCCCATGGAGGCCATCGTCTGCGCTACAGCCAACGGCGCCATCGCCATGCGGCTCGAGGGCCGGATCGGCACCATCACCGAAGGGTGCCTGGCCGACGTGCTGGTACTCGACGGCAACCCGCTGACCGACATCCGGCTGCTGAACGACCGCCGCCGCATGAGCGAGGTCATCAGCCGCGGGCAGCGAGTGGACCTCAGGGGCCCCTGGCCGGCGCACGGCCCGATCCCCGGCGACAAGGTGCGCAACTGGGCCGACGACATCCTCACCTACGAGCGAGCCTACGGCTGAGCTCCGCCGGCCACCGCCGTCATTCCTGCGAAGGCCGGAATCCAGAATGCCCGCAGACAGTCGCCTTGCGCTCGCGGTGGACCAGCAGCAGCGGCCTAGAGCACGTGGCGGGTCGTCTCGTGGACGGTGCGGATGGCGAAACTGGAGCGCAGCCGCGACACGCCGGTGAAGCGCGACAGGTACCGGTTGAAGATGCGCTCGAAGTCACGGTGGTCCTTCACTGCAAGGTGCAGCAGGTAGTCGGCGTCGCCGGCAACCAGGTGGCACGACATCACCTCGGGGCAGTCCCCCACCTCGGACTCGAAGAGGCGTAACGACTCCTTGCTCTGGCTGAGGAGCGACACCTCCACGAACACGTCCAGGTCCCGGCCGATGGCCTTGCGGTTCACAATCATCGCGTAGCCGGCGATGAAGCCGTCGGCCTCGAGGCGTCGCACCCTCCGGTGGCAGGCCGACGTGGACAGGCCGACGCGGGCTGCCAGTTCGGCGTGCGACACGCGGCCGTCGCTCTGCAATTCGTTGAGGATCTGCCGATCTGTGACATCGAGCGATTCCATGACCGATATTATGCGCTAAATCCATCTATTGCGCAAATCTTGTGCACATAGTGGATCTCATGCACAGGTACTGACTTGTAGATTCGCCGTCTAGAGCACTATTCTTGTTGTAGACAAGACGAGGAGGCGGCTATGCGCATCGGCGTCCCGAAGGAGATCAAGAACGAGGAACGGCGTGTCGGGCTCACTCCCGACAGCGTCGGCGAGTTGACCGCCCGGGGCCACAACGTGTTCATCGAGCGGCACGCAGGCGCGGGCGCCGGATTCAGCGACGAGGACTTCGCCGCCCGGGGGGCCACCGTCGTGGCGACCGCGGACGGAGTCTTCGACGTCGCCGACTTGATCGTCAAGGTGAAGGAACCGCAGGCCGCCGAACGTGCCCGCCTGCGCTCAGATCACACGCTGTTCACCTACCTGCACCTGGCAGCCGACCCGCAGCAGGCGTCGGCGCTCCTGGCGAGCGGCGTGACCGCTATCGCCTACGAATCGGTGACCGACAGCGCCGGGCGGCTACCACTGCTGGCACCCATGTCACAGGTGGCGGGGCGGATGTCCATCCAGGCCGGCGCCCACTGTCTCGAAGGTGCCGCCGGCGGCAGGGGCGTCCTGCTGGGCGGGGTGCCCGGCGTCGCCGCCGCACCGGTCGTAGTCCTCGGCGGCGGTGTCGTGGGGACCAACGCCATCGAGATGGCGCTGGGGCTCGGAGCGAACGTCACCGTGCTGGACCGCAACCCTGTCGTCCTGGAGCAACTGGCCGCACGATTCGGCCCGTCGTTGACAACCCTCTACTCCAACCCGGGCGCCCTCGAGCGGGCCATCACCGGCGCCGACCTGGTCGTCGGGGCGGTGCTGCTGCGTGGTGCTCGGGCCCCCCGGCTGATCACCGAGCAGATGGTCAAGGAGATGCGACCCGGTTCGGTGCTCGTGGACGTGGCGATCGACCAGGGCGGCTGCGCGGCGACCTCACATCCCACCACTCACGCCGATCCGACATTCACGACCGACGGTGTCGTGCACTACTGCGTGGCCAACATGCCCGGCGCCGTGCCGCGCACCTCCACGCTGGCGCTCAACAACGCCACCCTCCCCTACGTGCTCCGGCTGGCGGACGAGGGTCCGATTGCCGCCCTGGAGGCCGACGCCGGCCTGCGGGACGGCCTCAGCGTGTGGCAGGGCCGCGTCACCGAACCGGCCGTGGCCGAAGCGCTGGGCCTCCCCTACACCCCACCGGAGATCTGCCTGAACTGACCGCCCGGGCGGGCTGCCGACCCCTCGGCCGACCCTCCGCGGCTCTGCGCTCACACGCGAACTCAAGCTGCTCGCCGCCTATTGCTCTCTCGGCTGCCCAGTAGCTTGTCCTGACGCCGCGCCGGGGCACGGCGTCAGACGACCGGGAAGGCCTCAGGTAGGTAGCGACACCACCTCGGCGTTGCCGACGTGGCTGTAACGGCCGGGCGTGCAGGTGAGCACGATGACCTGGCACTCGCGACCGGCGGCAGCGATGGCGGCGCCCATGCGTTCGAGCCGCTCCGGATCGCTCCAGCCGAGCGCGTCGTCGAGCACCACTGGAGCGCCGCCACCGTCCGGGCTGACGATGGCCGCGCAGGCCAGGCGCGCCAGCACACCGAGTTGCTCGCGGGCGCCGACACTGAGTTGATCAACATCCAGGGTGACGCCCTCCAGCGTGCGACGGACGACCCGCAGATCGTCGTCCAACTCGACCCCGAAGGTCGGGCCGAACACGATCCGGCCGAACCGCTCGATTCGCTGCTTGAAGAGCGCCACGTAGCGACGACGGGCCTCGGTGCGGCGCGCCTCGAAAGCGTCGTGGAGGAGCTTGGCGGCCTCGGCCCGCGCCTCGGTGCGTTCGTGGGCGGCGGCGAGATGCTCGTAGCGGCTGCGCGCCTCGTCAAGACTCTCGGCGAGCCCCTGCTCGCCGCGTAGTTCGAGGCTAATGTGCAGCCGCTGACGAGCGTCTCGGTTGGCCTGCAGGTCCCTTCTGGCCCGCTCCAAGGCATCGCGGGCGTTCTCGAGCAACTCCTCCAACGAGACGGGATCGGCAGTCTCCAAGGTCTCGGTGACCTGCCTCAGATCGATGGCCGTGGCATCCAGCGCCTGCTGAGCTGCCAGTAGATCAGCTTCGAGCGCCGCGTCGTCGCGTTCGTCGCGGGCGGTGGCGAGGGTCTCGGCCGCGCGAGCCCTTGCGCTGCGGGCGATATCGATCCTGCCGATCAGGTTGGCCTCGGCCAGTTCGGCCTCCCGGCGGGCGGCGACGGCCTGCCCGGCGAACTCCTCGCACCGGTCGCGCTCAGTCGCACGATCGTCCACGGCGTGATCCGCCTCAGCGGCAAGCCGCTTCGCCTCGTCGAAATCGGCGGGAGCGGGCGGGTCGCTCGATCGCTCGGTGCTGTAGCGGGCGATGCGCCGGCGGAGCCGCGCCACCTTGTCCGCCAGCCCCTCCACGGTGAGGTCACGCAGATCCTGCTCAATGGCCTTGCGGGCACCGACGCGCTCGCGCTCGGCCGCCCGCCGCGCCTCGGCTGCCTGCTGCGCGTCGGCGAGGTCTCGCACGCCTCCCTGTGCGCACAGCCTCCCGAGTCCGGCGCGGGTGTCGTCCAGAGCGGCGACGAGGCCCCGGGAATCGCCACCGGCCCGCACGCACACACCGACGACGTCCGGCACCCGAATCTCCGCCTCGACCTCAACGGTGGTCGTGTGGGCGGCCCCGGCCCGAAGCGCAATCTCGTCGCCGGCGACGTGCACCGTAAGGTCGCGCAGCGCGGTCGTCTCAACCGAGGCGGCTGCGGCAGTGGCAGCGGCCTCGGCGCGCGCCACGGCCAAGTGCGCCCGCTCGATGCGTGCGAGGAGTTCGTCGTCGACGACGGCCGACTCGAGGTGGGCCTCGGCGGCGCGCAAGGCCTCCTGTGCCGCCACGACCCGCTCGTGGCGCTCACCGAGCTGGGCCAACTCGATCCTGTTGCGATGGTGATCACGGTCGTCGCCGGCGCGGACCTTCCCGGTCTCGGCAGCCTGCAGCGCGGCGCGGGCGCTCTCGAGAGCGGCGGCGGCGCGATCGTCCTCCTCGATCGCTGCGGTCAGCACCGGGGCGGCGCGCCCGGCCTCGGCCTCGAGGTCCCGCAGTTCGGCACTGCGGGCCTCCAACTCCTCGGACTGCTGCCGCCTCTGCAGCAGGTCGCCGGCCGCTCGCTCGCGGCGGTCCTCCGCGCCGCGTTGGACGACGGTGAGTCCGTCGATCTCACGCCGGAGCCGCTCGATCCGCTCCCATCGTTCACTCAGATCATGCAGGGTTCGCTCGCTCGACTCCCGCATGTCCACCAGACGCGCCTCGGCAGCGTCCAGTCGAGCCACTCCGGCGGCGTCCTTGTCGATGTCCGCCAGCTCCACGACAAGCCTGTCGACTTCTGCCCGTGCAGCCTCGAGGTCGCGCGCAGAGGAGAGTCGATCCTTCAGCGGACGCCCGATGGGGGTCCAGTAGCGGTCACGCTCGGCAACGATCCGCTCCCGGAGGTCGTCCTCGCGACTCCCGGACAGCTCGCCGCCGGCGGCGCGGTCGAGCGCCCTGCCCAGCGACGGCACGGCGAGGTCTGGCAGGACGAGTTCGGTGCCCTGCTCGACCCGTAGCGCTCGCCAGAGTTCGTCATCGAGAGTCTCCTCGAGGATCGCCCCGACCCGGTCGTGGGCGTCGCGCCCGGTGAGATTCCGGGGGAACGGGGTGAGGATCGCCAGTTTCGTCTCCGGCCAGCGGAGCCAACGCTTGGAATACTTGAACCTGTACTGGCCCGAGGACATCTCGATCTCCACCTCGGGCCCCGCGTCGCGGTGCACGGGCTCGACGTCGCGGACCTTCCTGGCTTTCGAGTTGTCCGGCATGGCGATCAACAGATCCAGCGCCTCGGGGATGCAGGTCTTACCGACCTCGTTGGGCCCCTCGACCACGGTCACGCCGTCCGCGGCGAAGCTCACGGTGCTGTCGAGAACGCCGCGATAGTTCTGCAGCCGCACACGATGGATCCTCATCGGCGCCGCTTCAGGCTCGTCGCGCCGCTCACCGGGGTCGTACCGTCAAACGATCGGCGGGAAGCCACGTCGCACCCGTCAACCACACGGCGAGCCTCATCCGTTGTGCCGCGCCAAGCGGTGCAGCAGGGCGAGGGCATCTTGGGCCGTGACGGCCCGGCCTTCGTCGCCGGCGTCGGCCAGTCCGCGGAGATCGTCCAGCGCCTCGGCGGCGAAACCCGAGAGGCCTAGGTCGTCGAGGTCAGTGTCGTCCGGAAGCACGACAAGGTCACTGCGCCGCTCCCAGGTTTCGAGAGCGGCGAAAAGGTCGGCATGGTGGTCGAGCAGGCTCTCGAGTCGGGCCTTCTGCGCGAGCGACACCTGACCCACCAGCGCCAGCTTGAGGGTGGTGCGCTCCATCTTCTCCAAGCCGCCGAGCCACTCGGCAAGGTGATCGATGTCCCTGTCGCTGGTCAGTTCCCAGTTGCGGCGCACGAACCTCCAGACACCGACCGCCTCGACCCGCACCCGTACCTCGGCCGCGTCGAGTTCGGCGACGATCACGTTGCCGGGGTCGGTCTCGTTGTAATCGGTTGGCTCGGGCGCGCCCGCGTACCAGATCCGCTCACTCTGGCCGACCTCGGTCGTGGAGTGCCGGTCGCCCAGAGCCACGTAGTGGATCGCCCCGGCGGCGAGACGCTCTTCGAGTCCGGTGACGGATATGAGCGCCGGATGGTCGGGATCGGGCGAGAACGTATCGAGCGCGCCGTGACCGGCGACGATGCGGATCGCCCCGGTGGGTTCGAGCCCCTCGCAGGCGCCGGCGACCAAGTCGGCCAGTGGGTGCTTGTTAGACCACGGCGCGGCGACCAGTTCCACGCCGGGCGCCACCTCGACCGGCTCCGAGCCCTCCAGCACCACCACATTGGCGGGCCGGTGCCTACCGAAGGTGGGCGACCTGTAAACCGAGGCTGCATCCAGCGGATCGTGGTTGCCTGGCAGCAGGTAGAACGTCACTTCCGGCGTAGCCGCCATGGCGCCGAGCGCCCGTACGACGACCTGGCGACTCACCTGGTTGGTCTCGAATACGTCGCCGCAAACCACGACGAAGTCACACCTCCCCTCGACGGCCAGTGAACCGATCCGGCGAATGACATCGATGCGCGCACCACTGAAGCGAGCTTGTGACTCGTCGTCGAGGAAATGCCGCGTCATCCCGAGTTGCCAGTCGCCGGTGTGGATGAACCTCACCATCTCCGGGAGGATATAGAGACGGTGTGACAGCCCCAGGGGGAGTGGCTTAGCGACCAGCATCAGACTCCGCTCGGATGCACGGGCGCTGCCATGACCAGCGGTCTGACTTCCATCGATCGATGTTGACCGCACTGGTCCGGAGTATCGGTGTACATACAAGTCCGAGCCGTCAGACGGAGCGGCGCAAGCGAAATCGCGATGCCACGAGATGCGTCGTCGACAGGTTCTATGGCAACTTTCGCCTAGGTATCCGAATATCTGTTTGACTTTGTCGCAGAGGTTGTGTAGAGTACGGATACCGGTCACTGGCCCTTGCTCTGGTGGGGGTCGGGCTTCTCCAACCGGCTTGTCGGCCCCGCCGACCCGAGTCCGACGGCGATGCGTTCTGTGGGGGAGCCACCTATGACCGAGTTGAGCCTCTTCTCCAACCAGGTACCACTGGCTGGCGAGCACGATGGCGGCGATCCGATCGGTGTGCCTGGTGGCGGCGAACCCGCCCCCGAGTTCCTCCCGGCCCAGCCCGAGACACCGGCGTCGCCCACCGCCTCCTCCCCCGCCGGCGAGCCGGACCGCGGCGCACCCTCCCCCTGGCGCCCGAACGGCCAGCGGGAGACACCGGCCTCGACGAGCGCCTCCTCCGCTGGCGAGCCCGGACGCGGCGGACCGTCCCCGGAGCATCTGTTGGGGCTGTTGGATGGCCTGGTTGTGGGTCTGGGAGCTCTTGGCGGCGGGCGCCTTGAGGAGTGCCTGCGGTTGGTGGGGCGCTGCGAGGCCCGCCTGGCGGCGGTGAAGGCCGACAAGGTCGCCGAACTGGCTCAGTGGCGCGGCGAGGCGCACGCCGCGGCGGTGCTGCGCGGCGACTTGAAGCAGTCCCGCGGCGCCGCGAAGCGCGACGTGGCGTTCGCGGAACGGCTCGGCGACCTGCCGGGCACCGCTGAGGCACTCGCAGAGGGCGCTATCACGCCCCAGGCCGCCCGCGCGATCGCGGACGCCTCGGCGCACACCGCTGTCGACGAGGCCACCTTGCTGGACGCCGCGGAGTCCGAACCGGCCGACACGTTCGCCCGCACGGTCCGCGACCACGTCAACAAGAAATCAGCCGGCGAGGACCTGGAGAGGCGCCGGCGCCGCCAGCGGTCCCGCCGCGAGGCGAATATCAAGCAGGAAACCGACGGCATGTACACGCTGTACGGCACCTTCGACCCGTTGGCCGGCGCCCGCATCGAAACCGCGCTCGCCGCGATGGCCAAGAACCTCTGGCACAACGAGGACCCCCGCAACCGCGCCACACCCGCCCAGCGGTACGCGGACGCCCTCGAAGCGCTCATCACCCGCCAGAGCACCGGCACTGCCAACGGCAACGGCGCCAGCGCCGAGTCCGGTACCGCCAAGGCTCAGCGCACAACCCTGCTGGTGATCGCGGACTACGACACCGTCGCCGGCCAACTCGCCGACGCCCGGCTGATCGACGGGACACCGCTGGCGCCCAGCGAACTCCTCAAGGTCGCCCTGGAGGCCGACATCCTGCCGGCCCTGTTCGGCACGAAGAGCCAGCCACTGTGGCTGGGCCACAAGTACCGCCACGCCAGCTTCGCCCAGCGCATCGCCCTCGCCGTCAGAGACAAAGGCTGCGCCGTCTGCGCCGCCCCCAACAGCTTCTGCCAAGCCCACCACGTCAGATTCTGGGAACACGGCGGGCCCACCGACATCGACAACCTCGCCCTGCTCTGCAGCGACTGCCACCACTACCAAATCCACGAACTCGGCGGCCAACTCACCCGCGGCCCAAACGGCAAGCTCGACATCGAACCCCCACCCAACGGGCCACCCGCCCCAAAGCGCACCAGGCGTCCTCCGCGCCGCGCCGACAAGTCCAACAACCGTCGACCCGCCGCCACGAACCAACCCCTCCGACGCTGAACACCGGGTGGGCCCGGACACCCGCACAAGCCGCAGACTGGATTGTGGCCTTCACCGGAATCACGTGCGGGCGACTAGCGAAACGGGTCAGGTGATAGCGGAAATCGCGGGCAGGCGGTTAGCGAAACGTGCAGGCGGGTACCGAAACGGGCCAGGTGCTAGCCGGCCAGCAGGACTGTGGCGGTGCCGGCCAGGACGGCTTCGGTGCCGTCGCGGGCCAGCCAGACGTCGCAGTCCACGAGTTGACCCTCGGGCACCTGGTGCACCGCGGTGACCTTGCCGCCAGCCACGAGGCGGTCCTCGGCGAAGACGTTGCCCAGGAACCGCACCTTCAGGCGGCGGAAGTTGGCCGGGCTGCCGGCCCAATCCGCCAGCATGTCGATCACGTAACCCATGTTGTTGGGGCCCTGGTTCACCGGCCGGTCCCCCAGCCCCAGCCGGCGCACGTCGTCGGTGTCCCAGTGGATGGTGTTGGGGTCGCCCAGCAGCGCCGCCATGGTCTTCATCTTCTCGGCGCTGACGGACTCGATGACCCGGCGAGGCAGCTCGTCGCCCGGGCTGATCCCAGCGGAGACACGTCCCGCGTTCATCGGGCCCGCGCCTCCGCGACCGGCCCGCCAGGCTGCGCCCCGCGCCCGCCGGGAGTGATCGGCCGGGTCGATGCGATCAGCCGGGTCGATGCGATCGGCCGGATCGATGGGATCGGCCGGGTCGATTCGATCAGCCGGGTCGATGCGATCAGCCGGATCGATGCGATCAGCCGGGGGCTCACGGCTTCCTCGGGCAGATGAACGAGTTGGTGCACACACCGGCGATCTCGCCGCCGGGCGCCACGACGTCGAGGCGGAACGTCAGCAGGTCGAACGTGCCGATGGCTCCCCCCTGCTTGCGCTTCACGTCGATGAACTCGCCGCGCACGTCATAGGTCACACCCGTGCGCAGTGGCACCCGCACCTCCATGTCGCACTCGCCGAACATGGGACCGTCCGAGGCGCTCGTGTAGGCCAGTTCGAACAGCCCGGCGATCGACAAACCCATGCCGCCCATGGCCGCGTAGTAGCAGAACATCGGGTGCGCCAGGTCGTCGGACCGCTGGGGCGAGCCGATCACGTCGTTGGTGAGCCAGTTGCGGTAGTGCTCGACGTCGAAGGAACCGCCGGGAAACTCGCGCCCAACGAGCGCCTGCATCTGTTCGAAGGGGATCACTGTGACGATGGAGCGACGGGTATCAGAGTTCGTCGGTGCCGGCCAGGGCGGCGTCGGGGCTGTGGCCGTAGCAGTGCTCCAACAGACGGGCCTCGGTAATCTCGTCGCCGACGGCCTCCCCCACAATGGCCCCTTCCCGCATGGCGATGACCCGGTGGCAGACCCCCACCAGCTCGCCGAACTCCGAGGAGATGAACACCACGGCCTTGCCCTCGGCGGCCAGCTGCTCCATGAGGGAATAAACCTCTTCCTTGGCCCCGACGTCGATGCCGTGGGTGGGCTCGTCGAAGATCAGCACCGAGGCGCCCGACCGCAGCCACCGAGCCAGCACCAGCTTCTGCTGATTGCCCCCCGACAGCCAGGCGGCGGGCGTGAGATCCGACGGGGTCTTGATGTCGAGGTCGCGCACCGCCCCCAGAGATGCCTCGCGCTCCTTGGGACCCGACGGCATCGGCAGATGCCGCGCCATGCGGAACCTGGAAAGGGTGCCCAGCGTGATGTTGCGGCGCACGTTGAAGTCGCGGATGAGGCCCTGGTTGCGCCGATCCTCGGGCAGCAGCACCATCCCGGCGGCGATGGCGTCGGCCGGACGCCGGATGTTCACCTCGGCGCCGTGCAGGCGGATCACCCCGCCGGTGCGATGATCGGCCCCGAACACGGCCCGCATCAGTTCGGTGCGTCCGGCCCCCACCAGGCCGGCCACCCCGAGGATCTCCCCGGTGCGGATGCTGAAGGAGGCATGGTGGATCTGCCCGGCCACCTCGACGTCATTCACCTCGAGCACGACCGGGGTGTCGGGCGGTCCGCCGATGCCGTGGGTGCGACGGCGCTGCAGCGCGGTCTCGCTGGCGTCCTCGCCGGTGATCTCCTCGATGAGCGTGCGGGTGTCGAACATCTCGGTGGGCCGGTCGTCCACGACGGTTCCGTCACGCATCACGACGACGCGGTCGGTGATGTTCAGGATCTCCTCGAGGCGGTGCGAGACGTACACCACCGCCACGCCCGAGGCCGACAGGTCGCGGATGACGGCGAACAGATGACTGGTTTCCTCGTCGGTGAGCGACCCCGTCGGCTCGTCCAGCACGACCAGCCGTGCCTGTGTCACGAGGGCGCGGGCGATCATCACCAGGCGCTGTTGCGCCACCGGCAGCGTGCGAATGGCCACGTCGGGCTCGACACCGCCGCCCAGGCGCGCCAAGACCTCGCGGGACTGCCGGCGCAGCTTGCCGAAGTCCACCAGCACACCTGCCCGGCGGGGATAGCCCAGCCCGAGTTCCACGTTCTCGGCAACCGACAGATCGGGCACGACCGAGAGCTCCTGATGCACGAACGACAGCCCCAGCAGGGTTGCGTCGTGAGGGTTGTGCAGGTGGATCTCGGTGCCGTCCAGCAGGATCCGCCCCTCGTCGGGAGATATGGCTCCGGCCAGGATCTTGATGACGGTGCTCTTGCCGGCGCCGTTCTTGCCGACCAGGCCGACAACCTCGCCGGGCCGGATGCCCAGCGAGACACCGTCGGCGGCGCGCACGCCGGGATAGTCCTTGACCAGCCCCTGGACCTCCAGGAAGACGTCGCCGGTGGCCGTGGCCGGGGTGGTGGTCGCAGCACTCACGGCACTGCTCCTACTTACGCCGCAGCATGATCTGGCTCACCAGCACGCCGAAGATCAGGATCACTCCCTTGGCGATGTTGATCCAGGCGTTGGAGATCTGCAACGCCAACAGCCCGACCTCGATGACGCGCAGGAACAGGGCACCCACGATGGTGCCCGGAATGCTGAACTGCCCGGGCCGGAAAACCGCCGCCCCCAGGAAAACCGCCGCGTAGGCGTCCAGCAGGAAGGCGTCGCCCAGATTCAGGCGGATGCCCGAGATCCCGGCGGTGAGCAGGATGCCGATCAGGGACGCCAGCAGCGCCACGATCACGAACCCCAGCAGGCGCACCCGCGCCACCGGGATGCCGGCCAGACGGGCGGCCTCGGAGTTGCCCCCGATGGCGTACATGTAGCGCCCGACCTCGGTGCGGTCCATCACGAGCCACGCCACGGCCACGATGGCGAAAGCGATGTAGACCGGCCTGCGCAGATCCCAGAACTCCACGTTCCGGGCCAGGTCGACATAGAAGGGCTGATCCCCCACGGGGATGGTGATGGAGCGGTTGCTGGTCCAGAGCTGCTCGATGCCCTTCAGCCCCACCAACCCGGCCAGGGTGATGACGAACGACGAGGCCCCCACATAGGAGATGAGGAAGCCGTTGAACAGACCGACCGCCGCACCCACGCCGAGGGCGGCCAGAATCGCAACCCACACCGGCTGGCCGAAGTTGACCATGAGGGCCACGGCGGTGGCGCCGGAGAGGCCGACCATGCTGCCGAAGGACAGGTCGAAGTCGCCCATCGACAGCACGAACGTGAGGGCCGTCGCCAGCACCAGGAGCGGCACGAACGACGACGGCAGGAGCAGCACGTTCTGGACGTGGTTCTGGGTGAGGAAGACCTCCCGGTCCAGGAACTTGAACACCAGAACGACAGCGGCGAAGACCACCAGCAGCCCGTAGCGGGCCAGAAAGTCCCGTAGATCGATCCGGCGCGAGCCGCCGCTCGACGCCGCAGCCACCGTCGAGGAGCCGGCGGATTCTGCCCCGCCGCCGCTGCTGTCGTTGTGTTCGGTCACGTCCGACTCTCCCGCGTCGCTTGGCCAGTGCAACTTAGTCGCGGGAAGCGGGGCGCCCCGCAACTGCGAAGGGGACGCAACCGGTGTGGTCGCGTCCCCTCGCTACATGTCTCTGTTACCCGTCACGATCGCCCGCCACGGGTTGGTTGGATTCCGGTCAGCCGATGTTGCTGTACTCGGCCGCCCAGCGTGCCTGGAAGAACTCGACGTAGTCGGTCCACCGGGGATCCGTCGGGTTCGGGTACGGGCCCCGACCCGGCTGGCACTCGTCGGCCAGATCCTCCGGCGTCACGATGAACGGGATCGAGAACTGCACGGCGTTGCCGTCGGCATCTTCGTAGTAGGGACGCAACTCGTCGCTGAACTGGATGCCCTTGGCGAAGTACGAGGCGATCTGGTCCATCGCTGCGTAGCTGCCCCACTCCAGGTTCTCCTCCGAGGAGGCGTCCACGCCGCCGGCCTTCATCTGCTCCTGCGTGGAGCAGTTGGCGTAGAAGGTCAGCACCATCGGGCGGTCCGGCGGTGAGACACCGGGGAAGCTCTCGACGATCACCGGACCGACGCCCAGCGCGGCCAGGTCGAAGGTCAGCCAGAAGGCCAGCGAGTCGGGAGCCTGCAGCAGCCAGTTGGCTGCGGCGTCGGCGGCCGTGCCGATGACGTCGGCGAAGTCGACCATCTCCTCGGCACCGGTCGTGATGCCCGTGCCCTCGATGGCGGCACGCAGGGAGTCCTCACGGTCGAGGCCCCACTTGGCGAAGGCCGCACTCGAGATCTGGACCGGACCGTCCTTGCCGGCGTTGTCCACCATCCAATCGGCCAGCACGCGGCCCAACGCGGCGTCGTTCGGGTTGAAGGAGGCGGCGTACAGGTGGTAGAAGCTCTGCGTCCCGCCGGAGTTCACGAACGGGATGCCCGCGTCACGTGCCCGGGCGAGACCCTCCACAATGACCTCGACGGTGGTGCCGTCAGTGACGATGGCGTCCACGCCGGAGTTGATGAACCCTTCCAGGCAGGTCTGCATGGCATCGGGCACGCCCTCGGCGTCGCAGTACTCCCAGTCCCAGCCGAGGTGGTCCACGGCGTCCTTGGCCGTGAACTCGAGGCGCTGTGCGGCCTCGGAGGCGCCGAGCACCTGCAGGTAGCCGATCGTGAGCTGCGGTAGCTCCACAGCCGGGCCGGTCGGCCAGGCGCGGGCAGTGTCCATCGAGGCCTCCGGAGGTGTCCAGCCCTCGGGCTTGTCCACCAGGGCCGGCGGTGCCATGTCGTCCATGGGCTCCTCTTCGGGCTCGGTCTCGGCCGGTGGCGGTGGCGGTGGCGGCTCGGGTGCGGCCGCTGCGGCCGCTGCCTGCGCGTCGGCCTCTGCCTGCGCTGCGGCCGCGGCCTCGCGGGCCGCGTCGGCTTCTTGCTGCGCGGAGGCCGCCTCGTCGCGGGCGGCGGAGGCGGCGGCCTGCGCGTCGGCGAGCGCGTCCTCGGCGGCTGCCACTGCTTCCTGGTTGCCCTCGGCGGTGGCCTGCGCCAGCTCCGCTGCGGCCTGGGCGGCCTCGGCTGCCCTCAGCGCTGCCTCGGCTTGCGCCGACGCGGCCTGCGCGTCAGCCAGCGCCGTCGCAGCCTCGCTGTCGGCGGCGCTCGCCTCCGAGAGTGCCGAGTTGGCGGTATCGGCTGCACCGTCGTCGCTGGCACAGGCGGCCGCCAGCAGCGACAGCGCCAAGCCGAGCGACAGCAGTCGCCAGAAGTTCTTCTTACGTTGGAGCATCTCTCCCCTCCTTCGCCCGGATGGGCGCACTGGTCTGTGATAGTTCAAACGAGAGTTTGGTCGCGACAAACTACCAGCGCAAGCGCGTTGTGCAACCGTGATTCGTCGGCGCGCCCCTGTGCCGCTACCAGCGACAGGCCTGGGGGATTGCGGGATGCTCGACAGCGGGGTACTTCTTGTGCAGAGGCTGCACGACCTCCTCGCCGAAACGCAGGATCTGCTCCCGGGCGGCCTCGAAGCTGGGGCCGGTCACCATGCGGAACCGCATCGTGAAGTACTGCACCCCGTATTCCTCGTGGTACTGCTCGAGACGCTCTCGGCACTGCGCCGGCGTGCCGATCACGATGTGCTCGCGGGCCGCCTCTGCCGTGATCTTCTCGGGACTGTCGAACGCGGGATGGTGCGCCAGGATCCCCTGGGCGCAGTAGAAGCGCATCTCGGACACGTAGTGGGTGCCGAACTCCTCCGCCGCCTGCTCGAAGCTGTCGGCGACCCACCCGTTGCGCATCAGCACGACGAACGGCTTCTTGCCCAGCGACTCCGCTCGGGCACGGTAGGCGCCGACCTGTGACTCCCAGGTGTCGGAGAGGATCGGGAAGTCGTCGCACGTCCAGCTCTCGGCGTAGGTGGCGCAGCGCTCGATGGACACCGGGAACTGGCCCCCGCCCCAGAACGGGAACCGGGGCTGCTGGTAGCAGTCCGGCGCCAGCAGACCGTCACGCACCGAGTAGAAGTCACCGTCGACGCTGAACCGCTCGCCTTTCGCCCCCAGCGCCTGCTCGATGATCCGCACGTTCTCGAGGTAGCGCCCCAGCATGCGCTCCTGGGGAACCCCGAACTGGCCCCAGTAGCCCTCGTGGAAGCCCCGGCCCCAGGTCATGAAGAGCCGCCCGCGGGACAGGTTGTCGATGATGGCGCACTGCTCAGCGATGTGCATCGGGTGATAAAGCGTGTTGACCAGGCAGTACGCCCCGATGGCCACGCGACGGGTCTCCCGGGCCAGGATCATCAGCAGGTTCAGCGGCGAGCCGAAGTACGACTCGGTGCGCCCGTGGCGGTCGGGCACCTGGATCGAGTGGAATCCGGCCCGCTCGGCCAGGATGCACTCCTCCACGAGGGCGTGCAACGTGGCGGAGGCGTTGCGCCGGTCCGGCAGCGGCTGGTCGTAGCCGCCTGCGTTGGTGTCCACGAGATAACCGATGCGCATGATCAGACCTGGCGGTCGGCGTCCTGCCAGTAGGGCTCGCGCAGGATCCGCTTCAGGATCTTGCCCGTGGGAGCCTTGGGGAGCTCCGGCACGAACTCCACCGAGCGCGGCTTCTGGTAGGACGCCAGGTTGGCCCGGGCGACCTCGATGACGTCGTCGGGGGTGGCGACCATCTCGGGCTTCAGCACCACGAACGCCTTCACGGACTCGCCCCAGGTGTCGTCGGGCACGCCGACGACGGCGCACTCCAGCACCGACGGATGCTTGGCGATCGCCTCCTCCACCTGCACCGAGTAGATGTTCTCGCCGCCGGAGATGATCATGTCCTTGGCCCGGTCCACGATGAACACGTAGCGCTCGTCGTCCCAGCAGGCGATGTCGCCGGTCCACATCCAGCCGTCGCGGATCGTCTGGGAGGTCAGATCCGGGCGGCGGAAATAGCCCAGCATGTTGGCCTCGGAGCGCACGATGATCTCGCCGGGCGTCTTTCCGTCGGTGGGCACGTCGCTGCCGTCGGGATGCACCACCCGCACCGAGGTCACGAAACCCTCCCGCCCGCAGGAGCGCAGCCGCTCGGGCCGGTGGCCCTCACCAATGGCCCGCAGGTGGTCCTCCTGGGCCAGGAAGCACATCGTCGTGCCCTCGGTCTGGCCGTAGCCCTGGATGAGCGTGCACGGGAACTTGTCCAGCGCCTCGGTGATGACCCGCGACGGCATCGGACCGCCCCCGTACTGGATGTTGCGCAGGCTGGAGATGTCGTAGCGGTCGAAGCCCTCCACCGCCATCATCCAGTTCAGCATCGTGGTGACGCCCAGGAACGCCGACACCCGCTCGGCCTCGATGAGGTCCAGGGCCAGTTTGGCGTCGAAGTTCATCAGCACCAGCGGGCAGCCGTGCGCCAGGTAGTTGATCGCCAGCACCACGGGGATGTGGAACATCTGCCCCGTCAGCATGTAGACGTCGCTGGGCACGATCCGCTCGGCCACGGTCTGGTTCAACATGCCGAACCAGCAGCTGCGGTGGCTGTGCAGCGCCCCCTTGGACTCGCCGGTGGTGCCGCCGGTGTAGAGGATGAAGAGCGGATCGTCACCGCCCACCGAGGCGGAGCCCGCCGGCTCGTCGTCGGGAGAGCTCTCCACCAGGCGCTCGTAGCTGCCGTCGCCATCAGGGCCGTACTGCAGCCAGTGCTCGACGCTGTCAACCATGCCGGACAGGTCCCCGGCGGCAGAGTGGTAGTCGGGCCCGCTGATGTAGGCCCGGGGCTCGCCGTTGTCGGTGATCTTCTTCAACTCCGGCGGCGAGAGGCGCCAGTTCATGGGCTGGGCCACCAGGCCGGTGCGCCCGCAGGCGAAGTACACCGCGGCGTACTCCATCGAGTTGCGGCTCAGAACGCCGACCCGGTCACCCGCCTCGAGGCCGAGGCTCACCAGGCCGTTGGCCAGGCGCCGGACGTGCTGGTCGAAGTCGGCCCAGTTCACCCGCTGGCCCGTCGTGGCGTCGATGATGGCCGTGCCCTGAGGCGTCTGGCGGGCCCACTTCGCGGGGATCTGGCCGATGTTCATGACTCAGTAGGGCAGGTCGAGGTGCAGGTGGCGGCGCTGTAGCTTCCAGGCGCCGTCGACGAGCACCACGCTGTCGGTGTACACGCCGCTCGACAGCACGGTCAGGGCACCGTTCTCCACCGAAATCAGGATGAGGGTTGAGACCGCGGTCACCGACGTGTCCGTCTCGTCGGTGAAGTAGATGTTGGTGACGCAGTGGCGCCGCTGGTCGGTCTGGGTCTCGTGCGCACCCTCGAAGAGGCCACGGATCGTCTCCTTGCCGTCGAAGACCATCGGGTCGTTGCCGGCGATGACCAGTTCGAAGACGCTGTCGTCCAGGAACAGGTCCAGGATGAAATCGAGGTCGCCTGAGTCGTACGCCGTGCCTGCCTGGTTCAGCAGGCCGGTGATTGCAAGTGTGTCAGCCATGGGGGTGCTCCTTCGGTTGGTCCTGTGATCGGTGTTGTCCGGTCGGTTCTGTCCGGTCGGTTCTGTCCGGTCGGGGCCCGGGGTGCCGTTCGCTCCTTCGCGCAGGCGCAGGGCGAGGTCGCTAGTCCAAGCCGATCTGGTCGACGGTTCCCCGCCAGGCCAGGGATCCGCCGTCGATGAGAATGTAGGCGCCGTTGATGAACGATGCCTGCGGGCTGGCCAGGAAGCAGACCAGTTCGGCCACCTCTTCGGGAAGGCCCAGGCGCGGGATGAGGCTGGTGTTGATGAGCGCCTTCTCGAAGGCCTCCGGGTCCTCGGCCTGCTCCACGAACCGGGTCACCATCTCGGTGGCGATGGCGGTGGGGCCGTAGCAGTTGACCCTGATGCCGTAGGGCGCCAGGTCCACCGCCAGGTTCTGGGTCTGCAGCCGGATGCCGCCCTTGGACGTGCCGTAGGCGGAGTTGCGGGGGTACGCGGACTGCGCGCCAGTGGAGGCGGCGTTGACGATCGCCCCGTTGTCGCTCTGCTTCAGGTAAGGCACCGCGTACTTGGCGCAGACCCACGGGGCGACGGCGTTGACCTCCACGACCCAGCGGAACACGTCGATGGGCATGGTCTCCAATGAGGTGTTCTCTCCGGCGCGAGCCGTCTCGTGCACGCCGGCGTTGTTGTGCAGCACGTCGATGCCGCCGAATCTCTCGGCGGTGGCAGCCATCAGCGCCTCCACCTGCTCGGCGTCGGTGACGTCGCAGGTGAAGTAGTCCGCCTCGCCCCCGGCGGCGCGGATGTCGGCGGCGACCTGCTCGCCGGCGTCAGCGGCCGAGGCCAGATCGCTGACCATGACGGCCGCCCCCTTCGAAGCGGCGACGCGGGCAGTGGCCGCCCCGATGCCGCCGGCGGAGCCGGTGATGACGAAGCGCATTCCCTCGATGCTCATGTGTGGTCCTTTCTGAGGTTGGTCGACGCTTGGTCGATGCTTGGTCGATGGTCGGTCGGTCGTTGGACGGTAACCGGACGGTTGGCGGGCGGGTCGGCCGGACGGCACGGGGCGCCGGGCGGCACCGTCAGGCGGCGGGCCGGAACGTCAGCGGCATGTGCACCGGTGATCGCGTGAACACACCCACCGGGGTCGGGGAGCCGTTCACGAAGGCGATGTCCTCCATGGTGTCGAGCAACTGGTTGGTGCCGGTCTCCACCTCGTTGAGGGCCAGGATGGCGCCGACGCAGAAGTGACGCCCGAAGGCGAAGGAGGTGTGGTTGGCCGCCGCCGTGAAGGCCCTCTCCATGTCCAGGTCCTCCCGGAAGATGTCGAAGCGGTCGGGGTCGTCGTACTTGCGGGGATCGCGGTTCGCCCCGGCCAGCAGGCAGGTCACCGTCGAGCCGGCGGGGATGGTCCCGCCCGACATCTCCACATCCGTGGCGGTCTCGCGCATGATCATCTGCACCGGTGGCGTGTGCCGCAAGGTCTCGGCGAAGGCGTTGCGGATGAGGCTGCGGTCGGCACGCACGGCCTCCATCTGCTCGGGGTGCTCGATGAGGCGCCAGAACATGTTGGCCATGGACTTGTCGGTGGTCTCGCCGCCGGCGGTCAGGAGCAGGCTTACGAAGGCCTTGATCTCGATGTCGCTGAGGCGCTCCCCGTCGATCTCGGCCTGGCAGAGCGTGGTCAGCAGGTCGTCGCCGGGGGCACTGCGCCGGTCGGCGATGATCGGCAGCATGTACGCCTGCAGCTCGTCGCGGGTCGTGATGCCGGCCGCCATCACGTCGGGGTCGCCGATGAGGTTCGAGAGGAACGCCATGATCGAGCTGTACCAGGCGTGGAACCGGTCATGGTCGGACTTGGGCAGGCCCAGCATGTCCACGATCACGTTGATGGGGAACCGGGTGGTGTACTGCTGCACGAAGTCCACCTGCCCCTCGGTCCGCCAGTTGTCGATGAGCTCGGCGCTGTTGCGCTCGATGACCGGCATGAACTTCTCCCGCAGGTCGGCGCCCCGGAACGCCGGCGTGACCAGGTTGCGGTGGCGCGAGTGGTCCCGCCCCTCCATCTGCAGGATGGTCGGCCCGTGCACCGGCTCGAGTTGCCACTCGTAGTTGTTGGAGTTGAAGGCCGGATCTTTGAACGCCCGCTCCACGTCCTCGTAGCGGCTGATCATGTACGAGTTCATGGCCTCGTGGAAGTAGACCGGGTGCTCGTCGCGCATCAGCTCGAGCACGGGGAACGGGTCCTCGGAGAACTCGGGGGAAAGAATGTCGGGGGTCATGATTTCTCCATCGGTGTCTGGGATCGCTGGCCGGCCCGTCCAATCGTCGGGATTCGAGACGACGCCGTCACTCCGTAGGCGTGAACGTGAGGTCCATGTGCAGCGGGGAGCGGGTGAACACCCCCTCCGGCGTCGGCGGACCGTTGGCGAAGGCGAGATCCTCGCAAGCGTCGAGCACCTGGTTGGCGCCCGTGACCACCTCCGTCAGGGCCAGCAGCGCCCCCACACAGAAGTGGCGCCCCAGCGCGAACGTCAGATGGTTGGCCCCCGAGGTGAAGGCCCGCTCGACGTCCAGGTCGTCACGGAAGATGTCGAACCGGTCGGCGTCGGCGAACGCCCGGGGGTCGCGGTTGGCGCCGGCCAGCAGGCAGGTCACCGTCGAGCCCGCCGGGATGGTGCCGCCGGTCACCTCGACGTCCACCGACGGCTGGCGCATGATCATCAACACCGGCGGCGTGTGACGCAGCGTCTCGGCGAAGGCGTTGCGGATGAGGCCGCGGTCGGCCCGCACCGCCTCCATCTGGTCGGGGTTCTCGATCAGGCGCCAGAACATGTTGGTGAGGGACCTGTCGGTGGTCTCCCCGCCGGCGGTCAGCAGCAGGCTCACGAAAGACTTGATCTCGATGTCGCCGAGCCGCTCCCCGTCGACTTGGGCGTGGACCAGCTTGGTGAGGAGGTCGTCGCGCGGGTTGGCCCGGCGGTCGGCGATCACTGGCAACATGTACGCCTCCAGGTCCTCACGCACCTGCTCGCCGGCCGCGTTGATCTCGGGATCACCCGCCAGGTTGGCGAGGTAGATGTTGATGGTGGTGTACCAGCGATGGAAGAGGGCGTGATCGCTGGCCGGCAGGCCGAGCATGTCCACGATCACCTTGATGGGGAACCACGTGGTGTACTGCCGCACGAAGTCCACCTGCCCGTCGCGGCGCCAGGTGTCGAGCAGCTCGGCGCTGTTTCGCTCGATGACCGGCAGGAAGTTGTCCTCGAGCACCCGCCCCCGGAACTCGGGCGCTACGAGGTTGCGGTAGCGCGAGTGGTTGCGCCCCTCCATGGACAGCAGGGTCGGCCCGTGCACCGGCTCGAGCTGCCACTCGTAGTTGAGGGTGGTGAAGACTGGGTCCTTGAAGGCGCTCGAAACGTCGTCGTAGCGAGTGATGA
The DNA here is from genome assembly GCA_963664235.1 of Acidimicrobiales bacterium. Lineage (GTDB taxonomy): Bacteria > Actinomycetota > Acidimicrobiia > Acidimicrobiales > CATQHL01 > VXNF01. Next base: position 2,240,538 of record OY760933.1, on the reverse strand, counting down.
GGTACGAGTTCATGGCCTCGTGGAAGTACAGCGGGTGGTCCTCCCGCAGCGACTCCAGGATCGGATAGGGATCCTCGTTGAACGCCGGCGAGAGGATGTCGGGCGCCTCGGTCGCCATGGATCTCCCTTCCCTCGGTGGCCCCGTGCTCGGACATGGTCGGGCACCGTGACCCGTCGCCGCAGGTCGCGGGCACGACACGACCTGCGATCGCGCCCGGATGTTACCAAACAAGCGGTTGACAGTCCCGCGGTATTGGTACAGTCCTAGGTTGTGGGAAGCAGCGTCGAGGCCATGAGCAACGGCGGCGTCTCCGAAGCGTTCGCTCTCGAGGCATCGGGGCGAGATCCCCGTCCCGACGCCTCCCCCGAGGGATTGCACGGTGGGCGCTGCGGCTCCTGCGGTTACCCCATGCTCTACCGGCCGCCACTGTGTCCTTCCTGCGGGGGATCGGTCGTGGAGCGAGCCACATTCGGACCGGGCGGGACGGTCTGGAGTTCGACCGTGCTGCGCATCCGCGTGGCGGACCGAAGGCCGCCGGCGGTGCTGGCGTACGTGGACTTCGACGAGGGCCCGCGCGCCCTGGTACACGTCGAAGGCCCGGGTGACGGGCCCCTCCTGCCGGGCTCCAGGGTCCGTCTGCTCGGGCGCGACGACCGTGGCGACCCGATGGTGACTCCGGCAGCCGCCGGGGATCGCAGCGAAGGGAGGGCGCCGCAGTGACCGACCCGCTCCCCACCCGCGCGTGCCAGAGCGCGGTCCACGACACGCACCCCCGCCAAGGCGGCCGCCCGTGACCGCGCCCACCTCCGTCTGGGGCGTCGGCACGAGCCGCTTCGCCCGCCAACCCGACACCCCGCCGACGCAGCTCGCCTGGCAGGCCGCCACCGAGGCGCTCGCCGACGCGGGCGTGGCACCCGCGGCGGTCGAGGCCGTCTTCGCGGGCACCGTGTTCGGCGACCCCGGCGTCACCACCCGCACCCTCCAACACCTCGGAATCACCGGCGTGCCCATCGTGACCGTCGAGAACGCCTGCGCCAGCGGCACCACCGCATTCCACGAGGCGCAGGTGGCCGTCGGCGGGGGCCGCTACGAGGTCGTGCTGGCGTTCGGCATCGAGACGATGACCGCGACCTTCGACGGGCCCATCGAGCCGCTGGACTCCGACCCAGAGGGCGCGCAGGGCTTTGCCATGCCCAGCCTCTACGGCATGGCGGCCCATCGCTACCAGCACTGCCACGGCGTCACCCCCGAACAGATGGCGCTCGTGGCGGTGAAGAACCGGCGCAACGCCCTCAACAACCCGCGGGCGCAGCACGCCGGGGAATTCACCGTGGAACAGATCCTGGCATCGCGCCCGATCTCGGACCCGCTCACGCTGCTGCAGTGCTGCGACATCAGCGACGCCGCAGCTGCGGCCGTCCTGGGCCCCGAGCGTGGCGCGCGCAATCCGGGAGGTACCCCGGACGTGGCGGTACGCGCCACGGCGCTCGCCTCGGGCCAGGCATGGGACCACACCACCGATCTGGTCTGGGGCTGGCAACTCGTCGCCGACACCGCCACGGCCGCCTTCGAGGACGCGGGCATCGGGCCCGCAGACATCGACGTCCTCGAGGTCCATGACGCCTTCACGATCGGCGAGATCGTCACCACCGAGGCGCTCGGCCTCTGCGAGCTGGGCGGCGGCGGAGAACTCGTGGAATCAGGCCACACCAGCCTCGGCGGCCCCCAGCCCGTGAACCCCTCGGGGGGCCTGCTGGCCCGGGGCCATCCGCTCGGAGCCACCGGCCTGGGTCAGGTCGCCGAGATCGTCTGGCAGCTGCGCGGCGACGCCAACGGTCGCCAGGTCGACGGCGCCCGCCTCGGCGTGGTCGAGACCATGGGCGGCGGCACCGCCGGCATCGACGGCAACGCCTGCGTGGTGGCCGTGCTGGAAGCCCCCGGAGGGCGGCGGTGAACAGCGGCAACGGTGCAGCGGGCGTCGATCTGCTGACGCCCGAGCGGGTCACCGACCCGTACCCCGTCTTCGCCGAACTGCGGGACAGCCGGCCCGTCTTCTACAACGAGCACTACCGGGCCTGGTTCATCCACCGCCACGACGACCTGCTCGCGGCGCTCAAGGATCCCCGCTTCTCCTCCGACCGCATCCGCCCGGTGTTCGAGCACAAGTTGACCGAATCGCAGCGCCAGGAGCGTGCCCCCACGTACCGCATCTTGGGCGAGTGGATGGTGTTCCGCGACCCTCCCGACCACACCCGCCTGCGCAAGCTCGTCAGCCGGGCGTTCACGCCCCGTGCGATCTCGGAGTGGCAGCCCCGCATCATCGAGGTTGTGGACAGCCTCATCGGCGACATGGCCCCCCGCGGCCACATGGACGTCATCTCCGACTTCGCCTACCCGCTGCCCGCCGTCGTCATCGCCGAGATGATGGGCGTGCCCGCGAGCGACCGCGACCTGTTCAAGGACTGGTCCGACGACCTGATGGTGCTGGTGTTCGGCGCCCGCGGCGTCGAGGGACGGCGCGAGCGAGCCCAGAGTGGGCTCGTGGAGCTCTCGGAGTACCTCGGCGGTCTCGTCCGCCGTTTCCGGACCGAGCCGGCGGAGAACCTCATCCATTCGCTCATCCGCGCCCAGGAGGGAGACGACACGCTCACCGACGACGAGATCGTGGGCACTTGCATCCTGCTGCTGTTCGGGGGCCACGAGACCACCACCAATCTGATCGGCAACGGGCTGCACGCGCTGCTTGCGCACCCCGACCAACTGGAGCGGTTACGCGCCAACGACGACGGCGAGTACCTGCGCGCGGCAACCGAGGAGATCCTGCGCTTCGACGGCCCCTCGAAGATGCAGGTGCGCATGGCCGCCGACGATGTCGACATGGGAGACCAGGTGATCCGGCGCCACGACATGGTCTACCTGGTGCAGGCCGCCGCCAACCGCGACCCTGCCGTGTTCGCGGAGCCGGATTCGTTCGACCTCGAGCGCAACCCCACCGACCACCTGGGTTTCGGGTTCGGGCTGCACTACTGCCTCGGCGCCGCGGTTGCCCGGCTCGAAGGGGCCATCGCCCTCGACGCCGTAGTCCGGCGGCTTCCCGACCTGCGCGCCGGACCCGAAGCGCCCGAGTGGCACCCCACCCTCATCAGTCGCGGGATGGCCTCGTTCTGTGTGTCGTACACGCCCAGCGAGGGAACCGCCGCATGAGCCACCCCGGGGTCGGCGCCTCGCCGGTCATCTGCCTGGCCGCCAAGCGCGCTGCGGTGACCGGCGCCAGCGGCGACATCGGACGGGCAATCGCCCTCGCCCTCGCCGCTGCGGGCGCCGATGTGGCACTGCTGGCGCGCCGGCGTGAGCGCCTCGAGGCCCTGGCGACCGAGGTCCACGACATGGGCCGGCGAGCGGCGGTCGTACCGGTCGACGTGACTGACGCCGAAGCTCTCGCCTCGGCCGCGGTCACCGCCGCCGAGGAGTTGGGGCCGATCGACATCCTCGTCAACAACGCCGGTGGAGCCCGGTTCCTGGCACCCGCGCTCGACATCGCCGAAGTCGGCTGGACCAAGACCGTGGCCCTCAACCTCACGGCGCCGTTCCTCTGCTCGCAGGCCTTCGGCGGCCCGATGACCGAACGGGGCAGCGGCTCCATCGTCAACATTGGCTCGGTGGCCGGCTTGCGCCACCTCGCAGGAATGTCCGCCTACAGCTCGGCCAAGGGCGGTCTGTTCGCCCAGACGCGCGCCCTGGCGCGGGAGTGGGCGCCGCACGGCGTGCGGGTCAACGCCGTCGCGCCCGGCTACGTGGCCACGTCCGGCTGGGACGCCTTCGACCGCGACGAGGTCACCGCAGCCTCCGAACTCAGTATCCCGCTGGGGCGCTGGGCCACCCCGGACGAGGTTGCCGGCCCCGTCGCCTTCCTGGCCTCCGACGCCGCCTCCTACATCACCGGCACGACCCTGGTGATCGACGGCGGGATGTTGACATGAACGAGGGAGGGGGACGGGGAGCCGATTCGCGACGCCTTGCGCCCGCGCGAAGGAGCGAACGGCACCCCGGCCCACGCCCGGACACAGCCACTGACCGAGCAGAGACCCTGACAACGCAAGGAGCGACCACATGACCACCGATCTGGAGCGCCGCATCGAACGCATCGAGGCCCGTGAGGAGATCCGCGAACTGGTCTTCGACTATTCCACCGCCGTGGACGATCGGGACTTCGAGAAGATCGCCGAGGTCTTCTGTGCCGACAGCACCTTCGGCCACGCCGACGGGCGGGACACAACCACCGGCCGCGACGCCATCGTGGACTTCTACCGCACGCGCACCGGGCTCATGGGCCCCACCTACCACTACCCCCACAGCCACCGGATCGACTTCACCGACGACGACCACGCCACCGGCACGGTGCTGGCACACGCCGAACTGGCTCTCGAGGGAACCACCTACCAGGTGGGGCTGCGTTACGCCGACACCTACCGGCGCGAGGACGGCAAGTGGCGCTTCGGTTCGCGGACCATCTGCTTCCTGTACTTCATGCCGCTCAGCGACCTGATCAACGGCGGACTCGGGGCGCCGGACCGCAAGCGCTACCCGGATGTCGGCCCCGTGCCCGCCGACCTGCCCGAGACCCTGGCCACGTGGCGCGCCGCCAACGGCCTCGACTGATCACCGGCGAGGAATCTGCCGTGCGACGGACACCTCGAATACTCTGAGAGCCACCGCGCCCTGTGCTCTCCGCGATGCCCGGGAACCGAGACAAGGACGAATCACGATGACCACTGCCCCCACCACAACTTCTCCGGACGTGATCGGCAACATCGTCACCGCCTGCGCTGCGCTCGCCGCGAACGGCTGCGACACCGGGATCGGTGGCCACGTCAGCGTCCGCGCGGCCGGTGAGAAGGCGCTGTGGATCAACTCCTTCGACCGGACACTGGGTGAGGTCGGCCGCGACGACGTCATGAAGATCGACTACGAGGGCAACCTGCTGGAAGGCAACCGCTTCATCAGCCCCGGCTGGGAGTTCCACGCCGGAATCTACGGCCAGCGGCCCGACGTGCACTCCATCGTGCACACCCACTCGTTCTGGGTCTGCGCCCTGGCTTCCATGGCGCGGCCGCTGAAGATGCGCCACAACCTGTGCACCCTGTTCTACCAGGACCAGGTCATGAGTCCCGACGACCACTTCGACTCCATCGGGCCGGTCATCGGGGACTGCTCGACGGTGCTCATCCCGTGGCACGGCGGAATCACCGTCGGGCGCAGCCTGCCGCGTGCGGCCGCCCTGCACGTGACGCTCGACCAGATGGCCCGCTTCGACGTCACCTTGGAGCCCACCGGAGCCCCCGAGCTCCCCGAGGAGGCCCGGCTGCCGATGCGCAAGCTCATCGACGAGGTCGCCGGCTACCTGGAGCAGACCTGGGACCTCATGGTCCGCCAGGCTGCCGACTACCGCCACCGGGGTGTCTGACCGGCACCTCGCATCCGCGCACAATCCCTACCCGGCCGCAGACTCGAGGAGATCCGACACCATGACAGCCGTTACCGACGCAGCCACCGGTCCGGACATCCTGGCGCCGGAGTTCGACGCCGACCCGTACCCGTTCTACGCCGAGATGCGGGAGTCCTACCCGCTGTATCACCACGAGGTCTCGGGTTTCTGGATGGTGTCGCGCTACCAGGACGTGGAGCGGGTCTTCAAGGACGGTGAGTCGTTCTCGAGCCGCAACTACGAGTGGCAGAACGAGCCCCTGCACGGTGGGCGCACCATGCTGCAGCTCGACGGCCGCGAGCACTCCGCGCACCGCAACATCGTCGGTCCGCAGTTCCGGGGCGCCTACCTCCAAGAGCGCGTTCGCGGCATCATCGAGCACACCGCGCACAAGCTGATCGACCGCTTCGAGGCCGACGCCCACGTGGACCTACGGGAGCAGTTCACCAAGCGCTTCCCTCTCGACGTGATCATGTACATGATCGGGCTACCGCTGGAGGACCACGAGACCTTCCGCCGCTGGGTGGACCTGGGCATCGAGTTCCAGTCCAACTTCGCCGGCGACCCCGAGGTTGAGCGGCGGGGCCTCGAGGCACAAGCCCAGTTCGCGGACTATCTCACGCCGATCATCGCCGAGCGGCGGGAGAACCCCGGCGAGGATCTCCTGTCGAAGATGCTCGTGGGCACCTCCGACGGGATCACCATGGAGGACTGGGAGGTGCGTGCCTTCACGAGCCTGCTGGTGAGCGCCGGCGGGGAGACCACCGACAACGCGCTGGCCTCGATGGTGTGCCGGCTGCTGGAGAACCCCGAGCAGATGGAGGCGGTGCAGGGCGACCGGTCGCTGATCACCGCCGCTCTGGCCGAGACGCTGCGCCACTCGGGACCGGTGCAGATGATCATGCGCCAGGCGGAGGGTGACGTGGAACTCTCCGGCGGCGTGGTCCCGGCCGGCGGCACGGTGGCCTGCGTGCTCGGTGCGGCCAACCGCGACCCCGACCAGTTCAACGATCCCGACACCTTCGACATACAGCGGGCCGACCTCAACGTGGCGAAGGCCTTCAACGCCGCCGCCAACCACGTGGAGTTCGCCCTCGGGCGCCACTTCTGCGTGGGAGCCCACCTGACCCGGGTGGAGGTGGAGGTGGCGATGGACGCCCTGCTGAACCGCCTCCCGGGAATGTCCTTCTCACCCGGCTTCCGGGCCGACGAGACCGGGGTCTTCACCCGCGGCCCCCGCCGCGTGGACCTCGTCTTCCAGCCCGCCGGTTAGCGACGGTGGGCGGTGGCGGCTCTTGGGACCCCCCATTAGGGTCCGTCTAGGAGCAACAGCTTCACTCCTGGTCCGGTGACCCCAAGGAGGAGACTCGACTATGGCCGTGTATTTGGTATCCAGCATTGACGTCGTTGACGAGGCCGGTTACGAGGAGTATCACGAGAGAACCGAGGCGCTCGTGAGCAACCATGGCGGGAGGTACCTCGTCACGGGCGGCGAGACCATCGTGTTGAGGGGTGACTGGACGCCGCAACGACTCACCATCATCGAGTTCGACGATGCCGGCAGCGTGGAGGCGATGTTCGAGTCCGATGAGTTCGCGAGGCTCAGAGAACTCGCGGCGGGCACCGTCCAGGGAACCCTCGTACGCGTCGACGACGACGAGGGGACCGCCAAGCAGCGGTCCCGCACTCCTCGGAGCGGGCGCCGTGGATCGTCGGCGAGGTAGGGCCCGAGCATGCCACCCGCCGCCTGGAGCCGGTAGCCGAGAGTCCTGGATTCCGGCCTTCGCCGGAATGACGAACGGGCGGGGCCACAAGACGGGGCCAACGGTTTCCCTGGCGTATTGCCGAGTGTTTTAGTCGGGATTCCGGTACCCTGCCCCGGCCGGCCTACTGCCGGCACGAAGACCGCACCGAAGAATCGGGAGGAACACCCATGTCCGAGACAGCCAAGATGCTCGAAGCCAACGCCGCCTACGTCGACGGCTTCAGCGAGGGCAACAAGCCCATGCCGCCCGCCCGATCCGTGGCAGCGGTGGTGTGCATGGACGCACGCATCCACCCGTCGGAGATGCTGGGCCTGAGCCTCGGCGATGCCCACGTGATCCGCAACGCAGGCGGGAGGGTGTCCGACGACGCCCTCCGCTCGCTCATCATCTCCTCGACGCTGCTGGGCACCAGGGAGTTCATCGTCGTGCACCACACGGACTGCGGGATGCTCACGTTCTCCAACGACGACCTGCGGGGCATCCTGGCCGAGCGGCGTGGCAGCGATGCGAGTGACATCGACTTCCTGCCCTTCGGCGACCTCGAGCAGAGCGTCCGCGATGACATCGCAACCATCCGGGCCAGCGACCACCTCGACCAGTCGATCCCCGTGCGCGGCTTCGTCTACGACGTGGACACCGGCGCCCTCGCCGAGGTGAACTGAGCCCTCGATTCAGCTCGGCCGGCTGCTCCCCCGCAGGCGCAGGCGGCCGGCCCCGTCAACTGCGTGCTGCGCCGACGCCCCTCTCGCCGCGGGTGAACTCGCCTCCTGTCGGTGACACCTCCGGGATGCCGTCGAGCCGGGAGGCGAGTTCGATCATGACCTGCAGGAGCACGTCGGCTCCGGCAGCGAGGTCGGCGGGCGCGGTGTACTCCCCGGGATTGTGGCTGAGCCCCTTGTGGCTCTGCACGAAGATCATCCCGGTGGGACACACCCGTGCCAGCATCTGGGCGTCGTGGCCCGCCCCCGACGGCAGCCGCTTCACGCTGTGACCCAAGCGCCGGGCGGTGGACTCCACGAGGCTCACCACCGGGAGATCGAAGATGACCGGCTCGAAGCGGGCCAGGGATCGGGTGGAGATGCTCACCCCCTCGGCGGCGGCGATCCGCTCGATGCTCGTCGCCATTAGCCGTTCTGCCTGCTGGAGTTCCTGTTCGTGGATGTTGCGCATGTCCACGCAGAGCCGGGCCCTGCCGGCGACCACGTTCACCAGGTCGGGGTGGAGGTCCATGACCCCTACGGTGGCGACCTGGTAGCCGCCGATGTCGTTGGCGATCTCCCGCGCCGCCACCGCCACCCGGGCAGCGGCGTGGCCAGCATCGCGGCGCATGTCCATCGGCGTCGTACCGGCGTGGTTGGACTGACCCTCGATGGTCACCTCACCCCAGGAGATTCCCTGCACACCGGTGACCGCCCCGATGGTGATTCCCTCCTGCTCAAGGACGGGCCCCTGCTCGATGTGCAGTTCCACGAAGGCGAACGGCGCGGGAGCGGGACAGGGTGCGGCCCCCCGGTAGCCGATGCGGTCGAGCTCGGCCCCCACCGAGGCGCCGTCGCTGTCGGTGACGTCGAGGGCCTCCTCGACGCCCATGCCGCCCACGAACGCCAAGCTCCCCAGCATGTCCGGGGGGAAGCGCGAGCCCTCCTCGTCGGTAAAGAACGCGACCGCCAGCGGGCGCCGCAGCCGCACGCCGGCGGTGCTGAGAGTCTCGATCACCTCCAGCCCGGCCAGCACTCCCAGGTTGCCGTCGTAGCGGCCGCCGGTTCGGACGGTGTCGATGTGACTCCCGGTCATGACCGGCGGCCCGTTGTCCTCGCCCGGATACACGGCGACCACGTTGCCGACTGTGTCCACCGTGACCGCCAGACCGAGGTCGCGCATCCAGCCCACAACCAGGTCCCGCCCGTCACGGTCGTCGTCGGTCAGGGCCAAGCGGCAGTTCCCACCGTCGCCGGTGTCGCCGATCTGCGCCAGTGCCTCGAGGCGGCCACCGAGCCGGTCGATGTCTATCCGCAGTTCCCGGAGGTCGTCGTTGAGCATCCCGGACTTCCTTCTCTCGTTGTTTGCTCGCCTAGTGTTCAACAGCACGTGCGCAGCGTCAACGCGGGTGCACCTCGGCCCCAGGAAGTCGGTGGCGCCATGGACACAGTTCACATCGAGTTCTTCGTCGAACCCTTCAACGAAGGGTCGCCCGGCCCACACGTCGAGGCTGCCGTCGCCGCCTTCAGCGACCTGGGGCTCGAGACCGAGGTCGGTCCGTTCGCCACGTCCGCTTCCGGTAACTCCGAACGAATCGCTCAGGCCACGGCCGTCATGGTCCGCGAGGCGTTGATGGCAGGCGCCACCCGTATCGCGCTGCGCCTGGAGCGGCGCCCCGACGCGCAGGCGGCATCGGCCGGCGCATGAGCGACACCGAGCATCCGGTCTGGCGGATGCTGCGGCCCGTGGCGGCGGCGGTGGGCGGGGAACTACTGTCGCCGGCCGAGCGCACACCCGGTGACATCCCCCTGGACTTCGAGGGCGAGACGGTGGGTGTGCTGCGCCTGCACGGTCTCGATGGCGCCCTCGCACGCCTGATCGAGACTATCGAGCGCGAACTCGGCGACTCCCTGGAGAGCCTCTCGCGGACCGACAAGCAGGTGGCGGTGCGCCTGCTGCACGAGCGCGGCGCCTTCCTGCTGCGCAAAGGCGTGGAGGACGTGGCGGCGGCGATGGGCGTCAGCCGCATCACCATCTACAACTACATCAACGCCATGGAGCAGCCGGCGCCCGGCACGACGAACCACCCGGCTTAGATTCCCGCGCTGCGGCCCGGGCGGCGGGACCCGTGATGCGCGAGCGCCGTGGAGCGGTCGCCCACTGCACTCGCACCCCCCTAGACGGCTTGGGCCACCCCGTGCTCGACCCCTGCCATCCAGAGACCGAGCCGCTCCACGGTGGCATCGGCACGGTCCAGAACACCCATCATCCTGCCCTCGTACATCACGCCTATGCGGTCCGAGAGCGCCAAGACCTCGTCGAGGTCCTCGGAGATCAGCAGCGTGGCGCAGCCGGCGGCCTTCTGGGCGGCGAGTTGGGAGTGGATGTACTCCCCGGCCCCGACGTCTACGCCGCGGGTGGGCTGCGCCGCCACGATCACCTTCGGGCCGGCTGACAGCTCCCGCGCCAGGATGAGCTTCTGGATGTTGCCGCCGGAGAGGTTGGAGGTCGGCACGTCGATGTCGGGCGTCTTCACGTCGAACCGCTCGACGAGGTCCCGGCAGTGCTCCCGGATGGCGCCGAGGCGCAGGAACCCCCGGCGGCTGAACTCGTTGCCCTGGTTCAGCAGCACCAGATTCTCCGCCACCGAGAACATGCCGACCACGCCGTCGCGCATGCGCTCCTCGGGCACGTAGGACATGCCGGCGTCGCGCACCTGCCGCGGGTGATGTCCGGTCACGTCGGTGTCGTCGATGCGGATACTGCCTTCCTGGACGGGACGCAGGCCGGCGATCGCCTGGGCCAACTCGGACTGGCCGTTGCCGGACACTCCGGCGAGCCCCAGAATCTCGCCGGCATGCACGCTGAAGGACATCCCCGCCACCGCCTCGTCACCGCGGTCGCTCTGCACGCGCAGGTCGCTCACCTCCAGCAGCGGCTCCCCCAGTTGCACGTCGGGACGGTCGGGCACCATCTGCACCGGCCGCCCGACCATCATCCGGGCGAGATCGGCCCGGTCGGTGTTCGCCGGCGTCGTCTCCCCGCTCACGCGGCCGTCGCGCAGCACCGTGATACGGTCCGACACCGCCATCACTTCGTGCAGCTTGTGCGAGATGAAGACCAGGCCCCGACCGTCGGCTGCCATGCGCCGCAGGACGACGATCAACTCGTCGACCTCCTGGGGGGTCAGGACCGCGGTGGGCTCGTCCATGACCAGAACGGTCGCCTCGCGGTAGAGGGCCTTGAGGATCTCCACTCGCTGGCGCTCCCCCACGGCGAGTTGCCAGATGGGGGTGTCGGGGTTGACCCGCAGCCCGTACATCTCGGAGAGTTCGTTGATCCGGCGAGCCACGGTCGGCAGGTCGGTGAGGGGACGGCGGCTCGACTGCAGGCCCAGCGCCACATTCTCGGTGACGGTCAGGGGGGGCACCAGCATGAAGTGCTGGTGAATCATGCCGATGCCGTGCTCGATGGCCACCGATGGGGAGTCGATGGTCACCCGGTCGCCGCGCAGCCGAACCTCGCCAGCATCGGGACGGTACATACCGTAGAGGACCTTCATGAGCGTGCTCTTGCCCGCTCCGTTCTCCCCCAGCAGCGTGTGCACCTCGCCGGCGGTGAGGTTGAAGTCGACGCGGTCGTTGGCCAGCACACCCGGGAACTGCTTGGTGATCCCGCGCATCTCCAGCAGCGGCGGCGCAGCGCTCATCGTTGGGATCGCTCCGTCACGCCGGGGCTCCTCGCTCTGTGGGTTGCGCGTCGGGATCGGCCGGAGCCACCTCGCGGGTGGCCGCGAGGTGGCTCCAGCGGGTGGTTCCTAGGAACCGGTGTTGATGCTGCCGTCGATGATGCCGGCCACGGTGGCCTCACCGATCTGGCGGATGTCCGCCGACAGGCCGTAAGCGTCGTTGAAGGCGATCGCCAGACCACCATTTGCCAGCGTGATCGTGAACGACTCACCGCCCTTGACGCCCCGATCGATCGCATCAGCGATCTGGGCCAGGATGACCTCCCACTCATAGACCTGGGAAGCCACAACGATCTCCGGCGCCAACTCCGCCTGATCGGACTGCGTCGCGAACCACGCCGCGCCCTCGCGCTGCGCAACACCCACAGCACCCACGACCATCTGCGCCGTACCGGTCATCACGTCCGCACCCTGCGACACATGCGCCTCAGCGGTCTCCGCCGCCTTGGCCACATCACTGAACGACTCCGTGTACACCACGTTCACGTCCACCGAGGAATCCTGCGCACCCGCGCCGGACACGAAACCATCCACGAACAGCTTCGCATCACCCACCTCAATGGGCCCCACAACGCCGATCACACCCGTGTCGGTCAAAGACGCCGCCATCGACCCGAGCACATAACCGCCCTGGTCCGACGCCGCCGTATAAGCGAACACATTCGCCAAACCGAACGTGTCGGTCGACGTACCCCACGCGAACGACGTGTCCGGGAAGTCCGGCGCGATCTCCTGGAGCGACCCGCCGTACTGCGAACCGTGCGCGATCACCAGATCAAACCCGTCCTCGGCGTACTCACGGATCGCCACCGCCGCATCCTCCACAATGAAGGTCCCGTCGGTGATCTCCACCTCCAACTCGCGCGTCTCACCCAACGCCGCAACACCATCCACGATGCTCTGCGTAAACGCCAGATCATTCGACGCCGAAGGCGCCACAATCGCCACCCGCAACGGGGTGTCGATACCGTCGGCAGTCGGGCCGTCCATGGTGTTGATGCTGCCGTCGATGATGCCGGCCACGGTGGCCTCACCGATCTGGCGGATGTCCGCCGACAGGCCGTAAGCGTCGTTGAAGGCGATCGCCAGACCACCATTTGCCAGCGTGATCGTGAACGACTCACCGCCCTTGACGCCCCGATCGATCGCATCAGCGATCTGGGCCAGGATGACCTCCCACTCATAGACCTGGGAAGCCACAACGATCTCCGGCGCCAACTCCGCCTGATCGGACTGCGTCGCGAACCACGCCGCGCCCTCGCGCTGCGCAACACCCACAGCACCCACGACCATCTGCGCCGTACCGGTCATCACGTCCGCACCCTGCGACACATGCGCCTCAGCGGTCTCCGCCGCCTTGGCCACATCACTGAACGACTCCGTGTACACCACGTTCACGTCCACCGAGGAATCCTGCGCACCCGCGCCGGACACGAAACCATCCACGAACAGCTTCGCATCACCCACCTCAATGGGCCCCACAACGCCGATCACACCCGTGTCGGTCAAAGACGCCGCCATCGACCCGAGCACATAACCGCCCTGGTCCGACGCCGCCGTATAAGCGAACACATTCGCCAAACCGAACGTGTCGGTCGACGTACCCCACGCGAACGACGTGTCCGGGAAGTCCGGCGCGATCTCCTGGAGCGACCCGCCGTACTGCGAACCGTGCGCGATCACCAGATCAAACCCGTCCTCGGCGTACTCACGGATCGCCACCGCCGCATCCTCCACAATGAAGGTCCCGTCGGTGATCTCCACCTCCAACTCGCGCGTCTCACCCAACGCCGCAACACCATCCACGATGCTCTGCGTAAACGCCAGATCATTCGACGCCGAAGGCGCCACAATCGCCACCCGCAACGGGCCCGACGGCTCGGCCGCTGGCGGCGGGGTCGGTGCCTCGTCGGTTTCCGGCGCCTCTGTCTCTGCCGGCGTCGTCGCCGGCGCAGGCCCCGCCTCGCTGACCTCGTCGTCGCCGGCGCAGGCCGCGGCCAGCAGCACGATCGCCAGCAGCGCCGCGAGCAGTCCGAAGGACTTGGCGCGTCTTGTGGACATTCTCATCATTGACCCCTTTGTCGTCCGATGCGTGCCCGGCAAGCCACAGCCGGGTTGCCAGAGACTACGCCAAAACTTCCCAACCAATTGTTCAGTTCAGGGCTTCGTTAACGATGATGTCGGCTAGTGCTCGACGCCGCGCCGGAAGGGACGGGTGAGCGCCGCCGGTGCACCGATGCGGTGCGTCACGACGACCAGGGCGATGATCGTCACCGCCGCGGGCGCCATCTCGGTGAGCTGGGCCGCCGCCCCACTGAGGATGCCCAACGTCTTCCACTGGAGCACCGCGGCGGTCACGAGGCTGAACAGCAGCGATCCGGCCAATACCCCCAGCGGGCGCCAGGCGCCGAAGTAGACGAGCGCCACGGCGATGAAACCCATGCCGTTGGTCATGTTCTGGATGAAGATGCCCTTCTCCAGCGCCAGCACCGCGCCCGCGGCGCCGGCCAGGGTATTGCCGATGATGATGGTGCCGTAGCGCGTGCGGGCAACGCTCACACCGAGGCTGTCGGCCGCTTGGGGCGTCTCGCCGACCGCCCGGATGTTGAGCCCGAACGTGGTGCGGTTGACGAGCAGGGTCACCGCAGGGACCAGCAGAAACGCCAGGTAGATGATGAGGCTGTGGTTGTAGAGGTCCGGGTAGTTGATATCCAGGCGGCCCTCTGGGAGCGTGAAGTCGAACACGCCGTCGAAACCCAGGATGGGGCGCGGCGCACCCACGAGTTGGCGGAAGAGCAGGTCGCTGAATCCCAGACCGAAGAGGTAGATGCCGATGCCGCTGATCCCCTGCTCGGCGTGGAGCGTCACGGTGATGAAGGCGTACAGCAGCCCCATGACCATGCCGACGCCGAGGCCGACCAGCAGCCCGTACCACGGCTGGCCGGTTCGCACCGTGGTGTAGTAGGCACCGAACGCCCCCAACAGCATCACGCCGTCCACGCCGAGGTTGAGCACGCCGCTGCGCTGGCCGACGCTCTCGCCAACCGCCGCGATGAGATACGGCGTGGCGAGGCGGATGGCGGCAGCCACGGTGGCCACCAGCGTGGCCAGCGTGAAGAACCCGCTCCAGCCGCTGCGGGCCTGCGCGAATACCTCCACGGTCGCCAGGTCGAGGGAGTCGAGACCCGGGATCATGGCTCCGCCCCGTCGCCTGCGGGCGCTCCCGGTGCCTCCGCGGGCCCGGTCCCGGCGCTCCCGGTCCCGGCGCTTCCGGTTTCGGCGCTCCCGGTGCGGTCACTGTCCGAAGCCGCGCCGATGTCGAGTCGCTCCCCCAGATGGCGGGCCCAGCGCACGGCCCGGTCGCTGCTCACGACGAACACCACCACGAGACCGCTCAGCGCCACAACCAGTGGCGTCGCCACCTGCACCGCGCGCTGCAATGCGTTCGCCCCCACCAGCAAGCCGCCGAAGAGGATGGCAGCAGGAACGGTCCACAGCGGGTGCAGGCCCCCGAACAGTGCGGCCACGATGCCGTTGAACCCTGCCAGCTGTGTGAATCCCGCCGGACCGCTCTCGACGCTGAGCCGGTGGGCGACCGAGGAGAACACCAGCACGGCGCCGCCGAGTCCCGACATCATGCCGCTGAGAGTCAGCGCCTGCACGATCCTGCGCTCCACCTTCATTCCGGCGTAGCGGGAGGCGTCCTTGCTGCCGCCGACGGCACGGATCTCGTAGCCGAGCGACGTGCGCCACAGCAGCAGGAACACGGCGATGGCGACCGCGACCCCCACCACGATGCCGAGATTCATCTGCGTTCCCCCTAACAGGATCGGCAGATCGGCATTGGGCGACAACCGCTTGGTCTGGGCGATGTGGTTGCCGGCCTCGACGGCCGCCTCATCGATCATCGGCCCCAGCAGCAGGTACTGCATTATGTATCCCGCCACGATGTTGAGCATGATCGTGGAGAGGATCTCGTTGACGTTGGCGTAAGCCTTCAACACCCCGGGGATGAACCCCATGCAGGCACCGCCGACCGCGCCGGCGATCAGCGCCAGGGGGAGCAGCATCCAGCGGTCGAGGCCGGGAAGCGCCAAGACGACCACCGTGGACAGCAGCGCGCCGGCGATGATCTGCCCCTCGCCACCGATGTTGATGACCGAGGCCCGGAAAGCGATGCAGATGCCCACACCCACCAGCAGCAGTGGCGTCGCCTTCACGGTGGTGTCCGCGAACTCGCTGATGCCACCGAACGCGCCGGTGAACATGGCGCGGTAACCCTCCACAGGGTCGCCGCCGAATGCCCACACCATGGCCGCACCCACCAGCAGTGCGGCAATCGTCGCCGTCAAGGGAACCAGCGGACCCATGGCGCGCCGCACGACGCGCTGGACAACCCAGTCGCTTATTCGTGCATCCACCGTCACCGTCCCGGCCACCGCCCCTCATCATCGAAGCGCAGGCCACCACTGTAGATAGCCGGAGCATCCCCCGCCGGTCATCGCCGGCGAGGGGCTCGGGTAGCCTCGCGCTGAGCCCTATGCCAACGGTCGACCTGCGCGCTCGCGCCCGTTCCCGAACCCACGTCTCGGCTGCGGTCGGCGAGGTTGCCGGCCGGCCGGCAGTCGTCGTACGCCTCGGGGCGGACGAGTCCAACCGCGGCATCACCGTCGACGCGGGCGAATCGATCCGGGCGGCCGTCGAGCTGGCCCTGGAGAAGCGGTTGCCGATCGTGGGGTTCGTGGCGGCAACCGGCCCCGACGTCGCCGGCGGCATCACATCGGTGCACGGCTGGGGGATCGCCGCCCGCTCGCTGGTCTCGGCCTCGGGTGTGGTGCCCATCCTGCTGTGCGTGACGGGACCCATGCTGTCGGGTCCGGCGCTGTTGTTGGGCATCGCCGACCTCGTGGTCATGGTCAGCGACGGTTTCGCCTTCGTGAGCGGGCCGGCCATGGTGGAGCAGTTCACCGGGGTCCCGGTGGCCGCACCGGACCTGGGGGGCTCGGCGGTGCACGCCTCCCGGAGCGGGGTGGCCTCTCTCGTCGTTCCCGACAACGACGCCGCCGCAGCAGCGGTCGGGGAACTGTTGCGATTCCTGCCGCCGCACGTGGACGAGATACCCGAACGCCTGCCGACGGGCGATCGCCCCGATCGCGCCACGCCCGAGTTGGCCGATGTCATCCCGGCCTCAGCCACCGGAGGCTATGACGTGCGCGCCGTTCTCGAAGCGGTCGCCGACGACGGCGCGGTGATCGAACTGCGCGCCGGCTGGGCGCCGAACCTGGTGACCGCCCTGGCCGCGGTGGACGGCTATCCGGTGGGGATGGTGGCCAACCAGCCACAGCACCTCGCCGGCACGCTCGACATTGCCGCCTCCCAGAAGGGGGCACGGTTCGTGTCGTTCTGCGATGCCTTCAACCTGCCGATCGTGACCTTTGTGGACACCCCCGGATTCCAGCCCGGCAAGGATCTGGAGTGGCGCGGAATGATCCGCCACGGCGCGCAGATGGCGTTCGCCTACGCAGCCGCCACCGTCCCCCGGATCTGCGTGACGCTGCGCAAGTCCTACGGCGGCGCCTACATCGTGATGGACTCCCGCTACATGGGCAACGACGTGGCCTTCGCCTGGCCGACCGCGGAGATCGCCGTCATGGGGGCCAAGGGGGCCACCGAGATCCTGCACCGCAAGGTGGCTCCCACCGAGCGGGCCGCTCTGGAGGACGAGTACGCCGAGCGGCTGCTGAACCCCTACCGGGCCGCCGAGCGAGGCTCGGTGGATGCGGTGATCGATCCTGCCGACACCCGCCGGGAGGTGGTGGATGTCCTGGCACTGCTGTCCTCGAAACGGGAGGAGATCCCCGGCAACCGCCACGGAAACACGCCGCTGTAGCCCGCCGGCCTGCGATTTACCCTGAAGCTGGGAATCTCGGTATCATCGGCTGGGTTCGGGCATCCCCACGGCGCGAGAGCGTGAGGGTCGACGCTTCCGGAGCCGGAACGCCTCGGGGCCGCGCGGGCCGCTGAGGCGGACCGACAGTGGGCGCCTGACCGACAACCGGAAAGGCAGACGGATCTTGACAGAGTCGATCACGATCACCGACAACCGCACGGGCGAATCGGTCGAGATCCCCATCCTCAACGGCGGCGTGGACTCCGACGGCTGGAGCAAGCTGCTCGGCAATGTGTGGTTCTCCGACGAGGCCTTCAGCCACACCGCCATCGGCGAGAGTGCCGTCGCGCAGATCGTGGGCGCCGAGGGAATCCTGCGCTACCGGGGTTACCCCATCGAGCAGCTGGCACGGGAGTCCACCTACCTCGAAGTGGCGTACTTGCTGCTGCACGGCGAACTGCCGACGACCGAGCAGTTCGACGACTGGAAGCAGGAGATCACCCTCCACACCTACATCCACGAGAACTTCCGCAAGCGCTTCATGGAGTCCTTCCGCTACGACGCGCACCCCATGGGTGTGCTGGTCGCCTCCGTGGCGGCGCTCTCCACCTTCTATCCCGAGGCCAAGGACGTCGAGGATCCAGAGGTGCGGATGCGACAGATCGTGCGCCTCATCGCCAAGGTCCCGACCATGGCGGCCGCCGCACACCGCTTCTCGATCGGCATGCCGTTCGTTTACCCCGACAACGAATTGGACTTCACCTCCAACTTCGCGTCGATGATGTTCCGTGTCGCCGAGCCGCGCTACCACTGCCATCCGGCCGTGCGCCGTGCTCTGGAGATCCTGTTCATCCTGCACGCCGACCACAGTCAGAACTGCTCCACCACGACAGCCCGCGTGGTGGGCAGCGCGCACGCCGACCCCTACTCGGTGGTGGCCGCCGCCTGCGCCGCCCTCTACGGACCCCGCCACGGCGGTGCCAACGAGGCGGTGCTGGCGATGCTCCGAGACATCGGGAGCTACGAGAACGTGGACCCGTTCATCGCGGACGTGAAGGCCGGCAAGCACCGGCTGATGGGCTTCGGGCACCGGGTGTACAAGAACTACGACCCGCGGGCGAAGATCATCAAGGAGGCGGCCGACGAGGTGTTCGAACTGACCGGCAGCAGCCCGCTGCTGGACATCGCCCTCAAGCTGGAGGAGGTGGCGCTCGCCGATGAGTACTTCATCAGCCGGCGCCTCTACCCCAACGTGGACTTCTACTCGGGGTTGATCTACGAGGCCCTGAATTTCCCCACCAACATGTTCACGGTGCTCTTCGCCATCCCGCGCACGGCCGGCTGGCTGGCCCACTGGAGTGAGATGCTGGAGCAGGGTTCCCGCATCGCCCGTCCCCGCCAGCTCTACGTGGGGCACCCCGAGCGGGACTACCTTCCGCTCGCCGAGCGCGGCTGACAAGACTCCACCCGGACACGGCCGCACCGCCGCGGCCGGACAAGGCTCTCAGCCGAGAACGCTGATGATGGCGATGTGCTGGTCGGGGTCGAAGAGTGCCGCAGCCAGGGCCTGCACGTCGGCCACCTTGAGATCGGCGAGTTCCTCGAACAGCCGCACTGTCGTGGTGAGCTCGTCGTCGGAGACGTGGGCCCGGCGCAACACGGCGCTCAGATGGTCCGAGTTGCCCTCGTGGGTGTACTCGGCGTTCAGGACCGCCAGAGCCTCCGCCCACTCGTCGGCGTTGGGCCCGTTGGCAACGAGGTCGGCCAGAATCTCGAAGATCGTGACCTGGATCTGGTCGATGAACTCCGGGTCGCCGGAGGCCACGACCCGCGCGCTGACCCCGGGCTCGGGGGTCAGGAACGGCCCGACGATGGTGCCGGCGCTGTAGCTGGCACCGATGTCCTCCCGCACGTCGGCGATCAATCTGGCATCCAGGATCGTCGTCAGCGCGTAGGCGGCCACCTCCAGAGCCACATCCACCTCCATCTGCGCCTCGAAGAGGATCTCCACACCGGTGTTCTGGGCATCGGGCGGCAACACGATCTCCCGTCGCACCACGCCCGCCGGCTCCGCGGATCGACGGTTGGTGTAGCTATCGGCCTCCCCGGCGGGCAGCGTGCCGATGTACTCGCGCGCCAGGACCTCGACTGTGTCCTGGTCGATGTCGCCCACCACGGCGACCAGCAGGTCGTCCACATCACCGAGCCGCTGCAGGTAGCGGTCCAGCAGTGACTCGGGCGTCAGGGCGTCCAGCGCCTCCTGGGACGCCACCGGGCTGAACCATTCGAACGCGTCGGGATGGCGGGACTCGATGGAGGCGATCCATGTCTGCCAGTCGGGATCCGCCTCGGCCAACGAGAGAATGATCTCGCCGATCTGGAGGGCCTCGGAAAACGCCTGGTCGTCCACCTGAGGGGCGGTCACCAGAAGGTGCAACATCTGGAACATTGTCTCGATGCCGTCAGCGGCGGCGGAACCGGCGAATCCCTCCTCGGTCTCTCCGATGAACGGCGACACCCCCACGTTGTGCTCCTCCAGGAGGCGTTGCACCTGTGATGGGCTGAGACCACCGAGGCCGCTGTTGCGAACCGCCCGGACGGCCAACCTTCCAGTCAGAGGACGCTCGCCGGGTTCCATGGCGGACCATCCCCCCTGGGAGACGGCCTGGATGTCGACCTGGGCCTCGGAGATGTCCGAGGGCACGAACACCACCGTGGCGCCGTTGGCGAAGTTCCACTCGTAAGCGCCCTCGATGGCCTCCACGGGGCCCTCGGAGACGGCGTCGACCGGCTCGGGCGGCTGCATCAGGGCGCTGACCTGCACGGTCCGCTCCGGCACGGGGCCAGGCGCGGCACCCTCGACGGCGGCCTGCATCTCCTCGACGGTGGGCACCTCAGAGGGGTCGGCCCCTACCGCGATCACGATCGGGGCGGCCGCGCTCATGATCGAACGGAAGTGCTCAGTGAGCTCCTCGGGTTGTATCTCCTCGAGCAGTGCCTCGACTCTCGCCAGACGATCGGCCACCGCACCGATGTCGTCACCCTCCAGGAAGTGCGAGACATACAGGTCGGCCCACTCATGGTCCTGCGTCGTGCCGACGCTCTGGAGCTCGAACTCCAGGTTGGTCCTCACAACTTCGGCGGCTCGCTGGAGATCGGCATCGCTGAAGCCGGCGGCCTCGAGGCTCAGCACCATCGACCAGTAGTCGCCGAGGGCTGCGGCGAGGTCGTCGGCGCGCAGGTTCGTGCCATAGAAGCGGATGCCGTGGGTGTAGCTGAACGGGTCCCACTTCGCCGGGTCCAACTGCGAGAGGAATCCCTGCTCGTAGGCGTCCTTCAGGCGGTCATCCAGCATGAGGGAGATGAGGGTCTCCATCAGTCGCAGACGCTCACCGTCCACAGTCCCCCCGTTCCACGAGGGGATCTTCAGGTCCAGGGACATGTACGAGTATCCCTGGCTCGGCGAGGTGGCCGTCAGGAAGACCGGCTCGGGGCTGATCGCCGAGAACGTGTCGGGGGCGAGCGGTGCCTCGCCGGCGGGGATAGCACCGAAGTGCTCCGCCACGAGAGCCTCGAGTTCGTCGACAGAGAGGTCGCCGACGGCGATGAGAGCCATGTTGGACGGCACGTACCAGATCTCGTAGAAGTCGCGCAGCGTCTCCGGGGACATCGACTCGATTCCCTCCGCCGTGCCGATGGTCTGACGCCCTTCGTACGGGGTGTCCACTACGTAGGCGTGATCAAAGATGTTGTTGATGACGCCCGAGCCGGTCTCGTAACGCAGCCGCAGCTCGTCGCGGACGACGCCGCGCTCCTCGACGACATCGGCCTCGGCGATCGTGGCCGCGTGGGCCCACTGCGACAGGACTCCGAAAGCGGTCGCGACGGCATCAGGGTCGTTCGTGACCACGTCGAGTTCGTAGACCGTCATGTCGTACCACGTATAGGCGTTGATGTCGGGGCCGAACTCCACGCCGAGGCCGCGCAGCGCCTCGACGATCTCGTTACGCGGGTATTCCTCGGTGCCGTTGAACATCATGTGCTCGAGGAAGTGGGCCACGCCGAGACCCGCTTCGGCCTCGTGCAGCGATCCGGCCCGGACCGCCAAGCGCAGAGACAGGTTGGTGCCGGGTTCCTCGTTGTTGCGGACGTAGTACGTCAGACCGTTGTCGAGCGTGCCGACGCGCAACTCGGGATCCACCGGCAGCAATTCGGCGACCGCGGCCGGCACCGGCTCCTCGACGGGCTCCGGCTCCGGGGCGGACTCTTCCTCAACGGGCTCAGGCTCCGGGGCGGGCTCTTCTGCGGCGGGCTCCGGCTCCGGCTCCGGGGCGGACTCTTCCTCAACGGGCTCCGGCTCCGGGGCGGACTCTTCCTCAACGGGCTCCGGCTCCGGGGCGGACTCTTCCTCAACAGGCTCCGGCTCCGGGGCGGACTCTTCCTCAACGGGCTCCGGCTCCGGCGACGGTTCGACGACCGCTGCCGGCTCCGGTGGCACGTCCGGCGCGACGGCGGGGTCGTCGCTGGAGCATGCCGCTGCGATCAGCACGGCGCTGAGGACCACGAGCATGAATCGCCGCATCAGAGAACCCTCCAGGGTTGGCTCGGCCGCGGATGCGGAAGCCTGCGCGCACCCGTCAGTAGGAATCCCAAAGAGTCTATCGAGCAACCTTCGCAAGCTTCGTGCGGTCTCGGCCGTCCAATCGAGTTGAGAAATTGACAATTCCTCCAGTCATCAGGCGTGCGAGTGCACCACAACCCACCCCGCGGCGACCCCGTTCGAAGCCGCCGGCGACCGCTAGCCGGAAGGACGCAGCCGGCGCGGTGAGAGGCGCTCCACTGTGCCGGCGAGGGAGGGCGCCGGCGGCGTTCCGCCGACGACATCAGCCACGATCTCGCCAATCGCCGGGGAGGTCTGGATCCCGGTGCCCCCCTGACCGGCGCACCACACGAACCCCTCGACAGCGTCGTCGAACCCCACGACCGGGTGACGGTCGGCGGCGAAGGTCCGCAGACCGGCCCACACCGAGCGAACGGCGCGCACCCCCAGCGTCGTGGCGCCGTTCACGGCATCGATGCCCCGCGCCACGTCCAACTCCTCGGCGCGGGCGTCACAGGGCACCTCGGGCGTCTCGTCGGCCGGAGAGCCGAGCAACTGCATGGGACCCTCGGGCTTGAAGTAGAACGTGCCGCCGATGTCGGCCACCAGCGGCCAGCGCCACACCTCGGTCGTCGGGTACTCACCCGGCGCGGCGAACGTGAAGATGGTGCGGCGCAGTGCGCTCAGTCCCAACGGCGCGACGCCGGCGAGACCGGCGACCTCGTCCGCCCATGCCCCGGCTGCATTCACGACGACGGGCGCGGCGAACGTCCTTGTTGCGGCCCGAACCTCCCAGCGGTCGCCACGGCGTGCCATCGCCTCGACCGGGCTGGAGCGCACGACCGTGGTTTCCTGCCGGCGTGCTCCGCGCAAGAACGCCTGGTGGAGGCCGGCCACGTCGATGTCGTAGCTGCCCTCCTCCAGCAGTCCGCCCGCCACCCACCCGGGATCCAGGACGGGACAGTGCGTCCTGGCCTCGGCCGCTTTGACGATCGCCAGGCGCGGCGATAGCGGCACCATCTCGCTCCGCAGCCGCTCCAGGTCTTCGAGGTGGCCCGCGGCGGCGACCCACAGGACCGCCCGCGGTTCCAGCAAATCTGCGTCCGCGAGGCCGTTACCGCCACCAACCAGGAAATCGCGGGACGCAACGGTCAGGGCCTGGTTCACCGGACCGCCGTAGGTCTCGATGTACTGGGCGGCCGACCGACCCGTGCTGTGAGCCGTCAGGGACTCCTCCCGCTCGACCACGACGACATCGGCCCCGCGGCGCGAGAGCGAATAGGCGGCGGACATGCCTGCGATCCCGCCTCCGATGACGACCACGTCACATGACCGCACTCGGCCCACCTCAACCCTCGGCGTCAATTCGCACGATCGAGCCTAGGTCCCGCTCGCACTCCTGCCCGCCGCGGACTGCTGTGGGTGCCCCCTGGCGCGGTGCGGCCCGACCACCCACGCTGCATGACGTGCGGGCAGGCGCCGGCTGGACTCCCTCTCTCGGACTCGTATCAACGGACCAGTGTGAGATCTTTCCTGTTATTTCCATAGGTTTGATAGTCTCTACTGCATGACACTTCGCTCCGAGTTGCACGGGCAGGACTTGGTGGCGGTCAAGGAGGGGGACGCCGGCGAGGCGCTACGGCACGAAGCCGCGCTCCTCAGGGACCTCGACCACCCGGGCGTCATCGGCTTCGTGGCCTTGACCGACGACGAGCGTGGGCTGCGCCTGCTCACGCGCTACGCCGGGAGGGAGACGCTGGCGACGTGGCAACCACAGCGGCTCGAAGAGCTGCGCCGGGTCTCCGAGGAGGTGGCCGAGACGGTCCGCCACCTGCACGAGCGGGGCATCGTCCATCGGGACATCGGGCCCTCGCACGTCGTGATCGACTCGCTGCGACGCCCGCTGCTGTGCGGCTTCTCGGCGGCTCGTCGCGACGCCGCAGAGGACAACGCGGAGCAGCTGGCGGACGTGAAGGACGTCGGCGAGACGGTGCTGGCAGCACTGCTGCGTCTCGAGTCGCAGCCGCGCCCTGGCCTCCGGCGCCACGAGCAGCGCTTGTTCGGGCGCATGCAGGCAGTGGCGCAGGCAGCCGCCGACGGGCGCGTTCCGAGCAGCAGGGCACTGGCGAGCCGCCTCAGGGCAACCGCCACCGAGTCTTCCGCGCCCCTAGCGTCCCGAAGCAGTCGATGGCACGAGTCGGCGGGACGACGCCTCCTGCGCCACCGGAGGGCTCCGGGCCCGGGGGGCGGCAGGGCGGCCCGTCGGGTCCCGCGGCGCCCGAGACGGGCGAGTTGGCTCGCCGCAGCCGTCGTGTGCGCGGGATGCGCCCTCGGCGCCCTCATGATCCTTCGCCTCGGCGACGATGGTGCCGCCGCTCCGGCGCCGGCCTCCTCCCTGTCGCGAGGCGCGGTGCCCCGATCCGCTCCGCCGCTGGAGGCCCCCGCGTCGACCCCGTCGACCGCTGCATCTCGCCCGGCCCGGCCGGTCCCGGCACCCGGGCCGCCAGAGCGTCCCCAGCAAACGACCGCGGGCTGCCGGGAGCCGGGGAGCGGCTTGCGGGACGTCGACGGTGACGGCTGCGCGGAAGAGATCCGCGTCACCGGCGGCTCAGTGGCCGTCGACGGCGTCCGCTATCCGGTCGGGACTGCCGGCGACCAGGTGGCGGTTGGCGACTGGGATTGCGACGGCATCGCCACCGTCGCGCTCGTTCAGCCCGGCGGCCGGGTCTACCTCTTCGAGTCCTGGCCGCGACAGGCGCCCGTGACCGGCACGCTGGTGGCCGAACTCCCACCCCCGCTGGAGCTTGCCGGCGTGGCCCGCGGCGCCTGCCACGAACTCACGGTTCGCTACAGCGAGGGGACCTGGCATCTGCCCCTGCCGGCAGCCCCCGGTTGACCGACCGGAACCACCGGGCGTCGCGACCCGAACGCCCCCGGGCTCAGGAGCCGAAGGTGGAACGGAGCTTGCTGCGCAGACCGGCCGAGTTGATGTCCTCGCCCCGCAACCGCGCCAGCTCGCGCATCAGATCGGCCTGCTCGCCCTCGAGGTTGTCGGGTGTCTGCACCACGAACTCCACCAGCAGGTTGCCCCGCCCCCTGCCGCGACCCCGGGGCACTCCCTTGAAGCGGCAGGCCATCGTGTGACCGGTCTGCGTGCCGGCCGCGATGCGCAGCTCCAGGGGACCGTCGAGCGTGTCCAGGGTGACCCGGCCACCCAGCGCGGCCTGCGTCATCGGGATCTCCACGGCCGCCAGAAGGTCATCGCCGCGGCGCTCCAGAGTCGGGTGCGGGCGCGTCCGCACCTGCACGTAGAGATCACCGTGGGGACCGCCGCGCAGCCCCACGCCTCCCCGCCCGGGCAACCGCAGCACGGTGCCGTTGTCGACGCCGGGAGGCACGTCGAGGGAGTACGTACGCTCACCCCGGATGCGCCCCTGGCCGCGGCAGGCGCGGCACGGCGTATCGACGAACTGTCCCAGGCCGGAGCAGCGTCGGCACGGACCCGCTGTCACCATCTGGCCAAGCACCGACTGGCGCACCTGGCGGACCTGGCCACTCCCTCCGCAGTCGGTGCAGGTCATCGCCTCGGTGCCCGCCGCGGCACCCGTGGCCTCGCAGTCCTCGCAGGGCACCGCGAGGGTGACGGTCACCTCCTGGACGCCCCCGAAGACGGCGTCGGCAAGATCGAGAGTCAGAACGGACTCGACATCGGCGCCGGTCGCCGCCGCACTGCGACTGGGAGTGCCGAAACCGCCGAAGCCCGCGTCGCCGAAGAAAGCCGTGAAGATGTCGAATGGGTTGGACGGGGCCTCGGCGGTTCCATAGCGGTCGTAGTTGGCGCGTCGCTCGGAGTCGCTCAGCACCTCGTAGGCGGCGGCGAGTTCCTTGAAGCGGTCCTCGGCGCCGGGGTCGTCCGGATTGCGGTCGGGGTGGGACTCACGCGCCAGGCGCCGGTACGCCTGCTTGATCTCCTCCGCGGTCGCCTGCGGGGAAACGCCCAATACCTCGTAGTAGTCGCGTACCGCCATGGGATCGAACCGAGGTCGGCCCTAGCCGCCGCTCAGCATCCGGCCGAGCTGCCGGCTGATCACCGCCACCGACGCCATCGCCTGGGGATAGTTGAGATGCGTCGGACCCAGGACCGCGATGGAACCCGCCCGGCGTCCCTCCACCAGGTAGGGCGAGACCACCACCGAGCATTCGCTGAGGGGCACCAGACCCGTCTCGCCCCCGATGGCGACCTGCATGCCCCGGTCCACGATGTCCCGCAGCAGCGAGACCACGGCATAGTGCCGCTCGAGGAGAGCGAGGATCCGCTGGGCGGTGTCGACCGCGCCGAACGAACGGACGACCGTGGCATGCCCGCCGACGAAGAGGTTCTCGGCGATCCCGCCCTCGACACCGCGCAGAGCGTCCACCGCCACCGACACCAGCCCGGCGACGCCCGCAGGCAGCCCGTCGGCGCGAACTGCGGCGTCGACCGGCTTGCCGACAAGCGCCCGGGCGAGCACCTCGGCGGCGTGATCCACGTCGCCGGCACTCGGGGAGGTGTCCAGTTCGAGGGCCCGCTGCTCCACGGCGCCGGTGGACAGGACCGCGACGAGGAGCACCACGTGGCTGGAGAGTTCCACCAGTTGCACCGACCGGACCACCGCCGAGTCGGCACGAGGACCCACCACGACCGCCGCGCAGCGCGTCACGTCCGCCAGCATCGAAGAGAGGGACGCCAACACCGAACCCAGTTCGCCGTGGGCCTGGTCGAAGAATTCGCTGATCTGGCGTCCCTCGACCGGTCCGAGGCTGTAGGGCGCCATGAGTGCGTCGACGAAGTAGCGGTAGCCGGCCTCGGTGGGCACCCTGCCCGAGGAGGTGTGCGGCTGTTGCAGGTACCCGGCCTGCTCGAGCGCCAGCATCTCCTTGCGGATCGTCGCCGGGGAGACACCGAAGTCCTGCGATTCGTAGACGGTGCCCGAGCCCACCGGCGAGGCGCCCGCGATGTAGCACTCCACGACGGCGCGCAGGATCTCCTCTTTGCGTGGCGAGAGTGCATCTGAGCGGGAAACCATGGCGATTCGATACTACCGCCCTGGTTGACGGCCCTAACCGGACGGCATCCGCAGTGCCGAGACGAAGGCCTCCGGCGGCACCTCCACCCTGCCGATCGCCTTCATCCGCTTCTTCCCGGCCTTCTGGCGTTCGAGCACCTTCCGCTTGCGGGTGACGTCACCGCCGTACAGCCCCG
The DNA here is from genome assembly GCA_963664235.1 of Acidimicrobiales bacterium. Classification (GTDB taxonomy): domain Bacteria; phylum Actinomycetota; class Acidimicrobiia; order Acidimicrobiales; family CATQHL01; genus VXNF01. The sequence goes on along the minus strand of OY760933.1, from coordinate 2,213,107 downwards.
CCGTCACATCCTTGCGGTAGGCCTTGACGGTCTCGCGGGCGATGATGCGGCTGCCGATGGCGGCCTGGATCGGCACGTCGAACTGCTGCCGCGGGATCAACTGGCGCAGCTTGGCGGTCATCTGCCGGCCGTAGGAGTAGGCCTCGCTGCGGTGGACGATGGAACTGAAGGCGTCCACCGGGTCACCCTGCAGCAGGATGTCCACCTTCACGAGGTCGGAGTCCTCGTAACCGTCAGCGTCGTAGTCCAGACTGGCGTAGCCCTGGGTACGGCTCTTGAGCTGGTCGTAGAAGTCGGTGACCACCTCCGCCAGCGGCAGCCGGTAGCGCAACTCCACTCGCTCCGGCGACAGGTAGTCCATGCCCCGGAGGTTGCCCCGGCGTTTCTGGCAGAGTTCCATCAGCGTCCCCGTGTGACGTGCCGGGGCGATGATGGTGAGCAGCAGGAAGGGCTCGGCGATGGCGGCCACCTCACCGGCCGGCGGCAACCGGCTGGGGCTGTCCACCGCCACCTCGGCCCCCGCCGTCGTCCGTACCCGGTACTCCACCGACGGTGTGGTGGCGATGATGTCCAGATCGAACTCCCGCCCGAGCCGCTCGATGATGATCTCCATGTGCAGCAGACCCAGGAACCCGCAGCGATAGCCGAAACCCAGGGCGGTCGAGGTCTCGGGCGCGTAGCTGAAGCTGGAGTCGTTGAGCCGGAGCCTGTCCAGCGCGTCACGGAGGTCGAGGTACTCGTCGCCGTCAATGGGGTAAAGCCCGCAGAACACCATCGCCTTGGGCTCGCGATACCCCACCAGCGGGGCCGCCGCGGGACAGTGGGCCTCGGTCACCGTCTCGCCCGCACGGGCCTCGGCGGTGTTCTTGACCCCGGCGATGAGATACCCCACCTCGCCGGGCCCGAGTTCGCCCACCACCGTCGGCGTCGGGGCGCGCACGCCGATCTCCTGAGTCTCGTGCACCGAAGCGGCCTGCATGAAACGCACCTGCGTGCCGCCCCGCAGGGTCCCCTCCACGACGCGCACCGAGCTGACCACCCCCCGGTACTGGTCGAAGTGCGAGTCGAAGATGAGAGCCTGCAGTTCCGCCTCGGGGTCGCCGGAGGGAGGTGGGATCTGTGTGATGACGGCGTCGAGCAGCTCGCGCACACCCTCGCCCGTCTTTGCCGAGATGTGCAGCACGTCGGCCGCGGGAATCCCGAGGACCTGCTCGATCTCGCCCGCCACCCGATCAGGATCTGCGGCCGGCAGGTCCACCTTGTTCAGCGCCGCCACGATCGTGAGGTCGTGCTCGAGGGCCATGGAGCAGTTGGCCAGGGTCTGCGCCTCGATGCCCTGGGCGGCATCGGTGAGCAGGATGACGCCCTCGCACGCCGCCAGCGAGCGCGACACCTCGTAGCCGAAGTCCACGTGCCCGGGCGTGTCGATCAGGTTGATCCACCACTCGCCGTAGGAGAGGCGCACGCTCTGGAGCTTGATGGTGATGCCTCGTTCGCGCTCCAGGTCCATCGAGTCCAGGTACTGGGCGCGCATGTCGCGCGGTTCCACCGCCTCGCACATCTCCAGGAAGCGGTCGGCGAGCGTGGACTTCCCATGATCGATGTGGGCAATGATCGCCACGTTGCGTATGCGGGACTGATCCATGACCTCGAATGCGGCGGTTCCGGCGCCCGGACCGTGAATTCGGCGGGCTCGCCGGAAGTGGGCGGGCACCCAGGATTCCTGCCGCGATGCTACCGGCCCCAGGGTGGTCGGCCGCGCCCCGCTCGCTGGGGGCGTCGGGCGGTCCGGCTACTTCGGAAGTCGCCCGCCGGGACCGGAGGAGCGCCGGCGTCGGTAGCATGCACAGGTCGATTGGGGCACCCCGAGCCTGGCGCGCAAGCGAAGCCGCCCGGCTCGCCCCGACAGCGATCGCGAGGAACAACGTGGCCAACATCAAGAGCCAGATCAAGCGGAACCGCCAGAACATCAAGCGACGGACGCGCAACCGGTCGGTGCGGTCGGATGTCAACACCCGCAGCGCAGGTGCCGAAGCGGCCGCACGAGCCGGCGACGAGGACGCTGCCGAGCAGCTCCGGATGGCGGTCAAGCGGATCGACATGGCAGCCGCCAAGGGCGTCCTTCACCCCAACACGGCCTCCCGCAGGAAGTCCCGGCTGACCCGCCGCATCGCCCGCATCAACGCCGGCGAGGAGGGCTGACGCCCCGCCGCCTCAGCGGCGGTGCAACTGGCTGAGCCGGGCGACGAGGACCTCGAGGGTCACCTCGGGCTCCAGTGCCGTCCGACCGCGGAGATCCAGGTCGGCGGCAGCCAGGAAGGCCACCGCTCTGCGGATCCGTTCCGGGCCGAGCCGGCGGGTCGCCGCCAGCGCCACACGGGCGACGTACGTTGAGCCGCTCTTGCGCAACAGGCCCGCTGTTCGCAGCACCTCGGCCGCGGCCGCCTCGTCGCGCGCCCCGGACCCGTCGAGGTGCAACATGCGGTCGAAGTGGTTCCGCAGGATCGCCATGATCTGCATCGGGTGCATCGCCTCGGGGCCGCAGAGGCGCTGCAGGCAGGCCAGCGACCCGCCGATGTCGCCTTTCCCGATGGCATCGGTGAGTTCCCACGGCGGCACCGTCCCGCGCGCACCGAGGAACGGCGTCACGGCATCGACGTCGAGGCGGGCCCCGGAACCGTAGGCCCCCTCCAGGGTGTCCAAGACTGCCCAGACGCGGGACCGGTCCTCGCCGAGGTGGCTGGCGAGAAGGCTGGTGGCGGCGCGATCCAGCGTCACCCGCGCGCCTGCGAGCTGTTCGGCCAGCCAGGCGTCCGCGGCTTTACCCCGACCGATCTCGGCACGGTGAACGGCGCCCCCGGCCGCCTCGACCGCCTTCGTGAGCGCGGCGGGCACGGGACGGTTCTGGGTCTGCGTCGCGCCCTTCTCCCACACGAGCAGCAGCCGCGTCGTCTCCAGCGGCGCGGCCAGGTAGTCAACCAGCGGGCCGAGTTCGGCTGCAGGGAACATGCCGAGGTGGCGGGCCACGACGACCCGGTAGTCGCTCAGCATGGGGGGAGTCTGGGCGGCGTCGATGACCGGAGAGACGGCGAGCGAGCCGTCCGCGGGGAGGTAGTCCTGCTCGTCGACCTCGGTCACGACCAGGGTACTGTCCGCTCCCCCCACGAGCCGAGCGAGGGAATCGCTCACGATCCGGGAGAGTGCCGCGGGATCGCCGCCCGACACCAGTTCGATCCGGGCTTGCGCCTCGGCGCCACGCGGAGAGTCGGGCGCGCTCACGGTGTCATCGCCGTCGTGGCCACGCCGGCCCACGCCCGGACCGGGCCGCCGCCCGCGCTCCGCGGGCCGCTGCGCCGGCGCAGCTCTGCGGCGACCTCCACCACGCGCCGGGTGCCTCGCACGTCATGAGCGCGGATCACCCCGCAGCCGCCGAAACTGCCCAGCGCGTGGGCGGCGATGCTGCCGACGCGGCGCTCGGCGACCTCGGTCCCGCACAGCCAGCCAACGAAGCCCTTGTTGGAGGCCGAGAGCAGGACCGGATACCCCAGCGCTGCCAGGTGGTCGCTGCGGCGCAGCAGTTCGGCCGACATGGCGGGGGTCTTGCCGAGGTCCAATCCGGAGTCCAGCAGCACCCGGGTGCGGCCCAGCCCGGCGAAGTCGGCCCACGAGGCGCGCTCGGCCAGATAGCTCCGGACCTCCCCCAGCAGGTCGTCGTAGACGGGCTCGGGATCGGCGTAGCGGGGCGCCAGGCGCACGTGGCAGGCGACCACGGCCGCACCGGCGTTGGCGGCGACCGGCAGGTAGTCGGGGTCCGCGAATCCGCTGATGTCGTTGCCCAGCACGGCGCCGGCGGCGTAGGCCGCCTCAGCCACCGAAGCACGCCAGGTGTCCACCGACAGCGGGACGTCGAACCGGGCGGAAAGGGCCGCGATGGCGGGCACGACTCGCTCGAGCTCCTCGCCGGCGGTGACCTCGCTACCGGGTCCGGCCTTCACGCCACCCACGTCAACGATGTCGGCACCGTCGCCACAGAGTTGCTCGGCCTTGGCCAGGAAGTCGTCGAAGCCCCAGTACTCGCCGCCGTCGAAGAACGAATCGGGTGTGCGGTTCAAGATGCCCATCACCAGCGGGCGCTCGGCGAGGTCGTAGCGGCGCTCGCCCAACTCCAGCAGCACGCCCGAGACGCTACCTGCCGCCTGCGGCCGCGTTCACCAGAACCTCCAGGCGCTCACCACCGGTCTCGACACTCACCACGAAGTCACCGACGGCCGCGACCATCCCGGCATCGGGAACGGTCGCCCCGGCGATGCGGCTGCCCGCCGGCGCCCAGACAGTCCCCGGCCCGTAGCGCTCCTGTAGCGCGGCCACATCAGGCGTCGTGCCGCCGGAGGCCACGATCAGGTCGATTCGCTCGGCGCCCGCCATCCGGATGTCCCCCACCAGCCGCTCGAGGTTCTCGCCGCCGCCAACCAGCAGGACGGCGCTCTCCGGAGTCCACCACAGAGTGGACTCCCAGCCGACGGCGAGCGTCTGGGGGACCGGGACCGCCCGGGATCGCTCAGCCAGCAGCGGCGCCACGAGGGTCACCGCGATAGCCAACCAAGCCACCGCAACGGTGGCGCCGCGACGGCGGCCGAGGACAACGACCGCCAGGGCGGCGCCCACCAGCAGCACATGACCCATCTGCAACTGGCCGAGCCGCATACCGGTGAGGGTCGCCGCCACGCCCTCGATCCACGCCAGCAATCCCCGGGTGGGCACGTGCAGCGCGGCGGCGGCCGAGCCCCCCACCAGCCCCGCCAGGAATCCACCGGTCAGGCCCCACATCATGACCGCCGCGGCAGCCGGAGCCGCCAGCAGGTTGGCGGGCAGCGCGGCGGTCGGGAGGCCGCCGAAGATCGGTATCACCAGGGGCGCCACCGCCAACTGTGCGGCAGCGGTGACCGCCAAGGCCCTCGCCAAGGGCCGCGGGCCGCCGATCCGTTCAGAGAGGCGCGGCGCCCAGAAACCGATCCCCGCCGAGGCCGCCACCGACAGGCGGAACGCCAACGAGTGGACCAGCAACGGCTGCCACAGCAGGACCGCCACCACCGCCAGGGCAAGGATGCGGCGCCCCGAGACCCGCCGCCCCGCCAGCCAGACGCTCACGGCAATTGCCGCCATGGCCGTCGCCCGCAGCACCGAGGGTTCGAACCGGGTGACCGTGGCGAACAGACCCAGAACACCCAGAATCGCCGCCCAGCGCCCCCAGAGGCCGAGGCGCATCACCACCGGCTGCACCAGCAGCAGCACGAAGGCCACGTTCTGCCCGGACACGGCCAGCAGGTGCGTGAGCCCAGCCCCCCGGAAGTCATCGGCGGTCAGCGGCGAACGGTCCCGATCATCGCCGAACACGAGGCCGCTGAACAATGCTCGCTCCCCCTCCGGCAACGACCTAGCACCCCGGACCAGCACCGTTCGCAGCGCGTTGGCGACCCGGTAGTGCACCGCCGCCGGGTGCACCTCGCCGACCTCGCTGACGGTCAGGCGGCCGACCACCCCGGCAGCCCTCGGGCGCTGCGAGTGCCCCGAGCCCGAAGCGACCCTGCCGGTCACCTCGACCACCTCACCCGCCAGGAGACTCGAGAGACGGGCACCGGCCCCTCCCCAGGCCCACACCTCCAGCCTGCCGCGCCCCGTGTCGGCCACCGCCCGCGTCGCCCGGTTGCGCTCGACGGGGTCGGACACCAGCACGATGCGACCCTCCAGGGGGCCGGGTTCCGCCCCGGCGCCGGCGGCCTCAACGGCGACCGCGGCCGAGAACGACGCCAGCAGTCCCGCGGCGGCGCACAGCAGCAGCGGCCGGCGCAGCGCCAGCGCCCCCAGGACCAGGCCCAGCGCCACCAGCTGTGGCCCCGGCACCGCCGCCACCGCACCGGCCACCACGCAGGCGGCGAGGGCATAGATCCAGCGATCGGACATGCTCCGGGCCGGCTCGGCGGACGACCCCGGCTCGCCACCGCCGGGCCGCGCGGCGGTCCCGTCCGCTGTGGGGAGGTGACCGGGAACCTCGTCGCCGCCGACTCGGTGTCCGGGAGTCGCCCGCTCGCTCACGGTGTGATCGTCACGAGGTGCTCGATCCGGCCGAGCTTCACCGGGCCGATCCCGGTCACATCCTGCAGCGCGGCGACCGAGCGGAACGGGCCTGCCTGATCGCGATGCGCCACGATGGCCGCGGCGGTGACCGGACCGATGCCCGGCAAGCTCTCGAGTTCGGCTGCCGTGGCGGCGTTCAGGTCGAGGGGTTGCAACGCTGAGACGGCGCCGGGATCGGACTCCCCGGCGGCGGGTCTCGAGGGTGGGGCCGGCACGATGCCCAACTCCGCCGGTGGATCCTCGCCGACCCGGGGGAAGTAGACCCGCACACCGTCGGAGAGTGCGGCGGCGAGGTTGATCCCGCTCAGGTCGGCACCGGCACCCGGCCCTCCGGCCGCGTTGAGCAGATCGATGACACGTGCAGAATCCGAGATCCGGTAGACGCCCGGCCTCGCGACCGCCCCCGCCGCATGAACGACGATTTCGCCGGCGTCGCTGCCGGCCCCGGCGGTTGCCGTCCCGGTCGAGGTCGGCGCAGGACCCGCCCGGGGCAGCACGATCGCTGCGGCCCGCTCATCGGAACGCAGTGCGAGACAACCACCCACGACCATGACCACCACCGCCACCAGCCCGGCGACGGGCCGCCAGCCCGCCGTCGCCAAGCGCCCGGCAAGGCCCGCCCACCTCGCCTCGAACCCCGGATCCACAGACTAGATATCTATCGTATATTTCCCATATGTATCAATATATTTCCATTTGCCCTGGAGCCGCACCCCATCCTCGCCCGAACCGCCGCCTCCGCCCGGGTCGCCGGCGGAGCGGCATCGGCACGGGCCACGGGGCGCCCTCGCGATAGCGTGGCGGGCGCCACATGAGCCACGTCATCACCACCGCGGTCGCACCGGACGGCATCGACACCGGCGCCGTAACGGCCTGGTTCGGCGACCATGTCGGCGACGCTCGCCCTCCGCTGGCCTTCTCGTTGATCGAGGCGGGGCACTCGAACATGACCTTCGTCGTCAGCGACGCGGTCGGGCAGCGCTGGGTGCTGCGCCGGCCACCCCTGCACAACGTGTTGGCCACCGCCCACGACATGGGACGCGAGCACCGGGCGATCGCCGCCCTGCATCCGGTGGGCTTCCCCGTCCCGCGCCCGCTGGGGCTCTGCAGTGATCCCGACGTGAACGGGGCCCCGTTCTACGTCATGGACCACGTGGACGGTCTCGTCGTCCGCGATGCCGGCGAGGCGCGCCGCTTCGGGGACGTCCCGACACGCCGGCGACTCAGCCGCTCGCTCATCGACGTGCTGGCGCGCCTGCACGACGTGGACATCGACGCCGTCGGGCTGGGCGATTTCGGTAGGCGGGAGGGTTACGTCGCCCGGCAACTGCGGCGCTGGCTGCAGCAGGTGGAGTCCACTCCGGGTGTCGAACGCCCCGATATCAGGGAATTGCACGACCACCTCGCCGAGCGCATCCCCGAACAGGGAACCACCGGCATCGTGCACGGCGACTACCGGCTGGACAACTGCATCGTCAGCACTGACGGGAAGGTGCGGGCCGTCCTGGACTGGGAGCTCTGCACCCTCGGCGACGTGCTCGCCGACGTTGCGATGCTGCTCACCTACTGGAGTGAACCCGGCGACGAGTCGCAAGCCCTGGACAACGCTCCGACCGCCGCCCCGGGCTTCTACTCGCGTGCCGAACTCATCGATGCCTACGCGGAGGTCTCGGGACGGTCGCTGGATCAGATTGACTTCTATCTCGCCTGGGGCGCCTGGCGCCTGGCCTGCATCCTCATCGGCGTGCAGGCGCGCTACCTCGCCGGCGCCATGGGTGGCAAGGCCCCGCGGGAAGGAATCGAGACTTTCGCAGGCCGCATCGACGGACTCGTTGCCCGTGCGCAGCACCACGCCGCCCGGGTCTCGTGAGGATGGCGACGATGCCGGCAGCACAGGGTCGGGCCATCCGGCTGGACGCCGCTCTAGGGTCGGATCCGACCGCCGTTGCGGGGCGCGCCCGGCGGCTCGAAGCGGCCGGCTTCGACGGGGGCTGGACCAGCGAGACGAATCACGATCCATTCCTTCCGCTCGTGGCGGCCGCCGAGCACACCGAGCGGATGGAACTCGGCACCAATATCGCCGTTGCATTCGCCCGGAACCCCATGTCCACCGCCCATCTCGGCTGGGACCTGCAGCTGCTCTCCGGAGGCCGGTTCATTCTCGGACTCGGATCGCAGATCAAACCCCACATAACACGACGCTTCAGCATGCCGTGGTCACGTCCGGCGGACCGGATGCGGGAGTACATCGAGGCACTGCACGCAATCTGGGACGCATGGGAGACCGGAGGGCGGCTGAACTTCCGCGGCGACTTCTACCGGCACACACTCACGAATCCGATGTTCACCCCGCCGCCGCAGCCGCACAGGCGGCCCCTGGTCTACCTGGCCGCGGTCGGTCCGCTCATGACACGGACCGCGGGCCGTGTCGCTGACGGGCTGCACTGCCACGGCTTCACCACCGCCGGCTACTTGCGGGACGTGACCCTCCCCGCACTCCGCTCCGGGCAGGAGGCGGCCGGCCGGGCGGCGGATGCGGTCGACGTCTCACTGCTGGCGATGGCCGTGGCGGCGGAGACACCCGAGGCCCACGAGGAGCACTGCCGCGCAATGCGGATGCAGATCGCGTTCTACGGATCCACGCCGGCCTACCGCGGCGTCCTGGAGCATCACGGCTGGGGCGACGCGCAGGGCGAGTTGCACGCACTCTCGGTGCAGGGGCGCTGGGCCGAGATGGCCGACGTGATCGACGACGAGATGCTGCACACGATCGCGGCGGTCGGTACGCCGAGGGAGGCAGGCGAGATCCTGGCGGAGCGGTACGGTCACCTCGTCGACCGGCTCACCCTCGTCACGGCACACGACGACGTTCCGAAGGAGGCCGAGGCCACCGCGCCCGCTGTCCTCACGATCGTCGAGAGCCTCCGCACCGCGCTCGCGCGACCCCGAGACTGACGCCGACGCACGGACCGAGTTGCCGGCGCTGTTCCGGCAGGGTCGCCCGGCCGGCTGGGATCCACTCCTCGCCAGGCTCCGCGACGCCTCCGGAGGCGGAGGCTGCCACACAGGGCGTCGCTAGACGACGAGGTTGACCAGCTTCGGGGGTCGGACGATGACGCGGCGGGGGCTGCCGCCATCGAGGTGGCGGCGCACCCGCTCGGAAGCGAGAGCCTGCTCCACCGCCTCGGACTCACCGATGGCGGCGTCCACTTCGAGGCGGTCGCGCACCTTGCCGTTCACCTGCACGACCAGCGTGACCCGCTCGGCGCGGAGCTTCGCCGGATCGGCCGCCGGCCAGGCCTCACTGTGGATGTGGCGGCCACAGCGGCGCTCCCACAACTCTGCGGTGACATGGGGCACCATCGGGGCCATCACGAGCAGCAGCCGGTCCAGCGCGGCTTCGAGCACCTCGCCGTGCGGGCCGTCGGGCGCCTGCACGTAGCGGTACAACTCGTTGGTGTACTCCATGCAGGCGGCCACCGCGGTGTTGTACGACCAGCGGTCGAAGTCGCGTGTGACCCTGTCGGCCAGCCGGTGCGCGCCGCGGTCGACTTCGAGGTCTGCAGCAGTCGGATCACCCGAGCGCGCCGGTGCGCCGGTGTGGGCCTCGCCGGTCACCAGGCGCCAGACCCGCCCCAGGAACTTGGCGCAGCCGTCGATACCGAAGTCCTCCCAGTCCACGTCGTCCTGCGGCGGCTTCACCTGCAGGTGCGCCAGTCGCAGGGCGTCGGCGCCCTGACGGTCCAGGATCCCCTCCGGCGCCACGAGGTTCCCCCTGCTCTTGGACATCTTGGCGCCGCCGAGGCGGATCATCCCCTGCGTGAACAGCCGGGCGAAGGGCTCGCTCAGGCCGGCGGGGGCCACGCCGATGTCCACCAGCGCCTTGGTGAAGAACCGGGCGTACATGAGGTGCAGGATGGCGTGCTCGATGCCGCCGATGTATTGGTCCACGGGCAGCCAGCGAGCCGCCGCCTCCCCGGAGAACGGCGCATCGCTGTTGGCGGGGTCGGCGAAGCGGAGGAAGTACCAGGACGAGTCGACGAAGGTGTCCATGGTGTCGGTCTCGCGCCGCGCCGGACCCCCGCACGCCGGACACGCAGTCCTCAGAAAACCCTCGTGCGCGTTGAGTGGCGACCGCCCGGTGGGCAGGAAATCCACGTCGTCGGGCAGCAGGATGGGCAGTTCCGACTCGGGAACGGGTTGGTAGCCGCACGTATCGCAGCAGACCATGGGAATCGGGCATCCCCAGAAGCGCTGGCGCGACAGCAGCCAGTCACGCAGCCGGTAGTTGACCTTGCGCCGCCCCAGCCCGGTGGATTCCACCCAGTCGGCGGCCCGCTCGATGGCGTCAGCTACACCCAGACCGTCGAGCCAGTCACTGTTGATCGAGGGTCCGTCGCCCGTGTAGGCCTCGCCCTCCCAGCCCTCGGGCGGTTGCACAGTCCGCACGATGGGCAGGTCGTGAGCCACCGCGAACTCCCAGTCGCGCTGGTCCTCGCCCGGCACGCCCATGATCGCGCCGGTGCCGTAGGTCATCAGCACGTAGTCCGCCAGGTACACGGGGACCGGACGACCCGTGAAGGGGTTCACGACCGACGTGCCGCAGGCCACTCCCCTCTTGTCGAGGCGACCGTCCGTGGACAGCCGCTGCATCTCGCTCTGCGTGGCGACCGAGCGCCGGAAATCTTCGACGGCGGCCCGCTGGGCGGGTGCTGTCAGTTCGTCCACCCGGGGGTGCTCGGGGGAGAGCACGGCGTAGGTGATGCCGAACCCGGTGTCGGGACGGGTCGTGAACACCTCCACGGGCGGAACGTCATCCCGGGCCTGGCCGCCGGCATCGGCGATGGGCAGGGTGAGTTCGGTACCCACCGAGCGCCCGATCCAGTTGCGCTGCATGTTCTTGACGCGCTCGGGCCAATCGATGTCCGCGGTGTCATCCAGCAGGCGCTGGGCATAGGCGGTGATGCGGAAGAACCACTGCGCCAGCTCGCGGTGTTCCACGAGATCCCCGGAGCGCTCACACGTGCCGTCGGCAAGGACCTGCTCGTTGGCCAGCACCGTCTGACACCCCGGGCACCAGTTCACCGGCGCCGAATCCCGGTAGGCCAGGCCGGCCTCGTAGAACTTGACGAAGATCCATTGCGTCCAGCGGATGTAGTCGGGATCGTGGCTGCGGATCACACGTCGCATGTCGTAGACCGCGCCGATGCGCTCCAGCGAGGAGGAGAGTTCGGCAATGCGGTCCTCGGTGAAGGTGCGCGGATGCTGACCGGTGCGGATGGCGGCGTTCTCGGCGGGCAGACCGAAGCTGTCGAAGCCGATGGGCGAGAGCACGCCGTCGCCCCGCATGGTGCGGTAGCGCACGAGCAGATCGCCGAAGGTGTAGTTCCGCACGTGACCCATGTGCGCCGGCCCGCTGGGATACGGGTACATGGAAAGCACGTAGTACGGAGGGCGCGGATCGTCGTTGTCGATCTCGTAGGTGCCCTCGCGGCGCCAACGCTCCTGCCAGCGGCCCTCGATTGCGACGGCGTCGTAGCGCTCCTGCACGCCTCGATGCTAGATGGCTCGATCCGCGTTGAGGTGATCCGGCCCCGGCCGCTGGCAGACGGCGACGTGCTTGGTAACCTTCTGCCGCCGGGGCTATAGCTCAGTTGGCTAGAGCGCTGCCATGGCATGGCAGAGGTCACGGGTTCGAGTCCCGTTAGCTCCACCGGATTGCCGGCGCCCCTCTCGCACCATCGGGTGCCGGCGCCTCGCCCCTCTCAGCACCGGCGGGAAGCTCGAGCCTCCCGTCCACCTAGCGTGCTCAACTGCCGCTTCCCGAATCAAGGCGGTCTGTCGCCCTCATCGCCTACGCGGATAGTCGGGTACTCCATCCGGCGTCGCGGCGTTGACGTGCCTCCAACCAATGCTCAACGCACCGCATTCTTGCCGTCAACTCCGACCAAGCCGTACTCGTCATTAGCCGACACACTGGGGCCCTCACATCTCCTCACCATCCCTCGCAGAGCCGTCACTTCTTTCGCTTCACCGCATCTCCCAACGCTGCGACCATGAGCCGGCGACAGCGGCTTGTAACAACCAATATTCACAGAAGTCGATGGCCCTCTGAATCGCCGCCGCGTGGTTATTGGCCATGCGACCCGCACGCCGGGAATGCTGTTCGCATTTCGCCGAGTTGGACCTCCCAGAGCGGGACGTAGCCATTGAGAGTCCCCAGAAGGGCCCAACTCTCCCGGCGGCCGGCTCCGGTAGTTCGAATCTGGGCTCCGACCTCCCGCAAATGCAGGACGAGCCCTTCGTCACTTCCTCGTTCGGCACGGATTCGCAAGCCATGACACAGGCAACCGTAGAGCGATATGACAGAATAGTCAGTATATATATAACTATCAGATAAGAGCGAAGCAGCCGGGCTCGACACCACCAACACAAGAGAATTGCTCACCGTTCCGGGCCTGCAAACGATACGTGGGCGCTTACTGATGGATTTGCCACACGCGTCCCAATGTATTGACCTAGTCTTGTTGTCCTGCGGCTGTAGAAGCGGAAGATGGCGGACTCGCACTACAAGTTCCCAGACACTAGGTGGATGAAATGCAAAGCAAATCGAGGGAAGAACTAACCCAACGACTCGTTGAGTTGGTAGAGCACCTGAACCGGCAGTTACGGCTCGATCGCTTGAACGAGTGGCAAGACCTCGACTTGACCATCCCTCAAGCAAAGGCCCTCTTCCTCCTCGAGCGGCAAGGATCGCAGCGAATGGGAACCATCGCGGGAGCCTTGGGGATCGCCGTCTCCGCCACCACGACTGTGGTGGACCGCCTCGTCGAACGGGGACTGGCAACACGTCTCTCGGATCCCAAGGATCGCAGGGTCGTGATCTGTGAGCTCACCGAAAAGGGACGGGAGGCGGCGGAGAGGTTCTGGACGATCGGCCACGAGCGACTCCACATGCTGGCGGATCACCTGCAGGCGGAACAGTTGACAGGTCTCGTGCAGGCGTTCGAGCAGTTGCGCGACGCCGGGCTTGGAGCGCCGATCAACTCGTAACAGTCCTCCGGGGAGGCAAGCCCGGGGCGTTGGACCGTCAGGTCACCTGAGCCACCCCCTGCACCGGGAACACCAGCACGGCAACACCGACCGGGTCATCTCGAGCAACTGAGCGCCGTCGCGTGCCGCCGCTCGGCGAGCCCGCTCGTTAGGTTGTCGGCAGTCACCATGGTCCCCGGGAATCTCTTCGCCAACGTTGTCAACGCGAGCGCCACCTCGGGCGTCTGTACGTGCGTAGGTTCTTTGAACCTGTATCGAGCCATGAGCCTGCAGCCATGAGTGCCTCACCGCGGCGAGGCGACCGACGAGGAAGCGAGATCCAAGATGACCTGCTGGTCCGGCTATTCGCCGACCATTACAAGGATCTCGTCCGCCTCGCCTCGATGCTCCTCGATGATGTGGGGAGCTGCGAGGAAGTCGTGCAGGACGCCTTCGTGAAGATGCACACGCTCACGAGTCGCCCCGACCCGGGCAAGGAGGCTGCCTACCTTCGCAGCATCGTCATGAACGGCGCACGCTCGCGCATGCGGCGGCGCATGGTGCGCCGGCGGATCGTGCCCGACGCACCTCCCCTCACCGACAGCGCCGAGGCGGGCGCGCTCGAGCGGCTGCAGAGCGACGCCCTGATCGACGCCGTTCGCAGCCTGCCGCGCCGGCAGTCGGAGGTGCTCACACTGCGCTACTACCAGGACCTCAGTGAGGCCGAGATCGCTGAGACGCTCGGCATATCGCCGGGATCGGTCAAGACGCACGCCAGCCGCGGCCTGGCGGCTCTGGAACGGAAACTGGCGCCACCGGAGGCGGGCACGGCGGAGGAGCCTTCGTGAGTATCGAAGATCGTCTTCGGAGTGCTTTCACCCAGCGGGCCGACGGCGTCGAGGTATCGCCCGGCGCACTGTTCGAGATCCAGCGTCGAATCGGCCACCGGCGGCGAGTGCCGGAGTTGCGCCTGCGACCCGCACTCGTCCTGGTGGCCGCGGCCTGCGCTGCGATAGCCGTCGTCATCTCGGTTTCGGTGACGGGGCCCACCGCGGGACCGCCGATCGAGACCGACACCGCGCCGGTGGCCGCCACCCCCGACCCGGCCGCGGTGGCTCCAACCACAGTCGACCCGCCACCGACCCCTCAATCACCGACACCTGCTCCCCCCGCGGTTGCCCAGGACGAGCCGCCGCCGGCTGACACCGGCCAGATCACCACCGCTCCCACCTCGCCGGCTCCGACACCGCCGGCAGCGGTTACGCCGGCACCTTCAACACCGGTTACGTCGGCGCCTCCGGCCGATCCCACGCAGTCGAGCGACCCCGATCCCGAGAGCGAGACCGTCACCGCGGAGGCGACCGAATGCCCAGCGGAACCGGCGGCCGCCGCGGACGATTCGTCCGATTCGGTCACCGTGTACTTCGCCTGCGGCGAAAGCGACTCAGCGCCGCGGCTGCGGTCCGCCGCAACCAACAACCTCCCGACCGCGCTGGGAATCCTCCTGGGCGGACCCAACGACGCCGACCGTGCCGCCGGGTTCGAGGGACTCAGCGGCAATGCGGCCACGACAGCGACGACCATGACGGACAACCGGTGGTTGACGATCGATATCCCCGCCGGCCTTGCCGGAGCGTTCGACACCGCCAGAAGCGAGATCACGGCCAGCCAGTTCCTCACGCAACTCAACGCCACCGTGTTCCAGTTCACCGGCTTCGACGTTGTCGAATACCGCCTCGACGGCGACTGCGCCGCCTTCGGAGACATCGTCGGCCGCTCCTGCGAGATCCACATCCGCGAGGGCGACGGTTACGCCGGCCACACCAGTGAGTTGACCGCCCACACCATCGGCGATGTGGATTCGGTGATCCGCGCCGAGCCCAACGACAGCGCCACCGAACTGGGGGTCCTCGTCGACGGCTCCCGCCTCACCGACGGCCGCTCCGGCAGCAACGCCTGGGCGGAGATAGTGACCACCGGCGGCGACAGGGGCTGGGTGTCGGCCCCGACGATCGTGGCGCAGCCCCTCTCCATCGACAGCACGACCAGCGCGACCCTCGAGAGCCTGGCGCGCCGGCTCACCACAGGTCCCGGTCTCGAGCCATCCGGCTTCGTGCCGGCGGGACTCGTGCTGCGATGGGGAGCCGACGACGCCGACCTCGCCGTCGTGCCGACCTCCGGCCCGGGGGTTGGCAGCGACTGGTGGAACACCCCGCTGGAGACGCCGTCGCCGCGGGACGGTTCTCCGGAGTCATCGCTGGCCGATTTGCTGTGGATCGATGGCAACAGTGACGGCGCAACCGTCACCGTCAACTCGCCCGGGCCGCTCGGTGAGCCGCACGGCGACTTCGCCTCGCTGGCATACGTGTCGATCTACCGGCCGGCGATCGCGAGTTCGATTCTGCCGCCCGAACTCGCACCCACCGCCACCACCACGACGACCCAGGCTTCGACCGGCGAAGAGTCCGACCTGCCTCCCGCGCTTCCCACCCCCGAAGAGGAGTCCGACGACGCCGACGAGCAGCCCGATCCGCCCCGAGCACAGGTCAGCGTGATCTTCGACTTCCTGTCACCGGACGGGCCGCGAGTCGCCGCCGTCGAGGCGATCTGGATCCATCCGTAGCCACCGCAGCCGACCGCCCCGCCGACCGCCCCGCCGACCGCCCCGCCGACCGCCCCGCCGACCGCGGCGCTAGAGTCGCTCCCGTAGTGAACGAGCACGGAGCCATCCGCACCCCCTTGGCTGCTCGGCGGAGCAGGGCCCTGGTCAGCATCGCGGCCCTCGCGGCGGTCCTGGCAGCGGCCTGCGCGGGGAGCGACGCCGAACCGTCGCGGGTCGCCACCTCGCCTGCACCCGCCGAGTCACCACCCGCTCCCGCCGACCCTCCGCCTGCACCCGCCGACCCGCCACCTGCCCCCGCTGACCCGCCACCTGCCCCCGCCGCGGCCGGCCTGAACGCCCTGCCGCAGGTCAGCGTCGTCGATGTAGCCAGCGGCGACAGCATCGTGCTGTCCGCGCTGGCGCCCGCAGACCGGCCGATCCTCGTATGGTTCTGGGCACCTCATTGACCAACCTGCCGCCGGGAAGCGCCCGGCGTCGAGCAGTTCGCTCGAGACCACGGCAACGACGTTCTGGTCGTCGGCCTGGGGACCCAGGATGATCTGGCACTTGCGCAGGAGTTCGTGGCCTCGACGGGGATCTCCTCGTTCCAGATGCTCTGGGATGAGACCTTCGATTCGTGGGCAGAACTCAGTGTGGTGTCGCAGCCCGCGTGGGCCCTGTTCTCCGCCGACGGCGAATTCGTTTCAGGCGACTACGGCGGGATCGACACCGCGGATGTGCTGGCGCAGGCCGCGTCCCTCTGACAGCCGCCGGCGCGGGCTCCGTCAGGCGCCGTGGCGGTAGGGTTCCTGCACCTGTGAATGGCGACATGATGGGACGAAGCGGTCGCGCGACCCGGGTGGCGCGGGTCCCTTGGCGTTTCCACGCCATGGCCGTGGTGGCTCTGGCAGCTGTCGTGGCCGCATCCTGCAGCGATTCGGAGCCGGCGCAGGTCAGCCCGCCACCCCCCGCTCCGGCCGCCACGACCGCCGAGCAAGCAGCTCCCCCGGAACCCCCACCACCGGCGCCCACACCCAACCCCCATCCATCGGCAGACGAGCTGGCGACCGAGCAGGCGGCAGCCGAAGCCGAACAGGCCGCAGCCCAGGCCGCGCAGCGGGCTGAGGAGTTGAGGGCCGAGGCCGAAGACCTGAGGGCCGAGGCCGAACAGGCCGCCGCGGAGCAGGCAGAGGCCGACGCCCAGGCAGCAGCCGAAGCCGAACAGGCCGCAGCCGACGCCGCCCAGTTGGCTGAGGAGTTGTTAGCCGAGGCCGAACAGGCAGCAGCCGACGCCCAGGCAGCAGCCGAGGCCGAACAGGCCGCAGCGGAGCAGGCAGAGGCCGACGCCCAGGCCGCGGCCGACGCCGAACAGGCCGCAGCCGACGCCGAACAGGCCGCCGCCGACGCCGAACAGGCCGCAGCCGAGGCTCAGGCAGCAGCCGAGGCCGCGCAAGAGGCTGAGAGGCTGGTAGCAGAGGCCGAACAGGCCGCAGCGGAGCAGGCAGAGGCCGACGCCCAGGCAGCAGCCGAAGCCGAACAGGCCGCAGCCGAGGCCGAACAGGCCGCCGCCGACGCCGAACAGGCCGCAGCCGAGGCTCAGGCAGCAGCCGAGGCTCAGGCAGCAGCGGCCGAGGCCGAAGAGGCGGCGCAGCGAGCCCGCGAGCAGGCAGCCGCCGAACCGCCACCGCCGCCACCTGAACCGCCGCCCGAACCGCCACCACCACCGCCGGGCCCCAACGACCTTCCCGACGTCACAGTCGTCGATATCGCCAGCGGCGAGAGCCTCGTGCTGGCCTCGTTCGCGCCCTCTGACCGGCCCATCTTCGTGTGGGTCTGGGCTCCCCATTGACCGGTCTGCCGCCGGGAAGCCCCCGGCATCGAGCAGTTGGCTCGAGACCACGGAGACCAGGTCCAAGTCTTGGGGCTGGGTGTGACGGACTCTCTCATGGAGGCTGAGCAATTCGTGGGAGTGACGGGAATCCAGTCCTTCCCCGTGGTCTGGAGTGAGTCCTT
Source organism: Acidimicrobiales bacterium (assembly GCA_963664235.1). GTDB lineage: Bacteria > Actinomycetota > Acidimicrobiia > Acidimicrobiales > CATQHL01 > VXNF01. The sequence continues at coordinate 2,195,325 of OY760933.1, read as the reverse complement.
CCTTCCGGCCACCATTCTCGGCGTCGCCTCACACCCTGCCTGGGTGCTGCTGTCGCCGTCGGGCGAGATCACCGAGCGCGGCTTCGGCAACATCGACGCCGACGACATCCTCGAGAAGGCTGCCTCCATCTGACGCCCGTCGCGGCAGACCCGCCGCGACCACCTGATCAGGCCGCTACCGGTTCCTGGGAATACTTCGCCAGCAGACCGAGGGTGGCCCGGCGGTGCAGCATCTTCACGCGCACCTCGGGATACCGCATCCGGAGCTTGCGCACCTTGCGGTTCTTCCGGGTGACGAGCTTCTGCTGCAGCGTCGTCAACTCGACGTACATGTCATAGCCGGGGAGGTAGAAGTCCGGCGTGAAGGCCTCCAGGACACGCCCCGACGGGTCCCGTTCCAGCACGAAGGTGGTGGGCTCGTACTCCCACGACACGCCGTAGAAGTCGAGAAGCTGGCTGAACGCCCGCTCAGAGGCGTGAGCGAAGTTTGGCTCGTAGCCGGCAGTGGGATCGGATGTCGGCACGCCGCCGGAGCCCGGTTGGGGAGAAAGTACCCTCAGATTCCGTAACCGGCGCCGGCCTCGCCGGCCTCCGGCTCCTCGACGACCTCCGTCTCGGCGGAGATGTCGCGCCGCCGCCCGAGTTCGCTGACGATGGCGCCGTTGAGTTGCGCCTTGATCCCCTCGACCTCCAGCATGATGAGCGCCAGTGCCTGCTGTCCCGGCCGCTGGAGCAGCGCCACCAACTCGTCGGGGCCTGTCATGAACAGCACCTCGTTGCCGCTGATGACGAGCCTTCCCCCGGCCAGGTCCTCGCCGAGGATGTTCTTGTGGTTCGTGAAGACGTCGCGGATCTGCGGCAGGCCGACGCCGTTGTCGAGCAGATCCTTGATGACCCGCAACTTCAGCAGATCCCCGTAGGAGTAGGCACGGCGTGATCCACTGCCCACCGCGGAGGTCACCGACGGCTGCACCAGATCGGTCCGGGCCCAGTAGTCGAGCTGCCGGTAGGTGATCCCGGCGATTTCCTGAGCCTGCTTCGAGGTGTAGCTACGTACGACATTGTCGCTCATGGACGTCCCTCCGGAAGCTTGCGTCCAGCGCTGTAACTACTCTACTGCAATTCGCGCAGGCCTGGGGATATCTCTACCCGCCACCGCCGAAACCGCGAGGGCGGGCAACCCCTAGGACTCGAAGTCCTCCGGCCGGACGGTGTCGATGAACTCGCGGAACTGCTCGACCACCTCGTCGGGGTCCTGGGTCTCCTCGGGATCGGTGCCGTCCGGCTCCTCGGTGTCACCCCGCTCCCGGTAGCCGGCGTCCGCCAGCACCTCCTCGGCGGCGAAGATGGGTGCACCGCAGCGCACCGCCACCGCGACCGCATCGGAGGGACGGCACGAGACCCGCCGGGTCTGGCCGTTCTCACCGAGTTCGAGTTCGGCAAAGAACGTCTTGTCGCGCAGTTCGGTCACGAGAACCCGCACCAGCGCCACGCCCATGTTCTCGAGAATGACCTTGATGAGATCGTGCGTCATGGGGCGCGGCACCTCGACACCCTCGAGAGCCAGGGCGATGGCCGTCGCCTCCGGCGCGCCGATGAAGATGGGCAGGAGCCGCGGATTCGGAGCCTGCTCGCGCAGCAGCAGGATCGGCGTGTTGGTCGGCAATTCGATGCGTACTCCGACGAGGTCCATCTCGATCACGCCCTGACAATAGCCGCAGACCTCTACAACCCCCCTACTGGGGGACCTGCCTCCGGGGAGGTGTTCGCGACCGGTAGAGGGAGTCCACGTAGGCGTCGGAGTCCCCTTCGAGGGCGTGACGATCCACGGCCCGCAGGTCCGGGAGGTTCCCGTAGCGACCCCGGAAATCGAGCCCGTACCCGACGAGGAAGGAGTCGTCCACCGTGAAGCCCACGTAGCGCGCCTCCAGCGGCAGGATGCGCCGGACCTGGCGATCCGCCAGCGTGCAGACCTCGAACGAGAGCGGGGAACGCCGGCGCAACTCGCCGCTGAGATAACCCACGCTGAGTCCGCTGTCGACGATTCCCTCGACCAGAAGGACGTGGCGCCCGCCGATGTCGATGTCCAGGTCACGGGTGATCCGTACCCGTCCGGAGTTCGGCGCGAACCGGGAAATCGCCAGGAAGTCCACCTCGACATCGACCCGCAGCGCCCGCGCCAGATCGGCCAGGAACGGCACGCAACCCCGGAGTACGCCCACAACCACGACGGCGTCCCCACCGGCGAGGCGCTTGGAGTAGTCGGCCGAGATGGCCGCCCCGAGCGCCCTCACCCGCTCGGCGATCGCCGTGCGGCCGTACACAGCCCCACCGGGCGGGCGCACCGCTTCTGCCGGCGGCACGCTCAGCGGAGACTCTGCAGGGTGCGCCGCACGAGCGCCTCGCGAAGCGAGGACGCCAGCGCGGCCTGCGTCGCCAGCAGTTCCCGTGCCCGGCGCTGGGCGTCGGCACCGCCGGCCTGCAGAACCCTCTGCACCGCCGGAACCGAGAGATCCAGTTCCCTGTCCACCGACGCCTTGAAGACCCGCAGGTGCCGCGGTTCCAGACCCTGGTCGAACATCTGGCGGGCGATGCGCGCCACCTCGAGGGCCTGCGCGTCGTAGAAGTCGATGTCCGCGGCGGGGCGCGGCTCCAGGAGGCCGTATCGCGTCAGCTCCCGCGCCTGGGAGAGAGTCAGCCCGCTGGCGTTGGCGAGCTGTGGAAGGGTCATCCCCGCCCCAGAGGGCTCCGGCGCGGCTGGTGGCGGGGCGAGCCGCCGGACCCGGTCACTGACGTCCACGTCGGGAAGCCGATCGGCTTCCTCGTCGGCGCGGGCGCTCCACTCCACGTCGGCCATGCGTTCCCTGATGACCCGCAGCGGCAGGAAGTGCTCCCGCTGCTGGGTCAGGATCCAGCGCAGCTTGGCCATGTCGGTGCGTGAGTACTTCCGGTACCCCTTGGACGTGCGGTGCGGGGTGATCAGACCCTGGCTCTCGAGGAACCGCAGCTTGGAGACCGACACGTCGGGAAAGTCGCCGCGCAGCCCGTTGACGACCTCACTGATGCCTGCGAGCGGTTCGTCAGCCACCGACGAACCTCGCGTAGGCCGCACCGTCCATCAACTCCTCGACCCCGGCACCGTCCTCGGGGACGAGGAGGCACAACCAGCCGTCGCCGTACGGGTCGCAGTTGAGAACCTCCGGCGTCTCGGCCAGCAAGCCGTTCACGGCCACGACCCGACCTGCCAGTGGTGCGTAGAGCTCGCTGGTCGCCTTGCGAGCCTCGATCTCCGCCATCAGATCACCCGCCCCGAGCCGGCTCCCCGGAGCCGGGAGGTCGACGAACTCCACCTCGCCGAGAAGGTCCTGGCCGTAGTCGGTCAGGCCGACACGCACCAACCGGTCGCTCTCCTCGCCCTCCTGAGCCACCCAGCCGTGATCCTCGGAGTACTTGAGCAGTTCGGGAACGTTCACCGCAGCCCGAGGGGATCAACGTGTCGCCGGGTCCGCTGCGCCATCGTTTTCACGCTAGTCCACCTACCGGCCGGCCCCCGCGAAGGCCGTCGCCGCAGCCCTCAGGAATCCGCCGTGGGAGCACCGGCGGCGCCGGCGTCCGACGAGGCGGCGAGGGCGCGACGGCCCGCCAGCACGTAGAGGTACGCCCCGTACCAGGCAATGGCGAGTGATGGGATACCCGACACCCAGCCGGCGATCGTCCAGGCGCCCGCGCCGGGAATGTCCGCCTGCCCCAGGAGGAACAGCGGGAACGCGAACATGAGGCCGAAACTGCCGGCCTTGCCCCAGGCGTTCACACCCAGCCAACCCACGCGCCGACCGGCCAGGGCGAGGGTGCCGACCGAGAGCCCGAACTCCCGGACGAGCGCGGTGATCCCGAACCACAGTGCCACGTCGCCGCTGACGAGCATGGAGATCGCCGCGGCGAAGAACATGAACCGGTCGGTGACCGGATCCAGAATGGCTCCCAGCTCGGTCGCCTGGTCCAAGCGGCGCGCCAGGTAGCCGTCCACGAAGTCGCTGGCGCCGAGAGCACCCAGCAGGATCCCGGCCGCGAGGCGGTCGTCCAGCCCGAAGAGCAGCCAGCAGAAGATCGGGATGCAACCCAGCCGCAGGAAGGTGACCAGGTTGGGAACCGTCCAGAGCTGGCGGCGGAGACTCTCAGCGACCACGGCAGGAGAGTACCGTGCGGGGTCGGACGCACGACTCCAGCCAGCGCGGGAGGACCCGATGGCGACGCTCTTCACACGGATCCTGAACGGCGATTTGCCGGGACACTTCGTCTGGCGCGACGAGCGCTGCGCCGTGTTCCTTTCCATTAACCCGCTCACCGCGGGCCACGCCCTGGTCGTCCCGGTCGCCGAGGTGGATCACTGGCTGGATCTGGACGTTGAGACCAACATGCATCTCACCGCCGTCGCCCACCGCGTCGGGCAGGCCATCATGGAGACGCAGCGGCCGCAGCGGATCGCCACGGTGATGGCGGGGTTCGAGGTGCCGCACGTGCACCTGCATGTCTTCGGCGTCAACTCCATGTCCGACCTGGACTTCGCCAACGCGGCGGTCAGCGTCGAGCAGGGGGAACTGGCCGCCAATGCGGCGCTGCTGCGGGAGGCCCTGGGCACCTCGGGCTGAGAATCAGGGGTCGGTGCCGGCACTGACCGAGCCGGAGCCCGCGTAGCGGTACACCCGCACCTGCTCGGCCGCGAAGACCCGTTCCCAACCCCGCTGGCGGAGCGTGGTGTCGAAGCGTTCGACCTCCAGCAGGTCGGACCCCCACTGCCCGGCCGAGGCGAGGTCCAGGGCGATCCATCCCACGCCGTCGACGGCGGACTGCGCGTCGACCCGTGCCGAGGATCCCGTCGTGTCCAACTCGAACAGCACGTTCCGTTCCGCCAGCAGCGGCAGCAGGTGCGGCGAAGCGCGCACGGCGGCGTCGCCGGGAATCTGCTCGGTGGCCGCCAGACGGTCCCCGTCGGCGGCATCGCGCGTCCATTCCCACGGTGTGTGGAAGGGTGAACTGGCGGCATCCCGCACGAAGAAGATGGAGGCCGCCAACAGCAGGGTGATGACCAGCCGGCGGTTGACCCGCACACGCCGCACCAGCACCGCCCCGGCACGCCGTAGCGCGAAGGTCGTCGCCACCAGCACGAACGCCGCCACCGGCACGGTCTCGGCCAGCAAAGCCTGCGGCGCGTCCGATGCCAGCTGCACGACGAAGAATGGCACGGCCGGCATGAGGTAGCGCATCTCGACGAGCGGCAGGAACAGCACCGGGGCGAGCAGCGTGACCCCCAGCAGGAAGTTCTCGTGCGTGACCAGGTTGCCCACGAACACGTGGGGTTGCCGCAGGATCCCCCAGATGACGTCCGCGGTGCTGGAGTCCCCGTACTCTGCGTAGCGGGCCAGGTGCGGGAACTCGCCGCCGGCGAGCATCGGCTGGATGGTCTCGGTTGCCAGCAGCGCCCAAAGCAGGCCCACGAACGCCCAGATGAGCGCGGTGCGGGAATGCCGTCCCGAGATGGCCAGAAGCGACCGGCCGACGCGCGCCGGGGCCCGCCACAGCGAGTCCTCGCGCTCGGGTTCCCCGCCGCCGGCGGGCCGCGGCCGGAGTTCGACCGCCAGGACGACGCCCAGCGTCATCACCACCCAGCCGAGGTCGGAGCGGCACGCCAGCACCACCGCCACCAGCGCGCCGAACGGCGTCCAGCGGGCGCCGAGCCCGTAGTACACCGCACCCATCAGGGCGGGCACCGCCAGCGTCTCGGGATGGAACCCGGAGAGGTTGGCGTTGTGGAGGGCGGCGTAGGCGGCATAGGCAAACGCCACGGCGGCCGCGGGCGCCACCTTCAGATCGGCGCGGCGCCGGGCGATGCGCCACAGCGGCACGATCCCCAGTGCCAGCGCGGAGGCTTGGACCACCAGGACGGTGGTGGTGATCGGCAGCCAGCGCACCAGCAGCGACAGCGGGTAGACGATGAACGCCCCGTTGCGGGCCAGGTAGTCGCCGCCGACCAGCGTCGAGTTGGGCCGGAACCCCTCGCTCACCTGCCAGATGCTCTGATTGAACAGCGCCAGTTCGGTTCCCGCCTGCAGCGAATGGGCACGGGCCAGCGCCAGGCCTGCCAGGACGCCGCCTCCGGCGAGAGCCATGATCCACGGCAGGATGTTGTCCACCGCCGCGGTGTCCAGCCGGGCCTGCCATCGCAGGACGGCCCGCTCGAGGCGCGACCGCCAGTCCTGCTGCGCCGGATGCGCAGGCACGGCACCCAGGGCCGAAGAGAGTCGGGCGCGGGCCACCAGCGACCTCAGGAAGCGAGAGGTTCGATGAGGTGGGCGCTCTTCCGGCGCGGGTTGTTGACCTCCCGGCTGACCGGGTGGAAGGTGAACAACTTCGACGGGGCCGGCACCAGCAGGTCCCCGAGCGCCGACGCGTCGTGGCAGCCGGGGTCGAGCCATTGCTCCCAAGCGCTCGGCGGCAGCACGATCGGCATCCGATCGTGCACCTCGGCGATCCGGTCGTTGGCGGGGCCGGTGATGATCGTCGTCGAGCGCACGGGATCGCCCTCGGGGCGCCTCCAGCGTTCCCAGAGACCCGCGAACGCCAGCGGCTCGCCGTCGACGCGGTGGATGTACATGGGTTGCTTATGGCGCTCACCCGGGATCGGCACCCACTCGTAGAAGCCGTCGGCGGGGACGATGCAGCGCCGCGATCGGAAGGGGCTGCGGTAGGCCTTGGATTCCGCCACGGTCTCGGAGCGAGCGTTGATCATGCGATTGCCGATCTTGACGTCAGCGGCCCACGGCGGGATCAGACCCCAGCGCAGGGCGGCGAGCGTCCGGAGTTCCTCGGCCACGAGAACCGCGTACACGTCGTTGGTCGGCGCCACGTTGTAGCTGGGTTCCAAGCCGACGCCGACGTCGAGTTCCGCCCCGAAATAGGCGGCTACAGCGGAAGCCGGACTCGCCGAAACGAAGCGACCGCACACGCCGCAACGCTACCTGTCCCGCGCCATGGCGCAGGGACGAGCGGGATCCTCGCGCCGCCGAGACCTGCCCCGGTGGGGCTGGGGCAAAACGAGTTCGTGCCCCGGAGCGACCCGGGGCACGAACCCAGCGATGTCGAGGAGTTGTCCCCGCTAGGCCAGCATGGCGTCCAGCGCCTCGGTCGCCGGGGCGAAGTAGAACGAACCCGAGGCGGGGTTGGAGAAGTCCGTCAACCGGTCGCGCACGTCGGCACCGTCGAGGCCGTACATGGCCCGCAGGCGCTCACGGAAGGGGGCCTGCTCCCGGCAGAACGCCATGAAGTACAGGCCCACGACGGATACGGCGCCGTGGAAGGCGTACGGAGTGGAGCGGCGGGCGATCTCGTTGCGCTTCGGCACCGAGTCGTCCGCTGTGGCACCCTCGCGGAGTTCCACGTGGCTGAGGTGCGAGAAGTCCTCCTGCGGGTCGAGCCGCTCGCTGTCGGGCTTCGTGCGCCCGAAGACCTTCTCCTGCTCCTCGACGCTCATCTCGTTCCAGCCTTCGAGGTCGTGGACCCAGCGCTGGGCGAGGATGAAGCTGCCGCCGGCGCCCGGCGACCCGTCGGCGACGATGGCCACTTCGCGCTCACGCTCGGGCTCGGGGTTGCCGGTGCCGTCGATGAAGCCGGTCATGTCCAGCGAGTCGCCCAGGATGAAGGTGTTCGTGTCTCGCGGCACGACCATGTGGCCGTCCAGGGCGGTGCGGGCGTCGTACTGCGTCTTCCAGACCTGGTCCTTGTCGGGGCTGTTCAGCCAGAACAGCAACTCCTCCTGGGTGCCCTTGGCTTCGCGCCCGCTGCCGTCGGCGGACTCGATGGTGACGAAGTCCTGGAAGTCATCGGGGATGTCGTCACTCAGGTCGGCCAGCAGGCTCGGCCCGAGGCCCACCACGAGGTTGACGCCGGCGGCGTCGGCTGCGGCGCGGGTGTCGGAGATCACGCTCTTGATGTGATCCAGGTCGGCGCCATCGACCCGCCTCAGGTGGACGTACCACTGGTGCTGTCCCATTTCGGCGAAAATTGCGGGTTGCGGCGTGGGCATGTCCGGCCTCCGTGAGTAGCTGGAATCAGGGTGATTTCGCAGCACTCTAGCAAGACTTCCCGAGGCCCGGCCCTGCCTGAATCGGGGACACGGAGCCGCCCGGAGCACCGCGGGCAACCGAGGGCTGCGGTGCCGGGGGCCAGCGCAGGCGGCCATTCCGGCGCCGCCGGAGCGCCACCGGCGGCGCCGCCCGGACAGAATGCTTGAGTCGGGCTGCCGGGATTTGAACCCGGGACCTTTGGTCCCCCAGACCAACGCGCTAACCAAGCTGCGCCACAGCCCGTTCCGGAGGGCTTACTGTACCGGCGCGGCGCCCTCAGAACGCCCCTTCCAGCACCTCCAGCCGGCCTCTCAGCACGCAGGCCACATCGAAGCGCAGGTTTGCCGCCGGCTCGTGGTGCTGGCGCAACCACTGGACGGCCAGGGAGCGGATTCGCTGCTGCTTGCGGCGATCCACGGCCTCGGCCGGGTGCCCGTAGGCCGTACTGGAGCGTGTCTTGACCTCGCAGAACACCACGGTGCCGTCGCGGCCAACCACCAGATCCAGTTCGCCGCCGGTACCTCGCCAGTTGCGGTCCAGCACTTCCCAGCCGCGCTCGCGGTACCAGGCGGCTGCCTTGTTCTCCCCCCAGTGACCGAGCCTCTGCCGACCGGCGGTCATCGACCGGGCAGCGGGTTCAGCCGATGCGCCGCTCGGGGACCTTCGCCGCCTTGCCGATCCGGTCGCGCAGGTAGTACAGCTTGGCTCGGCGCACGCGACCGCGACTGACCACCTCGAGCTCCTTGATGCTGGGGGTGTGGATGGGGAACGTTCGCTCGACGCCTACGCCGAAGCTCACCTTGCGGACAGTGAAGGACTCGCGCACACCGGAGCCGCGCCGGGCGATCACCACTCCCTGGAAAACCTGGACGCGCTCGCGAGTGCCCTCGGTGACGCGGACGTGCACCTTGACGGTGTCTCCGGGCCGGAAGTCCGGGACGTCGGTTCGCAGGCTCTGCACGTCGACCAGGTCGGTGGGCTGCATGGCCGTTCTCCAATCACGAACACATCAGGAGGGGCGGGGGAGCGGAGTAGTGCAGGATACGGCGCCGACGCTCCGGCGCCACCGGGATCCTGAGCCCGGTTGGATCCGAGGACCGGGGCGGTCAGATGTCGGGTGAGAGGCCGAACTCCTCGAGGAGTTCGGCCTCGGCGTCGCTGAGACCGCCGCGGGCCGCGATCAGATCGGGACGCTGCTGCTGTGTGCGCGCCAGGGCCTGCGCCATGCGCCAGCGCTCGACGCGCCCGTGGTCGCCCGAGCGCAGCACCTCCGGCACCACCATGCCGCGGTAGTCCGCCGGGCGGGTGTACTGGGGGTGGCCCAAGAGCCCGCTGCTGTGGGAGTCGTCGGCGCCGGAGGCGGCGTTGCCCATGACTCCCGGCAACAGCCGCACCACCGCTTCCAGGATCACCATGGCCGCCACCTCGCCCCCGGCGAGCACGTAGTCCCCGACTGAGATCTCGTCGTCGGCCAGCGCCAGGCGCACCCGTTCGTCGACACCCTCGTAGCGACCGCACAGCAACGAGAAACCCTCGCCGGAGGCAAGGGTCTCGACGGTCTGCTGATCCAGCCGGCGCCCCGAGGCCGACAGCAGGATCAGTGGTCGCGTCACCTCGGCCGCCTCGGCGGTCTCGAAGATCGGCTCGGGGGCCAGCACCATGCCGGGCCCGCCGCCGAAGGGGGCGTCGTCCACCGATCGGTGCGGATCGGTGGCCACCGAGCGGAGATCCAGCACGCGCAATGCGAAGGCCCCGTCGCGGCGCGCCTTGCCGAGCAGGCTGTGGGAGGCGAACTGCTCGATCATGTCGGGGAAGATCGAGATGACGTCGATCCTCATGGCGCCACCCGCGGCCTAGGGCAAGTCGAAGAGACCCGCCGGCGCGTCGACGGTGATGCGGGCCGGTTCCCCGTCGCCACCGTCCATCGCCACCACGAAGGTCAGCGGCACCAGCGCGCCACTGTCGAGGACCAGCAGGTCGCTGGCCGGATTGGCTTGCACCGCGGCGACAGTGCCCCGAGCCGCCCCGCCGGTGCAGACCACCTCGGCGCCGATGAGCCGGTGCACCCAGAACTCGTCGGGATCCTCCAACGGTGCGGCCAGCAGGATGGCACCGCGCAGGACCTCGGCGGCGTCGCGGTCGGAGTATCCCTCGAACGCCACAACCCAGCGCCGCTCGAAGGGACGCGCCCGCCGCACCACCAGGGTGGTAGCGGACGTCTGCAGCTCGGAGCCGGGGTTCAGCCGCTCGGTCCGGTTCGTCACCAGCGAGACGACGACCTCACCCTTGAGGCCGTGGGGCCGGTCGACGCGCCCGATCTCGAGAAGATCCGTGGCCGGGCGCACCTGAGGCGCCACGGCCGATCAGGGCTCGACGAAGTCGACGGTGACGCTGCGGCCGTCGTTGACCGCGGCCGCCCGCACCACGGTGCGGATGGCGCTCGCCACGCGGCCTCGCCGGCCGATGACCCTGCCGATGTCGGCCCGGTCCACGTGCACGTCGAGGCGGACCTCGTCGCCGTCGGCGCTGGCCACCACTCGGGCGGAATCGGGCACCTCGACGACGGATCGCACGATGTGCTCGAGCACGGCTTGGGCGCGGGGGGCGGCGTCGATGTCACTCATGACGAGGAACCCTTCGTTGCGGGATCCAGCTCCTCGAGCCGGGAGCCGGTCCCCTTGAACTCGTCCCAAGCGCCGGAGATCTTGAGAAGCTTCTCGACCCGCTCGCTCGGCTGGGCGCCGTTGTGGAGCCACTTCAGCGCCTTGTCGTTGTCGATGCTCACGACCGAGGGCTCCTGGCGCGGGTCGTAGTAGCCGATCGATTCAATGAAGCACCCATCTCGCGCCGACCGCCGGTCGGTCGCAACCACCCGGTAGGTGGGCTGCTTCTTCTTGCCTCTGCGCATCAAGCGAAGCCGCACTGCCACGATTCGTTCTCCTCCGCCGGAGATTTGCGGCCGGGCCCCGTGGCGCCGGCTTCAACGCTCTAGTCTGCCGTGAAATCGGCGGCGTTCCATCTCCGCCCGCCGGCGACCGCTCCGCAGGACCGGATCCCCTCAGCGGCCCGGCCAGGACAGCGGCCCCGGAGGCTGCGAACCCGGAGGCTGCTCGCCGGTGCCGGGAGGTGACTCCAGCTCCTCCATCTGCTCGAGCAGTTGGGCGGCGGAACGGTTGCGAGCCCCGCCGGCGGGCGTGACCCGTGAGGCGCCCCTGCCCTTGCGACCCTTGGACCCCTTGGCCTTGCGGCGGCCCCCTGCGGGGCGGGCACTGCGCATCATCTTGCGCGCCGCACTGAAGTTGCGGAGCAACTCCCCCACCTCCGCCGTGGTGGTGCCGCTGCCGGCGGCGATCCTGCGCCGGCGGGACCCGTCGATGATGGCCGGCTGGGCGCGTTCGGCGGGTGTCATCGAGCAGATGATGGCCTCCATCCGCCCAAGGCGCCGCTCGTCCACGCCGGCCTCGGTCGCCTGCGACGCCTGCGCGCTCGGCAGGTGGGCGAGCACGTCGCCGAGCCCGCCCAGCTTCCGCATCTGGCGCATCTGCTCCAGGAAGTCGTCCAGCGTGAAATCGCCCGCCAGCACGCGTTCGGCCGCATCGGCGGCAGCGGCACCCTGGCGGCCCTCGTAGGCCGCCTCGGCCTTCTCCGCCAGCGAGAGCATGTCGCCCATCCCCAGGATCCGCCCCGCCAGACGGTCGGGATGGAAGCGCTCGAAGTCGCCGACGCGCTCGCCGACGGACGCGAACGCCACGGGGCATCCCACCACCGCGCGCACCGACAGTGCGGCCCCGCCGCGGGCGTCACCGTCGAGCTTGGTCAGGATCACCGCGTCGAGGCCGACGGCGGAATGGAAGCTGCGGCCGACACGGGCGGCCTCCTGGCCCACCATGGCGTCCAGCACCAGGAACGTGTAGTGGGGTTGGATCGCCTCGCCGATGGCGCGCACCTCGGCCATGAGGGCGTCGTCGACCACCTGGCGCCCGGCGGTGTCGCAGATCACCACGTCCCGGCCGAGCCGGCGGGCCTCGGCGAGCCCTGCGGTCGACACCGCCACCGGGTCGGTCGTCTCGCTGAAGACCGGGACCGAGATCTCGCGGGCCAGGACGCGTAGCTGCTCGACCGCTGCGGGACGGGTCAGGTCGGCACCCACGAGCAACGGGCTGCGCCCCTGGCTGCGGAACCAGCGGGCCAGCTTGGCTGCTGCGGTCGTCTTACCCGAACCCTGCAGGCCGGCCAGGAGCACCACCGTGGGTGGCCGGGGGGCGAAGCTGATCGACATCGCCTCGCCACCGAGGGTGCGCACCAGCTCGGCGTGCACGATCTGCACCACCTGCTGGGCCGGGTTGAGGGCGCGGTTCAGGTCGGCGGCAAGTGCCTCGCTGCGCACGCGGTCCTGGAACTCCCCCACGACCCCGACGGCGACATCGGCCGCCAGCAGCGCCCGGCGAATCTCGCCCAGCGCCTCGGTGATGTCCTCCGGACGCAACCGGCCCTTGCGTCGGAGCCGGTCGAAGACCGCCCCGAGGTTGCCGCTAAGCGCCTCGAACATGGGGGTCGATCCCTTCGGTATCCACGAGAGCGGCCGCGAAGGCCGCGGCGTCGAACGGGACCACGTCGCCCAGTCCTTCGCCGAGACCCACAAGTTTGACCGCCACATTCAATTCGGCGCGCACCGACAGCACCGAGCCGCCCCGGCCCGAGCCGTCCAGCTTGGTGAGCACCGCGCCGGTCACGCCGGCGGCCTCCCCGAACATCCGGGCCTGGACGAGACCGTTCTGGCCGGTGGTGGCGTCGAGGATGACGAGCGTCTCGCACAACTCGCCCGGAGCCCGCTCGGCCACCCGGCGGATCTTCGCCAGCTCGCCCATGAGGTTGTGGTTGGTGTGCAGCCGCCCGGCGGTGTCGATCATCACCACGTCCGCGCCCGCTGCCGCCGCGTGGGAGATGGCGTCGAATGCCACCGCTGCGGGGTCGCCTCCGGGTTCGCCACCCACCAGATGTGCGCCCGCCCGCTCGGCCCAGGCAGCGAGCTGCTCGGTGGCCGCCGCGCGGAAGGTGTCGGCGGCGGCGAGAACCACGCGCCGGCCCGCCGCAACCTCGGCGTGCGCCAGCTTCCCGATCGTCGTCGTCTTGCCCGAACCGTTGACCCCCACGAACAGCCACACCGCAGGTGAACCCGAACGGTCCAGCGCGCTGTCGGGGGCGTCCATGAGGTCGGCCACCGCAGCGGCCAGCAGGGAGCGCAACTCGGCCGGATCATCGATGCGCTGATCGGAGGCCTCGGCGCGCAGGCGCTCCAGCAACTGCTCGGTCACCTGCCAGCTCACGTCGGCACCCAGCAGGGCCTCCTCCAGTGCCTCCCAGGTACCGGCGTCGAGGTGTGGTCGGGCCAGCGCCGCGCCGAGTCGCTCGCCGAGGTTGGATCGCGCCCTTGCCAGCCGCGAACGCCACCGGGGGGTCCGTGGCGGTTCGTCAGGGACGTCGCGCGCCTTGGCCATCGGGTTCGCGCGCGGTCTAGGGCTCGATGTCGGGCTCGGGCAGCTCCTCGAGTTCGAGCGCCGCGCCCCGGTCACCGAGCGGGATGAACAGGCGGATGATCTGATCGCCACGGACCACCTCGACGGGCACCTCTGTCCCCGGCGCCCGCAGCCGGACGGCCACGGTCAACTCGTCCATCGAACCCACCGGCTGACCATCGAAGGAGATGATGCGGTCGTTGATCTCCATCCCTGCGGCCTCGGCGGGCCCATCCGGCGTGACCGAGGCAACGATCGCCCCCGGTTCCCCCAGCGGCGGGGTGTAGCCGGTGATGCCCAAGAAGCCGAAGCGCACCTCGCGCCCGGCGCGCAGTTCCTCGGCGATCCAGATGGCCACCTCGATGGGAGTGGCAAAGCCCACGCCGATGTTGCCGCCCCCGAAGTTGGACTGGATCGCCACGTTCATCCCGATGATGCGACCCTCGAGGTCGGCGAGGGCACCGCCGCTGTTGCCGGGATTGATGGGGGCGTCGGTCTGGATCATGCCGAGCGGCGGCATGTCCTGGCCTCCCAGCACCTGGTTGAGGGCACTCACCACCCCCACCGTCACGACGTTCTCCCGACCGAAGGGACTCCCCACCGCCACAGCCGTCTGGCCCACCTGCACCGTCGAAAGGGATCCGATGTCCGCCACAGCTGCGTCGAGTGTGGGATCGATCTGCACGACGGCCACGTCGAGTTCACGGTTCGATCCCACGACCTTGCCGCCGGTTCGCAGACCGCTGGCGAGGTGCACGATGACATCGGGCACCTCACCGTCCAGGACATCGGGAATGTCCAGAGCGTCGAACCCGTCGGAGGGATCGATGTCGAGGTCCTGCGGGCCGCCGGGCCCGCTCGCCGCTCCATCGCCGAACAGGTTGTCGAGGGGTTCGGCATTCTCGACGACGTGCGCAGCGGTCAGGATGAGCCCGTCGCCGTAGATGATCCCCGAGCCCTGACCCCCCGAGGTCTGCACCAGCACCACCGATGGCTCCACCCGGCCGGCGGCGAAGACCACCGGCTCCTGTGGCGGCGCCGCGGGCGGCGCGGGTGCGGGCGCAGGTGGTGGCGCCGGAGCGGGGGCCGGCTGCGCGGCCTCTCCGGAACCTGCGGGCGCCGGAGCGGGCTGAGGTGGCGCCGGGGGCGACTCCGGTGAGGCGGCGGGCGCGGCGACCGGCGGCGGGGCCGGGGCGGCGGCGCCCGGCGGCGGCGCCGGTCCGACGACCTCCGGCGGGCGCACCTGGATGTAGCGGACCGTCTCGACCGGTGCGCCCACGGACAGCATGACCGCCACCACCCCGAGTCCGAGTGCCGCCAGGCTGACGAGCACCGCGAAGGCCTGGGCGCTGAAGCGCCTGCGGCGCCGCGGCCTCTGTGGACCCGGCCCGGGGCTCGGAGGGTGTGCTCCCTCGCCCCACCCGACAGTCCAGGCCAGGTCGTAGTCCCGGGGCCACGAGCCGTCCGGGGCGCCCGGTTCGGATCCGCGGGCCGACGGTCCGAGCCCCGAGGAGGCTCGGGGACCGGCGGGCCGGTCCTCGAAGGGGTCCTCGCCGGGGTCCCCCGGCGAGGTGGGCTGATCAGGTGCCATGTGAACTCCGGCTCCGGGGCCACGGTCGTCCGCGGGGCACTGTCCACGCTATTGGGGTCGCGGGCCGGAGCGACGAATCCGGCTCCGTCAACTCATAGAGAAACCGGCACGTTCTCCGCGGCGCGTCGACTGCGCCTGATCCGGGCGCCCGGACTGCTGGCTCCGGTCGCCGGCAGCAGGATCGTGAACGTGGACCCGGCCCCGACGGCTGAGACCAGCCGCGCCTCGCCGCGGTGCGACTCGGCGATCTGGCGCACGATCGCCAAGCCGAGACCCCGTCCCTCGCCGGAAGCCTGCCTGCCTCGCTGGAATCGCTGGAACACGCGCTCCTGCTCGGCGGTGGGGATACCGGCGCCCTCATCGGTGACCGCCAGCCAGACCCAGGCTCCCTCACCGCCGGCGGTGACCCGCACCTCCGACCCCGGGGGCGCCACCCGCAGGGCGTTGGAGAGCAGGTTGGCCAATGCCTGGCGCAGGCTGCCGGCGTCGCCGAGGGCCAGCAGGCCGCTGGGTGCCGTGCAGGTCAGTTGCACGTCGTGGTTGGCGGCGTAGCCACCGAACTCCGCGATGCCTTGTCGCGCCAGGTCGCCGATGTCCACCAGCGCCAGATGCTGCGGGCGGGTCTCGTGGCGGGCGAAGGTCACCAGATCGTCCACGACACGCGACATCCGTTCCACCGACCGGCTCACCTGCTCGGCCACGAAGCGGTAGTCCTCTACGGTGGCATCGGGGTCGGCCAGAGTCGTGTCCAGGTTGCTGCGGATAACCGCCAGCGGGTTACGCAACTCGTGGGAGGCGTCCTCCACGAAACCCCGCTGCGCGTCGAACGAACGGTCGAGACGGTCCAGCATGTCGTCGAAGGTGTCGGCGAGGCGTCGCAACTCGTCGGGCGGGCCACCGAGAGCGATGCGCTGGGAGAGGTCCGTGGCACTTATGCGACGGGCCACGGCGGTGATGCGGCCCACAGGTTTCAACACGTGACCGGCCAGGAACCAACCGACGACCATGCTGGCGCCGAAGAGAACCGCCAGGGCGATGAGCGAGTAGTCCTGCAGTATCTGCATGGCCCGCTCGTTGGCGTCGGACTCCACCGCCGCCGCCAGGTCCCTGACGGCCTGCTGGCCGGCGAGCGGGACCCCGCCCTCGACGCGCAGATCCTCCAGGCTGAGCGACTGCGAGAGCGCCGACTCGTCGAGGTTCCTGGCCAGCCCCCAGTAGATGCCTCCCACCACGATGGCGCCCAGGCAGAAGAGCAGCAGGCTGTACACCAGCGCCAGGCGGAAGCGGATGGAGCCCACCGAGCGGTAGAGGGGCCGGAGGAATCGTTCGCGCGAACCGGCACCGATCATGGGCTCAGCCTCCCACAGGTTCGCTGATGTGACCCGGGATCAGGGGTAGGGGGCCGACGTCGGCGAGGTGGACGGGGAGGTGTTGCCGAGCACGTACGCCGGATCCTCGGGTCCCGTCGGCCCGTCGGGGTTCTGCGTGCCCGCCGGGGCGATCAGCCGGTAGCCCGTCCCCACAACCGTCTCGATCGGCGCCCGACTGCCGGGCAGGCCGAGCTTGCGCCGCAACGTCCCGACGGTCACCCGAACCGTGTTTGTGAACGGGTCGGTGTGCTCGTCCCAGACGTGGTCCAGCAAATCCTCCTGCGAGACGACCTCGCCGGGCCGGCTGCAGAAGTACGCCAGCAGGGTGAACTCCTTGGGCGTCAGGGAGATCTCGTGGCCCTGGCGCCTGACGGCATGCCGGCTGAGATCCATCTCGATGTCGCCGGCGACGAGACGAGACCCGCGGCGCCCGGCGTCGCGGCGCAGCAGCGCCCGGATCCGCGCCGTCAACTCGCCGAAGGCGAACGGCTTCACGAGGTAGTCGTCGGCGCCGTCGTCGAGGCCCCCGACGCGGTCCTCGAGGCTGTCGCGCGCCGTGAGCATCAGGATGCGCGGGCGGTGGCTGCTCCAGGACGGATCGCGCAGGCGGCGGCACACCTCCCTGCCGTCGACGACGGGCATGGTCAGATCCAGGCAGATGACGTCGTAGGCCACCGTCGAGGCCTTCGCCAGCGCCTCGGCCCCGTCGAAGGCTTCGTCAACGGCGTAGCCGTCCCTGCGCAGGCCGCGTGCGATCGCTCGTACCAGGTCCTCTTCGTCGTCGACCACGAGCACGCGCATCGCCACAGACGGTAGCGAATCGGCGACGGCTGCGTCATTTTCGCCCGGCCGCCGCGACCGCTCAGTCGCCGGGTGCGACCCCCGTGCCCGCAGTCTGCAGGGGACGGCCCGAGCGGCGGCGCTCGGCGATCACCCGGCTGGTTCCGCCGGGCCGCATCGTCACGCCGTACAGGCTGTCGGCTATCTCCATGGTGGGTTTCTGGTGCGTCACCAGGATGAGTTGCGAACTCGTGCCCAGGTCCTCGAGCAGCCGCAGGAAGCGGTGAAGGTTGACGTCGTCGAGAGCGGCGTCCACCTCGTCCAGCACGTAGAACGGGCAGTCCTGTGACCGGAACACGGCGAACAGGAACGCCAGCGCCGCCAGCGAGCGCTCACCGCCGGACAGCAGGGCGAGGCGCCGCAGGTTCTTCCCCGCCGGCTGCGCCTCGATCTCCACCCCCGAGCCGAGCGGATCGTGCGGCTCGGTGAGGGTGAGCCTGCCCGCACCCCCGTCGAAGAGCACGCCGAAGACCGTCTCGAAGTTCTCCGCGACGTCGTGGTAGCAACGGGAGAACGCCTCCAGGATCTCGCTGTCGACGCTCCGGACGAGCTTGGTGAGGTCGCGGCGGGCGCTGCGGACATCGTCGATCTGTGAGGCAAGGTGGTCGTGGCGCTCGCGCAGGATGTCGTACTCGCGCACAGCCAGGGGGTTCACCGGACCGATGCCGCGCAGCAGGCGCTCCAGCTCGCGGATGCGTTGGGGTGCGCTCACGCCCTCGGGGAGCTCCGGCTGCGTGGTCCGGGTGGCCCGGATCTCGTCACAGTCGTGCTGGCTTGCCAACGTCTCGGCGACCGACTCGATCCGCACCCGGAGCTCGTCCTCGGCGCGCTGGGCGGCGAGCAGCTGCTCGCCGACCTCGGAGGTGGACGCCGCCAGCTCCGCCCGCTTCCGGCGATCCCCGTCGAGCCGTGCGGCCGTGAGCCGGCCGGACTCCGCCAGCTGGCGTTGCCGTGCCCGCAGCCGCTCCAGGCCGCTCCGGCACTCGTCCGCGCTCTGGGCGAGTCGTGCCGCCACCGACGCCAGGACCGTGCCACGCCGGGTGTCGGCGCCCGCGGAGGCGACCGCTGCCTCGTGACCCTCCAGCCGGGTTCGAATCTCGGCCCGGCGGTCGGACATGACCGCGCGGCGCACCCGGATCTCCGAGGACCGCACATCCAGAGACCGCCGCTGGAGCTCCAGGTCGGTGCGGCGCCGCTGCAGGTCGGCCACCTCCCCCCGAACAACCGCCTCGGTCGCTTCGATCGACTGCTGCAACTCCTCCAACTGCTCGGCCGCCTCGTCGGCCAGGCGGCGGTTCGCCCGGACCCGCTCGGTCAGCTCCGCCAGGCGCTCGACGGTTGCCGCGTCCTCGGCGGCTGCGGCGCCGGCGTTGCGGTCGGCCTCGGTGGCCCGCCGGCCAGCCTCGTCCAGGCGCCGTGCGGCAACCCGGCACGTCTCAGTGGCGCCGGCGTGTGCCGAGGCGGCCACGGCGACCGCGGCGACCGCTTCAGCGAGCGCCCGGTCGGCTTCGGTCAGTGAGGACTCGGCTCGCCCGAGCCGCTCCCGGGACTCCGCCAGCGCCTCGCCGGTGGCTCCCGAACGGTGGACCCCCACCCGCCAGCCGGTCGGTGAGAAGCAGTCCCCGGCCGGGGTGACGACCGTGGCGCCGGGGTGCTCGGCGACGGCGTCGCAGGCCTCCTGCCAGCTCGGCACCATGACGACCGCGCCGATCAGGCCGTCGAGGACCTCGTCCACACCCCTTTGCCGGCCCCGCACGTGGGAACGCAGCGGCTGTCCCACCGGAGGCGGCTCGGCGACGGCGGCATGGCTCGGCAGCACTGCTCCGGCTGTCTCCGCCGCCACCAGCGCCTCGAGCGCCGGTCGGGCCGCCGCCGGACCGTCCACAACGGCGGCCGCGAGGGCATCTCCGGCCGCCGCCTCGAACGCTGCCTCCCAGCCCTCCTCCACCGCCACCAGATCGCCGAGCGCGCCCAGCACACCCGAACGGGAGGCAAGGACCTCCATACCCGAGCGTGCCCGCACGTCGCCCATCGCCAGGGCCAGAGCGTCGACCCGCGCCCGCCACCGGTTGTGCTCGCCGGCCGCGCCGGCCTGCGCCTCCCGGGCTGCCGTCTCCGCCGCGGCAACCTCGGTACGGCGCGCCTCGGCGGCCTCCAGCGCACCGGCTGCGGCCCCCTCGTCGTCACGGCGCGCCGCCAACTCCGCCTCGGCGCGGCGGGATGACTCCTCGGCGGCCACCCGGCGCTCGGCCAGCCGGCGGGCGCGCTCGGTGAGTTCGCCCAGCTCGGCCTCGGCCCGGTCGGCGACGTCACCGAGCGCCATCAGGCGTCCCCGCAGCTGGGCGGCGGTGGCGTGGTCGCCGTAGGCCACCGCGCGGGCCGCCTGCGTGTCGGCTGCGAGCAGTTCTTCGGCGGCCTCGACACGGCGCCGGTCGGCCGCCAGTTCGGCCTCGGCGCCCTCGAACTCGACCATTGCGACGTCGATGCGGGCGGACTCCTCGGAGAGGGAGGCCAGCAGGTCGCCGGCCATCCAGCCCCCGCGGCGCCGCTCGTAGTCCGCCCGGCGGCCGGCGATCGCCCGCTGCGCCTGCTGGAGGAGCTCCTCCAGAGCGGCGAGGCGTTCGCTGGAGCGGGCCAGGGCCACGTGACCCGGCGCCGACAGCCGCGTCTCGGCCTCAGCGATTCGCCCGTCGAGGGTTGCCATCCGGCGGGAGTCCGCGGCACGGCGGTCGGCGAGGTCCCGGCGCTGGGTCGCCGCCTCGCGCCGGCGCGCCCGCAGTTCGGTGAGTTCGGCACCGAGCCGGTGGATCTGCAGCGCGGCCAGTTCCGCAACCAGCGCGCCGTGGCGCCGCGCCACCGACGCCTGCTGCTCGAGGGGCCGCAGCGTCCGGCGGACCTCGGCCAGCTGGTCGCCCAGGCGCGCCAGGTTCGCCTCGGTGTCGGTCAGCCGACGCAGCGCCTTCTCCTTGCGCAGCCGGTAGGCGGACACACCGGCGGCCTCCTCGAGGATGGCGCGCCGCTCGGCGGGCTTGGCCCGGAGAACGGCGTCGATGTGCCCCTGGCTGACGATGACGTGGCGGTGGCGCCCGACACCGGCGGCGGAGAGCAACTCGGAGATGTCGATGAGCCGGGCCGCGGTGGCGTTGACGGCGTAGCCGCTGTCACCGCTGCGGAACAACGTGCGGCTGATGGCGACCTCGTCGAGGTCCAGCGGCAGGCGGCGGTCGGCGTTGTCGAAAGTGAGGGTGACCTCCGCCCGCCCCAGCGCCGGCCGGCCGGGATTGCCCGCGAAGATCACATCGTCCATCTGCTGGGAGCGCAGCGCGGTGGGTGACTGCGAGCCGAGAACCCAGCTGATGGCGTCCACGATGTTGGACTTGCCGCTGCCGTTGGGCCCCACGATCACCGACAGACCGGGCGCGAAGCTGATCGTGGTGGTCTCGGCGAAGGACTTGAAGCCCTTCAGCGTGAGGGCCTGCAGGAACACCGCTATACCTGGGACTGCTCGCAGTAGTAGGTCCAGCGCCCCCGGTACTTGGTCCGCACGATGGGCCGGCGCGAGCGCGGGCTCAGCTGGCCCTGCCTGCGGTAGACGTTGTGATGGTTCTGGTACGCGCCGGGCTCCCCCGACGGCGAGACGAAGTGATTGTCCTCCAGCGTGGAGCCCCGGTACTTCACAGCGTCGTGCAGGACTTCGACGATGGCGCGCCACAGCCTGCGGATCTCCTGGCGGCCCAACGAGTCGGTCATCCGGTCGTGGCGCAAGCCGGCGTTGAAGAGGATCTCGTCCGCGTACATGTCGCCGACGCCGACGATCATGTTGGCGTTGGTCAGGAAGGCCTTCAGGTACATCGGGCGGGGTGGCGCCGCCAGCAGGCTGGAGAAGTCGGTCCACGAGAGCGACGTCACGAGGGGGTCGATACCGGTCGGTTGCTGCTCCAGGTCCTGCTCGCGATCCAGGAGCCGCATCCGGGCCCCCTCCTTGAAGTCCAGCAGGCGCAGACCCCCGAACTGCGTGAACGTGATGACGAGGCGCGTGGCGGGATCGACGCGATCCCGGTTGGGTTGGCGGCGAAGATGGCCCCCGGCGCCGAGGGTGATCACCATGACCTCCTCGTTGTCGAAGGAGAGCAGCAGTTGCAGCCCCTGGCGGGTGATCTCCCCGGTGATCTTGGCCCGCTCCAGTCGCTCATTCAGTTCCTCGGCCGCGTGCGGGGTGACAGCCTCCGACAGCACCGCCACGGCCTTCACCCGCCTGTCCATGACCTCGCGCTCCAACTCGCGTCGCACTACCTCAATTTCGGGTGACTCGATCATGGTGTCCTTGCGGCGTCGTCTCCGGGCAGGGCAGCGTCACCGGACATCTTCGCGCCCGCGCCGGCGGCGTCCGGGGATGGCCGCTCGGGCGAGAGCACGCTCGCCAGGACGGCCAGAGCGGCACGGGCGGCCGCCTGTTCGGCCTGCTTCTTGCTGCGCCCCTCGCCGGTGCCGTACTCGGTGCCGGCGATCAGCACGACGGCCCGCCAGTTGCGCTCGTGGTCGGGGCCGGTGTGGCTCAGCCGGTAGCACGGCGCCTCGCCCCCGGCGTGCGCGACCCGTTCCTGCAGGACGGTCTTGTGGTCATCCCGTCCCGGGTCCCGCGCCACCGTTTCGATGCGTTCGGCAAGCAGCGAGAGCACCATCCGGCGCGCCGGCTCCCAGCCACCGTCCAGATACACGGCGCCGATGATGGCCTCGGCCGCATCGGCCAGGATGGAGCGTTTGTGGCGGCCACCGGCCGCCGCCTCCCCCCGCCCCATCAGCAGTTCGTCGCCGAGTTGCAGCTCGGCGGCCAGCTCCGCCAGGCAGTCCGCCGAGACCAGCGAGGCCCGCGCCTTGGCGAGCTGGCCCACTTCCAGGTCGGGGTACGTGGTGTAGAGGTGTTCGGAGACGATCACGTCCAGCACGGCGTCGCCCAGCAACTCGAGGCGCTCGTTGGAGGCCGGCTTCTTACCGGCGATCGGACGCTGCTCGGCCACCCAGGAGCGGTGGCGCAGCGCCAGTTCCTTCAGCGTCTGGTCACCGAACCGGTAGCCGATGCGCTCCGCCAGGTTGTCGGGGTCGTCGGTGGCCACTCAGCCCAGTCGCGCCTCGACGTAGTCGACGGCGTCGCGGACCGTGCGCAGGTCCTGCAGGTCCTCGTCGTCGATGCGGAATCCCACCGTGCGCTCGCCGAACTCCTCCTCCAGAGCCTCGACCAACTCGATCAACGCCAGCGAGTCGGCGTCGAGGTCGTCGAGGAAGGAATCACCCTCGGCGATGTCGGACGGCTCGATCTCGAGAATGTCGGCCAGCCGGCCCTTGATCTGCTCCAGGATCTCCGACCTCGGCATCGGACTCTGCGAAACGTGGGTCTCCGCCGGCACGGCTGCGGCCTCCTCTCGACACCTGGCGCGCCCGGTGGCACGCCGCAAGAAGAACGGATTCTACCCGGTGACCGCGCGTGCGATCTGCGGGACGATGCCCGCCGCCGCCAGCTGGTGCGCCACGCCGATGGCGTTGGCGATCGCCTTGGGGCCCGAGGAGCCGTGCGAGATGGTGCAAACGCCCCGGACACCCAGCAGGACCGCACCGCCGGTGTTGTCGGGGTCGAACGTCTCGTACAGACCCACGAGGGCCGGGAAGAACAATTCGGCGCCCGCCCGCGCTTCGGGGGAGCTGTCGGCCAGGGCGATGATCTGGCCGGAGATGACGCTCGCCACGCCCTCGGCGGTCTTCAGCATCACGTTGCCGGTGAAGCCGTCGGTCACGATGACATCCGCGCAGTCCAGCAGCAGGTCGCGCCCCTCCACGTTGCCCACGAAGCGGGCACCGGCGCGCTCCTGCCATCCCTCGTCGTCGAGGAGCGCGAACACCTCTTTGACCAGCGCCGAACCCTTGCCGGCCTCCTCGCCGATGGACAGGAGCGCCACCCGCGGCTCTTCGACCCCGAAACCGGCGCGGCTGTACACCGCTCCCATGCGGGCGAACTGCACCAGCCAGGCGGCGACGCAGTCGGAGTTCGCTCCGCAGTCCAGGACCACGGTGGGCGTCGGCCGCCCGGGCACCGGGAACGGGATGGCCACCGCCGGGCGCACTACGCCCTTGATCCGCCCGAAACGCAGGAGCGCGCTCGCCATGGCGGCGCCGGTGTTCCCCGCGGAGACCATGGCGCAGGCCCGCCCGTCGCGCACGGCCTCGGCCGCCCGCACCACCGAGGAGTCCTTGAGCCGGCGGACGCTGGCGCCGGGGTCGGCGTCCATGCCCACGACCTCCCGAGCCGGAATCACCTCGAGGCCGCTGCGGGCGAGCTGTTCGGGCGGACCCGCCAGCACCACGCCGAGCCCCGCGTCGGCCGCGATGCGGGCACCCTCGACGATCGCCTCAGGTGCGTTGTCGCCCCCCATGGCGTCGACGGCGACGGGCAGAGAACTCACAGCTACCGCAGTTGCCGAGCGTTGCGCGACTTGTCCCCGGCCGGTCGATTCACAGTCCGGCGAGACGGGTCAGTCGAGTTCGACCGCCTGCCGGCCGCGGTACCAGCCGCACTGCCCGCAGACACGATGCGGCACCTTGGCAGCCCCGCAGCGGGAGCAGGACGAACGGGACGGCGATCGCAGGCGCCATGCGGCGGCGCGGCGGCTGCGGGAGCGGGACTTGGAGGTCTTCTTCTTGGGAACGGCCACACAGTGACGGTAGCGGCCTCCCCTGCCGGTTCCTCAGGGTGCGAAGTCGTCCAGTGCCGCCCAGCGCGGATCGCGCCGGGGGCCGGGATCGGACGGATCCTCGGTGGGTGGCGCCGCGTAGTACGAGCCCCCTGGGGGGCCGCCGCAGGACTCACCGCACAGCGGCGCGAGCGGCAGGGTCAACAGCACGACCTCGCGCAGCATCGGCGCCAGGTCCACGACCTCGCCGTCGAGGGGGAACGTGTCGCCCTCGACGGGAGCCGACTCGAAGATCTCCGTGACCGCAGGCGCCACCGGGAGGCGCACAGGACTCAGGCAACGCCGGCACTCGAGTTCCCAGCAGGCGCGCACCTCACCGGAGCAGATGATGCGCCCGGCCTGTGCCTCCAGGGTGAGCTGCAATTCGACGGCATCATCGGCGATGGCGCGGCCGCCGATCGCCAGGTCCTCCAGGATCCGCCGACCCTCCAACTCCCGCCGCCGGCCCGGGGCGGCCAGCAGGTCGGCAACGGGGACCAGCACCGGGCGCGGCTCGCTCACCCCTGGTCTTGGTTGAAGAAGAGCGCGTCGGACTCGTCGGCGTCGCCGGCCGCCTCGGCGTGCGTTGGGTCGGCGGGCGGGATCGACCCCTGCAGCCGCCTGCGCCCCTCCCGCACGTTGTTCAGCGCTTGAGCCATGGTCTCCTCGAAGCGGCCAAGGTGCTCGTCGCAGTAGTCCTCAAGTTCGAGCCGGCGGCGGCGCGCCTGCTCCTCGGCCGCCTCGATGATCCGGCGGGCCCGCACCTCCGCCTGCTTGACGACCTCGGTGCGCTGCACCATGCGCGCCGCCTCGGCCTTCACCTCGTCGATGATCTCCTCGGCGTCCCGGCGAGCCTTGGCCAGGTAGTCGTTGCGTTCCTTGATGAGCCAACGGGCGCTGCGCAGCGCCACCGGCAACCGGGCACGAGCGACCCGGATCAGCTCCAGGACATGGTCGCGGTCGAGGCGAATCTGCGAGGACAGGCTCGACGAGCGCGCCCCGCCGACGTATCGCTCCAGATCGACGAGCGCCGCCTCCACGTCCTCGACGAGCTCGGGACCGCCACCGGAGAGGGCGTCGAAGGGGCTGGATCCGCCGAGAGACTCCCCCGGCGACGGCTCGGACTGCTCTTCGCCGCCGGGCGCCAGCGGATCGTCGTAGAGGTTCACGAGACCGACCGCCGTTCCTCGAGACGGTGCGCCACCGGGGGCGGCACCATGGACTCCACATTGCCGCCGAAGCGGGCAATCTCCCGGATGTACTTCGAGGCGATGAACGAGCTGGCCGACGTGGACGGCAGGAACACGGTTTGCACACCGGCCACCTTCCGGTTGGTCTGGGCCATCTGCAACTCGCTCTCGAAGTCCGACACCGCGCGCAGGCCCTTCACGATGAAGTCCGCCCCCTCCCGGCGGGCCAGGGTCACAACCAACTCGCCGAACATGGTGGTGCGCACATTCGACAGGTGCTCGAACGTCTCGTTCAGCATGGCTTCGCGCTGATCCATGGGGAAGAGGGTCTCTCCCTTCTGCGGGTTGCGCATGGCTGCCACGATCACCTCGTCGAAGAGATCAGCCGCCATCTCGACGATCTCCACGTGACCGTTGTGCACGGGATCGAACGAACCCGGGTACAGCACGCGGAGCACGTCAGTCACATCCCGGTGATCCCGCCGCGGTCTGGAGGTCCCCGGCGGTTCGACGTCTGGCCATCTGCACAACGGTACTCCCCCGGCGACGCTCGGAGATGACTATCCAGTCGGGGTGCGCGGGCACCGGGCGATCGGATTCGGCGACGAGGATCCCGGCGTTCAACCGTCCCAGCAGCCGGTCCCAGCCGTGTTCGGGAAAGTCGTAGGGCGGATCGCAAAAGGCCACGTCGAAGGACTCGCCGGCCGTGCCTAGCCAGGCCAGCACGTCGCCGCTCACGACGCGGCAGCGATCACCGAAGTCCAGCGCCGCAACGTTGGCGCGCAGGACGGCGGCCGTCGACCGGTGCCGCTCCACGAAGGTGGCGTGGGCCGCACCCCTCGAGACGGCCTCCAGGCCCAGGGCGCCGCTGCCGGCGAAGGCGTCGAGCACCGTGATCCCGCCCAGATCGGTGAGGCTGCCGAGTGCCCCGAACATGGACTCGCGCACCCGATCGGTGGTGGGCCGCACCCTGTCGCCGCGGGGAACCTTCAGCCGGCGCCCTCCGGCCTCGCCGGCGATGATGCGGGTCATGAGCCTGCGCCCCTCACGAGACCGGATCCGGTGGGCGCCACATGAGGGTGAGCGCGACCCGCCCGTCGACGGTGTGCACCTCGCCGACGGGCCCGAAACCCAGCCGCCGGTAGAAGTCCAGATTGCGGGCGTTCGAGGACTCCAGGTAGGCGGGGATCCCCAGCCGGTCACAGCGGGCCAGCATCGTGGCCATCAGCCGCGAACCCACCCCGCCGCTCTGGCGGCCCGGGACGACCCCGACCGCCGCCAGGTGCCAGTGCGGCTCGGTCGGAGCCCGGCGGGCGACCCGGGCCAAGGACTCCAGCACCAGCGGTGCGCGACCTCCGGTGAGGTCGGTGACCATTTCGGCGAACTTCGCCCGGACCTCCTGCGGGTAGGGCTCCGGCGCCGACGGGTGCCAGCACGCCGCGGCGGACCCGTCACCGGTCATGTGCAGTTCCGCGCCCGCCGGGGCGTGGCTGATCATGAAGCGCCACCAGGCGGTGCGACGCTCGGGTCGGTCGGACGGGTCGACCCCCTCCAGCAGCCACGCCTGCAGCGGATCGTCGGCGAAGGCCTCGCCGAGGATGGCGGCGATCCGGGCGGTCCGTTCCCGGCCGACGCGGCGCACCTCGGTCAGCCTGGCCAGCTCACTGGGACGGCGTTCGGCGCTCACGGACCCATCCTGCCCTACGACTTGTCGAAATAGTCGATGTCGGCGTCGCTGAGCAGCAGGGCGATCTCGTCGGCGAGCACCTCGCTCGGACCGCCGGCGTCGCAGATCGCCTCGGCCGCCGCGCGCGCCAGCGGGATCCAGTCGCGGTCCCTGCGCAGCGACGCCAGCCGCAGATCGCTGCGGCCGGTCTGGCGGGAGTCCATGAGGGTGCCCTCGCCGCGCAGATCCAGGTCGATCTCGGACAGCTCGAAACCGTCGGTGCTGTCCACGAGCGCCCCCAGGCGCAGCTGCGCCCCCGCCGAGAGGTTCTCGGCGACCAGGAAGCACCATCCCGGCTGGGATCCCCGCCCCACCCTGCCCCGCAGCTGGTGGAGTTGGGCGATGCCGAAGCGGTCGGCACCCAGGATGACCATGACCGTTGCGTTGGCCACGTCGACCCCCACCTCGATGACCGTCGTGGCGACGAGCACATCCAACTCGCCGCGCCGGAACGAGGCCATGAGGGGTTCCCGGGCGCCGGCCGGCAGGCGCCCGTGCAGCAGCCCCACCCGCAGATCCGCCAGCTCACCGGCACGCAGCTCGTCGTAGGTCGCCTCCGCCCCGGCGGCTTCCACCTTGTCGGACTCCTCGATGAGGGGGCACACCACGTACGCCTGCCGGCCTGCGGCCACCTCGGAGCGCAGGCGCTCCCACACGGCGCCCTGGCCGAGAGCCTCGGTCACCGCAGCGGTGGTTACGCCGGCCCGCCCGGCGGGCAACTCGTCGAGGCGTGACACGTCGAGGTCGCCGTAGACGGTCATGGCCGCAGTGCGCGGGATGGGCGTCGCCGTCATGACCAGGACGTCGGGGAGGCCCCCCGGCTCGCCACGGGCACGCAGCGCAGCCCGCTGCTCGACGCCGAAGCGGTGCTGCTCGTCCACCACGGCCAGCCCGAGGGAGGAAAAGCCCACGCCTTCGCTGATGAGGGCGTGGGTGCCCACCACCATGTCCACCTGCCCGCCGGTCAGGCCGGCCAGGATCCGCTTGCGGCCCGCCGCCCGGGTCCGACCCGTGAGCAGCTCCAGGGTGACCGGCGGCAGGCCACCGAGGCTGAGTCGCCCCGCCCCGAGACCGGCGCCGTCGCCGTCCAGCGAGCTCAGCAACTCGCTGAGGCCCGAGTAGTGCTGCTCCGCCAGCACTTCGGTGGGAGCCATCAGAGCCGCCTGGCGCCCGCCGCAGACCACCGCCAGCATGGCCATCAGGGCGACCACCGTCTTGCCCGAACCCACCTCGCCCTGCAGCAGCCGGTGCATCGGCCACGGCTGCGCCAGGTCGGCGAGAATCTCGGCGACGGTGCGGCTCTGCGCCACGGTCAGCTCGAAGGGCAGGCGCTGACCGAAACGCTCCAGGAGCCCCCGGTCCACCTCGTGGGCGATGCCCTCGCCGGCGAGTTGACGCCGGCGCTTGCGCCGCACCAGGACCACCTGCATCCGCAGCAGCTCGTCGAACACCAGCCGGTTGCGGGCGCGGGTCACGTTCGCGAACGACTCCGGGCTGTGGATCAGCCGCAGGGCCTCGTCGCGCCCGCACAGGTTGTGGGCATCCAGAATCCCCGCCGGCACCGGGTCGGCGATGCCGCGCTGCTCGCAGCGTCGCAGCGCCTCGGCGACCATGTCGGCGATCTCCCAGGTGGTGATGGGGGCCTTGGCAGACATCGGGTAGACGGCGAAGATGCCGCCGGTCCGGTCGCCGACGAGATCCACCACCGGGTTGGCCATCTGCACGGTGCCCCGGTAAACCTCCAGACGCCCGTAGAGCAGCGCCTGCATGCCCTCGCGCAGCTGCTTGCGCCGCCACGGCTGGTTGAAGAACACGCAGTGCAGCCCCGTACCGTCACGGTCCCGCACCACAACCTCCACCCGGCCGCGGCGGTTGCGTCCCGGCACAGCAGAGACCCGCTCCACGGTGGCGAGGACCGTGGCGTCCTCCCCGACTTGCAGTTCGGTGACGGTGGCCTCTCGGCTGCGGTCCAGGTAGCGGCGGGGGTAGTAGGCCAGCAGGTCGCCCAGGTGGGTCACGCCCAACTCGCCCAGCGCCCCCACCCGGCGCCGGCCGCCGCTCTTCAGGCGCTCCAGGCCGATGCCGGCCAGGTCACGCCACGTGAGCGGCGCGGGCCCCTCAACCACCGGTCAGCAGCACCGCCCGGCTCCGGCGCCTATTCGACGCCGACGTAGTAGTGGTACAAGGGCTGCCCGCCGGCGTGCACTTCCAGTTCGGCGTGCGGCCGGTGCTCCGCCAGCCAGCCCGCCACCACCGCGGTGTCCGCATCGGTCGCCTCGGCACCGCAGATCAGCGTCACGATCTCGTGGTCGTCGGCGACGATCCGATCGAGCAGATCGCAGGCAACGGTGGTCAGCGCCCCGCCCACGCACTGCACGTCGCCGGCGCTGAGTCCCATGAAGTCACCCTCGGCCACCGGCCCGGCCGGGGTGACGGCGTCCCGCACGGCACAGGTCACCTCGCCGGCGGCGACCTCGTCGGCCAGGGCCGCCATCACCTTGGCGTTGCGCGCCGCCTCGGCTTCGGGGTCGAACTCCACCATGGCGCTGAGGCCGGCGGGGATGCTGACCGTCGGCACCACCACGACCTCCTTGTTGGTGAGTTCGTGCAGCTGCTGGGCGGCCAGCACGATGTTCTTGTTGTTGGGCAGCACCACCACCCCGTCGGCTGGGACGCGCTCCACCGCAGCGAGGAGCGTGGCAACCGAGGGGTTCATGGTCTGGCCACCCGTCACCACCTCGGCCGCGCCCAGCGACTCGAAGATCCGCCGCACGCCCTCGCCGGTGGCCACCGTCACGACCGCCGTCGTGGTGCGCTCCGGAGCCGCCACGTGCTCGATGTGGGCAACCTGCTCGTGAAGGTCGGTCACCTCGATGCGGTACGGGCGTCCGGCCTCGATCCCCGCCTCGATGGAGCCCCCGATGTCGTCGGTGTGGATGTGGCAGTTCCACAGGCCGTCCCCGCCGACGACCACGATGGAGTCGCCGAGCTCCTCCCAGCGGTCCCGGAAGGCCGCGACACGGTCGTCGGAGCCCTCGAGGAGGAACATCACCTCGTAGCGCAGGTCGGCCACGTCGCCGGCGCCGTCGATGTGGTGGGGATCGTCGCCGAGCAGCGGGACGGCGACCTCGGGGGGCTCGGGCAGGGGTCGCCCGTCCACCACGTGCGCCAGGGCGTCCAGCAGCAGCAACAGGCCCTTGCCCCCGGCGTCCACCACGCCGGCGGTGCGCAGTACCTCCAGCAGTTCCGGGGTGCGCTCCAGGCTCTCGCGGCCGGCCTCGATAGCCGTCTGGACGACCTCCGCCAGCGGCGCGCCCTGCTGGGCGGCGGCTGCCGCGGCGGTGGCCACGTCCCGGCCCACGGTCAAGATGGTGCCCTCCACCGGGCGGGCCACCGCGCCGTAGGCCGCCACCGAGGCCGCCTCCAGGCTGCCGGCCAAGCCGGCGGCGTCGATCGTCACCGCCTCGCGCCAGGCACCGGCCATGGCCCGCAGGAACTGCGACACGATGATCCCCGAGTTGCCGCGACCCGCCGCAAGGGCGCTGTCGTAGATGGCCTGGCAGACCGCCCGCAGGTCGCAGTCGGCGGGGAGGGCGTCCACCACCGCCCGCAGCGTCAACGACATGTTCGTGCCCGTGTCGCCGTCGGGCACCGGGTAGACGTTGAGGGCGTCGATCACGGAGCGGTGAGAGGCGAGCGCTTCGCTGTAGCGCCGCATCACCAAATCAACGTGATCGGCGGTCAACCGATCCAGGGGAGTCACGCCGCTAAACAATAGTCAGGGCGGCATCCTTCCCCGGCAGCCGGCGCTGAAACAGCCCGCGCCGCGCCGGCGCTGAGGCGACTACCCTGCGGTCACGCTCGGCGGGAAACCTGCCGGGCGCTGTCACATATCGGGAAGGCAGGCGCATGCAGGGCGTGATCAAGTCGTACGACCCCGTCACCGGTGACGGCGTCGTCGTACGCGACACCGACTTCATCGAGTGCGACCTCGCCGTCGGCGCCCTCGAGGGTTCGGTGTTCCGCTTCCTCCGCCAGGGGCAGCGGGTGATCTTCGACCTCGACGACGCCGGCCGTGCCACGGCGCTTCGCCTCGGCAGCGAAGTCGACATGGGCACCCCGCCACACCTCGTCTGAGACGACCGGCGCGAAGCAGCGAGAAACCTCATGACCAGTACCGATGTCAGATGTGCCACGACCCACCGGCAGCTCCTCGACTGGGTGGAGGAATGCCGGCAGGTCCTCCAACCCGACGAGGTCTACTGGTGCGACGGCAGCGAGGCCGAATGGGAGCGGCTCTGCGCCGCCCTGGAAGCCTCGGGCACGTTCCAGCGGCTCAACGCCGACCTGCGCCCCAACAGTTTCCTGGCGCGGTCCGACCCGGCGGACGTGGCCCGGGTGGAGGACCGCACCTTCATCGCCTCGGTAGACCCCGAAGACGCCGGACCCACCAATAACTGGCGCGCCCCCACCGAACTGAAGGCCGAACTCCTCGAGCACTTCGGTGGTGCCATGGCCGGCCGGACGATGTACGTGATCCCGTTCAGCATGGGGCCGCTGGGGTCGCACATCTCCCAGATCGGCGTGCAGCTCACCGACTCGGCGTACGTGGTCGTGAACATGCGGATCATGGCCCGCATCGGCGACGAGGTGCTGGCCGAACTCGGCAGCGACGGCAACTTCGTGCCGTGCCTGCACTCGGTGGGCCACCCGCTCGCCGAGGGGCAGCCCGACGACCCGTGGCCCTGCGACACCGACAACAAGTACATCGCCCACTTCCCCGAGACCCGGGAGATCTGGTCCTACGGCTCGGGCTACGGCGGCAACGCCCTGCTGGGCAAGAAGTGCTTCGCCCTGCGCATCGCCTCGGTCATGGCCCGCGACGACGGCTGGTTGGCCGAGCACATGCTGATCATGAGCGTCACCCCGCCGGGGGGACGCAAGTACTACGTGGCCGGGGCCTTCCCGTCGGCCTGCGGCAAGACCAACATGGCCATGATGGTGCCAACCCTGCCGGGCTGGAAGGTCGAGACCCTGGGTGACGACATCGCCTGGATGCAATTCGGCTCCGACGGGCGCCTGTATGCCATCAACCCCGAGAACGGCATCTTCGGGGTGGCGCCGAACACCTCGCGCGCAACCAACCCCAACGCTCTGGACACGATGTGGGGCAACTCCATCTTCACCAATGTGGCCGCCACCGCCGACGGCGACGTGTGGTGGGAGAACCTCACGCCCACGGCCCCGGAGGGACTCACGGACTGGCGCGGCCGGCCCTATGAGCCCGGCTCGGGGGAACCGGCGGCACATCCCAACGCCCGCTTCACCGCGCCTGCGGGCCAGTGCCCTTCGATCGCACCCGAATGGGAGGACCCCGCCGGCGTGCCCATCTCGGCCATCGTCTTCGGCGGGCGACGGGCACGCAACGCCCCCCTGGTCACCGCCGCCCGCGACTGGCGCCACGGCGTGTTCCTGGGCTCGATCCTCAACTCCGAAACCACCGCCGCGGCCAGCGGCGAGGTCGGCAAGGTGCGCTTCGACCCCTTCGCCATGCGTCCGTTCTGCGGCTACAACATGGGCGACTACATGGCCCACTGGCTGGAGATGGGCGCCGGGCGCGACCCCTCCCGCCTACCGCAGATCTTCTGGGTGAACTGGTTCCGGCGCGGCGACGACGGGCGCTTCCTGTGGCCCGGATTCGGCGAGAACTGCCGGGTGCTGCGCTGGATCACCGAGCGGGTGGAGGGGCGCGCCACCGCCGTCGAGACCCCGCTGGGATTCACGCCGCCGGCCGGCGCTCTCGACCTCTCGGGGCTGCAGATCCCGCCCGAGGATATGGACGAACTGCTGTCGGTGGACCGGGAATCCTGGCGAGGTGAGGTGGACCTCATCCGCAAGCACTTCGCCGGCTTCGGCGATCACCTGCCGGCGGAACTCTGGGAGGAACTGGCGGCGCTGGAGCGCCGGCTGGAGGCCTGAGCCCCCCTCAGATCTCCACGACGGGGCAGGTCAGCGTGCGCGTGATGCCCCCCACCGCCTGAATGTGGCTGATCACCATGAGCCCGAGGCTGTTCATGTCGGGGGCGGTGGCCTTGACGATCACGTCGTAGGGGCCCGTCATCACCTCGGTGGACTCCACCCCGTCCATGCCCCGGATGCTGCGCGCCACCGCCGCCGCCTGGTCCATCTCGGTCTGGATGAGGATGTAGGCGCTCACCGCCATCTCGACCTCCTGCGCAGCAAGGTGACGGGACAATCGTAGGTGACCGCTCCCGACGCGTTCGTGGCCCGGCGTCGGCCGGGCCACGAACGGGGGGAGGGAGGGAAGATCTCAGGCGGTGGTCGCCTCGATGACGCTGGCGGAGTTCGTGCCGACGGGCACCTTGCGGGGCTTGGCCACCTCGGCAAGGGGCACGACCAGCTTCAGCACACCGTTGCCGTAGTCGGCCTCGAGCGCCTCGTGGTCCAAGGCGCGGCCGAGGTGCAGTCGCCGCTCGAAGGCGCCGTGTCGGCGCCCGGCGTTGACGGCCACCGCATCGGAGGCATCCGGCGCCTCGCGCCGGCCGGAGACGGTGACGTCGCGTCCCTCGACGGTGATGTCGATGTCAGCCGGATCGACGCCCGGCAGGTCCATCCACACCTCCGCCCGATCCTCGAACCGGTAGACGTCGTAGGGAGCGGAGAAGGTGGGGGACGCGGGAGCGGCGAGCGGGGCGAGACGATCGAACAAGCTGGGAGTGAACGGGCTTGGGAACACTTGCTCTTCCTTTCGGTTGTCACTGCGCGGTTTCGCACTCTGCGATTCCGAGGGCCGCCGTAACGGCCGTTCGAGTGGTTCAACAACCGGCGGCGGGGAATATTCCCGCCGAAACCCCGGCTGTGGCGACCGGTCGGGGGCGACGATGGCTCAGCCGATGATCATCGTCCGGATGATCAGCCCGGCGATGAACAGCCCGCCCCAGCCGTACAGCAGGTAGTGCCGCGGGCGTCCCACCTGGGTGCGGTAGCTGTAGAGGATGCCGATGGCCGCCAGGGTCACGAAGCCGTAGAAGGTGTGGATGCCAGGCACCTCGCGGCCGCCGCCCGCCATGAGGACCACGCCGACGATGATCTCGGCGATCAGCAGCAACTGGGCACCCAGCACGAACCACCACAGGGCACGGGCACGCAACCTGGGGAGCCAGTGGGCCGCCAGCGACCAGATTGCGGCCGCACCGTTGCCCCCCAGGGTCACCCAGGCGAGCG
This sequence comes from Acidimicrobiales bacterium, assembly GCA_963664235.1. Lineage (GTDB taxonomy): Bacteria > Actinomycetota > Acidimicrobiia > Acidimicrobiales > CATQHL01 > VXNF01. The sequence continues at coordinate 2,161,005 of OY760933.1, read as the reverse complement.
TGACGTGCGCGTCGAGGAGGGAGTCCGTGCCCATGGTGGCGGTCAGGCCTGCCGGCCGGCCCCGGGGACCATGCTCAGGTGAAGAGGTCGGACTCTTGCGGACCGTTGCGCGGCCGGTCGGGACGCACGAACCATTCGGTGCCGAAGGCGGCGGCGAATTCCTCCTGCCCCAGCGCCAAGAAGAACGACTCGGGCCCGATCTGGCTGGCGTGGGCAGCCATTGCGGACCGCTTCAGATCCAGGACCCCGCTGACGTCGATGGCGTGGGTGATGTCGGCGTCGGGCAGGCCGAACTCCTCGCTGTCGACGCGCTCGGTGCGCTCGGCGTCGACAGGGGTGCCGGCACGCTCGGCCGCCTCCACCATCTCGCGGATGCGGTCGCGGTTCATCGTCGCCCAGTAAAGCCGCGGTGTGCCGGCAAATTCGGCTGCCCGGGTCCCCACCCGGTGCACGGCCACGTGGTCGGGGTGGCCGTAGACGCCGTGGCTGTCGTAGACGGTCAGCGCGTCGGCCCGCTCCTCGTCGAGCACCCGCGCCAGCCGCCCGGCCGCCTCGTCGGTGTCCGCCTGCCAGAACGAGTCGGACGCATCGTTCTCCGGCGCTCCGGCCATTCCCGAGTCCCGGTAGCCCAGGAACACCACGCGTTGGCATCCCAGCAACGCCGCCGAGTCGCGGGTCTCCCGTTCTCGCCAGGCGCCGAGCTCGGAGCCGTCGGGCACGACGCCGGGGATCTGCTCGCCTTCCTCTCCCCGCGTGGCCAGCACCAGGACCACCCGGTGCCCGGCCGCGGCGGCCTTGGCCATGGTGCCGCCGGTGGAGATCGCCTCGTCGTCGGGATGGGCGTGGAAGCAGACCAGGGTCGCCACGGCGCTCAGGCTACGGAGCCCCGGCGTCGTTGGGCCCGAGCCGGGGCCCGGCGACCGCGCCTGTGGGCGCAGGTGCTCAGGCGATGGCGCCCGCTTTCCGGAGATCGGCGATCTCAGCCTGCTCGAAGCCCCAGTCGGTGAGTGCCTCGTCGGTGTCGGCACCGGGTTGGGGCGGCGGGCGGTGGACAGCCGATGGGGTGCGACTGAATCGCGGGGCGGGAGCCGGCTGCGTGACGCCGTCGACGTCGATGAAGCTTCCCCGAGCCTCGTTGTGGGGGTGGCGGGGCGCCTCGTCGAAATCCAACACGGCCATCACGCACGCGTCGCTGCCCTCGAAGGCAGCAGACCACTCGTCGCGCGTGCGGGTGGCGAACACCTCTGCCAGCCGTTGCCGAGCCTCGGGCCAGCGGGCCCTGTCGTACTGGTCGGGCAACTCCCCCGGATCGAGCGCCAGCACCTCCAGCAGTTCGGCGTAGAACTGCGGCTCCATCGAGCCGACGCTCATGTAACGCCCGTCGGCGCATTCGTAGACCCCGTAAAAGTGGGCGCCACCGTCGAAGATGTTGGCGCCTCGCTCGCCCCACCACCCGGCGTTGCACAGGCCGTAGATGGCCGTCGCCAGCAGCGCGGCACCCTCGGCCATGGCGGCGTCGACCACCTGTCCCTGCCCCGAGCGCTGCGCCTCGAGCATCCCGGCCACCATTCCCAGGGCCAGCAGCATGCCACCGCCCCCGAAGTCCCCCACGAGATTCATCGGAGGGATCGGCGGCCCGCCGAGCATCCCGACTCCCGACAGCACACCGGACAGTGCGATGTAGTTGATGTCGTGGCCGGCGGCGGGCGCCAGGGGGCCGTCCTGGCCCCAACCGGTCATGCGACCGTAGACAAGGGCGGGGTTGCGGCCCAGGCAAACCTCGGGCCCCACCCCCAGGCGCTCGGCGACGCCCGGGCGGAACCCCTCGATCAGGCCCTGGGCATCGGTGACGAGTCGCAGGACGATCTCCGGGCCGTCCGGGTGCTTGAGATCCACGGCGATGGATCGCCGGCTCCGGCGCATGATGCCGCCGGTGGGGCCGCGATAGTCCAGTGCCACCGCCCCGCGAACTCGGTCCACGCTGATCACGTCCGCACCCATGTCGGCCAGCATCATGGCGGCGAACGGACCAGGGCCGACCCCGGCCAACTCCACGATCCTGACACCTTGTAGTGGGCCCATCGGGGCCTCCTTTCGTTCCGACGCGATCCTGGACTGCCGCCGGCCCTCAGAGCCGCCCCAGCAGGTCCCGCTTCTTCTCGTCGAACTCCGCCTCGGAGAGGATCCCCAACTCCACCAACTCGTACAGCTTGCGGATCTGGTCGGGGATGTCGAGATGGGGAGCGGCGGTCTCCTCCTGGGTTGTTCCGGTGGACTCGTGCGGCAGCGAGTCCGCAATGGCGCGCCGCTCGGCTTCGCGCAGCAGGCGGTACACCTCGAGGCGCACCGCCGCAGGGCGCGGGACGAAGGAGAGTTTGCGCACGTGCCCCTCCACCACGGACCGCACCGCGAGGGTGCCCACACCCACCAGGCGCCCCCACATCGTCTGGGTGGCGTCGATCTCGTCCACCAGATCGAGCCTCAGCTCGATGCCCCGCCAGCGCGGCACACCCTTCCAGTAGACGATCCGGCGGTCGGTCACCAGGTAGAAGGTGTTGGCCCAGCGGACAAGCCGGATGCCCGCTGCGACGGCCGACACGCCGGCCATCGCCCCGATCACAGCGACCGCCGGCAGCGGGAACCCGTCCACGACCACCGTGACGCAGATAACAGCCACCACCAGCACCACCAGGGCGCCGAACTGCGCCGACAGGTAGGTCCAGTGAGGCCTGGTCTCGACCGCGACCTCCTCGTCAACCGAGAGCAGCCGGGCGGGGAACGGCACACCGCAATCGTACCGAGCGCACCGGTCGGCGCCCGGAGCCGGGCTATGTCCCTGCGATCAATCCCAGCCCAACTCCTCGAGACGGTCGTCGTCGATGCCGAAGTGGTGGGCCACCTCGTGAATGACGGTGATCCGCACCTGCTCGACGATCTCGTCCTCGTCGTCGGACAGGGCGCAGATCGGCAGGCGGTAGATGAAGATGCGGTCGGGCATGATCATCCCGCCGTAGTGCTCCCGGTCGGTCAGCGGGATGCCGTCGTAGAGGCCCAGCAGCTCGGGATCGGCCGGCGAGCGGTCCACCACGAACACCGCCAGGTTGTCGATGGCATCGGCGAGTTCGTCGGGGATGAGGTCCAGCGCCTCGGCCACGAGGGCCTCGAAACGCTCGTGCGACACCTCCACAGCGCCACGCTAACCGTGGAGGTCCGGGCGGTGCTGCGGGCGTTGGGTAGCCTCCGCCGTGACGGGGCGGGACTCCGCCCCAATCCGGCAACGCCAAGGAGCGTCCATGGACGAGTTCCCGGTCGCCACGAGCCCCGCACCCGGCCTCATGAACGTGGACTGGGAGCAGCGGGTGGACTTCGAGCGCCTCCGCTCCTACCGGCTGCAGCGAGTGCGCGACCAACTCGAGAAAGCCGAACTCGGGGCGCTCCTGCTGTTCGAGACGTCGAACATCCGCTACGCCACCAGCACCCACATCGGCTACTGGGCCTTCAACAAGGGCGAGCGGTATGCATTGGTGACCCGCGACGGCGGACCCTGGATCTGGGATTTCGGCTCGGCGGCCCGGGCGCATCGACTGCAGCTTCCCGGGTTGTACAACGAGACGAACTCCCGGGGCGGCAACACCGGCCTGCAGGGGGCCATCGCCCCCAGTGCGGGGCTGCACACCGCGGCGGTGCGCGAGCTCCGCGGCGTGCTGGCGGACGAAGGTCTTGCCGGCGCTCCCATCGGCGTGGACATGGCCGAGACCTCGATCTTCCTGGAAATGCAGGCCCAGGGACTCGACGTGCGCGACGGCCAGCAGCCGATGATGCTGGCACGGGAGGTCAAGAGCCCCGACGAGATCATGCTGCTGACCCAGGCCTGCGCCATGGTCGACGGCGTCTACCAGCACATCTTCGAGGCGCTCAAGCCCGGCATCCGCGAGAGCCAGATCGTGGCCCTGGCGACCGCCTACCTCTTCGACGTGGGCGCCGAGGCCGTGGAGGCCATCAACTCCATCGCCGGCGAGCGCTGCAGCCCGCACCCGCACGTGTTCTCCGACCGGCTACTGCGGCCCGGCGACCAGGCCTACTTCGACATCATCAACGTGTTCAACGGCTACCGCACCTGCTACTACCGGACCTTCGCGGTGGGCCGGGCCACGCAAGCCCAGCGGGACGCCTTCAAGCAGTCTCGAGAGTGGATGGATGCGGCCATCGAGCTGGTGCGCCCCGGGGTGACGACCGACGCGATCGCCAGGGTCTGGCCCGAAGCGCACGAGTACGGCTTCGAGAACGAGATGGAAGCCTTCGGATTGCAGTTCGGCCACGGGGTCGGCGTCGGCCTCCACGAGCGGCCCATCATCAGCCGGCTGAACTCGCTCGCCGAGCCCATCGAGATCGTCGAGGGCATGGTCTTCGCTCTCGAGACCTACGCCCCGGCTACCGATGGGCGCTCGGCGGCCCGCATCGAGGAGGAGGTCGTGGTCACCGCCGAGGGTCCGCAGATCATCACGCTGTTCCCGTGCGAGGAACTGATGGTGGCCAACGCCTACTGATGGTCGCCCAGAAGCAGGCCAGTCGGCCCGACCGGAGCCGGCCATGAAGGCAGCCGTCTACCACGGCCGGCGCGACATCCGCATCGGGGACCTGCCGCGCCCGGAGCCGGCGGAGGGCGAACTCCTCCTACGGGTCACAAGCGTGGGCATCTGCGGCACCGACGCGGCCGAGTTCGCCGAGGGTCCGCACATGTTCCCGATCCACCGCGCCGATCCGGTGACGGGCCACCGCGGGCCGATGGTGCCGGGCCACGAGTTCGCCGGCGTCGTGGCCGGAGCCGGGCCGGGCGTCGCGGGGTTCAGCGAGGGCGACCCGATCGCCTCTGGAGCGGGCATCTCGTGCGGGAGCTGCGTGCCGTGCACCCGAGGTCGCACCAACCTGTGCGAGCGGTACGCCACCGTGGGTCTGCAACGCCACGGCGCCCTGGCCGAATTCACCACCGTGCCGGCGTCGGCCTGCCTAAACCTGCGCGGCCGGTCTGTGGCCCTGGATGTCGCTGCCATGGCGCAGCCCATGTCCATCGCCACCCACGCCGTGGCGCGGGGCCATCTCGACGCCGATGAGCAAGCCGTCGTGGTCGGCACCGGCGGCATCGGCGCCTTCGTCGTACATGCGGCGGCCCAGCTCGGCGCCGAGGTGACCGGCGTCGACCTCGATCCCGGCCGCCTCGCGGTAGCCGGCGCTCTGGGAGCGCACGCCACCTGTGCCGCACGGCGCGGAACCCCGCTCGTCGAGGTGCTCGGGGACGCCGAACCCACGGTCGTCTTCGAGTGCACCGGGGTTCCGAGCGCGGTGCAGGAGGCCACCGACCTCGTACGCCCCGGCGGCAGGGTCGTCATCGTGGGCCTGCAGGAGACGCCCGCCGCCGTCGACCTGCGCTCCCTGGCGCTACGCGAGAAGGAGCTGATCGGCACCCTGGCGCACAACTTCGAGGCCGACTTCGGCCATGCGGTGGAGATGCTGGAGTCCGGCGGCGACGTGTGGCGGCTGGTGGCGCCGGCGGTGCTGCCACTCGAGGACCTGCTGACCGGCGGCCTGCTGCCGATGGTCGGCGGCGAACCGACGCCTATCAAGACACTCTTCGATCCGCAGATCGATTCGCCCCGTCCGCTGGTCACGGGCTGAGCCCGTTTCGGCGTGGGCACCCGCAACAGAACACGGAGGATCTCATGACCGAACCCACCTCTGCGCCGGGCGACGCCGGCACCGCCGAAACATCCACCATCAGCGTCGGCTTCTCCGGACTCGGCCGCATGGGCCGCCTTATGGCGGCAAACCTGCAGCAGGCCGGATTCGACCTGACCGTGCACAACCGCACTCTGTCCCGGGCCGAGTCTTTCGCCGCGTCGACGGGTGCGGTGATCGCCACGTCGGGGCGCGAGCTGGCCGAGGCCGCTTCGATCATCGTCGCGATGGTTTCGGACGGACCCGCGCTGGCGAGCGTTCTCGAGGGACCTAACGGCATCGCAGCAGGGCTGTCTCCCGGCGACATCGTCGTGGACATGGGCACCACCGGACTGGAATACACGCAGCGGGCGCGCCGGTCCGTCGAAGCGGCTGGGGGGCACCTCATCGAGGCACCCGTCTCCGGCAGCACCGCCGCGGCCGAAGCCGCCACGCTGCTGGTCATGACGGCGGGCGACGAGGCTGCGGCCGCCGCCGCGGGACCGGTCCTGGCAGCGATGTCGGCCCGGGTCATCCACGTCGGTGGCCCAGGAGCCGGGGTCGCCCTCAAGCTGGCGGTCAACTCGGTTCTCTATGCCGTCATGGAGGCCGTGGGCGAGTCGCTCGTGCTGGCCGAGCGGGCCGGTGTGCCCCGCGAGGTGGCCTACGAGGTGTTCGCCTCCTCGTCAATCGCCGCTCCTGTGGTGAAGTACCGCCGGGAGGTCTTCGAGAAGCCGCTGGAGACCCCCGTCAGCTTCGCCCTCGACCTGGGCATCAAAGACCTCGACCTGACCCTGGCCCTGGCCGAGGCCGTCGGCGCCCCCATGCCGCAGGCCACCACGAACCGGGCCGTGCTGCGCGAGGCCTCCGCGGCCGGGCTCGGCGGAGCCGACATCGGCCAAATTGCGGTCCACCTGCGCGGCGGTCCCTAGGAGATTGCTGAGTAAAGCTGCGGACCATGCGATCAGTCATTCCGGCGGAGGCCGGAATCCATTGTCCAGGGGACCCGGCGGCGTCCGGCATCGATTGCCCAGCACACCCCTAGCGGGCGAGGCGCTGCACCGCCAGGTCGGCGAGGTGGCCGCCGATTGCGAGCGAGGCCGTCGCCGCCGGTGAGGGTGCGTTCAGCACGTGCACGAAGCCCGGCGATTCCTGGATGCAGAAGTCGTCGAGGAGCCGGCCGTCGGCCCCCACCGCCTGGGCCCGCACGCCCGCCCCGCCTACCAGCAGATCGGCACCGGTGACCTCCGGGACCAGCGCCCGGGCCGAGCGGGCGTAGACCCGCCGGATTCGCGACCGCCACAACTCGGCGCTGCCCGCCCGCCAGTGGCGGCCGACGAGGCGCCAGAAACCGCCGAAGCGCAGCATCTCGGCGACGTCGCCCAGGCTGGGGCGGCCATCCCGGTAGTGCTCGCGCCCGAGTGCCAGCACGGCGTTGGGGCCCACCTCCACGGTGCCGTCGACCCGGCGGGTGAAGTGCACCCCCAAGAACGGGAAGCTGGGGTCGGGTACCGGGTAGATGAGCGAGCGGCACAGCGCTGCGGCCCGCTCGCTGAGGCGGTAGTACTCGCCGCGGAACGGGATGATCCGCACCTCCGGGGTGGCGCCGGCCAGGCGGGCCACCCGGTCGGAGTGCAGGCCGGCGCAGTTGATGACCAGGCGGGCTTCGAAGCTCGAACCGCCGGCGTGCAGCCTTACGCGCTCCCCCACCTCGACGGCCTCCAGAGGGGCGCCGGTTCGCAGGTCGGCGGGCAGTTCGGCGGCGATGTGGCGGGCCACCTCCGCGAAGTCCACCGAGGCGGCATCGGGGACGGCCAGGGCGGCCACGCCGGTGGCATGTGGTTCCAGCTCGCGTAACTCCCCGGGGCCGATGCGGCGCAGGCCCCCCACGCCGTTGAGTGTGCCGCGCCGGAGCAGTTCCTCGAGCCGGGGGATCTGTGCCTCACTGGTCGCGGTGACCACCTTGCCGCCCCGGCGGAACGGCAGGCCTGCTTCACCGCAGAACTCGGTCATGGCCCGATGGCCCTGCACACACAGCTTCGCTCGCAGCGACCCGGGCGTGTAGTAGATGCCGGTGTGCAACACGCCGCTGTTGTGTCCCGTCTGGTGAGTGGCGACTGCCGGCTCCTTGTCGACCACCGCCAAGTCGGCGCCCGGCAGCCGCTCGGCGACCGCCCGCGCCGTGGCCAACCCGACGATGCCCGCACCGATCACGACGACGTCGTAGCGGCCGGTCATGCTGCTCGCCTCTGGTCGGTCATGCTGCTCGCCTCTGCTGCGCTCCGCAGGACACCATCGAAACGCCACGCTAACCGTGCAGCAACCCGCCCTCCGGACCGTCATCCCGGCGAAGGCCGGGATCCAGAACCGACGCGGCGGCCCGGCGACCCCGGCGGACGCTGTCGCAGGGCTTCGGTAACCTCGCTGTTCGTGAGTGGCGGCCTCGGAGTTGAACTCGAAGAATCCAACGGCCCGGAGGATTCGAGCCTCGACGCCGACGCTGCGCACCTGCTCGCCGACCTCGACGATGCGCAGCGCCTGGCAGTCACCTCGCCTGCCGCCCCGCTGTGCATCAGGGCGGGGCCGGGCAGCGGCAAGACGAGGGTCCTCACCCGCCGCATCGCCTACCGGATAGCCACCGGCGACTGCGAGGCCCGCTTCTCGGTGGCGGTGACGTTCACCCAGCGGGCCGCCGCCGAACTGCGGGCACGCCTGGGCGAACTGGGAATCCGCGACCGGCTGGCCGTCGGCACGTTCCACGGCCTGGCCGCCCGCCAACTCCGCCGTCACAACGAGGACGACGGCCGGCAGGCCCCCGACATCCTGGCCGACCCGTTTCGCCTGCTGAACGACCTGCTGCGGGCCGGCGAGTCGCCCCAAGCGCTGCGCTCCGAGCTGGACTGGTGCGCCGCCCGGAGCGTGCGCCCCGCCGACTACCCGGCAGCGGCGGCCGCCGCGGGCCGCCGGACATCGCTGGCACCGGGGCGCCTCGCCGAGCTGATGATCGCCTACGACCACAAGAAGCGGCGCCTCGGCCTCGTGGACTTCGGCGACCTGCTGCAGAAGGCGGCCGAACGGCTCGAGAGCGACGCCGAGGTCGCCGAGGCGTGGCGCTGGGGTCGCCGGCACTTCTTCGTGGACGAACTGCAAGACCTCAACCCCGCCCAGTTGCGGCTGCTGCGGGCCTGGCTCGGTGACCGCACCGACCTGTGCGCCGTGGGCGACCCCGACCAGGCCATCTTCGGCTGGAGCGGCGCCGACCGGCGCATCCTGGACGACTTCACCTCGCTGTTCGCCGGCGCCACGATCATCGACCTGCGACGCAACTTCCGCTGCAGCCCCTCGATCGTGGCGCTCTCAGCGTTGCTGCGCGACGGCGGAGCGCCCGCGGGGATCGCCGCCCGGGGTGCGCAGGACGTCGCAAATCCGTTTACCGAACCCGCCCCGCTGGTCGTGGCTTACCCCAGTTCGGCGGCCGAGGCCGCAGGCGTGGCGAAAGCCGTTCGCAACGCCCGGGCGCCCGGCGACCGCTGGTCCGCCCAGGCGGTGCTGGTACGCACCCGGCGCCAGGTCACCGAACTCACCGAGGCTCTGGAGGCCACGGGGATACCGGTACGCGTCGCCGACCCCGACGCCACCGCCGGCCCCGACGATCCCGACGCCGTCTGCATCTCCACCATGCACGCCGCCAAGGGCCTCGAGTGGCCGGTCGTACACGTGGCCGGGCTGGAGGAGGGGCTCGTGCCCGTCGCCGGTGCCGAGCGCGGCGGATCACTCGACGAGGAGCGCCGCCTGCTGTACGTGGCGCTCACCCGGGCGCGCCGCGACCTGCACCTCAGCTGGGCCCAGCAGCGGGACATCGCCGGCCAGTCGCATGAGCGCCGGCCGTGCCGCTGGCTGGCCGGGCTCTCCGAAGTCGCCGCTGCCTCCACCGCTGCGGGTCGCCGCTGGCCCAAGTCCCGACCGGCCGGCCGGCGCCCGCCCCCTATGAAGGCCCCCGCCGACCCGCTCGTCGCCGCCCTCGAGGCGTGGCGCGAGCAGGCGGCCCGGGTGGCGCGCATCACCCCTGCAGCGATGCTCAGCGACCGCGATCTGGCCGCCGTTGCCGAGAACCGCCCGGCGACGGTCGCCGAACTGGGCGTCATCACCGGCCTCGGCGCCTCGCGCCTGCACCGCCTCGGGCACGAACTGGTCACCCTCGTCGCCGAGCACACCCCCGCCGGTGGCGATCCCAGCGCCTGAGCTTGCCGACACCTGCCGATGGCATTCCGGCGAAGGCCGAGATCCGTCGACCGCCGGCCCGGCTGCCACCGGTAGGCAGCGCAGCGTCCTTCTAGTCCTCCTCGCCGGCCACCTCGGGGGCCGGGCCGCCGGGCACGATCTCCAGCAGCAGATCACCGCCCTCAACCGCCGCCGAGCCCTCGATGCAGACCCGTGCCACCCTGCCCCCCACCGGCGCCGTCACCCGGGTCTCCATCTTCATGGCCTCGATGGTGGCCAGCGCCTGACCCTTGCTGACCGTCTCGCCGGCTGAGACGAACAACTCGGCCACGCCCCGGAACGGCGCGCCGACGTGTCCCGGCTCGGCGGGATCGGCCTGCTCGGCCCCGGTGCTCGGCAGGGCGGAGTCCCGCAGCCGGGCGCTGATGGGACGCAACTCGCCGTTCAGGCGGAAGATGACCGAGCTGAAGCCCGCCTCGTCGGCTTCGCTGATGGCCTCGATGCCGACGCTGATCCGCTGGCCGGGCCCCAGCTCCACCAGCACGTCGCCGGCGCCCTCCTCCAGGCCGTACCAGAACTCCTTGGTGCCGAGGACCGACAGGTCGCCGTGGCGGTCACTCATCGCCGCCTGCGACCGGGCCGGCTCGGGGAACAGCAGCGCCGACAGTGTCCCGCGGGCATCGTGGGTGTCCAGCTGCTGTTCCTGGGCGGGCGTCAGCGCAGGGGCGGGGGCCGCCTCGGGCCGCCCTGCCAGCGCCGCAGAGCGGAACGGCTCGGGGAAACCACCCGGTGGCACCCCCAGGGCGCCCTGCAGGTACGACACCACCGAGGCCGGCAGGTCCACCTCTTCGGGGTGGTCCTCCAGCCGGCCGGGTGTCGTGCCGGTGGACACCAGGTGCAGGGCAAGGTCGCCGACCACCTTGGAACTCGGCGTCACCTTCGGGGGCCGACCCAGGATGCGGTTGCAGGCCGCGTACATCTCAGCGACCTCCTCGAAGCGGTCGGCCACACCCAGCGCCGAGGCCTGGAACCGCAGGTTGGAGAGCTGTCCTCCAGGGATCTCGTGGCGGTACACGGCGTTGGTGGGCGACAGCAGGCCGGCCTCGAACGGGGCGTTGAGGCGCCGCACCAGCTCCCAGTAGGGCTCCAGCCGGCTGATCTCCGCCGCCGACAGGCCGGTCTGGCGCGGCCCGCCGTCGGTGAGGGCCACGATGGCGCCCAGTGAGGGCTGGCTGGTCATGCCCGCCAGCGACGGGATGGCGCCGTCGATTGCGTCCACACCGGCCTCGATGGCCGCCAGGTAGGTGCCGCTTTGCCCGCCGGCGGTGTCGTGGGTGTGCAGGTGCACGGGGGCGTCAAATCGCTCCCGCAGGGCCGCCACCAGCACCGACGCCGCGGGTGCCCGCAGCAGCCCCGCCATGTCCTTGATGGCCAGCACGTGCGAGCCGGCGGCGACGAGTTCCTCGGCCAGCCGCAGGTAGTAGTCCAGGGTGTAGAGCTCCTCGGCAGGGTTCGCCAGGTCGCCGGAGTAGCAGAGCGTGCCCTCAACAAGCCCGCCGGCCTCCCGGGTCGCCCTGATGGCGGGCAGCATCTGGCCCACGTCGTTGAGGGCGTCGAAGATCCGGAAGATGTCGATGCCACCCCGCCGGGCCTCGGCCACGAAGCGCTCGCACACCACGTCGGGATACGGGGCGTAGCCGACGGTGTTGCGACCCCGCAGCAGCATCTGCAGGCACACGTTCGGCGACACGGCGCTTATGCCCTCCAGGCGCTCCCACGGGTCCTCGTGCAGGAAACGCAGGGCCACGTCGAAGGTCGCCCCGCCCCAGCACTCCAGGCTCAGCAGCTGCGGCAGGCCGTGGGCGTGGCGCCGGGCGCCGGCCACCAGGTCGATGGTGCGCACCCTCGTCGCCAGGATCGACTGGTGGGCGTCGCGCAGCGTCGTGTCGGTCACCAGCACCTCGTCGGTCCGGCGCATCCAGCGGGCGAAGCCCTCGGGGCCCAGTTCGGCGAGGCGCTGGCGGGTGCCGGCCGGTGGCGGTTCCGGCGGCACCGGTGGGAGCTTGGTGGCGGGGTCGGCGACGGCTGGCACCGGTCCGTGCGGGCGGTTCACCGAGATGTCGGCCAGGTAGGTCAGCAGCCGGGTGGCGCGGTTGGCGCTGCGGGCCTGGGTGGTGAGGTCGGGCCGGACGTCCACGAAGTCGGTGGACACGGCGCCGGAGCAGAACTCCGGGTCGGTCAGCACCGCCCGGATGAACGAGCGGTTCGTGACCAGGCCCCGCACCCGCAGTTCGGCGATCGCCCGGATGGCCCGGCGCCGGGCGGTGTCGAAGTCGGGCCCGCGGCACGTGACCTTCGCCAGCAGCGAATCGAAGTACGGGGTGATCTCGGCGCCCACGTAGGTGGCGTCGTCGACGCGCACGCCCGCCCCGCCCGGCGTGCGGTACACCCGCACCCGCCCGGTGTCGGGGCGGAAGTCGTTGCGGGGATCCTCGGCGGTGACCCGGGTCTGGATGGCGAACCCGTCGATGCTGATGCGCTCCTGACCCAGGCCGAGTTGCTCGAGGGTGGCGCCGCCGGCGATCCGCAACTGGGCGGTCACGATGTCCACCCCGGTGATCTCCTCGGTGACGGTGTGCTCCACCTGGATGCGGGGGTTCATCTCGATGAACACGTAGCGGCCCGAACGGTCCAGCAGGAACTCCACGGTGCCGGCGTTCGTGTAGCCGATGGAGCGGGCGAAGGCCACGGCGTCGCCCAGCATTCCCCGGCGGACCTCGTCGTCCAGATCCCGGGCGGGCGCCGACTCGATGACCTTCTGGAAGCGCCGCTGCACCGAGCAGTCGCGCTCGTAGAGGTGGATCGCCTCGCCGGTGCGGTCGCCGAGTACCTGCACCTCGATGTGGCGGACGCTCGACAGCGCCTCCTCCAGGAAGACCGCATCGTCGCCGAAGGCCGATTCGGCCTCCCGCCGGGCCGCGGCGACAAGGCCGGGGAGGTCCTCGGCGTGCTCGACGCGGCGCATCCCTCGCCCCCCGCCGCCGGAGACCGCCTTCACGAACAGCGGGAGGCCGATCTCGGCACCCCAGCGGGCGGCCTCGGCCTCCGACGCCAGGGGCGGCGACTGCGCCAGGGTGGGCACGCCGGCGGCGTCGGCGGCGACCCGGGCGGCGGTCTTCGAGGCGGCCAACTCCAGCACGTCGGGCGTCGGCCCCACGAAGGTCAGCGACGCCTCCTCGCACGCCCGCGCCAGCGCAGCGCTCTCGGACAGGAACCCGTAGCCGGGATGCACGGCGTCGGCGCCGCACGCCAGCGCCGCCGCCACGATCGTGTCGATGTCCAGGTAGGGCCGCAGCGGGTGCTCCGGCGCGCCGATCTCATAGGACTCGTCGGCCTTGGAGCGGTGCAGGCTGCCGATGTCGGCCCGCGTGTGCACGGCCACGGTCGCGATGCCCATCTCGGTGGCGGCGCGGAAGACGCGAATCGCTATCTCGCCGCGGTTGGCGACGAGCAGTTTGCGGATCGGCGGTGCGCGCTCGGCCATCAGCGCTGCGACCCTACAACCGGCACGACCACGCCCGGGACCATCGGCCGACGCCTCCCACCAAGGCCGACGCTCCGAACGTCATTCCGGCTAGGGCCAGAATCCACTGCCGAGCGTCACCCGCACCCCTGCCATCGACAGCGCAGCACGCTCCTAGCCTCAGCGGTCATGGGAACGAACCGCCTCACCGGCGAGCGCTACACGCACGGCTACCACCCCGCGATCGTGGGCTCCTACACCCGACGCACCGCCGAGAACAGCGCCGCGTTCCTGTTGCCGCACCTGCGGTCCGACGCCGTGTTGCTGGACGTGGGCTGCGGTCCCGGCACGATCACCGCCGGCCTGGCCCGGCGAGTCGCCAGGGTGGTGGGCCTGGACATGTCGGCGGAGATGGTGGAGTCGGCCCGCTCCCTGGCTGCCCGTGAGGGAGTCGGCAACGCCACCTTCGAGGTCGGTTCGGCCTACGAGCTGCCGTTCGAACAGGGAACCTTCGATGTGGTCTACGCGCACCAGGTACTGCAGCATCTCGCCGACCCGGTCGCCGCCCTTGGTGAGTTCCGCCGGGTGCTGCGACCCGGGGGCCTGGTGGCGGTCCGCGACTCCGACTACGCCACGATGATCCACGCCCCCGTCGAGCCGGCCATCGAACGCTGGCGCGACATCGTGCACCAGGTCCAAGCCGCCAACGGCGGCGAGGCCGACGCCGGGAGATACCTGCCGGCGTGGGTGCGTCAGGCCGGTTTCGTGGAACCGACGGTCACGACCAGCAGCAACACTTTCGCCGACGCCGAGGGGAGGGCCGCCTGGGGCGACATGTGGGCTGTGCGGGCCACCGACAGCGACTTCGCCGACCACGCCACCGGCGGCGGGTTCGCCACCCGGGCCGACCTGGAGGCGATCTCCGCCGCCTTCACTCGCTGGACAACCCAACCCGACGGCTTCTGGGCATGGCTCAACGGCGAAGTCCTCGCCAAGGCTCCACCCGCCTAGCCGAGTCCACGCTCAGCCAACCGACGACGACTGACCGAGACTCACCGCGCCTCACCACCCCCCGGCCCCACCGAATCCACGCTCAGCCAGCCCACTACGACTGACCGAGACTCACCACACCACGCCACCCCCCGGCCCCACCGAATCCACGCTCAGCCAACCGACGACGACTGACCGAGACTCACCACACCACGCCACCCTTCGGCCTGGCTAGCGGTCCGACACTTGGGCAACTGGCCTGCCGTGACCTGACGGCCAGAAGTCGGGCGTCCCGGAGGCGGGCGAGGTCGGCGACCGTTCGGCAACTCGAGTACGAACCTGCCGTCAGGTTGCCGCACGATGTCGGCGCCCTGTCCGTGAACCAGATGGTGGTGACAGTGGCTGCAGAGCAGGCACATGTTGTCCACGTCGGTGGGTCCCCCGTTGAGCCAGTGCATCACGTGATGGACTTGGCACCAGTTGGCGTTCGCCCCGCATCCCACGCAGCCGCCGTCACGTTTGGTGATCACGGCTCGCTGGCCGGCGGTGGCACGACGGCGCGCCTGGCCCAGCCACAGCGGCTGCCCGTCGACATCGAACAGGGCGGGCAGGATCTTGGCGTCGCATGCCAGACGCAGGAGTTCCTCGGGAGTCAGCGGTGTGCCGTCAGCGAGGCACGGGTTCTGCAGTTGCCCGGCGACGGCGTCGTACTCGGCAACTACCAGCAGGTCGACTCCTTGTGCCGTACCGTCGCCGTGCCGGGTGACGAGCATCTCCAGGGCGTCGGCCAAGCGCTGGGTGGCGGTCGGGCGATCCTTCGGGTCCTCTGCGCGCCAGAGCCTGTTCGCCGCCGCGAGGATGGCGGTCTCGATGCGATTCCCGGCCACAGGGTCGAATCTCCCGAAGAGCGTGTACATGCCGTCGGGGTGCTGCCTGATGTTGACCTCGCGCTCCGCCCGCTGATGGCGTCGTCGCTCCTCGAGGTCGTCGCCGATACGAGCGTTGACGTGTTCCCGTACCGATCGCCGGAAGCGGTCGAGGTGCTCGCGCCGCGCCATCGCCGTCAGTTCGGCTTCGTCGACGGCGACCTTCCCGGCCGCCTCGGCGATGATCCGGGCATGTGGCGGGGTGATCTCGCCCGCCAGCAACGCCTCGGCGGTGGCCGGCAGGCCTGCCAGCATCTCGGCGAACTGCACTTCCCGCTTGGCGGCACCGCGCGCCTGCCCGAGCACGTCACGGAGCATCTCGACGGCGCCCGCCTCGCCCCGGCGGCGCACGAGCTCCGCCACGGCATCTGCATCCAGC
The DNA here is from genome assembly GCA_963664235.1 of Acidimicrobiales bacterium. GTDB lineage: Bacteria > Actinomycetota > Acidimicrobiia > Acidimicrobiales > CATQHL01 > VXNF01. Next base: position 2,145,254 of record OY760933.1, on the reverse strand, counting down.
GCCGCCAGCCGGGACTTCGCCCAGGCCAGCAGCCGCAAGTGCTCCTCCAGCCCGCCATCGCTGAGTTCGGCCACAACGACAGCCGCAGTGAGCACTTCCCCCATCGCCGCCGGATCCCCGTCGCAGCCGGCCGCTGACCCACCCCGTGAAGTCACAGCCAGGTCACCCGAGGCGGGGTCGACGGATGCTTCGCGACCATCGGGAACCCCGTCGCAGCATGCCGCGCCAGGGGACACAGCCAGACCCTCGGCGCACCCCGCAGCCTCGGCCACACCCCCGGCGGGCCCGCAAGAGGTGTTCGACATATCTCCGATTCCCATGATCGGTACTTTAGGAAAGGGGTATGACAGTCCCGTCTAGAGCAATATTCCATCGAATACAGACACCACTGCGCAAGCGACTCCACCGGCGGCCGTCACACCGCCGCGCAACCGACTCGACCGGCAGCTGTCACAGGGGCGCGCAAGACTCGTGGGCGTGAATGACGACGGAGGCGACGCTCAAATGGGTGACCCCCCGGGGCGGGACTCCTTGCCGGGTAGCGAGTTGAACGAGGCTCAGCGGGACGTTCTCGCCCGACTGGGTCGGCAGGGTGTCGAACCTCCCACCTTCGACGCCGACCTTCGCTCCCGCCTCCGCGACGAACTCGAGAGCGCTCTCGCGGGCGTCGCTGCGAAGTTCAGCATCGACGGCCCCCTCGTGGTGTTCAAGCGCCGCCTCGCAGGGGTTTTCGGCTGCGAGGCATCGTTCCTGGCTGAAGACGAGCAGCCATTTGTCTACAACACCCACATAGCCAGAGGCGCCGTGGCGCACAAGGCGATCGAGTTGGGAATCAACTGGCGGTCCCCAGATCCGGCACCCGCAGAGCTCGTAGACCGCGCCCTCGATTCGCTTACGAACGGCGACAACTACTTGGCGAACTGGCTGTACCAGTGCTCCGACGCCGAGCGGGCCGAACTCCGCAGCCTTGCCGTCAGCTCAGCCGCCACGTTCTTCGATTGCTGGCCGCCGCTGAAGCGCCAATGGCACCCGGTCACCGAGTCGAGCTCACGTGTGAAGTTGTGCGGCGACAGGATCGTGTTGACCGGCAAGACCGACCTAACACTTGGCAAGTCTCAGGGCAGGACGGCACGCAAGGTCATCGTCGATCTCAAGACCGGATGGCATCAACCGAGCATGCACCGCGAGGATCTCCGCTTCTACGCCCTGGTGGAGACCCTGAAGCTGGGCACCCCGCCGCGCACCCTGGCGACCTACTACCTGGAGTCGGCGGATCTCGACGTCGAGGAGGTCACCGAGGAGCTCCTGGAGGTGGCCCTGCGTCGCACCGTCGACGGCATCTGTCGCTACGCCGAACTGCACGGCCACCTGGGCCCGCCGGCCGAGCCGATCAAGCGGCCCGGACCACCCTGCAACTGGTGCGAACTACGGGACGGCTGCGCCGAGGGCCAGGAGTTCCTCCACCAGGCCAACGACAACCGCTGAGCGCCGCCAACGGCTGCCATGGGGCACGGCTATGGGCCCGACTCTACCTGCCATCCGAAGGCGGACAGTACGCCGCAATTCATAGTTTCGGCCTATCGAATCCATCGTCACAAAGATGCTTGAAACACTGGCTAACCAGCGCAAATGGGTCTAGAACGAGACCAGGTGAAGTCCTCGACGAAAGGAGGCAGCGATGCTTCCTCACCCGGAAACAAACAGATCCGAGCGATCGGGCCGCCGGTGGGTCAAACGCGCAACACCTGTCGTTGCGGCAGTCGCGCTGATCGGGGCCTCAGTGGCCCTCATCAGCTACGCGGCTCTCGCAGCTCCAGCCGATGCGCACGACACCGACGACTCCGCCATCGTGTCCCACACCTGCCGCCACGGCGACGGGTGCGACCAGGCCATCGCATTCCACACCTGCCGCCACGACGACGGGTGCCAGGAAGCCACCACCGTGGCCTTCCACACCTGCCGCCACGGCGACTGCGCAGCCGGCGCAACAGCGGCATTCCACACCTGCCATCACGGCGACGGGTGCGACCAGGCCACCGTGGCCTTCCACACCTGCCGCCACGGCGACTGCGCAGCCGGCGCAACAGCGGCATTCCACACCTGCCGACACGGCGACTGCGCCCACCAGGAAAGCTCGGTGGCGTAGGCACGAACCCCCGCCGGCGGGCATGACGCCTCGCTGGCATCGATCGGTCGCCGGCTCGGCGGCCCGGCCGGATTCGCGGCTCAGTAATCCGGCCGGGCCACAGGGCCGGCGACCGCCGGGTCGGCCGGCCGGAGGCCGGGGCTAGTTTGTTGGGTGGTTCCGGCACCGGCGGCAGGAGAGGGGGAACATGGCCAAACACACCAACGCCTTCCCCGAACTGCAGCGTGACCTGCGCTTCATCCCCCTCGGCGTCGACGACCCGAAGGTGCTCACCCCCGAACAGGTCGACCGCTACAACACTGACGGCTTCCTGTTCCCCATCGACATCTTCTCCGCCGCCGAGATGGCCGAGATCCGGGCCTACATCGACGACCTGGTGCCCAAGGCACTCGCCGCCGGCTGGGGCAACTACGACGTGGTCAACTGGCACAAGACCTGCCGGGGCATCTGGGATCTCATCACCGAGCCCCGCATCATCGACGTGGTGGCCGACCTGGTGGGCGACTCGGTGGTGCTGCGCCACAGCCATCTGTTCGCCAAGCTGCCCGGCGACCCCAAGCAGGTCAGCTGGCACCAGGACGCCTCCTACTGGCCACTGACCCCCAGCCGGGTGGTGTCGGCCTGGCTGGCGATCGACGACGTCGACGTCGAGAACTCGGCGATGCGGGTGATCCCCGGCTCGCACCACAACGCCCAACTGACCTTCCACGACAGCGCCGAGGACGAGAACAACGTGCTGTTCCAGACGGTGCGCGACGCCGAGGACTGGGGCCGCCCGCCGGTGGCGTTGGAGATGAAGGCGGGCCAGGTCTCCCTGCACAGCGACTGGATCCTGCACGGCTCCGAGCCGAATCGCTCCAACCGCCGCCGCTGCGGCCTGGCGATGCGCTACCTGGCAGCCGACGTGCACGCCTACGACGGCTGGAACGCCCACTCGGTGTGGTGCCGCGGCGAAGACCCCCGCAACCACTGGGCCAACCACCCCCGCCCCGAAGGCGAGCTGATCCCCGTCAACCTGGACGCCTAACCCCCCGGGGCAGCCCCCCGGGGCAATAATCCAGCCCCATACCGTCATTCCGGCGAACGCCGGAATCCTATGGCCGGTATTCAGCCGGCTAGGCCCAGCTCTCCACGAGCCGGTCACGCAGCCGGGCACGCTTCGGCTCGGTGACGAAGGCCGCCTCCAGCGCGTCCAGTTGGCGGCGCGCCAGCACGCTTCGCTCCCATCCGAAAGCCGCTACGAGGCGGCGCATCTCCCGGGTGAGGGTGGTGTCGGTGATGGCTCGTTGGTCGGTGGATATGCCGATCGAGACGCCCGCCTCCGCCAGCGTGTCGATGGGATGGTCGGCCATGGAGGCGACGACGCTGAGCTGAACGTTGCAGGACGGGCAGGCCTCCAGATGCACACCCTCCCGCACCAGGCGGGCGACGAGGTCGGGGTCCTCCACCGCCCGGACGCCGTGACCGATCCGCCGGGGCTGCAGACAGTCGAGGACCTCCCGGACGCTCTCGGCTCCGGCCGCCTCCCCCGCGTGGACCGTGAACGGCGTACCGGCACCACGGACGATCTCGAAGGCCGGCAGGTGGGTCGCCAGCGGGTAGCCGGCCTCGTCGCCGGCCAGGTCGAACGCCACGGGCAGGTCCTCGCTGTGCAGCGCCGTGGCGAGCTGCGCCGTCTGGATGCTCTCAGCCTCGCTGTAGTGGCGAAGCGCGCAAACGATGACCGCGCAACTCAGCCCGTCCCGCTGCCAGGCCCGGGCCTCCTCGACGGTGATCTCGACCACCTCACGGGCGCTCAGGTCACCTTCGATGTGCCGCAGCGGGGCGAAGCGCGCCTCGGCGTGCAGCGCATCGTCGGCCGCCAACTGCGCCCGCAGGTCCCGCATGCAGGTTCGTAAGCCCTTCTCGGTCTGCAGCAGTTCGACGTGGCGCTCGGTCGAGTCCAGGAACGAGACCAGCGAATCGAACCGCTCGGGGCCGACGAACTCCCGCCGGTAGGTGTCGGCGTCGACGGTGGAGTCCAGCGCCGCCACCGCCTCGAAGGACATGCAGATGTCCATGTGTAGGTGCAACTCGACGGTGCCGCCGAACCTCACCGCGCCCCCCTATCCACCGGCTGACGGCGCCCGGTCGTCGGGGCCGCGGCCGGCAAGGGCCGAGAGCGCCGCCGGCGGCTCGAGGTCGCCGGTGTAGTCGGCGGAGGCGATGGGCGGCCCGAAGCGGGTGCTGACCGGCACCACGCCCGCCCACCAAGGCCCAGCGATGTCGTCGGTCTCGTCGATCGGGTCGCCGGTGCGCACCTTGGCCGAGGCTTCCGCCAGCGGCAGCTCCAGCACCAGCGTGCGCCGCAGGTCGATCTCCGACGGCGGCCGGGAGGTGTCCCAGTTCGCCACGATATGGTCGGTCATGAGCTTCAGGGCGTAGCTCTTGCGCTCCTCGTCGTCGATCCGTGTCGCCCGGCCCCGCACCACCACCGAGCGGTAGTTCATCGAGTTGTGGAACGGCGTGCGGGCCATGACGAGGCCGTCCAGGTGGGTGACGGTCACGCAGATCTCCTCGCCCTCCCCGCTGCCGAGCAGGTGATTGGCGGCCGCCCCGTGCAGGTACAGCCGCTCCTCGTCCCGCCCGTACACCATGGGCAGCACCAGCGGCCCGTCGGGCGTCGTCACCCCCACATGCGCGATCAACCCCGCATCCAGGATCGCCAGCACCTCGTCCCGCTCGTACCGGGCCCGGTTGGCACCCCGCCGCACCCGAGTCCGCTCCGAAGCCGGCCCGCCCGGGCCAGAAACGTCTGACTCACCCATCGGCGAGGATCGTACAGATCAAGCCGCCCCGGTCCGCGACGATCCCGGCGCATCAGGATCTTGTGGCGACCTCTCGCAACGGACTGCGCGCCAGCACCCGCCAGGATGTCCTCCTCCCGCAACGAACCCCCGACGCTAGTGTCCGCGGCGTGGGTGAGTTTGTCTCCCGCAGTCCGGCCTCCGTGCCGGGCGCGGGCGCTTTTTTCTGCGGCGCTTGTGTAGTTACGGGATCGGCATGACCGTTCGTCGCGGTCGTGTTGCGGGAGTTCGGCGTGCGCCGTGGCGGGGCCGCCTCCGTGCCGGCGGAGGCATGTTGGCGTGCGCGCTGGTCATGGCGGCGGTTCTGACCTCCTGCGGCAACGACCCCGTGTCGCTCGAGGAGTACGCCTCGTGGTGCTCCGAGTCGTCGCTGCTCGCGGTCACAGCACCGCAGAGTCGACAGGGCCCGGCGCCCCGGTTCCGCGACCTCGAGGAAACGGCGGCAGCGGTGGAGGCGCTCGTGGCGAACTACGAGTCGATCGACCCACCGGCCGAAGTCGCCGGGCTACACGACCAGACGCTCGAGGAACTCCGGGCCGCCGCTGCGGCGATCGATGAGTTGCCGAGCATCGACGACGTGTCATCGGGAGAGGATTTCCTCAAACTGGTGGAGTCGCAGAGCGACCTGGAGCACGTCCTGTGGGACGTCACCGAGGACTTCGAGGGGGCGTCAGGGGGGCTGGTGCTGCCGCCGGCTGTCCGGGAGTCGCTGACGGCGGGTGGCTGCCTGGCTCTACTGCAACCGACCGGCGCGCGGTACGCCCCCGCGGGTTCGGCGGTCGTCATCAGCTGGGAGCCGGCACCCGGCGCCGACTCCTACACCGTCTACTACGACGACTTCTCCGGCAACGCGGGTTGCCAGGTGGACTCCGGTGGCGATGCCGCGTTCTGCCACGAATTGGCCGCCGAAGTGCTCATCACGAGATTCGTGGACGCGCAACCGGCGCCGGGCGACAACCACTACTGGGTGAGCGCCTGCAACAGATGGCACTGCACGAGCATCGACGGCGAGAGCGCTGCCGGGCCCGTCGACGAGCCGCCGCCGGCAGCCGCCCCCGTCGCGCCCGAACCCCCACCGACGACCACCACAACGGCGACCCCCACCGAGATTTCCCGAGCCGACTTCGAGGCTTCCGCCCCGGAGGGGTACACCGCCGTCACCGTGGGCGAAGCCGGTCCGGTCTGGGGCACGCCCGACCACTACACGAGCGATTCCAGTCCCGGCGCGGTCGCGTACCTGCTGCTCGGCACGGCAGCCGGTTGCGGCGTCGCCGATGCCCAGGCGGCCGGGGGCGCCACGGCCTACATCCGCACGGCGGCGCTGGGAGACCTGCCCAGCTTCGAGTCCACCACCGTGTGCGCCGGCTCCAGCAACATGTGGGATTCCGGCTGGGACGGGCTGCGGATCACGCACCTGCGGGTCTTCGACGACGCCAGCCCGACGAACGTCACCGAGTACGTCTACGACGACGAGAGCGGGCTGTACGTCGGCACCTCACCCGCCCCGGCGGCACGTCGCACCGCGATGTCGCCGGGTATCGGCACGCAGGAGGAGTGCTCCCAGCGGTGGGCACGCCAGCCGGAGCTCTCGTTCGACGAAGCGATCAGCATGTGCGGCGGCGACGTCGACGCGCTCCGGGCCGAGCATGTCGAGGCGTGCGCCACGAGCGACGCCGCCGACGCCGGCTTGGGGTGGCGAACCTACGCCGACTTCGCCCGGGACAGCGAGATCGAGGCCACAGCACGGGCCGGCGCCGCTGGCGACGAAGACGAGGCCGTCTACTACGAGGCTCTGGCGGATCGTTACGCCGAGGAGGCCTCCCACGCCAAGAGCCTCGCAACTGAGGCCACGACCGCCGAGACAGACCGGCGAGCGAGGATCATCGCAGAGCGAGGTGTGGCGTCGTGGCCGGAGGCCTGCCAGCAGATGACAGACGAACTGTGGCAACTCGACTTCTACGGCGTGGCGGAGGTAGGAGATGACCTGGCGGCACACTTCGTCGAACTGGCGGACGTGGTCTGCGGCGGGTACCACGCCGATCTCGGCGACCTCTGCGGTGGCATCGATCTTCTCGAGTTGGGCGTGGACGCTCTCGTCGCCACTGCCGAGGCTCTCGGGCTCGGGTTGGAAGCTTTCGGCACCGGCCTGGAGGCGCTCGGCACCGCCCTGGAAGGTTTCGGCGCGGCCCTGGAGGGCATCTTCAGCATCTTCGGCTGATCGGCGCCCTCACCGAAACCGGCGGCGCGCTGTCCTCGATCAGCGCTAACCGTCGCCGACGGCGATGCGGAGGCGCTTGTTGGCCTTGCCCTTGGACTCGGTCTTGATGACCTCGAGGCGGCCCACCTCGCCGGTGGAGGCCACGTGGGTGCCGCCGTCGGCCTGGCGGTCGAGGCCCACAATGTCCACCACCCGTATCTCGGTGACCGAGGTGGGGATGAGGTTCACCTTGGTGCGGATCAGGTCCTCGTCCGCCAGCGCCTCGACCCGCGGCCAGAACGACACCTCCACCGGGCGGTCCGCGGCGATCTCGGCGTTCACCAGCTCGGCCACTTCGGCGCCGAAACCCTCGGGCAGCTCACCGAACTCGAAGTCCATCCGCGCTCGCAGCGGCTCCATGTTCCCCCCGGTCACCGCCGCCCCCCAGCGGTTCCAGATCACCCCGCACAGGATGTGCAGCGCCGTGTGCGTGCGCATCAACCCGTGTCGCCGCTTCCAGTCCAGCGTCCCCCGCACTCGGTCTCCCACCGCCGGTGGATCCCCCTCCAGCGCGTGCCACACCACCGGCCCATGCCCCCGCACGCCGGTCACCGCCGCCAAGCCACCGTCCCAGGCCAGCGTCCCCGTGTCATGCGGCTGCCCGCCCCCGGTGGCATAGAACGCCGTGGCATCCAGCGCCACCCGCCCGCCGTCCTCCACCGCCACAACGGCGGCATCGAACGCCCGGCACTCGGCGTCACGCAGGTAGATCCGATCGGTGGCGATCTCAGCACTCATGAGGCCCAAGTCTGGCCCGTCGAGGCCGGCCGCCCCAACAGGACCGATGACGGCCCAAGACCAGAATGGCTGCTTCCGAGCACCATTTCTTTCGCAATTCGAGCACCGCAGCGTTCGCAATCCGAGCGGGCCGGCGGCGCCGGACACTCCGACCAGCGCTGCGGGCGTCAGATCAGCTCGCTGAGCGCCTCCTGGGGGCTGACCGCGGGAATCGGTGAGTGCTTGTAGTCCTCGAGCTTTCTGGTGACGATCCGCTGGGCGCCGCAGGCGCGGGCCGCTGCAACCTGTAGGGCGTCGGGGAAATCGGTCATCGGCAGAGCCGCGGCGTACCGGACCGCTTCTGTTCCGGTTTCCGCCACCTGCACGAAACGGGTCAACTCGACGATGAAGTCGCGTGTCGCCTTGCCGCCGCTCGCCGGCGATACGAGATAGTAGAAGTTCGAGACGCTGTGCCAGGCGACGAACGCGGTCTGCGAGCCCCGCTCGATCCGGTCGAGGAGTTCGGAAGCCGCAGCGGAGTACGGCTCCCTGTCGAGGGCCACGTCGAGGAGCACGTCGGTGTCCAGAAGCATCAGAGGTACTTCCGGGACAGGGCCTCGAAACGCGGGTCATCGCGATGCGCTGCCTGTAGCCGGCCCCGCCATCGGGAAGCGAATGAGAGCGTCTGCTCTCCCACCAACTCGCTGAGGGACTGCTCGATGATCGACGAGAGCGACACGCCCCGGGAACGGGCATACCGCTTGGCCACCGGGAGCAGTTCGGCATCCACGGTGACGGTCAACTTCTTCTTCATCCCTGTGCTTCCCTCACTCGCTGCATTCCACTGCTCAACTATACGTATACGTATGATCCTGACCAGTATACGTGTTCCCGCCGGAGGGTTTCAGTCCGCTGCGCCTCGCAACGTCGTGGTACCGAGAATGTCCGTCGCCTGCGCAGCGATATCTCGATCAACTTCAATGGATTTCTTCATTAGTCCGTCAGAATATCCACCGGTCCAAGAACTGCGCGGCGAGTGTGGCCGGCCGGCACGCAGTCCCGGCCCCGAGGTCGGAATACCGAAGGTTCCGGTAATCATGAGGATCAGCCACCGGCTCCGATCCCGCCGGACGCCGGCCCACGCGGGAGAGGACACGCCATGGAACCCCGGATCAGCATCATCACGCTCGGCGTGTCCGACATTGGCCGCGCCACGCGCTTCTATCGCGACGGGCTGGGGTTCCCCGTCCACGAGGCGGGGGGCGAGTCCATCACGTTCTTTGCGCTCCACGACCTGCTGTTGGCGCTCTACCCGCGGGATGCCCTGGCGACCGACATCGGCGAGCCACATCAACCGGGCGCCCCACCGCCGGCGTGGCCAGGGTTCACGATCGCGCACAACGTGGCCACCCGCGCCGAGGTGGACGCCGTGCTCAGCGAGGCCCGCACGGCCGGGGGGCGCCTCGTCAAGCCCGCCGCCGAGACCTTCTGGGGCGGCTACTCGGGATACTTCGCCGACCTCGACGGGTTCCTGTGGGAGGTCGCCACCGGCTCGGGACTCCCCACCGAACCCGACTCGCCCTAGGAGACACGCTCAACCGCAGCGACGGTTCACGATTGCCACACGCCGGCGGGCCAAGCCGCAACCCAGGTGCAGCGAGCGCTCAACGCAGCTCTGCCCCTGTCGGGCCGGGATTCGCTGAGCATCTCGGTGGACTCCCGCCCTCACTCTTGGGCGTCGCGGGAGTCGAAACCCATGTAGGCGCGCTCGAGGACACTGGGATCCCTGACGAGCACCTCGGCACGCTCGTGGAGGACGATCTCGCCGCGGACAACCACGATCACCTCCGCAACGTCCCCGAACCCCGCCACCTGCTCGCCTGCGCCGACCAGCAGCGCAATTTATTGCAGCATGCTAGCCCCATATTTTGCGGTATAGCGGTGCTAGATTTTGCGGTATGACCTCACCGAACCTCGCCCCGGCGGGGTATCTGCCCCGCGTGGTCGACGCGCAGCTGGAGCGCCTGCTCCGGACGGCACCGGCGGTCGTCGTGGAGGGTCCCCGGGCGTGCGGCAAGACGTGGACGGGCAGGCGGTTCGCCACCAGCGAGGTTCGCTTCGACGAACTTCAGACGGCACGGCTACGGCTGGAGATCGAGCCGGCATCGTTCCTTGCAGGCCCGACACCGCGCCTGCTCGACGAGTGGCACTTGGCCGGCGGACTGTGGAACGCAATGCGCCACGCCTGTGACGACAGAGCCATCAACGGCCAGTTCATCCTGACCGGTTCGGTGGATCCGGCTCGTGTCCGCACCGACCACAGCGGAGCGGGACGGGTCACCCGGCTGCGAATGCGCCCCATGTCTCTGTTCGAATCGGGTGATTCCACCGGCGCCGTCTCGCTCGGCGGGCTGCTGGAGGGCGAACTGTGCGCCGCCGACGCCCCCGAACTCGATGCGACCCGCGCCGCCGGAGCGGGCACCGCCGACGGAGGGAGCGGCCCCGTCGGGGTTCGCAGGTCCCCGCTGGGCCGGGTGGCCGAACTGGTGTGCCGGGGCGGCTTGCCCGGTCTGATCACGCTCGATCCGCTCGACGCTCGCGACCGCATGCGTGACTACCTCACCGACATCGCTCAGATCGACCTCGCCACCAACCAACCGGCAAGCGGCGATCCGTCCAAGATGCTGGCGCTCATGACGTCGCTCGCCCGCAACGAGGCGACAGCCGCATCGGCCAGCACGCTCATCGCCGACACCGCCAACGCCGGAGGCCCCACCGATCGGGACACGGTCGGGCGCTATATCGACCGGCTTGTGGCGGCGTTCGTCGTCGAGCCGCTGCCCGCCTGGTCAACGCACCTGCGCAGCAAGGCCACGCTGCGCATCAAACCCAAACGCTTCTACGCGGATCCTTCCATGGCCGCCGCGGCACTCCGGGCCACTCCCGATGGCCTGCTGGATGATCCGGAGACATTCGGCCTGCTCTTCGAGTCGCTGGTGCTGCGCGACCTGCGGGTCTACGCACAAGGCTCCGGTTCAGAGGTACGGCACTACCGCGACAGCGCCAACCGCGAGGTCGACGCGATCATCACCCGCGGCCACGGCGACTGGGCTGGCGTGGAAGTCAAGCTCGGCGGCCCCCGCCTGATCAACAAGGGCGTCGGGGCGCTGCGCAAACTGCGGGAGAACGTGCACACCGGGCGTGCGGGTGAACCACGTCGCCTCATGGTCATCACCGCCACGGGCCGGGCATTCGAGACCGCCGACGGAATCGCCATCGTGCCGATCACACACCTCGGACCGTGAGGAGTTCGACATCTGAGGCAGCACACGCCGCCGGAGTTACTTGCGTTCCGCGAATAACTGGTGAGCTGCACACATTCCTCCCCGCCTTTCCGGTCAGCCGGGAACGGCGGGGCTTATCGTGTCGCCAACTTGGTCATGGTCTCGTGTAAGTGAGGTCCGCGTGGCAGGGCACGTGACCCGGGGCACCGTGAAGAAATCGTTCAGGTCAAGGGTCGACCGTAACGACATCGCCACTCTCCGTTACGGTCGCTAGAAATCGGCCTTCTGCCGAGCCTGCCGCTGAGCGTCCGCCTCGTCTGCGAGATGCACTCGGTGATCCTCGCCGGCGTGCGCGGTTCGGAGCGTCTCATGGACCTGCGCGAGCACGAAACCGTCACAGCGTCCCCCGACTTGTACGGCTTCTTGAACGCGGGCGGCGGATCGTGGTACTGGAAGCCGCTGCGCAACCTCGAACCGGGGCATCGGGGGTTCGCGTTTGTGAGCGGGGCCGGCCACGTGGGCATCGGCCAAGTCACCGGCAAGGTGATCCCCGCTCGAGACGCCCAGGTCGAAATCGAAGGTCAGCGTCAACCGCTCCTCGACCAGCCAGACGTGAGCGCGGCGTGGAAGCAGAGCGCAGCCTCATAAGACTCGCAGGTGACCGAGATGGTCGTCCCCGTGGAATGGCTGACCGCGCGACCTGTCCACCAGGCCTTCCGAGAGAAGGGACTCTGCGCCTCACAGGTCACCGCCTGCAAGCTACGCGACACGCACACCATCGAGACCGTCGAGTCGGCGTTCGGGGATCAACACAGCGACCAGCTAGCTGTGCTTTCCGGGGAGGCTGACCGGAATTACGCGCCAACCCTGTCCCGCTGCGATTGCCGTGGCGCTCGGCGACGCCGTCGAGCGGCGAGTGATCAGAACGCGAACCGTACTGATCCATCGCCTCCAGGACACTCGAAGTGGTCGCTTGCGGCCGCTACCTCAGCGGCGAGGGCGGGGCCGTGCAGGATTACGAGAAGGTCTCGGGCTCTGGTCATCGCAACGAAGAGTTGTGAGATGGCCAACTCACGGGCCTCTGCCGCCTCGTCGTCGCTGAGTCCCTTCTGCGGGCGAGGGGGGAACCGGTCGAGTTCGGGCAGGAACACGACCTTGAACTCCAAACCCTTGCCCCGGTGGAAAGTGCCGACTTTGATCTGATCGGTGGGTCGGCCGTCGTAAGCCTCCAGCGGCTGCACCCCGAGACCGAGCGCCTGCAGGCGGCTCTGCACTCGGTTCACGGCGGTATTCGACGGCGCCAGCACGGCCATGTCGCCCGGACCGAAGCCGTCGCCCGTGCCCACGAGATCGCCGACGTACCGTGCAATCTCGTCGATCTGGGCGTCCAATCCCTCGATGTTGATGAGTAGAGGCCGTGGACCCCGTCGTACCGTCGAGATCGACTCGGCTCCACGGTCGAACACCTCGCCAAGATCCTCAATCCGGTGTTCTCCGGCGACGGCCATCGCCGCGTCGACGATCTCGCTCGTGTTGCGATAGTTCTCGGTGAGCACCGTCGTGCGGCCCCGCACCTCGACGCCGGCCTGGCGCAGCGTGAACCCGCCGGGGTAGATGCGCTGCGCACCGTCGCCGACGACGAACAGGCCGCCCGGGCGGTCCGCCCCATGGTCCGGGGCATTGACAAGTGCACGCAGGAATTGCAGTCCGGCCAAGGTGAGGTCCTGCGCTTCGTCCACGATCACGGCCGAGTAGCTGGGCCTGCTTCGCCGGAGGGCATGCTCGAGCGCCCGAAGGGTCACGTCGGGGAAGTCGACGGTCCCGTGCCGCGCCATCGCTGCGTCCCAGCACTCCATCAGTTCCCAAACCTGGGTGCGCTGGAGCCGGCCCATGGGAGCGCGGCGCCCGGTGCGAGCGAGTTCGAGGTACGCCTCGAGCGACCCGACGGCCCGACCCTTGATCACGTGGGTGATCTCGTCTCGCAGGTACTGCCGGGTGAACCTGCCGTGGAGAGGTGTACCGGGAGCGATGATCTGCCCGAACGCCTCTCCGTACGCTTTCGAAATCTTGTTCGAGTTGACGAACGGCCGGTCGCCCTCCTCGCTGCACACCCGTCGCGCCAACTTGTCAACGTTGATGAATTCGACCTCACCGGCCCGGGTGCCGGGCATGCGCAGGTAGAGCCCCTCGAATACCGGCGGCAGTGTCCTGATGTAGGTCGTGAACAGCACCGGGAGGACCGGCTCCGGATCAGCGAGGAGTTGATCGCCGCGCTCGACGAGGACGGCGCGGTTGCGAAAAGCCAGGTCGGCCGCGCGGTGCAGTCCAACGACGGTCTTGCCCGTGCCGGCGGCACCGCGCACCCGGGCAGGACCCAGATAGCGACGAGTCGCTGCGCTCCGCTGGTCGGGATGCAGAAAGATCATCCAGTCCTCGATGGGTCGGCCGATCACGTCGGCCAGGAACTCCGGCTCGACTCGTGTGAACGAGGCGCCGGTCCGCTCGTCGTTCAACAGCCGTTCGAGTTCGAGATCCTCGGCAGTTACCACCGGTCGAGTGGCCGTTGGCGGGGTGTCCTCCGCTGGGGCGGCATCGGTAGCACCGGTCACGTGGATCACGCCCGACGCCTCAGGGGCGGGGGGTTGCTCGCTGCTCCGTGATGACTCGTCCGCGGTGATCAGGTTGAACGCGCGCTCGAGGGATTGAAGCCCGAGATACTGCTCCAGATCGAAGAGTTCATCGACGGTGTTCAAGCGACGGAGGTGTTCGACGGCGGGCTCCGGGAAGCCGAGGGCGAGCAATTCGGTGTTGGTCCACGCCATGAGCAGCTTGCCGGCACGCGTTCGCTGCTCCTGATATGGCCGCTCGATATCGGAATCTGGCGCCAATTCATAGACCTGAACCAGTTGCCGGTCCTGATCGAAGGCGACCTGCATGCGCTTCGCTCGGTCCTGGATCTTGTGGGCACCGTAGAGGAGGACGACGATGGTCTGGTTGAAGAGCTGCCAGACGATCCGGCGGTTGCTGGCTCGCCCACCGACGTCGGACGAGAAGAGCTTGCGTCCGTTTCGGGCAAGGCCGATCTCGTGCGTGCTCAGCTGGGGGTTACGGAACGGTTGGCGGCGCAACTCCGACAGCGCGTCCACCAGGTGGCCCTTGTAGGCATCATCTCGGCGCAACGAGTCGAGGCAGTCCCAATACGACTCGGCCTGAATGATCTGATAGGTCACTTCGTCCTCTTCTGTACGAGTTGAGCACCTGCACAATATCTCCAGGTTGTGACATGAGATCACCTGTTCAGGTCACGGATAGGCAATTGCCAGATCCCTGAGCAGCGCCTTGTCCAACTCCGGCTCCCCCAGCAGCGTCTTCAAACAGGCGTTCCGGATTCCAACTCCGAACCGCCGCCAAGGCTGGCGCGACTCGATTGAAGCGGCAACGCCCTCGAGTCTCTGCCCCGAGCCGGAGGAGGTGACCGGCCGGACTCAGTCGGCGAGCGTGCGTGCGCCAAACCGATCGAGGACTCGACCCAGCACGAATTCCTCGTGGACAATCAGCCGGTTGCGCTCGAAGGCTTCCTGCAGTTCTGAGTCCCAGGGGGTGGGTCCGCAGTCGCGAGACTCGCGCTCCAGTCGGACGCCGGACTGCGTGGCCAACTCGACGGCCTCTTCGTAGTCGGAGGCGCGCATCATCCAGGGCTCACAGCCTCCCGCCTGCATGCGGCGGCAGATGGCGAGTCCGGCTGCGTCGAAGTCGCCGTGATACAGGAGGCGTGCGCCAGACCGCTGCAGTTGGTCGAGCAGCGTCCAGACCGCGGTGGTGGGGTTGCCGTTCGTCGTCACCACAGAGCCCTGCAGTTCGCGCTCGGCGGCCGCCTCGACCAACCGCGGGTTCTCGACGACAAGCACCGGCGTGCCGGCCGACACGTCGACCGGATACTGCTGCAGCGCCACGAGGGTGATGTGGACGGGAAGCGCCCCCAACGTGGCCGCCCGGATCTGAGCATCGAGTGGGGAACTCCCCGCCGCCGGAAGCGCCCAGGTGAGCACAGGCGCCGACACGCGATCGGCCAGGATGCCTGCCGCCTCCCAGAGTTCCCGGCCGTCGAGTCCAGTTCCACCGACGATTGAGTGACGGAGAGCACTCTCTGTCGCTGTCGCCAGCTTCCGGCCGCGATCCAGGGCATGCGCCGACCCGAACAGTGCGGCGGCAAGCTGGGTGCGGCTGGCACTCTGGTTGGCGGGCTCCTCAAGGTGATCCAGCAGGCGTCGCACGTCCGCGGTGAGACGGGTCACCGCTTCGCCGTCGAGGCTGCCGATGATCCCCGAGCGCTGCACGTCGGCGGCCCACGCCGACGCCCAGGGCTCCTCCCAGGATTCGATGGCTTCGGCCAGCGCGCAGCGGGCCACCTCGGCGCGGGCCTGCGCGGCACGGCGCTCGGTCGCGGCCGCCGACGGAGGATGGCCGAGCCGGGTGATTGCGTCGCTCAGATCTCTCCCGACGTTGCGTCGCGCGAGAGCCGTCTCCAGCGCAGCGAGGTCGAGCCGCCGAGGGGGCTTGCGCCCAAGCAGCGACCCCAGACTCAGGTCGCTCGCCCGGTCGAGCTCCGGTAGGGCGATCGTCCCGCGCCAGCGTGGCCCGTTGCGGTCGAGCCGCCGGCGAACCAACGCCCAGAATTCGCCGAGACCGGGGGTCAACAGCGATTCGGGGATGTCCTGATCCGTCACGGCGGGCTAATCGGTCGCGCCCGGTATCGGCGCCGGGCGCCTGCGGGACGACGGTTCGCCGTGCGGCGCCGGGACGGCGATCACAAGAGGGTTGCCTGTTCGATGCCGTCTTCCGTGTCGCTGGCGTCGACCTGGACGTCGGCGCGGTAGCGCCAGGCTGCGGGCAGGAGCCGGACGGTGCCCGCGTCGACCTCGGCTAGCCGGTGGTCCTCGAGCAGGTCGAGGATCTGCCGGGCCAGCCCGTCGGGATCGTCGGCGAGTTGCGACCAGTAGGGACGTCGCTCGGCGGCGAGCGCCCGGACCTCGTCGACGAAGGCGTCCGGGGACATCGAGACGTGGTCTGCTTCGGTTAGCCGGTCGAGGAGCAGCAGGGTGGCGTGGCCGACGGTTCCACCGGTGGGGAACCGGCTGTCGGTCATCCCGTCACCGGGATCGATGACGGCGACGCCCTCGGCGCGAGCCTCCACGTGGGCCCCGAACATCTCCTCGAAGATGTCCGACTCCTCGCCGAGGCGACGCCGGAGTTCGCCCCACTCGGCCCCGCTCAGGTCACTGCGGTACAGCACCGGCTCCTCCAGCAACCGGGCGCGCATCCACTGGCGGGTTGCGGTTGCCCGCTCGGGGCGGTCCTCCAGTTCCTCCGGTGTGTCCGCCCTCCCCAGCGAGGGCAGCGGAAGGAGCGCCACCCGGTCGGGGCGGATCTGCAGCACGGCGTCGGCGTCGGCGTCACCGGCGTAGCGGTCGACCCGGTCGTGCATCTCAGCCACCATGCGGTGGCCGACCATCCAGCGAAGCGCCGTGACAAGGGCGCGACGGTCGGCCGGGTCGTCGGTGACGGTCACGCCGGCGTCGGTCGCCGCCGACCGCACCTCGTGCAGCAGGTCGCGCAGGCTGATCACGCTCGGCCCGGCGGCCACCGCTGCCAGTGCCAGCGCCAGCATCGTGTACTCACGCATCGTGAACGGGCGCTGCTGGGTGGTGGCGGTGTGCAGCGGTCGACGGCCGGCCACGGCGGTTGTCTTGTAGAGCCGGGCGGTGTCCGCCGTGACCTGCAACCGGTACCCGAAGCGCTGCGTAAACCAGCGGTCGAGGGTCTGCTCGTGCCGCCTGACTAGCTGGAACACCTCTGGATCGTCCTCTGCGTTGAGAACAGGCCGGGTGACCAGCCGGCGGGCCGCCATACGCAGGTCGAATGCCCGCTGGGGGTCCGCCGCGGTCGCCACGGTCACAGCCAGGCTCCGGTCCCAGATGCTGATCCGGATTGCGACGCTGACCGGTCGGGTGGTGCGGTCCCCGCGGTCACGTCGACACTCCGGTCGCAGCGGCGTGTGCCCGCCCCGCCTCGGGCGCGCCCTCCGCGGCGCTGACGGTGATCTCCAGCCCGCCGAGGACGAGCCTCCCGTCGGGGCACTCCACGGCAGTGCGCGCCCCCGCAACGCGGCGCACCTCGCAGCGAACCCCGTCAGCGGTGGCGGCACGGACCGCTGCGCCCGGCGTCTGGCCGTGCCCGGAGCGCCCCACCAGGTCGCGCAGCAGCGTGAACGAGGCCACCGACAGCTGTGCACCGTCGAGAAGCCCGTCGGCGTCGGCAGACCCCAGCAACTCGGCAGCGATGGCTTCCCGGGCGACGCGGTCCCGCTCGCGGCGATACCGGAGCAAGGCGCGCTCGGTGCGCCGGTCGCGCAGCGGGGTGGCCGCGCCGCGCTGGCTCCGGTCGCCGCGGACCCGCAACGACACGGCCACGGTGGCACGGGGAGCCTCCCGCCACGGAGTCACGCTGGGCACCGGATCGTCGGCGTCGGCCCCGAGTGCCCCGATGCGGCGGCACGAACCGAGCCCGAATGCCGCAGCCGCGATCCGGTGGGCTTCATCGGCGCTCGTCGCCCGGTCGAAGAACCCGGCGAGCTTGGCGAAGTCAGCGCGCCGCGAAGCGCCGCCGAGGCCGGCCCGCGACAGCCGGGTCACGTTCGCTGTCAGTGTGCGCACCGCGGCGACGGCTTGGCGGGTGAGCTGGTCCAGCCGGGAGATGCGCCCAGGGGGTGGCCTGAACCACGCCGCGAGATGCTCCCAGTCGGTGGGGTCGGTTCCCTTCAGCCGGCGAACGGCGACGCTCGCGGCCAAGCCGGCGTCGTCCACGCGGGCCGCCAGCCCGCCCCGCAGTACGGGCAGCAGGTCGTCGAGCCGATCGAGGATCGCATCGAGGCTGCGCGCGATTGGGCGCGTCATGCGCTCGATCTCGCTGAGTTTCTCCGAGACGTAGCCCACCAGCACCGTGGCGAAGAGCTGCACTTCGGCGGCGTCGAGGTCGTAGCGGTTCTGCCACTGGTTCAGCTCGGCGAAGAACTGCGTCAGCTCGCTGGTGAAGCGTTCGTGGAGGTCGAAGATGCGCCGCACCGTGTCGGCGACTTCCTCGCCGGTCGCTCCTACCTCCAGTTGCTCCGCCAGTTCGCCGAGCGAACGGTGCAGGTCGCGCAGCCGTCCGGCCTGCACGTCGCCGATCTCGTCGACTCTCTCCAGCACGCCTTCGACGAATTCGTACACCTCCTGGCCGGCGCGGGTGATGAGGTAGCGGTTGCGCCTGCGGTAGTAGTCCTCGAGGCTCGCCGGCGTGCCGATCGAGGACGACACGGTGAGGTTGCCCCAGCGACGCAGGCTCTCGAGCCGCCCGGCGACCACGTCGGGATCCACACCGGAGGCGGCAACAGCCGGGTCGGCGGCCACGTCCTCAGCAGCGAACTCGGCGAAGAACGTGCCGGCGAACACGCCGAGGATCGCCCGGTACTCGTCCCACTCCTCGCCGTCGAGATAGCGGAACAGTTGCCTGGCCCGGCCCGGCTCGCTGCCGCTGCCGCTGCCGAGCGGGCCATGGCCGACCGGGGCGCCGCTGACGGTGTGGTCGGGCGGGGCCTCGCCGGCTTCCTCGCCGCTCACGGTGCCTCCCGCCGCGCCAGCGTGGCGCCGTCCCAGTGGTAGTGCTCCAGCAGGATCGCCTTCAGTTCCGCGTCCCGGATGACCTCGGTGATGGCGAGTTGGGGCACGCCGGCGTGGGTGCCCCAGAGCCGCTCACTGGTGGCGATGAGGTCGAGGTCCAGGTCGACGAGCAGCCCGAAGAGGGCGGCGTGGTTGTCCTCGGAGACCTTGGCGAAGGCGTCGTCGAGCAGCACGAACCGGGCGATGCCCGGGCGGTTCTGGTCGGCGCCCGGCTGCTGGGCGGCGAGCGCGTCGTGGGAGGCGGCGACCGCCGCGAACAGCGACAGGTAGGTGACGATCTTCTTCTCGCCCTCCGACAGCGGCGTCCTGCGCCCGAGCCGCGTCTCCCGGGCGCCGCCGCGCTGCAACATCACCGCCATCTCGTGCCACTGCTTGTAGTCCAGCGTGGCCGCAATGAGTTGCCGGTAGGGCACATCGGGCTGCAGCAACCGGGCCTCGTCGAGGCGCTCGGAGAGCAGCGAGCGCAGTTCCTGCTCGTCCTCCTCAAGCCGCAGGTCGGGGCGGGTGGCCAGCAACTCGACCATGCGCGAGGTGGGCGCGTCGAGTTCGGGTGACCGGCGCCAGCGCAACCGCACGCCCACGTCGTGCGCCGTCGCCACGCTGGTGAGCCGACGGTTCATCAACTCGACGAACTCGCCGGCACCGTGGGTCTTCTCGGCGATCTCGGAGGCGATCAGGCCTTGCAGCAGCTCGCGCAAGGCGTCTGCCTGCTTGCGGTCGAGCAGCCCGGCGAGTTGGCGGTGTTGGTCGGCGACCGCCCGAGCCGCCGCAGCCAGCGGTCTCCGGCCCGCCGGCCCGGCGACCTCCACGACGAGGGGCAGCGATGGGTCCAACGGGTCCGCCTGGCGCGCCTCGGCGTCCCAGCCGGCGCCGAGGGCGTCACGGCGCTGGCGGAGCGACTGGTGCACGCTGTTGACGTCCGCACCGGTGTTGTCGGGGGCGCCGCCGGCGGGGTCGGTGGGCAGCAGCTGGCGGATCTCGCCAAGCAGGCCGCGGAGCCCCTCCGAGCCGCTGTTCACCGAGACGATCGGCTCGGCGGGGCCTGTGCCGCCAGGGCCTGCACCGCCGGGTGCGGCCACGGCTTCGACCAGCCCCGGCGTCACCAGCACCCGTTCCAGAGTTAGGCGGAAGTGCTCGCATGCCTGCTCGGCCTCCTCCTGCTTCTGCGAGGCGACCTTGGCGTCGGCCTCCGCCTGCGCCCGGCGCCCGACAGCGGCGTCGCGGTCGCGGCGAACCGCCGGCAGCCGGGTCTCGGCGACCTCCAGTTCGGCTCGGCACCGGTCCCGCTGCGCCACGACCTTCTGGTACTCCTCACCGATGCTCCGCTCGATGGTGACGAGCCGTTCGTACTGGCGGTCGTGCTCCCCCGAGATCCGGGCCAACTCGACCTGCTCGCTGTGGTGATCCTCGGTGGCGGACCGCCAGCGTGAGACTGCCGCTGACCAGCCCTCGACGGATCGCCCGGTGGCGGCGGCCTGGGACCCGCATCGCTCCAGAGTCGATGCGAGTTCGCCCAGGTCGGCCCCGAATGCGGCCAGCCCCTCGACGTCGGCCGGCAGGCTCAGCGTCACCGCCCGACGCCGCAGCCCGTCCGACGCTGCCACCGCAGCCCGCTCGGCTTCGGTGGCCTGCTCGGCGGCCTTCTGCCTCTCGGCCTCTGCGTCCTCCGCGGCAGTGGTGGCCTCGTCGACGGCCCCTGCCGCGGCCGCGATCTCGCCGGTTCCGGGGAGGTCGGATTGCAGCCGGCGCGCCTCGGTGAGCAGGGCCTCGAGGGCGGCCAGTTCGGTCTCGGTGGCGGCGACGGTGGCGAGAGCCTGCTCCAGCACCTCAGCAGCGGCCCGCCGCTGGCGGGCGAGGGCCTCGCGCCGGGCGGTGACGCCGATGAACTCGGCGCGCTCCTTGCTGTGCCGACCCTCCAGCGCTCCGACCCGGAAGCGGCCGTCGGTCCCCGCGGCGGTGGCAGCACCGGTGAAGGTATCAAAGGAGATCGAGTCCAGCAGCTTGCCGACCAAGCCGGCGTCCACGACCCCGATGAGCCGTTCCGGCACCGTGACCGTGAGAACCTCGCTCAGCGGCCTCGACACTCCCCCGGCGGCGACAGCCACCAGCTCACCGCTCGCCAGCTCGGCGCCGCCGCTTTCGGTGAGCCGGGCCGCCAGCAGGCCCGAGGCTTCCAGCGCGGCCTCCAGGCCCGCCCGCCGGGCGCCGTCCAACCCGCCATCGAAGTCGATCAGGTCGGCGAGGCAGTGGTCGGCGCCGGCCTGCCAGTCGAACCGGGGCGGATCGGGCTCGGTCCGGGCGGCGAGGTCGTCGACGGTCGCCTGAGCCTCCGCGGCGGCGGCCTGCTCGCCCTCCAGCCGGTGCCGGTGGGCGGCGACGGTGTCGGCCCGGGCGGCGACCAGGGCACCGGCGGCTGCCAGCAAACCCTCCCTCAGGTCCTCGTGGTCCGTAGTGACAGGGATTTCGGCATGAGCGAGGCCGGCCACCGCGGGCGCCTCCACCCCGGTGGACTCCAGCAACGGACGAATCCGCGACGCCCACTGGCGCACCTGCCCGACCCATTCCTGTCGTGCCCGCGCCAGAGCCCGGGCCCGCTCGGCGAGACGGTCGGCGGCGCCCCGGGCGGCGGCGACAGCGGCTTCCAGAATCGAGTCAGCATGGCGTTGCGCCTCGACCGCCTCGTCGAGATGCCGCCGAGCCTCGGTCACTTCGGCGAGGTCGCCGCGGCGCTGGGTCACAGCGCCGCCTGCCCCGTCGACGCCCCGTTCAACGGCCGCGCCGTCGAACGGCTCCGTCGGTTCGGCGGCATCGAGCCCATCGAGGGCCGCTTCGGCCACCCGGGCAGGGCCCGGCGGCCGGACAGCCAGCCCGCAGCGGTCCGCCAGCCGAGCCGCAGCCACCAAGTCCTCGTTCAGTCGCTCACCGTCGCCCCTGCAGCGCCCCTGCGCCCCCTTGACCCCGGTGGCCTCCGCGTCGATCCGCCTCTCGCCGTGCGCCACCCGCTCGCCGGCCCGCGCCTGCTGGCGGCCGAGGTCACGCACGAGGCTCTGAAGATGGGCGAGTTGCAGCCCCGACCGGTACACCTCCGATTCTTCGAGTGCACGGATCTCGTTGCCGAGACGCTGGACCTCGCTCACCAGGCCGGCGATCTCTTTGTCCAAGCGCCCCACTTCGGCGCTGGCCGCACTCTCCGCCGCATACTTCTCCTTCTCGTCGCGGCTGCGGCGACGCAAGGTGTCGAGCCGCCCGCGCCCCTCGGCGAGTCGCCGGCGCAACTCGCCCGTGCAGTAGGCGCGGTACACCTCCAATAGGCCGTCGATGGCGGCTGCGGTCCGTTCGAGTTCGGCGACGTTCCGGCGGTGCTCCTCGAGGTCGTCGAGCGGTTGCGCCGCCTCCGCCAGCGCCTCCTCGGAGAGTTGAGGCAGCGCGTCGGTGAGGTGCTGGGGGAGTTCCACGTCGATGCGGTCGCCGACGCGGGGGCTGCGCACGACGTGAATCAGGCCGATGTGTTGGTCGATGGAGGCCCCGCCGAATAGTCGATGCTCGATCTGGTGCCGGTAGTCGCGGCGTTGGCGCTCGCTGTACACCTCGCCGTCGTCGAGGGCGGCACGCAGGCCGTCGGCCGACAACGGCATGTTGCCGCCAGCGACCAGGTTGAAGTCGAGACCCGGGCGCTTTGCCGTGACGAACCACCACGTGGTGACGGTGTCGGACTGCCGGTTGGCCTTGATGCCGCAGCCGCAGGTGAGGAACTCGCCACCGCACTCGAACTCGATCCACAGGTAGCCGATCGGCTGCGGGTCGTCACGCCCGCTGAGCATCCACGACTTGAGAATCCCGACCTGCTCGCCGGCCGCGTCGATCTTCTGTTGCCGGGCGGTCAGCAGGAACGGAAGCAGCATGTTCATCGCCGTCGACTTGCCCGAGCCGTTCACGCCGCGCAGCAGCAGCCGTCCGCCCCCGAACTGCAACACCTCGTTCTCGTACTGGTACACGTTCACGATGCCGGCCCGGTTCAGCCGCCACCGCCCGGGCACCTGCCCGGCAGGGTTCTGCACGTCGCTCGCGGCCTCGACGATCATCGCCGTGAAGCTACAGGGCGAGTGTGACACTCACTGAGAGTCGGCCGGGGCGCGCGGATCGGAGCAGCGTCTACCGCCGGGACGCGCCGCTAGAACGTGTCGGTCTTTCGGCTCGCAGGTCATGGAGTCGACCAGAGGTTCGAAACCCCGAACCATGGCACTCTCGAACGCGGGCGTCCAGCACAACCGCGTACGGCATCGGTCGCCGTCAGCGGGTGGCTTGCGGTGTGGCGGTGGTTTCGTACATTCCCGCGGATTCGGAGACCGAGACGAGTTCGTCGAGCGCCTCACGACGGCACTCCGAGCGAGCGTGCCGATACTCGAGCGCATCGATGAGGCGTACCCGTCGATGTCGCCCGACGTGCTCGTAGGGGATCTCGCCGGCGTCGAGCAACTCGATCAGCGCCGGACGTCGGATCCGGAGGAAGTCGGCGACCTCCTGGGTGGTCAACTGCTGGTGGATGGGCGCAACCGTTACCGCCTTGCCCTCGACCATCGCCGACACGACCTCGCGGAGCACCTCGAACACCTCGGCGGGTAAGACATGCTCCTCGCCGTCCGGCCCGACCAACTTGGGCGGACCGGGAGGTGCAGGCATCTGAAGAACGAACACCGCCGCGTGTTCGCTGGGATCAGCCAACCCGGTGTGTAGGCACTGGTTCAGGATCTGGAGAGCCTTCGGGTCCGGCGATTCGGCCGGAGGTAGCACTGTCAATTCGTCGCGAGTTGTCATCGCCAACCTCCTCCCTCCGTTGACACTCCGTGTCATCACGATAGGTACGAGCGCTCGCGCGGGGCACATCAGCGACGCCCGTGCGGACCACGGTCCGCATCACCGATGGCACCTCAGACGTCGCTGAGGGCGATCCGTCCATCTTGAGGGACGCCTGTCGGTTCGGCTAGTAGGAGATAGCCGGGA
This sequence comes from Acidimicrobiales bacterium, assembly GCA_963664235.1. Classification (GTDB taxonomy): domain Bacteria; phylum Actinomycetota; class Acidimicrobiia; order Acidimicrobiales; family CATQHL01; genus VXNF01. The sequence continues at coordinate 2,121,285 of OY760933.1, read as the reverse complement.
CGTTGTCCGTGGGTCGAGAAGAACCGACGTCATGACAGCAATTCGTTACAGTTTCCTGACATACGAGGTTCGATCGCAAAACAGGTCGCCGATCACGTCGCTGCGTTGCCTGAGCGGTCGTTCGTGGCGGTTCGCGACATCGACGGATCGCGTAGCGCCGTCGAGTCGGCGTTCTCGCGCCTGGCCGCCGGCGGCGACATCTTGCGTGTCCGCAAGGGCCTCTACTGGAAGGGGGCGGCAACGGCGCTGGGCATGTCACCGCCCAGGGTCGAAGAGGTCGCTCTCGAACTCGGCGGGACGGGCTCGGGACCCGCGGGGGTTGCGGCGGCACAGTGGCTGGGTCTCACGTCGCAGGTGCCTGCGACGTTTCAGGCCGCGGTACCTACCCGGGCACCAGAACCCTGGCCAGGAGTGCGGTTCACGCAGCGCCCCGTCGGTCGGCTGCTCCGTTCGCTCACACCATCGGAGGTGGCCGTCCTGGAGGTCCTGCGCGCCGGTCCCGCCGTCGTCGAGACACCCTGGGACGAACTGCCCGACGTGATCGCCCGACTGGCCGCTTCGGGCACGGTGCGCCTCGATGTCCTGGACGAAACAGCAGCAACCGAACCCCACCGCCAGGCCCGCGCACGCTGGTCCGAAATTCGAGCCCACCCTGCGCTGGTGCCATCGCCGTGACCCGTGTCGAGGCGCCGGACGACGGCCAGCCGCTCGCGAGGCTTGGGGACGCCGTCTCACCAGACCGCTACGCTCAGCGGGCACCGCGGAGGTGACAATGCCGACACAGGGGGTGCCGATCACCGGCTCGGTCCTTGCTTGGGCGCGCGCCGAGAGCGGCCTGTCGCAACGCGAACTCGCCGAGTCCCTGAAGGTCAACCCGGACAAGGTCGAGTCTTGGGAGCGTGGGGCTGCACTGCCCGGTCGCGGCAATTTCTCGAAGCTAGCGAAGGTGCTCGAGCGGCCGAGCGCGGTCTTCTTCCTGCCCGAACCGCCCACCCGCAGTGCCGTCCCCACCAGCTTCCGGAACGCCCCCGGGCTGAGCGACCACCGGCTGGGCAAGGACGAGATCCGCTGGATTCGACGGTCGCGCCGCCTGCAGGATCTTCTCTCCTGGGTTCAGCAGGACTCTGGCGCAGAGCCTGTGACACTCCCCACTGCGGCGCCCGGGCGAGCACCCGAGACGATCGTTCAAGAGTTCCGAGAACTGCTAGCCGTACCTGTTGAGACCCAACTGGACTGGGACAGCGCCAGCGATGCGTTCCGTGGGTGGCGCTCGGCCCTGGAGAACGTCGGTGTGGTCGTGCTCCAACTCAGCCTCGGCAAGAAGAGCATCCGCGGCTTCTCCGCGTGGGACGACTTCGCCCCGCTTGTCGCGGTCAACACCGCCTATCACCCGACGGCCCGGGTCTTCACGCTGTTCCACGAAGTGGGGCACCTCCTACGCCGCGACGACGCAGCGTGCCTGCGGTTCATGCGGCCCGGCGACGCCGAGGCCGGGATCGAGCGATGGTGCGAACGATTCTCGGCCAATCTCTAGATGCCCAGAGAAGCGCTCGCCGAGGTCGCAGGCCGTTACGGAGTCACGCCGGCGGCTCCGGTGCCGGACGTCCGCACGGCACGTCTGATCTCGCAGCGATTCAACGTCAGTACTCGCGCGGGGAGCCTGCGCCTCCAAGAACTGGGCCTCGCCCCCCAAGGGTTCTACGGACGCGTCGAGAGCGAGTTGGCCGCGCTCGACTGGAACAAGGGAGGCGGAGGCGGAGGCGGGAGTCCGGCCGCACCCGAGCGCCGGCTCGGAGAGGTGGGAACTCGGACCGCCTCGATCCTCGTCGAAGCCAGCGAGCGACGACGTCTCAACCGACTCGATCTCGCCGACTACCTGAGACTGAACACAAGCCAACTGGACGACCTTCAATCCCTGCTCGCGGATGCCGGCTGAGCCACCCGTCTGGATTCTCGACACTTCGGCTCTGATCGAGTTCAAGCGGTTGCTCCCTGCACCTCGCCAACTTGGTCCTGGTCTCCTGTGAGGCCTTCGACAACTACCCGTCCGGGCTGGCGGGCCGGCCGCTGTGCCGCACCGCAGCGCTGCCCGGCGGCACCTTCCTGACAGCCCAACTGCTGCGCCCACGCTGGATCCGCCATCTCCCAGCGACCTCCGACGGCCCGGGGGTCTCCGGTGTTGAGAGAGTCGACATGATTCGTCTGTTCGGGGAAGTCGGGGCGACCAATTGCTCCCGACGGGTCCGTCGCCATACCTGTCCTAGGAAGTGCCACCCCGAACGGAGGTAAAGCCTGGGTTCAACGGCCCGCACTCGATTGCGGATCGTGCGGCATGAGCGTGGCCGGGGTTGCGGAGGTCGACTCCGACAACCGCGTAGTCCGGACCGCCGTGGAGGCAGCGAAGCAGGTCCGCTATGCCAAGCGCTCCCGCAATCGCACCGACGAACGCTGCTGCGGCCGTGGCTCCAGCCAATAGCAGAACGCCACACTGCGCATCGCCAGGTTCAGTCCCCTGACTGATCCGGCGCGTGATCTCGGCTTCGTACGGCGCGCCGAGGAGTCGCTCTATGCGCCGGCCGGATGGGAATTCCTCCTCCGGAGTTAGCTGCGACGGGAAGGTGTGGATGATCATGTCGAGGTAGCCGGTCGGGCCAGCGCCGAGTCCCGCATCGACGACCCGAGCGAACTTGTCGCCCAGCTCTCGCCGAGGTTCAGGTGAATCGAAGCCGGCGAGCGCTAGAACGGGTTCAGCGGCTTGCGGGAGCAAGTGGTTGTCGAATCGTCGTTCGACGAGGCGGGTGCGATGGCCGAGACCCTCAAGTCCGGAGGCCACGACTCGTGTCTTGTACTTTCCGACATCTGTGAACTCCGTGAGGAGTCCAGTGGCCTGGTTGGCTTCGACGATCGGGTCGAAGTCCACAAGAAAGACCTCGAGATCTTCGGGTCTCTCATACAGCAGACATCCGAGGCCCCAGGCATTCGCCTGACCCAGGTGTCCGAGTCCTAGCAGCCAGACGCCGGTCGGGAGGCACTGGAGATCTGGCCCCTCAGCCTCTGGCGCTCCCCAATGAACGTGCGGTTGCCACAGTGAGAGGCCGACGGAGCGGCGACCGGCAACGGGCGACCCGAGCACGTGCTGGAAGATCTCCGAAACCCCCAGTGCCCCAGCCACTACTCCGGCGAGCGGAACCGCTTCCCCAGACACATGCTTGCCGGGAGCATCGGTCACGCCCCCGCACCAGCCTCGCCAGCATGCGGCGAGTTGCACCCGGCGGTGGTCGCCCCGTGGCGCCGGCGATCGACCGACGGTCAGGACCGGCGTGTCGTCGTGGTGACGATCCACAACGACACCGCCGAAGGTGTTCACTGCCTCAGACAGTGTGTCACCACGTACCCACGGCAGTGAGAGTTCGGGATCATCTTCGACAACCACGCGCACTCCGCCGAGCATGGCCCGCTTGCCCGCGTTGATCGCAGTGAACAGCGCGGCCTGTGCAGCCAGGTCCTCCTGGATGCCCCTGCCAACAGCGACTTGGAGAACGAGACTCTCGAGTTGCCGACGGGCGTCGGCGATATCACTGACGCGCCCTTGATCAGCGAGGATCTTGGCTGTGCGGTGAAAGCGGTCACGGTCGATTGGGCTCACAGCAGTCTCCCGACCGCGAGACGAGTAGCCGCGTCACGCCCGAATGAGGACCGCCAGTCGGTGTCGCCCAGGTACTCGTGCACACCGACTTCCCGTGGCCTCACTCGGCGAATCGCCAGGTGAGGCACGATTAGGGCAACGTGCCCGGTGCACGCGACCATCGGATTCTCCCTGTCGATGGAACTCTGCTCGACGGACGCTCCGGGATGTGTGTGCACGTCCGCGAGTACCGACAGGTCTTCCGCCTCGCAGAGGTCCCAGAGCTTGCTGAATGCTCTGCCGTCAATGTGGATGTGGCCTCGGAGACAGCCGGGGTCGAGCGCGTCGAAGTACTCAACGTGCACGACTCGACGATCACCGCCGCGGCGCCCCAGGAGAAAGGCGCCGGCTTCACGCCGGCGTTCACCTCTTCGGCGCAACTCATTGATCAGCGTGCGCCACTGCCGCCGGCTCAGTTCGACGAGCGGCCGCGGGACTGAGCTACACGCCCGTGTAGTCGTCATCGTTCAACAGTTCGTAGACGCAGCCCAGGAAGAAGGCGATGTCGCGTTGGGGGTGCCATGCGTACACCATGTGGTCGTTCGCCCAGTTGGGGTGTCCCTCCAAAGCGACTCGATCCCAAGGGGCGTAGAGCGCCTGGCCGCCGTTCCAGTTACAACGGAAGACCCGGCCGACGCGATACCCCTTGGGCCGCTTGTCGGCACTGAGCAGCTCGTTGCAATCGACATCCCACGGAGTCGCGGTGGGGGCCCGCTGCGGGTACCCCGAGAAGTCGACCCGGAGTGCGTATTCGACCGGTGAGCCGGCTCGTTCCGCGGCGGCGACGGCGAAGAGTCCGACTGGCCAGTCAAACGAGAGCAGTCGCCAGCGTCCGCCGTCGACGCCAAGTTGGAACCGCGCAGATCGCAGGTCCGCGCGCACCGTGCGCTCGTCCGGCGCCATGGTCATCCCTCGAATCGCTCCTTCGGAACGAGATCGAGAACCACAGCACAGCGGGCGTCGGATGCGAGAGATCCGACATGCACATCAGGATCGAGGATGTGGTCGCTGCGAGGGACCATCAGTCCGTGCTTGGGAATCTGCGTCTCGGCGAGCTCGAAGCCCTTGGGTCCAGCCGCCCAGGCGAACACCGCGCGGATCCGCGCACCAGGGCTGAATTCTCGTACGATCGGCTTGGTGTGGTAGCGAACTTGCACCTTGACGGAGTCGCAGGATCCGAGGTGAACATGGCATCGGTGGCCGATTCCGGCTTCGGCCAGTGAACTCTCCATGTCCAGCGCGTCGGTGGTGTCCTGGAGCCGCAGCTTCGCGTCGGCGTCGACAGCGTCAGCGAGTGCAAGCAGGTCGGCCACGCTGCCATCACTCGCGACCTCTACCAACTGCGGGTCTTCGCGGCCGGCGATGTGGAGATAGATCTCAATGGTGGGATCGGGGTTCGTGGCGGTCGAAGTCGTCATTTTCTTACTCCTGTTGCGCAATTCATGGCTCTACTCCAAATAGCGTAACTCCCCCAGTTGCGCGTTCCAACGTGATATAGGAAGATTCGTAACAGGCTCATCGCGAGGAGGCGAGCAATGACCGACTTGCCCGAAGCTCTGAGGCGCAGTCGCGCCCGTGCCCGCTACTCCCAGGACGACGTGGGCGCGGCGCTCGGGGTGAGCCGGGCCATGGTGTCGTACTGGGAGGCCGGCTCACGGGCTCCGAACGACCGCCAGTTGAGCGCACTGGCCCGGCTCTTCGGCGTCACGCCCGCCGACCTGGCGGAGGGTCGCGACGTCGAGCCGGCGGACGTCGATCTGGCGGGAATGTTGCTCCGAGCCGACGAGGATGTCGACCCCGGGGCCGCCCCGGGTATCCGGGAGTTCGTCAGCTTCCTCGAGCGGTACGCCGAACTGGCCGACCTGCTCGACATCCCGATCCGCGGCCTCACCCAGAGCCCCTTCGTACATCGGGCGAAGTTCGTCCAGAAGGACGACGTCCGCCGCAAGGCGGAGGAAGTCCGCTCGCTCGTAGGCCTTGGCACCGGGCCGATCCGTGGCCTCGACCCCGTGTGCGAACTGTTGGGGATCACCGTCTATCGGGCGCCCCTCGGGTCGGACCTCCGTCACGCGCCCTCGGGAGCGTTCCTGAACCATCCCGATGTCGGATTCTCGATCCTCGTCAACCTGGACATGACCCCCGGGCGACGCCGTTTCACGGCCGCCCACGAACTCGCCCATGCTCTGTTCCACAGCAACGAGACGAACCGCGTCGTGTCTCACGGCAGCGGCCCCCGCGAGAGCTTCGCCGACGCGTTCGCCGGCGAGTTCCTGATGCCGAGCGAGGGCATTCGCCGGTTCGTCGAAGAGGTTGGGCTTCCTCCTCGAATCGTCGACGCCACTGACGCCATCCACATCCAGCGATATTTCGGTGTCTCGTGGCCAACCGCTCTCGTCCGGCTACGCCAGATGAACGTCGTGACAGCGAACACGTACCGTGAGTTGAGGGAGTCGGTTCGCCCGGTCTCGCTTGCTCGCTCGCTCGGCTACTCGATCCACCCCGAGGAGTATGAGCAGGATGCTGGATTGTGGAGAATCCACCGCTTTCCTCGGCCGTTCCTGCGAATGCTCCGAACAGCGGTGATCGCAGAACTCATGTCGCCGCCGACGGCTGCGTCATTTGCCGGGGTTGCTGTACCGGACATCGTGCAGATCCTTGGTCGGCCGCATGGCAACGCCGAGCAGGAGCAGCCACAGGTAGACATGGAGTTCGGCGAGTTCGAGGCGACGGGTGTCATCTGACGACAAGCACATCATCGATACGGTCGTCCTGCTGTACTTCCTCCTCGTCGGCGAAGAGGAGCTTCTCTGCACGCTTGTCGGGACGCCTCTGCAGGTCCCGCTGGCCGTCTACGACCCCGAGGACCGGGACCTCCCACTCACGGCGGGCAGAAGAGCGGAACTGCTCTCGGAGATGCGGCAGGCAGTGGGGCACTATGAGAGCGCCGCCCGTTTGACCGGTGATGACGACTCGCTGTCCAGAGTCAGCCGCATCGACTCGCTATACGACGAGAGCCGGCTTGTCTCGGTGCCGATGACCCCCAAAGAGCGGCTGCTCGCCGCCAAGCTTGAGAGTGTCGACGCTCTTGACCACGGCGTTCGGGTCCCGCTGGGGCCCGGCGAGGCGGCGTGTGTTGCCATCTCGTTCGAGCGTGACTGGACGATTGCCACGGACGACACCGACGCACTCAAGGTGCTGAAGAGACTCCACCGTGGTCGACACTTCCGCTATGAGCGGATCCGCAAGTTGCTGATCCGGGCGGTCGAGGAAGGGCACGTGACCCGCGAGGAGGCCAACCGACTGCACACCGCTATGCGCTCCCATGGGTTCTGGGACACCGGGCAGCCGTTCACCTGAATTCGCACATGAGATGACGGCTGTGCGTCAACCGGGAGGGATCGCCGTCGCGGCGAGGGGCGCTACGAGGGTGGCCTAGCATCGAATCGGAGCTAGCAATGTCAGACACACCCGCACCGCCGCCGAGTGACGCGCCTCCCGAGGACCTCGATGAGCACTACGACCCCACCGAGAAGTTCGCGGCGGCTATCCCGATGCGGTCGGTCACGCTCGACGAGGCGTTCCTCCGGGTCGTCGCGAACGACCTCCACGAGGAATCCGGCTTCGACCCCAAGGTCGGCGACGCCCTGAACATCTACGGCGAACGCGGCCCCAACCCGATCCTCCCCGACGACTTCGACGAAGAGGCGTACTTCCGCCGCTACGGCCTGTAGGCCACCCATCGGCGAGGCGGACCCACAGGAGTTACTTCCGGTCCCGCGAATAACCGGTAAGATTCAGGTATTCCTCCCCGCCTTTCCGGTCAGCCGGGAATGGCGGGGCTTATCGTTCCGGCGAGAAGCCCCGGTGTGGCATGTTCAGGTACGGCGAAGTGACCCCACGAATGAGATCGCGATGACCCCCGCTGACGAGCACGAGTTCTACGGCAGGCCCGAGAACCAGATGCCCCAGGGCCCGCCCCGGCGACGCCCGCGGCCGGAGGACCAGCCACCCAGCCCGGCTCTGCTCGAAACGCTCGACATCCTCAGCGACTCCGACACCATGAGCGCCCTCGCCGAAGCAGAGGCCGATCTCGCCGCCGGCGACCTCACCACGCTCGACTGAACAACCAGCGCCCCAACTGACCCGCCGGGGAAGCCGCGGGCCGCTCACGGTGCAGCGCCTTGCGGGCTCTTCGCAGGCTCCAGGAACTCAACGTGCTCGATCCGGCGCCCGATGGACCCCGCGGCCAACTTCGGTGGCGCGCCACCGAAGTGCTGGAGATACTCACCGACGAACCCGACCCGGCCGATTCATAGACCACCCATCCACGGACCGATCAGCTCCACACCTTCCTCGCCGCACAGAACTGACGTCGGCGGGGACTCGGCACTCACCGACACCGCCGACCGGCGGTCAGGCGACCTCCAGGAAGCGGCGCAGCGCCTCTCGGATGATCTCACTGGTGGTGGTGTCCTCAGCGGCGGCGCGGGCCTCGACCGCGGCGCGCATCTCACGAGCAAGACGCACGGTCACAACGTCCGCCGGAGCCGAACCCATCGCCGGCCGGCCGCGCCGACGCCCCTTGAGTGCCTCGACGTCGTAGTCGGCCTTCGCCACATCGGCGGCAAGGGCGTCGAGTTCCTCATCGGTCAGCACACGACCGCTGCGAGTCCGGCGCAGGTCCGCACCACTCATCGAAGCTCCTCCGCCGGGTCCGGCAGCAGGTCCCAGAACACTGGTCGCAGGGCCATGGCGTGGATCACGAGTTGCGCTCCCCCTGCCAGTTCCAACCAGATGACCTCCAGCAGGTTGCCGGCCGCGTCAGGGCCGATCGCCAGCACTTTCGGCGGGTCGGCCCCGGGATCCAAGTCGATGACGGTGATGGCATGCCCGATCGCATGGAAGATCTCCCCGTCGCCCAAGCCGTGCTTGTAGGCGGATCGATGAATCTCCACACGTCAATATCGTAATACACAATTCCGCCGGCCCGGCAGCCGGCCTCGACGGGACGATCCCGGCCACAGAACGATCCGGCTTGAAGCCAGGTTGTGAGTCTCACAACTCGGTTTCAAGTCTCACAAGCAGCAGTCGACAGCGCGCACGCTGAGGAGGAGCCGCGCCCCTCTTGCGTTACCGCAGCGGGCATCGGTGTCGGGTTCGAGACCGTCCCAACGCCCGAAGCCGAGTACGACCTCCGCAAAGCGCTGTCCGGTCTCGGCGACGCGCTCGCTGAGCGAGGTACGGGCCTGTTGATCACCGTCGACGAGATGCAGAGTGGCGACGTCGACGAGATCCGCGAGTTCGGCTCGGTTCTCCAGCACGTGTCGCGCCGCGAGCAGCGACCCGTTGCGTTCATCGGCGCCGCTCTCCCCCAGATCGAGGACACCCTGCTCGCCGACGACGCCATCACGTTCCTGCAGCGCTGTTCGCGCTACGACATCGACCGGCTGAGCCCGCAGGCGACGCGGCGCGCCATCGCCGCGCCGATCAGCGAGCACGGTCGCAGCATCGACTCCACAGCTCTAGACCGCGCTGTCACCGTAACTTCCGGGTACGCGTTCATGATCCAACTCGTTGGGTTCCACAGTTGGCAGGCAGACGCCCGCTCGTCGCACATCACCATTGAGCACGTCGAGACGGGTATCGCCGAGGCTCAGCGGCGCATCGGGCGGATGGTTCTTTCCCCCACGTGGAAGACGCTGTCGGACGTGGACCGGCGGTTCCTCCACGCGATGGCTCAGGACGACGGTGAGTCGAAGCTCGCAGACATCGCCGACCGCCTCGGCGTCACGGCCAGCTATGCCGGCGTGTACCGGCACCGACTCATACGCGCCGGCATGATCCTCCCGGCAGGCAGGGGTCGCGTCTCCCTCGCGCACCACGCCGCCCCGGACTGGCTACGCAACCAGGACCTCCAATAGGTCACGACGCCCACCGGCGAGGGGGTCCGCAGATGCCGCTCAAGGGGCCGACGGCTGCCGGTCTCATGTACTCCGACACCGGCGGCGACGGGCCGGTGGTGGTGCTGCTGCACGGCGTGTTGATGAACGGCACCCTGTGGGACACCGTCACCGAGGGCCTGGGGGATCGCTACCGCTGCATTGTCGGCGCTGCCGTTTGGCGCGCACACCACGCCGATGCCCAACAACGCCGACCTCTCCCTGCCGGCGCTCGCCACGCTGATCGCCGAGTTCCTCGCCGAACTGGACCTACACCACGTCACACTCGTCTGCAACGACTGGGGCGGCGCGCACTCCTCATCAGCCCCGGCGGCACCGATCGTGTCGCCAAGTTGGTCCTGATCTCCTGCGAGGCCTTCGACAACTACCCACCCGGGGTGGCGGGCCAGCTGCTGTGCCGCACCGCGGCGCCGCCCGGCGGCACCTTCCTGACCGCCGAGGCGAATTACGAGCCCGCGATCCTCGTCATAGCTAGCCCCTTTGACTCAAAGTAACTCTTCAGAGCGGTGTCGTATGAAGGTACTGATTCGAGATCAACAACTCTTGCGAGTTCGCGACCAGACTCGGTCAAGGCGACCCCATGCAACTTGAACTCCTGGCTCCGCTCGCGTTGGTCGATACCATCCAGTACCCACTTCTCGCCCCGATATGTGAACGGTAGACGTGCGACCTGACTACGAAGGCCCGGTATCTTGAGTCCTATGCACAGTTGATAGTCAAACCAAGAATTGTAGTCTGCGATGATGAGGCCATGCTCGTTTAGGGAATTTAGTTGGCCAAACGAGAGACCATATTCTTGGAGGGAGTTGCTTCCTGCTGTTCCATGCAGAGAAGGAACACGGCAGTCGACAATCTGGTCATCCTCTCCCACCGAAACAGAGAGCGACACGAGTCGCCTAAACACGCCTGCCGTTTGCTTGTCGAGATCTCGCAGGATGGCAAGGGCGCGGATCGAAGTACTTCCCGGTCGGTCAGCTTCTCCGGCCAATACTTTCGCCCATAGTAGTTGCATCTCTTCCGATGATACATCCTGTACGTAGTTGAAGAACCTGGCCGTCCAGTCATGGTCGGGTTCATGATCAGACACGTTCCCGTCTGCTGACAAGTCGAGTGATTTCTGGACCACACCCGAGATATTTTGGCATCGTCTCTCCTCTTGGAACAGGACTTTCTGCTCAATGATCTCCCTGATGTTCAGTTCAGTCTGCATTGTCTGGCTATCTGACTCAACTAGCTTCCGAGCTTCCTCGTGCCCAGATGCGAGGATTGAAAGAGCATGTGATTGCGCCTCAGCGCGGACAGCGAGTACGTCTGCCTCACCTTGCGCTTCTATCATCTTCGCCTTCGCCTCTTTCCGCGCTTTCCAACTTGACAGCATTGGTCCTGCAACACTGCCAATACCGCTAGCGGCGTACTGGAGAATCTTGTCCACAGCTGGTATCCACTCCATTACTTTCCTCTCACGCTGTTCCCAATAGCGACAGCAATCGCGTGCAGTCGGTCTGCGCGATTCTGCTGCCAAGCCGTTCTCGCTTACGAATCCCTAGTTCAACTCCGTAGGTCGTCGCGCAGTGCTGTCACAAGAGCAACGAGATCGTCGAGATTGCCCTTCTCGGCTACCCGTCGAACGGTACGTCCGATTGCGCCGTCATGATCGATCCACCTCCGCGCATACTTGAGTGCACTCTCCAACTCGATGCTGCTCAATGGCGTAGCCGCCGATCGATCGCCAACGTCCGCGAGGGATTCAACTCCTGGGTCGCGTTGAGTTGCGGTAGCCGGCACCGATGGTGCAACAAGAGCGTTGCCAGCTTTCGACGATCCCAACTCCGGACGGCGCTTGATGAGGAGTGTCTGCCCGAACCCGGTTCTGACCCATTGCCAGGCGAAGTCCTTGCTGGGTGTCCAGGACACCTCGGCAGCGAGTTCGGTCACCTCGCCGAGGCCTTCCACAACGAGTCGGTCGTCGGCCTGCACCAGTGCGTCCGCTTGAGCCTGCGGAGCGGTCCAAGTCAGGATGTCTGGGTATGAGTGGCCGGCAGTCGTGCCGGCATGCGATAGGGCAACGAGACGGTCGGCCTCACGCAGCAGGTAGTCGGTGTCAAGGGGCTTCTCCGGGGGTTCGGTCGCGGCGTCACAGGCGCCCAGCAGCGCTCCCGCCATCGTCGCGATCGTGTCGGTGTCGGTCCCGATCTCGTTTGCCGCGACCACAGCGGCGTCATGGGCGTCTGCCGCGGTCGCAGCGAGTGCGACTGCGGCGACGGGAGTGAGGATCCCGCTGCCCCGTTGCGCCTTGTCCGTCAGCCCGAGCCGGGCGGAGATCCCTCGGTAGGCCTCGGAGGTGCTGCCTGCGCCGTTGGCGCCGTCTGCCGCTTGACCGATGGCGGTGCGCAGTTCATCGACAGTGTCCCGCCACGCGTCACGCAGTCGCTTGCCGGTTTCCAGCTCCCAGAGGGCAACCCACGTGGGCCCAAGGGAGCGGTGATCCTCGATCAGCGAGGGCCCGTCATCAAGCTCGCCGGCGATCTCCTCCCACCGGCTCGGGCTGGGGATGGCGCCATCGCGCAGGCAGTGCGCGAGGGTCGCCGCATGGAAGCACGCCCCTACGATGGCCCGAGGGTGCCCGTGGGTGCAGACGCTGTCGGTGATCACGTCGAGCATGTAGCCGCCGTCGAGGTCCGCTGAGGCCCACACGTGCGGCTGGACCCGCATCGCCGCTCCGTTCCCGCCAGCGTCAACCCACCCTCGGAAGGTGTTGGCGTACCACAACGACTTCGGCTTGCCGAGATTCGCGGCTGCCGCTTTGGTGGCTCGGCCACCGCCCAGGGCGTAGGACCGCCAGATCGGCACTTCGACACGCGCGAACGCCTCGACGTCGAAGCCGTGGCAACCGATCGCCCGGCTCACGGCCATCCGCAGCTGCGTGTCATCGGACCAGCACCCGGCGGGTAACTCGACTTCAACTCCCCCACGCCCGCCGACCCGTCGCGTCCATGCCATCAGGTGGTCAAGTTCGACCCCGTTGGTACGTCGCCTGAGTGCCTTCTCGTTCGTGAGTTCGCTGACGAAACCGAGCGCATCGCCGTAGGCAGCCCACAGCATCGAGTGACGGGTTCGCAGGTGTTGATGATCAACGTTCTCGCCGAGATGGGCCGAGCCCGCAGCGTCGCCCTGGGCCGAAAATAGAGGCATCTGCTCATTCGCGGTGTTCGTTACCGGGGTCACTCGAACGCCTCGGGAATAACGTCGACGTAGGGGCAGTGCGCGAACGTAGCCCGAACGGCCACGACGCGTTCGTAGGTTTCCTCGTCACCCGCTATGACCCTTCGGAGATGATCGAGGGCGAGTTGAACGGGGTAGAGAACCTCTGCTTGGGGGTTGGTCGTCTGATTCAGGCTCCTCGCTCCGCGGGTCGAGACACACCCGTAGTAGCCCCACGGAACTCGCGCAGCAAACATCTGCTCGAAGCCGCGGAGTCCCGTACAGCGATGGATCACCTCGGTATAGGCGTTGTTGGTCGTGGCGAACACCACACCGGGGTCACCAAGGAACGTCGGGGAGAATTCGAGGATCACCCATTGATCATCCGGATGCCACCCTTTGGAACGCTCGAACATGTGAAAGTTGATGTCGGTCACCGACATGTTGACGTAGCCGTGCCAAGGAGAATCCCGGCTCCGGTCGGGCGCGTTCTCCTCGTACACATACTTCAGTCGCGCTTCCTCGGGAAGGAAACGGCGGGCCTTGACCGCGCGACTGTCCATGATGCCGACCAGCCCAGGGATGCGGGTGAAGTGCACGATGCTGGTGATGCCACGGCCGACGGCCGCGTCGACGACCTCCGGACAAGGATGAACGCCACGCACCTCGTCGGCAGTCTGCGGCCTGGCCTCGGGTGCCCAGGTCATGACCCGTCCGCCCTGACCAACTCGTAGGTCGCTGGATCGAGCAGCCCGATCAACGAGGATTCCTCGCCGGGCTTGAAACCGAGCATCACCGACTCTCGAGCCCGGCCGACAGCCATCGCCAGCATGCGGCGGAGCTTTTCGAGATCCGCGTCGCCCTCCTCGGGGCCGTGCGGCGTCACGTGCCGGCTGAGGCCGGGCAGCAGGACGTGGTCGAACTCGAGCCCCTTGGCGGAGTGGATCGTGCAGAGTGCGACGTTCTCCGGACCGGTGGGCCACTCATTCTCCCGAGTCAGTTCACAGAACCCGGTGCCACGACGCCGGAGCACGTTGCGAACTTCGTCGAACCACCCGCCGCCTCGCGGCTTGAGGATCGCAACGGATTGGGTCTCGAGGTCGGTGGCTTGTTCAAGCCGATCGAGCATGACCGAGAGTTGCGCGCTGTACTTACCGGCCACGACCAGCGGTTTGGCGCCCCGGCGCCGACAAGCCGTGAAGTCCGGCAACGTACCGTCGTCCTCCACGGGGAGACCCTCCACGAGTGGGTGGGCGAAGGCGGCGATGGCCTGGGTGTTGCGGTAGTTGTCCCGCAGTGTGTAGATAATCTCGGGTCGAGCTCGGATCCCGACCTCGGACCACTTGAAGAACTGCGGGTAGATGCGCTGGACCGCGTCCAGAACGAACGTGGTGTTGTGCTCGTCGTGCAGGTGCTCAAGCACGGCACGGACCTGATTGGCCGAGAAGTCCTGCGCCTCGTCGACGATCACAACGTCGTAGAGCCGGCCGGGTTCGGCCTCAGCAACTAGCAGGGCGAGGTCGTTCCAGTCCACCTTGCCGCGCTGGGCCTTTGCTGCAGCGTAGGCCGGGAAGACATCGTCGAGCAGACGATCACGCAACCTCCGATCGACTCGCGGCGCGCGGCCTCGCCCTTCTCGAACCACATCGAGATACTCAGACAGGTCGTCCGGCCCGTAACGCCCCAAGACATATCCGACCTCGTCGACGAAGAAGTCGAGGCTCTGAGCGGGAACGATGCCCTTGAGGTGGCGTCGGAGTATTGCCAGCGATTCGTCGCGCCCCAGGATGGGCACGTCACCAATAACAGACCTCGCCCACCGCCCAAAGGTAGAAATCTCGAGATCCAGCGCATCGTCATCCGGCGTCGACCGGCGGGCAAGTTCGGCGATGTAGCCCTCGAGGGTTCGATTGAAGGTCAGCACCAGCACCCGGACCGGCTGTTGGTGCCCGTGGCGGCGGCGGCGGTCGAGCCGGACGTTTACCTGCTCGCGTAGCCTCAGCAGGGCTGTCGTCGTCTTCCCGCTGCCCGCTGCGCCCCTGATGATGCGGAACCCCGGCCTCACATCCGCGAGCACCTTCAGCTGCTCGTCAGTTGGGGTAACAGAGGGCAACAGCCGCATCTCGAACTCCGCAGGTTGTCAGCCCCACTGCCTGGGACCACGTGGCAGTAATCGTATCGCACGTGTCGCCCGCGGCGAGGCGAAATCAGCCGATCGGCGGCACCGACGCTCGGAGGATCGTCGGTAGCGACGAGTCTGCGGCACGGCGACCGCTACCGTGCTCCGCGGCACACAGCGACGATCGATGGACTCAACGCCCACCGGCGAGGAGGTCCGCGGATCCAGCTCAACGGGCCGACGGCGGCCGGTCTCATGTCTCCCGACACCGGCGGCGACGGGCCGTGGTGGCGCACGGGGCGTTGATGGGTGGCTCCCTATGGGACACCCTCGTGGAGGGTCTGGGGAATCGCTACCGCTGCATCGTCCCGGAACTGCCGCTCGCCGCGCACACCACGCCGACGCCTGACGACGCCGACCTCTCCGTGCCGGCGATCGCTACCCTGATCGCCGAGTTCCTCACCGAATTGGACCTCCACCAGGTCACGCTGATCTCCACCGACTGGGGCGGCGCGCAACTCGTCATCAGCCCCGGCGGTACTGATCGTGTCGCCAACTTGGTCCTGGTCTCGTGCGAGGCCTCCGACAACTACCCGCCCGGTGTGCCGGGCCGGCTGCTGTGCGCCACGCGGCGCTGCCCGGCGGCACCTTCCTGTCTGAGATGCATGGCTTTGAGAGCTGGGGCAGTACGCGAGTCACGAGTCGCTGCCGTGCGAGGGTTCGGCGGATGCGACGGAGGTGATGCTCTCAAGGGACCAGAGGTTCGAGACGTCAATGAATGTGGCGCCTCCGAAGGCGTTCAACCGGTCGATGTTGGTGTCCCATCCCGACAGTGCCTCGTCGACGGTGTCCGGTCGCCAGCCTGCGTAGTCGACGAGCGACTGAAGATTAACGCCCTTGTAGATCTGCGGGTTGCGCGTGCCAGCACCCAAGACGACTTCGCCCTCCTTGAGCTTGCCGCGGCGGATGAGCGCCCGGATCGCTTCGGTTGAGCGGCCGACTAGTCGCGCTGCGACCTCGGTCGCGATGACAACGTTCGTGTCGATCGCACGGGGTGAGTCTTCCACTTGTGGCTCCTCGCAATTGGTGTGAGGCCAGACTAGCGCTATCGGTCAAGTCGGTCACATATTTCAAATTGGGTGTCTTGGTCGATATGGGCACACTCCGAGAGGGGTCGCGCACGCCGCCACGAGTTCGCCCCGCTGGTCGTGACTGTCGCTCCACAGATAGCTCTGTGCAACGCTGTCGCCGATGTTGCAGCCCGAGACCTCCCGGTTGCCTGCGGCACTGACGCCGGCGGCCATCGAGGCGGGCTGGGCGAGGTTGTTGTGCACGTTCAGGTAGGTGGCGTCGAGAAATCCGTACGATTCAAACGCCTCCAAGTGGCGTTCAGAACCGACTGCTGGGACGAACTCGAGTGCGCTTGGACGCTCAATGAGATGCTCGCCGACCTCTACGCCAACACCGACCGGCCCGCCGCCGAGGCGGATCTGGTGGACTCGCACCACCACGCCGACGCCTTCGACGTCGCCGAAAAGAACCGCCTCGCCCGCACCCTGCGGACCTGGCAGCCCGAACTGCTCGCCTACTTCGACGACGGCCCCACCGAGGGCACCAACCGGATCATCAAAGCCGTCGAACTCCGACAGCTACCGCTGGCGCGTCCTGTACCGCTGCGCACTGGAAAGCGCACCAACACCAACCCGAACACCCATAGCGCCTGGACTCACCAACGGGTCCCCCTCACCCGTTATCGACTCACGGCAGTGCGGACGTGTGGTCACCCCCAATCTAGGGCTTCGAGGTCGTGCTCGATGTCGCCGAGCGAGACCGGCCTATCCGACAGCGGCAGTTCGATCACACCACTCGCCACCCCGCTGACGCTCTTCGAGGTTGCCCTCCAACCCGCCAAAAGTTGACGTGTGGACGGAGCCTCACTGACGAGGGCGTAGACCGGATCCATGTGCCGTGTCTGTTCTGGACGCACGTCGCCCACGTCCCAGGTCACGAGGGCGCCATCGTCGTCGTTGTCAACCCAGACTGTCGGTGGATAGTGAAGACCTGTCGTCGGAATGTGGAGTCCGCTGAGACCTAGTCCTCTGCCTTGGCCGAATGGGCGCGGCATCTTCGGGAGATCAGTCTCGACCTCGTCGAGGTCCGTGATGACCTGAGCGCCGGGAATCTCCAGGCACACCTCGACACTGGAGAAGTTGTGGTCGGTGAGGTTCGTGAGGGACAACGAGCAGGTGCCATGGCCGGCTGCGGCGTACGCGGTCATCCAGTGGTCGGGCGCTCGTTCTATCCATTGGGCATGCCATTGCGCCACCTCGTCGACGTATTGCTCGACCGTGCGGTCATCAGGCCCATAGAAAGCGCTTGTGATCGTTCTGCTGAGTTGGGAGTAGGCGTCAGCGGGAGGGTCCGGTTCTTGTGTTTGGCGTGCTCGGTGCATCTGCGCGTCTCTCTGGAGATCTGCGATTTGCGTGATCTGCGCGATGAGCATCTGCTTGTCGAACCAGCTGATCGGCAGGTCACCGATCAGAGTCAGGTGTAGGTCGAGCTGGGCGCCCTGCACTCGTTGCTCGAGGTTCTTGATGTCTTCGGGTCCTGCGGGGTGAGTCTTGCCATTCTTCCTGACGAAGATCCCCCCGCTATCAAAGCTGTCGTAGGCCCTTCTGAGGGCATGGATCGAGTCGCCGGGTCGCGGCGGCTCGACTTCGATCGCGAGCACGGTGGTGTTGTCGACATGGATGTGGCGGGGCTGCCAAGCAGGTCCCGTCGCGCCGATGTAGGGATCGATCCAGTCGTGGAGTTGCGCCGGGTCAATCGGGTCCGTTCCGGGCATGGCTCCCGGTTCGACGCCAACCAGGATGTATCCGTAGCCGCCGCAATTCCGCCGCGCGAGGCCGGGGACGCGGTTCGCCATGCCAAGAATCTGTCTGGACACCTCAAAGCGCGCTGCGGCCGTGGTGAGGTCAAGTGCGCTCTTCCATTCCAGCCAATCCGTCTCACTGCCAACGGTGCCGGAATGAATCTGTCTGGCGAGGGACCACAGCTGTTCGTCACTGAGCGACCCGGGCTGCATCTACGACTCCACAGATACGTCGTCATCGTCGATATCGCGGATCCAAGCTATCTCGCGGCTATCAAGCGGCCGCGGGGGCTTGGCCTCAAGCTGACGCTCTGCCGGAGCACTGCGGTGGGGTCCGTGCCCGATGATTGCCTCGATTCGGTGGGCGAGCTTGGTGCGGAGTTCTGCTGGTTCGCTCCAGACGATGTGGGCATACTGGCGGGTGTCGAACGCGAGATCTTCGACGGAGTCCTCGTGAGACGTGAAGATGACCGGCACGTCTGCCCCCAATGCGAACCCGGCCTCGTAGTAGACGCTCCCCCGGTTCCCGTCGCTGCCCTGCGTGAAATCGGCTACCACAAACCGAGAACGGCGGATCTCCGCGATGATCAGGTCGTCAATCTTCCCGATGTTCTCGGATTCGTCGACGCGCCGCGCTCGGTAGCCGGCGTCTTCGACGCCGGGCTTGATGCCGCTGATGTATGCCTCGTCAGTCGTGTCGTCGAACCACATCGCGACGAACGCCTGCTCGCCATCGGTGGCGTTCCGACGGTCGGCGAGAGCGGTGTATCCATCAACCGAGACCGAGCAGGCGGCGCGCTGGGATCCCGGCTCAAGGAGCCCGCGGCCGGCGAGATACCGGATGAGGTAGTCGACTTCCTTTACCTCAAGCGCCTCCGCCCACGCCAGCGCGACCTCGACCCGCTTGGCGATGTTCACGCGTCTGCCGAGCACTGTGCTGCGCTCAGCAATGTGCTCCAATAGCGATATGGCCCGCTCGTGAGCCGACAGAGGACGCGCTGCGATCGCCTCCTCCACCTGCCGGATGTCGACGAGCGGGCGCGTCACGCCCAAGCGCCGCTGCCCAATGAGGTACGTCGTCAAACGCGCCAAGACGTCCGGGTACAGCTCCGGCCCAGAGCTGCGGACCGCCTCGTCGACACGATAGCTGCCGGCGGCGCGCGGGGATCCGACGACAGTGTGCACACCAACGCCGTCGGGAGTATGCCCCCACTGCACGGCGAGCGCCTTGGTGCCCCAAAGCGGATCCGCCTCGGTGAACTCGTCAAGGGGGAACGACCACAGCACAAATGGGTCGTCCGGACTGATCTCACAATGCATGGCCGTGGATGCTACGCGCACTACCCGTCGTCACATGCAGCGACACTCGGCGACAGCAGGCATGGACGACCGGCACAGGCGCCGCGAGACTGGCCGGCCAGCGCCCACAAGTACGCATCCCGAAACGGAAGTGACCCGCCCAGCTGCTTGAGTGAGCTGACCAGCAGCGCACCTTCGCCGGCCTGTTCCTCATCATCTGGGCACGAGAAGACAAGCTCATGCCCCCCGCCCACGCCAAACAGCTCGCCGACCATTTCCCGAACACCCAACTCGTCTGGATCGACGACAGGTACACCCTCATCCCCATCGACCAACCGCAGGCCTTGGCCGACCACCTCCGCGCCTTCCTCGACACGCACGCCTGAGGCCAGCGGAGCCCAGGCCCATACGGGAACGAACGCGTTGCCGCGTCCGCCGAGTTGCGTCAATCAGTGCCGACGACACAGGCTGAGAGCCGCACCCCAACGACATCACAGTCTTGACCGCGAGGAGGGCCGATGGCCGTTGAAATGGCAATCTGGCGAATGACCGACGACGGACCGCACCCGTTGGTGTCGTCTCCGTTGGACTCCGAGGAGCGTCTCGAGGACATGCTCGTCGAGGATCCCAGCATGAGCGGAACCGATCTGCTCATCATCGGGAGGCAGGTACAGACCGCCTTCGGGGGAGTCATCGATCTCCTGGCGCTCGACGCCGAGGGGCGCGTCCATGTCCTCGAGCTCAAGCGTGACCGGACCCCGCGGGACGTCGTCGCCCAGGCGCTCGACTACGGGTCCTGGGTGAAGGATCTGAGCCTCGAGGACCTTGAGCAGATCTACCTCGACTTCGGAGGCGGCGAGACGCACCTCGACGAGGCGTTCGCCGAGCACTTCGGCGGCACGCTGCCCAACATCGTGAACGCCGAGCAGCAGTTCACGATCGTGGCCTCGGAGCTCGACCCGACGTCGGATCGCATCATCGAGTTCCTCGCAGAGTCCTACGACGTGCCGATCAACGCCGTCTTCTTCCGCCACTTCGCCGACGGCGGCCACGAGTACCTGGCTCGGACGTGGCTACTCGATCCCCAGCAGGTCGACAACAAGGCGGCTCGACCGTCGCGCCGCAAGCTTCGCCCGTGGAACGGCCGGGACTTCTACGTGATCCTCGGTCGGGACGAGCCGGGTGATCCCCGCTGGCCGATCGCCCACAAGTACGGCTTCCTCAACGCCGGCGGCGGATCGTGGTACTGGAAGCCGCTGCGCAACCTCGAACCGGGACATCGGGTGTTCGCCTACGTGAGCGGGGCCGGCTACGTGGGCATCGGCCGGGTCACCGGCAAGGTGATCCCCGCACGAGATGCCGAGGTCGAAGTCGAGGGTCGGCGTCAACCGCTCCTCGATCAGCCAGATGTGAGCGCGGCGTGGAAGCAGAGCGCAGCCTCGGAAGATTCGCAGGTGACCGAGATGGTCGTGCCCGTGGAGTGGCTGGCCGCGCGGCCCATCGACCAGGTTTTCCGGGAGAAGGGACTCTTCGCCTCGCAGGTCACCGCCTGCAAGCTGCGCGACGAGCACACCATCGAGACCGTCGAATCGGCATTCGGACTCAACACAGCGACCAGCTAGCCGCGGCAACCGCGCGGCCTGACGAGAGGTCTTCGACAACTACCCGCCCGGGGTGCCCCCAGCTGCTGTGCCTCAACGCAACGCTGCCCGACGACACCTTCCTGACGGCCCAACTGTTGCGCCCGCGCTGGATTCGCCACCTCCCCGCGACCTTCGGCGCCCTGTCGCAGCGGCGGGTCCCCGACGACCCGTTTGTGAGTCCAGGTGCTATTGGTGTTCGGGCAGAGATCGGGTAGGAATCGGCTCGCCCAACGGCGAACCCCCGGCCGGAGCGGCGCTCTGACCTCGGACTTCTCTGTGTGGCGGAGGAGGACTTGAAACTCCGACCTTCGAAATATGAGCCGGGCAGGCGCCGTATCAGCCCGTGTCAGAATTTGCCGCTGAGTACGGATTTCGTGGACCTCCGGGGTCAGCCCGTATCAGCGCATGCGGGCTCGTGCCAGCAGGTGCGGTAGAAGCCTCGATAGAAATCGCACAGGACATCCGACGCCTATTCCACCACTGCCCGAACTCACGCAAGCTGACCGCGCGAACCCGAAACACACCACCTGCGTCGGACCCGGAGATGCTCACATCTCCGGCACCCTCAGGACTGCTCGAATCCCTGGGCCAAGTTTGAGTATTCCCACCGACAGAGCCGCTCTGGCTGCGGCTAGTGGCTCTCATCTGGCACAGCAGCGGACTCAGCCTGGAGCCGCACGAACTGGACCATCGTATCAAGCCCTCTGACTAGGCTCGTCATCGCCCATACGGTGAAGAATGCCGCTCCTGCCCCAATGGCTCCAAGCCAGCCAGCGGGCGCAGTGGGCGACAGCGAAGCAAGTACTAGGCCAATAAGAGCCGCAACGATTCCGAGCATGACTGTAGCGAGGAATGGTGCGATATACCGAGTCGGCTCCTTACCGATGGTCGCGAGGTTCCTAAGAAACTTAGGACTCATGAAAGACACCATCAGAGCAATCGACGCTACCACTGCTGTGACAGTGATGCCAGCTAGGCCAACCGCAGCGGGAGCTACAGCAACGAGGTGGTTACCACGACCGGTGCACACCGCCCAAATCGCACCACCAGCCGATAAGAGTCCTGCCAACAGATCCCATCCAAGAATCTCGGACGGTCGAAATCGATCGAGTACTTGCCAAAGGGTCGACGGTGATTCACTCATTGGGAGCCCGCTGGAACGAGCTAGGATCTGTGAGCACGACGGTCATCTCATCGCACGCTCTTGAGAGTACTCGCGAAGCGCACTAAGTACGAATTCGATGCCAAGTTGCCAGTCATCTGCGAAATCAGCCACATAGGTTTCATCAGCGTTCGTCGCCGACCGGAACGTAACGACGCCCGCTGGCCCGCGGGCTTCCAGGTGCAGTGTGACCTGACCGGTATCAGTGCCGATAGTTAGTTTCTTGACCTCATCGCTTGTACGACCGTCATCATCAACAGCTCGCAGACTTTGATTGTAACGCGCCGTATATGTTTCCTGCTTTCGGCCGGCAGCGAGAGCCTGCATCTCCCGAATGTCGTCAGAAATATCTCTTCCCGGATTCGGTAATTTGATTGTTCGTCGAATTAGGCGGACCTCTGGGTGGTTCTCGATCCACTCATCGACCGTAGCCCGCGATGTCACAAGATCCACTTCCCAATCTGTCAGAAAGCCGTATCTGGAGCGAGCAGCATTGAGAGCAAGCTCAATCCCTGTACGGAATGTCTCAGCACGCACACGTGGCGAAGTCACGGTCGCAGTCCACCGGCGATCCGGCCTAAGATCAATCGCAAACGGGACGACTGCCTTTGATGATGCGCCCTCCACCTCCTGACTGAGTGCCTTGATCCATGAGTCTGCGGTCTCGTCGAAGTGAAGGCGCGTTTCAGGATCAGTGAAACCAATGACACCCGATAGGAAGGATACAGACTCATCGACCTGAAGATCTCCGACAAGCCATCGTTTATCGCCCTCAACTGCTTCGAAGCGTCCAAGGTAAGCGAGCAAGCGCATCTCAGTATCGAAAGGCGTCTGATCGATTGAACTCTGATATCGACGATTGACACGTCCGAATACGACCCGTCTCTTTTTCACGGATACCCCTCTCGTCGGTAACGATGATACCGGCTATCCCCGAAAGAGGTCGGAACGGAACTGGCCGTCCATTCCTTTCTCCGGCACGCCGTACCGGGTCGACATGGACACCTACGCCTGGCAGAGACGAGCAGCGGTACCGTGATCGCAGAAACACGGGGTTGGAGATGAACCGTCTCGACGCCCACCGGCAAGGGGGTCCGGTGACGCAGTTCGAGTGGCCGGCGGCGGCCGGCCTCATGTACTCCGACACCGGCGGCGATGGCCCGGCGGTGGTGATGAATGCCTTTGGCAGTTTCTCCCGGCCAGCCCCGCAGTGCTTCAGGACAAGTCAAGTCCAACCGCTCGATCCTCAGAGATTCGCTGATCATGCTCGACGTGCCCACGTCAGTGGCGAGCGCTGATCAACTCGGTGTGGCTCTCAACGGTCCGCCATTCCCACGGAGCACCCGATGCGAATAGGCGTAGCAGGCTCCGGCGCGTGCTCCGCGCAATGCACTCACCGACAACCCAGACTTCGTCCAACCCTTGGAATGTGATGGCGTCGATCGCCGCTGAGCGCCACGGCTGATCGTCCGGCGCAAATCCCTCCTCTAGTTGCCTTGCTGCCAGCCTGCTGTCCATCACGATCACGAGCCACTTCGGGTTCGGATAGCCGCGCAGTTGACCTCGCTCGATCTTGGAATTGATTCTCTCCTGCACCGCTTCGACCAACTCGTCCACCGATTCGAGCCAGCCCCCGTCTCCCACCGCGACCCACGTCCGTATCCCGCCGCCGGTGTCGCCCCCAGAAGGATCACACTTGGCAACAAGTACAGAGTTCCAGTCTGGCCAGGCGGACCCGGCCAACTCCCAACGCGACTGCCTCAGCATCTCATCAGGCTCAAGGTACTGAGCCTCGAGGTTCTGGAAGATGGGCACTAGGTGATCAAGCAGAGCCTTGATATTCCGCTGGCGTTCCCGCGTCTCGCGCGAGTGCTCCGACACGATCACCGACCACTCGCAAGTGAGTTCGGACCTTGGCCACCGCCTGCCGTCGAACGACGCGAACAGACTCCGCGCCGCCCCGTCTGTACTCATCGTGACTTCGACAGCGACGATCCGACCGCCGCTTAGCTTCAGTTCGAGGTCCGGGGTTGGCTCGCGATCCGCATCCAGCCAGCGGTGGCTGACAACGCTTTCGACTGCCTCGATCGTCTCGAGCGCGAATTGCTCCTCATCGCGCGGCTGTCGACTCCTTGTGTCCATTGGCTTGAATCCTTAGTTGAATGTAGGCACCGCTACACGAGCCAGGTTGCCACTTAGGACAGCTCGCGCCGCCGGCACCACTTCGTCACGCACGGGATCGCCCGCGAGCCGGTCTCCGATCGCGAGCCGTTCGTCTGCGCGCGCCGAGACGCCAAGCGACAGCACCGAAGACGAACGCCAAGAAGAGCATCCAAGCCACGCCGAACGGAGTGCCGTTCTGCACGCCATAGCTCAGGGCCGAGATAACAAGCAGCGCACTGAGGACGAAGAACGCGACGCGGATCCCGCGCCTGACGCCGGAAGCTGGTCTCGCTGTCGCCTCGACCGGCGACGGAGACGCCGAGGCGCCGGCAGGCGTGGGCGCCGCCGGTGTCGCACGGTCGCGATCTCTCTCCGGCACCCAGCGGTAGGTGCGCGGGCTACCGACCTGCCGTGCGACAGGCAGCGAAGGCAACATGGGATGACGCCACTTGGCGGCGGAGGGCGTGTTCCCCTTGGCCCTGTTGCAGTAGTCATGGGCCATTTGCAGGTTGTCGACGTGATGCAACATCGATTCGAGCGTTCGCCCGGCGCGGGCGGAACCCCCGGAGAAGTCAAAGAGGCCAAACTTCTTGGGAACGACGTGTTCGACCTGGCCTTCGGCGACCGGCAGGGGTAGGGCACAGAGACCGCACCTGCCCTCGTCTCGCGAAGCGAGGTAGGCGAGAATCTCCGCACGGTCCCCGGGGTCCCAGCGGCCGGTGGATGGATGGGGACGCAGTGCAGCAGCACGGTGGCGAAGCACCATCGCCTCTCGGGAATGGCGGGTGTAGTGGACGAACGGGTCGACGCCGTAGGAGTGCTGCGCCCTCGGTGTGCGACGGGCGTGGCACCACGAACAGACGGGTCGACGGGGCACGAGGACTGCAACCAGGAGGTTGTAGACGACAACGACGAGCCCCTGCCATGCGGGGCCCCGGCGAATGGCCAGCCGCCACGCCGCGTAGGGCTTCGCCAGGTGGGTGGGCTCGTGCCCGCACCGCGAACATCTCGCAGTGACCGCAGTGGGCATGGTGACTCCTCTCGCCAGTTCGAAGCGACCCTATTGGCATGGTGTGACACTCCCCCAGACCGCATACTGAAACCGAATGCCGTCCGCCACGGCGGACCGCAACCCGTACGGTGACCCCGCGACACAGCGTCAACGATGTGCCACGTCGACGCCCACAGCGAGGGGGTCTGCGAATGCGGCTTCAGGGGGCGACTGCTGCCGGCCTCATGTACTCCGACACCGGCGGCGACGGGCCGATGGTGGTACCGCACTCTCCCCGGTATTGCGCAGGCTCAGCTGTGGCCGAGGGTTCGCCAGGTCGGCGTGGCTGACCCTGGCGAGTGGTGCGGCAGCTACTCCCCCGGACTCGGGCACTCGCCTTCGTCGATTGTCAGCGACCAGGTGACACCGCGGACGTTGGTCATCCAGAGCCGCCAGTCGAATTCGCGAGTCGCTTCGAAGTCTTCACACCATTCCGTACCAGATTCGAACCAGTCGGGGTTGCCGAACGGATCTTCGGCGAGATCTCGAACCAACAGCGCTGGGGAATTGTCACCGGGTCGGGGACAAGACGACAAGTCGCCGAGACACGCCGCTTCGAACTCGAAGTGCCACAAGCCTTCTGCCAGGTGCACCTGAAGGAACTCCTCCGGGAGGGTGTTGCCGGTGCGCGTCCACTCGTACGGGAACGTCGAGACTGGTGACGTGAGGTGGTCATGAGGGGGGGCGCCTTGCGTCGGCGACGACTGATCCACCGATCCGGCGGCGCTTTCGAGCGCGGCGACTCGCTCGTCCACGTCGGTTATGCGCTCGTCCACGGTGGCGACGCTCTCCCCTACCGTGGCGACTCGCTCATCCACCCCAGCGATGCGCTCCTCGAGAGCCACAACGTCAACGGACATGTGCGAGGTGTCGCTGCTGCCGGAGACCACTGCAGGAGCATTGGCCTGGGCGTCTTCGAGCGCGGCAATGCGTTCGTCCACAGCAGCAAGGTGCGCCTCGAGAGCCGCGACGTCGATGGTGGCAACCGCGTTCCCGTCGCCGGATGACGGTGCAGCCACGACAATCGCCCGATCGTCCATTCCGTTGCCGGAGAACACATCGGTGGTCAAGGCCACAGCGAAGAACGCCCACCCCACAACGACAACCGTCACGCCGGCCAACACGGCCAACCAAGTTCCCGTTCTCCGAGAAATTCCCATCACCCGTCTCCTTCCATAGCCTCAGCAAGAGGCGCCGAAGCCTAACGAGTTGCCCCGAAGTGTGGTTCATCGCCGCGAACACCTGACACGAGCGATTCCCTGGTCCTCCGGAGCACTACCCCGTTGCCCCCCCGAGTTGCGTCGATCGGTTCTGGCGACACAGGCTGAGAGCCGCACCCCAATGCCAACATGGGCTTGACCGGAGGGAGGGCCTATGGCTGTCGAAATGGCAATTTGGCGAATGACCGACGACGGACCGCACCCGTTGGTGTCGTCTCCGCTGGACTCCGAGCAGCGTCTCGAGGACATGCTCGCCGAGGATCCCAGCATGAGCGGAACCAATCTGCTCGTAATCGGCAGGCAGGTACAGACCGGGTTCGGCGGAATCATCGATCTCCTCGCGCTCGACACCGAGGGACGCGTCCACGTTCTCGAGCTCAAGCGTGACCGGACCCCGCGGAACGTCGTCGCCCAGACGCTCGACTACGGGTCCTGGGCAAAGGATCTGAGCCTCGAGGATCTGGAGCAGATCTACCTCGACTTCGGCGACGGCGAGACGCACCTCGACGAGGCCTTCGCCGAACACTTCGGCGGCACGCTGCCCGACGTCGTCAACGCCGAGCAGCAGTTCACGATCGTGGCCTCGGAGCTCGACCCGACGTCGGATCGCATCATCGAGTTCCTCGCAGAGTCCTACGACGTGCCGATCAACGCCGTCTTCTTCCGCCACTTCGCCGACGGCGGCCACGAGTTCCTGGCCCGGACGTGGCTACTCGATCCCCAGCAGTTCGAGGACAAGGCGGCTCGACCGTCGCGCCGCAAGCTTCGCCGGTGGAACGGCCAGGACTTCTTCGTACAACTCGGGCAGAACAAGTCGGGGGATACCCGCTGGCTGATCGCCAACAAGTACGGCTTCCTCAACGCGGGCGATGGATTGAAAAACTGGAAGACGCTCGAACAACTCGAACCGGGGAATCGGGTGTTCGCCTACGTGGCCAGCGCAGGCTACGTGGGCATCGGCCACGTCACCAATCGGGGGATCCCGGCGCGAGATGCCGAGGTCGAGATCGGCGGCCGGCGTCAACCGCTCCTCGATCAGCCAGATCTGAGCGAGGACTGGAGGCAGAGAGCAGCCTCGGATGATCCGGATGTGACCGAGATGGTCGTGTCGGTGAAGTGGCTGGCCAGACGGCCTGTCGACCAGGCCTTCTGGGAAAAGGGGCTCTATCCCGGGCGGGGCGCCGTATGCAAGCCGCTCGACGAGTACATCGTCGAGGCCGTCGAGTCGGCGTTCGGGCTCAACGCAGTGACCAGCTAGCTCCAGTACCCGCGCAGCCGGGGCCTGATCAGACGCGTTCGGCCACTACCCGTCCGGGGTTCCCGGCTGGCTGCTGTGCCGCAACGCAGCGCTGCCCGGCAGCACCTTCCTGACCGCCCAACTGTTGCGCCCGCGCTGGATCCGCCATCTCCCGGTGACCTTCGGTGCCCTGTCCAAGCGGCGGGTTCCCGACGACCTGTTAAGGAGCTGGATCGGTCCGCTGCGCCACAACCCCAAGGTCCGCCGCGACCTCAACAAGTACCGCCGCAACGTCCCGGCGCCCCAGCAACTGCTCGAGTGGGCCGACCAGCAGCGCACTTTCGCCAGCTCGGTCCTCATCATCTGGGCACGACACGACAAACTCATGCCCCTCGCCCACGCCCAGCGACTCGCCGAACACTTCCAGAACACCCAACTCGTGTGGATCGACGACAGCCGAACCCTCATCCTCATCGACCAACCGAGCGTCCTGACAGACCTCCTCCACACCTTTCTCACCGCAGACGCGTGGCACCAGCAGAATCCCGCATGCATAGCATCGAGACATTGCGCGATTCCCAGTACAGCGGTCCCACACCTGATCCGGGACACAAGTACCCCAGCAGCGATAGCAGCAATTGGGCATGAAGCAGTCGCTACAGCTTCCAAGGCGCGTCACGCGGAGACGGGTCTATCGCGTGGCCATCTCCAGTGATCGGAAGATGGGATCAGGAAGTAGGGCCAACGAGATGACTAGGAAGACAACTAGAAGGAAAATGGAGGCCGCAACCGTGTCGCGTAACTTTCCGAACCGATCGGGAATACTAACGAACGCGATGCAATGAATGAGACCGGATACCCCAAACAACAGGAATAGGAAGATTTCCGCAGCAGGCTCCGTAAACGTACGAAACTTGAACTCATCGGGTAGATGGTGCCAATCGGATCCAACCTGTGCAATAACTATTTAGAGAGCTACAATGACTGCTCCTGAAACGAGACCAATAGCCGCAACAATTGGTCCAATATAGTTCTTGAGTTTGGGTGTGAATCGCAAGTGTTCAAATGAGCCCACGTCAGTGGCTTGTCCGTGTGATTCACCTGAACTTGCGGAGGAATTGCGACGTGCCCATAGATATCGCAGTACCTCATAGACGCAGCACGAACCGCGAAAAGCGAATCCCACCAGTAGGAGGAGTCCGAAGGATATCGCCATAGTCGTATTTTACTAGCTAGTGGTGAATGACCTTCCTGCCCCTAGCTATCCACTCCGAGAATCACTGCAGTGACCGTGTGGCGGTCAGTCTCCGTTGATTGGGTGAACAGGCTCCTCAAGATCGCTGCTGTTCGCGAGGCCCCAAACTGACCAACGAGATGGTCTCGAAACACAACTAGAGCTCCGCGCAACACATCAAGACTGCCTGCCGGATCGACCTCGCGAGAAGCGTATCTTGCCGCTTCAAGGATACCCGGAACCCGGAATTCAGGAGCTTCAGCGTGGAGACGAACGATATTCAACGTGGTGGCAACGACTTCTCCCATCCCGGCCTCGCGGCCAGCGGGTTCTACAGCCATACCTCGCCCACAACACGCCGCTCGCACTAACTCGAGGAGTCGGTTCTGGTCTGGGTCGGAGGCCAGAGTCTCGACGCGACGGCCATACCATTCCAGAACCCTCTGTGGATATCCCCAGCTGAGTGGACGGTCTAGGAAACGGACTGCAGCAAGGTCAGAACTGTCATCGGCGTCTGCGATCTTGGACAACTCGTCCGACGTGAGCGGAACGTCCGCGATACTGGATTGCAATAGCTTCGCCTTGATCTCGTCGACTGGAAGCAAGTCATCTATCTCGGCCTCTGCAGCCAGTACCTCACAGAGGGCAAAGCTACCGAACGTCGGGATTCCCGCCTCTTCGGCCAGGCCTCGCAGCGCCAGGTCGTCGCACCACAACGCAACCTGCTTCTCTGCCGCCACCCGAAGAGATGCGTCCCACGGCTTGAGTCGGTCCTTGTCAAACCCGGGGGGCACCTCCTCCAATCGGAATGGCGACTCGATCCGTGCGCTCGGCACGCTCTGCCAACCGTGCATGATCTCCACGAGCCGAGCGGCATCGTCTTGCATCTCTTGGCGCTGCTCGTCGGTTACCTCCGTCACGGTCACATCCCCGGCAGCCGGGAAGTAGCCCACATACGTTGCAGTGGTCTGCGATGCGCTCACAACCGCCGCCCTCGAGTCGTAGACCAATTCGTCGGCGACCAAGACCTGCCGGAACTGCAAAGCCAACCTGTCCATCGGAAGACCTGAACGAATCCCGACGACCACAACGCTGGTGTCAACTGCTACGTCGCCCGCGATCGCAGCGCGAGCGACACGCCTCTCAGACTCTCGCTTCGCATCATCCAGCGTGATCGCCGTGAGGTATCCCGCCGCTAGCGACAACAGCAACTCGGCGTAGGGATTCGCGCGCATGGTGGCAAGCAGCCCGTAAGGGGCTTGTCCGTTCCGGACATGGTTGATGATCTCTCCTAGCTGCGCGGCCTGTGACCGCGAGAGCGACTCGGCAGCCTCTCGGAGATCGTCCAGAGTCTCGACCTGGAACGCCCGGAGCACTTCGCTCTCGGGGAAGCGCTCAACGTAGCTATCGACCATGTCAACGAGCAGTGAACGCTGAGCATCGGTCAATGTGATCTGGCCACCTTTGACCATCAGTGCCGCGAGCGCCGCACCGGCGATTTCTGTCGACTGCGAGAACCTGGTGGCAATGTCGAGGAGACACTCGACGGCACCGTTGCTCGCATCAGCGAGAAAGCACACTTGGATCGCCAATCCTGCGGTCTGTTCGTTGATCGGCGAGAGGTCCTGCTCGACAAGGAAATCCCACGCTTCCTGCAGCCGGACTTGGCCAACCAGCGCTTGCATGACGGCCCACGGCGCGAGCGGCACTTCGGGAAATCTCGTGAACAGGGCGCGCGCTGACGATTCCATCCCCGCCCAAGACTGCAACTTGCTCGCGATGTCGACCAGCGCAAGCCGCAACCCACGTTCGACGTTGTGTGATACGTCAGAATTCAAAGCACTGAGGGCAAGCTGCTCAGCTTCACGAAGTCTGCCTTGTTCCACGTGCAAGTGGACAGCATCGAGGTAGAGCGATGACGCCCCCCGACTCTCTGCCGCGGTCTTGAGAGTCTCGATGGCGTCCTCGGTTGCTCCGCTGCGATGTTGGACCCTTGCCAACAGCTCGGTGTGGATCAGCGAGTCGCGGTGACGGCGTAAGAGATCCACGGAAGCCGCGTACTCATCGCGATGGAGATGGGCCATGGCTCGGATCAGATCCTTGTGTGCGTCATCCGCCGTCGAGATCTGCGCCAGCGCTGTTTCGTCGAGTTCGCCAAACAGCGCAAGGCCATGATGGGCTCTGAGTCGCAGCCTGTCGTCGGTGGCCTGCTCTAGGGCTTCTCGCATCAGCGGGAGAGCGTCCGGGTCGCCGCGGCTGTGAGCCCGCAGTGCTCGCAGGTGAGCCTGTTCGGGCGGATCGAGGAGTTCGATGTTCACATTGTCGAGTTGTTCTCGGCGACCGAGCACCAAGAGTGCCTCGGCCAAGCACTCAACGACCTCGGGATGGCGAGCCTCTTCCCGGGTTGCTTCGCCGTCAGGGGCACCGGCAGCAAGATCGCAGGCTTGCTCCAGTTCGTTGAGCAAGATCAGAGCCGTCGCCGCCGTTGCCACCGCTTGACCCGACGGTCCTCCCCACTCTCGGATCCTGTCACGGGCTTGAAGTGCGAACTTGGCGGCCGACCTGAGCAGGTCCGAGTACTCCATACCTCCGTCACTAAGGCTTCTCGCCGTCGCCAGGGTCAGATGGGCGCGTTCCAGGTAGAGCGATGCCCGCTCCGGGAAACGTCGACTTGCGTCCCTCAGAACTTTGAGGGCTTGCGAGGTCTCACCCATACGGCCGTGCGCGAGCACAAGCATCACCACCGCGAAGAGCGCGAGGTCTGGGTCCTCCGACTCGTGTAAGCGCGACCCCAAGACGGCACCAACCACTGCACGATCGTCACCCTCGATCCTGGCCTCTACCACTCCGAACAGTGGGTACGCGTCAGATACCTGCTCGAGCAATTCACGCGCGAGTTCGAGATCCCCACCATCGGCAGCCAGCGCAGCCTCGCGAACGCGATACAGGGGGCTTCGAAGCGAGCCCTGCTCGATGGCCGCGATTCGAAGTCTGTCGGAGTCGGGCAACTCATGCGCCGCGGCGAAATCGACGATGGCGTCCCAGGCGAGACTGTCTGCCTCCCTAAGCCATTGCGGTGGGTTGTCGACAAACTGATCCAGGACACCAGGGATCCGCAAAGTGGGTTGGACCAATTGGCTGGCAACACGGTCTGCGTCCTCGGGGGCCACCAGTAGTAGGGAATTGATCCGCGTCCCGCACCCGGGTGGGAGGCGCCGCACCGCTGTCGAGACTCGTTGTACGGGCCCCTCCGCGGACTCAGACGCGGTCGCCATATCCCTGCACTCGGAGAGCAGTCCTAGCTCTTCGACTTGACGAATTACGTCAGCAGCACTCTGCGGGCCTAGGC
The DNA here is from genome assembly GCA_963664235.1 of Acidimicrobiales bacterium. Lineage (GTDB taxonomy): Bacteria > Actinomycetota > Acidimicrobiia > Acidimicrobiales > CATQHL01 > VXNF01. The sequence goes on along the minus strand of OY760933.1, from coordinate 2,089,090 downwards.
CGTTGCTCACCCACCCTCTGACGATGCTGACGCCGATGTGAACCGCGCCATCGTCATTCCGCAAGCCCGCAAGCCTCATGTACGGCTTGGAGTACTCGCGGAGTCTCGACTCAGAATCCGTGTGATTCCATCGCACAACATCGACAAACTCGGCCAGTTCGTCGGGCGTGACTCCCAGATGCGTTGCCCAACAGTCGCGTTCCCTACCGATTGCACTCCCTGGGCCAGCACCTAGCATCCGTTCTGTATCGATCTTGCCGTGACCCAGGTCGAGCAGATCCTCCAGAAGTGGGCAATTGGAGTCGAAGCTCTTGTTCGTCCACAACTCCAGTGAGTAATGCTTGCCGCGAGCCACTAAGTCGCGGTAAGTCTCGAAGAAGCGCTGAAGCGCACTTTCCCCCTTGGGCTTGCGTTTGGTGAGCCACCGTGTTCCGATGGTCTCGTTCCCGTAGTTCGAACTCTTCACCTGGATATAGAGATCCGGCTCCATTGTTCGGCGCACTACCACATCGTCGAACGCCCCACCATCAGCGTCCTCGACGGAGACGTTCGATATTGACGCTGGATCCTCGAGCATCCTGGAGACCCATAGCCACCCGATCACGTGGTGATAGTCGGTTCCGCGTATCAGCGCGGCTTGCGACGGCAGTGTCATTCGTCGGAGAGCGGCAACGCTGACGTAGCCGGCGTCGGGTGAGGATGACCGCCAACGCGCACCGGTCTCGGCGCGTTGCGGTCTTCCGAGTTGGCTTCTGGTCGCATAGGAGCGGCGATCATGTGACGGGTCCCGTGGGCCTTGCCGGGATTCAATTGACGGGTCCGCAACCAGGCTACGGAGGTGATCTGCTATACCTCGCGCCTGATGGCGACGGGGTTGCGGTGACGGAGAGCGGGCTGGCCACCGGGGTCGGCGGTGTGGTTCGGCTTGTGCTTGGCGTGGCCCGTCTCGGGGAGGCTGATTTGCGGGGATGGTGGAATTGCCACGGTCTGGACGACGTCGGCTCCTACGTCCTCAGTCGGTCGCTGCCTCGGACCTGGCGGTCAGCTGCGCTCGAACTTGATGTCCTGTCAGCATGTCGGCGACACGACGATGCGCTCTCGGGCCGGGCGTCGGCGCTGCATCTCTTTTCCGATGAACTCCCGTTCCGGCGCTGGGCGTGCGCCTGGCTTGCCGAGCAGAAGACCGCGCTCGCTGTCGACGAACTCTTGACGGAGTTGGAGAGCTGGGACGACTGGGCTGCTGCGAGACGCCTTGGCGAGTGGGCCGGCGAACCAGAGCGGGGCGAGGCGCTGGGCGATGGCCTGCTTCTCGGGCGCGTGGCGAGGCCCGATCCCGATGATGAGGTCGCCAACTCGGCGCTCGCTCGCCGCCTCGCCTCTGCCTACCTCGGCCTGGATAGAACGTTCCGGGCGCCGTACTTGGATCTGGCGGCTTGAAATCGATGGGCGAGCACTATACGTCCCGACTGCAAAAGGGTGGAGCAGCTCTCAACGACACCCGCCGCGTCGTCGAGTTGTGGGATCCAGAGCTGTCGTCGGGCGACAACCTAAAGCGCCTGTCGGCAGACAACCTTCTTGGCAAGCCCTCGCGGTCCCGGATCGACGACTTACTCCGTCGGATGGTCCAGCGGCGGTACGTCGAACCCGGCCCTCATCTCATCCCCGCGCTGAAGGGTCTGCTCAACGACGGACGGGCGTTCAGAGAGGCTTGCTACTACGAGACGAGTCGTGCCGACGATCTGCTCGCAGCATTCGCGGAGGGGCCGGTGTGGGAGTGGTGGCAGAAGGGACGGCTGTCGATCGACATCCGTGACGCTCTCAGTTGGCTTGATGAACTGACCGACGCCGGTCAGGCGCCGGTTTGGACCGATAGCGTCCGCACCCGCACCGCACGGGGACTGCTGTCATCGCTCCGGGACTTTGGGATCCTCACTGGTGCCACGAAGGGGCAGCGCAAGGAGATCGCTCCACCATCCATGACCCCCCGAGGGTTCGCGTACGTCGCCTGGCGCGAGCACGAGCAGGGAGCTTCCTCGCGAGCACTCACGACCAGCACGGTCTGGCGCCGTTGGCTACTGGACGACTCCCTGGTCGAGGACCTGTTCGTCCGATCGGCTCGCTTGGGCGTGTTGCGGTTCGCCCGTGCCGGCTCCGCAGTCCGGGTGGACTGGTTGGTGCAACGGTTGGCGGAGGTGACCGGTGCCGCTGCGTAACGAGTTGCGCCGGATCGGCGATCGCATTGTCTTGCACGCCGACTCCGGAGGCGATCCGCCGTTCGTCGTATACCAGTACCCGTCGAACGAGGAATGGCAGGTGCGGCGTGACCTGGGGGAACTCCAGCGTTGGTTGGAGGCACCGCCACGGGCGGTCGCGTGCGCTGCCGTCTCCTTGGCCGATCTCTTCTGGGCGTCGCTGGAGGAATCCGGCTACTTCGACGAGCTGATCACCCACGAATGCGAGGCATCGGGGGCGTCGGATCCGGTGCTGCTACGGGAACTCTCCGCAGCGGTCGGGGAGATCCTCCGCGAGCCCCCCACCCTGCCGGACCGCGTCGTCGCTGCAGTGGAGGAATTCGGCGAGCGGACCGCCGTCTTCCTGTACCGGGCCGGCGCGCTGTACCCCGCCTACCGCACCTCCACCCTGCTCGACGACCTACGCGGCCGCCTCTCCCGACCGGTCACGCTGCTCTATCCGGGTCGGCTCGTCGGTGAGTACGGTCTGCGGTTCATGGGCCGCGCCGAGCCTGCTTACGGCTACCGCGCACTGATCGTTCCGAGGGAGGCCCCGGCGTGAGGATTGACGAACTCTTCCGGCGCGACGTCAGACGGACCATCGAGGAGGTCGTCAAGGTCGACGACGCCGACGAAAACACCATCATCAACGAACTCGACGAGTACGTCGCCACCGACCACATCCTCGAGGAGTTTGAGAGAATTTTCGAGGCCTACCAGGAGTCGATCAACGCTCCCAACGAGACCTGCACGGTCTGGGTGTCTGGATTCTTCGGCTCTGGGAAGTCGAGTTGGGCGAAGATCCTTGGCTACCTACTCTGGAACCCACTGGTCGCCGACGAGGGCGCCGCCGATCGGTTCTTCGGTCAGACACCCGCTCTCCGTCTTCGAGCGCTGCTCAACACGATTCACGCTCAGTCGCCAACGCGGGCCGTGCTGGTAAACCTGGCCACTGGGGCCAACGTCGTGGCCGCGGAGGGGGAGTCGGTCGTTCTGCCGATCTACCGGGCATTGCTCGAACGACTCGGCTACTCCCGGCACTTCACTCTCGCTGAATTGGAGTACACCCTCGAGGGCGATGGGAAACTCGACGACTTCGAAGCCGCCTTCAAGAGCATCGTCGGCCGGCCGTGGCAGGAGCGCCGCTACAGCACTCTGGCCAAGCGCGACGCCTACAAGGCTCTCGACGCCGTCTACGGCAGCAGCACTGGTCTCCCCTCGTGGGCCCGGGAGTTGGACACGCCGGCCATCGATGCCGATTGGTTCGCCGCTCGTGCACTCGACCTGCTCGAGCGCCGCGGTGACGCTACGAGGTTGACCTTCGTCGTAGACGAGGCCGGTCAGTATGTCGCCCGCTCCGTGCAGCGGATGCTCGACCTGCAGGGTCTCGCCGAGGCGTTTCAGAAGCAGAAGGGACGGCTGTGGTTGGTTGTGACCTCCCAAGAGCGGCTCGACGACGTGGTCGACAGCCTTGAGTCGAAGCAGGTCGAGCTGGCTCGGGCACAGGCGCGCTTCCCTCTTCGAGTCGACCTACTGCCGTCCGACATCGACGAGGTCACCGGCAGGCGGGTCCTCGAGAAGACCGCCGAAGGTGGGCAAGCGGTGCGCTCCATAGTCGAGCCGAATCGGAACAAGTTACTCAGCAACGTTCGCCTGTCATCGCCAACTCGCTCCGGCGAACCAGGTACGGACGAGTTGATCCGCCTTCACCCGCTGCTCCCATATCAGATCCAACTCCTGATCGACGCCGTGTCTGTCCGGCGCACCCAGGGGGGCGCCTCCCCTACCGTGGGCGGGTCGAACCGCACCCTCATCAAGCACGCGCAACAACTCGTCGTCCACCTCGAGCACGGACTCGGGGCGTGTGAGGTGGGCACCCTCGCCACACTGGATCGCTCCTACAGCCTCCTCGAGGAGATGATCCCCACCTCGTGGCAGGCGGAGGTGCGGCAGGTAGCCGAGCAATACGGCGCCGACAGTGTCGAGGCACAGGTCATGAAGGTCACGTCCCTGTGCGTTGAGGTTCCTGCCCTGCCGTTGACGGCAGGCAACATCGCCGTGCTCCTCCATCCGCACGTGGAAGCAGAGAGCCGACGGGACGAGGTGGAAGCCGCGCTCGCCCGCCTCGTCGCCGATGACCGCCTGCGCGAGACCGAAGAGGGCTACAAGCCGCAGTCACCCGAGCAGAAGGACTGGGAACGGATCCGGCGGGGTATCGGCATGACCCAGGGTTCCTCAAACCGCCTTCGCCGCCAGCTACTTCAGCAGGCGCTGGGCGGGCTCACGGTCAGACGCGGCCGCGTCTTCAAGGTCGACGTGACCGTCGAGGGAGAGAACGTCTTGGATGGAGATCTGCGGCTCCTGATCGAGGAAGCGAACGTTGAGCGTCGCACCGAAATCCGGGCTGACTCGCGAGAGAAGGCGAATGAGAACGTCGTGACCTGGGTCTACGAACAGGCGTCCGAAACGGAAGACGCTCTGGCGGAGCTTCACCGCAGCCGCAGCATGATCGAGAGGCGGGATACGGCTGGCAAGAACACCTCCGAGTTCGAACTCCTGGCCACCGAACGTGATCGTGAATCTCGACACGAGGCGGCATGTCTGCGGCGTCTGGCGGTCGACCTGGCTGCGGGACAGGTGATCTTCCGGGGGAGGCTCGAGGATGTCGCCGGCGGCGATCTCCGGGCAACGGCGCTGCGCCTTCTCGATGATCGACTGGACGAGATGTACCCGCAACTGTCGCAGTTCACAGCGAGCCTCAAACGCGACGACGTGATGCACCTGCTCCGCACAGCCGACCTCGCGGCAGTGCCCGCGGGATTCCGCGACGGGGGGATTGGCCTAGTCGAGGCAAACCCCGGTGGCTGGGTGCTCGTCACGGATCGCGGTCCGCTCGCTGCGTTGGTCGGTGAGGTCCAGACGCGAGCGTCGTACGGATACGAAGCCACCGGCAGCTACCTGACGTCGCACTTCGCCAAGCCGCCGTTCGGCGCTCAGATCGAGGTGGTTCAGGCACTCTGCGCCGCAGCTCTGCGCGCTGGCATGGTCGAAGTCGTCCACCAGGGTCAGCCAATCTCCGACGCGGACGACCATCGCCTCGATCAGGTGTTCGGCACAATTCCCGCGTTCCGGGCCGCCGCGTTCCGCAATCCGACGCACGCCGACATCTCGATCGACGATCGCATCGCGTTAGCGAAACGATTGGAGCACTTCGGCGCGACGTTCACAGGCCACTCAACCGGCGTTCTAGCCGGGGCCGTGCGCCGGAGCGTCAACCCATTCCGAGAGCCGACCGTTCGCGCTGCGTCCGCCCTCAGCGGACTCGGGGTTGTCCTCCCTGATCCTGTCACTCGAACACGGACGATCCTCGACCGACTTGCCACTGAGGACGACGTGGAGGTCGTGAAGACCGCTCTGGCGACGTGGTCGGACCTGACGGCCGGACTGAAGGCCGTAACGACGCTCGACGGGTTCCTGGCCGAGCACACCGACGACCTCCGCGCCGCCCAGCGGGAGGCTGCACGTTCTCCCGGGGCGTACCCGCAGGAGTTCCGGGAGGAGCACGCCAATCTCCGCGACCGCCTTGCTGACGCCGACCTCGCTATGCACGCCATGACAACCATTGCTCTGGCGAATCGCCTTAGAGATGCTCGGGAGGAGGCAGCACGAGCCGCGGCGGATCTCCTCAACAACATCCTCGACGAGATCCGCTCCCGCCTGAGGGGTGAGTTCAGCGATGTCGATGCGAGCGCCCTCGCCGAGGTACTTAGATCTCTTGACAAGCTCAAGCCGCCGGATGATCTCAACACTGTCGATGCGCCCGAACTCGAGGGGCGCATCGACAGCGCACGCGCCAGGTCCGGCGATGCCCAACAGCAACTTGAGGAGTTGCGAACAGCCGGGCGGCTCTCATGGATTCGTGTCGGCGAACTGATTCCCGGCCCGATCGCCGCCGAGGAAGAGATCGAACCTGCCCTCGAGCGCATCCGAGACGCCGTCGCCGGGGAATTGGCAGACGGCAAGCAGGTACGCCTCCTGTGACCGACGGTCTCAGTGAAGGCCAGCGCACCAAGCTCGAACGCCTGGTCGGACGCGCCCGGGTTCTGCTTGAGGCAGATCTTGCGTCGCAGGCCTCGGGGAAATTCGGCATCGACGCCGACGGGTTCGTCGCAGACGAGATGTCCCTGCGCCTCGACCCAAGCGGACTGGCCGACCGCCGCGACATCGTTGCGGTCGTCACGCACCTACGCAGCGAGGGAGATTCCCCGCGGGAATCCATCGCCCACCTGCTGCGCGAGGCCGTGTTCACCAATCTCAACCGGCTCGTCGCAATTCGCATAGCAGAAGCACTCGAACTGCTCCCACCGTCGCTCGCCGAGGGTGATCGCTCGCAGGGGTACCGCGATTTGGCGGAATTGGCGCCACTGCTCGGCTCCAACGGCTACTGGACCTACCTCACGTTGTGCGCCGACGAACTCGCCGGCGACGTCCCCGTCCTGTTCGATCCCCGCAACCCGCTGCTCCCACTCGCCCCAAGCCCTGCCGCATTGCGCGACCTCATTGGCCTATTCGCCGACCCGGAGCACGGCGACCTCTGGACAGCACCGGATTGCCTCGGGTGGTGCTATCAATTTTTCAACACCTCCGAGGAACGCCGTGCGATGCGGGACGCGTCGCAGGCACCACGCGACAGCCGCGAACTCGCCGTCCGCAACCAGTTCTTCACCCCTCGCTACGTCGTGGATTTCCTCGTCCAGAACAGCCTGGGGCGCCGCCTCCTCGACGCCGACCCGTCGTCGCCGTTGATCGACGACCTTCCCCTGCTGGTTGACCCGCCAAACGAACGGGGTCGACCCGTTGAACTGGAAGATGTCGCCGTGCTCGACCCCGCGTGCGGTTCCGGCCACTTCCTACTCGCCGCTTATGACCTGCTCGAACGCGCTTGGCAGCACGACGGCGTCGCACCACGGGACGCGGCACCGCACATCATCTGCTCGCTCTGGGGGATCGACATCGACCCGCGATGCGCTCAGGTAGCCTCCGCTGCGCTCCTGTTCCGTGCCCGCCGCTCCCGCCCCGAAGGCGTGCTGCCACGGCCCAACATCATCTGCGCCCGGTCTCTCCCATCAACTGTCACCGGCCTCGAAGAGTTGCTGCAGAAACTCCCGCGGAACCAGGCAACTCTTGTCAGAGCCCTCTCCGACGCGCTTGAGGACGCGCCAGTACTCGGACCGCTGCTGCGGATCGAAGAGCGCATTGAATCGGACATCCGCGCCTCCATCGCCGGCACGGCGCACGGGCACCTAGCCGCTGCCATCACCCAGGAGCAGATCGCACACCTACAGGACGAACTCCTCATCGGATTGGAGGCGGTGGCCAACGCGACGACTGCCACACCCGCCGAGCGGATGCTCGCCGCCGAGGCCGGCGATGCTGTGCGCTTCGTGGCGGCCATGCTGCGCCGCTACGACGCCGTGCTACAGAACCCGCCTTTCGGAGAGCCGGTATCGGGTACGAAGCCCTACCTCAGGGCCACTTATCCGTGGATGCCCGCAAGGACCTGCGACCTGCTAGCAGCCTTCGTCGGACGCGGCTTGGAGTTGTGTCATCCCGGCGTGGGCTACGTAGGGGCGATCACGTCCCGTGCCGGGCTGTTCGTCAGGACGTTCGAGGCATGGCGACGCGACGTGTTGCTCGCCCACCATCTCGTGGCGTTCGCCGACCTCGGCTACGGCGTCATGGAAAACGCAGGCGTCGAAGCCGCGGCATACGCCATCGGTCATCATCGCCATCTGGGCGCACCCACAAGCAGGACGCATCGGACGCTCTCCGCTCACACAGCGCGACAAGCAACTTTCCTCAACCTTCTCAAGGAAAACGATCGACCGGCGGCCCTCGCGTCCGCCGTTGCCGCCAAACGGCGAGGCAATAGCGATCCTCGGGTGTTCCATGTCCCGCAGGATGAGTTTGACGCTTTACCTGGAACACCAGTTGCCTACAGCATGAGCCCACTGATCCGCAGGCTCTTCACGGATTGTCCGTCGGTTGAGGGCACGGCTGGAGACATCCGGCAGGGCCTCGCGACTAGCAACGACTTCCGGTTCGTGCGGGCCTTCTGGGAGATTGACCCCTCCGATATTGCCCGCACGCGTGCAGAGGCCCTAGCTGGCAAGGGCTGGGTACCGTTCGCCAAGGGTGGCGAGTACAGCCCCTTCTGGGCTGACATACATCTTCTCGTCGACTGGAAGAACGATGGCGAACGGATCAAAGCGGAGGTGAATCGAAAGTACCCATACCTGAACGGCAACGTCGACTGGGTAGTCAAGAATCAGGACTACTACTTCCGGCCGGGCCTCACTTGGCCGCTACGAACGAACAGCGGCTTCGGAGTTCGGATTCTGCCAGCCGGCGTGATCTTTGGGCACAAAGGCCCGGCAGTGATACCGTCCACGGACGCATCCTCGGTGCTTGGTCTTCTTACCGGGCGGCTAGCGCGGGCGTGCATCAACGCGGTGGTTGCAGCCGGTGAAGTGACCGGCGGGGGAGCCCCACGGAGCTACGAGGTCGGTCTGGTACAGATCCTTCCCTGGATCGCACGGATCGAGGGGGATTCCGAAATCTCCACGTTGGCCTCACGAGTTGCCGAGACGACGCGCCAGAGTGACCTAGCGGACGAAGTCAGTCGACTGTTTCTCGCGCCAGCGGTACTCCCGCACATACTTGCCAAGTCCAGACTCGAGGAAGCGGTCGTGCGGTCCGCTGCAACTGCCGGGGAACGTCATCTGCGCATCCTCGAACTTACGTACGAAATTGAGCAGCGGATCCACGAGCACGCTGAAGTCGACGCGGACGCCGAGAGCGATCTTGACTCAGAGATCGGACCCCACGCCGCCTCGTACAGCGAGGGACATCTCGACGAGCCGGAGTTGCGGCATCTACTGGAGGATGCGATTGGTGGGGTCGCGAAGAGGTTCATTGAGCAACGAGGCGGCTCTTCAGCCATCGCCAAGTTGGCGTACTTCGCCGATCGCCGCCTCGAGGTGATCGCCCACGGCCTCGAGCGTTCGCCAGCTCAGATCGAGGCGTTCCGCCGGACAGAGGGAATACTGCCGAACGGCGCTCTCGCGAATGCGGCTGCGGGCGTGCTGAGTTACCTGGTCGGTGCGGCAGTGGGGCGCTGGGACCTGCGGGTAGCGGGCGCGCCACAACCTCCGCTCGGTTACTTGTTCGACCCCGTGCCAATCCATCCGCCGGGGATGCTTCTCGATGGAGGGCACCCGGCACGCTTCACGCCGGCCGACTACGAGTTCGACCTCCCGCCGGATCAGTTGCTGCTCGATCAACCAGGACATCCGTGGGACATCGTGGAGCGTGTTAGAGCGGCTACTGACCTGCTCGTCGACGACGCGGACGCGCTGCTCAGCGATCTGCTGAATCATCTTCGAGGGATGGACCTGCGGGACCACCTCCGCAAGCACTTCTTCAAGGATCACCTCAGGCGGTACTCGAAGTCGCGTCGGAAAGCGCCGATCTACTGGCCGCTGTACGTGCCCTCCGGTGCCTGGGGTGTGTGGGTGTACGCGCCGTCGCTCAACCGAGAGACTCTGTTCGCGGTCGAGGCGGCCGCCACGGCGCGCCTAAACGCGGCCGGGAGCGAGATCAGCCGCTTGCGAAGCGAGCAGCAGAATGGGCAAGGCGGACGAGCGCCGAGGCAACTCGCCGATCTTCTGGAGGCCGAGGAGCGCTTGGCCGAGGAACTGCGCTCCTTCCGGAACGAGGCCGCGCGGATCGCTGCACTCGGGTGGGTCCCGGACACCGACGACGGCATCGTGCTCTGTGCCGCGCCGCTCGCCGACCTATTCCCCGCGTGGACAGACGCCCGGAAGGAACGGAACAATCTGCGGGGCGGGAAGTACCCCTGGGCGAGCGTGTCGAAGTGGACGGGCGCATTGTGAGCAGGATGCGCGAACTGCTGGCCGAACAGATCGCCGCGAGCGTACGCAGGAACGGCCTCGTCGTCTGGGAAGACACTGCTCGCGAGTACGCGGACGTTGCTTCGTCGGTAGTGCCGCAGGATGCAGTCTTCGTGGCGTTCGACGGGAGTTGGTACGACCTGCGGAGAACGATCGAGGCATCCGTGTCCGGAGAGAATCCTCCGAGCCTGGTGGTGTACGCGCCCGCGCCGGTGGAACCGGATCCGCTCGCCGAGATTCGGGACGCCGGCACAAAGTTCTCGAGGAAGCTGGCGACGCTGGTTGAGCAGGCCCATCGCGGTCGCCTGCCCCCCGCCAGGATTGCGACGATTGGCAAGCAGGCCCGCACGATTCTGGAGGCCGAGGCGGCCGCGGAGAGGGTGGGCGAGGCTGACGTGCGCCTCATCGGCGCGCTCGCAGCTACCGACCCGATCAAGATGCTCGTGGCAGTGCTAACCGGCTCGGCCGACAACCGCCTCGACAAGGAAGGCCTTTGGACGAAACTTGCAAGCCTGGCTCAGGAGACCGTCGGTGCCCAAGTGAGCGGAACCGACGACGAGTTTCGAGAGGGTCTGCTCCTCCACTCGGTCCTCTGCGAGATCGATCTGGCGACCGGCGGTTCGCTTCCCGGTGCGGCTGCGGGCACATGGAAACCGCCCTCGGGCTCACAGCGTCAAAACGCCCGCGACCTGCTGGCGCAATTGCAGGCTACCGAGGGAGGCACGGTTGCGTACCGGCGGCTCGCCAAGGTGGCGGATGCTGGACTCGCTGCGGCAGGCGCCCTCGAGTGGGCGCCTGGCCTCCACACGGCGGTCGGCACTCCCGCCATGGAGACCATCTCGCTAACGCGAGCGGTCGAACTCCTGAAGGCACACGACCACCGCGGCGCCGCCGAGATCGCCGAACGCCGACTTGCGATCAGCGTCTGTGTCACCGATCGGTCGTCACCATGGGAAGGCAGGTGGCGAGCCGTGGGCGCCATAGCCGACCTCTACTTCACACTTGCCGAGGCCAAGCCACCAACCTCAGCGACGTCGGCGCGACTTCTGCCGTGGTACGTCGAATCCGGCTGGCAGGTCGACCGGGCCCACCGCAAACTGGAGACGGCACGAACCAGGTTGGGGGCGTTTGGCACACTGGAGGAGCCGTTCGCCACCGCTCGAAGCGCATACGAGCAGTGGCTCGACGGCCTGCTCCGCGGGTTCGTTTCCACCTTGGAGCACGAGACTCTTGAAGTCAACGGGCTGGTCCGCCAAGGTGAGATCCACGACCGGTTCGTCGCCAACGCGCCCGGTCGAACCGCCTACATCTGGGTCGATGCGCTGCGCTACGAACTTGGCGAGGAACTGGCCGACGCCCTGAGGGGGACCAGGGACACTGAGACCAAGGACTCAGTTCGAATCCACGCCGCCGTCGCTGCGGCACCCACGATCACCCTGGTCGGGATGGCGAACCTGCTTCCCGATGCCGAGTCTGGGTTGCGGCTCGATCTCAAGGACGAGCAACTGAGGGTGAGCGTTGCCGGGAAGCAGGTGAGCACGGTTGCGCACCGGCGCGATCTCCTTCGCGCACGGCATGGCCATGTAGCGGACCTCGATCTTAACGAGGCCTCCCAGAAGGGTGAGAAGGAACTAACTGCCGCTTTTGGTGATGCGGACCTGGTACTGGTCCGGTCGCAGGAGGTCGACGCCGCGGGTGAATCTGGGCTCCTCTCGGTCGCCTGGACGCATTTCGAGACGGTCATCGACCTGCTGGTAAATCTGACCGCCCGCCTCGCCCGCTGCGGTGTGGATCGCGTGGTCATCTCCGCCGACCACGGCTTCATTGCGCTTAGCCAAGGCCTCGGTACACAACACACAATCGACCCCCCGGCAGGAGGCGTCGGCACGACCAAGAGACGTGTGTTCATCGGCCATGGCGGCATCCCGAGCGAGGCGACGGTGCGCGTACCGCTCGCCTCATGCGGCGTGTCGGGCGACCTCGACCTCGTCGTGCCCCGCGGCTTGGCGGTCTTCCGCGCCGGGGGTGGGCGCCAATTCTTCCACGGCGGCCTCTCCCCGCAGGAGTTGATCGTCCCGGTCATCGTGGCAGAACTCACGCCGGCGCCCGAACGCAGCCACTTGAAGGTGGACATCGCCGTAGCCGGGAAGCGCATCACCACCGGGGTGTTCTCGGCCACGTTGAGGTTTGACGACAACCTGTTCACCAATCAGGTCACCGTACGGGTGGTCGCCGGGTCGGCCGGTGCTCCGGTGGTGGCAAGGGTCGTTGCCGGTGACGGGTACGATCCCGACACCGGGTCGGTGACCGTCGGGGCCGGCACAAGCAGTGTGCTGACCTTCCAGGTCACCGAGAACCTGGTCGTCGGCACGAAGGTGGACCTTCAGGTGATCGACGGCCGCACCGGCCTGGCGCTCGCGTCCGCGCCCGTCCATGTAGCAGCATCGGTGACCGTGAAGGACGAACTCGACTGACCCAAAGATGCAACTCGACCAACTCGACGAACTCGCCAACGAACTCTTCGCCGGACGCGTCGTACGCAAGGACTTGGTCCGCCAAGTCAAGGTGGGCGCCAACGTGCCCGTCTACGTGTTGGAGTTCCTCCTCGGGAAATATTGCGCGTCCGATGTCCCGTCCTCCATCGAGGCCGGACTCGCGGTGGTCAACCAGACGCTGCAAGACAACTTCATCCGGCCCGATGAGTCCGAGTTGGCCAAGGCGCGGGTCAAACAGAAGGGCGAGTACCGGCTCATCGATAAGGTCGATGTCCGACTCCTCGCCAGCGAGGACAAGTTCTGGGCGCATCTCCAGAACTTCAACGACAAGTTCGTCCACATCCCCGAGAACCTCGTCTACAAGTACAACCGGCTACTGCAGGGCGGGGCGTGGTGCCAACTCGACCTGCTCTACAACCCCGTCGAGGAGGAGCTCCACAAGCGGCCCTTCTTCATCCGAGCGCTGAAACCGATCCAGGTCGCCGCCTTCGATCTCGACGAGTTCGTCGCAGGGCGCCGTCAGTTCAGTCGGGACACCTGGCTCGACCTCGTCACGCGCTCGATCGGCCTCGAGCCGCGGGAGATGGACCTGCGGGGCAAGCTCCTCGCGCTGTGTCGCCTCGTTCCTATGGCGGAACGGAACTTCAACCTGATCGAACTCGGCCCCTGGGGAACTGGCAAGAGTTTCGTCTACCGCGAGTCGAACCCCAACAGCATCCTTGTTTCCGGAGGCAAGGTCACCGTCGCCCAACTCTTCGTCAACCTGTCCACGGGAAGAGTCGGGCTGCTCGGCAACTGGGACGCCGTCGCCTTCGACGAGGTCGCCGGGCTACAGATGTCCGACGGCACGGTCGTCAACATGCTGAAGGACTACATGGAGTCGGGCTCGTTCGCACGAGGCAAGGAGGAGGTGCCCGCTGAGGCTTCAGTCGTGCTCGTCGGCAACACGAGCCGGCCGCACAGCGACCTCGTCCGCGAGGCGCACCTCTTCGCCGACCTGCCGCCAATGATGATCGACGTGGCCTTCCTCGACCGACTGCACTACTACCTCCCCGGGTGGGAAGTCCCGAAACTTGAGTCCCGCCTGTTCACCAATCACTTCGGTTTCGTGTCCGACTACTTCGCCGAAGCTCTCCGCCAACTTCGCAAGCAGAGCTTCGTCCGAGCCATCGATAGCGAGTTCGGGCTCGGCAGCCATCTCTCAGCCCGGGATGAGAAGGCGGTACGCAAGACCGTCTCCGGTCTGTTGAAGATCCTCCACCCACACGGCGAGTGGACTCGCGCCGAACTACGCGAGTACTTGGAGTTCGCGCTCGAAGGGCGACGCCGCGTGAAGGAGCAACTCAAGAAACTCGCGGCCCACGACTACGCCAAGACCGCATTCAGCTACGTCGAGCGCGATACCGGCCACGAGTACTGGGTGGAAGTCCCCGAACAGCCAGACAACATCCACGCCGACCTCGATGCCGAGGCCGCGGGAGCCTCGGAAACCGAATCCGGCGGATCACCGAGGCTCGCAGCCCTAGCAACCTCGACCGAGGAGGTCATCGCCGCCGGCGAGTCCAAGTGGGTCGAGTTCAAGCAGACCGGACGAGTCAACCTTCACACGAACCACCGAGACGAGGTCATCGAGCAGCAGGTCGTCAAGGCCGTCGCCGGATTCATGAACGCCGAAGGCGGAACACTTCTCATCGGCGTCAGCGACTCCGGCGAGGTCACCGGCATCGAGACCGACCTCAAGACACTCGGCCAGAAGCAGAACACCGACGGATTTGCCGTCTGGCTCAACAACCTCCTCGACAGCAAGCTCGGCCCAACCGCCGCCGCGCGTGCGAAGTTCAGGTTCGACGAGCACTCCACCGGGACGGTCTGCCGAGTGGACGTAGCCCCTAGCTCCAAGCCAACCTTCGTGACCGGGAGTAAGGGTGACGGAAGCCTCTACGTCCGCCTCAACAACGTCACCCGCCTCCTCAACACGGCGGAAGCCATCGACTACGTACGAAACCGCTGGCGCTAAGGCATGCCCTCGATCCGAACCTCAGGCCGCAGCGTGTCGATATGAGCAACAAGCTTGAGACAGAACAACCACTTCAAGTGGGCCGGAGACTGCGCAACGCTTCAAGTCTCGGAGACAACCGGTTGATCTTTGAGACGAGTATAGCTGCCTACAAGCAATAGCCAGAAAAGCTTACCCTGTACATCATCCCCTCCCGCGGAGCGTAGCCAAGTGTCTGAGCACCCTGTCATTATCGCGTTTCCATTCCTTCCGCTCGCCGAGTCGATCACATTCGACAAGTGGTGGTTACGCCCCGCTAACGAATTTGACGGACCATGGGCTAGCCAGATACTCAAGGTCATGGGATGGGAATTCCTAAGGTCGTTTCGCGGCACACGCGGAGACCCAATAGACAATCCCGCACTGCTCGCCTTGCGGGACGAGGGCGTTGCGGGGACGAGCCCCACAGAAAGTGAACGGCCCGCGCTTCGCAAGGCCATCACGTTTGCGACAATTGATCGGAACAAGTATTGGAGTAGCGATGGGCATATCTCTCACGACCATACAACCTCAGACAACGCAGACTATTGGGAACAGCCGATCGATACCACAAGGGGATCAATAACTCTACAGCGAGGTGGCCGAGTCAGTGAGTTAAGCGGAGGACACCGGCTCTCAGATGACGGATTCCAGATAAGAGCAACGAGCGAGACAGTTCTGCCGCAATCTCCGATTCGGCTCGACGGTCTGACCGTTACATCACTGTACGAGATTCTCATGCGACCACCGACGCACAGCGCTGCAACCCAAATCGCAAGAGTCTGCACGGCCATAGCCTGGCTTGAAAAGACCTGGCTGAACTCGATGAGCATCGGCTGGGAAGATCGTATCGTACTTCTGAAGACTGCCTTTGAGGCACTGACCGGCTTCTCTAAGACGGATAAGGCTGCCAAAGCACTGAAGTCAATTCTTGACTCTACACAAGTTCAAGAGGGATCAGGAGTAGGAACGCAGGGCCTGCTGTGGCAACCCAATGAAGGAACGAGGCTACGAACATTCGAGAAAGGAAATGCCCATGTCACGGAGATCGAGCACTGGTATGGTGCGATCGCAGATGCCCGAAACGAGATTATCCACGAGGGATCCGTGCCAAGCCTCCAGTACCAGGAGTCTGGATCCCCCTACTGCGGTCCGTTTGTCGAAATCGGTGATCGAGTATTGCGTGAAGCGATTAAAGTGGAGATTGGCAACCTCGGCTATCCGAAGGTGTGGCGAGACATCATGGGACGATGTTCCTTCGATGCCCTGCGGCACTTGGAGAGTCTCGTAGACGAGTAGCGGGGGGCTTGGCGCGCAGTCGACTGACTGTCCCTCTCGATATTCACTGCGGCGACCACGGCGTCCGTACGAGCCTGCATGTCGGCAGCGTCAAGTTCAGCAGTCCTGAGTCTCGCGCTGCGTCCAGAACTCCACTAGGCGGCAGCAGCTAGGTTGCTGGCGCGTATTCGGCGACGTCAAACTGCTGGCCATACCTCATGACCCAACACACCACCGCATTTTCAGACCTCGATCGTGACTTGCGGTTCATCCCGTTGGGGGTCGAGGAGCCGCGGGTGCTCGCGCCCGGGCAGGTTCGCCGGTACAACGAGGCGGGCCATCTGTTCCCCATCGACATCTTCTCGCCGACCGAGATCGCCGAGATTCGGGCCTACATCAACGACCTGCTGGCTCGGGCGCTGGCGGCGGGGTGGGATAACTACCAGGTGCTCAACTGGCACAAGCACTGCCGGGGCATCTGGGACATCGTGCCCGGTTGTCACCCCTAGCCGCCGTCCGGCGCTGGACATGACGCGCATCCCGCTCCGCGACGTCCGTGAGGGTGGTCTCGCCGCTCGGCGACCACGTCCTCCTGTCCGATGAGGTCGCCGCCGCTCTCGCTGCGGCCCAACCGGTCGTCGCTCTCGAAACCAGCCTCGTAACGCACGGGCTCCCGTACCCGCACTCCGTGGACGTGACGCTGGACGCGGCAGGTCGCATCCGGGCCGGCGGCGCCGTTCCCGCCACCATCGCCGTCTCCGACGGACACATGGTCGTCGGGCTCTCCGGCGACGAGGTGGACGAACTCGCGAGAGCCCGGGACACGGTCAAGGCGACACGGGCGAACCTGTCCGCGGTCATCGCCCGCCACCAGACCGGCGGAACCACCGTCAGCGCCACCATGTTGATCGCCGACGCCTGCGGGATCGATGTCTTCTCCACCGGCGGGCTCGGCGGGGTACACCGTGGCGCCGCAGGCGACGTGAGGCGGTCGCTCTCGGGCACGCTCGACAGTGCCCATCTCATCCACCGGCGAGGATCGTAACGAGAGAGGTGCCAACCAAGGTCACCGATTGGGCCCGTTACATGTAACATCTGGTCCATGGCAACGCCAGAGAAGCACACGTCGTCTGCCGGGCGGGTCCGCCGCTACCGTCGGAAGATGCAGGAGCAGGGCATGCGGCCGATTCAGATTTGGGTCACCGACGTGCGCGCCCCGGATTTCTCAGCCGAGGCACACAGGCAGTCCGCCGCCGTCGCCGCCGGCGCTCACGCTGGCGACGACCAGGCGTTCATCGACGCGCTCGGCCTCGACGACGCATGAGGCGGGGAGAGATCTGGACCGCGGCGGCCGGTAGCGGTTACGCGGGAAAACCCCGGCCGGTCGTGATCATCCAGGACGACCGATTCGACGCCACGGACTCCGTGACAGTGTGCGCCTTCACGACCGACCCCACCGAGGCGCCCCTCATCCGGCTGCCGGTCGATCCCGACGCGCAGAACGGGCTGCGCGAACCGTGCAGCCTGATGGTCGACAAGATCACCACCATGCCGAGGGTGAAGGCCGGCGAACGCATCGGCCACCTCGCCGACGCCGACATGGTGAGGCTGGGCCGGGCAGCCGTCGTCTTCCTCGGACTCGCCGGCAGCTGAGATCCGGCCCTGCATCGACGACCTGCTGCCAAGGCCAGGCGTCGGTCCGCCATGCCCCACTCGACGACCCGGCCGCTGTCACCCCACGCCCGCTCGGCCGCTGCGGCTAACTTGCGTACGTCCCCGACAGGGTCGCACCGCGGGCAGGATCAGATGGCGCAACACACCAACGCTTTCCCCGAACTGCAGCGTGACCTGCGCTTCATTCCCCTCGGCGTCGACGACCCGCAGGTTCTCACGCCCACCCAGATCAGCCGCTACAACGACAGGGGCCATCTCTTCCCCATCGACATTTTCTCGCCCGCCGAGATCGCCGAGGTCCGCGCCTACATCGACGACCTGCTGCCGAAGGCCATGGCCGCCGGCTGGAGCAACTACGACGTCGTCAACTGGCACAAGACGTGCCGGGGCATCTGGGACATCGTCACCGAGCCCCGCATCATCGATGTCGTGGCCGACCTGCTCGGCGACACCGTGGTGCTGCGGCACAGCCACCTGTTCGCCAAGCTGGCCGGCGACCCCAAGCGGGTCAGCTGGCACCAGGACGCCTCCTACTGGCCGCTCACGCCCAGCCGGGTGGTCTCGGCCTGGCTGGCGATCGACGACGTCGACGTCGACAACTCCGCCATGCAGGTCATCCCCCGCTCGCACCACCACGCCCAACTTAGGTTCCGGGACAGCACCGCCACCGAGAACAACGTGCTCGCCCAGACCGTGGACAACGCCGCCGACTATGGCGACGCGCCGGTCGCCCTGGAGATGCGGGCCGGTCAGATCTCGCTGCACAGCGACTGGATCCTGCACGGCTCCGAACCCAACGGTTCCAACCGCCGCCGCTGCGGGCTCGCGATGCGCTACCTCTCCGCGGACGTGCGCGCCTACGACGGCTGGAACGCTAACTCCATCTGGTGCCGCGGCACCGACCCAACCGGCCACTGGGCCAACCACCCCCGCCCCGGCGGCGAACACATCCCCACCCCCGACAGCCCCGCCGCAGCCGACCCCGTCAGAGAAGCATCCCTCAGCCCCCACCGCCAGCACCCGGGCGAGAGGTCGAGACCACCCGGCTCAGGCGACTTGCGCAACTCCGGTCGTCCCCCCAGCAGCCACGGTCCCCCACGACCATCGTCGCCTGACTGTCCACCTCGGAGCACGACGTCATACTGCATCTGACTCGGCGACCGAAAACAGCGCCCGGTCGATGACGATCTCGAGGCTTGAAGTCTGAGTCTCGTCCTCAGAGGTTACTGTGACGGTGACGTGGGTGTCCTCGTTCGCAGACAGCGTGATGTGGTCGTCGGGCAGCTCCGGGTCACGGCAGGGCTGATCAATCTCCACTGTCGCCGCCGGGTTCATCGGCACAACGGTCAGGATCAGCTGCTGGGCGCTGTGGCTGAGCGTGAACAGCCCGTCGAAGCCCATCTTGTCGACATGGATGACAACTGTGCCGTCGCGTTCCGACCTCGGAAACTTGAGAGACGCCCGTCCTGACACGGATTTGTCGCTGATTCTGTCCCAGACTCCCTCCATGCAGTAGAAATGAGTGACGGTGCCCGGTCCTCCGTCGATTGTGAGCTTCGCTATGCGAGCATCGTCGGATGACTGGGGTTCTGATCTTATTGCCATCTCAAGTTCATCAACATCCGTAGTTGCCACCTCGCTGACCGCGACAGTTCGTGTAGTTGACGACTTCTGATGAGTTCCACTTAACCGCACCGTCTGACGGATATTAGTGGTAAGAGACAGTCCATGAACGTAGTCTCCAGAACGTTCAGACTCGCCACTTGCAAAACACTTGAGAAGGCGGGGCGACGGCACATAAGAGGCAGACTCAATCTCAGGCAGGCGTGGTAGTCTGGACTTGCTACCGCTGCCAGCGTTCAGCGCTCGTCTAATCGAGGGTGGCACTCCAAATTTCATTGTGTCGTGTTCCAGGCTCTTCGCGGAGAGTATCGCAAACCTGTATTCGCGCTGATGTTGGTGCTCGACAGTCTTAGTGAAGATGCACCGGACTATCTGTTCCAACGGGTCGTCAGGTGCCAAGATGTATTCGCGCGGACGATCCAAGTATACGACTGGACCGTAGTAAACGGTCAGATTGTCGCATTGCTCAACATGACCAGTCCCCGGATTCCGGAGGTCGGCACGACTTCCCAAGAGATCCCGTTGCGATAGGGCCATCATTGCGAGCGCTCGCGCGAACGGCGCAGGCTCGCCAATGTACGTGGTGTGATCGTAGTGGGACTCCAGAGACTTCTGCCAAAGCGACCACTCCTTGGCAGTTTGTGGCTCAATGGCAGTGCACCAGATTAGGCAATTGTCGCCGAGCAAGAGACTGGATTGAGAGGTCTGATTTACATCCAGACGCTTGATCGCTGTGGGACCGAGCACTCGCCCGAACGGATGACTTTCAGAAGCCTTAGCGTCTGTCTGCTTATGCGCTTCGAGATCTGCTGGATCATTGCGCCTATTCTCGATCCGTTCGTCGCCAGCGATGACGCCTTCCAATAGATCCCAGATGAGCGAAACGCCTTGCTTGCGGTAGTAGGAAAGCGTACCCATCTGCAACGTGTCGCAGGTCTCCAATGCATGGCAGCTCGGGCAGCCTTTGACGATGGTGGTATCCGGTGCGGCTCGCCCACCGGCTCGACGCCCAAGGGTCGAAGGATGTTCGACTTCAACGGTGGTGACTATTTCTTCAGGTGCGACGAAGACACACGATCGGGTGACGAGCTTCGTTTGCTCGCTCATCGCATCGCTACGACCACTGGACTCCACGTCATGAGAATGTGAGCGTCGCGTTCGGTTTGTTCTAGTCCCCTGGCGTTGGCTGGGGTGGCGGCTGTTCGGTTTACGTCTTCGGCTCACGAGTGCTCGCTCTACATTCGGAAGCCGCAACTCTAGTTGTGATGTCCCGGGTCAAATCTCCATTCCCTCTCCCTGCGTGATCATCTCGGTGGGGCTCCTGTGCTCGCCGAACGTCTCTCAACGCCCAGCACGCAGGAGCCCCACCCCCTGTCGGTGGACCCCCAGGGTGGGGAATTCCAGTGATCAGAAGTGGGGAAATTCAGTGATCGCCGTCACTTGTGGATCTTCGCAACCAGGAGCGCGCCAGGACCCGCAACGTTCACGGCCACCACCGGTCGTCGACCGGATCCAGCGAGACGAGTGTCCGACGGTCCCGGTCGACGAGCGCGCCCTCCAAGCCCTTCGCACGCCCTGCCACTCGCTTGCCGTGTGGCCCAGACGGCGCCACGCGAGCCGGCTCCCGCCAAGGCCTCGGGGACCATCAGATCGACTCGCACGCCATCGGCACTGTGCCACTCGCCGGGTTGCTCCCCCGCCGAGAAGCCGCCTGCAGCCATCAACTCCGTCACCAGTGGCGAGTCACCCAGTGCAATGGGGTTGAGAGAGAAGTCGGCGTCGGTCGTGTACTCGGGGACGGAGCCAAGTGTGGAGTCGAGGAGATCTGCCTCCTCGGCGTGGACGTAGATCGCTTGCGCACCGACAAGGACGACTGCATCGAGGTGCGCAGCCAGAGCGCCGGCAGCGTCGAGCAGCGCCTTGCGGGCAAGCACGTACAGCGGATCAGGTACGCCAGACATCTTCGTTCTGCTCCATCCAGATCAGCATCTGCTCGCCCTGGGATGGCTCTCGGCCCGGACCCGTCAGCAGGTCCACGGCAAGTTGGCTCGGAGCGACGCACCGTAAGCCGTCGCACTCTTGGGTTCGGTCGAAGACCACCGGGTCGAACGGCTCGAGAAGCACCACGTTGGCGCCGGCGTCGGTCTCGCGCAGACCAAGGGTGCCGGCGGCGCCGACCGCGTCCGTGACATAAAGCGCGGCCACCCTGGCCGGGGCAATGGGATCGAAGTGCTGAGCTGCGAAGGCGCCCGTCGCGGCGTAGGCGAACGTCGTCGCCCGCAGCTTCCTTGTGATTGACTCCAGCCCGCGCGGTTCGATGCACGCGATGACCGTGTTGGATCTGGCCTGGTCGTAGTCCTGCACCCATCGGCGAATCACCCCTTCCCAGTCCACGGCCACGACCTTGCCTCGACTCTGGCGGGTCACCACGCCCTCGCGCTCCAGCAACCCGAGGACGCGCGACAGCGTCGGCGCCGAGGTCCCCGTCGCTTCAGACAACTCCCGAACCCCGAACGGTGGGGCGACGTCCACGATGGCCCGCACAGCGCGGGCGGCGCCGCGGCCCCGCAGCGACTGCAGCACGTCGCGCCGCGGCCAGGGGTCCTTGTCGTCACCGTCGGCGCTGATGAACACGCCCGGAGCGTTCGCTGTGATGCGAACATTGCCGGTCGTGTCGATGTAGCCGACACCGGACTCCCGAAGGATCTCCCGTGCCCGAGGCGAGAGGTAAGCGGCGCCAAGGACCGGAACGGCACCGGGCAGCTCCGCGGTTGCGAATTCCCTGGCTCGCCTGGCCAACTCTGGGACGCGGCGAGGCTCGACTCGTACCATGATCTCGACTGCAAGCAGTGCAGTCTCGCCCGCAGGGGACGTGAGACTGAACAGCAGATCCACTCCGGGCCGATCGGAGAACCTCGAAGGCTCCGAGCAGAACGTCCACTCCGGAGGCACCCGTTGGGCAATAGCCACTTCAATGTCGCGAGCGATGCGTCTCTCGGTGGGCAACTCGTTGCTCATCCTGGACGACCTTTCCCTATCGAGTATTCTGTTTCAGAATATAGCGTGTATCAGCGGTGCTGAAAACTAACTATTTGTGAAACAGCAGCACAGAGCCCAGCCGCCGTCAGCCGCACACCAGTGACATCACCCGCACTGTCACATGCCATCTCTAGTGTGCCGAGTATGGAAGTTGAACCTGTTCGTCGATCTGCAAGACCCAGAGCCGCCCCGATCGCGAGGATGCTCCGATGGCACTAGGAGACGTTGCGGCCGTCGCAACCGTTGTCGCCCTGATGATCGTGGCATACGTCCATGCCAAGCCGGCGATCAACCGCTGGGCGACCGTCAAGTTCCTCCGCATCCAATGCGAAATCGACTGGGATGATCTCCTTGCCCGTGAACAGGCGCGCCATCTTCCCTGGCGGAAGAGGCTCCGGCGATGGCGACGGACTCGCGAATTCCGCCTCGTGCAACGCCTGATGACGAGAGCCCACCGCATCGCCAAGCACGATCTCTCTCTACAACTAATGGCCGAACTCAAGCATTCGGAGCACCTGACGGTGTCGCCCGGACGCGATCCACTGGTGGTGGAAGCAGCAGCCCTTGCCAAGCACGAGCGGGACAGACGGCAGGACCGGCAGCGGGCGCGAATCCACCGGAAGGTGGTGTGTGCCGGCGGTTGTGGCACCCGGTACGGCAAACGACGACACGACCACAACTTCGTTGGAGGCAGCGGCATCGAAGGGGGATGGCTGTGCCCGACGAACATCTCGTGTCGCGATGAGCCCACAGGAGAGCACTACTGCGGCATGTGCGCCTGCCAGGATTGGCTCTCGACAATTGGGGCGCTCCCCGATCAAGCGAGCGACCGCACCGTCCCCCTTGCTGATGTCGGAAGCGCCATTACAAGCCCGCAGAGCCCAGCCGAAGCCGCCGACGATCAGCCATCGGTGGCACCGAGCTAGCCGCTCCAGCGACGCACGTTGTCCCGCTGGCGACGCCCGGACCGGCCCTGCGCACACCAGAGAACCGGCGTCGCCGCTCAGACCGTGCCGTCGCTCGCGCCGCGCTGGACGCTGCTCGTGGCACCAGCAGGTAGCTTGCGGGGCGTTCCCGCCCGTCGGACTGTGAACATGACCGAACGCACCAACGCCTTTCCCGAACTCGATCGTGACCTGCGGTTCATCCCGTTGGGTGTCGAGGAGCCGCGGACCCTCACGCCTGGGCAGATTCGCCGGTACAACGAGGCGGGCCATCTGTTCCCCATCGACATCTTCTCGCCCGCTGAGATTGCCGAGATTCGGGCCTACATCGACGACCTGCTGCCGAAGGCCATGGCCGCCGGCTGGAGCAATTACGACGTGGTCAACTGGCACAAGACGTGCCGGGGCATCTGGGACATCGTCACCGAGCCCCGCATCATCGATGTCGTGGCCGACCTGCTGGGCGACACCGTGGTGCTGCGCCACAGCCACCTGTTCGCCAAACTGCCCGGCGACCCCAAGCGGGTCAGCTGGCACCAGGACGCCTCCTACTGGCCGCTCACACCCAGCCGGGTGGTCTCGGCCTGGCTGGCGATCGACGACGTCGACATCGACAACTCCGCCATGCAGGTCATCCCCCGCTCGCACCACCACGCCCAACTCACCTTCCGCGACAGCGCCGCCACCGAGAACAACGTGCTCGCCCAGACCGTGGACAACGCCGCCGACTACGGCGACGCGCCGGTCGCCCTGGAGATGCGGGCCGGTCAGATCTCGCTGCACAGCGACTGGATCCTGCACGGCTCCGAACCCAACGGTTCCAACCGCCGCCGCTGCGGGCTCGCGATGCGCTACCTCTCCGCCGATGTGCGCGCCTACGACGGCTGGAACGCCAACTCCATCTGGTGCCGCGGCACCGACCCAACCGGCCACTGGGCCAACCACCCCCGCCCCGGCGGCGAACACATCCCCACCCCCGACAGCCCCGCCGCAGCCGACCCCGTCAGAGAAGCATCCCTCAGCCCCCACCGCCAGCAGTAGCGCCCCGACTGGGGAGGGGTCAAGACAAAGGCAGGTTTGCCGCGGGTGCTGTCCGCTGACTACGCGGCCAGCTGCAGAAGGCGATTGCCGGTCTCAGCGTCGACGTAGGAGAAGCTCTGCGGTGGACGGAACCCCTTCGGCCTCGAACGCAACTCCACGAGAGGAATCGGCCGGCTGAATCGCCTTGGGCTCGCCAGGCTCAGAGCGCTTCCCGCCTGGACACCCTCGAAGTAGCTCAGGAACTCCGCGTGATCGAGACCGCTGCCCGCGCCGTGCACCTGCCAGAGGGCAGCGAGATGACCAGACTCGACACTCGTCACGACGCAAGTCCCGAGCAACGCCCGCACAGGCGTCGACGCATAAATGAGGGCAAGTGTCGGAACGCGAATCTTCGGCTCGGTGCGACGAAGTTCGACGGTCTTGGCTCCGCTGAGAATCGCATCAGCGAATCGCGGTCTGAGCGAAAGGATCATCATCCGATCACGATCGAGCGCCATGCCGTCTACGTAGTACTCAGTCATCACACCTAGTGGCCTCCCTGTAGAACGCTAGTGCCGATGCCTCATCCGTCTCCTGCATTGTCTGGAAGAACCCTGCCTTCTGCATCCGTGGCTCGAGTGTCCGTGCGCGAGCAAGAGGCACGGGTTGCTGGAAGACTTCGGTGCGGCTGAACAACAGGGCAGTCACCATCTGCGCACCGGACGCCTGGGACACCCGCGCCCGGCCCACGACATCCTGCTCGCTGAGAACTCCGCGGTGGCGATACTTCTGATGGAGTTGGCGAGGATCCCCACGCTCCGTGGCGTCGAGCCAGGAGAGGGCCCGCATCCCTCCTGTGAGCCCGCCCCCGCTGACCCACCAGAGCAGGCGGGCGGGAACTTCCAGAAGACGCGGAGACCTGTAGTACACATTCTCTCGCGCCATCGCCGCCGACTCGTGCTCCTCGAAGAGTCGCCCCTGCAACTCCTCATAGCCCAGGAGCGCACGCGCATACTCGGGCTGGATCGGAACCACGTAGCACGGAACGATCCCTGCGAACACCTTGGACGGCCACATGTACTTCTCGTAGTCACTCACTCGTTCGGGCGTAAGCGCACCGAGCTGGACATCGTCGAATTCAACAGGGAGGGAGTCGCCAGGGCCGTGGAGATCGACCCTGACCTCGGCAATCCAAGCGTCTTCGTGCTTGCGGAATCCCTCGTCAGTCAGCGCGCGGGCAATGGTGCCGTCCAACGCATCCTCCACCCTGACCTGTGTCTGTCCCTGGCTTGCAGCCTCAACCCGGAGATGATGTGACAGCTGGCGGATGCACGTGTAGGTGTCACCGGTTGCGCTGGACCGCAGGACAGGCACGATCAGACCCCGATTCAGGCGATACGACGCAGCGAGAGCCAGCCGAGTGCCGTCCTCAGCCACAATCTCATCCACTTGCCCGGAGTCACGAGCTACGGCTCCGACGAGGTGGCGCTTCAGTTCGCCCAGCTGTCCGTCCGGCGTGGACGGGCACAGGGAAGCCAGGTCCTCATCAGTTGGAATGCTGGGCGAGGATGAGATCGACAACCCTGAGGCGGCAATCGCCCGCGTCCGGAAGTCCCGTTCGTCTCCTTGAGAGTGGAGCCGCAGGAGGAAGTCCTCCGGGGTCAGGATGGTCAGCCCGGTCAGTTCTTCAATCGTGTCGCTGTGATCAAGCGCCCCGGCGTCCCTCGTCAAGAAGTGAGTAGCGCCACCCGCAGATGCCTGGTCGATTGTCGTCAACAACCGGTACATCGATGACGAGTCAGGGGAGCCGCCAAGTGCCGAGTTCAGTTGCTCCGCCTGCTCCGGCGAGCCCGACTCCAGCACGCGGTAGCCGAGAAGGTGCCCCGCGAGGCGCTCGGGTTGCCTGTCCTCCTCCCAAGTCGACGCGATGTCCCCCGTGACAACCAGTTCTGCGAACTCCTCGACCCAATCGGCGATCAGGGCTCCCGACTCCAGAACCGGGTCGTCACCGCTGATCTCACCGAAGATCTCGCTGTCGACGGCCACCACCAATCGGTCATCTTCAACTTCGGGCTGAAAGTCGAATAGAGAGAGCTCGGCGATCGGCCGCCACCAGACCACCAGCGGGTGACCTGCCTTGCTTCGACCCGGCTTCTCCCCCCATTTCTGAAATCCCAATGAGGGCCACCTGTGGTGAGCCTCGTAGTCCTTCCGGCAGGAGAGGCGGATGCCGGTCCTGTTCGGATTGCGTTCGACGATCGCCTCAACGAGTTCTCGTGCGATGCCGGATCCTCGATGTTCAGCGTCAACACAGAGATGCGTGAGGCGGATCCGTCCGCTTCGAATAAGGCGCGCGAACAGGACATATCCGATCAGCACCCCATTGTTGATGTAGCCGAGAACGCAACCGTTCTCCGCAGCATCACGGATCGCGGAGAAGGGGAGGAGTCCGAGGGTCTTCGTGTTGGCGTTGCCCAGTTCCAGCACCTGGTCATAGTGCGGTGAGTCCGGCTTGATCTCCCGAATCATCCGGGTGCCCCAAGTCGCTGGCGGACCCAGGCCAAGGCTGCCTCGTTGCTGACCTCCTGAATTGTCTGCGGTGCATCCCGGACCACGTCGGCCTGAATCAGCTCGTCGAGAGGCCAGCCGTCCGGCAGGACTCGATCGTGGCGGAAGAGGATCGCCAGGACGCTGCGCCCACCGGCGCAGCGCCTTCCGACC
Source organism: Acidimicrobiales bacterium (assembly GCA_963664235.1). Lineage (GTDB taxonomy): Bacteria > Actinomycetota > Acidimicrobiia > Acidimicrobiales > CATQHL01 > VXNF01. The sequence continues at coordinate 2,062,057 of OY760933.1, read as the reverse complement.
TCGGCGTCGGAGTACACCGTGCGCGTCCCCACGAAGCGGCGGATCTCGTCTGGGTCGCTCGAACGGCGCACGTCATCGACCACACCCACGGCAGTGACGGCCCGGCGATCTTCGGATCGGTAGAACAGGATCAGCGCTCCAGACTCGATCCGCTGGATTTTGGAGCCGCTGAGGTAAGCCTTCAGCATCGCGTTGCCCGGCGCGAGTGGTGCGAACAACTCGGGCTGTGCACGAGCCTCAGGGAACAGCGCGTCATGCCAGCGCGGCTGGATCGGCACGACGAAGGCGTTGCGCACGAGCAAGGCCGGGGGACCAAACCGGCGGTGGTACTCGAGGGGACCGAGTTCGGCATCGTCCACCGCCGGTCGTCGATCCTTGCAGAGGACCGCCTCGCCGCGATCGGTACTCGCCCCGCCGTCGAAGAATCCAAAGCGCTCGAACAGGGGCACCAGACGGTCATGATGCGGGTAGATCTCGATGTAGATCCGGTCGTGTTCCTCGCCGGCCGCGTAGTCGAGAACCGACTTCAGCAAGAGTTCTTCCCGCTTCGCCCCTTCCGCGCGGTCAGCGACCACGAAGGCGGAGATCTTGAGCACCGTTCCGAGAATCCCGTGTGGCCGATCATTCTCGGTCTTCAGGATCGCCACAGCATCGAGACCGCTCTCGCCGTCTATTGCAAGGCACGGCCGGTGCTCCTGACGAGCCCTCCGGAACCACACTTCGAATCCGCTGTCACCGGCGCGGAGGGGCTCGAAGAGTGGATCCTCGGCCGGCAGCCCGTAGGCCGCACACGGCAGCGTCCCGCCGAGTGGTGGGGATTTGAGGTAGCTGGGAGGGTCCACCTGTAGGTGGGTCATCGGCATGATCCTCGGTGAGAGGAACTACTCACTCATCGAGGAGGACACACCGATGACCCTTTCTGATACTGCCACGGCACAGCTGTGGGAGAGTTTCCGCGCCGGCGGCGGCGCGAGCCTGGTCCGTGAGGCGGTGGAGTTGGTGCTCCAGGAGCTGATCGAGGCCGAGGCCACCGAGGCGATCGGCGCCGGGCGCTATGAGCGCACCGATGCGCGGATCACCGAGCGCAACGGGCACCGGCCCCGGCTGTTGGCGACCCGGGCCGGCGATGTCGAGTTGAAGATCCCCAAGCTGCGCAAGGGCAGCTTCTTCCCGTCAATCATCGAGCCCCGCCGGCGCATCGACCGTGCCCTGTGGGCGGTGGTCATGGCGCCTCTGTGTGTCAAGTCGACGGGGCGAGATGGCGTCGATGGTCGGCGAGGAGGGTGCGGAAGACCAGGTCAGACAGCCGTCGCTTGACGCAGCGAAGGGCTTCTCGACGGCTCTTACCCTCGGCGATCTTGCGCCGGTAGTAGTCCTGTCCAGCGGTGGGTTGGCGGATCTGGGAGAGCGCCATGATGTGGAGCGCCGAGTTCAGTTGTCGGTTGCCGGCTCGGGAGAGGCGATGCCGAACGACGTCGCCGGAGGAGGCTTCGATCGGTGCGGTTCCGGTGTAGGACGCGAACTGGTCTTTGCTGTTGAAGCGGGTGATGTCGCCGACGTGGCCGAGGATCTTGGCGGCTAGGACCGGGCCGATGCCGAACAATTCGGTCAGCGAGGTGTGGCTCTCGGCGACGGCTTCGGTGGTGCGGGTCTCGAGCGAGGCGAGCGCCCGGTCGAGGTGGCGAAGATCAGCGAGGAGCTCGACAGCGAGCTGGCGTCGAGTCTTGGTGACCGGGTCGGTGGACCGCACTCGGCGGAGGAGTTGGCGTGCGGTGTCGATCGAGCCGCGGGAGATCTTCTCGCCGGGGACCAGGTGGGCCATCATGGCGTGCAGCCGGTTGAGCGTCTGGGTGCGTTGCCGACACAGGTCGTCGCGACGGTCGGCGAGGAGTCGCAGCGTGGTGGCGTGACTTTCGGCGGCGACGCCGTTGAGTCGGTCGTTGTCGATCGCCGCGATGCCGACCGCGATCGCGTCGGCATCGTCGTTCTTGCGGCCGTGACCGGTGGACAACAGCCGAACGCGGGTGGCGAGTTTGGCGGGCACATCGACGACCTGCTCGCCTGCGGCGACAAGGTGCTGAGCGACGGGTGCGCCGCTGCCGGCGGCGCCTTCGACGGCCCAGCGCCGGTTCGGCCAACGCCGGCCGACCGTGACCAGGTCGCGGCGTCCGACGCGGTTGGTTGGGAAGGTCTGCTGATGCAACACCCCTCGGCGTTGATCGAGCACGGCAATCGTGACTGAGGTCTTGTGGGCGTCGCAGCCGATCGTGACGGACATGGGCTCCTCCTCGGGGCTCAGGGTTCTGGTGCGGTGTCGCTGGAGGGCAGTCCGACTTGGGGCAATGCAGGCCTCTGTTGAGCCACTCGTGGCGACGGCGGGAGGTGCCGGGCCGCATGCCATTACCGAGCCAACCCGAAGGCGGCAGAGGCTTACCGAGCGTCCCGACACCTCCCTCGATCGACGAACTCGGCCGAGCCCGCCAACCAGCCACGAGTTAACAAGTCGGAGGCGTACGTGGCCGGCGTGTCGACACGGTCGGTCGATGATCTGGTGGCCGCTTTGGGCGCCGAGTCGGGGATCTCCCGCTCGGAGGTCTCCCGCATCTGCGGGGGCCTCGACGAGGTCGTGGAGGCGTTCAGGACCCGGCGCCTGGACCACGTCGAGTTCCCGTACGTGTATCTCGACGCCACCTATCTGAACGTGCGCAACAACCTCGCCCAGCCGGCGTCGATGGCCACCGTCGTCGCCACGGGCATCACCGCAGACGGCAACCGGGAGGTCCTGGGCTGCGACGTCGGCGACAGCGAAACCGAGGCGTTCTGGCAACAGTTTCTCGGCTCGTTGCGCGACCGGGGCCTCACAGGGGTGCGCCTGGTGATCTCCGATGCGCATCGCGGCCTCGGCGCCGCCGCTGACCGGTGGTTCCAGGGAGCGGCCCGTCAGCGCTGCCGGGTGCACTTCATCCGGAACCTGCTCGCTGTGGTGCCCAAGTCGCACCAGCACATGGCCGCCGCGCTGTTCCGCACCATCTTCGCCCAACCCGACGCCGGCGCCGTCGCCGACGCCTGGGACCAAGTCAGCGACCAGCTCGCCGCCCGGTTCCCCAAGACCGGACCGCTCATGGACGGCGCCAAGACCGAGGTCCTCGCCTTCGCTGGGTTCCCCCGGGCGCACTGGCAGAAGATCTGGTCCACCAACCCCCTCGAGCGGATCAACAAGGAAATCAAGCGACGCTCCCGGGTCGTGGGGATCTTCCCCAACGAGGCCTCCGCCATCCGCCTCGTCGGCGCCATCCTCGCCGACCTCCACGACGAATGGCAGGCCACCGACCGCCGCTACCTCTCCGAAGACTCCATGAGCCTCCTCTACCCCGAGCGCGATAGTCTCGCCACCGCCGAACTCACAGTCGGCAACCATCACCGAGGCTCAACTCAAAAGCCCACCACTTGATGGGACGCCCCCCCGCACACGGCCTGACGGTCGGCAGTTGTGTCGGCTCGCCCAACAACCGCTCAAGAAGCTCGACGCCAGCCTGGATGGTCATTGTCCGATCTCCTAGTCCGGCGTAGCCGGCGTGGCGGCGCAGCGCCTTGTCCTGCGTGATCAGGAAGTCCACGGACTCGGCGTCGAGTGCGGCGAGCATGTGGGAGTCCACATCGTCGTTGTCCCCCAGCGGCAGCTGATACCGGGCTGCCTCCAGCAGCCGTCGTGGAACGGTCAGAGGCTCGAGGGTCGGCCGCTGGCGCATCAGTAAGTTGGATGCGCTGCGAAGCTCTGGGTTGCTCGTCCGGTCAATGTCATGGCGCGTCGCAGCCGTCAGCCATGCTTCGCCCCCGTGCCGGTTGAGTAGCTCCAGCAGGCGCGTGGCAGCGGCGGAGTCGGGATGGTGACGTCCCGGAGCGATGTTCACACACGCGTAGAACACGTTGGTGTCAAACAGCAGCTTCAAGGAACCAATCGGTTTCTTCGCCTGAGGAGGTCCGATCCCCCGCTCGCCCACCATTACGTCTTCGATGGGTCTCGGCCGATCAACGCAACCACGTCCACGCCGACAGATCCGCTGATCCGAGACTTCATGAGCGTGCACGATAATCCGCGATCGAACAACACTCACCAAGATCTGCAGCACTGCGATGCGGCTGGCACGATGCAGCACCATCCATCTGGAGCTTGCAAGCCAGCGTTGTCGATCTGTCCACCGGGGCGCGGCGGACTCGTCGGGGAATCGACCATCGCGGAGAACATAAGTCTGGGGTATGACAACCCTCGCACGCCCGTCGGCGCGCCAGGAGCGGCGGCCGCTCACGCCCAGCCGGGTGGTCTCGGCCTGGCTGGCGATCGACAACCTCGACGTCGACAACTCCGCCATGCAGGTCATTCCCCGCTCGCACCGCCGCGAAGAACAACGTGCTGTACCAGACCGTGGACGACGCCGCCGCAGCCGACCCCGTCAGGGAAGCATCCCTCAGCCCCCACCGCCAGCAGTAACGCGGCCGGCGAGGCACTTGCCTAAGTGCCGGCGCACCTACAGCCAATGGATCCAGGAGTCGCCGCTGACCGGGGGATCGTCCAGGAACGTCCGCAGGGCGGTGATCAGGTTGCCGGGGTAGGCGAGCGTCGCCCGGTTGAAACGGGTTGGGTTCGTGAAGATGAGACCGGTGTGGGGCTCGCCGGCGAGAGCTCGGTCGGCTGCAAGCACCGAGAAGTCGCCCACGTTCTCGGTCACCAGGGCCCGGTCGGCGGCGGTGGCGAGAGCCAGCAGGTCGGCGTCGGAGAATCCGCGCAGTGACGGGTCGGCGGCGGTGGCCACGACGTCGAAGCCGGCCTCGGTTAGCGCGACTGCGACGGCCGGCGCGTGCATCTCGTCGAGCAGCAGCCTCACGTCTCGAGCAGCGCCTGCCGGCGTCGCCAGGCGGCTTCGGCCTCCTCGGCCGCCCGGGCCCGCTCGGCCAGCGCCGCGTCGACCTCGTCGGTGAAATCGGCGTAGTAGGCCAGCGCGGCGTCGACCATCGCCTCGCTCAGCCCCAGCAGCTCCGCCGCCCGGGAGCGCCGCTGCGCCGCCGGCACATCGCCGCCGACGATGGCTCCGATCACGTCGGCCACCTCGGGACCGCCAACCAGCACGGCCCGGCGACCCGCCGGACCGTCCCGGAACAGCACCGCCGGATGAGCCTCCATGCGCAGGCCCTCATCGATCAGCCGCTCGGCAAGCGGCGAGACGCCCTGGCCGTGGCGGCGGGCACTCTCCTTCAGCCGACCGTGCAACGGCTCATCGGCGAAGCGGATCGACACAACAGGCATTACTACAGTGTAGTCAACTGTCGTCCAGCTCCGTCCGGGCCGCTCTTGCCCGCCGGCACCACGCGGAATCGGCGATCGACGACATCGACGTCGACAACTCCATCTGGTGGGGTCTTGACCTGCTCGGCGCATCGGCGCAGAATGCCATCAATATGCTAGCGTTCTGCGACATGAGGACTCTGTACCTGCGCAATGTGCCCGAAGAGGTGGTAAGACGACTGGGCCTCCTGGCCGCGCGCGAGGCGATATCGGTGTCGGCGTTCGCCGTGCGGGAGTTGGCCGTCGTTTCTCAGCGAGCCGACAACGCGGCCCTGCTCGGTGATCTCCCCGACCTGGGCGTGACGGCTTCCGACATCGTCGCCGATCTGCACCGGGGGCGCGCCGAACGGTGATCGTCGCCGACTTGCACCGGGGGCGCGCCGAACGGTGATCGTCGCCGATCTGCACCGGGGGCGCGCCGAGCGGTGATCGTCGTCGATGCCTCAGCTGCCGTGTTGGCACTCCTCGACGACGGCGACGCCCGCCGGCGGCTGGCGACCGACCGCCTGGCCGCGCCGCACCTCGTCGATGCCGAGGTACTGCACACCGTCGGCCGCCAGGTGCGGCGTGGCGTCATCGAGGCCGCCGACGCGGCGCGGGCCGTCCGCACCTGGCAGCGCCTCGGCGTGCAACGCTTCCCGACAGTCGGAATGCTGGAACGCGTCTGGGAGCTGCGCCACAACGTCACCGCCTACGACGCCACCTACATCGCCCTGGCCGAGGAACTCGACTGCCCGCTGCTCACCGCCGACGCCCGGCTGGCCAACGCCGCAGGCCCGAGGTGCACCTTCACCGTCGTCTCCCACTGAGCGACGACCCGAGCCGCGCCCGGGCGGGTGGCGATGAGCGACGCGTCCCGAACGCCTCCCCCTGAGGATCCCCGGGTCGCGGGACCGACGTTCCCGACGTGCCGGGGGACTTACGCTGACTGACCGTGTCGGGATCCCCGAACGCCGGCGGGCGGCCGAGGCTCCTCGCGGGCGGCAACCCGCAGATTCCCAAGGGTGACGGCGACGCCCCCGTGGCGGCGTATCTCGCGGCCATGCCGGGCTGGAAGGGCGACATCGGGCGCCGCCTCGACGACCTCATCGTGCGCACCGTGCCCGGCGTGCGCAAGGCCGTGCGGTGGAACTCGCCCTTCTACGGCCTCGAGAGCGAAGGGTGGTTCGTGAGCTACCACTGCCTGACCCGTTGCGTCCGGTTGACCTTCCTGAACGGTCGGTCGCTGCGGCCCGTGCCGCCCGGCTCGGGCAAGGACCCCGACGCTCGCTGGGTCGACATCCCCGAGGGTGGACTCGACGAGGCGCAACTGGAGGACTGGGTCCGCCAGTCGGCCGCCCTGCCCGGGTGGCGAGGGTTCGACACGCTCTGAGGCCCGGCGCGGGTGAGTCGATCCTCAGTCGACGATGCGCACGATGGTGCCCAGCGGCGCCTCGTGTGCGATTAACTCGACGACCTCGTTGTCGAGCCGGAGGCCGCCGTTGGAGAGAGCCTCGCCCAACCTCTCGGGGATGTGGGTGCCGTGCACGGCGATGCGGTACCCGGGTTTGCCTCCAAACGAGTAGAGCGCCTCGCTGAAGAACGACAGCGCCAGGATCCAGTCCCCCAACACAACGCTGCCGTATGCGTGATCGTGGTTGGGCAGTTTCTCAACGAGGAAGCCGTCCAGCGTCGGCGTCGGCGTCGCCTCCTTGCCCACAATGACCCTGGCGGTCAGCACCAACTCGTCGCCGTCGAACAGGGCCAGGCTACGTTCGGAGAGGTCAGCGAACATGTGATGCTCGACCGTGAACCACTCGAGCCCGGCAGCGCGGATCCAGCCCCGGCTGCCATTGGGGCGTGCGGGCAGTTCGACCTCCGCCCACTCGTCGCCCTCCGAACCCTGGATGACTCGCACGACTAACGGGTTCCCGTATTCGGTGGTACTCCACACGTCGCCGTCGTAGAACTCCAAGCCATTCCCGTCGGGAGCGTCGTAGACGGGAACGATCTCGTTCACCGCACTGTCGAAGATCAGGATCGTGGCCGGCTCCCACTCCAGGTCCCTGGGCACGAAGTCCGGCCAAGGTTCTCCCGTCGTAGGCGGCGGTTCCGGCTCGGGGGGTTCGGGGGGCGGCGCTGGCGCCGCCGGCGGTTCGGGCGGTTCAGGCGGCACGGGCGGCACGGGAGTCGGATCCGGGGAGTCGAGTGGCGGCCCCGGCAAATCGGGCGGCGGCCCCGGCAGCGGGGCCGGCGTTTCCGACGGCTCAGGCGAAGGTCCCTCCGGGATCGCCGGGGCCGCTTCGCCCTGCGCGGGCGAGGCATCCGCTTCCGAGTCCACCGCCGCCGATACAGCCGTCGTAATCGGCGCCGCTTCGACGCTCGGCGCGGGGGACTCCGACCCGTTGCCATCGCCCTCGTCGCCGGTGCAGGCTGCGACAACGAGCAGCACCGCCGGCAGGGCGACGAGCAGACGTCTCACCAACCCGTCCGGACCTCGTCGAAGACCTGCATGTCTCTACTGACGCCCGCGGTCGCCGCGCGGTTGACGCCGGACTCGGAACTCGACGGTGGCGATACGCCGGCCGGAGAATGCCGGACGAGGCCCAGACGCCGTCCCCGCCGCGGCCCGCCCACGTGGGACCGATGAGCCTCCGGCCATCGACCACCACATCATGACTGTCACACGCCCCTCATATCTTGTCCGACATGGCACGGCAGTACCTTTGGCGGACAGCACCGGGGACGCTTCCCGTGTGCGCCACGACTCGCCGAGCGGCAATACCCGGTCCGGCGGTGCGGCCACCTCCGGCGTTGAGGCATTCACCTCCACGGGGGTGGCGATTGATGGGAGGACGGGGATGAACCGGAAAGAGCGCTCCGCAGAATCCAGCGACGTCGGTCGGACCGGCGCCGATCCGCCGGACGCGTCTCGGAAGGGGAACCGTTCGCCGACGCGGTGGTTGGTGTGGGTTCTCTTGGCGGCGGCCATCGTCGTGGCGGCGGTCTGCGCGACCGACGACCCCGAGGTGGTCGAGCCGGTCGGGCAGCCGGCCGGCGCCGACCCCAGCGACTGCTACACCACCGAGGCCGACCAGCCGCAGCACCCACGCCACACCAACCGCTACCTGGTGGCGCTGACCGCAGGTGGGGCCCAGGCCGGCGCTCTGGACGAGTACGCGCACTGCCAGTGGTTGCCGGCGATGAATCCCGCATCGGCCGATCCCGGCTGCTACAGCACCAACGACGACAACGAGTGGCACCTGCGAGACGTGAACCTGTACGCCCTGGCACTGCTCAAGGGTGGCGCTTCGGCAGGGGCGCTAGACAAGTACGCCAAGTGCCAGTTCATGCCTGCTGTGGTTGACGGCACCGGCGACGGAACGGAGTGAGTGATGCGACGGATGCACGTGGGACTGCGGGTCGACAACCTCGACGAGTCGATCGACTTCTACACCAAGCTGCTCGGCTGCGGGCCCACGCTGGTGCGGCCGGGCTACGCCAAGTGGATGTTGGACGATCCCCGGGTGAACTTCACGATCGACACCCACGGCGACGGTCCGCCCGGCTCGGCCCACTACGGCATCCAGGCCGAGACCGAGCAGGAACTGGCGGACCTGCGGGGGCAGATCGACTCGGCCCGCATCCCCCGGGCCGATCAGGATGGCGAGGTGTGCTGCTACCACCTCCAGCACAAGTCGTGGGTCACCGATCCCGACGGCGTGCCCTGGGAGGCGTTCTTTACCGAAGAGGTCGACGACGACTACGGCACGCCCCAGTTGCCCAGCCCGGCCGAAGCGTGTTGCCCGGCTGGGGATGGCTGAGCCGAGACCCCTCGGGACCCCGACGAAGGAATAGCGCCATGAGCAAGGTCATTCTGATCACCGGCGCATCGTCGGGCATCGGCCGCGAGGCCGCCATCCTGCTGGCGCAGCAGGGCCACAGGGTGTACGCCGGCGCCCGCCGGGCGGACCGGCTGGCCGAACTGGTCGACCTGGCGGGCCCGACCGGCGGCGTCACCGCCGTCGAGATGGACGTCAGCGAGGCCGGCGACAACGAGCGGGCCGTCGGCCAGGTCATCGAGGGCGAAGGGCGGATCGACGTCCTCATCAACAACGCCGGCTTCGGGCTCTACGGGCCCGTCGAGGACGTCCCCCTCGACGACGCCCGCTACCAGTTCGAGGTGAACCTCTTCGGCGTGGCGCACCTCACCCAACTCGTCCTGCCTCACATGCGCGCCCAAGGCTCGGGGCGGATCGTCAACGTCTCGTCGATGGTCGGGCGGGTGTACACGCCGCTGGCCGCCTGGTACGACGCCACCAAGCACGCCCTCGAAGGCTGGTCCGACTGCCTGCGCTACGAGACCGCACCCTTCGGCATCGGGGTCGTGCTCATCGAACCGGGCGCCATCAAGACCGAGTTCGACGACGTGCGGACCGCCCAGCTGGCGCAGCTGCCCGCCGACTCGGCGTACCGGGCACAGATCGACGTGTTCCGCAAGCTGGTGGAGAATCCGCCCGACCTCGACCGCCAGACCCCGGCCGCAGCCGTCGCCAAGGTGTACGCCAAAGCCGCAACCGCACGCCGGCCACGCCGCCGCTACGCCACGGGAAAGTATGCGCGGTCCTGGATGTTCGTCAGGAAGTGGCTCGGCGACGGCGCCTACGAAGCCAAGCTTCGTCGCGCCTTCCGGTGAGGGCGGGGCGGCGCCACAGAGGGAGCAGAACCATGGGCAAGGTCGTGTTGATCACCGGTGCATCGGCGGGCCTGGGCCGCGAGGCGGCGATCCTGCTGGCGACCCAGGGCCACACCGTCTACGCCGGCGCCCGCCGGGTGGACCGTCTGGCCGAGCTGGCCGGGAGCGGCATCACCGCGGTGGAGATGGACGTCACCACCGCCGGCGACAACGAGCGGGCCGTCAACCGGATCATCGAGGCCGAGGGGCGGATCGACGTCCTCATCAACAACGCCGGCTTCGGGATCTACGGGCCCGTCGAGGACGTCCCCCTCGACGACGCCCGCTACCAGTTCGAGGTGAACCTCTTCGGCGTGGCGCACCTCACCCAACTCGTGCTGCCGCACATGCGCGCCCAAGGCTCGGGGCGCATCGTCAACATCTCCTCGATGGTCGGAAAAGTCTTCACGCCCATGGGGGCCTGGTACATCGCCACCAAACACGCCCTCGAGGGCTGGTCCGACTGCCTACGCCTCGAGACCGCTCCCTTTGGTATCCAGGTGGTGCTCATCGAACCGGGCGCCATCCAGACCGAGTTCGGCGACGTGATGGTGGCCGAGTTGGCGAAGATCCCCGCCGACAGCCCCTATCACCCTCGGATCGCAGCGCTCAGCGCGCTGATGGAAGACCCCGGCGCCGTCGAGAACCGAACCGGGGCGGTGGCGGCCGCCAAGGTCTACGCCAAGGCCGCCACGACCCGCCGACCACGGCGGCGGTACGTCACCGGAGCGCTGGCACGGCCCTGGATGTGGACCCGGAGGTGGCTCGGCGACGCCGCCTTCGAGTTCATCGTCTGCCGCAGAATCCTCCCACCGGCTTCCCGATGAAGTCCGCCACGACATAGGGAGCAGCGCCATGAGCAAGGTCATCCTGATCACCGGCGCCTCGTCAGGCCTGGGACGTGAAGCGACGCTCCTGCTGGGCAAGCAGGGGCACACGGTGTACGCAGGCGCCCGCCGGATGGACCGCATGGCCGACCTCGCCGCCCACGGCATCACCGCCGTCGAGATGGACGTCGCGGTGGCCGGCGACAACCAACGGGTCGTGCACCACATCATCGAGGCCGAGGGACGCATCGACGTCCTCATCAACAACGCCGGCTTCGGCCTTTACGGGCCCATCGAGGACACCCCCGTCGACGAGGCTCGCCACCAGTTCGAGGTGAACCTCTTCGGCCTCGCCCACCTCACCCAGATCGTGCTGCCGCACATGCGGGCGCAGGGCTCGGGGCGCATCGTCAACGTCTCGTCGATGCTCGGCCGGATCTTCATGCCCCTCAGCGCCTGGTACCTCGCCACCAAACACGCCCTGGAGGGCTGGTCGGACTGCCTCCGCCTCGAGACCGCTCCCTTCGGCATCCAGGTCGTGCTCATCGAACCGGGCTCCATCAAGACCGAGTTCGGCCGCACGATCGGCGCCCAGTTGAGGAGACTCGAAGGCGCCAGCGCCTACCGGCCGCAGATCGAACCGTTCCTCCGGATGCTGGACAACCCCGACGCCAACTTCCGCCAAACCGAGGCCGAGGCGCTCGCCAAGGTGTACGCCAAGGCCGCCACCGCCCGCCGGCCGCGCCGACGGTACGTCGTCGGGTCGCAGGCCCGACCGACGATGTTCACCAGGAGGTGGTTCGGCGACAGCGTCTACGAGTTCATGCTGCGCTACGCCTTCCGCCGACCGATGCCCCCGCGAACTCGCCGGTAATCGACTCGGGCAGCGGATCAACCCGCGCAGGTGATCGACCCGGGCAGCGGATCAACCCGCGCAGGTGATCGACCCGGGCAGCGGATCGACCCGGGTAGGAGACCGACTGGGGCTAGTGATCGACCCGGGCAAGTGATCGACCCGGCCGGATGATCGACCCGGCCGGATGATCGACCCGGCCGGATGACCGGCTCAGACGGGTGGGCCGCCACCGTATGAGCCCAACCGGGACCGCTGACCCCAGCCGGGCTGCCCCGGCCTGGCGGCGATCACGGAAGTCGGGGCCTGCGTACCTGGGGCGGCGATCCCGCCCTCACTCGGTTGGCGTCGCGTCAATAGCGTGCAGCCTGAAGAGCTCGCCTTCCCGGAGCTCGAGGCCCACCACGTCGGGAATGTGAGGTTCGACGAAGAACGCCTCGTCGTCGGCTCGGTCGAGGATCGACACCTCGATGTTGGCACCGCTCACCGTGACGCCCGGCACGGCGATGCGGTCTCCGAGGAAGAAGCTGTCGATGTCGGTGTACCCGCCGTCGCCCACGATGGCGTGGACGGTGTAGAAGGTCCCCGAACCGCCGGTGTTCGTGGCGAGTACGGCCACCCCGTCGAGGATGCCGTCGCCGTTGAGGTCACCGGCCGTGCCCGTAACGAAGACCGAGTTGACTCTGGCCTCCTCGTCAGTGAACCGCCCGCTCTCATCGAGTTGCACCTGCTCGTCGGTGACGGTCGGGATGCTGTAGGTGACATCAGCGAACGCCGACCGGAAGACACCGAAGTCGCAGGCCGTAAGCAGCACGGCGACGAGCACGCCAACCCCCAGAGCAAGCGACGGCAGCCTCCGGCGAGACATCACGGTCGCCATCGTATCGACCGCCCCGGTCTCACCCGCCAGGCGAACCCACCGCCCGGCGGTCCAATCGAACGTCGTCATCAAGTTCAAGTCGACAGCTCGTTGCCTGTATCAACCGATCGTCACTGGTCGGAAAGATATTTCCCCGATTATCCGAATATATGTTTGACTTTGTCGCAGGGGTTGTGTAGAGTACGGGTACCGGTCACTGACCTCCGCTGCGGTGGAGGTTGAGCTTCCCCTACCGGCTTGTCGGCCCCGCCGACCCGAATCCGACGGCGATGCGTTCTGTGGGGGAGCCACCGATGACCGAGCCCACCCTCTTTCCCGCCCCGACGCCCCTGGCTACGGGGTCCGGTGGCACCGACCCGGCCGCCGGGCGCCGGTCGGATCTGCGGGAGACGTCGGCCTCGCCCGACGGCGAGTCCGGCCCCGGCGGGCCTGGTCGTGGCGAGGCCTCTCCCCGGCGCCCACGGGATCAGCAAGACCCGACGGCTGCGCCAAGCGGATCTCGCGCCGGCGAGCCCGGCCGCGGCGAGGCGTCCCCGCAGCGCCCACGGGATCAGCGGGCGACGTCGGTGTCATCAAGCACGTCGCCCTCCCACGGGCCCCGCCGCGACGAACCCTCTCCCCGGCTCCCACAGGACCAGGGAGACACGACAGCTACGCCCAGCGGGTCTCGCGCCGGCGAGTCCGGCCGCGGTGGGCCCTCCTCGGAGCAGTTGTTGGGGCTGTTGGATGGCCTGGTTGTGGGTCTGGGATCTCTCGGCGGTGGGCGCCTCGAGGAGTGTCTGCGGTTGGTCGGGCGCTGTGAGTCCCGCCTGGCGGCGGTGAAGGCCGACAAGGTCGCGGAGTTGGCTCAGTGGCGCGGCGAGGCGCACGCCGCGGCGGTGCTGCGCGGCGACTTGAAGCAGTCCCGCGGCGCCGCCAAACGCGACGTGGCGTTCGCCGAGCGGCTCGGCGACCTGCCCGGCACAGCCGAGGCGCTCGCAGAGGGCGCGATCACCCCCCAGGCCGCCCGGGCGATCGCGGACGCCTCGGCGCACACCGCTGTCGACGAGACCACCCTGCTGGACGCCGCGGGAACCGAACCCGCCGACACGTTCGCCCGCACTGTCCGCGACCACGTCAACGAACAGTCCGCCGGCGAGGATCTGGAAAAGCGCAGGCGCCGCCAACGAGCCCGCCGCGAGGCCACCATCAAGCAGGAATCCGACGGCATGTACACGCTGTACGGCACCTTCGACCCCCTCGCCGGCGCCCGCATCGAGACCGCCCTCGCCAGCAAAGCCAAGCAACTCTGGCACGACGAGGACCCCAAGAACCGAGCCGCCCCCGCCCAGCGGTACGCAGACGCCCTCGAAGCGCTCATCACCCGCCAAGGCACCGGCACCGGCACCGGCAAGGTTCAGCGCACCACCCTGGTGGTCGTCGCCGACTACGACCTGACTTCAGACCAACTTGCCAACGCCCGGCTGATCGACGGCACCCCCCTCGCCCCCAGCGAACTGCTCAAGGTGGCCCTCGACGCCAACATCCTGCCGGCCCTGTTCGACACCAAGGGCCAACCCCTGTGGCTGGGTTACAAGACCCGCACCGCCAGCGTCGCCCAACGCGTCGCACTGGCAATCCGCGACCGGGGTTGCGTCATCTGCGGCGCCGCCAACAGCTACTGCCAGGCCCACCACGTCATCCACTGGGAAGACGGAGGCCCCACCGACATCGACAACCTCTGCTTGCTGTGCAGCGACTGCCACCACAAACAGATCCACGAACTCGGCGCCGACCTGACCCGCCAACCCGACGGCACCTACCGCCTCACACATCCACCCAACTGGCTGCCAAACCCGGCGAGCGACAACAGAAAATCCCGAACCGGCAAGGCCCGAACCGCCAAGGCGCACGCCGGCAAAGCCCGAACCGCCAAGGCCCGAGCCGGCAAGGCACACGCCAGCAGACACTGCCCGTCAGGTCGCCGAAACGGCGCCGCCACCAACGACGCCAACCGAACTGCCAACCACCCCCTCCAATGCTGACAGCGACATCCTGGTCGCCGCGACGAGAGCGGGAGGCCGGAGGTCGGGCTGCGACAACTTGTCCTCCCTGCACCGAGGAGGAGCAGTACCCGGGCCGCCGCCACCCGGAATGACATCATGATGCTGCGATGTTACGATGCTGCAATGCGTACGACGGTCAACGTTGACGATGACGTGCTGGCAGGCGCTCGCTCGCTCGCTCAGGAGCGCGGGATCTCGCTAGGGACCGCCCTCTCGGAACTGGCGCGGCGCGGACTGCGGGCGCGACCCGTGGAGACCGGGCGGGCGATTCCCGGATTCGTCGTCGACGCGGACAGCCCAGCCATCACGCCGGAGATGGTTCGAGCCGCCAACGAGGACGCGTGACACCGCTGCTCGACGTCAACGTGCTGGTGGCGCTCGCTTGGCCCACGCACGTGCATCATGCCGAGGCGATCGACTGGTTCTCGGAGCACCTGCCGGCTCCGTGGGCGACCGCGTCGGTGACGCAGGCAGGATTCGTGCGGGTGTCCTCCAACCGGAAGGTGCTGGCCGACGCTCGGTCGCCGGCCGAGGCGGCAGCGGTGCTGCGCGCACTCACCGAGTTGGACGGCCATCTGATGTGGACCGACGACTTGGATCTCGTGCGAACCTCCGAGATGGCGTTCGGCAGCCTCAGCGGCTACCGGCAGGTGACCGACGCCCACCTCCTGGCGCTAGCAGTGCGCCACGACGGCCGGCTCGTGACGTTCGACAAAGCCGTCGCCGGCCTCTCCGACAGCCCCGACAGGGTGACAATTCTGCGACGCTGACCTGGACCGCCCGCCAGAACCCGAGACAGCCCCACACGCCCGCCAGAACCCGAGAAAGCCCCACACGCCCGCCAGAACCCGAGACAGCCCCACACGCCCGCCAGAACCCGAGACAGCCCCACACGCTCGCCAGACCCCGAGAAAGCCCCACACGCCCACCCGGCACGCCCACCCGAATCACCTTTCTGGATCGCACGAAGTCACCCAGTTCGATCAGGTGGGGGGCGAGTGGCTCCTCTCCCGATCGCGCGCTCGTCGAACTCGGCAGCTCCGTACGCTCCAGCGATGCGCCGGTCCCTTTCCCGACCCTTCTCGCAGGTGGACGTGTTCACGTCTGTGCCGTACAGGGGCAACCCTCTCGCCGTTGTCGCTAACGCCGACGGTCTCACCACCGAGGAGATGCAGCGCATCGCCGCCTGGACGAACCTGTCGGAGACCACGTTCCTGCTCGAACCGACCTCTGATCAGACCGACCGAACCGACCTAGCCGACCAAGCCGACCAAGCCGACCAGGCCGGCCCGGCAAGCCGAACCGACCGAGCCGGCCAAACCAACCCGCCCAGCCAGACCAGCCAGCCCCGCCAGACCAGCCAGCCCCGCCAGGCCGGCACAGCCGACTACCGGGTGCGGATCTTCACGCCTGACCGGGAGCTGCCGTTCGCCGGCCATCCCACGCTGGGCAGCTGTGCCGTATGGCTCGAGCAGGGCGGCGTGCCCCGCCGGCCCGGCGTGATCGTCCAGGAATGCGGGGCCGGGCTGGTGACGATCCGCTCCAACAGCAGCCCCAGAAGCAGCCCCGGAAACAGCACCAGTAGCAGCTCCGATGACAGCCCACGAGGGCGTTCCGGGCTCATACGCGGTGTGTCGGGCTCCGATGACAGCCCCAGAAGCAGCTCCGATGACAGCCCCGGTAGCAGCCGGCTGGCCTTCGCCGCGCCTCCGCTGGTGCGCTCGGGAGCGGTCTCGGCTGAGGACTTGGCCGCCGCCTGCGAGCTACTGGGCATCGATCCCGGCACGCCAGGCACGCCCGACACGCCGGTGGTGGACGCCAACTGGGTCCACAACGGGCCACCCTGGATGGGAGTACTCCTGCGTTCGGCCGAGGAGGTCCTGGCACTTCGGCCCCAGACGGCCAACCCCCACGACCTGTTCGTCGGCGTCGTCGGCCCGCACTCACCCGGCCCAGCAGCCGGAGCCGAGACGGGGACCGAACCCGGAGCCGGGGCCGGAACCAGAACCGGAGTTGGGGCCGGAACCAGAGCCGAACCCGAAGCCGAAGCCGGGGCCGGTGCCGGAACCAGAGCCGAACCCGAAGCCGAAGCCGGGGCCGGAGCCCGAACCAGGACCGACGACAGCGACTTCGAGGTGCGCGCCTTCTTCCCGGTTCGCGGCACGCTCGCCGAGGACCCGGTGACCGGCAGCCTCAACGCCTCGCTCGGCCAGTGGCTAACCGCCGCCGGCCACGCCACCGCGCCGTACACAGCCAGCCAGGGCGCCGCCCTCGGCCGCGACGGCCGCGTCTACATCGACCAGGACGCCGACGGCACGATCTGGGTCGGCGGCGACACCATCACCTGCATCCAGGGAACCGTCGAGATCTAGCCGGCCCCTAGCCCGCAACCCTGCAGCCAGGCCAAAGACAGGCAGCCAACCGACTTGTCCAGCACCGACATCCGAGGGCGGGGGACGCCGGGGGCCGGCGCCGGATCGATTTCGCCAGACGATCCGCCGACGGGCACCGGCGGCCCCGCCCGGACGGCCTGAGCCTTCAAGTGACGACCGGACTCTCCAGGATCTCGGCATCGATCCGGCGGGACTGCCAGGGGACGCCGGGGGCTGGCGCCGGATCGATTTCGCCAGACGATCCGCCGACGGGCACCGGCGGCCCCCGCCCGGACAGCCTGAGCCTTCAAGTGACGACCGGACTCTCCAGGATCTCGGCATCGATCCGGCGGGACTGCCAGGGGACGCCGGGGGCCGGCGCCGGATCGATTTCGCCAGACGATCCGCCGACGGGCACCGGCGGCCCCCGCCCGGACGGCCTGAGCCTTCAGGTAACGATCGGACCTTCCAGGATCTCGGGTTCGATGCTCCGGGGCTGCCACTGGCCAGAGTCAGGGCCGACCTGGAGTTCTCCGTCCGAGACGATCGTCCGGCCGCGCAGGATCGTGGCCACAGGCCAAGCCGAGACTTCCCAGCCCTCCCAGGGGCTGTAATCGCCGTCGTGGTGGAGGTCGCTGAGCGAGATTTCCCGCTCGCCCTCCAGGTCCCAGATCGCCAGGTCGGCGTCGGCACCTGGCTGGATGACACCCTTGCGGGGATACAGCCCGAAGATCCGGGCCGGGTTCGTCGAGAACAACTCCACGAACCGCCGCAGCGACAGCCGCCCCCTCTTGTAGCCCTCCGACAGCAGGATCATGCCCCGGGTCTCGATCCCCACGTGACCACCGGGCACCGTCTCGATGTCGTGGCCTCCCAGCTTCACCTCCAGCGACGTCGTGTACTCGTCGGTGGCGACGGTGGCGATGTCGCCCGCGGTGACCCCGGCCCACAGCCGCGAGCGGTCCTCGGGCGACGGCAGGCCCATGCCGATGTGGTACCGGGCGCCGTCGGGCATCAGGTAGTCCTCCTCGGAGAAACACAACAGGTTGTGCAGCGTCTCGGCGTAGACCGGCCGGCCCCGGCGCCGCTCGGAGGCCACCACGCCGACCGACTCGCCGGCGGTCGTGTGGACGAAGTACGTGGCAGCGCCCGCCTCGGCGGCCAGCGCCGCCACCTGGCGGAACGCCAGCGCCTCGCCGAACGGCGTATGGGCACAGCGGATGTTCTGAAGCTGGTTGCGTCCCTCGCGCTTCAGCCGGGCCTCGTTGTACTTGATCAGATCATCGTCCTCGGCGTGGACCATGACGATGCCGCCGGCTTCCTGGGCGATCCGCATGGCCGCCAACACCGAGCCGTGGTTGATCCGGATACCCGCCTGCCCGGTGGTCACGTCGGTGGTGAACACCTTGAACGACGGCGTGCCCTGGTCGACGGCACTGGCGATGCTGGCGAGGGTCTCCGGCGAGGCCGAGCCGGTGATCACCGGGTGGAAGGCGAAGTCAACATAGGACCGGCCGCTGAAGATGTCCCGGCGCTGGGCGACCGCTTCGGTGGTGTCGTAGGCCCTGTCGGTCACGTGCACATCCAGGAAGGCGAACGACAGCACCGTGGTGGTGCCCCCGTGGGCCGCGGCCCGGGTGGCCCCCTCGGGCGGCTGCAGCCAGACGTCCTGGCCACCGGTCCAGCCCCGGTACATCGGCTCGTGAATATGGGCATGGGATTCGATGCCGCCGGGCGTCACGACCTTGCCGGTGGCGTCGATCACGGACACGCCCTCCGAGACGGGCACCGCTCCCGGCGCCGAGACATAGGCGACCCGCTCGCCGGCGATGCCGATGTCCAGATGGCCCTCGCTGTGCGGCGTAACCACCCAGCCCCCGCTGATGACGGTGTCAACCATTGGCCTCGAACCTACGCCCCGGCCGGCCATGCCGAACAACCGGCACCAACCCCGCCCAGACCGGCATCAGCCATCAGACCCGAACCGACGACCCGGCCGACCGCACCGAACAACCGGCACCAACCCCGCCCAGACCGGCATCAGCCATCAGACCCGAACCGACGACCCGGCCGGCCGCACCGAACAACCGGCACCAACCTCCGCCGGGCCGGAGTCAGCCATCGGCCCTGGCACCGGCCCCCGGTTCCCGGCCGAAGCGTGGCAGCACCAGCTCGGCCCAGTTGCCGATGCGGCGCCGGCGCTCGGGGAGATCAGCATCCAGGGCGCCGTCGAAGTTGCGCGCCCCGGCCGCCATCGCCGCCCGGATCTGAGACTCGACCTCGTCAGGCGTCCCGCAGAACATGAAGCGGCTGCGGACATAGTCGCCGATGCCCAGGGCGTCGGCCCGCTCCACGTAGCGGCGCTTCAGGTCATCGCTCACCTTGCCGTGGGCCACCAGGTCGTACTGCTCGCCCAGCCGGGCGATGCCCTCCCGGTACTCCTCGGGGACGAACTTGCCCTCCACCCGGCCCTGGGAGAAGTGCATGGCGAACGCCGTCGCAGCCCAGGCTCCCTCGGCGAGCGCCGCTCCCGGCTCGTCGTCCACGAACCAGAAGCAGGTGAACCAGATCTCCAGGTCGGCCAGCGTCCGCCCGGCTGACTCCGCCCCCTCGGAAATCAGCTCCAGGCAGCCCGAGACCACCTCGGGCAGGATCCCCAGCCCGCAGATCACCCCGTCGGCGACCTCCCCGGCCAGGCGCAGCGCCCGCGGCCCGTGCGCCGACATGAGGATCGGCACCGAGACCCCTCGACCCCACTCCAGCCGGCACTCGGTGCCCTGGTAGGTGGCCCGGCCGTCGGCGAGCAGCCGGCGGACCGCGTCGATGTACTCCCGCAACTCGTCCAGGCGGGCGGCCGGGTGCCCCAGATGCCACACGCCGGTGCCGCCGGAGCCAATCCCGAAGTAGGTCCGCCCCGGCGCCAGGTCCTCGAGGGTTGCCATAGCCGAAGCGGTCACCACAGGGTGCCGGCTGACCGGGTTGGAGACCCATGTGCCGAGCCTGATGCTGCTCGTCTCGCGGGCCACGGCTCCCAGGGTCATCCACGGGTCCCGGAACAGCGCCGGCGAGTCCCAGACGCCCGTCCGGTCGAAACCCAGCGCCTCGGCGTCCCGGATCTCCTCGGCCACCCCATCGGGCGGCCCGGGCGTCACGCCGAATCCGAACCCCGGACGGCAACCCGGAACGCTCACGAAGCCGGCCCGCCGGTCGACATCAGATCCCAGAGCCGGTCGATCGGCAGCGCGTGCGCGGTGATGCCGTCGCGGCCGGTCATGGTCTCAGCCGCGAACAGGGCGTTGACGATGGCCTCCTCGGTGGCGTCGACCGTGGCCTCGTAGAGAGCGACCAGCAATCCGGCATCCGCAATGGTCGGCCGCGTGGCGGTGGATCCCAGGGCGGCATATCCCAGCCTGCCGCTGCCGAGGTCGTTGTGCCCGGTTGCGAAGGCGATCGACAGGTCGCCCGACCAGTGCTCCCCCACCCCGCCTACCCGACCGATCCCCAGGGCCGTTCGGGCCGCCAGGCTGCGGCACTGGTGCGGCAGCAGCGGCGCGTCGGTGGCCACCACCGTGATGATCGACCCCATCCCCTCGGGCAGATCACCGCCCGGCAGCGGGACCGCGCTCTCGTCGAGGTGTCGCCCCACCGGGAACCCGTCGATGACCAGCCGGCGCCGGGAGCCGTGGTTGGCCTGCACCAGCACGCCGACCGTGTACGAGAACGCGGACCGCTCCCCTGCCTCGTCATCGGACCTGTCGTCGGACCTGTCATCGGACCTGTCGGCGCCTGTCTCGACGGCCCAGCCTTCGGCCCCGTCCTCGGACCCGTCCTTGACCTCAGCAACGACCCGTGACGACGTTCCGATACCACCCTTGAAGCCGTGGCAAATCATGCCTGTCCCGCTGCCGACGTTGCCTTCCGCCACCACGCCCGCGCCCCCTGCAGCAGCCGCGCCCCCAGCACCACCAGAACCACCAGCACCACCAGAACCACCCGCACCGCCTACGGAAGCCGCGCCGCCCGCAGAGGCCGCCTCGAGAGCCGACCACACGTCGTCGGCCCGGATATGCGAGCCGTTGATGTCGTTCAACAGCCCGTCCCAGGTCTCGGCCACGACCGGCAGCGACCACCAGTCCGAGCCCGACCGCTGCGACCGCTCAACCTGCACCAGAGCGTCCCGCACCACCCCCACCGAGTGCGTGTTCGTGAGAGCGATCGCGGAGGTCAGCAGCCCGGACTCCTCGATCCAGTGGCTGCCGGTCATCTCACCGTTGCCATTCAGCCGACCGATGCCGGCAAACACCGGGTTCAGCGCAACCGGCTCGGGCCGGGGCACCACAACCGTCACCCCGGTGCGCACAGGCCCCTCGCCCACAACAAGCGGGCCGCCGCCGGCAATGCGGGTCACATGCCCGACCGCAACACCCGGCACGTCCACAATGGCGTTCAGCGGCCCGGTCCGCCCGGACGCCGCGAACAGCCCGATATCGCGCGCTCTCATCTCAGTGCTCGGAGGGACTTGCCATGATGCGAACTCGACACGACGGCGGGCGACCGACCAAAGGGCCGTCCGGGGAGACAAGTGTGTCACGCACCGAACAACTCGACCCCGGGTCTGCCAGCGCGTGCCCTACTCTGGCCCGTCCGACGGCGTGCCGGCGAGACGTCTGCCAAGAGGTGGAACGAGTAGTCATGGATGTCGCCAGATTCCGTCCGACGCGGCTCATCGCCGGGTTGATTGCAGTCGTGGTGCTCGCCGGCGCCTGCGGCTCCGACAGTGGCCCAGGGCCCGTGCGGCCAGTGCGCCTGCCCCCGACCACGATCGCCGAGCACGCGCCGCCGCCCAAAATCCAGGAACAGCCACGGCCGGTCGATCCGCTACCTCCGCCGGAGGTCGAACAGCCGTAGCCTCGGGGCAGACTGACATGAGTATCACCGTCTTCTACAATGCCGACTGCCGTGACTGCGCCCGCAAGGCGGCGAGGACCGCCAAGATGGACCGGCGCGGGCGCATCGAGTTCTCGACCGACGAGTCACCGATCGGGCCCGTGCCGCCAGGCGAGATCGTCGTGGTCGACGTCGAGGGCAGCAGACTATTCACCGGGGTGTACGCGACCCGGATGATCTGTCTTCAGGTTCCCGTGCTCGTGCTCATTGGGCTGGCGCTGTACCTGCCGCCGGTTCGGAGGCTTGCGGGCGGCAGGAAGCAGGGGTGCAACGGCGATTCGTGCGAGATCTGAGCACGTTCGCTCGCCGCAAGGCTGAGGCTGAGCGCCCGAAGGCTCGTTGCAACGGCGATTCGTGCGAGATCTGAGCATGTTGCCCTTCTCCTGATCGCCTTGGCGCATCTCGCCGCCCAAGTCGCTCACGGATCCAGCCATATCGCCGCGGCGGTCCCGATCACCGCGGCACAACTTGCGTTCATCATTGCAGTCGTGACGATCCTGCCGCTGCTGGCCGTCGTCGTGACGTTCCGGAGGGACGTGAGATCGGGAGCCAGGCTCTTCGCCGCATCAATGGTCGCCGCGTTCGCGTTCGGTTACCTCTTCCACTTCGTCGTCGACACCGCCGACCTGCACTCGAACGTCGTCGGCAAGCGCAGCGGGCTGTTCTTCCACTCCGCGGTGAGCCTGGCAATCATCGAGTTCGCAGGTTTCGTCTACGGCCTGTCCGTGGTGGTGCGGCAGGGCAGCGGTCGGGAACGAGCCGAGTCGCAGTAGGCGGCGGGTGCACGCCGAGGTGGACACCGAGATGGACACCGACGCCGCGGACAGTCCCAGGCGGAACCTCCGGGAGGCCAGCGGCTATGTTCGGGCGACTCACGGTGACGACGGGACTCAGGCCGAGACCAGAACCAGACCGAGACCAGAACCAGACCGAGACCAGAACCAGACGGAGGTCCAATCGTGCAGAGTCGACAGCCCACGATCCGGGACATGCCGCCCCCTCCGCACATCGTGGGGTTGCAGCACTTCACGACGTTCGCCGAGATCGATGAGATCCTGCGATCGCGGAGCTTCCGCCAGGGATCGCACCAGGAGAGCCAGGCGTTCTTCGGACGCAGCCTGCTGACCATCGACGGCGACGAGCATTTCGAGCGCCGCCGCCTCGAAGCCCCCCTCTTCGCGAAGGCCGCGCTGGACTACTACGAGCACAGCGAACTGATCCCGCTCATCGCCAAGACGCTGGAGGAGTGCCGAGCCAACCGGGGCGACGACGGCGTGGTGCGAGCCGACCTGTGCGTGGTGTTGCGCACGATGCTGGCCCGCATCGCGGCCGCCACCACCGGGATCGACGGAGTGGACACCAACGAGCGCACCGACGCGTTCCGGGAGTACGTCGAGCTTCTCGGCACAGGCGCCACCGTCGAGTGGTCCACCGAGGACCACGACGAGGTCATCCAGCGCATCCTCAAGGTCCGCGACGCGTTCGACCGGGAGTTCTTCGCCCCGTCGGTGGCCCGCCGCCGGGCGCTGATCGAGCGCCACCGCCGGGGCGAGATCGGCCGGGACGAGCTGCCCGTGGATCTCATCACGATGCTGTACCTGCATTGGAACGACGACTGGGACGAGGGGCTGCCCATCCGGGAGGCCTGCCTGTTCCTGGTGGCGGCCACGCAGACCACCACCCATGCGGTCCCCCACCTGATCGCACACCTCGACGAGTGGTTCGCCAGCCACCCCGAGGACCGGACCAAGGTCGCTGACCAGGAGTTCATCAAACGGGCCGCCCACGAGGCCCTGCGGCTGCACCAGCCGTCCCCGGCGCTGCTGCGGATCGCCACCGCGGACTTCGCGCTGGCCAACGGCAAGAAGATCGCCGCCGACGAACGGGTGGCGTGCCTATTCACGCCGGCCAATCGCGACACCAGCGTGTTCGGCGCAGACGCCCGGGAGTTCAACCCCTACCGGGAGGTCAGCACGGTCAAGCCCTGGGGTCTCACCTTCGGCGGCGGCCAGCACATCTGCATCGGCCGCACGCTGGTCACCGGCCTGTCAGCACGCACCGACAACGACGAGGGAACCGACGGCACGGTCGTGAACATCGCCGGCGCGCTCTACGCCGCCGGCATCGAGATCGACCCCGATGACCCGCCGACCTACACCCAGGCCAGCCATCACGACGCCTACGGCCGCTTCCCGATGCTGCTGACCCGCCTGTAGGCCCCGGCCCGAGACTCCGACCGGAGACCCGCCAGGAAACCCCGGCAGGAGACTCGGCCAGAAACTAGAAACAGGACCATGGCAACCGAGCAACTGCATGTCTCCGTCGATCAGCAGCAGTGCCAGGGAGTGGGCTACTGCGAGCGGGTTGCGCCCAACGTCTTCCGAGTGGGCGAGGATGCCAAATCACACGTGATCGACACGCATCCACCGGAGTCGGAGCACGCGGCGGTCGACGAGGCCGCCACGCTCTGCCCCAGCCGCGCCATCCGCTACTAGCTGTTCAGCGGACCAGCGCCGCACGGGGGACCGCCGCACAGGAAGGCGTCCGGGGGATTCGCCGCCCAGGCGACCGCCGCACGGGGGACCGCCGCACAGGAATCGCCCGTCGCCGGCTCCGCCCCGCGTCTACAGGTCGAAGGGCACCAGCACCAGGGCGACCGTGGCGTCGCAGCGGCGCAGCACGGTCTCGACGGTGTGACCCAGGAAGGGCCGGTCCCGCAGGCGCCGCAGGTTGGCCCCCATGACCACCAGGTCGGCCTGGGTCTCATGCACCAGATCCAGCAATTCGAGAGCCACCGCGGTGCCCGGGCGGGTGATGAGTTCGGGCTCGACGCCCAGCCCTTCGACCAGCTGCGCCGCCTGGCCCAGGACCTGCTCACCGATCCCGGTGGCCCGTGCCGGCGACCGCAGCATCGCCAGGCGCCGGGGCCGCAGCAGATCCCGCGGCGCCTGCAGCAGCCGCCCCATGACCCCACCCAGCGACCCGACGAAGGTCGGGGTGGTGCCGCGTTCCGACGGCGAGCCCGGCTGCTCGCTCTCGACCCATCCACCATCCGCCTCAGGCTCGGCGCCGGCGAGGTCTTCGGGGTCGGTCGCCGGCTTGAGAGGCCCGTCGGCGGCCAGCACCCTGACAGCCTCGGCGATCTCCTCGTCGTCGTGCCAGATCCCCGGCCACATTGCACCGGAGGCCCTCGTGGGCAGCCGCCGCAGCCCACCCAGCACGTCGGCGGAACCCACGATGTGGGCCAGCACCATCTGCGTGCCGAGTTGGGAACTCAGATTGGCGGCCACCTCGGCCGCGGCCCGGCTGGCCGGCCCGCCCGAGGCCGGCACCAGCGCCTTGGCGTAGGCCCCCGGCAGCGGCCGCTCCAGGTTGCGAGCCCGGCGCACCACGACCACCGGGATGGGGCTCACACGCAGCACCTCGTCCACCAGCGGCGAGATCACCTGGCCGATCTCCTCGCTGCTCTCCACGCCCATGCCGATGGCCCCGTAGCCCAGCGCCGCCTCCCTGGCGATGCGCTCGGCCATGTCGCGCTCCCGCACCCGCTCGAAGTCCACCTCCCGGCCATGCAGCACGTTCTCCAGCGGCCCGAAGTCGAACGTTGCCCGCCGGTCGGCGGCGGTGATCACCGTCACCTCAGCCTCGGGGGGCCACGAGTAGTGCATCAGCTGGGCCGCGGCGATGGACGCCGGCCCTCCACGCGACGGGATCAGCAGCCGGGACGTGCGCACAACAAGGTTCTCGCTCAGCGCCTTCTCTCGGTCCAGCCGGCGGATCTCCGCCGCTTCGCCGCGCCAGTTGAAGACCACAACCCGCAGCGCCACCGAGGCGAAGAGCGACGTCACCAGCGGCACCAGCACGATGATCGTGAACGACGCCGTGTTGAAGACCCCCAGGCTGAGGCCCACCGAGGCGATGACGATCTCGAGCGTGCCCCGGGCGTTGAGCCCCGCCCCCAGCGCCAGCCCGGCCCGGTGGCTGCGTCCCGCCACCCGGGCCCCGCCGTAGGCGCCGGCGAACTTGGCCACGATCGCCGCCGCCACCACCACGATGGTCCAGGTGAGGATCGTCGGGTCCTCCAGCAACAACAGGTTCACCTGCAGGCCGGCGGTGGCGAAGAACACCGGGGCGAAGAAAGACGACGTGAGCCGCTCGAGGGAGTGCTCCAACCGCTCGTCCACGAAGCGGGACCGGTGCAGCACCACGCCCGCCACGAACGCCCCCACCACCGCCTCCACCCCCAGGCCCTGGGTGACGACCCCGAAGCCCAGCATCGTGACCACCGCGACGGTCACCGCGGCGCCCAGGGAGTCGCTGCTGCGGAGGGTGCGGCGCAGCCAGCGGTCCACCAGCCACTGCCCCACGGTCAGCGCCAGCACCATGAACAGCAGAAGGCCGCCCACCGAGATCAGGATGTCGACCGCGGCGACGCCGCCGGAGGCCACCACGCTGGTCAGCACGCCCAGCAGCACCCAGCCCACGACGTCGTTGGCCATGCCCACCGCCACGGTGATCTGACCGAAGTCGCGCCGCATGAGGCCCAGGTCGGAGAGGATCTTGGCCACAACCGCCAGCGCGGAGACGCTGACGGCCAGGGCCACGAACAGCAGGAACGTGCTGCGGCTGGCGTCGGGGCCCAGGAACTCGTCGGGAATCAGCCACCCGACCACGCTGCCGGCGCCCGCCGGCACCAGCATGCTGCCCACCGCCACCAGCACCGCCGGGCGACCCAGCTTGGTGATCAGCCCCAGGTCGGTCTCGAAGCCGGCCAGCACCAGCAGCAGCGCCACACCGATCCAACTCACGGTCAGCAGCGCGGCCGCCTGCTCGCCGCCGGCGGGCAGGAACCACGCGAACTGCTCGGGGAAGAAGTACCCGAACAGCGACGGACCCAGGATCACGCCGGCGCCCAGCTCGCCGATGACCCGCGGCAGCCCCAGCTGCACCATCACCCAGCCGAGGGTGCGGGCGCCGATCACCAGCGCCAGGAGCTGCACCCAGAAGACCAGCAGGTCGTATTCGGCGTGCGCCAGATCAGCGGTGGCAGCGAACATCAGCTAGTTCAGACTCACAGGTCGAAGTCCACCACGAGTGGGGCGTGGTCGGAGGGTTTGGTGCCCTTGCGGGCGTTGCGGTCCACGATGATGCCACCGGCCCGCCCTGCCAGGTCCTCGCTGGCCAGCACGTGGTCGATGCGCATGCCCTGGCGCTTGTGGAAGCGGCCCGCCTGGTAGTCCCAGAACGTGTACAGGCCGTCGACGCCCCGGTAGCGCTCACGGAACACGTCCACCAGGCCCCAGTCGCAGATTGCCTGCCAGGCGGTGCGCTCGGGTTCGGTGACATGAGTGGACTCGGCGAACACCCCGATGTCCCAGACGTCGCGGTCCTCGGGCGCCACGTTGAAGTCGCCCGCCACCACCACATCGCCGGCGGGGTCGCAGACCGCCTCCAGATGGGCGCGCAGCCGGCCGAACCAGGCCAGCTTGTAGTGGTAGTGGTCATGGCCGACCTCCCGGCCGTTGGGCACATACACGCTGGCCACCCGCACCCCACCGCAGGTTGCCCAGATGGCCCTGGCGTCGGGATCCTCGCCGGCGCCGTCGGCGAACCCGGCGGCCACGTCCTCCAAGCCCAGCCGGCTGCAGATCGCCACGCCGTTCCAGCGGCCCTCGCCGTGGTGGGCCGACTCGTAACCCAGCGCCTCGAAGGCCAGATGCGGGAAGTCCCCGGTGGGCAGCTTCGTCTCCTGCATGCAGACCACGTCGGGCTCCACGGCGGCCAGCCACGGCTCCACCCGGTCCATGCGCGCCCGAAGCGAATTCACGTTCCACGTGGCCAGGCGCATCGGCGCAGGCTACCGCGCGGCCCCACCCGGGACCGGCCCACTTCCCGACCCATGGCCAGACTCATGGCCCGACCTCGCCGGAATCCGCCCTACGCCGGAATGACACAGGAAACGGGCGGGAACGAACGAGGGCGAGGGCGAGGGCGCCGGGGCCGACTCGCAGGCGAAACGAGCACTCTCGTAGACTCGCCTCGTGGCGTCAGAGCAGACCCCGCCGTCTGCATTCCCGACCGGCCAGAATGCCTGGCTGATCGAGGAGATGTACGCCCGCTACCAGGCGGATCCCAACTCGGTGAGCGCAGGCTGGCGGGACTTCTTCGCCGACTACCGGTCGCACATCCCCGATGCGGCGCCCGTCGAGGCCGAGCCCCCGGCGCCACCGGCAGGTCCCGTCGCGATCCCCGGCCGCAGCGACCTGGTCCCGGTCACCGAGCCGCCCCCCGAGGGCGAGCCGCTGCGGGGACCCGGCGCCCGCCTCGCCGCCAACATGGAGGCCAGCCTGGCGGTGCCGGTGGCCACCAGCTTCCGGGAGGTCCCGGCCAAGCTGCTGGAGGTCAACCGCATGGTGATCAACGGCCATCTGGGCCGCACCCGGGGCGCCAGAATCAGCTACACGCATCTGATTGCGTACGCCGTCGTGCGGGCCGTCGCCGACCACACCCCGGAGATGAACGCCTCGTTCAGCCACGGCGGCGACGGCGTCGCCCGGGTGGTGCACCACCCGCACGTGGGGCTGGGCCTGGCCGTCGACCACGAGCGCTCCGACGGCACCCGCACGCTGCTGGTTCCATGCCTGCGCCACGCCGAGGAACTGGGCTTCCGGGACTTCATCGAGGCCTACGACGAGCTGATCCGGCGCACCCGCGGCAACCGCCTCACCGCCGACGACTTCGCCGGCACCACCGTCACGCTCACCAACCCGGGGATGCTGGGCACCCGCTGGTCGGTGCCCCGGCTCATGGCCGGCCAGGGCCTCATCGTGGGCGTGGGAGCGATCGACTACCCGGCGGCGTTCCAGGGCGCCGACCCGCACACGCTGGCCGGCTGGGGGGTCTCCAAGGTGGCGGTGCTGTCGTCCACCTACGACCACCGAATCATCCAGGGCGCCCAGTCCGGCGACTTCCTGGCGACGGTCCACGAACTGCTGATCGGCGAGCACAGCTTCTACCACGACATCTTCAGGGACCTGGACGTGCCCTACAAGGAGGTGGAGTGGCACCGGGACGTCATGGGGGCCGACAGCACCACGGCGATGGCCCTCAAGCAGTCACAGGTGGACGCCCTCATCGCCGCCCACCGCGACCGCGGCCACCTCATCGCCGAACTGGACCCGCTGGCACTGAACGAGCCCGACCTGCACCAGGACCTCGACCCGGCCGGCCACGGGCTCACCATCTGGGACCTCGACCGGGAGTTCGAGGTGAACGAGGCCAACGGTCTTGCGGCGGCGGCCGGGGGCCGTGACCGCCTGCCGCTGCGGGAGATCCTGCGGCTGCTGCGCAACGCCTACTGCCGGACCCTCGGCGTGGACTACACCCACATACTGGATCCCGCCGAGAAGCGCTGGATCCGCGAGCACGTCGAAGGCCCCCAGCCGGCGCTGGGCCACGACGACAAGCTGCGCATCCTGGACCGCCTCAACGCCGCCGAGGCGCTGGAGCGGTTCCTGGGCACCCGCTACGTGGGCCAGAAGCGCTTCGGACTCGAGGGCGCCGAGAGCGTCATCCCCACCATCGACGCCATCCTGAGCGAGGCCGCCGACGGCGGCATGCACTCGGCGATCATCGGCATGGCCCACCGCGGCCGCCTGAACGTGCTGGTCAACATCGTGGGCAAGTCCTACGGCCAGCTGTTCCGGGAGTTCGAGGGCGCCATCGATCCCGACGCCGTGCAGGGCTCCGGCGACGTGAAGTACCACCTGGGGATGAGCGGCAAGTTCACCAGCCTCGCCGGCAACCCGCTGCGGGTGGACCTGGCCGCCAACCCGTCGCACCTCGAGGCCGTGGGCCCGGTGGTGGTGGGCATGGCCAAGGCCCGCGTGGACCGCCTGGCATCGGAGGCCAGCGGCGACGGCGCCGACTCCGCAACCTCCGGCGACTCGGAGCCCGGCGACGAGCCCGGCACCGGCGACGAGCCCGGCACCAGCGTGCTGCCTCTGATCCTCCACGGCGACGCCGCTTTCGCCGGCCAGGGCGTCGTGACCGAGACCCTGCACATGTCCCAGCTCGACGGCTACTCGGTGGCCGGCACCGTCCACCTGGTGATCAACAACCAGGTGGGCTTCACCGCCACGGCCAGCGAGGGCCGCTCCAGCCCCTACCCCACCGATGTGGCCCGCATGATCCAGGCGCCGATCCTGCACGTCAACGGCGACGACCCCGAGGCTTGCGTGCGCGCCGGGCGGCTGGCGTTCGGTTACCGGCAGCGCTGGGGCAAGGACGTCGTGATCGACCTGTGGTGCTACCGGCGCCGCGGCCACAACGAGGGCGACGACCCCAGCATCACCCAGCCCATCATGTACAACCGCATCGCCGAGCACCGCCCTGTCCGCAAGGGCTACGTCGAGCACCTGATGCTGCAGGACGAGATCGACATGGCCACCGCCACCGAGGCCCTCGACAACTTCGAATCGATGCTGCACGACGCGCTGGAGGTCACCCGGTCGCAGCTCCCGTCGGAGCCGTCCCTGGCGCTGCCCCCGAAGCAGAGCGGCGAGGCGCTGCCCGACATCCACACCGCTGTCAGCGCCGAGGCGCTGCGGGACGTCTACGGCACCCTCGGCGCGCTGCCCGAAGGGTTCTCGGTGCATCCCCGGGTTGCCAAGCACCTCAGTGCCCGCGACCGCATGTTCGCCGCCGGCGAGGTGGACTGGCCGCTGGCGGAGACCCTGGCGTTCGGCACGCTGCTGCAGGACGGCGTCTCGGTGCGCCTCTCGGGCCAGGACTCCCGCCGGGGCACCTTCTCCCAGCGCCACAGCACGTTCGTGGACCACCGCACCGGCGCCGAGCACACGCCCCTGTCGGGACTGTGCGCGCCCCGCACCCACCTGTGGATCTACGACTCGCTGCTGTCGGAGTACGCCGCCCTGGGGTTCGAGTACGGCTACTCGCTGGGCGACCCGAAGGTGCTGGTGCTGTGGGAGGCACAGTTCGGGGACTTCGCCAACGGGGCGCAGATCGTCATCGACCAGTTCCTGGTGGCCGCCGAGGACAAGTGGCGCCAGCGCAGCGGGGTGGTGCTGCTGCTGCCCCACGGCCTCGAGGGCCAGGGCCCGGAGCACTCCTCGGCCCGCATCGAACGCTTCCTGATCCTCGCCGCGGAGGACAACATGGCGCTGGTCCAGCCCACCTCCGCGGCGCAGTACTTCCACCTGCTGCGCCACCAGGCGATGTGGGACCTGCGCCGGCCGCTGGTGGTGTTCAGCCCGAAGTCGCTGCTGCGGGCCCGGTCTGCACGCTCGCCGCTGGCCGATTTCGCCGAGGGGTCGTTCCGGGCGGTGCTGGACGACCCGTCGGCTCCCACCAGGGTGGACCGGGTGGTTCTTTGCAGCGGGAAGGTGGCCTACGAGGCGATGGCCAAGCGGGACTCGTTGTCGGCGCCGGTGGCAGTGGTGCGCATCGAGCAGCTCTACCCGTGGCCGGCCGCCGAGCTCGCCGAGGTGCTGGCGGGCTACCCGCAGGCGAGCGAGTTCGCGTGGCTGCAGGACGAGCCGCGCAACATGGGGGCCTGGTACTTCGCCCGGAACCACCTGGCGGAGTCACTCGACGGTGCCCGCCTGGTCTGCGTCAGCCGCCCCGAGTCGGCCAGCCCCGCCACCGGGTCACGCCAGATCCACCTCCAGGAGCAGGCCCAGTTGCTCAACGCCGCCTTCGCCTCCCTCGATGCCATCACGATGCTGACCGACGGCGGGGGCTGATGCTGACCGACGGCAGGGGCTGATGCCGACCGACGGCGGGGGCTGATGCCGACCGACGGCAGGGGCTGATGCTGACCGACGGCAGGGGCTAAGGGGCCAGAACCCCCCGCAGCGGCAACTCGACGAGGCCGCGGAACGCCACATTGGGATGCCAGCGGTTCTCGAATCCGTCGGCGAGGCGCAACTCGGCGAAGCGTTCCAGCAGCAACTCGAAAGCGATGCGCCCCTCGAGGCGGGCCAGCGCGGCGCCGATGCAGTAGTGCGGGCCGCCGCCGAAGCTCATCGGGAAGACGTCGGGGCGGGTGACGTCGAGTTCGTCGGCACGGTCCCATTGCGCGGGGTCCCGGTTGGCCGAGCCCAGGAACGCCGTGACCGGCGTGCCGGCGGGGATCTCCCGGCCGCCGATGGTGATGTCGCGGGTGGTGATGCGGCGCACCCGCTGCACCGGGCTGTCGTATCGCAGAAGTTCCTCGACCGCTCCCGGTAGGAGTTCCGGTTGGCTGCGCAACAGGTCCAGCTGATCGGGGTGGCGCAGCAGGGCCAGCGTGCCGTTGCCGATGAGGTTGGTGGTGGTCTCGTGGCCGGCGAAGAGCAGGTTGATGGACGTGGCCACCAGCTCGTCCTCGGCGAGCCGCTCACCCTCGTCCACGGCGGCCACCAGGTCGCTCAGCAGGTCGTCGCGGGGGCGGTTGCGCCGCTCGACGACGAGCGCGCGCAGGTACGCCCGGAACTCTGCCAGGGCGGTGTCGAGGTCCCTGGCCAGATGCGGATGGGCGACCGACGACCCGGTGTACGCCACCACCGCCTTCGACCAGCGCTTGAGGTCAGCATGATCGCTGTCGCCGACGCCGTAGAGCTCGCCGATCATCGCCACCGGCAGCGGGTAGGCCAAACCGGCGATCAGATCGAAGCTCACCTCGCCGGGACCCCCTGCGGCGGCGCCCTTCCCGTTGCGACCCTCCCCATTGTGGCCAGACGACTCGCCGGACCCGCCGTCGCCGCCTCCCCCGCAGACGTCGTCGAGCAGGCGGCCGGTGACGGCGCGCACGCGGTCCTCCAGCGTGGCGATGCGCCGGGGGGTGAACGCCTTCGACAGCAGCCGGCGCAGGCGGGTGTGCACGGGCGGGTCCGTGGTGGAGATGTTCACCGTCCGGAAGTGGTCGATGACGGTGGGGATCTCCGGGCGCAGGTCCTCCGGCAGTTGGCTCAGGAAGAAGCTGTCCCAACCGACGCTGGAGAAGATCTCCCACTGGCGGGCCACCTCCACGACCAGTTCACCGCGGGCAACCAGCCACTGACCGAAATAGGGGCTCCAGTAGACCGGCGCCTCGTCCCGCAGGCGCTCATAGACGGGATACGGGTCCGTGGTGAACAACGGCGGGTGCAGCGCCTGCTCGACCGCCTCGTCGCCGTCGGCCAGCGTCCCGGGCCCCAGGTCAGCCGGGCCCACAACGGTCGCCGAGGTCATCGGCTCAGAGTAGTGCAGGCCCTCGGCCCGCCGTCAGTCCGGTGCCGGTTGCAGCCCGGGCGTACTGCCGGGCCGGCCGAACCCCGGTCGGCTCAAACCCGGGCGATACGACGCCGGGTAGGTGCCTGTGCAGCCGGGGCCGGGTGCCGGGCGTCGGTACGATGCGGTGCGTGGGTCGCCTTGCCGAGATGATCGCCGCCTCGGCCGGCGCCCTGTCCCGGGCCACGGGGCGTGGCGGGGGCACCAGCCTGCCGGGCATGGTCCTCAACAGGCTGGAGCCCGGTGCGCTGGCCCGCCTCGGCGGCGGGCTGGGCGGAGGGGCCGTGTACATCTCGGCCACCAACGGCAAGACCACCACCGCCCGTCTCCTGAGCGCCTGCTTGCGTGCCGACGGCCGCATCGTGACGGCCAACGCCGCCGGCGCCAACCTGGCCAGCGGGGTGACCTCGGCGCTGCTGGCCCGGGAGCGCACCCGACGCTACCGACGCAACCGACGCACCAGGCCGAGCCGGCACGCCACCGGAGAACCCGGAGACCTCGCAGGTCCCACAGATCCCGGATCCGGCTGTGGGGGCATCGGTGTCTTCGAGGTGGACGAGGCGGCACTGCCCCCCGTCGCCCGCGCGCTGCAGCCTCGGGCGGTCGTGCTCATGAACCTCTTCCGGGATCAGCTGGACCGCTACGGCGAGTTGGAGACCATCGCAGAGCGCTGGAGTGAGCTGGCCCGCAGCCTCGGTCCGGCCACCACCCTGGTGTTGAACGCCGATGACCCTGCGCTGGCCCACCTCGGCGCCGATCCGCCGAGGGTGGTGCTGTTCGGGATCGACGACCCGGAGATGGGCCGCGGGGATCTCCCCCATGCCGCCGACACGGTGCGCTGCGGCAACTGCGGCCACCCGCTGAGCCACGACCTCGTGACGGTGGGACACCTGGGACACTGGCGCTGCGACAGCTGCGGGCTGCGGCGGCCCCGACCCCACATCAGCGCACGCCGCATGCACCTCGACGGCTTGGACCGGATGACACTCACCATCGCCGGCACCGGCGACGAGACCGGCCCCGGGAGCGACGACGAGACCAGCAGCGGCGACGGAACCGGGAGCGGCGGCCGCTCCGCTGGCGCCGGCACCGACCTCGAGATCACTGCCGGGCTGGGCGGCCTGCACAACGCCTACAACGTGACCGCTGCGGTGGCGGCGGCCGCCGCCCTGGGGGTGCCACCGGAGGCCATCCGCGACGGCATCGCCGGGGTGCAGGCCGCGTTCGGGCGGGCCGAGCAGGTGAGCCTCGACGGGCGCACGCTGCGGCTGCTGCTGGCCAAGAACCCCACCGGCGCCAACGAGAACATCCGCTGCGTGCTGGCCGAGCCCGGGCCGCTGAGCCTGCTGGTGGTGCTGAACGACCGCACCGCCGACGGGCGTGACCCGTCGTGGATCTGGGACGTGGACTACGAGCCGCTGTGGGATCGCATCAGCAGCGTGACGCTCGCCGGCGACCGCTGCTGGGAACTGGCCCTGCGGTTCTCCTACGGCGGGCTGGACCCGGCACGGTTCGAGGTTCGGGAGAACCTGCCCGAGGCGTTGGACCATGCCGTCGCCGCCACCCCGCCCGGCGGCGTGCTGTTCGCGCTCCCCACCTACACCGCCCTGCTGGACCTGCGGGCCGAGCTGGTGCGCCGCGGCGCCACCCACGACTTCTGGCAGGAATCATGAGCGCCCCCGCCGTGCGGCTCTGGCACCTGTACCCGCGGGAGATGAACATCTACGCCGACCGGGGCAACATCGCCGTGCTCGGCGCCCGGTTGCGTCGCCGCGGGCTGGATCTGGTGCTGCACGAGGGTGGCCCCGGCGAGGATGTTCCCGACGGGGGCGTGGACCTGGTGTATCTCGGCGGCGGCCAGGACCGGGACCAGTTGCACGTGGCAGCCGATCTCGCCGCCACCAAGGCCGCCGACCTGCGCGCACTGCTGCGGGGCGGCGCCGCGGGTCTGTTCGTCTGCGGCGGCTACCAACTCGGCGGGCACAGCTACCGCACCGCAGGCGGGGAGACCGTGGCGGGCATCGGCGTCCTGGACATCGAGACCACCGCAGGCCCGGACCGCCTGATCGGCGACATCGTGCTGCGATCGGACCTGGGGCCCGGGGACGAGCCGGACCGGCTGGTCGGCTACGAGAACCACGCCGGGCGCACCCGGCTCGGCGACGGGGCCAAGGCTCTGGGCCGGGTGGTGAAGGGCCACGGCAACAACGGCACCGACCCCACCGAAGGCGCCGTGGCCGGGCGCGCGATCGGCACCTACCTGCATGGTCCGCTGCTGCCGAAGAACCCCTGGCTGGCCGACCTGATACTGGGCTGGGCACTGGAGCACCGCTACGGCCGCAGATTCGACCTCGAACCGCTCGAGGACCGCCTGGAGCAGGCCGCCCACCGGGCAGCCGTCGCCCGAGCCGACCACCCCCGCCGCTGAGATGCCTGCCGCCGGCACCCCGCCCGACGCGTCCGACGCTCGCCACGATCGCCACGATCGCGTCGGCGCCACCGAGGAGGATCACCGGCTGGCAGCCGAGTTGGCGACCCGGACCGGGGTGCTGCTCCTCGAACTGCGGCAGCAGTACGGCTTCGATTTCAACGACGAAGCGGGCGGCGCGGGTCCGGACAGTGTCAGTCCGGGCAGCGCGGGTCCGGGCAGCGCCGACGCGCTAAGAGCCGAGGGCGACCGGCTGGCGCACGAGTTCCTGGCTGCGGCTCTCACCGAGGCGCGGCCCGACGACGCCGTGCTCTCCGAGGAGGCACCCGACGACCGGCGACGGCTGGGCCACCGGCGAGTCTGGATCGTCGATCCGCTCGACGGCACCCGCCAGTACGGCGAACCCGGCAGGACCGACTGGGGCGTGCACGTCGCCCTCGTCATCGACGGCGCGCCGGTGGCCGGCGCGGTGGCCCTGCCCGCCGAGGGCGTCACGCTGAGCACCGCCGATCCCCCGTCGCTGCCGCCGTCGCCGTCGGGCAGCCGGGACGGCAGGCGCCCCCGGGTGATCGCCAGCCGGAGCCGCCCCGGTTCCGACGCCCGGGTCGTGGCAGCGGTGCTCGGCGCAGAGCTCATCGCACTCGGCTCGGTGGGCGCCAAGGTTGCGCAGGTGATACAAGGCGGAGCGGACGCGTACGTGCACTCGGGGGGCCAGTCGGAGTGGGATTCGGCCGCCCCGGTGGCCGTGGCGCTGGCCTGCGGCCTGCACGCCTCCCGCATCGACGGCCAGGAACTGCGCTACAACCGCCCCGACGTCGAGCTTCCCGACCTGCTGGTCTGCCGCACCGACGTGGCGGAGGCCGCGCTCGCAGCACTGGCGGCGCCCGCGGCGACCACCGCCGGCTGAGGCCGCCGTGCGCATCGTCGTCGCCCGCTGCACCGTCGACTACGAGGGGCGGCTCGCCGCGCACCTGCCCGAGGCCGTGCGCCTCATCATGGTCAAGGCCGACGGCAGCATCGCGGTCCACGCCGACGGCGGCGCCTACAAGCCGCTCAACTGGATGAACCCGCCCAACACCCTCACCGAGGACTCCGAATGCTGGACGGTCACCAACCCCCGCGGCGAGAAGCTGGTGATCAACATCGCCGAGATCCTCGCCGACGTGTCCCACGACTTGGGCAGCGACCCGGGATTGCGCAAGGACGGCGTGGAGGCGCACCTGCAGGAACTGCTGGCGGCCGACCCCTCGGTGCTGGAGGAGGGCTACCGGCTGGTCCGGCGTGAGTACCCCACCGCCGTCGGGCCGGTGGACCTGCTGTGCCGGGACGAAGCAGGCGGCGCGGTGGCCGTGGAGGTCAAGCGGCGCGGCGAGACCGCAGGCGTCGAGCAACTCAGCCGCTACCTGGAGTTCCTGAACGCCGATCCGGCATTGCACCCCGTGCAGGGGATGCTGGTGGCCGAGGAGATCAAGCCCCAGGCGCGGGTCCTCGCCGACGCCAGAGGCATCCGCTGCAAGGTGGTGGACTACAGCGCTCTGCGCGGCGCCAAACCCGAGGACCTGCGACTCTTCTAGCTGCGGTTCTCCAGCGGTGATTTCCGGGCCGATCTTCGGTGGTCGGTCGCTGCTGCAAGGCATTTCCGTCAGTTTGAATGCGGCGGTCACCGGTACCCTGAAGGCATAGTCACACCCGAGCTGCCGCACTCCTACGGGGGACCGCCGGACGGCCACGAACCCCGCCGCCCGCGTTACGGACGGATCCTGGCGGTGCTGATTGGCGCCCTGCTGATGGGCTTCCTGGGGGTGTACATCGCGGATGTGGTCGTGCGCTCGGGCCGCTCGGATCCGAACGTGGACCTCGAGGGTGTGGACGTCGGCGGCCTCTCCGAGGAGGAGATCCGCAACGAGGTCCAGAAGCTGTCCGACGACTACGCCAACCGGAGCCTGCCGCTGCTCACGCCCGCCGGCACCGTGGCGGCGACCGCCGGGGAACTGGGCTTCGTCCTCGACGTGGAGGCCAATGTGAGCGCCGCCCTGGCCGCCGGCCAGACGGGCGCCTCGCCCATCGCCTGGGCTTCCTCGTTCTTCGGCGAGACCAACCTCCGCGCCATCGTGAGCTGGGACGAAGTCGTGGCGCAGCAGTTCAGTGAAGGCTTCCAGCAGGTTCTCGTCCGCGAGGCCTCGCCGGCCCGCCTGGAGCTGCGCGAAGGCGTCTTCGTGGTGGACCCGGGCGTCACCGGTCTGAGCGTCACCCCCACCGACATCCGCGCGGCGGTGCGGCAGGTTGCGGCGACCCGCACCCTGCCGGACGTGATCGTGGTGGAGCCCTCCTCGTTCCCCCCGCCGGTCACCGCCTTCGACCTGCAGGCAACGGCCGACTACGTCAACGCGCGCACGGCGCTGGGACTCACCGTCTACGTCGAGGACACCATGCGCAATTTCATGCCCGCCGAGGTGCGCAGCTGGCTCACCGTGACCCCGGCCAACCCGCCCGCCATCAACCTCGACACCGCCTATGTCACCGAGGTGATCGAGACCCGCCTGGCGAACGTGGCGGTGCCCGGATACTCCGGCAGCTTCACGATCGTCGACGGGGTGCCGGTGGCGATCGACACCCGGCCCGGCCGCCGCTGCTGCGCTCCGAACGCCGGCGAGACGGCGCTGGCCGCCCTGCAGAACGCAAACCCGGAGATCCGGCTGCACCTCACCGACATACCCGGCAGCGAGGGCGACCTGGTCGCCGAGACCGGTATCCGCGAGCTCGTCGGCGAGTTCACGACCTACTTCACCGCCGGCCAGGACAGGGTCACCAACATCCGCCGCATCGCCGAAATCGTGCAGGGAGCCATCATCGGACCCGGCGAGACGTGGTCGGCGAACGACTACGTGGGGCGCCGCACCGAGGCGAAGGGGTTCGTGCCCGCCGGGGTGATCTACCTGGGCAAGTTCCAGGAGGACGTGGGCGGCGGCGTCTCGCAATTCGCCACCACGATGTTCAATGCGGCCTTCTTCGCCGGCCTGGACTTCGGGGAGTACCAGGCGCACTCCATCTACATCAGCCGCTACCCGTACGGTCGTGAGGCCACGATCTCCTACCCGCACCCCGACCTGCAACTGAGGAACAACACGCCCTACTCGGTGCTGCTGTGGC
The DNA here is from genome assembly GCA_963664235.1 of Acidimicrobiales bacterium. Taxonomy (GTDB): domain Bacteria; phylum Actinomycetota; class Acidimicrobiia; order Acidimicrobiales; family CATQHL01; genus VXNF01. Next base: position 2,023,229 of record OY760933.1, on the reverse strand, counting down.
CGACCTCCACCGAGGATTCGATCACCGTGCAGATCTACAGCACCCTCCACATGACCGTGACGCAGAGCGACCAGTGGGAAGAGGAGGAGGACCAGTGCACCGAGGTCTTCACCGAGCGCACCCGCACCTTCGCCGACGGCTCCTCCACGACCGACATCGTCAAGGCGCTCTACCAGCCCGCCGAGGGCCTGAACTGCCAGGGGCTGCCCTTCGTGCTGCCGCCGGACTGCGCGCCGGGCGAGGGGGCGGTGGACACCGACAACGACGGCTGGGTGGAGTCCTGCCGGGCCCTGTGTCCGGTGCCCGAGACCGGCGGCGACGGGGCCGGGGTGGACAGCACCACCGCCGGGGATGCGACCGGCGGGGAGGCTGCCGGCGGGCAGGCATCGGCAGGCGGCGGAGACTGTGTGCCGGTGTGCAGCGAGGTGCCGCAGGCCGAAGGCGTCGCTGACGACGAGGAGCCGCCGCCCTGCATCCCGCTCTGCGGACCCGAGGACACCGATGCCGCACCGGGCAGCTGCGCCCGCAGCGAGGACATCCCCCGCCCGCCGGGCGCCCCGGACGAACCGCCGGCCGGCGACGAGTCCGCTGAGCCCAGCGAACCCAGCGAGACCCAACCCGAGGAAGGCCCTGCCGAAGCCGAGGCGGAGACGGAGGCCCAGCCCATCGACGGCGCGTGAAGCCCCTGACCGCCGAGGTGGCTGTGGTGGGGGCCGGTCCTGCCGGTGCCGCCGCCGCCATCGGGCTGGCGCGTGCCGGCCGGCAGGTGGTCGTGGTGGACCGCACCTCTTTCCCCCGCGACAAGTACTGCGGCGACGGTCTCACCACCGGCGCGCTGCGGCTGCTGGAGCACCTGGGGCTCGACCCGTCGTCGGTGTCCTCCTGGAACGCGGCCACAAGCCTCGTGATCCGCGCCCCCTCCGGGTTGGAGGTGGCCTACCCGTTCAGCCGGCGCGGCCAGTACGCCGCCACCGCGCAGCGCCGCCACCTCGACGCGGCGCTCGTGGCTCTGGCCCGGCGGGCCGGCGCCGAGGTGCTCGACGGCAGCGCCTGCGAGGGCATCACCGTCGACGCCGACCGGGTGGTGCTGAAGGTGGCCGGGGTCGGCCTGCTCCATGCGCGCTATGCGATCGCCGCCGACGGCATGTGGTCGCCGGTGCGCCGGATGCTGGGACTGTCACTGCCGGCCTACCGGGGTGACTGGCACGCCTTCCGCCAGTACTTCACGGGCGTGAGCCCGGAGGCGGCGGCCTCGCTGCGGGTGTGGTTCGAGCCCGAGATCCTGCCGGGCTACGTCTGGTCGTTCCCGCTGCCGGGCGGCGCGGCCAACGTGGGCTTCGGCGTGTCGCGCTCCACGCACCGCACCGGCAGCCTGGCCCGGCTGTGGGAGGCCCTGCGCAGCCGCCCCCATATCGACGCGGTGCTGGGACCCGAGGCAACCCCGACCGACCGGCCCCGGGCCTGGCCGATCCCCACGCGCCTGGGAGACCTGCCCCTGGCCGCCGAGCGGGTGCTGTTCTGCGGCGACGCCGCCGGGGTGGGTGATCCCATGACCGGCGAGGGCATCGGCCAGGCGCTGCTGAGCGGGCTGCTGGCCGCGGAGGCCCTGGCGGCGGCTGGGCCGTTCGGGGACGTAGCCGCCCGGCGGCTCTACCGGTCAGGCGTGGAGCGCCACCTGCAGCGGGACTTCGTCTTCACCCGCATGCTGGGGCGTGCCCTGCGCAGCCCCACAGGCTGCAACCTGGCACTGGGCATCTCGGGGGCGACGCCCTGGACGCGCCGCAACTTCGCCCGATGGCTGTTCGAGGACTACCCCCGTGCCTTGGTGCTGACCCCCGACCGCTGGCAACGGGGCGCGCTAGGAGGTGGCGCCTTCGAGGATCGGGTCGCTGGGTCCGCCGACGGGACCGTCAGTTGACCGAAACCCCCGCCTCGCTCTCCGACAGGAGCAGGCGAAGGTCGAGGAGGAGGTTCGTGAACTCGGTGCGTGATACCAACTCGCGCATGCCGAACTCACCCAGCTTGCCGTCGATGAGGGCGAGAGCCTGGGCGGTGTTGGTGGACTCGTCGGTGGCGGTGGCGGTGACCGTGGCGGTGGCTTCGGGCATGGTCCGATCCTTTCCTCTCGCACCGGCGACAATCGGATCGTCTTCCTGGGCATCTCCCGCCACAGGCCGGCGATCCTCCGGTTCTCCGGCTGTCCGTTTGTAGTGCCACAGTATCGGACGGGGGTGAGACATGGGTGAAGAACCCAGTGTTGCAATCTATGAATCCCGCGCGCAGGAATGGATGGAACGGCGCTCACGGCAGTACGGCGACCGCCTGGAGCGGTTCGCCGCCCGGGTGGATACGGGCCCGTGCAGCAGCCACGCCGGAAGCGGCAGCTCGGGGAGCGACGAGCCTGCAAGTGAGAGGCGCGGCAGCGACAGGCCGGCGAGCGACAGGCCCGCAAGCGACGGGCCGGCGAGCGACAGGCCCGGGAATGACAGGCCGGTCGGTGATCTGGGCTGCGGGCCGGGCTGGCACGTCGATGGCCTGCCGCAGCCGGTGCTGGCACTGGACGGCAGCCCGGCGATGCTGGCGCAGGTCACCGGTGCCTTGCGGGTGGCCGCCGACCTGCGGGCCCTGCCGCTGCGGGAGCGCTGCCTGCGGGGGGCTTGGGCCTCACGGTCCTACATCCACCTGGCCCGTGCCGAGGTGCCGCTGGCATTGGCCGACCTGCACCGGGCCCTCGTGCCGGGAGCACCGGTGGAACTGCACCTGTTCGCCGGCGACAACGAATGGGACGAGCGGGCCGGCGACGACTTCCCCGGGCGGCGCTACTCGCGCTGGCCCGAGGAGTGGCTGCGGGACGTGCTGGTGGGCGCAGGCCTGGCCGTCGAGGACATCGAGCAGCGCGACAGAGTCCTGCTGGTGTCCGCCCGCAGGCTGCACACGCTCGCCGACACGGTTGGGCCCGGCATGGGAATGCTGGTCTGCGGGCTGAACCCCAGCCTGTATGCCGCCGAAGTGGGCGTGGGTTTCGCCCGTGGCTCCAACCGCTTCTGGCCCGCCGCGCTGGCCGCCGGGCTGGTGAGCCGCTCCCGCGACCCCCGCCACGCCCTCGTGGCCCACGGCATCGGCATGACCGACCTGGTGAAGCGACCGACCCGCCAGGCCGCCGATCTGAGCGCCGCCGAGTACACCGAGGGACTCGCCCGCCTGGAACGCCTGGTGGAGCGGCTGCAGCCGGGGAGCGTGTGCTTCGTGGGCCTGGCCGGCTGGCGGGCCGCCGTGGATCGCCGGGCCACTCCCGGCCTCCAGCCGCGCCGCATCGGCGGTCGCCCCGCCTACGTGATGCCCTCCACCAGCGGCCTCAACGCCCGCACCAGCCTGGGCGAACTCACCGCCCACCTCCGGACAGCCGCCGCGCTGTAGGCGGATCACCAGCTGCAGCCGATCGTCAGCGCCGAGATCGCGGTCTCGACAGAACCAACTGCGTCGACTACGAAGACGGGAACCGCAGACGGAGGCAGCCGTGGGCGAAAGAGAAGAGATCCGCGTCGAAGGGGCGAGCGAGCCGATCAGCCATTACACCGACGCGGTCCGGTTCGGTGATCTGCTCTTCGTGTCGGGGATCGCTCCCTTCGACAGTGACGGCGAGGTAGTCGGCGAGGGCGACGTCGTGGCCCAGACACGCCAGGTGCTGGCGAACCTCCTCGACGCCCTGCGAACCGTCGGCGCCGACATGAGCGACGTGCTGAAGGTCACGGTGTTCCTGACCGACGTCAACGACCGCGCGGCCATCAACCCGGTACGCCAGCAGTTCTTCGGCAACAGCCGCCCCGCCAGCACGCTGGTCGAGGTCAGCGCGCTGGTGGACCCCAGGATCCTGGTCGAGATAGAAGCCGTCGCCGGCATCCCCGAAGGGGCGAGGCCATGAACGCAGAGGCGGTCGCTCGGATTTGTGACGCTATTTCCAGTGGCTCAACCGATGACGCAGCGAAAATGGCGCGTGACGAGTTGCCATTCGAGCCGTTCGAACGAACCAGGCGCTCGCTTACCAAGCCCGAACAGGTCGCGGTGTTCCTCCGGGACGGATTCGTCGATCAATATTCCGGAAGGAAGTTGGTCTTCCCTGGAACCCTTCGACTGGTCTCTCACCGACTGGAAACGGAGATTCCGTTTCACGCGCACTGGAAGACGACGGAGTGCCACGCCCTGTACTGGGATCTCCAAGCAACTGTGGACCATGTCCGCCCGGTGGCGCTCGCGGGATCGCATGAAATGGACAACTTGGTCTCCACATCGATGAACAACAATCTGGCCAAAGGACACCGCACGCTCGAGGACCTCGACTGGAATCGCAAACAAGCGGGCCCGTTGCACGACTGGGACGGCCTGTTGGGCTGGTTCATGGAATACACATCGGACAAACCGAGTGTTCTAGTTGAGCTGCCGGTGCTAGAGGAGTGGCGGCGAGCGGCCCAGAGGGCACTTGCGTCCTACCGCCAGCAAGAACTGCCACCCATGCTTCGACGCTTCGCCAGCGCCTGAGGCTGCTCGGCCCGGAACGCCTCGGAGGAAGCCACTTCAGCGGGCGGGCTGCAGGCAATCAAGACGCTCAGCAACTGCGACGGCGCCATGGGCACGCCCACGCCACCAGGTCCATCGCACGACGCGGTCAGGTCAGATGGCACGGTTACTATAAATAATATAGAGTAATTTCTAGTAGACCCCTCCACGGAAGAGAAATCCCTGGGCGCAGCCACACGATCGCTCATCTAGCCCAATCGCCACTCTTAGCCTCAGTCCACCCGGAGCTTCCAATAGGCCCGCGGATCCTTCTTCGACTTGCCCACCCACTCGATGAGCCCCTCCCGTTCGAGCGCCTGGAGTTGTCGCAGCACAACCGGGCGAGAGCTGCCGGTCGCCTCGACCGCTTCTCCCGTGCTGAGGCGACCAGCTTCGCGGATCAGACGCAGAACAGCCCGGGCAGCCCGAGGGAGCCGCCCCTCCAGAGCCCTGTCCACGACGACCGAGGACAGCGTCAGCCGAACACTGCCCGCGGTCTGGGCATAGCCCGGGTCGGCCAGACCGGCAAGCCTCATCTCCTCAAAGATCCGGCGGATGCCCTCACCGAGTTCCTGGGCAAGGCGCAGATCGGCACAGACTCTGGCCACTCTTGGATTCCGGGCGAAACGAGAGATTTCGAGAGGATCCCGCATGTCAACGACCCCCGGGAAACGGCCGGGGCTCTCGATCTCGACACGGTCATCGAAGATCTCCACCCTGATGTGGTCACCACCGATGCTGTAGGACCGGTGGATCACAGCATTCACGAGTCCTTCGAGCCAAGCCTCGGTCGGAATCAGCGGAATCCGTTCGAACCGGTCGCCCCCGGCGAGGGCGCGCCGCGCGGGAAGAGCATTGGAGATGGCCTGCCGGGCCTCACCAAGGAGCAGCGGGATCGGACCCTCGATGCGCACGTCGGAGAGAAGCTGCTGCCTCGCTCCCGTGCCGCGCTCGGTGCCGCCGAATCGAAGCACACGAACGGATGCCTGGGGAAGCCAGCGCTGTGGGTTGGCGCCGAACAGCAATACAGCCGCCACGGTGAGTTCCTCGGAACGAGTTAGCAGGCCGCGAGCGTCGAGCAGTCTCTCAGGATCAGGATGCTCCAGCCTCTCGGCATAGTTCTCCAGAAGACTGCCATTCAGATCGCCCACTCCGGCACCGGCCACGGGCGTGACCTCGTAGGCCGCCTGTCCCTTGTCGTAGAGCAGCTCTTGCCGCTGCGAGTAGGAAAGCCGGCGGTTCTCATCTCCGACCCGCAGATAGACGTCGTCCTTCCGGTTGGTGTGGACCTGCTCGGAGACCTCCACCTCGACGACGAAGAGCCTGTCTCGCTCGCCCCGGGTATTGCGACATTCCACGAGTCGGGACTTGTGCGGGACCGTCGGCACCGTGAAGTCGATCGCTGCCTGCTGCCATCCGGCCAACTTGGTTGGACCTGCAGCAGCGATGCCCTCGACCTCGCTGTTCCAGAGTCCGACGATGACCGTTCCACCCTCCGCGTTGGCGAGTGCGACAAGAGTGTCAGCGAGTTCCCGCGCACCGACGCGGGATCTCTTGCGGTCGAACCATTGATCCTCAGGAAGGCTGAGGAGTTCGCTCCCACGACGATTGGGGTGCTCCCCGAGTGCTCGCTCCACTGCGCCTGTGGTCATAGCACTACTATAAATTAATTAGAGTAAGACGTGTCGCAATCTGACCGATCCAACCGGCCCGGCTGCCGCCTCAGGCCAGGTACATACAACAACTCTAACCTTTTTAGAGTAATCGAACTTGGAATAATCCCAGTTCAGAAGGCTGCCAATGACGTGCGCTAGACACTGCTAACAGTAGATCCGGTCTTGGTCGGATCGCTGGTGCCGTAGACGAGGGTCATCGAGTAGCGGCGACCGGTGCCCTAGCCGCGGCCTCTGAGGTCAGGCCAGACCCAACAACACGGCGGAAGACTGCCGTTTGAAGCGTGTCGACGTCTGTCAGGCGACTGCTTCGCCAGTGAAGTCGCAGTTGAGACGCTCGAGGAGGGCCCGTTTGGCGGGGATCGTTACGCGTCCGCGTGGTGTGCGGCCCGCTCGGGGCACTGCGGGGACGCTCAGCGGTGTTCCTGGACGATGACCCTGTCGGTTGCGGAGCGGCCGAAGACTTCTGGGGCGTAGATTTCCTCGGCTCTGGCGGGAGGCACGACGAACGAGCCTGGAGTGGTGGCCCGGGCGACGTAGCTGTACTCGTGGGTTCCCGCCCAGAGATACCTCGCGAACGCCTCGGCACGATCGTCGCGGAGGTTCTGGTGCCGGTACCAGGTCCACCACCACCAACCGGCGCTGCCGCGGACGTCCACGGGGCCGGTCACCGCCAGCGCCGGGTTGAGAGGCTCCAAGCCCGCCGGCAGCGGGTCGATCAGCACCATATTGGTGCGCCGGCTGTCGTTGACCATAGTCACGTTGACCCGCACCTCCGCACCGGCCAGCACGTGCCAGACGCCGTCGTCGTCGAGCCACACGTCGCCGGGGTCGTCGACCGCCTCGTAGCTGCGCTGCACCACGAAGCCGCGATCCAGAGGATCCAAGTCCAGGTCGTCGGGGGCGTAGCGCAGGCCGAGCCGGTAGTAGAGGCGACCCTCGCCGTCCTTCTCGACGACGAGATCGGAGTCGCCGGAATCCAGCAGATCGGCCATCGGTATGAGCGTGGAGCCCCGATCGGTGCTGCGCCCGGCGTAGGTGTGCTCCGCCGCGAAGAGGTCACCGAGCCACACCCGGGCCACGAAGTCGGGATCGGTCGCCTCGAACGTGTCGAAATAGCGACCGAGGGCCAACAGGATGAACGAGTTCTCCTGGATGTTGTTCCAGCGTCCCCGGACCCGGTGGGCCAGCAGGCCGGTGGTGACCTTGGGAATGAGATCCGAGCCGGGCGCCATCGTGATGAGGGCATCCAGCACGATGCCGTCGGTGCGGCGGCTGGAATGCAGCAGCAGGTAGGCGTCCTCGCCATAGTCCGTGACGAATGTGGCCGCCCCTGCCGTCTCGACGGCACGGTTGTTCACGAGCCGTTCGATCTCGGCCTCGATGCTGTCATCGTCGACCACCTGCCAGAGCCAGGCCACGGCGTCCAACGGGAGAGCCTCGCCCCGGCGCTCCCACAGGGCGCGGGCCTCGCCGGCCACTTGGTTTCCGTCCAGCCACCGCACATAGACCGCGTAGGCCATCAGCATGTCCCTGCTGCGCTGGTTGTAATACGACGGGATCCTGCGTTCGATGGCTTGCAGGAACCAGTGTCCCCTCTCCATGACCCGGGACGAAACGTCGAAGCCGCTCTTGCGAGCAATGACCAGCGCGTGCATCGCCTGGATCGACGGGTACGGGTACGAATTCTGGTCGCGTGACCACCACCCGAAGCCGCCGTCAGAGTTCTGGAGAGACGACAGCTGGGTGATGTCGAATCGCACCGCGGCATCGAGCGCCTCAGGACTGGGGAGACCTTCGGCCTCGAAGGCCGCCAGCACATCGCGGAGTGCGGAGATGGCCATGATGCGGCTGGCGTAGGCGTCCGAACTCCGGAACCTGTAGTTGGTGACGTACAGCACGGCGTCGGTCAGAGCCTGCAGCGCGGTCGACGAGGTGTTGATCTCAAGCCCGCCGAACTGCGGGATCACGTCTTCGGGGGTGGCTATCGGCTGGATGACCGCGCCCTGGTCGACCACCCCGTAGGTGGCGAACGCCTCGCTGGTCGCCGGGGTGTACACGGGCAGGGACACAACCTGGGCGTCTGCGTGGGCTGCTGAAACTGCCGCCACGCGGAAGCGGGCGACCCCCGGTGCGTTCGTTCGCGCCGGGAACCGCACCTCCACCCGATCGTTGGCCGGAACCACAATCCGCCTTCCCGCCGACCCGACGAGGTGGAGGTTGGAGGTCTGCACGACCACATCCACCTCCATGGCGACCTCGGTCTGGTTCTGGACCACGACCGGCAACTCGAACTCGTCGCCGAAGTTCAGGAATCGAGGTGCCGATGGCCGGACCTGGAGCGGCAGCCGCGCGGTGATGGCCGACTCGGCAGTCCCGAAGCGATGGTCGCTGTCGACCGCGACGGCCATGACCCGGTAGCGCGTGAGATTGTCGGGCAGAGCGAACTCCACAGTGACCCGGCCGCTGGCGTCGGTCACCGCGACCGGGTCGAACAGCGCCAAGGGATCGAGGTTCTCGCGGACCGTGACTGGGGAGCCGCCCGAGGTCGAGGAAGCTGCAGCGGCCTCATCAGCCATGTCCATGCCGTCGGACATGTCATCCATGGCTTCGCCCATCATGTCCGTTGATCTGTCCCTATCCTCCGGGATCTCGCCCTGCAGCCAGAGGGGATTCTCGAGGAGGATCGTCTGCCTGCTTCGCGCTGCCTCCAGGCTGGCGGTCCGGGGACGGTAGAAGACATCGATGGGGTCGAGCAGCTCGTACCCCGAGACGGCGAGCACCGCTTCATCGACGGCGATGAGCAGGACGCCGGCTCCCTCGACCGGCTCCCCGCCGGCATCGATGACCTCGACGGCGATGCTGGTGCTGGCACCCGGCCGCACCGATGCCGAGGCAGGTGTCGCCGTTACGGCGAGAGTCCGCTGCACGGGCGGGACTCGCAGCTGGATCCGCCCGGACGCGTGGGCGGGGCGAAGGGGCACGCCGGCGACGCTGCTGCCGTCATCGGCGGTCCTGGCCGTCACCGAGACGAGATCCACCCGCAACATGAGCTGGGGAACGTGGTCGTCGCTGATCGGCACCTCCAGAACGGCGGTGTGGTCGGTGATCTCGAACGGGCGGAGTTCGATGATGCGGTCGTGGGCGACTGTCAGCAGGCCGGTGGCCGAGGCGTAGGGAGAGCCGACGAGGATCTCTGCGACATCCCCCTCGGCGTACGTCTCGGCATCGGGAATGAGCTCGACGGCCTCGAGTTCGACGCCGCGCTCACGTACGACGGACTTTCCACTGGAAACCCAGCGGGTGATCTCGGTGCGGCTGGTTCGCCCCGAGTCATCGACCACTTGGGTTCCGATGCTGTAGCGGCCGCCGTTGCGGGCGGCGAACTCGCATTCGACCGGTGCCTGCCCGGATGTCACCTCGCAGGTCTCGCTGTCCAGAGCGACTTCGACCCACTCGCCGTCGACGTACCTGTAGTCAAGACGCTCCGCGGTAACGGCGAATTCTCGACCGGCAACCGGGTTGCCGTCGAGGTCGGTGACCACAGCCTGGATGTCGATCCCCTCGCCGGCCCGCACGAAATAACGGTCCGAGCGGACACCGACATAGAGGTCGGCGGAATGGACCAGGAGGCCGGTTTCCGATGCCCACCGCTGGCGGTTCACATCGGTCACCTGCGCGCTGGCAGTCACCGCCACCGGAAGACCGTCGCCGTCGCCCTCGAGATCGATGCGCAGGTAGTGGCTGCCGTCGGCGTCAGTGGTCCCGGAGAATTCCTCGACCCCGTACGCGGACCCGCCTCGGTACGGGTACCACCATGGCCTCCAGACGCCGAATGTGAAATCGCGCCAGTTGGGAGGGCGGTAGAACCCCGGCCGCCTGGTCACCGTCCAGCCGACTTCGGCGTTGGGGAGCGGGCCACCGGAGAAGTAGCGGGCGTCGACCGCCACCTCCGCCGGCTCGTCGATGAAGTGCGGGCCGGCCGATTCGAGGCGCGCCTCCACTTCGAACTCGGGCCGGCGGAACTCCTGGACCTGGAACGAGTGGGTGTGCTCGAAACCGCTGACGGCGCGCCGGAAATCGATCCTGCTCCGGCCCAGGTTCGCCCCCCTATCCAACTCGAGGGCCACATCGAAGCCGCCGAGGTCATCGGTACGGACCTCGCCGCTGACGAGTTCGTTGCCGAACGGGCCATAGGCCGTGTAGGTGATCAGCGTCCCACTGGGGAGGAACTCCAGATCGCCATCGCCGCTCACGTCGAGGTTGCGGACCCAGCCCTTAAGGTGCAGCGTCTCACCGGGGCGGTACAAGCCGCGATCATCGGTGGTGTACCAGATTGTCCGATCGTTCTGCGACGACGCCCTGATGTACCCGGGGCTGACAGCCCGGTCGTCGCCCAGCGATGCGACGACCCAGGAGAACGACCTTCCGTCGAGCGCGGCGCGGGCAAGGCCGTCCTCGTCGCTGACGAGCGTCGGATCCCCGCGCCCGAGTTGGATCTCCACACCGGCCAGCGGATCGCCGGAGCGTAGGTCGGTGGTCCACACCGCCACGTCGCGACGGTCAGTGATGGCGTCGACGCCGATATCGGTGTCCTGCACCCAGGTGATCTTCGGGTACCCGAACCGGTAGCGGCCCGCGGGCCCGTACCCGTCTATGGCCTCGGACATATCGTCGACGTCTTCGAACCCTCTTGGCCGGCCGGACCCTTCGACGATCATGACCACGTGACCGTGACCACCGTCGAGGACGTTGGCCAAATGGATGGGAACCTCGGCCAGGTCACCGTGGTCGATTCCAGTGTCGATAGTCACTTCTGCTGTCAGAGTCCACGGCACGTCGAGCGCAAGCGGATCAGAGCTCCAGCCGAAGCGACTTGCGAAGGACGCGTACCACCCGTAGTCGCTCGGATCTACGGCATAGAAACGTACGCGGATCCTCTCCCACTGGCGCACGATGACGGGGATCGCCTGCGTCTCCCCGAGCGGATCGATCGTGGTGAATTCGCCACCCAACAAGTGGATGACGGGGGACGCCTCTCCGACTTCGAATTCAACAGTCTCGGGCTCTCCCAATCTCTGGCCGAACACGTCGCCCAGCGTCTCGGGGATCACGACCTCGTAGACGGTGCCGGCCAACGTCGGACCGGAGATGGACAGGTAGCTGCCCGAAACCGAGATCCGGGCATCGGGGATCTCCGGTGTTATCGAGAAATCAGCAGCATCCACCGTCTCGCTATCGAGAACGTTGTTGAACCGAACCGAAAAGGACCTTCCCGGCCCGCAAGGCCACGTTGATCCTCTCGGGCAATTCGTGCTCACTACTCGCAACGGCGCATACGTACGGGCCACGACAGTCGTCGAGTTCTCGTTGGTGTTCGGACCCTCGACCGAGGGCACATGGGGGCCGACTGTGATCTCGAGCGCGGAGTCGGGCTCGAACGGCACCACCGGTCGGAACGCGACCCATGTGCCTTCGAGCGTGCGCCCGGCCCGGTACCCGACGAGATCGTCGCCCTCGATCTCGGCGGCAGTAGCAAGACGGATCTCGCGCTCTTCGCCATCGGCTGAGAGAGTGATGGCATCGAGCACCGCGGAAGGTTCGACCCGCTGGTCGAAGGTGGCGAGGAAGATCGGATGCAGGTCAAGCGAGTTGTGGGCGGGGATGAGGCGCACCAGGCTGGGTGGAGGGGTCTCGAACTCGAAGCGGAACGTCTCGGCCAGTTCGCCACCCGACTCCGATTCGGTCCCCGCGGGGACTTCGACCACGTAGCTGGTCGCCATCGGCAGGCGATCAAAGATCTCCTGGTCGTGCTCGAAACGGAGCGTGCGGGTGCCGATCCACTGCCAGCGACCCGGCAGCGACGGCGTCACCTCCACCGGAACGTCGAGGGCGTCGAGTTGGCCGATCGTTGCCAGCGTCACCATCGGCTGGTTGAAGGTGATGCTGACGAAGGGAGCGATGCCCACTTCACCTTCGGGCTGCACCCGCAGGACCTCCAACGGCCCGGGGCCCACAACCGGTGCTGCAATATCCGGCCCGGCCGGGAACGGCTCATCGACGATCTCGCCGGTGCGGGGCGGGGGCAGAGAATCGGCGGGACGGTTGAAGTCGGCCGCCCCGGCATCGTCGCCGTCCCACGGCGGCAGCCGGTCGATCACGGCGCGGATCTCTTCGTCGCTCAGCACCTCGCCCTCGACCTGGCTCGCCGTCGGCGAACTCTCACCCTCGCTCTCGTCGCCCTCGCTGAGGCTGATGGTGAGGTTGGTGTCCGGTCCCGATCCGGCCTCGCTGAGATCCGCAGCGGCGGCAACCTCCGCAACCGCAGGGGCGGATGCCCCCACAACCTCAGGCGCCGGAACCTGCGGGGCGGAACCTCCCGGGGGCACGAGCGTGGAAGATGCTGATGCCGGAGGTGTGGAGACTTCCGGGCCCAAGGGGGTGGAAGCTTCGGCCGACCGACTGCTGGCACCGGTGGCTTGCGCACCGACATCTGAGCCGGCTCCGGCGAGCAGCGCAACAGCGATGCCGGCCACCATCCAACGCCTCAGAGATGCCCTCACGAGTCTGCTAGCCGGGGTCGTTGGGGTGGCCGGCGAGGGGGATGACCTGGATGTCGAGCCAGGGGAAGAAGGGCAGCGAGGCCAGGGCGGCGTGGAGGTCGTCGGGCGAGTCGGCCCGCCAGACGCCCCAGTTGGCCCAGCGCCCGGGCACGCGCCAGAGCCGGCGGATGACGCCGGCCTCCACCAGTTCCCGGCCACGCTCCCGTTCGGCGGCCATGAGTTCGTCGCGCCTGACGGGGTCGCCGTCAGGCGGCCAGTTCACCTGGATGTGAACCAGGTACTCCGCTGCCTCGCTCATTCGGGGGTCTCCTTCCCGTCACTTCCTACCGTTTGCTGCGCCTGCAGTTCGGCCAGCACTTCGTCGGTGTCGGCTCCCAGCGGGCGCCCCGCGAAGGCCACCCGGCCGGGTGTGCGTGACAGGCGCGGCGACACCGCCTGCATGACGACGCCGTCGACGGTCGTGAACAGCCCGCGCTGACCGAAGTGCTCGTCGGCGAACAGGTCGGCCATCGTGTACACGGGGGCGATCGCGGCATCGGCCTCCTCGAAGCGCCGGATCACCTCGGCGGCGGGCCGCTCGGCGATCCAGCCGGCCACCAGCGCCTCGAGGGCGTCGCGGTTCTCGAAGCGGTCGCTGAAGGTGGCGAAGCGCTCGTCACCACTGGCGCCGACGAGCTCCAGCACCCGGCTCGCCACCGTGTCACTGCTGGCCGAGAGCGCCACCCACTCGCCGTCGCTGCACTGGTAGGTGCCCCGCGGCACCGAGTAAGGGATGCCGGCACCCAGGCGCGGCTGCAGGTACCCGAGGTGGGCGAACGCCGAGGGCAGCGGGCCCATGACGTGCATCACCGACTCCACCAGCGACAGATCCACCACCTGCCCCCTGCCGCTGCGGCGGGCCTCCCACAGCGCCGCCATGGCGCCGAACGCAGCAAGCGTGCCCGTGAGCTCGTCGGTGAGCGCCACCGGCGGCAGCAGGGGCGGGCCGCCGGCCTCGCCGCTGATCGCCGCGTAGCCGCTGAGCGCCTCGGCGAGGGTGGCGAAGCCCGGCCGCTGGGCGTAAGGACCCTCCTGGCCGAACGCCGTGACACGCACGATCACCAGCCGGGGGTTGCGCCGGTGCAACACCTCGGGCGCCAGCCCCAGCGCCTCCAGCTTGCCGGGCCGCAGGTTCTCGACGAGCACATCGGCGCCGTCCACCAGCCGCAGCATCGCCTCGTGGCCTTCCGGGGTCTTGAGATCCAGCACCACGGTGCGCTTGTTGCGCCCCGCCAGCTTCCAGAAGTACGAGTCGTCGTCGCCGTCGGGTGGCATCCATCCCAGCCGGCGGACCGAATCGCCGCTCGGCGACTCCACCTTGATGACATCCGCGCCGAAGTCGCCGAACAGCCGGGCCGCGCCCGGACCGGCAATGACCGTCGCCATGTCCACCACCCGGATGCCGGCCAGCGGCCCCCGCCGCCCGCCGGCGCCGGAAGCGGGCGAATCAGCCACCGGGGCGCGCGCGGTGCAGGCGGGCACCGCTTCGATCTGCCGGCCGGCTTCGTCGTTCATGCACAGAGACTCCCCCGTCAACACTCAGTATGTGCCCGTTCACCATCGAAGCGGCGTCCGGGGCCAGGAAGAAGGCGGGTCCGACGATCTCTCGCGGCTGTCCCCGGCGGCCTATCGGCGTGCCGGCGGCGATGAGTTCGCTGGTGAAGCTGCGCTCGCGGTCCGACGCCGGCACCACAGCCGTCTCGAAGATCGACCGCCCTGAGCTGTGAATGGCACCGACCCTCACCGAGGGTGCGGGACATCTAATCTGAGATCCTCCAGTGAAGGGAGGATCAAGGTGTACGAGGATGGTCGCTTGAGTCCATTCGTCGGCGAGTCGCGCATCAAGATGGTGGATGGTTTGGTTGCGCTGTACGAGAGGGTTACGCAGGAAGGCCAGCCGATTTGGGTGTCGCTGGAGGCGCCTTCAGGCTGGGGCAAGACCCGTGTCGGACGCGAGTTCTATTCGCGCCTCGCTGCGCGTCAGGAAGCGCCCGCGTACTGGCCTCCTCGTATCGACAATCCTGATCTTGGCCGGAAGGCCGTCTATCCGCCACGTTTCCATAGTCCCGAGAAGTCTCTGCCCGAGTTCTTTTGGTGGGGGATCGCCTGTTCCACACGCAGTGGTAGGCCCAGCGACGCGCTGAGCCAGGATCTTAGGCAGATCCACGCCCACGGGGACTGTCTAGAGGCCCAATGGTGGGCGTTGGTTTCCTTTCATGAGCGCCATTTCCCCAGTCTTGCCGAGGTGGGCAAAGCGATCAGGTCGCTCGGTTTCGCTGGGGCGCTTTCCCGGGGCGTTGAAGAGGTCGCCGAGGCTGTCACACCGGGGTTGCGCGTAGTCACGAGAGTGGGACACTGGGTCGGCAGTGAGGCCAAGAAGAGTCGCGAAGTGCGGGAGACTGTCAACAGGTCATCCCACTACGACGATTCCGAGCCAATGGACATAGTCGATGACACGGTGGATCTACTCGCCCGGATAAGCAAGCCAGGATTTCCGATCGTTCTTCTGGTAGAGGACGTTCATGCCGCTGATGGCATGCTGATCGAGTTCCTCGGAAAACTGCTTGAGCACAGCAGACCAATTTTCGTGATCACCACCGCGTGGCCCGACCAGATCAACCGGAACTCGGATCTCGTGGACCTTCTCGATGGCCACTCGCACCATCTCCACCGCATCTACCACACTGCGCCAGCAGGCCCGCCGTTCCCGAACGGGGCCGGTTTGGGGATACTCGAGCCGGACGCTCGCGCCACGATCCTCCACCACTACTACCCCCGGGTTGAGACCGGCACCGAAGATGGACTTCTCGAGCGTTACACCAACCCCTTGGCGTTGGAGCTGTTCTGCCAGATCAAGAGATTCCACAGGAGGTTCCCAGACGGCGATCTGCGCTTGAACGCCGAACAGATAGATCTACTCCCCCAAAGAGTCCGTGAGCTTTACCAGGAACTCTGGAGACAACTCCCAGAGCCCATGCGCTTCGCGCTCGCGGTTGCTCATGTCATCACCCCGGCAAGCATCGACTCCGCTGAAGCGCTAGGCGAAGATCGCTGGATGGATTCACTCCTGCGCGATGTCATCAACAGCCTTGGCTGGCCGAACCGGGACGACATCATCTCTGCCCTCGATCAGGCACCCAACACCTATGCCTGGGTTCGCATCATTGACGAAGCCCTCCGCGCGTTTGCCGAGTCGATGCAGAAGGAGGTCGCCAAAGACGACGGTCAGGCATTCCTCGAAGATGAATTCGACGAGACCCGTGAACACATTCTCAACGTGCTCGCAGCCTCACTGCTGAGAACTCCCAGCGAGCAAACCGCTGCAGCTCACCGCGCCCGCACCATCCTCGCACTCCACGCTCAAGCGTTCATAACCAGCGACCACCTCGCTGCAGAAGCGATCGAAACCCTGCTTGCGGAGATGGCAGACAGCCCGCGAGAACTGACCGAACGGGTCCGGCTATTCAGGAGATTCGCCAAACTCGATCTGGGCCCTCAAGAACAATCGTTCTACTCCAAGACGCATATCGTCCTCCTTGGCGCTCGGGCGCTTGCCGACATCGGCGAAGTCGCCGAGGCGATCGCTGCCTACGAGGCACTGTTGGGCGACCTACAGCAGGTCCTCGGACCCGACCACCCCGACACACTCACCACACGGAGCAACTTGGCCGGCTGCCTCGGGGGTGCGGGTCGCGTGGCCGAGGCCACAGCGGCCGACAGGGCTCTATTGGGCGATCAGGAACGGGTGCTCGGACCCGACCACCGGCACACGCTCGCCACGCGGAACAACTTGGCGCACTGGCTCGGTCGAGCAGGTCGTGTGGCCGAAGCCACCACGGCCTACGAAGCACTGTTGACCGACCAACAGCGCATCCTCGGACCCGACCACCTCGACACACTCAACACGCGCAACAACCTGGCACAAAGCCTCGGCGAAGCCGGTCGAGCGGCCGAGGCAACCACGGCCTACCAAGCACTGCTGGACGACCAGCAGCGAGTCCTCGGACCTGACCACCCACACACACTCACCACCCGCGGCAACCTGGCACAAAGCCTCGGCGAAGCCGGTCGAGCGGCCGAGGCAACCACGGCCTACCAAGCACTGCTGGACGACCAGCAGCAGAGCCTCGGACCCGACCACCCCGACACACTCACCACCCGCAGCAACCTGGCGCACTACCTCGGCCAGATGGGCCGCGTGACCGAAGCAACCACGGCCTACCAGGCACTGCTGGACGACCTGCAGCGAGTCCTCGGACCCGACCACCCCCACACACTCACCACCCGCAGCAACCTGGCGCACTACCTCGGCCAGATGGGCCGCGTGGCCGAAGCAACCACGGCCTACCAGGCGTCACTGGACGACCACGAGCGAGTGCTCGGAGCCGACCACCCCCACACACTCACCACCCGCAGCAACCTGGCACACTGGCTCGGCCAGATGGGCCGCGTGGCCGAAGCAACCACGGCCTACCAGGCGCTGCTGGACGACCACGAGCGAGTGCTCGGAGCCGACCACCCCCACACACTCACCACCCGAGACAGCCTGGCACACTGGCTCGGCCAGATGGGTCGCGTGGCCGAAGCAACCACGGCCTACCAGGCGCTACTCGACGACCGCGGGCGGATCCTCGGAGCCCACCACCCCCACACACTCGCCACCCGGAGCGAACTGGCGAACTGGCTCGGTGTGGCGGGTCGTGTGGCCGAAGCAACCACGGCCTACGAGGCGCTACTCGACGACCTGCAGCGGATCCTCGGAGCCCACCACCCCGACACACTCACCACGCGGAACAACCTGGCGCACTACCTCGGTGAAGCGGGTCGCGTGGCCGAAGCAACCACGGCCTACCAGGCATTGTTGGGTGACCAGCAAGCGATCCTCGGACCCGACCACCCCGACACACTCACCACGCGGTACAACTTGGGACACTGGCTCGGTGAAGCGGGTCGAGTGGCCGAAGCCGTGACCGCCTACGAGGCGCTACTCGACGACCAGCAGCGGATCCTCGGACTCGACCATCCCGATACTCTCGCCACACGGAGCGCACTGGAGGCTTGCCGCGCCGGGCGAGACAGGGACCGATGATCAGAGTTGACGGCGGAGCCGGTCCAGGGTTACGCGGTTGAACTCCTCGGGACTTTCCATGCCACTGAGCGCCTCGGCCATCGTGGGGAATCCGGGCCGCTGAGCGGGCGGGGGGAGATCCGGCGCCAGGCCCAGGCCCTCAAGCGCCATCCACCGATCGCCGCGGCAGCAGCACCGAACGCTTGTAGGTCGTGACGACCGCGCCGTCCTGGTTGCGACCCACCGTCTCGACGGTGACGATCCCCGCATCAGGCCTCGACCGGCTGGGGCGCGTCTCGAGCACGGTGCTGGTGCCGTAGAGCGTGTCGCCGGGATACACCGGCGCCGTGTGGCGCAGGTCGGTGGTGCCCAGGTTGGCCAACGCCCGCCCGGAGATGTCCGGCACGCTCATGCCCAGCAGCAGCGAGTAGACGTGCGGGCCCGCCACCACGGGCCGCTCGAACGGACCCTGGGTGCCGTCGAAGTGCGCCGAGTCCACGTGCAGCGGATGGACCGCAAGGGTGAGCATGCAGAACAGGTGGCTCTCGGCCTCGGTAATGGTCTTGCCGGGCCAGTGGCGGTACTCGTCGCCCACCTCGAAGTCCTCGAAGCAGCCGCCGAAGCGGAGCTCACGAGCTTCGAAGATCCGGCCCCCGCCGGCCCCCGGTCCCGATCCGTCCTCCATCACGCCTCCAGCGCCGCTGCCTCGTCGATGATGCCCGCCGGATCGTCGTGCGGCACGCTGCGCAGCCAATCGGGGTTGACGAGCCGCCCGAAGCCGGCCTCGTCGGGCAGCGGGTCCATGAGCCCGTCGCGCACCACAGGCTGCCGCAGCGAATCGGCGAACTGGTCCACGCCGCTGCCGACGATTCCCCACTCCAGCGGCAGGTCGGTGCGACCCAGACCGCCGAAGATCTGGGCGTGCTCCAGTGCGTTCATGTGCGGGGCGACCTTCAGGCCGGCCGCGTCCGCCTGCGCCAGGACGTCGCCGATCGCCGTGATCCCGCCCATCGTCGTGACATCGACCCGCACGTAGTCCACCGCGTTGTAGGCGATCAGCGACTCGGGATAGTGCGCCCCGCCCTGCTCGTCGCCGAAGGCGATGGGGAACGGCGACCGCTCGCGCAGCGCGGCGATGATGCGGGCGTTGCCGGGCGGGAAGGCGTCCTCGAACCAGCCCAGGTTCATTTCCAGGCTCTCCAGGAACGCCACCGCATCGTCGACGGCGCCGAACATCCAGGCCCCGTCGCAACCCACCCAGAGGTCGTCGGACACCGAGGCGGCCGCCTCCAGGCGGGCCTTGGAGCGCGCCACGTCGGGCGCCATCGGCAGCTTGACGCGCCGGTAACCCTGCTCGTACAGGCTGGAGACCTGCTCGATGACCTCGGCGGGGCCGATGGAGGGCGGGTAGCCGGCGATCCCCGTGACGGGCATCGCCGCGTTGGCCCCACCCAGCATGACCGCGATGGGCAGGCCCTGGCGTTTGGCCTCGGCGTCCCAGACGGCCAGATCCACGATCGACAGCGCCCGCAGCCCCACGCCCCCGACGAGGTTCGACAGGTTGGAGCGCTGCACCGAGCCGAACGCCGCCTCGGGCTCGTCGGTCGGACGTCCCACGTAGCGCGGCCCGATGTAGTCGTGCACCACGGCTGCGATCGGGCCGTCGCGGCTCAGCGTGAAGCCGTACCCACAGATGCCGTCGCGGGTCCGCACCCGCACCAGGGCGAACTCGCGGTGCTCCATCACCCAGTCGCCGAAGCGGATCACCTCCGGCACCGGGGCACGCACCGTCAGGGCGTCGACCGCTTCGATCTGATGGCCTGTCTCGTGACTCATACGCAGAGATACCCCCCGTCCACGCTCAGTATGTGCCCGGTCACCATCGACGCTGCGTCGGTGGCCAGGAAGATGGCGGGACCGACGATCTCCCGCGGCAGCCCCCGGCGGTCGATGGGCGTGCGGGCCGCAATGAACTCGCTGGTGTAGCTGCGCTTGCGGTCCGAGGCCAGCACCAGCGGCGTCTCGAAGATCGACGGCGCCAGGGCGTTGACCCGCACCCCGTGTTCGATCCATTCCAGGGCCAGGCTGCGGGTCATCTGGATGACGCCGCCCTTGGATTGGAGGTAGGCGGTTGTCTCCGGGTAGGCCCGGCTGCCGCCGATGGAGGCCATGTTCACGATGGCGCCCTGGCCCCGCTCGATCATCGAGCGACCCACGATCTGGCACGACAGGAACGTGCCCCACAGGTTCAGCCGCACGACCCGCTCCCAGACCTCGTCGGGAAAGTCCTCGGCGGGGTGGCGGGCGGCCGTGCCGGCGCAGTTCACGAGCACGTCGATGTGGCCGTGGGCATCCAGCACCTCGCCGACTGCGCTCTCCATGGCGTCCCGGCTGGTGACGTCGGCCTCGATGAACCGCAGGCGGCGGCCCTGCTCGCCGGCCGCGGCGACCAACCGCTCGGCGCGAGCCACATCCACGTCCAGGAACGTCACCTCGGCGCCACAGTCGGCGAACCCCACGGCGATGGCCTCACCAAGTCCGCTGGCCCCGCCGGTGATGAGGCTCACCTTGCCCGACAGGTCGAACAGGCCGCCCACATAGTCCGTGGGCACCGTGACGGCGACAGCGTCCGGATCACTCATGATTCCTCCTCGGTACGGACTTGCGGGACGTTCTCCGCCAGCACCGGCTCGGCGGGGGACAATGGATCCCGGCCTTCGCCGGGATGACGACAGGGGGCCTCCGGTCGGTCACTCTTCGCCGGCGATGCGGGCGGCACTGGGGTAGAAGGCGCCCACGCCCCGGTACGAGCTGCGGAACCTGCTCATGTGCCAGCGCCCCAGGTTGGGCACCACCAGCACGTCGCGATCGTCCCCGGTGAACACCGCGTTGGTGGGGGCGGCGATGATGGCGCCGCGCGGGTCCTGCGCCAGCACCTGCAGTCCGGTGTCGGCGTGCCAGACGAAGATGGCGTCGGGCCGGTAACAGGGGACCACGAGCGACCCGTCGGTGGTCTCGACGATGCCGTCGGGGACCGCCAACCCCAGGTCGCACAGCTCCCGCCGCGCCCCGGCCGATCCGTCCGCCTCGATCGGGATCTCGACGATGGCACTGGGGTAGCTCTCCACGATCAACAGGCGCGAGCCGTCGGCGCTCACGGCGCAGCCGTTGGGGAAGTTGACCGACTCGGTGCTCCACACCTCGGCCTGGGCACCAGGGCGCTGCACCCAGACATGGCCGTTCTGCTCGCCCCAGCCACCGGAGTCGGTGAGGTAGTAGTTGCCGCCGGCGTCGAATGCCCCCCAGTTCGGCACGCCGAGGGACTGTTCGTCGTTGCCGGTGCAGAAGGCGCTCCGCTCACTGCCGTCACCGCTGATGCGCCAGACGGTGCTGTGCACCAGGTCGATGGCGTAGATGTTGCCGTCGCCGTCGGCAGCCAGACCCAGCATGAACCCGCCGGTGTTGGCGATCTCCCGGGGCGTGTCGTCGGGGTCGATGACGTAGACCTGGCCGGCCTCGCCCCCGCAGTAGATGGTGCCGTCGGGTGCCACGCAGATGCCCTCGGCGTGGTCGAGCCCCTCGGCGAAGGTCTCGACATCGGTCAGCGGCACGATCGGTTCCATGATCTTCCTCCTTGGTCGGGCGTGGCCGTCGGTCTCGCTAGCGCGGCGAGCCGTCGAGGTTGCGCTTGGTCTCGACGAGTTCCACGCGGTAGCCGTCGGGGTCGATCAGGTAGATCGCCAGCGCGCCCTTGTTGGGCCCCACCGTCGGCGACACCGGCTCGCTCACCGCTTCCACGCCGGCCGCCTTCAGGCGCTCCCACAGCGGCTCGAGGCCCTTCACGAACAGGCAGATGTGGGCGGTGCCGGGATTGCCGTTGGACGGGTCGATTTCCTTGCGCTCGATGTTGCGGTACTCCAGCAGCTCCAAGAACACCCCGACGTTGTCGTTGCGAAGCACCGCGGCGTGCATCTCGACAGTGGGGTATCCCACCAGTTCGCGGAGGTACTCCTCGGTGCGAACCCAGCGGGCGAACATCTCGTAGCCGAGAAGTTCGTAGAAGGCGATGGACCGGTCGAGGTCGGCCACCGTGATCCCGGCGTGGGAGAAGCCGCAGACGACGCCTCCCTCGTCAGTGGCTGGAGCCTCGGCGGCCATGGTTGTCGTTGTCATCGCAAGGTCCTCCCGGAGTCGATGTCGAACAGATGAAGGCCGGTGCCGCCGATCTCCAGCGCCACCTCGTCGCCGGGAGCGAAGACCCGGTCCGAGCGCACCCGCGCCACGAGAGTGTCACGCGGCGGCGCATCGGGGTCCCCGGGGTCCACGCCGGAGAAGTCTCCGGCCAGGTGCACATACGTCTCCGGCTCGACCAGTTCGGTGAAGCGCACCCTGGCTCGGGGCAGACCCTCGGTGGACGCCGCCGGATCACCCAGCAGCAGCGACTCGGGGCGAATTCCCGCCACCAGAGGCGTCCCCGCCGGAGCGCCGGCACACAAGTCAGCGGCAGCGTCGGGGATCGCCATCACACCCACCGGGCCGAAGTCCAACATCAAACCGCCCGAGCCTCCGCCGGATCGCAGCTCGGCCTTCAGCAGGTTCATCGAGGGGCTGCCGATGAAACCGGCCACGAACAGGTCCGCCGGCCGGTGATAGAGCTCCTGGGGCGTGCCGACCTGGCGCAGCTCGCCCTCGTTCAGCACGGCGACCCGCTGTCCCAGCGTCATGGCCTCGGTCTGGTCGTGGGTCACGAACACCGTCGTGACCCCCAAGGTGGCGTGGAGCTGGGCCAACTCGGCGCGCATCTGCACCCGCAGCTTGGCGTCGAGGTTGCTGAGCGGCTCGTCGAGCAGGAACACCTTGGGTTGGCGCACGATGGCGCGACCGATGGCGACCCGCTGGCGCTGGCCACCCGACAGCGACGCCGGGCGGCGCTTGAGATGCTCGGTCAGCTCGAGCGTCTCGGCCACTTCGGTGACCCGGCTGCGGATCTCGGCGGCACCCAACCGGGCCTGGCGCAGCGGGAAGGCGATGTTGGCAAAGACAGTCATGTGGGGGTACAGGGCGTAGTTCTGGAACACCATCGCCACGTCACGGTCCCGGGGGTGCACCTGGTTCACGACCGCACCGTCCACGACGATCTCGCCGGCCGTGATGGCCTCCAAACCGGCCAGCATCCGCAGCAGCGTCGACTTGCCGCAGCCCGACGGCCCGACGAGAACCACGAACTCCCCGTCGCCGATGTCGAGGCTCAGCGAGGTCACGGCCTCTGTGCCGTCGCCGTAGACCTTGGTGACGTCGCGGAAGGAGATCTCGGCCATGACCTGGCTGTCCTAGAACGCTTTCACGGCAGTGAAGCCGGCGTCGATGACGATGTTTGTGCTGCTGATGTAGCTGGAGGCGTCCGATGCCAGGAAGACGATGAGGTCGCCGACCTCCTCGACGGTGCCGACACGCCCCAGCGTGTTGGCGGCGTGCACCCGGTCCATGAAGTTCCCGGCCTCGTCGACGTTCATGTCCTCGAGGTCCCGGGTGAGCATCGGGGTGTTGATCGTGCCCGGCGAGATGGCGTTGACCCTGATGTTGTCCCTGCCCACCTCCAGGGTGAGCGACCGGGCCGCCGCCACCACCCCTGCTTTCGCCGCCGCATAGACCACACAGCCGGGCAGCGAGTGCGAGGCCTGCACCGAGGACGTGAAGATCATCGAGCCGCCCCCGCGGGCGCGCATCGGGGCGATGCTGTACTGGGCGCACAGCAGGACGCCCTTGAGGTCCACGTCGAGGAGCAGATCCATGTCCTCGGTGCTCATCTGCTCGAGGTCGACGTAGCGCTCCACCCCGGCGTTGGCGTGCAGCACGTCGAGGCCACCGAAGGTCTCGACGGCGCGTTGCACCATCGCCTTGACGTCCGCGACGGCCGACACGTCGCCGCCGTCGACAACCGCGGCGCCTCCCGCGGCGACGATCCGATCCGCCGTCTCGGCGGCCGCCTCGGTGTTGATGTCGTTGACCACCACCGACGCACCGGCCCCCGCGAGGGCAATGGCGCTGCCCGTGCCGATGCCCGAGCCCGCCCCGGTCACGATGGCGACCTTGCCCGCCAGCACTGGTTGCGTCGTCATCTCGCGCTCCTCCCCTGCCTCATGCTCGTTCGTCCGAATTGCCTCGTCCATTCCGGCCGTCCCTCTCCTGTGGATGCCCCTCGCGCGCTCGCGTCATCCGCTCAGCCCTTCAGCGCGCCTGCGGTCACGCCCTGCTGGAACTTCCGCTCCAGCACGAGATAGAGGATGAAAACGGGTACCGAGCCGATGAGGGACGCGGCGGCAATCAACTCGTGCGGCGTGGCGTACTGGCCGATGAACTGGCTGATCCCCACCGGCAGCGTGTAGGTATCGGCGTCCCGCAGCAGCACCAGGGCCAGGATGAAGTCGTTCCAGTTGGCCAGGAACAGCAGGATCGTCACCGTCACGACGGCAGGGCGCGCCACCGGCACGATCACCCGGAAAAGGATCTTCCATTCCCTCGCCCCGTCGAGGCGCGCCGACTCCACCAACTCGCCGGGGATGCCGGCGAAGAAGCCCCGGAAGATGAGGATCGATAGGGGCAGCCCGAACGCCACGTACACCAGGCTGAGGCCGAACAGGTCGTTGTAGAACCCCAGGTGGCGAGCCTCGATCAGCAGCGGCAGCACGAGGGCGGCCGGGGGGATCATGATGCCCAGCAGCAGCAGCGTGAACACCACGTCCGAGCCCGGGAACCGCAGCCACGTGAAGGCGTGCGCCGCCAGCAGCGCCACCACGATCGTGAGCACAACCGAGACGACGGTCACGAAGACGCTGTTGAGGAAGTAGCCCCCGAGCCCGAACTCCTGCCAGGCGGTGACGTAGTTGCCCGGCACCCACTCGTCGGGCAGGAACTTCTGGTTGTAGACCTCCCGGCCGGTCTTCAGCGACAGTGCGCCGATCCAGACCACCGGCAGCACGATGGTCACCGCGATGACGACCGCCAGGATCGACAGCCCGGTCTTCGCCCACGCCGAGCGGAGGTCAAACAAGACGCCTCGCCAACCGGAACCGGGCCACGCTGGCGATCACCGCCAGCACCACGATCACCACGGCGATGGCCGAGGCCACACCCATGATGCTGAAGCGGAATCCCTGCTCGAACATGTAGGTGGCCAGCACTTCGGAACTGCGGTTGGGACCTCCCCTGGTCATCACAAAGACCAAGTCGAAGATCTTCAGACCGCCGATGATGTTCAGCAGCGCCACGACGCCCACGATGTGCCACATCGACGGGAGGATCACCCGGAACACGGTGGCCGGGGTGCGTGCCCCGTCGAGGGCCGCGGCCTCGAGCATCGAACGGTCGACGCCCTGCAAGCCCGCGTAGTAGAGGATCATGTCGTAGCCCGCGAACTGCCAGACGGTCACCCCGATGATGACCCACAGAGTCCAGCGCTCCTCGCCGAGGAAGAAGACCGGCTGATCGGCCACGCCGAGCCATTGCAGGATCTGGTTCACGAACCCGAAGGCGTCCAGCACCCGCTGCCACATGAGGCCCACCAGGACCGCGGGGAGCAGGGCGGGCAGGAAGATGACGGCCCTCAGCAGGCCCGTGCCGCGCACCCGGGTGGAGATCAGCAGGGCGACGCCGAAGCCGATGGCATTGAGGAACAGCGTCGTGACACCCGTGAAGAGCAGCGTGTTGCGCAGCGCCCGCCAGAAGATGTCATCGCCGGCGATCGTGCGGTAGTTCTCGATGCCCAGCCAGGCGATGTCGGCGATGTCGAAGCCGGTCCACTCCGACAGAGACACCAGCCCCACCACCACGACGGGGACGGCGATGAGCCCCAGGAACACGGCGAGACTCGGCGCCACCATGGCGACACCGAGACTCGAGGCGTAGTTGCCACCGCGGCGTCGCTCGGCGGCGCGCACGGCGCGCCGCGACAGGGTCGTCCCTGCCGACGGCGCCGCCGCGGGTGACAACTGCTCGTTGTGTGCCGGCTTAGCCGGCGCCGGCCATGGCTGCGACCAGGTCAGCCGGCGTCACCGAGCCGCCGAGCAGACCCTGGACGCCGTTGATCAGCTCCGTGTACACCGGGGTGGTGTAGATCGTGCGGTTGCGGACGGTGGCCTGCGCCGCGATCAGGTCGCGGTACAGGTCGCTCACGTCGGCGGGCAGCTCGATGCCCCACGACGGGATGAAGTCGTTGGCCACCAGCACGGCCTCGCTGTCGGCATCGGTCAGGTAGCGCATGAACTCGATGCCCAGGTCGACGTTGGCCGCATCCGCCGGGATCGAGAACATCTCGGCCACGCCGCCGGTGGCGAATCCCTCGCCGCCGTCAGGCGACGGGAAGGGGAACAGGCCCCACTCGAAGCTGTCCTCAACCTGTGCGGCGATGCCGCCGGTGATGAAGTTGCCGACCGGGTAGAACATGGCGGCCTGCTGCGCCACGAACAGCTCCAGCGCCCCCACGAAGGAGACCATGGAGTTGGCGCCCGGCGCGAACACACCGTTGTCGATGAGGTCGGCGAGGTTCTCCGCCGCGCCCAGGAACTCCGCGTCGTCCCAGGTGGCCCCACCGGCATCCGCCTGCACGATGAGCGTGTTGGTGGGATCGGTGTAGGCGAGCTGTGCGAAGAACAGGTCGGCAGCGGCCCACCCGTCGTTCGTACCCACGGCCACGCCGAAGTAGCCGGCCTCGTCGAGCGCTGCGGCCACTGCCTTGAGGGCGTCGGACGAGCGGGGCACCTCGAGGCCCAGCTCGGCGAAGACGTCCTTGTTGTAGGCGATCTGCAGCGAGTTCACGTCGAGCGGGATGGCGTAGGGAACGCCGTTCACGCTGGCAATCGACGCGATCGGCGGGAAGAAGGCGGGGAAGCCGCGGGTGAAATCACCCGCCAGGGAGGCGATAGCGCCGCCGTTGACCAGGTCGGTGTACTCGCCGGTCCACGGCACCTGTGCCACGTCGGGTGGCTCGCCGGCGGCAATGGCCGCCCGCAGGTTGGTCATGTAGTCGGCGAAGGGCGTGTAGGTGCGCACGACGTCCACGTTCGGGTAGTCGGCCTCGAAGCGCGCCTCGGCCTCCTCGTGCACGACCGGGTAGGCGCCCTCGTTGTTCCACGACCAGAACTCCAGCGTGACCGACTCGGCAGCGGAAGCGGCCTGCGCCGCCTCGGCCGCGGCCTGCGCCTCGGTGGCCTCGGCCCGGGCCTGGTCGGCCTCCGCCTGCGCGGCAGCCGCAGCAGCCCGTGCCTCATCGGCCTCCGCCTGCGCGGCGGCCGCCTCCGCCTGCGCGGCGGCCGCCTCCGACAGCGCCTCGTCGGCTGCGGCCTGAGCGTCCGCGAGCGCCGCTTCGGCTGCGGCCATCGCCTCGACGTTGCCCTCGGCGGTGGCCTGCGCCAGGTCGGCAGCGGCCTGCGCTGCCTCGGCTGCGGCCTGGGCCGCCTCGGATGCGGCGAGCCCCGACTGCGCGGCGGCATCTGCCGCCGCTGCATCCGCGATGCCTGTGGCTGCGTCGGCCTGGGCGCTGCGGGCCGCGGCTGCCGTGGCCTGAGCCTCGGACAGCGCCTCGGATGCGGCGGCCGACGCACTCCTCGCCTCGGCCAGGGCCGCGTCGGCGGCCTCAGAGTCGTCGGCTGCGCACGCCGCTGCCACGAGCGTGAGCACGAACAGGCTCGCGCACGCGACGAACCCGCGTCGATACTTTCTCATCCCTATTTCCTTTCCTAGGCCCCCCGGATAGAGGTGAACCGCGATTATGCCACATCGCGCTCGACCGGCTCCCTGGATCGCCGGCGTGCGCTGGCGTCGCTCAGGTGTCGCCGGCGCTGGTCAACCGGAACCTTGCCCGGCGATCAGCCGAGCCCGCCGCCGGCTCAGAGGTGCTTGCGCATCCAGTCCAGGGTGACCCGGTTGAACTCGTCGGGACTTTCCATGCCCGAGAGGTGTCCGGCGCCTTCGAAGACGTGGAATTCCGAGCCCGGCAGGGCGTCGTGGATCTCCTGGGAGCACTGGACGGGCAGGACCACGTCCATCCCCCCGACGGTCACGAGCACCGGGGCGGAGACCTTCTGCGCCTCGGCGCGCATGTCGTAGGAGAGGTTGGCCTCGATCTGGCCCAGCAGACCGTCGTAGCTGGCGGCGTTTGCCCGCATGTGGTCGAGGATCTTCATGAGCATGTCGAAGTTTTCCGACATGAAACCGGGGCTCAGCAGCATCGGCATCGTGGCGGCGTAGTAGTGCTCCACGCCGCCGCTGACCAGGTGGGCCTTCAGCAGGCCCAGGGAGAACTCGCTGAAGCCACTGGTGCCCAGCCACGAGGAGTGCATCTGCAGCGACAGGACACGCTCGGGGGCGTCGGCCGCCATGCGCAGGCCGATGGCGCCGCCCAGCGACGAGCCCGACAGGTGCGCCGCCCCGATGCCCAGGGCGTCCATGAGGTCGAACGTGTCGCCGGCCATGCCCGCCACGGTGTACGGCGGCGGTGTGGTCTCGCTGCGCCCCACGCCCCGGCCATCGAAGATCACGCAACGCACCTCGGACTGGTAGGCGTTCACCTGCGGCATCCAGCGGGTGCCGTCGGCCCCGGTGCCGCGTATCAGCACCAGAGCCGGCAGCGACTCGTCGCCGTGGCTCTCGTAGTAGATGCTGGTCCCGTCGCTGACGGTGACGTGCGGCATTGCTAACCCCCTTGGTTGGGTGTGACCGGCACTCGTGGCGCTTCGGCCCCCAATACGTGTTCGACAACACCCGCCACGCGCACGGCGACGTCCTCCCGCAGGCGCCCGGCCGTGAACTGCATGCCCACTGGCATCCCGTCTACGTCGAAGCCGACAGGCACCGCCACCGTGGGCAGTCCCGTGATGTTCTGCGGCACCGTGAAGCCCATGACCACTTCCCGCAGTGCCCGCCGCTCGCCATCGATCACAACCGTGTCGGGGTCGTCCACAGTGGGTGGGCCGACCGCCGAGATCGGTGAGAGCAGCACGTCCAGCGACGCGAAGATCCGATCGAACGCCCAGATGAACCCCAGCCGGCGGCGCCGGGACTCCAGATACTCCCCCATGGTCACCTCTGAGGCCATCTCGAGGCGGCTCCGCACATCGGCGCCGTACTCGTCGCCACGCTGAGGGAACAGACCGAGTTGCCGGCTGTGGAAGTCGTAGGCCTCGGCCATCTGCAGCGGGATGAAGGCGGCGAGCATGTCCTCCGCGGCAGGCGTGTCCACCTCTTCGAGAGTGGCGCCGGCAGACCGCAGCGCCTCGCAGGTGCGGTCGAACCCGGCGGTGGTCGCCTCTCCCCACGGCACGGCGCCCCGCAGAGCCGGCGCGATCCCGACTCGCACACCCTCCAACCCGTCGCCGAAGGATGCGGGGTCGGGCGCCGCAGGCAGTGGATCGGCCAGCGTGGCCGCATCGCCGACGTGCGGGCCGCTCATGGCTGCCAGCATCGGCCACAGGTCCGCGACGTGGCCCGCCACCACGCCCGGCGTGTCCAGCGAGGACGCCAGCGCAATGCCGCCGGCCCGGCTGATCCGCCCCAGCGTCGGCTTGATGCCGGCCACGCCGCAGAACGTGGCCGGGATGCGCACCGACCCGCCCGTGTCGCTCGCCACCGCGGCGGGCACCATCCCCCAGGCGACCGCAGCCGCCGACCCGCCGCTGGAGCCCCCCGGCACCCTCTCGAGATTCCACGGGTTGCGCGGGCTGGACCGGCTGGCGTGCTGGGAGGTGATCCCCCAGCCGAACTCGTGTGAGCGGGTGACGCCCACGATCACCGCGCCCGCCGCCCGCAGCCTCCGCACCAACTCAGCGTCGCTGCCGGCAACCCGCCCCGCCAGCACCTCCGAGCCGTAGTCGCCGACGGCGCCGGCCACGTCGAACAACTCCTTGACGGCCACCGGCACGCCGTGCAGCGGGCCCCGGGACTCGCCGCGCCGCAACTCGGCGGTGCGCTCCGCCGCCTCGGCCGTCGCCGCCTCGGCGGTGACCTCGGCGAACGCCCCCAGTGCACCGTCGAGGCGATCGATCCGTGCCAGTGCGGCGGCCAGAACCTCGGAGGGATCCGTCTCGCCGGCGGCGTACAGCGCCCCGAGGCGCGCGATCGAGAACCCGGAAGCGTCCATACCCCAGCCCGCTCCGGTCAGCCCGAGGGGATCCCGGGAAATTCGGGCACCGCCTCGTAGCCGGCCCGCTCCAGCGACGGCACCCCGCCCAGGACCCAGAGGATCACCATGTCCTCGGGGCCGATGGACCCTGCCGAGTGCGCCGTGTTGACCGGAACGAACACCACGTCACCCGGCCCGATCTCGTAGTACGCGTCGCCCACGCGATGCCAGCCCCGCCCCGACAGCACGATCACGACCTCCTCGGCGTCGGGATGCAGGTGATGCTCGTGGGTCCCGCCGCCACCCGGGTACACGGTGCGCCCCACCATCACCTTCTCCGAGCCCTGGCGGGCGTCGGACACCAGGGTGCGCACGTCGAGGTGGGAGAAGGCGGTGCCGGTGAGGTCGTCGAGCGGGGTGCTATCGGCCCGCGTGACGTACTCGGTGTGGTCGCTCTCGGCCATTGGCGGAGTATAGAACTATGATTTTGCCCAGCTAGGGGGCGCGAACGAGGGGAGAACCGTGAAGGCTCGCAGCGGGGCAACACCGGTTCAAAGCGGTGACCCTGCAGGTGACGGGGTGAGCGGCGGCACCGGGTCGAACCCCGTCACGAACGGCAGCACCGGTGTGCGCACCTCGCCGCTGACCGCTGAGGAGATCACGACCTTCTACACCAAGGGCTACCTCCGCCCCGGAAGGATCTTCAGCGACGAGCAGGTGGAGTTCCTGCGCGACCTCGTCGGGCGTCTCACCCGCTCCGAGGAGGAGGCCGGCCGGCGCTACGACCTGCTGGACCCGGCCCTGTGGCCCGAGGCGGACAACGGCGACGGGGAGTCGACCGACCGCGACGGTGCGGCATCGGGGGCTTCCCGCGACCCGGCGCAGAGCTTCGATTTCCTGTTCAACCTGTGGCTCACCGACGACGACTTCCGCGCCGCAGTGTTCAACCCCACGATGGCCCGCTGGGCCGCGCAACTGCTCGGCACCACCAGCGTGCGGCTGCTGGAGGACAACGCCCTCAACAAGACGCCCAGCCCGCACGAACTGCGCTGGCACCAGGACTACTCGTACTGGCCGCTCGCCCAGGCCAACGCCGTCACCGGCTGGGTGGCCCTCGACGGAACCACCGCCCACAACGGCGCCATGCGCATGGCCTGTGGCAGCCAGCACCTCGGCGAGCGACTGCCGGTGGTCTTCGGCACCGGCACCCCCTACCTGCGTGAGTCCCGCCCGGCCAGCGTCGGCGAGATCGGCGACCCCGAGGCGCTGGGCCTGCCGGTGGAGGTCGTGGAGTTGGCCCCCGGCGAGGTGTCGCTGCACTCGGCGCTGACCTGGCACGCCTCGGGTCCGAATCTCTCCGAGCGGGGGCGCCGCGCCATGGTGGTGCGCTACGTGGCCGACGGCACCATCTGGCTGGGCAGCCAGCGCTACGAGTACAACTACACCGACGAGGAGGTCGGCCTGGCCCCCGGCGACCCGATCGGCGGCCGCTACTTCCCCGTCATCCCCTTCTGAGACGCCCGAGTCCACCCAGGGCCCCGAGAGGAACATCATGACCCACCACCAAACCACCGGCCCCGACGGTCTGCGGCGGTTCGACGCCGCCCGGGTGCTCCCCTGCGAGGACCACACCGTGCTGGCCGACGCCACCGTGGTGGTGCGCGACGACCTCATCGAATGGGTGGGAACCCGGGCCGAACTGCCCGAGACCTACCGCGACCCGCAGATCCCTGTAAGCGACGCCGGGGCGGCCACGATCATTCCCGGCCTCGTGGACGGCCACATGCACATCAGCTTCGGCGAGCCGCGCACCGAGGAGGAACTGTTCATCTACACCCCGGCGCCCTACCGGGCCATCCGGGCCGCCATCGACGCCGAGAAGGTGCTGCTGGCCGGCGTGACCGCCGCCTGCGACCCGGGCGGCCCCAACGGCGTCGCCCCGGCGGTGCGCGACGCCATCGACGGCGGCCTGGTGCAGGGCCCGAGGTTCTCGGCTGCCGGACGCCAGATCACCACGCAGCTGGGCATCGGCGACACGCTGCCCCGCTGGGTGGACGTGCACGAATCGTCCTTCGGCGCCCTGGTGCGCTGCGCCGACGACCTGCTGCAGGAGATCCGCAACCAGGTGAAGGACACCGTCGACCTCATCAAGATCGCCGGATCGGGACCGGGCACCACCGAGTACGCCGCCTTCAGCGTCGACGAGTTGTCGCTGGCGGTGAACGAGGCGCACCGGTTGTGCCGCCCCGTCACCATGCACGCCCGCTCGCGCCAGTCGGTGGCCGACGCCGCCACCGTCGGCGTGGACTGGATCATGCACGCCTCCTACATGGACCCCGCCACCCTGGAGGTCGTACTGGAGAAACAGATCCCGCTGCTGCCGGCCATGACGCTGCTGGTGAACAGCCTGGAGGCCCCCGACAATCGCCCGTTCGTGGCCGACGCCATGAAACGCGAACTGGACGCCGCGGTGGCGATCCTCTCCAAGGCCCACGCGGCGGGCGCCACGCTCATCGCCGGCTCCGAGAGCGGCTTCGCCATGACCCCCTACGGGGAGTGGCACACCCGGGAGATGGAGTTGTTCGTAAGCCATCTGGGCATGAGCGACATGGAGGCGCTGCTGTGCATGACCCGCAACGCGGCAACCGCGGCACCACGGGACGCCGAGCGGGTGGGCACGCTGCGCCCCGGCAAGTTCGCCGACCTGCTGGTGGTCGACGGCAACCCCGACACCGACGTGCGGGTGCTGGGCGACCGCTCCCGGCTGCTGGCCATCGTCAAGGGCGGCGAGGAGGTCGTACCCTCGGGACGTGCCAACGAGGTCCGGCAGCGGTTCGAGCAGGCGCGCCGGTACACGTCGCACCTGCACACCCGCGCCGCAGCCGAGGCGCTGGACTGAGGCGCCGGTCGCCGCGGTTCCCCGACGATCCACTGTCCCTCCCCCACACCGGATGCCCGCTGCACGATGACCCCTGAGCACGCCTCGCTCGCCGAACTGGCCGACCTCGGTGGCCGGGTGGCCGTGGTCACCGGCGCCGCCCGGGGCTTCGGCGCCGCCATCGCCGATCGTCTCGCCGAGGCCGGCGCCACGGTGATCCTCGCCGACGTGCGGCTCGACGACGTCGCCGCCACGGCCGCCCGGATCTCCGACCGCACCGGCGCCCGCTGCATCGCCCAGCGCCTCGACGTGACCGACGAGGCGGGCGTGGCGGGAGCGTTCGCGGCCTGGAGCAACGATCCCGGCCCGGTGGACATCCTCGTGAACAACGCCGGCGTGTTCTCGAACCATCTGGCCCACGAGATGCCGATCGCCGAGTTCGACCGGATCCTCACCATCAACGTGCGGGGCGCCTACCTGTGCTCCCAGTCGGCCCTCCGGCAGATGCGCGCCGCAGGGCGAGGGGTCATCGTCAACGTGGCCTCGGTGGACGCCCTGTCGACCTCGGCGGAGGGGCTGACGCACTACACCACCTCCAAGCACGCCATTGCGGGCATGACCCGCTCCCTGGCCGTGGAGGCGGCCCTGGCGGGTGTGCGGGTGAACGCCGTGTGCCCCGGGGCGGCAATGACCGAGGGGGCGGTGGAGCTGATCACCGGCGGCGAGGACACCGGCATCGACGTGACGGCCCAGTGGGACGGCATCGTGGACCGCACGCCACTGGGGCGGCTGTGCGACGTCGACGACGTGGCGCGGGCCGTGGTGTTCCTGGCCTCGGACATGGCCGCCTTCGTGACCGGCGTGCTGCTTCCCGTCGACGGCGGCATCCTCATCCAGCCGCTGGAGGGCTACGTGCCCCACGTCGAGGACGCCTGATGACCGGTTTACGCGCCTCGCCCCGCCAACCCGCAACGCCCCGCCAACCCGCAACGCCCCGCCAACCCGCAACGCCCCGCCAACCCGCAACGCCCCGCCAACCCGTCATTCCGGCGAAGGCCGGAATCCAGGGCCCCCAAACCCCACCGGAGCCATGCTCGACGTGATCCTCCCCAAGACGGGGATCTACGAGGGCGACGTGACGCTCATCGAGTGGCTCGTGGACGAGGGCGGCGAGGTGCTCGCAGGCGACCCGCTGTTCCTCATGGAGTCCGAGAAGATCGAGATGGAGATCGAGGCCGACACCGACGGCTGGCTCCACCGGATTGCCGAGCCGGGCCTGGAAGGGCCGATCGGCACCCGCATCGGGGTCATCGCCGAGACCGCCGAGGAGCTGGCGGCGCTGCGCGACGCATGACCACCGTCGACGACACAGTGGACGCGACGCCGGTGCCGGCCGGCCGGGAGGCGCTGCTGGCGGGCCTGGCGATGATGGTCCGCATCCGCAGCTTCGAGGACCGGGTGCAGCGGGAGTTCGCCAGGGGCGAGATGCCGGGATTCGTGCACACCTACCACGGCGCCGAGGCGATCGCCGCGGGGATGTGCGCCCACCTCACCGACGCCGACCTCATAACCAGCACCCACCGCGGCCACGGGCACTGCATCGCCAAGGGCTGCGACCTCGAGGGCATGGTGGCCGAGCTGTACGGGCGGGAGACGGGACTGTGCGCCGGGCGGGGCGGCTCGATGCACATCGCCGACTTCAGCCGGGGCATGCTGGGCGCCAACGCCATCGTGGGCGGGGGCATCTCCCTGGCCACGGGTGCGGCCCTGGCCGCCGACGTCCTCGGCGACGGCCGCGTGGCGGTGGCGTTCTTCGGCGACGGCGCCGCCAACCAGGGCATCTTCCACGAATCGCTGAACCTGGCCGCCATCTGGCGCCTGCCGGTGGTCTTCGTCTGCGAGAACAACGGCTGGGCCGAGTCCACGCCCGTGGAGTACTCGACCAGCATCGCCGATATCTCCGCCCGGGCCGCCGCCTACGGCATCGCCGGTGTGACCGTTGCGGGCGAGGACTTCGAGGCGATGTACGACGCCGCGGGCGAGGCCGTGCGCCGGGCTCGGGCCGGCGAGGGCCCCACCCTGGTGGAGGTGAAGGTGGCCCGCATCCGCGGCCACTACATCGGCGACCACCAGCAGTACCGGCCCCGCGACGACCGCCAGGAGGCTCGCCGGCGCGACCCGGTGGCGCTGCTGGCCGAGCGGCTTGGCACCGACGTGGGCCCCTACCGCGCCGCGGTGGCCACCGAGATCGACGCGGCCTTCGAGACCGGCCCCCGGGGCGCCTGGCCCGACGCCGCCACCGTAGAGCGCGACGTCTACGCCCCCGATCCCCCCGGCCCGCCGGCCTCGGCGACCGCTCCGCCCGCCGAGCGGGAGATCACCTTCCTCGAAGCGGTGAACGAGGCGCTCAACCAGGCCATGGAGGCCGACGACTCGGTCATCATCGTCGGCGAGGACATCGCCGGGGGTGCTGGCCTCGGCGACCAGCACGAAGGGGCCATGGGAGGCACCTTCGGCGCCACACGCGGGCTTCTGGGCAGCTTCGGGCCGGCGCGGGTGCGGGACACACCGATCTCCGAAGCGGGTTTCGTGGGCGCCGCCACCGGCGCCGCCCTGGCGGGCCTGCGCCCCGTGGTGGACCTGATGTGGGCCAGCTTCGTGCCCTACTGCTTCGATCAGATCTTCAACCAGGCATCCAAGATGCGCTACATGTTCGGCGGCCAGGCCACTGTCCCGCTGGTGCTGCGCATGGCGGTCGGGGCCGGTCTGCGGGCCGCCGGCCAGCACTCCGACACCCTGTACCCGCTGTTCGCGGGGATCCCGGGCCTGAAGGTGGTGGTGCCGTCCACGCCGGCCGATGCCAAAGGCCTGCTGCTTCGGGCCATCCGCGACGACAACCCCGTGGTG
This sequence comes from Acidimicrobiales bacterium, assembly GCA_963664235.1. Taxonomy (GTDB): domain Bacteria; phylum Actinomycetota; class Acidimicrobiia; order Acidimicrobiales; family CATQHL01; genus VXNF01. The sequence goes on along the minus strand of OY760933.1, from coordinate 1,987,432 downwards.
TTCCTCGAGCACATGGGCCTGTACCGGACCAAGGGTTCGGTGGCGCCGGGGCCCTACGAGGTGGCGCTGGATAAGGCCGCCTGCGTGCGGCCCGGCGACGATGTGAGCCTCGTGGCCGTCGGCGAATGCACCCTGCGGGCCCTGGCAGCAGCGGAGCAGTTCGCCACCGAGGGCATCTCGGCGGAGGTGATCGACGTGCGCACCATCGCGCCGCTGGACGCCGAGACGATCTGTGCGTCGGTGGCGCGCACCGGCCGGGCGGTTGTCGTCGAGGAGAGCCCGCGCCGCTGCGGCCTCGCCGCCGAGATCGCCTCGGTGATCACCGAGAACACGTTCGCCGCGCTCAGCCACCCCGTCGCCAGGGTGACCGCTGCCAACTCTCCCGTCCCGTTCAGCCCGCCGCTGGAGGACGCCTGGCTCCCCACCGCAACCGACATCATCACCGCCGTGCGCGCCATGTCCTGATAGCCGGCTACCACCCTCCTCCCTCCGCCCCCGATCCCGCCCCGACCCCATTCGTCATTCCGGCGGATGCCGGAATCCAGAGCTCGGCGTCCAATCCCCGCCGCCCGCCCAACTCCGGGGACACTCCTAGGCTGGTGCCGCACTCGAGGAGGCCCCCATGCGCTGGTCCAACCTGTTCGTTCCCACGCTGCGCGAGGCGCCGGCGGAGGCCGAGGTGGCGAGCCACCGCCTCCTGCTGCGCGCCGGTTTCATCCGCCAACTGCACTCGGGGCACTACTCGCTGCTGCCGCTGGGGCTGCGGGTGCACGAGAAGGTCGCCGACGTGGTGCGCGAGGAGATGAACGCCATCGGCGGCCAGGAGCTGCTGCTGCCGGCCATGCACCCCGCCTGGGTCTGGGAAAAGAGCGGTCGCTGGACGTCGATGGGCGACGAGATGTTCCGCCTCACCGACCGCAAGGACGCCGAGGTCGCCTTGGGCATGACGCACGAGGAGGTGATCGCCTTCCACGCCAGGGAGATCCACTCGTACCGCGAGGTCCCTCAGATCTGGTATCAGATCCAGTGGAAATTCCGTGACGAGCCCCGTCCCAAAAGCGGCCTACTGCGGGTCCGGGAGTTCGCCATGAAGGACTCCTACAGCCTCGACATCGATGACGCCGGCCTGGACTGGGCCTTCGACCTGCACCACGCCGCGTACACGCGCATCTTCGAGCGGCTGGGGCTGCCGGCCATCGCCGTGGAGGCCTCCTCGGGCGCCATGGGAGGCAGCGCCAGCGTGGAGTTCATGGTGCCGTCGACCGCCGGCGAGGACGACATCGTGCGCTGCGGGAACTGCGGGTACGCCGCCAACGTGGAGCGGGCGGTCGCGGTGGTTCCGCCCGTGGAGGATCCGCCGGGGGGAGCCCTGGAGCAATTCGCCACCCCCGGCATCCGCACCATCGCCGCCCTGGCAGCCGCCGAGGCCGACGCCCCGCCGCACCGGCAGATCAAGACCATGGTGTACGTGCTGGACGGCCAGGTGACGCTCGTCCTGCTGCGCGGCGACCACGAACTGAGCGAACAGAAACTGGTCGACACCACCGGCGCTGCGACTGCCCGACCGGCGGCCGCCGCCGAATGCGTGGCCGCCCTGGGCGCATCGCCCGGGAGCCTCGGCGCCGTCGGCGTGACCGACCTGCCGGTGCTGGCGGACACCGCCCTGGCCGGCCGCACCAACCTCACCACCGGCGCCAACAGCGACGACTTCCACTACCGGGGCGTGGACATAGAGCGCGACATCGGCGTGGGGCAGTGGCTGGACCTGCGCCAGGTGCGCCACGGCGAGCCGTGCACCGGCTGCGGGGACCCGCTGGAGTTGCTGCGCTGCATCGAGACCGGCCACATCTTCAAGCTGGGCCGGCGCTACGCCGAGGCCTTCGATACCACCGTGATGGACGCCGAGGGCGTCGCCCGGACCCTCACGATGGGCAGCTACGGAATCGGCATCGGTCGGGCCGTGGCGGCGGTGGCCGAGACCCACCACGACGAGCGCGGCCTTTGCTGGCCGGTGTCGGTGGCGCCGTACGAAGTGGCGGTGGTGCCGATCTCAGGGCGCGACGACACCGTCACCGAGGTGGCCGAACGCCTCTACGCCGAACTGCGCGGCCTCGGCGTGGAGGTGATCCTCGACGACCGCGACGCCCGCCCGGGGGTGAAGTTCAGCGACATCGAACTCGTCGGAATCCCCTACCGCGTGACCGTCGGCCCGAGGGGCCTCGCCAACGGCGAGGTGGAACTGACCGAGCGTGCCACAGGTGAGACGACCAACGTCCCCGTCGCAGACGCCGCCGCGCAGGTGCGAGCCGCCCTCAACACGGCCCTCGCGGCCCTGTAGCTCCGCCTGGGCTCGCGCGAGCCCGGGTGGGGACCGCCGCAGGTCACGGACCGTGCCCGGAGCGGGATTCGAACCCACACGCTCTATTCGAACCGAGGGGTTTAAGCCCTCTGCGTCTACCAGTTTCGCCATCCGGGCCGCTGCTCACGCTACTTGGCCGGTCGAGTCGGAACGCCGCTCAGGCGGCTTGGGGGACCTCGGAGTTGGCCAGCAGCGGCAATTCGGGGCTCGCGGCCGGCGTCGGCGCCGCGTCGATGTCCTCGGTGGCCTGCCAGAGTTCGTTGCGCAAGCGGGCCGCCTCGTGCGGCGGCAGGTCGTTGGCGTGCACGACTCCTTCGATCATGTCGGCCAGCACAGCCGGCCATGCCCGGCCCCGGCTACGTACAGATACGAGCACCGACCCGGCGGGTCCGCGACGGATGGTGCGGTCCAGGCCGGCGACGCGGGGTGGCGTACGGAACGAGGGCACCTGCGCCCCCAAGGCGGTGGTCGCCGAGGCGAGGCGTCGTCCCGCCTCGGCGAACCTCCAAACGTGTCTCTCACTCATGCCCCCACTGTGGCAGTGGGGTGTGACACTGCGCGGTTCAGTGTCCGGTCCCCATAAGGGTCCCTTCTGCCTTTCCGGTATCCAAGAGGGAGGCGCCAGTGACCTTGGTATGTATAGGCTCTATTAGTTTCATGTTATTTGCCATGCCATCTGAGATTTCCGGGGAGGCACCTGCAGGCGGCTCCCGGCGGGGACGCACGGGCTGTGATCGGAGGCGGTCGGCTTGCGCCGGGGACACTGTCACACCCCCTGGACAGAATGGGAACATGAGTACACAACTACCGCTCTTCCCCGAACCGGACATGCGGGAACCCGCCGCCGAGAGCGCCAACCCCGCGGCCGCTTGGGTGCTCGACGAGGAGACTCGGGCCATCGGACGGCGCCACGTCGCCGAGGCCCGCGCCATCCTGCGGGCCCGGCAGACCACCGCCGACCACCGAAGCCGGCGCCGCACCCGCGCACAACCTGCCGCGTGACAGCGCCCAACGGTTGCCGCACCGCGCGTGCCCCCGGTCGCCCCAGACCAACTGTCGGCGGCTGCTGCGACACGGGCAGCGCGACCAGTCCCTGGCTTTGACCACGACCCCGGCGCCGGTTCGCTGCCTGCTCCGGGTGGCGACCTCGCTGCTGGTCGCAGGGGTGGTGGGCGCATCTGGTGCCGCCTGCACCTCCGAGGGCGAATCGGTGGGGAGCGTCGACGCCGGGGGCTCCGCCGGGGTCGTTCTCGCCGGCGTCGACATTGAGGCCATCAGGGCGCGGCATCCGACATCGCTCTTCAGCATCCCGCCGGCCGCGGCGAGCGCCGAGATCCAGCGGGTGGTGGACGGCGACACCGTCGTGGCGGTCTTCGAAGGAGGTCGCACCGAGAGCGTGCGGCTCATCGGCATCGACACTCCCGAGAAGCCCGGCGGCTACCTGCCGGCGGAGTGCTTCGGCGCCGAGGCTGGGGCCTTCACCTCTGTCCTGCTCCCTCCCGGCACCCCGGTGCTGCTGACCGGCGGCGCCGAGACCCGCGACGTCTACGACCGGCTGCTTGCATACGTGCACCGCGCCGCCGACGGTCTCCTGGTGAACATGGCGCTCGCCCGCGAGGGATACGCCGACGCCCTGTCGATCCCGCCGAACACCGACTACGCCGCGCAGTTCGCCGGCGCTGTCGATGCGGCGCGCGCGGAGAATCTGGGGCTCTGGGCAGCCTGCGACGGGCCCGACACGCCGTTGGGGGGTTGAGGTCCCACCGGAACCCGCAACGCCGGGACGCCGGATAGGGTCGCACGCGTGGGAACCCTGGTCGAGCAGCTCGGCTATCCCCCCGAGGCGCGCCTGTTGATCATCACCTGCGAGAACCTCGGCTGCGCCCACGCCACCAATGTGGGCACCTACGACGTGCTGCGGGCCGGCATCGGCACCAGCGCCTCGCTGATGGTGCCGTGTCCCTGGGCCCGCGAGGCGGCCGCCGCCTACCGCGGCGAGGACGTTGGGGTCAACCTCACACTCAACTCCCCGTTCGACAAGTACCGCTGGGGGCCCATCACGCTGGCCCCCTCGCTGCTGGACGGTGACGGCGGGTTCCCCCGCACAGCCGACGACCTGTGGGACCACGCCGACACCGAGGAGGTGCGGCGGGAGTGCCGGGCACAGATCGAGCGGGCCATCCTGTGGGGGTTCGACGTCAACCACCTCGGCTCGCACCTCGACGCCCTCAACGCCCGGCCCGAGTTCTTCGACGTGTACCTGGAACTGGCCGTCGACTTCAACCTTCCGCTGCGGCTCCAGAGCGGCGACAGCGAGTCCACCTACGGCTTCCCGTTCCGCCGCCGAGCCGCCGAGCACGGCGTGCTGAGCCCCGACCGTGTGCTACGCCCCCGCACCGCCGAGGCGCTGGAGCAGGCCCTCGCCGAGATCCAACCCGGCGTCACCGAACTGGTCGTCAACCCGGGCATCGAGACGCCCGAGCTGCGCGCGGCGCACACCGGATGGGACGACTGGGTCACCCAGCACGAACTGCTGACCGACGCCGTGTCGACACCCAAGCTGCTGGAGCGCACTGGGGTCACGCGGATCGGCTACAGCGCCCTGCGCGCCGCACAGACGGCGGTCGGGAGTTGAGGGCCGGCGACACCGGCACCACCCGCCCGGCACCGCGGTGCCGGAAGCGATTCTCCGAGAAGCGGCAAACAGAAGGTCCCACCACATGATGAACCCAGTCAAAGCCAAGCTGCAGGACGGCGGGTGCGCCATCGGGGCGTGGCTGTCCATCCCGTCGCCGGTCACGGCGGAGATCATCGGACGAGCCGGCTTCGATTATGCGTGCTTGGACCTGCAGCACGGCATGGTGGATTACGCCGACGCCATGGCGATGATCCAGGCCGTCGAGTTGGGCGACAGCGTGCCGTTCGCACGCGTGACGTGGAACGAGCCCGGCGTCATCGGGCGGATGCTCGACCTCGGCACCGCCGGCGTCATCATCCCCATGGTGAACACCCCCGCGGACGCCACCGCGGCCGTCGCCTCCTGCCGCTACGCACCCGCAGGGCGCCGCAGCGTCGGCCCCACCCGTATCCGCATCGGGCGCCCCGACTACTTCGAGGGTGCCGACGACTACGTGCTGTGCATCCCCATGATCGAAACCGCCGAGGCCGTCGCCAACATCGACGACATCCTCAGCGTTCCCGGCATCGACGCCGTCTACGTCGGCCCGTCGGATCTGGCCGTCTCGATGGGCGTGGGCGGTCCCGGACTGCACAACGACCATCCGGACTTCAGCGAGGCCCTCGCAACAGTCGTGGACTCGTGCCGGCGCCACGGCGTCGTGCCGGGCATCCACACCAACGTGGACCTCGTGGAGCGGCGCGTCGAGGAGGGCTTCCGCCTGATGACCGTCATCATCGACGTACCGACCCTGCAGATGGCCGTCGGCGACCTACTCGCCGATGCCCGCTCCAAGACTGCCCCCTGAGTCAGCCGCGCGCGCAGATTCCCCCGGCACTTCGGGCAGGCCGCAGGGGCTGAAGTCAGCCGGTCGGGCGATCCTCGGCGGGTCCCGCCTCGGCGCCGGCCGCCATCGTGTCGCTGGCGCTCGAGTCAGTGGAGTCGTCCTCTGCAGCCGTACCGTCACCGGCAGCCTCGGGCGCGCCGGAGCGGATCACACCGCATGCAACACGATCACCCGCGCCCGCCGACTCGCCGTAGCTGTCGGGCTGGGCATGGATGATGATCGCCGAGCCGTCGGCATCGAAGACCGAGTTGTCCGCGCCGGGGTGCAATGTCACCGCCACGGTGAAGAAGTCTGCACGAGCGGCGCCGTCGGCGCCGGCGTAGATATTGGGCAAGTCCCCGGCGTGCTGGCCCCCCTCGTGCATGAACCCGTGACCGCTCTCGGCGGGATTGAAATGGTCACCTGCGGCGCCGAAGTCTGGCTCGCATGCACCCACCGTGTGGATGTGGAATCCATGACCGCCCGGCGAAAGTCCAGTCACATCGGCCTGCACCAACACCCCATTGGGACCCTCGAGGAGCGTGACGATCCCCAGGGGCTGGCCATCGGCGCCCACCAGGTTGGCCGTGGCGGTCACCGGCGAGACTGTGCCGGTCTCGTCGGCGTCGGCTTCCTCCTGCGAAGTGACGCCAGAGGTCGCCAGGAGCAATACCGAAGCGACCAGCAACAGCCCGGAGGAGAGGCGATGACGACGTGTGAATGGAATCATGTTGTCACCATACGACACGCGCGCAGCGCACGTCGGCGCCCACTCGAATAGCCCGGCGCGAGACGGAGGGATATCGAGCGACAGCCGCTAGACGACGAAGGTCGGGTCACGGAACTCGGGACGGTCTCCGCATATGCCGAGACCCCGAGTCTTGAATTGCGAATGGAGGTTCACCGCATGTTCCCCAAGCTTCGCCGAGTACTTCTCGTTGCCTGCATCGCCGGTCTGGTCGGGATGCTCGCGACCTCGACGGTGGCGAGCCACGAGGAGGACCACGAGGGGCCGTCCTTCGAAGTGCAGGTGTTGCGCGACCCGGTGGCGGGCTGGAACATCCTCATCGTGACCGACCTGCGCTTCGCCCCCGAGAACGTCTCCACCCACCACGTCGAGGGCGAGGGCCACGCCCACGTCTACGTGGACGGCGTGAAGGTGAGCCGCATCTACGGCATGTGGCACCACCTTGACGATCTGGGACCTGGGGAGCATGAGATCCGGGTCGAGCTCTCCAACAACGACCACTCGCCGATCACCACCGGCGAGCACGTCCTGGAGCAGGTCTTCACGATCGAAGAGCCCGTTCCCACCGAACGCCCCGCCACACCCGAGCCGCGGGAAGTCCCGGCTGACCAGCCGATCCCCACGGTCGGCGCCGAGGCGGTGCACGACCCGGCCGGCGGCTTCAACCTGCGGGTCGCGCTGGAGAACTTCGAACTCGCCCCAGTCATGGCATCACGCGCGGCGGCCGACGGCCAGGGCCACGCCCGCCTCTACCTGAACGGCGAGTACGTCACCCGCATCTATGCCGGGTGGACCCAGCTCGCCGGCCTCTGGATCGACACGCACGAGATCACCGTGGCGCTCGTCGGCAACGACCACGCCCCACTGACACACAGTGGAACCCCCATCCGGTCCACGTTCACGCTCGACGTCACCGAGGAGTCCCTCGCCGACAGCGGCGAGCACGACCACGGCAACGACATGGATATGGACGACGGCGAGCCGATGCACGACATGGCGACCGGGTGAGGCCCGGACAATCCGGAACCCGCCTGCTCGCCCAGCACGGCAAGAGGCGAACATACAGGTGAGGCATCGAGCGTTAGCCTGACGGACCGCGAGTCAGGCCCGTCGGACGGGCCAGCCGTCGACTCGATCTCAGGAGATCCCCATGCGTGACGCCGTCATTCTCGCCACCTCCCGCACGCCTATCGGCCGGGCCTTCAAAGGCTCACTCGTCGACGCCCGACCCGATGAGCTCTCGGCATTCATCATCGGCGAGGTGCTGGCGAAAGTGCCCGCCGTTAACCCGGCCACGGTGGAGGACGTCATCTGGGGCTGCGGTCAGCCGGCCGGCGAGGCCGGCTACAACATCGCCCGCGTTGCGGGTCTCCTGGCCGGCCTGCAGGCCCCGGGCGTGACGGTGAACCGCTACTGCTCCTCTTCGCTGCAGACCATACGGATGGCCGCCCACGCCATCGCCGCAGGCGAGGGGGACTGCTTCGTGGCCGGGGGCGTGGAGACGATCAGCCGCTACGGGGCGGGCATGGCCGACGACATGCCGAACACGCGCAACTCACGGTTCGCCGACGCCGAGGCTCGCAGCGCCGCCCGCTCCGGCGGCGGGACGGGCGAATGGACGCCTGCGGAGGGACTCCCGGACATCTACATCGCCATGGGCCAGACCGCCGAGAACGTGGCCGAGTCCAAGAGCGTCTCCCGCGAGCGGCAGGACGAGTTCGCCTGCCTGTCACAGAACCGTGCCGAGGCGGCCCAGGGCCGAGGCTTCTTCGAGCGGGAGATCGCCCCCTACCCGCTGGCCGACGGCAAGCTGCTGCAGAACGACGACGGCATCAGGCCCGGCACCACCCTGGAGCGCCTCGCGGACCTGCTGCCGGCGTTCCGCCCCGACGGCACGGTGACCGCCGGCAACTGCTGCCCCCTGAACGACGGCGCCGCCGCCGTCCTCGTCACGAGCGCCGAGCGTGCCGCCGAGTTGGGCGCCACCCCGCTCGCCCGCATCGTCTCCAGCGGCGTCTCGGCCCTGGACCCCGAGATCATGGGCCTCGGACCGGTGGGCGCGGTGCGTCAGGCGCTTGACCGTGCCGGCATGACCATCGACGACATCGACCAGGTGGAACTCAACGAGGCCTTCGCCGCGCAGGTGATCGCCTCGGCGGACGAGTTGGGTATCGACTGGGAGAAGCTGAACCCCAACGGCGGCGCCATCGCCCTGGGCCATCCCTTCGGCATGACCGGCAGCCGCATCATGGGAACGCTGCTGAACGGGCTCGAGGACGCCGACGGCGAGATCGGCCTGGAGACCATGTGCGTCGGCGGCGGCCAGGGCCTCGCGATGATCGTCGAGCGTCTCAGCTAGACGCGTCGACCCGCTCAGCCTCCCGCTGACCCGCCCGAGGGGGACTGTCCCTCGGTCCCTCCCGGCGCCCCGGACCCGGCTAGGGGATCAAGGCCCAACTGGGCCGTCGCTTCGAGCACGAACAGGTTCTCCGGCGAGCAGTCGAACGTCCCGGGCACCACAGGGTGGAACCGGAACAGGTTCCCGCCCGAGGCACCCATCACCACGCCGCACGGGGTGGGCTCGCCGGTGCCCGGATTGCTTGGCCCGTGCAGACCGTGGCCGTGCCAGTTCACGATCCCGGCGGCCGCTGTGACAACGCCGGATGGACTGAGTAGTCCCGGATCCTCCTCGGGCGTCCCCGCGCCGATCGCCCTGCGCACCGCCTCTTCGAAGAGCCGGCCCGCCGACCAGGCAGCCACCCCCTGCAGATCGGGAGTCGCATCGGGATCCACGACGCCAAGCCACTGCCGGTAGGCGGCCAGTTCGGGACTGTAGACCTCCTCCCGCAGAGGCAGGTAGGAGCTCCAGATCAGCACGCCATCGGCCATGTCACCGGCAGCGGTCAGGAACAAGGCGCTGTCACAGGCCGTGGCGCAGTTGACGCCGACGGAGAGACCCGCAGCATCGAGCGACGCCAGCAGGTCCAGCAAACGGTGGGTGTCGCCGTCCCACAGGACGTGGTGCACGCCGCCGGCGGCCATGTCCGCCACATAGGGGTCGAGGCTCTCGGTGATTGCCACCGAGGGGTCGTAGACGACTTCGAAGCCCATCCCGCGAGCTGCCTCAGCGGTCCGCTCGGCGGCGATGACGGTGACGGGGAGGTCCACGAAGAACGTGGCCGTGGAGCGGATCCGCACCGGCTGGCGCTCAGCGACCCACCGGAGTGCGCCCACATTCACGACCTCGTTGGACACCGGCGCCGCCTGGAAGGTGCGCGGGGAGGCCGCCCGCCGCGGGGAGTGCACCCGCGCCGGGAAGTCCACCAGGCCGCAGGTTGGATCGGCGAGCAACTCGACCCCCTCGTCGTCGAGCAGTGCGTCGCTGCCGACCAAGGCGAAGACGTCACCGGCACAGGCCTCCGCCAGAACGGCCTCGTGGCCGAACAGGCCGGCGTCGAGCGCCACGACCTCCACGGTGCGTCCCGCCAGGCCGCCAGCGGCGTTCACCGCCGCGGCCCATGCCTGCACCGCCGTCTGCACCGAGCGGGACCGGCCGTCGGCCACGCCTCCGGTCTCGACGTCGGCGATCACCGCCACGCGGAGGGTCTCAGCGGTCAGTCCCGGCACTTCGGCACCGGAGGGCGGCGGTTCGGGTGGCTCCTGGCCGCCCCCCGGCGGGTCCTCGACCGCGGGTGGGGGGGCGGACTCCTCGGGAGGGTCGACAGAGGGGGCCGGTGCCGGCGTCTCTGCGCGTGCGGGCGACGGCTCGGGCGGCTCGGGCGGCTCAGCGGCCGGCTCACCGGTGGCGTCCCGCGGCGAGGTCGTCTCGCCGGCGTCGCCGTCAGGCTCCGGAAGCGGCGCCTCGTCGCTGTCGGGCCGCTCGATGACGCGCGACGGCGGCGGCGCGGTCGTCGTGGTGTTCGGTACGCCGACGGTCAGGTCGGGTTCGGCACAGGCTGCCAGCATCGCCGCCACTGCGATGACGGCGAGAACCGGTGCTAGTCGGCGCCCGATGCGGGCCATCCTGCGAGCCTAGGCATCAGCCCTGGCCGCCCGACGCCTCCTGCACTGACTGCTTGCCGGCGCTGATCCACGGCATCATGGCCCGCAGGGACTTGCCCACCTGCTCGATCTGGTGCTCGCGGCCGGCGGCCTCCAGCGCCTCAAAACGCTCCCGGGTCCGACTCTCGGCGATCCACTCGGTGGCGAAGGCGCCCGACTGGACCTCGGACAGAATCTCGCGCATCGTGGCCCGCACGTGGTCGTCCACCATCCGGGGGCCGCGGGTCAGGTCGCCGTACTCGGCGGTGTCCGACACCGAGTAGCGCATGCCGCCGATCCCCTCCTCGTACATCAGGTCCACGATCAGCTTCAGCTCGTGGAGACACTCGAAGTACGCCACCTCCGGTTGGTATCCCGCTTCCACAAGGGTCTCGAAGGCGGCCTGGGTCAGCGCCGTCAACCCCCCGCACAGGACGACCTGCTCGCCGAAGAGGTCGGTCTCGCACTCCTCGGTGAACGTCGTCTCGATCACACCGGCCTGCGCCCCGCCGATGGCGTCCGCGTAGGCGAGGGCCGTCTCGCGGGCATGGCCGGTGGCGTCCTGCTCCACGGCGATGAGGCACGGCACGCCGCCACCCTCCACGAAGGTCCGGCGCACCAGGTGCCCGGGACCTTTCGGCGCGACCATCGCCACGTCGATTCCCGCCGGTGGCACGATGCAGTCGAAGCGGATGTTGAACCCGTGCGCGAAGTAGAGCGCGTCGCCGGGATCCTGGTTCGGCTCCACGTGCTCGGTGTAGATCTCGCCCTGCAGCGTGTCGGGCAGCAGCATCATCACCAGATCGGACTCGGCCACCGCATCGGCCATGGACAGCACACGCACCCCGGCCTCGGTGGCCTTGGTGGCCGACGCCGATCCCTCGCGCAGGCCCACTCGCACGTCGATGCCGGAGTCCTTCAGGTTCAACGTGTGCGCATGACCCTGCGACCCGTAGCCCAGGATCGCCACCTTGCGGTCGGCAATGAAGCTGCGGTCGGCATCGGCGGAGTAGTACATGGTGGCTGCCATCGGGGCTCCTTGTGTTGTGCGTCCTGGCTTGGTCTGGAGAGATCAGAGATGGGCGGCGTCTCGGTCGGTCCGGTCCGGGGCGGCAGGCCTCAGAACTCGCCGACCTCCCCGCCGGCCTTGGCCAGGCGGGGCAGGGCCACCTTGCCGGTGCGCTGCAGCTCCACGATCCCGTAGGGGCGAAGCAGGCTCTCGAAGTCGTCCACGCGGTTCGGGCCTCCGGACATCGACACCATCAAACGGTCGGGGCCCACGTTGAGCACCCGCCCATCGAAGATGCGCACCAGGTCCATGATCTGGCCGCGGGTCTCGCCGCTGGCATTCACCGTCACAACCAGCAGTTCCCGCTCGACGGATTCCGACGAGGCCAGCTCGCGGATGCTCACCACGTTGATGAGCTTGTCGAGCTGGTTGATGATCTGCTCGAGGGGAGCTGACTCGGCGTCCACAACCAGCGTGATCCGGCTGAGGCGGGAATCATCGGTGGGGGCGACGGCGAGGGACTCGATGTTGAACCCGCGCCGGGCGAACAGGCCCGCCACCCGGGCCAGCACACCCGCCTTGTTCTCGACGAGGACCACCAGCGTGTGATGGGGCTTGACGGCCATGATCGACGCCCGCGTCCGGTCCGCCGTGCCTACGGGCGCGGCGGGTGCTGGGACGGATCCAGCACGATGTCGTCGTTGGAGGCACCGGCCGGCACCATCGGGAACACCTTCTCGGTGGTGTCGATCCGGAAATCGATCACCACGCTGCGGTCGTCGATCTCGTTGGCCTTGTCGATGGCGGGCCGCACCTCGTCGGGATTCTCGATGCGCATGGCCTCACAACCCATGGCCTCGGCCCAACCCTTGTAATCGGGCAGGTCCGGCGAGAGGTACACCTCGGAGTAGCGCTCCTCGTAGAACATCTCCTGCCACTGGCGCACCATGCCCAAATAGGCGTTGTTCAGGATGGCGACCTTGATGGGGATGCGCTCGGTGTTGGCGGTGACCAGCTCCTGCGCGGTCATCTGGAAGCAGCCGTCACCGTCCACGGCCCAGACCATGCGGTCGGGGCGTCCGGCCTTTGCGCCGATCGCGGCCGGCACGGCGTAGCCCATGGTGCCGAGGCCCCCGGAGTTGATCCAGGTGTAGGGGTGGTTGAAGCGCCAGTACTGGCTGGCCCACATCTGATGCTGGCCCACCCCGGCACACACGATGGTGTCGGTGGGGGTGGCATCGCGCAACTGCTCCAGCACGAACTGCGGCTTCAGCGCCCCGCCCGGCTCGGTGGGCTCGTACACCAGCGGGTAACGCTGCCGCCAGTCGGCGATGGTGTCGTGCCACTGCCGGCGGTCAGCCTGCGCCTCGGCCCCGCCGAGGGCATCCACCGCCTCGATCAGGGCCTCGATACCCAGGCGGCAGTCCGCGGCGATGGCCACGTCGGGCCGGCGCACCTTGCCCAACTCCGCCGGGTCGATGTCCATGTGGATGATCTTGGCGTCGGGAGCGAAGGCGCCCACCTTGCCGGTGACCCGGTCGTCGAAGCGGGCACCGAGAGTGATCAGCAGGTCGGCCCGCTGCATGGAGGTGACGGCGGTGTAGTTGCCGTGCATGCCGGGCATGCCCAGGCACAGCGGGTGGTCGTCGGGGAAGCCGCCCCGGTTCATGAGGGTCGTGACCACCGGGATCTGCACCAGCTCGGCGAAGCGCATGAGGGCGTCGGCGGCGCGTGACTTCAAGATCCCCCCGCCGGAGTAGATGACCGGCCGGGCAGCCGCGCAGATCAACTCGGCGGCGGCGGCAATCGCCCCGGCGTCGGGCTCGGTGCGCGGCCTGTAGCCCGGCAGGTCGTGCCCGTCGGGCTCGTACCACTCGAGTCCCGAGCGCGGGTTGCGCGGGTCCACGATGCACTTGGGGATGTCCACCAGCACCGGGCCGGGGCGCCCCGTGGTGGCAATGTGGAAGGCGTCGTGGATGACCTGCGGCAGTTCCTGCGCATTGGACACCAGGAAGTTGTGCTTGGTGACCGACATTGTGATGCCGGTGGTGTCGCACTCCTGGAAGGCGTCGGTGCCAATGGCCGCGTAGGGGACCTGCCCGGTGATGACCACCAGCGGAACCGAGTCCATGTAGGCGTCACACAGCGGGGTGACGATGTTGGTGGCGCCGGGGCCGCTGGTCACGATGGCCACCCCGGGCCGGCCGGTGGCCTGGGCGTATCCCTGTGCCATGTGCCCGGCGCCCTGCTCGTGGCGGACCAGGACGTGGCGGATGGTGGAGTCGATGAGCGGGTCGTAGGCCGGCAGGATCGCCCCGCCCGGCAGCCCGAATACGATCTCGACGCCCTGCCGCTCGAGACTGCGCATCAGGGCCTGCCCGCCGTTCAACTTCATGGTTCGCCTTCTCTCCGGTCGATCCCGCGGTTACCTGCGGAGCCTTCGTACCGCCTGCAAAATGTCAACGACCTCCCGGGCGGGAGGTCGGGGGAGCGTGCAGCAGTGCCGCGCGCTCAGTGCGATACAAGAGCCAGATGTCGCCGCGTCACGCGGACGAGTATAGCCCCCGCTGCGGGCCCCAACCCCATCAGGCCCCGGTCAGCCCCCCGACTAGGCCTCGGTGATGGCGCCCTTCTCGGCGCCCTGCGCGAGGCGGGCGTACTTGGCCAGGAATCCCGACGTATAGCGGGGCGCGGGGGCCTTCCAGTCGGCGCGCCGCTCGGCCAGAGTCTCCTCGGACACCAGCAGGTCGATGCGGTGGCTACGCACGTCGATGCGGATGCGGTCGCCTTCGGCCACCAACCCGAGGGGGCCACCGTCGGAGGCCTCCGGTGCCACGTGGCCGATGCAGAAGCCGTGGGTGCCACCCGAGAACCGCCCGTCGGTGACCAGGGCGGCGTCACCGCCCCGCCCGGCCCCCTTCATGGCTCCGGTGATGGCGAGCATCTCGCGCATGCCGGGCCCGCCCTTGGGGCCCTCGTAGCGGATGACCACGATGTCGCCGGGGTTGATCCCGCCCGAGAGCACCATCTCCATGGCGGCATCCTCGCCGTCGAAGACCCGCGCCGGCCCTTCGAAGTGGTCGGTGTCTATGCCGGCCACCTTCACTACCGCTCCCGAAGGTGCCAGGCTGCCGGTAAGCACGGCGATGCCGCCGATGTCGTGGATGGGATCGTCGAAGCGGTGGATCACATCGCCGTCGGGCGCGGGCGGGTCGAGCGCCTCGAGGTTCTCCGCCATGGTGCGCCCGGTGACGGTGATCTCGTCGCCGTGCAGCAGACCCTCTTCCAGCAGCATCCGCATCACCACCGGGATGCCACCGATCCGGTCGATGTCGGCCATGTGGTAGCGGCCGTGCGGCTTGGTGTCGGCGAAGTGCGGCACCCGGGCCGCCACCTTGTTGAAGTAGTCCAACTCCAGCTCCACGCGCGCCTCGTAGGCGATGGCCAGCAGGTGCAGCACCGCGTTGGTGGACCCGCCGAGCGCCATGACCAGGGCGATGGCGTTCTCGAAGGCCCCCTTGGTCATGATGTGGCGGGGGCGGATGCCGGCCCGCAGCAAGTCGATGACCGCCGCGCCGCTGGCGCGGGCAATGTCGTCACGCCGGCTGTCGGGGGCTGCGGGCGAGGCGCTGCCCGGCAGCGACATGCCGAGCCCCTCGCCCACCGCCGCCATGGTGTTGGCGGTGAACATGCCGGCGCAGGAGCCCTCGCTGGGGCAGGCGTTGCGCTCAACAGTCGCCAGTTCCTCGGCGTCGATGGTGCCGACTGCGTGCGCGCCAACCGCCTCGAACACGCTGACGATGTCGATGGCGCGGCCCCGGTGGGTGCCCGGCTGGATTGAGCCGCCGTACACGAACACGCTGGGGAGGTTCAGCCGCGCTGCGGCCATCAACATGCCCGGCAGCGACTTGTCACAGCCGGCGAAGCTCACCAAGGCGTCGAGGCGCTCGGCGTGCATGACCGCCTCCACCGAGTCGGCGATGATCTCCCGGCTCACCAGCGAGGCGCGCATGCCCTCGTGGCCCATCGAGATGGCGTCGCTGACGGCGATGGTGTTGAACTCGATGGGGAAGCCACCCGCGGCACGCACGCCCTCCTTGGAGCTGCGAGCCAGGCGCGCCAATGACAGGTTGCAGGGCGTCACCTCGTTCCAGGACGAGGCCACGCCCACCTGCGGCTTGGACCAGTCGTCGTCGCCCATCCCGACCGCCCGGAGCATGGCGCGTGCGGGCGCCCGCTCGGGCCCGGAGGTGACATCGTGGCTGCGGAGCTTCAGGTCTTCAGTCATGCCGGAGAGCCTACGCCCCCGGTTAGTCTGACCAGAGACCCGGCGGGGGGAACCCGCCGGCAGGAAACGAACGCACCGGGGATTCGAGCCCGGTCACACCGAACAGCCGAAACAGCACAGGCAGCGACCATGGCACACAGCGTCAGCATCACCTACTGCGTGGCTT
The DNA here is from genome assembly GCA_963664235.1 of Acidimicrobiales bacterium. GTDB lineage: Bacteria > Actinomycetota > Acidimicrobiia > Acidimicrobiales > CATQHL01 > VXNF01. The sequence goes on along the minus strand of OY760933.1, from coordinate 1,971,318 downwards.
GAGATTATTCCGACCGCGCCGTGAGCGCGGCCTCAGAAATGCTCGGCGCCTACCAGCACGTGATTAGCGAGTTGCGGCTCATCGGTGGCGGGGGCGGAGTCTTCGACGTCACCGTGGACGGCCAGAACATCTTTTCCAAGTACGCCTGCGCCGACCGCTTCCCCGAACCGGGAGAACTGGCTGCCTCGCTGGCCCGTATCGTCGCTCCGGGCACCCGCCGCTACGGCACCTGACCGTCTCCTCTCGGGCGGCGCCGAACTCGTTTCTCCTACACGTGACCCCGTGAAGATCCCGCCTACGCGAGCATCGTCAATCTCAGACCCCCATAGTTAGGACATTCATCACCGAGTGGACCTTCAGAGCGAGATCCAGATTGATCCGGTCCTCGTGTTTGCTGAGATCCAGACCGCTCAACTCCTCGATGCGCGTCAGCCGGTAGCGGACCGTCTTGTGGTGAACGAGTAGTTTTTCGGCCGCATCCTGCTGCGAGCAGTTGGCTTCGAAGTAGGAGCGCAGCGTCTCCAGCAGACGCCCGTCCTTTCTCTCGTCGTAGTCGACGATGTCACCGAGCATCTGCCTGACGAACTCTCGAATGCTGTCGTCCCCCTGGGACGCCACGAACAGCCGCACCACACCGAGTTCGTCGTAGCTGGCCACCGTTCCCGACTGCAACTTCTCGGCGGCCCGCAACGCGGTCGACGCCTCCCGGCTGGCTCGGTCCAGGCTGAGTGGCCGTTCACAGACGCCGCTCACACCCCAGGTCGGTTCGACATCAGGAATGAAGTCGCAGATGATCGCATTGATGTCATCGACGATTCTGCGGACCTTCGGTAGGAGAGTGAATGGGACGATGGCGGCGAGTTCGTTGCCCCGCAACGCCACAAGCTCACCGGCGCCTTCGGCCACCATGAAATCTCTCAATCTCGCGAGCAGCCTGTGCCTCGCCCGCCCTGACCGCGGCACATCGCCCGCTGCGCTCGCCATCTCGACTTCCGGGTCCCACAACCTTCCGCGGAGCACTCGCTGCGGCTGCGTGAGCTGCGGCCGCAACCACTTGGAACGATCCACCGCCATAAGCCGGCTCGCAGGGTTGCCCTCAATCAGATCCCACAGAATCCCCTCGCGCTCCGACGAGCGCACGTAATCGGCGGTCCTCTGCATCACCTGGCAGAGCGCGATGTGCAGGAACGATTCGCCAATCGCAAGCTCGACTGTCATGTCGGGGTCATAGTCCATCGTCACATACAGCCAGCCCAGTTGGTCGTCGCCGGCGGAGATGCTCTGCAGTACCACCCACTTCTCGCCAACCTGCTGAATGTCGAGCTGTGCCCTCTTCGAGTCCGTGGTCTTGGCCAGTGCCTCGACCTCGGTCCGGATGTCCTCCTCCTGGTTGATCGGCGGATACGCATCAACGACATCGAACTCGTTCGAAAGGACCACCGTCCTGGCCCCGAGTTCAGTGGAGGTGAGCCGGATGATCGCCGGGAGGCCGGCGCCTTCGAGCAGTAGCCGGCCAAGGGTCTGCTGGAACGACCGCGCCCCCTGAATCGCCGACAGTTGATCCTGGAGAGTAAACCTCGCCTCACTCAGCTCCCGGACATCCTCTTGTTGGCGCTCGAACTCGCGGGCGTTGTTGATGGCGATGGCGACGAGATTCGCCACCTCGACGATGCGCCGCTCGTGGCTCTCGGCAAAGACCGAGCGCCGTCTTGCCCAGACTTCCAGAACCCCGATGATGTCCTCACCGATGGCCAGCGGAGCCGCAAGTGCGGCATAGGCGCCTTCCCGCTCCGCAAGGGTGTCGAACTCGTGGGTGATGACCGCGCTGGCAACGTAGTCGTCGATCGCGCAGGGTTCCCCCGTGGCCAGGACTTGACCAGCCAATCCCTGTCCCTTGTGCATCCTCAGGTGAGCCGTCTGAGCTGTTCGGTGACCCACGCAACTGCGCATCACCAGCTCGCCCGCCTCAAGTAGGAAGACGCCGGCCATGTCCGCTTCGACGATCTGGAGAGCGGCATTGACGCTTGAGAGCAAGAGCTGGTCGGTGTCTCGCACCGAGAGAATCTCGAGAGGCAGGATGGGTCCGCCGGAGACCTCGTCGATCAGGAGCCGCAGGTTCTCGATGCGTTCGGCATCCCGCACCAGGATGTCGCACATCTCCGCGGCGATGCTCGTCGTCGTTGCGATCTGTGACGCGGGGTCCAAGACTCTGGAAACGACGGCGGCCAGCGCGCCCGCGCGGATGGGAACGAACGTCATCCCCAAGTCAGGGATCTCTCGACGCGTGTCCCATTCCCGGGATTCCTCCGGCAGCTTCTCGATCACGCCGACCACGTCGACCGGCAGATCGTCCTTCAGAGCGTTCTGCCAGGAGTCCCCGACATTCTCAACGATGACCGCATAGTCGCTTTCGGAGAGCCGGCCCAAAACAGTGGCCGCTGCGCGCAGGACGGCGTCGGTACTTCGCAGTGTCGCCTCGCGAAGCAGGGCGAGATGCCTCTCGTCGGACCGTCCCTCGTTGTCCATAATGAGATTCGGCGAATCTCCCCTTTCCCCAGCGGCCTAACTGCCTCGCAGCAGACGGTCAGACTGACGGCGCTCCAGCGAACATCTCCACATCAGACGCTTGCCGCAGGGCCGCCTTGCCCAATTCAAGGATTCCGACCCACAGGTCCTCCGGTTCCATGATGAAGATACGAGCCCCCGCTCGATAGTACGCGCTGAGCAACTCGGGCGAATGTGCCCGCCCCATCCGCACACCGATCTGACAATCCGGAACGCCGACACGGACCGTGGTGAGTGCATTAAATATCCTCTGCTGCCACCTGTCCTGACCGAGTCGCGGGTCCTCAGCCAGCAATCCCTTCCGCATGTACTCGTCGAGCGGCTCGGCCGAGGAGAAGACCACGGCCGGGTAGCCCGAGGAACTGACCATCAGACGGTGCGCATCGAACCACAGGACTCTGGATCGCTCAGCCAACTCTATGGCCTTCTCAACACCGATCGGCGTGCTCACGAGCGCCCCGACCTCCGGCTCGCCACGTCCCTCTTGTGACAGCCCGCCGGCAGCGAACTCGGCCAGCATGGCCAGTTCGCGCGGATCCGCGATGTGGCGAACGACGAATTGGGGAGTCGGCATGTCGCCGACCTCGCCGCCGGCCTGAGCCAGGGCTGCGATCTGGCAACGCAGCAGTTCGGCGAGGCCGACCGGCAGGCCGACATCGGGATGGGCGACCAGAAGTGACTCCAGGTCCAGGAACTCGCCGGCATCACCGTCGATCAGGTCGATGGCGCGCACAACGATGGGAACGCTCCCGGCGGCTCTGAACACCGGCACCAGTAGCTTGGCCAACACCGGTTCGAGTCGACTGAGATCGACCCGATCACGGTGGCGCTGCGCGCTCAGCTCGTCGGCCAGCTCCTCGATCGCACCACTGGCCACAAGAAGGTCGATCAGCCGGATGCCGATGCCGTCGGCGCCGCGGTCGAGCGTCTCGGTGACCTGATCGGGTGTCGTGCACAATCCCAGGATGCGGCAGTTGCCGGCCGCCTCCCGGGCCACCCGCAATACTTCGCCGAGCCCGGTGCTCGACGAGGCCGGCTGCGACAGCGGCACGATTCCCTCGAACACGTCACCGCTGGCACCGTCCACCGACAGACCGGTCCCTTCGGAGAACTGCCTCCCTCCGACGCTGAACGTGCGGCCCTCCGGGTCGATGCCGAGATCGGCGCAACCGACCACTGCCGGCCGACCCAATGCCCGGGCCACGACCGCGGCATGACTCGTGGCACCCCCACGCGCCGTCACTATGCCCGTCGAAGCGATCATGCCGTGCAGGTCGAACGGACTCGTCGTCTCCCGCAGGAGGATCACGTTCTCGCCCTCCGCAGCGATCGTCTCGGCACGGTCGGGGTCGAGTACCGCCACCCCGTGCGCATGGCCCACCGAGGCAGCAATCCCCTTCACCAGCAGCTTCCCGGCTGCCCTTGCATCGGCAAGCGCAGCCGACGCGAACCGAGGGCGCTCCACGTCACGGATCTGACCGGGCGTCACGCCACTCAGGGCCCCGAGCGGACTCACCGCGCCCTCCGCGAGGAGGTCCGCGGCGATGCGCACCGAGGCGATCGGCGTCCGCTTGGCACTGCGCACCTGAAGCAGGTACAGCTTGCCCCGCTCAACGGTGAACTCCAGGTCCAGAACGTCCTTGCGCTGCTGCTCGAGCCGGAGCGCCATCCGCTCGAAGTCCCCGAAGAGCTCTGGCAACCTGCGTGCCGCCTCCTCCAACGGCTCGGGCGTCTTGGTGCCCGCAACCACCTCCTCTCCCTGACCACCTTCGAGGTATTCCCCGTACAGTCCGGGCTCGCCGGTGGTCGGGTTCCGGGTAAACGCAACACCGCTGCCCGAGGGGGATCCAAGATTGCCGAAGACCATCGCCTGCACGACGACGGCTGTGCCAAGCGAATCGGATATACCGTTCACGCGGCGGTAGGTGGTGGCACGCCGGGTATTCCAGGAGCGGAAGACGGCGGCAATGGCTCCGCGCAACTGATCCATGGGGTCCTCGGGCACCGCCACACCCGCGTCCTCGGCCTCAGCCTCGGCCATCGCCGACCAGAGGCCCTCGAACAGCACCGGGGCCGACCGATCCGAAGCGGCGCCGTCCAGGAATTCCGATCCGCGCTCGGCAACCTCGTCACCGTCAGCATCCAGCACGATCTCCGCATACATGCGGTGGAACCGGATCATCACCTCAGCCGCGAATTGCGTCGAACCGGACGCTTCGGCGAGAGCGCGGGCCCGCTCCGGGTTGATCCCGAGGTTCAGAACAGTGTCCATCATGCCGGGCATCGACACAGGAGCCCCTGATCGGACCGACACCAGCAAGGGAACTGCGCCGTCAGCCGTCCGGGGGACGCTCCGGAATGGCGATGACGTGGCCTCCTCCAGAGCGTCGACGTAGCGCTCGAGTTGGCCACCCAGCGCCTCGGGCAAGCTGCCGGCCTGCATGAACTCCCGGCACGTGGCCGTTGAAATGATAAAGCCGGGGGGAACCGGGTATCCCCCGTCAACCAATTGCGCCAGCCCGGCGCCCTTACCGCCGAAGAGGGCTAGTTCCGATGGATCGGCTTCGCCAAAAGAATAGATCAGTTTTGACGAATCCACAGGCCTCCCCGGATTCTCGCCTCAATCCTCCAGGGACTCTCGAGGCCGACCCAGTACCGCCAGAAGATCCTCGTGGAACTCGAACCAGGTGTTGTGAAGGGAATCCACCATCGGGCTGCTGACGTAGTCGGACCTGCCGGAATCGACGTACTCCAGACTGCGCTCAAAACGTGCCGCGTAGTGGCTATAGCGCGGGATCCAACTCGCCGCGGCGTTGAGCGCCTCGACGTGGCGCTCGACGACACGCACCAAGCGGGAGTAGGTCTTTTCCTTCGCCTCGTCCGATTCTGTCTGCCACGCGCTCATCAGGTTCAGAAACCGCGAGTTATAGCCCTCGAAGCGCTCGTACCACTCAAGGAATTCCGGCTCGTCGCGCAGGCCGGTGTATTCGCTCTCGTAGTAGTCCAGGATGGCACGCCGGCCCGGTTCAGTGAGGACGTAGTAGTCGCCCATCTCGCGGACCAACTCGCGTTCCTCGGCCGATTCGAGGGCCGACTCCGCGGCGGAGCTGGAAAGGCCGGCGTTCTCCTCCATCGCCCCGCGGGTCGCCATCTTCCGCAACCACAGGGCATTCAGAAGAAGGAACTGCTCCTCGGAGAGCACCGTCATCCCGGGCCGTCCCGACATGGGGTCATGACCGCGACAGCGTGCGGCGCCCGGATCGCCCGATGGGCGCGCTCACGAGGCGCCGCACACCAGCAGCGTCTAGGCCCAGAGATACTTCGAGGCCCGCAGATCGGCCTCGTCGGAGAAGGGCAGGTAACCCTCGCCCGAGAAGATCTTCTGCGGGACGACGACCTGCACGAAGTTCCGCTTCGTGATCTCGTAGTAGTAGTTCATGACACGCTGGTCAATCTCCCAGAAGTCCTTCTTGGTGCAGAATTCCTCGTACATGCCGGCCTTACGCATGTGCGGCAGGATCATCTCGATGTAGTAGCTGTAGATGCCGTTGAGGCAGAGGGTGTGCCTCGACATCTTCGCCGTCTTCTTGTACATGCGGTACGTGGAGTCGCGGAGCTTCTCCATGTGCGGCTCAAGCTCCGAAAGCGGCACCGCGTAGACGTCGCTCATCGGCGTGTCCCACTTCTCCCGCACGAAGACCGCCCCGCCGGTGACGTGGGGGACGTAGTTCTTCGGGATGGTGAAACTCGTGGAGATGTCATTGACCCGGATCTCCTGGAGTCCCATCAACTCGGGATCCAGGACGACCGCCAACGTGTAGCAGTGTGGCAGACCCTCGCAGACGTCGCTCCAGTGGAAGACCTCCTCGTTCACGAAGAGGTCCCGCACGATGAGCACCCGCCCGTCGGGCAGCGGGTACGGCCCCGTGTCGCCGAGACCCAGGCGGCAGTCGTAGTGGTCGAAGAACGCCAGCAACTCGGCCGTCGCATTGAACTGCTCGAAGGTGTGCTGTGCCGATGACCCCGGCTCGAAGTTCTGGACCTGCCCCATCAGCTGATCGATGAGCGACTGGTCATGGATCTGGCAGCGGTAGCGGTCCTGTGAGTTCAGGATGTAGCCGTCCTGCCGCTTGCCCCAGAGCACGCGCTGCATGAACTTGAGGATGATGTTGCTCTCCTCAACGTACTCGTCCGCTCCGATCCACTCGCCTGCGAGCAGGCCGCAGCGACCCATGCCGAAGGCCACTGCACCGAGGCACCAGTCGTGCACGCAGTTGATCTTGGTGCCGATCTCCGAACGGGCACCCTCGCCGATGTCGATCACGCCCTGAGCCCCGATCCGGTCGGTGATCATGCGCATGAACTCCGGGTACCGGTAGAACTCGTTCATGAACGCGAGGATCTCGTACTCCTGGCGCGGGATCATGCCGGAGACACCTTCGGTGGCCCGCATGACGAGCACGTCCCAGATGTTCCACGCCAGGTAGTTGTTGAGATCGTTGAGTTCGTCGAGCGTGAACTGATCGCGCAGGACGTCCTCGTGACTCACCTTCTCAAGTACGCCCGACTTGGCGCGCGACCGCATGATCTTGTCACCCAGAATGCCGTCAGGAACCGGCTCGAGATCTTTGAAGTTCCCGACGTACTCCAGCGGCTGGAACCGCAGTCCATCATCACCCGCCTCGTACCTCTTCGTGTACTCAGCAGCTGCCTTCTCGACGATCGCCATCGCTTTTCTCCTTCTGGGGATTTGGGTCTAGGTCAGTTTTCGGAGTGGTGTCCTCGGTCAGCGGGACTGCGAGGCGGCTCAGGGCACCCGACCAGGCAGTCAGCGGGCTCGAGCGAGCCGTCCGGGTCAGTCGATCAGAACGACCTTGCCGATATCGTGATCGGAACAATCGAGCTTGACGTTCTTGCCGTCGAGCGCCTCGACGATCTCCTCGAAGTGTTCATCGCCGGTCTCGCCGGGCACATAGCGGGATCCGCTCCCGCCGCTGAGATGTGCGGTCATCACGCAGGGAGTCTGGAACTCGCGGGAGAGGATGCCCAGGTGGGACTCGGGCGCCCCCGACATGGTGATCACACCGATCGCCCCCATCGTGAGGGCCGGTGCCAGGAAGGTCGTGGTCCCGCCACGCACGAGCAAGATGTGATCGCGGAGCTTGCCGCTGTCGATCAGGGAAATGACGTCCATGGGGCTCGCCAGGTAGTGCACAGTCCCTGAAGGCTGCTTGTTTGTTTCGAAGACGTTCATGCCTTCAGCGATCACGGTCACTCGTATTCCTCCTCATGGTTCTTTCAGAACACTGTCAGAATTCCTATCGCACGGCGCAGCGAATTGCGAATCCCGGCCCGCGCAGGTTTTCCGAACGCGGACCAACCGCGCGTCAGTGGACATCCGCCTAAGCATCGCCCACCGGCTCCCGGCAAAGACGTGTCGCATACAGATAAATTCCCCCCGAAGTGCTATCCCTTGGGGTAGCGCCCTTTGTCTCCGGTCGGGCTGTCGCGGCGATCCTCCTCTGCCCGAGATATTGCTCGCCAGCACCACACGGCGTCCTGGAAGCGGTACCGCCGAGACGCCCGCGGGCGCGACCCGCCTCCCGGCGTCCCCGATCAGCGGGCGATGGCCACCAGCACCTTGCGCAGGAGTTCGTCCGCAGCATTCTCGTGGCTGCTCTCGCCGCTGCCGTCACCGCCCTCCGGCGTCGCATCACCGGCTTCCGGTTCGCAACAGACGCTCGCGCCGGTCGTCTCGCCGCAACCGCAGTATGCCCCGCAGGTCGCCGGCGGCGACTCCAACCCCCCGGTGGCCGTGTCCCCGCCAGGCGCTCCCCGGTGGGCCATCGGCTTCGCCCTCCGGGCACGGCGGCGCGCCGCCGCGGCGTCCGCCGCGCTGCGGGCAGCGGAGCCCGATGGTGCGCAAGTCCCCGACGTCGGCCCTGTTGCAGTACAGGCGCTCTCGCCCGAACTCCGACCGTCGCGGAGATACACCAGCAGTTCCTCCGGCCAGACACACACGAACTCCGCGCCCGCCGCCTTCAATCGATCGGCGCTGTGCATACCCCATGCCACCCCGCACGCCCGGATCCCGGCCTTGAGCGCTTCGGTGATGTCGCCGACCGTGTCGGTGATCAGCATGACCTCGCCGACCGCATGTTTGTGTGGGGTCGCCGACTCGTTATAGAAGGGAACGCACTGACGGCCACACGCGTACGTAGGGTCCTCCAGAACATGACCGATAGCATGAACCTTGCTCGGCGCAACCTCTCCAGAGAACACGTGCGCAAAGCACGATGCCAGATTGTTCTTCTCCAACACCCGCCGCACGGACTCCATGGTGTTCGAGGACACAATCATCAACGTGTACGAGGAGGCCAGTTGGCGCACGATCTGGCCGATGCCCGGCACTACCTCCGGGAGATAGTCCGTGCGAAGGCTGCGCTGGAAGTGCTCTCGCACGAGCGCCGGATCGGCGACACCCCGCTCCCGTGCCAATGCCTCCAGCGCATCGAAGAAGTTCTCATCAAATAACTTGAAGAACTCATCCGGGGAGTTGACTCCGAGCCCGAAAGAGGAGTTGGTCTCCTGGAAGATCTGCCAGGAACTGTCCCGCGTCTGGACGAGGGTGCCGTCCAGATCAAACAGCAGTGCCCGGAGTTCGGACATCGATCAGCTTCCTTCAGCCCCCGATCGGCTTCGTTCAGCCCCCGAGGGCCGTTACGGTGGACAGTCCCAGGAAGTCCTGCGTCTCGCCCTTGCCGACGTTCCCATCCTGGTCGGTCCAGTCCATCAGGGCGTTGAAGCCGATGACATCGGGCCAGGCCTGCCAGGGGAACGTGGTCAAGCCGGTGCCAGTGAACCGGTACTGCCGGCCAATCCGATCCTCCACCTCGAGATGCTTTTCGACGGGGTAGAAGCCATCCCTGACGGTACGGCCGCTCCCGCTCTGGAGGCCGTACACCTCGCCGTGATCCATTATGTAGCCGTGCGTCAAGCGCAATCCCTCGAGCTCGTGGGGATCGAAGTCGAAGATGGCGTGCAGGGCGTAGTCCTCCGAGAAGTGCGCGTGCAGCCAACTCATGGAATGGGCATGCCTCTCTCCCCTGACCCCCCAGCTGTGGTCCATCGTCGAGACGCAGGTGAACGGGATCTTCGAGCCCCGGAGCACGATCTCGCCCTCGAATAGCCCGGTCTCGTCGAAGTGGCCGCTGTAGGCGGTTCCCCACTGGAAGTCCGACCCCTCGATCTTTGCCGCAAGCATCGGATCCTGCTCGGGGTCGTTGATGTCAAACGGCTCCATCAGCGACCGGTAGCTGAAGTGAATCTCGGTGCCCTCACCGTCGTCGTAGTCGATCTCCCAGTCCATGTTCGGCTTGGTGCACCGGACCGCCAGTCCGTTGGTCAGCTTGTAGTCCTCGAGGTCGAACTCGGGGCCCATGGGGAGGTGCATCTGCATGTCGCAGTACTCAGCCTCCCAGTGGGAGTAGGCGCGCCGCGAACACATGTGGATCGTGGACAGCGCGACCCCCAAGTTGGTCCGGCAGAGGACGTAGACACCACAGTTGAGGTTCAACTGCGGCACGTAGAAGCCGAAGAAGTTGGTCTCCGCCCAGTGCGGGCTGTCCGACGTCGGAACGTGAAGTGCTGCATCGCTGTCCAGAATCATGCTCGCCTCCCTGGAAGTCCGCTGTGTCCCCGTAACGGTGTACTACAACCGTGTTCTAGTTGTCCCCAGGCCTCGCTGTACCCGATTCTCGGGACAGCAACCGACGGCTGGAGTTATCCACAGGAGAGTAGTCCGGCCAAGTTTGGTAGGCGTATTGTGCTCTCATGGCGTATTGGCGGCTCTTCTCCAAGGCCGGTCCCGCGCGCCGCGACCTGCACGAGGCACCCGTGCCATGCAGCTAGCCAGAGTCATCGGCCAAGTCGTTGCGACGGTCAAGGAGCCCGGTCTGGACTCGTTCAAGATCCTGATCGTTCGGAACATCGATCCGGCCGCGCCGGACGACGAGACGACCGAGCCCCCCTATGTCGCCGTCGACCTCGTCGGAGCCGGCGAGGGAGAACTCGTCGCCGTGGCACAAGGAAGCGCGGCACGGGTGCCGGCAGCCACAGCAAACACCCCAACCGACAGCGCTGTTGTGGCAATCGTCGACACCTTGAGTGTTGACGGAGCCGTCACCTTCGAGAAGTGACCGCTCGCTCGACCCGCTGATACCAAGTGTTCCGAATCCGAAACCGAAGAACCACAACCACACATTGATGGAGGTACGACCAAATGGCGACCAGAGGATCAGGAATCTCCCTGACAGCTCTCGGCCTCATTGAGACCCGCGGGCTGGTCGGTGCGATTGAAGCCGCAGACGCAATGGTCAAGGCAGCCAACGTACAACTCGTCTCACGCGAGCAGATCGGGGGTGGTCTCGTGACTGTGATGGTTCGAGGCGACGTCGGAGCGGTCAAGGCTGCGACCGATGCCGGATCGGTTGCAGCTGGCAAGGTGGGCGAGGTCATCGCCGTGCACGTCATCCCGCGTCCTCACGACGAGGTCGAGATGATCCTGGGTGATGCCGCCGCTGGAGCCGCTACCACGTAACCACTGCCGCCTGAGCAGACCACCGTCCACAGCTCGGCAGCGTCATGACCACCGCCGTTGACACTGACCTGGCCTCACTGCTCGAGGCCCGCGCCAAGGCGCGCCAGGCGAGAGCCGCGTTCGAGGAGTTCGTCGGCACGAGTCAGGAGCGCCTCGACGCCATCCTCCGGCAGATGGCTCGTGCGGGAACGGCCGCGGCCGAGGAACTGGCGCGGCTGGCCGTCACCGAGACCGGCTACGGCGTCTACGAGCACAAGATCCTCAAGAACCGCTACAACACGACGTTTGTTGCCAAGCACATGCTCCGGCAGAGGGCGGTTGGTGTGCTCTGGGTGGACGAGCAGAGCAGGATGACCGCGGTCGGTTGCCCAGTAGGGGTGATCGCGGGACTGATCCCGCGCACCAACCCCACCTCAACGGTTCTATTCAAGGCGCTTGCCGCAATCAAGTCGGGCAACGGGATCGTATTCTCGCCTCACCCTCGAGCCGTCGAGTGCTGCGTGCGCACAACCGAAGTCCTGGCCGAAGCGGCAGTGAAGGCAGGCGCACCGCGCGGCCTGATCTCCTGCCTCGAGGCGCCGACCCTTGCCAGCACGCGGGAGTTGATGAGCCACCCGGCGGTGTCCCTGGTCCTCGCCACCGGGAGTGGCGAGATGGTCCGCGTCTGCTATTCCTCCGGCAAGCCCACGATCGCCGTGGGGGCGGGAAACGTCCCCGTCTACATCCACCGCAGCGTGCCCGACATTACCGAGGCCGCACTCATGGTCGTGGAATCCAAGGCCTTCGACAACGGCACCGCCTGTGTCGCCGAGCAGGCCATCATCCTGGACGAGCCGATCGCCGATCAGGCTCTGGCGGCATTGCGCGAAGCGGGCATGAGCATGCTCGAGCCCTCCCAGCACGAGTCACTGCGGCATCTGATCTTCGATGAGCGCGGCGGGCTCCGGCCGGACCCGGTGGGGCAGTCGGCGGTCAGGTTGGGGAGTCTCTGCGGTATTCCGGTCACCCCGGGAGCACGGGTTCTCGGTGTCCAACTCGACACCGTGGGGACCCACGAACCGTTGTCGGCGGAGATCCTCGGTCCTGTCCTGAAGCTCTACCGGGAGCCAACGCCGGCCGCCGCATTCGACAGGTGCCTGGAGGTGCTCCGCTTCGGAGGCGAAGGCCACACGCTGGGCCTGCACGCCACCGACGTGGACGTCATCGAGCGCTTCTCCACCCTCCCCGCGTCACGCTTTCCGGTGAACACGCCGACCCTGTTCGGCGGGATGGGTTACAGCGCCGACATCGATCCCTCGTTCATGCTCGGAACCGGGACCTGGAGCGGTTCGATCAGTTCGGACAACATCACGGCGCTGCACCTCATCAACATCAAGCGGATCGCGCACGAGGTGCGTCCCTGGCGCCAGCTCGCCAGCGACACAGCCTTGCCGCCATGATCCCAACCGCAGTGCGACGCGCCCATTCCACCGAGTTCTACCTCGAGAGCGTGGCGCGCTGCTTCGACGCCACCCCCGCCCCGCTGGAGGGCGAGTTCAGCGCCGGCATTGACCTTGGAACCTCCACTGTCGTCCTGACTCTCGTGGATTCCGACGGGTTGCCCGCCTACGTCGCCTCGACCCCGTGCGAAGCGCTGCGGGATGGAGTCGTCATGGACTTCCACGGGGCAGTGGAGGCTGTCGCGAGCCTCGTCGAGACCGCCGCCGAGCGGACCGGTCGCGGGGTCGCTGCGGCCGCCGCCGGCTACCCGCCCGGCATCGGACCGTCCGAGAGCCGGGCCTGCCGCTTCGTGCTGGAGCGCGCCGGCCTCGGTTGCACGGCACTTGTCGACGAGGTGAGCGCCGCCAACTCGGTGCTGGAAATCACAGACGGCATCCTGGTGGATGTCGGAGCCGGCTCCACCGGGGTGGGGATCTTCCGCGACACCGAACTCGTCTCGGTCAGCGATGTGCCCGGGGGCGGTCATCATCTGAACCTCATCCTGGCCGGGGCGCTAGGGACCTCCGTCGAGGAGGCCGAGAGGCTCAAGCGCCGGCGCGGCGAGGACTTCCTGCCGATCCTGCAGCCCGGATTCGAGCGCATCGCCGTCTCCATCGAGCGACTTTCCGGCGGCCACGGGGCACTCCCGGTCCATCTCGCCGGCGGAGGATTGATGAGCGCGGGGGCCGGCGGCGTCATCTCGCAGTATCTGGAGCGGGAAGTCGTCGAGTACCCGCACGCCCTCTACATCACGCCCCTCGGTCTGGCCTGGAGTTCGCAATGACAGACGTGACCCTCCGTACGTACGCATTCATCGATCGACTGCAACCGCAGTGCGCCGCGCACATCGCCGCGACCTGCCAGGGTGACGTGCCCGTGGCGGGGATGGCTGAACTGTTCGTGGAGATGTCCCCGGGCAACGAGGTCTTCCACGTCGCCGATGTCGCCCTCAAGGCGGCAAGTGTGCGCCCGGCCCTGCAGATCATCGAACGGGAATTCGGGCTCCTGGAGCTTCACTCAGAGAGTCAGGCCGAGGTGCTGGCTTCGGGAGCAGCGATCCTGTCGGAGCTGAACCTGCAGGAATCGGACCGCCTGAAACCGACGATCGCCTCGACCCAGTTCATCACCAACATCCATCCCTACCAGGCGCAGCTGCTGAACAAGTTCCGCAAGGGCGCACTGCTCATTCCGGGTGAGAGCCTCTTCGTCCTCGAGGTCGCTCCCGCCGCCTATGCCGGTTTGGCGGCCAACGAGGCGGAGAAGGCCGCCACGATCAAGGTCGTGGAGATCCGGGCGGTGGGACGATTCGGCCGCACGTTCCTGTCGGGCACCGAGAGCGAGGTCGCAACCGCACGGGATGCCGCCGTCGGCGTGCTGTCGAGTCTTGAAGGTCGGACATGAGGGTCACCCGGACATGAGGGTCATCGGCGTCAGAGACGTCGAGGAGAACGCAGGGGGAGAACTCCGCGTCGCCGTCGGCGACATCGTCACCCCGCTGGCGCGGGATCGCGCCCGCGAGTTGAACGTCCGCTTCATCGCCACGAGCGCCACCGGGAAGAGCCCGGACTACATCGGCACTCCTGCCGCCGCGTTCGAGGATCCCGCTCCGAGCGGCAGGCAAGCAGCCAACGACCCGCCTGCCGGAGCCCTGTACCGGCGAGGGGCCCCCGTGGTTGGAGCCAATCAGGATCCCAAGTCGGTTGCCTCGGGGTCGCACCGGGGCCCCGGCGGGCGTCTGACCGTCGTGGGAGCCGGACACGTGGGCGTCACGACCGCAATGCGCCTCGCCGAGTCCGACCTGTTCGGTGAGGTCGTGATGATCGACACCGTGGATGGACTGGCCGAGGGCCTGGCACTGGATCTGACCCACAGTTCGGGCCTGCAAGAGTTCGGGACGGCGCTGCGGGGCACCAGCGACCCCGCCGAGGCCGCCGGCGCCGACTACGTGGTCGTGACCGCCGGGCGACCCCGGCAACCGGGCATGTCCCGGAGCGATCTGATCCGGGTGAATGCCGAGATCATCAGTGCCGTCTCCGCCGACATTAGGAGGCACTCGCCCGACGCCACTGTCGTGGTGGTCACCAACCCCCTCGACGAGATGACCGCTCTCGCCCAGCGAGAGACCGGCTTCGGGGCCGAGCGCGTGCTGGGCATGGCCGGCATGCTGGATGCCGCCCGCTTCCGCGCCCTGGTCGCCCTCGCCATCGGCAAGCGTGCCGAAGAGGTCTCGGCGCTGGCCCTCGGCAGCCACGGCGGCGAGATGGTGATTCCCCTCAGCCAGGCCCGCGTCGCCGGCCGGCCGATCACCTCGGTCCTCGACGAGGCAACCCTGAATTCGATCACCGAGCGCGCCCGCAACTCGGGCGCCGAGGTGGTCGGGTTGCTGAAGACAGGCAGCGCCTACTACGCCCCCGCGTCCTCGGTGGCCAGGATGATCATGGCCATGGTCCAGGGCAGCGACGAGGTGCTCGGTGCCTGCGTGCAGGCGGACGGTACGTTCGGCATCAGCGGCACCTACCTCGGCCTTCCGGTCCGCCTGGGAACCGGCGGGGTCGCCGAGATCGTGAACCTCGACCTCACCGCCCCGGAACTCGAAGAACTGAAGGTCGCCGCACAAAGGATCGAAGAACGGTTCAGTGAACTGGCAGGCGCCTGATGCGCGCCGTCGTCTTCGACTCTCCCGGTAAGGTCGCCCTCGCCGACGTCCCCGAACCCCGCATCGAGCACCCCACCGACGCCCTCGTGGACATCAAGGTCAGCGCCATCTGCGGAACCGACCTCCACGCCCTCCACGGTGTTCCGGGCATCCCCCCCGGCACCACGCTGGGCCACGAGTTCGTCGGTGAGATCGTCGCCGTCGGCTCGGCGGTGCAGGACCGCACGGTCGGGGAGTTGGTCAACGCCAGCGACTTCACGGCCTGCGGGCGCTGCTGGTGGTGCCGCAACGGCGACCACTGGGAATGCGAGGATCGCAGCTTCTTCGGCTTCGGATCGGTGTTCGGTGAGCCGCTGCCGGGGGCTCAGTCGGAGTTGATCCGCGTACCGCACGCCGATTCGGTGCTCTGCCCGGTGCCCGAGCACTGCACCCCCGAGGCCGCCGTGTTCGTCGGCGACACGCTCGCCTGCGGCTTCGCGGCCGCCGAGCGCGGAGAACTACTTCCGGGCGAGACCGTCGCCATCGTGGGCGGGGGCACCGTCGGCCAGATGGCCAGCCTGGCCTGCCAGATCATCGGCGCGGCGACCGTCGTCGTCACCGACCGCCTCCCCGCACGCCTGCAGGTGGCGGCGGACAACGGGGCGATCGCCGCCACCCCCGCCGACGCGGAGGGGATCATCGCCGAACTCACCGATGGGCGAGGTGCCGATCTGGCGATCGACGCCGTCGGAGGGCAAGCCCCCCTCCTGGCCGCCTGTGACCTCGTGCGGCGGCGAGGCCGGATCGTGTCAGTGGGGGCGCACTTCGACGCCACCTTCCCCTACCCGATCGCCAAGGCCTTCGCCGAGGAGCTGACGCTAAGTTGTGCCATCGGGGACTCCATCAGGCTGCGCGACCGGATCTTCCCGCTGCTGGCCGCCGGAGTGCTCGACCCGACCGTCGTTGTGACCGCCTCGGTCTCGCTCGCCGAGGCCGCCGAGGCGTACCAGCGGATGGCCGCCCACGACGAACTAAAGGTGCTGATCCACCCCTGAGGCAGCCCCCCTCTCCCCCGGGTCTCGGTAGGAGTGTGCCGAGTCACCCGGTTGGAGTCCTCGCCGAGCCGCCGGGGGCTGGATTCCGGCTTCCGCCGGAATGACGCATATCGCGGTTCGGCGCGTTTTTCGGCAGTCTCTTTAGGGGGTCAGGCTGCCGATGGACTCGCTCAGGATGTGCGTGTACTTCAGGATCGTCACGCACACGACGATGACGACACCTCCCACCCCGATTGTCGCGAGACTGACCCTCGGCACCGTCAGCAGCCGCGGGCGTCCACCCGCCCGCTGAGACTTTTCGGACTCTGCGGCTGCGCGACGCCGTCCTCGCCTGACCGCCCATCTGTCACGGCTCACACCACCCCCGGCAGCGCGGCGGGCCGCTCGGCTCAGCGGTATGAGCAGCAGCGTCATGACCGAGTACATAGCGATCTTGAGGTAGAGGGAGATCGTGTAGGGCTGCGCGTACGGGAGCGTGAACAGGACGCGCGCCTGGCTCGCCGACAGCGGTGGCGGGTAGGCCACCAGGATGTTCAGGTTCAGGATGCCCGTCAGCCACATGACGAAGGTCACCGCGATGGCTGCACGCACGAGCCTGTTCACGTTCCGCTCAAGGAAGTCGTTCGCACGGACCGAGAACCACTTCGGCCGGTTCGGGGAACTGATGCAAACCAGAGCCAGAGCCACGGCAAACCACAGCACGCCGAATATCGAGTGGACCGTCAGGAGCACGACCTCGCCCACATTCGCCGACGGAGGCTCGAGAACCTCGCCGAACTCGGCCGCGCTCAGCAGGGTTGCCGCCTCGGGCACGTCGATGACCACCTCGCCGTGGCCCAAGGAGGTCGGCACCTCGCTTCGCTCCTCGTCGATGGGATCGAAGGCGTTTACGACCACCCTCCACCGGCCCGGTGCGGGAACGATCACACTTCCCTTGTAGACGCCGATCGGCTCTTCTGCCGGATAGTTGAGATGCGGATAGCTGAACGAGTAGATCACCGTGCCTCGAACGCCCGCTGAATTGGTTAGACCCGCCAGCACGGTGTAGTCCAGCCCGACTGGTTCGTTCGTCCCGGGGCTGAAGAGGCGCACGATCACCGGCACGTAATTCTGAGAGATCTCCCCGTATTCCTCGGGGTCCTCTTCCACGACGACCGTGACCGGACCTCGCGGTTCGTAGTACCCGCCTATGCCGCGATTGACGTCGTCATCGTCGGTCTGGGCGACGACACTGCTCGAGACGCCGGCGGCCAACAGGATCAGCAGCAGCGAACCGGCGACGAGCCGGACTCTCCTGCAGGTCCTGCCGGCCGACCGGTGGATGCACGTACCTCCGGAGCACGATCTCATCGGGTGCCTCAAGTCCCTGCTGGATCGCCATCGGTTGCCGGCTCCCCCGAGATGTCGCCCTCCCGGTCACCGTCGGCATTGGCCTCACCGTCCAGACCCAGGCGCCGGCGGCGCAGCACGACGCCAAGAATGAGGACCACGGCACAGATCGGCAGAACGATCGCCAGCGTGGTCGTGGTCGCCGATCCTCCGCTCGAGGACTGCAGGAGTTGGCCGGCCTCGTCTATCTCCAGCGTCTCGCGATGTACCGACTCGATCGCCGGTAGGGACGAATTGCCCTGGTGAGCGGTGACCACAATCTGCCACACCCCGGGGCCCAGTGGGAGCGTGCCCGAGTAGACCGCTGACCCGGACTCCTGCAACTCAACGGGTCCGACCCGGTCGCCACGACCGGTGGCTGCAACCGTCACGCCGAAACCGGAGACCGACTCGCCGGATTCCCGCTCTATGAGCTTGACGGTCACCAGGACGCCGTCGGGCGAGTCCTGGAAGTCCATCTTCGACACCCACAACTGCACCTCACCGGTGAAGTGGTGCGCCGACACCGAAGGGGCGAACAGGGCCACCGACGCCACCAGCGTGGCGACAAGCGCCACGAGGCAGCCGATCTTGCCCCCCCGACCGGCACGAACGGGGGTCGCGGCCCGACTAGGCCGGCACTTCGTCCGGGCCGTCGTCTTCGGGTTCACGGCTGTCGTTCTCATCGCCCCCCTGTCCCGATGATCGCACGGTTCCCGACTGGGCGTTCCAACGCCCGTAGAACTCATCCACCTCGACGTCCGCCTGCGTCACCCGCTGCTGGAACCAGTCGTCGAAGAGTCGCTGCCGCTCCTGGTCCTCCAGGACCGCCAGGATCTCCAGACGCGCCACGTCATAGGGCGTCTCACCGATCGCCTCCCGGGTTTCCACGAAGAACAGCAGCCAGCCGATGGAGGCCTGGAGCGTCTCGCTGACCTCTCCGGTGTCCAACGAGCCGATGGCCTCCAGGATGTCGGGAGGCAGCGGGCTGGTGGAGGTGACGACGCCCATGCTGCCGGACTCGAGAGCGCCGAGAGCCTGCGCCGTCTCCAGGAACGGGGCACCATCCTGCGTGGCGCTCCGGAGACGCTCGGCTTCGGCGAGCGAACCGAAGAAGGCGGTGTGCACCATCGCTGACCACCCCGACTCGTATCGGTACGACTCCTGCTCGTAGATCCGCCTCACCTCCTCCTCAGCCACGGCAACTTCGGGGAACAGTGCCAGCGCGACGCGCCGGGAGATGTCCCCAGCCCGCTCCGCCACACGCAGGTCGTCGGCGGTCAGGTTGGATTCTGCGAACTCCTCCGGCGCCACGGCCTCCAGGGCCAGTTCCAACTCGGGATCGATCTCCACCGCCAGGTCGAACTCCCCGGCAACGATCTCCAGCATCTCCAGCCGGATGAGATAGTTGAGGACGAATCGCAGCGCCACCGGCCGCTCGAGCGGCGGGATCGTCGAGCCCGTCTGCCCAGCGGTAGCAGGCGCCGCCAGGTAGCGATCGGTCAGCGCGTTGAGTTCGACCGCCAGTAACTCCCGCCCCTCGACGACCGCAGCCACGTCGCTCGGCCCAGTCGCCTCCTCGCCACCGCAGGAAGCGGCCAGCAGTGCCACCCCGAGGACAGCCCCAAGGACACCCGATAGACGCCGACTCATCGGCGTTCGTGCTCCAGCACCTGAGCGAGCCACGGGTTGAGCTCCTCCTCTTCGACGGTCACGAGTTGCAACTCATTGAGCGCGGTCGCAAACCGCGGGTCGATACCTCGGTCCACCTTCTCGCCGAGTGCGACCGACTTCAAGCTGTCTATCACCTTGGGAATCACCGTGTAGACGTGAGGATCACCGTCGAGCCTGGCGTAGTGACCGCCGCCGCTGAACGTCTCGACGCCGAAGCTGACCCGCCATCGGTCCCCTGCTGCTGTACGCACGCTGACCGCGAGCGTCGAGCCCCGCAACCCGAATGCCGGGTCGTCGCCGTCCACCGCCAACTGGCGGTACGAGCGCAGCGGGAAGAGCACACGCTCCAGATCGAACATCAGAGCCGTCGCGACCGCGTTGGACTCGTCGCCGACCCATCGCCCGGGGCCGGCCCGGGTGACTTCGGTGACCCTGCCTTCGAACTCGACGGCCACGCCGGCGACCTGATCGGCTTCCAGCGGCAGGACCTCCCAGATCGTCTGCGACTCCTCCGACAACTGGTCCTGGAGCTCCCGGTAGTCCGCCGCCTGATCCACATCCGAGCAGCCGATCGCCACAAGCGCCAGAGCGGCGGCGACGGTCCGCAGTTTCCAGGCCCTGACGCTCATCCTGCCCGGGACCTTCGCCACGTGAGCAACAGCAGGGCGAACGCCGCCAGGGCGGGGAACACGATGGCATTCCGGATGTACCCCCCACGATCGCCCTCGGTCAGGACGAGGCGAGGCACTCCCCGCACCGGACGCATGGCGCTGATGAGATCGTCCTGCCGGGCCACCCACGACACCAGTCGCGTGGAGAACTCACCATTGCCGAGCCGGTCGAAGTAACCGTTGGCGGCCACCTCAACGGTGCCGACGACACCGATGCGGGTCCGCGCTATCTCGAGGTCGTCGGGCTCGCCCTCGACGCTGCTCCAGTCCGTGATCAGCGCCAGCACGAACGGGCCTTCGGTGCCGTCGGCGAGCGAACTCCGCGAACTCGACGTCACGAGCGGTGATATCCACGCCTGATCCTCGAACGCCAGACCGACCAGTGCCGACTCCACCGGCTGAGCAGCCACGAGCAGCAGCGGAATGTTGTCCCGTGACAGCGACTCCGTCACCGGGCTGCCGCTCGGATACCGGTAGGCGACGATCGCTTCGGGATCATCCTTGAGTGAACTCCGATCCGACGCGACACCGTCGCGGACCGCCACCCCCCAGGGGCGGAGCAGATCGTTGAGCTGCGCCGTGGCAGCCCCACCGGCGGAGTCCGCGAAGACGACGAGCCGGCCATTGGCATCGGTGTAGCGCCGCAGCAATTCGACCTCGGTAGGCAGGAAGTCCACCCGCGCGCCACCGATCACCACGATTGAGCACGTGCCGAGCCGCTCCTCGCCACCGACCGCTCCCAGCGCCAGCGACTCCACCTCGAACCCCAGTTGCCGAAGCCCCTCGGCGAACTGCGCGAATCCGCCCGGGAGGATGTCCTTCACATCACGCTCGCCGTGCCCCACGGTGAAACACGCCAGCGGCGGTGAGATCCGCGCAAGCCGCTGCAGTGCGCTCGTCACCTCGATCTCCAGGATGTCGTCCACGAGTTCCCGCTCCCCGTCCATCTCGACCATCATCTGCCCGTAGGTCCTGGCCCCTACTGATTTCGTGAGGGCGGGTTGGGCGTCGGGATCCACGAACTCCAGCCTGATGTTGTCGTTCTCCAACTGGTAGCGCCGGATCAGGGAGCGCATCTCGACGAACTGCGCCGAGCCTGGCTCCACGAATCCGTAGACGGTCGTCGGCGAGTTCACCTCATTCAGGACGAAGAGTGAATGGTCTGTGAGTGTGAAACGCTTCTCGGGTGTCAGGTCCACCTGGCCCTTGGCGACGATCGAGGCGCCCCCGACACCGGCGGTCACCAGCACTCCCAGCAGCACGCCCGCGAAACGACTGCGGATCGCACCTTCGAACGACCTCGGGCGCGGCTCCTTCAGCCACAGGACAGCCAGGCTCAA
Source organism: Acidimicrobiales bacterium (assembly GCA_963664235.1). Taxonomy (GTDB): domain Bacteria; phylum Actinomycetota; class Acidimicrobiia; order Acidimicrobiales; family CATQHL01; genus VXNF01. The sequence goes on along the minus strand of OY760933.1, from coordinate 1,949,932 downwards.
CCCGAGGCTCATGCCCGCCACGAAGTACAGCCCGTCGCCGAGGTCGAGAATGCCGCGGCCGCTGTTGGAGATGTGGTTGGTCGGCGCGAGGTACGCAACGATGCCGTCGAACCGTCCGCCCAGCCAGCCCGGCACGAAGTCCAGCACCCAGAGGGCGATCAGGACGCCGAACCCCACGAACGCGGCCGCCGCGGGCGATCGTGAGCGTGCCGAGATGGCCAGGGCTATGGCGTTGAACATCATCAGGACCATCAGGAGGCCGATGTAGCCCGCAGCACTCTTGCCGATCTCGACGTCCACCTGCCTGTTCAGGATCCAGACGTAGAGCCAGACGATGCTGACGATCAGCCAGGTCAGGAGGGTGTTCGCAACGAACTTCGAGATCACCAGCCACCAACGCGAAGTGGGCCACGACAAGGTGATGTCCAGCGCACCAGTGCGGCGCTCCTCCGCGAACGAGCGCATAGCGACGATCGGGGCGAGGACCACGAGGGTCGTCTCGATATTGGAGTAGTAGCTCTCCAGGTCGGCGATGCCGCGGCTGAAGAGGAGTACGACGAAGAAGATCCCCGAGAAGACGATGTAGCCGGTCACCATCGCCCACGTGACCGGAGAGATGAGGAGCGCCCTCATCTCGTTCCGCAAACTGGTCATACAGCGACCGCCGCTATCTCACTGCGGAGCCGAGTCGGTGGGACTGAGCCCGGCCCGCTCGAAGGCGGCGCCGATGAGGTCCGTGAGGGGCTCGAGGTGGGCCACCGACCAGCCACTGGCGATCGTCGTCTGCACGAGAGCACTCACCGCTTGGGGATCCTCGGCATCGATGACCAGGTTGTTGCTCGTGCCGCTCCCGGCCTGATAGATGATCGACGCACCAACGGAGTCGACCTCGCGCCTGAGCTCATCCAGGGTCGGACCCAGCACGCCGATCCGCCAACGCCGCGCCACCCGGCCGCTCAGCTCGGCGCCGATGAGAGATCCATCGAAGACCAGATGACCCTCCGACACCACCAGGACGCGGTCGCAAAGGACCCGCGCCTCGGGAATCATGTGGGTCGAGAGCAGGATGGCGTGCTCGGATGCGTACGCCGTCAGGACGTCGCGGAAGTCCCAGATGTGGAGCGGGTCGATGCCGGCCAGAGGCTCGTCCAGCACCAGCACCGGCGGCTTGCCGACCAGCGCCTGCGCCAATCCCACCCTCTGCCGGTAGCCCTTGGAGAGGTTCCCCACCAGCCGCTTGGCGACCGGTTTCAGATCCAGATGGTCGAGCGCCATCTCCACGGCGTCGGCGCGCTCGGCGCGCGGCACCCGCTTCATTTGTGCCGCGTATTGCAGATAGCTGATTACGCGGAGATCGGGAGGGAAGGCGGCGCGTTCGGGGAGGTAGCCGATCTTCGAGCGGGCCATCTGCGGATCGAGGCGGCAGTTCAACCCACCGACGGTGATGTCGCCGTCGTTCCAGTCGATGAGACCGCTGATGCAGCGGATGATCGTGGACTTGCCCGCCCCGTTGGGTCCGAGCAGGGCCGTGACACCCTTGCCGATCTGGAACGAGACGTTCTGTACAGCGGGTCTATTGCCGTACAGCTTGGTCAGATTGGTTACCGTGACATCTGGATCTTGGACCGTCGACTCGTTCATGATGGTTCACCGTGCGCCCCCCGCTTTGCCCTGCCTAAGCAGCCAGACCTATTGGGCGCTAGGCATCACCACCGGTTGACGCGGCGAGCGAGACGATCCGACCCTTCTCGATGACACAGACCCGATCGGCGGCCGAGATGGCCTCCGTGGAGCGCTCGTCGACGACGACGATGCCGATTCCCTCCGCCGCCAGTTCGTGGAGCGCCCGGTACAGCCCGGCCACGATGAGCGGAGCCAGACCCATGGACGGCTCATCGATGAGCAGCATCTTCGGTGCGGAGATCAGCGCCCGGCCGATCGCCAGCATCTGCTGCTCGCCGCCGCTGAGGGATCCCGCCTCCTGGGTGGTGCGCTCCTGCAGGATCGGGAACAGCGCGTAGATCCGCTCCAGCTGTTGCTCGACGACGTCGGCAGGGGTTCGCGCCGCACCGGACAGGAGGTTCTCCCGCACGCTGAGGCTGGCGAAGACCCGGCGGCCCTCGGGCGACAGGGCCATACCTCGCTCGACCCGCAGGTGAGGCGGCTCGTGGGTGACCCGCGCACCGTCGAACACGATCCTTCCCGCCGTCGGGTGACGACGCCGATGATGCACTTAAGCAGGGTGGACTTGCCCGCGCCGTTCGGGCCGACGATCGCCAGCACCTCACCCTGACCGACGGTCAGCTCGATGTCGAACAGAACCGGTAGGCGCCCGTAGCCTGCCCGCAGGCTCTCGATCTCAAGCATCGATCGTGCCCTCCTACTGCTCGCCCAGGTAGTGCTCTTGCGCCGCCTTGGAACTGGCCACCTCATCGGGGGTCCCTTCGGCGATCACTTGGCCCTCGGCGAGGGCGTAGACGACTGCGCAGTGATCGAACACGATCCGGACGAAGTGCTCGATCAGGCAGACGGCGAATCCGAGGTCTGACTGCAGCCGCGTCACGAGGTTGAGCAGCTCACTGGCCTCGTTGGAGTCCATCCCGGCGCTGGGTTCGTCCAGCAGGAGGAGTCGCGGCCGGCTCATGATGCTCCGGCCGATCTCGGCGCGCCGCTGCCCGCCGAATGAGAGCACGCCGGCACGCACATCCAGGACTTTCTCGAGATCCATCAGCCTGGCCACGGCGCGCGTCAACTCGGCGGCCTGCCGCTGGCCGCGGCGCGGCGCAGGGAACTGGAAGACCGACGTGAAGACCCCGCCGCCGATGCTCAGGAAGGCGCCCGTGATGAGGTTCTCGAAGACGGTGAGATTGGGATCGATGTGATTGGCCTGGAACGTACGGCACATCCCCAGCCGCGCCCGATTCCACGGATTCAGGTCGGTGATGTCCTCGCCGAACGCCCGGACGCGTCCCGAGTCCGGAACGGTGAAACCGTTGATGACGTCGAAGAGCGTCGACTTGCCCGATCCGTTCGGCCCGATCAACCCGACGATGGTGCCGGCCGGGATCTGCAGCGAGGCCCCGCGCAGCGCCCGGACCCCACCGAAGGACACATGGATGTCGGTCGCCTCCAGGACCATGCCCTCGGTGACCGGGGGAGGCAGTGCCGCCTCCACAACCTCGAGAGCAGCGAGCCGACCCTCTCCCCAGGTCTCCGGCGGCCGGCCGTTCCCGGCCGAGTCGGCGTTCATGCTCACTCCCCGGACTCGCCCGAGCCGGTCGGGGTCGCCGAGTCATCCTCGGTGCCCGCCAACTCGCTCAACCGCGCCACATCGCGCTTCTGCTGGAGCATGTCGAGCAGCGTTCCCGCCATGCCCCGCGGACCCAGGAGGGTTCCGCCGATCAGCCCGGCGCCGCCCAGCAAGTACACCGACAGCCGGTGGCTCTGCAGGGCCGCGGGAAGGATCTGGAAGGCGACCGCCACGCTGGCAAGACCGACGATCGTCTGCGTGCCGGCGACGACCGGAATTGCCAGGAGGAACAGCGACTGAAACAGGATGTACTGCGTCAGCGCGGGAGGCGACTCGTAGAGGGGAGCCGTGAACGCTCCGGCGATCCCGATGAGGAACCCGCCCACGGCGAAGGCGATCACGCGGTACCGCCATGGCGAGATGCCCACGGCGGCCGCTGCCTGCCTGTCGGTTCGCACCAACTGGATGGCGCGACCGTGCCTCGACATCCGCAGAGCGTGCATCAGCAGACCCGCGATGACCATCACGACGAAGCAGAGATAGAAGTACCGCATGTCGGTGTTGAACTCGAAACCGAACAGCGCCGGCCGGGGGACGCGCACGTCCGCGCCCGCCCCGCCCGAGATCCACGTATACGTGAACAGCGTGCGCTCCATCGTGACCTGGAGTCCCATGGTCAGCACCATGACGTAGACCCCGGAAAACCGGGCAGTCGGTATGGCCACCAGCGCCGACAGCACGGTGGCGCAGACAACCCCGCCGATCATGGCCGGGATGAACGGCCAGGCCCCAGAGCCGGCCAGACCCTCCCGCAGCAGGTAACCAGTGATGTAGACGGAGGTGCCCAGGAGCGCTGCACCCGCCAGCGTCACCTGGCCGGCCCAGCCGATGATGACGGCGAGACCCATGACGGTGACCGCCGTCAGGAAGCCGGCCGTGGAAAGGAAGATCCAGTATTCCTTGACGAACTGCGGGACGATGCCCATGACGAGTGCCAGCCCCAGCACGGCCACGACCGGGGGCGTGAGTTGGAGGCCGGACAGCGAGCCGGGAAGCCGCTGCGATGTCTTGGGGGGAGTCACTGACACGGGCTCACGTCTCCGCCAGCCGGAACTGCGAGCGCTTGCGGCGCGCCACGATCACGACGCCCACGAAGAGCACCGCCATCAGGATGACCTCGCGCCATCCTGAGCTGATCTTGCCGAACGTGCCGCCGGCGGTGTGCGCCTCGACCTGCCCGAAAAGCATCGCCCCGAGCAGGGCCAGCGGCAGGCTCTTGAACCCGCCCAGGACCGCGCCCGCCAGCGACCTGATCAAGACGAACAACACGACGCTTGCCCCAAGTCTCGTCATGGGGGTCAGCAGCACGCCCCCGAGTCCGGCCAGGGCCCCCGAAAGGCACCACACGCCCATGGAGATCTTCCGCACAGGCACGCCGACCATCTCGGCCGCTTCCACGTCGTCGGAGATGGCGCGCATCTGCACCCCGGTCTTGGTTCTCGTCACGACGAAGTGCAACACGATCACCAGGAAAACGAGCAGGGCGATCACGGCGATCTGATGGTGGGACACGTTGGCGCCCCAGAGGGTGACGCGGCCCTTGCCGAAGGGGCTCGGGACAATCTCGAAGGCGCCCTGCCAGATTTCCTGAGTGATGCCGGTGAAGATCAGCATCCCCCCCAGGGAGAAGGTCGTCACGGTGACCCGCGGCCAATTCGCCATGCGCCCGGTCGCAACCCAGGCGAACAGGGCGGCCAGGCCCGCACCCAGCAGGACGGCGAGGATCACCGCCGGCGCCTTGGGCCATTCCTTGGTGGCATAGGCCAGGTTGGTGCCATGGCCGGAGGTGCGTGCCGGATCGGCTGTCAGGTACCAGTAGAGGAACGCCGAGCAGAGCGCGATACCACCGTGCACGAAGGCCACAATGCGGCTCATGCGGAAGGAGAGCACGAGCGAGATGCCGAGAATGCCGTACAGCGCCCCGAGAGCGACGCCCGTTACGAGTGACGCTTTGACTATGAACGGGTCAAACACCGAGGACCCCTAACGTCCATCCAGTGACCGCTCGGGGCACCTTACCAGACCGTCGGTCAGGCAAGGTGCCCCGATTCTGTCCGTTGCTATTCGACCTGTTAGTTGGTCGAAAGGCAATGTCACTCAGTCATAATCGTCGCAGATCTCGTAACCCTCAGGGGCCGGGATCCACACGGCGAAGTCGGTCGAAGCCGCTGCCTGGTTGTACTTGAACTGGTACTCACAGCGCAGCGTGTCGTGCGCATCCGTCGTCTGTGTTCCGGCGGCCCGCTCTGCGGAGGCGTCGCCCCAGGCAAAGGTGATACCCAGGCCCGGACCGGCGTCCCACGGCTGCGCCTCCCAAGCCTCCATCATGTTCTCCCGGGTGATGTCCGGCCCGACCGACTTGGCGGTCTCGATGAAGATGCGAGCACCTGCATAGCCCGACTGGGTGATGTGGTGGATCTTGAGGAGCGTTTCCGGGTTGTACTTCTCGAGCGCCGCAAGGTACTCGGTGTTGTCGTTCCAGACCTTGAACGTGGTGATCGTCCACATGCCCTTCAGCGGCCAGTCGCCCACGAATTCGCCCAAAGCCTCGGCAGCGAAGTGGTTGCCGCTGATGCCCAGAGGCGGCCAGTAGCCCTGCTGCTCGGCGGCGATCATCCAACCTGCCATGGGCGCGGCCCAGGCGAAGTGGATGACGTGGTCCGGGTTCGCAGCCGCCATCTCGATGACCGCCGGCGTGTGGTCCGGCGTCTCGATCTCGATCGGCTGCTCGATGACGACCTCGATGCCTGCAGGATCGAAGATGTCGTGCATGGCGTCAGCGGCGAGGCGGTCCTCGGGGATGTTGAGGTAGATGATGCCGACTGTCTCGGGATCGAGCTTGTCCCGCACCCAGATGGAGTTGGCATGCGCCTCATGGATGGTGGCCATGTGGGCCGGGAACATCCACGGATCACGCCACTCGCTGGTGAAGAAGCCCCACGAGCCGAACCACGGGACCTCGTCCCGGGCCAGATCCTGGTGCAACTCGCCGGTGCCCCAGGTGATGCTGGTGATGAAAGCGAAGACTTGATCCTCGTCCACCAGCTTCCTGAAGCAGGCGCGAGCACGGGCCACGTCGCCGGCGGCGTCGCAGTTCGTGACGCTGATCTTGCGCCCGTGGACGCCGCCCTCGTCGTTGACCGAATCAAACATGGCGATGGCCGAGGCCACGACGGGAATCGTCACGATCTCGGGAAGTGGAAGACCGTCGTCGCTGATCGCGCCGAGCTTGATCTCGGTGTCACTGACGCCGGGAGCCGAAGTGCCCGACGGTTCGGGGGCGGCCTCCGGCTCGGGGGCCGGCTCATCCTCCGGCTCGGGGGCCGCAGCCTCCGGCTCGTCTTCCGGTTCCGGTGCCGCAGGCTCCGGCGGAGGTGGCGGTTCCGGTGCCGCAGGCTCGGGCTCCGGAGCAGGGGCCGGTGCCGCAGGCTCAGGTGCCGGAGGCGGAGCAGTCGTCCCCCCACCGTCATCGTCACCACCGCACGCCGCTGCGATCACAAGGACCGCAGCCGTCGTGGCCACGATTCGAAGTACCAACTTGCGCTTCATGAAGCATCCTCCCCGAGCCTTATCAACTGGTTGGCTGTCTTAGTTGAGTGCCATGACCTCGCGACAAGCACGGGACCACACCCACGCGACAGATTATTTCGCGGCTAGGCCCTGACTGCTTGGCCAGGCAGGATAACGCAACCATATTGGCTTGTCGATTGACGACAAGTCGCTAGCTGAAATCCCTGACGACGAGAGCGGTCACCCCAGCGACGAAGGCGGCGAACGCCTCGCCGCCCACCATGGGACGCAGACCGAACAGGACCCGCTCGTAGGCGCCGTCGATCTTGAGGCGCCCCTGCATGTAGGCCACAGCCGGGTCAACTTGGCCGCTCAGGATCCCGTGCGCGTCAGCGGCGCTGCACGACACGGTGCAGTCCGGATCAGCCGGACGTCCGGGACTCAACGCCACCAGACGCCCGTCGGCCACGACCGCCCCCAGCCGGCAGGGACCGTCGGGGCCCCCGGAGATCTCGATCCGGGCGGTCACGTTGCAGCCCGGGACCTCAGCCAGCACCTCAGCGGCGGCCAGTACGGCCTGCACCCAGCCTTCGCTCCCGATGTTGCCCATCGCGCCGCTGACCCTCAGCCGGCCGCCGGTGGCGCATCTCGCAGCCCGGCGAACAGGTCGTCCTCGGGCAGCGCCGTCGCCACGTCGGATGAGGCCAGGATGTAGTCCTCCCACGGGTACGCCTCGGCGGCCACCTCCCGGGGCAGCCCGAACCAGAACGGCTCGGTGGGATCCACCTGGGTGGCGTGGGCGAGCAGCGCGTCGCAGCGCCGGTCGTACCACTTCGCCACCTCGATCCGCGTGGTGATGCGCTCGTCCTGCCAGGGCCGCTCGAACCACCACTCCTGGTAGGGAGACTCCATGCCCTGCTCGCCGAACGCCTCGTGGAGAGCCAGGATCCGGGCCTTGGCCCACAGCGAGTAGTACAGCTTGGGCGGGCGCCAGGGAGGGCCCGCGGCGGGGAAGGCCCCGGGGTCGCCCGCCGCCTCGAAGGCCGCCAGGCCCACGTCGTGCACGCGCAGGTGGTCGGGATGGCGGTAGCCCTGCTGGTCATCGGGATAGATGACGACCACGAGGGGGCGTTCGGCCCGCAGGATCGTCACGAGGCGTTCGGTCGCCTCGGCGATCGGGGCCGCCCCGAACGAACCGGCCGGAAGTTCCACCGGCTCGGCGGGGGGGTCATTGACGTCAGGCGCCTCCGGATAGCCCGAGTCGCGGTAGCCCAGCCACACCACCTCGTGGTAGCCGATGATCGCCGCCGCCCGCTCGAGTTCGGTGCGCCGCACCTCGGCGAGCCGCTCGCGTACCCCCGGCAGGTCGGCCGCGGGGTTGAGGATGTCGCCCTCCTCGCCGCCGGTGCAGCACACCAGCACGGCCCGCACCCCCTCGTCGACGTAGCGGGCGACCGTGGCCGCCCCCTTGGAGGACTCGTCGTCGGGATGCGCGTGCACCGTCAGCAGCCGCAGCGGGTCGTCGCCGCCTCCGGGCGCGCCCGGAGGCGCCAGCTGGGTCACCGTCGTCCGGCCGGCTGCCTCAGGCCCGTACCCCGAGCACCGCCGCCCGGGGCGACAACTCATCGGTGCCCGTCTCCGGGTCGCGCTCGAGGTCCCAACCCAGCAGGGTGGCGAACGCGCCGCGCCCCTCGTCGGGACCAGAGGCGATCACCTCGTCCTCTGCCTGCAGCACCGTGGGTCCCCTCGGCCGGTACAGGTACCGCTGACCTCGCAGGATCGTCAGCACGGTGAAACCGGGCTCGATGTTCAGGCCCAACTCGCCCAGGGTGCGGCCGTCGACCGGCGATCCCTCGGCCACCGGATAGTCCACGACGACCTCGTCGGAGTCACCCAGGGCGATCTCCAGAATGGGGTGCACGTCCTCGCCCTTCTCCACGAGCCAAACCATCTGGCTGGCCTGGTCGCCCAGGTCCTCCGCCGCGTTGGAGATGTGCAGGAGGCCTCGCAGCGGCGCCGGATCGGGGCGATCTGCGGCGGCCCGCAGCACCCACAGCTCCAACTGGTCGTGCATGTCATCGAGCCGGGACTCCAGGTGCCGCACCTGCGCGGCCAGACCCGGATCTCCCAGCACCAGCGTCGAGTACGCCAGGTCCACCGCCACCTCGGAGACGTTCTTCATCTCCACCAGCAGGTCAGCGGCCCGGTCCAGGTCGCTGATGGACGGTTCGGGCGGCGCCTCCGGCGGTACCCAGACCTCGTCACCGGCGAGTTCGCGGATCCGTGGGATGCCCTCGGGCGACCCGCGCATGAACAGGGCGTCGCCCGGCATCAGCACGTCGTCGCCGGCCACGCCGGTTATCCACTGCCGGCCCCGGCGGATGGCCATGATGCGCGTGCCGGTGGCCACCGGCAACTCGAGGGCGCCGACGGGCCGGTGGGCCATCGCGGACCCCTCGGCGACCTGCGCCCGGTGCGAGACCTCCTCGGCGACCGACAGGGACACCACCAACTCCGCGGGGATCCCCAACTGGTGGGTCACCACCCGGGCGATGTCCACCGCGGCGTTGGCGATGCGTTCGATCGCACTCACCACCTGCAGCACCGACGACATGCCCCCGGCGTCGCGCGGGCGGCGGGCGGCCTTCACGCAGACAGCGCGCATGTCGTGCACCAGATCGCTCATCTGCTCTTCGAGGGCGCGGACCTCGGTGGCCAACTCCGGGTGACCGAAGCAGACCGAGGCATATGCCAGGTCAACCATCAACTCGCTGAGGTCTTTCGCCTCGGCGAGCATGGAACGCAGATTCCGGGGGCGATCGTCCATCGGTGTCAACCCGAGACTATCGCGGCGCCGCCGCGGCCCCATCGAGGCGGACGAACCGGCCTTCGCAGCCATCACAGGATCGCCAGTGCCGCCAGCGCCCCCACCAGCGTGAGGGCGCCGACCAGATCCATCACAGAGGTCACCAGCGGGATGCCGTAGGTGTCGGGATCCAGGCCGAAGCGCTCGGCGAGGATCGTGCCGAAATACGCCACGAGCGCTGCCGCCGCCACCGCAACCAGGCCACCGAGGAGTGCCACCCCGATCATCTCCCCCAGCCCGGGACCGGCGAGACCCGCGATCCTGGCCGCGAGGTAGGCGAGCGCCCCCGTGCCGGCCAGAGCGGGAAGTCCCATGACGAATGTGTTGCGCACCTCGCGCCGGGCCTCGCGGCCGGGCACCGCGGAGGGCTCGATGAGGCCCAGGTGCAGCTTGGAGGCCAGCCGGCTGGAGAGGATGCCGCCGAGGGCGCCCCCGACCGCCAGGTAGCCCGGCAGAAGCACCAGCAGGCTCGGCAGACGGCTCAGGAACACCTCCTGCTGCTCGACGATGACCCCTGCGCCAATGTCCAGCAGCAGCGCTATCACGAGCACACCGAAGGACTCCCGCAGGATGGAGCGCAGCGACGGCCCGCCGCTGCGCCAGACGCTCACGCCGGTCACGACGGCGGCCGCGCCGCAGGTGATCGCCACCGCACCGACCACCGCCTCGGACTCTGCCAGCGGCACGACCAGCAGCAGCACCGGCAGGGTGATCACGTCGGCCGCCGCGGTTACCAGCGGGGCCGTCACGTTGTCGGGGTCCCAGCCGAAGCGCACCGAACCGGCGGCCATGCCCAGCGCCACCACCAGCACGAACAGCGACGAGATCACCCCGCCGAGGGTGCTGATGACCACGAAGGCCGCCAGGCTCATGGGCACGGGGATGTTGAAGAGCTCCGCCGCTGCCTTGGCCAGCATCGCCAGCATCGCCGAGGACACGATGCTCAGCGCCAGACCGGCCAGGATGTTCTCGCCGACGACGGTTGCGGGACGGAGGCTGAAGCGGAACGTGCCGGAGTGGATGGCGGTGCCCAGGCGCGACCCCAGCGCGCCGAAGACCTTGCCCTGGAGCGCGATGGCGGCCGGCACCATCAGCAGCAGCCCGCCGAGTTGCCCGAGGCGGTCGGCGCTGGCGCCGAGCAGGATCCCCACGACCACGCTGACGACGGCCAGCAGTCCGAGGGCCACCAGGCTCTGCGCGCCGGCCCAGTGGGGCACACCGGGCACACCTCGCCCCTGCGGGGGTGCGCGCCGCGGACGGAACCTCGCCAGCAGCGGGAAGGTTCGGTCCATGCCACGCTCCCCGGGGCCGATCAGCGATCAAGTCTCCCCCAGAGTGCAGCAAGCCGGCGGCATTTGCGACCGGAATCCTCGTAGCGACCGGGTGCGCTTCCTACGCTGGCGCCATGCGACGGCGCCGAGAACATCCCGCCGGCACCGGCTCGTTCCGGTGGTACGGGCACACCGGGTGCCGCCCGGGCGCCGGCAGGGCACTGATCATGCTGGCTGCGGCGCTCGTGTTGGCCGGATGCGGCTCCTCGGGACGGGAATTGCGCGCCCCGCCCGGTTTCGCCGCTTCCCAAGCCCGCTTCGTGCCGGTCAACCAGAGCCAGGGACCCGGCGGGATGCTCATCGAGGGCACCGACTTCGCGCCGGGCGTTGAACTGCCTCCGGGGCTGCTCGAGACGGGCGAACCGCCCACGCTGGCATGGTGGAACATCCCGCTGAGAGCGACCGAGTTGGTGCTGCTCGTCAGCGCATTCGATCCGCAGGAGCCACCGGTCCTTTGGGCCGTCGCCGGCCTCGGACCCTCCAGCGCCGGCCTCTTCGGCGGGCCATTGCCCCCAGGGGTGCGGTCGCTGCCGCGGTCCGGCGGCGAGTTCGACTGGCCCGGCTACCCGCCGGCGGGCACCCGGGTGGTGTTCAGCCTGTGCGCCCTGGAGGCCCCGCTGTCGCCCGATGCCGGTGCCTCCGACGCCTGGAACCTGTGCTACACCGACTCGCTCGGGCTCGCCACGGTCAGCGGGCTCGTCCCCGCCCCGCAGCCATGAGGAGGCAGGATGTGAGACACCGCGTCTGGATCGACGGGCCGGCGCCGGGAATCGAGCTTCCCGCCGATGTGGTCATCGTTGACAACCCTTCGGACGCGGACGGCGCGATCGTGGGGTCGAAGGAACGTTGGGACGGCGCCGCCTGCCGGCGTCTGCCCGACCTGAAGGTCGTTGTGCGACGTGGTATCGGCACCGACACCGTGGACCATGCAGCCTGCGCCGCCCATGGCGTTGCCGTCTGCAACACCCCCGACGGACCCACGACCTCGACCGCCGAACATGCCCTCGCGCTGCTGCTGGCCGCCAGCAAGCGGCTCAAGGTCGCCGAGCGCCGTCTCCGCGACGGTGACGGCCTCGTCGGGACGCCCGCTGCGGTGGGGGGCCTCGAACTCGACGGCCGCACCCTCGGTCTCATCGGCTGCGGTCGGATCGGGAGGCGCCTGGGCGGCTACGCCGAGGCGCTGGGCATGCAGGTGCTGGCACACGATCCCCACCTCGACGCCGCACCCGTGGGCAGATTGGTCGACCTCGAGGACATATGGTCCTCAGCGGACATCGTGTCGTTGCACGCCCCCGCCACACCTGCGACCCGCCACCTCGTGAACGCCACCTCGCTGGCGGCGATGCGTCCCGGCGTGGTGATCGTCAACTGCGCCCGCGGCGCCCTCGTGGATCACGACGCCCTGCTCGCGGCCCTCACATCCGGCCACGTCGCCGGAGCCGCCCTTGACGTCACCGACCCGGAGCCGCTGCCCGCCGATCATCCCCTGCTGCACCGGGACGACGTTCTGGTCACCCCCCATGTCGCCTCGGGCACCACCGCCGGCGCGGAGCGGGTCATACACCAGGCGCTGGCGCAGGCGCTCGCGTGGTTGCGCGGCGAAACCCCCGAACACCTTCTGGATCCGGCCGCCGCCGACCCCGCTGTGGATCGACGGCTCCGGCACGGGCTCGACTGACCGGACCCCGGCGTCTAGCCCCGGAGCCGGTCCCGCAGCACGAACTTCTGGATCTTGCCGGTGCTGGTCTTGGGGAGGTCGCCGAAGATCACGCGCTTGGGCGCCTTGAAACGGGCGATGGCGCCGCGCACGAACTCGATGATCTCCTCCTCAGTCGGCAACGCTCCCGGGCGCGGCACCACGAAGGCGACCGGCACCTCGCCCCAGGTCTCGTCGGGCGCACCCACCACCGCCGCCTCCAGCACGCCAGGGTGACGCGCCAGGACCTGCTCCACCTCGATGGAAGTGATGTTCTCCCCGCCGCTGACAATCACGTCCTTGGCCCGGTCGCGGACCTCCATGTAGCCATCGGAGTGCACGACGCCCACGTCACCGGTGCGGAACCAGGCGCCGTCGGGCCGCTGGAGCGTGGCCGCCGCCGTCGCCTCGGGATCCCGGTAGTAGCCCAGCATCACGACGTTGCCCCGCAATACCACCTCGCCGGGGGTGGCGCCGTCTGCGGGCACGTCGGCGCCGTCGGCGTCAACGACGCGCACCGGCGCGCACGCCACATTGGCAACGCCCTGGCGGGCCTTGCGCCGGGCCTGCTCGGCGGGGCCCAGGGCACCCCACTCGGGCCGCCAGTCGCAGATCACCGCGGGGCCGTAGCTCTCGGTCAGCCCGTAGAGGTGTGTGACGTGGAGGTTCAGGTCGGCGAGGCGGGCCAGCAGGCTGGGCGACGGCGGCGCACCACCGACGGCCACATGCACCGGGGAGGACGCCGGGGTGGCGCCGGGATGGGAGGCCAGCATCGTCAGCACCGTGGGTGCGGCGTTGAGGTGGGTGACGCCACGGCGACCGATCGCCGTCCAAATGGCTTCGGGGTTCAGCTGGCGCAGCGCCACGTGCACCCCACCGGCCGCGGTGACCGCCCAGGGGTAGCACCAGCCGTTGCAGTGGAACATCGGCAACGTCCACAGGAACACGCTGGCGGCATCCAGGCCGCCCTGGGCCATCATGGCCAGCGCCTGCAGGTAGGCACCCCGGTGGGAGTACATGACACCCTTGGGGTGCCCGGTGGTGCCGGAGGTGTAGTTGAGGCTCAGCAGCCCCAACTCGTCGTCGACCTCGCGGCGCAGGGGTTCGGCCGCGGCGAGCCGCTCCTCGTAGTCGTCTTCGGGGCCGCCGCAGCGGATCACCTGCACCGGGTGGTCGGCCCCCGCGGCGATCGCTTCGCCGACGTCGGCCAGAGAGTCGTCACAGATGAGCACCCGCGAGCCGGCGTGGTTCACGATCCAGGTCAACTCGCCGGGCGCCAGACGCGTGTTCAGGGCATTCAGCACGGCGCCCGCCCAGGACACGCCGAAGTGCGACTCCAGGGCCACGTGGGTGTTCGGCACCAGTGTCGAGACCCTGTCGCCGGGACTCACCCCCGCGGTGGCCAGCGCCCCCGCCAACCGCATGCAGCGCCCCTGCAACTCGCGGTACGTGAAGGAGCGCTCTCCGTCGATCATCGCCGTCCTGTCGCCGAAGACCAATGCGCTGCGATCCAGGAACAATGTCGGTGCCAGCGGTTCGGGGCCGAAAGCCGGACGGGGGCCGGTGGCCGGCGATGAGGGCTCGGACATCATCTCAGTGTCGCAGAACTCTGGCAGATCCGGCACCAAAAAGGTCGAGGCGGGCCCGAACCCGCTCCAAGGCTCGAACCCGCCTTTTCCACCTGCCGCAACCCTGCTGCTCCAACACTCGGGTTGCGGCATCCGGAAGATCCCGGCGATCTTTGACTGACAGACGCCTCAGTCGCCGGTTCGGTTGACAAGCGAGGAGAAAAAGATTCTCCTCAGCCGGATGCCGGGCGGTAGCGCTCGCCGCGGGTGCCACTCTGGCTGTCCGCAGCGGCGGTGGCGAGGAGGTCGGCGGCGTCGTTCCAGGGGTCGGCGCTGTGGCCCTTCACCCAGCGGAACGTCACCCCCCGCGCCAGGACCTGCTCGATGAGCGGCACCCACAGATCCTGGTTCTTGACCGGCTGCTTGCTGGCGTTTCGCCAGTTGCGACGCTGCCATCCCACCCACCAGCGCTGCTCGAAGCAATTCACGATGTAGGTGGAGTCGGTGACCACCTCCAGAGGGTCGCCGTCCTCCAGGGTGGCGAGCGCCTCCAGAACGGCCTGCAACTCCATGCGGTTGTTGGTCGTGTCCGCAGCGGCGCCGGCCGCCCACGGACCGTCGGGAACCACCCAGCCCCAGCCGCCGGGACCCGGATTGCCGCGGCACGCCCCATCGGTGTACACGACGGTGGGTCGCGGGGAACCGCCCGCAGAGTTCGTCACAGCGCTCATCCTCGCACGCGCTGCGGTGGCACCGGCGCTTCCGCCACCCGGGCGGCCGTTCAACGACGGCGGACCGACTTGGCCGGAATTCGCCGGAGCGTGCGAGACTGAACACCGATGCGCGGCCACTTCTCGCACCAACTCCCCGACACCGACCCCACCGAGACCGGCGAGTGGATCGACTCCTTCGACGCTCTGGTCCACGAACGCGGCAAGGAGCGCGCCCGGCTGGTCGTGGCCCGGATGCTGGAGCGGGCCCAGCAACTCGACGTCGGCATCCCCGCCACGGTCACCACCCCGTACGTCAACACCATCCCCGCCGACAGCCAGCCGTTCTTCCCCGGCGACGAGCACCTCGAGAAGCTGATCCGGCGCTACATCCGCTGGAACGCGGCGGTCATGGTGATACGGGCCAACAAGGCGGCCGACGGCATCGGCGGGCACCTGTCCACCTTCGCCTCCTCGGCGTCGCTGTACGACGTGGGCTTCAACTGGTTCTTCCGGGGCAAGGACGCCGACCAGCCCGGTGATCACGTGTACTTCCAGGGCCACGCCGCGCCCGGCATCTACGCCCGCGCCTTCCTCGAGGGACGCCTCGGCACCGAGCACCTCGACAACTTCCGCATGGAGATCGGCGGCCGGGGCGTGTCCAGCTACCCGCATCCCCGGCTGATGCCCGACTTCTGGGAGTACCCCACGGTGTCCATGGGGCTCGGCCCCATCAACTCCATCTACCACGCCCGATTCAACCGCTACCTGCACCACCGGCACATCGACGACACCTCCGGGTCGCGCATCTGGTGCTTCGTGGGCGATGGCGAGATGGACGAGCCGGAGACCCTGGGCGCCATCTCCCTGGCTGGGCGCTCGGAGCTCGACAACCTCATCTGGGTGGTCAACTGCAACCTGCAGCGCCTCGACGGACCGGTGCGGGGCAACAGCAAGATCATCCAGGAACTCGAAGGCCTGTTCCGCGGCGCCGGCTGGAACGTCATCAAGGTCATCTGGGGGTCCCGCTGGGACGAACTGCTCAAGCACGACACCAACGGCCTGCTGTTGAACAAGATGAACTCCACTGTGGACGGCGAGTACCAGCGCTACGCCACCGAGTCCGGCGCCTATATCCGCGAGCACTTCTTCGGGCCCGACCCGCGCCTGCGCTCCATGGTGGACGACTACAGCGACGCCGACCTCGCCAACCTGCCCCGCGGCGGCCACGACCACGAGAAGCTGTATGCCGCTTACAAGGCCGCCACCGAGAACGTCGGTTCACCGACGGTGATCCTGGCCAAGACCATCAAGGGCTGGAGCCTCGGTAAGGGGTTCGAGGGCCGCAACGCCACCCATCAGATCAAGAAGATGACCACACGCCAGTTGCTGGATCTCCGCGACCGGCTGCGCCTGTGGGAACAGATCCCCGAGAGCGCCCTCACCGACGACGCCCCGCCGTACTACCGGCCGCCGCCGGACGCCGAGGAGATGGCGTACATGCGCCGGCGCCGCCAGGCGCTCGACGGGGCGCTCCCGTCGCGCATCGTGCGGGACCGCCGGCCCCTGAGCCAACCCGACCGCAAGATCTTCGCCACCTTCGACGAGGGCTCCGGCGACCGGGAGGTGTCCACCACGGTGGCGTTCACCACCTTGCTGCGCTCGCTGCTGCGCGACAAGGACTTCGGCGCCCGGGTCGCCCCGATCGTCGCCGACGAGGCTCGCACCTTCGGGATGGACTCGCTGTTCCGGGAGTTCGAGATCTACGCCTCGCACGGGCAGCTCTACGAGCCGGTGGACCACGACCTGCTGCTGTCGTACTCCGAGGACACCGACGGGCAGATCCTGGAGGAGGGCATCACCGAGGCGGGCTCGCTGGCGGAGTGGATCGCCGCCGGCACCAGTTACGCCAACCTGGGCGTGCCGATGGTGCCGATGTACACCTTCTACTCCATGTTCGGCTTCCAGCGGGTGGGTGACCTCATCTGGTCGGCGGCAGACAGCCGGGCCCGGGGGTTCCTGCTGGGCGCCACGGCCGGGCGCACCACCCTCGCCGGTGAGGGTCTGCAGCATCAGGACGGCCACAGCCACCTGCTCGCGGCCTCGGTCCCGGCGTGCCAGTCCTACGACCCGGCGTTCGCCTACGAGATGGCCACGATCATCGCCTGCGGGTTGGAGCGCATGTATCCCCCGGCGGGAGTGGCGCACGGCGACGACGTCTTCTACTACCTGACGATCTACAACGAGAACTACCTCCAGCCCGCGCGCGCCGACAGTGTCAGCGACGCCGACATCATGAGCGGCATGTACCGCTGGGACGCCGGGCCGCCGGGGAAGCGCCACCGTGCCACGATCCTGTTCTCCGGGCCGGCGCACGCCGCAGCCCGCGAGGCGCAGGCGATCCTCGCCGAGCACTACGACACCGGCACCGAGTTGTGGAGCGCCACCTCCTACAAGAGGCTGCGGGAGGACGCCCTCGACGCCGAGCGCTGGAACCGCCTGCACCCGCTGGAGGCGCCGCGTGTGCCGGCTGTGACCGCCAAGCTGGCTCGAGCCAACGGGCCGGTGGTGGCAGTGAGCGACTACCTCACCCTGGTGCCCGATCAGATCGCCCGCTGGGTGCCCGGGAGCTACTCCGTTCTGGGGACCGACGGCTTCGGCCGTAGCGACACCCGTGAGTCACTGCGCCGCTTCTTCGAGGTCGACGGCGCCCATGTCACCGTGGCCGTCCTCGCCGGGCTCGTCGCCGCCGGGGAGATCGACGCCTCGGCCGTCGACGACGCCATCGAGCGCTTCGACGTAGACCCCGAGGCGGTCAACCCCCTCGACTACGAGTGTGGCCCGCTCACCTAGCCGGCGAGCGCACCTCCCCAGCGGGTCCTGAGGCGGCGCGCGCCCGGCCGGCGGCGCTGCCGGAGGGGTAGAGCAGCGCCATCGTCAGCCCCGCCGAGGCGTAGGAGCAGATGAGCCAGATCCACGCACGCGGGTAGCGGGTGAGATCCTCGGCGCCGCCGGTGCCAAGCAGCGCCACGATGGCGGCCACACCAACGCCGTAGCAGAGCTGCTGCACCGTGCGAGCCGTGGCGTTTCCCATGGCGAACTGGTCGCTGCTTAGGTCCGCCAAGGGCGCGGCCGTGATGCAGGTGATCGCCAGCCCCACGCCGACTCCAAGCATCAGCATGGACGGCAGGAAGTCCGACCAGTAGTCCGGAACGGAGCCGACGCGCCAGAACTGCCACGAGAACGCAGCGACGCACAGCCCGCTCCCCGCCGTGGTGAGCCAGCGGTGGCCGAGACGGTCGGCGGTGCGGCCGGCCCACCAGGAGGCCACGACCGAAATCAGCGGGCTGGGACTGAGACCGAGTCCGGTCTTCCAGACCGGCCACTCCCAGAGACGCTGCAACAGCAGCGAGTTCAAGAAGAACCCGCCCAGGAAGGCGAACCCGAAGAAGATCGTGGCGAACGTGGCCACCCGGAACGACGGGATACCGAACAGCGACAGGTCCAGCACCGGCGAAGGATGGCGGCGCGACCGCCACACCAGGACCGGTAGCAGGGCCAGGCCCACACACGCCAGCGTGAGCGTCCGGACACTGGTGTAGCCCCAGTGCTCGGCCTGTACGACAGCGAGTAGCACGAGTGCCACTCCCAGCACACTCACCGGGACGCCGATGAAGTCGAGGCGCCCGGTGTCGGTTACCACCCGCGTCTCGGTCAGGTAGCGACGACCCAGCACCACGACGGCGGCGCCCAGGGGGACGCTCGCCCAGAAGATCCCCCGCCACCCGAACAGTTCGATCAGCAGCGCCCCGGCGGACGGGCCGACCGCCCCGCCGAATCCGGCCACCGCAGACCAGATTCCCACGGCCGCCGAGCGCCGCTCGACGGGGAACTCCGGCAGCACCAGCGCCAGAGATGACGGGAAGATCGCCGAGCCGCCGACTGCTTGCACCACCCGGAAGGCGATGAGCGAGCCTGCGTCCGGGGCGAGGCTGCACAGCAGCGACCCCAGCGTGAAGACGGCCACCGAGACGAGAAAGACCCGCTTCCGCCCCAGCCTGTCGGCGGTCCGCCCGGCCAGCAGCAGCAGCGAGGCGACAGTCACGTTGTAAGCGGTCAGGATCCACGACAGCACGGCGTCGGTGGTGTTGAGATCGGCGCCGATAGTGGGGAACGCCACGTTCACGATGGAGGCGTCGATCACCACCAGGAAGATGCTGATGCACGCCACTCCCAGCACCACCCACGCCCGCCGTGAGACCGGCGCGCCTTCTCGTGGCCGTCTCACATTGCCTCCAAGCGAGCTCCACGCACCGCCGGGCGCACTCGCCGCGGCCGGGGCATGACTCCCGGCACGCTACCGCCGAGCCGGAACGGCTCGGCGCGCCGCCAATGGCCCGCTGCGAGCGCCACGCGTGGCCGGTACGCTCGGGTTATGACCACCGGAACCCTTGCCGTCACCGGTGATGAGGCCGCTGACGCGCTCGTCAACAACGAACCGCTGGCGCTGCTGCTGGCAATGCTGCTGGATCAGCAGATCCCCATGGAGTGGGCGTTCAAGTCGCCGTACCGGCTGGCCGAACGGCTCGGGGGCGAGCTGGACGCCCCCGCCATTGCGGCCATGGACCCCGCCGACCTGGAGGCCACCTTCGGCACCAAGCCCGCGCTGCACCGCTTCCCCGCTGCGATGGCCCGCCGCGCCCACGAGTTGTGCCGCCAGATCGCCGAGCAATACGACGGCGACGCCGGGGCGGTGTGGTCCTCGGCCCGCAGCGGCCAGGAGCTCTACGACCGCCTGCGGGCGCTGCCCGGCTACGGCGACGAGAAGTCCATGATCTTCCTGGCCATCCTGGCCAAGCGCTTCACCGTCCGCCCCGACGGTTGGGAGCGCCACGCCGGTCCCTTCGCCGACGACACCCCCCGCTCGGTGGCCGACATCGACGGCCCCGAAGCCCTCGCCCGGGTGCGCGCCTGGAAAAAGGAACAGAAGGCCGCCGGCCGGTCCAAGCAGGACTGACGCCGACGGCAAGGCGCCTGACCGGGGCGAGCGAGGGCGTGACGATGGATCGCTACGACCGTGAGGAGCGGAGCTACGAGCGAGGCGAGCGGGATCCTCCCGACTCGGGATCCTCCGGATCTCCGGGAGATTTCCCGTGGCAGGACTCCGACGCCGCCGACCAACCCCCGCAGACCTGGGAGGAGCCACCACCTGAATCCGGCGGGGTCGACGCACCGGCAGTCCAAGCCGGCGGCCAGGGCAACCCGATGGCGATCGCCGGATTCGTCTGCTCGCTCGTGATGTGGATCCCCATCCCCTTCACCGCCCCCCTCTTCTGGCTCATGGCACTGACGTTCTCGTCAATCGGCCTGAGCCGCGCCCGACGGCGCGGAGCAACGCACAAGGGACTCGCCATCGCCGGACTGTGCATCAGCCTGATCGGCGTGGTGTTCGTGATCGTGCTGATCCTGTTCTTCGTCGGAGCGAGCGTCTTCGGCGAGTAACACCACGGGGCCGTCAGAGCGAAGTCGGAACCTCCGGCGCAGACGTACCTGCCGCGGTCGCTGCCTCCGGGGCCGTGTCATGGCCGTGGCGGTCGAGCCAGCCCAGCACCAGGGAGATACAGCGCGGGTCGTAGCGCAGACGGTGGCCGCCGGCTGCGATGATGCGCAGATCGGCGGCGCCGTGAGCGTCGGCTATGGCACGGGCGTCCAGCGATGGCACCAGCTCGTCGTCCGAGCCGTGCACGACCATCAGCGGGCGTGGCGCCAGCCGGTCCGACGCCTCGTCGGTGCTGAAAGATGCGAACTGGTCACTCCACACTTTGAGGTCCACCGGGAATGTGTCGCTGCGCACGATTCCCGTCTCCCGGGAGTGGCGTAGCAGGCGCTCGGCGTTGGCGGCCCAGTCGGCGAAGTCCGCCGGCGCGCCCACCGACACCACCCCCGCCACCGTGGGCGTGTCGGCAGCGGCCCGGATCGCCACGGCGCCGCCGGTGCCGAACCCAGCGATCCAGATCCCCCGCGTGCGGGTCCGCGCCGACACGTGCTCGGTGGCGGCGCGCACGTCCTCCACCCAGCCCAGCAACGAGAAGTCCCCCTCGGAGAGTCCGCAGCCCCGGTAGTTGAGCACCAGGGCCGTCCAACCCATCTCAGCAGCCATGCGGTCGGCCAGAACGTGGTACGAGCGGCCCGCCGTTGTGGCCCCGCCGGGCGCCGCCGGCAGACCGTGACAGATGACGACGGCGGGCCGCGGGTCCCGCAGGACCTCACCGTCGGAGCGCAGGGGCCGAGCCAGGTAACCCGAGAGGGTCAGCGGCCCTGAGGGGATCTCCTCCACTCACCCGCCCCGCAGGCGGTAGCCGCGGTTGCGCGCCTCGGCCAGCGTGTCGGGCGCGAAGCACAGGTAGCGCCCCGAGGCCACCAACTCGTCGATGACCGCTCGGGAGGGCTGTCCGGCCGGCAGGGAATCGTCGGTGGGCACCATGTCGAGGTCGTAGACGGCGGCGGTGCGCTTGTCGCCGATGTAGCGGTGGTCGGCCACTCCCCTGGGGCGGTACACGCCGACGATGCTAAAGCCGATCCGCCGGATCCGCAGCCACTGATTGTCCCGGCGAATTCCCGGCCGAGGTCGTGCCGGTCCGCAGCGGTACAGAGTAGTTAGACGCCGAGAAACTTTGTCCTAAGATACTTGCTGGCGAAGTATCCCGGCCGATGGGAGCCAGACCGGGCAGAGGAGTGGCAATGGCCAGCGAATTCACCGAAGCGGAGTTCCACGAGCACATCCAGCGGTACGGGGCCATGGAAGTGGCCTGATGCCCGCGACCGGCACAGGTTTCGGGCGGCGCGAGGACGCGCGACTGCTGCGGGGCGACGGGCGCTACGTGGCCGACATCGACCTGCCGGGCATCCGCCACCTGGCCTTCGTGCGCAGCCACGTGGCACACGGGACCGTCAGCGGCGTGGACATCCCCCGCGGTGTCACCGGCTGGAGCGGCGCCGAACTCGCCGGACGGCTCACCGCAATGGCACCCAACGAGGCCGACGGGAGCGTCTTCGAGGAACGGCTGATGCGCGCCCTGGGCAATGACCGGACGTTCGTGCGCCACGAGGACCGACCGCTCCTGGCAACCGATCGCGTCCGCCACGTCGGCGACCCTCTCGCCGTGGTGGTCGGCGATGATGCGTACGCCGCCGCCGACGCCGCCGAACGGGTGGTCGCCGATCTCGAACCGCTACCGGCCGTCACCGACCCCGAGACGGCCCTGGCCCCCGGCGCCGCCCGCCTCTACGACCACTGGCCCGACAATCGCTCGCTGCGCATCGCCGCGGGATTCGGCGACGTCGAGACTGCGTTCGCCGAGGCCGCCCATGTCGGCCGGCGCCGGCTGCACTCGGGAAGGATCGCCTGCCACCCCATGGAACCGCGGGGTGTGGTGGCCTCCCACGATCGCCGCACCGACCTCCTCACGGTCTGGAGCAGCACCCAGATCCCCCACCCGCTTCGATCAGCGCTGGCCAAGGCACTCGGGCGCCCGGCACACCGCGTCCGGGTCATCGCCCCCGACGTGGGTGGCGGTTTCGGGGTGAAGGCCATCCCCTACGCCGAGGAGTTCGTCGTGGCGTTCCTGGCGCTCGAACTCGGCGTTCCGTTGAAGTGGGTGGAGCAACGGCGCGAGCACGGCACCGCCGCCATCCAGTCCCGCGACCAGACCCATGACATCGAACTGGCTCTTGCGGCCGATGGGCGCATCCTCGGGCTTCGCGACCGCTTCGTGGTGGACTGCGGCGCCGCCAACCCTCTCGGCGTGGTGCAGCCGTACAACACCCTGGCCCATCTGTGCGGCTGCTACCGGGTCCCTGCCTTCGACGTCGAGGCCACAGCGGTGGTCACCAACAAGGCGCCGCTCTCGCCGTACCGTGGCGCCGGGCGCCCCGAAGCGGTCTTCGCCATGGACCGCATCATCGACGCCACCGCCCGGGAAGCCGGCCTCGACCCCTTCGAGGTCCGCCGCCGGAATCTCATCGGC
The DNA here is from genome assembly GCA_963664235.1 of Acidimicrobiales bacterium. Lineage (GTDB taxonomy): Bacteria > Actinomycetota > Acidimicrobiia > Acidimicrobiales > CATQHL01 > VXNF01. The sequence continues at coordinate 1,926,914 of OY760933.1, read as the reverse complement.
GCCGACGAGATGCCGTATGCGGTCGGCATCAACTACCGCGACGGCACACCCATGCACTACGACAGCGGCGATTTCTCCGCCTGCTACGAGACTGCCCTGGCGCTGGCCGACCTGCCGTCCGGCCGTCGTGGCGGCACCCCCGACGGCAGCGGTCGGAGGATTGGCGTCGGGGTCTCGACGTACGTCGAGGGGACCGGCGTAGGCCCGTTCGAGAGCGCTCTGGTGCGGATGGACGAGACCGGCCATGTCGAGGTTGCGACCGGAGCCTGCTCGCAGGGCCAGGGACACGAGACCGTCTTCGCGCAGGTGTGCGAACAGGCCCTCGGCACCGACCCCGGCAGGGTCACGGTCACCGGAGGCGACACCGCGGCGGTTCCCTACGGTTTGGGGACGCTGGCCAGCCGCAGTGCGGTCGTGGCCGGAAGCGCCATCCATCAGGCGGCCGGCGCCGTGCGGGACCGCATCCTGGAGACGCTCGCGGGGCACTGGGAGGTCTCTCCCGGTGATCTGCGGATCCACAACGGCGCCGTGGAGGTGAGCGGCACACCGTCGGTGCGCATGGACTTGGCCGACGTCGCCGCCGGGTTCGCTCCCGGAGGGGCGTTCTCCGGCCGCCACGCCGCTGACCTGGAGGAACTGGTCTGCTTCGAACCGCCGACTGTCACGTTCGCAAGTGGTACCCACGTCGCCCGGGTGGCCGTCGAGGAGGCCACAGGCGCCGTGGAACTGCTGGACTACGTGGTGGTGCACGACTGCGGCCCGCTCCTGTCCCCGGTGATCGTGGACGGCCAGATCGCCGGCGGGGTCGCCCAGGGCGTCGGCGCGGCCCTGTTCGAGGAGGCGGTCTACGACGGCGACGGTCAACCCCTCAACCCGACCCTGCTGGACTACCTGGTCCCCGACGCCACCGGCGTGCCCACCCTGGTGGTGGCCCACCTGGAGACCCCGTCGCCGCTCAACCCGCTGGGCATTAAGGGGGTGGGTGAGGCCGGTGCGATCTCACCCCCGGCGGCCATCGCCAATGCGGTCGAGGACGCTCTCGCCGGCCTCGGCGCCCGCGTCGACAGTGTGCCGGTGACGCCCCGGCGCCTGTTCGAGCAGCTGCACGGGGGCCGCGACAGGGGCGGGCGCCGAACATGAACGGCGCCGAGGCCCAGCGGCGGATCCAGCGCGCCGGCGTGCTCGTGAGGGCGCAGGAGGACCACCTGGGGATCTATCTGCCCCTCACTTTCAGCACCGCGGAGGTCGACACCGTGGTCGAGGCCGTCGGGAACGCGCTCGAGGGACTCTCATGAGCGCCGATCACGTCGATTCGATCCTCGGGCAGTGGGCTCGCGAGCGCCCAGACCTCGACGCCACTCCCATCGGCATCTTCGGGCGGATCTCGCGCATCGACCGCCTCTTCGAGCAGTCCATGGCCGAGTTCCTGCGTCCACACGGCCTCACGCTGGGGCTGTTCGACGTGCTGGCCGCTCTCCGCCGGCTGGGTGAGCCGTTCCAAGCCAAGCCCAGCGACCTCGCCGAGACGGTCATGCTCACCTCCGGGGGAATGACCGGGCGACTCGACCAGCTGGAACAACTCGGCCTGGTCGTGCGCCTCCACGACAGTGACGACCGGCGGGTGATGCTGGCACGGCTCAGCACCGAGGGCCGCGAGCTGATCGACGGGCTGATGGCGAAGCACCTGGATCGCTGGCTCACCCCTCTGGCCTGGCTGCGCACCGGCGAACTGGAGGCGTTCGCGAGCCATCTCCGCCAACTCGAGGCCACACTCCGATCGACGAGCAGCTGAAGTCGCTACCCGCCGTCGACCTGCTCGCCGACGGCGCCGATGGACGCCAGGTAATGGGCGTTCATCTCCAGCACGACGACGGCGTCGACGGCATCGAGTTCCACACCCGCCGCCTCGGCGCGACGCAACAGTTCGTCGAGAGCCTCGTCGGGTTCGCTCTCGCTGGGGGCACGGGCGAATCCCCCTGACAGGGCATCCGCGTCGCCAAAGGCCGCCACGCCCCTGCGGCGAAGATGATCGAGGTTCCAGGCCAGCAGCAGCGCCACCACGTCGAGCCCCAATCGGTCGGCACTTTCGGCGGGGAGGCCGCGGTGCACGAACTCGGTCGCCGCGACGAGGTCGTAGGTGGCGACAGCCTCGGTGTTCGCCAGGCGGGCACTCACCGTGGTGACCGTGTAGCGCGCCACCGCCACCACCAGCACCGCGGCGACGGCGACGAAAACCCAGATCACGGCGACTCTCCCCTCGGGTGGCGTGATCCCGCGGTGCGAGACCGCTCGGACCGCGTGCAGCCGCTCAGAGCCCCACCAGGTCCGCGAGTCGCGCCCGATGATGGGCGGGGTCCCCGAACATCAGCTGGCTGGCTTTGGCGCGCTTGAAGTAGAGGTGCGCCGGGTGCTCCCAGGTGAACCCGATGCCGCCGAGGATCTGGATGTTCTCCGCCGCCGCACGGTAGTAGGCGTCGGAGCACTGGGCCTTGGCCATGGCCGCGGCCACAGGCAGGTCCTCGTCGCCGGTCGCCGCACACCAGGCGGCGTAGTAGGCGGCCGATCGGGCCGTCTCGGTCCCCAGCAGGAGGTCGGCGCAGCGGTGCTTGATCGCCTGGAAGCTCCCGATGAGCCGGCCGAACTGCATCCGCTCCTTGGCGTACGCGACCGCCGTGTCCAGGCAGCGCTGGGCGCCCCCGACCTGCTCGGAGGCCAGCGCCGCCGCGGCCAGCTGCAGCACGCCGTCCAGGACAGCCGCGCCGTTGCCGAGCCTGCCGACGGCAACCGCCGGGGTGCCAACAAAGGTGAGCCGCGCCTGCTTGCGCGTCAGATCCAGCGTCGGCAGCAGTTCCCGCCCCAGACCCTCTGCGTCACCGCTGCAGCGGAACAGACCCAGCCCTTGGGGGCTCCGTGCAGCCACCAGCACGACATCGGCCACGTGCCCGTCGAGGACGTAGCTCTTCTCGCCCCGCAGCCGCCAGCCGGATCCGTCGGCGACCGCGACCGCCCCGTGCGTCTCGTCGTCCTCCTCGAAGGCCAGCGTTGCGATGCAGTCACCTGAGGCGATGGTGGGCAGCAACTCCTCGCACGCCGCCTCGTCACCGCTCCGGGTCAGCGCGCCGGCCGCCAGCACCACCGTGGAGAAGTACGGGGCACACAGCAGCGCCCGACCCATCTCCTCCAGCACCAGCGCCAGCTCGCGGAACGTGAACCCTCCCCCGCCGTGGCTCTCGGATATGGCGATGCCCTGCAGGCCCAACTGCCCGGCCATCTGCCGCCACACCGCCTCGTCGTAACCCCGCTCGGTGGCCATCAACTCCCGGACGGCCGACTCCGGGGACTTCTCCTCGAGGAACTGCCGGACGAAGCGCCGCAGTTCCTCCTGATCCTCGCTGAACCCCAACCGCACAGCCGGCCTCCTCACCACAAGGTGTGATGCAGAACTTAGCCGCGCCTGTCCGCAGAGCCCCTTCGGGCGATGTCAGGTGGGACGGCTCTCAGGTCTTGACGACGACGGTGCCGGCGACCTTGTCGTGCCATCCCCGCCGCGAGGGGTCCCAGGTCAAAGAGGCCCAGCAGATCACCACAGGGACGAAGCCGATACCGGGAATGGCCAGGAGCACTCCTGGCAGAACCCAACGGCCGAACGACCTGCCCCAACTGGGCAACTCGCCATCGTCGAGGCGGACAACCCTGATCCCGGTCACCATCTTGCCAATCGTCTGGCCCCGTATCGCAATCATCGCCGGGTCGTACAGAACGCTCACCAGGGCGAGAATCACCGACGAGATGAGGACACCCTCAACGATCCCGATCCCGGCGCCCCACTCGCCGGCAGCAGCCGAGAGCAACACGACGAAGACCCCCATGACAATCACCGCGACGAGGATCATCCCGTCGATGAACTTGGCACGCAGCCGGGCGACGGGTTCCGCGAGTTCCAACTCCTCACCCGTCCCGAGCGTGACCCACCCCGTACACCGCCGGCCCCAGCCGACTCCCGAGCGGATCACCGGATCTGACGGACGCGGCCCGCTGTGCCCCATGCCCGGTCGGCAGTGAGGATCTCGGCGTCGAGCCGTTCGGCGAGCGCCATGCAGAGGCGATCCGCCAGCGACAGGCCCTCCCCGGGACGCCAGCGACGGGCCGCCCATTCCGCGTCGGACGTCACGACAGGTTCAATCCGGAGGCGATAACCGGACAGCAGCGTCCGAACCTGCTGCAGGTCTCGCCCCCAGGCGAGAGTTTTCTGGACAACCTCCGACCAGTTCGCGGCACTGCACCAAGACTCGCCCTCGAGCGCGGCCGAGACCCGGTCGGCGCCGTCCTCGCCTCCCAGGAACGCCAGGATTGCCGAGGAGTCGAGCGCCGCTCTCACGGGACGGCAGCCATGTCGGCGTCCTCAGCAGCCGCTGCCAGGCGCCGCTCGGCAAGCAGATCGTCAACGAGGTTGAGCCCTCCGAAGTCGCGCCGGACCCGTGCCAGCAGCTGCTCTCGTGTCATCAACACCACACCGTCGGGCGTCTCCAAGAGCATCAACGTGACGCCCTCGGTGAATCCCGCGCGCTCTCGAACCGCGGCAGGGACGACCACCCGGCCACGCTCTCCCATCTTGATCGCAAATGTGTCATTCACGTCACAAGAATACCACTAGTGAGTTAACAATGGGATCACCCTGGGTCAGATGGCACAACTCGAGGGGCTCGAACCAGCCGAACGACGCGACGAGGTGCGTGAACAGCTATACCGTGAACAGCTATACAGGGCGAGGATTGGATCCCCCAGATCTCCGCACACCCGGGAGGCACCGACATGAGCGAGGTAGCCGCAGACGCAGACCGCGCCGGCATCGACCACTACTGCTGGCCGCAGCACGGGACCGAGCGGCGGGCCGCAGACGCCGGGCCCACGCTGCACTTCCGCGACACGCAGATGGAGATCCACAAAGTGGTCGTGGGCCCCTTCGACAACAACGTCTTCATCGTGCGCTGCCGAGCCAGCGGCGATGCCGTGCTGATCGACGCCGCCAACGAGCACGAGCTGCTGCTGGACCTGTGCCGGCAACTCGGCGTGCGCACCGTGCTGGAAACCCACGGCCACCACGACCACATCGGAGCGGTACCGCAGATGCGCGATGCCGGCTACGACGTGCACATCACGGCCGGCGACGCCCACATGCTGCCGTCCTACGACCAGATCCTGGAAGGCGACTCTGCTGTGGAGGTCGGGCGCCTGCGCCTGCTCACCACCATCACGCCGGGCCACACCGCCGGATCCATCTGCTTCAAGGTGGAGGGATCGCCCGTGGCGTTCACCGGTGACACTCTGTTCCCGGGCGGTCCCGGCCTCACCCGCGACGGCTTCGAGTTCCGCGAGGGCAAGCCGCCACCGGCGGAGTTCCCGTGCGGCGACTTCGCCACCATCATTCGCTCGATCGACGAGTTGATCTTCGCCCAGTTCACCCCCGACACCATCGTCATGCCGGGCCACGGCGACGACACCACCATCGGCCACGAGAGCCCCCACCTGCAGGAGTGGATAGACCGCGGCTGGTAGTTCGCACCCAGCGCGCGGGGGCTGGGAACTCCGGAGGCGGAGCCGGATCGAATACGCAGGTGAGAGCCGGACACGCCAGCGGCAGCGCCGGCCCGGACGACCGCATAGCTGGATTCCGGCCTGCGCCGGGATGACGCGGAGGGTGCGCCCGTAGACTCCCCGGTGTGACCGCTACCGCCGCTGAGCCGCTGTTCGCCATCGAGAACCTGCACTGCGGCAGCGAGGATGCCGAGATCCTGCGGGGCGTCACCCTGGACATTCGCCCGGGGGAACTCCACGCCCTCATGGGTCCGAACGGCTCGGGGAAATCCACCCTGGCCTCCACCCTGATGGGAAGCCCCGAGTACGAGGTGAGCGCCGGACGGGTGCTGTTCCGGGGAGACGACATCACGGACTGGAGCGCCGACGAGCGCGCCAAGGCCGGACTGTTCCTGGCCTTCCAGTACCCCCAGTCCATCGTGGGGGTGTCGGTGCTCAACTTCCTGCGCCAGGCGGCCGGCGCGCGGAGTGGCGAGGAGATCTCCATCCTGCGGTTGCGCATGCAGATCATGGACTGGATGGACCGCCTGGGCATCGATCCCGCCTTCGCCGACCGCTTCCTGAACGAGGGCTTCTCGGGCGGCGAGAAGAAGCGCAACGAGATCCTGCAGATGGCCATCCTCCGCCCCGAGGTGGCCATCCTGGACGAGACCGACTCGGGCCTCGACATCGACGCCCTGAAGATCGTGGCCTCGGGCGTGCACGCGGTGCGCGAGGAGAACCCGCAGATGGGGACCCTCGCCATAACGCACTACCTGCGGTTGCTGGAGTACCTCGTACCCGATCACGTGCACATCCTCATCGAGGGACGCATCGTGGAGTCCGGTGACATGGCCCTCGCCGAACGGCTCGAGGCCGACGGCTACAACGCCTGGCGTTGAACGAGGTGGCCCGATGAGCGACCTCGCGGCCGCCACGAAGACCGACTTCCCCCTACTCAGCAGGGAGGTGTACGGCAAGCCCATCGTCTACCTGGACTCGGCCGCCACCTCCCAGAAGCCCCAAGCGGTGCTGGACGCCATGGACACCTACTACCGCACGGTGAACGCCAACGTGCACCGCGGCGCCTACCACATCGCCGACATCGCCACCCAGGCCATGGAGGAGGCACGGGCGAAGGTGCAGCGCTTCATCGGCGCCGCCTCGCCGCGTGAGGTCATCTTCACGCGCAACGCCACCGAGGCCATGAACCTGGTGGCACACAGCTGGGGCCGCACCAACCTCCGCGAGGGCGACGCCGTGCTGCTCAGCCACATGGAGCACCACGCCAACATCGTCCCGTGGCACATGCTGGCAGCCGAGCGCGGCATCGAACTGCGCTGGTTGCCGCTCGACAGCGATGGGCGGCTGGATCTGCACGACCTCGACCGGCTTCTGGACGGCGTGCGGCTCGTGGCGTTCAGTGCCATGTCCAACGTGCTGGGGACGATCCCCCCGGTGCGCCGCATCGCCGATGCCGCCCACGAGCGGGGTGCGCTGGTGCTCGTGGACGGCGCTCAGTACGTACCCCACGTGCCCACCGACGTGGCCGAGCTCGGGTGCGACTTCCTGGCGTTCTCGGGCCACAAGATGTGCGGACCCACCGGCATCGGCGTTCTCTGGGGCCGTGAGGAGCTGCTGGAAGCCATGCCCCCGTTCCTCGGCGGCGGCGAGATGATCCTCAACGTCACCACCGAGGGGTTCCTGCCCAATGAGCTGCCGTGGAAATTCGAGGCCGGCACCCCGGCCATCGCCGAGGTGGCCGGGCTCGGCGCCGCCGTCGACTACCTCAACGACATCGGCATGGAGGCGGTGCGCCGTCACGACGTGTCGCTCACGGCGTACGCCCTGCGCACGCTGACCGAGCGCCACGGCGAGCGCCTCACGATCCATGGCCCGCCGGAGCCGGCCGCCCGCGGCGGGGTGCTGTCGTTCGCCTACGGCGACGTCCATGCCCACGACATCTCGCAGGTTCTCGACGAGCAGGCCGTGTGCGTGCGCGCCGGACACCACTGCGCCAAGCCGCTGATGCGCTGCCTGGGGGTGGTGGCCACCGCCCGGGCTTCGGTCTACATCTACAACGACGAGTCCGACATCGACCACCTGGCCGAATCGCTGGATCGCGTATGCGATCTGTTCGGTCCCCAATAGCCTTCGCAACCACCATGCCCGGCCTCGAAGACCTCTACCGCGAGATCGTCCTTGACCATTACCGCAACCCCCGCAACCGGGGCGAGTTGCCGTGCCCGCCAGCCCGCCGGGCCGAGGGATTCAACCCGCTGTGCGGCGACGAGGTGGTGATTTACACCGACGTGGCCGACGGCGTGGTGCGCGACTTGCGCGTGGGCGGCCAGGGCTGCTCCATCAGCCAGTCCACCGCCTCGATGATGTCCGTGGCGGTGAAGGGGCGCAGCCTTGCCGAGGTCGAGAAGCTGGAGCGCTCCTTCAAGGCGATGATGTCGATCGTCACCGACGGCGGCGAAGTCGCGCCACCCGCCGACCTGGGCGACCTCGAGGCGCTGCGGGGCGTCGTGAAGTTCCCGGTGCGCATCAAGTGCGCCACCCTCTGCTGGAACACCCTCGCCGAGAGCCTCCGCGCCTAGAGGTAGGTACCTCGCCCGACCACACCGTGGGCGCGGCCAACGCCGCTCGGCACAACCGAATCACCCCCGACCAGATTTCTTCTTCTCGGGAACTTGCGCACACCTCTCGTCGTCTGAACGGCTAGAGACGCCAAACGGTGGGGTCGCCGTCTCGCGCTGTCCGCTCCGGCCAGCGCGAGCCTGGTAGGCGACACAAGGAGGGATCTCGTGGCTCGCACGCTGGCAGTGACCGCAATCATCTGCCTCGTCGCGACGGCGGGCGCGGGAGCTTCGACGCAGGGCTCCCATCTCACGGCGATGAGCGGCGACGACCCCGCGGCATCAACGCCCTCCGAGAGCGTCGCTGCCACCGACCCCGCCGGACCGTTCGGCGCTGTGACCAGCGGCGGCCGGCACGCCTGCGGACGGCACCACGACGGCACTGTCACCTGCTGGGGCAACAACGACAGCGGCCAGAGTGACGCGCCCGACGGACTGTTCGTCGCGGTGAGCGCCGGTTGGGCACACTCGTGCGGCCTGCTGGAGACCGGCATGGTGACCTGCTGGGGGAAGAACACGTCCAACCAGAACGACGCACCTGCCGGACCGTTCACCGCGATTGCGACCGGTGACGTCCATAGCTGCGCGCTGCGCGTCAACGGCACCATCACCTGCTGGGGCAACAACACCTTCGGGCAGAGCGACGCGCCACGCGGGCTCTTCGCAGCCGTTGCCGCAGGCGGGGGCCACACGTGCGGGCTGCACGTGAACGGCGCCATCACCTGCTGGGGCAGGAGTGACGTCGGTCAAGTCGAGGCGCCCGCCGGCGCGTTCAGTGACGTGGCGGCGGGGAACTGGCACTCGTGCGCTCGACGGATCGACGGAAGGACCGCCTGCTGGGGCTACAACAGCGACGGTCAGGCCGACACGCCGAGCGGGCAATTCGACGCCATCGACGCCGGCGGCTGGCACTCTTGCGGCCTGCGCGACGACGGAACCCTCTACTGCTGGGGAAACAACCACTTGGGTCAGGCCGACACGCCGGACGGCGCGTTCAGTGCCGTCAGCGTCGGCCCGTACCACAGCTGCGGGCTCCGCGCCGACGGCACCGTCGCCTGCTGGGGTTACATGGATTGGCCAGCGTTGCCCGCCGGCGTGCAAGTCGTGCACGGATCCAGCAACAACTCCGTCGGCGAAGCCGATCTCGCGCGTACCTTCAGCGCGGTGACCGCGGGCGGATTTCACGCCTGTGGCCTTCGCGCGGACGGCACGGTCGAATGCTGGGGAGATCAGGCCTCGGAGGATGTGCTGGAAGCCCCCGGCGGACCCGTCGAAGCGGTGACCGCCGGCCGCATTCATAGCTGCGCACTCAGCGCCGATGGCACCGCCGCCTGCTGGGGCACCACCGACGAGGGCGCGATCGACACGCCGGTCGATCAATTCGCGGCCATCACGTCCGGTGACGACCACGTCTGCGGGCTGCGCGGCGATGGGACCATCGATTGCTGGGGATCGGACCGGTTCGGGCAGACGGAAACTCCGGGCGGCGCGTTCGCCGCGGTGACCGCGGGCTCGTGGCATTCGTGCGCACTTCGGTCCGACGGATCCGCGACCTGCTGGGGCGACGACAGGTACGGCCAACTGGACGTACCGGACACACGACTGGCGGCTATCGCCGCTGGCGGCTGGCACTCGTGCGGGTTGCGCTCCGACGCAACCATCGAGTGCTGGGGTCGGAACGACTTCGGTCAGGTGAACGCGCCGGGCGGGCGGTTCACCGCCGTCACGGCCGGGATGTGGCATTCCTGCGGGATGCGCCCCTACGGCACCGTCACCTGCTGGGGAAGCGACCGCCGGCAACAGACCCGGGTGCCAAACGGACGGTTCACCAGCTTCGACGCCGGTGGCTTCCACTCCTGCGGGCTGCATGGCGACGGCACAATCGCCTGCTGGGGTCTGAACGACGGACGGACCGAACCACCGCATGGCGCGTTCACGGCCATCTCCGGCCGCTGGGACGGCTCGTGCGGATCGCGCGCCGCCGGGACCGTGGTGTGCTGGGGCAACGGAGCCTCCGGCGAGACCAACACCCCGAGCGGGCAGTTCGGGACAGTGTCCATCGGGAACTCTCATGCATGCGGGGTGCGCAACGACGGCACCATCACCTGCTGGGGGAACGGCGCCTCCGGGGAGACCGATCCACCGCCCGGCACGTTCGTCGACGTGTCGGCAGGCAGCGGGCACTCCTGCGCGCTGGGCACCGACGGCACGATCAGATGCTGGGGCGCCAACAGCGCCGGCGAGTCCGACCCGCCGAGCGGGCGGTTCGCCGCCGTGACCGCCGGCGACTATTTCGCGTGCGGGCTGCGCATCGACAGGACCGTTACGTGCTGGGGCAACCGAGACCGAGGACAGACCGACGCGCCGACCGGCGAATTCACCACCATCACCTCCGGGAACAGTCACTCGTGCGGGTTGGCCACCGACGCCACGATCACCTGTTGGGGTGACAACCGGTACGGCCAGAACGACGCGCCGCCGGAACGATTCACTGCGGTGGCCGCCGGCTGGAGACACTCCTGCGGAGTGCGTACCGACGGCACAATCATCTGCTGGGGCTCGGATGACGCCGGCGCCACCGACGCCCCGGACGGCCACTTCACCGCAGTGGCCGTCGGCTCGGAACACTCCTGTGGCATCCGCCACGACCGCACCCTCGAGTGCTGGGGCTACCGGATGTCAGTCCCTGGCGGCGTGCGATTCGCGGGCCGAGGCGGCTGAGCGGCGGAGCGCCCCGCCGCAACCACCGGGCCGCCCAGAACACTCCCGATCTGACGGTCCCCATGCTCCGGTAGGCCCGCAGCGCCTCGCTGCATGATCGGCTGCCGGGTGCTAGACAACGGTCATCGGTTCTCAACCGAGGAGGGGAAAGACATGAGAACATCGATGTCTCGCTGGCGCGCCATAGCAGTGGCCGCGTGCGCGATCGCACTGCTGACCGTGAGCCTGACTGCCTGCGGCGACGACGGCGGCGACACCGCGGCGGCCCCGAGCCCGCCGCCTGCCGAACCGGCACCGGCGCCCGAACCCGCACCGGCGCCCGAACCGGCACCGGCGCCCGAGCCCGAACCGGCACCGCCGCCTCCCGAGCCGGCGCCTGAGCCGCCTCCGCCACCGGAGCCGATGGACGACGCGGAGCCCGTGACGATCTCGTTCCTCGGGTTCTACGGCCCCGAGGGGGTGGCACCACTGCTTGATGCGTTCCACGCCGAGAACCCCGGCATCACCGTGGAGTACCAGTCCGTGCCGTTCGGCGAGTTGAACCAGGTCATCCAGAGCCGCATCTCGGACGGCGGCGAGAGCCCGGACGTCTATATCGCCGATCAGCCGCGGGTTGCGGCGCTGGACAACCAGGGGTTCCTCCACGACGTCTCCGACGCCGTCGGCGACGCCGCGAACGACTGGGTGGACACGGCGCTGACGGCCTCGACCGTGGACGGCAGGCTGATGGCTCTGCCGCTCAACACCTCGACGCAGATCCTCTACTACAACAAGTCGCTGCTGGACCAGGCGGGGATTCCCTACCCGTCAACGTCTCCCGACGACCGTATGACCTGGGACGAATTGGTCGACCTGGCGCGCCAGGCCCAGGAGGGCGGCGCCACCTACGGCTTCCAGTTCGACCAGGTGAGCCGCTACTACCAGCTGCAGCCCCTGATCGAGTCGCTCGGTGGAGGCCCCGGCCTGACCGGTCCGGCCAACCTACAGCCCGACCTCGTCAACGACGGCTGGATCGAGGCGATGGAGTTCTACGCCAGCCTGTTCGCCGACGACGGCGTGGCGCCACGCGGCATGCCACCGGAGGAGACCCCGAACGCCTTCGCGGCGGGCGAGGTCGCCTTCTACCTCGGCGGGACCCATTGGGGCGGCATTTTCGAACTCTTCTGGCCTCTCGAGTTCGATCTGGGCTTCGCGCCCCACCCGTACTTCGAGGGTCACGATCCGGTCACGCCCACGGGCGCCCTGTCGCTCGGCGTGAACCCCAACAGCCCGAACACCGAGGCGGCGACCACCTTCGCCAAGTGGGTCACCACCTCGCCCACCGGCACGAACATCTTCCTGACCGTCGACGTCGCCCCGCCGGCTCTGACCGGGGCTCTCCCGGCCTTCATCGTCTCCCCGCCGTGGGACCGCGGCGAGGGTGGCACCACGGCCGGCGAGCTGGTCGAGTACGAGTTGGACAACACCTCCGTGGTGCGGCCGCGCAGCATCGGCTACATCCAGTTTGAAGAGATCCTGGGTCGGGCCTTCGAGGACATCCGCAACGGTCTCGACGTGCGAGAGACCCTCGAGCGCGCCCAGTCCGATCTGGAGGCTCAACTCCCGAGCGGCTGATGGCCCAGCCTCGGTCGCGGGCGGTGTCGCTGCCAAGGCGGCACCGCCCGCGCTCGGGCGGTGCGGTCGCCATGGTCTTCCTGGCGCCCGCGCTGGCGACGCTGGTGCTGACGCGCCTCGCCCCGGCGGTCGACACTTTCATCGCCAGCCTGCGCGACGGCGGGGCCTGGAGCCTCGCCAACTACGCCGAACTCGGCGCGACGACGTTCCGGGAAGCCGTCGTGACGACGGTCGTCTTCAACGCCATCATCAATCCGGCGCAGGTGCTGGTCGCCTACGCCTTGGCGGTCGTGCTCAGCCAGCGCCTGCCGGCCGTGGGCTTGTGGCGCACGCTGATCTTCCTGCCGATGGCGGTGCCGCCGGCGGTGTCGACGGTCGTCTGGGGCATATGGTTCCGCCCCGGCGACGGGATCGTGAACAGCCTGCTGGGAGTCGTGGGCCTACCCGACCAGCCCTTCTTGACGTCGCCCGGCCAGGCCCTGTACGTGATTATGGTCATCGCCAGCTGGATCGGGGTCGGCTACTGGATGATGTTCCTCATCGCGGGCATCAAGAACGTGCCGATCGAGCTGGTCGAGGCCGCCGCCATCGACGGCGCCGGCTGGTGGCGGCGGCTCATCACGATCGTCACCCCGATGATCCGCCGGCAGTTGGGGTTCGTGCTGATCGCCGCCACCGTGGCGAACTTCCTGCTGTTCGTGCCCGTACAGGTCCTCACTCGCGGCGGCCCCGCCGGTAGCACCAACCTGGTGATGTACGAGGCGTACACGCAGGCCTTCGTGTTCAACAATCCCGGCCCGGCGTTCGCCCAGATCACCGTCCTCGTGGCGCTCGTGGCGGCCATCGTGGCCGTGCAGTTCCGGCTGATGAGCGGCCCGAGAGCGAAGGTCCGCCATGCGTCTTGACATGCCACGCTTCGCCCGGATGCCCCTGCTGGTACTCGTGCCCGTGCTCTCGATCCTGTGGCTGGTCCCGCTGGCTTGGACCGTGGCCTCCGGGCTTCGTCCCGGCAACGCCGTGTTCCGGTCCTTCCGGGGCCTGGACTGGCGCACGTTCATCCCCGACGCGGTCACGACCGAGAACGTCACGGCGATCGCCGACGGCACGCTGGGGCGCGCCATCGTCAACTCGCTGATCGTGGCGGGCGCCACGGTCGCCTCGGGCGTGCTGATATCCGCCATGGCGGCCTACGGGCTGACGGCGTTCCGCTTCAGAGGTCGCGGCTTCGTCTTCGCCCTGGTCGTGCTGGCCTTCATGGTGCCGTTCGAGGCGCTCGCCATCCCGTTGGCCGACAGCGCCCGGAGCGTGGGACTGGACAATAGCTACATCGGCCTCATCCTGCCGGGTGTGGGCAACGGGCTGGCGATCTTCCTGCTGCGGCAGTTCTACCTGGACATCCCCGCAGAGCTCGCCGAGGCCGCCTCCATCGACGGCGCCGGCCCCTGGCGGATCTTCCGGCACGTGTACCTGCCCCTGACCGGACCGGCCATGGTCGGCGCCGGCATCATCATCTTCGTGTTCCAGTGGCAGGCCTACCTGCTGCCGCTGCTGCTCACCACCGACCCCTCCATGGACGTCGGAGCTGTGGCGCTCGCCCGGCTCTTCGGGCAGTACGGCGTGGACTGGGGGATGCTCTTCGCCGGCGCCGCGTTCTTGTGCCTTGTGCCGGCGATCATCCTGCTGGCGTTCCAGCGCACGTTCACCGAGTCGGTCGTGGGCTCGGCGGTCAAGGGATGAGCAGAGCCCGGGTGCCACGCCGCCGGACGCCTGAATCAACGACGCCAAGAGAAGTCCAACGGAAGGATCGCACCACATGACCCAAGTACTGCTCGACACCGACATCGGCACCGATGTGGACGACGCCCTGGCGCTGGCGCTGCTCATCGCCGAACCGGATGTGGACCTCGTCGGGGTGACGACCGTCCACGGCCATGCGCCCCTGCGGGCCGCCATCGCACGATCGCTGCTGGAGGTCTCCGGCAAGCGCCACGTCCCGGTCGTGGCAGGGCGCTCGGTGCCGCTGCGCCGCAGCAGCGCCGAGGGTTTCCACTGGAACGAGATGTGGGGACACGAGGGAGCCGGCGTGCTGAGCGATGCCGAACGGCAGGTTCCCGACGACGACCCGACCCGCGAGGATGCGGCGCGGTTCATTCTCGACGCCGCCGGGCGCGCCCGGGATCCGCTGGCCCTCGTTACCGTCGGGCCGGTGACCAACCTCGCCCTGGCACTGCAGATGGAGCCCGGGCTGGTGGAGGCCTTGGGCCCGGTGACGATCATGGGCGGGATCGTCGAGCGACACATGGTGGCCTGGCCGGCGACGTTCGAGACGAATCTCAACTCCGATCCGCTCGCCGCCGCCATCGTGCTCGGGTCGGGGCTGGAGATCACGCTGGTACCCCTCGAAGTGACGTTGCAGGTCTATCTCGACCGCGCCGATCGAGACCGCCTCACCAGCGACGGCGGCCCGGTCGCCCAGAAGCTGGTGCGGCTCATCGGTGAGATGCGCGAGCCGTTCCTGGGCTTCGCCGGCAAGTACGGATTGGACGGCTCACACTTCGACGAGCGCACCTACCTGCACGACCCGCTAGCCGTGCACGCCGCTCTCGGAGGCGCCCACACAACGCTGCGGGACGCCAGCATCGCCGTCGAGTACGAGGGGCAGATCCTCCGCACCATCGACCACCCCGAACGCCGCCCCAATATGCGCGTCTGCTCCGCGGCCGACGGCCCCGCATTCGTGGCCGGCTGGATGGACGCCGTCGTGGCCGTATAGGCGCTGGTGCCGGTCAGCCGGCGAGCTTGTTGACTCTGGCAGCGAAGTCGAAGTCCTTCTCGGTTATGCCGCCGGCGGCGTGGTTGCTGATAGCGATGGACACCTTGTTCCAGACATTCGACCACTCGGGATGGTGAAACAGCCGCTCCGCAACACAGGCCACCGATGCCATGAAACCGAAGGCCGCGGTGAAGTCGGCGAACTCGAAGTCGCGGTGCAGGGCGTCGCCGCGCCGCTCCCAACCGGGGATCTCGCCGAGCCGGGCGTCAACGGCGGCGGCGGCGATCAGTTCATTCGATTTGCTCATGAACCCACGGTATCCCATGGCTCACTGCCGGCGTTGTGCCGAACCGCTAGGTGTTGATGCAGCCGCAGGACTCCCGGGGAACGAGCCTCGTTTCGATCTCCAGCGGAGGCTGGGGCTCACCGTCGTCGATCGCCTTTCGGAGGGTTCGGACCGCCTCATAGGCGAGTTGATCGGGCGGAATTTCCACGGTGGCGAGCGGCGTAACGGCGAGACGCGAGACAGGCAGTTCGCAGTAGCCCATCACCGCCAGATCATCGGGCACGCGGAGGCCGAGTTCTCGGGCTGCTGAGATGACACCGAAGGCAAGGGTGTCGTCCGCGCACATGATCGCCGTCGGTGGATCGTCCTGCTGCAGCAGATGCATCGCGGCCTTGGCCCCGGCATGCATCGAGAAACCCGAGGCGTGGACAACCAGCCGCTCGTCGCCGGGCAACCCGGCCTCGGCGAGAGCCTGCTCGTAGCCCGACCTGAACGCGACCGTGCGGCTCAAGCGCGCAGGCGAGCCCACGTGGCCGATGCGGACGTGACCGTGACCGGCGAGGTGCTTGGTCACCCGGTGCGCGTCCGCGCCGTGGTCAACGACGATGCGCGACCCCTCCCCGATGTCCGCGCAGTCGACCAGGACGAAGGGGCGGGACCGGGCCGACGACACGATGGTGTCGATCACCTCTTCGTCTTCGATGTTCTCGAAATACGTGAGGATGAGCCCGTCGACGTCACGGCTGAAGAGTTGGTCGAGGTAACGGGCGACGACATCGGGCGCGTAGCCACGCGTCTGGCAGATGATCGGGAGCCACCCCTCGATCTCGGCGGCCCTGGTCAAGGCGTCCAGGTACTCGTTGTAGAAAATGTTGAACGACGCCACCATCACGCCGATCGTGAAGCTCGGGTGGGCGTCGGCCCCGCGCGGCGCGCGGCGCCTGTCGTAGCCCAGCACACGCGTCCGAGCGCCCCGGGCCATGGCGGCGATGCCGTCATCAGCGAGTTGCCGGTAGGCGGCACGCACGGTGTGCACGTTCACGCCGATCTGCGCGGCCAACACGGCCATGACCGGTAGGTAACTGCCGGCGGGGATACGACCGATCGCCACCTGCCAGGTGATTTGCCTGGCGATCTGGGTCGCAAGTGGTACACGGGTGGCGCTGTCGACGCTGATCGCAGCGGCGACAACTGGAGCATCGTCAAATTGAATGTCGGCGCCATTGCCGGCCACGATCACACTATATCGCCGTTCTCATTAGACATCGTGCTAAACTTATCTAGTTATCTAGCACCATAGATATCCCGATTGATTCATGGCCTTCGGGGCACGCCCCTGTCTGGCGGCTCGGTCACGTGCCCCGAAGGTCCACCAATACCACTGCCATTCCTGCTCAGGGCACAAGAGCCGGAGTTGTCAGAAGCTGCGTCCCAGCTTGACGGCGACCTCGACAGGCGCCGGGCGCTCCCAGCGCTCGTAGCCGGTGCGCTCCAACTCGTCGGCCAACTCTGGGCCGCCGGAGGCAACGATCTGGCCCCGGATCATTATGTGCACGCGGTCAGCTCGCAGAACGCCGAGCAACCGCGTGTAGTGCGTGATCGCCAGCACGCCCAGGCCCTCGGTCGTGGCCTCCTCGATGCGGCCCGCCACGGCCCGCAGGGCATCCACGTCGAGCCCGGAGTCGATCTCGTCCAGCACGGCGATGCGCGGACGCAGGACGGCGAGTTGCAGCGCCTCCCCCCGCTTCTGCTCACCGCCGGAGAGGTCCACGTTGACAGACCGCTCCAGGAGCGCCGCGGGGACTCCCAGGCGTTCGGCCTCGGCGCTCAGCAGGGCACCGAGACCGTCGGCGGCAGGCTCGCGACCCGCCGCTCGCAGCGACGCGCCCAGCACGTCGGCCAGGTTCACGCCCGGCACCTCGGTGGGATACTGCATGGCCAGAAAGAGCCCCGCCCGGGCCCTCTCGAAGGGACTCAGCGCCAGCAACTCGTGGCCGTCCAGAGTCGCTCGCCCGGCGCTCACCGTGTAGCCGTGCCTCCCTGCCAGCACATGCGCCAGGGTGGATTTCCCACAGCCGTTGGGGCCCATGACGGCGTGCACCTCGCCGGCCGCCACCCGCAGGTCGACGCCGTGCAGGATCTCCTCTCCAGCCGCGCTGGCCTCCAGACCCTCGATGGTCAACTCGCTCACGCCGCTACCTCTCACGAATCGTGACGATGACGCCATCGTCGGTGATGGCCACGTCGTGGGCTGCCACGGGCACCACCGCCGGCAGAGTCAGAGCCTCGCCGGTGCGCAGATCGAAGAGGCTGCCGTGGGCAGGACACTCCAGGGCGCATTCCTCGACATCCAGGTCACCCTCTGCGAGGGAGAAGTCGGCGTGGCTGCAGGTGTCGTCGATGGCGAAGAACTCCTCGCCGATGCGGGCCAGGGCAACACGCCGACCGGCTACGTCGAAGCAACGGACCTCACCGGCCACTAGCTCATCGCGCCCGCACAGCCGCACCGACGCTGCTGCGTCCTCGCCGCTCATTGCGACCCCTCCCGCATCATCGGCCAGGACCGATCTTGGCGCGCACCATCTCGTCGAACCCCGCCGCCACCGACTGCACCGGCAGCCGGCCACGCACCTCGCCGAAGAAGCCCTCCACGATGAGCCGCTCCGCCACCTCGGGGGGCACACCGCGACTCTCCAGGTAGAAGCGGTGATCCTGGTCGATCGGTCCGACGGAGCTGGCATGGGCACAACGCACGTCGTTGTTCTCGATCTCGAGGTTGGGCACCGAGTCGGCCCACACCTCCTCGGACAGCTTCAGGATGCGGTTCGTCTGCTGGGCGTCAGTGCCGCGGGCCTCGGGCCCTACCCGGATGAGACCCGAGTAAATGGACCGTGCCCGGTCCTCCACGGCGCCCACGAACAGCAGGTTGCTGTTGGTGTCGGGAGCCAAGTGGTTCTGGAACGTTCGGAAGTCCAGCACCTGGTCGCCGTCGCCGAAGTACATGGCCGACATGTCGCCGGTGGCGCCCCGCCCCGCCAGCGTGCAATCCACCCTGCAGCGGGCGTAGCCGCCGCCGACCGCCGCCAGGCCGATGGACAGATGGCCCTGGGAGGCCACCGTTGCCGCCGTCTGGTCGATCCCGACCGCCTGGGTCCCGAGTTCCTGCAGGTTCAGGTACTGCAGGCGGGCGGCGGGGCCCACCTCGATCTCGGCCACGGGAGCCGCGAACAGCTCGCCCCCGTCGGAGAGGAGGGCATTGACCACCTGCGCCTCCGCGCCGTCGCCGACGACGACCGCCAAGCGAGGGAAGATCGCCAGCGACGGCGAGCGCACCACGTTGACCACCGCCACCGGATCGGCGAGGCGCGCCCCGCGGGGTATCTCCAGAAGCAGCGGTGCGGCACAGAAGGCGTCGTTCATCAGCCCGAAGATGTCGGCCGGCTCGGCGAGGACACCGCCCAGGCCGCCCGCTGGAGCCACCTCGTCATCGAGCAGGCGCACCACCACACCGGCGTCTGCGGCCTCCGGGGAGACCTCGGTGCAGACGCGGCGCCCGTCGCAGGTCACGACGAGCGCGCTCAGAGGCCCCAGACGGTCCCGGAGCGAGTCGGATAGGCCGGCGCCGTCGATCGGCGGCTCCCCGGCGGCAACGGCCGGCACGGGCCGGTAGCTGTCCAGGCGCAAGTCGCCGATGGGGCTGTACCGCCACTCCTCCTCGGCGGCCGACGGTAGCGACGCCCCCCCCAGCGCCACCGCCGCCCCGGCACGCCGCTGCTGCAGCCAGGCTGGCCCGCCCAGAGAGGCGGCGTGCGCGACGGAGAACACGTCACCGAAGTCCGGCATCGAGGTCGCCGGTCAGCCGCGCGCGCCGCGGCCCTTGCCGCGACGGCGGAGCGTTCGGCCCAGGCGGCCACCTAAACGCCGCTTCTCCTTGGCCAGATCGGCCATGATCTCCTCGCCGGCCCGGTTCACCACGTCCTCGGCCTCGTCCAGCAGCGCAGCGATGGAATCGTCGGTCCCCAACGATGCCGGCTCGTCGGGTGTCTTCGGGGTGACGAGGCTGCCGTACGACCAGTTCACGTCGACGCGGCGCCGGGTGTACGCCTCACAGTCCTCCGGGCAGCGCCACGGCGCCTCGGGAGCGAGATCCAGATCACACTTCCGCACAGTGTCGCCGTTGGGATACGTGCGACTCTCGAAGTTCTTGCAGTCCTGTCGCATCGGCATGGCACGCTCATTCTACGGGTGGCGCCGGTGACGCAGGTCGCAGTTCTGGAGGGTTCGGTGACCCGAGGTCACCCCGGCATTCTCAGCCGACCGAGCCCTCCATCTGCAACTCGATGAGCCTGCTCCACTCCACGGCGTACTCCATGGGCAGCGTGCGGGTCACCGGCTCGACGAAGCCGTTGACGATCATCCCCATCGCCTGCTCCTCGCTGAGACCCCGGCTCATCAGGTAGAAGAGCTGCTCGTCGGCCACCTTCGACACGGTGGCCTCGTGGCCGATGACGGCGTCCTGGCTGCCGACCTCCATGTAGGGGTAGGTGTCCGAGACGCTGTCGGGGTCAAGGATGAGCGCGTCGCACTGCACGTGGCTCTTGCAGCCCTTGGCATCGGGCTCCACGCGTACCAGCCCGCGGTAGCTGGTCCGCCCACCGTCCTTGGAGATGGACTTGGAGACGATCTTGGAGGTGGTCTCGGGGGCAGCGTGGGTCATCTTGGCGCCAGTGTCCTGGTGCTGGCCAGCACCGGCGTAGGCCACCGAGAGCACCTCGCCGGAGGCCTTGGGGCCGACCATCACGACCGCCGGGTACTTCATGGTCAACTGGCTGCCGATGTTGCCGTCGATCCACTCCATGTGGCCCTCGGCCTCCACCCTGGCCCGCTTGGTGACCAGGTTGTAGACGTTGTTGGACCAGTTCTGGATGGTCGTGTAGGTGACCCGGGCGCCCTGGCCCACCACGATCTCCACCACCGCGGAGTGCAGCGAGTCGCTGGTGTACACCGGCGCCGAGCAGCCCTCCACGTAGTGCACCTGCGAACCCTCATCCGCGATGATGAGCGTGCGCTCGAACTGCCCCATGTTCTCGGCGTTGATGCGGAAGTAGGCCTGCAGCGGCAACTCCACGCTCACGCCCGGCGGCACGTAGATGAACGACCCGCCCGACCAGACCGCCGAGTTGAGCGCCGAGAACTTGTTGTCGTTGGGAGGGATGATCCGCCCGAAGTACTTGCGCACGAGTTCGGGGTGATCGCGCACCGCCGAGCCCATGTCGCTGAAGATGACCCCCTGGGCCTCGAGGTCCTCACGGTTGCGGTGGTAGACCACCTCGGACTCGTACTGGGCGGTGACGCCGGCCAGGTACTTGCGCTCGGCCTCGGGGATGCCGAGCTTCTCGTAGGTGTTCTTGATCGAGTCGGGAACGTCGTCCCACTCGCTGACCTGCTCCTCGGTGGGCTTGATGTAATAGAAGATGTTGTCGAAGTCGATGCCGCCGAGTTCGCCGCCCCAGGCGGGCAGCGGCCGGCGCTCGAAACGGTTGTAGGACTTGAGCCGGAAGTCCAGCATCCAGTCCGGTTCCTTCTTCATGAACGACATCTCGCGCACCATGTCGGCGTCGAGGCCGCGACGCGGCTTGAAGACGTAGTCCTCCTCGTCGCTCCAACCCAGGGCGTAATTGCTGAGGTCGACACCGATGTTGCTGGTTGTGGTCACCGGATCCTCCGATCCTGGAAGGAACTCCACGCCCTGTGGCGGGGAACTCCGTGCCCCCAGTCTACCGCCGGGACTCCCCTCGGTCCATGGGTCGACCCTGACAGCGGCCCGCCGATCAGTCCAATCTCCGCAGTTCAGCCCGGTATCGAGGACCGCGGCGCACGTAACTGGAAGCGGCGTCGACCAGCATGGCGCCCGAAGCGGCGCCGGGGCGGATCTTGGCCGGCACGCCGATGGCGAGTGCCTCCGGCGGGATCACCGTGCCGTCGAGCACCACGGCGCCGGCGCCCACGAGCGCGCCCTCCCCCACCACGACCTCGTGGCGGATCACCGAGCCGACGCCGGCCAGCGAGCCGTCGCGCAGCGTGCAGGCCTCCAGGTGTACCAGGTGCCCCACCGTGCAGTCGTTGCCGATGGTCGTGGGGCAGACCGGGGCGGTGTGGACCACGGCGCCGTCCTGGATGGAGGAGCGCTCGCCCACGATGATCGCCCCGTCGTCGCCGCGCAGCACCGCCTGGGGCCACACCGTGGACCCGGCGCCGATGGTGACGTCACCGATGATGGTGGCCTCGGGGTGGACGTAGGCATCGGGGTGGATGCGTGGTACCAGGTCACCGAGGGCATAGACGGCCATGAGGATCCTCCTGAGCGTGGGTCGGGTGCGAGTTGCTACGTATGAGTATCGGACCCGGCGGCGCCCTTGCGGCCGAACGCGCCGGCTCGGACCCGATCGGCCATCGTTGGCGCAGCCCGTGCCGGTCCCGACGCCGACCCGGTGCCGCTCAGCCCTCGGCGGGCCCGACCGCGCCGTAGCCGCCCTTGAAGAAGATGAGTGGTCCTGCTTCGGGGCGGCTGACACCCAGGTCGGCCACCCGCCCGACGACGATCCAATGGTCACCCGCCTCGTGGGTCGTCTCGATGGTGCAGTCGATCCAAGCCAGGCAGCCCTCGATCACCGGTGAGCCGGTGGCGCGGGTACTCCATGCGACATCGGCGAATTTGTCGGGGGCGCGCCCCGCGAACAGCGAACTGACCTCAGCCTGATCCTCCGCCAGCACGTTGACGCAGAAGCTGCCGCTGGACTGGATCGCCGGCCAACTGTTCGACGACTTGCCGGGACAGAACATCACCAGGGGCGGATCCAGGGAGACCGAACCGAACGAGCCGATGGCGAGCCCCACGGGGGTGCCGCCGGTGGCGGCGGTCACCACCGTCACGCCGGTGGGGTAGTGACCGAGGACGCGCCGGAACTCGGCCGGATCGAACGTTGACATAGCGGGTATCCGTGCGCCTTAGGCCGCTTCGGCTTCAGAGGTCTCGGCGGACGGACCCGAACCCACCGACCGCGTGACCATGAGGGCGCCCACGAATGCGAGGATGGGTCCCGACCCGGTGAGGTCGGAGCTCATCAGGCTGCCGGCGATGTCACCGGCGGCCAGCACCACCATGGCGATACCGGCCACCCGGATATTCATGGCCATCCGGGACTTCATGGCGGCCGAAGCCGTCGGCGACAGCAGCCCGAGCAGCAGCAACAGGATCAGCACGCCGAGAATCAGCACCGGGTATCCGGTGGCGACGGCACTGTCGAGGCCTCCGCCGAGCGGGAACGTGCCGGTCATCCCGGCGGCGAAACCTGAACTCCAGTCCAGCCAGAACGAGGCGATGACGGCCAGGGCGGCGCCGAGAGTCGCCGGTGCCTTGTGCGTGACACTCCGCGAGGGCCGCCGGTTCGGATCCAGCGTGGCGAACGAGACCCCCGACAGCGCGACCACGGCACCAACCATCGCAACCCAGGCGCCGGCGCCCATTCCGATGCCGGCCGCCTCGTCCACGAGCGTGATGACCGCAACCAGCGAAGCCAGGAAGGCACCGAGCGCGGCACCGGTGGCGGTGTCGAGTTCCGGCCGCCTCGAGAGCAGGGCGAGGCCGATGAGCACCACGACGAGTCCGACACCGCCACCACCCGCACCGATTCCGGCGAAGTTCGGGAATGCGTCGGGGCCGACCTCGATCCAACTCAGCAGTCCCGACAGGACCATCGCGGCCGCGCCGAGGAGTACCAGCAACCGGTCGATGGGAGGTACAGCGAGAGTTACCTGGCGCTTTGCCCCAGTCGACGATCCTTCCGTCGCCTCGGGCGCCGCGGAGGTGTCGTCGGGAGCCGGGGAGGTCTCTTCGGGAGCCGCCTCCGCCGGAGGATCCTGCTCTTGCTGGTCGCCGCCCACTTGCTCGCTCACGCCAACCCTCCAACATCGGACGGACAGGATCTCAAGGGATCGTAGCCGGGTGACTCCTGCCGCATCGGCACTCAGACTGTGCCGCTCCCACTCGCCTGCTGCGGTGAGCCGCCGGTGGGACGGCCGGAGCGAGGGCACGCCGCCGGGCGACCAGGTCGTCGCCGGGCCGGTGGATCAGCGTTTGTCGGCGCGCAGGTGGTGGCAGTCGCCGGCAGCGATCTCGACGGCTCCGCTGGCCGTCTCCACGAGGAGCCGCCCGTCGTCGGAAAGATCCATGGCCTCGCCGGTGACGGTCCCCGCGGGCGTGAGAACCCGCACCCGCCGGCCGAGCGTTGCACTGTGGCGGCGCAATTCGTCCAGGAGTGCTCGCTCGCCGGCCGGCTCTGCCAGGCGCCGGTACCAGGTGTCGAGACCCAGCAGCACCGAGACGAGCAGCTCATTGCGGCCCGGGAGGCGCGCCGCCACGGCATCCAGAGCGATCGGCGGCAGCGGTTCGAAGCCACTGTCCGGGTCCCCGGCCCGCGCTGCGGCCATGGCGGCCAGCGCCGGCTGCGAGACCAGGTTGACGCCGAAGCCCGCCACGACGGCCGGCGTACCGTCGGCCGTGAGATGGAGTTCCGCCAGCACGCCGGCCAGCTTGGCCTCGTCCGGCTCCCCCGCCGCCCTCGCCTCGGCGGGCACCCGCACGATCACGTCGTTGGGCCATTTCAGGAGCACCTCGGCACCCGCCGCGGCGCAACCATCGCGCACCGCCAGCGCGGTGGCCGGTGACAGCAAGGCCATCGCGGAGCCCGCTTCGGTGGGCCGCAGCAGCGCCGAGGCCAGTAGCGCCGCGCCCGGCGGCGCCACCCACGACCTGCCGTGCCGTCCCCGTCCCGCCGTCTGGTGGTCCGCCACGATGACCAGCCCCTCGGGTGCACCGCCGCGGGCCGCTGCCAGCACGTCGGCATTGGTCGAGCCGGTGCTCGCAATGAAACGGACAGGGCCGAACACCGTCCCCGCGAGCTCCCTGGCCACGTTTTCGGGAGTCACCGTCAGTGGCCTCTGTGGAGACCGACAAGTCCGGGGAGCGGGATTATCGGTCCTGCATGCGTATTCCGCTTCACGATCTGGCACGATATGGCGTGTTTTCTTCGGTCCTGATCGCCAACCGGGGCGAGATCGCCGTGCGGGTGATCCGGACCTGCCGGGAGTTGGGCATCCGGTCCGTCGCCGTGTACTCCGAGCCCGACCGCGACGCCCTGCACGTCCGCTTGGCCGATGAGGCGTACGCCCTCGGCGGGCAGTCCAGCGAGGAGAGCTACCTCAATGTGGCTGCCATCCTGGCCGCCATAGAGTCCAGCGGCGCCGAGGCCGTCCACCCCGGCTACGGATTCTTCAGCGAGAACGCCGACTTCGCACGGCGGATCGTGGAGATGGGAGTGACGTTCATCGGCCCGCCGCCGGAGGCCATCGAGGTGATGGGCGACAAGATCTCCGCCCGCCGGGCCGCCGAAACCGTGGGAGTGCACAGCGTGCCGGGGACACCGCTGGTGCTCTCCGCCGACGAGGTCGTTGCCTTCGCCGGCGAGCACGGTTACCCGGTGGCGGTCAAGGCGGCCTACGGAGGCGGCGGGCGGGGCATGAAAGTGGTGCACGCCGCCGGCGAGATCGACGCCGCGCTGGACTCGGCCCGGCGCGAGGCGCTCGCCTACTTCGGGCGTGACGAGTTGTACCTGGAGCGCTACCTGCCCCGGCCACGCCACGTGGAGGTTCAGGTGCTGGCCGATGCCGGTGGGAACTGCGTCTACCTCGGCACGCGTGACTGCTCGGCGCAGCGCCGCCACCAGAAACTGATCGAGGAGGCGCCCGCCCCGGACATCCCGGCCGGGGTGACCGCCGCCATGGGGGAGGCCGCCGTGACCGTGGCCAACGGCTGCGGCTACGTAAACGCCGGCACGGTGGAGTTCCTCTACGAGGACGGGGCGTTCTGGTACCTGGAGATGAACACCCGCCTGCAGGTGGAGCACCCCGCCACCGAGATGATCTGCGGGCTGGACCTCGTGGAGCAGCAACTGCGGGTGGCGGCCGGCGAGCCGCTGGGTTTCGCGCAGTCCGACGTGGAACTACGGGGCCATGCCATCGAGGTGCGCATCAACGCCGAGGACCCCGCCGGGGGGCACTTCCTGCCGTCGCCGGGACGCATCAGCAAGTTCGTGGTGCCCGACGGGTTCGGCACCCGCTTCGACACGGGCTACGAAGCCGGCGACGAGATCAGCCCGCTGTACGACAACCTGGTCGGCAAGCTCATCTGCTGGGGAGCCGACCGGCCCGCGGCCATCCGCCGCGCGCTGCGCGCCCTCGGGGAGATGGAGGTGGAGGGCATCGCCACGACCATCCCCGCCGACGAGGCGATCCTGTCGCATCCCGATTTCGCAGCCGTGGCGCACTCCACCCGCTGGGTGACCGACGAGTTGGACCTCTCGGGCCTGATGCCGATGCAGGTGGCGGAGGAACTGGCGCTGACCGCCGAGGGCGAGAAGGTGCGCCACACGATCGACGTGGAGGTCAACTCCAAGCGCTACACGGTGAAACTGTGGATGCCGCCCGGGGCAACGGCGCCGGCACCCGACCAGCGACCCAGCCGCCGGCCGAGGCGCAACTCCGGCCGAGGCGGAGGCTCCGGCGCCGGCGGGGGCAGCGGCGAGGTGCGCACCCCCATGCAGGGCACCGTGGTGAAGGTGCTCGTGGCCGTCGGCGACACCGTCGAGGCCGGCGAACCGGTTGTGGTGCTGGAAGCCATGAAGATGGAGAACAACCTCCTCGCCGGCTGCGCAGGCACCGTGAGCGAGGTGCGCGTAGCGGCCGGAGACCTCGTCGGCGGCGGTGACCTGGCGGTAATGATCGAGCCCGGCTAGCGCAGACGGCCTCCACCTGCAGCGGCGCTGCGCCGGCTCGGACCGTTACGCGGTGAGCGTCAGCAGGGGGTAGGCGAGCACCGTTTTGTCGGCGGTGACGAGTGTGCACCCCTCGGTCAGTGCCTGCGCGATGAGGAGCCGGTCGAACGGATCGGCATGAAGATCGGGGAGCGCGCGCAACCCCATGGTATGCGCAGCGGTCAGGTCGAGCCAGACCCCACCGAGCTGTGATCTGAGCGTTTCGCAGCTGTGCTCCATGGCCAGCTTACCCAACCGTCGTTTGATCTCGATCTCGGCGACTGAGACCGATGACACCAACAGGTCATTGGCCGGGTCCTCCAGCGCGGCGACCGCTTCGGCGGAGAGTCTCTCCGGCGCCTCGTTGGCCCAGAGCAGAACGTGGGTGTCGAGCAGCAGTCGCGCCATCAGAGTGGGCTGTCGAGCGAGTCCAGCACTTCGCGGGGCAACTCGTCGAAGTCGTCGGCGATGCTGATGGTGCCTCGCAGCTGCCCGAGGGAGCGACGCGCCGGCGGTGGGGCGACGAGCTTGAGTCCCTCGGCGAGCAGTTCATTGATGACGTCGCCGAGCGTCCGGCGCGATTCGAATGCAATCCGCCGGGCCTGCTCGTAGACCTCATCGTCGATCGACACAGTAGTGCGCATATGCGCATCATAACATCACTGCGAACAGGCCGGAGTTCGAACTAACGGATTCGAAGGCAAGGATGGCCGCCGCTGCACAAGTCGCAACTCGAGGCCGCCGAGGGGCAGCTTCTGACACTGCACGATCTGCTCTGAGCCGGCGGGGTGTACGACCTCAGGATCACTCCCGAGGGTGCCCGTTCTCTTGAGCGGCTTCCCGAGAAAGTGCGTCCCGCCGCCGTCGCAACCATCTCCGGTCCCCTGGTAGAGAACCCCCGAAGGCTCGGCAAGCCACTTGTCGGCCCACTCGAGGGCCTTCGAGTCGCTCGCCGCGGCGACTACCGGATCATCTTCGAGGTCGACGACGACCAGATCGTCGTCGTGCACCGGGTCCAGCATCGCCGTGACGCGTACCGGCTGCGCTGACCGGAAGATTCGGCAAGGGGCCGTAATCCATGGTCCGGCGGCTCCGGCCGCGCCTGCCGTCGGATGCTCAACACACTCCCAGGGGTGGAGTTACCGGATTGGTGCGCGGCAACCGACGCCGGGTCAGTCGTCGGCCGACCGGGGGCGAGGTTCGTCGATGAGGCGGGCCAGCGTGGCGCCGACGAGGAGGTCGTCCGCCTGTCCGAAGGCATGAACGCGGATGCGGCCGGCCCGGTCGACGACCACCAGGCTCGGTGTGCCCCGCAGCTGGTAGAGGGCCATCGTGATGGGTGTCGTGACGCCGGACTCGTAGTCGTCGACCCCCACCGGGAAGTCGATGCGGTACTCGTGCAGGAACGCCTCTAGGGAGACCGGGGTCATGGCCTCGTGATGCTCGAACACGCAGTGCAGCCCCAGCACGGTCAGCTCGTCGCCGAATGTCTGGTGGATTCGCTTCGCCAGCGGCAACCCGTGGGAGACGCAGCCGGGGCAGAGCATCTGGAACGCCTCGATCACAACGACCTCGCCCCTGAGGCCCGCCAGGGTCGGGGCGTCGTCGGTGTTGAACCAGCGGCTGATCGCCAACTCAGGTGCCGGCGGGAACTCTGATGGCGTTGTCACTGGCGGCTGCCCGGTCGACGACCCGCAACAGATCGCGTGGGGATCCCAGTGGTTGGAGCAGGCACGGTTTCGATTCCCTCCGGTGGCTCTCTCAGAGGAGTGCAGCGTAGGCGTCGTAGGTCTCCTGGTTGAAGGCGACGAAGCTGACCTCGGTGACGTCGGTGGGCGTGGAGCGAACAGTCTCGACGGCGACGGCTGCTGCCGCTTCGATCGGGTAGCCGTAGACCCCCGTTGAGATCGCCGGGAACGCAACGGTCTCGGCCCCGACCTCGTCGGCCCGGGCCAACGACTCCCGGTAGCAGGAGGCCAGCAGCTCGGGCTCACCTTGGTTGCCGCCGCCCCAGACCGGCCCGACGGTGTGGATCACCCACCGGGCCGCCAGATCGAAGCCCGGCGTGATCTTGGCCTGCCCGGTCTCGCAACCGCCCAGCGTGCGGCAGTGCTGGAGGAGTTCGGGTCCGGCAGCTCGATGGATGGCCCCGTCGACGCCCCCGCCGCCGAGGAGCGTGGAATTGGCCGCGTTCACGATGGCATCGATGGGCAGTTCGGTGATGTCGCCCACGACGAGACTCAACTCGGGGCCCTCCGTCTCGACGACAGGCAGAATGAACGCCTCCTTCGGGATGTTGGGGACCGACAGTTCCCAGCGAAGATGTGGGCTCTTGTCTGTCAACTGCGACTCGGTGAGCGATTGGCTGAGCAGGTGGCCGGCGATGAGCGCTTCGAGGATCTGGGACTCGTCCTGATCCGAGGAGCGCTTGTACTGGGCCCGGTCACCGGTAACGGACGCTGAGCTGACGATGTACCCGCCGTCGGTCGGCGTGAAGGTCGCCTCGTAGACACCCAGACCTGTCCAACTGCGATGAGCGAACAAGCGGTCCCCCTCCATGAAGATGAACCACTTCTCATCCATGATGCTGGGGATGTAGCCGAGCCGGATCTGGGCCATCTCCGCTTCCGTCCAGGTCCGGGCGGGCGGCGGAATCGCCTCCGGCAGCGTTAGCGGGTGTGTCTCCCAGTCGTCCCGACCTGCGGCTCGTCGAGCTTCAGCCATGTTGCCGACGATAGACGTGGCATACGACAGTCCCCGCCCAGACGTCGGCGAAGCCCGAAGCGACCCGACGGCCTTGTATCTGAGCAGGCGACGCTTGCGCAGGACGTTAATCGGATTGCGGGTGGGCGGGCCGTGGGATGCTGGCGGTGATGACGACTTGGATCGTGCTCCTGCGGGGCGTGAACGTCGGTGGGCGTCGCAAGCTGCCGATGGTTGCGCTCCGCGAGCTGCTCACCGAGGTCGGCTTTGAGAACGTTCGCACGTACATCCAGAGCGGCAACATCGTTCTGGACTCGTCGGACGGCGACCGTGACTCGGTGGCCCGCTCGGTTCAGGGTGCCATCGAGGGGCGCTTCGGGTTCGCTCCTCACACGTTCGTCCTCGACGTCGATGCCTTCGACACCGCCATCGCTGAGAACCCGTTCTCCCGGAGCGACCAGGATCCGAGGGCGGTCCACTTCTTCTTCCTCGCCGAGCCCGATCCGACCGCCGACCTGGACGGCCTGCGGGCATTGGCCACGCAAGGCGAGGAGTTCGTGCTGACCGAGAGGGTCTTCTACCTCCACACCCCCGGTGGGTTCGGCCGGTCCAAACTGGTCGAGCGATTGCACCGGCTCATCGGGACCGAGATGACGGCCCGCAACTACCGGTCGGTGGGAGCCATCCGGGCACTCGTCTGACCGGCCGCACCTGTCGGATGCGCTCACCGGTCGCGCACGGCGCGCTCGCCCGAGGACCGATCGGCAACCGCACGCCCGCGGCGAGCGCGGCGGACCCACCACGCCCGCGCCCAGGACGGATCCCGCGAGGCTCGCTGTCACACCCCCCTCGTAGGGTTCGCATCATGACAAGTCGGTCAGCTGGATCGGGATCGGGCGGGCCTTCGGCGCGGGAGCCGAGGCTCGCTGGAGAGGCTCTCGGGCTACTGCGGCGGCTCACAGGGGATCCGGGTGCGGAGTTCCGGCCGAATCAGTTGGAGGCGATCGAGCGGCTGGTGGGGCGGCGTGAGCGGGTGCTGCTGGTGCAGCGCACCGGCTGGGGCAAGAGCGCCGTGTACTTCATCGCCACCCGGATGCTGCGGGACCGCGGCAGCGGGCCGACGCTGCTGGTCTCGCCGCTTCTGGCGCTGATGCGCAACCAGATCGAGGCGGCGCAACGGATGGGCGTGCGGGCCGAGACGATCAACAGCACCAACCGCGACGACTGGGATCTCGTACTGGGAAGGCTGGCTGAGGACACAGTCGACCTGCTGCTGATCTCGCCCGAGCGGCTGGCCAACCCGAAGTTCCGCACCGATGTCCTGCCCGAGGTTGGTCGTCGCAGCGGCCTCTTGGTGATCGACGAGGCGCACTGCATCTCCGACTGGGGCCACGACTTCCGTCCCGACTACCGGCGCATCACGCGCGTTCTGGGGCTCCTGCCGGCCGGGGTGCCCATCCTGTGCTGTACGGCGACTGCGAACGACCGCGTTACTGAGGATGTCGCCGTACAACTCGGCTCGGGTCTTCCCCTGGTGAGGGGTCCGCTGCGGCGCGCCGGCCTAAGACTGCACGCACTCGACATCCCCTCGCAGGCCGAGCGCCTGACCTGGCTCGCCGCGGTCCTTCTGGAACTGGACGGGACGGGCATCGTCTACTGCCTCACCGTCGCCGACACCGAGCGGGTTGCGGGCTGGCTGCGATCGGAGGGAATCAACGCCGTCGCCTACAGCGGCAGTACGGACCCCGACGAACGGATCGAAACCGAGCAGGCCCTCCTGTCCAACGATGTGAAGGCGGTGGTGGCGACCTCTGCTCTCGGCATGGGCTTCGACAAGCCCAACCTCTCCTTCGTGATCCACTACCAGTCGCCGGGATCGCCGATCGCCTACTACCAGCAGGTCGGCCGTGCCGGGCGGGCGCTCGATGAGTCCTGGGGGATCCTGCTGCGCGGCACCGAGGACGCCGACATTCAGGACTACTTCATCCGCTCGGCGTTCCCGCCTCCTGATCTCGCTGAACGCGTCGTGGCACTCCTCGAAGAGCGGGCAGAACCAATGTCCACCAACGACCTGCTCGGATCCTTCAATGTCCGGCCCACGCAGATGGAGTCGCTTCTCAAGAACCTGGAGGTCGACGGTGCAGTCGAACGTGCCGGCAGCCGCTGGCTGCGGACTCTCGGGGGCTGGACGTACGACCACGCCCGGGTCGAGTCGGTAACCGCCCTGCGCAGGACCGAGCAAGGGCAGATGCTCGACTACGTCCGCACGGACCGGTGTCGCATGCAGCTGCTCGAGTTCTATCTCGACGATGCGACTGCGGAACCATGCGGCGTCTGCGACAACTGCACCGGCGACAGCCTCGCCATCCCGTTCGACCCGGCGACCGTTCAAAATGCGGTGGACCACCTGCGCCGAGCCGGTCGAGCCATTGAACCCCGCAAGCTGCTGCCGGGTGAGGGTCGGATCGCAGCCGACCGACGACTCGAGCCGGGGCATGCGCTGTCGATGTGGGGTGACAGCGGATGGGGCCGCCTCGTGCGGTCTGGCAAGCAGGAACTCGGGCGATTCGATAGCCAACTCGTCAGCGCTGCGGGGGATCTGATCCGGAATCGCTGGAAGCCGGACCCATCACCGACCTGGGTGACCTTCGTGCCCTCGCTCCGCAGTCCCGGGTTGGTTGCGGGCTTCGCCGAGCGGCTGGCAACGGCGCTGGGGCTCCCGTGTGAAGATGTCGTCGTGAAGATCCGGGATGCTGAGCCCCAGACGATGATGCAGAACAGCCGCCGACAATACGCGAACGTGCGGGAGACGTTCGATATTCGTGGGACCGTCGCCCCCGAACCGGTTCTGCTCGTGGACGACATCGTCGACTCCAGATGGACGCTGACGGTCGTGGGCGGGAAGCTCCGCGAGGCGGGCGCCGGGCCGGTGCACCCGTTCGCGTTGGCCGACACGGCCGGCAGATCGGTCACGTGAATCACGACGACTCGCTGGCGACGATCCTGCTGTTGAGCCGGATCGGCAACGACGAGGCCCGGCCCCTCAAGGCGTCGGAGTTCTGGAGGCTGTGCGACCTGGTCGGTGGGCCGAGCCTGCTGCTGGGCGTCGACGAAACCAAGCTTGTCAGCGAACACGGTCTGGCCGCCGAGATGGCTGCGCGGGTGGTGGCTCTGCTGGATCGGGCGACCGGCATGGCGTTCGAGTTGGATCGGTTGGGGCAGGCGGGCATCTCGACATTCACTCCGTTCGACACGGACTATCCGGGACGGCTCATCGAGCGGCTCGGGACCTCTGCGCCGGTGCTGCTGTACGCGGCGGGTGCCGTCGAGTTGCTCGACCGGCCGGGCGTCGGGGTGGTGGGGAGTCGCAACGTGTCGCCCGACGGTGCCCGAGTCGCTGGGGCGGCGGCCGAAGTGGCGGCGCGGCTGGGTCTGCCATTGGTGTCCGGCGGCGCCAGGGGCGTCGATCAGATCGCCATGAACGCCGCCTTCGAGGCCGGCGGAGCGGTCGTGGGCGTGCTGGCGGAGTCGCTGGCGCGCAAGCTCCGCAGTGCCGACATCCGTCGGGCTATTCACGACGGGCGCACCGTGATGTGCACGCCCTACAGCCCGGAGGCGCCCTTCAGCGTTGGCAGCGCCATGGGACGCAACAAGCTCATCTACGCCCTGTCCGATCTCACGCTCGTGGTCACCGCCGACGTCGACACGGGTGGTACCTGGGCCGGTGCGACGGAGGCCCTCCGACGTGGCTTCGGTCGGGTGGCCGTGTGGCGAGGCCCGGGCGAGGGTCCGGGCAACGCGCCACTCGAGGAGCGGGGGGCGGTGCCGATCACATCGCTGGACGAACTCGAAGCGGCGGTGCTGGAGCCCACCGAACCTGCCGGCGTCGAGATGCTCCAGGCAGATCGAGTATCGCCCCGGCCCCAGCCCACACTCTTCGACTGAGCAATGCCGACCGCTGAATGCGGTGATAGGCGCCAGCGTGGCGGGGGGCGGCCGGCAGTTCGCCGGTGGTTGTCGGGTGGCTCACGGCTGGATGGGGTCCGTTAGGCTCGGCGGCGTGCTGTTGCCGACAGCCGTGGTGGGGAGCTATCCGCAGCCGGACTGGCTGATCGATCGGCCTGCGCTGTGCACCCGGCTGCCGCCACGGGTGCGAGCCAGAGAGCTCTGGCGGATCCCGCCGGAGCGCCTCCAAGAGGCCCAGGACGACGCCACCACCGTGGCGATCGGCGAGATGGAGAGCGCCGGCATCGACATCATCACCGACGGTGAGATCCGCCGCGAGAGCTACTCCAACCGCTTCGCCACCGCCCTCGGAGGCATCGACCCCGACCGCCACGGCACCGCCATGGACCGCACCGGCAAGCCGAATCCGGTTCCGCGCATCGCCGGTCCGATCACCCGGCCCACCCCGATCGGCGTGCGCGACCTCGAGCTGCTGCGAGCCCACAGCACTCGCGCCGTCAAGTTGACCCTGCCGGGACCGTTCACGCTGATCCAGCAGGCCCAGGACGACCACTACGGCGACGAGCGCAAGGCCGCCTCCGCCTACGCCAAGGTGGTCAACCGGGAACTCAAGGACCTGTTCGACGCCGGGGCCGACGTGGTGCAACTCGACGAGCCGTACATGCAGGCCAAACCCGACAAGGCCTCCCAGTACGCCGTCGAGGTGCTCGACGAGGCACTCGACGGGGTCACCGGGACGACTGTGCTGCACATGTGCTTCGGCTACGCCGCCATCCACGCCTGGCGGGGGCTCGGCAAGCCCGACGCCTACGCCTTCCTCCCGGAGTTGAACGTCAGCGCAATCGATCAGATCTCCATCGAAGCGGCGCAGCCAGGGATCGACCTGGACATCCTGAAGAGGCTGCCCGACAAGACCGTGGTACTCGGCGTGATCGACAACGGCGACGCCACCGTGGAAACGCCCGAGACGGTGGCGCAGCGGATCCGCGAGGCGCTGCAATACATGTCGGCGGACCGGCTGATCCCCGCACCCGACTGCGGCATGAAGTACCTGTCACGCGAAGTCGCATTCGCCAAGTTGTCAGCGCTCGCCGCCGGAGCGGCCATCGTGCGGGAGGAACTGTCCGCCTGAGGGGCGACTCAGGGCGTTTGTGCCGGTGAGGCGGTGTGCCGGTCAGGCCTGACTGTT
The DNA here is from genome assembly GCA_963664235.1 of Acidimicrobiales bacterium. GTDB lineage: Bacteria > Actinomycetota > Acidimicrobiia > Acidimicrobiales > CATQHL01 > VXNF01. The sequence continues at coordinate 1,892,575 of OY760933.1, read as the reverse complement.
GCCCGGTTTCTCTCTGCGTTTCCGGCCCTTGCGTAGCGCACGCGGCTCTCTGACGTCGCGAACGTCGCCCCGGTCCGGCCCGGTCTCGGGGCCGAATCCGCCGGCGCCGCGCCGACCGAATCCCCCGACACCGAAGACGCCCGGGCCGGCGTTCCAGCCGGCGACCCGGATCCGCTTGCTGTACCGGCGGACCAGCAGCGCCCGCAGCGCCAGCCGGGTCGGAGGGACGAGCAGCAGCAGCCCCACGGCGTCGGTCAGGAAGCCCGGCGTCAGCATCAGCAGGCCGCCGACGAGGATCAGCAGGCCGTCCACGAGTTCCTTGCCGGGGATCTCGCCGCGGGCGAGTCGCTCCTGGATCTGACGCAGCACGCCGAGGCCGGAACGGCGCACCAACCACGCCCCGGCAATCGACACCGCCACCAGCAGGCCGATGGTCTCGGGAATACCCAGATCTCGAGCCACCCGGATGATGAAGAAGATCTCCGCCACGGGAATGCCGAGCAGCACCAGGAGCAGGACGACGAACATCACCCTCAGCGTAGGCAGCGGTGGCGACAGGCGGGCCGGGAGGGGACTGTCACACCCCTTTCGTAAGGTTGTCCTCGTGAATCGAACAGTCGCCGAAGGCCGAAGCAACTCGGCTGCCGCTTGTGGGAACAGCGGCGCCGGGGCCCCAGCCTTCGGGCGCTTGCTGGCGGTGCTGCGGGTGCTGTGTCGTCGACCCGCGGCAGTTGCCGGCGCGGACGGTCTGGGTGCTTGCCTGCGGGCCGTGCGGATGGCGCGTGCCTGGCTGGATGCCTACGAGGCGGAGGTTCTGGCTGAGGCGGAGCAGCGCAACGTAGCCCGGGAAACGGGCGCGGTGGACACCGCCGGCTGGCTGCGCAGCGTGGCGGGCGTGAGCCGCCGCGAGGCCCTCGCCCGGGCGCGCACCGCGTTCGCGCTGGAGGAACTGCCCGAGGTCGGCGAAGCTCTCGCCGAGGGACGTATCACCCACGGCCACACACAGGCGCTCACACAGATCGCCTTGCCCGCCGACGTGGATCTCAGCATCGACGCGGACCTGGACTTCCCGAGCGCGGCGCGCCGCATCGCCGAAGCAGCGCGGGATGAACAAGCGGAGCTGATCCGCGCCGCCGAGACGATGAGCGTCGAGGAGTACCGCCGGTTCCTTCGCCGCTGGGCCGACCTCGCCGCCGGCGATGACGGAACCGAACGGGATTTGCGCCAACGCCGCCGGCGCAGCGTGACCACCTTCGACGGCGATGACGGCATGCACGGCGCCCGGGCCCTGCTGCCCGCCGACCAGTTCGCACTGTTCGAGAACGAACTGCGACGCCTCGCCGAAGCCCGCTGGCGCGCCGAACACCCCGACGCCGACGGGGTCCCAGCCACCGAACTGACCTGCCCGCAACGCAACGCCGACGCGCTGGTGGACATGGCCCGCCGATCCCGCCAACTCGGCGACAACAACGGCGAACCGCTCGGCTCCCACATCGACGTCATGCTCCTCATCGACGCCGAAACCCTCGAGCGGGGCATGCACGAACACAGCCGCTGCGAACTCGACGACACCACTCCCCTGTCGCCCGCGGCGGCCCGGCGCCTGCTCTGCGACGCCGACATCCTCACCGCCGCCCTCGACCGGCCAAGCCTCACACTGGATCTGGGCTACACCCGCCGGTGCGCCAGCACCAGCCTCCGCAGAGCGCTCATCGCCCGCGACCGCACCTGCACCGCCCCCGGCTGCGACCGACCGCACTGGATGTGCGAAATCCACCACATCATCCCATGGGCGAAAGGCGGCCCCACCAACCTCGACAACCTCACACTGCTGTGCAGCAAACACCACCACCTACACCACGCCAAAGAAGCCAGGGCAATCAGCACCCGACAATCAACAGGGCCACCCCGAGGACCGCAGAGACCCCCGGGAGTCGCCACGAGAACCCCCGCGCAGCCTCGCCGAGAACGCCACCCGAACCAGCGGCCGCCGAGCGACGCCCCCAGAAGGGCCGCCTAACCCCACGGGACACATCGCCCGGAACAGCCGAACGCACCTTGACAACCAACAACACATGGCAGCCCCGGCCCGGGTGGGCGGGAAGACGTGACGGCCGGACGCGACGCGGCGGAACGGACAGCGCGAGCGGACGGAGCGGAGCGGATCGAGCGGAGCGGATCGAGCGGAGCGACTCGTCCGGGCGTCTTCGCCCTGGTCCGCAGTCTGCGGCGGGAGAGCCGCACCCGGCTGCGGGACAGGCTCGCCCGGTATGGTTTGGGTATGACGCTGGCAGAAGCACCCCCAGAAGCGGCGGGTCTCATCTCAGAGAGCCAACGCGCCGAGTACGAGGCGACCGGCTACTTGTGCCTGCCTCGCTTCGTCGGGGCCGAGTGGCTCGAGGAACTCAATGCGGTTACAGCGGAGTTCATCGAGGCCAGCCGCTCAGAGACCACCTCGGGCACGGAGTTCGATCTCGAACCGGCGCACACAGCGCAGGCCCCGAGGCTGCGGCGCCTCAACTACCCGGTCGACCGGCACCCGACTTACGCGCGGTTCATCTTGGAAGGTCCGCCGGCGCAACTCGCCTCGGCTTTGCTGGGCGGGCCGGTGCGGTATCACCACTCGAAGCTCAACTTCAAGTGGTCCGGCGGCGGCGCGGAGGTGAAATGGCACCAGGACATCCAGTTCTGGCCCCACACCGACTTCACGCCGCTCACTATCGGGGTCTACCTCAGCGACGTCGACGCCGACATGGCGCCGATGGGGGTGCTGCCCGGGAGCCATCGCGGACCGCTCTATGACCTATACGGAGCCGACGGATCCTGGGCCGGCGCAATCGATGATGCCGACGTTGCGGAGTTGGACCTCGATCGGATCGTGTACCTCGATGGCCCTGCGGGGTCCGTGACCGTCCACAACTGCTGCATGATTCACGGCTCGCTGCCGAACAACTCGCCGCGGCCTCGCCCGTTGCTGCTGCAGACCTATTCGGCGATCGACTCCTACCCCGTCGGCCAGATCGGCCTCAACAGCATCCTCGACGCGCACGGCGGCAGCATCTGCGGCGGTGAGGCTTCCCAGATGCTCACCATCGACGGTCGCCGCATGCACGGCGCCCCCGACTTCGCACGCAAGGGCCTTCCGACGATCTTCAGCTCGCAGCAGGATCCGGCCGACACCTGAGTTGCGGCGAGGCGCTCATCAGCCGGGTGTGGTGAGTACCGGATGGGTGAGCGCCGGATGGGTGAGCGCCGGGGGTGACAGGTACCGGGGGCGGTGGACGCCGGTTGTGATAAGCGCCGGGGGTGACGAGTACCGGGTGTCGGTGGACGCCGGTTGGGGTGAGCACCGGAGGTGACAAGTACCGGGGGCGGTGGACGCCGGTCGCGATAAACGCCGGGGGTGACGAGTACCGGGTGTCGGGATCGCCCGTCTGGGGGGAGTCAGGACCCGCGTTCGCCTGATCCTGCTGCGGATCGGGGTCCCCAGGGGCGTTGGCGCTGGACGACGACAGTGCTGGCAATTCGGTCCTGCAGGCTGCGCTGGAGCCTCGTGTCGCCAACCATCGGCAGGATGGATACCACCATCAGGATTGCGGCGACCTGCGGGCCGGCGGCCAGGATGCCCGCTGGAGCGCCCCGGGTCAGCGCGGGCAACCATCCCGGCCGGGCGCCGTCCGGGCGGCGCACAACGTGCAGACCGAGGAGCATCTTGCCCACCGTCCTGCCAACTGTCGCCACCATGATCGTCTCGTAGAGGATCGGCACCGCCACGAGAACGGCGATCTGGCCGCTGTTGGACAGCGGAACACTCGCGAGCACCGCCAGCACCATCAGCGCCGCGTCGAACAGGCGGGCAGCGAGACGCGCCAGCACCGATCCGAGCGGCTCCTGCGGCCCGGTCGGATCGGATCCGTCGAGTGCGGTCTCTGTCGGCTCGGCGGGGTCGTTCGGCGGCGGCTGCTCTGCGTCGTCGTTCGTCGGCGGCTGCTCGGCGGGGCTGTTCATCGGCGGCGGCTCTGCGTCGTCGTTCGGCGGCGGCTGCTCGGCGGCGCTGCTCATCGGCGCTACTCGGCGGCGTCGCCGAGGGCTTCGGAGAGGGTGGGGTGGGCGAAGAGGGTCTCAGAGATGTCGCTCACCGTGAGATGGGCGGTCACCGCCAGTGCCACGACCGAGATCAGCTCGGCGGCTTGGCCTCCCACAATGGACCCGCCGAGCACAACGCCCGTGGCAGGGTCCGAGACCAGCTTCAGGAAACCCCGCGGGTCGTTGTTGATGAGAGCTTTCGGGGTGACCGAGAACGGCATCTTGGTGACCCGGATCTTCCGGCCCGTGGCTTCCGCCTCGGTGAGGCCCACCTCGGCAATCTCGGGCTCGGTGAACACTGCCGAGGCAGCCTGGCTGTAGTCGATGTGGCGGTGCGGGCGGTTCCGGTGCAACCCCATGGCGTGCTCGGCGATCTTGCGACCCTGCATCGCCGCAACCGACGACAGCAGAGCCTTCCCGCTGAGGTCCCCGGCGACGTAGATGTGCGGCACCGAACTCTTGCAGTTGTGGTCGATCGGCACGTAGCCGCCGTCGGACTCCACGCCGGCCGCCTCCAATCCCAGTTGCTCCGAATTCGGGATCGCGCCGACGGCCAGCAGGGCATGGCTCCCGAGGGCGACCCGCCCATCGTTGCAGTGCACCGCCACGCCGTCGCCCTGGACATCGATTGCCTTGGCTCGGGCCCCCTTGTAGAGGTTCACCTTCCGCGTCAGGAAGCTCTCCTCGAGAAGGGCGGCCACCTCGGGGTCCTTACCCGGCAGGACCTGCTGGCGGCTCACGATGAGCGTCACGTCGCTACCGAAGCTCTTGAACATGTGGACGAACTCCACTCCGGTCACCCCTGAACCGATGATCACCAGATGCTGCGGAACCTCGGGCGGCGGGTACGCCTGGCGAGTGGTGAGTACACGCCGGCCGTCGGGCGTACACCACTCGGGTACACGCGGACGGCTGCCGGTGGACAACACAATCACGTCGGCAGTGAACTCGCGGCGACCATCGGAGGTCTCGGCAACGACCTCGTGCGGACCGACGAGTGTGCCGGTGCCCTCGACGATGTCGACACCCTGGCTCTCCAGCATCTGGCTCAGCGACTCGTTCAGCTGACGCTGGGTGGATTCGATGTACTCCCGCAGGCCGTCCAGATCCATGGTGGGCGTCACCGGATCCAGCCCCATCCCGGTGGCACGGGACACGAAAGACATGACACCGCCTGCCGCGATCATCGCCTTGGACGGGATGCAGTCCCAGAGATTGGCGGCGCCGCCGAGGATGTCCTTCTCGATCAAGGTGACCTCGGCTCCGAGCCGGGCGGCTACCGACGCACACGAATTGCCGGCCGGGCCACCGCCCACGATGCAGAATCGCAGCGCTCGCACGGGTTCACACTAGCGATAAGCGCTCTTCTGCTCGGTATCGCCCCGGCACGAGGGCAATCAGTGGCGATTGGCCGGCTTGGCGCCGGCGGTCACGAGCCTGCGGCCCTCCCGACCCGGAGGAGAGCAGGTTGACAGCGACTGCCCTTGGCGCCAGTTGTACCGCTACCACGCCGAAGCCGTCCTCCCGACCCGGAAGAAGGCAGATTGGCAGCGACCCGGCCGGCCCGACGCCGGCGGCCACCGCCTGCCCGACCGGTACAGGACAGCTTGGTTGCGGCTACGTCGGCGGAAGGATCCGATCGGCCTCGACCATCAGCGAAACGAGATCCTCGAAGTCCACCTTGGGTTTCCAGCTGAGGTCGCGGTTCGCCTTCGTGGGGTCGGCCACGAGGTGGTCCAGTTCCGCCGGACGGACGAACCGCGGATCGGTCCGCACGTGGTCCTCCCAGTTCAGGCCGGCCTGCCCGAAGGCGAGCGCGCAGAACTCGCGAACCGAGTGCGCCGCTCCGGTGCCCACCACGAAGTCCTCGGGCTCGTCCTGCTGCAGCATCAACCACATCGCCTCGACGTAGTCGCCGGCGAACCCCCAATCGCGCCGGGCATCGAGGTTCCCAAGCCGCAACTCGCCGGTCCTGCCCGCCCGGATGTCCGCCACCCCTCGGGTGATCTTGCGGGTCACGAAGGTCTCGCCACGCCGCGGGCTCTCGTGGTTGAACAGGATCCCGCTGACAGCGAAGAGCCCGTAGGCCTCCCGGTAGCTGCTCACAAGGCAGTGTCCCAACGCTTTCGCACAGCCGTAGGGCGAGCGAGGCCGCAGCGGCGAGTGCTCGTTCTGCGGCGTCGCGGCCGACCCGAACATCTCCGAGGAGGAGGCCTGGTAGAAGCGCGCTGCGGAACCAAGCGACCGCAGACCCTCGAGCAGGCGCAGCGGCCCCAGCCCCGTGGTCTGCATCGTCTGCTCCGGCACGTCGAAGGACACCGCCACGTGGCTCTGGGCGGCCAGGTTGTATATCTCGTCGGGCCGGGTCGCCTCGAGGAGTCGCACGAGCGACGCCCCGTCGGTCATGTCCGACGTGTGCAGCTTGAACCGGTCCGCGGAGGTGGGATCGGCCAGGATGCCGCGAAGCCGTCCGGTGTTGTCCAGCGAGGTCCGTCTCGTGGTGCCGTGCACCTCATAGCCCTTCGCCAGCAGGAACTCGGCGAGGTACGAGCCGTCCTGACCGGTGACGCCGGTGATGAGTGCAACTGGCACGGGCGGATTCTACTTCCGGGCGCGGCGCGGCCCCGGCCGCCCGGAACCACCGACCCGAACCAGCACCCAGCGCCCGGCAACCACCGACCCGAACCAGCACCCAATCCCCGGCGACCACCGGCCCGGAGGCCATTGACGCGGCCGGGCAATCGGCCCGGCCTAGGGTCGGGATCGGGTTCCAGGGGTGACATTGCGCTTCATTCGATGTGGGACGAGTGGGTCTCGGTATTGTTCCGCCTGTTGCGAAAGTGGTGAATGTGGGCGATGATGTTGGTGGCAAGGGGCGGTGACGACTTCGGAAACAACTCTTCATGAGACACCGTCACCGGCGCGCGGCGCGCGCTGGTCGTCCCTTCGCCGCCAGTCGATTCCTGCGCCGGCACATCGTCATATCCCCGTCGGATCTGCGACTCGTCAGTTCCCGGTTGGGTCTGCGACGCGTCGCGCTGGCTGTCCGTTCCCTCGCTACTGACAATCCCCGCCGATTGCGCTCCCAGCGCCGGCGGGCACCTCTTCGGGCCGCGGGACTCCGTTCTGCGCCGGCTGCAGGGGCGGCGGGCACCCGGGCCAACCAGCCACACCACGTCCGATCCGTCGGTCGCCGCGCTGTGGCGGCTGCCGGCGCGCTGGTGTTCCTGGCCGCGGCGGTGTTGAGCGTTCCCACCAGCCGACCCGCAGCCGCCCAGAGCGCCGGGTTCAGCACCCCGACGCTCGGTGCCGGAGATCACGTCACCTTCAACGGTGCCGGCTGGGGTCACGGTGTGGGCATCAGCCACCAATCACTACCGTCGAGGATCGCCGCCGGCCAGACCGCCACGGACATCCTGGGCTTCTACTACCCCGGCACCGTGCTCACCGGCGGGTGGACGATGAATGACCTGCGGGTCCACCTGGCGTCGGCCAGCCGGAGCCGCTTCCGCCCCCGCGGCTCCTTCGAACTGGTGCTCGACGGCAACGCCGTGTACAGCTCCTCGGCAACCGAGTTGTTCACCGTCACCCGCTCCGGCGACGGTTGGGACGTGACGACCAGCGGTGGAACGGCGCTCTGCCCCGGGCAGGCCTGCAGCGGCGACGTCCTGCAGATCAGGACAGCAGACGGCACCGCCGTGGAGTCCTCCGCCACCCGCCACTCGTACTCGCACGGGCAGGTAACCCTCACGAAAATGTCAGGCGACACCTGGTACCGCATCGTGCTGACGAACCTGGACCTCGAGCATTACCTCCGAGGCGTGGCCGAGGTCCCGCCGGACTGGCCCACCGAGGCGTTGCGCGCCCAGGCCATCGCATCAAGGAGCTACGCCCTGCACGTCGCCCGCGAGAACCGCAACAGCGACACGTGGACCGCGCCGTTCGATATCTACTCCACCACCATGAGCCAGGTCTACAGCGGCAACACGCGGGAGAACGCCCCGAGGAACGGACCGTGGCTGCAGGCGATCGCCGACACCACCGGGCAGGTCCTGGCCTTCGGCGGCGAGCCGGCCTTGACGCTCTTCACGACCTCCGGCGGCGGCTACACCGAGAACAGCGGCTACGCCTTCAACGAGCAGCACCCCTACCTGGTCGCCGCCCAGGACCCCTTCACCGCCGGCGACCCCTACACGCCGTGGACCCGCACCTACAGCGTGGACGCCCTCAGTCGCTGGCTGGCCAGAGTGGCCGACACCAACGTCGGCACCCTGCAGCGCATCGAGGTGTCGGAAAACATCAGCGTCTCGGGGCGCATCGACCGGGCCACGGTTCGCCTCGTCGGCTCGTCGGCCACGAGGTCGGTATCGGGCTCGCGCCTCGTGTTCGTCGTCAACAAGGGTGCCGAGTCGGAAGGATGGGGGCCGCTGCCGAACTCCGCGGGGCGCGGGGGCCACCTGCTCTCGACCAAGTTCGTCTTCGGCGAAAGCACGGCGCTGCCAGCTGCGATAACACCCACCGCGGCACCTGTGACGATCCCGTCGATCGACCCGCCGACCGCACCGCAGGCGATTTCACTGACGCCGGGGGCGAGCGAGATCGTCGTGACCTGGCAACCGCCCACCAATAGCGGCGGCAGCCCGATCACCGGTTACGTGCTCACCTGGGTTTCCTCCACGGGCGCCTCGGGCACGATCCCCACCACCGACACCGCCCGCACGCTTCGCAACCTCGCCACCGGAGCCACCTACACGATCAGCGTCGCAGCCTCGAACGCGGGAGGCTCCTCGGCCGCTGTCACGGCAACCGGCACACCCCTGGGAGTCCCGAGCCCACCGACCGGCGTGTCGTTGCAGCGAGGCGACGGGTTCCTGAATGTCTCCTGGTCGCCTCCCGCCGGCGACGGCGGGATTCCCTTGCAGTCCTATGCCGTGCACTGGACCGGGCCCGACGGTGCCACGAACTTCACGCCGGTGCAGGGAACCCATCACACCATCGGTGGACTGACCAACGGCAACACCTATTCGGTCACGGTTACCGCGATCAACGGGGTCGGATCCTCATCCCACAGCGCGCCCGCCAGCCACCAGCCCGGCACGACACCCACTGCCCCGGTCGACATCAGGGCCGCCCGCGGCGACGGCACCGTCGAAGTCTCCTGGGCTCCGCCCCTCAACGACGGCGGCCTCCCGATCGCCGGATACGTCATCGACTGGGTCTCCTCCACCGGCGCCAGCGGCAGCATCGAGACCACCAGCACCGGCTACACCATGCAGAACCTCCTCAACGGCGCCACCTACACCATCACCGTGAGCGCCGTCAACGAGGCCGGCACGTCGCCGGCTGGCGGTTCGGCGAGCGCCACGCCCGCCGCAACACCCGGCGCCCCGGTGGCGGTGACTGCGGACCGCGGTGACGGGCGCATCGACGTGACCTGGCAGCCACCCACCAGCGACGGCGGCAAGCCGGTGCTGAGCTACACCGTCACCTGGTCCGCACCCGACGGCGCCACCGGGTCGATCGACACCACCGCCACCAGCCACACCTTCGAAGGTCTCACGAACGGCACCACGTACACCGTCACCGTCACCGCTACCAACGAGATCGGCGTCTCGGCTGCCAGCCAGCCCGCCAGCGGAACGCCGGCGCACATTCCCGGCGCCCCGGTGGCGGTGCGCACCATCCGGGAGGACTCCCGGATCCACGTCAGTTGGGACCCACCCGCCAGCGACGGTGGACTGCGCGTCACCGGCTACACGCTGCTCTGGGTGGCACCTGACGGCTCGGAGAACTCCGCCCAGACGACCGCCACCAGCCACACCCTCGAAGGTCTCACCAACGGCTCCACCTACGGCATCACCGTCTCGGCCACCAACGAGGTGGGCACGTCGGTGACCGCCGACCCGGTCCGAGCCACACCGGCGCGGCCCCCCGGTCCCCTGGCCCACGCAGAGATCACCATCGGGCACGAGAGCCTGCTGGTGTCGTGGCAACCGCCGGCCGACGACGGCGGCCTGCCGGTGCGGTCCTTCACCCTCACGTGGGTGGCACCCGACGGGGCGGTCACCTCCATCGAGACAACGCACGCCAGCCACACGATCGAAGGTCTCATCGGAGGCGCGGCCTACACGGTCACGATCCTCGCCAACAACGAGATGGGAGCCTCCCCGGCACCCGTCTCCGCAGAGGCGACCCCGCAGCACGCCGTCGCGCCCGCCACCGCTGGCAGCACCGGTACCACCGCCGTCACGGCGATCGCGCCGCCGAGCGCTCCGGCACCGGGCGAAGCCGTTGCCGACCAGAGCGCGCCGGTTCTGGCCGGCGCACCGGCCGCCTCGCCCCAGCCGGCGCCGTCCCGAACCAGAACCTGGCAGGACTCGGTGGCCAACGACACCACGGTCATCGTCCTCGCCGCTGTCGGGCTGGTGCTGATCGCCACGCTGTTGGTGGTGACGCGACGCCGCCGCTACAGCCTCGACGAGGCCGGCACCGACATCGCCGACATCTGGTAGCGACCGCCACCGAACCGTCCCCGGCGGCTGCCGGAGCGCCGGCGGAACACTCCACCGCCGAGCAGGAACCTCAGCCGGCCAGGACTCCCAGCCGGCGGGCAGGGTTCTCGGCCGGCCAGGACTCCCAGCCGGCGGGCAGGGTTCTCAGCCGGCCGGTGGGGTCTCCAGCGGGGCCGGACCGCAGAGGCCGTCGAGTTCGACGACCTGGATGCGATCCCGGTTCTCCCATGTGATCTCGTTAGCCGGATCTGGCCGCACCTTGTACTCGCGGAAGCTCATCTCGGCGGCGTCGAAGGTCAAGAGCCGACCCCGCAGCACGTCGCCGTAGTCCAGGACGATCTTCATCGCCTCGAGGGCCTGAATCGAACCCACGATGCCCGGAAGAACGCCCAGCACGCCGGCCTCGGCGCAGCTGGGTGCCATCTCGGCCGGCGGCGGCTCGGGCACCATGTCCCGGTAGGTGGGACCCTCGTGGGGATCGAACACGGTGACCATCCCCTCGAAGCGGAAGATCGAGCCGTGCACCACCGGGACTCCCAGTTTCACCGAGGCGTCATTCAGCATGTAGCGCACCGGGAAGTTGTCGGCGCCGTCGATGATCACGTCGTAGCCGTCGATGATCTGCAGGATGTTGTCGGCGCCGAGGCGGACGTCGTGGGTCACCACGTTCACGTCGGGGTTGAGGGCGGTGAGGGTCTTCTTGGCCGAGTCGACCTTGCGCTCACCCACCCGGTCGACGTTGTGCAGGATTTGGCGCTGCAGGTTGGAAGCGTCCACGACGTCCATGTCCACGATGCCGAGCGTGCCCACGCCGGCGGCGGCGAGATACAGCGCCGCGGGCGAGCCCAGGCCACCGGCTCCGAGGCACAGGACGCGAGCATCCAGCAGGCGCATCTGGCCGACCTCTCCGACCTCCGGCAGTAGCAGGTGGCGGTGGTAGCGGTTTCGCTGCTCGGCGCTGAGCACCGTCGGGACGGCCCAGGGGCGGCCCTCGTCCTTCCACTTGTTGAAGCCGCCGTCCATGGAGGTGACCTCCGTGTAGCCGAGCGCCTGCAGCGTCTCGGCGGCGAAGGCAGAGCGCACTCCCCCGGCGCAGAACACCACGATCGGCGTCTCGCGGCCCGGCAGGCGGTTCTCGATGTTGGCCTCGAGGTGGCCGCGGGGAATGTGGATGGCGCCGGGGATGGCGCCCTGGGTGACCTCGTCGGGTTCCCGCACGTCCAGGAAGGCCGCGCCGGCGTTGCGCAGGCGCTCACCGGTGACCGTGTCGATCTCGGTGATCTTGGACTTGGCGGCGATGAGGATGTCGCGGAACGTGGGCATCGCTTCGGCTCCTTGGGCGATTCCGTTGGATATGCCGGCGGGCGGTATGCCTCCTCCGGCCGTCAATGCCGGCCAGGCCCCTGGGCACCTCCTGCCGGTGGGGCTCCAACCCGCCGGGCCGGATCTCCCACCGCCGAAAAGTCTACCAAGTTAGTCAGGATTCGTCGCTTGCCCCCGACTCGGGGTCTGGCTCGGGATCCGCGATCCGATCCCGGACCACCAGTGGCAGCACCTCACTGATGGACCCCCGCAGCACGACATCCGCGATGTCGTCGAACGGTGTTGGCTCGTTGTTCACGATGATCAGGTCGGCACCGTTGCTCCGAGCCACAGGTACCACCTCCGCGATCGGGTACACCGCCAGCGTGCTGCCCACCGCCAGCATGAGGTCGCAGGCGGTCGCCGCCTCCGAGGCGCGCACGAGGTCGCCGGTGACGAGGCTCTGGCCGAAGGAGATGGTCGCCGACTTCAACAGGCCGCCGCAGTAGCCGCACGGGGGATCCTGCTCGCCGGCCCGCAGCCGCTCGACGGCATGCGCCATGGGCCACTCCTCGCCGCAGGACAGGCACTTGACCCGCCGCCGCGTGCCGTGGATCTCCACGAGCCTCCCCGGAGAGGTTCCGGCCTCGGCGTGCAGGCCGTCCACGTTCTGCGTGATCAGCGTGTGCAACTTCTCGCGCCGCTCGAGGGCCACAAGCGCCAGATGGCCGGCGTTGGGGACCGGCCGGCGCGCGCTGTGCTCGGCCAGGCGCTGCCGCCACACCTCCCTGCGCACCTCAGGGTCGGCCATGTAGTTGGCAATGTGGGCCTTCGCCTCGGCGCCGGGGTTGCGGGTCCACACACCCTGGGGACCCCGGAAGTCGGGGATGCCGGAGTCGGTGGAGATGCCGGCGCCCGTCAGCACGACGACGCGCGCGGCGCGGTCCACGAGATGTCGGGCCCGGCTGATCTCTCCGGCCAGTTGCTCGTCGGCTCTCGTCACGACATCCCTCCCGGTTGCGACTCGCCGGGTACGGCGACTGCCGACGTCGACACGGTCCTCGACACCCTTCGCGGCCTCCCACCCAGTTGTGACCCTAACCGGATGCAGAGCCGCCAAACCCGGGCCGCGCTGGACGCCCCGGCGCTCGGAGATCCCGGCGAGCAGTGGCTGCACGGGACGAGCCTCGACCACGTCGGGCTCATGGTCGAGGCGGCGTCGGGGATGCGACTCGGCGACTACCTGCGGCCGCCCCGAGCCGGTGACACAGGCGCCGGACCTTGACCCGGGACGTGCTGACACATCGCAGCGACCGCCGTTGAGTCGTGCCGCACGCCTGCGCGTGTGACTCCCCCACTTGACAAGCCCATTCGTTTCTCGTAGTTATTTCGTCTCATATCAATATTCGCCCTCCGCGGACCCTTTTGATGCCACGGGCATCCAGAGTTAGCAACTCGCCCAGGAGCGAACACCATGCAAACCCCACTCGTCACCGTCCCGCCCGTCCCGACCCCGGCGACCGATTCGCCGCCGACGGTCGAGGCGGCCGCCCAGACCCGCGGTCCCGGCCCCAAGAGCACAGCCGGCGCCGTCGAACTCTGGGTGGAACCCTTGAACGATCTGTGCCCCGACCCCGGCCGGGGCCACCACCCTCGCTCGCCCTACGTGGAACTGTTCTGGTTGGGTGTACTCGGACCGTCAGCCACCTGGCTGATCCGACGCTTGGCGCTACGGCTGGAGGAGGCGCCGGAAGGGATTCTGGTGGACACCGCCGAAATCGCGAGCGAGATCGGGCTGGGTGGCCGCCAGGCCCTCCAGTCGGCCTTCGACCGGGCATTCGAGCGCTGTTGCCGGTTCGGCCTCATGCAGAGAGGTCGCCACAACACACTTTTCGTGCGCACGCGACTGCCCGACGTGACCGCGCGGATGGCCGAGCGCCTTCCGCCCCGCCTACGCGTGTTACATGACGTCTGGAGGCGCCAATCGGGTTCGGGTCCGACGGGAATCGACACTCTGGCACGCGCTCGGCGGCTGGCCATGGCGTTGCTGACGTGCGGCGACGAGCCCGACGCGGTCGAGCGGCAGTTGCACACCTGGCAGTTCCACCCCGCAGTGGCGTTCGACGCCAGCCACTGGGCCACCGAACAGCACACCCGGGCCGCAGCCGCGGTGGGCGCTGTCGACGCCACCATCGGCGAGCCCGCTGCCCGCGTGGCAGACTGAAGAGCGATGGACGCCATCACAGCCGCTCTTGTCGGCCTCGCGGGGATGCTCATCACCGGGGGCTTCGTGTGGCTCCGATCCGAGATCGTCCCCCGCCTCGACCGCATGGAAGGACTGCTGCGATCGCAGGGTGAACGGATCGCCCGCCTCGAGGGGCGCGACGACGCTCTCAGCAACGGCTAGGGCATCACTCGCCGGGAGGTGAGAAGTTCCTGACCAGGTCGACGAGCAGGCGGACACCGAAGCCGGTGCCACCCTTGGCGGCCTCCCCGTCGACATTGTCGGTCCACGCCGGACCGGCGATGTCGAGGTGGACCCAGGGGATGCCGTCGGCCACGAATTCCCGCAGGAACAGCGCAGCGGTGAGGGTGCCGCCCCAACGGTTGCCGATGTTCTTGAGGTCGGCGACCGGGGAGTCCAGCTGCTTGCGGTAGTCCTCGGGCAGCGGCAGGTGCCAGACCCGCTCCCCGGCGCGGTCCGCGGCCGCCTCCACGGCCTCGATCCAGCCGTCGTGGTTGCCCATAAGACCCGCCACCTTGGTGCCGAGCGCCACCATGCACGCCCCGGTGAGCGTGGCGAGATCCACGATGGCGTCGGGCTCTGCCTCGCTGGCCAGCGATAGGGCGTCGGCGAGAATCAGCCGGCCCTCGGCGTCGGTGTTGAGCACCTCCACCGTCTTGCCGTTGCGGATGGTGAGGATGTCGCCGGGCCGGGTGGCGTCGCCGCCCAGCATGTTGTCGGTGATGGGGATGTAGCCGGTGACCCTGATCGGGGGCGCCAGGGTCTTGACCACACGCATCGTTCCGAGCACGGCGGCGGCCCCGCTCATGTCGATCTTCATGGTCTCCATGCCCGTGGCGGGCTTGATGGACAGCCCCCCGGAGTCGAAGGTGATGCCCTTGCCCACGAGGGCCAGGAACCCCTCGCCGCCGGTGGGCGGTTGCCAGGTGATCTCCACGAACCGGGGAGACTGTGTGGAGCCCCGGTTGACCCCCAGTAGTCCGCCCAGGCCGGCCTCGACGATCTCTTCGGTCTCCCAGACCCGGATCTCCAGGGCGGCGCCCTCGCTGCCGTCGTCGCCCGACGCCAGCGCCCCGGCCGCCGCAGCCAGCTTCTCCGGGGTCAACGACCCGCCGGGCTCGTTGACGAGGTCCCGCGCGAAGCAAACGGCCTCGGCCACAGCTGTGCCGAGCTTCAGCGTGTCGCGCACTTCCTGCCCGGCGCCGACGACCGACAGCTTCCGCAGGGAGTTGGGCTCGGGATCGCTCTTGAAGGCGTCGTAGCCGTAGGCACCCAGAACGATCCCCTCGGCGTGCGCCTGCGCCGCGGCGGCGAGGTCACCCTCGTCGGCGACGGCGTCGAGAACAGAGGAGGCCAGCCAGCGGTGGCGCCGCACCAGCCGCGCCAGAGCCGCCGAGGATCGCCGGATCACTGCCGGTGTGACGTCGTCGGCGGGACCCAGACCAACGACAGCCACCGGGCGGCCGTCGGATCCGGCCACCATCTGCACCTGACCCGGCTTGCCCTCGAAGCCGAGGCCACGCAACAGCCCCCAGTCCAGATTGCCGGGTTCGGCGTCGATCTGATCTGAGCACACGCCGAGCGCGGTCACATCGGCACCGGCGGGAACGGTGCGGGCGAGGGTCACGGAAATGGCCACGGTGCTACTCCTCTGTCGCTGGGATCGGGGCGCGGGCGCCGACTCACGCTAGCGGCGCGCAAGTCCAACCGAGGGCGGGGACGGTGCCCGGCGGCCCCGACCGGACAGCATTCGACCCTCGAGGGCGGGGACGCCGGAGGGTGGCACCGGATCGATTTCGCCAGACGATCCGCCGGCGGCCACCGGCGGCCCCGACCGGACAGGCGGACCGCGGTCAGGAGCCGGCGATGAAGGCTTCGACGGCGTTGCGGGCGTCCTCGTCGCGCATCTGGCGCGGCGGCGACTTCATGAAGTAGGCGGACGTCTCGTAGAGCGGGCCGCCGATGCCGCGGTCGAGGCCC
Source organism: Acidimicrobiales bacterium (assembly GCA_963664235.1). GTDB lineage: Bacteria > Actinomycetota > Acidimicrobiia > Acidimicrobiales > CATQHL01 > VXNF01. Next base: position 1,876,450 of record OY760933.1, on the reverse strand, counting down.
AGGCGGGCGCAGCGGATGGCGTCGATGACCACGCCGGCGGAGTTGGGGCTGTCCCACACCTCCAGCTTCAACTCGACGTTCAGCGGCACGTCGCCGAAGGTCGTGCCCTCGATGCGGATGTGGCACCACTTGCGATCCTCGAGCCAGGGCACGTGGTCCGACGGACCCACGTGCACGTCGGAGCCTGCCAGCTCGGACTCCAGCTGGCTGGTGACGGCCTGGGTCTTGGAGACCTTCTTGGACTCCAGCCGGTCCCGCTCCAGCATGTTCAGGAAGTCGGTGTTCCCGCCGAAGTTGAGCTGGTAGGTGCGGTCCACCTGCACGCCCCGGTCCTGGAAGAGCCGCACCAGGTTGCGGTGCACGATGGTGGCCCCCACCTGGGACTTGATGTCGTCGCCCACGATCGGCACGCCGCTCCGGCGGAAACGCTCGGCCCAGGCCTCGTCACCGGCGATGAAGACCGGCATGCAGTTGACGAGGGCACAGCCGGCTTCCAGCGCCTGCTCCGCGTACCAGCGCGCCGCCTCCTCGGATCCCACCGGGAGGTATGACACCAGGACATGGGTGTCGGTGTCGCGCAGCACGCCTGCCACGTCCACCGGCGCTTGCGGCGACTCCACGATGACGTCCGAGAGATAGCGCCCGATGCCGTCGAGGGTGGGACCGCGCTGCACGGTCACGCCGGCGGTCGGCACGTCGCAGAACGCCACGGTGTTGTTCTGACCGTTCCCGATGGCCTTGGCGAGGTCCTCGCCGACCTTTGTCGCGTCGACGTCGAAGGCGGCCGTGAAGCGAACGTCGCCGATGGAGTAGCCACCGAGCACCGGGTGCATCAGGCCGGGGATCTCATCGCCCGCGCCGGCGTTGCGGTAGTACTCGACACCCTGCACGAGCGACGAGGCGCAGTTGCCGACACCGGCGATAGCCACGTTGATCTGTGCCATGGTTTCCCTCCTTGCGCCGACCACAACTGGCGTCGGCGTTTGGTTGCAGTTGGATTGCGATTCGCTTGGGGCCCGATCCGTTGCGCTGAGCAGTGGGTGGTAGGCGGTGGGCGGTGACACCCGTTCGGCGACCTGGCCGGGCTCCAATATATTAGATTTCTGGAACGATGCAACTGCATCAATAGGGAATCAATTATAGGATGGGGAGCATGGCACGGCACCACCGGCAGCACCGTGGGAACGAACTCCCGGGGACCCGTCACGGAGCCGCCCAAGTTCCCGTGCAGGTCAACACCCGCACCCTTGCCTACCTGCAGAAGGTGGCGGAGCTCTCGTCGTTCACCGACGCCGCCGACGAGTTCGGGATCAGCCAGCCGGCACTGTCGCAGAGCCTGGCGCAACTGGAGCAGCGTCTCGGGATCGAGCTGTTCGAGCAGGACGGGCGCCGCAGGCGGCTCACCGAGGCCGGCCGGGTGGTGGCGGACTTCGCCTCTGAAGTGCTCGGGCGTGCCGGCGAGCTGGAGACGTGGATCCGATCGCACCATGAGGGTGAGGTCGGCAGGCTGCGCATCGGTCTGACCGACGCGGCCACCCTCTACCTGCTCACTGACGCCCTGATGATCTTCCGGGACACCCATCCGGCGGTGGAGATGCAGCTCGTCGTGGATTCCACCGCTGCACTCTGCGACCTGCTCCTGAGGTACGAACTGGACCTGGTATTCGCCGTCGGTCCACCACCGGAGGGGCTGACGGGCGACGCGCTGGGTACCGAGGAATTGCGCGTCTACGCCCGCCGGGGCGACGACTTGGCCCATCTCGATGCCACCGAGGTGGAATGGGCGCTGCCGCCGGCTGGCTCGCGCACCAGGGCACTGATCGAGGACGGTCTCGCCGCGCGAGGCATCGAGCCCGCCGTGACTCTCACCTCCCAGAACCCCGACGTGCTGCGCCAAGTGGCGGCAGTGGGTCTGGCGTGGACCGTGCTGCCCGCCGCAGTGGGCGGGAACGACCCCGAACTCGTCGACGTCATCGGCGAGGCAGTGGCGCTCCGCCCACTGACGATGCTGCGGCGGGAATCGGCTCCCTACGACGCCCGGGTGGCGGCGCTCGGCCGCCTCGCCGGGGACGTGGTCCGCCTCACGGGCGCAGCGACACTCGCGCGATGAGGTCCATGCCGAACGTGGTCATGATGGCCAGGTACAGCAGGCCGGTGCCGGCCATCACCGCCGCGTAGCGACGGATCCGCAGCGCCGCCTCGGTGGCGCCCAACAGGACCGCGGTCCCGACGGCGCACATCACCCAGTACCAGCCCAGCAGGCCGCCGAAACCGTCGTCGGTGGTGCCGGTGAGGATCGAGACCACACCGGTGGGCCATAGCAACACCACCGTCTCGGCGATCCACAGCACCATGCTCCAGCGCACCAGCTGCACCAGCGGCGCCCGGCGCAACCCGGGCTGCACGAGGTACCAATGCCCCAGCAGCATGGCGTCGGACACCGCACCGAAGAAGAGCGCTCCGGCGACCACCCGGGCGATTGACAGTGCCAGCGGCCCGCCTGCCACGACGCCCCCGGCGACAACTCCCGCGAACGCCACCAACGGGGCCACAAGATCCAGAGCCGGCGGGAATCCCGAGCCCTCCGCCGAGGCGGGCTCGCCGGGCGGACGGCCGAGCATCGCCGCCACCCGGTTGCGGCGGCGCAGCGCGTCGGCCGTCTGTGCCGAAGGTGTCGCGGCGCGGCGCCGGTAGGCCACGACGAGGACGCCCAGGGCCACGCCGGCGGACACCAGGGCAGCCACATCGCGTGCCGGCCGGAAGCCGGCGGTTACCCCGACGATGCCCGCAAGCGCCGCCAGAGCCGCGTAGAGCGACCGCAGGAGCCAGCCGTACCCGGGCCCGACCTCGCGCCGGCGCGAGGTCACCCACCCGAAGAGCAAGCCGCCCGCCGCCCACTGCAGCAGGACGGTTGCGGCGTGAACCTCGCTCACGGCAGGGCCGGCACCTGTGAGAGACCGCCCGCCCCCTCCGGGGTGTCAGGCACGGTCGGCAGTGGCCCCGACCGAGCGGGCCGCCCCCGCGGCGTGATAACTCGAGCGCGTCAGCGGGCTCGATTCGACGTGCCCGATGCCGAGTCCTGTGCCGATGGCGGCGAACTCTTCGAATTCCTCCGGCGACCACCACCGCTGCACCGGAAGGTGAGCGCTACTGGGCCGCAGGTACTGGCCGACGGTGACGATGTCGCAACCGACCCCCGCCAGGTCGCCCAACGCCTCGACCACCTCGTCGGTGGTCTCACCGAGCCCGACCATGATCGAGGATTTCGTGACCAGCCCGGCGGCCTTGGCTCGGGCCAGCACGGCCAGGCTGCGGGCATAGCCGGCGGACGGCCGCACCAGCCTCTGCAGCCGGGCCACGGTCTCGATGTTGTGGTTCAGCACGTCGGGGCGCTCGTCGAAGATCACCTCGAGCGCCGCAGGGTCGCCCTTGCAGTCGGGGATCAGGACCTCGACGGTCACCGACGGGCGCAGTCCCCGGATCGCCCGGATGCAGGCCGCGAAGTGCGCGGCACCGCCGTCAGCCACGTCGTCGCGGGCGACCGCCGTGACGACGGCGTGGCTGAGGTCCATGCGGGCAACGGCGGCGGCCACCCGCCCGGGCTCCGCGGGGTCGAGGGGCTCGGGCCGGCGAGTATCGATGAGGCAGAAGCCGCAGGCCCTGGTGCAGCGCTCGCCGCCGAGCATGAACGTGGCCGTCCCCTGCTCCCAGCACTCGTAGATGTTCGGGCAGCCGGCCTCCTCGCAGACGGTGACCAGATCGAGGTCCCGCATGACCGACTTGATCCGGCGGAACTCCGGCCCGGTTCGAGCCACCACGCGCATCCAGGACGGCTTGCGCTCGCCTGCGACGGGGATCTGCAGCGCCGGCGACGAACCCGCGACGGGGATCGTCACCGGCTGCGGCGATCCGGGCGCGGGTTCCGGAACGAGCGCCGCCCGGGCTGTGCCTTCGGGCCCGGGGGGTGGGGGTGACGTGGCGGCGGGGCGTTTGCCGCCAGCAGCGGCGACGTCGGCCCGGTCCCAGCCGCCTGCCCCCCAGCGCTGCGTCGCCCGCGCCGCGACGGCCTCGACGACCTCCGGCATCGTGACCGGCATGCCTTCGGCCGCCAGCGACGTGACCGGGTGCTCGCTGATCCCGCACGGAACGATCCGGGCGAACCAGCTCAGGTCGGGATCCACGTTCAGGGCGAAGCCGTGCAAGGTGCGTCCTCGCCGCACGCGCACCCCGATGGCGGCAATCTTGCGTGGTCGTGCGCCGGCGGGGTCGAGCCACACCCCCCGATGGCGCTCGAGCCTGCCGGCCCCCGCCAACCCCAGGTCATCGAGCACCTCGATGAGCAGGTCCTCCAGGCTCTCCACGTAGGCCGCGGCGGCACCGAGACCTCCCGCACGCGGGCCACCCAGCGTGAGGATCGGGTAGCCGACGATCTGACCGGGACCGTGGTAGGTGACGTCGCCTCCCCGGTCGGTGCGGCAGAGTTCGGCGCCTGCGGCGGCAGGGTCCACCAGCACGTGCGCCGCCGGAGCCCGCGGCCCCATCGTGACGACGTGCGGGTGCTCGAGCAGCAACAGGTGGTTGCGGGAGCTCTTGGCGTGCAGGCCCCGCTGCAACGCCCAGGCCTCGTCGTAGCCGACCCTGCCGAGCCAGCGAACGGCCAGGTGACGCGGAGCCACGACCCCCGCGGCGAGGTCCCCGCCGGAGCGCATCCCGGGCGCCGGGCGAGCGGCCGCCACCTCCGGCGCCACTAGCGGATCTCGGCTTCCCAGTCCCGCGTCTGGATGATGTGGCGGAGGCGGTCCAAGAACGCGGCCACATACGCGCCGTCGAAGGCCCGGTGGTCCCAGGCCAGCGCCAGCACGCCGACCGAATGGATGGCGATCGCCTCCTCGCCCCGCTCGCCGGTCACCACGACGGGCCGCCGGCTGATCCCGTCGGTGGACAGGATCGCCACCTGCGGTTGGTTGATGATCGGGAACTGCATGAGGGTGCCGTACTGGCCGGGGTTGGTGATCGTGAAGGTCCCTCCGGTCACCTCGGCGGCCGAGAGCTCCTTGCGCCGGGCACGGGCGGCGAGGTCCACGACCTCGCGGGCGATCGCCCGCATCCGCTTGGTCTCGGCGTCCCTGACCACCGGTGCCAGGAGCCCCTGGAAGTCCAGATCCACCGCCACGGCGAGGTGCACGCTGCGGTGTACCACGAGGTCGGTGCCGTCGATGCTGGCGTTGATGTGGGGGAAGTCGGCAATGGCGTCGCAAACCGCCCGGGCAATGAACGGCAGGTAGGTGAGGCTGAATCCCTCCTGATCCCGCCAGGCGGACCGGGCCTTGCGGCGGACCTGCTCGACACCCTCGAAGTCGACCTCCACCGCTGTCAACACGTGCGGCGAGGTTGCCTTGGAGGCGACCATGTGCCGGCCGATGGTCTTGCGGATGCTGGTTAGGGGCACGACCTGGGGTGCGCCGGGGTCGGCGGCGCCGTCGGCCTGCGGCTCCGGGGAAGCCGCGGCGGGTTGGGGGGCCGGCTGGGCGGGGGTGCTGCGGCGATCGCGGATGACGCGCTCCACGTCGGCCCGGGTGACGCGACCGCCCACACCGCTGCCCTCGATGCCGGCGACGTCGATGCCGTGCTCGTTGACGAGCCTGCGCACCACCGGTGACAGCAGGCGGGGTTGGGGCCGATCGCCGTCGTCGGGGGCCGGCTCGGGCTCTGGCTCTGGCTCGGGCTCTGGCTCTGGGGCCGGCTCGGGCTCTGGGGCAGCGGCCACCGGCGATTCCGGCGACACAGCAGGCTCGGGAGCAGGCTCGGGACTTGCCGGCGGCTCGGGGATCGACTCCGGCTCGGGGGCCGCCGCGCTGTCGGAAATGACCGCCAACAGCGCTCCCACCTCCACCGTTTCCCCCTCGGGAACCACCACCTGGGTCAGGATTCCCGACGCCGGTGAGGGCACCTCGGAATCCACCTTGTCGGTGGAGATCTCGAAGAGCGGCTCGTCGCGATCCACCGCGTCGCCGACCTGCTTGATCCAGCGGATGATGGTGCCCTCGGTCACCGTCTCGCCCAGTTGTGGAAGAACCACGTCGGCCATTTCGCCCGTCCTTGTGTTCTCGGTCCTGTCGGAGTTCCCGCCGGCCCCTGTCGCCGCGGCGCTAGCCGTGCAGCGACCGGCCGGTCAACGACAGCACCGTCTCGCCGAACAGTTCGCTGAGGGTGGGGTGCGGCTGGATGAGGGCGGCCACGTCGGCAACCGTCGCCTCCCAGTTCACGGCCAGGTACCCCTGTCCCAGTTGCTCGGTGGCCCACGGCCCCACGAGGTGCACGCCGAGCAACCTCCCAGCGGTGCCGTCGGGGTTGCGCTCGGCCACGACCTTCACGAACCCGTCGGTTTCGCCCACGATCATCGCCCGGCCGTTGGAGGCGTACCGGTGCTTCGAGACGACCACGTCCAGCCCGGCGTCGGCGGCGTCCTGCTCGCTGAGACCGGCGAAAGCCACCTCCGGGCGGCAGTAGATGCACCAGGGCACGTTGAGGTAATCCACCGGCGCCGGCTCCTCACCCAGCAGGTGCTGCACGGCCAGGATGCCTTCTGCGAAACCCACGTGCGCCAGTTGCGGGGTGGCGATGACGTCACCGACCGCGTAGACGCCGTCGCTGCCGGTGCGGCAGTACTCGTCGACGGTCACGAAGCCGCGGTCGTCGACCTGTACGGCGGTGCCGTCGAGGCCCAGACCCTCGGTCACGGGTCGGCGCCCGACACTCAGCACCACGAGTTCGGCGCGCACCTCGGCACCCTCGCCGTAGCGCACGACCATCGAGTCGCCGTCGGGCTCGGCAGCGGAGGTGCTGACGCCGGTATGCACCTTCATTCCACGGCGTTTGAAGGACCGTTCGAGCTGCCGGCTCACCTCGACGTCACACCCGGCCAGCAGCCGAGGCAAGACCTCCAGCAGCGTCACCTCGCTGCCCATGTCGGACAGCATCGAGGCGAACTCGCAGCCGATGGCACCGCCACCGATCACGACCGAGCTGGCCGGCACGGACTCGATGGACAGCAACTCGTCGGAGGTCACCACCCGCTCGCCGTCGACACTGATCCCGGGGAGCCCCCGGGGCACGGAGCCGGTCGCCAGGATGACGTGGCGGCCGGTCAGCGTCACGCTCTCGGTGCCGCCGGTGACCGTCACGGTGCGATCCGCTCCCAGGGAGCCGCTGCCGTCGTAGACGGTGACCTTGCGGCTGCCGAGCAGCTTGGCCAGCCCGCCGGTGAGGCGATCGATGATGCCCTGCTTGCGGCTCTGGGCGGTGGCCATGTCCAGCGTGGGCGCCGAGGTGCCGACACCGAACTCGCCGGCGTGGCCCACGGCCCGGTAGACCGCGGCGGTCTCCAGCAACTCCTTGGCAGGGATGCATCCCACGTGCAGGCACGTGCCGCCCAGCTTGGAGCGCTCCACGAGGCCCACGTCCAGCCCGGCACTCGCCGCGTACAGCGCCGAGGCGTAGCCGGCGGGGCCGCCGCCCACCACGATCAGGTCGTGCGACGTCACGCCGTCAGCCTACCGGTCGGCCCTGGCCGGCCCCCGAGCCCGCGGTCCGGTAGTCACAGCTACGGGAGGAACTTCCGGGGGTTCACCGGCACGCTGTCGACTCGCACCTCGAAGTGCAGGTGCGGGCCCTGGGACAGGCCGGAGTTGCCCACGTAGCCCAGGACCTGGCCGATGGACACGGTCTCGCCCGCCGAGACGGCGAAGTCGTGCATGTGGCCATACAGGGTGGTCATCCCCCCACCGTGGTCCACGATGACGGTGTTGCCGTAGCCGCCGATCCAACCCGCGTGGTCCACGCGGCCCGACTCGGCGGAGTTGATCGGCGCACCGTGGGTGCCGGCGATGTCGATGCCCTCATGGATCCGCCCCCAGCGCGGGCCGTACTCGGAGGTCACCCGCTCGACCAGCGGCCAGCGCACGGCGTTCGGCGGGATCACGACGCCGACGGTGGGACAGTCGATCCAGGACCCGTCGCTGTCGAGCGGTTGACGCGGCCTGTCGAAGCAGATCCGGCGGAGGCGGTCCCGCTCGGCGGCCTCGAGTTCGATCTCGGTGATCCGCTTTGCCATGATGGCCGCGACCTCCGCCTGGGCCGCCTCGAGCGCCTCGATCTCGTCGTGCAGGTGCTGGATTCGTGCCTGCAACTCGGCGTGCAGCGCCGCCTGCAGGTCGCGGTTGCGGTTGTTCTCGGCGAGGACGTCTGTCTCCTGAGTGGCCAGCGCCTCGATGGTTTGCTGCAACGACTCCAGCGACTCGCGGCGTTCGCCGATCTCGATGACCGTGGCGTCGAGGCTCTCCAGCAACTCCTTGTCGTGCTCACCCACCATGGTCAGCAGGACATGGCGGTTCTCCAGATCGTGAACGTCGCTGACCTGCCACGACAGGGCGGTGCGGTGCTCGGTCGAGTAGACGTACATGTTGACGAGCCGCTCGGTCGCCAGTTGCTGGCGGTCGGCGAAGTCGGCCTCGGCGCGCCCCAGTGCTCGCTCGGCCGCGGCGTGCAAGTCGGCTGTGAGGGCTTGGCGCGCGGCGATTCCCGCCAGACGGGCCTCCGACAGCGCGATCAGGTCGGCCGTTCGCGCCAACTCGGCTTCGATCTGCTCCGTCGAGAGCTGCAGGTCCTCGATCCGGGTGCCGAGGAGGCCCTGCTCGGCACCGAACCGGTCGAGCTCTGAACGGGACTGGACCAGCGTGCTGTCGCCGGCGAGCCGGTCCTCCAGGTACTGGTGGTCAGCGGAGTCCTGGGCGCGGGCGGGCAGGGCTGGCAGGAGGACAAGCAGGCATGCGGCGAGAAGCCGCGCACGTCTCGACATTTTCAGTACGGGCCCTCATCCCCACTTGCCAGGGGCAACACTAGCCACAGTAGCGCTCAGCAGCAACAGCGCAGGGGAGCCGGCGGTAGCTCTCTGGGGGGCGAAATGCACTTCCCGGCCCCGGCTGGATTGCCGGGTGGCGCCGCCTCAGCGGATGAGCACCTGGAACGCGAAGGCGGCCAGGATCGCCAGACCGCACAGCAGGCTCAGGGCGATCAGCATCCGCGTACTCACCGTGGCGACGCTAGCGGTCACCACGGACCTAGCGTTGACGGATAACGCGCAGCCGCCCCTGGGAGGTGTCGTGAACCGGACCGATAGCAGGCCCGTCGTGATCGCAGGGTCGAGCGGCCTCATCGGCCGGGCCCTTGTCGCCGAACTCCGCCGCGGGGACGTGACGGTGCTGCGACTGGTTCGCCGACCGGTGGCCGCCAGCGACGAGATCACCTGGGACCCGGCAACCGGAACCCTCGATCCCGCCGCGCTGGAAGGTGTTGGGGCGGTCATCAACCTGGCGGGTGCGGGCATCGGCGACCGCCGCTGGAGCGCCGCCCGCAAGCAGGTTCTGCGCGACAGCCGCATCCGGAGCGCCGCGTTGCTGGCTGCGGTGGCCTCGGGCCTGGCGCAGCCGCCGGAGGTGATCCTCAGCGCCTCGGCCATGGGCTTCTACAGCGAACGGGGCGACACCGTCGTCACGGAGAACGCCGAACCGGGCACGGGGTTCCTGGCCGAGTTGTGCCAGGAATGGGAGGCGGCAGCACAACCCGAGGCGGCCGTGCGCACGGTGCTGCTGCGCACCGGCGTCGTCCTGTCCGCCGACGGGCCGTTCCTGCGCCGGCAGTTGCCCCTGTTCAAGCTGGGACTCGGCGGGCGCCTGGGCCCAGCCGACCGCTGGGTGAGTTGGATCTCGCTGACCGACACCGTCGCCGCCATCGTCCACCTGCTCGACAGCGAAGTGGCCGGCCCAGTGAACCTCACCGCACCCAACCCCGTCACCAACGCCGAGTTCACCCGCGCCCTGGGCCGGGCCGTCCGCCGCCCCGCGGTCCTACCGGTCCCGCTCCTGGTGCCAAGCCTCCTGCTGGGCTCCGAAGCAGTGGCCGGCCTCACCGAAAGCGTCCGTGTGGTACCGGAAGTGCTCTTGGCGGACGGGTTCGAGTTCGAACACAACAACGTGGCCACAGCGCTGGCAGCGACCCTGGGAACTGGATTCCGGCCTTCGCCGGAATGACGAGCCGGCGGCCAGCGGCGGGCAGCGTTCTGTGCGCAATTTTGCCGCCCACGGCAGCACGGTTGCACACAGAACGCACGACGGCCCAAGCGGGGCGACCAGTCAATGGATTCCGGCCTTCGCCGGAATGACGGAAGGCCGGAGGTAGTCCGGGTGGGGCTAGCCGCGGCCTCCGCCCGGCAGCACGCGGTAGGCGTCGTAGACGTTGCCGACCCGGCGCACGGCATGCAGCACCGAGGACAGCTGCGCGCCGTCGGAGAGCTCCAGCTCGAAGCGCATGATGGAGGCCCCGTCGGCACCGGCACGGGCGTTCACCGAGGTGATGTTGGCCTGCTGCTCGGAGACCGCCACCGCCACGTCACGCAGCAGGTGCGGCCGGTCGAGTGAACGCACCTCGAGCGCCGCGGTGAACACGGTGGCGGCACCCTCCTCCCATTCCACGTCGATGAGGCGCGCCGCCTCACCGTCGCCGCCGAGGGCCGCCGCGTTGGCGCAGTCCGCCCGGTGGATCGACACTCCCCTGCCTCGGGTCACGAAGCCGATGATGTCGTCTGGCATCACCGGCGTGCAGCACTTGGCGAGGCGTACCCACACGTCGCTGAGACCTTCGACGTGCACGCCGGCCCCGGCGGAGCGCTTCTGGGTGGAGCGCCGGGGAGCCAGAGCGGTTGCCGAGACCCGTTCGGCGGGCTGGGCGCCCTCCGCATCCTCACCCCGCAGCCGGCGGGCGACCCGCTCGGTGACGGTGCGCGCCGACAGTTGGCGTTCCCCGACCGCCACGAACAAGGCGTCCGTGCCGTCATAGTTGAGGGCTCTCGCCACTTCCCGCAGCGTCTCGGAACGGATCACCGGGGCGATGGGCAGCGATTCCCTGCGCAGCTCGGCGGTGATCTCGTCGCGCCCGCGGTTGAGGGCATCGGTGCGGCGCTCCCTCGTCAGCCACTGGCGGATCCGCGACCGCGCCCGGCTCGTGGCGACGAACTGCAGCCAGTCCTGCGAGGGCCCGGCATCGGGATCCTTGGAGGTCATCACCTCGACGGTGTCGCCGGTGGAGAGCTTCGTGGTGAGTGCCACGAGGCGCCCGTTGACGCGGGCGCCGATGCAGCCGTGGCCCACCTCGGTGTGGATGGCGTAGGCGAAGTCCACCGGGGTGGCGCCCACGGGCAGGGTCACCACGTCGCCCTGAGGTGTGAAGATGAACACCTCGTCCTGCTCGAACTCGGTCTTCAGGTTGCCGAGGAACTGCTCGGGGTCGTCGCTCTCCTCGGACCAGTCGATGATCCTGCTCAACCAGGCCAGGTCGCCACCGCTCTCCTCCTTGTAGTCCCAGTGGGCGGCGACGCCGTGCTCGGCCCGGGTGTGCATCTCCCGGGTGCGGATCTGCACCTCCACCACCTTGCCCTGGGGCCCCACCACTGCCGTGTGCAGGCTCTGGTAGAGATTGAACTTGGGCATGGCGATGTAGTCCTTGAACCGCCCCTGCAGCGGCTTCCAGATGGCATGGACGGCACCGAGCACCGCGTAGCAGTCCCGCACGTTCTCGGTGACGATCCGGATGCCCACCAGGTCGTAGATGTCGCTGAACTCGCGGTTCTTGAGCACCATCTTCTCGTAGATGCTCCAGAGGTGCTTCGGGCGACCGGTCACCTCGGCGCCGACGCCGAGCTCGAGCAGCCGTCCTTCCACGGTGACCAGCAGTTGGGCCAGGAACAGGTCTCGCTCGGGGTCCTCCTCGGCAACGAGGTGATCGATCTGGGCGTACCACTTCGGATGGAGCGCGGCGAAGGCAAGGTCCTCCAGCCGGCTCTTCAGGTCCTGCATCCCGAGACGGTGCGCCAGCGGGGCGTAGACGTCGAGGGTCTCCCGCGCCACCTTCTGCTGCTTTGCCGGCGAGAGGGCCGCCAGCGTGCCCATGTTGTGCAACCTGTCGGCCAGCTTGATTATGAGCACCCGCAGGTCCTTGGCCATCGCCACCAGCATCTTGCGCAGCGATGCGGCCTGGTGGCGCTCGCGGGTGGTGAACTCGACGCGGTCCAGCTTGGTGACGCCGTCGACGATCTTCGCCACCTCGAGGCCGAAGACGGCCTCCACGTCGGCGAGCGTCCGGTCGGTGTCCTCGATGACGTCGTGCAGCAGGGCGGCCGCCACGCTCACGTCGTCGAGGCCCAGGCGGGCGACGATGCGCGCCACGCTGAGAGGATGCTCCACGAAGGGCTCGCCCGACATGCGGCGCTGGGTCTGGTGGGCGCTGGCCGCCCAGGCGTAGGCCCGCTCGATCAGTTCGGTGTCGGCCCCGGGGTAATGAGCCGTGTACTCCACGAGCAGCGACGTGATCGGCCCGGCAGCCGGATGCCCTCGCCAGGGCTGCAGCCGGCCCCAGGGCGACCCGCCGAGCGGTTCGGCGGCGGGAACCTCGGTGGGCGCCCCGACGCTCACAGTCCCTGCCTCACAATCGGCCGCGCCTCACACCAATAGCATCGCAGAGACAGCGCACGATCACTCGTCCCCGCCTAGGTATAGGTGAGCAACGACTCCACGCGCAGGCCCTCGAGTTGGCGCCGGCCGTCGAGGAACGCCAACTCGACGAAGAAGGCACATCCCACCACCTGTCCCCCGGCTCGCTCGACGAGGTCGCAGGTCGCCCGGGCGGTGCCACCGGTTGCCAGCACGTCGTCCACAATGAGCACCCGAGCCCCCGGCGCGAAGGAGTCCACGTGCATCTCGAGGCGGTCGGTGCCGTACTCCAACGCGTATTCCACGCCAACGGTCGCCGCCGGCAGCTTCCCCGGCTTGCGTACCGCGGCGAACCCGGCGCCGAGCCGTTCGGCCACCGGGATGCCGAAGATGAACCCCCGGGCCTCCGCGGCGGCCACCGCCTCCACCTCTGCGGTGGCGAATCGCTCCGTCAGGGCGTCGGCACAGGCAGCGAAGGCGACCGGGTGTGCCAGCACCGGCGTGATGTCCTTGAAGCCGACCCCGGCGGTGGGGAAGTCGGGGATCTCCCGCACCAGTTCCCGCCAGAGTCTTTGGGCCTCGCTGGGATTCATCGGGGCGGCCGGGCAGTGGCGGCAACTCGCACGGGATCGCTCACTTGCGGCGCTTCTTGGCAGGCCGCGCCGGGTGGGTCCGGGTGGTCGTGACCCCCGACCTTCCGACCGGCCCGCCTCCGGGCCGCCGGGCCCGTGGCGCCGGTGCTGCGGGCCGGTGCTCGCGGGAAGGCTGCTGCCCGGGCCGTTCGCCGGTGACCCAGACGTGCAGCCAGGCCACCAGCGGCGATGCCACGAACAGCGACGAGTAGGTGCCGGCCAGCAGACCCACCAGCAGGGCGATCGAGAACTCCTGCAGCGTCACCGCGCCGAGCACGAAGCGGCCGATGACCAGCAGTGACAGCACCGGCAGCACCGACGTGATGGTGGTGTTGACCGACCGCATGAAGACCTCGTTGACCGAGCGGGTGACGATTTCGAAGTACGGGTCCTTGCGGGTGCGGGCGTTGCCGCGGATCTTGTCGAATACGACGAGCGTGTCGTACAGCGAGTACCCCAGAATCGTGAGGAAGGCGATGACCGTGGCCGGGGTCACTTCGAAGCCGAACAGGGCATAGAAGCCAACGGTGACGAGGATGTCGTGTCCGACGGCCACGAGGGCCGACACCGCCATCTTCCACTCCATGCGCAGCCAGATGTAGACGGCAATGACGATGAAGAACACAATGAGCGCCAGGCGGGCCTTGCTGGTGATCTCGGCTCCCCAGGACGGGCCGACCGCCGAGAACGAGATGTCATTGGGACTGATGCCGCCCAGTTCGGCCAGCGCAGCGGAGACTGCGGCAACTTCGGCGGTGTTGGTGGCGGCCACCTCCGCCCGCACGCGCACGATGCCCCCGCCGAGTTCCTGGATGCGGGCGTCGGCCTGCCCCACCGTCGCCAGAGCCTCGCGGATCTCGGCGGTGGAGTGGTCCTCCAGCGGCGCCTCCCAGAAGGTGCCGCCCTCGAACTCGATGCCCAGGTTCAGGCCTCTGAACAGCCAGGCTCCCCCGGCGATCAGCAGGACGACCATCGACAGCACCACCGAGCGGCGCCAGAGCCGCTCGAAATCCAGGTTGATCTGGTTGGCGTACATGCGGCGCAGGCCGCGGCGCATCGTCACTCCCTGCTCGCTCATGATCGCGACTTCCCGGTGGCCAGGTCGGCGCCGGCCGGCGCCCCGGCATCGGCGGCGGCGGCCACCACCGTCGCCATCCCGACCAACGCCGGACGGTTCGCGCTCCAGCGAGCCAAGCCCCGCACGACCGGACGCAGGAAGAAGTACGTGGCCACCAGGTCCAAGATGGAGGCGATCGCCAGCATGGCCGCGAACCCCCGCACCGAGCCGATAGTGAGCAGCCAGAGGATGCCGGCACCGATGAGCGTGGCCAGGTTCGCCCAGAAAATCGTCCGGAACGCCACCGGGAACGACTGGTCGACCGAACTGCGCAGAGTGCGGCCGCCCAGGACGTCCTCCTTGAGATGCTCGAAATACACCACGTTGGAGTCCAGCGACACCCCGATCGCCACGATCAGGCCGGTCACGCCGGCGAGGGTCAGGGCGAGCCCCTGGGTCTCGGACAGGAACGACAGGATCACCCACAGCAGCAAGCCGGAGACCATCAGGCTGCCGAGCGCCGCGAGACCCAGGAGCCGGTAGTAGGCGAGCATGTACAGCGCCACCAGCGCCAGGCCCACGATGCCGGCGATGAGTCCCGCACGCAGGGCGTCCCGACCCAGCGTGGCCGAGACGGTGCGCACCAGGCCGGTCTCGGCGGGGTCTTCGAACACCAGCGGCAGGGCGCCGTAGTCCAAGACCAGCGCCAGGTCACGCGCCTCGGCCTCGCTGAAGGAGCCCGTGATGTTGATGCGGTCGCGCTCGAACGCCCTGGCGTTCACGACCGGCGCCGACTCCACGACGCCGTCCAACACGATGCCGAGTTGCCCGGTGGGACACACCAGAGGGTCGGGAGCCTCGTAGTAGCAGCTGGTGGCGGCCGCGTTGAACCTGTCGATGCCCTCGTTTCCTTCGAGGGCGGTGACCTGCACGTTCCACTGGGCGAACTCCAGGACGGGCGTGGCGCTCTCGAGCGCCGCCCCCGTTACCAGTGCCGGGCCCAACAGGAAGTGCTGCACCTGGCCGGTTGGGTCGGGTCTGCCGGGCAGGATCACCACCGATTCGGCGACGTCGCCCGCGGGCTCGGTGAGTGTGCCCTCGAGAAGGTCCAGCACGTTGAGGTCGGCGGAATCGGCCTCGTCGGCCTCGTCATCCTCGCCGGACTCCTCGACTGAGGCGTTGTAGGCCTCGATCTCGGCGCTTGTCACCGAGCGGGCCAGCAGGGGGCGGAAGCGCAGTTCGGCCGTCTGTCCCACGAGTGCGATCGCCCGGTCCTGATCGTCCACGCCGGGCAGCTGCACCACGATGTTGCCGCCCTGGATGGTGATGTCGGGTTCGGCCACGCCGAGGGCGTCGACGCGGTTGCGGACGATCTCCAGGGCCTGCTCGAGCGCCTCGGGCGTGATCTCGGTCTCGCCTTCGACCGGACGCAGCACCACCTCCACACCGCCCTGCAAGTCGAGGCCCAGCAGCGGTTCCTGCTGCGTCACCAGGTTCCCGACGAGCAGGCCGACGGCGATGGTGATGATGGCGACGAGGGACCGGTTGCGGCGCAACCCTGATGCCAATTGCTCCATCATCTCGGCAACCCGGCCCGGGAATCGATCGACACGCGACGTCTTGGTACCGACGTCAGCGCCACTGGAGTCCTGGTCGGCGTCGGACTCAGTCCGACTCGTCCTCCCACTCGTGGTAGGTGATCCGTTCGGTAATGGAGTCCCGCGTGACCTTCACGCGGACATTGTCGGCGATGTCCACGAGGACGGTCTGCTCGTCGAAGCTGGCGATCCGGCCGTAGACCCCGCTGGACATCAGCACCTCGTCGCCGACTTCGAGCTTCGTCAGCATCTCCCGGCGGTTCTTGGCTCGCCTCTGCTGCGGCCGCAGCAGCACCAGCCAGAGCAGAGCCATGATGATGATCAGCGGCAGGAAGCTGCCGAATCCGCCGCCGCCCTCCTCACCGCCGGTCGTGCAGGCCTGTGCGACGATCAGGATGAGTAGAAGTAGGAAGCTGCGCACGTCACCCGCCTTGTGAGTCGGTTACTGGTCGCGTCGACGCCGGATCGACTTGGTCGCGGCGCTCAAGGTTATCCCGTCGTCGCTGCTCTGACGATCCCGCGCTGCGAGGCGCGGCCGGGGGATCAGCTCTCCCAGACAGCCCGGACCGCCGCGGCGTGCGCCTCGAAGCGGCCCGCCACGATGGCACGCCGCGTCGAGTTCATCAGATCGAACAGCCAGGCCAGGTTGTGCAGGCTGAGGATCCGCGTGGCGGCCGTCTCGCCGACCATCAGGAGGTGGCGCAGGTAGGCGCGCGACCAGCGACCGGCGGGATCATTCACCAGCGCCGGATCCAGTGGCCCGTCGTCGCGCGCGAACCGGGCATTGGTCAGGTTGAGGCGCCCCTCGGAGGTCAAGACGGTGCCATGGCGGGCCAGGCGGGTCGGCAGGACGCAGTCGAACATGTCCACCCCGACGCTCACAGCCTCCATGATGCTGACAGGGTCGCCGACCCCCATGAGGTAGCGGGGACGGTCGGCGGGCAGCAACTCGGTGGTGGCCGCCAGCGGCTCCTGGCGCTCGTGGCGCTCCTCACCCACCGAGAGGCCGCCGATGGCGTAGCCGTCGAAGCCGATCTCGAGGGTTCGGGCCGCGCTGGCGCGGCGCAGGTCCAGTTCCAGACCGCCCTGCACGATGCCGAACTGCACCTGCCCCGGCGGGGCCAGCGACAGGTACGCGGCGCGGGCGCGGGCCGCCCAGGCGGCGGTCCGGTCGACGGCGGCCTCGACGACAGGGCGCGGCGACGGCAGCGGCGGGCACACGTCCAGCACCATGGCGATGTCCGAGCCCAACAGCGCCTGCACCTCGACGGCCAACTCGGGGGTGAGCGTATGCGTGCTGCCGTCGTAGGTGGAGCGGAAGGTGGCGCCGTCGTCGTCCAGCTTCGGTTCCAGGCTCATCACCTGGTAGCCACCGGAATCGGTGAGGATGTGGCCCGACCAGTCCATGAAGCGATGCAGGCCTCCGCGCTCGGCGACCAGCTCGGCCCCCGGTCGCAGCATGAGGTGGTAGGTGTTGGCGAGAACCACCGCCGCGCCGAGATCCTCGAGATCGGCGCTGGTGAGGGTGCGCACCGCGGCGCGGGTACCCACCGGCATGAACGCCGGCGTGACGAACGAACCTCGTGGCGTGCAGACCTCGCCGGCTCGGGCCCCGTCGCAGTGGGCGGTCTCGGTGAAGCTCAGCATCACTCCCTCAGGACCTGCTCACCAACATGGCGTCGCCGAAGGAACCGAAGCGGTAGCCCGACTCGAGGGCGATCTCGTAGAGCCGGCGCCAGCGCTCGCCCACGAACGCCGCCAGCAGGCACAGCAGGCTCGAACGCGGCATGTGGAAGTTGGTGAGCAGCACGTCGGTGACCGCGAAAGCGTAGGGGGGCCGGATGAACAGACCGCTGGACCCCGCCAGGTCTCCGGTGGCCGCGGCCGTCTCCAGGGCACGGACGGCCGTCGTGCCCACCGCCACGACCCGCCGGGCCTCGCCGCAGGCCGCCCAGGTCTCGGGCGGGACGGAGTAGCGCTCGCTGTGCATCACGTGATCCTCGAGCCGAGCGGCGGTGATCGGGCGGAACGTGGCGACGCTGATGCCCAGGTCCAGGGGTGCCACACCGATCCCAGAGGTGGCCAAGCTCTCCAGCACCTCGGAGCTGAGATGCAGACCCGCCGTGGGTGCCGCCGCGGAGGTGGGTCGCCGGGCATAGACGGTCTGGTAGCGCGTCGAGGGCACCGGGCGGTGAATGTACGGAGGCAGCGGCACCTCGCCCAGTTCGTCCAGCAGAGCCGAGATGCTGCGATGGGCCAGCGCGGTGACCTGCCGGCGACCGTCCGGATCGGCCGCCCCGACCCTCAGCACATCCCGGCCGGTGGCGTCGTGGAGCACCGTCCCCGGCGGCACGCGGCGCCCGGGCCGCACCAGCGCCTCGGCCCGCAGCGCCGGGCCGGGGGTGGTCACCAGCACCTCCACCTGCCCGCCGGTCGGCTTGCGCAAGTGCAGGCGGGCGGGCGCCACGCGCGTGTCGTTGACCACAGCCAGGTCGCCGGGGCGCAAGAGGGCGGGCAGGTCGCGCACCCGGCGATGCTGGACCTCGTCGCCATTGCCGCCGTCCACGAGCAGCCGGGCGTCGTGGCGCGGTTCGACGGGCTCCTGCGCCACGGCCTCCGGCGGCAGCGCGTACTCCAGCTCGCCGGTTTGCATCAACCGAACAGGCCGGGGGGCCTTTCGCTGCCGTCGTCGGGGCGCGCCGATGGCTGCTCGCTGGGCGGCTCCAGCCCGAGATGCTCCCAGGCGGCCGGCATGGCCACACGCCCACGCGGGGTGCGCATCATGAGCCCCTGCTGTATCAGGAACGGCTCGTAGACCTCCTCCACCGTCTCGGACGGCTCGCTGACGCTGATGGCCAGCGTGGACAGGCCCACCGGCCCGCCGCCGAAGCCCCGGCAGAGCGCGTCCAGCACGGCGCGGTCCTGCTTGTCCAGCCCGCGGGTATCCACCCCGAAGATGGCGAGGGCCTCCTCGGCGGTGGCTTCGTCGATCCGACCGTCGCCCTCGACCTGCGCGAA
Source organism: Acidimicrobiales bacterium (assembly GCA_963664235.1). Taxonomy (GTDB): domain Bacteria; phylum Actinomycetota; class Acidimicrobiia; order Acidimicrobiales; family CATQHL01; genus VXNF01. The sequence goes on along the minus strand of OY760933.1, from coordinate 1,857,603 downwards.
GTCCCGCACCAGGCGCAGCAGCCGGTTGGCGATCCGCGGCGTGCCACGCGCCCGATGCGCGATCACCGAACGGGCAACCGGCGTGATGTCGACCTCCAGGATGTCGGCGGTGCGGGCCACGATCTGTTCGAGCTCGCCGGGCGGGTAGAACTCCAGCCGGGCCGTGAAACCGAAGCGATCCCGCAACGGTCCGGTGATCATCGAGACCCGCGTCGTGGCCCCGATAAGCGTGAAGTGCGGCAGCTCGAGGGGGATCGAGCGGGCGGCCGGTCCCTTGCCCAGCACGATGTCCACCCTGAAATCCTCCATGGCGGGGTAGAGGACCTCCTCCACGGCGCGGCTCAGCCGGTGGATCTCATCGATGAAGAGCACATCGCCCTCGCTCAGCTTGGTCAGGATGGCCGCGAGGTCTCCCGCCCGCTCCAGCGCCGGCCCGGAGGTGGTCTGCTGCGCCACCCCCATCTCGCAAGCGACGATCCCCGCCAGCGTCGTCTTCCCCAAACCCGGTGGCCCCGCGAACAGCAGGTGCTCGGCGGTCTGGGAGCGCCCGCGGGCGGCGCCGCAGATGATGCCGAGGTGGCGCTTCAACTCGCTCTGGCCCACGAAATCGGCCAACCGCACTGGCCGGATGCCGAGCCGGTCGACCTGCTCCTCGCGCTGCTCGCCGGCGTCCGCTCCCGCCGCCAGCACCTCGTGCCGCATAGATCCCTCCCGTCAGCCCGGCCGCCCGGAGACGGGATTCCGGCCCCGGATCGTGTGCGGGACAGGGTTTCCGCCGGAATGACGCTGGGGGCGCAGCCCGGACATCGCAAGCGCCGCCGCTAGCGGGCGCCGGCCAGTTGCCGCAGCGCTTCGCGCAGCAACTCCGAGACGTCCCCGTCGCCCGGCAACCCGGCCACGACCCGGTTCACCTCGTCGTCCCGATATCCCAATTGCCCCAGCGCGGCCCGGAGGTCACTGTGGGTACCGCCGGCGGCGACTCCTATCGCAGGGGCCGGAGCGGCGAACTCCGGCACCCCCAGGTGCGCCTGCAACTCGACAAGCAGCCGCTGCGCCGTCTTCGCCCCGACCCCAGGGACCAGGCACAGCGCGTCGATGTCGCCGGCTGCCAGCAGCCGTTGCAGCGTCGCCGGGTCGTGTACGCCGAGAATCGACAGGGCCAGGCTGGGCCCCACACGGTTGGCGCCGAGCATGGCCTCGAAGCAGCGCAACTCGGCGGGTGAACCGAAGCCGTAGAGCGTCTCGGCGTCCTCGCGCACGTAGTGGTGGACGTAGAGCAGCACCTCGGTGCCCGGCGACCCGACTGCCCGCTGGGCGGCGGGCCCCACCGTCACCCGGTAGCCGATACCGCCCACCTCCACGAGCAGCTCGTCGCCGTGGCGGTCCAGCAGGCGGCCGCGCAGTGACCCGATCACCGCACCGCCAGCGGTGCCGTTCCCGAGGCGGTGGGCGACTGCGCCAGATGGCACAGCGCCACTGCCGCGGCGTCGGACACATCGGCGGGGCGCAGCGGTTCGGCCAGGCCCAACAGCATCTGCACCATCTGGGCCACCTGGTCCTTGCTGGCCGCTCCGTCGCCGCACACGGCCTGCTTCACCTGGTTCGGGGAGTACTCCACCACGTCGCAGCCCGCCGCCACGGCCTCGGCCATGACGACGCCCGCCGCCTGGCCCACACCCATCGCCGTGCGCACGTTGACCTGGAACAGCACCCGCTCCAGCGCCACCACCGCCGGGGACAGTTCGCTGAGGAGACCGCGGATCTCCCGTTGCAGCGTCGCCAGGCGCCACGGCACCTGCTCCTGCGGCGACGTGGTGACGACCCCCGCCGCCACCGCCCGGGTGGCCGTGCCGCGGCCGGACAGGCAGCTGTAGCCGCAGCGTGAGAGGCCCGGATCTATACCAAGAACGAACACTCGTACGAGGCTAGACGGATGCGGCGAGGTCCTGGAGGATTTCGTCGGGGATGTCGAAGTTGGCGTGCACATCCTGCACGTCGTCATGATCGTCCAGTTCGCTGACGAGGCGCAGCACCGCTCGGGCCTGCTCGGTCGACGCCACCGGCACCACCTGCGTCGGCAACATCGTGGACTCGGCGTTCTCGACGCCGACGCCGGCGGCGGCCAGCGCGGCGGCCACCGCGGACAGGTCCGTCGGCGCGCAGGTCACCCGCCAGGTGTCGCCCTCGTCGATGATGTCCTCGGCCCCGGCGTCGAGGGCGGCCATCATCAACTCCTCCTCGTCGACGGTTCGGGGGACCGTGATCACACCGCCCCGGCGGAACTGCCAGGCGACCGCCCCGGGCTCCGCCAGCGAACCGCCGTGGGTACGGAACAGGGAGCGGACCTCCGACGAGGTGCGGTTGCGGTTGTCGGTGAGCACCTCGACGTAGAGGGCCACCCCGGCCGGGGCGTATCCCTCGTAGGTGAACGGCTCGTAGGCAACCCCGTCCAACTCGCCGGTGCCTCGCTTGATGGCCCGCTCGATGGTGTCCAGCGGCACCGAGGCGTCGCGCGCCTTCTGGTACATGGTGCGCAGCGTGGGGTTGGCGTCGAGGTCGCCCCCGCCGGCGCGGGCGGCAACCTCCACCTGCCGGATGAGGCGGGCAAAGAGCTTGCCGCGGCGCTTGTCGGCGGCTCCCTTGCGGTGCTTGATGGTGGCCCATTTGGAATGACCGGACATCTAGAGACTCTCCTGCCGGACAGAGTGGGCGAAGAGCTTGCCGCGGCGCTCGTCCGCGGCTCCCTTGCGGTGCTTGATGGTGGCCCAGTGCGATTTGGGATGACCGGACATCTAGAGACTCTCCTGCCGGACAGAGTGGGCGAAGAGCTTGCTGCGGCGCTCGTCCGCGGCTCCCTTGCGGTGCTTGATGGTGGCCCAGTGCGATTTGGGATGACCGGACATCTACGCGGTCTCCTCGCAGAACAGGCGGTGCAGGCGCAGATCGCCCGACAACTCGGGATGGAACGTGCAGGCCCAGGCCCGGCCCTGCCGGCAGAGCACGGGATTGCCGTCCAGGCGGGCCAGAACCTCGACGCCGGGCCCGACACGCTCGACTATCGGCGAGCGGATGAAGATCGCCGTCATGGGCGGCGAGCCCAGGGCGGCCACCGGCAGATCGGCCTCGAAGGACTCGGTCTGGGGCCCGTAGGCGTTGCGGCGCGCCCCGATGTCCAGGGCACCGAAACTGCGCTGGTCGCTGCGCCCGTCGGCGACCTCGGCGGCGAGCAGCAGCAGGCCCGCGCAGGTGCCGAACACCGGCATCCCGTCAGCGAGGCGCTCGGCCAGCGGTTCGGTGAGGCCTGTGGCGTCGAGCATCATCGACATCGTCGTGGATTCGCCGCCGGGCAGGATGAGCCCATCCACATCGGCCAACTCGTGTGGCCGGCGCACCGGCACCCCGGTCGCCCCGACGTCGCTCAGTGCCGCGAGGTGCAGGTCCGTGGCGCCCTGAAGCGCCAGCACCCCGACCTTCACCGCTCGCCTCTCACCAGCTCCGCTCTCACCAACCCCGCTCGGCCAGCCGGGTCTCCAGGCCACCGAGTTCGAGGCCCGGCATCGCCTCGCCCAACCCGCGGCTGACCTTCAGCAGGATGGCGGGATCGTCGAAGTTGGTGGTCGCCTCCACGACCGCCTTGGCGCGGGCCGCGGGGTTGTCGCTCTTGAAGATGCCCGAACCCACGAACACGGCCTCGGCTCCGAGCTGCATGACGAGCGAGGCGTCGGCGGGCGTGGCGATCCCGCCCGCACAGAACATCGGGACCGGCAGCCGGCCCACCTCGGCGATCTCGCGCACCAGCGCCACGGGCGCCTGCAGGCGCTTCGCCCAGTCGTACAACTCTGCGCCGTCGGCGACGGTGATGCGGCGGATGTCGCCGGTGATGGAGCGCAGGTGGCGCACCGCCTCGACGATGTTGCCCGTACCGGCCTCGCCCTTCGAGCGGATCATGGCCGCGCCCTCCGAGATCCGCCTGAGGGCCTCGCCGAGATTGGTGGCGCCGCACACGAAGGGAACCGTGAACTGCCACTTGTCGATGTGGTGGGCCTCGTCGGCGGGTGTCAGCACCTCGCTCTCATCGATGTAGTCCACACCGAGGGCCTCGAGCACCTGCGCCTCGGCGAAATGCCCGATGCGGGCCTTGGCCATCACCGGGATCGTCACCGCCTCGACGATGGACTCGATCATCTCCGGGGGGCTCATGCGAGCCACGCCGCCGTCGCGGCGGATGTCGGCGGGAACACGCTCGAGGGCCATCACGGCCGCCGCCCCGGCATCCTCGGCGATCCGGGCGTGCTCGGCGGTGACGACGTCCATGATGACGCCGCGCTTGAGCATCTCGGCGAGGCCGCGCTTGACACGCATGGTGCCCTGCGCCCGCCCCAGCGGAGCAGGCGGGGTCGTTGCGGCGGCTTCGGAAGGCTCAGGGGCGGCAGTCATGGTGCCAGTGTACGACGCAGCGGTTGGCTCACGGTTGGCGAGGGGCGCCCGCCGCCGCGGCAAGGCCGCAGATCCGGGGCGGCCCGCTCAGAGGTCGCCGAGGACTGTGATCCGATCCGCCAGGTTGACCCTCTGGCGGCCCGGCCCGAGGGCCTCGTGCATCCAGAGATGACGGATGGCCGGCGAGCGCCGCCGCAACTGCAGAGCGCTGTTGTCCATGCGGGCCAGTGCCCCCGCCACGCCGGGCGGGAACCGCGTCAGCCGCGCGGCGCTGACATCCGCCGCCACGACCCGCGCTCCGTCGAGGCGCCGCGACGCCCAGGAGGCCCCGGGGGGACCACCCAGCAGCGCCAGGGCACACAACTGGGTGTCGCGGCGCGCGGTGCCGTCGGCGATGCGCGCCAGCAGGTGGGCCAGGGTGCCCTCCAGTTCCACCGGGGCCACGGCCTCCAGCAGTCCGGTGGTCACCGCCACCGTGGCGGTGCGCGGGCCCCGGCCGTAGGCCAGCGCTCCGCACGCCTCGTCGTCGATCACCGCCAGTTGCGGCACCGGCAGGCCGGCGCCGAGGCACAGCGCCTCGACATACACCTCCATCCGTTGCGCTTCCGCGGGAACCGGCAGGCGCGCCCCGGCAAGACGCCCCACGAGCCGCGCCCCCGCCAGCACTCCGGCAACCATCACGATCGCCACGGCGGCGACGGCGGCCACAACGATGATCAGCACTGTCACGCCAGCACACTCTCATAGACAGCGGCGTAGCGCTCGGCAAGACGGTCCATCGAGAACTGCTCCGCCCGCTGGATGCCCCGGGCCACCAGGTCGCCCGGTGTGGCCAGCAGACTCCGCAGCGCCCCTGCGAGGCGCTCGGCGTCACCGGGCGGCACCAGCGAAGCCTCGACCCCCTGACGTGCCACCCGGGTGTAGCCCGGAATGTCTGTGGCCACGATTGCCGTCTCGGCCGCCATCGCCTCCAGGAGTACCACGCCGAAGGACTCGCCGTGCAATGACGGGGCGCAGAACACGTCGGCCCCGCGGAGGCGGCTTATCTTCTCATCCTCGCTGAGGCGACCCAGCCACCTGACGCGACGGTCATCGGCGGTGCGCCGGCGGAGCGTCTCGGTCTGGGGTCCCTCGCCGCCCACCCACAGCACCACGTCGGACGGCAGCATGCGCATGGCCGCCAGCAGCACGGCGAGGCCCTTGCGCGGCTCGTGGCGGCCCACGAAGAAGATCGTGGGGCCTTCGGTGGGGTGCGGCTTGGTCTGGCGGAAACGCTCCACCGGCACACCGTTGAACAACACCTCGTAGGTTCCGCCGAGGTGCCGGCGCGCCAACTCGGCGGCCTCGGTGGACACGGCGCCGCGCCAGTCCAGCCGGTTGCAGACCCAGCGCAGCACCGACGGCACGTTCTCGTAGGCGGCGGACCCCCCGGCGACGTGGAACGTGGCGACCAGCGGGGCGCGCTTGGAGACGAGGGCGGCGAGCGAGGGGGCCGGCACGAGCGGCTCGTGGACGTGCAGCAGGTCGAAGCGCTGATCCCGCAGCACCGCGTAGCTGCGCTGGAACGCCGGGATGTCGAAGGCGATCGGGGCGAACGAGCCGTTGGCGGCGATGAACAGCGAGTTGCCGATGGGGATGATGTCGGGCTCGGGAGGCGGGCCGTCGCACGGCCCGAGCAGGCTCACCGCGAGCCCGCGGCGTCGCAGGGCCCGTGCCAGGTACAGGGCCTGCATCTGCACGCCACCGGGAAGGGTGAAGCTGTAGGGGCTGATCATCCCTACGCGCATGGAACTCACGCTAGCGGGAGTGCGCACCGGCCGACGCCCGGGCGCGGGTGCGAAACGCCGTCACGGCCTCGTGATCGCTCGGCCAGTTGGGCTGCATCAGGTGCCACTGCGTGGGATCCGGGCGGATCATGTCCTCCAGGAGGTGGGCCAGTTCCTGCGTGGCCTCGGCAACGACGGGGCGCAGGCGGCCCTCGCGGCTGACCAGCATCGGAGGGAAGGTGTCGGCGTGGCACTTGCCGTTGCGCCGCCGCACCACGACACCCACGATCGGGGATCCGGTGCGCCGTGCCAGCACGGCGGCACCGCCCGGCAAGGTCGTGGTCTCGCCGAAGAACTCCACCTCCACACCGCCGCCGCCGATGTCCCGGTCGGTGAGCAGGCACACCACGTGACCGTCGTTGAGGGCTCCGGTGAGCGCGCCGAGCGCCCCGGGGCCGGCCGGCACGATCTCCATGCCGATCCGGCGGCGGTACCGCTCCATCCAGGCGAACAGCTCGGGATGCTCGATCGGTTCGACGACCGCGGTCACCTTGGTCCCGGGCCGTTGGGCCAGCCACACGCCCGCCCACTCCCAGCTGCCGACGTGCGGCAGGGCCAGGATGGTGCCGGGCCCGATGCGCAGGGCATTGGAAATGTTGTCGTAATCCTCGAAGGTGAAGCCGGCGTCCACCTCGGCGGGGGATGCGGCAGCCAGGCGGGCGCAGTCGACGTAGTACCGGCCGTAGGCCACGAAGGTGCGCCGGACGGCTCGCCGCAGCGCCGCTCCGGTGAGCGCCGAACCGTCCGCGGAGGTGCGGCGCAGGTTGCGCTCGACGATCAGCCGCTGCTCGCCGCGCCGCAGCGCCAGGGCGCTGGCCAGCAGCCGCGTGCCGCCGTCGACCAGCCAGTCCGGCAACAGCGGCAGGATCCTGGCGCCGAGCCGGTACTGCTCCAGCACGAGGCGCCGCCGCAGCCTCACCCGCAGGTCGGCACCGCGCCGGGAGCGCCCGCTCAGAACTGCCGCCAGATCTTGGTGAAGCGCTGTACCACGGTGACGAGCGTGAGCCCCAGCAGCACCCACAGCACGTACGGCAACCAGGCGGGCACCAGCAGCCCGAAGCACAGCACAACGAATCGCTCGGCGCGTTCGGCCAACCCGCCACGAGCCTCGAGCCCCAGCGACTCCGCCTTGGCGCGCAGGTACGAGACGAACTGCCCCGAGGCCAGCACGGCCACCGGCAGCAGCGCCAGAACCCCGTCGTCGAGCAGGTGATAGGTGAGCGCTCCGAGAATCAGCGTGTCCGAGACCCGATCGCACACCGAGTCCAGGAAGGCGCCGCGCGTCCCGACGGTGCCGGCGGCCTTGGCGACCGGGCCGTCCAGCAGATCGCCCAGCCCGGTGAGCACGATGAAGGTGAACGCCAACGCGAACCGGTCGATGACCACCATGGCGGCGGTGGCCGCCGAGGCGGCCACCCCGAACAGCGTGACGTGGTCGGCGCGCACGCCGAGGCGCCAGAGCACCTTGCCGATCGGCACGACCACCCGGTCGACGCCCACCCGCCAGCGCCCGTCGAACACGATCCTCGCCGGCCTCGCTACCGGCCCGCAACGACGACCGGACCGCTAGTCCGGCGGCCCATAGATGTCGCTGTCGGCGAGACCCGACCAATCCTCGGGGTTGTCCTCGACGATGACGTCCAGAACCTTCGGTTCCACGCCGTCGATGAGGACCAGGCCACGCTGCAGGGGCCGGACCTCGTTGGAGAAGACCAGGATCCGCCAGGTGGGGCGGGAGAACCAGCCGCGCCAGCCCATCTGTGCCGAAGCGTGGCCAACCGGGAAGCCCACGGCCCGCACCGCCTCCATGAGGGCGTCGGTCTCGTCGACACGCAGGTCCCAGCCGACCCGGAAGTGGTAGCCCGCCAGGACGACCAGGGCGATCCCCGCCGCCAGGTAACCCCCGTTGACGATGTTGGGATCGCTGCCGAGCGTCAGTGCCCACGTGGCGATGGACACGACGCCCAGGAAGGCGTAGAGGGCGCCGGGTACGCGGCGCCGGCTGTTGTTGGGGAAGACGTAGGGCCCCACGTAGCCGCTGACATCCAGTTCGGGCGGCAACTCGTCGCCGGTTGGCTCGCCGTTCGGGTCGGCGGCGGGCGGCGGTCGCTCGGCTTCGGTCTCGGGGGTCATGCGGCGACGCTACCCGGCGGCGGGTGCCCAGACGCCCCGCAGCTTCGCCCAGGTGTCCGAGAGCGTCTCGGGCAGCACCCGCACCCCGCCCACGGTGGTCATGAAGTTGGTGTCACCCGCCCAGCGGGGCAGGCAGTGGACGTGCAGGTGGCCGGGAACACCGGCACCCGCCGCCCGACCCAGGTTCAGCCCCACGTTCACCCCGTCGGGGCTGTAGGCGGCCTGAAGCGCCCGCACCGCCGTGCGCACCGCGCTCCACAACTCGCCCCAGGTGGCGTCGTCAACGTCGTCGGGGCCCGCACCGGGGACATAGGGCACCACCAGCAGGTGGCCGGTGGTGTAGGGGTAGGCGTTCAGAACGGCGTAGGTGTGCTCGCCGCGCCACAGCACGAAGGTCTCGGTGTCGGGGCGGTCGCCGCGGCCGATCGCCTCGAACGGCGAGGAGAAACCCGTGCCCTCGGTGTCTTCGCCGGCGCTCACCGAAGCCACGTAGTCCGCTCGCCACCCGGCCCACAGCCGGCCCAGCTCACTCATCGCCGTCGCGTCCTGCGGGCTCGCCCATCAGCGCGGTGCCGCCTCGGCCAGCATCTGGGCCTTCAGATCGGCCAGCGGGACGTCACGCTCGGTCCCTCCAGTCCGCGGGTTCACGCCGACGGTGCCGGCGGCCACGTCGCTGGCGCCGACGACCAGCACGAAGGGAACCTTCTGGAGCTTGGCGGCACGCACCCGCCGGCCGAGCGGCTCGTCGCTGGCCGCCACCTCGACTCGCAGCCCCGCGGCTCGCAACTCGCCGGCCACCTGCGCCGCGTAGCCGGCGTGATCGGCCGCCACCGGCAGGACGCTCGCCTGCACCGGGGCCAGCCAGGTGGGGAACGCCCCCGCGTAGTGCTCCAGCAGGACCCCGAAGAACCGCTCCACCGAGCCGAACAGCGCACGGTGGATCATCACCGGCCGGCGTCGCTGGCCGTCGGGCGCGGTGTAGTGCAGGTCGAACCGCTCCGGCAGGTTGAAGTCCACCTGCAGCGTGGAGAGTTGCCAGGCCCTGCCGATGGCGTCGGTCACGTCCACGTCGATCTTGGGGCCGTAGAAGGCGCCGCCGCCCGGGTCGGTGACGTAGTCCAGCCCGGCGGATTCCAGGGCGGCACGCAGCCCCTCGGTGGCCAGGTCCCACATCTCCGGCGGACCGACCGCCTTGCGGGCGGGCCTCGTGGAGAGCTTGGCCTGGAAGTCGTCGAAGCCGAAGGCCCGCAGAACCGACAGCACGAAGTCCAGCAGCGAGGCCAACTCGGACGGAACCTGCTCGGCGGTGGCGAAGATGTGGCTGTCGTCCTGCGTGAATCCCCGGGACCGCAGCAGGCCGTGCACCGCCCCCGACAACTCGTAGCGGTAGACGGCGCCCAGCTCGAACAGGCGGAGCGGCAGGTCCCGGTAGGAGCGCTGTCCGGAGCGGTAGATCATCACGTGGAACGGGCAGTTCATGGGCTTGGGGTAGTAGGAGGCCCCGTCCAACTCCATCGGGGGGTACATGCTCTCGGCGTAGAAATCCAGGTGGCCGCTGGTCTCCCAGAGGTTCGACTTGGCGAGGTGCGGGGTGTACACGAACTCGTAGCCGCCGTCGGCGTGGCGCCCACGGCTGTAGTCCTCCATGAGGTGCCGCACCAGCGCCCCCTTCGGGTGCCACACCGCCAGTCCGGGGCCGAGCTCCTCCGGCCAGGAAACCAGGTCCAGCTCGCGGGCCAGGCGCCGGTGGTCGCGCCGGGCCGCCTCGGCGAGGCGGTGCAGGTGGGCCTTGAGGTCCTTGGCGGTGGCCCAGGCGGTGCCGTAGATCCTCTGCAGCATGGGGCGGTCGTTGTCGCCGCGCCAGTAGGCGCCCGCCACCCGCTGCAGGGCGAAGTGCCCCAGGCGACCGGTGGAGGGCACGTGCGGGCCCAGGCAGAGATCCACGAAGTCCTCACCGTTGGCGTAGCAGCTCACGACGCCGTCGCCGCCGGCCTCTGCGGCAAGGTCGGCGTCGGCCTCGGGATCGGGATCGGGATCGGCCTCAGGACCGGCCTCGGCGCCACCGGCACCGCTGACGCGCTCGATGATCTCCCGCTTGTAGGGATGGTCGGCGAAGACCTCCAGGGCCTCGGCGCTGTCCATCTCCCGGCGCACGAACGGCTGATCGGCGCCGATGATCTCGCGCATCCGCGCCTCGATCCGCTCCAGGTCGGCGTCGCTGAACGTGGCCCCGCCGGGCAACTCGAAGTCGTAGTAGAAGCCGTCGGCCACCGGCGGCCCGATGGCGAAAGTGGCACCCGGGAAGAGCCCCAGCACCGCCTGCGCCAGAACGTGCGCCGTGGAGTGGCGCAGCGTGTGCAGGCCGCGCTCACTGCCGGCGGTCACGATCTCGTAAGTGGCCCCATCGCCGAGCGGAGCCGACAGGTCCACCTCGGTGCCGTCGGCGGTGGCGATCAGCGCGTCACGGGCCAAGCGCCGGCCGATGGAGGCAGCCAGATCGGCAGCGGTGGCGCCGACGGGGAGATCGCGCGCCGAGCCGTCCGGCAGCAGCACGCGAACCATGCAGGGAACGTTACCGGCGAGTGCCGCCCGGATCGCACACGGCCCCGCCGTCGCGCCGCTCCGGGCGGGGTGCGTCGCCGGCGCGCAGGTCCACCCCGACGAGCATGGCGGCCGCTGCCACCCCCTGGCTCCTCCCGGCGGCGCCGTCGATGCACGCCAGCGCCGTGGGCGTGTCGAGGTCGTCGTCGAGGGCAGCGCGCACGTCCGCCAGCGGGCCGTCGCCGGAGCCGGCCGACTGCCAGCGCTCCAGGCGCTCGGAAGCCTCGACCATCATCGCCGGGCGCCATTCCCAGGAGTCCCGGTAGTGGTGCGAGAGCACGGCGAGTCGTACCGCTCGCGGGTCGTACTCCTTCAACAGGTCACTCACGAAGACGAGATTGCCCAGCGACTTGGACATCTTCTCGCCGTCCATGCGGACCATGGCCTGGTGCATCCAGTGGCGGGCGAACGGCTCGCCGGTGGCCGCCGTGGACTGCGCCCGCTCGCACTCGTGGTGCGGGAAGATGAGGTCGGACCCGCCCCCGTGCAGATCGATGGTGGTGGCCAGCTCGCGCATCGCCAGCGTCGAGCACTCGATGTGCCAGCCCGGCCGACCGGGGCCCCACAGCGACCCCCACTCCGGCTCGTCGGGGGCCGACGGCTGCCAGAGGACGAAGTCCAGGGGGTCCCGCTTGGCCGGATCGTCGGGGTTGCCGCCCCGTTCGGCCGCCAGGACCAGCATCTCGGTTCGGTCCAGCTTGGAGAGCTCGCCGAAACCCGGGTAGGTGGCCACCTCGAAGTAGACGGCGCCGCCGGAGACATAGGCATGACCTCGGTCCAGCACCATGCCGATGAACCCGCGGATGTCGGCGATGGCCGAGGTGGCGCGCGGCTCGCTCCAGCACGCCAGCATGCCCAGGGCGGCCATGTCGGAATCGAACCGGGCAACCTCCGCCGCCGCCAGATCCAGGTAGTGCACGCCCAGCGAGCGGGCCTTGCGCAGGATGTCGTCGTCCACGTCGGTGACGTTGCGCACGCAACGCGTCTCGTGGCCGCGGTCCCGCAGCCGCCGCTGCAGCACGTCGTAGGTGAGATAGGTGGCGGCGTGACCCAGATGGGTGGCGTCGTAGGGGGTGATCCCGCAGGTGTACATGGTGACGACCGGCCCCACCTCGAAGGGCACCACCTCGCCGGCGACGGTGTCGTAGAGCCGCATGGGCCGCGCCGGAGTGTCCGCCGACCCCACCGGGCGCGGCGGCGAGGACGTCACTCGTCGTTGAGACCCGTGAAGCGCAGCGCCACTCGGGTCTTGTAGCGGCCGTTGAGCTGCAGCAACACGGCGGCGAACGCTTCGATCGGCGCCGCGTTGGACAGCTCCCCCGCATCCAGCGGGCGCAGATCGGGAATCTGGGTGACGATGGCGGCCGTGGCCTCGGTCGCATCGGGGTGGTCCGAGCAGATCAGCACGTCGGAGTCCACAGGGTGGTCGATCTCACTGAGCTCCTTGGCCGGCACATGGTGCAGCGCGGCCGCCACCTTGGCCTTGGGCACCGCCGCCTGAACGCTCGCCGCCACCGACCCCCGCGGCGGCACCAGCGGCTGGAACTCATGGGCCACGCGGGCCAGGGCGTTGCACATCGACACCACGACTTTGCCGTTGAGGTGCCCCTCGACGGACTGCACGGTGGCAGCCGCGGCGTCCCACGGCGTGGCCAGCACGATCAGGTCGCAGTCGGCGGCCGTCTCGTTGTCGCCCGAGTCGATCGGCAACTCCCTGTCGGGCCAGACGGCCACGAGCTTGTCGCGCGCCTCCATGGCTCGGTACTTCGAGCGCGATCCGAGGATCACCTCGAATCCCACACTCGCCAACCGGACGGCGAGACCCCGTCCGGCAGGACCGGTACCACCCAGAACACCTATGCGCATAGGGCCTAGGGTAGCTTGACGCCGATGGGCCTCTTGTCTCAGAAGCGATTGCTGATCACCGGCGTACTGACCGACGCCTCGCTGGCATTCTCGGTGGCCCAACTGGCCACCGCCGAGGGGGCGGAGCTCGTCCTGACCGGCGCCGGGCGTGGTCTGCGCCTCACCGAGCGAACCGCCCGCAAGCTGGACCCCACCCCTGAGGTGCTGGAACTCGACGTCACCCAGCCGGACCATGTGGTCGCCGTGCGCGAGGCGCTGGGCGAGCGCTGGGGTGGCGTGGACGGCGCGCTTCACGCCATCGGATTCGCCCCGCAGGTCTGCCTGGGCGGAGACTTCATGGCCGCCGGCTGGGAGGACGTGTCTGTCTCCCTGGAAGTGTCGGCGTACTCGCTGAAGGCGCTGGCCGACGTGGTAACGCCGCTGATGAACTCCGGGGGGTCACTGGTGGCCCTGGACTTCGACGCCACGGTGGCCTGGCCCGTCTACGACTGGATGGGCGTGTCGAAGGCGGCGCTGGAGTCGATCGCCCGCTACCTGGCCCGCGACCTGGGGCCCCGGGGAATCCGGGTGAACCTGGTGGCGGCGGGCCCGGTGCGCACCATGGCGGCTCGCAGCATCCCCGGGTTCGACGCGTTCGAGGAGGCCTGGACGCAGCGCGCCCCTCTCGGCTGGGACGTCAACGACGCCGACCCGGTGGCCCGGGCCTGCGTGCTGCTGCTGTCGGACTGGCTGGGCGCCACCACCGGTGAGATCCTGCACGTGGACGGCGGCTACCACGCCATAGGGGCCTGAGCCGGCGTCTCCGCCCGGAGGGCGGGCGGCGGTCGATGTCGGGATTTAGTGTTGCCGGTCGGAAGATCGACCGGACCGATAACCGAAGGAGGCGTCGTGCAGCGACCGATCGAAATCATGGCCGAGGGCCTGGGCCATCCCGAGGGACCCGACATGCTGCCCGACGGGCGGGTGGTGTTCGTGGAGACCTACACCAGCGACGTGAAGGTCTGGGAGGAAGGCAAGGGAGTCTCCGTCTACGGCTATTGCGGCGGCGGCACCAACGCCTGCATCGTCGGAAGCGACGGCGACGTCTACGTCACCCAGAACGGCGGCACCGTGGGAGCCTGGCGGGCACCGGACCAGGTGGCGCCGTCGATCCAGCGGATCCGCCCCGACGGCACGGTGAGCTATGTGGCCACCGAGATCGACGGCATCGCGCTCGGTGCCCCGAACGATCTGGCCTTCGGGCCCAACGGCTCGCTGTATTTCACCGACTCCGGCGAGTGGGACGCGGTCAACAAGCCCGACCCCAGCCGCATCTTCGAGTTGTTCCCCGACGGCGGTGGCCGCGTGCTGGAGGAGTTGGAGCCCGTCTACACCAATGGGTGCGCCGTGGACCCCGACGGCAGCGTCGTGTGGGTGGAGTCCTACACGCTGGCGGTGCGGCGCCGGCGGCCCGACGGCAGCATCGAGCACATCTGCGACCTACCCGAGGGCCACACTCCCGACGGGTTCAAGCTCGACGCCGAAGGCAACTACTGGATCACCGCGTTCATGGGCGGCGGGATCGACGTGATCGCTCCCGACGGCAGCTACCTGGACTTCCTGGAGTGCCCGTACGTGCCGCTGAACTGCTGCTTCGACGGCACCGACATGTGGGTCACCGACTTCGGGGAGGTCACCGAGGTGACCGCCGAGGCGCCGATGGTGGGCCGCCTGCTGCGGGTGCGACTCGGCGTCGAGGGCATGGCACCCTTCCGAGGCTCCATCGCCTGAGAGGCGCGAACCGCGCGCGATCAGACCGGTAGTTGCAGTTCGCCGCGGTGCTCGATCACGAGGCCGTCGCGCAGCAGTGACGCAACGATGCGGCGCGCTCGCAGCGGTTGATCCTCGAGGCCCATCAGTCGCGCCGCCTCGGTGCTGGGCTGCGGTCCCGCACGGAGCACATCCACGAGGCGCCCCCGGCCCTGGCGGTCGGATCCCTCGAAACGCGACTGGACGGCGCTGACACCCGCCGAACCGTCCGCGGGGTCGTGACCCTCGCCGGCCCAGGCGCAGTGCCCGCGCAGCGGGCAGTCCCCGCAGGCAGGTGCGCGGCGCTTGCAGACGGCTGCCCCGAGATCGAAGAGCGCCTGGTTCCAGAGCCAGGCCCACCCCGGTGGCACGAGCCGGTCGGCGGCGGCCTGTGCCTCGCTGCGGGTGAGGCGCCGCCCGCCGAGGCGTGCCAGCAGCCGCCCGACGTTGGTGTCCACAACGCCGACGTCGCGCTCGAAGGCCAGCGCGAGCACCGCTCGGGCGGTGTAGGGCCCGACGCCCGGTAGCGCCAGTAGGCCCTCCAGATCGGCGGGGAAGACCCCGCCGGCAGCGGTGATGCGGCGCGCCGCGGCGTGCAGGTGCAACGCCCGGCGGTTGTAACCCAGACCGCGCCACGACTCGATGACGTCACCCGCCGGCGCCGCTGCGCAAGCCCCCGGCGTCGGGAACCGGTCGCAGAATTCGCCGTAGCGCTCGAGCACGCGCCCCACGCCGGTCTGCTGCAACATCACCTCGGCCACGAGCACGCGCCAAGGATCGCGGGTCCGCCGCCAGGGGAGGTCTCGGAGCCGGGGCCGAGCCCAGTCCAGCAACTCCTGCCGCAGTTCCGCCACCCCCGAAGTGTCGCCGAACCGCGCTCGACGCGCAGGCCGCTGCAACGGGAGGGACCACATGCCTCGACGGGCGCGCCGGCTCTGGGTGATTGCGCCGGGAATCTCCCCCGGGGCGCTAGCTTCGGAGCCCGTGGCAACGTCACCTCCGCCGGATCTGGTACTCCAGCCGCTGACGGGCAAGCCCCGGGCGGTCGAGGAGTGGGTCACGACGTTCCACCTCGTCGTGGTGGCGTTGGATCCCTTCACCCACGAGAGCGGCTGGATCCTGCCGACTGCCGGCCGCGTCATGGGCAACTTCTCCGGCGCCGACTGCCGGGTGGGCTGGCTGGTGTGCGGGACCGAGGACCAGGCGCGCCAGTTCCTGGGTTCGTGGGCGGACAGGTTCCTGACCTTCGCCGACCCCGAGCGGGAGATGGTCCGCGGCCTCGACCTCGAGCGGCTTCCCGCCATCGTGCATCTCAACCACTCGCTGGAGGTCGTCGGCGCCGCCGAGGGCTGGCGCCCGAAGGCCTGGCGGGCCGTGGCGAGCGGCCTGGCCGAGGCCATGAGTTGGAGCAAGCCGACCGTCCCCACCCGCGACGACCCCGCCCCCTACCCCGGAACCCCCGCAGCAGGCTGAACCGCGCCCGCCGCGCGGTACCGTTGATCGGGAGAGTCATCAGCCTTCCCGGCAACACCAGCGAGCCGCACATGGAATTCGTCTACGAGGACACCCTTCCCACCGGCCCCGGCGACGTCACCTACCGGCTCCTGACGACCGACGGTGTGCGGCTGACCACCGCCGCGGGGCGCCGCTTCCTGGAGGTCGACGACGAGGCCATCCGGCTGCTGACCGCCGAGGCCATGCGCGACATGGCCCACCTGCTGCGACCGGGACACCTGCAGCAGCTGCGGAACATCCTCGACGATCCGGAGGCTTCGGCCAACGACCGCTTCGTGGCGACCGAACTGCTGCGCAACGCCAACATCGCCGCCGGCGGCGTGCTGCCGGGCTGCCAGGACACCGGCACCGCCATCATCAAGGCCCGCAAGGGCCAGCAGGTGCTGACCGCCGGCGACGACCGGGTGGCCATCTCGCGCGGGGTCTTCGACACGTACCAGACGTCCAACCTGCGTTACTCGCAGCTCGCCCCTCAGGACATGTTCAGCGAGCAGAACACGGGGAACAACCTGCCCGCCGAGATCGCCATCGAGGCCGTCGGTGGCGACGAGTACAAGTTCCTGTTCATCGCCAAGGGCGGCGGATCGGCCAACAAGAGCTTCCTGTACCAGCAGACGCGGGCCGTGCTGAACCCCGACAGCCTGCTGGACTTCCTGGACACCGAGCTCCGCAAGATCGGCACCGCCGCCTGCCCGCCGTACCACCTGGCTGTGGTGATCGGCGGCACCTCCGCGGAGTACGCGCTGGGTGTGGCCAAGCTGGCCTCGGCCCGCTACCTGGACCATCTCCCGAAGGACGGCTCGCCCGGCGGCAGGGCCTTCCGGGATGTCGGCTGGGAGGAGCGAATCCTGGAACTCACCCGCCAGTTCGGCATCGGCGCGCAGTTCGGCGGCAAGTACTTCTGCCACGACGTCCGCGTCGTGCGCTTGGCCCGCCACGCCGCCTCCTGCCCGGTGGCCATCGCCGTGTCCTGCTCGGCGGACCGCCAGGTGCTCGGGAAGATCAACGCCGACGGCGTGTTCCTGGAGGCGCTGGAGACCGACCCGGCCCGTTTCCTACCGGCGACGACCGACGAGAGCCTGTCGACCGAGACGGTGGCCATCGACCTGGACCGTCCGATGGACGAGATCCGGGCCACCCTCACCGCGCACCCGGTGCGCACGCGGGTGTCGCTCACCGGAACGCTCGTCGTGGCCCGCGACGCCGCCCACGCCCGCATCAAGGCCGCTCTGGACGCCGGCGAGGAGATGCCCGAGTACCTGCGCCGCTATCCCGTGTACTACGCCGGGCCGGCCAAGACCCCCGAGGGCTACGCCTCTGGCTCCTTCGGCCCCACCACGGCGGGGCGCATGGACAGCTACGTCGAGCAGTTCCAAGCCGCCGGCGGGAGTCTGGTCATGCTGGCCAAGGGCAACCGCTCACGGGCCGTCGTCGACGCCTGCGCCACCCACGGCGGTTTCTACCTGGGCTCCATCGGCGGCCCCGGCGCCCGTCTGGCCGCCGACTCCATCCGCTCGGTGGAGGTCCTCGACCATGCCGATCTGGGCATGGAGGCCGTCTGGCGCATCGATGTGGAGGACTTCCCGGCATTCATCGTCATCGACGACAAGGGCAACGACTTCTTCGCCGAGGTCTCCAAACCCCTCAGAATCCGCCGCTGACCGGCGGCCCGCACGTGCGGTTCAATCATGAACCGCACGCCGGACACGCCGGAACCAAGTTCTTCAGGCCAGTGCTTCGCCGATGGTCCGGACCAGCAGTCCGGTGACCACGTAGGGGTCGGCGTTGGCGTTCGGCCGGCGATCCTCGATGTAGCCCCGCCCGTCCTGGTGCACCTGCCACGGGATACGCACCGAGGCGCCCCGGTCCGACACCCCGTAGCTGTAGGTGTCGTAGCGCTCGGTCTCGTGCGCGCCGGTGAGTCGCAACTCGATGCCGTGGCCGTAACCCACGATGTGCTCCTCGGGCTTGCCCGCCGCGCCGAGGGCCTCGGCAGCGGCCACGACTGGCTCGTATCTCTCGCGCATGGACGCCGTGGAGACGTTGGTGTGCATGCCGGCACCGTTCCAGTCGCCCTGCATGGGCTTGGCCGCGAGGCTGATCTCGATCTCGTGGTTCTCGCCTGCCCGGTAAAGCAGGTAGCGGGCCACCCATATCTGGTCACCCACGGCCAGCGGGTCCACGGGGCCGATCTGGAACTCCCACTGGCCCGGCATCACCTCGGCGTTGGTGCCCGAGATCGCAAGCCCGGCGGCGATGCACCAGTCAGTGTGCTGCTCCACCACCTCGCGCCCGTGGATGCGCAACGCACCCACCCCGCAGTAGTACGGCCCCTGCGGGCCGGGGAAACCGTTCGGCGGGAAGCCCGACGGCCACTTGCTGACCGGGTCGAGCATGGTGTACTCCTGCTCGAGCCCGAACCAGAAATCCTGATCGCCATACTTGTCGAGTCCCGCCCTGGTCTTGGCGCGCATGTTGGTGGGATGCGGCTCCATGGTCTCGGGCAGGAACGTCTCGCACATCACCAGCACGTTGTCCCCGCCGCGCAATGGGTCGGGATACTCGGCGACCGGCTTCAGCACGACATCGGAGTCGCTGCCCTCGGCCTGGTTGGTGCTGGAACCGTCGAAGCCCCAGATCCCCGGTTCCTCACCGTCGGCGAGGACCCTCGTCTTGGATCGCACCTCGGCTGTGGGAACCGATCCGTCCACCCATATGTACTCAGCCCTGTAGGCCATGATTTTCTCCTTGCATGCAACCGACTTATCCCGTCGGCAATGGCGGATGAGGAAAGCCGAAGAGATCACCGCTGATCCCGGGGTTCGTCGGGCGACCGATGCCCGGCACCCCCGCCGCTGGCACGATACAGAGAACTGCGTGAATCGAGCACACCGGCACCAGCCGACCACCGCGGGAGGGGGACGTCGGGGGGCGGCGCCGGCGCGAATTCGCCAGACGCGCCGCCGGCGGCCACCGGTGTCCCCCGACCGGACACCCCGACCGGAGGCGCGTACCGCTAGTTGATGGCCTGCTCCTGCTCGGCCCAGTAGGGGGCGCGGAGCTTGTACTTCTGGAGCTTGCCGGTGGAGGTGCGGAACAGGGCGTCGCGGAACTCCACCGACGTGGGGCACTTGTAGTGGGCCAGGCGCTCGCGGCAGTGGGCGATGAGCTCCTCGTCGCTGGCCTCGGCGCCGGCGGCCAGCACTACCAGCGCCTTGGGCGTCTCGCCCCAACGCTCGTGGGGCACGCCGATGACCGCCGCCTCGGCCACTGCCGGATGGGCGAACAGGCAGTCCTCCACCTCGATGGACGAGACGTTCTCTCCGCCGGAGATGATCACGTCCTTGCGCCGGTCGGTCAGCACCAGGTAGCCGTCGCCGTCCAGGTAGCCCCCGTCGCCGGTGTGGAACCAGCCGCCGTCCAACGCCTCGGCCGTGGTCTCGGGCGCCTCCCAGTAGCCCTCCATGATGTGGTTGCCCCGGGCCTCCACCTCGCCGTCGGGCGAAACGCGAACCCGGATGCCCAGCGCCGGCGCGCCCTGGCGCACCAGCCGCTCGGCTCGCTCGGCCGGCGTCAGGTCGTCCCATTCGGGGCGGATCCGGTTCATCGTGAGGTACGGCGCCGTTTCGGTCAGGCCGTAGAGCTGCATGCACTCCCAGCCCAGCTCGGTCTCCATGCGCTCGATGGTGCGCCGCGGCGGCGGCGCGCCCGCCACCGTCATCCGGACCGTGCCCGAGCCGGGGATGGGTCCCTGCCAGTCCTCGGCGGCCGCCAGTACCGCCGCCACCACCGCCGGCGCCCCACACAGGTAGGTGACCCCGTGGCGCCGGATGCGCCGCAGGATCTCGGCGCCGTCGATCCTGCGGATCACCACCTGGGTGGCGCCCACTCCGGTCAGCGCGTAGGGCATGCCCCAGCCGTTGCAGTGGAACATCGGCAGGGTGTGCAGGTAGACGTCGCGGTCGCTCACCCCGGCGCTCCAGCCGAACGTCACGGCGTTGAGCCAGATGGTGCGGTGGGTGACCTGGACACCCTTGGGGCGCGCCGTGGTACCGCTGGTGTAGTTGATGGCGGCGGTGGCGTCCTCGTCGGGCTCCCAGGGGCGCGGCTCGACGTCGCTGTCGGCGAAGAGCGCCTCGTCGGTCTCGGGCCCGATGATGAAGCGGTGCTCGCAGTCCACGCCGGCCAGATCGTCGGTCAGTTCGGGGTCGATCAGCAGCATCCGGGCCCCGCAGTGCGAGACGATGTAGTCCACCTCGGCGGCGTTGAGACGGAAGTTCACCGGCACCGAGATCCGCCCCGCGGCGCTGACGCCCAGCATGGTCGTGGCCAGGCGGGCAGCGTTGTGCGACACGATCGCCACCCGGTCACCCCAACCGAGGCCGAGGCAGTCGAGCGAGGCCGCCAGCGCCCGGGTCCGCCTCGCCACCTCGCCGTAGCTGAGCGTCCCCCAACCCGGCGCCGGCTGGTCGGGTTCGTCGATCAGCGCGGGCCGGTCGGGATAGACGTGCGCGGCCCGGTCGATGAAGTCCCCCACCGTGAGCGGTACTTTCATGCGCCCTCCCGATTCGCCCGAGTCGTGACTGGTCGTGCAATCTAGCCTTGGCACCCGGACGGTCCCGGCGCCTCGCGGACCGCAGCCGAGACCGCCGAGAATCCGATCGCCGAGGAAGGCCGAGCCGCTGGACAGTGGATTCCGGCTCCCGCCGGAATGACGGCCGGGGGTCGGAGCGACCCAACAGAAGGCACGACCGGAGGAGCGACCATGACACGCCAACCCCTTGTGGCCGTCGAGCCTGCATGCTGGCGGCGGGACGGCCTGGCCACCGCGGTCAGAGCCGGCGGAGGCGTCGTGGTGCCCGCCGCCGACGCCGAGGGACTGATCTGGGCGGATCCCCAGAACCCCGACCTGCTCGGTCCGGTGCTGGAGGGCGCCCCACAGCTGCGCTGGATCCAGCTGCCCTACGCCGGCATCGAGCCCTACATGCGGTTCCTGGACGGCGAGCGGCTCTGGACCTGCGGCAAGGGCGTGTACGCCGAGCCGGTGGCGGAGATGGCGCTGAGCATGATGCTGGCGGGGATGCGGGGGCTCACCACCTACATGCCCGCCCGGAGATGGCTGGGGCCCGAGGGCCGCAACCTGGGCGACGCGGCGATCACGATCCTGGGCGGCGGCGGCATCACCACGGAGTTGCTGAAGCTGCTGGCGCCGTTCGACTGCAACGTGACGGTCCTGCGCCGCCACCCCGAGCCGCTGCCCGGCGCCCCCGGTGTGGAAGTCGTCGGGCCTGGCGGACTCAACCGGGCCCTCGCCGGCGCCGACGCCGTCGTTGTGGCACTGGCGCTCACCGCGGAGACCAGGGGAATCATCGACGCCGAGGCGCTGGGGCTGATGCCGCAGCACTGCTGGTTGGTCAACGTGGCGCGCGGCGAGCACGTCGTGACCGAGGACCTGGTGGCGGCCCTCGGTGCGGGGGTCATCGCCGGCGCGGGGCTGGACGTCACCGACCCCGAACCGCTGCCCGACGGTCACCCGCTGTGGGACCTGCCCAACTGCATCATCACGCCGCACGTGGGCAACACCCCGGAGATGGGGATGGTGCTGCTGGACCGCCGGGTGACCGAGAACGTGCGCCGCTTCGGTGCGGGCGAGACGCTGCTGGGACCGGTGAACACCGCTCTCGGCTACTGAGCGCCCCGGCAGTCGGACTCTGGATTCCGGCCTTCGCCGGAATGACGGTAGGCAGGCCGGCGACGGCGAGTGGGCCGGCGACGGCGAGTGGGTTGGCGACGGCGAGCGGGCCGGCGACGGCGAGTGGGTTGGCGACGGCGAGCGGGCCGGCGGTGGTCGGCAGCCCGGGAGCGGCGCCCCGGGCGGCGGGCTCGCTAGGGCTCTGAGGGGATACGCAACTCGACCACTCGGCTGGCGCCCCCGTCGTGGCGGATGACGCGTAGCGCCCTGGAGGCGGGGGCGTGCCGGGCGGGGCTGAAGGAGGCCGAGTCCATCCACAGGTCGACGTCCTCGAACCGTTCGATGTCCGCCGCCAGGACGGCGGCGTCGAGGCTGGCGGTGCGCTGAACGGCCCGGATGAACATCCACAGCGCCTCGGCCCCGGTCACCGCCCAGCCGACACGGTCCTCGACCTCCGCCAGACGACCGGGGTCGGCTTCCAGGTCGGCGCCCTCCGGCGCGCGGCGCAGGTTGCCGATGATGATCGAGGCGAAGTAGGCGTTCACCTGCGAGCTGGGGTCGTCGCCGAACGTGGACGCCTCGGTGATCACCGTGAGCGGCTCCAACCCGAAGATGCCGCGCCGCCAGGCCACACCGTCCAGCGCCGCCGGCGCCAGCACCTCGGCCGCCACGCCGGCGGACCGCAGCAACTCGAACATCTGCGTGCCGCGCCCACCGACGGCGGCACAGATGACCACCGCCGGGTGCAGCGCGGCCCCCTCCAGCGCCCGTGCGGTCGCCTGGGCACCGACGATGGGCTGGGCGGCAATCCAGTGGCGGTCGAACGACAGCGAGAATCCCAGCGATCCTCCCAGCTCTGCGAAACGGCGGTCGAAGCTGTCGCACATCGCCACGGCCTCGGACCTGTCGCGCTCCACAAGCGTCGCCACCGACCGGATGCCCGCGTCGGCGGCGTACTCGGCCAGCGCCCGCCCGTAGGCCTGCGCGGGGGTGCCGGCGGAGAACACCCGGGCTCGCCCCGCCGCCACCGTCGGCTGAGGCTCGGGCCCGCAGGGAGCGATCACGAGCACGCCGGCGCCGTGGGCCACCTCGCGCACCGGCCGGTTGAAGAACGGGTCACAGGAGGTGAAGATCACGGCCACGTCCCGCTCGACCAGCCGCAACGCAGCCTCGTAGCCCCTGTTCAGTTCGGAATCGGAGTCTTCGAAGAGCAACTCCAGAGGCCGCCCCAGCAGACCCCCCGAGGAGTTGACCTGCCGTGTCGCGTAGGCGAGCGCGTCGAGCACCGGGCCGTCATAGGGCGCCAACCGGCCACCGACCGCCATGATCACACCGACCCTCACCGGCTCGGGACCCGCATCGGCGGTATCGCCACCTTCTCCGGCGGCGGGCGTGGGGCCGGCCGCGGGGCCGGTCACACGCGTGGCGGCGACCGCAGGAGGCGTGCCGGCGTCAGCCGGCGCGGGCTCGGACGGATCGTTGGAGCAGGCGGCGGCCAGTAGAGCCGCCGCCGTCAGGACTGCGGCGACCCCGTGGCGGCTGCGCACGCTTCCGAGGCTAGGCCGGGAAGTCCCCTGAGCGAAGGAGTCGAAGGAGCGAACCGCCGGACGGGCGGGCTATCAGCCCGCGACCAGCGCCCGCAGCGACTGGCGGAGCGATCCGGCGGTGGCAATGACCGCCGACGGCTCGTAGCCGCAGTGCGCCATGCAGCTGGCGCAGCGCTCGTCTCGGCCGCGCCCGTAGCTCTCCCAGTCGGTCGTCTCGAGCAACTCCTGGTAGGTCTCGGCGTAGCCGTCGGCCATGAGGTAGCAGGGCCGCTGCCAGCCGAACACCGAGTAGCTGGGAATCCCCCACGGCGTGCACTGGTAGTCCACCTTGCCCTCCAGGAAGTCCAGGAACAGCGGCGAGTGGTTGAGGCGCCAGCGCTTGCGGCGCCCGTCGGCGAAAGCCTCCCGGAACAGCCGGCGGGTCTCGTTGACCTGCAGGAAGTGCTCCTGGTCGGGGGCTTTCTCGTAGGCGTAGCCGGGCGAGATCATGAGCGAGTCGACACCCAGGTCATCGTTCAGGAAGTCCAGCACGCCGCGCACCGACTCGGGCGTGTCGGTGTTGAAGAACGTGCTGTTGGTGGTGACCCGGAAGCCGCGCCTCTTGGCCTCCCGGATCGCTTCGACCACCTCGTCGAAGACGCCCTCCCGCGCCACCGCTATGTCGTGGCGCTCACGCAGACCGTCCACGTGCACCGCCCAGGAGAAGTACGGCGAGGGTTTGAACCCGTCCATCTTGCGACGCAGCAGCACTCCGTTGGTGCACAGGTACACGAAACGCTTGCGCTTGATCAGCGCCTGGGTGATGTCGGCGATCTGCGGGTGCAGCAGCGGCTCGCCTCCGGCGATGGACACCATCGGCGCCCCGCACTCCTCCATGGCGCCCACGCACTCCTCGACGCTGAGGCGCTTGCGCAGGACCTCGGTGGGGTGCTGGATCTTGCCGCAGCCCGGGCATTCCAGGTTGCAGGCGAACAGCGGCTCCATCTCCACGATGAGCGGGAACTTCTCGCGGCGGCGGACCTTGTTGGCGAACATGTAAGCGCCGACTCGCGCTGCCTGTCGAAGCGGGATGCCCATCAGGAACTACCTCCAGGGGCTGTGGTCTCCAGC
The DNA here is from genome assembly GCA_963664235.1 of Acidimicrobiales bacterium. Lineage (GTDB taxonomy): Bacteria > Actinomycetota > Acidimicrobiia > Acidimicrobiales > CATQHL01 > VXNF01. Next base: position 1,833,088 of record OY760933.1, on the reverse strand, counting down.
CCTCGACGAATGTCCGGTCCGTGCGGTGTCTCCCAGGAATCCAGCGTCGCGGCGATCCGGGAGATCACCGCCAGGGCGCGACGCACCCGCCACGGTAGCGAAAGAGACGCCAACTCCGCCGAGGGAGTGTCGCTCACCACCCTGACCACGGCCAACGGCGCCGGATCGGCAGCCAGCAGCCACCACGACTCCATGTCCGCCACCAGTGCCCCGCCGCCGGAGAGCGTGCGCCGCATCTCGCCGCGCGCCGGACGGGCGACCGAGATCACCGGGCCCCGCAGCACCTCCAGGCCGGCCTCCCGGAGCAGCGACTCGATCGCCTCTGACTCCGGGCTCCGGACGGGGCGGGGCGCGCCGGGGCCGCGCACCTCGTCGGCCACGACGACGTCGCCCGGCATCGGCCCGCCGCCGAGCGCACCCGCCAGGCCCAGCACAACCGCCCCGGGCCGTGTCCCAACAAGGTGGCAATCCGCGGCGAACGCCGCCGACCGCCGAGGCCCCATGCCGGTGCGCACAACACCTGCGGTGCGCGCACCACGGCGAGCCGCTGCGGACTCGAGCCGCAGCGGGCACCAGAACTCGACGCTCACCGGGGCGACTCCTCCCCGGCGGTGGCCCGCAGGAAGCGGCCCAGCGCCATGGTCGGGAAGACCTGCCGGTAGAGGTGGTAGTTGATGTAGAAGTAGCCCTGGAACCCGGTTCCGGTGTACTGGGGCTCGTCCCAGGTGCCGTCGTCCCGGCAGGTGCGGGCCAGCCACGCCGCGCCGCGGCGGGTCGGTTCGCCGAACTCGTCGGCAGCCATCAGCGCCAGCAGCGCCCAGGCGGTCTGTGAGGGCGTGGGGTCGCCGCGGCCACGCCAACTGTCGGACTCGTACGACCGCAGATCCTCACCCCACCCGCCCTCGGGGCCCTGCGTGGCGTGCAGCCAGCGGACGGCGCGGCGGATGCGGCGGTCGCTGGGGGGCACGCCCACCGCACGCAGCGCCGGCAGCACGGCGCCGAGACCGTAGAGGTGGTTCACGCCCCAGCGCCCGAACCAGGATCCGTCGGACTCCTGATCCAGCCACAGCCAGTCCACGGCGCGCCGCAGTCGCCGGGCGTCGACGGGAATGTCGGTGTGGGCGCGCACCCAGCAGAGCATCTCCACGACGTGCGCGGTGACGTCGCTACTCGGCGGGTCGATGACCTCGCCGAAGTCGCAGAAGGGCAACTGCTCGCAGAGGCGCCGGACGTTGTCGGCGTCGAACGCGGCGTAGCCGCCGTCGCTGCTCTGCATGCCCTCCGCCCAGGTGACGGCACGGGCGATCGCCGCGCTCGCCCTGTCGGGATCCGACGCCTGGGCGTGACCCAGCGCCAGAACCACCTCGGCGGTGTCGTCGAGGTCGGGGTAGTTGTCGTTCTGGAACTCGAACGCCCAGCCGCCGGGGGCCAACTCGGGGCGTCGAGCCGCCCAGTCGCCGCGCACCCGCACCTCCTCGTCGACCATCCAGTCCGCCGCGGCCACCATCGCCGGGTCGTCGCGGCGCAGCCCGGCATCGCCGAGGGCCACCACGGCGAGCGCCGTGTCCCACACAGGGGACTGGCAGCATTCCATCCAGCGCATGTCACCCTGGCGCACCTCGTAGCTGTCGAAGCACGCCAGCGCCTTCGCCAGGATGGGGTGATCCAGCGAGTAGCCCCGCAGGTGCAGGGCCATGATCGAGTACACCCAGGGAGGCTGGATACCACCCCAGCAGCCGTCGGACTCCTGGCGGCGGATGATCCACTGCTCTGCAAGTTTCATGGCGGTCTCCCGCAACCGCCACGGCGCCCTGTTGTGGAACTTGTGCAGCGCCCTGTCGAGGCGCTGGAAGCAGCCGGCGGGGGTGCGGATCGACCGGGGGACCTTCTCGGGGGGCACGGCGCCGGTGCGCAACTCGTCCAGCGTGAAACCCAGTTCGGTCTGCGGCCGGTACGTGCCCACGATGGTCAGCGGCACGATCGTCTGGCGGGCCCAGCAGGCGAAGTCGTAGATGTTCAGCGGCAACCAGCGAGGCAGCAGGATCATCTCGGGGGGCATGGCGGGAAGCTCCAGCCACGACCACTGCCCGAACAGCGCCAGCCAGATGCGCGTGAACACCCGCGAGCACTCGACGCCGCCCATGTCTCGCACGAACTCCGCGGCCAGGCGCATGTGCTCGGCGTCGGGGCTGTCGCCCGCGAGGCGCAACGCCACGTAAGCCTCGACCGCCAGCGACAGGTTCGAGGGGCCCCCGTAATGGGACGACCAGCCCCCGTCGGCGCACTGCTTGGACCGGATCCAGTTCGCCGTGAGCCTCAGGGTCTCGTCGTCCAGAATGCCCAGGAAGGTGCGCAGGAGGAGATCCTCGGCCTCGATCGCCACGTTGGTCTCGAGGTCGCCCTTCCACCAGCCTGCCGGATCCTGCAGTCCCAGCAGCGCGTCGGCTGAGCGCCCCAGGGCGTCGGCCGCATCCCGTTCCAGATCACCCGCCGCAGCCGCGGAGGTGAGCCACGGCAGCGCTGCCAGCGAACCGCTCGCCGTCGTCATGCTCGAACCTCTCGCAAAGCCTTCAAACCCGGTCCTAGTACTCGCGGTCGACGATGAACGCCGCCAGTTCCGCCAATTCGGCGCCGGCGGCGGGATTCACGTCGACCGACGCCACGGCCTCGATCGCACTCTCCATGCAGCGGCGCGCCGCGGCCGCCGTCACGGCACGGCCGCCGACCTCCTCGATCAGCGCCGTCGCACGCGCCACCGCCTCGTCGTCGAGGTGCTCCCGACTGTACAGGTCGGCAAGCTCGGCGGCCGCGGCGCCGCCGGAACTCAGCGCCACTGTCACCGGCAGCGACCGCTTGCGCTCGCGCAGGTCGTTGCCGGCGGGTTTGCCCGTGACCTCGGGGCGGCCCCAGATGCCGAGCAGGTCGTCGGTGGCCTGGAACCCCCGGCCCAACTCGTCGCCGAAGCGGCGCAGCGCATTGACCGTCGCGGCGGGGGCATCGGCCAGGATCGCCCCCACGGCACTGGCGTGAGCCAGCAGCGCACCCGTCTTCAACGAGATCATCCGCCAGCAGTCCGCCACCGACACGTTGACGTGGCTGTCCAGCGTCATGTCCATCGACTGCCCGGCGATCATGGCCGCGTTGGCACGGGCCAGGTCGGCGCTGGCTGCGGCGCGGGGCGGCGTCACCTCATCCAACAGCACCTCGAAAGCCAGAGCCATGACCGCGTCGCCGATGATCACGGCGTTGTCGGTGCCGTAGACCTTCCACACCGTGGCCCGGTGGCGCCGCTCGACGTCGCCGTCGACGATGTCGTCGTGGATCAGGGAGTAGTTGTGGATCAGCTCCACTGCGACCGCTCCCGGAGTGGCCACCTCCGGCGCCGCCCCCACCGCCTCGGCGGACAGCACCGCCAGCGCGGCGCGCACGCCCTTGCCGCCGCGCTCGGAGGGCAGCGCCGCTCCCTGGGTGTCCGTCCAGCCGAAGTGGTAGCGCACCGGGACGGCGAGTTCGGCCGGGAGGCGGTCGACCGCCTCGACGAGAGCCGGTCGGATCACGTCGCCGGCCCGATCGAGCACCGCGGGCGCGGGGCGGCTCATGCCGCCACCGCCTCGCCGCGCACGCCGGTTCCCGGCGCCGGTGGCGCCGCCGTGGCGAAGTCGACGGCCAGGCGCCCTGCCTCCACCCCGCTGCGCACTGCGCCCTCCATGGTCGCCGGCCAGCCGGTGTCGCACCAGGCGCCGGCCAGGAAGACACCCCCGAGCGCGGTCGTGGCTCCGGCGCGCAGCGCATGCGACCCCGGCGCCCCGACGAAGGTGGCGGCCCGCTCGCGGGTGACCATCGACTCTGTGATACGTGCGTCCGCCGCCGCCGGCAGCAGGCGGGCCATCTCGGCGCCGAAGTGCTCCACGAGATCAGCCGAACGGCGCCCGATGTGGCGCCTCGCCGCCGACAGCGAGATCGTCAGGCACTGGCGCCCGTCGTCGAGGCCCGCCGCTTCGGTGTGATCGAAGACGAACTCCACGTCGCTTCCGGTGCCCGCGGCCATCGGCAGCTCCGTCACGGCCCGGTCATAGACGAGGTGCACGTTCACGATCGGCGAGGTGCCGAGGTCGCCGAGCCGCTCCTGGCCCGCCACCGCCCCCGCTGGCAGCAGCCCGCCGGCAGCCTCGTGGGGCACCGCCACCACGACCGCGCCGGCCTCGATGAGTTCGCCGTCGAGTTCCACCGCCGGGTGGCCCGAGGCGCCGGTGCAGACGCCTCGCACTGCCGCTCCCGTTCTGACCTCGCCACCGGCGGCGGAGAGGGTCCGCCGTGCCGCGTCGCCGTGCAGGACCGACAGCGGCACTGTGGCCCAGCCGATGTCGGCAGCGTCGGATCTACTCAGCAACCCCGTGCAGAACACCCTCGCCGCCAGCTTCAGCGACGCCTCGGCGGCCGGCACGTTGACCGTCGGCAGCACGATGAGATCCCAGAAGGCCTCGATGGTGGCGGCGTCCTGGCCACGGGCGGCCAGCCACTCGCCGAAGGTCGACCGGTCCAGAGCGGCGTCGTCGGGGTCCAGGCGGCGCAGCGCCAGCGCGGCGCGCATCACTGCCAGGCGCCGGCGGCGGGATAGGTGCGGGTAGGTCGCCACCGCCGCCAGCAGGTGCAGCGGGGCGGGGCCCCGGGTGCGCCGGATCGCCCCGACGGGGCCGCCGGGCCGCAGCACCGGCACCTCCAGGCGGCTCTGCAGGCGGACATCGCCGGCCGAGCCGATCCGCTCCAGAAATCGCAGGTAGGCCTCGCAGCAGCGCATGAACACGTGCTGGCCGTTGTCGTAGGAGATGCCGCGGCGCTCGAAGGACCAGGTGGCCCCGCCCAGGCGCGGGCGCCGCTCCAATAGCGTGACGGCGGCGCCCCGGTCGGCGGCCTCGACACCGGCGGCGAGGCCGGCGAGACCCCCGCCCACCACGACCACGCTCGGGCGACGATCGTTCATGGCCTCAGCCCCGCCACGCTGCGCAGCGCCACCAGCGCCTTCTGTGGCCCCGGGAGCCGCACACGCATGCTGAGGGGCGCCTCGGGGTGCGCCAGGATGCGCCCCAGCAATCGCCGGTAGATGCCGGCCATCGCCGCGGTGCAGGCCCGGCTGCGATGGTCGAGGTGGTCGAGCAGCACGAGCCCCCGATCGAACCACGCCACCGCCTGCTCACCGACGTGACGCACCAGCGCCGCGACGCCCTCGGTGGGCGCCCACTCCCCCGGTCGGACCCCGAAGCGCGCACGGTCGGACTCCGGCAGGTAGATGCGCCCCATGGCGTGGTCCTCGACGATGTCGCGCAGCATGTTGGTGAGTTGCAACGCCACCCCGAGTTCGTCGGCGAGCCGCGCCGGTTCCCCGTCGGGCCCGGCTCCCGGCGCGCCCCGCGTGCCGAAGACCCCCAGGGACAGCCGGCCCACCGAGCCGGCGACCAGCCGGCAGTAGCGCACGGTGTCGTCCATGGTCGCGTAGCCGGCGCCCATCACGTCCTGCTGGCAGCCTTCGACGATCTCGTGCAGGACACCCACGGGGATCGGGTAGCGGTCGGCGGCAGCAGCGAGGCCCACGAGGACCGGGTCGGTGGGGTCGGGCACCTCGCCGGCTGCCAGCACGTCGATGGAGGTGTGGAACTCCCCGAGCGCCTCCAGCTTGCGGTCGGTGGGCCAATCCCCGTCGCCGACGTCGTCGATCCGCCGCGCCATGGCGTACAGCGCCGCCATCGCCCGGCGCTTGGGCGGGGGCAGCAGCCGGATGCCGTAGGCGAAGTTGCGCGCCTCCGCCCAGGTGATCTCCTCGCAGCGGCGGTACGCCGCCTCGGCGCTGAGGGCCGTCATGCCGAACCCCGCTTGAGGACCGCCCCCAGATAAAGGGGCAGCGAGCGGCGCAGCAGGCGACCGGCGCCGGCACTGCGGGTTGCGCTCAGCACTTCGAATCCTGCCGCCTCGATGGCATCGAGGCCCGCGAGCCCTCCGGCCACGAAGCCGGTGATGGCGAGTCGCGCAAACCCTCTGAGCGACGCCACGAGCGCCCGGCCGCTCCCCAGCAGCTCCCGTGCCCGGTCGCATTCGAACGCCACGAGTCGCCGCAGCGGCTCGCCGGCGACGGGAGCGAGCAGATCCTCGGGGGTGCAGCCGAACCGGACCATGTCCTCCGCCGGCAGGTAGATGCGGCCCGCCTCGGCGTCCTCCCCCACGTCCTGCAGGTGCTCGAGAACCTGCAGGCCACTGCACACGGCGTCGGAGTCGGCCCGGTGTTGGGGCGTCGACGCCTCGAAAACGGCCAGGACAAGGTGCCCAACCGGGTTCGCCGACAACGCGCAGTAGCCCAGCAGCTCGTCCCAGTCGGCGTAGCCGGCCTTGGTCTGATCCAAGCGGTTGGCCGCCAGCAACTCGTCGAACGGAGTGCGGGGAATGTCGAAGTCCTCCACCGTGGCCGCCAGCCGGCGGAACACCTCATGGTGCGGTGCGCCGGCGTACAGGCCGTCGATCTGCTGCTCCAGCCAGTCCAGCGCCGCCGTGCGGTCACCGCCGTACTCGTCGCCCAGGTTGTCCACCAGCCGGGCGTAGCCGTAGATCGCCTCCAGATGGCTGCGCAGCCTCCGGGGAAGCACTCCCAGCGCCACCGGGAAGTTCTCGCCGGTGGCTCGAGCCATGACGGCGTCGATGTCGGCATACCGCTCGACCGCCTCGTTCGAAGCGCCCTGCACGGCTGCGTGCGGGCGCCGAACGTCGGGCCAATCCGCGGTTGGTTCGATGGCCACTGCACCCTCCACCGGTACGGAACGCACGGCTCGGAGTCAAGCTCCACGATGGCGCGCACCATACACAACTACTAACCCAATGGTCCAAGTGTTGCCTTCGGCACTCGCCGCCGCGCGGAGGCTATCCAGATCGCACCGGCACACTTCCGGGATCGTCGACCGGCGACGCCGTCCGGTGCCGGCCTCGAGGTTCGGCGGGGACGCTCGCCGGTTCGGCGGGGACGCTCGCCGGTTCGGCGGGCAACTACGAGCCGGCGGATGCCGCGCCGTCACCGCCCCCCACCAAGCCGCGGAACACCCGCGCGATGGCATCAAGCACCACCATCCCGGCGATCGCCCGGTTTCCTGACTCGCCGGGACGCAGGATGTCGCCCATCTCGTCGACCAGCAACCGGAACGCGTCGCGGGCCTCGTTCACGTACACGGGCTCGTGCAGCATGGCCCGCTTCGCCAATTCCAGCAGGAGGGGCAGTCCCGAGCGCAGCGCCACGGCGCAGGCAGCGCCGGCCGCTTGCATGTCCACCGGCTGAGGCTCTCCGGCCAGTTCAGCACGAAAGCGCGCCAGACTTTGCCGCACGACCCTCTCGGCGGCTTGCACGAACACCTGGCCCTTGGAGTCGAAGTGGCGGTAGAACGTACCCTTGGCAACGTTGGCGCCGGCGCAGAGGTCGGCGACGCTCACCTCGCCGTAGCTGTGCAGGCCGAACGACTCGATGGCGACCTCGAGGATCCTCTCGGCGATCGTCGACCGGTGTGGATCGTCCCCGTCGGGGCGCTGGGCGCGCACCTCCTCGCCGCCGGCCAGGATCTCGGGCAGAACCTCGGCGATCTTCGCCAGGGACAGCCGCTGGCGCCGGCGGAGATCCCGGATCACGAGCAGGGCGTCGACGTGTTCGGGTCCGTAAAGGAAGTGCTTCGTCGCGACGCGCGCCGGCGGCGGGAGCAATCCCCGCCGGGCGTAGTGATGCACAGTCGAGGCCGGCACGCCCGTGCGATCCACGAGTTCAGCCATCGAGAATCTGTCGGTCTGCTGGACGTTCATGGGTTTCCTGGATCGAAAGCTCGGCGGGACGTTAGTTCAATTCGTCGAGAAGGTTCAGTCCCCCCGGCGCAACCCAAGCGACCGTTCGCGCCCGCTGGAACCGCTGAGACCGCCAGTCGGCCTGGCGCCGGGACGACCGCGTGAGGGGATCCGCACCCGCCGGCGCCGCCGGGGACCGCCGCCGCTGGGATCGCGAGATCCTACGCCTGGCGGTCCCTGCCTTCGGGGCGCTCGTGGCCGAGCCGCTCTACGTGCTGGTGGATACGGCGGTGGTTGGCCACCTCGGTACGCCACAGCTAGGGGGCCTGGCGCTGGCCGGTCAGTTGCTGCTGAGCGTGTACGCCCTGTTCATCTTCCTGGCCTACGGCACCACCGCGGCCGTTGCGCGCCTGCTGGGCGCCGGCCGGGAGGCCGACGCGGCCCGCTGGGGGGTTCAAGCCCTGCTGATTGCGCTGGTCGTCGGCGTCGCTTCGGGCGGCCTGCTCTACGGCCTGTCCGACCCGCTGCTGGTGCTGCTGGGCGGCGAGGGCGAGGTGCTGGAGCAGGCCCGCATCTACCTGCACATCAGCCTCGCCGGCCTTCCGGCCCTGATGCTCACCCTGGCGGGCGTGGGATACCTGCGGGGCGGCCTGGACATGGCCCGACCGCTGAAGGTGGCGATGTTCACCGCGGTGGGGAACCTGGTGTTGGAACTGGTCCTCGTTTACGGGCTGGGGTTTGGCATCGGCGCCTCGGCGCTCTCGACGGTGGCGGCCCAGTGGGCCGGCGCGGTGCTGTACGTGTACTGGGTGCTACGTGCGGCGCGCCCGCACGTGCGCAGCCTGCGGCCCGACCCCGCGGTGCTGCGCAGGCTGCTGGGAGCCGGCGGGGCGCTCGTCACGCGCACCGCGGCCCTGCAGGGCGCCTTCGTCGTGGCCGCCGCCGTGGCCGCCCGCACCGGGGTCGCCGAGCTGGGAGCGCACCAGATAAACGCCCAGCTGTTCGGCTTCTCGGCGCTGGCGCTGGACGCCCTGGCCATAGCCGCCCAGGGCATGATCGGCATGATGCTGGGCGCCGGCGACGCCACCGGGGCCCGCGGCGTGGGCCGGCGTGTCACCTGGTGGGGGCTGGTGTTCGGGCTGTTGGCGGGGCTCGTGGCGGTGGGGCTGCGCCCGGTGCTGCCGCAGCTGTTCAGCAACGACGCGGCCGTGGTGTCCCTGGCGGGGTTCCTGATGCTGCACCTGGCGCTGATGCTGCCGATCAACGGCGTGGTCTTCGCTCTCGACGGTGTTCTGATCGGCGCCGGCGACCTGCGGTACCTGGCCACCGCCATGGTCGCCGCGGCTGGGGTGTTCGTGCCGCTGGCGACCGGCGTGCGCCTCGCCGATGCGGGGATCGGCTGGCTCTGGGGGGCACTGGTGGTCTTCATGGTCGCCCGGCTGGCGGGCGTGGGACTGCGCTTCGCCGACGGGCGCTGGGTGCGTCTCGGCGGCCACTGACGGGCAGTGACCCAACGCGGAGCTGCCGCTCACGCCGTCGGCGAAGCCACCGCGTCGAAGGCACCGGGCACGAGCACGCCCAACTCCGGCAGCGGTTCATGCTGCAGGCGATCCAATTGCCGCATCACCCGGTCAGCCTCCCGGCGGTGCCCCGAGCGGCGGGCCACGGCGATCCGTCGCTGGTAGCACTGCTCGCAGTCCGGGGCCATGGCGAGTCCCCGCAGCGTCGCCCAGCGCGCCACCTCGAGGCGACCCAGCTCCAGCGCCGTGTCGGCGAGGTGGTGTGCCGTGGCGTCCACGAGGTACTCCACGTGACTGCGCCAGGAGGCGTCCGCCCACGAGAACGTGCCGCCGCTTCCGCCACCGAACGGGGCGCCGCGCACCAACCTCAGCGCCGCGCACAGGCATTCGAGGGCCTGCGGGGACCGGACCCGCTCGGCAAGCCGCCGCGAGGCGGCGAAACGCTCCAGGTCGGTGGACACCTGCTCCGACAGCCGGTAGACGCCGTCGGCCCCGATGTTGGAGAGGTACGGCTCGCCGTCGGCATCTCGGCCGAGGCAGACGCGAGCCCGCGACACCACGTTGGCGAACGTCTTGGCGCTCGGGACAGGCTCGCTATGACGCCAGAGCCAGTGGCGGAGCTTGTCCGCAGTCGCGCCCTCACGATGCAAAGCCAGATAGCAGACCAGGTCCAGGGCCCGCTGGGAGGTGAACGGCAATGCAGCTCCCACCACCTGCACCACGCCGAGCACCTGCAATTCCAGGTCGCCTGGGCCGGCGCCGGCGACAGCGACACCCAAGCCGGACTCGGACGGCTCTCGCAGCCAGCCGGAGCCCCTGGTCCCGGGGGGCGGGTCCATCACTCCAGCGGTGCCGACCGGGCCGTGAGCGGATCCGTGACCGCTGCGCAACCCCGGAGAGACCTCCGGGTCCGGGGTGTCCCCCAACTGCAGGTCGACACCCACGGGTTCCCAGCGGAGCCGCCGCCCGGTCACGTGCAATGACCAGCCGTAGCCGGCCTCGCGGCGCGGCGGGGAGGCCCATGCCGGCTCGGTGCGGTGATTCGCCGTCACCACAGCCAGGCCGGGGCCGGCCAGCCTCGCCAGATCGGCACGCTCCTTCGGCTCGCGGCAGCGCGGATCGATGACCACCAGCGGGCGAACTGCGCCGGCAACACCGTGCCGGCGCAGTTCCGGCAGCGGGGCCTGCTGCGCCTCGACCGCGTCGACTGTTCGCCTTTGCGACTCGGCGTCGGCCAGCATCCCGTTCAGGGAGTTGACGACGCGGACCCCTTCGAGCGCGTCGAGTTCCCAGGCGCAGTTCACGCAGACGATCCGCGGGCGCGCCCCGAAGCGGTCCGTCGCGAGTTCCGCGGCCAGCAACTCGGCGAACGCCAGAACGTCGGCAGCACTACCGGAGAGTTCGATGGCGCCCAGCTCCTCGAGGTTGGCTTCAACCACCGGGCCGTCGGGCACAACCTGCCCCAACGGCACCAACAACGGCCACGGCCCACCACCGCTACCGTCCCGGGCGGTCCCATCCCCACAGCCGACCGACGAAGGCTCAGCGATCCAGGTGAGCCCGCCGTCGATGGCTTCGAAGCCCGTGGGGGGATCGCCCCGCGGCTCGCTCAGCAGCAGCCCGATCGCCTCTCGCGAGGTCGTGACGGCGACAACTCTCGGCAGCGGCCGCCGCCCCAACCGCTCCTGCACGGTAGCCATGAGCCACAAGAGCGGGTCGGTGGACTCGGGGCGCCCTCCGGTGTGCCCGGCGGGGTCCGCTGCGACCGAACCGCACCGCCGATCGAAGGGTGCCGGCGGTCGTGACACGCTCAGCTCGCTCCCGGTCTGCCCGGTCGTGTGTGACACCTGTCCGGACCGGGGGACGCTACCGGGACGCAAGTCCCGCCGGGGTGGCCGGCACTCCCTCCGCGGCGGTGACCGCAGGCTCGAGGGGCGCCGGGGGATCCGGCGAGGGGAGGCGCAAGCGCCAGCCGGGATGGATGAGGTTCGGGTCGCGCAGCGTGCCCCCGCCGGCGAGCTGGCCGGCGTTCAACTCGAATATGTCCGGCCAGCGCATCGCATCGCCGAGATGCAAGTCGGCGAGGAGCCACAGCGAATCGCCCGGCTTCACGACGACCCAGGCCGGTTCGCCGGGTTCCGCCGCGGACACCTGATCGACCCGCCCCGGCAACGCCCGATCGGCTCGCTCGACGGACACCTGTTCGACCCGCTCGACGGTCCCGGGTTCCACCACTGGGTCCCAGCGCGCCGACGTCGCCCTCGCAGCGGCCGGAGCGGGCTTCGACATCGAGCTCGGCGGCCGCGACTCGCCGGCGACCCCCAGGACCGGCGCAGGCGGGACTGGTTCCACTTCCGCCACCTCCACCTCCGGCAGTCCCAGAACCGGAGCCGGCGGCGATCCCATCGCAGCAACAAGTCCCGCTTCGGGGGTCGGTGGTGCGGACCCGGTCTCACCTGACAACCCACTGGAGACCCCGCCGGTCTCCATCGGCACCGCGATCTCCGCGAACGACGGTGTCGCCGCAAGCGTGGGCTGCGCCAGTGTTCCGACGACCCCGGCGGCGGCCACGACGATTGCCACGAGGCGGACCATGATCGGCTGCATGCCGAGACCGCGCAGGGGCAGCCTCGGGGCGGTGCGGCCCTGGCAGGCGCTCCAGATCTCGGCCGCGACCGACAGCACAACCTGCGACCACCAGATCCACACGGCGACTGCCAGCACACCGCTGAGTACACCCGCCGGAAGCGCACCACCCTCGAGCACCGCCACTACCACCGACCATGCCGGCACGGCCGAAGGCAGCGGGTTGCCGACCAGCTTCACCAGTAAGACCGGCACCCCGACCAGGAACAACCCCAGAGCCGCACAGGCTCCGAGACCCGACGTCACGGCACGAACTCTGCTCTCCATCACATTCACCTCGCTCTGCTGCATCGACCATCGGGCCGGTCCGACCGGCAATGCCCGCCGTTGGGGGAATCCGGGCCTCATCGCGGGGCACTACCGCCCAGCGCTGACACCCCAGGTGGCTCGAGCCTCCGCGGAGGCACCGATCTGCACATGCCCGCTGCCCAGTCCCAGGACGCGCACACCCACGCGACGGGTCACCGACACCGAGGCGCGGTCGCCCTCGACGGATACGACGGCGTCCAGGCCGGAGCGGGCGACCACGGCCTTCGCCGCGGCGACCGCAGCGCCGGTGTCCAGCCGGACGGTGCCGGTCAGCCGGTACACGTTCACGTCCACTTCCTGCACGGCAGCGCGGGCGGCCTGCCGAGCCAAGTCCGAGAGCGCACGTCGCTGGCCCCGCAACTCCGCCGAGTCGATCACGACACCTGCAGTGAGCAGGAACGCTACGAAGAGCACCGCCACGAACAGGCTGATCACCCCCGACTCGCTGCGCCGCTGGAGTCCCCTCATCCGGCCTCTCATCGGACCCCTCCCCGGCGCCGGTCGACAACCTCGACGGCCGTCGCCTGCAGTGCCACCGAACCCGGCATGCGCAGGAGCGTGAGGTCCTCGAGCCGGGTGACGCAGCGGATCCCGACCGCCACCGAGCCTCCGGGATGCAGAGCCGACACGTCGGTCGAAACGCTGAATTCCGAGCACCGGACCTGCTGCCGGTCGAGAGTTGCCCGCGCCGTACTCTCCGCGGCGGCTGTGGCCGCGCCGGGATGCTGGCGCAGCGAGGCGGCCCGGGCGGCCTCGGCGGCGACGTCGCGAATCTCGCCGCGCGTCTGACCCAGCCGCCACGCCGCGCCCAGCAACATGAGCGCGCCGAGCACCCCGACGACCACCAGCGCGAACTCCAGCGACAGCACCCCCCGCCCGTCTCCGGCGCGGTCCGGCGCCGTCACCGCCTGCCCTCAGGAATGAAGCGCTCCACCGGTCCCTGAGCCCGATGGCTCACGACAACCGGCAGGCCCGGCACGATCCGGGGAGCGGCCGCCGACACGGTGACGGTGACCTCCCCCGCCGCCCCGGTCACCTCAACAGACAGGTCGCGCACGAGTTGCTCGTCACCGATGACCGCTCGCGCCACATCCGGCGCGGAGAACGCCGAACCGCCTGCCAGCTGGGCCGTCTCGAGGACCGTGTCGGCGGCGTCGGCCACCGCCAACGCCGCATTGAACACCAGGCCGAAGTGGATCACGCTCATCACCAGCGCCAGCAGCGCTCCGTAGAGCAGGACGAACTCGGTGGTCACGGCTCCGGACTCCTCGGCCCCGCCAGGAGGTCCGGCGCCAGGACCTCCTGGAACCGGCGGACCGTCGATTGCGGATCGACCGGGCACCCTCATCCAGTACCGAGGAAGTCGTCGGGCTCAGTGCCGACGTTCACGTTCGTCGGGATCTCCCCGGCGACGTCTGAGGTGAGGTTGCGCACCACGCTCACCACGACGATCGCCAGGGCGGCCACACCTGCGACGAGCAGCGCCCACTCCGTGGTGGTGAGACCGCGCTCGTCGTCGTGCAACCTGGCCCGGACGTTCGACGTCGCCGCCGTCAACCACATCCAGCCGCGTATGGACAGTTCCTGCATGGCTTGCTCCTTGCTGTTGTTGCTCGTGCGATACATCTCCGGCGCCGCCTCCCGGGGGTCGCTCCCCGATTCGCCACACCCCTGCGGCGACCCTGGTGGGCGCGGCCGCGTCCTGGTCAGGCGATCTCCACCGGCGCCGCTCACAACATGTCCAGGAGCGAGCTCAGCGCCGGGTAGCCGACGAACATCACGAAGGCCATCGCCACGACGACGGTGGGGATCGACATGCGCTCGGTCGTGGAGTCGGCCTTCATGCGGGCATTGGCCAGTTCGAGCGCGCTGAGCATCTCCGCCCTGCAGGCCAACGCCTCGGCGGGACTGGCTCCCTGCTCGGCGGTGAGACGGATCGTGGCTGCCAACTCCTCGACATCGGGCACGCCGATCTCGTCCGCCAGGCGCTGGAATCCCGATGCGGGCGGCCTGCCGTTCACCCGGCTCCAGTCCATCGCCGCCTTCAGTTCGTCGAAGGCCCAACCACTCCCGACCGCGGCGGCCTGGTAGAGCGCGCCGTCGCTGTGGCTCCCGCCGGCCACGAGGATCTTGACCAGGTCCATGTAGGCGCTGAGCGCCCGCAGGAATTGCTCCCGCCGCTCGGTCGCCTTCTTGCGCAGTGTCCCGTCGGCGCCGACGTAGCCGCCCAGGACACCCAGGGCCACGAGGACCAGCACACCCCACGCCGGCGGGGCGAAGCCCACCAGGCGGGCTCCGAAACCAACAACGGCGAGTGCCCCCGCCGCCGCCAACGCGCCCGCCAGCTTCGCGAAGGCGTGCTCGGAGGGGCTTCGGCCGACGATTCGCAGGTCCGCCCCCAAGGTGCCGAGATCGAACCCGAACGACTCGACGACCTGCATGGCCTGCCGCTCGGCGCGGTTGCGCCAGCCGGCGGGCAGCCCGCTGCCGGCATCGACGGTGCCGGACCTCGGCTCGTGGTACTCCCGGAGCGCCCGCAGCAGCGGCACGGGCCGCCGCAGCAGGCCGCGGCCGACGAGCCAGACCCCGGCGCCCACCAGCGCCCCCACCAGAGCCGTCATCGCACCAACCGGGCCATCCCCGCGGCGGCGGGATCGAAATAGCGCTCCGGAGGCGGCACCCGGCCGAGCCGCGCCAGCAGCCAGAAGCCGCCCAGGAACACGCAGCCGATGCCCGTCAGCACGACCTGGCCCTGCAAGCCGTCATATGGCGCCAGGTAGCCGCGATCGACGAGGTACAACCCGCCGGCCATCACCGCGGTCGTTCCCACGATGAGGCGGGCCGAGGTGCGGTAGCGCGCCCGGGCGGCGTCGGCCTCGACCACCAGGCGGCTCTCGGCCCGCACCACCTGCGCCTGCGACCGGAGCAGCGCCACCAGGTCCTGCGCACCCTGGACCGACGCCAGGATCAGCGAGGCGGCGACCTTGTCGACGGCCGGATGGGCCACGTCGGCCGCGAACGCCAGCAGAGCCTCGGGCAGGGGACGGACCTCGAGGCGGGCGGCGAGTTCCTGCACCTCCCGGCGGATTGCGGCCGGCGCCGCGGCGGCCGAGCCGACGATGGCCCGCTCGATGCCCCCACCGGCGGCGAGGATGGCGTAGAGCATCTCGATCCAGCCGGCGATGGCGTCGCCGCGCTCGCTGATGGCGCGCAGACCTTGGCCCTTGCTGAAGCGCCCCGCGAACAGCGCGATCCCGGCGGCCACGAGCACGCCAGCACTGAGCCATCCCGTGACGGCGAAGATCACAACCCCGGCAACGATGGCGATCGAGCTACGGCGGAGCGTCACCAACGAGACCACGACGCCCCGTGCGGCGCCCCGGCCCCGGGGAAGCATCACCCGCCCGCGCACGCCGGCTGCCAGTACCCAGGTGCCCAGGCCGGCCAGCGCCCCGCAGACCACGATCGCCAGGTGGCTCACTGCTCCCACCAGCCCTCGGGACGGTGCATGAGGCTTGCGTCGAAGCCCGCCCCGGTGAGCCTGCGGAGCGTGGGTTCGGCCCGCAGCGGCTCACCCGACGGCACCGCCCAGCCGCCCGGTGACGGCCGCCAGATCTCGTTGGACACCACGTGGTTGTCCGTCGAACCCACCACCTCGCGGATGCTCGTGATCCGCCTCGTCCCGCCGATCGCCTCGACGTGCACCACGAAATCGACCGCCGAACCCACGAGCCGGTACGTGAAGGCCCGGGAGAACTGTTGGGGCGTCAGCGAGGCGTACATGGTGAGCCGCTCGAAGGCCTCAGCGGTGCTGTTGGCGTGGATGGTGCACAGCGAGCCGTCCTGGCCCGAGGTCATGGCCAGCAGCATCCCCAGCACCTCCGGACCGCGTACCTCGCCCACGACGATGCGGTCGGCGTGCATGCGCAGGCACTCCCGCAGCAGCGCCTCCAGGGGGAACGCCCCGGCACCCTCCACATTGGGGGCGCGGGCTTCCAGGACCCCGATGTCGGGGTGCAGGTCGCCATAGTGGTGCAGACCCAGCTCCAATTCGTCCTCGACGGTGACGATGCGCTCGTGCGGCGGCACCTCGTTCAATAGGCTCCGCACGAGGGTTGTCTTGCCGGCGCCCATCCCCCCGCACACCACGATGTTGAACCCTGCACGCACCGCGGCGCAGAAGAACGATTCGATGGCACGGTCGAACATGCCCGCAGCACGCAGTTCCGACAGGCGTGCCAGGTCGGGGTCGTGCAGGCGGATGGTCACCATCGGCACCAGGGACACCGCCATGACGGCGTGCAGCCGGCCGCCGTTGGGCAGGCGCATGTTCAGCACCGGCGAGGACACGTCGAAGCGGCGGCCGCTGCGATCCAGGGTGGCGCCGACCCAGCGGATCTGCTCGATGAGCTCGTCGTTGCTGGCGGCCACCGGTTCGCCCCGGCGCTTGTGGCCTCGCCGGTCCACCAGCCAGACATCGTCGCAACCGTTGATATGGATGTCGGTGAGGTTCGGATCGTTGAGGTATTTCTCCCAGGGACCGGTGCCGAAGGCGTAGGCCAGCGCGGCGCCTGCCAGGCCCTCCTCGGCCGCGGCGTCGAGCATGGGCGCCCCGATCACCAGGCGGTGCTGCGCCAGGCTCACCATCCACTCGCCGATGACGCCCCTGGCCCGCTCGCGGCGCTCGGAGTCACCCGGGCGCCGCCCGGCCCGGTTCTCCTGCTCGATCCAGGAGGCCAGCTCACTGCGCAGGTGCTCCAGCAGTCCCTCGAGCAGGCCTTCGGGGAATCTCTCCTCGCCGCCGCCCCGGCCAGCGGGGGGAGTTGCCGCAAGCACCTCGGCGGTGTCGCCGGCTCCGCCCACCGCCTGTGGCTCCGGGTGCGCCCCGGGCGGGCGCCGGGAATCACTCACGTGACTTCGGGGCCCGAAGGCACCGGCGTGCCCGCGGCGGAGAGATGCACCAGCAGATCGGTCACCGGCCGGACCGTGCGCGCCAGTAGCGACTTCCGCAGCGCCCGCTCGCGCCCCCCGTCGCTGGCCAGCGCCGCGGCGCCCCGGGAATCGGCGGCTACCGCGGCGAGGACCCAGGCACGGTCCCCGGTGGTCTGGCGCAGGGCCGTGTCGATCTCGCTCACCGGGTAGGAACCGTCGCCGACCACCACTGCCAGCAGAGGCCGGTTTGCCGACAGCCCCTCGGCCCGGTCGAGGAGAACAGCGAGGCTCTCGAACCGCGGCCGCACGACCACGACAACGAAGTCGGCCTCTTCATGCAGGCGTGCCTGCGCGGCGGTGACCCGCAGGCGCCCCGCGTCGACAAGCAGGTCGGTGTCGCGCAGGCTTCGGTGCAGCGCGCCGAAGTCGACCTGCTCGAGGGCGGACCCGGTGGACGCGCCGGCGGGCGCCACCAGCACGGGAGGGCCGCCGGGCAGTCGCTGGCAGGCCGACCAGAACTCGGTCTCGCTCACACCGTGGCGCGAGACGGCGGCGAAGCTCACCAGGCTGGGTCGCTCGGGGTGCAACCCGAAGCGAGGAGCCAGGGCACCGCCGTCGGAGTCGGCCTCGACGACGGCGACCCGCCGGTGGCGCGGCCACTGGTAGGCCACGCAGGTAACCAGCGTCGTCACCCCCGGCGCCTCCTTGAGGGAGCCGAACACGACGAGACTCACGAGGTGACCTCTGCGAGACGAGGGCCGGCCGCCGTCGCCGCGACCACCCGCGGTGCCGCGGTTCTCGGCACCAGCAGCGACACGAGCGCATCGCTGCCCTCCCCGCTGCCGAGCCACAGCACGTCGAACACCTCCGCCCCTGCAACCACCACCGGTTCGTCCCAGCCGACCAGCGGCTCGGTGGTGAGTAGATCCACGACGTCGCCGACCGAGAGCGTGCTTACCGGGTACCGGCCGGCGCTGAGACGCAGACCCACCACCGCGAATCCGGGTGGAACGGTCGACCCCACCTCCAGCACCGAGCCGCTCACGAACCCGCCCGCCTTGGCATGAAACGCAACCGTGCGCCCCACCACGTCGGCAGCGGCGGTCACGTCCACGACGTCAACCGGGATGTCGCTGTCGATGCTCGCCACTTCGAGATCGCTCGCCACCACGACCTGGCCCCTGCTCACGTCGTTCGCCCACACCAACACCGCGGCGTGGGGTGGCTGCCGGCCGGCCAGCATGAGGGCGCCGATCGCGCCGAGACCGATGAGAACCACCCCGACCGCCAACTCGGGGACACGACGCCGCACGGCGCGTGCCACCCCCGGAGTTCCTTCAGGACCCTCCGCCGGGCTCCGCAGCGCCTCGGCGGACCCGCGGTGGCGCCCGCCGGGTGATTCCCCGGGACTCCGTGGCTGCCCCGGCGTCGCCGGCGCCTCGGCCACGGGCGGTCCATCCGGTCGCCCCGAGATGGAAGCTGTGGGTCCGGAAAGTACCGAACCTGCTGGTGGCGAGCCCCTGAACGACACCGACCGGACCTCCTCTGCACACACGACTGCTCGGGCTGCCCTGGGGGCTGCAAGGGGGACACGTGGTGTCGTGCGATCCGGCGCTGCACCGTCGACAAGAGCGTCTCGACCACGGCGGCGAGAGTGGGGAGGTGGGATCTCCCGATCACCCGTCCCGTCCGCTGCCTGCGGGACCGGATGGGCTTCAGATGCGAGTCAGACTAAGGGTTGTCGATGTGTTTTGCAAGAAATAGATAGACAATGTTGGAAATATATTCATCTGTGCCTATACGGAGTCATGCGCAGGAAGAGGATCGGGACCGCGGCGGCTGCGCTGGCGAGCGGCGCGGCCGCCGGGCTGATCGACGTCGAGAAAGCACTCTTTATCGCCTGGCTGGCGGTGTTGGCAACCCTGTCCTGGCACGACTTGCGCACACGCCTCATCCCCACCGCCATCGTGAATCCCGCAACCCTCGTGGGGTGCGCCGCCCTGGCCGGCACGGCCTGGCGCAGCGGCACGCCCCTGCGGCTCGGCGTCGCGGCAGCCACCGCAGCGGTCGCCTACGGCGCGTTCGCCGCCCTGCACGCCCTCAACCCGGCTGGTCTGGGATACGGCGACGTGCGGCTCAGCGGCCTGCTGGGGCTGTTCCTGGGGTGGCTCGACCCCGGCGCCATGGCCGCGGCCGCGCTGGCGGGGGGCGCCGGCGCCGCAGTCGCAGCGCTGGCGATCTCGGCGCGCCGCCGGAACCTCGGCGCAACCCTGCCCTTCGGCCCGTTCCTCGCCGGTGGTGGCGCGGCGGTGGCGCTGCTGCACGCCGAGGCCCCGCTGGGTTTCGGCTGAGGAGCCCCGGCCGTGTGCTGTGCGCCGACGGTGGGCTGACATGGACTACCGGGTTCCGCTGCTGTCCCGAGTTCTGCGCCACACCGCTCGCGGATCACCGCTCGCGGGTTGCCGCAGCGGTTCACTCGCCGCGGCGCCAGACCTCCAGGGCGGCCCGCATGGAGGGCTCCAGCCAGGCGTCGAAGCGCTTGCGGCTCCCGGCGACGGTGTCACGGAAGTTCACCTGGAACGGCTCCCGGGACACCACCTGATGGTCGTAGATCTCGCCGCCCCGCTTGCGGTAGAAGATGAGGACCGAGGCCACGACGCCCCGGAACGACTGCCCCACCGCATGGAACGACAGCAGGATCTCCGAGCGCCCGTTGGGGGTCTCCAGCCCGATGCGGTTCCAGGCACTGAAGTTGCGCAGGTTGGCGAAGTAGCCCTGGCGCCGGACTCCGTCGATGACCTGCTTGCGGTGCCAATTGCGGCGCTCGGGATGGTCGGGCGGCGAGTAGTCGGCGAATGCCCGGCGCTCGCCGCTGCCGTCGTCGATTGCGGCGATGAGATCGGCTTCGAGGCCGGCCATGCGTTCCTTCGCGTGCCAGAACACCTCGGTGGCGACGGTCATGGCATCGGCGAAAGTGCGTCGCAGACTCGATGTGCCCGTCCGGAACTGATCCGAGATGACCGACAGCACACCGGTGAGATCGTCGGGCTCGCTGGGCACCCGCCCGAGCGTGCTGACCCCCAGCAGGAAACTGCGGCGCTGGGATGTGGCCACGACCCCGCCCAGCGACGCCAACCCGTCGGCGTGGGCCACAGCACAGGCGTCGGCGAAGGCGTTGCGGTCCTCCCGGCGCACCGTGAGCGGGAAAAGATCGGCCGCCATGAGGCTGTAGGAGGCCACCGCCCGCGCCACGCGGTCGCTCATGAGACCGAAGGGGCGTAGCCGCCCGAGTGCGTGCAGCAACCATGCCGCCACCAGCTCCGGGGCCGGCTCGCTGGTCGGCGGCGGGATGGCGTCGATGATCCGCTCCAGGGGCTCGGCGGGGTCGGCGCCGTCCTCGGCTGCTGCCCGCTCGCCGGCGGAGTGGAGTTGTTCGAGCTTCAGCAGGCGCTGGTGCAACTCGACGACCAGCTCCAGGTCCAGCGGCGGCCGCTCGTCGAGCTCGTCATCCAGCCGGTCGAGCAGCCACAGCACCACGTCCCGCAGCAGCGACAGGACGTCCACCTCCCACTGCTCCATGTCTGTGGCGCCTGCCGCGTCCCGCCCGGCGGCGTCGAAACCGTTGATCGCCAGGCGGAAGGAGAGCCCCCGATTCACGTCGACGAGCCGCTCGGCGGAGGCAATGTCCAGCGCCCACTCGCGGGCGAGACGCGCCTCCACCGCCGCAAGACCCTCGGGGTTCTCGTCCAGGCACAGATCGCGAATGTCCGCCCATGCCTCGGCTATCGCGGCGCACTCGCCGCTCGGAGCATCCCAATCGATCGCCGCCAGATCCCCCGGGAGACCGTTGGCCTCGTGGCCATTGTCCATTGAATGTCTCTTCACCTACAGCATACGACAGAACTGTTCGTAGACTGCGAATTATCTCATTGTACTTCCTATGGGCGACTTACAATGTATCAGAGTCTTTGGGGCCGGAATCACCGCCCCGCTCTCGCTGGCGACGCCGCGAGTATCACCGGCATTCCCACGCGCGGGTGCTGAAATGGGTCACGGCTGCCAACCGGCCGCCGGTTGGGCCGCGCTGGCCCTTTCGCCGGTCGACCCCCGCCGCAACGAGCCCGGCGAGCCGAGCACCTCGACTGTCGAGGGGCGATTTCGCCGGCCGGCTCGGACGGCAGGGCCGCTCGGCGGCCACCCGCACGAACCCGAGAACCAGGATCCACAGAGTCACCGTGAGAAGCCAACCATGAGCCCGCAACAGACCCTGCGGCCTGCGGCCGGCGCGCCGTTCGCCGGCGAGATCATCGAGGTGCCCATCGTCGAGGAGGTGTCGGAGTCGTTCCTGGCGTACTCGCTGTCGGTGATCACGTCCCGGGCGATTCCCGATGTGCGCGACGGCCTCAAGCCGGTTCAGCGGCGGATCCTGTACTCGATGCTTCGCATGGGGCTGCGGCCCGACTCGCCGCACCGCAAGTGCGCCCGGGTGGTCGGCGACACGATGGGCAAGTACCACCCCCACGGCGACGCGGCCATCTACGACGCCCTGGTGCGGATGGGCCAGGACTTCAGCCGGGCCGTGCCGCTGGTGGACCCCCAGGGCAACTTCGGCACCCTCGACGACCCCCCGGCGGCCGCCCGCTACACCGAGTGCCGGCTGGCGGCGGCGGCCATGGAGATGCTCGACGAACTGGACGAGGACACGGTGGACTTCCGCGCCAGCTACGAC
The DNA here is from genome assembly GCA_963664235.1 of Acidimicrobiales bacterium. Classification (GTDB taxonomy): domain Bacteria; phylum Actinomycetota; class Acidimicrobiia; order Acidimicrobiales; family CATQHL01; genus VXNF01. Next base: position 1,811,149 of record OY760933.1, on the reverse strand, counting down.
GGCGAGGCCTCCGAACCGGTGTGCCTGCCCGGGCGGCTGCCGAACCTGCTGGTGAACGGCACCAGCGGGATCGCGGTGGGCATGGCCACCAACATGGCGCCGCACAACCTCCGCGAGGTGCACGAGGCGGTGCGCCTGCAGATGGCAGACCCCGAAATCTCCGAGGTGGCCCTGCGGGCGGTACTGCCCGGGCCGGACTTCCCCTCCGGCGGCGTCGTTCTGGACGACGGGTTGGCCGAGACCTACACCCGGGGCCGGGGGACGATCCGGGTAAGGGCGCGGGCGGAGATCATCGACGTGGGGCCCCGCCGGCAGGCGATCCGGGTCCTGGAGCTGCCGTGGCTGGTGGGACCCGAGAAGGTGGTCGGTCGGATCAAGGAGGTCGTCGCCGCCGGGCGGCTCGAAGGGGTCGAGGACGTCAAGAACCTGTCGGACCGCCACATCGGGCTGTGTATCCAGGTGGACTGCCGGCCCGGCACCGACGCCGCCGCCGTGCTCGGAAAGCTGTGGCGCCTGGCGCCTCTCGAGGAGACATTCGCTCTCAACAACGTGGTGCTGGCCGGCGGGGTGCCGGTTACGTGCTCGCTGAAGGACCTGCTGGGGCACTACATCGACCATCGCCTCGACGTGGTCGTGCGGCGCACCCGGTTCCGGGCGGCGGCCGCCGAGGAGCGACTGCACATCCTCGAGGGTCTCATGATCGCGCTGGACAACATCGAGCGGGTCGTGGCCATCATCCGCGGCAGCGCCAGCGCGGAGGCCGCCCGGGAGGCGCTGTGCGAACAGCTTTCGCTCAGCGAAGCGCAGGCCGAGGCCGTGCTGGCCATGCGGCTACGGCGCCTCGCAGCCCTCGAGCGCGACCGCATCGTCACCGAGGGCGACCGGCTGGTGGCCGCCCTGGCCGAATACCGGGAGTTGCTGGGGTCCGAGGCGAAGCGACGAGCCGCTGTGGTGGCGGAGCTGGGCGAACTGGCCGAGCGCTACGGCCGGCCGCGCCGCAGCCGGATCATCCCGGCCGGCGAGGCCGATGCCACATCGCCGGGCGCGGCGGGCTCCGCAGGCCCGGCGGGCGGATCGGACGCAGGCGCCACCGCCGAGACCTGGCTGGTGACGCTGTCGAGCACCGGACTCGTGGGCCGGTCTCCGGTGAGCGCGTCGCGGCGGCGCACGCTGGGGCGCCACGACCTGGTGCGCGCCTCGGCGCTGGTGGCCGCCGGGGGCACTGTCTGGGCACTCACCAGCGCGGGACGCGCGGTGCCGCTTGGGGCCTCAGCGGTGCCCGAGGTGGCCGGGCGCAGCCGGGGAACGCCCGGTGGCGAAGTGTTCGACCTGGTCGGCGACGAGCGGATCCGGAGCCTGCTGGCGGCGCCGGACCGCAGCGGGGGTGCGGAAACCGCGGGTGACGACGGCTCGGGCATCGGCGATGTGATCCTGGTGACCCGGGGCGGTGGCGCCAAGCGGCTGGCGGCCGAGGAGCTGGCCGTCGGCGGCTCGGCCCCCGGCGCCCGGACTGTCCTGCCCCTGGGTGATGACGACGAGGTGGTGGCGGCCTTCGCCTGCCCGCCGGGAGCCGACATCGTGCTGGTCTCCACCGACGGCTCGCTGCTGCGCACCCCCGCCGAGGGGCTGCCGCGGCGGCGCTCCGCTGCCGGTGGCACCAGCGGCATGAAACTGCGGGCGGGCGCCTCGGTGCTGGGTGCCGGGGCGCTGTTCGGCGAGGCCTACGTGATCGTGGTGACAACCACCGGAGCCGCCAAGGCCACGCCTGCCGGGGACTTCTCGGCTGCCGGGCGGGGCGGCATGGGTGTGCGGGTCTGCTCGCTGCGCGACGGCGAGACGCTGCGGGACGCCTACGTGGGGCCGCTCGTGGACGTCTTCGTGCTCACCGGCGACCGGCCCAGCGCCCCCGACGGCGAGCCGGTGCCGTTCCCGCTGCCGCCGACCCGTCGCGGGCTGGTTGCCCGCTCGGGCCCCAAGGCAATCCTGGGCGCCGGTCAGAGGCGGTGGTAACCATGGCGGAGCAGGCGCCCCTGGGGCTCTTCGACGAGACCGCGCAGCACCCGTCGACCGGCGGGGACTACGAAGCCGACTCCATCCAGACCCTGGAGGGCCTCGAGGCGGTCCGCAAGCGGCCCGGCATGTACATCGGGGGCACCGGCAGCGACGGGCTCATGCACCTGGTGTGGGAACTGATCGACAACGGCGTCGACGAGGCGGCCGCCGGCGCTGCCCGCCGCATCGACGTGACCTTCGGCGGCGACGGCTCGGTGACCGTCCGGGACGACGGCCGCGGCATCCCCGTGGGCTGCCCGCCCGGCAGGGACGTCTCAGCAGTGGAGGTGGTGTTCTCGGAGTTGCACGCAGGCGGCAAGTTCGGCGGCGGCACCAACGGATCCGCCTACGGCGCCAGCGGCGGGCTGCACGGCGTGGGCGCCTCGGTGGTCAACGCCCTGTCGCAGCGGATGCGCGTGGAGGTGGGGCGCGACAACTACATCTGGCGGTTGGACTTCGACCAGCGGCGGGCCGGCCGGCGCGACGGCGACGGGTTCACGCCCGGCCACGACCTGCAGAGGCTGAAGCCCACGCGGCGCACCTTCACGCAGGTGCGCTTCTGGCCCGACTGGGAGCTCTTCGACGAAGAGGCCTCCTTCGACCACGCCGCCACCTGCGAGCGGGTGCGCCTCATGTGCCACCTGGTCCCGGGCCTGCGGGTGACGGTCACCGACCGGCGACGGGGGGCCGGCGGCGAACCCTTCGACTTCCGCTCCGATAAAGGCCTGGGAGGGCTGGTCGCCGAGTTGGCCGCCGGCGGCGGCGCCGTCACCCGGATCATCGACGTGGCCGGCGGGGGCAGCTTCTCCGAGAAGGTGCCGGTGGATGGCAAGCTCGCCACCGTCGAGCGCGAGTGCTCGGTGTCGGCCGCGCTGCAGTGGGTCGACGGCTACCGCCCCAACGTGGTCAGCTTCGTGAACACCATCCCCACACCAGCCGGCGGGACGCACCTGGCCGGCTTCGAGCGGGCACTCACCCGGGCGGTGAACGACGTGCTGCTGGACGGCTCCAAGAAGCTGGCTCGCTCCGGCGAGCGCGCCGGCCGGGAGGAAGCGCAGGAGGGGTTGGTGGCCGCCCTGCAGGTGGTGGTGCCCGAGCCGCAGTTCCGGGGCCAGACCAAGCAGGAGCTCGGCACCCCGGCGGTGCAGTCCATCGTCTACGAGACGGTCAAGTCGGCACTGACCGAGTGGTTCACCAGCGCGGGGCCGCGCAGCAACGTCAGTGCGCTTCGCGCCAAGATCAGCGACGCCGTGGAGGCCCGGGCAGCGTCGAAACGCCTGCAGGCCGACCGGCGCAAGGCCTCGTCGCTGGGTTCGGCGGGCCTGCCGGACAAGCTCGCGGACTGCCGGGTGCACGGGCTCGACAGCGAACTGGTCATCGTGGAGGGCGAGTCGGCCGCCGGGCCGGCCAAGGCGGGGCGCAACGCCCACAACGTGGCCATCCTGCCGCTGCGAGGCAAGCTGGTGAACGCCGCCAAGGCCTCGCTGCGCCAGGTGCTGGACAACGCCGAGGCGCAGGCCCTGTTCCGCTCGGTGGGCGCTGGGGTGGGGGCCGACTTCGACCTGTCCGACGCCCGCTACGGGCGCATCGTGATCCTCTGCGACGCCGATGTGGACGGAAGCCACATCCGCTGCCTGCTGCTGACGCTGATCCACACCTACATGCGGCCGCTGCTGGACGAAGGGCGGGTGTTCGCCGCCCAGCCGCCGCTGTTCACCACGCGGGTCGGCAAGGAGACCTACCGGGCCTTCAGCGACGCCGAGCGGGACGCCATCGGAGCCCGCCTGGGCAAGGGACGCGCCGACGGCGCCTCCTCGATCCGCTGGCAACGCTTCAAAGGGCTCGGCGAGATGAACACCGACGAGTTGGCGCACTGCGCGCTGGACCCGGCCACCCGCACGCTGCGGCGCATCACCGTCGCCGACGCGGCCGAGGCCCGCAAGCTGCTTGAGGTGCTGATGGGCTCCGACGTGGCGCAGCGCCGCGCCTACATCGGGCGCCACAGCAGCCTCGTCGACCCTGCAACGCTGGACATCTGAGCACCCGCCCCGCCGCTCATGTGAGCGCCCCCAGCGCTGGACATCCAAGCACCCGCCCCGCCGCCCATCCGAGCACCCGCCACACCGCCCGGCGCCGCCCTGAGACGTCATTCCGGCGAACGCCGGAATCCACACGACCCCGGGTTCGACGAGCGCTCGCCTCCGCCGGCAATACCCTGCCCGCGCGATGACATTCCCGGGACCGGCAGCACTCGGGCGGGGGCTGGTGGTGGCCGCCGGAACCGAACCCGGCGCCGGACTCGCGGCCGCCCGCGACTGGGAACGGGTGCGGGTCGACGAGTCACTTCTGGCCGAGGCGTCCCGCGAGGATGCCGGCGCCGGCGACGCTGCCGGCGCGGGCCTCCCGGCGGGCGGCATCGCACCGGGACCGGGTGCCGCCGGGCGACTCGGCGAGACCGTCGAGAAACTGCACCGGGCGTGGGCCTCCCGCCAGCCGGTGATCGTGGAGCTGGACCTGCCCGCCGAGGCCCTGGGTTGGCTGCGGCGCCCGGTGACCGTCGAGCGTCCGGTCTATGAGTTGGGAGCCGAGTTCACGCTGCTGACCGAGCGGATGCAGTTCCTCCTGTGGCGCAACAACTACGACGCCCGCAACGGGGAGCCGGTGTGGTGGTGGGCCCGCAAGGCGACCGGCCTGGGGGCGACCGTGGGCGGGCGGGCCGACGTGGTGCTGCGCGACGGCAGCGAGGCGTGGGTCGACGGCGGACCTCGCCGGGCGCTCGACCTGCCGATCGTCCACGCAGAGACGGTGGAGCTGGGTCGGCTGCGGCTGCAACCGCGAGCGCTTGGCGCCACCGGGGACGGCACGTTGCTGGCTCCCGACCAGCGGGCTGCCGTCGAGCACCCGCGGGGTCCGGTCCGCGTGGTGGCTCCGGCGGGCTCGGGCAAGACCCGCACGCTGAACGCCCGGCTGCTGCACCTGGTGGACGACCGGGGTGTGGAGCCGTCGCTGGTCACCGCCGTGGCCTACAACAACCGGGCCGCGGCGGAGATGCGCGAGCGGCTGGAGCGGCCGGACCTGCAGATCCGCACGATCCACTCGCTCGGTTGGCGGATCGTCCGGGACGTGCGCCCCGACGCCACGCTGCTGGGCGAGCGCGAGGTGCGGGGGCGCCTGCAGCGGATCCTGCCGCACACCCGCCGGGCCGGCAAGGACGTCTTCGGCCCGTACATCGAGGCGCTGGCGGACGTGCGCATCGCCCTGCGCCATCCCGAGAAGGTCGAGACCGAGCGCAACGACGTGCCGGGCTTCGCCGGCATCTTCGAGACGTACCGGGCAGGGCTGGCCGAGCGGGACGAGTGCGACTACGACGAGCAGGTCTACGAGGCCATCCGGTTGATGCTGGGCGACCCCGAGCTGCGGGCCCGCTGGCAGGGTCGCTGCCGGCACCTGCTGGTGGACGAGTTCCAGGACCTCACCCCGGCCTACCTGCTGTTGCTGCGGCTGCTGGCCTCGCCGGGGCTGAACGTTTTCGGGGTGGGCGACGACGACCAGACCATCTACGGCTACGCGGGTGCGGACCCCAGGTTCCTGCTGGAGTACGAGCGGCTGTTCCCCGGCGCCGGTGAGGCTGCCCTGGAGGTCTCCTACCGCTGCCCGCCCGAAGTGGTGACCGCCGTCGGGCACCTGCTGGTGAACAACGAGCGGCGCCTGCCCAAGACGGTGCGCGCCGCCGCGGCGGAGCACGCCGGCACCCCCGAGGCCTTCAGGATCCTGCGAGTGTCCGATGAGACGATGGCGGCGACGGCCGCCGACGTCGTCACCGGCTGGCGGGCCGACGGGGTTCCCGACTCGGCCATCGCCGTGCTGGGGCGGGTCAACTCCATGCTGCTGCCCACGCTGGCTGCCCTCGACGAGGCCGGCGTGGCCGCCCGCTGCCTGCTGGACACCGCGCTTCTCCACCGGAACGTGGTGCGGGCCACGCTGGCGTGGATGCGCCTGGCGCTGCGTCCCGACTCGATGGATCCCCGCGACCTCACCGAGGCGGCCCGGCGCCCCGGCCGGAAGATCAACCGGCTCTCCCGGGAAGTCCTGGAGGGCGCCTGGGACTTGTCGCTGGAGCAGCTGGCGGCCCTCGGCACGAGCCTGAACGAGCGCCACCAGGAGTACTGGGAGGGCTTCGTCGCCGACATCGAGAAGGTTTCCCGGCTCGTCGCCGGCGACTGCGACTCGCGCACGCTCGTGGAGTTCCTGATGCAGGAGATCGGCCTGGGACGGGCCGCCGGCTCTCTGGACTCCGGGCGCACCCGGCCCGACCGGGCGACCCATGTCGACGACCTGCTGGCGCTGAGGCGCACCGCCGCCGTCTACAGCGACCCGGAGGGCTTCGGCCGGCAACTCGCCGCCCTGCTGCGACGCACCACCGCGGAGGGCGACGGCGTGCTCCTCACCAGCATCCACCGCGTGAAGGGCCTGGAGTGGGACCGGGTGCTGGTGTTCGCCGCCGACGAGACCTTGATGCCCCACCAATTGGCCACCGACATCGAGGAGGAGCGCCGGGTGCTGCACGTGGCGGTCACCCGGGGTCGCAACCAGGTCGTGGTGCTGGCCGACGAGAGCCGCCCGTCACCATTCCTGGACGAACTGGAGGGCCGCCCTCCGAAGCCCGACCCGGCGAAGCCCCAGCCCGGGCGCACGGGTCTGCTCGAGGCGATTAGAGGCTCGAAGCGCCCCCGGGCTGCGAAATCCCGCCCGGCGGACGGCGAGCCCTACGACGAAGCTCTGTTCGAGACTCTCCGCCAGTGGCGCCTCGAGGAATCCCGGAGTCGAAAGGTTCCCGCATACGTCGTGTTCGATGATCGCACCCTCAAGGACATCGCCCGCCGGAGGCCCACAACCGACTTCGACCTGTCCGCGGTGTCAGGAGTCGGACCCAAGAAGATGGCCGACTACGCCGAGGCGGTGGTGGGAATCGTCCGGGCGCACAACGCGGACGGCGCGCAGAGCATCGACTGAGCGAACCGGCCTGCGGAGCGATCCATGGGTGGTGGCCGGCCCGCGCCCGCCTAGGGTCGGGGCATGGCTCTCACAGATGAACTCGTCAACCGGCTGACCTGGAAGATTCCGAATGCGCTGGCGCTCATCGGCTCCCGGGCAGGCGACGAACGCAACGGCATGACGGCGAGCTGGATCTCACAGCTGTCGATGGAGCCGGTGCTGATCGGCGTGTCGGTGGAAAACACCGCCGTGACGCACCGCCTGATCACAGACGGAGGGTCGTTCACGGTGAACCTCTGGGACGCCGAGCAGACCAGGGTGTTCGTGAAGTTCTCCAAGCCTGCGGCCTATGCCGATGGCACGCTGAACGGGCGGCCGGTGACCGAGGCCACCACCGGGGCTCCGGTATTCACCGAGGCGATCGCCTGGCTGGACTGCGAGGTGCGCCACGCCCTTGACCTCGGCACCCACACGCTGTTCGTGGGCGAACTCGTGGACGGCGGCATCAACGACGACGAGCCCCGGGCCGCCTCCATGAGCGACACCCGCATGAAGTACGGCGGCGTCAAGCGCCACTGACCACCGACAGGTGCCGCGGACCACCTCGTCGACAAAATGGATGAGTGATCGCTCAGCAACCCCATGGCCATCGCTATTAAGAGTTGGGGCCAAACTCTGCATTGCTGTCGAACTGGTTAAGGAAAACTGAACGCGCAGGTGCGTCGCGGGCCGGAGAGGCGACGACAACCCACAAGTGTTGGGCGTCCACGGCCGTCGTTGTTAAGATTTAGACTCTAAGTCTTAGCAACTGCCGGCTCCGTGAAGGAACTCTTAACGATGCATCGGGGCGAGACGGGTAACTACCGCATCACGACGCACGGTGGCGAGGAGGTTCGCGCCTTCGTCCCCGAACCGCTGCCCCCGGAGCCCCCACTCCAACTCGACGGAGCGCTATTGAGGGCGCTTGAGGCGGCAAACCGCTCTCTCGGTCGCCTCGACGCCATCTCGACCCTGCTCCCGGACAAGTCTCTCTTCCTGTATCACTACGTCCGGAAGGAAGCCGTCCTCTCCTCGCAGATCGAGGGGACGCAGTCCTCACTCACCGACCTGCTGCAGCACGAGCGCGGCGACGCTCCCGGAGCCCCCCAGGACGACGTCGCCGAGGTCTCTCGCTACGTCGCCGCGCTCGAGCACGGGTTGCGGCGACTCCGCGAGGACGACTTCCCGCTCTCGAACCGGCTGATCCGGGAGGTCCACGGAGTGCTCCTCGCGTCGGGGCGGGGGAGCGAGAAGACGCCCGGTGACTTCCGGCGCTCGCAGAACTGGATCGGCGGAACCAGACCGGGAAACGCCGACTTCGTGCCGCCACCCCACATCGAGGTGGAGAACTGCATGGCGTCGCTGGAGCGCTTCCTGCACGCAACCGGCGACGGGCTCCCGGACCTCGTGCGCGTCGGCCTGGCGCACGCGCAGTTGGAGACCATTCATCCCTTCCTCGATGGCAACGGACGGGTGGGGCGACTGCTCATCACCTTCCTGCTGTGCCACGCCGGTCTGCTGCAGGATCCGCTCCTGTATCTGAGCCTGTACCTCAAGCAGAACCGCTCGGACTATTACCGGCTGCTCACCGATGTCCGCCTCCACGGCGACTGGGAGGTATGGCTCGCCTTCTTCCTCGAAGGTGTGCGCGTGACCGCAGACGGCGCCTTCTCCACTGCGATGCGCCTGACGGAGATGTTCAGACACGACAAGGCGCGCATCGCCTCACTCGGCCGCGCCGCCAACTCCGCGCTGCGAGTGCATGAGGCGCTCATGGCAACGCCAATCCGCAGCATCCCGGAGATCAGCCGAGAATCCGGACTCTCCTATCCGGGTGCGGCGGCCGGGATGAAGCGGCTCGTCGAAGTCGGGATCGCCGCGGACATCCCGAGAGACAAGCGAGGCCGGATCTTCTTCTACGCCCAGTACCTGAATCTCCTGACCGAGGGGACCGAACCGCTCTAGGCGCCACACCGGCCCGACCGGCGCGCATTCCGGCGGGACGGGAATCCACCACCGGGCGGTCGTGCCCTCACTCCCCACAGACTGCTCGGGACTCTCCTAGCGTTGGGGCGTGGCCGATGCCGTTCTGGACCAGTTGGACTCTTTGGGGCTGGCCTACGAGGTGGTGCTCTGCGATCCCGACTTGGCCGACACGGCGGCCTTCTGCGAGGCCTACGGCTATGCCGCCGACGACAGCGCCAACGCCATCGTGGTGGTCGGGAAGTCCGACCCGCCCCGCTACGTGATGTGCCTCGTGCTGTCCTCCACCCGCCTGGACGTGAACCGGGTGGTGCGCAAGCGGCTGGGCGTGCGCCGGGCCTCGTTCGCCTCCGCGGACCAGACCAAGGACCTCACCGGTATGGCGATCGGCGGCGTCACCATCTTCGGGTCGTCCACCGAGCTGCCGCTGTGGGTGGACGCACGGGTGATGGACCGGCCGAGCCTCATCATCGGCGGCGGCGGGCGCGACCGGAAGCTGCTGGTGCCGCCGGCCACGATCGCCGGCCATCCCGACGTGACCGTCGTGGAGGGCCTGGCGATGCCGATCCCGACGGACTGACCGCCTCACGCCACCGACTGCGCGCCGCACCCCCTCCAGCCAACCGCCGGCACCCGACCACGGTGCCTCCGGTGCGGCACGCCCGAACCGGGGCACCTGGTCCGAGACGGACCGTCAGTAATCCGAGGGAAACAGCACCGTGGTCTGCGAGCGGTTGCCCTGGCTGTCCTCGGCCTCGGTGATGATCCAGAGGCGGTCGTCGGAAATGACCTCCCGCAACTGAGGGCCGGAGTCGGGCTCGGCGCCGGCGCCCTGGCGGAGCTCTCCGGGAATCTGGTAGCTCGACAGGACCCTGGCGCCGGTGACCAGCGCCAGGTCGTTGGCCTCGGCGTCGTGGCTGCCGAGGTCACCCCAGTCGCCGCCGGCGTGGCGGCGCAGGCACGCCATCACGAAGGCGCGACCCTCCGCTTGGCCCAGCAGTTGCTGATCCACCGCCCGGGTGGCGACCAGATGCCCCAGCGGCACCCGCAGTCGCGCCGCTGATCGGTTCGCCCGGCCGGCTCGGGACGGGGCACTGGGGGTGTTCGGGACAACTGAATTGATTGGAACCGGCATGGCTTCTCCCTTCGTCGAGCCGCGATCCACCTGCAGGACCCGGCAAGGCTTCGGGGGAAGCTGGGAGTCAGAATAGCCTGATATTCAATAGGTTTGATTTGATATGCTTGTTTTTCTCTTGCCAGGGCCTCTGCCTGCCGACGGGCGACCGGCTCTCGGGCCACCAGCCGGTGTGGTGGCGCAGTTCAGGTGCGCTCGGTGGTGGCTATACCCAGATGTTCATCGGGTAGCCGGTCTCGTCGTGGTCGCCGGCGCCCAGGCAGTCGGCGTCGCCGGCGACGATGCGCCGGGCGGTCCAGGCAGCCGCCGCGGCATCCAGCAGGTCGTCCAGCCCGGGGCTGGGTGGCCCCGGTGGCGGTGACGAGACAGCGGCCTCGGCGATCTTCGGGAACACCTCGGCGAGGATGTCCAGTCGCTCCTGCTCGCCGGCCGGTTGGCGCTTGGAGGCCGACATCGGCTCGCCGGCGAGGCGCACGAAGCTGCTCTCGGGATGTACCTCGACGGCTCGGGGTCGGGCCGTCGGAGCGAAGTCGCCGGCGGCCAGCGTGTCACGCAGCTCGCGGATCTTGGGCATCAGGTTGAACGCCTGGATTGAGATGCCCCGACCTGTCTCGTCCCACGACCGCCGGTTGGCTTCGGCGTGGCGCGTGGCATCCAGGACGCACAGCGGCGGCGTCCAGAACAGAGACGAGCGCCGCGCCCCCAATTGCCGGTACGCCTCGAGGTCGGCCTCTCGCCGCTCCGCGCCCGGCAATCCGGTGGGCATGTCGATAGCCACCACTCGCAGCCGCCGAGCCCTCGCCTCGGTCCAGAGATCGTCGAGTGTGTGCCACACCGAGAACTCCACCGGCGACCCACCGGTGAGACCGGTGACAGCCATGGCCCAGCCACCCTGCACCCCGTCCACCCCCGCCACCAGCCCGGTGCCCTCTGTCTCCAGCGCCACGCTCTGGGCCCCTCTCGGAGGTTGGTGAACCACGTCATATTCTTACGAGTTGCACGACACAGGCCGCACGACGCCTCGATCGCGGGGTGAGCGACCGGCAGGAGCAGGGAATGCCGCAGAGGATCGCCATCATCGGCGGGGGCGTCGCGGGTCTGGGAGCCGCCTGGGCGCTGCACCACCACCCGGACCGGTTCGACATCCAGTTGTTCGAGGCCGCCGACCGCATCGGCGGGAACGCCATCACCGCCGACATGCCCCAGACCGACGGCAGCTCGATCCCGTTCGACATCTCGGTCACCGCCTGCATCCCGTCGGTCTATGACCACGTCGTGCTGCTGATGGAGCGCTTCGGCATCGAGCTGGTGGACACCCGGTTCAGCTACAGCGTGAAGTACCGGGGCGAGGTCTACGCCCACGACTTCGACTCCGACATCAGGGAGCAGTTGGGGGACGAGATCGCCAGGTTCCAGCGGGTGCTGCGGCGGCTGCGGTGGTTCGGCCGGCTGAACCACGTCAAGTCGAAGCTCGTGAACGCCCTCAACCCGTTCAACTACATCAGCATGGGGACGGTGCTGAACCTGGGCAGGTTCTCCGGCGACTTCCGCTACAAGATCCTCAAGCCCATGTTCGTCAACTTCATCATGGCGACGAACGTGTTCGACATGCCGGCGGCGCTGTTCGCGCGGTACCTGGAGTTCTTCGACATCGAGTCCGCCACGCCGATGCAGACCTGGGACGGGGGCACGCGGCGTATCTACGAGAACATGTCGGCCGGCTTTGCGGACAAGATCCACCTCAACCGGCCCGTGCGCAAGGTGCACCGGCAACGGTCCGGCGTGGTGGTCGAGGACGAGGCGGGCGTGAAGGAGTCATTCGACCAGGTGATCTTCGCCTGCAACGCCAATCAGACGCTGATGATGCTGGACCGCCCCACGATGCTGGAGCGCTACATCCTCTCGTCGATCCGCTACGAGAGCGAGCTGCACAACCACACGGTGGTGCACTCCGACGCCTCGGTGCTGCCCGACAGCGACGTGCGGGAGCTCGAGACCCGCAGCAACCACATCGAGCAGTACGGCGCCCGGCCCGACAACTACGAGATCACCTACATCATGCACAACCAGCAGCCGTGGGCGAAGCGGTCGGAGCGGCCCTGCCTGGTGACCTACAACCCCATCAGCGCGATCGACGAGCAGAAGGTCATCCGGCGGTGGTGGTTCCAGCACGTGGTGCACGACGTGAAGCACGTGACGCTGCTGGTGAGCCTGTTCCGCTTCATCCAGGGCCGCCGGCGGTCGTGGCACTGCGGCGCCCACACTCTGATCAACAGCCAGGAGACCTGCCTGGTGACCGGCCTGGCCGCCGCCCGCCAGATCGGCGCCGGCTACCACTTCGACGACGCCGGGGCCCGCCGGGCATTCAACTACTACGGCCGCATCCTCCACGGCTGGCGCTTCCGGAGGGCCTAGGGACGCGGTGCTCGAGCCGGCCGACTGTGACGAGGGCGTTGAACGTCCGCGGGCCGAGACACGGACTGGTATCTCCGACTTGAGTGCCCGTTTATGGGATTCTCAGGTGCCCATATATAGATGCCTGAGGCTAGGCTGTTTGCATGATCGCCGGACGAGACGCCGACCGAGATGTCCTGTGAATGAGGGAGTGCTCTCGAAGGCGTACATGCCGCGGGTGGTGGACGCCGAGATGAGCGACGCTCTGAAGGCCTCTCCGGCGGTGCTGATCGAGGGACCCCGGTCGTGCGGGAAGACGTGGACCGGCAAGCGGTTCGCGGCCAGTGAGCAACTGCTCGACGCCACGGTGAGCGCCCGGCTGGCGGCGAACGTGGACCCTGCGGTGCTGCTGGAGGGACCGCCGCCGCGGCTCCTGGATGAGTGGCAAATGGCGCCGGACATCTGGAACCCGATGCGACGAGCCTGCGACGACCGGGGGCGGCCGGGCCTGTTCATCCTGACCGGATCCGCGGACCCTCCTGACGACATCACGCGACACTCCGGCGCGGGACGGGTACTGCGCGTGCGGATGCGCCCGATGAGCCTGTTCGAGTCCGGTGAGTCCGACGGCGCCGTGTCTCTTGCAAGGCTGTTCGAAAGTGGCAGGTGCTCGGCCGGCGACACGGGGCATCGCCTCGGCGACCTCATGGAGATGGCGTGCAGAGGCGGCTGGCCGAACCTGGTGAGCACAGGCGCCGACGAGAGAACGTCGCTGCGGGCGGTGCGGGGCTACTTGGACGAGATAAGCCGCACCGATGTCTCCCGCGTCGACGGCGTCGACCGTAACCCCGCGGGCGTGCGCCGGCTCCTCGCCTCGTTGGCACGAAACACCGCCAGCGAAGCGAGCTTCGCGACACTCGCGGCCGACACCGCCGGCGAGACCGTCGAGGGGAGCGCGGTGCATCGCCGCACGGTCGCCTCGTACGCGGCGGCTCTGGAGCGCCTGTTCGTCGTCGAGGACCTGCCGGCGTGGAAGCCCCACCTCACGTCGCGCGCACAGCTGCGCGGTGCCCCCAAGCGCCATCTGGCCGACCCGTCCCTCGCCGTCGCCGCGTTGGCCTCGACGAGCGGCGCAGTCATGGCCGACCTCGCCTTCGCGGGCCTGCTGTTCGAGTCGCTGGTGGTGCGCGACCTACGCGTTTACGGCCAGGCCGCCGGCTGCGAGCTTTCGCACTACCGCGACAGTGACGGCCTTGAGGTCGACGCCATCGTGCGGCGACCCGACGGCACCTGGATCGCCGTGGAGGTCAAGCTCGGCGGCGAGACCGCCATCAACCGAGCCGTGCGAACGCTCAAGCGCCTTCAGAACAAGGTGGACGCCGACCGCACCGGCACACCGTCTCGCCTGGTCGTGGTAACCGCCGGCGGCTACGGCTACGAACACCCCGACGGCGTCACCATCGTCCCGATCACCGCTCTCGGCCCCTGACAGCCCACCCGGCGCCGGGCACCGAGGCGGTCAGTGGCGTTCGTGGCGGGGGCGGGCGTTGTACTGGTCGATCCACGCCTGCATGGCGACTCCGTCCGCCGGGTCCGACGGGTCGATGCCGTCGTCCATCATCTCCCGGATCATGCGCGTCGTGGGGGTCCAGTTCTCGGCGTCGGCGACGTTGGCGCGCATCGCCGCGAACGACTCTCGGGCCACGGCCAGGTTCTCCTCGGCGAGTTCGGGGGCGAGCCCCCGGCGCTCGGCCGCGTACGCCAACCAGCGCGGGAACACCGCCTCGACAGCGTCCAGCCATGCGGCGTCGGCGATCACCTTCGCGGGGATCCAACCGGTGAGGAATCCCGCGATCCTCGGCGGGCTCCACTGCAGCGGATCCTCGTCGTAGCAGTACCCCGCGAAAGAGATGATCGTCTCGGAGATGTGTGCCGCCATGTCCGGATCCTGCCCGTGGGGCCACTCGAGGAACGCGCCGGCGATGGCCGCGGTCTCGTCCTCGTCCGGGCGGCGGGGCAGCGCCGCGTCACCGCCGAGAGGCAGCAGACCGATTCGCTGGTCCACCAGGGCGCGCAATTCCTCGTCCCGTTCGTCTGGGTCGTCGTCCCCCTCGACTTCGTCGTCGAGTCGCACCGTGGCGTCCCGCTCCTTCAGACCCTCGGCGATCATCGCCCGGGCATCGGCCAGGTCGATGTCAGCGACGTGGACCCCGGGGTCCTTGGCAGCCTTGGCGGCGACCATCTCGATCGAGAGGCCGTGGGCGAACGTCTGCGCCGTCCCGCCCCAGATCCGATCGATCGCCACCCCAAGGCCGCACACGCTTCCGTCGGGGCGCTGGTAGTCGATCCACAGCAGGCACTCGTCGCCCCAGGGATCGGTCAGTCGGACAGCCCGGACCGGTGTCACGGCGCCGAGCATCTCGACCCAGCCGGGCACGACCACGCCGCCCGCCACCAGCCCCTGCCACAGCCGGCGCGCCTGGTGGCGGCCCCGCTGGGGACCGAACTCCGCCAGCGTCGCCGCCAGAACCGCAGCAGCCACGCCTCCTCGGTCCATGGCGGCGTCCAGCATCTCCGGCACGGTCAGGTCCGGAGCAAGGTCGAACCCCCACGGCCGGAACTGGCGCTGCACCATCGAGGCCCAGTTCTCGGCCTCGCCGACGTCGGTGATCGTCGACGCCGCCAGTTCGGCGTTGAGTAGCAGCATCTCCGCCTGCGAGGGCGGCGGCGGGCCAGGAGCGCGCCGCGACCCGACCCGGCGATCCTCGGGCCGCGTCCCCTTCGGCGTCACGCGACCGCCTCGGCGATGAGGTCGTCTCGCCACTACGCGACCACTTCCACGTGCCGGAGGGTACTCATGGCTCCGCTATCAATCCTTCCAATTCTGACGCTGCGGACGACTCCGGGCGGACGTAGTGACTGCCTCGCCGCGTACCGCGGCGCTCAAGTCGGCCGGCGGCGACGAGGGCGTTGAGGACTCGCAGTGCCTCTACGCGGTCGATGCCCGTGCGCTTCCGGAGGTCGGCGTTGGTCACGCGGCCTCTGCCCGCCAGCTCGATTGCGACATCGCTGAGTTCGTCGGACCGGCTGCGCACTACCAGGCGGCTCTTGAAACCCGTCAGGTGCGGCGCCAGGACGTAGTGGGCTCCGGCGCCATTGCCGTGTTGCTGCAGCAACACGCGGTCGCGCAGCCGGAGCAGTGCCGCCCGGGCCTCTACAACGTCCACACCGAGCAGGTCGCGGACCTGCCCGTTGGTGAGCGTCTCGCCGCGGCCGGCCTCCAGCAGCACCCGCGCGTCCCCCGCCCGCAAGCCGATGGGCACGTCGCCGGTGTCGCCGACCGAGTACGGCCGCACGGTGCCGGGCGGCTCGCCGGTCAGCGTCAGAGCCAGCCAGGCCCGCTCTGCCGGCCCGGCGTCGGACCCCAACCGCAGCGTGACCACCACCGACGAGCCGTCGACCTCGAATACGGGCGGTTTCATCAGGTTGAGGGTCATATGGTCTCGCATGAGTCGCACGCCCCGCCCGGCGTCCTCCGCGATGCCGAAGAAGCGCAGCGTCCTGATTGCCAGCACGTTGCGAGGGACCGACCGGATGGCCGGATCGTCCAGCGAGACCCCTTCGGGCAACCCGCCCGGCGAGCGCACCACCACCCGGTCCGGGCGGATCTCGATGCGCACCGCCTCCGACGTCGCCGCTGGTGCGTAGGACCGGTGCGCCACGGCGTTGGCGACTGCTTCGCGCACCACAACCCTCGGCAGGCGGTGCAGTTCGTGGCGTCGCACACCCAGCAGCGCCAGATCGAAGCCCAGTTCGTCCAGCACGAAGTCAGCCGCTGATTCCACCTGGCGCTGGAGGGGGCCACCGAACTCCTCGCGACGGTCGTAGTCCACGCCGTCGTCCGGGTAGCGGAACACTTCCACGAAGGCCTTCCCGAGCACCCGCGCCGGATCCGCCAACAGGTACAGGGCGCCGGCGACGCTCAGGCGGTCGCCATCGCCGTTGACGATCACGAAGCCGCTGTCGCGCAGGCGGTCCCGCAGTTCCGACGGCGATGCCTCCGGCTTCAGCGGCCACTGCCACGCCGCCGCCAGTTCGAACGCCAAACCGGGATCCATCTCCTCCGGCCGGAGCGAGGTGGGGGCCGACTCGACCGTGCGCACGAAGCGCCGGGCGATGAAGTCGGCGAGTTCCGCACCGAGCAGCGTGTGGTTGGACGCGCCGCGCCGTTCCTTGATCTGGCCGCCGGCCAACTGCGTGAACCCGCCTTGACGCCTCCCGACGGCGACGGCCACGACCGTGCGCCCATCGACGTCGATCCGGTACAACTGATGTGGCCCGAGGTCTCGCACTTGGCCGAGCGTCTTGCGGATCTGGGTCTCGCCACCGGTACCCAGGTCCACTCCGCGAACGGTTCCGTGGTCCGAGGCGCCGAGGAGCAACACGCCGCCGTCGGCGTTGGAGAACGCCATCGCCGTCTCCGCGATCCGCGAATGCGAAACGCCCTCCTTGAACTCGACGTGGAGGCCCTCACGGGGGAACTCCGCCGCAAACTCCGCCGCGGTGAGCGCGGCAACGGGAGCGCGCTCACAGGAAGGATGGAACAGCGGATATGACATAATCGTGAACAGTCTATTGGGCGACTGGACGATTATGCCATAACTACGCATTCGACGACTCGGCCGCGTCGCTCGACTTGCGGTCTCGACGTCGTCGCCAAGCGCCTGGGTCGGGGCGGAGCCCTGGTCGTGTATCCGCGGGTAGAAGCCCGAGTAGAGGATGCCAGCAGCGGCCGCCAGCAGCGGCCACCAGCACTGCGGCCCGCAGGGTCGAGGGCCGCCTCCACACTGCTGGTCGCTCCGGAGTGGTCCTCAAACCGCTCTCCCCTCCGAGATCGCGGGCAGCAACGTCAGCGATCAGGGTCGGCGGACCTCGACATCCTCGGCGTACTCGGCAAGGGCGCGCAGATCCGCAACGTCGCCCGTCAGCACCGTGCCGCCGGGCTCAGCGCCGGCGACGACGACTGCGTCCACGGCCGATCCTCGACCGGCCAGCGCGCGCAGAGTTCCGGCCCGTCTCGCAACCTGCTCCGGCAGGACCTCGATGACCTCGCAGTGTTTGAGGAATCGGTTGACAGCGGCATCGGTTCGTTGGCGACCCGACACGCACTCCGCCAGAACCACCGAGGGCACCACCGGCGGCCAGATCTCGTCCCGGATGAACGTTTCGATCAGAGCCGCCGCACTCGAGCGGCGCTGCGCCAGTGCGGTGACGCCTCCGGAGTCCAGGACGAGCGGCGTCACCGGTCGATGCCGTCCCGGCGGATGGCGCGGGACAGGGCCTCGGCAGCGGCAAGTTCCTCCGGCGAGGGCTCGCCGACCTCGTCGATCAGCTCCGCCAGGTAGCGCCGGGCTCCCTCGATCAGCTCGCGGCGCCGCAGGTCAGTCCGCACGGCGTCCTGCAGGAGCTTCGAAGCGGGCATGTTGTACTCCTTGACCGCTACGTAGAGTTCTGTCGGCAGGTAGACCTGCATCCGAGGCATGCGCCTACTATACACACTCGCCAATAGTCGACGGTTCGCTCGAACGACTGATTGAGCGTGGCGACGAAGCTCTCGGCCGATCCAGGGAACGCCTGGCCGTTCACTGCCGGCGCAGGAAGTTCCGGTAGGTGAGCCAATCGTCCCGACACTCGGCATCGGTCAGGAGGCAGGATCCTCGTCGTGGTCATCGCCGGGATCCTTGACTACCACTGAGACGCCACAAGCGCGGGAGACTGCCATGACGCCGACACATCCGTACAGCCCGGACCACGCCACGCCGCCCGGCTGGACGCTCGAGGAAATGCTGGCGGAGCTGTCGATGAGCCAGGCCGAGTTGGCCCGGCGCACCGGGCTCTCGCCCGAGCACATCGACCAGATCATCCGGGGCAAGGTTCCCATCGCCGGCGATACGGCACGGCGACTCGAACGTGCCACAGGCGTGTCCGAGCGGCTCTGGAACAACCTCGAGAGTCGGCACCAGGAGCACCTAGCCCGCCTCGCCGAGGTTGAGCGGTCATGACATATTCGTAAGGGCTGTCCCTCTACGTCTCACGAATATGTCATAACTCTGTCATTACTCCGACTCGGGCGATCCGGGGAGGACACCGTAAGACTCCCGGCCGAACTGGCCGACGAGGCGGACGCTGTTGCCCGCGTGCAGGGAACGAGCGTCAATCAGCTCATCGTCGACTCGCTGCGCGCGGAGATCGACCGGGTCCGAGCCGACGATGACTTCACGTCCCGCGCCGAGAAGCTCCTCGAACGAGACAAGGCGCTGCTCGAACGCTTGGCCAAGTGACGAGGTACATCTCCTCGCCCCGGGATGGTTCAGCCGTCAACACAGTTTCGGACTCTACGTCGCCTCGATCCCCTGATTCTCCCGATCAGTCCGTCTGTGCAGAGGCTGGCGGCGGCGGCTCACCGCTAGCCTCATCGACCGCTCGCACGCGCCGCGCTCCGAGTGTGCGTCGCGCGCACCATGACAGCGGAGTCGTGGCCAGAAGGACATTCTTCAGCATGAACGGACAGTGAGAACGTGATGCGTGTCGGCGTTTACGTTGATGGCTTCAATCTGTACTACGGCGGACGTGCCGTGGCGGCCGAGGGCCGGCGCAACCAGCCCGGATGGCGATGGCTGGATCTGCGCAAGCTGAGCCAGAGACTGATTCACGGCCGACGGGAGTGGCTTGCCAACGGCGCCGTACTTGATCGAGTCATCTACTGCACAGCCTTCATCGACGGGAACACGAACCCGGAGGGCCGACGGGATCAAGACAGGTACGTTGCCGCACTTCGCGCGCATGGATCCATTGATGCCCTCATCGAGGGAAGGTTCATAAGCCGAGTCAGGAAATCACCGCTGGCCATCGCGGGCTCCGACGGTAAGCCAGTCGTTACGACATCGCGGTGGCCCGTGAAGATACGAGATTCGTCATGGGGCGACGTCCCGAATGCCATGTTCATCGTCTCCCATCAACGTTCCGAGGAGAAGGGCACGGACGTGAACGTGGCATCGCGGCTCCTACTGGACGTGCTCGGCAAGCAAGTGGACGCCGCGATCGTCATCTCGAACGACAGCGACCTCCGGCTTCCGATCCAAGAGAGTCGTCTCCGCGTGCCTATCGGAACAGTCAACCCTGGACAAGGTCGGCTCGCGGGCGATCTTGCGGGCGGGCGCGACGACGGAGTCGGCATGCACTGGTGGTACAAATTGGACTCGGCCGACTACACCGGCTGCCAGCTACCGGACCCAGTCAAGCAATTCGCGAAGCCCGCCGACTGGTAAAAGAAGACCCGGCCCCTGAAGGGCCGGGTGGGTATGAACAGGACTGTAGCGCTGAGCGCTTCGCCGCGCAACGATCCGATCACGCCACGGCGCATCAGGCGATCCCGTCACCCACGGCCGCATCCCACAAGATCTCCTCGCCCCGGGATGGTTCAGCCGTCAACACAGTTTCGGACTCTACGTCGCCTCGATCCCCTGATCCTCCGGAGGAGCCACATTCGGACGGGGCATCGCCCGATCCGGTTGTGGCTGCGGCGGGTGACCGCAGCGAGCCGAGCTTCAGGGTCCCCCTAGGGCGGTGTGATCGTGTCGTGTTGAGTTGTGATGGCTGTTGACTCGACAAGTCATCGAGGACGACGACGGAATCCCGATTCATCGATTATTGGACAACTGCCCTGGTCAAAACGCTGATATCGCCCTATCTGGCCACTGCGGTAGGCTCGCTACAAATGCGATCTGTCACTAGATTGTCGTTGTTGATTTAGTTTCTCTCATCCTCGACAAGTTCGCCGGCCTTGCGGCTACGCTTGGCTGTGATGGGGACGAGAGCGGAATCGCCGACGTCGCCACGCCGTGGCAGGCCGCGCCGGGAGGAGATCTACCACCGCGTGCGCGTACAGGTTGGCGAGTTGGAGAACCGTCTCGGTGGCCTGCCCAGTCCCGTGGAGGCGGCCGGCCTGTGGCGCGACATCTGGTACGAGGAGGCCCACCACTCGACCGCCATCGAGGGCAACACACTGGTGCTCAAACAGGTGGAGAGCCTGCTCAACGACGGCAGAGCCGTCGGCAACAAGGAGTTGCGCGAGTACCTCGAGGTCCGCGGGTACGCCAACGCCGCCGAGTGGGTGTACGAGCAGGCCAGCAGCCCGACAGGATTGGCGACTCCGGCGACGATCCTCACCATCTCCGAGGTGCGCCACGTCCACCACGCCGCCATGGCACCGGTCTGGGAGGTCGCGCCCCACCCCGATGCCCGACCCACTGAGGCGCCCGGAAGCTTCCGGGAACACGAGATACGACCCTTTCCGGGCGGGATGACGCCCGTCTCCTGGCCACTGGTCCCTTCGGAGATGACCGGCTGGATCGACCTCGTCAACTCGCTCCACGCCGGCGCAGACACGCTGTGCGACGATCTCGCCGTCGCGCACTGCCGCTTCGAACAGATCCACCCGTTCCTAGACGGCAACGGCCGCACCGGGCGTCTGCTGCTGAACCTCGTGCTGGTACGCCTCGGCATCCCGCCCGTCGTGATCTACAAGCGGGACAGGGACCGCTACCTGCGGGCGCTGCGATCCGCCGACGCCGGCGAGCCGGGACCGCTCGGCGAGGTCATCGCCCGAGCCATCCTCGGCAGCCTCTACCGGTTCGTGCTGCCCGCCGTCGCCGGACCCGCACGACTCGTGCCCCTGCGCGCGCTAGCTGCGGCCGACCTCTCGGTGACGGCGTTACAGGCCGCCGCGCAGCGCGGCCGCCTCCAGGCCCACAGAGGCGCCGACGGCCAGTGGCGTAGTACCCGCATCTGGGTCGACGACTACCGGGCCTCCCGCGGCCGGCGCCGCACCGACTGAGCAACACCGCGCTGGTTGCTCTGGAGTGGTCCTCAAAACGCTCTCCCCTCCGAGATCGCGGGCAGCAACGTAAGCGATCAGGGTCGGTGGACCTCGACGTCCTCGGCGTACCCGGCGAGGGCACACAGATCCGCAACGTCGCCCGTCAGCACCGTGCCCCCGGGCTCAGCGCCGGCGACGACGACTGCGTCGGTGGCCGATCCTCGACCAGCCAGCGCGCGCAGAGTTCCGGCCCGTCTCGAAACCTGCTCCGGCAGGACCTCGATGACCTCGCAGTGTTTGAGGAATCGGTTGACAGCGGCATCGGTTCGTTGGCGGCCCGGCGGATGACGCGGGACAGGGCCTCGGCAGCAGCAAGTTCCTCCGCCGAGGGCTCGCCGACCTTGTCGATCAGCTCCGCCAGGTAGCGCCGGGCCCCCTCGATCAGCTCGCGGCGCCGCAGATCAGCCCGCACGGCGTCCTGCAGGAGCTTCGAAGCGGGCATGTTGTACTCCTTGACCGCTGCGTAGAGCTCTGTCGGCAGGTAGGCCTGCATCCGGGGCATGCGCCTACTACACACACGCCAATGATCGATGGTTGGCTGGAACAACTGATTGAGCGTGGCGACGAAGCTCTCGACCAATCCCGGGAACTCCTGGCCATTCACTGCCGGCACACCGACTCCACCGCGCCCAGCTATTCGTCCTCGGCAATGGACGCCGCCTCGTCCTCACTCAGGCGGCTCAGGAGGGACGCGTCACCGCCGAGGGACAACAGGCCCACCTGCTGATCCACCGGGGCCCGCAGGTTCTCGTCCAACTCGTCGGGGTCGTCGTCGAGTGCGTGATGGTCATCGAAAGATCGAGAGTGACCCGGCGTCTGGAACCAGGCGACTCCCGCGACCCTCATGATGCGTGCTTCGTCTCCAGCGGCCACTCGTCGCGGATGACGCTTGGATCGCGGCAGATTCAGGGGCGTGGCCGTCACCGAGACCGCCGACTACCACTGAGACGCCACAAGCACGGGAGACCGCCATGACGCCGATATATCCGTAAAGCCCGGACAGCGCAATACCCTCGTACAAGTTGGCGAGGGTGTGGAGCACGGGAGTCGAACGGCGTGGCTCGGTGGGCGACTAGCACCGACGGAAAGTGAGACAGTGCAGCTAACAGACGACGGTTTCGACGGCCAAGCTGAGGCTGCCCGCCTTCAGACGGGGGGCGTCCCATCAAGTGGTGGGCTTTGGGGTTGAGCCTCGGTGATGGTTGCCGACTGTGAGTTCGGCGGTGGCGAGACTATCGCGCTCGGGGTAGAGGAGGCTCATGGAGTCCTCGGAGAGGTAGCGGCGGTCGGTGGCCTGCCATTCGTCGTGGAGGTCGGCGAGGATGGCGCCGACGAGGCGGATGGCGGAGGCCTCGTTGGGGAAGATCCCCACAACTCGTGAGCGGCGCTTGATCTCCTTGTTGATCCGCTCGAGGGGGTTGGTGGACCAGATCTTCTGCCAATGCGCTCGCGGGAAGGTCGCGAAGGCGAGGACCTCGGTCTTGGCGCCGTCCATGAGCGGTCCGGTCTTGGGGAACCGGGCGGCGAGCTGGTCGCTGACTTGGTCCCAGGCGTCGGCGACGGCGCCGGCGTCGGGTTGGGCGAAGATGGTGCGGAACAGCGCCGCGGCCATGTGCTGGTGCGACTTGGGCACCACAGCGAGCAGGTTCCGGATGAAGTGCACCCGGCAGCGCTGGCGGGCCGCTCCCTGGAACCACCGATCAGCGGCGGCGCCGAGGCCGCGGTGCGCATCAGAGATCACCAGGCGCACGCCACCTAGACCCCGGTCGCGCAACGAGCCCAAGAACTGCTGCCAGAACCCTTCGCTCTCGCTGTCGCCGACGTCGCAGCCCAGGACCTCCCGGTTGCCGTCGGCGGTGATGCCCGTGGCGACGACGGTGGCCATCGACGCCGGCTGGGCAAGGTTGTTGCGCACGTTCAGATACGTGGCGTCGAGATACACGTACGGGAACTCGACGTGGTCCAGCCGCCGGGTCCTGAACGCCTCTACGACCTCGTCGAGGCCCCCACAGATGCGCGATACCTCGGAGCGGGAGATGCCGGACTCTGCGCCCAAAGCGGCCACCAGATCGTCGACCGAGCGGGTCGACACGCCGGCCACGTACGCCTCCGACTTGTTAACTCGTGGCTGGTTGGCGGGCTCGGCCGAGTTCGTCGATCGAGGGAGGTGTCGGGACGCTCGGTAAGCCTCTGCCGCCTTCGGGTTGGCTCGGTAATGGCATGCGGCCCGGCACCTCCCGCCGTCGCCACGAGTGGCTCAACAGAGGCCTGCATTGCCCCAAGTCGGACTGCCCTCCAGCGACACCGCACCAGAACCCTGAGCCCCGAGGAGGAGCCCATGTCCGTCACGATCGGCTGCGACGCCCACAAGACCTCAGTCACGATTGCCGTGCTCGATCAACGCCGAGGGGTGTTGCATCAGCAGACCTTCCCAACCAACCGCGTCGGACGCCGCGACCTGGTCACGGTCGGCCGGCGTTGGCCGAACCGGCGCTGGGCCGTCGAAGGCGCCGCCGGCAGCGGCGCACCCGTCGCTCAGCACCTTGTCGCCGCAGGCGAGCAGGTCGTCGATGTGCCCGCCAAACTCGCCACCCGCGTTCGGCTGTTGTCCACCGGTCACGGCCGCAAGAACGACGATGCCGACGCGATCGCGGTCGGCATCGCGGCGATCGACAACGACCGACTCAACGGCGTCGCCGCCGAAAGTCACGCCACCACGCTGCGACTCCTCGCCGACCGTCGCGACGACCTGTGTCGGCAACGCACCCAGACGCTCAACCGGCTGCACGCCATGATGGCCCACCTGGTCCCCGGCGAGAAGATCTCCCGCGGCTCGATCGACACCGCACGCCAACTCCTCCGCCGAGTGCGGTCCACCGACCCGGTCACCAAGACTCGACGCCAGCTCGCTGTCGAGCTCCTCGCTGATCTTCGCCACCTCGACCGGGCGCTCGCCTCGCTCGAGACCCGCACCACCGAAGCCGTCGCCGAGAGCCACACCTCGCTGACCGAATTGTTCGGCATCGGCCCGGTCCTAGCCGCCAAGATCCTCGGCCACGTCGGCGACATCACCCGCTTCAACAGCAAAGACCAGTTCGCGTCCTACACCGGAACCGCACCGATCGAAGCCTCCTCCGGCGACGTCGTTCGGCATCGCCTCTCCCGAGCCGGCAACCGACAACTGAACTCGGCGCTCCACATCATGGCGCTCTCCCAGATCCGCCAACCCACCGCTGGACAGGACTACTACCGGCGCAAGATCGCCGAGGGTAAGAGCCGTCGAGAAGCCCTTCGCTGCGTCAAGCGACGGCTGTCTGACCTGGTCTTCCGCACCCTCCTCGCCGACCATCGACGCCATCTCGCCCCGTCGACTTGACACACAGAGGCGCCATGACCACCGCCCACAGGGCACGGTCGATGCGCCGGCGGGGCTCGATGATTGACGGGAAGAAGCTCCCCTTGCGCAGCTTGGGGATCTTCAACTCGACATCGCCGGCCCGGGTCGCCAACAGCCGCGGACGGTGCCCGTTGCGCTCAGTGACCCGCGCCTCGCTGCGCTCATAACGCCCGGCGCCAATGCGCTCGGCGGCCTCGGCCTCGATCAGCTCCTGGAGCACCAACTCCACCGCCTCGCGGACCAAACTCGCGCCGCCGCCGGCGCGGAAACTCTCCCACAGCTGTGCCGTGGCAGTATCAGAAAGGGTCATCGGTGTGTCCTCCTCGATGAGTGAGTAGTTGCTCTCACCGAGGATCATGCCGATGACCCACCTACAGGTGGACCCTCCCAGCTACCTCAAAACCCCACCACCCGGCGGGACGCTGCCTTCAGACGCGGCTTCACGAGCACTTCGTGGCGTTGTCAGAAGCCCGCTCTGAGTCGCAGTTGCCAGTATTTGCGCTCGAACACGGTCTCAGCGAAGGCGAGTTTGCGCTTCTGCAACGCGCCGTGCGCTGGTTGGTCGAGCAGAGGTCCACGTTTCGACAGACGCCGCTACCGCTCGTGGTCTACGCCGCTGACGTTGGATATCGGTATGACGGAGGTGAGTTCTGGCCGATCTTCGTCGACGAGACGCCGGGCTGGATCGACAAACCCGACAGAAGAACACGAATCAAGCGCTACTTCATGGCATTCGCGGACAACTACGCGGGCGCGATCCCGAGTGGCGCGTGGGCTCGAAAGTTCTCGATCATCTGCTGGCCCGTCGTTCACGCTGTCCTCCCCAGAGTCTTTCAGCGTCAGTTCGCCGAGATTCTGTACGACAACCGTTACCGGCTGACGTCGAGCGTCGTCGAGAACTCTGAGAGGCTCGGCCGGCTGATCGAAGCGGCATCCTGGGGTTCATCAGACCGGTTCCGCAACCTCTCACAGAACCACGTGCTGATCGGGCAGGTCGCGACCGCCCTGCTCACAGCTGACGACGCGGAACTCGCGGGCGACGACACGCTGCTGCAATCCACCGTGCGTCAAATCGTTCAGGACCTATCACGTGAACGAGTAGCGAAATCCTGGCTTCGAGCAGCTCAGGCAGCGACCCGAACGTCGTTCGAAGGGCTCCGGTCCCCGAGAGGCCGGTCGACAACAGGCGGTCGAACCGAGCGCTCTATTGACGTCGTCCACCCCCAGCTTCGACTCTTGCGGTCCACAGCCGGGTGGCGCCTCATGGTCGAGTTGCAAGACCTGAGTCCTCTCGCGGAACGACATCCCGATCTGATTCACGACCTCTCCCAGCACCGATGTCGGATCAATGGTGCTCAACGAGCGTTGGTCCCGTCCGCATTGCTGTGGCCCGGGCAGCGAGTTGAACTCACCGAACCGTTAACTGGCGAGCCGCTATTGCACTTGGTCGGCGCCTCGGAACGCACGAACGGCCACCTCTCCGACTACTGCCACCTGCCTCCAATTCCGTGGCTATTCCGTGTAGAGGACGGCGAAGGCTCCGTCGTACTCGGGCACTTCGTGCGGCCCGCTTCCAGCTACGTTCTGGCGACTCAGGATGAACTCCCGTCTTCGCCAACCATGGTGGAGCCGGATGCCGGCTCCATGCCAGCTCTCCACTTCTACAGAATCGAAGTCCCAGACGACGTATCCGGCGAAGACATCGAGGCATTGAGTTCCCTGGGTATCTCCACCCAGACGGCGATTCGAGTCTGGCCGGCCGGGCTCGCGAATGCTGGCTGGAACGGGGCCGACGTGGCTGTCTGGTTGGATGGCGACCCGATCGCCGTCGGCCTCGAGACCGATCGGACGATCGACCACGTAATCATCACAATCGATGGCGATGCGCAGCGAATGGTCATAGAGGGCCGACGAGCATTCCTGGACCTTGGCACCCTCTCGGTCGGCTACCACGACGTTGACTTGGAAGCCTTCGCCTCGGGCGCGACGGCACCGGTGGCAACGGGATCCGTTCGTGTCTACGTCCGGCCACGGTCAATCCGTCCAAACTCCGGATCGCTTCGCGAGGGCCTCGTTCTCCTCACCTCGCCGAGCACGCCATCGCTTGCAGATCTGTTAGGCGGCGCTGTCGAGATCGAAGTTCTAGGCCCACCCGATGCGACAGTGACCGCAAAGATCGCACTCCTATCTCGCGGCAAGGTGGTCCCGCTAATCGAAGACACCTTTAGCGGGATCTTGCCACTCAGCGGCGACGGATCACGTCGGCTCGTGTCAAGAGTGCTCCACTCGGATCGTGTCCGTCGCCACCTCGAGAAATGCGACACTGTCAGAATCGTCTTCGGGCACCGCGATCTTGGAGCCGTCGAAGTACTAGCTGAGAGGCTGTTCACTCCGCTTCGATGGATCGTTTCTAACGATGACGCTCATCCTGTCGCCTGCCTCATCGACAACATGGACGGTGTCACACCGGAGGTCGTGTTTCGCCCTCTCGGCCATCCTGACCGTGGACATCGGATGCCCTACGATGACGGTACGCCAATCCATCTTCCCGATTCGGGGTTAGTGACGGCCACCGCGAACAATTTCTCGATCTCCACCGTGGTCACGCCGGGCAGAATTCACAACCTCGCCGATCTCGGGGCGCGACGAACGACGATTGTGATCGAGCAGAGGGACCGCTCCGTCGACTCCCTGCGAGAACTCGTTGATCTCTCCAAGTTGTGGGGCATGGCAGACAAACCCGACCTCAACGCCAGCCTCGCGGCACGACGGGTACTTCAGAAAGTCTCGATAGAAATCGCTGCTGGAATCACAGGACAGTACTGGAGGGGAGTAGAACACCGACGGTTCAAGTTCGGCCAGGTTCCCGACAATGAGATGGTTCGAGCACTTGGGACAACGCGATCTCAGACGTTAACAATCGAAGCACTTCGCCGACGTCTGCCCACGCCGGAGTCGATCAATCTCCGTGATCTCGTGGATACCTTCTCGTCGATAATTCACTGGGCTGATTCCTCACCGGTCCACTCGGACATCTCTCTCGGCGAATTCTGCCTTCGCATCGCGAGCCAACCATCGTCAGCAGCAGACCTAGACTCAGATGCATTCGATTGCCACGCGGATTCGATGATCGAACATCCCATCACACTACGGCTTGCTCGCTACATCGTCTTCCGAGTCGACGACGTGCGCGCCGCCGACTTCCAAACCGACGCGCCGTACGAGGGATTCGCATGGACGTGAGGTGCATCGCTCCAAGTGAGATCGCGTCACGATCCCTTGAGGTGCTCGGCCTGAATCCTGACTACGTCGACTTCAGCTTCGTCGAGGCGTTGGCCGAGGCCGCTCGGCGTGTGGTATCGATGCGCGGCCCTCTCTCAAGGTCGGGAGCCGTGCGCCTCGTGAGAGAGCCACTTCGAGGCCTCCCCGGTGTTGATGGGGCAACGATGGACTCCGTCCCCGATGTCATCGAGCAACTTGTCTCCGTTGGTGACCTTGTCGAGCACGAGATGGACCGAGATGGCTTCAGTCAGGCAGCGATGTTGCTGATCGGAATGCCTCGATACGTCGCGATCAGTGAACGTCTCGTAGTCCTCCTTGGAGCGCGTCCCGACGGCGTGTCTCCCGTTAGCGACGAACTCGCCACACATATTGAGCGAAACGGGTGCGTCCGATACCTCCGGCTCCCGGGCGGACTAGACGCAGACATCTTGGCCCACCTTCGAGACGAGGGCGTCAAGGAGATCAAGACTGAGCACTGGCTGCGTTCACCGGATTCTGAGACAGCCGATCTCTTTCTCCGACGGATCTCGAGTCACCTCGACGCAGCGATCGCACCGGGTGAACTCGACGGTGCTGTCATGTTCGATCCGTCGCAACCCCGACATCACTATCGCAGTCGGTGGCGGCCGCTACGAGACCCTCTGGATGGCATGTTGGTGCTGCGGCGCCCACAGGCCTTCGGCGCAGATCGATGGTCAGTCGCTCAAGCGAATGACGGGGTGGTGCAGCGGCTCTCCGATCTTCCCCTCGAAAGCCATGGCGACAGAGCGTGCGACGAGGCTTGGCGCATCATGGCTGCGATCGACGCGCACTCGGGCAGTCCCGGAGTAGTCGGTGTCGCGCCGTTGTCGGGGACACGTGCCAGGCTAGATTTCGATGCTCCCTTGCCCGCCTGGCTGCAGCGCCACCTAGCGTTCTTCGGCTATCCCGTTCCGCGTTCGAATGGAGCACTCTTCTCCTTCAGCGTTGAGGAAGATGTGCTCGGCCATGTCCGCGAGTTGGTGGAGGAGAAGCTTTGGTACATCTGGACGGAGGGCAAGGAGGGGCACCATGGGTGACCACACCCCCACGATCGGTCAGACGATCGACGCCGTACAAGATGGATTGCGCGACTATATCGAGGCGACGTACCACGTTGGGAACGCTTCGGTGGTGCGGCAGCGGAGAGAACTTCTCGAGTCTGATGGTGTGATTGCGCAACGCCCCTTCCTAGAGAGTACGCCGCGCTACCAACTCGGCGAGACTTTTGAGAGGCTGCCGATTCCCAACCCCAGCGAAGCAACTGATGCAGATCCTTTCCACGCCCAATCAGGACGGGCGCCGAATGATCTACGACCCTCCTTACACGCATCAGGCGGAGGCCGCCACCCATGCGCTCCGTCAAGACGCGCCATCGAACCTGGTGATCACTACGGGAACGGGTTCTGGCAAGACTGAGTCGTTCCTGATTCCAATTCTCGGAAACCTGGCTGTCGAAGCAGTCGAATATCCGGAATCGTTCAGCTCACCGGCTGTCCGCGCTCTGCTCCTCTATCCGATGAACGCTCTCGTCAATGATCAGCTTGGGCGCCTTCGTCTGATGCTTGGCGATGCAAGGGTTCGGGAGTTCTTCCAATCCGGCGGCGGACGACCCGCACGCTTCGCCCGGTACACAAGCAGGACTCTGTATCCAGGCGTGCGCAACGCTGACAAGGATAAGCGGCGGCTCGCCCCGATCAGACATTTCTACATCGACCTGCTCGATCGTGCCGCAGATGCCGACCCCGACGCAGCCGCTGAAGCTCAGCGGCTGATTCATGAACTGCAGCAGCGGGGAAAGTGGCCGGCCAAGGATGACATACGCGCTTGGTATGGCGCGAGAGGCCAGCGATGGCTCGACCGGGATGGCAAGCCCAATCGAGCAACGTTGCTCCCCGCGGACGCGGAACTCCTCACGCGTCACGAGGTCTTGGCCGATCCCCCAGACCTGCTCGTCACCAACTACTCGATGCTTGAGTACATGCTGATGCGCCCACTGGAGAGAGCGGTGTTCGATCAGACACGAGCATGGCTTGAGGCCAACCCGCGAGAACGATTCATGCTCATCGTGGACGAGGCGCATCTATACCGTGGAGCGGCAGGCGCCGAGGTTGCGATGTTGTTCCGGCGGCTACGCATGAGGCTCGGGATCAGCCCAGATCGGCTACAGGTCATCTGCACGAGCGCGAGCTTCCAGGATCGTGACCACGCCAGAGTGTTCGCGGCACAGCTCACCGGCACGGACCCTGCATCATTCCAGGCGCTACAGGGCACGCTGGCCCTTGGTCCTAGTCCTGCGCCAGCCACGGAAAGGGACGTCGAAGCGGTACTTGCAGTATCGCTTAGTGCGTTCTACGACGCGACCAGTGCCGACGAGCGACTCCATGCGATCGAGCCGCTCCTGTCGCATCGTGGTGTCGGAGAATACACGTCACCGGAAGAAGCTCTATTCGACGCACTCGGTGGCTTCGGCCCCATGCAGATGCTCGTGAACGAGACAATGACCGAGGCACGAGCGCTCGACGAACTCGGTGAAATCGTATGTCCGACGGCGGATCCTCCGACGGCGCACATGTTCGTAACCATTGTCGCAGCTCTCGGAAGCGTTGCGCGCCGCTCGACAAGTGAGCCCGGACTTCTGCCCTGCAGAGTTCACGCGTTTTTCCGAGGCCTGGCCGGTCTTTGGGCATGCCCCGACCCTTTGAGTCATGACACTGACCCGTCGAACAATCCGATTGGGCAGCTATTCGCGCAGCCTCAAGAGCAATGTGGTTGCGGCGCACGCGTGTTCGAGTACTTCACCTGTCGCAATTGCGGTTCTTCCTATCTGCGGACCTACACCGACAATCTGGAGGATCCCTCGTATCTCTGGCAGGAGTCGGGTGAGTCCTTCGCATCGGTGACGGGAGCAGTTCACGGCGTCCACCCCCTCGACGTGCTCCTCGAGCCAGCGAGCGTCGGCCAGCCTGTACGTCCAGCGGAACTTGATCTCCAGACGGGTCGACTAAACCCGACGGAAGCGGGCGACCGCACACGGCTCGTGTATCTCCGAGCGTACTCGCCGTCAGCCACCGGTGACGACGAGGATGACGACGAGCACGCAGACGCGAACACTGGGGAATTTCGTCCCTGCGGGGTCTGTGGTGAAACAGCATTGTTCGGCAGATCCACGGTTCAAGATCATCAGACCAAGGGCGACCAGCCATTCCAGGCCGTCGTGACTCGCCAACTCAGTGTGCAGCCGCCGAGCGCACATGGGCCAACCGAGTTCGCTCCGTTGCGCGGCCGCAAGGTCCTGCTTTTCTCCGATTCGCGTCAGACGGCAGCGCGGCTTGCGCCAAATCTCCAGCGGTACGCCTCGGCCGACGTCGTTCGCCCAGCATTGCTCCGTGGTTGGCTCGAGCTGGCAGAGGAGCATGGTCTCGACCGCCAGATGACGCTCGAAGATATGTACGTCGCAACGGTTCTTGGCGCCCAGCGGCTCGGCCTCCGTATCCGGCCAGACCTGCGTTCCGGCGAGAGCTTCTCAGCTGCGCGAATCGTCGCATCGGCGCTGCGCGGCGGCGACCTAGGTGATCCGCTCGATCTCCTGCTTGAGACCCGATCAGAACGACCGCCGAGGTCACTGCTACGGCTGCTGGCAGGCGCCATTACGGATCGCTACTACGGGCTGCAGTCGCTTGCTCTCGCTACCGTCCGGGAGCGAGGTGCGATCACTCCGAGAATCACGTCGCTTCCTCCCATACCGGACCGCGCCGAGTCGGACGATCAGAAGACCTACCTGGCACGCACATGGATCTCCCAGTGGTCGACAGTCGGCATCTGGTTCGCGAGCATGGATGCCGATTGGCAGACTGGCTCACGCCGAGACGGTCGAGTCGGATCCAGGACCGGTAAGTTCACACCGGTGAGTCGATGGCTCGGCGGTGATGGTCGTCGAGTCTTCGAACGCGATTGGCTCCCCACCCTGCGCGACCAACTCTGCGAGCGTGTCAGTGGCAACAAGTATCGAATCCGCGCGAGCAAGCTGACGCTAGAAGTAGGTGGGCGTTGGGCCTACTGCAGGCTCTGCCGAACGACGGTTCGACCGCCCCTAGACGTGGAACTCTGCCCCAACTGCACCCGTGATGGCTTGCTTGAACTCCACCCAGATGACGACGAAGTGTTCAGCGCGCGAAAAGGCTACTACCGCGCCGACGCCGCCTCTGTGCTCGCTGGACGGCAGACGAATGCCGTTGCACTCGTTGCTGCGGAGCACACTGCCCAACTCAATGCCGCCAACGAGAGCGAAATCTTCTCACGGGCCGAGCGCTATGAACTGCTCTTCCAAGACATTGATCTCGGCGCTGACGGTGGCATGTCACACACAGCTGTCGACGTGCTGTCGTGCACCACCACGATGGAAGTCGGCATCGACATCGGCACGCTCTCAGGAGTAGCGCTGCGAAACATGCCTCCGTCCCGCGCCAGCTACCAGCAGCGAGCCGGACGCGCTGGCCGGCGGGGGAACGCCGTTGCAACAGTCGTAGCGTTTGGAAGCTCTGATACTCACGACGAGCACTTCTTCCGCTCGCCGGCCGAACTCATCCGCGGAAGCGTGGTAGATCCAACCCTCACTCTCGACAACTACGAGATCGTGCGGAGGCACGTTACGGCCTTTCTCCTTCAGCAGTATCACCAGGACCGGGTACCCGGCTTTGACCCTGCTCAACCTGCTCAGCTGTTCGAGGTTCTCGGAACCATCCGCGACTTCTTAGGTGTGCGCGCGCCGCTCAATCGGGAGGACTTCGAGCACTGGCTTCGCTCCCACCA
This sequence comes from Acidimicrobiales bacterium, assembly GCA_963664235.1. Taxonomy (GTDB): domain Bacteria; phylum Actinomycetota; class Acidimicrobiia; order Acidimicrobiales; family CATQHL01; genus VXNF01. Next base: position 1,778,104 of record OY760933.1, on the reverse strand, counting down.
GGAACCGCTCAGAGAGCAGCTCAGCCAGTGGCTGCCCGCTGAATTGTCGCGTGGTGACAGCGAACGACTGATGGCGGGCCTCGTTGACGAGACGCTCGGGGTCCTGGACGGCGCCATCGGAACTGCAGACCTCGTAGGTGACTCAGCTGACCCGGCACACTCCAGTACCGATGACCGCGACGGCGATGATCCCGACGAGATCATCGATGAGGGGAGTGGGCGCCGACCAGTACACCGAGAAGTCGAGAACGTGCTCGACCGGTTGCTCTACCGCGGGGCACTCCCACGATATGCGTTCCCCACAGACGTCGTGTCGTTTCACGTGTTCGATCCCGATTCAAGCTCGTACCGCCACGAGTATCAGTACACACCAAGCCAGGGTCTCTCAGTCGCTCTGACGCAATACGCCCCAGGCAAGCGAGTCTGGATCGACAACCGGGAGTGGCGATCTGGAGCGCTCTACTCGCCGATGCGCGGCGACCTTGATCGGGCATGGCGGACAAAGAAGTTGTACTTCGAGTGTCGGCATTGCCGCTACGCGAGGACTGAGCTCATGAACAACGCCGAGCGAGGCGAGGTGCAGGACTGTCCGGCGTGTGGCAGAGAGGGAAGTTTCGGGGCTGCCACCTATTGGATGCGGCCTCCGGGCTTCGCTCACCCGGTCGGTGACGAAGAAGGGGTCTCACTCGACGATCAACCGGCCACGAGCTATGCGACGCGAGCAAAGCTCGTCGCGCCGGGCCCTGCTGAAGGCAACTGGGTGCAGCTCACCCCGACACTTCGACATCACAGTGAACGCGCTGAACTCTTGGTCTCCAATACTGGGGCTCGCGCCGGCGGGTACAACTACTGCGTGCGTTGCGGACGAATCGAGCAGTCGGCGTCCCCGCTGGTCGATCTCGCCAAACCGCACCGCAAGCCTCACCCTGATGATCGTGAACCGGAATGCAGCGGGTTTCTGCCGACGAGGGGCTTGGTCCTCGGCACGGAATTCTGGTCCGACGTTCTGTTGATTTCGCTACGTGTTGATGCCCCTCTCTCCCTTCATCCGGGCCATCTTGCGAGTCAGGTCGCACTCCGGACGGTGGCTGATGCTCTAACGATCGCTGGGACACGGCTTCTCGAGTTGGAGCCGGGAGAACTACAGGCGGAGTTCAGACCAGCGCTCAGCGATCTCGGGCCAGCGGGGCTCGAGTCTGAGATCTACATCTACGACACGCTGGCGGGTGGGGCAGGCTTCGCCCGGCGGACCGGGGAGCTTGGTCTGAAGCTATACACCGCGGCGCTGGAGTTGCTCGAGAGATGTCCCGCCGACTGCGACAAGTCGTGCTACCGCTGTCTTCGAAGCTTCAAGAACCGATTCGACCACGGTCTTCTCGATCGCCACCTAGGGGCCGCTCTACTTCGCTACGTGATCCACGGAACCGTTCCCGAAGTCCCGAAGCCGAGGCTCGAAGGACTCGCTGATCGCCTCCACGCCGATCTACTCCGCTTGGGGCTCCGCGACGCAGTAGCTGAGCGCAGCGCACGCGTGACCGTAAGCGGAATTCCCACCGTCGAAGTGCCCATCCTCGTCGCGACCGAAGGTGCGACGGTCGCCGTCGGCGTGCACGGAGCACTCACACGCGACTTCACGAACGATCCGTCGCTCCAAGACTTGAAGGAGAATCAACTCGTCGTTCCCGTAGTACTCATTGATGAGATGGTGATAATGAATAACCTGCCGGCAGCGTCCCAGTTCGTTCGAGACTTGCTGCCGTGAGGACGTTCGAGACACGAATCTCCGGAGTCCGGGGCGAATGTAAACAAGGACACGGGCGAGATCCGGCTTCGCGTCGGACCGCAGTCAGAACTCTTCGTCAAGAACTCCTGGTAGATCATCTTCGAACGCGCTCGGCAGTATCACGCGAGCGCCGTGTCTGACCGGGCGCTGAACCGTGTGCTGAGCCACTGCATCGACTATGCCCTCCCGCTGGCTCCTGCGGGCCATCCAGCGCACCCTCCACCAACTGGCGATCCGAGCCACATCGTCCTGAAGATCGGGGTCAAATAGGAATTCAGGACGTTCGCGACGCCGCAGTAGGTAGTCGCCTGGAGCAGCAGCGAGTTCGACGCCGTAGATGATCCGCTCGCGACGGTGGCGCAGCAGTTCTTCAGATGGCCAACCAAGCAGGTCCATTCCTTCCCTAACCTTGCGAAACTTCGGGCTCGCTCCCTCGCCAAAAATGCTCTTCACACGAGCGCCTCGCTGCGACTGCTCAGCAAGGTCTGCAAGCGCCAACACGGCCTTCTGGGACAAGTGCGACGTACCGAAGGATCGGGAGCGCCCAAGGGCGACGAACTTTATGTCGGATGAGCTGTCCAGCACGTCAGCCGGAATCTTGATTCGGTTGTACTGACTCGAACCCGCGCCGTATAGCGAGGTTGTGCCGAGATACACGAGATTCGCCGACCTCACGACGCTTCGACCTGCGATCGATGATGCAATCTCGCTGGACTTGTCGCGGTACTTCTCGTGGTAAGCACGAACCACTGTGGGGCTTGCGAGCAGGCTTGCGACGAGCTTCCCACCGAGCAGGTGCGTATACGGAGCGATCGCACCGCAGACGGTAATGTCCGCGATCTCGGTTCCGACCGTCTCAGCCTTCGCCCGCCGGATGGCCCAACTCACAGACTTTCGGCCTGCTGGTGTTGCCAGAATTGCCGCCAGTGCGCGTTCGGACGCGTTGCCGATGCACGGCGCCAGTGCGAGTCGCGCGCGGAGGAGATCCGCTGCCAGCCGGCAACGCTTACTTCGGAACAGATCTGTCTGCGCTCGGGCCAGCCAGAACTCATCACTGCAGCCTGGCTTACTTGCCCTGAAGTCAGCGTTGCGTCCGAATCTCTGGTGTCGCTCACGCCTCAACGCGGACTCGCGCGCGAGTGCCTCGATGTCTGCGTGGACCGGGTCGTCCCACCACTCGTCGCGCCAGAGTCCGTCGGCCACCAGGTCCGCGATGTACAACTCGGACCGCCATCGATCGAGGCGGTCGAGGAGCCAGCTCGCATCGGTGGATGTAGGGATTCGCCTCAGTCGGTCGAGAACGTCCTGCGGGTTCCAGCCCAGCAATCGATCGCGATGCCCTAACTGCACAATGGCACTTCCTAGCGCGGCGATTCCGATGACGGGGTGGTTCTCCGCAGCTCGGTCACGAACGAGAACCGGCATCGACCTCCCCGGAGTGCTGACGTACTGGTTAGACCACGTGTGCCGGAAGTACCTCCACACGTCCATCAGCCTCAGGCCCGTCCACTCACAACGTTCACTGCTCTCGACAACCTGGAGATAGGGATCAACGATGTCACTGAGGGCCATCAGTCCTGCGTTCGCCGCCTCGAGCTTCACCGAGAGCTCGGCGCCATCACGCATCAGATCGAAGACGGAGCGGAACCTGCCTTCCCACGCTCTCGGACGTTCCATCCCCTCGATGAACCTCCGTACCGACGGGATACGTAGTTGCTCATCTCGCTTCAGTTGCTCTTGAAATCGGACACGCTTCTTCTCCTCGACGACATCGTCATCGCTCTGTGGCGGCGACACGATGAGTGCGTCCGATGACCACTCAACCCTCCAACCCTGTGTCCTCAAGTCACAGAGCACTGCGAGTGCTGCCCGGCACGCAGTCGTCGTCGATGTCAAATCGCCTGCGTCAAGCGGTGCCCCGTTCACGTACCGATTCAAGAGACGGCGCTCCGGAGCCCCGAAGAACTGAGGACATGGAATCTGTATGGCCTCGGGACTCATGGACAACGCTCGAGCAACGTAGCCACCACATCGCTCCACGTCTTCGCGCGATCCCCGGGCGGGCATGTCCCTGAGTCCATCAGTGCCCCCGCGAGAGCGACAAGTGCCACTCGAGCTGCCGCAGACCTTGTCGTCGGTAGTTCAGACGATGCGAGTGGGCCGTATAGGTCACGTACTAGTGGGTGGCTAGCGTTCAGGGTGACAGTCTCAACGGAGGGAGATATCCGCACCTCATACGCCGTGGGGCTCGTCAGATCACCGATTGCGACGCGAACATCTCGTTGCTTGCCGTCCCGGGAACCGAGGCCGTCGGGCAGGAGTCGGACCGCCGATTGCAATGTCCGCTCTACCACTTGAATGGGATCTGCGATCTTCACGAGATCGAACTGCCCCCGGATTCTCGAGTACATCGACCGGGCGACCGCTTCGAGATCTGGAGCAAGCAGATCGTTCAAAGCCTGTTCAGGCTGAATGCCCTGCTTGGTGTATGAGACTCCAAACCACTCGTCGAGGATCGGGTCGAAGTCCACTTCACACCGCCACCATGAATCATAGTTCTCGCGCTTCTTTGATCCCATGAACCACCAGCCGCGATCGATCTCGCGGCCGGCTCGAAGAACGGAGATTGGCTTCGCACCGGGAATCCCCAAACTCGACCTCTCCGCCGAGCTGAGAGTCGACCATCGCAGCACTGGCAGTTCGGAGAACTGAACGCGAACTTGTCCTCGACCGGCTGGGCCGTCGATCTGATACCGCAACATGTCGCCGTATGAGGCCGCCCCTGCCTTCAACAGCAGATGCTCCCTCGCGGGGACTAGGTCACCGTTTACGAACAGATCGAGACCCGACTCGACTTGGCGGCGGAATATCCGCCCGAGTTCTGCCGTAAGCGATCGGCTCAACCAGCCCGCTCGCTCGTAACCGTGTCGGTCGCAGGATTGAAGCAGCACAGTCGTTCCGCTTGGGGTTGGCATCCCGCCCGGACGCAGGCGACGGGTCCGCACACCTCGTCGACTGAGCCCATGTCGGTCGTCGAGCGAGAGTCGAACTGACCGCATCGACGCACCCCGCCAGGACAGAACCTCGACGTCGCGCGCAAGGCTCAGCGAAGCGGAAGGCAGACCCATGCCGAAGCGCCCGAACGAATCACGGCTCCCGAACCGAGATGACCCGCCGAAGACTAGAGCGAGTTGCAGCTCTTTGAGCGACATGCCCTGACCATCGTCGGTGACTGAGATCTGGATCGGGAACTCCTGCCTCGGATCACTATTGACGTCGATCGACACTTTGGAGGCGCCAGCCTCGATGCCGTTGTCAACCAGCTCCGCGACCGCTGCGGCCGCATTGCGATAGCCAGCATCCCGAATCGCCTCCAAGAAGTTGTCCTCGTCGATGAGGGAGGGGGTCCTCTCTACACGTTCTCGCGGTTGCTCGGGGTTCTTCGCGCTCATGATCTCCCAACTACGCCGATTGCCAAGGCTGTTGATTTATTACGTATCTATTGTACATTATGAGCGTGACAGGTCGCCAACGTGTCAGGACTGATCTTCCCCTTCGCCAGGCCCCGGAGAGCCGCATCGGCCTATCGCTTGCTACTCCGCTCAGTATGAGGGTTGACCAACTCGTGCGTGCGCTGGGACAAGACGGGATCCACACGAGTCGAAAGGAGCTGATCTCTGCTGCGCTGCTTGGCCTTCCCGAGGATGTCAACGAGTTGAGCGCGCTCATTAGCAAGTACCGGACTCAGACGGTCGGCGACGCGCTGCTGCCGCGATCTCCATCAGCGACTGTCACGCTCACTCGCGAGGGCCCCGGACCTCGACGGCGGGTTTAGGGCGCGTGTCTCGCAATGGTCCGAATCGGCGGCGATTCGTCCAGATCGCTGACAAACGCTGGAGTTCAACGAACCTGTCGCTCGGCGTGCGAGATGATGACGGAGCGCAATGGGCACCGGTCGAGTTAGCGTCCGGATCTGAGAGGCCGGCGTGCGCCGGGCGCATCGTCCGAACTGAGAGTTCTACGTCGCCAGACGGACGATCAGTTCGCAGGAATGCGTCGGGTTCTCCTCCACCGGGGGCCTACTTCAACTCGGTCTGTGTCAACCCCGATTCTGGAGGCCCCCATACGCACGATCGCGGGCCCACTCCCCGCTCAGATCCGAAGAGCCAGATTTGACCGGGTCTCCGTCCTAGAGAGCGACTCGGAGCGCGGCGTCGAGGGTCGCATCGCGGTTCCGGAAGTAGATCTGTAGGCGCCACTCCACGACTTCGGACACGAGGGCGGCGAACGCTGTCACGTGTTCAGCCGGCACCTCGAATCGGGGCTCCAGGCAGTTCCCGGAGAGGCGGAACAGGCTGTGCGGTTTATCGGCTAGGTGGGTTAGCGGATTCTTCGTCCAGAACGCTTGCCAGCGCTCGCCGGTGACCGAGTCGAGATCTGACACCTCGCGTGTCTGCTCGGTGTCGGCCCGGAGGCGGGGGTCCCGGCGGGTCAGCGTCAGCGAAACTGATGAGACTTCGGCGACTGGGGCGCCTGTGTGCATTGTGTTCAGCTTCAGCAGCGCGGCCAGCGTGACGAGCTTGTAGGCCTTTGTGATCGGCTCGCGTTCCAGCGAGCGGAGCACGTCCCCGAGTGCCTCGACGGTGGGTTGCTCCTCCGTTGTCAGCAGTCCGAGTCCATTGAGATACCGGTGCCAGCCTCCGGCGTCCCGCACTGGCTTGGTCGACGTCTTCACACCGACAGATGAGAACGCCTGCGCTGCGGTGGGTCGGATGCCGTTCTCTGACTCGTAGTTGCGGCAGAACTCCTCCAGCCGCTTGGCCTGGCTCCTCGACGGCGACGAGAGGCGACTCAGGATCTCGACCGCTTCCAGGTCGAAGTCCACCGAGCATCCCGTCGGCAGCTCGAAATCTCCGCCCTGCAGCGCCTCGAGGACTTCCCGATTCTGGGGCGTCCGGCCTCCCAGCGAGAGGAGCGTTCGCGGTTTAGTCAGGAAGCTGTGATGGTTCCCCACGAAGTCGATCACCTGTAGGGCGGGTTTGCCCGTTGCGCGGCGCAGGCCGCGACCGAGTTGCTGCAGGAAGATGACCGGCGAGTCGGTTGGGCGCAGCATGAGGACCGTCTGGACCTCGGGGATGTCCACTCCCTCGTTGAATACGTCGACGGTGAACAGCACCTCGACCTCACCGGACTGCAGGCCTGCGATCGACCCGTGACGGGGATCGGAGCCAATTCCACTGTGCACGGCCGCCGACGGCACTCCCTCGGCAAGGAAGAACGCCTTCATGAACTCTGCGTGCGAGATCGACGAGCAGAAGGCCAGCGTCGGTCCTCCCCCCTTGGCTCGCCACTCGTCGAGAGCCCTGCGGGCGCGCTCGCGCGTCTCGATGGCTGCAGCCAGGGTTTCCGGATCGAACCGCCCGCTGCGCCAGGGGATCGGGGCGTAGTCGGTGACGTCGGCGATGCCCCAGTAGTGGAACGGTGAGAGTTCTTGCCGGCTGATGCCCTCGGCCAGACCACAGTCGAACACCAGGTTGTCGCCGCACAGCGCCAGTAAGTCGGCACCGTCGCGCCGCTCGGGCGTGGCCGTCAGACCAAGAAGGAACTTCGGCTCGAAGTGAGCCAGCACTCGGCGGTACGTGGAGGCGGCGGCGTGGTGGAACTCGTCGATCACCACGTAGGCGAAGGCGGCGGGCGCGAATCTGTCCAAGTGCCGGTGCAGCGTCTGGACGCTGGCGAAGACCACTTCGGCGTCCCGCACCTTCTCCTCCCCCACGAAGAGACCCAGGTCGGCGTCGGGCCGTACCCGGCGGAACACGTCCCGGCTCTGGCGCAGGATCTCCTCCCGGTGCGCCACGAACAGCACGCGCCGGAATCCCGGCCGGGCGCTGTCGAAGGCGGCCAGCCAGGTCTTGCCCAGACCGGTGGCCATGACGACGAACGCCCGGTCGAAGCCGTCCGCTCTCGTTTGCTCCAGCGCTGCCAGCGCCTCGGACTGGATCGGCCGGGGAGCGACGGGCTGGGTCGGTGCCTCCTCGGCAACGCCGGTCAGGCGGCGGAGAGTCTCCTCCGGGTCATCCGGCCGCGACCCCTCGGCCGGTTCGGAGTCCGGATCGGGTTGCGGCGCAGTGACCCTGCGAGCGCTCCGCAGCCACGTCTCGCGGTACTCGCCGAGGGTTCTGGCATCGAGACGTCGGGTGCGCCCGTCGGTCCACAGCGACTCGAAACCCGCCACCAGTTGTTCCACCCGATCGGTGCCCAGGTTCCACTCCACTCCCCCGTCGATGCCGGAGGCGCTGAGGTTCGAACTCCCCACGTAGCCGGCGGCCGTCTCGCCGGCACTCGACCAGAAGATGTACGCCTTCGGGTGGAACGCAACCGACCCGCCGCTGAACAGGCGCACCTCCAATCGCCGGTCGGGATCCTCGGCCAAGTCCGCCAGTTGCGTCAGGGCGTCGGGATCGGTGATCGCCAGGTAGTCGGTCGTGAGGATGCGGACGTGTGCGCCCCGATCCAGCGCGTCCTCCAAGGGGCGGAGGATGCGGGCAAGCCCGCTCTTCATGACGAACGACACCGCCATGTCGATTCGGTCAAGGGCCCTGTCGCTCAGCCGGTCGAGCAGCTGCGGCAGCAGCCGGCCATCCTCCGAACCGTCGTAGAGCACCGGCGCGCCGTCACCCCGAACCGAACGATCCGCCTGCACGGGGCCTCCGGCACGCGGGCTCTCCTCGCTCGGGGATGGTTCAGCCGTCAACACAGTTTCGGACTCTACGTCGCTTCGATCCCCTGATTCTCCGGAACAGCCCGCCTGTCCAAGTGGTTGGCGGCGGCGACGGCGAGCCTGCACCGAGCATCGGGCCGGTCGAGGGTGCCGGTTGGGCGCCCCGGCCGGGACTGTCGCACCCCCTTCGTAGGTTCTCAGGCAACCGCATCGGCCCGCGACCCACCGAGGAGTGCCATGTCCAAGCCCAGCTGCCCGCTTCACGGCACCGCACACGTCGTTGCGGTGCCGTCCGGCTCCCGATACCCGCAACACAGGGGAGCCGCCCCGAGCGGCGAGCCCTGTGCAGCCACCCCCGTGTGGGTCGACCGGAGGCTCCAGCAGCACCGCTGCGAAGCCGTCACCTGGCACGGAGAAACCTGCGGTCGCACCGGCCTTCTCCCGCCGCCACGGTTGCCGTGGCACACACGCCTCTATTGCATGCTCCCCGAGCGAGCCACCGTCGAGTGCGTCATGTGCACCCTCGTCATCGGGTTCTGGATCGGCGCGTTCATCTGGGTCAGATTCGTCCTCTGATCGACAACTTGGCATAGCGAGTCATTAGGAGGGTCAATGTCAACAGGAGCATCCGCTGCAATACTCTTGCCTTTAGCGCTGTTGCCCGGCGCATTCTTCCAGTGGACCTTCGAACGCAATGCCGGCCGCTACGGTATCACCCTGAGAGATCGACTACTAAGGATTACGGGGATATCAGCAGTCTTCCTATCAGTATCTGCATGGCCTCTTCATCGGATCTACGTAAACTACTGGACACTGATCAAAGAGGGACATTCATTGCCTAGTCTCCTGTACGTTGCTCCGGTTGCATACCTACTCATTCCATCACTTGTCGGTTGGCTCTACGGATATGGCATAGAGAACAACTGGAGCATTACCCGAAGTCTCGCTGGTAGGAAGCGGTTTCCGACGGCATGGGACTATGTATTTAGTACCAGCCAAGGCGGATGGATACGTTGCCAATTACAATCAGGTGAATGGGTTGGAGGAATGTACAGCTCTACTGAGCCACCAAGTCACACCTCTTATGCTACTGACTATCCAGAACCGCACGAGCTATATCTCTTCCCGATAGTCGAGATGGATCAGGAGAATGGATCGTTCTGTGCAACTGAGGAGGGCGAACCTCTCATCGGACTTGGGGGCTTGTTGATCCGTTGGGAAGAAATCGCTATACTGAATTTCATTGCGGATGAAGGCGAGGGGGCGACAAAATGACGAATAGAGCCAACGACAAGAAGGCTCGCACCGTAAGTGCTCAGGATAGACGAGGCTATTACCCAACTAAGAAGGTGTCGGGGCCTCCGCCGCCCGGACCGGCGCTGAAAGCACCACAATCGAAGCAGCAGCCGGGCGCCCAACGCCCACAGGATTCCGAGCCTTCGCGCAAGCGTGGAGTGCAGGGGTAGCTGAGTGCCGGCGGAATCGTCCGCCTCCCCACGTAGCCGGCGGCCGTCCCGCTGGCACTCGACCAGATGATGTACGCCCTCGGGTGGAATGCAACCGACCCGCCGCTGAACAGGCGCACCTCCAATCGCCGGTCGGGAACCTCGGCCAGGTCCGCCAGTAGCGCCAAGGCGTCGGGATCGGTGATCGCCAGGTAGTCGGTCGTGAGGACGCGGACGTGTGCGCCCCGGTCCAGCGCGTCCTCCAAGGGCCGGTGGATGCAGGCAAGGCCGCTCTTCATCGCGACCGACGCCATGACTCTCGGCTACTCGGACGGGGCACCGCCCGATCCGGTTGTGGCTGCGGCGGGCGACCGCAGCGAGCGGAGCATCAAGGCCCCCTTGAGGCGGCACATTCGTGTCGTGTTGAGTTGTGGCAGCTACGAACTCGACAACTTCGCCAGCCCTGCGGGTACGCCAACGCCGCCGAGTGGGTGTACGAGCAGGCCGTCAGCCCGACAGGATCGACGACCCTGGGGAGGATCCTCACTATCTCCGAGGTGCGCCATGTTCACCACGCCGCCATGGCGCCGGTCTGGGAGATTACGCCCCACCCCGACGCCCGGCCCTCCGAGGCACCCGGAAGCTTCCGGGAACACGAGATACGACCCTTCCCGGGCGGGATGAAGCCCGTCTCCTGGCCACTGGTCCCTGCAGAGATGACAGGCTGGATCGACCTCGTCGACTCGCTCCACGCCGACGCTCCCACACTGTGCGACGATCTCGCCGTCGCGCACTGCCGCTTCGAACGGATCCACCCGTTCCTCGATGGCAACGGCCGCACCGGACGCCTCCTGCTGAACCTCATCCTGGTTCGCCTCGGCTTCCCACCTGTCGTGATCTACAAGCGGGACAGGGCGCGCTACCTGCGGGCGCTGCGATCCGCCGACGCCGGCGAGCCCGGACCGCTCGGCGAACTCATCGCCCGAGCCATCCTCGGCAGCCTCTACCGGTTCGTGCTACCCGCCGTCGCCGGACCCGCACGACTCGTGCCCCTGCGCGCCCTCGCCTCAGCGGACCTCTCGGTCACGGCGCTACAGGCCGCCGCGCAGCGCGGCCGCCTCCAGGCCCACAGAGGCGCCGACGGTCAGTGGCGCAGTTCCCGCATCTGGGTCGATGACTACCGGGCCTCCCGCGGCCGGCGCCGCACTGACTGAGCAAAACCGCAACGCCGATCCGAGCAGCCAACCGCCGGCCCGCACCCCGCCGACCAAGGCGCACCTCCAGTCGCCGGTCGGGATCGGTGGCCAGGTCCGCCAGTTTCGTCAGGGCGTCGGGATCGGTGATCGCCAGGTAGTCGGTCGTGAGGATGCGGACGTGTGCTCCCCGGTCCAGCGCGTCCTCCAAGGGCCGCAGGATGCGGGCGAGCCCGCTCTTCATGACGAACGACACCGCCATGTCGATGCGGTCAAGGGCCCTGTCGCTCAGCCGGTCGAGCAACTGCGGCAGCAGCCGGCCATCCTCCGAACCGTCGTAGAGCACCGGCACGCCGTCACCCCGAACCGAACGATCCGCCCGCACAGAGCCTCTGGCACGTGGGCTCTTCCTGCCCGGGGCTGGTTCAGCCGTCAACACAGTTTCGGAATCTCCGGGGCCGCAGGGTGTATTGCTGCACCGCAATCGCCGGGCGTGAGACGTACCAGGATAATTGATGCTTAGACATCACTGCTAATGATGTTATGCTGTCATAATGCGCACGACCGTCACACTTGATGCTGACACGGAGCACATCATCCGGCAGCGGATGCAAACCCGTCGAGTCTCGTTCAAGCAGGCGCTGAACGATGCCATTCGCGAGTCCGAACCTGTCGGCGAACGGTCGCGGTCTTTCCGCACCCGGACCGCGTCCATGGGAGCGCCGCGGGTGTACTTGGACCGGGCGCTGCAGCTCGCCGGCGAGCTCGAGGACGACGAGTTGCTGAGCAGAATGCGGAGAGGCGCGTGAAGCTGGTCGACGCCAACGTGCTCCTCTATGCCGTCAACGAGGACGCCCAGCACCACGACGAAGCCCGGCGGTGGCTCGACGGCGCACTGTCGGGGGCGGCGACCGTCGGATTCGCCTGGGTCGTACTCCTGGCGTTCCTGCGCTTGAGTACCAAGGTTGGACTCTTCCCCCGACCGCTCGGCAGTAAGGCCGCATTGGACCGGGTCGACGACTGGCTCGCCCAGCCGGCTGCGGTGATCGTGGAACCGACGACTCGACATCCCTTGCTGCTGCGCGAACTGCTTGCTGCGGTCGCCGTCGGCGGCAACCTCGTCAACGACGCCCACCTCGCCGCTCTCGCCATCGAGAATCGCGCCCAGATCGTGTCCTACGACAACGACTTCCTGCGCTTCCCGGGAGTCACCGTCGAGACACCGGCGTAGGCGGCTCCTTTTCGCTACGAGATCTCGATCTCGAGGCGGCAGTGGTCGCTGGGGCCCCACTCTTCGGGCTCGTTGATCGCGCGCACCTGCACCGAATCGGCCATGTCCCGCGAGGCAAACACGTAGTCCAGCTGCCGGGTCGCCGTCGCCGGGCCGCGCATCGGCGAGCGGTACGTGGGCACGTTGCGGCTGCCCCTCGGCAGCTCGTCGGGCCACGGGTCGGCCTGCCGCCCGTTCGGTTCCTGGGGGCCGACGAACGGCAGCCCGAGCGCCTCCATCCGGGAGAAGACCGTCTCGTAGCGAGCCGCCCAGTACTCGTTGCCGCTCTCGCCGTACCCGCGGAGCACGCTGAGGTCGCCGGCGACGACGATGCGGTGACCCCGCTCCTGGCCGATCAGGGCGGACAGGTCGGAGAGGAGGCGGTGGGCCGAGGCATCGGAGACCATCCAGCTGCTGCAGGTCGAGGGGTGCGGCTGCGTCCAGACGGACCACATCGACACGACGACGAAAGGCTCCACCCCCGGCGCGGTCACCGACGCCGCAGCGAGCGTGCCAGGGCAGCTGACGGCGAGTTCCCAGGGCGCCGCCCTCTCGAGCGATTCCACCTCGAGCCACTCCAGCTTCACCCGATCCGAGAGTCCGACGACCGCCGCCCGCCACAGCATCATGAAGTCCCTCCCCGGGGTGCGCCACGGTTCGGTGTCCACCTCGATGCGCCTCGCCACTTCCGCCGGCGGCCGGCAGGCCTCCTGCAACAGAGCGATGTCCGCGTCCATGGCGGGCAACTCCTGCCACGGCGCCAGCGAATGGTTCATGTTCCAGGAGACGATCTTCACGACCACCGGCGACCCCTTTGGAACGGCATCCGGCGGCATACCGGCAGGCGTTCATTCGGACCAACGTCCCATCCGGACCAACGGTCCAATGTGCTACAGTGTAGAACATCTCGACGGTCGGAATCCGAGCCCTGAAACAGAACGCCTCGGCGGTCGTCGCCGATGTCGCAGCGGGGCAATCCATCACGATCACCGACCGGGGGCGGCCGGTGGCGCGGATGACGGCGATCCCGGCGTCGCGACTCGAAGGGATGCTGGAGGCAGGACGCGCACGGCCGGCGCTTCGCCGCATCGCCGACCTGCCGGCACCGGAGGACGGGCCCAGCGTGTCGGCCGCCCTCGCTGCCATGCGTGAAGACGAGCGCTACTGACGTTGGCCCACTATCTCGACACGTCGGCCCTCCTGAAGCTGGCTGTCGCCGAGCCCGAGACCGCGGCGCTGCGGGAATGGCTGGCGGCCCAGAGCCGGCCTCTCGTGTCCTGCGACCTCAGCCGCACCGAGATGCTGCGCGTCGTGCGGGGGGTCGCCCCCGACAGGATCGTCATGGCGCGGCTGGTGCTCGACAGCCTCGTGCTGACCGAGGTCACCTCAGCCGTCTTCGAGGCTGCCGGGCGGCTGGAGGGCGAAGGCCTGCGGAGCCTCGACGCTGTCCATCTCGCCGCGGCACTCGACCTCGGCGACGACCTCGACGGCATCGTCACCTACAACGAGCGGCTCGCCGGCGCAGCCGAGACCTACGGGATCGAAACGATCGCCCCCGCCTGAACCCCACCCTCCGCCAGCGACCGTACCGCCGGCGCTCTGGCGCGAACAGGCCGCTGAACGCGTGACCGATGTCACCGGGATTGCAGCAGAGACGATGCTCTAGACGGCAGGTGCCCGCTGTTATCGTGATCGTGTGCGCAGGACAGTGGATCTAGCTCTCGACACCGAGCAAATGATCCGCCACCGGATGGCGACCCGCGGCATCACCTTCGAGCAGGCGGTCAACGACTCGATCCGGCAGGGATTCGACCGTGGCGCGCTCGATCGGACGCCCACTGCACGGGTCGCCAGCGACGCAGGAGCTACCACCGACCGCTAGAGATGGCGCGGTCGGCCTGATCATGAACCCCGGCCGGCGGGTGGGCGGTCCTGCGGGGCCGGACCGACCGAGCCGAGGAGACGGCCGTAGCACGCGTGCTACATTGAGCGCATGGGCCGGACCAGCGAAATCACCCAGCGACAACTCCGCAACGACAGCGGGGCGATCATGCGGGCCCTCGACCGCGGTGAGAGTTTCATCGTCACACGCAACGGCGTCCCGGTGGGCGAGCTGCGCCCGGTCAGGCAGCGCCGTTTCGTGCCCATTGACGAGGTGGTGGAGATGTTCGCCGGCGGCTCGCACATCGACCACGAACAATTCCGGGCCGATGTCGACGCCATCCTGGACCAGTCGATCGAGCCGCGGTTCTTGAGCCAGCACGCCGAGGGCTGAGCGGGCTGGGGCCGTCACGTGCCTGAGACGATCCGGTCGCGCGGCCTGCTCGACACGTCGATCCTGATCGAGATCTACAGCGTCGGGCCGGCGCGGTTCGGCGGACCCTTGCCCGATGTGGCCGCCGTCTCGACCATCACACTTGCGGAATTGGCCTGCGGCCCGGTGTCCGCAGCTACGCCGGCCGAGCACGCCAGACGCCTCGACGTGCTCCTGCGGGCGCGGGCGGGATTTGATTCTGTGCCCTTTGATGCGGACGCGGCGCGGGCGTACGCCCGGGTCTACGCCGCGACTCTCGAAGCCGGTCGCAAGCCCCGGGGAGCACGCTCCACGGACCTGATGATCGCCGCGGTGGCGCTGGCGAACGACTTGGCGCTCTACACCTGCAACGAAGCGGGCTTCGCTCACCTGCGGGACCTGATCGACGTCGTGGCCGTCGGCTGAGGTTCGCGGGCCGGCGGGTCGCTGGATGAGCCACCGGGCGGCGCCGCGGGCCTAGCCGGCGGCGTCGCGGCCGGCCAGGTAGCCGAAGGTCATTGCCGGGCCGAGGGTTCCTCCCGCGCCGCCGTAGACGGTGGCGGTCGGGGCGGCCATCACGTTGCCCGCCGCCCACAGGCCGGGGATCGCCCCGCCGCCGCGGGCCAGGACCCGGCCCCGCTCGTCGGTGCGGGGACCGCCGGAGGTTCCCAGCGCCCCGATGCGGATCGCCACGGCGTAGAACGGCGGCTCATCCAGCGGGCCCAGCGTGGCCGCCGCGCCCGGCAGCGTGCGGTCGCCGTTGAAGAGGTCGTAGACGCCGGCGCCGCGGCCGAAGGCAGGGTCCACTCCTGCCGCCGCGTGGCGGTTGAACTCCGCCACCGTCTCGCCCAGTGCCGCCGGCGGCACGCCGATGGCAGCGGCGAGTTCGGCGAGGGTGTCGCCGCGGTGCACCCACGGGGGCGGCTCGGCGCCGCGCCGGCAGCCCGGCAGCGGGTAGCGCCGCCGGTAGCGGTCGTCGCAGACGAGCCAGGCCGCCGCGTTGGCGTGACGCAATGTGGCCGGGTCGAGACGGTGGAACGCCCCGCCCAGGGCGTTGTAGTTGGCGGCCTCGTTGCAGAAGCGCTCGCCGGCGCGGTTCACCATGATCGAACCGGGCCGGGTGCGTTCGACCAGAACCAGGTGGTGCCGCGGCGCCCCCCAGGCCTCCTCGCCGGGGATCGGAGCCATCGGCGCCCACCAGGCCTGACCCATGTTGCCGAGCGCGGCCCCGGCATCGATGGCCATGTCCAGCCCGTCACCGGTGTTGGACGGCACGCCGGCAGGCGCATCCATCGGCCCCCGCAGGAATGCCCTCACCAGATCCGCATTCCACTCGAAACCGCCCGTCGCCAGGATCACACCCCGCCGGGCGCCGACGGTGACCTCACCGGTTGCGCCCCCGGCAGCCCCCCCGGCAGCCCCCTCTCCGGCAGCCCTGTCCCCGGCAGCCGGCACGCCGAAGCGCACACCGGTCACCCGCCCGCTCTCGACGACAAGTTGGCACGCCCGCGCCCCCGTGCGCACCGTCACGCCCGCATCCAGGCAGCCCGCCAGCAGCGAACCCACCAGCGCCTCCCCCATGCCGCAGACGCCCCGCTCGCGCCGCTCAGCGATCACCGCAGCCGGCGGCGACTCGGTGGCCCCGCCAAAACTGGTCTCCGAGAGCATCACTGGCCGGGCCCCGCCGTCCCAGAAGCAGAGCCCCCCGGCCCACTCGCCCAACACAGACCGATCGAATAGCTCGGGCTCCAGCGAGCGGCCACCACCCGGCCGGGCACCCGGCACATCGGGGTGATAGTCGGGATAGCCGGCCAGCAGGCGGAACCGGCACGGCGACGCCCTCTCCACGAACCGCAACATCTCCGGGCCGGCCGACACGAGAGACTCCGCCACCGGCACATCCAGAGCATCACCGGCCAGTGCCCGCAGATACCGCAGCGCCTCGGCCGGATCGGCATCGCGCTCGACTGGATCCATCAGATGGTTCCCCGGCACCCACACGATCCCACCGCTGATCGCGGTGGTGCCACCCAGCACGTCGGCCTTCTCGTACAGCCCCACATCGGCACCGCCGGCGGCTGCAGCCAACGCAGCAGTCAACCCGGCCGCCCCCGAACCCAGAACCACGACATCGTGGCTGCGCACAGCGCCGCGCGAGAGGGTCACAAAGTCAGGAGATGTTCAGGCGCATGCCGGCGTCGAGCCGGATGACCTCGCCGTTCAGGTAGGTGTTCTCCATGATGTGGCACACCAGCGCGGCCACGTCCGCCGGGGTGCCGAGACGCTTGGGGAAGACGTTCCCTGCGGTGATGGCGGCGATCTGTTCGTCGTTCAGCGAGGCCAGGATCGGCGTGTCCATGATGCCGGGGCAGATGGTCATCACCCGGATGCCCCGGCTGCCCAGGTCGCGGGCCAGCGGCAGCGTCAGGCCGATGATCCCGCCCTTGGAGGCGCTGTAGGACATCTGCCCCACCTGCCCCTCGAGACCGGCGATGGAGCCCAGGTTCACGATCACGCCCCGCTCACCGCCGGCGTTGGGCTCGTTGGCGGCCATGTGCGCCGCGACGTGGCGCAGCACGTCGAACAGGCCGATGAGGTTCACCTCGATGTGCGCCCGGAAGTGCTCCAGGGTGTGCATGTCGCCGCCGCGGGTCAGCATCCGCTGGCCCGAGCTGATGCCCGCGCAGCTCACCAGCGCGTCGATCCGCCCCCAGATGCCGGCTGCGGCGACCACGGCGGCCCCCACGTCGTCGGGGCGGGTGACGTCGACGGCCACGAAGGCTGCGCCGTCGCCCAACTCGGCCGCCACCGATTCGCCCGCCGAGGACGCCAGGTCGGCGATGACGACGCGCCCGCCTGCCGCCACGAGCCCCCGGGCCACGCCCGCGCCAAGACCCGAGGCGCCCCCGGTGACCAGCGCGACGGAACCCTCGACGTTCACAGCGCCGGCCCGCCTGCCATCTCAGAATTCTCGTAGGCGGGCGCCGGTGGGGTCAACCTCGGTGCGCAGGAGGTGCAGCTCCTCGGCGCTGGGGCGAGCCGTGGTGGGCACATCGCCGCCCGGCAGCAGCACTTCGAAGCCGGTGGCGGCCTGCACGTCGTCGACGCTCACGCCGGGGTGCAGCGAGGCGAGGCGCATGCGCTTGGAGTCGGGCTCGAAGTCGAAGACGCACATGTTGGTGATGCAGAGCTGCGGACCACCCGGCATCCCGAGTGAGGCGCGATGGTCGCCGCCGTCGCCCCAGCCCATGCCCGAGCGGAAGTGGAGCCGGTCCACGAAGGTCCGAGGGTCGTGCGTCGTGCTCCACAGGTAGATGCGGGGGATCATGCAACCCAGGTCGGCCATCCCGCCCCCGCCGGGTAGGCGCACCTTGGGGCTGTCGTAGGGGCCGATGACGCTGTTGTTGACGTTGCCGTAGGCGTCCATCTGCGCACCCCGGAAGGCGAACGTGTTGTAGCGGGCGCCCTGGGCGTAGGTCCAGAAGTCCGCCGGCGAGTTGGCGAGCATCGAGGCGCCGCCCCACAGCTGGTCGGACAGGGTGGACGAGCCGATGGTGTCGGGGTCGGCGTCGACGGCGATGGAGCTCGCCGCCCACACCAGGCCGGGGGCGTGCGTGCGCCGCGCCAGGCGGTAGCCGCACACGGGGATGAACGACACGGCACCGTTGAACGCCCGGGTGTCGCCGGCCAGCGCGCGGGAGAACGTCACCACCATCAACTCGTCGATGGTGCAGTCATAGCCGGGCACGGCCGCCGGTGCGGCGCTCACGGTGCGGTCCCGTCGCCGGGGCTGACGCCGTTGGCCGCCAGGCAGTCCTCCCAGGTCTCGGGGCCGACAATCCGCCGGTCCCAGAACTCGGCGAAGTCGCCCGGCAAGCCGCACGCCGCCACGTACGCTTCGAAGAAGCCGCCGTCGTGGCCGTAGTCGGGGAAGAAAGAGGTGGGGAACGCCCCGCGGGGCGCCTCGCAGACAGTGTCCACCATGAAGCGCGGGTACGTGGTGCGGTGCGGCTCGGTGGTGAACTCCGCGGTGTCCACGATGCGCTCGGCGGTGACGATGGTGCGGTCGGCGGCGTTGACGATCTCGCTGTCCATCCACAGCAGCTTCGGGTTCACCCGGGCGTTGCCGGCCTCGTCGGCCTCATGGGTGTGCACCACCGCCACGTCGACCTCCAGCGGCGTGCAGGCCACATAGGCCCGGCCGGTGGCAGGGTCGGTCTCGACGCGCAGGGTCTTCGAGTCCTCGTGGAGGGCCGGCACGTCGGTGCCGAGGCCGGCGACGGTCGGCATGAACGGCAGATGGCGGGCCTGCGCCTGCAGCCGGCAGATCAGCAGGTGCTCGGAGTACTCCTCCATCGCCACCTTGCGGCTCTGCACGCCGTGGCGGAAATGCGGCGCCAGCCCGAAACCCTCGAAGCTGATGAGCCCGGTGACGACGCGGGACACGCACCCCGCCGCAACCAGCCAGTCCACGCACATGCCGGCCACGATGGCCACCAGGGTGAGGTCGCGCTTGTTCGCCCGGGCTAGCTCGCGCACGAACGCCATGGGGGCGCTGTTCATCGAGAGACCGCCGAGGGCCACGGTGGCGCCGTCGGGTACCGATGCGGCCGCCTCAGCCAGCGAGATCTGCTTGGAGACGGGGCCTGTCACGCCCAATACTTACCAAACGAACGGTTGAAACGCAATTGGCGGCGCCGGGAACGGCGGTCGGGACGGGAGAACCAAGGGGGGATGCCACAAACCCCCGAGGACGGGGGACGCCGGGGGGCGGCGGCGGCGCGATTTCGCCGGACGCGCCACCGGCGGGCGCCGCCGGAGCCAGCGGAGCCGCCCGGGTGCCGACGCGCGGGCCGGGCCGGTACTCTGCCGCCGTGCCTGATGCTCTGAACACCATCGACCTCGACGACGCCGGGTGGCTCGAGGAGTTCCACCACCGGGGCTGGACCGACGGGCTGCCGGTCGTGGCACCCACGCCCGAGCGGGTGGAGGCGATGCTCGCCCATGCGGGCCTGGGCCCCGCCGAGACCCTGGGCCGCGTCGCCGCCCGCAGCCGCTCGCTGAGCGCCGAGCAGGCGGCCGCCAACGCGGTCATGGCCGGCTGCGCACCCGAGCACTTCCCCTTGGCGACCGCCGCCCTGTGCGCCATGTTGGACCCGGTGTTCAACGCCCACACGGTGATGACCAGCACCGGCGGGGCGGCGTTCTGCCTGCTGGTCAGCGGGCCGGTGACGCAGCAACTCGCCATGGCGACCGGCAGCAACGCCCTCGGACCTGGCAACCGCGCCAACGCCACCGTCGGCCGCACGCTGCGCCTCGTGGCGCGCAACGTGTTCGGCGCCCGCACCGGCGAACTGGACGCCTCGTCCATCGGCCACCCGGGCAAGTTCACGCTGTGCCTCGCTGAGGACGAACCGCCGGCGCCGTGGGAGCCGCTGCGGGTGGAATTGGGCTACGGCGAAGACGACTCCACCGTCACGATCCTGGCCACCGAAGGCCCCCGGCAGGTCGCCAACCACCTGAATCCCTCGCCCGAGGGCATCCTCACCACGATGGCGGCGGCGATGCGCTGCCCGGCCACCTATCCCGTCGGCAAGGGCGCCCAGGCGGTGGCCGTGCTGGGCCCCGAGCACGTCGCGGCGCTCATCGAGGCGGGCTGGACACGGGCCCAGGTCCGGGAGTTCCTCGCCGAGACGAGCCGGGTGACGCCCGCGGAGATCGAGGCGGCCGGGGTCTTCCTGGAGACCGACACCCGCCACGACATGACCCCCGGGCCCGACGGGAGGCTTCCCGTGGTGCGCGGCCCCGAGGATCTGTTCGTTGTGACCGCCGGTGGCCACGGCGCGGGCTGGTCGGCCTACATCCCCGTGTGGGCGCCGCCGCTGCACAGCATCGCCGTGACCCGCCGCGTGCCGGCCCCCGGCGAGGGCCTGCCGGCGCAGTAGGATCGCTCGCATGACAGCGATCACCGTCGTCCGGCCCGACCACGTCTCGGAGGTGACCGGCTTGGCCCGCGCCCCCCGCCCGGCCCGCGGCACCGCCGAGCCGCTGCACCTCACGCTCATCGAGAACGGCAAGCCCAACGCG
The DNA here is from genome assembly GCA_963664235.1 of Acidimicrobiales bacterium. GTDB lineage: Bacteria > Actinomycetota > Acidimicrobiia > Acidimicrobiales > CATQHL01 > VXNF01. Next base: position 1,757,312 of record OY760933.1, on the reverse strand, counting down.
GCCAAGCTGCTGGGCGAGGTGGCCGACGAGTTGCGCAGCCGGCTGCCCCTGGCCACCGTTGACATGCATTCCAAGCCGGCGGCCGGCAAGCCCATCGACGCCGACGTGGCGGACATGCTGGCGGCCCGCTCACACCTGGTGATCTCCGGCGTCGGCGATTGAGGCGCCTGCACGGCGTGCAGTTTGCACGACGCAGTCCTGCTGGAGAGCCGCGGCGTACCCGCCGCGCTGGTCGTCACTGAACCGTTCATAGCGGTGGCGGCCCGCTTCGCCCCCACCGTGGGGGCCCCCGGCTACCCGTCCGCAGCGGTCCCGCACCCCATCTCGTCGGTCAGCGACGACGACCTGCGCAAGTACGCGGCAACCGTCGCCGACGAGGTGGCGGACCTCCTCACCACCGCCTGACCGGTACCCACTGGATTCCGGCCTACGCCGGAATGACGCTTAGGGCAGAGCCGACACCGACAGCCCACTGGATTCCGGCCTGCGCCGGAATGACGCCGAGGGCAGAGCCGACACCGACAGCCCACTGGATTCCGGCCTACGCCGGAATGACGCTTGGGGCAGGGCAACTCGGCCGGGCTGCTACAGGACGAATTCTCCGCCGGCGTACCAGTTGGCGAAGGCACCCTTCACGATGACGTCCACCAGTTCGATCTGCTGGCGGTCGGGAGCTATTAGATAGCCGAAGCCGGCGGGGCCGCCATCGGGGCCGACACCGGTGAAACGGGTGGTCCATCCCGCAGCGTTGAGCGTGTCGAGGTCGCCCCGCAGGTCTTCGGTCCAGTAGCCCATGTGGTACGTGCCCGCGTCGACGTTGGGATCCCAGAACGAGCCGATCGGCCCCTCGACAAGCTCCACCTGCACCGGGCCCTCCACGGAATACGTGAAGCGCACGTTCGTCGCCACGACGTGGCCCTCGACCAGATGCTCGACATCCAGGGACTGCGGGCTGTGCCAGGTCAGCCCCGTACCGGCGGAGTAGAACTCCATGGCCTCTTCGAGGTTCGAGACGACCACACCCATGTGGAACGGCTCTGTCAGATCGACCATTGGTCTACCTCCTGGGTTCGTGAGCGCCCGGATGATCCCCGGCGCCCAGTAGCGACTTCAACTCGACGAGCGCGTCGACGTGGTCGGCCCATTCCGCCTCGCTGCGTGCCAGCGGCACGAACAGTACGTGCTGCAGACCGGCCTCGATATAGCCCTCCAGCAGTCCGGCAAGTTGGGGGACCGAACCGCTCGCCACGGGACGGTCCCCGTAGCCGTCGCCCACTTCGCTCCAGCGCCCGGCGCCGCCCAGCGCCGACCCGACACGGACCTCCATGTGCACCGAGGCGACGGTCCGGGGCCCGTCATCGGGCGCCGGCTCGTGGGAACGCAACTCGGCGAGGCGCTCGGCGAAGACCTCCAGCGGCGCCCACGTGCCCATCCAGCCCTCGCAGGCGGCGGCGCGGCGCAGCGCACCCGGCGACGAGCCCCCGATCCAGATGGGCACCGGCCCGGCGGGGGCCGGCTTGACCCGTACGTCGCTGAAGGAAAAATGGTCGCTGGCGTAGGTCTCGGCGCCGCCCCAGGCGGCCCGCCAGCCGCCGATGTAGTCGTCGAGGCGGGCGCCCCGGCGCCGCATCGGCACGCCGCAGGCATCGAACTCCTCGGCCAGCCAGCCGGCGCCCACACCCAGGATGGTGCGCCCTCCGGACAGCCAGTCCAGCGTCGCCCACTGCTTGGCGAACTGCATGGGGTTGCGGTAGGCGGGCACCAGCACGCTGGTCCCCAGGCCCACCCGGCTGGTGTGCGCCGCGGCCGCCGACAGCAGCGGAACCGGCTCGGGGAAGAACGACGGCATGCCGTCCAGCGACGTCGGCACAGCGACGTGATCGGCCACCCACACGTCGTCGAAGCCCAAGTCCTCGGCCCGGCGGGCGATGCGCACGATGTGGTCCAGCCCGGCCGAGCGACCCAGCTGCGGCAGGTGCAGGCCGAAGCGCATCAGAAGCGGTAGCGCGGGTGCGGCGGGTGCACCGAGTACTCCACGACCCCGTAGCCCCGCTCGCCGGTCTCCAGCACCTCGAAGTCGAAGAACGGCTCGTAGCAGTCCAGGCGCGCCTCGGCGTCGTTCTCGTCACGCATCAAGCCGTTGCGGGTCTGCGCCCACTTGCGCCCGGTGAGCACCGTGAGCGTCTCGCCGTCGGGCAGCTCGAAGGTCATGGTGAAGGCCATGGCGGTGCGCTCGTCGTCCTCCATGCGGGGCACGCAGGTGGCGTCGCGGATGGCCCGGGCGCCGGAGGCGTCGGCCACCCAGCCGCCCTTGTAGGGGCGGCCCTCGGGAATCGGCTGGGTGGGGCTCATCCAGCCGAACGAGTTGAGGTGGCGATCGGGCAGTTGCACCGACGGCCAGAAGTGCCCCCAGGAGGCCTCGGCAGTGCGGCGCCGGCGGGTCTCCCAGGGCGAGTCGCCCACGAACCGGTGCGTCCAGGAGTGGTCACGGTGCGACCAGCAGCTGATCGGGCGCCGCTCGCCGGCCCGGCGGCCGCCGTAGGCCTCGAAGCTGCCCTCGCAGTCCAGGGCCTGCTCGTAGTGGCCGCCGTAGTTCTCGTAGGTGGCCAGCGGGTTGCCGCCGTGGCAGTCGTCGTAGTCGAAGGGGTCGAACCGCCCCCGGTACGTGAGGTCGAAGCCGAACTTGGGGCCGTCGAACTGCCAGCGGTAGCGCCCGAAGGCCTCCAGCACCTCGAACTGCACCTTGCCGTCGCCGAGAGTCTCGAATACCGCCTCGTCGCCGAGGGGCTGCCGGGAGGCCCACTGCTGCGGCACACCGTCGATGATGTAGAAGGCGCTGGCCCGGATGTAGCCGTGGGAGAGGCTGGCGTGGATGTGGTTGAGGCCGAAGACGTCGGCTTCACGGTCGCAGACCGAGAACCAGAAGTTGTCGCTCCACAGCCGGCCCGAGTCGTCGGGAGGGAGGTGGAGGTACTCGTCGCGTTCGGTCAGATTCATGGTTGATCCTCGCCCTGCCGGCCGGGCGGTCCGGCCGGCTGCCAAGTCTCGCAGGCCATCCGGGGTCTGCCACACCGATCGGGACTGCTGGCGCTCGGTCGCTCAGAGGTCGCGCCAGCGGGCCTGCGGCAGGCCGGAGTCCGACGGGTCCGACTCACCGAGAGCGCGAAGCGGTTCGATCAACTCGGGACCTGCGGTGGCCGCCTGGTCGGTCAGTTCACGCCAGCGGTCAAGCCAACCAGCGTGGTGTTCGGCAGGATCCGACCTCCCCGCGGAATGGTCGGGAGCCGACTCGATCCCGGCCTTCGCCGGGATGACGGGCGGGTCGCCGGCGTGCACCGGGTCGCCGGCCTTCGCCGGGATGACGAATGGTTCGTCGGCGTGCACCGGGTCGCCGATATGCATCGGGTAGAGGGCTTCGGGCGGGTCAAGGACCTCGAAGAGCGGAGGAAGGCCGGGCTCGAGCCAGCCCACCAGGTCCCAGGCGCCGGCCTGCGCGGCGGCGCCGATGGCCGAGAGCCGCCGGTCGTCGGCGCGACCTGCCGCCAGGGCGGCCAGGCCCTGCATGCCCGAAAGGATGGACCGCAGCCGCTCGAATCGAAGGGCATAGCGCAGCCGCCCGGCGTCGATCGCGGCGCCGCCGGCTGCACGGTAGGCGTCCACTGCGTCGCCCTCGATGGCGCCCCAGCCGCCGAGGTGCATGCTGAACGCCACATCGCACAGCGGGTCGCCCACCCAGGCGCGCTCCCAGTCGACGATCCCGCCGACTTCGCCGGGCGCGGTCCACAACACGTTCGCGGATCGATAGTCGCCGTGGCACAGCACCGGCCGATCCCCGCTCGACGGCCGGTGACGAGCCAACCAGCGCATCCCCACGTCGATCCCCGGGTGCCGCCAGCAGCGCCGGTAGGCGTCAACCTGCCGGGCCAACTCGGCGCCATAGGCGGCGCCGACGTCAGCCACATCGTCGAGCGCCTGCGGGTCGGCCTCGCTGTGCAGCCGCCCCAGCGCCGTCGCCAGCGCCGACCGGTACGGCCCGGGATCCGCAGGCCGGCGCTGCACCTCGCCCGGCACCAGCGTGTGCACCCCGAACGGCCGCCCGATGAGATTCGGCGTCTCACACACCGCCAATACCTCCGGAGCCGGCACCACCCCGGCCACCGCGCGCAGCCGCTGAGCCTCTGCCGCCGGGTCGTACGGCTCCACCGTGCCCCCCACCGGCGCCACCCGCACGATCACGGCGTCGCCGATGCTCCAACGCACCTGCAAAGTGATCCACGAGTACCCACCATCCAGCCGCATGACCTCCGGCGGCCCACCATCGGCGTCACGCGGCGCCACACCGGCTTCCGCCAAGGCAGTACTGACAACCTCGGGTCGCAGATCCACGGCGCTGAACCTAACGGCAGGACGGATCAGCGGCAGGAAGAGCGCCGCTCCGGGCCCCTGGATTCCGGCATCCGCCGGAATGACGAGAGCGCGAGGGCGGGGGACACCGGCGGCCCCCGGGCGGACACCACGCTTCTACACTGCCGCGTTGTGTCCGAGCCGGCGTACCCGCTGCTGTTCAGCCCGCTGACCATCGGTGGGCTGGAGTTGCGCAACCGCATCGTGCTGTCGGCGATGACGACGGGTTTCGGGTTCTCGGGGGGTGCGCCGGATGACGAGGCGCTGGCCTACTACCGCACGCGCAGTGCGGGCACGGCGCTCGCCACCGTCGGGTTCTCCGCCGTGGCACCCGAGGGCCGGGTCGAGAACGCCATCGCCTGGCTGTGGCCTCCCGGTGCGGGCGAAGCTCTGGCGCCTCTGGCGGAGGCCATCGCCTCCACCGGGACACATCCCTGCATCCAGCTCGGCCACGGGGGGCGCCAGGTCTCACCAACGGTGATCGGCGAGGCGCCGGTGGCACCCTCTGCGGTCCAGGCGGGCGCCCACGTTCGGACCCCGCCCCGTGCGCTGTCAACCGGCGAAGTCGAAGAGGTCGTGGCGGCGTTCGGCCGGGCAGCCGGGCGGGCCGCCGGCAGCGGCTTCGCGGCGGTGGAGATCCACGGCGGCCACGGCTACCTCATCCAGCAGTTCCTGGCGGCGGAGTCCAACCGGCGCAGCGACCGCTTCGGCGGCGCCTCGGTCGCCGAGCGCAGCCGCTTCGGCTGCGAGGTCATCGCGGCGGTACGCGAGGCGGCCCCCGGGCTGGCTGTGGTGGTGCGCATCAACGGCTCGGACCTCGTGGCCGGTGGGTTGCAGCCCAGCGACGCCGTCGTGGCGGCGCAGCGGTTCGCCGAGGCGGGCGCCGACGCCTTCGTGGTTTCGGCGGGTGTCTACGGCTCGGTGCCGTGGACCATTCCCCTGCTGGACGACCCCGAGGGCGCCTTCCTGGATCTCGCCGCCGAGTTGCGCCGCAACGTGGAGGTGCCGATCATCGGCGTCGGCCGGATCACCACCCCCGGCAGTGCCGAGGAGGCGCTGCGCAACGGGCGCTGCGACGCGGTCGGGCTGGGCAGGGCGCTGCTGGCAGACGAGGACTGGGTCGCCAAGGCCCGCGACGGGCGACCCCACCGGATCCGCCCGTGCATCGCCACAGTCGAGGGGTGCGCCGGCAGGCTGCAGTACGGCGAGGCGATCTCCTGCTCGGTGAACCCCGGCGTGGGGCGTGAGACCCACCCGCCGCTGAAGCGGGCCGAGGCGCCCGGCCGGGTGCTGGTGGTCGGCGGTGGGCCGGCAGGTATGGAGGCGGCACGCCGGGCGGCACAGGTGGGCCACGACGTGCACCTGTTCGAGCGAGCCGACCGTCTCGGCGGCGCCCTGCACCTGGCTGCCGCCACTCCCGGTCTGGGCCACATGGCGCGCCTGGCGGGCTGGTACGCGGGTGAACTCGAGCGGCTCGGTGTGGCGGTCTCACTGGATGCCGACATCAGCGGCGCCGGGGACCTGGCGGGAATCCCCGCCGACTACCTGGTGCTGGCGACGGGGGCGCAGACCGCCCCGGAGGTGCTCGACGGCTACGAGCACCTGCCGGCCTGGACACTGGAGGACCTGCTGGAGGGTCGCGCTTCCAGCCACGGCGGCTGGCACCTCATCGACCCCGTGGTGGTGCTCGGCGGGGGGAGCCGCGCCCTTGCAGCCGGCCTCTGGTGCCGGCGGGGTGGCTTCCGGGTGTCGCTGCTGAGCGGCGAGCGGATCGGCCACGACACCTCGGGCTTGGCGCGCCGGGCGTATCTCAGCCGCCTGGCGGCGACCGCTGCCCGGGGACGGGCCATCCGGATAACCGAAGCCGGCGTCGAGTGGCTCGACGATGCCGGCGCTCGGTCGGTGCTGCCGGCGCGCAGCATTGTGGTGGCCGAGCCGCAGCGGCCCGCAGTGCCGGCGGCCCTCGCGCCCCGTGGCGGCAGCGACAGCGGGCACAACCCTGCCGGAATCCACACCGTGCGCATCGGCGACGCCCGCTCACCACGCACGATCGGCGACGCCATCGCCGAGGCACGCCAAGTGATCGAGGCGCTGCCGGCCCTCGCCGGCTGAACTTTCTGAGCGGCGCTCCGATAGGCGCCGGGCAGCCCGCTACCCCGGGGCGCGCCCGCCGGATCAGTGCGTCGGTATCTCCTGCAACGGACCCAGCGGGGCCGCGCCGGAGCCCTGTGGCGACACGACCGCCACCCTGAAGGACTGCATGGCAACGCCGTTGGCGTTGGTGGCGCGGACCGTCACCGTCGTCACGCCCGGTGCCAGACCGGTCAGCGACAGGCTGGAGCCGGTCATCGCCACGCTCAGGAGGTTCGAATCGCCCGCGGTGGCCGTGTAGGACCTCACCGTGCCCTCGAAGGCCGCTGACACGTTGAATACCAGCGGCGGGTCGCCGACCGTTATGACCCGATTCGGCAGGAGCGACGCAAACCTCGGCGCGCCCCGCTCGATGACCGTGACCCGGAACGCCTGGAACGCGGATCCCATGCTGTTGCTGGCGCTGACCGACACGGTCGTCACGCCCAGGGCCACCGGGTCCAGTGACAGATTCGACCCGTTCACCACCGCGGTGACGATGCGGGGATCGGCGGCGAGTGCCCGGTAGGAGTCGATGGTCCCCACCACACTGGCGACGAGGTCCACATCCATCGGCGGCTCGCCGAGAACCAGGATCACGTCCTGCAGGAAGATGCCGACCCTCGGCGCCAATGTCTGCTGGTTGATGACCTGCGTGTCACCATCGTCATCGCCGCCGCCGCCACCGCCACCGCCGCCACCGCCGCCACCGCCACCACCGGTGCTGGTGCGGCGCTCGGTGATCGTGGCCTCGCCGGTGTCGTCGTCGAGGTCGACGGTCGACGGATTCTGATTGCTCAGCTCGAGCGTGAACGTCTCGTCGGGCTCGGCGACCGAGTCGCTGATGAGTTCCACGTCGACGGTCTCGGTGCTGTCGCCCGCGAGGAACGTCAGCGTCCCGGTCTTGGCGGTGTAGTCGTCGCCGTCGATCGCTGAGCCGTCCACCGTGGTGTAGTCCACGGTGACGGTTTCGCTGCTAACCGGCTCGAGCGTCACGGTGAACCTGACGGTGCCGCCCGACCTCTCCCTGCCCGTGGGATCGTTCACCCTCAGGCCGGGCTCGCCCTCGTCGTCAGCGATGGTGGCCGTGCCGGTGGCACCGTCCCCGGAGGCGTTCTCGGGATCGCTCAGCACCAACGTGAAGGTCTCGTCGGGCTCCGAGATCGAGTCGTCCCTGACCCGCACCTCCACTGTCTGGGTGGTCTCCCCCGCGTCGAACGTGAGCGTCCCGGTCTTGGCGGTGTAGTCGTCGGGCTCGGTCGCCCCGCTGATCCCGGTGCCGTCGGTGGTCGCATAGTCGACGGTGACCTCCTTGCCGCTTGGGTGCTCCATCGTGTTGTCGTTCGGATCCACCAGCGTCACCGTGAAGGTGATGTTGCCGGCTCCCTCGACCACTCGAGGATCGTCGACCAAGAGGTCCGGTGGATCGTCGTTGTCCTCGATGACGCCGGTGGCCGGGTCGGCAGGTGCTGTGGCGTTGGTCGGCCTCAACAGCTGCAGCCCGAAGTTCTCGTCGGGCTCGTCGAGGCTGTCGTCGCAGATCGTGACGCTCGGGTCGGATTCGTTGGGCGTCGTATTGCCTGCGGTGAACGTCAGCTTGCCGGAGGCCTCCAGGAGGTCGCCGGACACCTCACAGTCGCTGCCGACGGTCGCCGTGCCGTTCACCGTCTCGTATTCCACGGTGACGTCCTGGCCGCTCACTTCACGCAGCGTCACCTGGAAGCTGACGGTGCCGTCACCCTCATTGACCGTCACGTTCCCTATCTGCAGGTCGGTCACGGGGTCGTTGTCGTCGGTGATGGTGCCGGTATCGGAGACGGAGGTGGCCTGCCCGGCGAACTCGGCGTTGTCGGGGTTGGTCAACGCCATAGTGAATGTCTCGGCTTCCTCATCGAGGGTGTCGTCCAGCACCGGTACGGTGACCGTGCCGCTTCGCTGCCCCGCGGGAATGGTCAACCTCCACGAGGTCGGGGTGAAGTCCAGACCGCTGGTCGCCGTGTCGGTCCCGGCCACCTCGGTCGCGTAGTCCACGGACACATCGCGGCCACTCACCACGTTGTTTTCATCGCCGTCCTTCAGGCTGACGGTGAACACGACGCCGCGATTGGGATTGAGCCGGGTGGCGTCCTCCCGGGCGCTCCCGCCACTGATCGACAGCACAGGCAAGTCATCGTTGTCGGTGATGGTGCCGGTGGCGGTCTCGCCACCGGACTGCAGGGTGGCATTCGACCGCTCGTCGACTGTGAGCGTGAGCGTGAACGTCTCGCCGTCCTCCTCGTCGAGGGCGTCTTCACAGATCGAGACCGAGACCGGCTGGAACTGGGGCTCACCGGGCCTGAAGACCAGCGAACCGGATGTGTTCCTGTAGTCGCTACCCGACGTGCACCTGCTTCCGCCGGTGGCAGTGTCACTGGCGGTGGCGTACTGCACCGTGACGGTCTTGGCGCTCGCGGCGCTCAACCGCACAACAAAGTCGAGATTCCCCGCATCCTCCGCGGCCTCGACGGCTGCATTGTCGAATGACAGGCTCGGCGGGTCGTCGCTGTCGGTGATGGTGCCCGTGGCGGTGCCGTCGCCGATGGGGGCGCCCATCGCATTGGAGAGCTTGAACTCGAACGTCTCGTCGTGCTCGTCGAGGTTGTCCGCGCAGAGCGCCACGAGGACTTGCCGCGTGATCCCCTCCACCCCAGGCGTGAAGTCCAGCGTGCCGGTCGATTCGCGAAAGTCCGCGCCAGCCGCTGTGCAGTCTGCGCCCGACGGGCTCGGTTGGTGCCCGTCAATTGCTCCGTGGTGTAGTCGACGGTCACCGTCGAGCCGATCTGGGAGCCCAGTGTCACCTCGAACGTCAGCACGTCCGCAGACTCCGCGCCGGTCACATCGGCCACCGAGAGGCTCGGCGCGCTCTCGTTCTCGACGATCGTGCCGGTGGCGGTGACGGTGTTGGCCTGACTCGAGAACTGCGCGTTGAAGGGGCCGCTGAGCGTCAGCGTGAACGTCTCGTTGCCCTCGTACAGGGTGTCGTCGATGATCGTCACCGGGACCGTCTTCTCCGTCTCTCCCGGCCCGAACGCCAACTCGTTTACGGTGGCGCTGTAGTCGTCGGGGGCGGTCGCCGGCGCAGTCCCCGGACCGTCGCTCGTGGCGTAGGCGACCTTCACCTCCTTGGCGCTCGCCGGACTCAGCCGCACCGTGAACTCGAGCGTTCCGTCGTCCTCGTCGGCACGCGCGTCGCCGACGCTGAGGCTCGGCGCGCCGTCGTCGTCGATGATCGTGCCGGTGCCGGAGGCCAGGAGAGTGTCGCTCTCGCCGGTCACTCGCAGCGTGAAGGACTCCCTGTCGGGTTCGTCCAGGCTGTCGTTGGTGATGGGGATCGAGACCTTGCGGATCGTGGGCTGGGTGCCAGGCGAGAACAGCAGCGTCCCGGTCTTGGAGGTGTAGTCCTGGCCCGCCGTGGCGGTGCCGTCAATGGTCTCGTAGCTGAATGGTTCAGAAGTGTCGCTGCCGGGCCTGGCGAGTGTCACCGTGAAGGTGAGGCTGCCGGCGTTCTCGTTGACCTCCGGCGAGTCCACCGTGACCAGCTGGGGCGGCTCGTCGTCGTAGATGACGTCGTACCAGATGGGATCCAAATCGAGGAGGAAGTTCGGCGGTGGCGGATCTTGGACGGTCGGGTCCGGATCCGGGTAGGACAGCTCCAGGCAAATCCGCTCGACCGGCTCGGCTATCAGGTCGTCGAGCTTCATGGTGTTTACCCGCTTCTGCCTCTCCCCTGCGTTGAAGGTCAGCGTCCCCGAGATGGCCTCGTAGTCCTGGCCCGCGGTGGCGGTGCAGCGGGTCTCCCCCTCGTCATTGCTGGAGTACTCGCCGGGGATAACGACGTTGTCGACAGTCCGGTACTTGACCGTCAAGGTCTCCGTCGGCGCGGGAGAGGCCCCGATGCCCCAAGCCGTCTCGTACGGACCCTCCGGACCGGCGCCCCACTGGTTGATGCTGACCCGCGGCAGGTCGTCGTCGAGAATGAGGCCCTCTGCGGTCTTGTCCTCGTTGGTTGAGAACTCGAAGGAGGAGTCCGGCAATAGGCGGACTGTCAGCGTCTCGTCGCGGTCGTTCACGTCGGGGGTGGTGTCGTTGACGACATCGACGGTGATCTCGGCGAGGCCAAACATTGATCCGTCGTCCAGCTTGCCGGTCTCACCGGGCACGAAGACGAACGCACCCTCCAGCGTCGAGTTGTCCTCACTCCACTTCTGATTCTGATTGTCGTCCAGATACTTCCCGAAGTCACCCGTGCTGGTGGCCTCATCCCAGGGAGTGGCCGGCTGGCAGACATCCCGGTCGCTGAACGGGCCGCAGTCGTCGGGGTCGATGAGGTCGCCGTTGCTGTTCCTGGCCAGACCGGGCTTCACCTCGTACTTCACCATCACCGGCCGGCCGCTGGGCTCGCTCAAGGTGATCCGGTAGCGCAGGACCCGCCCGCTCTCGGTGGTCACGTCATCGCTCTCTTCAACGACAAGCGTGAGTTCCGGCGGGTCGTCGTTGTCGCGGATCGTTCCGGTGACATAGTGACCACGCAGGAGCGTGCGCTCCTCGTCGAAGTAGTGAGTGATGCTGTCGCTGAACTCCGCGTTATTGACATAGCTCAGATCGAGCGCGAATCCCTCGTCGTACTCGTCGAGGGCATCGTCGATGATGTCGACCTCGATGGTGGCGCTGCGCTGTCCCGCTGCGATGGTCACCTGGCCGGTACTGCCGGACGCGTCGTCGAGGTCGACGCCTGCTGTCGCCCGGTGCTCCGCCTCCTCGTCACCGCGCAGGTAGTAGCCGAACGTGACGTCGGTTCCGCTGTCCGCGGCGTACGCCGCGCTGAGCGTTGCGGTAAAGCTGATCGTCCCGGCGTTCTCGTTGACAACGCGGGTGTTGGGCGTGATGTTCAGGGTCGGAATCGGCGGCTCCTGCTGCTGCGCGGCGACGCCGGCCGAAACCAGAAGCGTCGCCGCCAACGCAAGAACCCCGATAACCCCGGCCGCGCGCCGTCGAGCGGCTACGGAACCAACGATGTGGATCAACTCAGAAATCCTCACAGGCGGCGGCTGTCGGACAAGTGCAACATAATGTGGCGGGACAGCGCGAGGGGTGATGCCTCACCGTCTCCGGACGCCGAAGAGCGGGGACGCCACCAAGTGGACTCCGGGTGGATTCCGGCCTCCGCCGGAATGACGGGACAGGGCCGCTAGTGGAGCACGCTCGCGTCCAGGTCCTGGTAGGTATTGCGGCCGAGTAGGGCCAGGGTGCGCTCGACGTCGGCCCGGAGGATCCCGAGCATGCGCGCCACACCTTCCTCGCCGCCGGCCGCGAGCGGCCAGAACCAGGCCCGCCCGCCCATGGCGGCGGTGGCGCCGAGGGCCCTGGCCTTGATGAGATCGGCGCCGCGGCGGATGCCGCCGTCGAGGATCACCTCGGCCTCGCTGCCGACCTCGCCGACGACCTCGCCGAGCACGTCGAGGGCGGCCGGCAGGCCGTCGAGTTGGCGTCCGCCGTGGTTGGAGACGATCACGGCGTCGGCCCCCTGCTCGACGCAGCGGCGGGCGTCGGCGGCGCCCATCACCCCCTTGATCAGCAGCGGGCCTTCCCAGCGCTCGCGCAGCCAGGCCACGTCGTCCCAGGTCTTGGACAGGTCGGCCAGCTCGCGGTCCAGGTAGGCGGCCATGGAGGACATGTCGGTGTTGGGCGGCAACTCGTCGGTGAGGCATCCGAAGTGCACCGGCGGGCCGGCCGCCAGGTGCCACAACCAGCGTGGTCGCCGGACGGCCTCGAGGGCCTGAGCGGGACCGATCCGCGGCGGGACCATCATGCCGTTGCGCAGGTCGCGCTCGCGCTTGCCGATGACCGGCACATCGATGGTCAGCACCAGCGCCTCGCACCCTGCGGCGGCCGCCCGGTCCACGAGCCGCGCCACCACGTCGGGGCTGCGCCACAGGTAGAGCTGGAACCACAGCGGGCCGTCGCTCACCGCCGCGATCTGCTCGATGCTGTAGCTGGAGGCCGTGCTGATCACGAAGACGGTGCCGGCGGAGGCGGCGGCCCGCGCCGCGGCGAGCTCGCCGTGGCGGTGCACGAGGCGGGCCAGGCCGGCAGGGCCGCAGATGAACGGCACCTCCAGGCGCCGGCCGAGCACGGTGACGCCCGGGTCGCGCTCGGCGACGTTGACGAGTGAATTCGCTGTGAAGTTCACCCGGTCGAACGCCTCGTGGTTGGCTCGCAGAGTGACCTCGCCGTCGGCGCCTCCCTCCACGAAGTCGTAGACCACTCGAGGTAGGCGGCGCCGGGCCAGGCGGCGGAAGTCGTCGTAGCTGTGCGGCGGGGAGGGGCGCGGGCGCAGCCGCACCAGCCGGGCAAGTTCGGTGGGTTTCACGCCGGGGCCCGGTCCTGAGACCCGGCCCGCCAGCGCCGACGGTGACCCGATGACGGCCCGGACGGCCTCACCCGGCGTCCTCGCGGATCGCCGCGTCGATGCCGAACATCATCCGGGTGACGCCCGCCAGCAGCGGCACCTCGAGGCCGCGCTCGGTGGCACGCCGCACCAGCGGGGCGTAGACGGCGTCCACCTCGAGGGGGCGGCCGCGTTCGATGCTCTGCAGCGCCGAGACCTTCACGGCGGTCTGCCCCGTGGCGACCAGTTGCTCGCCGAACTCGCGCAGCACGTCCAGGGCCTGGGTGCGGGGCAGCGTGGTGAAGGTGTGCACCCGCATGGGCCCCGGCAGGTCGATGAGCGGCACACCCTCGCTGTGAGCCACCAGCGCCACCTCGCACAGCAAGTCAAGGAACACCTCGCGCAGCGCCGGCGTCATGAACATGCGGTGGTAGATGGACCGGGTGAGGGCCACGACGCCCATGGCCGCGGCCGCCAGCGACGCCTTGGTCCACAGCACCGAGGCAATGTCGGAACGCTCGCTGATGCGCTCGGGCAGGGTGGCGGCGATCCGGGCGGCCGTGCCGGGGGCGGTGCCGGGCAGGTCGCCCACGTAGGTCGCCCCGGTGAAGGTGTATTCGGCGACGCCGGGGCCGACGAGCGTGCCGCCCACCATCGAGACCGCCTCGACGGCGGCCGGGCCGAAGCGCTCCACGAGCGGCAGCGCCTGGTCCACGCCGTTCTGCACCGAGAAGGCCATCGAGCACCTCCCGGTGTAGGCGGCCAACAGCGCCGGGACGTCGAAGGACTTGGCCGCCACCAGCACCAGGTCGGCGTCCCCGGCGGCGGCTGGGTCGTCGGTGGCGTCGAGCCGGTAGGTCTTGGTGCCGGCGTCGTAGGAGCGCACCTCCAGGCCGTCACGTCGCACCGCCTCGGCGTGGGGACGGCGGGCCACCAGCGTCACGTCCGCGCCGGCGTCGGCCAGCCAGCCGCCGTACACCGACCCGAGGGCGCCCGCACCGAGCACGACGACCCTCATCGCCGGGCTCCGTTCTGTGCGCAATTTTGCCGCCCACGGCGGCACCGTTGCGCACAGAACGTGACAGCGGCCCGAGCGGGGCGACCGGACAGTGGATTCCGGCCTCCGCCGGAGCATCGGATTGGGAGCGACCGGCGCGGACGGCTCTCGACCCTCATCGCCGGGCTCCGGCTTCGGTTAGGCGGTCCCAGGTGTCGGGGGTGAGGCCCTCGGAGCGGAGTTGGAACTTCTGGACCCGCTCGGAGGCGTTGCGGGGCAGCTCGTCCATCCAGCGGATGTAGCGGGGTACGGCGAAGCGGGCCATCCGGCTGTTGCAATGATCGATCAGTTCGGCCGCTTCAAGGGTGCGGCCCGGCTTCAGCACCACGCAGGCCAGCACCTCCTCCTCGCTGAGTTCGGACGGCACGCCCACGACCGCGGCCTCCAGCACAGCCGGATGGCGGGCGATCGACTGCTCCACCTCGTAGGAGCTGATGTTCTCGCCGCGGCGGCGCACGCAGTCCTTCACCCGGTCGATGAAGGTGAGGTAGCCGTCGGCGTCCACCACGCCCCGGTCGCCGGTGTGGAACCAGCCGCCCCGCCAGGACTCCGCTGTGGCTTCGGTCATGTCGTAGTAGCCGCTGAAGGTGGCGAGGTTCGGCCGCGCCCGCACGACGATCTCGCCGGGTGTTCCGGGCGGCGCCTCGTTGTCGGACTCGTCGACGATGCGCATGTCGTACAGGCCCGAGCGCCGCCCTGACGTACCGATGCGGCGGTCGGCCAGGTCAACGGCAGCCATGCCATTCTGGGTGACGATTGGCACCTCGGTGGAGCCGTACACCTCGGTGAGTCTGATGTCGAACCGGGCCTCGAACGGTTCCCAGATGTCCGGCGGGCAGGGCGCCCCGAACCCCCGGCGCACCGGATGGTCGGCGTCGTCGGCCCGGGCCGGCTGCTTCCAGAGCATCATCAGGAGGGCGCCCATGTAGTTGAAGGCGGTGACGCCCTTCGCCCGGCAGATGTCCCAGAACTCGCTCGCGCTGAAGCGCTGCTCCAGCACGCAGCGGGCGCCTGCCTCCATGGCGCAGGTGACCGTGGTGTAACGGGCGTTGATGTGGAACAGCGGGAACGCCGTGTACAGCACGTCCTCGGGGTCGTAGCCCATGAGCCAGCGGGTCTGGCGGGTGAGCGTGAGGTTGGCGCCGTGGCTCAACATCGCCCCCTTGGGCGGTCCGGTGGTGCCGGAGGTGTAGAGGATCACCGCGGTGTCGGTGGGCTCGAGAGCCGGTAGGCGCGACGGTGCCTCGCCGTAGAGCGACGGCAGTTCGTGCACCACGACGCCGGGGCCGAAGGACGGGGTTCCGGGGTCAGTAATCGGGGCGGGGCTGGCACCGCCGGTACCGGCAGACCCCGCCGATTCGGCGCCCTGCGGGCGGTGGAGGATGACGTGGCGCAGTTCCGGCAGCTCCGGCATCACTTCCGCCAGCCGGTCGGCGAACTCGATGTCGCACACCACCGCCTGCGACCGGGACTGGCCCAGCACGTAGGCGAGCCCGTCGCCGCGCTGGGCCACGTTGACCGGCACGTCGACGATGCCGGCGCGGGACATGGCGAACCAGGCGTCCACGCAGGCCAGGCTGTTGCGCATGATCACCGCTGCACGGTCGCCCGGCTCCAGGCCCACCGCAGCCGTCAGACCGCCCGCCAGGCGGTCGGCATCGCCGTCGAGCGCGGCGTAGGACTTCGCCGTGCCCATGACCTCGATCGCCTCGCTATCGCCGTGGCGCTCGGCGCAGGCCCGCAACCAGGGCCCGAGGACCATAGGCCCGTCCAGGTGTGGATTCCGGCCTTCGCCGGAATGACGGGACGGGGACACGCCTTCGCCGGAATGACGGGACGGGGACACGCCTTCGCCGGAATGACGGGTTGGGGACACAGGACGCGACTTCAGGTGAGGCCCAGTTCGTTGCACAGCTGCTCTTGCAGGCGGAACTTCTGGATCTTCGTGGCCGAAATGGGCCACTCCTGCACGAAGCGCACGTGGCGCGGGACTTTGAAGGAGGCGATGTTGCCCTTGCAGTAGTCGATCAGGTCGCTCTCGGCGAGTTCGGCGCCGGGCATGAGCTCCACGAACGCCGCCGCCACCTCGACGTAGCGCTCGTCGGGGATCCCCACGACCTGGGCGATGGACACGGCCTCGTGGGTCTGCAGGTAGGACTCGATCTCGACGGCGGCCACGTTCTCGCCGCCCACCTTCAGCATGTCCTTCATCCTGCCGAGGTAGCCGACCCGCCCGTCGGCGTCCATCCGCCCGATGTCGCCGGTGTTGAACCAGCCGTCGTCGTCGAAGCACTCCGCCGTCTTGACGGGGTCGTTGTAGTAACCCTCGAAGACGTGGGGGCCCCGGCACCAGATCTCGCCCCGCTCCCAGACCGGCACCACGTCGCCACCCTCGAAGTCCCGGATCTGCACCTCGATGCCCCGGAAGGGCCGCCCCGAGGTGGTCGAGCGCACCTCCGGTGGGTCGTCGGGAGCGGTGAAGGCCACCACGCCGCCGCACTCGGTGAGCCCGTAGGCGTTCATGTGGGCCATGTCGGGCAGCTGCCGGTGGATGTCCTCGAGGGCGGCCGGCGAGGCCACGTTGTTCATGAGGCGGATGCTGCTCATGGCGGCCGGATCCCAGTCGGGGTGGTTCAACATGACCGTCGTGACCGTGGGGAACGTCGAGAAGCAGATGGTGGCGCCCTCGTCGCGCAACTGGGCGATGGCCACCGCCGGGTCGAAATGTGTGAGCGTCACGTAGGCGGCGCCCGCCTCGATACAGCCGATCAGCGGCAGGATCGAACTCATGTGGAACAGCGGCAGCGGATCCCAGAACACGTCGCTCTCGGTCATCTCGAAGCGCTCGCAGCCCACCGAGCTCGTGCGCACGAGCTGCTCGTGGGTCATCGGGCATCCCTTCGGCTCGGTGGTGGTGCCCGACGTGTAGATCATCATGGCGATGCCGCGCAGAGCCACCCGGCTGCGCAACAGGTGCACCGTTTCGAGGCTCACCCCCTCGGCGGCGGCCTCGAAGCCGGCCCGGTCGATCATGCCCGCCGGCGAGGAGTCGCCGAGCAGCACGACGCTGCGCAACTCGGGGGCGGCGTCGAGGCCCAGAGCCGCGACATCGGGAGCGCCGGTGAGGCCGGGCAGGCAGTCGTGCAGGATTGCCACGTAGTCGGTGTGCTGGTCGATGATGTCGCTGGTCACGAGCAGGCGCAGGTCGCCATCCCGAGCCAGGTAGGACAGCTCGCGTCCTTTGAAGCGGGCGTTGATGGGCACCACGGGAGCGCCGATGAGCGCGGCCCCGAACATGACCTCGATGAAGTCCATGCAGTTGGGCATGAGGATGCCGACGTGGTCGCCGGGCCGCACGCCGAGGCCCAGCAGCGACCGCGCCGCCCGCTCGGCCGCCTCCAGGAGCGAGCTGAAGGTGTGCCGGACGTCCGGGAAGACGATCGCGTCGCTGTCGGGATGCCGGGCCGCGGCCCGCACGATCAGGTCACCGAACGTGGTGACCTCCACCCACTGCCGCTCTGTGAAGGTCATGGTTGTCTCCTCGGTACGGCTTGGCCCTTTGAGATTGCCGTGCACATGGCCGCCGCTTCATTCCCTCCGCTGAACACTGGCCCTCCGCTGAACACTGGATTCCGGCCTCCGCCGGAATGACGGAAGGGCGGCTAGTGGCAGCACTGGGTCTACTACGACGCCGGCTCCGGAGAACGTAACTGACGCTGCAGGTCGGCGCTGTCGAACCACTGGCTGAGGCGGCGGATGCGGCCGTCGACCACGTCGAACACGTCCACCGCCTCGAAGACGATCTCCGCGCCGGCGTCGCTGCGGCCCTCGAAGTGGATCTCCGCCACGACGGAGTTGCCGTCGCAGATGAGCCGGGTGGGGATGTCGGAGTGCTCGGGGTAGCGGCCGAAGACGGCGTCGAAGAACGCCACGACCGACTCGAGCCCCTGGCGCGGCCGCGACATGCAGGCGGTCAGCTCGATGTCGGGGTGCAGCACCTGGCGCAGCGTGTCGAAGTCCCCGGCGTTGACCGCAGCGAAGTAGCGCTCGACGACGGCACGGGACGACGGCTCCGGCGGTTCGCCCGCGGCGTGCGGTGCGGAGGTGGACGACGTGTTCATGAGCGGCTCCTCAGGATGTTCTTGACCTCACCCAGCGCCTTGAACGACCAGCCTGCCAGGTCGGGGTCGCCGAACGGCGTGATGTTCCACATGACGAGGTGGCGCAGCCCGGCGGCGTGGTAGCCGGCTACCTGCTCGGCAATCTGTTCGGGCGTGCCGCAGAAGCAGTAGTAGTCCACCACGCGCGGGGGAATCCCGTCGATGACGGCGAGCGCCTCGGGGCGGGACAGCGACGCCGGCACCAGTTCGTGGAACCCGTCGGGCGGCTCGACGCCAAGCGACTCGAATACCTCCGAGGGCAGCATCACCATGAGGGCGCGCACCATGGGAGCCTCCTGCAGGCGCCGCAACGAGGCCTCGTCGGGCGCCACCAGCACGTAGGCCAGCAACCCGGGTGTGACCGCCCCGGCGTCCCGGCCCGACGCCACAGACGCCTCGCGGATGGTCCCGAGCGCCTCGCCGTACCGCTCGGTGGACAGCTTCGTGGGCAGCCATCCGTCGGCGAGGCGGCCCGTGATGCCGAGCATGCGGGGCCCGTGGGCGGCGGTCCACAGCGGCGGCGGCCCGTCGGAATACGGGGTGAGCCCCAGCACCGCGTCCTTGAGGTGGAAGTACTTCCCCTCGTAGTTCACCGGGCCGTCGGCGCCCCACAGCAGCCGGATCACCTCGATGCCCTCGGCGAGGCGGCCCACCGGGCGGGAGAAGTCCACCCCGTAGGGCACCACGTTCATGCGCTCGCCCGACCCGAGTCCCAGGATGGCCCGGCCCTGCGTGAGGTGGTCGAGCGTGAGCGCCATGTTGGCCACCATGGCCGGGTGGCGGCGCAGCAGGTCGGTCACCACCACACCCACCTTGATGCGGCTGGTCTGGCTGCCCACTGCCGCCATCATCAGCAGCGGGTCGAAGTAGGTGTGCGGGCTGGGCTGCACCTCGGCAAACGGGGTCATGTCGGGTGTCCAGACCGAGTCCGAGTGCCAGCCCATGAGGTGGCACGGCCACCACACGGCGTCGAAGCCGTCGGCCTCGTTGCGCTGCGCCAGCGAGACCGCCCGGTCCGCCGGGGGCATCAGCTGGCCGGGTACGCCGATCTGGATGTCCACGGGCGGCAGTCTGCTAGCAGCAGCCCGACGAATGCACCCTGGACATAGTCCGGGCCGCTCGGCGCTGGATTCCGGCCTTCGCCGGAATGACATGGTTAGTGATCCGCAGCACGACTCCGTAGGCCCCTAGCGCCGGCGGAACTCGCGGCGGCGCATGCCGTGCGGATCGATGACCTCGCGGATGAGGCGCACCTGCTCGGCCGTGGGCTCGGCGGTGGTGGGGACGTCGCCGGGGGGCAGCACCGGCTCGAATCCCGTCGCCTCCAGCACCTGCTCGACGGTCACCCCCGGGTGCACCGAGCGCAGCCGCATGTGCTTGGTCTCCGGCTCGAAGTCCAGCACGCACAGGTTGGTGACCACCAGTTCGGGGCCCCCGCTGAGCCCCAGGCGCTCGCGCTCGTCGCCCCCGCCGAGGTAGCCGGCGCAGGAGATGAAGTCCACCTCGGCCACCAGCGAGCGGGGGTTGTGGTTGGGGTTCCAGTAGTAGAGCGCCTTGCCGACCGAGCCCATGTCGGCCAGCCCGGCGGTGCCCGGCAGTCGCACCTTCGGAGCGTGGAAGTCGTCGCCGATGAAAGAGTTGTTGGCGTTGCCGAAGCGGTCGAGTTGCGCCGCGCCGACGCAGAACTTCTTCAGCCAGCGGCCGTTGAGCGCCAGGGTCCAGAAGTCCCCGTACTGCTCGGTGTACATGAGGGCGTCGCGCCAGAGCGGGGCCTCGAGCGTGGAGGCGGGAATCGGGCCGGGCCGGGGCTCCAGACCGACGGCGCCGGCCAGCCAGATGAGGTCGGGGGCGTGGGTGAGCTTGGCGAGCTGGAATGCGGCCACCGGCAGGAAGCTGGCCATGCCGTTGCAGGCCTGGTCGCCGTCGGTGAAGCACGAGGCCAGCACGGCGATCATCAACTCGTCGACGGTCCAGTCCTCCGCCGGCGGCGAGTCCAGGTGTGCGACGGAATCCATCAGCCCGTCTCCCAGCGCGCCAATTGCGCCATCCGGTCGGCGCCCCCGGCGGCGTCCAGGTACTCCTCGTGGTCAGCGGGGCCGTACACGTACGTGTCGAGGAACTCCCCGGTGGCTTCGTCGGATCGGGCCGCGGCCACCCAGGCCAGATGGAATGCGGCGTCATAGCCGTAGAGCGGGTTGAACGACGTGGGGTGGGCACCCCACGGGACCTCCACGACGGCGTCCACGATGAAGCCCGGAAGGACGGTGCGGTCGGGGTTGGCGCGCAGCACGTCGCTGTCGACGATCTGCTCGGTGGTGACGATGACCCGGCGGGCCGCCATGGGCATGATGCCGATGTCGGGCCACCGCGCCGTGGGTTCGTACTGCACGTTGCCGTAGCGGTCGGCGCGGTGGCTGTGGACCAGCGCCACGTCGGGCACCAGCGCCCGGCAGGCCACCACCGGCGGGCCGCCGAACGGGTCCTCCACCATCGTGAGGTTCTCGTTGATGTCGATGAGGTCGGTGCCGATCATGCCGCGGGTGGGCAGGAACGGCAGGTTGCGGGCACCGGCACCGAGGCGGGCCAGCAGCGCCGTCTCCGAGAGCTCCTCCATGCGGATCCGGCCGGACTCCACGGCGCGGCGGTAGCGCTGCGCCAGCCCGAACTGCTCCATCGACACGGCGTTGCCGATGAAGCGGTCCATGCAGCCCGCCGCGGCCAGCCAGTCCACGGCGATGCCGCCCACGAGGCACACCAGCGCCAGGTTCTTGCGCTCCTGGCGGATCAGTTCGCGGACCAGGGCCATCGGGGCCGCCTGGGTGGCCATGTTCTGCAGCGCCACGACGTCGCCGTCGGAGACCAGCGACGCGGCCTCGGCGAGGGTCGCCTGCTTCACCTGCACCGGTCCACTCCCCCGCTCACACCAACTCGATGATCTCGCGGCCGCCGTGCAGCTCGATGACCTGCCCGCAGCAGTAGTCGCTGGCCCCAGACGCCAGCCACAGGCACGCCTCGGCCACATCGGAGGGTTGGCCCGCTCGCCCGATGGGGATCCGCGACTCGATCTGGCCGATGAGCTCGGCCGGCATGCCGAGGCCGGTCTCGGGGTCCCGGGCGCTGGTCATACGGGTGCCGGCGATGTAGCCGGGCGCGACGGCGTTCACGCACACCCCGAAGCGGGCCCATTCCCGGGAGACCGACTTGGTGAGGCCGATCACACCCGCCTTGGCCGCCGAGTAGTTGGCGTTGCCGGGCGAGCCGTAGATGCCACCGATGGAGGCCACGTTGACGATCTTCTTGCAGCCCCCGGCGGCCACCCTGGCAGGGTCGGTGCGTCGAAGCCACGGCGCCGCCGCCCGGATCATGTTGAAGGTGCCCCGCAGGACCACGTCGACGACCATGTCCCAGTTCTCGTCGCTCATGCGATGGACCATGGCGTCGCGGGTGAGGCCGGCGTTGTTCACCAGGATGTCCAGATCGCCGAGGTGCTCGGCGGCTGCGGCGACGATCCGGGTGGCCTCAGTGACGACCGAGCCCGGCGCTGGCGCGGCGCGGCCCCCGCCGTCACCGATCGCCTCGACGACCTCGTCCACCGTGGCGGGATCCACGTCGTTGACGGCCACCGCCGCCCCCGCGGCCGCGAACCGTCGGGCTATGGCTGCGCCGATGCCTCGACCGGCGCCTGTCACCAACGCCACGCGCCCCTCGAGGGGGCCGGCGGCTGCGCCCGGCGTCATCTCAGGCCTTCGCCACGTGGCTGACCTGGATTCCGGCCTTCGCCGGCATGACGGACACCTTCGCCGGCATGACGGACTCCTTCGCCGGCATGCGGGATATGGAGCCCGGCGCCAACGGGGCGAATCCCTAGAACGAGCGGGGCAGGCCGAAGGATTCGGCGATGCTGTTGCGGGCCATCTCGTTGCTGATGGGACCGATGCGGTAGAGGCGGGCGTCGCGCCAGTAGCGCTGCATGTTGGTCTCCGCCGCGTAGCCCATCCCGCCCAGCATCTGGATGCCCAGATCAGCGGCCTTGCCGGCGTACTCCGAGGCCACGACCTTGGCCATGTTGGCCTCGGTGCCGCAGTCGCGTCCCTGGTCGGCCAGCCAGGCGGCGTAGTAGGTGATCAGTTCGGCCTGCTGGCGCCACATGGCGATGTCGGCGATGAAGTGCTGCAGGGCTTGGAAGGAACCGATCTTGCGCCCGAAGGCCTCGCGCTCGGTGAGGTGCTCCACGGCGTCCTCGAGAACGGCGTCCAGGATGCCGGTGCAGAGGGCGGCCACCATGGTGCGCTCGTTGTTGAGCGTGGAGAGCATGCGGTAGAAGCCCATGCCCGGCTCGCCCACCACGTAGCGGTCGGGCACGAACACGTCGTCGAGGAACACCTCGCAGGAGCCCACGGCGCGCATGCCCAGCTTGGGGATCTGCCGGGTCTCGAGTCCCTCGCTGGGATTCGGGACCAGGAACAGCGTCACACCATGGGCCGGCTTGCCGGGGCTGTCGGAGGTGCGCGCCATCAGGAACAGGTAGTCCGAGACGTGCGCGGCGGTGGACCAGATCTTCTGGCCGCTGATCCGCCAGCCGCCCGGCACTTCGACCGCCCGGGTCTTCATGGCGCCCATGAGGTCGGTGCCACCGGACGGCTCGGTCACCGAGATCGCCACCCGGATGTCGCCGGCGGCCAGGCTGGGGATGAGCTCCTCTCGCACGTCCTGGCGGGCGAAGGCGTCGATGGACTTGGCGCAGAACGAGGAGATTCCGAAGATCCAGGTGAGCCCGGCCAGGGAGCGGGCCAGCTCGCGGGTGAGGATCATCTGGGTCAACACGTCGCCGCCGGCGCCGCCGAGGTCCTCGGGCAGGCCGATGGCGTGGAAGCCGGCCGCCGACATCTTGTCCCAGAGCTCGAACGGGTACTCGAACTCCTGCATCTCGATGTCTCGTGCGTCGTTCTTGGGGCACTCCTTATCGACCCAGGAACGCACCGTCTTGGCGAAGAGCTCCTGTTCGGGGGTGAGTGAGAAGTCCATGCGGGTTTCCGTTCTTCGAGGTGCGGTTGATCAGTAGCGCCAGCCGTCGCCGAAGAAGGCGATGCGGTGGCCCAGGTAGTCCTCGACGCAGGTGAGCGCGGCCCGGGCGGCACGGTCGGTGCCGATGCCGCGGCTGCGGAACGTCTCGGAGGCGAAATAGAGGCCGTCGATGTTGGGGGCGCGCCAGTGCGGGCGGAAGTTCCCCACCAGCATCGGCTTCTGCACCACGCCGAAGGGGGGATCGAACACCAGGCCGCGCCGCCGCCACACGTGGTTGCGCAGGCCCGGATACATCTCGTACATGCCGGCCTCGAAACGGTCGTACATCTCGTTGACGTAGCGGCGGTCGCGGCCCCGCGAGCCGGGGATGACGCCGCCGGTGCAGTAGAGGTGGACCCCCGGCGGGGTGGAGTCGGGATCCATGGCGGTCTGGTCGTACATGAACCCCGGTGTGGGGCTGTGGGGGGTGGCGAGCCAGGTGGACAGCTCGCGGGGGTCGTACATGGTGACCGGCTCCTCGGTCGCCAGGTACAGGCCCAGCCACGACACCCGGTAGGCGTCCTGGGCGAGGTAGCGGATCTGGTTGACGTACCAGTCCGGCAGCTCCCAATCGGGAACCACCCGCAGCACGCTCCATACCGGCAAGGTGGAGATCACGCAACTGGTCTCCAGCACCTCGCCGGGTTCGACGTCGTTGGGCACGACAATGCCGTCGCGGCCCAGTGCCACGCCCACGACCTCGCCGTTCTCGATGAGCACCTGGTCTGCGGCGCAGTTGAGCCGCACCTCGCCGCCGTGGCGACCGACGGCACCCGCCAGGTCGCGCCACATGCCGTCCCAGCCCTGGCCGGGCCAGCACGAGTACGCGGCCATGTGCCGCTCCTCGTAGTGCATCTTGCGCACCCACAGGTTGTCGCTGGCCGAGTGGTCCCACCAGTTGTCGGTGAGGCACTCCAGCACGGCCAGGAACTCGAACAGGTCCACGACGCTCTGGTCGCTGGTGTACTGATGGATCCACTCGCGCATCGGCCGGTCGTCCCAGGCCTCCAACTCGTCCCAGGAGGTCTCGACGAGGGCCTTGATGACCTTCTTCAACTCGGTCTTGTTGCCGCTGTAGCGGTCGCGGATGGATCCCCACTGGCGTGCCTCGTTGTCCCACACGGGCATGTCATGGGAGACCTCGCCGTGGATGAGTTCCTCGCCCACGTACTCGAAGATCTTGGTGATGCCCGATCCCCCGTCCTCGATGAGGTGCCCGCCCAGGTTGACCCGGAACCCCTCGTCGTCGACGGCCAGGGCACGGCCGCCGAGGTGCGGTGAGCGTTCCACCACGCACACGCTGCGTCCCTCGCGGGCCAGCAGCGCGCCGGCCGACAACCCGGCGGCTCCCGCGCCGATCACGACCACGTCGTAGCTGGCCATCCGTGCTCCTCCCGCTTCGCACAGGACGGAGGCACCGGTTACCTAGACGTCGCCGGGTGCCTGCGTCCAATCCCGAGAATATCAAACGGTCGTTTGACACACAATCCGGATGACCAGCCGATCAGCTCTTGCAGAGGCTTCTCTGCCCAGCGGGTGCGCGCTACCTGGTACTTCGAGCTATGGGATATAGCGAATAGTCACGGGGCGCAGCGAAGCACCGTCTGCATAGAACCCTCGGTGTCGCCGGGCGCGGCGCCGGTCGGCAGCAGGATGGGAGTGTCGATGCCCGCGTCGATGTACTCGGCGATGCGCCGGCGCACGGCGTCGACCCCCACGGCGCAGACGGCGTCGACCACGGCATCGTCCACGAACCCGAGCGCCCGGCGGCGGTCGCCCGCAGCCCATGCCTCGGCGGCCTCTTCCAGGCGACCGAAGCAACCCGTGAAGCAGTGCTGGTGGGTCGGAACCATGGCGTAGGCCAGCACCGACCGGCGCATCCGTTCCCGCGCCTCGTCGGGACGGTCACCGGCGTAGCCCCAGAACGAGCAGATCAGCTCCACCGACGCCGGGTCACGGCCGGCGGCCCGGGCCGCCTCGGCGATGACCGCACGCTTGGCGGCCACCTCGCCGGTGGGGCACCACGCAAGGAAGGCGCCGTCGGCCACCTGGCCGGCCAACGCCAGCATCCGGTCACCCATGGCGCCCAGCCACACCGGCACCGGCTCCGGGGGCGTCATCTGCAGCCGGAACCCCTCGCAGGCCAGCCGCTCGCCGGCGTAGCTGATCTTGCCGCCCGCCATCACCCGAGCGAACAGCTCGAGGTACTCGCGGGTGGTGGTGAACGGCTTGTCGAACGGGATGCCGTGCCAGCGGCCCACGATGATGGGGCTGGAAGCGCCGAAGCCGGCCACGACGCGCCCCGGCGCCGCCGAGGCCAGCGTGGCGAAACCCATGGCCGCCAGCGGTGCGGGACGGGTGTAGGTGGCAAGGATTCCCGAGCCGAGGCGGATCCGCCGGGTGCGGGCCGCCGCCATGCCCATCAGCGAGAGCACCTCGGCTCCGGCCACCTCGCCGCAGAGCGCCGTGTGATAGCCGGCCTCCTCGGCGGCCTCATACAGCGCCAGGAGTTGGTTCGCGCTGAGCCCGTCCTCCACGGGCATGGTCATGCCGTAGCCGGCGGCGGACACCGCGGTGGAGGCTGCAGCGGAGGACCCGGTGACTGTGGAGGCGTCCCCGGAATTATCAGTGGTGTCAGGCACGGGCGCGGTGCTCTCGATCGTCGCGGCCCGGATGTTGGCGCCGGTTCAGCCCGCGAACCGGTCGTGGAGTTCTGCGGCCAACTCGGCGTTCTCGGTGTTGTCGGGATGCGGCAGCCACTCCTCGCCGACAGCCAGGTAGCGGGTGGCCAGTTCGATGAGCGGGCCATGGGCGACGCTGGGCGGCAGGAAGTTCCAGCGCAGCCAGGGCTGGGTGTTGGGGTGGCTGGCCTCGTCCATCACCAGCGGCAGGCCGGCGTCGCGCACGCGATCGATCATGCCGTCGAAGTCATCGGAGCAGAAGGCCAGATGGTGCACGTACTCGCCGCGCCGCTCAAGCACCTTGTCGGGCCAGTGGCCGGACTCGGCGGGCGACCACAGCTGGATGGAGACGCCCCGGGGGTCGGGGTTCTGGAAGGTCAGCCAGCGCATCGGCGTGCCGTCGACCTCGTCGAGGCCCTCGCCGCGGGTGATCTGCATGGTGTGACCCGGTGACAGGGCCTCCAGGATGCGCGTCCAGTCGGCCTCGGCCGCGTCCAGGTCCTTGACGAGCAGCGAGATGTGGTCGAGATGGATGCCCATTTGTGCTCCTTTGGGGGCTAGGCGGCTTCGAGGATCGTGGCGTTCGAGACGCCGCCGCCCTCGCACATTGTCTGCAGCCCGAGGCGTGATCCGCTGCGGCGCAGTTCGTGGACCAGCGTGGTCATGATGCGCGCTCCGCTGGCGCCGAGCGGGTGGCCCAGGGCGATGGCCCCTCCGTTGACGTTCACCCGGTCGGGGTCGACGCCAACCTCGGCTTGCCAGGCCAACACCACCGAGGCGAAGGCCTCGTTGCATTCGAACAGGTCGACATCGTCGACGCTCAGGCCGGCGCGCTTCAGCGCCATCTGCGTGGCGGGGATCGGGCCGGTGAGGATCAGCACCGGGTCGCTTCCGGTGACGGCCATGGTGTGGATCCGGGCCAGCGGGGTGAGCCCGTAGCGCTCCACGGCCCGCCCGGAGGCCACCAGCAGGGCGGCGGCCCCGTCGGTGATCTGGCTGGACATGGCTGCGGTGAGGGGGCCGAACTCGCTGAACGGCTTCAGCGTGGCCATCTTCTCCATGGAGGTGTTGGCGCGGATTCCCTCGTCGCGGGCGCAGTCGCCCAGTGGCAGCACCTGGGAATCGAAGCGGCCCTCCTCCCAGGCCCGGTGGGCCTTGCGGTGGCTCTGCAGGGCCAGGCCGTTCATGTCGGTGCCGGTTATGCCCCAGCGCTCGGCGATGAGGTTGCCGCCGCGGAACTGGTGGATCAGATCGTCGCCGAACCGCTCGTTCCAGCCGGGGGCGTCGAACGGGTAGCCCATCTCGAGATCGGGCCCCACGTCACCCTGGCTGTTGAGCTTCACGAGGCTCATGACCTCGGTGCCGCCGGCGATGACCATGTCCATGGTGCCGGACATGATCGCCTGGGCGGCGAAGTGCACGGCCTGCTGGGAGGACCCGCACTGGCGGTCGATCGTCACCGCCGGCACGTGCTCGGGGAACCCGGCCACGAGCACGCAGTTGCGGCCCAGGTTGAACGCCTGCGCCCCGATCTGGCCGACACAGCCCCAAATCACGTCGTCCACCTCGCCGGGATCGATGCCGGTGCGGTCTACGAGTCCCCGCAGCACGTGCGCCCCCAAGTCCACCGGATGCACGTGGCTCAGCCCGCCACCGAAGCGGCCCATGGGCGTGCGAACCCCGTCGATGATGTACGCCTCGGCCATGATCGAATCCTCCGGTCGCAGTCGATCGCTGCCGCCGCTGAGCGGCACCGCGCCACGCTACCGGCCCCCTCCGGCCAGCAGGCGGGAGCCGGGCGAACGCCCGTTGGGCGTCACCTAGAGTGGGGCGATGGGCGATGTTGAGCGGCTGGTCGACGAACTGGACTTCTACGATCCCGCCTTCATCGACGATCCCTACCCGACGCTGGGACGGCTGCGGGAGGCGACGCCGATCTTCCACAATCCCCAGACGGGTCAGTGGATGCTCACCCGGTTCAACGACGTCTACGAGACGCTGCGGGACCGCCGGCTGGGCCGCGTCTACGACCACCTGTACAGCCACGAGGAACTGGGAAAACCCGGACCGGACCCACGCTGGGTCGCCTTCAATCAGCACGAGAAGTGGTCACTGCTGAGCCTGGAGCCTCCCGACCACACCCGCATCCGGCGGCTGGTCTCGAAGGTGTTCACTCCTCGCTCGGTGACGGCCCTCGAGCCGCGCATCGCCGACCTGTCCCGTGAGCTGGCCGAACGGTGCCGGGAGATGGGGACCTTCGATCTTCTGAGCGACTACGCCCAACTCTTCTCGGTGGCCGTGGTCGGCGAGGTCCTGGGCGTCCCCCGCCGTGACACTCACCTC
Source organism: Acidimicrobiales bacterium (assembly GCA_963664235.1). Taxonomy (GTDB): domain Bacteria; phylum Actinomycetota; class Acidimicrobiia; order Acidimicrobiales; family CATQHL01; genus VXNF01. The sequence continues at coordinate 1,729,046 of OY760933.1, read as the reverse complement.
CTGTTGGACTGGTCCCATGCCATCGTCAAGATGTACGAATTCACGGTCGCCGAGGAATCGAAGGTCCGGGCCGAGACGGCTGCCCGCGAGTTCATCGACTACACGAAGGCCCTGATCGACGACAAGCGGCGCTCACCCGACGGCACGCTGGTGTCGAAGCTGGTGGAGACCTCCGACGCCGGCGACCGGCTCAGCAACGACGAGATCGTCTCGACCACGATGGTCCTGCTCGAAGCAGGCCACGAGGCCACCGTCAACACCCTCGGCAACGGGACCCGCGCCCTGCTGCAGAACCGCGATCAGTGGCGCCGGATGGTCAGCGGTGACGTGGACGCGGCCACGGCGACCGAGGAGCTGCTGCGCTACGACTCCCCGCTGCAGTACTTCAACCGTTGGGTACTCGAAGGTGGCGTCGAGATCGCGGGCCGGCCGATGGCCATTGGAGACGACGTGGTCATGCTCTTCGGGTCGGCGCAGCGCGACCCCCGCCGGTTCGATTCCCCCGACACACTCGATGTGGGTCGAGGCGATCCGACCCACATCGGCTTCGGTGGGGGCACCCACTTCTGTGTCGGAGCGCCACTGGCACGCGCCGAGTTGGCCGTCGCCTTCGCAGACCTCGTCCGGTACTTCCCCGACATGGAGTTGGCCGAAGAACCGGCGCGCCAGCAGGCATTCGCCATCCGAGGCCTCACCGAACTGCGCCTCAGCGTCAACTAACCCGGGGCTCCGCCCGGGCCGCAGTGGTCAGCCGGTGGCGGCGTCCTCGGCGGGTCCGGTCTCTTCGCCCGTCTCATCGGCCGTCTCTCCGGCCGTCTCGTCGGCCGTCTCTCCGGCCGTCTCGTCGGCCGTCTCTCCGGCCATCTCGTCGGCGCCCGGTTCGGGGACGGTGTACCAGCCCGAACCGATCAGCAGGCCGTCGTATAGGACCACCCACGAGTGCTTGCGCCTCGTCTCGCCGTCGCTGGGGTCGGCGAAGTAGTAGTCCACCCAGGCGCCGGATTCGCCCGCTGCTGCGATCTCCGCCCCGTAGGCCTTGCCGTTGATGTCGACGAGATCCGCAACATCCGTGCCGAGCAGGTCGTGGCGGACCGGGTGACCGATGAACGTGCCGTCGCCCTCGGTGATGAACACGTACCACTGCCCGTCCACGGTGGCGGGGTCGCTGTGGTACTCAGCGACAGCATCCCGACCGTCGGCCACGTAGCGCTCGATGGCTCGGTGCACGAGATGCTGCGTGTAGGCGGCCACGTCGGTCTGCGCCGGAACCTCGTCCGACTCGTGCCAGCCGACGCCGAAGATCAGGTCGTCGTGGCGGACGACCCAGCTGTGCTTCTGTGTCTCCTGGCGCGTCTCGGGATGGGTGAAGAAGTAGTCCACCCAGCTGCCCTCGGCGGTGGTGACGAAGATCTCCTGGCCGTAGTTCTTGCCGGTGATGTCGGTGATGTTCGAGATGTCGGTGTCGACGAGGTCGGCGCGGTTGGAGTTGGCGAGCAGGATGCCGTCGGCATTGGCGATGAACACGTACCACTCGCCGTCGAGGCTGCCGGGCGAGTTGTGGTAGTCGAGCGTGTAGTCACGCCCCTGGGTGTCGTAGCGTTCGACGGCCTCGGCCACGAGGTAGCGGGCGTAGGCCCGCGGGACGAGCTTGGGGGGCGCCTCGGACTCCTCGACGTCGTACCAGCCGGACCCGAAGAAGAGCCCGTCGTGGGCGACGATCCAGGAGTGCTTCTGCTGGGGCCGGCCCGAGTCGGGATGATCGAAGTAGTAGTCGACCCAGCGTCCCTCGGCCGTGGCGGCCACGATCTCCTGCCCGTAGGGCTTGCCGAAGACGTCGTGGCGCGCGGCGGTGGACGTGTCACGGAGATCGGGCCGGGTGGGGTGACCGATGAGGATGCCGTCGGAGTTGACGACGAAGACGTACCACTGCCCGTCCACGCTGGACGGGTCGTTGAAGTACTCGAGCGCAGCGTCACGCCCTTCGGCGTCGTACCGCTCGATGGCCTGCCGCACGACGTACTGGGTGTAGGCCGCCTCGTCGCTGCGCGGCGGGGCCTCGTCGCCGGTCTCCTCGGAAATGAGTTCGGGCGTCGGCTCGTCCTGGGCGACGGCACCAGCGCCCGACAGCGCCAGAACGGCGGCAATGAGGAAGGCGAGCAAGGGCGGGCGGGCAAATCTCATGGCGAACTCCTGCTTCTCTGCCGTAGAGCTGCGATGCCTCAGGATATTCCGCTGCCGTCTGAACCCGAAGGCGATGGAACCCAGGTTGGAGCGCTGGATATCAGCCGGAGCCCTCGGCGGGTTCGAAGCGGTGGGCCTCGAGGTCGCTGCGGCTGACCCACTCGAGGGTGCGGGCGTGGGTGGCCTCCAGGATGACCGGCGGCGCCATGCCGGCTTCGAGCGCCTCGGCCCAGCGGGAGGCGCAAAGGCACCAGCGGTCGCCGGGGTGGAGTCCTTCGAAGCCGAACTCGGGACGGGACGTGGACAGGTCGTTGCCGACCGAGGCGGAAAACTCCAGGAACTCCTCCGTCAACACGGCGCACACCGTGTGCACACCGAAGTCATTGGCATCGGTGTTGCAGCACCCGTCCCGGAACCACCCGGTGACCGGGTCGTAGGAGCAGGGCTGCAGTTCGGTGCCGACGACGCTCTGGGGCATGTATTGATTCTGCCAGAACGAATCGGGCGCCGTGCGGGTCGGCCCTAGTGGCGGAAGGTGCGCCGGCCGGTGAACACCATGGCGAGGCCGTGGCGGTCGGCGGCCGCCATGACCTCGGCGTCGCGCACCGAGCCGCCCGGTTGGACGACGGCGGTGCAGCCCGCCTCGATGGCGCCGTCGAGGCCGTCGGCGAACGGGAAGAAGGCGTCGCTGGCGTAGGCGCCCCCGCGGCCGCGGCCGGCGGCCTTGGCGGCGGCGATGCGGCCGGCGTCGCGGCGGTTCTGCTGGCCGGCGCCGATTCCCACCGCGCAGCGATCCTTCGCCACGACGATGGCGTTCGAGGTCACCGCGGCCACGACCCGCCAGGCGAAGGCGAGGTCGCGCCACTCCTCGTCGGTGGGCCGGCGCTCGGTCACCACCTCCCAGCCTGTGACGCCATGGGGGCCGTCTACCCCACCGCGGCCGCCTCCCCCCTCGACGGGGGCGAAGCCCTGGGGGCCGATTCCCCCTGCGACCGCGCCGGCAACGTCAGCAGCGGTCTGTACCAGGAACGAGTCACCGAGCGAGCGCAGGTGGAGGTTGGGGCTCTCCGGTGCGGCGGCCCGCAGGATGCGGAGGTTGGGCTTGGCCTGGAGTCGCTCGAGGGCGCCAGGGGCATAGCCGGGCGCCACGAGCACCTCGGTGAACACCTCGGTCAGCGAGGTCGCCAGTTCGGCGCTGACGGGCCGGTTGAGCGCGACGGTGCCGCCGAAGGCCGAGGTGGGGTCGCAGGCGTGCGCCCGCCGGTAGGCCTCAGCGACGTCGTCGTGGGCGGCCGCCCCGCAGGGGTTGGCGTGCTTGACGACCACCGCCGCCGGTTCGGGGCCGAGGGCGTGCACCAGGCGCCACGCCGCGTCGGTGTCGTAGACGTTGAGGTACGACATCTGCTTGCCGCCGATCTGGGTGGCCTCGTCCCACCAACTCGCCGCATGGGCGGTTCGGTAGCGGGCGCCCTCCTGGCCGGGGTTCTCCCCGTAGCGCAGCACCTCTGCACGCTGCAGCCGCAGGACCAGCGAGGACGGAAGCGCTTCGGGCGCGGCGGCGTCCAGCCAGGCCACCACAGCGGCGTCGTAGGCCGAGCAGTGGGCGAAGGCCTTGCGCGCCAGGCGCCCGCGCAACGCGTCGCCGAGGACGCCGGCCGCTCCCAGTTCCTCGAGCACGGCGCCGTAGTCGGCCGGGTCCACCACGACGCCCACGTGGGCGTGGTTCTTGGCGGCGGCCCGCACCATGGCCGGCCCGCCGATGTCGATCATCTCGACCGAGGGCGCCGAGGCGAACGGGTACAGGTTGCACACCACCAGGTCGATGGGCGTCCCGCCGGCGGCGGCCAGGTCGGCCAGGTGCTGCGGCTTCGATCGGTCTGCCAGGATGCCACCGTGCACCAGCGGGTGCAGCGTCTTGACCCGCCCGTCCAGCATCTCGGAGGCACCCGTCACCTCCGCCACCTCGGTCACCGCCACGCCGCCGTCCCGCAGCGCCGCCGCCGTCCCCCCGCTGGAGATGATCTCCCAACCCAGGTCCACCAGCCGCCGGGCCAGCTCAACCGCACCCGAACGGTCCGAGACCGAGATCAGTGCACGCACACCCCCATTATCGACCGCCGGCAGCGGCAACCGGTGCCCCTGCAATGGCCACCAACCCCCGACCGGACAGATGCAGACCCCCGAGGAAGGGGGACGGGGGGCCGATTTGCGACGCCTTGCGCCCGCGCGAAGGAGCAAACGGCACCCCGTCCCCCGACCGGACAACCGACGAGGGAGGGGACGCCGGGGGGACGGCCGGCGGAGCGATTTCGCCAGACGCTCCCGCCGACGCCCACCGGCGACCCCGACCGGACAGACCACCGACGAGGGAGGGGGCACCGGCGCGGAATCCGACACAGGCGAGATGTTGGCGTATCGTTGTATCTTCGACCGAGGGATGTGCAGATGAACCGACCCAGGCTCCTGGGCGCATGAGCGAGACACCGACGAACGGATCGGACCCACAGCCCGTCGTACGGCTGCGCGAGATCCACAAGTCGTTCGGCTCCAACCACGTCCTCAAGGGCATCAACCTGACCGTCCACAAGGGCGAACACGTCGTCATCTTCGGACCCTCGGGGTCGGGCAAGTCGACCCTGCTCCGCACGACCAACCTGCTGGAGATCCCCGACTCTGGCTCGGTGTGGTTCGAGGGCATGGAATACGGCCCCGGACTCGACTATGAGGATTACCCCAAGGGGAAGGCCAGGATGCTCCGCCAGGAGATCGGCATGGTCTTCCAGCAGTTCAACCTGTTCCCCCACATCACAGCCCTGGAGAATGTGACCCTGGCCCTCCGCCGGGTGAAGCGGATTGCACGGCCCGACGCCGAGATGCGCGCCGCCACCTATCTGGACAGGGTGGGCCTGTTGGACAAGCTCGGCGCCTACCCCACCCAACTCTCGGGCGGCCAGCAGCAGCGGGTGGCGATCGCCCGGTCGCTGGTGATGGAGCCCAAGGTGATGCTGTTCGACGAGCCCACCTCGGCGCTTGACCCCGAGTTGGTGGGCGAGGTGCTCGCCGTCATGCGCAGGCTGGCCGAGTCGGGCATGACCATGGTGGTCGTGACTCACGAGATGGGGTTCGGTGAGGAGGTCGGCGACCAGAACATATTCATGGACGACGGCCTCGTGGTGGAACAGGGCGGCCGTGAGATCTACAAGAACGCCCAAGAGCCGCGCACGCAGGAATTCCTGAGGTCGATTCTGTGATGGGTGCCTCGGTTAACGGCGTCCTGGCCCAAGCCAGGTTCCGGCCGGAGTTCATCTGGGACAACCGGGACATCTTCCTGGACGGCGTGTGGCTGACGGTGCGGATCGCTCTCGTGGCCTTCGCCCTCGCGACCGTGCTCGGCTTGGCCGTGGCGCTGCTGCGCATGTCCAAGTCGTGGATCGTCAAGCCGATCATGGCCACCTACGTGAACGTCTTCCGGGCGATTCCCCTGCTGGTGTTCGTGCTGTTCGTCTACTACGGGGTTGCCATCCACTTCGGCTTCTCCACCACCGCCATCCAGGCCGGGGTTCTCGCCCTCACGCTGCAGTACTCGGCGTGGCTGGGCGAGATCTTCCGCAGCGGCATCCAGGCCGTGGCGGACGGGCAGCGGCAGGCCGCCATGTCGGTGGGCATGAGCCGTCCCCAGACGTTCGTCCGGGTGGTGATGCCCCAGGCCACGCGCATCGTGACCCCGCCGACGGGCAACATGTTCATCGGCATGATCAAGGACTCGTCGCTGGTCTACATCATCGGCGTGCCCGAGTTGCTGCGGGTCAGCAACCTGCTGGCCAACCGCACCTTCCGCTACTTCGAGGTGTACCTGGGCACGGTGATCGTGTACCTCATCCTCACCACCTTGGTGTACTTCCTGTTCAAGTACTTCGAGCAGCGGTTCCGGCTCGTCGACGTGCTCACGTCGAAGGTGCGCTCCCCGTTCGCCAAGCGCCGCAGCGCCCGGCTGCGGCAGCTCCAGGAAGTGGTGATGGAGAACCGCGACGCTGAGGCGTCGATTCGGCTCGCCGCCGAGTAACCTCACACTGATCCGATCAACCGTTGGGTAGAGGCGCGGGCAGCGCCTGCGTGAATACGTACGCCCCGGCGTCGATCGGCAAGCAACACCCAAGCTAAGGGAGGCTGGAGTGAAGAGAATGATGAAGTGGATGGTGCCTGTGCTCGCGTTGGCGCTGGTTGCCGCAGCATGTGGCGGCGACGACAGCGACGGCGCAGCGCCCGCCACGGACGCGGCCCCGACGACTGAGGCTGCCGCTCCGGCAGCAACGGACGACGGTGAAACTGCCGCCCCGGCAGCAACGGACGACGGTGAAACTGCCGCCCCGGCAGCGCCCGCCGAAGAAGAAGAAGAAGTCACCCTGACTCAGGGCGACTCCGGCTCCGCGGCCGCGGCCGTGGTGAGCGGGAACCTGCTGGACGAGATCAAGGACCGTGGGTCCCTCAGGGTCGGCATGGTGCTGCAGTTCGAGCCGCAGATGTACATCGACGAGAACGGCGACCCCGCCGGCTACGACGTGGACCTGATGCAAATGCTCGCCGACGACCTCGGCGTGGAGCTCGATATCCACGACCTCGAGTTCGATGCGATGATCCCCGGCCTGCTGGCCCGCCAGTTCGACATGGCGTCGGTTGGCCTCGTCGGCCGCCCGGCCCGCCTCGAGCAGCTCTGGTTCACGTGCCCGTACGTGCCCTACGGGCAGGTCGTGGTCGTGAACAACGACTCGGCGGTCAAGACCAGGTCGGATCTGAACAGCAGCGACGTCACGATGACAGCGCTCGCCGGCTCCACCGCGGCCAACCTGATCTCCAAGGAGTTCTCCGAGGCCACCCTGGTCGAGCTCGACCAGGCCCCGGCGTTCCTCGAGGTGGCCTCCGGGCGCGCCGACGCCATCGTGGTGGAGAACTACCTGGCACAGCCTTTCGTGGCCGAGAACCCGACCACCAGCATCCTGGACCCGACCGACCCGTTCCTGGCAGCGGAGTACGGCGCATTTGCCCTGCCACGTGGCGAGGTCGTGTGGCTCGAGTACCTGAACGGCTGGTTGGGGTACTACATCGCGCGAGGCACCCTCGACGACCTCTACGAGAAGCACATCGACACGAGCCCGGGCATGCCCGCCTGCACCTAGGCGAACAACCTTCTAGCAACAGCTAGCAAAACGTAAGAGTCCGGCGCTCCCAGCAAGGGGGCGCCGGACTCTCGCGTTAACGGGACACTCCACCATCGAGGGAGGGGACGCCGGGGGGACGGCCGGCGGAGCGATTTCGCCAGACGCTCCCGCCGACGCCCACCGGCGGCCCCGACCGGACAGAGCTAGAGCCCGGCGACTACCTCGGCCATGATCTCGCCGGCTTCGGTGGGGTTGCTGCCGACGCGGACGCCGGCGGCGTGGAGGGCCTCCACCTTGGCGGCGGCGGTGCCCCGACCGCCCGAGACGATGGCGCCGGCGTGGCCCATCTTCTTGCCCGGAGGTGCGGTCATGCCGGCGATGTAGGCCACGACCGGCTTGGAGAGGTGCTCGGCGATGAACTCGGCGGCCTCCTCCTCGGCCGACCCGCCGATCTCGCCGATCAGCATGACGGCCTCGGTCTCGGGATCTTCCTCGAAGGCGGCCAGGCAGTCGATGAAGTTGGTGCCCGGCACCGGGTCGCCACCGATGCCCACGCAGGTGGTGCAGCCGATCCCCTTCTCCTTCAGCTCGTGCAGGGCCTGGTAGGTGAGAGTGCCGGAGCGGCTAACGATGCCCACCGGACCGCCGGGGCGGGCGATGTGCCCCGCGGTGATGCCGATGTTGCAGAGCCCGGGGCTGATGACGCCGGGGCAGTTGGGGCCCAGCAGGCGCACCTCGGGGTGGTGGCGCTGCAGGTGGGCGAACGTGCGCGCTTCGTCGTGCATGGGCACACCCTCGGTTATCACCACGATGAAGCGCACGCCGCCCTCGGCGGCCTCCAGCACGGCCCCGGGCACGCCGGGGGCGGGCACGAAGATGCACGAGGCGTCGGCGCCTGTGGCCTCGACGGCGTCGCCGACGGTGGCGAAGACGGGGATGCCGTCCACGTCGCTGCCGGCCTTGCGGGGATGGGTGCCGGCCACGACCTGGGTGCCATAGTCGCGGTTCAGCAGGCCGTAGTAGCGCCCGGCCGAACCGGTGAGCCCCTGGTAGACGACCCGGGTGTTCTGGTCCACGAAGATGCTCATGACTGCGGCTCCTCGCAACACGTCGGCTCGGCGCAGCATGCGGGGTCGCCGGCCGCAGCGGCGGTCACTGCCATGCGCGCCGCTTCCACCATGTCGGGGGCGAGGCGCAGGCTGTCGGAGAGGTGCGGCTGGAGTATCTCCCGACCCTCGGCTGCGTTGGTGCCGTCGAGGCGCATGATGATGGGCGACGAGATGTCGACTCGTCGGAGCGCCTCGACGATCCCGCGGGCCACCTCCTCACCCTTGGTGATCCCGCCGAACACGTTGATGAAGATGGACCGCACCGCGGGGTCGCCGTCAACCACCTCGAGGGCGGCGGACATAAGGTCGGCGTTGGCACCGCCGCCGATGTCCAGGAAGTTGGCGGGTGTGCCACCCGCTTCGGCGACGATGTCCACCGTGGCCATGGCCAGCCCGGCGCCGTTGGCGATCACGCCGACTGTGCCGTCGAGCCCCACGTACTGCAGCCCCCTGGCGTGCGCTTCCTGCTCACGCTCGTCGCGCTCGACGGTCTCGTCGTAGGCGGCGTAGCCGGGGTGGCGGAAGGTGGCGTTGTCGTCGAGGGTGACCTTGGCGTCCAGGACCGCCAGCCGGCCGTCGCCGGTGACGATGAGCGGGTTGATCTCCACGAGGTCGGCGTCGCCGTCGACATAGGCCCGGTACAGCTCGTCCAGCAGTTCGACGGCCTGGTCGGTGACCGCGGGGTTCAACCGGGCCTCGGTCACCCAGCGGCGGCAGGCCTCGGGCGTGAGGCCTTCGGTGGGGTCGATGTGGATGCGGGCGATGGCCTCGGGCGCGGTGGCGGCCACCTCCTCGATGTCCACGCCGCCCTGCGCCGAGAGCATGCCGAGGTGGCGGCGAGCCGAGCGGTCGAGGGTGAACCCGGCGTAGTACTCCTCGGCGATGTCGGCGGCCTTCTCGACCCAGAGGCGTCGCACCACGTGGCCGCGGATGTCGAGGCCGAGGATCGCCCCGGCGGCTCGCCGCACCTCGCCGGCGTCGGTGGCCAGCTTGATGCCGCCGGCCTTGCCGCGGCCGCCCACGTGCACCTGCGCCTTGACCACGACCGGGTAGCCGATCCGCTCGGCCGCCGCGACCGCCTCATCGGCGGTGAGAGCCACCTCGCCCGGCGAGGTGGGCAGGCCGTAGGAGGCGAAGAACTCCTTGCCCTGATGTTCCAGAAGATCCACTTGGCTCCCCCGCGAGATGCCGCCGCTGTCCAGCGGGCGAGCCTATTGGAACGGGGCGGAGGAACCTCCCTTCCGGCGACTCGCCGGTGCCGCTCGCGGTGGAAAACCGCAGGCTGGCGTCGTCTACACTGGAGCCGTGGCGACGTGGACCGCACCCGAGTACCACCCGGCCTTCGAGGAGTACTGCGAGACCATTTTCGAGCTCGCCGAGGACGACCTGGACGTCATCCAGGCCCGCATCGCCGACCGCCTGGAGATCTCGCGGCCAGCGGTGTCGGAGATGATCCGACGGATGCAGGATCAGGGCCTCCTGGAGGAGGGTCGGCGCATCAAGCTCACTGCGGACGGCATGAAGCTGGCCAAGCAGGTAGTGCGTCGCCACCGCCTCGCCGAGCGGTTCCTGACAGACGTGCTGGGACTGTCGTGGGCGGAGGCGCACGCCGAGGCCGGCAAGTGGGAGCACGTGCTCTCGCCCCGCGTGGAGGAGGCCATGAGCAAACTGCTGGGCCAGCCCACGACGTGCCCGCACGGCAACCCGATACCGGGTTCGGGCTACTCCGCACCCGAGAGCGTGGCGCTGAACGAGGTGGCCGAGGGCGCGGCGTTCGTGGTGTCGCGCATCACCGAGGAGCTGGAGTTCGTCGACGGCGTGCTGGACTTCCTGGAGGACTCGTCGATCTGCCCGGGCAACAGCGGGACCGTGACGTCGAATTCCGACGACGGGTCGACCACGGTCAGCATCGGCGGCGAGTCGGTGGAGATCGACCACTACACCAGCGAGCGGCTCCTGGTCGTGCCGGTCCCCTCCGGCAACTGAGTCAGGTCGGGTCCCGCCGGCTACGGATCGGCGGCGCCGGTGGGCGCTGCGGGGGCACCTCGCCCCGGGGATCGCTCAGGCCAGTTCGGAGCGACGCAGCACCAGCCGCCAGGTGAGCAGGCCGGCGGCCACCACGAGGACCAGTGATTCCACGCCGGCCTGCGCCAGGTAGAGCGACTCGGTGGAGTTCCAGATGTCGGCGGACAGCATCGGCAGGCCGGTGGGGCGCAGCAGCAGCGTGAGCGGCAGCTCCTTCATGACCGACAGGAACACCAGGCCCCCCGCAGCCAGCAACCCCGGCGCCATGAGCGGCAGTTCGACGGTTCGCAGCCGCCGCCAGCGTCGGGCGCCCAGCATTTGGGCGGTCTCGCTGAGGCGTCTCGGCACGGCTCCCACGGCAACCCGCCCGGCGCCGGCGGCCTGCGCTCCGAACAGCAGCACGTACCCGGCCAGCAGCAGCGGCAGCGTCTGGTAGACGCGCTCGGCGAACGGCACCTGCAGCGCCCAGAAGACCAGTGCCAGGGCGACCACCACGCCCGGCAGGGCGAAGCCGGCGGTCACGACGAGGTTGGTGGCGTGGGTGGTGGGCGCCGGGCGGTGGACCAGCAGCCACGACAGCGGCAGCATGACGAGCACCGTCACGACCGCGGCGAGGGCGCTGACCGCCACGGTGGAGATCGCGGACTCCGCCAGGCCAGCCCCGTCCAGAGCGGCGACGCCGGTGCGCCGGTCGGGGTTGGCGATCCCGCGCCCGGCCCAGTAGCCGAGCGTCGCCAACGGCGCCGCCAGAGCGACGAGCAGGAACCCGGCCACCGACGCCGCCACCGGCCAGCGCCAGCGGCCGAGCGCCACCACCGAGGGATGCCGGTCGGACGTCGACGGGAACCGGTCCTGGCGCCGCCGGGCCAGCAGCCGCTCCGCCGCCACAACGCCCAGTGCCACCACGCCGAGTAACAGCCCGTGTGACACCGAGGTGGCCCGGTCGAACAGCCTGTTGGCGTAGACCGAGCGGGTCAGCGTCTCGTAGCGCAGCAGATCCACGGCGCCGAAGTCCGAGAGCGTGTACAGGAACACCAGCATCCCGCCGGCGGACACGGCGGGGAGCGTGGCCGGCAGGGTGACCGTGGCGAACACCGAGGCGGGCCGGCGACCCAGCACGCGGGCGGCTTCCTCGTAGGCCGGGTCCAGGTGGCGCAGACGGGCACGCGTGGGCAGGTACACGTAGGGGTAGGTGAACAGCGTGAGCACCAGCCAGGCCGCCCAGAACCCGCTGAGCCGGGGCAGCTCGCCCACTCCGAGAGGCGACAGGATGCGCTCGGCGAGGCCGCCGCGGGCCAGCAGCCCGATCAGCGCCGTCGCCCCCACAAAGGACGGGAACACCAGCGGCAGCGGCGCCAGCACCGACCAGATCCGCCGGCCGGGCACGTCGAGGCGGACCGTGACCCACGCCAGAGCCGTGCCCAGGACCATCGCCGCGGCCGTGACCGCCCCGGCCAGCAGCAACGAGCGCCCGAGCGGCGCCCAGGTGGCTCGCTCGGCGAGTACGCCCCCCACGTCGGCATGCAACCGGACGTTCTCGTAGGCGAGGTAGCCGAGCGGCACGGCGAAGAACGCCGCCAGCGGGCCGTCACGGAACCACTCCGCCAGCGGGACCTGCTTCCGGCGGCGCGCGGGCGGCGGTTGGCGGCGGCTAACGCCCCCGGTGGTCTGCTGCGGAGCCATTGCGCCGGCGCGTCCCGTTGCGAGCCAGTTCGGCCATCGCCGCCGCCCCGTAGGCCATCGTGGGCGGACCGTCGTAGGAGACCCCGACCTCGTCGCCGACCTGCAGCGGCGGCATCCGGCTGCTGCGGGCCAGCAGCAGCGCGTCGCCGAGTCGCACCTTGCACTCGGTGGCGTGACCCAGCTGGCGCAATTCCTCAACGGTGCCCGCTGTGGCGCCGTTGCCGCTCGCCGTCTCGAGGCGCAGGTGTGAGGGGCGCACCAGCACCGACACCTCGCCGATGCAGTCGCCGTGCACCGCCACCGTGCCGAGCACGGTGATCACGCCGGCGCCCCTGCCGATCCCGGACAGGAAGTTGACGTCGCCCACGAACGAGGCCACCCACGGCGTGAGGGGCCGGGCGTAGACCTCGTCGGGCGTGCCGCGCTGGCAGATCCTGCCGCCGGCCATGACCGCCACCTCATCACCCATGACGAAGGCCTCGTCCTGGTCGTGGGTGACAATCACCGCCGTGGCGCCGAGTGATTTCAGCAGCGCGCGCACCTCGCGCTGCAGGTCGAGCCGCAGGTTCGAGTCGAGGCCCTGGAAGGGCTCGTCGAGCAGCAGGACACGTGGCCCCGGGGCGAGCGCCCGTGCCAGGGCCACCCGCTGCTGCTGGCCGCCGGAGAGAGTGTCGGGCATGCGGTCCTCGAACCCGGCGAGGTCGACGAGGTCCAGGACCTCGGTTACCCGCCGGGCGCTGTCGGGCGCCCGGGTGAGGCCGTAGGCCACGTTGGCGCCCACCGAGAGGTGCGGGAACAGCGAGCGCTCCTGGCCCAACAGGCCGATGCGCCGGTACTCGGGGGCGACGTGCCTGTTCTCGCCGGCGAGCAGGCGCCCGCCGAGGCGCACCTCGCCGGCGTCGGCCACCTCCAGCCCCGCGACGATGCGCATGAGCGTCGTCTTGCCGCAGCCGCTGGGCCCCAGCAGTGCCACGGTGCGGCCGCTCTCGACGGCGAGGTCGGCATCCCGCAACGCCTCGGTCCCGGCGAAGGACTTGCGAACCGCAGCCACCTGGAGATCCCGGAACTCACCGAGTTGACCGTCGTCGTGCCTGCCATTGCGGGGTTGACGGTCGGAGCCGGCGGCGCCGCTGCGGCGGGGAACCGCCCAACGCCTCGAGGCGCCGGCGATCACCCCAAGGGAATTAGGCACGCCTAATACCCTAGTTCGTTAGGCAACGTTTACAACTCGGCGACACGCCCCTGCTCCGGAGCGCCGCTAGCGCACGATCCCGCTCTGGCGGATCAACTCCTGGGTGCGCGACAACCCGCCGCCGAGGAGGTCGAAGTCGATGGTCTCGCCGCCGCCGACCACGGCCAGGGGCGCCAGTTCGGGCGGCGCCGCCACGCCGGCCGCCAGCGGGTACTCGCGGGTCTCGGAGGCGTAGAACTCCTGCGCCTCCCGCGAGAGCAGGAACTCGACGAAAGCGTGCGACGCCGCCTCTCCGTCGGAGACGTCGACGACCGCCGCGGCCGTCACGATCAGCAGGGAGCCGACGTCGGCGGGATCGAAGTTGTGGTTCACGCCGGGGGCATCGGGGTCCTCGGCCAGGAAGCGCAGCAGGTAGTAGTGGTTGACGAGACCCATCTCCACCTCGCCGCGGAGCACGGCGTCGACGATGGCGGAGTTCTTGGCGTAGTTGGGGGCGCCGTTCGCCGCCATTCCCTCCAGCCAGGCCAGCGTGGCGTCGTCGCCGGAGCGGAACCGCATCGCCGTGATGAAGTCCTGGAAGGAGCTGTTGGCGGGCGCCACGCCGACGCGACCCGCGTAGCCGGGGCCGGTCAGGTGGAGTACCGAGTCCGGCAAATCGGCCTCGTCGACCAGGTTCGGGTTGTAGACCAGCACCCGCTGGCGGCCACTGAGACCCACCCAGGTGCCGTCGCCGGCCCGGAAGCCCGCCTCGACGGCGTCGAGGACGCTCGCCGGCAATGCCTGCAGGCGGCCCCCGGTGGCCAGGTAGCCCATGGCGCCGGGACTCTGGGAGATGAACACGTCGGCGGGCGAGGCGGCGCCCTCGGTCTCGATCAGCAACGCCAGGTCGGCAGAGGAGCCGTAGCGCACCTCCACCTCGATGCCGGTCCCGGCTTCGAAGCGCTCGACGAGCGGCCCGACGAGATCCTCGCTGCGGCCCGAATAGACCGTGATGGGGCCCTCGGGCTCGCTGCCGGAGCCACAGGCGGCAGCCAGCAGGCCAACCACGGCGATCAGCGGCAGCAGGCGGGCGATGTGCCCGCGCCGGCCGCCGACCTCGTGGAAGGACTGGGTCATGTCTCTACTCCGATACTGGAACATCCCGTGGGGCTGATCCCACCAGTGTTGTTAGGGCACCCTAACTAGTCGCAGAGGATTAGGCAACCCTAACAAGTCGCTGCCCGGGAAAGACCCCGCCCGGAAACGACCCTGCGGTCGGCTCATTGCACGAGCGCCGTGGCGGCCTGCTCCAATCCGTCCGGCAGCGGCTCGCCGGTGATCACCGTGAGGCGCTGCGTGGCCCGGCTCAGCGCCACGTACAGCAGCCGCTTCCCCGCTGTCGACTCGGCCACGATGCGGCTCGGCTCGACCACCACGGCGGCGTCCACCTCCAGGCCCTTGAGCGTGCGTGCCGAACAGACCGACACCTGCGTGCCGAGGGCGCGCCGTGCAGCCACCCCATGGGGCACCCCTGCGGCAGCCAACGCCCCGGACAACTCGGTGACCTGCTCATCGGCGCAGACGACGGCCAGGTTCCCTGCCCCCACGTGCTGCAGCTCGCTTCCCACGGCGGCCACGACGGCTCCGGCGAGCGCGCCGGGCTCTGCCGCCGGCAGGCGGACGATGCGCGGGGGGTCGCCGCCGGGGCGCACGGCGCGCGGGGGCACCAGGTCCGCCATCTCCGGGGGCAGGCACGCCGCGGCGAACGTCATGATCGGCTGCGGGACCCGGTAGCCGATCGTCAACTCGAACATGCGCGGCGGCGCTTCCGGCGAGACGAGCTCCACCAGGCTGTCCCAGGAGTCATGCGCCCAGGCGCTCGTGGCCTGGGCGATGTCACCCACCAGCGTCAGCGAGCCATTCAGTGAGCGGCGTCCCACCATGCGCAACTGCATGGGCGAGAGATCCTGTGCCTCATCCACGACGATGTGACCGTAGGTGCGGATCCGACCGGCGTTGCCCCGCTTGCTCCGCGACCCCAACAGCATGCGGGCCTCGTCGAGCAGCGGCACGTCGTCGGTGGTCCAGACCACGTCGTCGGCGTGCGCCCGGCGCGGGCGGAACAGGCCCTCGATCTCGGCGTCGCTCAGCACGCCGGCGCCGGCGTTGGCCAGCAGCGCCCTGCTGCCGAACAGGTCGTGCAACAGGTGCGCGGGCGTGAGCCGCGGCCACATCCAGTCGAGGGCGCGGCGCACGTCGGTGGTGTCGCCGTGCGCCTCGGCCAGCTCGGCTGCGTCGACGGGGCGCCGGGTGCTGCCTGCGAGCGCCTCGAAGAACGCCGAGGTCACGAGGCCGCGGCCGGCGTTGTGGGTGCGGGCACGGCGCCGGGCGCGTGCCACGATCGCCGCACTGGCCTCGGTCGACAGGCGCAGCCGCCGCAGTCCGTGATCCACCACCAGGGGCTCCCGTAGGGCACGCTGGCGGGTGCGCACGGCGCGGCGCAGGACCGCCGCCATACGGGCGTCGCCCTTCGTCCGGGCGACCGGCTCGCTGTCGTGGCCGCCGACCGGCACATCCTCGAGCAGGTCGCCGAGCGTGCTCAACCGAACCCCGGCCTCGCCGAGGGAGGGCAGGATCTGCTCCACGTAGGTCAGGAAAACGGGGCTCGGACCGATCACCAGCACCCCCTGGCCGGCCAGGGGGAAGCGGTGGGTGTAGATGAGATAGGCGGCGCGGTGCAGCGCCACGACCGTCTTGCCGGTGCCGGGCCCGCCCTGGACGATGAGGACGCCCGGCAGCGGGGCGCGGATCACGTCGTCCTGCTCGGCCTGGATCGTGCCGGTGGCGTCGCCGAGACGGCCGGTGCGGGGAGCCTCCAGTGCGGCCAGCAGCGCAGACTTGCCCCGCGGCGATCCACCTCCATCCGGCGTCAGCGAGCCGGCGTCACCGTCGCCGTCCAGCCCGCCCGCCACGAAGTGCTCGTCGTCGAGCCCCAGCAGGCGGCTGCCGCGGCTGACGAACCGCCGGCGCCGGGCGAGGCCCAGCGGCTGGCGGCCGGTGGCCCGGAAGAACGGCTCGGCGACCGGGGCGCGCCAGTCACACACGACGGCGGCCTGGTCCTCGTCCCCCACCCCGATCCGGCCGACGTAGAACGTCTCCGGGCCATCGCCGTCGCCGTCGCCTGCGGTGTCGATCCGCCCGAAGCAGAGCGAGCGGTCCCCCAGTTCGAGCTGCCCGAGACGCTGGAACACCCGATGTTCCAGCACATCGCGCTCGAACCGGGCGGCGTGGGTGCCCGTGCGCCCGGCCGCCACTCGATCCCAGAATTCCCGGACGCGCCGCCGGGTGGCCTCCAGGCAGGCATGGGCACGGTCGACGTAGGCCTGCTCGGCCTCCAGCTCCGACATCGGGACGCCGATCTCGCTCGCGGGGGACAAGAAAACAACCCTAGCGAGTCCTCGGCTGGCCCTCACCACCCGGCGCCGGCTGCCGGAACGTCAGCGCCGAACCGGACCGGGCGGTCGGGCCGCCACCGGCCCGAGACTCCCCACCGAAGCCCGTCTACAGTCGTGGCCGACCAATGCACCACACCTGACCGGGAGGCGACATGGCGATCAGGTTGTACGAGTTCCGGGACATCTCGACCGGGCTGGCGGCCCAACAGTTCGGCATCAGGAGTCGCAGCGAACTGGCGAGCCTCGAGGACCTGGACCCCGCCTACAAGCGGCTGCTGGACGAGCAGGTGACAGCCATCGTCAGCGTCATCGCCGCCGACGGCCGCCCGAGCCTCACCCCGATGTGGTTCGACTACGAGGGCGACAAGGTGCTCATCAACGTGGCCGACCACCGCAGTAAGACCGGCTGGATCCGCGCCAACCCCGAGGTGTCGCTGATCCTCGTGAACCCCGAGAACCCGTACCACTGGGTCTCGATGAAGGTCACCGTCGAGCGGGAGATCCCCGAGGACGATCCCGACGAGGGCGCCAGGGTCACCGAGCAGGTGGACCGCATCTGGACCAAGTACACCGGCGCCGACCCGCCCTACGGCCTGCGCGACCCGTCGATAGACGAGCGCCGGGTGCTGTTCGAGTGCCGCGTCGACAAGGTCTCCACCTTCGGCGCGCCCTAGCCCTGCGGCCGCCCGGTCGTGGGGTGCCGGCGGCCCCGACCGGCCAGGCCAACAACCGAGGGAGGGGACGCCGGGGGGCGGCCGGCGGATCGATTTCGCCAGACGATCCCGCCGACGGCCACCGGCGGCCCCGACCGGCCAGTCGCAAACCCCGGCCCAGCGGGCGCCGGTGCGGACGGCGTCGGTAGGGTGACCGGCGTGGTGGCGACGCTTGCGGACTCCTGCTTCCTGAGGGCCTGCCAGGGGCTGCCGACCGATACGACGCCGGTTTGGTTCATGCGCCAGGCGGGCCGCTCGCTGCCCGAGTACCACCGGGCCCGCGGCGACACCACACTCCTGGAGGCCGTCGAACAACCTGACCTGGTGGCCGAGCTGACCCTGCAGCCGGTGCGGCGCTACGGCGTGGACGCGGCGGTGCTGTTCTCAGACATCGTGGTGCCCCTGCGGGCAACCGGCTTCGGGGTGGACATCGTCGCCGGCGTGGGGCCGGTGATGGACCGACCGGTGCGCGAGCGCGCCGACCTGGCACGGCTGCGACCGCCCAACGGCGACGACCTGGCGCCGGTGACCGCGGCGATCCGCCAGCTGGTCGGCGAGTTGGACGTGCCTCTGATCGGCTTCGCCGGGGCGCCCTTCACCCTCGCCAGCTACCTGGTGGAGGGCGGACCCAGCCGGCAACACCTGCGCACCAAGGCCATGATGCTCGGCGACGAGCCGCTGTGGGGTGACCTCGTCGAGCGCCTGGCGGATGTGGCGATAGCCGCGCTGGCACATCAGGTGGCCGCGGGGGCCGCTGCGGTGCAGTTGTTCGACAGCTGGGCGGGGTGCCTGTCGCCGGAGCACTACCGGCGCTACGCCGCCCCGGCGAGTCGCCGGGTGTTGGCGGCGGTGGCCGAGATGGGCGTGCCCTCGATCCATTTCGGTGTTGGCACCGGCGAACTGCTGGAGGACATGGCGACCGGCACCGATGTGGTGGGCGTCGACTGGCGGGTCCCCCTGGACGCCGCCCGGGCACGGCTGGGCGACGGCGTGGCGGTGCAGGGCAACCTGGACCCCGCCGCATGCCTGGCACCCTGGGACATGGTGGCCAACGAGGCCCGCGCCGTGCTGGCCGCCAACGCCGGGCGGCCGGGGCACATCTTCAACCTGGGCCACGGCGTGCTGCCCGAGACCGACCCGGCGAACCTGGAGCGGCTGGTTGACCTGGTGCACCGCGAGGGCCGCCGCGCCGAACCGTGAGCCGCACCGGCAGCAAGCCGGAGCGCCGGCCCGATCCGCTGCGGATCTGCGTGGTGGGGGCGGGGATCAGCGGTCTGGCCGCCGCCTGGGAGGTCCACACCACTGCTCCGGACTCCGAACTCGTGGTGCTGGATGCCGCCTCGCGGCCCGGCGGCGTCATCCGGACATCGCCGTTCGCAGGGCTGGCCACCGATGAAGCGGCTGACGCCTTCCTGGCGCGGGTCGACGACGGCACCCGGCTCTGCGCCGAGTTGGGACTCACCGGGGACCTCGTGGCGCCCACCACCACCCGAGCCTTCGTCCACCTCGACGGAAGGCTCGTGCCACTCCCGCGGGCGCAGTTCCTCGGAGTCCCCCTGGAACCCGACAACCTCGACTCGAATTTGCTGTCCCCGGCGGGCCGGGCGGCACTGGCGGCCGATCTGGCCCGTCCCGCAGCCGCATCGGAATGGCGCGACACGGGCGACCAGCCCGATCCCGGCACCGCACCGGCAGGGATCGGGGGCCCCGAGAGAGCCACGACCGGCACGGACTGCACGGTCGGGGACCTGATCCGCACCAGGCTGGGCGACGAGGTTCTGGAGCGTCTCGTGGGTCCGCTGGTGGGGTCGATCCACGCGGGCGACTGCGACCGGCTGAGCCTCCAGGCCGCCGCTCCGGCGCTGGCGGAGGCCGCCCGGCGCGACACCAGCCTCATCCGGGCATTGCGGGATCGCAGCACTGCGGGCCGGGACGGCGGGGCGTCGCCCGGACCGGTCTTCTGGGGACTCCGGGGCGGGATGGAGACGCTGATCGCGGCGCTCGTCGAGCACTTGTCGCCGGCCCTGGCGCTCGGCGAGCCGGCCCTGGCCCTGGAGATGCGGCCCGACGACGCCGGCCGGCAGGTGATCCGGGCGGTGCGCACCCCGGAGCGAACCATCGCCTGTGACGCGGTCGTGCTGGCCGTCGGCGCAACGCAGGCGGCGCGGCTGGTGACCCCCTTCGCGCCGGAAGCGGCGGCCTTGCTGGCGGCGACCGAGACCGCCTCGGTGGTCATCGTCACCCTGGCCTACGAGCCTTCGGCGGTGCCCGGCGCCACCGAGGGCAGCGGTTTCCTGGTGCCCGCGCCATCCGGGCTGCCGATCACGGCCTGCTCGTGGGCCTCGGTGAAGTGGGCGCACCTCGGCGGGCCGGGCTCCGACCGCACTGTGCTGCGCGTCTCGCTGGGGCGCCACACCGACGACGCAATCGTCACCGAATCCGACGAGACGATCGTCGCCGCCGCCCGAGCGGGCCTGGCGGCGGTGATGGGGATCTCCGCTGCGCCGACCGCGACACGGGTCTCGCGCTGGGCGGGCGCCTTCCCCCAGTACGCGGTCGGGCACCTGCAGCGGACCGCCACAGTGGAGGACACGCTGAGGCCGGCGGGCGTGCTCTGTGCCGGATCCTCCCACCACGGCATCGGCATTCCCGCCTGCATCGCCAGCGGCCGGCGGGCAGCCCGGAGCGCACTCAGCGTTGCGCCCGACGAGACGCGGCCGTGACTTCCGAGCAGTCTCGCCCGGCGCCCGAATCTCCGAGCCGGACGGCCCAGCGGCGCTTCGATCCGCGCAGGCCCGGTGTCGGCATCGCGCTGGGCTGCGTTGCCGCCGGCGCCCTGATCTGCTTCTCGATGCCGCCCTGGGGGTTCTGGCCCCTGGCGCCGCTGGGGATCGCCGCCCTGGACAGGCTGCTGGCCGGAGCACCGATGGCCGTCCGGCTGCGGCGCGGCGGTCTCGTCACGGCCGCCTGGCTGCTGGGAGCCACGATCTGGATGTGGGACTTCTCCCCCGCCGGCTACTTGGCGGCGAACCTCATCTACTCGCTCTTCTACTGTGCCGGCTGCGCGCTGACGCCGCCGGACCGGGGGCGCCGGCCGGCCCTGGTGGGTTGGATGGTGCTGATCGGCTACCTGCGCTGGCGCTGGCCGTTCGGGGGTGTGCCCCTGGCGACGCTGGCCCACAGCCAGGCCGACGCCCCGCTGGCGGCGACAGCGCGCCTGGGCGGACCGCTGACGGTCGTGGCCCTCGTGGCGGTGGCGGGGGTGGCGCTGTCACTGCTGGCCGAGCGGCGCTGGCGGGGAGCGCTGGCGGGTGCCTCCCTGATCGCTCTGGCGCTGGCGCTCGCCGCCGACGCGCCGCAGGGGCGCGACATCGGGTCGCTGAAGGTGGCGCTGGTGCAGGGCGGCGGCCCGCAGCGCACCCGGGCAGTGGGAACCGACTTCGCGGTGGTGATGCAGCGCCACCTCGACGCCACCGACACCATCGCCGAGCCGGTCGACCTGATCGTGTGGCCCGAGAACGTCGTCAACGTGGACGGCCGGCTCGTCGACAGCCCTCAACTCCGCCAGCTCGCCGACGTGGCCGGCCACCACGCGGCATGGTTCGTGCCCGGCGTGGTGGAGGACGGCGAGCCCGGCGAGTTCCTGAACTTCTCCGTGGCCCTGTCCCCCACCGGCGAGCTCACCGACCGGTACGACAAGGTGCGGCGCGTGCCCTTCGGCGAGTACGTGCCGCTGCGCCCGCTGTTCGAGCAGGTGGCGGGCGGGATCCTGCCGTCCAGGGACGCCCGGGCCGGCACCGGGCCCGCGGTGCTGGACACCGGAGTCGGCCGTCTCGGCGTGCTGATCTCCTGGGAGATCTTCTTCGAGGACCGCGCCCGTGACGCCATCGGCAACGGCGGCACCGTGCTGCTGAACCCCACCAACGGCGCGTCCTACTGGCTCACCATCGTGCAGACCCAGCAGGTGGCCTCCTCGCAGTTACGGGCCATCGAGACGGGGCGCTGGGTGCTTCAGACGGCACCCACCGGATTCAGCGCGATCGTGAGCCCCGACGGCGAGGTTCTGGCCCGCACGGGCGTCAGCGAGCAGA
The DNA here is from genome assembly GCA_963664235.1 of Acidimicrobiales bacterium. GTDB lineage: Bacteria > Actinomycetota > Acidimicrobiia > Acidimicrobiales > CATQHL01 > VXNF01. Next base: position 1,707,462 of record OY760933.1, on the reverse strand, counting down.
AGGTGCTGATCGCAGAGGTCGCCAAGCGAACCGGGGAGACCTGGGCTCTGCGTGCCGGTCCGTGGCCGCTGCTGGCTCTGGCGGCGGTGGCGGTCGCCGCCGCCGGTGTGGCGGCCCGGCGGAATCCCCCTCCGCCGTTGGCGCTGGTCGACACCGCGGAAAGCCTCCGCCGCCCTCGGGGGCCCACCGGGCCCATCGGCCCACCGGTCGTTAGACTTCTGCGGCGGCGCTCGGCGAACTCGCCACGAGCACTGCCACGCATTCCGCCACGAGACGGGCCTCGCACTTGACCCCCACCCTCGACGCCGCCGCGCCGCCGGCGGCCGATCGCCGCTCCGATGACGGCGCCCTGCGGATCGCGCTGCTGACCTATCGCGGCAAGCCCCACTGCGGCGGCCAGGGGGTGTACACACGCCAACTCAGCAGGGCGCTGGTCGACCTGGGCCACCACGTGGAGGTCTTCTCCGGCCAGCCGTATCCCGACCTCGACGGCCGCGTACCGCTGTGCCGGCTGCCAAGCCTGGACATCTTCAACGACCACTTCCCCGGCCGCCGACCCGCGTTCTGGGAGATCAAGACGCTCGCCGACCGCCTGGAGGTCTGGGGCACCCGGCTGGGGGCGTTCTCGGAGCCTCTGGCGTTCAGCGTGCGGGCATCGCAGGAGTTGCGACGCCGCGCCGACGACTTCGACCTCGTGCATGACAACCAGTGTTTGGGCTACGGGCTGTGGGGGATCCAGCGGGCCGGTCTGCCGCTCATCGCCACCATCCATCATCCGATCACCGTCGACCGCCGCCTGGAGATGGCCCAGGCCAAGACCCGCCAGGAGCGCTTCGGGAAGAAGCGCTGGTACTCCTTCACCCGGATGCAGACCCGGGTGGCCCGGCGCCTGCCGCGGGTGCTGACGGTGTCGGAGTCTTCACAGACCGACATCTGCCGCGATCACCGGGTGTCGCCCGACCGCATCGCCGTGGTGCCGGTGGGGGTGGATCCCGAAGTCTTCCGGCCGCTGCCCGAGGTGCTGCGCCAGGACGCGCGCCTCGTCACGACCGCCTCGGCCGACGTGGCGATGAAGGGCATGGCATACCTGCTGGAGGCGCTGGCCGAACTGCGATCGGCCGGCCGCAAGGCGGAGCTCACGGTCATCGGCCGGCCCCGTGCCGACAGCCCAACCCTGGAGACGATCCAGCTGATGGGCCTCGGCGACGCCGTGCGCTTCGTGTCGGATCTCAGCGAGGCCGAGATCGTGGACCTGTACGCCGAGGCTTCCCTCGCTGTGGTGCCGTCGCTGTACGAGGGGTTCTCGCTGCCGGCCATCGAGGCGATGAGTTGCGCTGTCCCACTCGTCACCACCACCGGCGGCGCCCTGCCGGAGGTCGTGGGCCCCGACGGCGAGGCCGCCCTGCTGGTGCCGCCCGGCGACGCCTCGGCGCTGGCGGGCGCTGTGAGGAGGATCCTCGACGACCCCGGGCTCGGCCGGCGGCTCGGCCAAGGCGGGCGGCGGCGCGTGCTGGACAACTGGAGCTGGCGTCACACCGCCGAACGCACCGTCGAGCAGTACCGGGCCCTCCTGGCGCCGGTGGCCACCCGCGCGGACACCTAGCCGTGGAGACCGTCGACTATCGCCGCCTGGGCCTGATGCCCGGCGACCGGGTCCTCGATCTGGGCTGCGGTTTCGGGCGCCACGCCTACGGCGCGCTGCGCCGCGGCGCCGACGTCGTGGCATGCGACATGGGACGCGCCGAACTGGCGGAGGTGCGCAGCATGGTCGCAGCCATTCGCCGGAGCGGCGAGATCCCCAACGGCGCGGCGGGGACCGCCGTGGGCGGCAACGCCGGGCGCCTGCCATTCACCGATGGCGCCTTCGACCGGATCATCGCCGCCGAGGTGCTGGAGCACATCGCCGATGACGGCACCGCGCTCGCCGAACTGGCTCGCGTGCTGCGCCCCGGGGGCGTCCTGGCGGTCACGGTGCCGTCCTGGCTGCCCGAGAAGCTGTGCTGGGCGCTGTCGGAGGACTACCACGCCCCCGCCGTGCCGGACGGCCACGTGCGCATCTACACGCTGCGGCGGCTGCGGGCCCTGCTGCGGGCGGCCGGGCTGGCCCCCGTCCGCCACCATCGGGCGCACGCCCTGCACACGCCCTACTGGTGGCTGCGCTGCGCCGTCGGCCCTCACGACGACGAGCACCGCCTGGTGCGGGCCTACCACCGCCTGCTGTGCTGGGAGATCGAGCGCCGGCCGGTGGTCACCAGGGTGATCGAGCGGCTACTGCGCCCGCTCATCGGCAAGAGCGTGGTGCTGTACGCCGTCAAGCAGCCGGCTGCTGCGCCTGATTCGGTTCATGCGCCCCGCCGGATGGGACGCGCCGGCAGGGGGCGCCGGGCCGGCGGGGGGTCCACCCGCGCCGCTGCCCGCGATTGCGGGCATGAGTCCGGGGCCTCGCGCCGCGAGCCGGAGAGGGGCGCCCGTGTACCTGCGTGAGGTGCCGGGGCTGCTGAGCCCCGCAGAGATCACAGCCACCGCCGAGAGCATCGCCGAGTGGCAGCTGGACTCGGGGCTGATCCTCTGGTTCCCCGGCGGCCATGCCGACCCGTGGAACCACGTCGAGTGCGCCATGGCCCTCGACGTCACCGGGCGCCACGCCCCCGCCGAGCGGGCGTATGAGTTCCTAGCCGGCGCGCAGCGGGCCGACGGCTCCTGGCACCGCTACTACACCGCCGACGGCATCGAAGAGCACAAGCTGGACGCCAACTGCACCGCGTACGTGGCCTGCGGCGTGTGGCACCACTTCCTGCTGACCGGCGACCGCGGCTTCCTGGAGGCCATGTGGCCTGTGGTGGAGGCCGCCGTGGGGTTCGCGCTGGGGCTGCAGCAGCCTCGCGGCGAGATCCTCTGGGCACGCCGCTCCGACGGCACACCGTGGCCCTTCGCGCTGCTCTCCAGCTCCTCGAGTATCCACCACAGCCTGCTCTCCGCCCTGGCGGTGGCCGGCGAACTCGGCCACGAGCGACCACGCTGGGAGACGGGGGCCGCACGCCTCGGCGACGCCATCCGGCGACGCCCCGACGCCTTCAGCCCGAAGGACCGCTTCGCCATGGACTGGTACTACCCGGTGCTGGCGGGAGTCCTCGACGGCGCCGAGGCGCGCCAACGCCTGTGGGACCGCTGGGACACGTTCGTCCTGGAAGGCTGGGGCGTGCGCTGCGTGGCCCACCGCGACTGGGTGACGCCCGCCGAGACCGCCGAATGCGTCATGGCGTGCCTATCGGCGGGACTGGCCGGAGAGGCCTGGCAACTGTTCGGGTGGTCGCAGAACCAGCGGGACACTGACGGGCGCTACTGGACCGGCACGGTGCTGCCCCAGCAGGACCGGTTCCCTGCCGGGGAGAAAGCCAGCTATACGGCAGCCGCGCAACTGCTCGCCGCCGACGCCCTCACGGTTTCCAGCCCGGCGGCCGGCATGTTCAGCCGGCGCGGCGCAGCACCCGCAGTGAGCCGGTACAGCCGATCTCGCTGAAGTCGCCCGACGCCAGCGCCCGGAGGTAGATCTCATACGGCGGGCGGCCGCCGTCGGCCGGATCGGGGTACACGTCGTGGATGGCCATTAGGCCTCCCGGGACAACGTGCGGCGCCCAGCCCTCGTAGTCGGCGTGGGCCGGAGCGACACCGTGGCCACCGTCGATGAACAGGAACGCCAGCGGGGTGCCCCAGAGGGCGGCCAGGCGCGGCGAGTCACCCACGACCGCCACGACGTGGTCCTCCAGGCCGGCCTCGAAGATCGTGCGCCGGAAGTGCGGCAGCGTGTCGATGAGGCCGCAGTGCAGGTCCACGAGGTCGGGCTCGTGCCACTCCCAGCCGGGTTGGTTCTCCTCCGAGCCCCGATGGTGGTCGACGGCGAACAGCACACCGCCCCGTTCGGCCACCGCCGCCCCGATGAACAGCGCCGAACGCCCGCAGTAGCTGCCGACCTCCAGGAACGGGCCCTCCGGTGCCGCCAGCGCCGCCTCGTAGAGGGCGAGGCCCTCGTCGAGGGGCATGAAGCCGCGGGCGGCCTCGGCGAACGCCCGCCGGCGGGAATCCATCATGCGGGCACCCACGACGCCGCGCGGCGATCCCGACCCGGTCCCCCCACGGCACCGGCGATGCGGCTGGTCGCGTACCGAGCCCGGGCCCGACGGCGGGGACGAGGCTGCCCGGGCACGCCGGGCCTCACTCGGCGCGCGCGGGCTGCCGGGTTCCCGGCGCTTTGATCGACGGCCAAACCAGGCGATCCAGAACGAAGAACTTGAACAGCCACAGCAGCCCGTAGGTGCCCAGGTTGACAAGCACCAGCAGCCCGGAGTTGTCCCAGCGCCCCGCCGCGGCGTCCACCGCCAGCGTGGAGGCGACCCCGCCCGACAGCGTGAGCACCCAGAATGGGACGACCTCCCCCCACAGACGGTTGCGCCCGCTGCGACCCCACACCCAGTGGCGATTCAGAAAGTAGGCGGGAAAGGCGCCCGCGCTCACCGCTGTGAGGTTGGCCTGCCACGCCGGCCACTCCGCAGCCGCATGAAGCAGCCAGAGGATCACGAGCGTGGTCGGGGTCACGACAGCGCTCACGGCGCCGAAGCGCAGCAGTCTGTACCACCTGGGTCGGCGCTCCTCGAGAGCGTCGAGCGCTCCGGCCAACAGCGAGACGGCAGGCCCCGCGGGCCTCACCCCGAACTCCCTCCGGCGTCGTCTCCCCGCCAGCGATAGACACCGGTCTGGCGACGCTCGAAGCCGAGGCGCTCGTAGAGACGGACCGCCGCGGCCCGGCTGGGGCGCGAGGTGAGATCGACGGTCACCGCTCCGGCCTCGGTGGCGCGGCGCAGGGCCTCGTGCGTGAGCGCCTCGCCCACGCCGCTCCCGCGCACAGAGCCTTCCACCACAACGTCCTCGATCCAGGCCCGCATCCCCGTCGGCAGCCGGAACAGCACCAGCACCAGCATCCCCACGATCGCACCGTCGAGCCGCGCCAGCAGCAGCACGGTCGCCTCCGCAGAGCACAGTTCGGCCACCTGCTCAGCCGACGGCACCGCAGCCGACGTCGACAGCTGGGGGACCAGTCCCTGAACGGCGGCCACCACCTCACCGTCACACACGCCAGCCTCGTAGATCTCCAAACCGCGCGGTGACACGCTCCGAGGATAGAGCCGAACCTCCTGATCATCGGGCACCCGTCGACCAGCGCCACATGGATTCCGGCCTTCGCCGGAATGACGGATCACCGAGGGCGAGGACGCCCGGACCACCCAGGGAGGGGACGCCGGGGGGGCGGCGCCGGACCGATTTCGCCAGACGATCCGCCGACGCCCACCGGCGGCCCCGACCGGACACCCGTCGACCACCGAGGGTGGAGAGCAGCCGGAACGGCGCCGGATCGCGCTTGACTTCTGCGGATGGTGCGCTCGGCGGTAGGGTCGCGTCCGTGGACGACTCGTTGCCGCACTCACCGACGCCCGATCTCGCCGAACTCCAATGGACGAGGCGACCGCGGCTGGAAGAGCCTGTGCTGCTCGCCGCGTTCCGGGGCTGGAACGATGCCGGCGACGCAGCCACCAGCGCGGCCAAGCACCTGGCGCGCCAGTGGCGGATAAAGCCGTTCGCCGAGCTGGATCCGGAGGAGTACTACGACTTCACCGTGGCTCGCCCGCTCGTGCATCTGGACGATGACGGCCGGCGGCAGCTCACCTGGCCCGCGAACCGCTTCTCGGCAGGCCGCGTGCCCGGCACCGAGACCGACGTGATCATCCTCGACGGGATCGAACCACACTTCCGCTGGGGCTCGTTCTGCCGCCACGTTCTGGGTGTCGCCGCTCATCTCGAGGCACGGCTCGTCGTCACCCTCGGGGCGCTTCTGGCCGACGTGCCGCACACCCGCCCGGTGTCGATCTACGGCTCCACCGACGACGCGGAACTGTCCGAGCGGCTGGAGTTGCGCAGCTCGAGCTACGAAGGGCCCACCGGGATCGTCGGCGTGCTGGGCGTGGCCTGCCGCGAGGCGGGTATCGCCTCTGCGTCCTTGTGGGCGTCGGTGCCCGCGTACGCGGCCGGCAACCCGTCACCCAAGGCGTGCCTGGCGCTCACCGAACAGGTCGCCAAGCTGCTCGGCACCGACGTCGAGACGGGTGACCTGCACCACCAGTCGCTCGTCTACGAGCAGGAGGTGGACGAGCTCGTCAGCAGCGACGACGACGCCCAGACCTACGTCGCCGAGCTGGAGAAGGCCTTCGACACCACCGCCGACGTCGACCCCGACGACCCCGAGCGCCTCGTCCAAGAAGTAGAGGAGTTCCTCCGCGACCAGTCCTGACCGGCCGGGCGGTCGCGGTTCAGGCCTCGCCGAGGTAGGAGGCGCGGAGTTCGGGGTGGACGAGCAGGTTCTCGGCCGTGTCATCGAGCACGACGCGGCCAGTCTGCAGCACCCAGCCCCGGTCGGCGATGGACAGCGCCATGTTGGCGTTCTGCTCCACCATGAAGATGGTGAGCCCGGCTTCGTGGATCTGCTCGATGAGGTCGAAGTTCTGCTTCACCAGGGCGGGCGCCAGCCCCATGGACGGCTCATCCATCAACAGCACCTTGGGCTTGGACATGAGCGCCCGTCCGATCGCCACCATCTGCTGCTCGCCGCCCGAGAGCGTGCCGGACTTCTGGCTGAGGCGCTCCTTGACGCGGGGGAACAGCTCGAAGACCCACTCCAGGTCCGAGGCGATGCCGGCGGAGTCGTTGCGCAGGTAGGCGCCGAGCTGGAGGTTCTCCCGCACGGTGAGCCGCTGGAACAGGCGGCGGTTCTCCGGCACCATGGTGACGCCCCGCTCGACCCGGTAGGCGGTGGAACGGTCGTTCACCACCTCGCCGTCGAGGATGACCTGGCCCGAGGTGGGGTTCACCATGCCCAGCAGGGTCTTGAGGGTGGTGGACTTCCCGCTGGCGTTGCCGCCCAGCAGGCAGACCATCTCGCCGGGATAGATCGCCAGGTTCACGTCCTTGAGAGCGTGCACCGCGCCGTAGTGCGTGTTGACGTCGCGCATCTCCAGTAGCGGGGTGGCGTTGGGGGCCAGCGTCGAATCAATCATGAAGCGGTCGCATCCTCGATGATGGTGTCCTGGCCGAGGTAGGCCTCGATGACGCGGGGGTCGACCGACACGTCTGCGTAGTCGCCCTCGGTGAGCAGTTCGCCGTGGTTGAGCACGACAACCCGGTCCGACACGTCGCGCACCACCGACATGTCGTGCTCGATGAACACGATGGTGAAATCCCACTCGTCGCGCAGCCGCCCGATGAGGCGCGTCAACTCGGCGGACTCGACGGGGTTCATACCGGCCACCGGCTCGTCGAGGAGGAGGAGCTTGGGTTGGGTTGCCATCGCCCGGGCGATCTCGAGGCGGCGGCGGTTTGCGTAGGACAGAACCGAGGCAGGCTGGTTGAGCCGGAAGCCGACCAGGCGGGAGCCGAAGAAGCCCAGCACCTTCTCCCCCTGGGCCCTGATCTGGTCCTCCTCGCTCCGGAACCCCCGCGTGTTCAGGAGCGCCCCGATCGCACCCTGGCGGGTGCGGCAGTGCTGAGCCACCATCACATTCTCGAGGATCGTCATGTTGGTGAACAGCCGGACGTTCTGGAAGGTGCGGGCGAGGCCGCGGGCGGTCACCTGGTTGGGATCGAGGCCCAGCAACGAGGACCCCTCGAAGACGATGTCGCCCGATGTGACTGGCACCATGGCACTGATGGCGTTGAACAGTGTCGTCTTGCCGGCGCCGTTGGGGCCGATGACCGAGACGATCTCGCCCTCGTAGACCTCCATGTTGAGACTGTTGAGGGCCTTGAGGCCGCCGAAGTCGATGGTGAGGTCGCGGATCTCCAGGACCGCTACGCCGCTGTTCATGGCCGTTCCGTCGCTTCGGACTCGTTGCCGTCGCCGTCATCGGTGTCGACCTCGCCCCGCAACCACGCGTCCTGCAGGAACTCCTCCTGGTGCAGCTCGCGGGTTCGCCGGGCGCTGGGGATGAGCCCCTCGGGCCGGGCCAGCATCATCCACACCAGCAGGGCACCGTAGATGAGCAGCTTGAACTCGGAGAACTCCGCCAGCAGGCCGGGCTGCTTCGGCCCGCCCAGCACACCGATGAGGAGTGCCGCACCGGCGATCACGCCGACGATGCTGCCCATGCCCCCGAAGATCACCACCACCAGGATGACCATCGACACCAGGATCAGGAAGCTGGACGGGAACACCGAGCCGACCTTGTTGGCAAAGATGGCGCCGCTGAACGAGCCCAGCACGGCGCCCACCACGAAGGCCAGCAACTTGACGTTGACCGTGTTGATGCCCATGGCCTCGGCCACGGTCTCGTCCTCGCGCACGGCCATCCAGGCGCGCCCCAGGCGCGAGCGCTCCAGGCGCCACGACACGTAGATGGCGATGGCACAGAAGACCAGCACCAGGTAGAAGACGCCGCGCGGATTCGTGCCGTCGACGGTCGTGATACCGAAGATCTCCACCCCGCCGATGGCGGTGATGCCCTGGGCGCCGCCGAACCATCCCGACAGCCAGTCCGACAGGAACAGCAGGCGGATGATCTCGCCGAACCCCAGGGTGACGATGGCCAGGTAGTCGCCGCGCATGCGGATGACCGGCGCCCCGATGAACAGGCCCACCAGCCCGGTGACGATGACCACGAAGATGAGCGCCACGAACCAGGGGAACTCGGGGTTGATTCTCGGCGAGGTGGCGGCCGTGAGCACCGCTGCCGTGTAGCTGCCGACGGCGAAGAAGGCCACGTAGCCCAGATCCAGGATGCCGGCGAGGCCGACCACGATGTTGAGCCCCAGCGCCAGCAGCACGAACAGGCCCACGTTGGCGAGCAGCTCGTTGGTGAGGCTGCCGACCAGCATCGGCACGACGATCAGGACCGCCGCGGTCAGCAGGATCATCAGGCTTGTGGCACGGGTGCGGGCCGGGCCTTCGAGGGACTGCACGTGAGCGCGGGCGGCTTTGAGGCGGCCGCGTCCGAAGAAGGACGCCACCCCCGCAATGGCGGCGATCACCCCGGCTCCGGAGTGTGTGAGGCCGCCCCGGCGCCCGTAGAACCAGTCGGCCACCGACTCCAGCCGGACACCGCTGACGAGGTCCGCGACGAGCTGCTCCAGGATCGAGATGAGCACGACCGTGGTGGCCATCGTCAACAAGGTCCGGCGCAAGCGGGCGGGAAGCAACCGCAGGCCACCGCCGATGAAGCCTCCCACCGCACCGATACCCAGCCAGATCAGCACACCGAAGACGGTGCCCCGGTTGAAGGAGAGAAGCTCCAGCAGTTGCGGGCTCCAGTTCACCAGCGGCTCGCGGATGTCGAAGTGAGTGAGCAGCGCCACCAGCACCGACAGGCCGGCGCCGGCGATGGCGCCGGCGAGCGTGCCGGCGAGCAACTCGTAGCCGCCGGCCTTGTGGATCGGGACACCCTCGCGGCGGACCTGGCGGCCAATGCGGTTGCCGACGACGATGGGGATGGCCCCGATGAACACGTAGCCGAGACTCAGGATCGACACGATCACGGGACGCTCGTCGAGCCGCACCGGCATGCCCGACAGCGCGATGAACACCTCCACCAAGGCGGCCACGGCACCCATGCGCACCAGCCGGCGCCAGTTCTGGTCGAGCGCCCGGCGCGGCGGGGCCAGTTCGGGCTCGGGGGCGGTCCCGGGGCGCATCTCGGTGGCGGTCATGTCCGGTCCTCGGCCCGCAGCCGCTCGCCGAAGATGCCGCTGGGCCGCACCAGCAGCACGCCGATCAGCATGGCGAAGGCCACAGCGTCACGCAGCTGGGACACGCCTCTGACGCCGAGCGGCTCCAGGATCAGCAGTGGTCCCACCGCTTCGGCGATGCCGATGAACAGGCCGCCGACCATTGCCCCGCCCAGGTGGCCGATGCCGCCCACGACGGCCGAGCTGAAGGCCTTGATGCCCGGCAGGAAGCCGGTGTGGCCGATCACGCTGCCGAAGTCGATCCCCCACATGATCCCGGCGATCCCGGCGAACGCGCCGCCGACGGCGAACACCGTCACGATCGTGCGGTTCACGTTGATGCCCATGAGCGCGGCGATCTCGGCGTCCTCGGCCACCGCCCGCATCGCCTTGCCGACCTTGGTGCGCTCGACGAGGTACCAGAGCAGGATCATCGACACGGCGGCCGCCGCGATCACCATGATCTTGTCACCCTCGATCTGCAGCGCGGTGTGCTTGTTCTTCACCCAGTCGGGCCTTGCGGGGTAGCTCTTGGTGGCAGGACCGAAGAGCACGATCGACATGTTCTGGATGAAGAACGACACACCGATCGACGTGATGAGGGGTATCAGCCGGGGAGCCCCCCGCAGCGGCCGGTAGGCGACCCGTTCCATGACGACCGCCAGGAACGTGGACACGAGGATCGACCCGAACAGCACGATCACGAACGAGCCGACGAAGTTGCTCTCCCACAGCCCGGCCTCCGCCAGCTTGGTGGAGGTGACCCAACCGGTCATGGCGCCCATCATGAAGACCTCGCCGTGGGCGAAGTTGATGAACCCCAGAACGCCGTAGACCATGGAGTAGCCGAGCGCGATCAGCCCGTACATGGCCCCCTGGGAGATCCCCGCGATGACCAGGCCCCGGAATCCGGCTCCGCTCAGGCCCGTGGCGTCGGGATTGGCCCAGCGGGCGAAAGCGTTGTCGGTGTTGATCTCCTGGGCGATGAACGCCGCCAGACCCACGACGATGAGCCCGATCGCCACCACCCGCAGCAGCGTCAGGAACTTGTCTACGCCGGTGCGGGGCGCCCCGGTCCGGGGCGCCCACTTACCGATCACCGGATTCGCCTCACGGCCTACAACAGTAGGCGTCGGCGATTGGTTCGTGCCGTTTCTCTACCCTGCGTCCTACGGGGCGTAGGAGAAGACCACGTTCTCCATGCTGGCGTCGGCGTTGGCCTCGCCTCCGATGTTCTCGACAACGGTGATCCGGGCAGCCCCGCAATCACCGAAGTCGTCGCAGTTGATCGTGCCGATGAGGCCGCTGTAACCCGTGAGCTGGTTCAGGTAGTCGCGCACGCCCTGGCGGTCGACGACCAGGTCGTCACCGTCCAGCCAGGAGGCTGCCACGATGGCATCCAGCAGCATCGCCGTGGCGTCGTATCCGTGCGCCCAGAACGGCGCAGCCGGCCGCTCGCCGTACTCCGCCTCGTAGGCGGCCAGGAAATCGACCGCTGTCTTGCCGGTGCTCTGGTTCACGTTGTCGCCGAAGCGCTGATCGGGACCGGAGAAGTACATGCCCTCGGTCTGCGGCAGCGACAGGTAGTTGGTGTTCAGCAGGCCATCGGCCGCCAGCAGCACCGTGCTCTCCAGCCCCGGAACTCCCGGCGCCTGGTCGGCGATGAAGTCGCCGGCCGGCTGGAAGATCGGGAAGAACAGCGCCCCGGGGGTCCCGGCTGCGACCTCGGTCAGCACCGGCACCATGTCGGTGTCGTCCTTGTTGACCGCGCTGAAGCCGGTGACCGTGCCGCCGAGCGCCGCGTAGGCGTCGGTGAAGGCCTGGGCGAGGCCCTGGGTGTAGGGGTCGCCGTCGTGGATGGCCGCGGCGGTGGTGATGCCCAGATCGTTGTAGACGAACGCTGCCATCGCCGCGCCCTGGAACAGGTCGTTGTGGGCGGTGCGGTAGTAGCCCACGCTGTAGTTGGGCCCGGCGGTACCGGCCAGGTCGGACGTGAGCGCCGGCGAGGTGTTGCCGCCGGAGATCATCGTCATGCCCGCCGCGGTGATCAGTGGCGCCGCCGCCACCGCCGCGCCGGAGCACGAGGTGCCGATCACGCCGATCACGTCCTCGTCGGCCACGATGGTCTGCGCCGCCGCCTGGCCGCCGTCGTTGGAGCACAGGTCGTCCAGCGTCGTGCCGAGGTCCACGTCGAAGCCGCGCACCGGGCCGTAATCCTGGATCGCCAGCACCGCTGCACGCTCGATCGGCAGGCCGAAGAAGGCCACGTCACCGGAGATGGCGTTCAGCGAGCGGATCTGGACCGCATCGCCGGCCTCGATCGTCACGGTGCCGAGCGACCCGTCACCGAACGGCGTCTCCAGCTCGATCGGCGGGATGGATCCGGCCTCGGCGGCCGAGCCCAGCGGCGAGAACGCGAAGACCACGTTGTCGATGCTGGCTTCGGCGTTCTCCGCGCCACCGATGTTCTGGATCACGGTGATGCGGGAGGAGCCGCAGTCGCCGAAGTTGTCGCAGTTGATCGTGCCGATGAGGCCGCTGTAACCGGCGACGTTGTCGAGGTGGTCGCGCACACCCTGGCGGTCGATCACGAGCGTGTCGCCGTCCATGTAGGACGCCGCATCGATTGCGTCGAGCAGCAGCGTGGTGGCGTCGTAGCCGTGCGCCCAGAACGGAGCCGCCGGGCGCTCGCCGTAGTCGGCCTCGTAGGCGGCCAGGAAGTCCACGGCCGACTTGCCGGTGCCCTGGTTCACGTTGTCGCCGAAGCGCTGGTCGGGCCCGGAGAAGTACATGCCGACCGTCTGGGGCAGCGACAGGTAGTTGGTGTTCAGCACGCCGTCGGCCGCCAGCAGCACCGTGTCCTCCAGCCCCGACACGCCCGGCGCCTGGTCGGCGACGAAGTCACCGGCGGGCTGGAAGATCGGGAAGAACAGCGCACCCGGGCTGCCTGCGCCGACCTCGGTCAGCACCGGCACCATGTCGGTGTCGTCCTTGTTGACCGCAGAGAAGCCGGTCACGTCGCCGCCCAGTGCGGCGAAGGCGTCGGTGAACGCCTTGGCGAGACCCTGGGTGTAGGGGTCGCCGTCGTGGATGGCCGCAGCCGTGGTGATGCCCAGCTCGTTGAACACGAACTCGGCCATCGCCGCGCCCTGGAACAGGTCGTTGTGGGCGGTGCGGTAGTAGCCCACGCTGTAGTTCTCCCCGGCGTTGCCGGCAAGGTCTGACGTGAGCGCCGGCGAGGTGTTGCCGCCGGAGATCATCACCATTCCCGCGGAGCTGATGAGCGGCGCCGCCGCCACCGCCGCGCCGGAGCACGAGGTGCCGATCACGCCGACCACGTCGTCGTCGGCCACGATGGTCTGCGCCGCGGCCTGACCGCCGTCGTTGGAGCACAGATCGTCCAGCGTCGTGCCGAGGTCCACGTCGAAGCCCTTGATCTGGCCGTAGTCCTCGATCGCCAGCACCACTGCCCGCTCGATCGGCAGGCCGAAGAAGGCCACGTCGCCGGAGATGGCGTTCAGCGAGCGGATCTGGATGGCGTCGCCCGCCTCCACTCTGACGACACCCAGCGGCCCGGGTGCGGGAGGTTCAGGAGGCGTAGGTTCGGGTTCGTCATCGGTTACCGCGTCAGCCGCGGTAGTTCCGGTGGGCTCGGTGAGGGTTTCCTCTTCCCCGCCACAGGCGGCGGCCACGAGCACCACGCACATCAGCGAAGCGAGTAGTGAGAAAAGAGCGCGAACGTACTTTGTGGATCTGGACATGCCGATCCCCTCCTCATTGAGCCAGCGGTCTATTGGGGACATTAGTTGGCCGGTGCAGTCGGTGCGACAGCAAGCCAACAGATCAGAACAGGAGGCTAGCGGATCTCAATAACAGACTCGCGAATCGCAAGCATTACCGACATGTTCAAACATTCAATGAAGTCTCTCCACTACTTCTCACATCCGAACGCCACAACGGCACCCGGGGGGCATCGAAGAGCACACCGGTGGCCTCACCGCGTACCGAGTTGAAGGCGTGCTCCACCCAGATGTCCGGTCCTGCCAGCGGGGACGGCAAATCGTCGTGGGCGAAGAACCCCACACCGGTGCACTCCACCGGATGGGCGCGCAACTCCCCGCCCAGCGCCCGGCAGTAGTACACCAGGGAGTAGGTGGGCACAGACGTGAAGCCGTGACGCATGCTGTCGAGCACCGCTATGAGCCGGACCGGTTCGCAGTCGATGCCGGTCTCCTCGGCCACCTCCTTGACTGCGATCTCCGAGGACGAGTAGCCCACATCGGCCCAGCCGGTGGGATACAACCAGTACCCCGAGTCCGACCGGCGGATCAGCAGCACCCTGCCCTCGTCGTCACTCACGACCGCGCCCACGGCCACCTTGGGGGTGACGTAGCCGGGCACACCCTTTCCCACCGCGGCGAGCCACTCGGTGATCTGGACCGAAGGGTCGTGGCAGCGGCCCGCCGCGGCCCGGATGTCGGCGGCCACGGCCAGAACCTCCTCGAATCGCTCCCGCTCGTAGTGGCTGTCGGTGAAACCCAAGCCCGTGCGGGCGATGCCCGCCAGCGCCTCGCTCCAGCGCAACAGCTCCAACTCGTCGATGGGGCTGTCGTGGGGGGCGCCGGCGTCCTCGGGGGAACGACCCACGGGACCGCTCGGCGACGAGCCCGTCATGGTGCCTGCCCGATGCCCGCCGCCTCGCGCACCGCCGTGGCGATCTGCTCGAGCCGCCCCGGATCGGTGATCCGCCCGCCGCTGCCGTCGTGCACGTAGAAGGAGTCCACCACGTGATCGCCGAGGGTCTGCACCCTCGCCTGGCCGATGTGCAGCCCCGAGCGCACCAACGCCTCGGTGATCCAATGCAGCAGTCCCAAGCTGTCGGGTGCGGCCACCTCGATCACCGTCACCGCGGAGATGTCGTTGTCGAACTTCACGTAGGACTCGGTCACCGGCTCGGGAGCGAGCGCATCGCCGGCCCCCGAGGCGGCATGCGCCCAGCGCGCCAGCCGCTCGCCGGGCACCAACTCGCCTGCCAGCGCGGCGCGGACGTCGACGAGGACCGGCGGCCAGTCCAGCCCCAGGCCCGGCGGGGGTTCCACGAACACTGACAGCGCCGTCATTCCGCCGGCGGTGTGCACCGCCGCGGAGAGGACGTTCAACCCGTTGAGGCTGACCGCACCCGCGACCGCACCCAGAACCTCCGGAGCACTGGGCACGACGACGAGGAGTCGCCGATCGGAGACCTCCAGCATCTCGACACCTGCGCGGATGGCTTCGCCGACCTCGGCGGTGGGGAACGAATCGGGCTCACCGCCCAGCACGCCGCTGCGGAGGTAATTGTCGGTGCGGCGCACCAGCCCTCGCACCAGGTCGGCCTTCCAGCGGGTCCACACCGAGGGTCCCGTGGAGATCGCATCGGACTCGGTCAGTGCGGCCAGGAGTCCCAGCATCTCGACGCTGCCCACCTGCTGCGCCACGCGCTGCACGGTGCCGATCTCGTCAATGTCGCGCCGGATCGCCACGTCGGGTAGCAGCAGGTGCAACTCGACGAGCCGCACGAGCGTGGCCACGTCGTCGTCGTCGAAACCCATGCGGCGACCGATGACCTCAATGAGCTCCATGCCGACGACGGTGTGATCACCCGGGTAGCCCTTGCCGATGTCGTGCAGCAGGGAGGCCACGAGCAGCAGGTCGGTGCGCCGCACGGCGACCTCCCCGCCGGAGATCATGTCGGCGGCCTGTGCCGCCGTCTCGCAGAGGTGGCGGTCGACGGTGAAGCGGTGGTAGTCGTTGCGCTGCAAGCGGCTGCGGCAGCTCTCCCACTCGGGCAGGATCTTGACGACCGCGCCCGCCTGGTCGAGTGCCTCGATGACGGGGATGGCGTTGCGGCCGCAGGCCAGCAGATCCACGAACAGCTCCCGCGCCCCCGCCGGCCACGGGTCGCCGAGCGGCGGCATGTCGGCACCGAGCCGCAGCAGGGACTCGCGCTCGATGCGGGCGCCCCGCCTCGCCGCGGCGACCGCCACCCGCAGCGCCCGGAGCGGATCGCTCCCCAGTTCGATCTCCGGCAGCAGGCGCACCTCGTTGCGGTCCTGGTGGATCTGCAGACCCGGCTCGAGTGTCGTGACCTCGGGCCGGCGGCGGCGCTTACCGCGCGGGGCCGCCCAGTGCTCGACGCGGGCCCACGTCTCGTCGGCCACCCAGCCGACGGTGCGGCCCGCTGCGGCCACCGCTGTCATGAACTCCTCGACGGTGGGGTGGCCGAGTGCCGAGGCCACGTCGGCCTGCACCTCCAGGGTGAGCAGGTTCCGGGCGTTCCCTGTGGCGCGGTGCAACTCCACCCGGGCGGCCAGCAGGGTCTCGTGCGCGCCGCGCACCATGGCTCCGTCGGGGTCGGCGAATTCGGGGCGTGCCAGCGACACGTACCGCAGTGCCTGCAGGTCGCGCATGCCACCGGTGGACTCCTTCAGGTCGGGCTGGAGCCGGAAGGCGACCTCCCCGTGCTCGAGCTCCCGCCAGCGGGCGTCCTGGGCCAGCTTCGGCAGCCAATCGCGAGCCCGGCGGGACCACTGCTCGCGGGCGCTGCCGGCGAGGCGCTCGGCGAGATTCGGGTCACCGGCCAGGTGGCGCGCCGACAGCAGCGACGTGGCCGTGTCGAGATCCTGGGCGCCCAGTTGCAGCGTCTCGGAAACGGTGCGCACGGCGTGGCCCAGCTTCAGGCCCTCGTTCCAGACGGGGTACCACAGCTCGCCCGCCAGCTTGGTGACGTCCTGGCCGCGCTCGTAGAGCAACAGCAGGTCGAGGTCGCTCTCGGGGCTCAGCTCCGAGCGGCCGTAGCCGCCGACGGCGACCAGGGACACACCCCGCTCGGGGCCGCCGGCGCCGGCATAGAGGTCGGCCAGCCACTCGTCCACCCGGCGGCTGTAGGCACGGCAGAACACCGCCCCCACCAGGCGACGGTCGGCGATGATCCGCTGCCGGCCGAGGGGGTGGACCCCGGTCGTGGCGGCCACGGGTGCGGTCATCCGGGCTCGGGCGCGGCCTGCGCCGCTGCGTCCGGCCCCGCGGCCGCAGGCGCGCGGCCCGGCGCGCCGGCGTCCGGCCCGGTCATCCCGTCCACGGCCTCAACCTGCGGTCGTGGGCGCGTGGCTGCCGGCGGTAGCGTCCCCCGCCGCCTCGCCGAGGGCGGCGTTGAGGTTGCCCGACCGCAGGCCCTCCAGGTCGAGGGTCACGTAGCTGTAGCCGGCGGCCCGCACGGCGGCCACAACCGCTGCCCGGGCGTCCACGACGTCGCCGATACGATCCGGCGGAACCTCGATGCGCGCCAGATCGTCGTAGTGGCGCACGCGCAACTCCTCGAACCCCAGGCGCGCCAGGGCGGCTTCGGCCCGCCCGACGGTGCGCAGCACCGGTGCCGACACCGGCGTGCCGTACGGGAGCCGCGACGCAAGGCACGGTGCGGCCGGCTTGTCCCAGACCTCCAGGCCGAGCGAGTGCGCGGCGACCCGTACCGTCTCTTTGGTGAATCCCGCCTCAACGAGGGGGAAGCGGGCGCCGCGGCCCTCCGAGGCGGCGACGCCGGGGCGGTGGTCGCCCAGGTCGTCCAGGTTGACGCCGAGAGCGACGGTGGCCCCCTCGGCGGTCGCCAGCGGCTCGAGGGCGTCCATGAGGGCGTCCTTGCAGTGGGCGCAACGGAGGCCGTCGTTGCTGCGATAGGCGGCTCGCTCCATCTCGAGGGTCTCCACCTCGCTGTGGCGCAGCCCCCACGACCCGGCCAGGCGCCGGGCCTCGTCACGCTCGGTCTCCGCCAGCGAGGGTGACACGGCGGTCACGGCGTGCGCCTGCTGCGGCCCGAGTTCGTCGTTGGCCACCCAGGCCAGGAGAGACGAGTCGACACCCCCGCTGAACGCCACCACCACCGGTGCCGACTCGACCAAGAGCCCGCGTAGCGCTGCGAGACGCTCGGCCGTCGTGGTCGCCGGTGGGGAATCAGTCTCGGTGTCGGTCACGCTGCCCCTCGCCGAATGCTGCGCAGCCCGTCGCCCTCGTCCCGGGCTCGGTCCTGGCCTTCCGGCTCGCTCAGCAGGCTACAGCGGCCGTGACCCCGAGGTCCGAGGCCGGCCGGACCCCCGCGCCCGGCCGAACACGGATGTAGTCTCGATCAGGTGAGGGACAGGGAGTGAATAGCCATGAGACGCATCATCGGAACATTCCCGGCAGTGCTGGCCATCCTGGCACTCCTGGCGGCGGTCGCAGCTTCGTGCGGTGACGATGGCGGCGACGCGCCGATTGCGACACCGGCACCGGCACCGGTGAGCCAGGACCCGGCTCCGGCGCCCGAGCCGCCACCGGCATCCGGCACCGGTGAGCTGCTGGTCGGCTACGTGCTTCCCGCCACGGGCTCGCTGGCGATCATCGGCGAGCCGATCCTCAACGGCGTCAAGTTGGCGCTGGCGGACATCGACGAATCGGGCCACCTGGAGGTGCGGCTGCTGCCGGGCGACTCCGGCACGGATCCGGTGATTGCCAACCGGACCGTCGACGATCACCTCGCCGAGGGCGTGAGCGCCATCATCGGGGCCGCCGCGTCGGGCATCTCGCTGTCGATCATCGACAAAGTGGCAGGTGCCGGCGTCGTGCAGATGTCGCCCTCGAACACGTCCCCGTCACTCAGCGCCTACGACGACGGGGGCTGGTACTTCCGCACGATCCCGGCCGACGTGCTGCACGCCAAGGCGCTCGGCGACCTCGTAACCGACGAGGGGATCACCGCGGCGGGCATCATCCACCGCGCCGACGACTGGGGGCGCAACATGGCCGACGAGGTGGCGGCGCGCCTCGAGTCCAACGGCGTGGAAGTGGCCGCCTCCATCGACTACGACCCCGAGGGCGCCTCCTTCGACGCCGAGGTGCAGCAACTCCTGGCCTCCGGCGCCGACGGCATGGTGCTCATCGCCTTCGACGAGGGGGCGGGCATCATCCGAGGCATGATCGAGGCCGGCATCGGCCCGGCGGACGTGCCGCTGTTCATCCCCAACGGGCTGGCCAGCAACACTCTTTGGGAGGCGGTGGATCCCACCGACCCCTCGGTGCTGTCGGGAGCCAGCGGGACGGTCTTCTCCGCCACCCCCGCCGGGGGCGAGGCCAGCTTCCCCGAGCGCTACGCCGCCGCCCACCCCGACGCCGAACTGCTCTACGCGGCGCCCGCCTACGACTCGCTCATCGTGCTGGGGTTGGCCGCCCTCGCCGCGGGCAGCACCGTCTCTGCGGACTACGTCGGCGAGATCAACGACGTCACCCGCGGCGGCACCAAGTGCAGCCGGTTCGCCGAGTGCGCCGATCTGATCGCCGGCGGCGTCGACATCGACTACGACGGCGCCGCCGGCCCGCTGGACTTCACCGACATCGGCGAGCCCAGCATCGGCAGCTACGACACCTTCTACTTCGACGAAGAGGGCCAGATCGTCATCGTCACCCAGATAACCAGCGGCATCGGCTGACGCCACCCCCG
The DNA here is from genome assembly GCA_963664235.1 of Acidimicrobiales bacterium. Taxonomy (GTDB): domain Bacteria; phylum Actinomycetota; class Acidimicrobiia; order Acidimicrobiales; family CATQHL01; genus VXNF01. Next base: position 1,688,189 of record OY760933.1, on the reverse strand, counting down.
CCCGGCCATGGATTCCGGCCTACGCCGGAATGACGGTCCGGTGGAGACGCCCCGAGACCCGGGGTGGGGCCGGGCGGCCGATTCGTGACGCCTTGCGCCCGCGCCGGAGGAGCGAACGGCACCGGGGCCCCCGCCCGGGCACACGCCGCGGGTCAGCGGCGCAGGGCGGTTCCGAGGTAGAGCTCCACCACCTTGGGGTCGGCCAGCAGTGCCTCGCCGGTGCCGGTGTAGGCGTTGCGCCCGTGGTCCAGCACGTAGCCACGGTCGCAGATCTGCAGGCAGCGGCGGGCGTTCTGCTCCACCATGACGACGGCCACCCCCGAGCGGTGGATCTCCTGCACCCGCTCGAAGGCGGCGTTCTGGTTGGCCGGTGACAGGCCCGCCGAGGGCTCATCGAGCAGCAGCACCGCCGGGTCGCCCATCAGTGCCCGACCCATGGCCACGAGCTGCCTCTCGCCGCCGGACATGAGTCCCGCCCGCTGCCGGCGCCGCTCGCCCAGCAGCGGGAAGATCTCGGTGACCCGCTCGTAGCGCTCGGCGAACGCCTTGGGCTCGAGGTAGGCGCCGACTCGGAGGTTCTCCTCGACGGTCAGATCGGCGAAGACGTTCCGCAACTGCGGCACATAGCCCATGCCTGCGGCCACGCGGTCGTGCGCGGACATGGCGGCGATGTCGGCGCCCCGCAGGCGGACGCTCCCCCGGCGCACCGGCACGAGGCCGAAGAGGGTCTTCAGCAGGGTGGACTTGCCGGCGCCGTTGGGGCCCACGATGCCCACCAACTCGCCCGGGTGGAGTTCCAGGTCGCAGCCACCGAGGACGTCGGCGCGGGGGAAGTACCCGGCCGTGACGCCGACGGCTGCCAGCAGAGGGCCGTTACTCGCGGCCGAGGTAGGCATCGGTCACCTCCGGGTTGTTGGCCACGGCATCCGGCGGGCCCTCCGCGATCACCCGACCCCCGGCCAGGCAGATCACCCAGTCGCTCATCGTCATGACGACGTCCATATTGTGCTCCACGTAGAGCACCGACATGCCCTGGCCGGGAAACTCCGAAACGTGCTCCATGATCAACTCGATGAGCACCGGGTTGACGCCGGCGAGGGGTTCGTCGAGCAGCAGGAGGGCCGGCCGGGCCATGACGGCGCGCGCCATCTCCAGCAGCTTGCGCTGGCCGCCGGACAGCTCCCCGGCGTACTGGTCGCCGACGTGTGCCAGGACGAAGTGGTCGAGGATCTCCTCGGCTCGCTGCCGGTTGCGCCGGTCGGTGGCCCGCCACGCCCGCCACGGGGCGTGGCGCAGCTTCTCGCCGGACTGGCCGGGCGCGGCCAGCAGCATGTTCTCCATCACGGTGAGCCGGGAGAACGACCGCGTGAGCTGGAACGTGCGGACCATGCCGGCCCGGGCGATCCGGTGGGCACTGAGCCCCGTGAGCGGGACCGGCCCGGGCGCTCGCCGGACCGGGTCGCCGCTGCCTCGCGCCCGGTCGCCGACTCGCCCCGCAGGGTCGCCGCCGCCTCGCGCCCGGTCGCCGTCGCCGTCGGGCCCGGCACCGGCGGGAGGCGGCGGGTTGGGTCGGAACAGCCACTCGCCCGCATCGGGCACGTCGAAGCCGCACAGCTGGTTGAACAGGGTGGTCTTGCCGGCACCGTTGGGGCCGATGAGCGCGGTCACGACGCCCCGCTGGATCTCGAGATGCTCCACGTCGACGGCCATCAGCCCGCCGAAGGAGCGGCGCATGCCGTCCACCACCAGGATGGGGTCGGGCTTCGCCACCCCCGGCAGCGGACCGACGCCCGTCAGCAGCCCCGAGGGGCGGCGCTCAGCGGCCATCCAGCATCACCTCGTCGCGGTTGCCGAAGATGCCCTGGGGGCGGAACACCACCAGCAGCACGAGCCCGGCGCCCAGGAGCACCGTCCGCAGCGGGCCGGCGTCGACGTCGGAGAGCAGATCGCCGAACCACCCCTCCCGGATGGCGGCGACGATGAACCCGTCGAACCACTCGAAGAGCAACCAGAAGACGATCGAACCCACAACGGGCCCCCAGATGGTGCCGGGACCACCCAGCAGCAGCGCGGCGAACACGAACATCGTGAAGACGGGGATGTAGAAGTCGGGGTGCACGTTCTGGGTCTCGATGGCCAGCATGGCGCCGGCCAGGGCTCCGATGACGCCCCCGATCATGAGGCTCTGCAGCTCGTACCCGAACACATTCTTGCCGAGACTGCGCGCCGCCTCGGTGTCCTCGCGGATCGCCCGCAGGGCGCGCCCCCAGGGGCTGTGCACCAGTAGGGCGACCACGATGGTGGCCACGATCACGAACCCCCAGCACACCACCATGACCCACAACTGGCGCTCGCTGTAGCGCAGCGGGTTGGAGGCGATGCTGAAGCCGTATGCCCCCTCGCCGAACGGGTTCCAGCGGTAGAAGGAGTCGGCGAAGCGCTGGATGCCGTACACGCTTCCGGTGAGCGGGTCCGCCCACTGGCTGCGCACGATGTAGCGCAGTATCTCGGCTCCCGAGAGGGTCACGATGGCGAGGTAGTCCGCGCGCAGCCGCAGCGTGGGAAGCCCCCACAGCAGGCCCAGCACAACCGCCGAGGCCACGCCGACCAGCACGCCCAGCAGCAGCGATCCGCCGGCGTCCACCACGATCGCCGTGCCGTAGGCGCCGACCAGCATCGAGGCGATGTGGCCGAGGTTCACGAGCCCCGTGTAGCCGAACTGCAGATTCAGCCCGATCGCCGAGAGGGCGTAGGCCGCAGCCGCCACACCGAAGGAGCCCCGGAGGGCGTCGACGGTGATCTTCACGAGGTCCATCAGCCCACCCGCCCCCGCACGCCGAGCAGTCCCTGCGGGCGGAACAGCAGCATGACCACCAGCATCCCCAGGCCGACGGCCGTCTTGAACTCGGCGTCGATCCAGTAGGTGCTCAGCTCTGTCAGCAGCCCCACCAGGAAGCCGCCCACCATCGCCCCGTAGGCGGTGCCGATGCCGCCGAGGATCACGCCCGCGAAGATCAGCAGCAGCAGCCGGAAGCCCATGTCCCATTCGATGGTCTCGCTGATTCCGAAGAACACACCGCCGAGGGCGGTGAGGGCGCTGCCCACCACCCACGTCACCAGCAGGACCCGCTGGGTGTCCACGCCGGAGGCCTGGGCCAGGTCCACGTTGTCGGCCACCGCCCGCATGGCGGTACCCATGCGGGTGTGCCGCAGCAGCAGGCCGACGATGGCCAGGAGACCCGCCGAGACGCCGATGATGACGAGGTTCTTCGGCGGCGTGGACACCGTCAGGAACTCGATCGGCTCCTGGATGGTGTAGTGCAGGTAGGCGCGGGGGCGCCGGCCGAAGATCACGACAATCAGGTAGCGGATCATCAGCGCCAGGCCGATGCTCACCAGCATCAGCGCCACCGTGCCGGTGTGCCGGCGCCGCAGCGGGCGCCACAGGCCCAACTCGAGGACACCGCCGAAGGCGCCCACCACCAGCATGGCGGGGAGGATCGCCACCAGCAGGTGCCAGCCGGGTCCCGCTCCCGAGGCGCTGAACAGGAACGCCACCACCGCGCCGAGCGTCACGAGTTCCCCGTGCGCGAAGTTCACCAGCCGGCTGATGCCGTAGACGAGCGACAGGCCGATGGACGACAGGGCGATGATGGCCCCGAAGCGGAACCCCAGGACGGCCAGGTTGGAGATCCGCTCGGCGCGGGTCACGGTCTGCGCCGCCCCCGGGCCGAGGGCGAACCGCACGGTCTTGCGCTGTCCGGGGGACACCTCCACCGCGTTCAGCTCCACCCGGTCGGGGTTGGTGAGCGCCACGCCGGCGGGCAGCGTGCCGGTCAGCAGGCGCACCGAGTAGATCCCCGCCTCGGGCACCGGCACCTCCCACTGGCCGTCGGGCGCGCTGGTGGCCCTGCCGATCTCGGCGCCCCGCAGGCTGACCACGATCTCGACCCCGCCCACGGGTCGTCGCTCGGGGCCGCCGATGGCCTCCATGACGCCCCTGATCTGCTGGCCGCCGCCCTCCTGGGCGCCGGTGGGGCCGCTGAGGTTCCAACCCAGGGCGACGGCGATCACGGCGGGCGCCACGAGGCAGACCAGGAGCAATGCCGGCACCGCACGCTGGCGCGATCGGACGTTGCCCCCCATGGCGGCCGCTAGGGCGAACCGTTCGATGGTGGCGCCGCCAGCAGCGCCACCAGATCCTCCACGGCGATAACGATCCCGGTATAGAAGGGCCCGAATTCGGCGTAGGTCGCCGAGGCCCGGTCGTAGCGAAGGGTGTACACAACGTCTTTCAGGTCGTCGGGGCGGACGGCGAACAGCGTGACGCCCCACTCGAAGTCATCGATGCCCGTCGATCCGGTGACCACCTGCAGCACCCGGCCGGCGAACTTGCGGCCCGAGCCGCCGTGCTCGTACATCAACTCGAGACGGTCCTCGTAGGGCAGCGTGAACCAGTTCTGCTGCTCGCCGCGGCGCTTGGACATGGGGTAGAAGCACCACGCCGGCTTGCCCGGCGGCGGCAACTGCGGGTAGAGGCGCTGCTGTTTCAATTCCTCGGGCACGCCGGCGGCGTACTCGGAGATCTCCGTCAGCGACACGTACGAGGCCACCGCCTCGAGCCCCGAGGCCGCCAGATCCCCCTGCAGCAGCCGCAGGTTCCAGAGGTCCTCGTCCAGAGCCATGAACGCCACATCCGCCTTGTGGCCGAGGATCGCAACAGAAACCACCTGCGTCCCCCGGTCGCCGGCCCGCCGCACGGCGGCCGCCACGGCGTCGCCCCGCCAACCCTCACCGAGCCGGCAGAACAGGTGCAGGACACCGAGCCCGACCGAGGGCGTGAGCGGCTCCGGCGCGCGCTCGGGATCGGGGGAACCGGCCATGCTGCGAGCGTAGTGGCGGGGCCGGGTTCAGTCGGAGTAGATGCGGATCGTGCCGTCGCGGGCGAAGCCGCCGAGCTGCAGGCCGGCGCTGCGGGCCGTGTGCACGGCCAGAGCCGACGGCGCGCTCACCGCCACGAGGGCACAGAACCCCGCCGCCCACGCCTTCTGGACCATCTCGAACGAGGCCCGCCCGCTGACGTACAGGCACAGCGAGGTGGCAGGCAGCCGGTCGTCGAGGAGCAGCCGGCCCACCACCTTGTCGACGGCGTTGTGGCGCCCGATGTCCTCGCGCACCAGTTGCGGCTCGCCGGAGCGGTCCGCCACGCCGGCCGCGTGCACCGCTCCCGTGGTGCCGAAGAGGTCCTGGTGGGAGGCCATGCGCCCCGGCACCGCTGCGAGCACCGCAGGCTCGAACGGTTCGGACTCCGGCAACGGCGCCAGCGTCTCGGCCAGCCGTTCGATCGCCTCGGTTCCGCAGATGCCGCAGGCCGAGGAGGTGATGCCCAGCCGGGGCACCGGCGGCGGCCCCTTGCCGTCGGTCTCCACCGACACCACGTTGAACTCCGAGTCGACCGGTGGCCCCTCGCCGCAGTAGCGGATGCGCCGGATCGCCGCCCCGTCCAGCCAGCCCTCGGCATGGCAGAACCCCGCGGCCAGCTCGAAGTCCGCACCCGGGGTGCGCATCGTGGTGGCGACCAGCACGTCGTCCAGCTGGATCGAGAGGGGCTCCTCGACGATCAGGGTGTCGGGCTCGCGGCGGACGGAGCCGCCTTCGAGGCGGCTGGTGATGAACCGCTCCGTGCGGCCCCGTGCCACTAGCCGCCTCTGGCCCTGTCCGCGGGCAGGGCGTCGGGGTGACCCTCGGCGTTCTTGTGCCAGACGATCCGCAGCCCATGCAGGGTGAGCCACGGCTGGACGTGTTGCACGCTGGTGGTGTGCGGCGAGATGAGCGGGGCGAGCCCGCCTGTCCCGACGACCGTCGACTCGCCGATCTCGGCCATGATGCGCCGGCACAGGCCGTCCACCTGGGCCGCGTAGCCGTAGATGGCGCCCGACTGCAGCGACTCGGCGGTGCTGCGGCCGATGACGCTGCGCGGCGCGGTCAACTCCACCGAGCGCAGGCCGGCCGCCCGCTCGAACAGCGCCTCGAGGCTGATCTCCACACCCGGGGCGATGGCGCCGCCGAGGTACTCGCAGCCGGCGCTGATGACGTCGAACGTGGTGCCGGTGCCGAAGTCCACGACGATCGTCGGCCCGCCGTAGAGCGCCACCGCACCGACCGCGTTGGCGATCCGGTCGGCTCCCACCTCGCGCGGGTCGTCGTAGCGGATGGGGATTCCGCTGCGCACACCGGGCTCGATCACGACCGGGTCGAAGTCGAAGTAGTGCGCCACCATCTCCCGCAGCGCGGCGGTGACCCGCGGCACTCCGGAGGCAACGGCCACGCCCGACACGTGGCGGAGCAGTTCCCAGCCCTCCACGGCCAGGAACCCGTCGATCAGCACCGCCAACTCGTCGGAGGTGGCGTCGCTGTTGCTGGCCGCGCGCCAGTGCCCCACCAGCCCGCCCTCGGCAGTCTCCAGGCTCTGCGGGTCGCCCAGTTCGTACAGCCCCAGGACCGTCTGGGTGTTCCCCACGTCGATGGCCAGCAGCACGGCTAGGAGTCTCCGCCGGCGCCGGCTTCGGGCCGCAGGGTGGGGAACAGCATGACGTCGCGGATCGTCTCGGCGCCGCACAGCAGCATCGCCAGGCGGTCGATGCCGATGCCGAGACCGCCCGTGGGGGGCAGCCCGTACTCCAGGGCCCGCAGGTAGTCCTCGTCGGTTCTCATGGCCTCCTTGTCGCCATCGCGGCGGCGGTGCTCCTGGGCGGCGAAGCGGCTGCGCTGGTCGTCGGGGTCGGCGAGCTCGCTGAAGGCGTTGGCCAGTTCCCTCCCGGCCGCCACCGCCTCGAAGCGCTCGACGAGACCGTCGATGCTCCGGTGGCGGCGTGCCAGCGGTGAGACCTCCACCGGGAAGTCGCACACGAAGACCGGATCCCACAGCTCGCCCTCCACCCGCCGCTCGTAGATCTCCGCCAGGATGCGCCCCGCCGACCAGCCCGCCTCGGTGGCCACGTCCAGGCGATCCGCCTCGGTGCGCAGTTCGGCGGCTGCGCTGCTCGCCGGATCGCCGGTGGCCGGCAGATCACGCCCGACGTACTCCGCGACGACCCCGGCCATGGTGGCCCGGCGCCACGGCGGGGCGAGGTCCAGGGTGCGGTCCCCCACGACCACCTCGGTGCTGCCGGTCGCTGCTATGGCCGCCGCGGCGACGACCTCCTCGGTGAGGGTCATCATGTCGGTGTAGTCGGCGTAGGCCTCGTACAGCTCCAGCATGGTGAACTCGGGACTGTGGCGGGGCGAGAGGCCCTCGTTGCGGAAGATCCGGCCGAGCTCGAAGACCCGGGTGAGGCCGCCCACGATGAGGCGCTTCAGGTACAGCTCGGGGGCGATCCGCAGGTAGAAGTCGCAGTCCAGGGAGTTGTGGTGCGTCACGAAGGGCCGTGCGGCGGCGCCGCCGGCGATGGGGTGCAGCATCGGCGTCTCGACCTCGATGAACCCCCGCCGGGCCAACTCGGCGCGGATGGCCGCCACCATGGCGCTGCGGATCTCGAAGGCGCGCCGGGTCGCCGGCGTGACCCACAGGTCGACATAGCGCTGGCGGTAGCGGGTGTCGACGTCGGCGATGCCGTGCCACTTGTCGGGGAAGGGACGGCGAGCCTCGGCCAGCAGCCGCCAGTCCTCCACCTTGACCGACAACTCGCCCCGGCGGGTCTTCATCACCTCGCCGGTGGCACCCACCCAGTCCCCGATGGACAGCGCGCAGAAGTCGTCGTAGTCGGGCGTGACGGCGGCGGGGGCGAACAGCTGGATGCGGCCGCCGGCGTCGTCGAGCGTGCCGAAGCAGAGCCTGCCCTGGACGCGGCGCAGCATGAGCCGCCCCGCCACCGTTGCCCGGACGCCCGATTCGGAGCCGGCCGCCAGGTCACCGTGGGCACCGTGCAGCGCCGCCGCCGTGGCGGTCGGCTCGAAGCGGTAGGGGATGTCCCTGCGATCGGTCACGAGGATGCCTCTGGCTGATCGGTATGCGCGGCTTCCCGGTGGTCCGTCGCCGCTCCCATGCTCCGCAGGTTACGCATCCGTCGGCCGAGCAGCACCGGATTCCGGCCTCCGCCGGAATGACGATCAGGCAGGGCCGGCTGAGCGGCACTGGATTCCGGCCTCCGCCGGAATGACGGTCAGGCAGGGCCGGGCGAGCGTTGTGGTCGTGGGATTTCCAGCCGCCCGGCGGGTGGCGGGCTAGTTGTCCGCGGTGCACTCCTCGGTTTCGCTCAACATGATCTCGCAGAAGAATTCCGCGGCCTGATCGGAATGGGAGTCAGGGATGTGGAGCTGGTAGTGCTGGTCGTAGGTCGCGGGGATGCCGGCCTCGTCGAGCAAGTGCCCGAGCTGTTGACATCTACTCGCTGTCATGCCGACCGACTCACAGATGGCGCCGATCTCGGTACCACCGGGGTCGGTCTCTTGCGTGGCCGGTATGTCCTGGGCATTCTCCCCGCAGGACTCTCCGTCCGCACCACACAGGGCGGCGTACCCGTCTGGGTCGTCCTCTGCGTCAGATGGGACCGCGGTCATTTGCAGCAGGACCCTCTCGACCGCATCGGTGGTTTGCTGGATCTGTGCGGGAGTCGGGTCGCATGCAGCGGTGAGCGCCACGACTGCGAGCGCGGCAACCACGATCCCGGAACGCCTCATACTGATTCGCATATTGCCTCACTCTAATTCACAACTCTGACAATACAGCGTTGCATGCTCACGTAATGTTCACAATCGCCGATCATACCGCTATTCCGACACGTGTCTCGGGTCCAGGTCAGATCTGGTTTTGGGAGATCCTCACACGTGGCACACACTGGTCACGCACCCGCCGGCCGGCAGGCACCGACCACAGCACCTCACGCTTCGACGAGCCATTCCCCGCTCGACGCACTGAGGCGGGCGGGACTGGATTCCGGCCTGCGCCGGAATGACGACAGGAAGGCCACCCGCCGGAATGACGACAGGAAGGCCACCCGCCGGAATGACGACAGGAAGGCCACCCGCCGGAATGACGACAGGAAGGCCACCCGCCGGAATGACGATCGGGATCTACGCCGGCGGGACGGTTGCGCCGATGTTGTCGATGAGGCGGGCCGCGCCGAGGTGGGCGGCGGCCAGCAGGCGCAACTCGCCGGCCAGCGGGTCGAGCCGCTGCAGCGTGTCCGCCTCGGTGACGGTGGCGTAGTCGACAGGTCCCAGCAGCGGCTCTGCGGCCAGTACCCCGGCCATGGCGCTCTCGACGGCCGCCACCCGCCGCTCGCCCGCCTCGATCCGCTCGGCGCCGGCTCGTAGCGCCCGGTAGAGGGCCGGGGCCGCGGCACGCTCCGCCGGCGTGAGGTAGGCGTTGCGACTCGACAGGGCGAGCCCGTCGGTCTCGCGCACCGTGGGGCACCCCACCACGTCGACCGGCAGCGACAGGTCGGCCGCCAGCCGGCGGACCACCGCCAGTTGCTGCCAGTCCTTCTCGCCGAAGTAGGCCCGGCAGGCCCCGACGATGGCGAACAGCTTCGCCACGACAACTCCGACACCACCCAGGTGGCCCGGACGCAGGGCTCCCTCCAGCACCTCCGACAGACCGCCGAAGTCCAGCGAGACGACCGGCGGCGCCGGGTACATCTCGGCGGTGCTCGGGGCGAACACCGCCGCCGCACCCTCGGCGGCGCAGAGGGCCGTGTCATCGTCGAAGCCGCGGGGATAGGTCTCCAGATCCTCGCCCGCGCCGAACTGCAGAGGATTGACGAAGACCGAGACCACCGTCACGTCGGTCTCGGTCACCGCTCGGCGCACCAGGCTGATGTGGCCCGCGTGCAGCGCTCCCATGGTGGGTACCAGCCCGACGGTGGCACCACCGGCGCGCGCCGCCTCGCAGAACGCCCGTGCGGCCGCGACCTCCCCGATGATCCTCACGCCGCTCAAGCGACCGCCTCAGGCGCCGCCCAGTTCACCCGAGCGGCGCAGACCGTCGGCGCCGTCGGGGGTCCAACCCGGCGCCAGGTCGGGAGCCAGGTCGCCGAGGGGAACCATCACGAAGCCCCGCTCGTACATCCGCGGGTGCGGGACCCGCAGATCGGGCTCGTCGACGGTCTCACCGTCCACCCAGAGAACGTCCACGTCCAGGGTGCGCGGCCCCCAGCGGACGCGCCGCCGGCGCCCGGCGGTGGTCTCCAGTTCCAGTGCCACCTTCAGTAACTCACGGGCGGAACGCTCGGTCCGAAGCTCCACCACGATGTTGAGGTAGGAACCTTGGGCGGGGCCGCCCACCGGGTCGGTCTCGTACACCGGCGAGACCGCCACTACGTCGTCGAGGGCGGCCACGGCGGCCGCCAGCAGGGCTCGCCGGTCGCCCAGGTTGGATCCCAGAGCCAGGAAGGCGCGCTTCACCGATCCACAACCCGCCACGCGGGCGTCGCCGGCGGCTCTTCGATACCGGTGCCCGCGGCACCGGAGGTGCCGGGGTCGTCCCCGGCCGGGGCATCGCTGCGCGTGATGCCGGTGCGGGCGATGCCCCGCACGGTCTCGCGTCCCCGCTGGCCGACGGGTCGGCGCAGCAACCGCTCGGTGGCGTGCAGAGCCGACGGCACGTCGCGGAAGCGGCCCATCCACAGCCAGTACCCGGCCAGGAATCCGGCGAGCACGTCGCCGACACGCTCGTGGTGCACCAGCAGGCACTCCCCCGCCTCGACACGCCGCGTGATCTCTTCGTACGCGGCCAGCACCAGGGCCACCTCCGGCGCGTCGCCGAGGGGTAGGTGGAGGTAGGCCACCTCGTGTTCGTCGTAGCTGTGGAGGTTGTGCGGGCCCGACAGCAGCGACACGATGCGCGAGAACTCGTTGCGGCGGATCCAGATGATCTCCTCGGTGCGTCGCACCGCCCGGTGGTTGGGGCCGTAGCCGCCGGGGCGCTCGCAGATGGCGAGGTGATCCTTCAGGATCCAGACGAGGTTCCGGGGTTCGATGCCGTCGGCCCAACGCCCCCTCATGGCGTCCCCACCGGCTCCCTGGCACCCACCGTCCGGGCCGCCTGCACGGTTGCGGCCACGTGGTGCGTGCGGAGCACCGCTGCTCCGGCCAGCATCGCCCAGACCGCCACGACCAGCGCTCCTTCCAGCCGGTCGGCGTGTTGATCGCCGGGCGAGCCGGCCGCCGGGAGGGCGCGAGCGTCGGCGGCGGCGTGCAGTTCGTCGATGAGGCGGCCGTCACCGGTCCCCACCACGAGCGGCCGGCCCAGTGCCACCAGTCGACCCAGCCCGCCCAGCAGATCCAGATCCTCCTCGCCGGCGCGCCCGCAGCCGATGCCGGGGTCGACGTAGATCTCCCCGAGCCCGGCAGCGCCGGCCCGGTCGACCTGGGATCGAAGGGACTCCAGCGTCTCGGCCAGGATCCGGTCGCCGGTGGCCTCTCCGTGGGGCGCCGGCGCCGCGGCTGCGGCGTGCACCGCCACCCAGCCGGCACGGGCCCCGGCCGCCACGGCGATGAGGTCCTCCCGGGCTGTCTCGGCCGCCGACGGGTCGGTGGTCGGGCCGGCGGTCGGGGATCGGGCCGCCGAGCGGTCACAGATGAGCGTGGCGCCTGCGGCCAGACCGGCGGCGGCCAGCTCCGGCGAAGCGGTGGCGACGGCCACCCGCACATCGCAGGCGAGCGCCTCAACGAGGTTCATCACCTGCTGGGCCTGTGGGGCCTCGGTGGCCTGAGGCGTCGCCGACGGGCCTCCGGCGTGACACGGTGTACAGGAGATCTCGACGATGTCCGCCCCTTCGGCAATCATGCGGCGGCCGCCGGCCACAGCGGCGCGCGTCAAGGATCGGCCGCTGTCGGCGAATGCATCGGGCGCCAGGCGGAGCACGCCCATGACCTTCGTCTCCATGCTCGGACCGGATCCGTCTCGGCTTGTCCTCAATCCGCAGGCTACCGGCGGATGCCCGGTGGTCGGCCCCCCGGCTAGTCCGGCGCGGCACCGCTCTCGTCGTAGATGCAGATGTAGGGCAGGTTGCGGTAGCGCTCGGCAAAGTCCAACCCGTAGCCGATCACGAATTCGGGCGGGACCTCGAAGCCCACGTAGCGCAGCTCGGCCGCACTGGGGCGGCTGCCCTCGCGCACCAACAGGGCGCACACTTGCAGCGACGCCGGCGCCCGGGCCAGCAGCAGGTCGCGCAGGTAGGCCAGCGTGAGGCCACTGTCCACGATGTCCTCCACCAGCAGCACGTCACGACCGGCCAAGTCGACGTCCAGGTCCTTCAGGATGCGCACGACGCCGCTGGTCTTCGTGGAGGCGCCGTAGGAGGACACGGCCATGAAGTCCAGCTCCACGGGCAGGTCGATCTGGCGGATGAGGTCGCTCATGAACATGAACGCCCCCTTCAGGACCCCCACCAGGAGCGGACGGCGCCCGGCATAGTCGGCGGTGATCTCGGTGCCGAGTTCGACGATCCGCCTCTGCAGGGTGTCGGCGGCGATGAGTTCGGTTCCCGGCGGGGAACTCAGCCCGTTGCCCGAGGCGCCGTCGGGTTGCGATGCGGTGCTCATGGCGGGTCAGTCTGGCAGACGGCGGGAGGTGCTGGCAGTCGCCTCCAGGTGCAGGCGCTGCGCGCTCCGGCGCACCCGCCAGCCGCCACCGACGTCGGCTGCCCGGGCCTCGCCCCGCGCCACCGCCAGGGCCCGGTCCACCGCCGCCAGGTCGGGGGGATGCCGGTCGCCGGTGGCGGTGACGCCGCGGCCTTCGGTGATCCAACTGCGCAACGCCCAGCGGGCCAGCGCCCGGGGCGCCTCTGCCAGGGCCGCACAGTCGCCGGCATCCAGGTCGGCGACCGCAGCGTCGAGGGCCTCGGTGGTCTCGCGGGCCAGGTCGGCGTGGCGGCACAGCAGCGGCGTGACGTCCCTCTCGAAGATCTCCTCCAGCAGCGGCACCAGATCGTGGCGCACACGGTTGCGGCGGATCGCCGGGTCGAGGTTCGACTCGTCGAGCACCGGCACGAGTCCTGCCAGCCGGCAGACCTCCAGCGTGTCGGCTCGCCGGAGGCTCAGCAGGGGGCGGCGCTGGGTGGGCCCCATGGCCGCCACACCGGCCGGCCCGGCGCCTCGCAGCAGGTTCAGCAGCACGGTCTCGGCCCGGTCGTCGGCGGTGTGGCCGACCAGGGCGCCGGGGGGCAGCGCGCCGTAGCGAGCGCTGCGGGCCCTCGCCTCCAGGTTGGGGCCCGGGGTCACCGCCACCGTCTCGCAACGGAAGCCGGCACCGGCGGCGGCAGCGGCGGCGGCCACGGTGCGGGCATCGTCGGCCGAGTCTGGGCGGATGCCGTGATCCACGTGGACCGCGGTGACCTCCAGACCCGCGGCGGTGGCCAGCACCAGCAGCGCCAGGGAGTCGGCCCCGCCGGAGACGGCGCAGGTCACCGCCGCGGGAGGCGGAGGGAAGTTGCAGCGCCGCAGGTACGGCTCGAAGGCGCCCGCAGCGATGGCGCTCGGTAAGGAGTGCGCCGCGCTGTCCGGGCGGGGCGCGGTCAGGCCGCCGCGCGGGCGTTCATCCGCTCGATCCACAGCTTCGGGGACTTGATCTCGCCCATGCTGGGAAGGCAGTCCGGCGCCTCCCAGGCCCGCTCCACGAACGCCGTCCCCTCCACGCGCTCGACCGCGGCGATGAACGCCTCCCCCGCCTGGTACTGGTACAGCTTCGCCTCGATGCCCACCAGGCGCTGCAGCAGCTTGTTCAGCCCGCGGGCCGAGGACCGCCGGGCCCGCAGCACGCGGCCGAACCGGTCCGATTCCGACAGGCGGTCCGCCCCGGCGCGGTCCATGGTGACGTCGCCGTGGCCTTCGAGCAGGCTCATCATGCCCGACAGCTTGTCGAGGGTGCCCTGCTGGGACTCCGGCGCCAGCAGCGCCGTCAGCCCGCCCTGGCGGAACGGATCCTCGCCGCTGCGGCGGGCCTCCATGAGGCGGCGGGCGGCTTCCATCATGCGGCCCGGGTCGGGGTCCACCACGTCCAGCGCCTCGTCCACGAGGCCCAGGAAGTGCTGGCGCAGCCACGGGATGCCCATGAACTGGGCCCGGTGGGTGGTCTCATGCAGGGCCAGCCAGAGGCGGAACTCGCGGGCGGGGAAGCCGTGGCGGCGCTCCAGGACGGCGATGTTCGGCCCCACGTAGTACACCATGTCCTGGTCGTCGGGCTTGTCGTCCTCGATGATCAGCAGGTCGTACTGGCCGAGCACGCGGGTGGACATCCACCCCAGCAGCGCGCCCACCTCGGCGCCGCTCACCATGCGGGTGATCTCGTGCATGGGACCCGATTCGTCGGTGTGGCCGGCCATGCGCTCGGTGAGCGGGCGCAGCAACCGCTGGAAGGACGCCACGTTGGCGCGGATCCACGATTGGCGGTCCACGACGAGGGCCCGTGCCTTGCTCGCCACCTCGAGGCCGGTGGCCTCGGCGACGAGGCGCTCAGCCTGATCGGTGGCCTCTTCGAAGTCGCGGCCGATGGAGCGGACCACCGGCGATCCGAGGTCGGGCTGGGTGCCGCGCTCGGCCACCCGGAAGGCGACCCGGCGGGCCAGATCCCAGTCGACGGCTTGGCTCACGGCGTGTCCCGATCAGCGGGGCGACTACTCGGGGGGCCCGGGCGGCGCCGCCGGGGGTGCCCCGGCGGGGCCCCGGCAGGGCGGCTCACTCGGACGCCCGCTCCTTGCCCCGCGGCGGGTAGCGCTGACCGTGCACCACCTTGAAGTAGCCCGCGATCGTGGCGATGATCGCCAGGACCGTGAGAGCCACAAGCAGGGGTGCGATCCACCAGTGCCAGACAACCGCCATGAGGGCCACGGCAACATCCTAGAGGTCGGTGACGTCGATGTTGCTGAGGTCGATGCGTTGGAGAGTCTCGGAGATGCGGATGCGCAGCGACTCGGGGGCCTGCTCCCGGCAGTGCAGCGCCACGAGGCTCTGCACGTTCATCTGCAGGTCGAAGGCCTCCAGGCACGGCGGGCAGCCGGTGAGTTCGCCGCGCAGCGCGGCGGTGCGGGCAGGATCGGGGATGCCCTCACAGGCGGCCAGCAGCAGCAGGGAGGCGTGCCGGCAGTCGGCGGGGTTGCCCGGGCACTCCGGCGGCCGTCCGGGGATTCCGTGCTCAGTCATTGCCCGACTCCGGGTGCTGCGGTCGTCGCCGTGACCACAGGGGCGTCGGGGGCCTTGGCGGCCTGGTTCGTGGCATCGGTCCTTCCGTTGCTCTCCCGGCGGTTCTGGTGCGGTTCGCCGTTCGCCGGCCCGCCGGTGGCGACGAGCCCGTGGGCCTGCCCGTATTCGTGCAACGCCTGGCGCAGCCGTTTCCTTCCCCGATGCAGGCGGCTCATGACCGTGCCGATGGGCACGTCGAGGATCTCGGCGATCTCCTTGTAGGCGAAGCCCTCCACGTCGGCGAGCAGCACGGCCACGCGGTAGCCCTCCGGCAGCGACTCGATGGCGTCACGCACCTCGGCGGAGGTGATGCCGTCGAGCAGTTCGTCCTCGGCGCTGCGGGACAGCCGGGCGCTCTCGGCGCCCCCGAGGCCCTTGTACAGGTAGAGGCTCTCGGTGTCGCCGAGGCCCACCTCGTCGGGGCGGCGTTTGCGGCGGCGGTACTCGTTGATGAACAGGTTCGTGAGGATGCGGAACAGCCAGGCCCGCAGGTTGGTGCCCTCGGTGAATCCGTCGAAGCCCTTGTAGGCCCGCAGGTAGGCCTCCTGCACCAGGTCCTCGGCGGCGGCATCGTTGCGCGTCATACGCCGGGCGGCGCCGTAGAGCTGGTCCATGTAGGGCATCGCCAACTCGGCGAATCGAGCCCGATCAGCCACGCCACCAGCCTAGAAGCCGCCTGCGGGGCCGAGTCGCCGCCCGGCGCCGGCGAAGCCACCGCCGACTGCCGGCCCCGTTCGAACCGCCGCACGGCGGTGCAAGGAACCTCAGGTCGAGGCAACTCGCAGGGGCGTGTGTCGGGCGATGGTGTCAAAGTCGCGATCGCGGTGCAGCAGGGGCACGTCGAGCCGGATGGCAACCGCCGCGATCAGGGCGTCCGCCTGCGAGCGCACCGTCTCACCCCGGCTGCGGAGTTCCCGGTAGATCCTGGCGGCATCGAGCCAATCGAGTCTCGGGGTGAGACCCTCGACGTGCTGTGCGACCAGCAGTCGCTGCAGGGCGGCGACGGAGTCACGCTGGGCGCCGGCCATGACCTCCAGCAGGATCGGGTCGATTACGACGACCTCCCGCCGGGTTATGGCGTCGCGCAGGCGCCGGGCCTGGGCTGATTCGGTTGCTCTGAGGAACTCGATCCAGGCCGACGTATCAGCCAGCAGCACCGCTGCCCCAGTCGCCGAACCGGTCGGCCCGCATGGCGTCAAGATCGCCCTCCCAGCCGGCGCCCTCCATGGCAAGTTGCTCCTCGACGCTCATCAGTCCACCCCCAAGCAGACGCTCCAAGGCAAGGTGGACCGCTTGACGCTTGGTCTGCAATCCGAACGAGCGCATGACGCGCTCGATGAGATCGTCGTCGATATCGATGTTGGTCCGACTCATGGTGTGATTCTACACTAGAAGGTGTGCAGAAGTGTATTCATGTGTAACACTCGGTAGTTGACCGCGGTCGCCGCGACCCTCTTACAGGCCGACGTAGCCGGAGCCCCGCGGGCCATGCCGTCGATGTGAACGACGCTGACTATGGCCGAACCCGATGCATCGAGGTCGAGAACTTCATCGACCCGGCCGACCCCAGCGACCGCACGGCGGCGTAACAGCCGAAATCCCGGTACCGTCGGCTCACCGGGCGCACCGCCTCCGCGCCGGGTGGAGTTGTAACGTGCATCCATGCTGACGCGCCTCGAGGTGGACGGGTTCAAGAACCTGCGCGACGTGGTCATTGAGTTCGGGCCTTTCACCTGCATCGCCGGCGAGAACGGTGCTGGCAAGTCAAACGTGTTCGACGCCATCGAGTTTCTGAGCCTGCTCGCCTCCCACTCCCTGATGGAGGCCGCCCAACGAATCCGCTCGACGGGCGACGACAGGTCGGGAGATCCGCGCGACCTGTTCTGGCGAGGCAGTACAGGTTCGGCAGCCCGCACCGGAAACGTTTCGGAGTCGGTGGGAACCGGTCGGCTCATGCGCCTCGCGGCCGAGATGATCATTCCGGAGCAGGTCGAAGACGACTTCGGCCGACAGGCCAAGGCGTCGATCACCTTCGTGCGGTACGAGGTCGACATCGGCCACGAGCCGCCGACGGGCCTCCAGAAGATCGGACGCCTCGTGCTGGCGCGCGAGTCGCTCACACCGATCCGGCTGGGCGACGCTCATCGGCGGCTGGGCTTTCGCCATTCCGCCAAGCGTTTCCGCCGGAACGCCGTCACGGGTCGCCGGAGCGGAGGACCCTTCATCTCCACCCAGCAGCACGAGGGCGAGCAGGTGATCGTGGTCCACCAGGACGGCGGCAGCCGAGGCAAGCCGAAGCCGGCATCGGCTGCAAGAGCCCCGGCCACCGTCGTGAGCACGGTCACCGGTGCCGACGATCCGACAATCCTCGCGGCACGGCGGGAGATGCAGAGTTGGCGCCGGCTGGCGCTCGAGCCGTCCGCCCTGCGGGCGTCGGACAGGTACCACGATCCCCGCATGATGGCCATAGATGGTCGGCACTTGCCGGCCGCACTCTTCCGGATCGCGACACGGCAACCCGAATCGGGCGCGGAGCCTGATCCTGCCGGAACCTACGCACGGGTCACGACCCGTCTCAGTGCGCTCACCGGCGTTGGGGTGCGACGGGTGCTCGTGGACACCGACGACATGCGGGAACTGATAACGCTGAGGCTCGAGGAACCCGACGGTGTCGAACTCCCCGCCTGCTCACTGTCGGAGGGCACGCTCCGGTTCTTGGCGCTGGCCGTCCTCTCGGAGGATCCCGATGCCCAGGGGATCCTCTGCATGGAGGAGCCCGAGAACGGGATGCACCCGGCCAACCTCGGCGCCATGGTCGATCTGCTCCGTGACCTCGCCTTCGATCCGTTCGATGAGACCGGCGACGACAATCCCTTCCGGCAAGTGATTGCCAACACGCACTCGCCGTCCTTGGTGCAACTCCTCAAGCCGGAGGAGTTGCTGTTCGCCGCGGCGGACTTCGCTCCACGCGGGAACGGCGAACTCGCACGGGCACTCCGGCTCGCTCCGCTTCAGGACACCTGGCGCGATGGGCGGCTCGATGAGCCTCCGGTCACGAAGGCCGACATCCTTCCCTACCTGACCAGCCCGGTCGGGTCGCAACTCTCGCTCGACGCCGTCCCCGCATGATCCACAGGGCGATCTTCCTCGCCGACGGATCATCGGACGAACCGTTGGGCGAGCATCTGGAGATTCTCTGCGCCCGGCGCAACTTGGCAGTCCGGGTCACGACGCCCGACCTGCGCCTCCTTACCGCACCCACCCGGACACCGAGTCGCCGACCGTCTGCAGGCCATCCTGGAACTCGGCGACGTTCCGGACATCCTCTTCGTACATCGCGATGCCGAGGGACAGGACCCGGAGCGGCGATTTGCCGAGGTTACCCAGGCGGTTGCTCGGATCAGCGAGGGTCTGCCGGCTGTGGCCGTCGTCCCAGTTCGAATGACCGAGGCCTGGCTGCTCCTGGACGAGCAGGTCATCCGCGACGTCGCAGGGCGCCCCAACTCAACGGCGGATCTCGGTCTCCCTCCGACATCGGGAGTCGAGGCTCAGCCGGATCCAAAGTCCGCTCTCGAGCGTGCTCTCGATGTGGCCTCGGGACTCGCCGGCCGGAGGCGGGATCGATTCAGGCAACGCTTCGGGCAGCATCGTCGAACCCTCCTGCAGAGGTTGGACATCGACGGCCCCGTCCGCCAACTCAAGGCCTGGCAGGCGCTCGAATCGGCGCTCGACGACCTAGCGGCCCGACTCGCGGAAGCCGGTTCGGCCTGAGCCGGCGGGCTGCATGCGGTTTGACCTACTTCGGTAACCGCTCCACACCGATCGATGGGATGCGAACACCGCTTTCCGCACCGCTGAGCCCGAGCGGGGAATCGAACCCCGGACCTATTCATTACGAATGAATCGCTCTGCCGACTGAGCTACTCGGGCGCCGACCCCGCCGGGAGCTGTTCCACGCCGGTGTCTTGCCCGAGACTAACGGGCGGACCCAATCACACCACAACGCCAGTGCTGGAGTCCAGAACGCGATCAGGTGCGAAGCGGTGCATTGCTCCCGCCAGAGGCCGCGGACCTCTAGAGTGACTCATGAAGACCCCGGGACCGTCCCTGCCTCGGCAAACGGCTGGGGTTACGTCTCTTCGGCACCATCCAACCACCCCGGCGCAGACGGGGTGCAGGTACAGGCCACCGCGGACGATTGGATCGTTCGCCGGATCCACGACGTAGGAACTATGCCGCTTCACGTATCAAAGTCCGGCATTATGCCGGACTTTGATACTCTCAACGGCATGGTGCTGGCTAACGTCTCCCCTAACGAGCTTGCCGATTGGCTCATCGGGCAAGGGCGGCACTTCATTTCGACGATCGAACTCGCCGAGATTCTCGGGGTCGATGCTGCGTCAGTTCCAGCAAGTCTCGAGCGGGCGCGTGAAGCCGGCAAGCTGATCTCGGTCACCAAGGGAGGCTGGGTGCCCGTACCCGCCGAATATCGGAGCGCCGGTGCGCCACCGCCGAGTCATTTCGTTCAGCAGTTGATGGAGCACTTAGGACATCCCTACTACGTCGGCTTCCTATCGGCCGCCGCGATCCATGGGGCCTCACACCAGGCCCCGATGGTGTTCCAGGTCGTGACGCCGGCCCGACTCCGCGATCGGCGCATCGGGCGCGGTCGGCTCCGGTTCATCCAGCGTCAAGCGGCAAGTGAGCGCCCTCGGTTACAGCACAGCGTCCCAACCGGTCGGATCTTGGTCTCGACGCCCGAAGTAACCGTCTTCGACCTTGTCGAGTCCCCCCACGATGGCGCGGGTCTATCAAACGTTGCGACCATAATCGGCGACCTCCTCATCGACAGGAGCCTCGACTCCGCCAAGCTGGCATCGGTCGGGGCCGGCTATCCGGTTGCAGTGGCGCAACGGGTCGGATTCGTCATCGACTTCATGGCCCGCGAAGCCGGCGTCGAGCTCGACACTGCCCCTCTCCGCGAACTCGTCGCCTGCAGCCGCTACCGGCTTCTCTCACCCGGCCGCGGGGGCGGCGACCACGACCCGCGATGGCACGTCGTCGCCAACACAAGGATCGAGCACGACCTGTGATCACCGAAGCTGACATCGCGCACTGGCAGCAACACGCCCCGTGGCCGACGCTCGAACAGATCGAGCAGGACCTCGTGCTCTCAAGGCTGATCGTGGAGATCGCAGAGCATCCACTGCTAAGCGATGAACTCGTCTTCCGAGGCGGTACCTGCCTCCACAAGCTTTGGCTGGACAGGCCTTGGCGATACAGCGAGGATCTCGACTATGTCCGACGTACGGGGGGTGGAGTCGGACACGTTCTCGACGCGATTCGTGAGATCGCAACTCTCGTGGGCTTCGAGCGGGTACAGACCGACATCGGCCGGCACCCCAAGTTGCGACTTGACTCGACATTCGCACGCGGCGGACCGATGCGGATCAAGATCGAGTTGAACACGTTCGAGCGTTCGCCGGCATCGTCGACGGTGACCAGGCTGTTCAGCGTCAACAGCCCGTGGTTCGCGGGCGCCTCAGAAGTTCCGACATTTGCGCTGGAAGAGTTGACTGCGACCAAGATCCGAGCGCTGTTCCAGCGGAAGAAGGGGAGGGATCTCTTCGACCTCTGGCTAGCGGTCATGCGCGCAGGGGTATCACCGGTCGGCATCGCCGCGTGCTTCGACCCCTATCGACCCGACCGCTGGACGCTCTCCCGGGCGGTCGCCAACCTTGAGACCAAACTGAAGGACCGGCAATTCACAACCGACCTCGATCCGCTCGTGCCCGAATGGCCCAAGGGCTACACCATGGAGGATGCGGGACGAATTGCTCGCTCCGTCCTGGACGAGATTGAAGCAAGGGATCCAACGCACGGCTGACCACGAACCTGCACGGCCAACGGCGAGCCGAGCCGGACCAGCGAGAGGAATCTGGGGAGCCGCGAGCGGGGATCAGTCCGGGGCGAGGTGGGGCCAGGGGTTGGTGGCTTCTAGTTGGGCGGCGACCCCGAGGAGGAGGTCATCCCGGCCGTAGGCGGCGGCTAGTTGGGCGCCGACGGGGAGGCCGTCGGCGGTGTGGCCCATGGGGATCGAGATGGCGGGCTGGCCGGTGAGGTTGAACGGCAGCGTGAACGTGCCGTACGGGAGCGAGTTGATGAAGCTCGCCAGGATGTTGTCGGGCGTGGACACCAGCTCGCCGATGACGGGGGCGGGGCGGGCCGTCGTGGGGGTCACCAGCAGGTCCCAGCCGTCGGCCCACCAGGCGGCCATGGCCCGGCCGAAGAGCTGGGTGGCGCCGTGGGTCTTCAACAGGTCGGTGCCGGGGGTCTGGCGACCCCGCTCGGCGGAGAACCAGGTGGCCGGCTCCACGTCGGCCTCAGTGAGCGGCCGGCCGATCATCTCCCCCACCTCGTCGAGGGCGAAGGCCGTGCTCACCCCCCAGGTCTTGGCGAAGTTGGCCAGCAGGCGCTCGTCGCTGAGCGCGGACGGGCCGGTGTGCTCCACGGTGTGACCCAATTCCTCCAGCAGCGCGGCCGCCCGCAGGGCCGCTTCGGCGCATTCCGGGTCCACCTCCACCCTGCCGTCACCGGGCGAGTCGACGCTCACGCCGACGCGCAGCCGCCGGGGCTTACCGAAGATCTCCTGGGCGAACGGGCGCTGCGGGCGGGGGGCAATGACCGTATCGCCGGGGAAAGGCACGGCCTGAGCGTCGAGAAGCGCGGCGGTGTCCCGGACCGTGCGGGCCAGAACATGCACCACCGCCAGGCCCGACTCGTCCTCGCGGGGACCGTTGGAGACCCGGCCTCGGGACGGCTTCAGGCCCACCAGCCCGCACAGCGCGGAGGGGATGCGGATCGAACCGCCGCCGTCGCCCCCGCCGGCAACCGGCACCATGCCCGACGCCACCGCCGCCGCCGAACCGCCCGACGAGCCCCCGGCGCCGTGCTCGGTGTTCCAGGGATTGCGGGTGGGGCCGTAGGCCAGCGGCTCGGTGGTGGCCACCAGGCCCAACTCGGGCGTGTTGGTGCGCCCAACGAAGTTGAAACCGGCCTCCCGCAGGCGCACCACCTGGTGGCCGTCGGTCGGGTGGGTGTAACCGGCATCACGCAGCACCGCCATCCCCAGATGCACCGGATCACCGGCGCTGGCGGGCCACAGGTCCTTCAACAGCATCGGCACACCCCGGAACGGCCCATCGGGCAGGTCCGGCGAGTCGGCAGCCGCCAGTGCCTTCTCGAACAGCGGGTGAATGACCGCGTTCAGCTCACCATTACGAGCCTCGATCCGCCGGATAGCAGCCTCGGCCAACTCCCGCGGCGAAACGTCCCCCGAGCGCACCAGCGCCGCCAGCCCGACGGCGTCATGAACGATGTAGTCGCGCTCATCAATCATGGGTCTACCGATCGCCCCACGCCGACGCCGCCAACCCCTGGATTCCGGCCTTCGCCGGAATGACATTCATACTGTTCGGTGTCCCCGACGGGTGGCTGGGGCGGCGAACTAGCGAGGGAGGGGGCGCCGGGGGGCGGCCGGCGGATCGAATTCGCCAGACGATCCCGCCGACGGCCACCGGCGGCCCCGACCGGACAGCAGAGAAGCTCACGAGCCGGGGGCGAAGGTGTCGATCATCAGGCGGACGTCGTCGCCCAGGGGGTAGAGGATGGGGCTTGTGCAGCCGTTGCGGCGGTAGTGCTCCACCTTCTCGAGGCACTCGTCGGGCGTGCCGGCGGCGCAGATCATCTGCACCACGTCGTCGGGCACCAGCTTGGAGGCCTCCTGCACCTGCTCCAGGGTGGCCGGCCAGGTGAGCACCCGTCCGACGTCCTCGAGCAGCGACTCGGGCACCCCGGAGGCCTTCATGATGTGGGGCTGCTGGCCGAGGTACTGGGTGACCAGCAGGCGGGCGCCGTCGAGGGCGGCCTGGCGGTCCTCGTCGACCGAGCACACCACCAGCTGCGGGCGGTCCAGGTCGTCCACCGAGCGGCCGGCCTTGGTGGCGCCCCGCTCCAGGGCATCCATGGCCCGCTGGTTGTAGGTGGGCGACACCAGGTAGTTCAGCACCACGCCGTCGGCGATCTCGCCGGTGAGTTCCATCATCTTCATGCCGGTGGCCCCGATGTAGATGGGCACGTCCTTGGGGCGACGCTCCTGGAAGACGTAGTCCAGCTCCACGCCGTCGAGTTGCACGAAGTCGCCGTCGTAGGTGACGTTCTCGTCGGCGAGCAGCGCCCGCACCGACTCCACGACTTCGCGCATCTGGCGCAGCGGGCGGGCCCGGTCGATGCCCACCTTGCGGGCGAGGGGGTCCCACCAGGCGCCGACGCCGAGCAGCACTCGTCCGGGCGCCAGGTCGTCGAGCGTGGAGAAGGTGGCGGCCAGCAGGGCGGCGTTACGAGTCCACGACGCCACGACGCCCGAGCCCACCTTGATGCGCTCGGTGACCGCGGCGAAGGCGGCCATCGGCACGGTGGCCTCGCGCACGAGGCGGCTCTCGGCCTGCCAGACGGCCTCGAAGCCTTTCGCCTCGGCGTACTGCACGTACTCCATGGCCTCACGGAGCGGGTGCGCATCCTGCAGGTACATCGCCACGCGGGTGCCGTTGTCGCTCATGGGTTCCTCCTGATTCTCCGATCGATCCTGTCAGTCCAGGTCGTCGAGGCGACCGAAGAGGCGCTGGGCGGCCTCGGCGGCTTTGGCGCGCACCTCGGCGGCGTCGACTCGGGTGGGTTGGCCATCGGCCCAGACCTCCTCGCCGGCGACCTCCACCCGCTCGGGCCGCACACCTGGGCTGAAGGCCAGGTGCCAGGGCTCCATGGCGGCGTAGTTCCAGGTGACCCTGTCGTTGCGTGCGGCGGGCATGAGGTCCCAGCCGGCCGAGAGCCACTGCCAGGGCGCGTCCGGCGAGGCGGTGACGTCGCTCTCCCGCAGCCGCACGTAGGCGATGCGGAACTCGTCGAGCATGTCCGAGCCGATGCCGTCGGTGCCCAGCGCCACCGGGTTGCCCGTGGCGGCGAAGCGGGCCGGGCGCGCATAGCCCACGGCGTTGTTCATGTTGGAGCGGGGGTTGTGCACCATGGTTCCCTGCAACTCGTGCCGGTCGGGTAGGTGCACCCCGTGGATCAGCAGCCAGTCGGGGCGGCTGAGGTCTGCCAGCCGCTCAGCGGCAGGAGCGTCCGCCTCGCCCTCGGCCACATGGATGTGCACGCCGACGCCCAGGTCGGCGGCCAGCCCGGCGGCGGCCTCCAGCGTCTCATCGGTACAGGTGAAGGCCGCATGGACGCCCACATAGCCGTCGCCGCCCCCACGCAGGAACCGCTCATTCTCGGCCAGCCCCCGCCGGGCCCCGTCGGCCCCGTGCCGGTCGGTGACCCCGTAGGCACAACTCGCCCGCACACCCACTTCGGCGCAGGCATCGGCAATGACCGACAGCGACCCCTCGATGGCGTGCGGCGACTCGTGGTGATCGATCACAGCCGTACACCCCACCTCCAGGCACTCCAAGGCACCGAGCATGGCCGACCAATGAATCAGGTCCAGGTCGAGCGCCCGATCCAACCGCCACCAGACCAGCTCCAGAATCTCAAGGAACCCATGAGGGGTCCGAGGGGGAGCCGGCATCCCCCGCGCCAACGCCGAGTACAGGTGATGGTGCGAACAGACGAGCCCCGGGGTGGTGTAGGCGGAAGTCATAGGCCTAACCGGCGCGAGCCCCAGCCGGCCCGACAACCGAGGGTGGGGACGCCGGGGGCTGACGGCGGATCGATTTCGCCAGACGATCCGACGACAGGCACCGGCGGCCCCGCCCGGACACCACACACTGGATTCCGGCCTTCGCCGGAATGACGGGAACTCGCACAGTCAGACGGCAGCGGGCACGGTCAGACGGGGGCGGGCACGGTCAGGCGGTGGCGTGCTGGGCTGGGGAATGGGCGGCGGAGCCGTTGCCGGCCGATCCGTTGCCGTTGGTGCCCCAGGGCCGCTCCTGGTTGGAGTCGTTGCGCATCGGCAGCTCGCTGCGCCAAGTGCCGTCGAAGTCCTGGAGTGCGGCCGCCACAGCACCGGCGGTGGGCACGAGGCCGATCTCCCCGACACCTTTGATGCCGTAGGGCGAGTCGGGCTGGGGCACCTCCACGAGCGTCACGTCGACAGGCGGCATGTCCTTGGGCCGCACGATGGCGAGGCTGCGCAGCGTGGTGTTCAGCGGGCGGCCGTCGGCGTCGGACGGGAATCCCTCGGTGAGCGCGTAACCCAGGCCCATGTGCACCGAGCCTTCGATCTGGCCCTCGCACATCGTGGGGTTCACGGCCTTGCCCACGTCGTGGGCGGCCAGCACCCGGGTCACGTCGCCGCTGTCGGGGTCCAACTCCACGAGCTGGCAGGCGAACCCGAAGCACGAGTGGATCTTGGGGTGCTCAACGTCGTCGCGCAGCGAGTTCGTCCAGTCCACGATGTAGCTGCCCTCGTAGTCCACGCCGGTGCGGCAACCGTCGGCGAGGGCCGCCCGGCAGGCGTCGGCCACCGACCCTGCGCCCATGAGGGTGCCCCGGCTGCCGGTGGTCTGGCCGGCGCCCAGCTCGCGGCTGGTGTCGACGATGACGCGCACCTTCTCGGCCGCCACGCCCAGTTCGGTGACCGCCACCTGCTGGGCGACGGTGTGCACGCCCTGGCCCATCTCGGTCCAGCAGTGGCGCACCTCCACGGTGCCGTCCTCGTCGAAGCGCACGACCGCCTTGGCGACTTCCCGCAGCCCGTTGCCCAAGCCGGAGTTCTTCAGCCCCAGGCCGATGCCGACGGGGCGCCCGGCGGCGCGGGCGGCGTCGTAGGCGGGCTTCACGGCGTCGAGGCACACTCTGGCGCCCTCGCAGCCGTCGTCCATGAGCTGACCGGGACCCCACACCGAGCCCGGCACAACCACGTTGCGCGAGCGCATCTCCCAGCCGTCGATGCCGACGGCGGCGGCGAGGCGGTCCATGACGCCCTCCATGGCGAACTGGGCCTGGTTGGCGCCGAAGCCCCGGAACGCCCCGCACACGGGGTTGTTGGTGCGGGCCGCCACCGACTCCACGTCGATGTTGGGCACCGAGTAGGGGCCGCTGGCGTGCCCGGCCGCCCGCTCCAGCACCTTCATGCCCACCGAGGCGTAGGGACCGGAGTCGCCGATCATGCGGATCAGCAGGGCGGTGAGGCGACCGTCGGCGTCGCAGCCCGCGGTGTAGGTCATGCGGATGGGGTGGCGCTTGGGGTGCAGCAGCAGGGACTCCTCCCTCGACAGCGTGCACTTCACGGGCTTTCCGAGCAGGTGGGCGGCCAGCGCCGTCTGGGCCTGGTTGGACATGTCCTCCTTGCCGCCGAACGCCCCGCCGTTGCTGACGAGCTCCACGGTCACCATGGACCGGTCGATGCCCAGCACCGAGGCGATCTGGTTGCGGTCGTCCCACACGCCCTGGCCCCCGGAGTACACGTACAGGGCGCCGTCGGGGCGGGGCACCGCCAGGGTGGACTCGGGCTCGAGGTAGGCGTGCTCGATGCGCTGGGTCTGGAACGTCTCGTGGATGGTGTGGGCCGAGCCGGCGAGCGCCTCGGTGACGTCGCCGCGGGCGTACTTGGACACCGACAGCACGTTGCCGTCGAGCTCCCAGACGGCGTCCTCGTCGTGGCCGACGGCGACTGTGGGGTCGACGATGGGTTCCAGCGGCCGGTACTCGATGTCGATGAGGCCCGCCGCGTGGCGGGCCGTCTCGCGGTCGGTGGCGACGACGATGGCGAGCACGTCGCCGAGGTAGGAGGTGCGCCCACCTTCGGGGATGAACACCGGCCAGTCCGTGTGGATGATGCCCACCCGCAGCTCGCCGGGCACATCGGCGCCGGTGAACACGGCCTCTACGCCGTCGACGGCCAGAGCGGGCGCGGCGTCGATGCGCACCACGTCGGCCCGGGCGTGGTCGGCGAGGCGCAGCGCGGCGTGCAGGCAGCCCTCGGGGGCCATGTCGTCGATGTAGGGGCGGAAACCGCAGGCCAGGTCGGTGGCCTCGTAGCGGATGCCCCGGGTGCCGACGATGCCGGGCTGGGTGAGGGCGGGTTCCTTGCCGTGGGCCAGGTCCTCCACAGCGTCGAGGATCTTGATGTAGCCGGTGCAGCGGCAGAGGTGCCCGCCGAGGTGGCGCGAGGCCTCCTCACGGGTGAGGTCTGCGCCTTTGCGGTCGATGAGCGCCTTGGCGCGCACCAGGATGCCGGGGGTGCAGAAGCCGCACTGCAGGGCGCCGTGGTCGGCGAAGATGCCGGCGTAGCGCTCCCGCTCGTCGGGGTCGAACCCCTCCAGGGTGACGACCGAGGCGCCGGCAACCTTGTCGAGGGGCACCTGGCAGGCCACGCGGGCGCGGCCGTTCAGCAGCACGGCGCAGCAGCCGCACTGGCCGGTGGGCGAGCAGCCGTCCTTGGGCGAGATGACACCCAACTCGGCGCGCAGCGCTTCGAGCAGGTGGGGATGATCATCTCGGCACGTCACGGTGGTGCCGTTGAGTTCGAACTGCGCCACGGTGGTTCCTCCTGTGTAGTTGGGTCGGTTCAGGCCCGCTGGGGGGCGCGGTCGGGATGCAGGGCGATGTCGGACGGGCGGATGGGCACCCGGTTCAGCGGCAGGCCGGTGGCCTCGCGGACCGCGGCGACCACCGCGGGCGTGGAGGAGATGGTGGGCGGCTCGCCGATGCCCTTGGCACCGAACGGCGCGCCCGGCTCGGGCTCCTCGATCAGGCGGGCGATGCGCACGTCGCACATGTCCAGGGCCGTGGGGATGAGGTAGTCGGTGAAGCTGGCGTTGCGCACCCGGCCGCCGTCCAGGACGATCTCCTCCATCACCGCCAGGCCGACGCCCTGGGCGATGCCACCCTCGATCTGGCCGATCGCCTGCTGCGGGTTGAGGACACGGCCCACGTCCTGGGTGGTGGCCACCTCCACGGTGCGCAGCAGCCCCAGGTCGGCGTCCACGTCCACGACGGCGCGGTGGGCGGCGAAGGCGAAGGACACGTGGGGCTCACCCTGGCCGTCGTCGTCGACGGTGGTGGTGGGCGCGTGGTGGTACTCGATCTCGTGGCGGAAGTCCCGCTCGGCGGTGATGTCGGCGAGGCTGCGGCTGAGCCCGCTGTCGGAGACCACCTGGCCGTCGCGCAGGCTCAGCTCGGTGGGCGGGATGCCCGTCTCGGCGGACACGTGGGCAAGCACCTTGTCGCGCACCCCTTCGCAGGCGGCCAGCACCGCCCCGCCCGACATCCAGGTCTGGCGGCTGGCCGAGGACGACCCGGCGGAGCCGATGGCGGTATCGGCGGGGTCGAGCAGCACCTGCTGGGTGCCGAGAACCTCGCGGGCGATCTGCTGGGCGAGGGTCACGAAGCCCTGACCCACCTCCACGCAGGCGCAGGTGATGGTGGCGACGCCGTCGGACAGCCGGCAGGCCGCCGTGGAGTAGTCGTCGAAGCCTTCGGAGAACATGAGGTTCTTGATGCTGGCCGCATAGCCAACGCCCCGGCGCACGTGGGAATCGTCTGCAGTACGTCCCGCGCCGCCGGGGCGGGCCATGGCGTCGGCGGCGCCGTTGCCGCCGACGGTTCCTCCTCCGCTGCCGCCTGCCCCGCCGGTGGGCGGCAACGGGTACTCGGCCAGAGCCTCCAGGAGCTCGACCATGGGCGCCGTGCCCGTGATCTTCTGGCCGGTGATGAGCGTGTCGCCGGGGCCGAGGGCGTTGCGCAGCCGCAACTCCATGGGGTCGATCCCCAGGGCGTCGGCCAGGCGGTCCATCTGGGCCTCGTGGGCGAAGCAGACCTGCACCACCCCGAAGCCCCGCATGGCCCCGCAGGGTGGGTTGTTGGTGCGCATCCCCCAGCCGTCGATCGCGGCGTTGGGCACCTTGTAGGGGCCGGTGGCGAAGAAGCAGGCGTTGGCCAGCACCGCGGCGGTGGTGGAGGCGTAGGCGCCGCCGTCGAGGGTGACGTCGGCCTCCACCTTCACGAGGCGGCCGTCGGCGGTGGCGTGGTGGCGGTAGCGGAGCCTGGCCGGGTGGCGGTGCACGTGGCCGAAGAACGACTCCTCGCGGTTGTAGAGCATCTTCACGGGGCGCCCCGTGTGCAGCGCCAGCAGGCACAGGTGGATCTGCAGGGTGACGTCCTCACGGGCGCCGAACGCCCCGCCCACGCCGGCGAGCGTGAGGTGCACGTCGCCGGGCGCCAGACCCAGCGCCTCGGCTATCTGGCGCTGGTCGTTGTGCAGCCACTGGGTGGAGATGAACAGTTCCACGCCGCCGTCGACGGTGGGCATCGCCAGGCCCGACTCGGTGCCCATGAAAGCCTGGTCCTGCATTCCCACCTCGTAGTCGCCCTCGATGACCACGTCGCCGCTGGCGGTGGCATCGCCGTGGCGGATGCGGATGTGGCGGAACAGGTTGCCGTCGGGGTGAATGGGTGGGGCGTCTGCGGCGGCGGAGGCGTCGGTGATGGCTTCCAGCGGCTCGTAGTCCACGACGATGGCCTCCGCGGCCAGCCGGGCGGTCTCGGGATGGTCGGCGGCGACGAGGGCCACCGGCTCACCGCAGTAGCGCACCACATCGGCGGCCAGCACCGGCTGGTCGGCGTGCTCTATGCCGAAGATGCCCGTGCCGGGTAGGTCGTCGGCGGTCAGCACGGCCCGCACGCCGGCGACGGCGAGGGCACCGGCGATGTTGATGGAGCGGATGCGGGCGTGGGGGTGCGGCGAGCGCAGCGCCTGGCCCCACAGCATGCCGTCGGCCCACAGGTCGGAGGAGAAGGCGAAGGCCCCGGTGGTCTTGGGGACGCCGTCGGGCCGCGCCACGCTCTCGCCGATGCGGCCCTTGGTGGTGGGCCTTGCCGGTGCCTGCACGCCTCCGGCCGCGCTCAGCGCGGTGCCGGGCATCGATCCGACCACGTCTGCCTCACCTGTCACCAGCCGATTCACCCCGTAAGTACACACCAAGTTTTACATTTTGTCAAAGGAATCGCGTGGCAAACGGCGGCGGGAGCGCTCGATGCCCTGGACGGGGGAAGAACCACACCCCGGGAAACCGACCGCCTGTCGCGCCTGGCGGGGGACGACCACTTACCCATCCCGACATCCCGTATCGTTGCAACTATCCCGCGAAGAGCCAGCACCGGCTTGACCAGCCATCCTCATGTCTCTTCATAGACGTGCAGCACTCCTGGCGATCGGCGCTCTTCTCGCCCTCATGTCGGTGGGCAACACCGTTCTTGCAGAGGAACCTCCGGAACAGGAGAGCGATGAGGTCTCTTCGGGCAAGAGCGACTCCAAGATCAGCCAGCTCCTCCTGGACGCGGTCGGCGATCCCATCACCGATGACCCGAGCGACGGCGGAGAATTGGTGGCCGCCGAAGCGCGATCCATCGCCGGTCCGGCCACGGACGAATTGGCGAGCGGGATCACCAAGGCGGAGATCCTCTCTTCAGCGACGGTCGTCGACCAGGTGCAGTTCGACGAGAGCGGCAACGTGGAGGTCTACATCCACCTCGCATCCAGCGACGAGGCAGCCCTCCAGCAGGTGCGCGACGCGGTTGTGCGGGTGGAGATCGAGAACGCCGATCACGGCATCGTCCAGGCCTGGGTGACCCCGCAGGACCTGGGCACCGTGGCCTCGCTCGGCGCCGTCAGGCGCATCACCCCTCCCGACTACGCGTACACGAAGAAAGGTTCCAGGCTCACCGAGGGCGATACGGCGCACCGGGCGAACCTGGCGCGGACCTTCGGCGGACTGACGGGTGACGGGGTGAAGGTAGGAGTCATATCCGACGGTGTGGACGCGTGGCATACGGCGCGGGCCAGGGGGGACCTGCCGGCCAGGCTCGAGATCAATCCGAAGAACCCCGGTGAGGGCCACGAAGGGACGGCGCTGCTGGAGATCGTCCACGACCTCGCGCCGGACGCCTCGCTGGCCTTCTCCAGTGGCGGATCTTCGCTGTGGATGGTGCAGGCGATCTTGTGGCTGGCCAACGACGCATTCGAAGGCGAGGGAGCGGACGTCATCGTCGACGACCTCGGGTTCTACCGCGAACCCTCTTTCGAGGACGGGATCGTTGCGCAAGCGGCGGCGGACGCGGTGGCCGGCGGAGCCGTGTTCGTTTCGGCGGCCGGCAACATGGCCCAGAGTCACTACGAAGCGGATTTCGTCGACAGCGGGGACGGGTTCCACGCCTTCGACGGAAGCAGCGACATCGCGATGCGGCTGCGCACCGCAGGTTATGTGATCGCCATCCTGCAGTGGAACGACAAGTTCGGCTCCTCGGGCAACGACTACGACCTCTACGTCTGCCCGGCGGGGCTCCGACCGAGCGAGTTCAACCTGCTCAACGACATCTGCGACGGCAGCACCGCCCTCCAGGACGGGGACGACGATCCCCTCGAAATCGCGGCTCTGTACGGGGTGACCGACGTCGACGTGTTCATCAAGAGGGACAGCGGTGTCGCCAGGCGGCTGGAGATGTTCACCTTCCGTGCTCGCCCTCGGGAATACGGCGTGAGGGAGGGAGGGATCGTCCACCACCCCGCCGTACCCGGGGTGCTGGCGGTGGGAGCCTTCGATGAGGACGACCCGGGGCAGGACGACATCGAATCGTTAAGCGATCGTGGGCCCTCGCGGATCTACTTCCCGACGGTGCAGACCCGTCTGAAGCCGGACGTGGTCGCCGCCGATGGCGTGTCGGTGACCGGCTCGGGAGGGTTCCCCCGTCACTTCTTCGGCACATCTGCCGCCGCACCCCACGTGGCCGGGATCGCGGCACTCATCATCGAGGCGCAGCGGCTGGCCGACCCGTCCATGACCAAGAAGAACGTCGCTGATGCCGTGACCCGGATCATCAGGAGCAGCGCCACCGACCTGGGTCCGGTGGGTCATGACACGAGCTTCGGGTACGGCAGGGCGAATGCGCTGGCTGCCGTGGAGTCGTTGGGTTCGTTGACCGCAACGACCTTCACGGTGGATTCCACCGGAGACGGCGCCGACAGCGATAGCCGCGACGGCGTCTGCGATGACGGCAACGGCAACTGCACCCTGCGGGCCGCTATCGCTGAGGCGAACCGGGTGGAGACGAGCATCATCGACTTCGACATCGCGGGCAGCGGGACGCAGACGATTCAACCGGCTTCGGCCCTTCCCACCATCACCAAGACGGTGCTCATCGACGGCTTCAGCCAGCCGGGGGCCGGTTCGGGGACTTTCCGGATCCAGTTGGACGGCACCAACGCCGGCGCAGCTGCCGACGGGCTGAGGGTGTCGGGGAAACAGGCCACGATCCGGGGCCTGGTGATCAACCGGTTCGGAGGCAACGGCATCGAACTCGTGGGGTCGGGGAGCGGCCAGGTCGTCGACGAGAACCGCATCGGCGTCAGCGTGTCGGGGACCAGCGATCTGGGCAACGGGGACGCCGGAGTCCATGTCACGGGCGCGCCCGGAGCGATCATCCAGGACAACCTGATCTCCGGCAACGATTCTCACGGTGTGTCGATCTCGGGGAGTGCAGCGAGAGGGGTGGTTCTGGACGGCAACCTCGTCGGGACCAACGCCGCAGGCACGGGCGATCTCGGCAACAGCGGGTCGGGCGTGCACGTCTCGGGCGCCGGCGATGCCTCACTCTCCAACAACGTCATTGCCGGCAACGACAGCCACGGAGTAGCCCTGACGGGCTCGGGAACGCTGTTCACGCGGGTCGCAGAGAACCACATCGGAGCCACGGCGGCCGGCAGTTCGCTGCCGAACGGCGGATCGGGCGTCCACATAGGCGGCGGCGCCGGCGCCAACGTGGTGGAGGAGAACGTCATCGCCCACAACACGGCCGACGGCGTGACGGTGGTATCCGGATCGGCCACGGGCAACACCGTCTGGGAGAACTCCGTGCACTCCAACGGAGGACTGGGTATCGACCTGAACGACGACGGCGTGACCGCAAACGACCCGAACGACGCTGACAATGGGCCCAACGACCTGCAGAACCATCCGGTGCTGACGGCTGCGGGACTCAGCAGCGACGCCGGTTCGATCGCCTTCAACCTGCAGGTTGCGGCAAGCGTCTACATCGTGGACTTCTATGCCAGTGACTCCTGCGACGGCTCTGGTAGCGGTGAGGGCAAGGACTGGCTGGGCTTCGCCGTGGTGGTGCCCGCAACGCACGGCGCCCGACAATTCGTCGTCGATTCCTTCGAGGGCACCCTGAACGATTACCAATACTCGTCGGGAAGCCACATAACGGCCACCGCGACCGTCAACGCGAGCACCTCCGAGTTCTCGCCCTGCATCCGGAGCAGTTCCCTGCCGCGGTTGACCCTCTCGGAGGACTCCATCGAGGTGGAGGAAGGAGGCACCACGCTGACGACCTACACGGTGAGGCCCTCGAGCAGGCCATCAGATGACGCCACCGTGGATCTTTCCGTCAAAGGCGATGAGGTGGTGACGGTCTCGCCGGAGACGCTCACGTTCACGACCGGGAACTGGGCCAACCCCCAGACGGTGACCGTGACAGCCGTGGACGATGCCGATCCAGAGGATGAGGCCACGACGCTGCTGCACAGGCTCGCGATCGACGGCAAGAAATACAGTGTCGGATTGTTGCCGGTGGAGGTCTCCGACGGCGACGCTCCCATCGTGTCCTTCGACGATGGCGGGACCATCGTGCAAGTCAGAAGTGTGAGCTTGAACGAAGGAGCATCGTTCACCTACCCGGTGGTGCTGGCCGAGGAGCCCGCCGGTGAGACAAGGATCACCCTCGTCCCTTCCAGAAGCAGCGTTCTCACCGTCTCGCCACAAACGCTGACCTTCGACACGGACGACTACGAGACGGCACAGGACGTCACGATCACGGCGCGTGCCGACACGGACGCCACGGACGAGATGGTCACCATCTACCACGAGACGCGGATCGGCGGACATGACTACGTGCTCGGGCTCATCAGGGCCACGATCGTCGACTCGGGGCTGCCGGACTTCACCATCTCCGAGGCGGAGGTCAGCGTCAACGAGGGTGAGACGGCGACGTACACGGTCGTGCCGGACTCGGAACCGCCGACGAGCCTGACCGTCCGCGCGGAGAGCAGCGACACTGATTCGGTCACAGTCTCCCCACGGGAGTTGACCTTCACCGCGGGAACAGGCGGGAACTGGGCGACGCCGCAGACCGTCACCGTGACGGGAGTGGCCGACGACGACGGGTTCAACGACATTGCGACCATCGAGCATGCCATCCGGCACAGGGGCACCGATCACGACGTGGGCGAAGTGGACGTCACCGTCGTCGACAACAACAGAGCACCATTCTTCGAGGAGGGACTGAAGACCACGCGGGCTGTTCCGGAGAACTCGACGGAGGGCGCGAGTGTGGGGGATCCGGTGGCTGCCACCGACCTCGACGGCGACACGTTGACCTTCGGCGTCAGTGCCGAGACCGGTGGTTCGTTCGACATCGACGCCAGCGGTCAGATCGTCCTCGCCGGAACGTCCAACGATTTCGACTTCGAGACCCCGACGGACCAATCGGTCGAGGTCACCGCGACCGATCCTGGCGGCCTTTCCGACTCCATCGAAGTGGAGATCATCGTCACTGACGTGAACGAGCCGCCGGAGGTCCGTGGTAGAGACGCCTTGGAATTCGATGAGAACCGCACCGGCTCCATCACTCGCTATTCCGCCACCGATCCGGAGCAAGACTCATTCGGTTGGTCGGTTGAAGGAACCGACGGACGGTTCTTCTCCATCGACGCCACGGGTTACCTCAAACTCGAGGACCCACTGGACTACGAAGCCAGGTCCGACGCCGACAGGGACAACATCTACGAGTTCGTGGTCATCGCCACAGATACGGCAGGCAAAGCCGGCGGCCTGGAGGTCAGCGTCACGATCAAGGATGTGGACGAGGCTCCCGAGCTCTTCGGGCGGACCGAACTGACCGTTGCCGAGAACGACGAATTCTTCACAGAGTCCTACCGTGCCACCGATCCCGAGGGGGCGGTGATTTCGCGCTGGGGGGTGTCGGGGCGCGACGGCGGGGATTTCACGATCAGCGAGACCGGCGAGTTGTCGTTCCGCAACGTCCCGGACTTCGAGCGGCCCGCCGACTCGGGGCGCGACAACGTCTATGAGTTCTCTGTGCGGGCCTCCGACGGGCGGAACTACGGCCACCTCGAGGTGACCGTCACCGTCACCAACGTGAACGAGATGCCCACGATCACCACCACGGGGCGCACCTCGTTCAGCTATCGCGAGAACACCACGGCGACCATCTACACCTTCAGCGCCACCGACCCCGAACGGGGCACGATCACGTGGTCGCCGGCCGGCGCCGACGGCGACGACTTCACCATCACCCCCGACAGCCGCGGGCGGGGCGTGCTGACCTTCACCAACCCCCCGGACTTCGAGAACCCCACCGACTCCGACAGCAACAACGAGTATCGGGTCACCGTGCAGGCCCGCGACGACGCCTTCAACACCGACTTCCTGGACATCACAGTGACGGTCACCGACCTGAACGAAGGCCCCGAGGTATCGGGCCCTCAGAGCTTGACCTTCAGCGAGAACCTGCAGGAGGGTCGCGTGTTGGCGACCTATGCGGCCACCGATCCCGAGGGGGCGGTGATTTCGCGCTGGGGGGTGTCGGGGCGCGACGGCGGGGATTTCACGATCAGCGAGACCGGCGAGTTGTCGTTCCGCAACGTCCCGGACTTCGAGCGGCCCGCCGACTCGGGGCGCGACAACGTCTATGAGTTCTCTGTGCGGGCCTCCGACGGGCGGAACTACGGCTACCTGGAGGTGACCGTCACCGTCACCAACGTGAACGAGATGCCCACGATCACCACCACGGGGCGCACCTCGTTCAGCTATCGCGAGAACACCACGGTGACCATCTACACCTTCAGCGCCACCGACCCCGAACGGGGCACGATCACGTGGTCGCCGACCGGCGACGACGGCGACGACTTCACCATCACCCCCGACAGCCGCGGGCGGGGCGTGCTGACCTTCACCAACCCCCCGGACTTCGAGCGGCCCACCGACTCCGACAGGAACAACGAGTATCGGGTCACCGTGCAGGCCCGCGACGACGCCTTCAACACCGATTTCCTGGATGTCACCGTGACGGTCACCGACCTGAACGAAGGCCCCGAGGTATCGGGCCCTCAGAGCTTGACCTTCAGCGAGAACCTGCAGGAGGGTCGCGTGTTGGCGACCTATGCGGCCACCGATCCCGAGGGGGCGGTGATTTCGCGCTGGGGGGTGTCGGGGCGCGACGGCGGCGATTTCACGATCAGCGAGACCGGCGAGTTGTCGTTCCGCAACGTCCCGGACTTCGAGCGGCCCGCCGACTCGGGGCGCGACAACGTCTATGAGTTCTCTGTGCGGGCCTCCGACGGGCGGAACTACGGCTACCTGGAGGTGACCGTCACCGTCGAAAACATCAACGAGGACCTGACGATCACGACCACGAGCCGCACCTCGTTCACCTACCGCGAGAACACCACCGCCACCATCTACACCTTCAGCGCCACCGACCCCGAACGGGCGGAGATTTCCTGGTCCACGACCGGCGCCGACGGCGACGACTTCACCATCACCCCCGACAGCCGCGGGCGGGGCGTGCTGACCTTCACCAACCCCCCGGACTTCGAGAACCCCACCGACTCCGACAGGAACAACGAGTATCGGGTCACCGTGCAGGCCCGCGACGACGCCTTCAACACCGACTTCCTGGATGTCACAGTGACGGTCACCGACCTGAACGAGGGCCCCGAGGTCCGCGGCGCGCAGAGCTTGACCTTCAGCGAGAACCAGGACACGCAACGGATCCTTGCGACCTATACGGCCACCGACCCCGAGAACCCCGGCGCGGTGATTTCGCGCTGGGGGGTGTCGGGGCGCGACGGCGGCGATTTCACGATCAGCGAGACCGGCGAGTTGTCGTTCCGCAACGTCCCGGACTTCGAGCGGCCCGCCGACTCGGGGCGCGACAACGTCTACGAGTTCTCGGTGCGGGCCTCCGACGGGCGGAACTACGGCTACCTCGAGGTGACCGTCACCGTCACCAACGTGAACGAGATGCCCACGATCACGAGCCGCACCTCGTTCACCTATCGCGAGAACACCACCGCGACCATCTACACCTTCAGCGCCACCGACCCCGAACGGGGCACGATCACGTGGTCGCCGGCCGGCGCCGACGGCGACGACTTCACCATCACCCCCGACAGCCGCGGGCGGGGCGTGCTGACCTTCACCAACCCCCCGGACTTCGAGAACCCCACCGACTCCGACAGGAACAACGAGTACCGGGTCACGATCCAGGCCCGCGACGACGCCTTCAACACCGACTTCCTGGATGTCACCGTGACGGTCACCGACCTGAACGAGGGCCCCGAGGTCCGCGGCGCGCAGAGCTTGACCTTCAGCGAGAACCAGGACACGCAACGGATCCTGGCGACCTATACGGCCACCGACCCCGAGAACCCGGGCGCGGTGATTTCGCGCTGGGGGGTGTCGGGGCGCGACGGCGGCGATTTCACGATCAGCGAGACCGGCGAGTTGTCGTTCCGCAACGTCCCGGACTTCGAGCGGCCCGCCGACTCGGGGCGCGACAACGTCTATGAGTTCTCCGTGCGGGCCTCCGACGGGCGGAACTACGGCTACCTCGAGGTGACCGTCACCGTCGAAGACATCAACGAGGCGCCCACGATCACGACCACGAGGCGCACCTCGTTCACCTCCCGCGAGAGCAACACCGCCACCATCTACACCTTCAGCGCCACCGACCCCGAACGGGGCACGATCACGTGGTTGCTGGCGGGCCCGGACCGTGACGATTTCGCGATCCATGGCGGAATGCTCACGTTCAAGACCCTGCGAGACTTCGAGCGGCCCACCGACTCCGACAGGAACAACGAGTATCGGGTCACCGTGCAGGCCCGCGACGACGCCTTCAACACCGATTTCCTGGATGTCACCGTGACGGTCACCGACCTGAACGAAGGCCCCGAGGTCCGCGGCGCACAGAGCTTGACCTTCAGCGAGAACCTGCAGGAGGGTCGCGTGTTGGCGACCTATACCGCCGCCGACCCCGAGAACCCGGGCGCGGTGATTTCGCGCTGGGGCGTGTCGGGGCGCGACGGCGGGGATTTCACCATGAGCGAGACAGGCGAGTTGTCGTTCCGGCGGATCCCGGACTTCGAGCGGCCCGCCGACTCCAACAGGGACAACGTCTACGAGTTCTCGGTGCGGGCCTCCGACGGGCGGAACTACGGCTACCTCGAGGTGACCGTCACCGTCGAAGACATCAACGAGGACCTGACGATCACGACCACGAGGCGCACCTCGTTCACCTCCCGCGAGAACAACACCGCCACCATCTACACCTTCAGCGCCACCGACCCCGAACGGGGCACGATCACGTGGTCGCCGGCCGGCGACGACGGCGACGACTTCACCATCACCCCCGACAGCCGCGGGCGAGGCGTGCTGACCTTCACCAACCCCCCGGACTTCGAGAACCCCACCGACTCCGACAGGAACAACGAGTACCGGGTCACGATCCAGGCCCGCGACGACGCCTTCAACACCGACTCCCTGGACATCACCATCACCGTCACCGACCTGAACGAGGGCCCCGAGATCAGCGGCGCGCAGAGCTTGACCCTCAGCGAGAACCAGGACACGCAACGGATCCTGGCGACCTATACCGCCGCCGACCCCGAAGATGCCGGCGCGGTGATTTCGCGCTGGGGGGTGTCGGGGCGCGACGGCGGCGATTTCACCATGAGCGAGACCGGCGAGTTGTCGTTCCGCAACGTCCCGGACTTCGAGCGGCCCGCCGACTCGGGGCGCGACAACGTCTATGAGTTCTCCGTGCGGGCCTCCGACGGGCGGAACTACGGCTACCTGGAGGTGACCGTCACCGTCGAAGACATCAACGAGGACCTGACAATCACGACCACGAGGCGCACCTCGTTCACCTCCCGCGAGAACAACACCGCCACCATCTACACCTTCAGCGCCACCGACCCCGAACGGGGCACGATCACGTGGTCGCCGGCCGGCGACGACGGCGACGACTTCACCATCACCCCCGACAGCCGCGGGCGAGGCGTGCTGACCTTCACCAACCCCCCGGACTTCGAGAACCCCACCGACTCCGACAGGAACAACGAATACCAAGTCACGATCCAGGCCCGCGACGACGCCTTCAACACCGACTCCCTGGACATCACCATCACCGTCACCGACCTGAACGAGGGCCCCGAGATCCGCGGCGCGCAGAGCTTGACCTTCAGCGAGAACCAGGACACGCAACGGATCCTGGCGACCTATACCGCCGCCGACCCCGAGAACCCCGGCGCGGTGATTTCGCGCTGGGGCGTGTCGGGGCGCGACGGCGGGGATTTCACCATGAGCGAGACAGGCGAGTTGTCGTTCCGGCGGATCCCGGACTTCGAGCGGCCCGCCGACTCCAACAGGGACAACGTCTACGAGTTCTCGGTGCGGGCCTCCGACGGGCGGAACTACGGCTACCTGGAGGTGACCGTCACCGTCGAAGACATCAACGAGGACCTGACGATCACGACCACGAGGCGCACCTCGTTCACCTCCCGCGAGAACAACACCGCCACCATCTACACCTTCAGCGCCA
Organism: Acidimicrobiales bacterium; assembly: GCA_963664235.1. Lineage (GTDB taxonomy): Bacteria > Actinomycetota > Acidimicrobiia > Acidimicrobiales > CATQHL01 > VXNF01. The sequence goes on along the minus strand of OY760933.1, from coordinate 1,648,325 downwards.
CCGACCCCGAACGGGCGGAGATTTCCTGGTCCACGACCGGCCCCGACGGCGACGACTTCACCATCACCCCCGACAGCCGCGGGCGAGGCGTGCTGACCTTCACCAACCCCCCGGACTTCGAGAACCCCACCGACGCCGACAGCAACAACGAATACCAAGTCACGATCCAGGCCCGCGACGACGCCTTCAACACCGACTCCCTGGACATCACCATCACCGTCACCGAGTTGAGCGAAGGCCCCGAGATCAGCGGCCCGACCAGTTTCACCATCTCGGAGAACCAGAGCCTCGTCGGTGCCACCTACACCGCGTCCGATCCCGAAGATCCCACCGCGGTGATCACCCGCTGGAACCTCACGGGATCCGACCGGGGGGACTTCACGATCAGCGAGACCGGCGAGTTGTCGTTCCGCAACGTCCCGGACTTTGAGCGGCCCGCCGACTCCAACAGGGACAACGAGTATCGGGTGACCGTGCGGGCCTCCGACGGCCGGTATTACGGCACCCTGGAGGTGACCATCACCGTCGAAGACTTCAACGAGCGGCCCGCCTTCAACCCGTCCAGCCCGACCTCGTTCGTCTACCCGGAGAACGGCACCGCCCGCATCTACACCTTCCGCGCCACCGACCCCGAACGGGCGGACATTGCCTGGTCCACGAGCGGCCCTGACAGGAACGAGTTCGCCATCGGCAACAGCGGAGAACTCTCGTTCGCCGGCCCTCCGAACTTCGAGAGCCCCACCGACGCCGACGGGAACAACGAGTACCAGGTCACGGTGGAGGCGACGGACGACGACTTCAACACAGCCTCCCTGGACATCACGATCACCGTCACCAACCTCACCGACCTCCGGGGGGAAGATGCCGAGCCGCCGGACAGAGAGGCGACGGAGATCCGCGAAACGGACCCGGACGTTCGACAGGCGGACGTCAACAACCCGGCCACCGGAGCGCCCACCATCAGCGGCACGGTCCAGGTGGGCCATGTTCTGGCAGTGGACACCACCGGGGTCTTCGACCCGGACGGGTTCGACAGCACCGGGTTCACCTACCAGTGGACGGCGGACGACGGCGCCGGCGATGTCGACATCACCGGCGCCACAGACGAGGAGTACCTGCTACTGGCCGGCGACGACGGCAAGGCAATCCGGGTGCGGGTCTCCTTCCTCGACAGCGAGAACAACGCCGAGTCGGTGACCAGTTCGGCTACCGCCGCAGTTGTCACTTCCCCACTGACCGCCAGTGTCGGGAACGAGCCGCAGTCCCACGACGGAGTGAACGCCTTCACGTTCGAGTTGGTGTTCAGCGAGCAGTTCGGCGTGAGCTTCAGGACGCTGACGGACGACGCCTTCTTGGTCGTCGAAGGCGAAGTGGTGAGCGCACAACGCCTGGACCGGGACAGCATCACGCCCGATGTCCGCTGGGAGATAACGGTGACACCCCACGGAAGCGACGATGTGATCATCATCCTCCCCGAGACCACCGACTGTTCCGCGGTCGGGGCCATCTGCACGGCGGGCGGAAGGATGCTGTCCGACGAGTTGGAACTGACCGTCAGCGGGCCGGGTGAGTAGTAGCGGCAGTTCACATTCTGTCAAAGGGATTGAGCGCCAGGCGGATCACGATCGCGGGATTTCCTCAGAGTTCCGTACCCGATGGGAACCAGCGCAGGGATTGGATCGTCAAGGTGACAAGATGCCGCCCACAGCTCCGGTCCGGCCTGCCGTCGACGGACCGCCCTGCTGGCGCCGGTGGCCGGGGGCGTCAGGTCAGGGTTTCGTTGACGAGGTTTAGGCCGGCGACGGTGTTGGTTTGCCAGTTGGGCTTGGGGCGGCGGACGGTGTTGGTGGCGACCCTGAAGAGGCAGACCGCCTCGCGGAGGGCGAGGTCGCGCTCGTCCCATCCGAAGCGGTCCAGAGCGGCCTGGCGAAACTCGCCGTAGAAGGCGCCGCTGGCGTCGTTCTTGCGCCTGGTGCCGAAGCGGTCGGCCCAGCGCAGGTGGGCGAGCATGTTGCCGACGTCGAGCATGGGGTCGCCGGGGCCGACCTCCTCGAGGTCCACGAGCGCCACCCTGCCGTCGGGTTGGACGATCATCTGGTCGTCATAGAAGTCGTTGTGGGCGATGGCGGTCGGCTGCCACGACTCGACGAACGGCCGCAATGCGCGTGTCGCCTCGGCCAGGGCACGGCGCCCTTCTTCGTGGCCCGCCAGAACGTGGCGGAAGGTGCGCTCGGCTCGGCGGTAGGCCCCGGCGAGGTCGAAGGGGCGGCAGCCGCCGGTTGCCTCGGGCAGCGCCCAGAGGCTCTCGAGGCCGTCGAGCAGCAGCCCGGGCTCGGGCGGTTTGCCGTCGCGCATCAGCTGGCGCATGTTCTCCCCGGGAATCTCCGGCAGCCACAGCACCCCGCCTTCGGGCCAGCACCCGGCGAGGCGGGGGCCGGCGAAGGCCGACTGCTCGGCGAGGTCGACCGCCGCCAGCAGGCGCGGCACCACCGCCGGCCGCACGACCCGCACGTAGAACCGCAGGCCGCTGAACCGGTGGCGCAGCACCGCCCGGTCGCCGGGCCGGTAGCGCACCATGTCCACCCGCAGGATGCGCCGGCTGTGGCGCGGCACGTCGAACACGTGGCTGAGGATCAGCCGGAGTGCGGCAGCGGGATCGGCCGCCGCCCTCAGGCCCGGCAGGTTGTGGTCGTCGGGGTACTGCCACAATCTGGCGGGTTTGCCGCGGTCGAGTTTCACGGCGAAGAACTCCGCCGGGATGTAGTCCTCCTTGCGCCACTCCGCGATGTAGCTGACCGTGGCTGTCCTGCCGGGACTGTGGCTGAACTGGCGGATCCGGATCTCCTTGGGCTCCACCTCGGTGATCGGGAACCTGGGGCGAGCCGTCTCCGCCACCCAGCCCGCATCGAACAGCTTCGGCAGATCGGGCAGGGCGGCATCGGCGGGGAACTCGACCTGCGGTCGGAGCGGCACCGCCCCGAGCGAGGCGGGCCGCTCGGATGCCCGCCCGGCGCGCCCGGCCAGCGCCATGGTGGCGTGCTCCCACTGCCGGGCGCGGGCGCGATCAGCTGCTGACATCGCTCGGGTCGCTCGGGTCGCTCGGGTCCGTCGGATCGCTCACCGTCGGCGTCGGCGTATCGATCCCATCACTGTCCGTGCCGTCATTATCCGTCGGCGTCGGCGTATCGATCCCATCGCTATCGGTGCCGTCATTGTCGGTCAACAGCCCCGTCGTGTCGATGCCGTCAGAGTCGGTGCCGTCGTTATCGGTCGGCGTCGGCGTGTCGACGTCGTCGTCACGCTGGGAGACCTGCTGCAGGGTTGCTGACGTGCCCTCGGGCGTATCGATCCCATCACTGTCGGTGCCGTCGTTGTCCGTTGGTGTCGGGGTGTCGATGCCGTCCTGATCCGTCGCCGACGGTGTGTCGTAACCGTCGCTGTCGGTGCCGTCGTTGTCGGTCGGCGTGGGCGTGTCGACACCGTCGTTGCTGGTCAGCGGCGTGTCGTAGCCGTCGCTGTCGGTACCGTCGTTGTCCGTCGGCGGCGGCGTGTCGAACCCGTCGAAGTCGGTACACGGAGTGAACACGCCATCGTTGTCGGTGAGTGGCGGGGTGTCGACACCGTCGTCATCGGTCGGCGGCGTGTCGTAGAAATCGCTGTCGGTACCGTCATTGTCCGTGGGAGTCGGCGTGTCCACCCCGTCGTTGTCGGTCGGCGGCGTGTCATAGCCGTCACTGTCCGTGCCGTCGTTATCCGTCGGCGGCGGCGTGTCCCAGCCGTCGCTGTCCGTGCCGTCATTGTCGGTCAGCGGCGGCGTGTCGATCCCGTCACCGTCGGTGGGCGGCGTGTCGTAGAAGTCGCTGTCGGTGCCGTCGTTGTCGGTAGGCGTCGGCGTGTCGATGCCGTCGTTGTCGGTCGGCGGCGTGTCGTAACCGTCACTGTCCGTGCCATCGTTATCCGTCGGCGGCGGCGTGTCCCACCCGTCACTGTCGGTGCCGTCGTTATCGGTGGGCGTCGGCGTGTCGATGTTGTCGTTGTCGGTGAGCGGGGGCGTGTCGATCCCGTCACCGTCAGTGGGCGGCGTGTCGTAGAAATCGCTGTCGGTGCCGTCATTATCGGTGGGCGTCGGCGTGTCCACCCCATCGTTGCTGGTCAGCGGCGTGTCGTAGCCATCGCTGTCGGTGCCGTCGTGATCGGTCGGCGGCGGCGTGTCCCAGCGATCGCTGTCGGTGCCGTCGTTGTCGGTCAGCGGCGGTGTGTCGATCCCGTCACCGTCAGTGGGCGGCGTGTCGTAGAAATCGCTGTCGGTGCCGTCATTGTCGGTGGGCGTCGGCGTGTCGATGCCGTCGTTGTCGGTCGGCGGCGTGTCGTAACCGTCACTGTCGGTGCCATCGTGATCCGTCGGCGGCGGCGTGTCCCAACCGTCACTGTCGGTGCCGTCGCCGTCGGTGCACGTGGCGTCCCCGTCCCAGCCGTCGCTCTCATCATCGTCGCCGTCCTCGTCGTCGTGGGTGGACGCGGGGCGGGGAAGAACGGCCACGCGGTCGGTACTCAACTCGCCACCGACCGCGGCGGCAAGATTCGTGCCGCGCAGCAGGATCGCCGCGGACGCAAGAAGTGCGACGGACACGAGGAAGAGCAGCAGCAGCCGGCTGCTCGGCATCACTCGTCTGACCATGGGGCCAGCCCCTACCGTCGAAGGCCGTTGGTCCACGGTAGTAGCGGGAAGGGCGTCCTGTCATACGAAGTCGACCGCCCCCGGCCCACAGAACCCAAGTTCACGGCTTCAACCGGGACCGGGCAACGCTCGTTCGACCAGCGTCCGGCGGTTACCGCTCGGCGTGCTCGTAGAACTGGACGTAGAACTCGGCGTCTTCAGCCGGCTCCACGTGGTGGCGCGTGCGGGGAACGATGATGACGCGCTGGCCGGGCGTCGCACTGATCCGCCGCCCCGTCTCTTCGACGAACAGCACCGACCCCGCCAGCACCACCAACTCGGCCCACACCGCGGTGAGGTGATCCCGCAGCAACCCCGCGGGCGTTGTCCTCGCAGTGAACGTGGCCGTTCGGCGTCCCGGGACCGCCGTCGCCGGAATCACCGGCGGTGTGGAGGTCACCCCTGCGCCACCTCGCTGCACTCCGATAGTCGGGCGTCGGAACTCGCTCGACCTACAGGGTGAGTTCGGTGCGGATGCCTCGTAGGTCCATTTCGAACTCGATCTCGCGGACCGGGGGGCGTGAGTTGATCCAGCACAGCCCGTGGCGGGAGGCCTCGCCGACCGTCGGCAGCACTGCGTCGGTCAGCAGCCCCTCCAGCAGGTGGACCGTGTACACGTCGACGGTGGTGACCTGGTCCCAGGCGGCGCCCAGGCCAACCAGGCGCTCCTCCATGATGGCCGCCACGTGGCGGGCCTTCTCGCGCATGGCGTCGGGGCCCAACTCGCCCCTGCGAACGATGGTGTCCGCGTCGAGGGCCGCCGCTCGCAGCTCCCCGGCGCCGGCCACGACGAAGGTCATCGGGGCGTCGTCCTCGGCGGGGGTCGTGTAGGAGAAGGCCTGCAGCGAGACGACATCTGGGGGGTAGTCCTCGGGGGCCACGTTCGTGCGGGCGAGGGGGTTGAGGTCGCCCATGTACAGACCCCAGGAGCGCAGCAGGTCGATGTAGCCCCGGTTGAACTCGATGAATCCGGCCATGGTGAAGGGCTCGGGCGAGCGGAGCTGGATCCCGCACAGGGCCTCGCGACCCCGGCCCACCTCGGCGAGGTGGGCGTCGATCCGCTCGAAGCCGTCGCGCCAGGGAACCGGCGCCTGCAGGGTGGCGTGGACCACCTCGTAGCCCGGGTCGGCGACCACGCCGCACGAGTAGGGATCGATGCCGCTGAGGAAGTGGTAGTTGCCTTGGGGGTTGGCTAGCAACTGCATGAGTGTTCTCCGTTCTGGATCCCTCTAGGGCAGGGCGGCGTGCAGGATTCGCTCGTAGTCGGCCTCTTCGGCCGGGAAGCTGGCCACCAGGCGGCCCTGGCTCATGACGTGAATGAGGTCGGCCACGGCCATCAGCTCCTCGAACTCCGACGACGCCACCACCACGCCGAAGCCCACGTCACCCACCAACTGGCGGATGAGCGACAGGATCTCCGCCTTGGCAGCCACGTCGATCCCCTGGGTGGGCTCGTCGAGCAGCAACACGCTGGGTTTGGACACCAGCGCCCGCGCCAGCGCCAGCTTCTGCTGGTTGCCGCCGCTGAGGTTGCCGGCCAGGATCTCGGTGTTGGCCGGCCGGATGCCGAGCGCATCCACGTACTCCCGGGCCAGTTGCCGCTCCCTGCGGATCCGGCGCACCCCGGCCCGCCTCGCGGTGGAGTGAATTGGCAGCATGAGGTTCGCCCGCACTGACAGCCCCGGGACGATGGCCGAGGCGCGGCGATCGGCGGGAACGAGCACCACACCGGCCCGGTAGGCGTGCCGCACCACCGCCGGGTGCAGCGCCTGGCCACCCACGGCCACCCGGCCCCGGTCGTAACCGTCGACGCCCGCGATTGCGCGCAGCAGGTGGCCGTGGCCCGAGCCCTGCACACCTGCCACCCCGACGATCTGCCCCGGGCGCACGCTCATCGTGACGTCGGTGAGGTTGGGGGCACTGGTCAGCCCGTCCACCTCCAGCAGCGGCTTGCCGTTCGTCGCCGCAACCGGCTGCGCCCGCAGCGCTGCGGTCTCGACCCGCTCGAGCGCCTCGACCGGGCCGGCCGGCTCGCGATCGCCGAGCGTGCTGCCCTTCGTCATCAACGAGACGATCTTGTCCTTGTCGAGCTCGGCGCGGGGGAACGTGCCGACGGCGTGGCCGTCACGCAGCACGGTGATCCGGTCGGCGATGCCCAGGACCTCGGTGAGCCGGTGGCTCACGTAGATGATCGCCTTCCGCTGATCGCGCAGCACATGCAGCCGCTCCAGCATCGCCGCGGCGTCGCTCTCCGACAGGGCCGCGTTTGGCTCGTCCAGCAGGATGACGTCGCCCGGATGCAGCAGCGTCCGGGAGATCTGGGCGAGCCGCAGCTCCGGGACGCTGAGTTGGCCGGCCATGGCGGACTCGCTGAACGTGGCGCCGCAGAGGTCAAGTGCCTCCCGCGTCTGCCGGCGGTCCTTGGCGCTGAGCTTGCCCTTGCGGTCGAACGGGCCGTCGAAGCCCAGCAGCATGTTGCGCCCGACGCTGAAGTCGGGCACCGCCTGCACCTCCTGGGGCACGTAGCTAATGCCCCGCCGCTGGGCGTCCCGGGGGTTATGGAACACCACCTCGACCTCGTCGAGTTCGATCGAACCCGAGTCGGGGCGGATCAGGCCCGCCAGGATCTTCACCAGGGTGGACTTGCCGGCGCCGTTCTCGCCGAGCAGCGCGTGCACCTCGCCGCGCCGCACATCCAGGGACACGTCGTCGAGCGCCTTCACCCCCGGGAACGACTTGGATATGCCCTCCAGGCGGGCCGCGGCAGCATCGCCGGTCAGGCTCTCTGCCAGCGTGGCGCCCACACCCGGCCCGGCTGCAGGGCTAGGTGCTGTCATCGTCCGCCGGGTCCGCTGCCGGGTCTTCTGCCGGGTCGGCCGTGCGAGCCGGGGCCGCCGCGGGTTCGGACACCTGCCGGTCGCGGTCCTCGTCGCGACGGCCCAGACCGAGCAGTTGCACGAACGCCGGCAGCACGTCGGACGCCCTGCGGATGCGCCCTCCCCGGATCTGGCTGATCAGCACCGCCACGACGAGGGCCACACCGATGGCCATCTGCTGCTGGAACGTGCTGGTGCCGGTCACGCCCAGCCCCACGGTCAGGCTGGTCATCAAGGCGACACCCAGGAAGACGCCGCTGAGGCGCCCCTTGCCGCCGCCGATGACCGCACCGCCGATCACCGCCGCGGCGATGGACCGCAACTCGTAGCCGGCCCCGAGGCCGGTCTGGCCGACCGACACCCGCGAGGCGGCCATGATCCCGCCCGCCCCGGCCAGCATGCCGGTGATCATGTAGGTGACGGTTTCGTAGCGCGCCACGGGGATCCCGGCCAGGCGGCACGTCTCGCGGCTGCCGCCGATGCCGTACACGTACAGGCCGATGCGCGTCCGGCCGGTGAACACCATCGCCAGCAGCAGCACGATGAGCCCGATGCCGATCGTCGAGGGCAGGAACCCCCAGTCGGTGCGCCCGAACCACTGGAACGACGGATGGTTCGCAATGACAGACGACCCGGCGCTGCGGACGTTGGAGTAGCCGGTCAGGAAATACAGCATCGCCATCGTGACGACGAACGGGCTGACCCGCAGCTTGGCGATCAGCAGCCCGTTCGCCAGGCCGATGGCGGCACCGACCAGCAGGCCGATGATGATGGCCGCCGCCACGCCGTGGGCGCCCAGCGCCTGGGCGGTGGCCACGCTGGTGAAGCCCATGTTGGCCCCCACCGACAGGTCGAACCCGCCGACGGTGATGGCGAACATCTGGCCGATCGCCACCACCAGCAGGATCCCCGCCTGGCGGGCGATGTTCCGTACGTTGTCCGTGGTGGGGTAGATGGACGGCTCGATGAGCGAGAAGACGAGGATCAGCAGCCCCAGGCCCACCAGCAACTGCAACTCGGTCGAGTGCTTGGAGGCCCAGTCCCGGAAAGAGAGCCGGTGGCTCCCGGCAACTGACGGGCCGCGCTCGGCGGGCGGGTGGTCAGTCACCGGCGCCCCGACCAAGCATGTTCATCGTCGACGATCGCTCTCCGGCCCCTCGGCGAGGTCGCGGGACAATGGATTCCGGCCTCCGCCGGAATGACGCTGAGGGTCAACCGCAGCACAATGGATTCCGGCCTCCGCCGGAATGACGCTGAGGGTCAACCGCAGCACTACTCGGCACTCGCCTACGGCGCCTCCATCAGGGCTCGCAGACGCTCGGAGGTCTCCGGCGGTCGTGCCGCAGCCCCGGTGAGGTGGGGGTTCTCCGCCGCCCACTGCTCCATGGGGTTCTCGCTGCGGAACTTGGCCGCCAGGTCGCCGAGCGTGCTGAAGACCCGCCCGTCACCCTTCATGTGCTCGATCAGTTCGTCCATCATCTTCAGGCGCGAGCCACGGCCGATGAACTGCGGGTGGCAGGTGAGCACGTACATCCCGCCCGGGCAGCTCTCGACCATGTAGTCGAACTCGCCCTGCCACAGCTCCCGCACCTGCGAGGGCGTGTTGGGGCCCTGGTTCATGCCCCACACGTACTCCAGCGGCGGGAAGTCGTCGAGCCCCCAGCTGGGCGGGAGCTCGACGACGTCGACCAGGTCGCCGAACACGAACGGCTCGTTCTTGGGGAACTCGTCGCCCGAGCGCAGGTAGTACGGGTAGAAGTCGTTCGCCATGAAGGTGGACGAGTAGTCGAGGTTGTACTCGATCATGAGGTCCAGCGTGTTGGGGCTGAAGTCCCACGCCGCGGTACGACATCCCGTGGGGGTGACACCCGCTGCCCAGTCCAGCGCCTCGAAGCCCAACTCGAAGTCGCGCCGCTCCTCCTCGCGGGAGAGCTTGGTGGGGTTGCGGTGACTCCAGCCGTGATGGCCGATCTCGTGGCCCTTGTCCACGATCTCCTTCACGTAGGTGGGGTACAGGTGCGCCGAGTGGCCCGGCACGAAGAAGGTGGACTGGACGTCGTGCTTCTCCAGCAACTTAAGCACCCGTTGCAGGCCGGGGACGGCGAACTCACCTCGCGAGCACATGCTCGGTGTCTCCGCCCCGAAGGAGCCGAGCCAGAGGCAGATCGCGTCGAAGTCGAACGTCAGACAGATCGTGTGTTCTTCGCTTTTCATTCGGTTCCTCCCAGCTACGTGTAGCTCTGTTCTCTGCTGGCCCACCCCGTCGGGGTACCCCGGGGGGCTAGCCGACCTCGGCCTGCCAGCCCTCGGGAATCAGCTCGATCTGCACCCAGGGCTCGTCCACGTTGGACGGGTCCACCACCGGGAAGGGCACGCAGTTGATGCGCGGCACGTCTTGGCCGTTGAGGACCGCAACCGCGGTGCCCAGGCCGACGTAGCCCATCCAGTACGGGCTCACCAGGAACAGCGCGTCGGCGCTGCCGTCGTGGATCCACGGCTGGGAGAAGTTCGTGAAGTCCGAGGCCACGTAGGGCACGTCGGCGTACTCCTCGGGAATGGTGATCGGCAGCAGCAGCGCGAAGTGCGCGGCGTAGATCCAGTCGATCTCCGGGTTGCCGGCCACCACGTTCATGAAGTCGGCCAGACCCTCTTCGGGATCCACCAGCTGGTTGGGCGCCTCGATGATCTCGAGGTTGGGGTAGGCCTCCTCGACGCGGTCCACGAAGCCCACGTGGCGCTTCTTCGACCAGGTGGCGTTGGCCGGGCCGGCCATGACGACGCCCTTGCCACCGTCGGGGACCAGCGCGGCGATGGCGTCGGCGCCGGCCTTACCGAACAGGTAGTCGTCCTGCATGATCATGTAGACCCTGCCGTCGGGGACTTCGGTGGAGACGTTCACGACGGGCACGCCTGCCGCGTCCGCAGCGTCCACGATGGCGACCGAACCGGCCGTGTCCACCGGGGCCAGGATGATGGCGTCGGGGCCGCGCAACAGGATGTTCTCGGCGTCAGCCAGCTGATCGGCCGGGCCGGTGTAGCCCACGCCTGCGGTGTGGCGGACCGTGACGGTGCCGCCGCCTGCCGCGGTGACGTCGGCTGCGGCCTGCTCGGCCCCGTAGGCCATGGCCTGGTAGTACTCGGCCGCGAGGCTGACCTGCATGAAGTCGATCTCGTAGTCGCCGTCGGCTGCCGGCGGGGTGTAGTTGACGAGATCGTCGGTCGTGGAGTTCACGTCGCAGTCCAGCGGCGTGCTGAAGTACGCCTCGTTCAACACGACCGGCTCGGGCGGCGGCGGCGGAGGCTCGGGAGCCGGTTCGGGAGCCGGTTCGGGCGGCGGGGGCGGCTCAGGAGCCGGATCCGGCGAAGGTGCCGGTTCGGGCGCCGGCGCGGGCTCGGGAGCCGGCGCGGGCTCGGGAGCCGGTGCGGGCGGCGGTGCCGCCGTGTCCCCTGAGTCGTCCTCGCCACAGGCAGCTGCAACGAGCGCGAGCGCCGCAATAATGCCGACGACCGCGAGCAAGGTCTTCTTGCGCATGATTTTTCCCCTTCTGCCGACCGGTCAGCACCGCTACTACAGCGAGCGGTTTCAACTGAGACATCTCAGCCGGCATTTGCGGGAGCGAGGCTAACGCAGGCCACCGGACCGGTCAATCGAGAGGCCGGCGCCTCGAAGGAGCTGCCGAGACTGCCCGAAATGGCAGGGTTCGGGCCCCGACCGTGGCCGGAGCCGCCGATCAGTGGGCCGGGCCGCTGCCGATCAGTGAGCCGGGCCGGTGCCGATCAGTGGAGGCTCGCAGGACCAGGGGAAATCGATCCAGAGGTCGGTGCGGCGCCAGACGTAGTCGCAGCGCACGACCGAGCGGGGCTTCTCGTAGAGGACGGCGGTTCGCACCTCGCCCACCTGGGCGGAGCAGAAGTCCCGCACCATCTCGAGGGTGTGGCCGGTGTCGGCCACGTCGTCGGCGATGAGAATGCGGGAGTCTTCGAGGTCCACCAGCTCCAGGTAGGGCGGCAGCACGATCGGCACCTCGTGGCGCTCGTCGATGTCGGTGTAGTACTCCACGTTCATCACGAAGATGTTCTTGATGCTGAGGGCGTAGCCCAGGGAGCCGGAGATGAACAGGCCGCCCCTGGCGATCGACAGGATGACGTCGGGGCGGAAGCCGGAGTCCACCACCATCTTCCCCAACTCACGGGCGCCCACCCCGTAGGCCTCCCAGGTCAGGATCTCCCGCTGCTCGCTCATCGTTCCTCCGCGTTGGTGCGTGGTATTGGTGCGTCGTTGGTGGGCGGTGGTTGCCGGCCGGTCGGGACAGTTGATCTTGCGGCGGGCCGTGGCGAGCGGCCGGTGTCGGGCCTCAGCGGTAGTCGTAGAACCCGGCGCCGGTCTTGCGGCCGAGGCGGCCCGCGGCCACCATCCGGCGCAGCAGCGGGGGCGGGGCATAGAGCCGCTCCGCGTACTCGGCGTGCAGCACCTCGGCGACGGCCTCGATTATGTCGAGGCCGATGAGGTCGCACAGCTCCAGCGGGCCCATGGGGTGGGCGCAGCCGTGCTTCATGCCGGCGTCGATGTCGGCGACGGTGGCCTGGCCGCTGTCGGCCATCTGGATGGCGGCCAGCAGGTACGGCACCAGGAGGCGGTTCACGACGAACCCGGCCCTGTCCTCGCAACCGATGACGTGCTTGCCGAGGCGCTCGGTGCCGAAGGCGATCACGGCGTCCACCACCTCGGCGTCGGATGCCACCGAGCGCACCACCTCCACCAGCGGCTGCACCGTGGCGGGGTTGAAGAAGTGCATGCCGACGACCCGCTCGGGCCGGTTCGTGGCCATCGCCAGGTCGATGATGGCGATCGACGAGGTGTTCGAGGCCAGCACGGCGTGCGGCGGGACGGTGGAGTCGAGTATCCCGAAGATGCGGGACTTCTCCTCCACGTTCTCGATGACGGCCTCGATGACGAGGTCGCGGTCACCCAGGTCGCCGAGGTCGTGGGAGTAGGACATGTTGGCCAGCGCCGTGTCGTGGGTCTCGTCGGTGATGCGGCCCCGCGCCTGGGCCTTGCCCAGCGAGTTGTCGATGCGTCGTTGCGCCCGCTCTACGGCGGAGGCGTCGATCTCGACGACCTTTGTGTCGAGGCCGTTGCGGGCGCAAACCTCGGCGATGCCTGCACCCATCGTCCCGCCGCCCACGACACCCACCTTCTGGATATCGAGCCTGTCCACCCGGCTGCTCCCCTCATTGTCGGTCAGTGCCGGCGCCCGCTCCGCTCTCGCTCGGCGGGCGGGACGACCGGGACCGTAGTTTGCCCGCTCTCAGCCGGGGTGCACCCCGTGGTGCCTGGTGTCACAGGGACGGGGCCACGTGAACGATGAGCGGGGGATGCCGTGGCCCTGGGTTCCGGCCTTCACCGGAACGACGGTGTTGGGAGCCCGCGCCTGCTGTGAGGTGGCGGACCGGGGACAGGTGCTCCCTGGATATCGTGCCGACGGGCATGGCTGAGCAGAACTTCGCAATCGATCCTGAAGCGGGCGCTGGCCCCGGCGAGGTTGCCGGCCCTGGCCCCGGCGAGGTTGCCGGCGCTGGCCCCGGCGGCGACGCCAGCATCGTGGCGCGGGGGCTCACCCGGCACTTCGGCGATGTGCGGGCCGTGGACGGCGTGGACCTGGAGGTGGCCCCCGGCGAGGTGTACGGGTTCCTGGGGCCCAACGGCGCCGGCAAGACCACGATCACCCGGATGCTGTGCACGCTGCTGCGGCCCAGCGCCGGCGGCGCCACGGTGGGTGGCTTCGACATCGTGCGGGAGGCCGGTCAGGTGCGCCTCGCCATCGGGGTGACGCTGCAGGAAGGGGCGCTGGACGACAAGCTCACCGGCCGGGAGCTGCTGAGGTTGCAGGGCCGCTTCTACGGGCTGAGCCGGGCCGAGGTGGAGCAACGCATCACCGAGGTGTCGCCGATCCTGGACGTCGCCGCCATCGACCGGCGCATCGGCACGTATTCCGGCGGCATGAAGCGGCGGCTGGACGTGGCGGCCTCGCTGATCCACAACCCGCGCATCCTGTTCCTCGACGAGCCCACCACCGGGCTGGACCCGGTGTCGCGGGCCGCGGTGTGGGAACAGGTGGCCCGGCTGCGGAGCGACTTCGGGATGACGATCTTCCTCACCACGCAATACCTGGAGGAAGCCGACGCCCTGGCCGACCGGGTGGGGATCATCGACGAGGGCCTGCTGCGGGCCGAAGGGCCGCCGGAGGAGTTGAAACGCCAGATCGGCGCGGACGTGATCGTGGTGCGGGTTGCGGAGGATGGTGGCGACGGAAGCGACAGCACCGTGGCCCGGGCGGTGGCGGTGCTGGCGGACCTGCCCGGGGCGTCGCACGTGGAGGCGCACGGCCACGAGGTGACGGTGGCCAGCGAGGACGGGGCGGCGACCATCAGCCCGGTGGCCGTGGCACTGGCGTCGGCCGACCTGGCGGTTCTGGACATCTCGCTGCGCCGGCCCACGCTGGATGACGTGTTCCTGGACCTCACCGGGCGGCACATCGTCGTCGACGAGGATTCCCACGACCCGCAGGCCGACGGATGACGACCGCAACCAGGCCGATCGGGGCCCGCCAGACGGGTTTCTGGCACGACCTGTTCGCCGTGGGCCACCGGGCGGTGATCCTGCTGCCCCGGGACATGGCGGCCATCATCCCGGCGCTGATCGTGCCGATCTTCTTCTACGCGGTGACCATCGGCGCCCTGCAGGACGTGGCCGGCTTCGCCAACATCGGCCTGGACTACAAGGCCTTCCAGCTGCCGCTGGCGCTGGTGATGACCGTGACCGGCATTTCCCGGGCACACAGCCTCGTGCTGGACGTCCAGGGCGGCTACTTCGACCGGCTGCTGCTGACGCCGGTGAACCGCTGGGCGCTGCTGCTGGGCATGTTCGTGGCCGACACCATCGTGCTGCTGTTCCTGTCGCTGCCGGTGCTGGGGATGGGGCTGGCCCTGGGGGTGCGGTTCGCCACCGGCGCCGCCGGCATCATCACCTTCGTGGCCATCATCGTCGTGTGGGGGCTGGCGTACACGGGGTTCCCGTATGCGATCGCCCTGCGCACCGGCAACCCGACGGCGGTCAACAACTCGTTCCTGCTGTTCTTCCCGCTGGTGTTCCTGACGCCCGCCTGGATGCCCCGCGACGCCCTCACCGGCTGGCTGGCCTCCATCGCCGCCTGGAACCCGGTGACCTACATCATCGAGGGATTGCGCACCCTTGTCACCGGCTGGGACGGCGTGGCATTGGGCAAGACCATGGCCGCCGTCGGCGGCATCGGCGCCCTGTCGCAGTACCTGGCCTTCTCCGCGCTGCGGAGCCGGACGACTCCCTGAGCCTGGTTCGTTTCGCCGCCCCGCCCGAGACCAGCCACCAGCCCATAGGTTCTGGTCTGCCAGCGCGGCTAGATCTCGATCATCGTGGTGCCGATGACAGGTACTCCAAGCTCAACGGCGACAGGCGTGTAGAGGTCGATCTCCTCTTGGCGGGTTCTCAGCGAGACGAGCAGTGAGTACCGCACCTCTCGATCACAACGTTCCTTGTGGCGGTTGTTCTTCCACCAGCCGCCGACGGGGTAGACCGCAATCACGCCTGAACGCGCCAGATCGGCACCAGTCCCGGACCACACGTCTTGGTGCAGTGACCCCTTGTTGCGCTGGTTTGGTCCAATTGTCCACTCAATCGGGGTACTGGAACTCGCCGACAGCCGACCGCCGGCCTCCTCCCTCGCTGCCTCCCGACCCACACGCCGGATGAACTCGGCAGTCGATTCCGTCGGCCTCTGGAGATCGAAACGGAGGCCGTGGGATGCGTACGCGTAGCGATTCCGCCACCCCCGACGAGCTGCCGACGGTTCGACAAAGTAGGAGAGCGTCACCCTCAACTCGACGTTCTCCGCACCTAGATCCTGCAATATGTCCGCAGGCCACGGAAGTTGGTGATTGCGAAATCTGCGCACGGAGTACTCCGGCCCCTCGAACGGCACGAACTCGTCCTGCGTAACCATGGTGACGGCGCGTCTTGCGGAGTGGAGAACCCCTGCGACATCCGGCACGCCCCAGCCGTATCGATTCAACGTCTGTACACGCTGCGTCCGGCTCGTCCCACTCTCAATCTGCTCCCGCATCGTGGGCGTCCAGTCGGCCGAGTGCGTCAGCAGGCCGCGGATCGTCTCGGGCCAGTAGTCCGGGTATGCGGCCATCGCGAGAGCGGCGAGACGGCTGGCCTGACTGGTTGCAGCGCTCGTAGC
This sequence comes from Acidimicrobiales bacterium, assembly GCA_963664235.1. Classification (GTDB taxonomy): domain Bacteria; phylum Actinomycetota; class Acidimicrobiia; order Acidimicrobiales; family CATQHL01; genus VXNF01. The sequence goes on along the minus strand of OY760933.1, from coordinate 1,632,450 downwards.
GTTCGCCGAGCAGAGGGCGTGGTCGTCGGCGTGTTCGGTGGTGCGCAACGACAGGAGCGGATGTCTTTGGGCTATGTCGTTAGCCGGGCTGATGAGTACGTTGCCACCTTCCATGCAGATATCCGGTTTGATGGGCCACTTCGAGCCCCCGCCGGCCACACCGGTTCGGCTGTGCGGAGACACGTCCCCGCTCGCCGCCAGACAATGCCACCCGGCGTATGTCGGATCGGACGGCGTGACGATGAGTTCTGTACACGCCCCGACCGTCAGCGCATTCCACGCTTGAGCGGGGTCCTCTATCGGGGATAGATCACAGTTGCTCCGGTAGTCGCGCTCGTACGCTCCGACGTTGCCCGCCGCGACGATGACGAGGCGTGCGGCATCGGCCTGCGGTGCGCCGAGCAACTCGATTCCGCCCGGTGAGCGGCTGATGTCGGTGCCGCAAGCGATCGCGTCGATCGCCGCGGACCACAGCGACGGTTCGCCGGGCGTCTTCTCCGGCTCAGCCGTGACCGTAAGGCAGTACGCACGCCGGCGTCGCGCCGCCGTGACTTCCGGCTCGGCGACAGCCTGGGCCGTGACGAGGCCGTAGGCGGAAGGATCGTGAAGCGGGCGACCGGTGTCCGGCAGCAACTTGACCGATTCAAGCCGATGCCGAAGAACGACCTGCCCAGCATCGAGGAGCGGCGCGTCGAGCGGGCCGAACAGCGCCAGTCCGGCCATTTGTGTTCCATGGCCGCACAGATCTCCCGAGGGCAGTCCCACAACGGAGTGAACGTCCGATTCCGCAAGAGATCCGTCAATGAGGGCGTGAGTCCTGCGAACGCCCGTGTCCAGAAGGCACACCGCAGGGGCGTCGTCGCCGGCGGGAACGACCCTTCCCGCGAGATCGCGGACGAACTCCCGCTGCTCGCCCGGATCCAGGTCCTCGACTGTGTCCACAAACTGCGGTCGCCGCAACTCCGCAACGGGGACCGATGTGAACGGGAGCACGAGTAAATCATCCCAACGCGCCCGGAGCCAGACGACGTAGCGAGTGCCAAAGCGCAGCATGCTCGGAACGAGTTGAAGCCCAGCCGACTCGGCGAATCGCTGCGCCTGCTCGAAGGCGTCGTCATCCGGACGCAGCCAGATCTCCCACCAGTGCACGCCGAATGTTGTCGGCTCACCTGCTGACTGCCAGAGATCCTGCAGGGTCGTTGCACGTATCCGGGCGATGTTGGCTACGAGTTCCCGATTTCGTGGCTTCCCCCTTGGCGTGTCCCTCTCAAGGAAGTTCTCGAACAACCGGAGAAACTCACCCCGATATTCGTCACTCACCCAAACCTGCGCTCGCTCCGGGCTCTCGCCCGTGGCGGGTTCAACGCTCAACAGGAGCCACTTCGGCCGCTTCGGCGTCTTGGTGTGCCTGCTCCGCTGCTCCAGGGAATCGATCTTCAGCAGGTAGTTAGTCGCACTCTCGATCGTGACGATCACGCCCTGCGCTCGCAACTCCTCAAGACCCGATTGCTCTCTGTGCGTGTCTTGCCGGCGGAGCGTGTCGTCGAGTTCCGTACGCAATCGCTCACCATGTGCGCGTCGATCAACCTCGCGCGGTTCCGAGCTGCCGCCGCCTTGGCGCTTGAAATCCTCGGACTCGACGCGCCCCAGGACAAGCAGGTGCGGGAGCCAGTCGTCCCGCTCAGGCACCGATCGTCCCGCTTCGTTCCTCCAGCGCATGTACCAGCCGGCCGGCAGTAACGCGCTCCTCGCCCGATAGGAGCGCGCTCTTGGCCGACGACTCAGCCGCTCTCACGAGGTCGGCGTGGCTCAGACCCTTCGTGCACGGCTGCACGGCATCCCAGTCGATGGCCTCACCCAGAGAACCGAGCCGTGCTCTCATGACAGCGACGGCATCGGCGAACTCGGGCAGGGCGTAGTCGATGATCACGTCGAATCGACGGAAGATCGCCCGATCCAAGATCGTCTGGTGGTTCGTGGCGGCAATCACGACGCTCTCCGCGCCCGCCCCGTCGAGGGAGACGAGAAACGAGTTGAGTATGCGGCGCGCTTCACCGACATCATTACCGGCCCGGTCTCCTCCCAGCGCATCGAACTCGTCGAATAGATAGACAGCCCGCTGGGCGGCGACCGCGTCGAACACGACCCGCAGCTTGCTCCCGGTCTCGCCCAGATATTTACTGAGCACGCTGTCGAGGCGGATCGTGAGCAGCGGAAGGTCCAACTCGTGGGCGATTACAGAGGCCGTCATCGTCTTCCCGGTGCCCGGAGGACCTTGTAGCAGTAGCCGATGGATCGGGTGGAAACCCTGTTCCATCAGCGAGTGCCGCTGACGCTGCTCGACGACGACTTGGCGGAGCCGACGCCGCAGCACCTCCGGGGCGACGAGATCGCGCATCCTGGTCTCCGGGAACGACGCAAGTACGAGATCCGCGAGTTCGCCGCGGGGCTGCGCGATCGGCGTGACGACAGATCGCCTCGGCTCGTCGCGGGCGGAGTCCACGAGCTGCTTCAGATCCGCCGCGAGGCGGTGATGCCCTTGTCGGGCGGCCTTCGCGGCAACCTGTAGCGCGACGGCATAGAACGCGTCGTCGTCGCCCGATGTGTGGCTCTTGACCAGCGCCTTGATGTGATCGGCGGACGCCGCCACGGCTTCCTCCCTGGGGAAGGGCTGTTCTCAGACCCTCCGCGTGAGCCTAATCAATCGTGCCCGTCCGCTTCCGCCAACCCGAAGCTACCGAGCCCCTGAGACATTCGAACCCCTTGCGGCGTAGCAGTACGCGCCGGACCGATTCCTCCCAAGGGGCCGCGACACGCTGCCGAGACTAGGTAAACAGCTAACCGTCCGCGCTTGTTCATGACCGCGTCGGAGCGGAATAGCGGTTCGGGTGGGGGCGTTGAAGCAGTTGTGAGAGATCGCTACACGACTGCGAGGAGACGCCTGTGAATCGTCAATCATCTCGGCCGCCGTTTGGGACTCCGGGGGGTCCGGGGTCGGATGGGCGTGGTGGGCCCGGGAATCCCGGAGGCAGCCATCCGGGTGGACCTGGTGGGCCCGGGTATCCCGGTGGTGACCATCCGGGCGGGCCCGGTGGCGGGCATCCCGGAGATGGGTATCCCGGTGGTAGATATCCCGGCCATCCCGGCGCGCCGGGTGGGCCCGGTGGTGGGCGGCCGGGGGCGCCTGGCCAGCCTGGTGCCGGGCAGGAGGCGCCGAGTGCTTTGGAGGTGTTTGGGCGGGATCTGACTGCTCTGGCTCGGGAGGACCGGCTGGATCCGGTGATCGGGCGGGACGATGAGATCCGCCGCACCGTGCAGGTGCTTTCGCGGCGCACCAAGAACAACCCGATCCTCATCGGCGAGCCGGGCGTGGGCAAGACCGCAATCGCCGAGGGGCTCGCACAGCGGATCGCCGCCGGGGACGTGCCCAGCACGCTGGCCGACCGGCGGGTCATCGCCCTCGACATCGCCGCCATGGTGGCGGGGTCGTCGCTGCGGGGCGAGTTCGAGCAGCGCCTCAAGGCCGTGCTGGAAGAGATCGTGGAATCCAACGGCCGCATCATCACGTTCATCGACGAGATGCACGTCGTGGTGGGGGCCGGCAAGGCCGACGGCGCGCTCGACGCCTCCAACATGCTGAAGCCGGCGCTGGCCCGGGGCGACCTGCACATGATCGGCGCCACCACCCTCGACGAGTACCGCACCCACATCGAGACCGACCCCGCCCTCGAGCGGCGCTTCCAGCCGGTGCTGGTCGGCGAGCCGACGGTGGAGGACACCATCGCCATCCTGCGGGGGCTGCGGGAGCGCTACGAGGTGCACCACGGGGTGCGCATCGCCGATGTGGCGCTGGTGGCGGCGGCGGAGCTGTCGGACCGCTATGTGTCGGACCGGTTCCTGCCCGACAAGGCCATCGACCTGGTGGACGAGGCGGCCAGCATGCTGCGCATGGAGGTGGACTCGATGCCCACCGAGGTGGACGTGGCGCACCGGCGGGTGGCGCAGTTGGAGCTGGAGCGGATGGCGCTGGCCACCGAGACCGACGCCGCCTCGAAGGAGCGGCTGGCGGCCCTGGAGGCCGAGCTGGCCGCCGTGTCAGCCGAGCTGGACGACATGCGGGCCCACTGGGAGGCCGAGAAGGCCGCCATCGGGGGGCTGCGGGCGCTGAAGCGGACCCACACCGAGCTGGCGACCGCCGCCGAGGCACGGCAGCGGGCCGGCGACCTGTCCGGCGCCGCGGAGATCATCTACGGGCGGCTGCCCGAGGCAACCGCCGCCATCGAGGCCGCCACTGCTGAGTTGGCGGCGCTGCAGGCCGGCCGTCGCATGCTGAAGGAAGAGGTGGACGACGGCGACATCGCCGAGATCGTGGCTCAGGCCACCGGCATCCCCGTGGCCCGGCTGCTGCAAGGGGAGATCGACAAGCTGGTGCACCTCGAGAAGGTGCTGCACCATCGGGTCGTGGGGCAGGACACCGCCGTGGGCGCCGTGGCCAACGCCATCCGGCGCAACCGGGCGGGGCTCAGCGACCCCAGGCGGCCGGTGGGGTCGTTCCTGTTCTGCGGGCCCACAGGCGTCGGCAAGACCGAGCTGGCCCGGGCCCTGGCCGAGGCGCTGTTCGACGACGAGCGGGCCATGGTGCGCATCGACATGAGCGAATACCTGGACCGCCACTCGGTGAGCCGCCTCATCGGGGCGCCGCCGGGGTACGTGGGCTACGACGAGGGCGGCCAGCTGACCGAGGCCGTGCGGCGCCGGCCCTACGCGGTGGTGCTGCTGGACGAGGTGGAGAAGGCGCACCCCGAGGTGTTCGGGGTGCTGCTGCAGCTGCTGGAGGACGGGCGGCTGACCGACGGCCGGGGCCGCACCGTGAACTTCTCCAACGCCGCCGTCATCATGACGTCGAACCTGCCGGGTGATCCGCGGGACTTCTTCCGGCCCGAGCTGGTGAACCGGATCGACGAGATCGTGCGGTTCGATGCGCTGAGCCACGAGAACATGGCCGAGATCCTGGAGTTGCAACTGGAGGGGCTGGCAGAACGGCTGGCGGAACGGCGCATCAGCCTGGAGGTGACCGAGGCTGCCCGGGCCGTGCTGCTGGCCGAGGGCTGGTCGCCCGAGTTCGGCGCCCGCGAGCTGCGCCGGGTGATCCAGCGGCGGCTGACGGACCCGATCGCCACGGCAGTGCTCGGCGGGGGCGTCGGCGACGGCGAGCAGGTCATGGCCGCGACCGGCGGCGACGGCACCGACCTCGAACTGTGGACCCGGCCCGGCGTTCGCGACGCCTGGTCGCGGCTGTCAGACGACCCACCCGACTCCCGCTGCAGCTGATTCCCCGTCCCCGACGGCACGTTGTCCTAGCCCTCGGCCAGCCTTCGGGCCTCCGGCCGCGGCCTCCGGACAACTTGGGATGACGTCACGCGCTCGACTAATATTGATATCAATATTAGTATCATCCATCGTGTGGCAAGCGTGGAGCAGATCGTTGCGGCTCTCCGCAACAACCCCAAGGGAGCACGGTTCGCCGACCTTGCCAAAGTCTGTGACGCGTACTTCGGAGAGCCGCGGCATTCGCGCGGCAGTCACCGGGTGTATCGCACCCCTTGGCCAGGAGACCCGCGAGTGAACATCCAGGACGACCGCGGCACAGCCAAGCCCTACCAGGTCCGGCAGGTACTGCGTGCGATCGAGCAACTGGAGACGATGGATGAGTGAGGACCACTACACGTACCGAGTCACATGGTCGCCCGAAGACGGTGAATTCGTCGGTCTCTGTCTTGAGTTTCCATCGCTCAGTTGGCTCGCGCCAACGCATGGTGAGGCATTCGTCGGGATCTGCAGGCTGGTGGAGGAGATCACCGCAGATCTGGTGGCAAATGACGAACCGCTGCCGGAACCATTGGCGGACCGTGCTTACAGCGGAAAATTCGTCGTGAGGGTCCCGCCCGAAACGCATCGCGAACTCGTCGTCCAAGCCGCCGAGGAGGGTGTCAGCCTCAATCGGCTGGTCAACGCGAGGCTGACGGCACCGCGATCGAGCCGAGTCGTGAGCGGTCGAGAGATCATCGCTCGCAAGGCGACGAAGGTCCGCAGTGGGGTCAGAACGACCGGGGGACTCCCCAAGGGAGGATTCTCGCGGCGATAGGGCCAGTCGGTCAGGTCGTGGGGATCAGCCAGGTGGCCTTGGGGGAGGCTTCGAGGGGGGACGGGCCCTGGCGTTGGAGTTGGTGCCAGCCGGCGGCGGCGACCATGGCGGCGTTGTCGGTGCACATGGCCCTCGTGGGGATGAAGACCTCCATGCCCCCTGCGCCGCCGGTGTGCCCTTTGCCGCCCGTGTGCCCGGTGCCGCCGGTGTGCCCTTTGCCGCCGGTGTGCCCTTTGCCGCCCGTGCCGAGCGCTTCGAAGCGGGCGCGCAGCTCGGAGTTGGCGGCCACTCCCCCGGCGAGGCACAGGCTGGTGACGCCCCGGGCTTCGGCGGCCCGCAGGGTCTTTGTCTCCAGCACGTCGACGGTGGCCCGCTGGAACGAGGCCGCCACGTCGGCCTTGGCGGCACGGTCGGCGGCGGGATGGCGGCGCAGATGGACCGCCACGGCCGTCTTCAGGCCCGAGAACGAGAAGTCCAGGCCGTCGGCCAGCATCGGGCGGGGGAAGCGGATTGCCTCCGGGTCGCCTTCTGTGGCGAGGCGGTCGATGACCGGGCCGCCCGGGTAGCCGAGGCCCAGCAGGCGGGCCACCTTGTCGTAGGCCTCGCCGGCGGCGTCGTCGAGGGTCTGGCCCAGCAACTCGTAGCGCCCGTGGCCGGTCATCTCGACCAGCATCGTGTGCCCGCCCGACACCAGCAGCACGATCATGGGGAGGCTGGGTCCTAGGGGGGATCCAGCAGCACGATTGGCGGCGGGGCCAGCACGGTCGGCAGCACGGTTGGCGGCGAGGCCAGCGCGGTCGACACCACAATCGGCGACACGGTCGGCGGCGGGCCCGGCGCGGCCGGCAGCGACCGCTGAAGAGTCGTCGCTGTCCGTCCGGACACCATCGCCGGCGCCGCCGGTGTGGCCGGCTCCCTCCAGGAACGCCGCGTAGAGGTGGGCTTCGAGGTGGTTGACGGCCACGAAGGGCACGTCCCAGGCCAGCGCCAGGGCCTTGGCGGCGGAAACCCCTACCACGAGAGCGCCCAGCAGGCCCGGCCCGGCCGTGGCGGCGACGGCGTCGGGAACGTCCATGTCGGCGTCCGCCAGGGCCTGCTCCACGGCGGCGGGCAGAAGTTGCAGGTGAGCTCGGCCGGCGATCTCGGGCACGACGCCCCCGAACGCCCGGTGCAGGTCGATCTGGCTGGTGACCACCGAGGAGCGCACCTGGTGACCGCCGGCCACGACGGCCGCCGCCGTCTCGTCGCAGGACGTCTCGATGCCCAGCACCACTGCTGGGGAGCAAACGGTCACGGGATCGACGATACGGGCGCCCGGCGTTCGCGACTCCTCGCCGCCGGCGGGCGGGCGGCGGCGGGACGAGCCGCAGCAGGACGGGCGGCGGCGGGACGAGCCGCAGCAGGACGGGCGGCGGCGGGACGGGCGGCGGCGGGACGAGCCGCAGCAGGACGAGCCGCACCGGGGCGGCCGGCGGCGAGAACCCGCCCTGAACCTGGACCGGGTCGGGTCGCCGCCTTCGCAGGCCCGAGGCGGGACTGCTAGAGAATCCCGAGGATCGCCGAGCAGGCGGAGGCTTCGACCCCGCCGGTGGTGTCGACCTCCAGCGCCTCGACGACGCCGTCCTGAATGACTGCGGCGTAGCGCATCGAGCGCTGGCCGAGGCCGTAGCCGGTTGCGTCCATGGTGAGGCCCAGCGCCCCGGCGAAGTCGCCGTTGCCGTCGGCGAGCATGACGATTTCGTCGGCGCCGGCCGAGCGGCCCCAGGCGTCCATGACCCAGGCGTCGTTCACCGACGTGCAGACGACCTTGTCGACGCCCTTGGCGGCGAGCTCGTCGCGGCCCTCCACGAAGCCGGGCAGGTGGACCTTCGAGCACCCCGGGGTGAACGCGCCGGGCACCGCGAACAGCACCACCCTGCCCGTGCCCATCAGCTCGCCGGTCTGCACCGACTCGGGGTTGCCGTCAGCGTCGAGAATCTTCCCCTCGACGTCGGGAATCGTGTCTCCGACCGAAATCGTCATGTTGCGCTCCCTTCCTGTGTGGGTGCCTCAATCCCCATGCTGGGGGGCACCGCGGAAGATCGATTGGCACTCTGGTCGGTTGAGCCTACGTGGGCCCCGAGTGGCCTCGTGAATCTGGCCTCAGGAATCTGATCTCAAGAATCTGGCCTCACGAACCCGGCCCCACGAACCCGGCCCCGGCAGCCTGGTTGCGGCAGCCTGGTTGCGGCAGCCTGGTTGCGGCCTAGTCGCGGGGGATTCGGGCCCCCGGTCTCGGGGCTGCGGCCGGGCCCGTCGGTGCCGGGGCTGCGACGGCTAGGCCGGGGGGCGGGGCTGCGACGGCTAGGCCGGGGGGCGGGCGTCGGGGGACCTGAGGTAGAGCGCGTCGACCTGCTCCGGCGGGACGGTTGTGCCGGCGAGTGCACGCTCGCGGCCCAGCAGTGCCACGGCGGCCGGGGACGGGAACCGCAACTCCGGTCCGGCGATGAGCGCCTGCTCGGCGATCAGCAGGTCGGCGTAGCGGAGGGCTCCGTCACCGACGACGACGGTGCGGCCGGACGGCTGGTCGCCAGGGGACGTGAGTCCCGGCAGCAGGTCCTCCGGAGGGCCGACCTGCGGGGCACTCAGCTGGACCACCCGCCTCGCGAGACCAGCCAGGGCGTGATCGCCTACCACACCGGCAGACTCGCCGGCCGCAGCGGGAGCGATGCGGTGCCAAGCCCAGAAGACCTCGCCCCGGCGGGCGTCGAGCACGCTGAGGACGGTCTCGCCCGGCTGGGCGACGGCCGCGGCGCCGAAGGCCAGAGCCTCGAGACTCCCGACCGGCGCCACGTCGATTCCGAGGGCCGCTGCGGTGGCCTTGGCGGTGGCGAGTCCGGCACGGAGGCCCGTGTACAGCCCGGGACCCTGATCCACGGCCACGACGCCGATGTCGCCGAGCGACACGCCCGCCTGCTCGCACACGAACCGCATCTGGGGTGCCAGCGCCTCGGCGTGGCGGCGGGGCAGCGCCAAGCGGGTCTCGGCGATGACGCCGTCCTCGGAGGCCAGAGCGCAGCCGCACTGGTCCGAAGCGCTCTCGATCCCCAGTACCAACATCGTTCCTACCTTCCGCTGGCGTCGAGGCGGGTTCGCCAGTCGGGGCCGTGGGGGGTGATGGTGACGATCCGGTGGTCGGTGGTGTCAAGGACTCCGGCCTCGAGGCCACCTGAGGGCACGGATTCGGCCAAGGGCGCAGGTCGTGCTGAGGCCGTGGGGACAGTCGGGGTCCGTTGCGGTTCGGGAGGGTAGGCGAAGTGGAGGTCGAGGCGGTCGAGGGGCAGGGTGAGGCGCTCGGCCCATTCGACGGCGACGATGCCACCGCTTTCGAAGAGTTCGGCCAGGGCCAGGTCCTCGGCGTCGGCGTCGCCCTCGAGACGGTAGGCGTCGATGTGGTGGATGAGGAGCGGCTGTCCGGCGCTGGGCAGACTCGCCGGGGTGAGGCGGCCCGACGACGGGACGATGCCGGAACTATCACCGGGCCCTGGGTTCCGGCCTTCGCCGGAACGACGATCGACCGGGTCGACGCCAACGGATGAGCCCGCGGCCGCGGCTGGACTCGCAGCAACAGATGAGCCCGCGGCAACGGATGAGCCCGCGGCAGCAGATGGAGTGGGCACGCCACGGCCTGCTTCGTAGGTGTTGGCCAGGGTGAAGGTGGGGCTGGTGACCGGGGTGGTGACGCCGAGCGCTCGGGCCAGGTATCGCACGAATGTGGTCTTGCCGGCGCCGAGGTCGCCGTCGAGTCCGATCACGTCGCCCGGCCGCAGGACGGCCGCCACCGACTCGGCCAGGCGCTGCGTCGCCGCCAGGCCGCGCAACTCGACGGAGAACTGCCTCTCGGTCACCATGCACAGAGAGTGTGCCCAACTGGCGCCGCCAACCGTCGCCGGATCCGGTGTCCTGTATTCCGGGCTGCTGGATTCCGGTGTCCTGTATTCCGGGCTGTTGGATTCCGGGCTGCTGGATTCCGGTGTCCTGTATTCCGGGCTGCCGGATTCCGGGCTCCTCGATTCCGCCCTACGCCGGAATGACGTGTCGTGGAGCCTGTCGCGGCCAGGCGATTGCCGGGCGTCTACCGCGGGGCTCAGGACTGATCGGCCTCCATGAGGGAGAGTTTGGCGCGGACCAGGTCGGCTCTGGTCTCGGCGACCCGTTCGGTGCCGCCGCGCAGCAGGGCGGCAGGGTGGTAGGTCGGCACCAGCACCACCCCGTCGCCCCAGGCGTAGCGCCGGCCTCGCAGCTTGGTGATGCCGTCCTTGGTGTCGAGCAGCAACTTGGTGGCGAAATTGCCGAGGGTGACCAGCACCCGGGGCGCAACGAGTTCAACCTGGCGCTGCAGGTAGGGGCGGCAGGCGGCGATCTCCTCGGGCTCCGGGTCACGGTTCTCGGGCGGCCGGCACTTCACCACGTTCGCGATGTACACCGCCTCGCGGGGCAGCCCCACCTCTTGGGCCAGCAGTTCGTCGAGCAGCTTCCCGGACCGCCCCACGAAGGGCAGCCCCTGGCGATCCTCCTCGGCGCCGGGCCCCTCGCCGACGAACATGAGGTCGGCGGCGGGGTCGCCGGTGCCGAACACCACGGTGGTGCGCCCGCCCGACAGCGGGCACCGGGTGCAGCCCGCCGCCTCCTCCGCCAACTGAGCCAAGTCCAGGGAACCGAAATCCAAGTCAGCCATCCGCCGTTGCCTAGCACAAAGAGCAACCACTCCGAGTCACGGCGAATGGAATCGGCGAGACCCGTGACGGCCTGGATCCCGGCCTGCGCCGGGATGGCGAGGACGGGGGCGGGCGCAGCGGCTCGAGCCGAGCGGTGGCGGGACGGTCGTCGGTGCCGACGGAATCGACCAAACCCGCGACGGCCCGGATCCCAACCTGCGCTGGGATGACGAGAGTGGAGCGGAACAACAGGGGTCGGGGTGGGAGGACGAGGAGGAGGACGAGCGCTGGGGCGCCGGACTGACGAGGGTTGGGGCGGGAGGATGAGGACGAGGGTGCCGAGATAGCGAGGGCGGGAGCGGTGGATCCCGGCTGCACCGACGACGCCCGATCGTGGAGTGACACGGTGTCGAACCGTGAGTTAGTCTAGTCCCTGGACTAAGTCATTCTAGGAGATGAGGCCATGACGGCGGTTGTCAACGTGCACGAGGCCAAGACGAACTTTTCTCGGCTGCTGGAGCGCGCCCACGCGGGCGAGGAGATCATCCTGGCCAAAGCCGGCAAGCCGTACGCGCGGCTGGTGCCGCTGGTGCCGGATTCTGGGTGCAGGCGCCCCGGCAGGCTCCCCGACCTGGTCGTGGGGCCCGAGTTCTTCGAGCCTCTCCCCGCCGAGGAGTTCGAGGCGTGGGGCGCGTTGTGAGGAGGCTATTGCTGGACACCCACACGCTGCTCTGGTGGTGGTCCGACGATCCCTCGTTGCCCGCCGCTGTCCGGGACGCAATCTCGGACCCGGAGTCCACCGTGTTCGTGAGCGCCGCCAGCGCCTGGGAGATGGCAACGAAGATGCGTATCGGCCGGTTGGCCGTGCACGAGCGGGCGGTGTCTCATTTCCGAGAACTGGCGGTGGCAGACGCCTTCGGGCACCTTCCGATCACCGACCGTCACGCCCTCCAGGCGGGCAGCTACCGGGTCGACCACAACGACCCCTTCGACCGGATGCTGGCGGCTCAGGCCGAACTGGAGTCGCTGGACCTCGTAACGACCGACGTGGCGTTCGAGAAGTTCCCCGTCCACACGCTCTGGTAGCCCCGAGAAGCCGAGCGTTGGATCAGGAGGAGGCGGTCGCAGCCACCCGGGGACGGCTACCGCATGAGGTCAGCAGGTCACGCAGCTTTGCCGAGGAGTCCGCCGCTGTGACCAGAGCCTCGCCGATCAACGCCGCGTCGTAGCCAGCATCTGCAATCGCGCTGAGCGACGTCCCGCCAGGGACGCCCATGCCAGACAGCGCAATCCACGTGATTCCATCGTCAAACCGCTCGAACATGCCGGCCAGACGCGTGGTGGCCCGGATCCCGGCCTGCGCCGGGATGACGGATTAGGGACCTGAGGTGGCGGGGGCCGGTTGGGTGACCGAAGCCAGTAGTTGTTGCAGCGTGGCGGTGGGGTCCGAGGCGGTGACGAGGGCTTCGCCGATCAGGGCGGCGTCGTAGCCGGCGCCGGCGACGGCGCTGAGCGGTGTGCCGCCGGGGACGCCCATGCCCGACAGTGCGATCCACAGGATCCCGTCGTCGAACCGGTCGAACATGCCGGCCATCCGCTGGGCCTTGGTGTAGTCGACGGTGAAACGGCTGTCCTTCGGGTCGTCCCGCTGGTTGATGCCGATCATGTAGGCGCCGCACTCCACGGCGAGTTCCACCTCCGCCTCGGTGCGCACCTCGGTGAGGACGTCCATCCCCAGGTCGAGAGCCGCGTCCTGCATCTCCCGCATCCGTGGCCCGCCCACGTCGGGAAGGATCACCAAGATGGCGTCGGCCCCCATGTCGGCGCTGTCGTGCACGTCACCGACGGTGGTCAGGAAGTCCTTGCGCAGAACGGGGATGCCGGTGGACTTGCGCGCATCCTGCAGGTCCTGGGCTGAGCCGCCGAAGCGCTCGCTGTCGGTGAGCACCGACAGGCAGGCCGCTCCCCCGTCCCGGTACTGGCGCGCCAGCGAGCCGGCATCGGCGCCGGGGTGCAGATCGCCGCGGGACGGCGATCGCCGCTTGATCTCCGCGATGACTGCCAGCCCGTCGCCCGACAGGGCGTCCCGGTAGGCGAACCCAATGCTCGCCGGCTCAGTGCGATCCATGGTGTGCCTCGCGATCCATGGTGTGCCTCGCCGTGGTCCGATTCAACTCGTCAGACGCAGGTCGTTCGACGCAGTTCGTCCGACGCAGCTACAGCGAGTGTGGCCGATCGGCCCCCGCCCCGCAACCACGGAGCCTAGAAGAGCGTCGCCGGCGGTCGGGGGCTCGACGGGGCTCCGCGCCGGCCGGTTCCGTGGCGGGACCCGCGGTGCCCGTTGTTCGGCGGCGGGAGTGACGGGTCGGTGCTGTCGGCGCCGGCGGTCGGCGCGGGGTGGGGTGGGTGCCCGTTGTGGGATAGGGCGCCTGACACTTCGGCGCTCCCAGTGCCCGCGGTCGGCGACGGAGACGCCCGGTCTCGGCTGTGAGAGGGCGGGCGGTGCGATTCCTCGGGGGCGCAGGTGCCAGTGGTTGGGGCGCGGTGGGGTCGGTGCTTGTCTTGGGGTGGTGGTCGCTCGGCCATGTCGCCGCTCGGCGTGGATGGGGGTGCGAGGGTGAGGGTGCCGTCGGGGTGGCGGGTGATTTCTTCGCCGTTCAGGTGGAGGCGGATGTGGTGGCAGCGCCAGCACAGTAGGCAGGTGTTCTCGAGGGTGGTTTCGCCGCCGTCGGCCCAGTGATCGAGGTGGTGGGTTTCGCAGATTTGGTGGTGGGCTCGGCAGCCGATGCAGCCGCGGTCGCGGGCGATGAGTTGTTTGCGGAGCCATTTGGGGACTTTGCGTTGCGAGCGCGCGAGCAGGATGTTGCCGGTGTGCTTGTTGAAGATGCCCGGCAGGATTTTGGCGTCGCACGCCACGGCGAGTGTCTCGGCTTCGGTGAGGCGGGTGCCGTCGGTCAAGCGGGCGTTCGTGATGCGTTCGTGCACCAGGTCGTAGTCGGCGAGCACGATCAACTCGACACCCACCGGCGCGCCGCTGCCAGTGCCGCCGGGGGTTTCGGTGGTGTCGCTGCGGGCACGGCCACCGCTGCCACTGCCGCCGGGGGTTTCGATGGTGTCGCTGGAGGTACGGCCACCGCTGCCAGTGCCGCCGGGGGTTTCGATGGTGTCGCTGCGGGCACGGCCGGGGCCGCCGCCGCCACGACCACCGACGACGCCGTTGCCGCTGTCGGCGGATTCGGTGGTGTCGCTGCGGGCAGGGCTGGTGCCGGCGCTGGTGGCGACGAGGTCGGCGAGGGCGTCGGCGAAGCGTTGCGGTGGAGTCGGGCGCTGTTTGGGGTCTTCGCCGCGGAACAGGGCGTCTGACTTCGCGACCAGCGCGGCGCGCACCTGGTTGCCGACCAACGGATCGAACTGGGCGAACAGGTGGAACATGCCGTCAGGCTGTTCGCTGATCGAAGCCCGCCGCCGGCGCCGCTGCGCGGCCCGCCGCTCCTCGAGCTCCTGTTCACTCGTCCGCTCATTCACGTGTTCCTTCAACGTGCGGCGGAACACGTCGTCGGGTTCGGTCTCAGCGGCGGCCAACAACTTGCGTTGGTCCACCGGCGTCTCGGCGTCCGCATCGAGGATCAGCCCCGCCGCTTCGGGAGTGATCTCACCGGAAGCAAGCTTGTCGGCCACCCGCGGCGCCCACCCCAACTGCTCCGCGACCTTGACGGCCTTGCGGGCCTCTCTCCGCGAACGCTTCTGGTCCCGCCGCAGGAACTCCTCAGTAGCAGCGTCGCCCTCGCGGCGCGCCACCTCGGCGACCACGTCGGCCTCCAACGCCGCCAACGACGCCCGCGCCCGGCCCATGAAGCCCAAACGCTCCCGCAACACACCCAGGTCGACTTCGTGCCACCGCGGCGGCGAACCCAGCCACTCGCCCAGAGCCGCCCACTCGGCGCCCCGAACATCACCAGCCGGTTCGCGGCCCGCCGAATCTGCCCCAGCCGGTTCGCGGCCCGGCCGAACATCACCAGCCGGTTCGCGGCCCGCCGAATCTGCCCCAGCCGGTTCGCGGCCTGGCCGATCAGCCCCAACCGGGTTCCCTCGCATCGGACCATCGCCCATCTGTCCGTCACCCCCTTCTCCGAAGCTCCCGGCTAACACCACGTCGTCGGGTGAACCATCCGGATTGCCTCTCCAGATAATATAGTCTGGTTAGAACCGAATAGCAACAGCAGTATGACTATTTTTCTGAACAGACTTAGAATTATCGAATCACGTTCGTGCGATGTAAAGGGGAGGGCAGCCCAGAAGCACCAAGCCAAAGAGCCCGGGGCTGCACGGGCGCGGCGGACGCTAGCGAGTCCGGCGGCACTGGATTCCGGCCTTCGCCGGAATGACGAGATACGAGGCCGGGGCGAGGAGACTCCGGCGACCGAGAAGCCCTGAGAACGGGCTAGGACATGAGCAATGCCAGGCCGGCCCAACTCTGGGGGATGGCGCCGACAGGACAGCCAGGCGCTGTTCGACAATGCGGGCGGTGGATCGTAGGGTGATCGGTCGTCTGCGGGTGCCGACGAGGGGGACAGCAATGAGCACACGGCGCCGCGGCTACGTGCCGACAAACCAGCGGCCGCACACCATCGCAGGCCCACGCGGAAGGCACCGCTCCCGGTGGGGTCGCGGCTGCGCAGCGGCGGCGCTGCTGGTACTGGGCGGCTTGGCGATCCCGTCGACCGTGGCGGCGCAGTCCGGCGACAACTCTGGCGACAACTCCGGCGACAACTCCGACGACGTCTCCGATGTGGTGCGGATCACGGCCCGGAAGCTGTCGAACGGGACGATCGAGTTCGGCCTGCAGCAACGCTCGAGCCCCGACGATTGGGGCGACCGCATGCTGCCGTCAAGCCGGTTCTTCCCCGCCGACGCCGCCGTGGACCGCTGGTTGCGCAGCTCCCCTCTCACCGTCGGCGTCGCCGCCACTTCCACCCAACCGGCAACCGATGTGACGGTCCGCATCGTGGCCCGCAGGGTGTTCGACGGCCGCATCGAGTTCGCCCTCCGCAAGCAGCTCGCCGACGGCAGCTACACCGACCCCCTGCTCCCCCGGTCGCGGTTCTTCCCCGCCGACGCCACCGTCGGCCGCTGGCTGGTGAGCACACCCATCTCGGTGATCTCCACCGAACCCTCGGCGACGTCCCCCACGGCCCCCTCCCCGTTCACCGCCATCGACGCCGGCCGCGACCACACGTGCGGGCTGCGCGCCGACAACAGCGTCGACTGCTGGGGCGAGAACGCCGACGGCCAGTCGGACGCACCGGCCGGGTCGTACACCGCGGTCAGCGCCGGCGACGAGCACTCCTGCGCCATCCGCACCGACCGCACCGTGACGTGTTGGGGCGAGAACCAGAACCGCCAATCCGCCGCCCCGATCCGGGAGCGGTTCACGGCGGTGACGGCGGGCACCTGGCACAGCTGCGGGCTACACCCCGACGGCACGGTCGACTGCTGGGGGAACGACTCCCACCAGCAGCGGTCGGGCGCGCCGCAGGGTTCGTTCAGCGCCATCACCGCCGGCACGTATCACACTTGCGCCCTCGCCGCCGGCGGCTCGATCGAATGCTGGGGCGATTACCCCAACGCCGATTACGGCGAGGCCTCGCCTCCGGACGGGCAGTTCACCGCGGTGGCCGCCGGCGATCGGCACACGTGCGGGCTGCGCACCAACGGGTCGGTCACCTGCTGGGGCGACGACAGTTTCAACCAGCTCGACGCACCAAGCAGCCGGTTCGTCGAGATCAGCGCCGGGCCTTTCCACACGTGCGGCGTGCGTGCCAACGGCAGCGCCCGGTGCTGGGGCGACAACTTTGCCGGCCGCAGCGACGCCCCGAGCGGGCGGTTCACCGCCGTCGCAGCGGGCAGGAGCCATTCGTGCGGGGTGCGCACCGACGGCACCGTCGACTGCTGGGGGTTCAGCCACGACTTCAGCCACGGCCAGAGCGACGCCCCGTCGGGTGAGTTCACCGCCGTCAGCGCGGGCTACCTGCACACGTGCGGGCTGCGCGCCGACGGCACCGTGGCCTGCTGGGGCTGGGACGCCAGCGGTCAGTCCGATGCGCCGAGCGGGCGGTTCTCCGCTGTCGCGGCCTCGCGCGTCGACTCGTGCGGAGTACGGGCCGATGGGTCGTTGATCTGTTGGGGCGGCTCCCCCGACTACGGGAGCGGGGCACGCGCCCTTCCCTCGGGGCAGTTCACGGCGATCAGCGGGTCGACCCTGCATTGGTGCGCGCTGCGCTCCAACGGCACCGTGGCGTGCTGGGGGCACAACGGCTTCGGCGAGAGCGACGCGCCGGGCGGGCGGTTCAGCGCCGTCGCCACGGGTGGCAGCCATTCGTGCGGGTTGCGCACCGACGGCACCATCGTGTGCTGGGGCGACAACCGCAGCGGCCAGGCCGACCCGCCGAGCGGGCAGTTCAGCGCCGTTTCCGCGGGCAACCTGCACTCGTGCGGCCTGCGCACGGACGGCACGATCGCGTGTTGGGGCTGGAACGCCAGCGGCCAGACCGACGCCCCGACCGATGGCCGGTTCATCGCCGTCGCCGCGGCCGGCCTGCGCACGTGCGCGCTGTACGCCGACGGCGGGGCCACGTGCTGGGGCTTCGAGAACTACGGCCAGAACGACACACCCACCGGGCGGTTCACGTCCCTGTCCGCGTCGCCGTTCCACGCCTGCGGGTTACGTCCCGACGGCACGGTCACCTGCTGGGGCGACCCGCCGACGGTCTCACCGCCACTCGGCGTGGAGTTCGTCTAACCCGCGCCGGCGCTTGGGTCCCGGTTTGAGAGAACGGCGGTCTCCATCTCATCGTCGGAGACCTTGAGCGACGCGTAGAGACTTGCTGCGTCGTCGTTCCGCCTCGCTGCCGCGGTCTTGAACAGTTCCCACGGATCGCGGGGCTTCGGTGATCGAGGTCGCAGCCAGAAGACGCCCGAGTCACCCGCCCGCACCGCAGCCACGGCTGAGGGCAGATCCAGGAGCAGCGCCCCGGTCGCCTGGATGGGATCGTGGCCCACACCGGCGATCGCGAAGATCGTCATTCTTGTCTTGAGTACCGCTGCCAACTCGCTCGGATTGCGGAGCATCTTGTAGTTGAGCGTCACGAGCCCCTCGAATCCCAACTGACTGAGAGCGATGAGCAGCCTGCGGTCGTCGAGTCCTGTTAGTCGCGGGTCAATGGTGCGCAGGGGAAGCAACTGGATGTCGCTCAACCAGCGTCCGAGGGCCTTGAGGGTTGGTTCGGGAAAGTTCTCGTCCAGGGGCAGGTGCATCAGGCTGCGAGCGAATGCTCGAACTTGATGGCCTGCTCGAACATGCCGGCGTCGAAGCCCTGATAGAGGTCCGCGATCTGCGCCACATCGGGGATGTGCTCGTAGAGCGCCGCAGCGGCTTGGGTCGTGATTCGTGAGCCCGCCAGATGGGGTTCGCCCGACAGCTTGCCGGGGATGATCCGCAGGGACGGCCGTGGCCGGAGAAGATCAGGGCCCTGCAACTGGCCGACCGCGAAGGGGCCGAGCAGGTCCAGGAAGTCTCCAATGCCCTGCTGGCCGCGCGTTGCGACGACCCCGTCCGCCTCCACCCAGATCTTGCCCGAAGCATCGACGCGCAGCGGCGAGTCGGGCTCGCCTGGCCGGTCGTCCCAGATGTCGAGCCCCAGGCGTTCGACTTCGGCGAGAGCCTCGCGAACACGCGGCATCGGGCTGGCGGCGATCCGCTGGTTCTGGCTCCGCTTGGGATGTCGCAGCCAATAGACCACGCGCAGAGCCATGAGATCTGCGTACGACCAGAGCTTCACGCGCTGCCGCGACACGAACGGCTCGACGAGTTCCTGGCGCGCCCAGAGGTACACCGTGGACACGGGCACGCCGGATAGAGCGGCCGCGCGTGGCGCTTCGTAGCAGCCGTCGAACGCCGCACGGATGCGAGCGGACAAGACGCCCCTGTCCTCCACGTCTCCCTCCCTCATCAGTTGGTGATTCGGTGTGCCTGCGACGGAGGCTAGCCATCGCAGGGTCGGGTAGAGGACATTGCGCTCCAGAACGCTGGCGGCCCAGTTCCCTGAGGGGCCGGGTGGCGCGATGTGCCTTGGCTGCTGGTGCCGGCGGTCGGGGCGTGGTGGTCGCTGGTGGGGCGGTGGTGTGCGTGGCGGTGTCCGGGTCCGCGGCTGCGCGGCTCGTGCCCGTCGATCTGTTCGCCATCTGTCGGACCCGCAGGTTCGGGAGGCGGGTTGGCGGGTGGTGCGAGGGTGAGTTTGCCGTTGGGGTGGCGGGTGATTTCTTCGCCGTTCAGGTGGAGGCGGATGTGGTGGCAGCGCCAGCACAACAGGCAGGTGTTCTCGAGGGTGGTTTCGCCGCCGTCGGCCCAGTGGTCGAGGTGGTGGGTCTGGCAGATTTGGTGGTGGGCGGCGCAGCCGATGCAGCCGCCGTCGCGTGCAATGAGTTGCTTGCGGAGCCACTTGGGGACCTTGCGCTGCGAGCGCGCGAGCAGAACGTTGCCGGTGTGCTTGTTGAAGATGCCCGGGAGGATCTTGGTGTCGCACGCCACGGCGAGTGTTTCGGCTTCGGTGAGGCGGGTGCCATCGGTGAGGCGGGCGTTGGTGATCGTGTCGTGGACCTGGTCGTAGTCGGCGAGGACGATCAGTTCGGTGCCCGCCGGCGCGCCGGTGCCGGTGTTGTTGCAGATCAACTCCCCCAGCGCGTCCGCGAGGCGCTGGGACGCCGTGGCGCGATCCTTGGAGTCTTCGCTGCGAAACAACTCATCGGCCTTGGCGATGAGCGCGGCGCGCACCTGGTTGCCGACGAGGGGATCGAACTGGGCGAACAGGTGGAACATGCCGTCGGGCTGCTCGCTGATGGAGGCTCGCCGCCGGCGCCGCTGCGACGCCCGCCGCGCTTCGAGCTCCTGGGTGCTGATGCGCTCGTTGACGTGGTCCTTCAACGTGCGCCGGAAGACATCGTCGGGTTCTTCCTCGGCGGCCTTCAGTAGCTCTCGCTGGTCCACCGGCGTGTCCGCGTCGGCGTCCAGGATCAGCCCGGCAGCCTCCGGGGTTATCGACCCGTCGGCGAGTTTGCCGGCCACCTTCGGAGCCCACTCCAGTTGCGCGGCGGTCTTCACGGCCTTGCGGGCGCCTCTCCGGGAGCGCTTCTGGTCTTGCCGCAGGATCTCCTCGGCGGCGGCGTCGCCCTCCCGGCGCGCAACCTCGGCGACCACGTCGGCCTCCAAGGCGACCAGCGAAGCCCGCGCCCGGCCCATGAATCCCAGACAATCCCGCAACACACCCAAATCGACCTGGGGCCACACTGGCGGCGACTTCAACCACTCGCCCAGCGCCGCCCACTCGGCGGCCCGACCATCGTCAGCCGGTTCGTGGCCCGCCGGATCTGTCCCGGTCGGTTCTTGGCCCGCCCGGCCAGCACTGGCGCATTCGCCCAGCTTCGATCCGTCACTCATCTGCCCGTCGCCCCCTCTCGCTGGTTTCCCCCGGTGGCCCTGCCACATCGCCGGTGGCTTGGCCGCTCTTGATTACTTGTTGGCATACTATAGTTCGCTTGAAACAGTAAAGCAACAGCAGTACGGATTATTTTCTGACCACACATTTCCCGGCGCCAGCGCCTCGACGGGACCGGGCCGGCAAGAGCCCCGTCCAACAGTGCGGGCGGCAGATCCTTGGGCGGGTGGCGGTGCGGGGCACCGACGAGGGCTCGGACATGCGTTCGGCGCGGCTACGTGGCAGCAACGCTGCTGATGTCGGGTGCGCGGTCGCGGCGCCGGGGGGCGGGAAGGTCCGCTGCCCGACGAACCGCCGGGAAGATCGAGGGTGGGCAGGTGCGCGGTCGCGGCGCCGGGGGCGGGAAGGTCAGCTGCCTAACGAACCGCCGGGAGGTTCGAGGGTGGACGAGTGCGCGGTCGCGGAACCCGGGGCTGAGAAGGTCAACTGTCTAACGAACCGCCGGGAGGTTCGAGGCTGGGCGGGTGCGCGGTCGCGGCGCCCGGGGGCGGGAAGGTCAGCTGTCCGACGAACCGCCGGGAGGTTCGAGGCTGGGAAGGTCAGCTGCCCGACGAACCGCCGGGAGGTTCGAGGCTGGGCGGGTGCGCGGTCGAGGGACCCGGGGGCGGGAAGGTCTGCTGTCCGACGAACCGCCGGGAGGTTCGAGGCTGGGACGGTCAGCTGCCCGACGAACCGCCGGGAGGTTCGAGAGTGGACGAGTGCGCGGTCGAGGGACCCGGGGCTGGGAAGGTCAGCTGCCCGACGAACCGTCGGAGGAGGAGCTGCCCACCTGGATTGTCACGCTGCCGATCTCGATAGCGGGCGGATCGTCGTCGTCGACGATGGTGACCGTCGCCGGCTCCAGCGGCACGTCGGCGTTGTCGGCCGCGGTCACCACCAGCGTGAACGTCTCGTCGGGCTCGTCGAGATCGTCGTCGGTGATCGGCACCACGATGTCGACGCTGCGCCGGCCGGCCGGCACGGTCACGGTGCCGGACGCCCTCCGGAAGTCGCTGCGGGAGGTGGCGGCCCCGTCAATGGTCTGGTACTGCACCGTCACGTCGACACCGGTCACCGCGCTGAGTCGCAGCCTCAACGTCACCGAACCGGATCGCTCCACCACGGTCGCGTCGGCAACCGCCAGTACCGGTCGCCGAGTGGCAGTGGCAGTGGTGGTGGCGGTGGCGTTGACGATGGTTGCGGTGATCGAGCTTCGGGGCGCCACCGCGTTCTGCACCCCGCTGAGGGCGAGGGTGAACGTCTCGTTGCCCTCGTCGCGGTCGTCGCCTATGACCGGCACCACGATCGTGGCGCTGGAACTGCCGGCGGGAATGGTGAGGGTGCCCGCCACCGGCGTGTAGTCCTCGCCGGCCGTGGCCGTGCCGTCGGACGTGGCGTAGTCCACGGTCACGTCGCTGCCGCTGACGGGGTGAAGCGTCACCGTGAACGTCACCGCTCCGGCGCGTTCGGTCGCTGTCACGTCGGCGACGGTGAGGCTCGGCGGGTCGTCATCGTCGACGATGGTGCCGGTGGCGGACGCCGTGCCGGCTGCGGACGCCGTGCCGGTGGCAGACGCCGTGCCGGTGGCGAACGCCGTGCCGGTGGCGAACGCCGTGCCGGTGGCGAACGCCGTGCCGGTGGCGAACGCGGCGGCGGACGCGGTGCCGTCGCCGAGTGTGGCGTTCACCGGTGCGCGCAGCGTGAGGGTGAACGTCTCGTCGGTCTCGTGGAGGGAATCGTCGACGACCGGCACCACGATCGTGGCGGCCCCGCTGCCGGCGGGAATGGTGAGCGTGCCCGTCGCCGGCGTGTAGTCCTCACCCGCCGTGGCCGCGGCCGTGCCGTCGGAGGCGGCGCCGGTTGAGCCGCCGGTTGTGCCGCCAGCCGAGCCGCCCGAGGTTCCGCCGGAGGACCCGCCGGACGTGCCGCCGGAGGACCCGGTAGAGGTGCCGTCGGAGGTGGCGTAGGTCACGGTCACGTCGCTGCCGCTGACGGAGTCCAGCGCCACCGTGAACGTGACCGGTCCGTCGCCCTCCGCCGCGGTCGCATCGGCGACGGTGAGCCTCGGCAGGGCGTCATCGTCGACGATGGTGCCGGTGGCGTAGGAGGCGCCGCCGGCGAGTGTGGCGTTCACCGGTGCGCGCAGCGTGAGGGTGAACGTCTCGGCGGGCTCGTCGCGGCGGTCGGCAATGATCGGCACCCGGATCTCGGCGCCGGTCCGGCCGGCGGGGATGGTCAGCGTGCCGGCCGTCCTGGTGAAGTCGACGCCCGACAGCGCCGTGCCGCTCGCCGTGGAGTAGTCGACCGAGACGTCCTGGTGGCTCACGGCGTCGAGGGTCACCGCGAACGTCACCGCTGCGGCGCCCTCGGAGGCGGCGGCGAGCGCGACCCGCACGACGGGCCTGCTGGTGATGGTGCCCGTCGCCGGGCCGGCCGGAGCCGTCGCACCAACCGGATCCGCGAGGGTCAGGGTGAAGGTCTCGGCGGGCTCGGATAGGCGGTCGGCAATGATCGGCACCCGGATCTCAGCGGTGGTCTCGCCGGCGGGGATGACCAGCGTGCCGGCCGTCCTGGTGAAGTCCAGGCCCGACAGCGCCGTGCCGCTCGCCGTGGAGTAGTCCACCGAGACGCCGGCCGTGGCGGCGGCGCTGAGCCTGACGGTGAACGTCACCGCCCCGGCGCCCTCGGTGGCTCCGGCGCCGGCGACGGCGAGGCTCGGCAGGCCGTCGTCGTCGGCGATCGTGGCGGTGGCGGTGGCGGCGGCGGTGGCGGTGGCGGTGGCGGTGGCGGTGGCCGTGGCGTCGCCAAGGGTGGCGGTGGCGTCGCCGAGGGTGGCGGCGTCGCCGAGGGTGGCGTTCACGGGTTCGCTCAGCGTGAGGGTGAACGTCTCGTCGCTCTCGTCGCTGTTGTCGTCGCTGATCGGCACGCGGACGACCACCGAAGCCCAACCGGGCGGGATGGTCAACGTGCCGGTGGTTGCGGTGTAGTCCGCGCCGGCGGTCGCCGTGCCGTTGAGCGTTGCGTAGTCCGCGGTCACGAAGTGGGCGCTGGGTGAGCTGAGCGCCACGGTGAATGCCACGAAGCCGGCACCCTCGGAGGCGGTGACGTCGGCCACTGCCAGCACCGGCGGGGAGTCGTTGTCGACGATGGTGCCGGTGGCGGGCTCGGAGGGGCCGCGGGCGTTCGTCACTTCGACGACCCGCAAGCCGAACGTTTCGGGCGGCTCCTCTATGCGATCGTCCCTGACCCGGACCCGGATCACCCCCTCGGTGGCGCCGCGGGCAATGGTCAGCCGGCCCCGGCGTGCGACGTAGTCCACTCCGGCGACCGCGGTGGCGCCGACGGTGGCGTAGTTCACGACGACGGCGTCGTCGCTCGGCGCGCTGAGCGTCACCGGGAAGCCGGCGACGCCGCCCTCGGTCGCCGTGGCGTCGCCGACGGAAAGGACACGCAGCCCGTCGCGGATCGTGGCCGCGGCGGTCGACTGCGCGTCGCGCAGCCCCGCGTTCTGTGGATTGCTCAACCGCACGCTGAACGACCGGTTCGCCTCGTCGCGGGCGTCGTCGACGACCGGCACCCGGATCGTGCCGCTCCGCTCGCCGGCGGGAATCGTCAGCATCCCGGTGATGGCGATGTAGTTCACGCCGGCGATCGCCGTCCCGTCGGCGGTGGCGTAGTCCACCGACACGTCCCGGGCGCTGGCCGCGCTGAGCCGCACCTCGAACACCGCGTACACCGGCGGCGCGGCGCGGACGTTGGTCGGCGACTCGTCGTCGAGGATCAGTCCCTCTGCGCTGGATTCCGAGACCGAGGCGTTCGTAGGGTTGCTCAACGTGAGCGAGAAGTCCTCGTTGAGTTCCTGGTTGCGATCATCGTTGATCGGGACCTCGACGTCGAGCGCATTCGTGCCGGGCGCGAAGGTCAGCGTTCCCGCCGTCGTCGTGTAGTCGCCGGGCGCCTTGGCGGTGCCGTCGGCGGTGGCGTAGTCCACTGTCAGCTGGAACGACCCTGTCTCATCGAGCGACACCGTGAAGACGGCGTTCCCGGCGTCCTCGTTGATCTCCACGTCGGCGACGGACAGCGCGGGGTTGTCGCCGATCGTGACGGTGGCCGACGCTGTCTCCAGGGTGGCGTTGGACTCGCCGCTGAGGGTGAACGTGAACGTCTCGTCGTCCTCGTCGTCGGTGTCGGAGATGATCGTGACGTCCACCGTCTTGGACTCATCCCCCGGCGAGAAGGTCAGCGTTCCCGACGCCGCCGTGTAGTCACCGGGCTCGGTGGCAGTGCCGTCGGCGGTGGCATAGTTGACCGTGACGGTCTTGCCGCTCGCCAGGCTCAACGCCACCGTGAGTGTCACGCTGCCGGCGGCCTCGACAACGGTCCCCCCGCCGGTGACGCTCATCGACGGCGGCGGATCGTCGTCGGTGATCGTGACCGTCGCCGACCCATCGCCGAGGGTGGCGTTCGACTCGTCGCTGAGGGTGAACGTGAACGTCTCGTCGTGCTCGTCTGTGGGGTCGTCGTTGATCGTGACGTCCACCGTCTTGGACTCATCTCCCGGCGTGAAGGTCAGCGTTCCCGACTTCGACGTGTAGTCGGCGGGCTCGGTGGCGGTGCCGTCGGCGGTCGCATAGTTCACCGTGACGGTCTTGCCGCTCGCCTCGCTCAACGACACAGTCAACCTCGCTCTGCCGTCCGCGTCGTCCTCATCGACGGTCACGTCGGCCACACTCATCGACGGCGGCGGGTCGTTGTCGGTGATCATCACCGTCGCCGACGAATCGCTGATCGAGGCGTTGGCCGGCATGCTCAACGTGAACGTGAACGTCTCGTCGTACTCGTCGGTGGTGTCGTCGATGATCGGCACCGTCACTGTCCCGGACGTGTCCCCCGCGGCGATGGTCAACGAAGCGTTCATCATCGGCGCCGTGAAGTCGCTGGGCGCCGTGGCGGGGTGGGTGCCGCTGGAGGAGGCCGCATACCTCACCGTCACAGCGGCGACGCCGGCCACATCCAGCATTACCGTCAGCGTCGCGTCGCCGTCGTCCTCATCGACGGTCACGTCGGCCACCGTCAGGGTGGGGTTGTCCTCGATCGTCACCTCCGCCGACCCATCGCCAACGGTGGCGTTCATCGCGCTGCTGAGCGTGAACGTGAAGGACTCGTTGGACTCGTTCACCGTGTCGCTGGCAAGCGTCACCGACACCGTCTTGGACGTCTCCCCCGGCGAGAACGTCAACGACCCCGACTTCGACGTGTAGTCACCGGGCTCGACGGCGGTGCCGTCGGAGGTCGCATAGTTCACCGTCACGGTCTTGCCGCTCGCCGCATCCAACTTCACTGTCAAAGTGACGCTGCCGGCGCCCTCTTGCGCCGACTTGTCATCGACGCTCAACGCCGGCGGATCATCGTTGTCGTCGATCGTGACCGTCGCCGACGCATCACTGATGCTGGCGTTGGCCGGCATGCTCAACGTGAACGTGAACGTCTCGTTGTGCTCGTCGGTGGTGTCGTCGATGATCGGCACCGTCACCGTCTTCGACGTCTCCCCCTTCGCAATGGTCAACGAAGCGTTCATCGCCGGCGCCGTGAAGTCGCTGGGCGCCGTGGCAGGGTGGGTGCCGCTGGAGGAGGTCGCATAGAGCACCGTCACAGCGGCGGCGCCGGCCACATCCAGCTCCACCGTCAGCGTCGCGTTGCCCACATCCTCATCGACCGTCACGTCGGCCACAGTCAGGGTGGGGTTGTCCTCGATCGTCACCTCCGCCGACCCATCGCCGAGGGTGGCGTTCATCGGGCTGGTGAGCGTGAACGTGAACGTCTCGTCGTCCTCGTTCACCGTGTCGCTGGCGACCGTCACGTCCACAGTCATGGAGGTGACCCCCGGCGAGAAACTCAACGACCCCGACTTCGACGTGTAGTCACCGGGCTGGGTGGCGGTGCCGTCGGAGGTCGCATAGCTCACCGTCACGGTCTTCCCACTCGCCGCATCCAACTTCACCTCCAGCGTCGCTTTGCCGGCGCCCTCCTTCGCCGTCACGTCGGCCACGCTCAGCTTCGGCGGATTATCGTTGTCGTTGATCGTGACCTCCGCCTCCGAGTCGGTGATCGAGGCGTTGGCCGGACCACTCAGCGTGAACTTGAAAGTCTCGTCTTCCTCGTCGGCGGTGTCGTTGATGATCGGCACCGTCACCGTCTCCGACGTGTCCCCCTTGGTGATCGTCAACTCCCCCGACTTCGACGTGTAGTCACCGGGCTGGGTGGCGCTGTCGTCGGAGGTCGCGTAGTCCACCGTCACGTCGGCGGCGCCGGCCACATCCAGCGATACCGTCAGCGTCGCGTTGCCGTCGTCCTCATCGACCGTCACGTCGGCCACACTCAGGGTGGGGTTGTCGGTGATCGTCACCTCCGCCTCCGCATCGCTGATGGTGGCGTTCATCGCGCTGCTGAGCGTGAACGTGAATGACTCGTTGGCCTCGTTCACCGTGTCGCTGGCGACCGTCACCGACACCGTCTTGGACATCTCTCCCGGCGAGAAACTCAACGACCCCGACTTCGACGTGTAGTCACCGGGCTCGACGGCGGTGCCGTCGGAGGTCGCATAGTTCACCGTCACGGTCTTGCCGCTCGCGGCGCTCAACTTCACCTTCACCGGCGCGGTGCCGGCGCCCTCTCCGACCGTCACGTCGTCGGTGCTCAGCGACGGCGCAGCATCGTTGTCGGTGATCGTGACCGTCGCCTCCGCATCGCTGATGGTGGCGTTCGTCGGGCCACTCAGCTTGAACTTGAACGTCTCGTTGTCCTCGTCGGTGGTGTCGTGTTTGATCGTCACGTCCACCGTCGCCGTCTCGTCCCCCGCCGAGATCGTCAGCTCGGTCGACGCCAGTGCCGTGTAGTCGCTGCCCGCGGTGGCGGTGCCGTCTTCGGTCACATAGTCCACCGTGACGTCGCTCATGCTCGCCGCGCTCAACGTCACCGTCAGCGTGACGGTGACGTCGGCGGAGTCGCCCTCGGTCACCGACGCGTCGGCCACGCTCAGCGTCGGCAGCGTCTGCGCTTGCGCGGTGCCGGCGGCGGTGGGCACGGCCGCCGCCACGAAGGCGGTCACGGCAAGCAGGCGGACGAACTGCCGCCAACGTGTCACCACCGTCATGGCCGGGTACACCTAGATGTCGAGAGTCAGCGTGGAACTCGCCAACCAAACGTCGACCGCGGTGGTCGGCGGGAAGAGTCTGCGCAGCGGCAGCATCGGGTCGCTCCAGGAGCCGCTGTGCTGGTGCTGGAGGCCGAACTCCACTTTCCCGTTGTCGAGAAGTCGGGCGACGATGCGCACGTCGGGTGAACCGATCACGGCCGCCGGCGAGGTGTCGGCGGGGTCGTCGGCGGAGGTGTCGGTGGGGTCGTCGGTCGTCTGCGGGGGCGGGGGCACTTCGGGTTCGGGCGACCGGATGTCGTGGCAGTCGATCCGGAACTCGAAGTCGAAGGTCGACAGCGGATTGGCGCTCGTCCAGGTGAGCGTGCGCGTGCTGGACCCGTCCAGCGTGCAGCCAGGGGCGATTAGATCGATCGTGGCGGTCACTGAGCAGCCGCGGATCTCGCTGGAGACGGAACTGGTGGCGACCGCCGGGTACGCCGCATCGGGACCGAAGTTGGCGAACCCCGGCTTGTGCACCGTGAACCGGCCGTTGCCAAGTGACGCCACGGTCGCGCCGCCCGGTACCGTGGAGATGCCGGATCCGCCGGCACGTGCGATGGGCGGCAGCGCTCCCACGCCGCTGCAGTCGCTGCTGACCCTGTAGGCGGCGACCCCCTCGTTGGTCGGATTGTTCACGACGTTCTGGATGATGGTGATGCGGTTGACGGGTAGTGAAACGAGATCGCTGATGTCGAGGGCGATCACTCCAGAGTCCTCGTCGGTGGATTCGGTGCTGAATGTCTTGCCGCGGAGGTTGAGGATCGCGAACGGCATGGGCGCCTCTGTCACGGTGATGCGGAACTCGCAGATCGCCGAACCGATGGAACCCAGCGCCCTCTCCGCCGCTGCGCCGCCGCCCTTGACGACGAATTCCAGCGTCCGGTCGCAATCGGTCCGCCCGACCGATGTGGACGTGGGAGCCACCTTGACCCTGAAGTCGGTGATCGCCACGGCGCGCGCGGCGAGATCGGCCAGGAAGGGGGCGGTCGAGGCCTTCGACAGCGTCTCGACCACCTCGGCGGGATCGATCGTGACCGAGAGCCTCGGCTGCGGCGAACAGTCGGTTTCGCCGCCGTCCTCGAAGTGCTTGGCCTCCACGGTCGTCGGGGCGTCCGCCCGCTTCGACGTCTGGAGAGGCTCGGCCTGGAAGTCACCCTCGGTGCCCCATCTCAGCTCGGTCCTGCACAACTCGTGGGGAACACTCGCCCGACGCGCCACCGCGGTGATCCGGTAGGTGCACGTCGCCGGGTTGAACACTTCGCTGTCCACGTCACCGGGTGCCAGCCAGGCCGTCACGAGTCCCGACCGCGCGTTGCCGGGAGCGCAACCGCCGAGAGCCTGCGCCGTGATCTGGACCTGCCACTCATCGTCGGTCTCAGCACTCCGGAGGTTGAAGACCCTCAAGGTGCTCTGCGCCCCGGTGGGAGCAGCGGCGGCCAACGTCAGGCCGGTCGCCAGGAGTGCGACCACCAACACCAGCCAGCCGAGGTGTCGACAGTAAGTCACAGCGCGT
This sequence comes from Acidimicrobiales bacterium, assembly GCA_963664235.1. Classification (GTDB taxonomy): domain Bacteria; phylum Actinomycetota; class Acidimicrobiia; order Acidimicrobiales; family CATQHL01; genus VXNF01. The sequence goes on along the minus strand of OY760933.1, from coordinate 1,603,370 downwards.
CCTCCCACCGAATTCGAGAAATCCGGCCCTTGGGGTCGAGTAGGGGTCCCGCAGACGTCGTACTGGACGTCCGTCATTATTGTACGAGAGTTACCGGCCCTTCGGAAATTAGCGGGGAGTGACGATATCGAAGAGCGCCCAGTTCGCTTTGCCGGCGAAGAAGCGGCGCGAGGGCAGGATCCGCTCGTCCCTGGTGGCGCCGGCGTCGTCGCTGGCGCCACCAGTAGAGATCCCCGACGAGTCGTCGGTCGGTGGCGGTTTAGTTCTGGCATCACACAGCCGGCGCGCGGCGCCGGGTAGTTTCGAGCACGTGGTCGCCGCCCCGAGATCGGCACGTGCGGCGGGATCTGCATGTGTGGTCGGTGATCGTGCAACCCCAGTTGGGTTTGGTCTCGCGCGGCGCTGTCTTGCGTCGAAGGGCCCCGTGGTCCGGCGAAGGCCGCCAACGTGGAATGTCCGCCTCGTCGCCACGCTGGCGGCCGGTCTGCTGCTGCTCGCCCAATGCGGCGGGGACGACGGCGAACCGGCCGACGAGGATGGTGCCCCGGCGCCCACGTTGGAGGCTGCGACCACGCCCGCCGCCGAGGCCCTGCCCACGACGATCGCGCCGCCCGCCCCTGGCCCAGCGAACGCCGAGACGCCTGCACCGCTCGAAGCCACAGCACCGGCGACCCCGACGGCCGTCGAGCAGGAGCCGCCGCCAGCACCTTCGGGCCCGCCGCCGGTCGCGGTGGGGACCATGGCGGAACTGAGAATGAACGCGGGCGGCTATCCACACGCCCTGTTCGCAGCAGGATTCTTCGGCGGCCCGGTGGACAGCTTCACCGCCACCTCGTCCGACACGAACGTGGCCACGGCCAGCGTGTCAGCGCCCGACATGCTGATTGTGTCGCCGGTGTCTCGCGGTTCTGCCAGCGTCACGGTCACGGCCTCGGGTCCGGGCGGTTCTGCGGCCCAGACGTTCACGGTTCGGGTGAACACGGCCGCCGACGGGAGCCAGGCAGCCGCGCCGCCTGCGCCGACGCCTTCGCCGGCACCGCCCGCCGCCGCACCGGCACCGTTCGTGCCCGAGGAGGAACTGCCCGCCCCCGCGCCTCCGGCGCCGTTCGTGCCCGAGGAGGAACTGCCAGCCCAGATCTCGCAACCGGACGACTCGCCGCCGGACGATCAGTCCCTGTATTCCTTGGCGACCGAACCGGTGACCGCGCCGCCGACGTTGTCCAGCAGCATCCCCGACCAGACCCTCATCGTCGGGAACTCAGGCACCGTTAACACGAGCCCCTACTTCAGCGGGATCGTCCAGGGCTGGGCAGTGACGTCGTCGATACCTGCCAGCGTCCCGGTCTCGGTGAGCGCCGCGGGAGTCGTGAGCTTCTCGGGGAATGCCCTCGGCACCTCCACGATCACGGTGACGGCCACCAACGACGCCGGCAGCGTGAGGTACGGATTCACGGTTGCGGTGAAGACCACCTCGCAGGTCCTACTGACAACGGTCGGAGGAAGCCCACAACTGCTCGTGTCGGTCGGAGGGACCATCGCAATCGACCTCAGCAGGTACTTCTCCGAGGCAGCCACCGAATTCGACGTGACCTACAATCGCACCGACTCCAACCGGCTCATCGACGTGACCGTGCAGGGCTCGTTGGCATCGATCCGCGGCGTCCGAGGCGGGACCGTCAGGGTCACTCTCGTCGCCGCCAACGCCACGGCGCGCATCTCACGCCCTGCCACGGTCCAGGTCACCGGATAGCACCGAGACAAGTCGGCGCACAAGCTTGGACACCTTCGGCTGGACGGCGTGCCGGCCGATGATGCGCCGGCTGTGGGCGTCACCGATGAGGGACGCGTAGACGAAGCCCGAGCGGGCGGTTCACCAGCCTCTCCGCATCGTCGCCACAGGCCTGTGGCATTCGAGCCGACAACACGCTCATCCGATGGAGCGACCCGCTGACCACCTCGCCACCTCTCGCGGCGTGAAGTTTGTCCAGGCCACGGCAGCGCTCCCGAATCGAGGCTCACCGACTGGGTCGAGGACGAGCCTGCGCAGCGGCGGTCGGCGGACCGGGATCCCAAGACGCCGGCGGCCCGGTGCGCTGGCCGCCGGGTTGTTCGGCGGCCGGCGCAGCGGGCCGTTGGAGCTACTGATGGGGGTTAGCTATCGACTGTGATGTTGGAGCTGCCGAGCCAGCGCTCGACGGTGGCGCTCGTCGGGAAGTAGCGGCGCTGCGGGAGTTCCCGCTCGCCCCAAGTGGTGCCGCCGTCGTCGCTCTGCTGCAGGCCGAACTCCACCCTGCCATCCTCCTGGCGGCGGGCCGTGATCCGTACCACCGCGTCGTCGGCGAAGGAGTCGGCCGTCGCAGACACGCTGAGAGTGATGGCGGAACTGTTCAGCCACTGGTCGGTGGCGGCTGTAGTCGGGAACAGCCGAGCCCTCGGGAACTGCCGCTCGCCCCAGGTGCTGTCGTGCTGCCACTGCTGCAGACCGAACTCGATCTTCCCGGTGTCGAGCAACTGGGCCACGATGCGCACCGTGCCGGTACCCGGCACGGTGGCGGCGTCGGCGTCATCGGTGGAGTCGTCCGTGGAGTCGTCGGTCGAAGACGGCGGCGTCGCCGGGGGATCGGGTGGCTGCGTCCCGCCGCAGTAAACGTCGAACTCGAAGTCGAAGTTCTGGATGGGGTTGGCGGTCGTCCAGGTCAGCGTGCGGGAGGTCGATCCGGCGACGGTGCAACCGGCGGGCAGGGCCTCGATCGAAGCGGTCACCGAGCAGCCGCCGATCTCGTCGGACGTGGTGCTGGTGGCGACCGCACCGTAGGAGGCGCCGGGGCCGAAGTTGGCGAAGTTCGGCGAGTGCACCGTGTAGCGGCCGTTGCTCAGGCTGGCGACCGTCTGGCCACCCGGAAGGGTGTAGATGCCCGACCCGCCGGTGGTTGCGATGGGCGGCAGAGCCGCCACGCCGGCGCAGATGCTTGTGATCTTGTAGGCCGCACTCCCCTGGTTGCCCGGGTTGTTGTTCACGTCCTGGATGATGACAATCCGATTGAAGGGAAGTTTCACGTGTTCGCTGAGGTCCAACTCGATCTGACCGGTGTTGACGTTCTTGTCGGCGGTGCTGAACGATGTCCCGTTCGGCTTGATGACCACGAAGGGCCGCGGCGCCTCGGTCACCTTGATCGTGTACTCGCAGGTCACGCCCGCGCCGATGGAACCCAGCGCCTTCTCCGCCTCCTCGCCGTCGCCGTGCACGAAGAAGTCCAGCGTCTGGTTGCAGCCGGTGCGGTTGATGGACGTGGACTTGGGCGTCACCTTCACGCGGAACTCGGTGATGACCGCGGCCCGTTCGGCCCGAGCCCGCAGGTTGGAGTCGGTGGCGGTCTTTGGCAGCGCCTCGACCACATCTTCGGGATCAATCGTGATCGCCAGGACGGCCTGCGCAGAGCAGGTCGGCGTGCCGGCACCGGTGTGCTGGGCCTGGACGGTCGTCGCCGTGCCCCGGTTGGAGGTTTGGATTGCGGCACTGAAGGCCCCCGAGTCGCCCCACCTCAATTCGGCGGTGCAGAGTTGGTTGGGATTGGCCGTTTGGCGCGCCACAGCGGTGATCCGGTAGTTGCACACGCCTGGGTCGAGGACTTCGCCGTCCTCCCCGCCCGGCTCAATCCAACCGCTCACGTGCCCAGCCCGTGCGTTGGGGGGATTGCAGCCGCCAAGAGCCTGGGCCGAGATCTGCACCTCCCAGTCGGTGCCGGCGGTCTCCGCGCTCTCGAAAGTGAAGACCCTGATGGTGCTCTGTGCCCCGGCCGGCGAGCTGACGGCCAGAGCCAGGCTGGTCGCCAGCAATGCGATCACCACCAGCGGCCGGGTGAGGTGTCGAAGATGAGTCACGGCGCGCCCTCCTTGTCGGGCTGAGGCAACCCGCCCGTCGAGAATACGTATCGGTGGTGTCAGCGTAGTGTTGTCCCGCCGCTGATAGGGGGATGCAGAGGTCTCTGCCGGGTCGAGTCTTCTCTCGACTGCGGTGCACATCGATGAGGTCGGGGACGGGTCACCGGTGGTAACGGCGGCGGGCCGACGGGTGAGGGGGTTGCGGGCCCTCGCCGGTCAGCCGTCGAGGGCCAACACCGAACTGTGCAACCAGCGGTCGACCCGTGCACCGGTTGGGAAATACCGGCGTGTGGGGAACGCCCGCTCACCCCAGGAGGTGCCGTCGTGCTGCTGCAGGCCGAACTCCACCCTTCCGTCGGACTGCAAGCGGGCCGTGATCCGCACCCGGACCTGCTCGTCGAAGGAGTCGGCCGACTCGGCCACCCCGAGGTTGATGGTGGAACTGTTCAACCAGCTGCCTACTGAGGCGGCCGTGGGGAACAGCCGAGCGGTCGGGAACACCCGCTCGCTCCAGGAGGCGTCGTACCGGCGCTGCTGCAGCCCGAACTCGATCTTCGCGTTCTCAAGCCTGCGGGCCACGATCCGGACCGTGTCAGTGCCCGACTCGACGCTGGCGGCGTCGTCGGGTGTCGTCCCGGACGGGTCCTCTATCGACGGCGCTGTCGACGGCGTTATGGGAGGCGCCGCTCCGCCGCAGCCGATGTCGAACTCGAAGTCGAAGTTCGGGAAGGGATTGGTGGCGGTCCAGGTGAGCGTCTGGGTGTTGCCGCCGGCCACCGTGCAGCCGGACGTCAGGCGGGTGACGGTCACGCTGACTGCGCAGCCCACGACGATCGAGGAGTTGTGAGATGTGGCAATGGCCGGGTAGATGCCCGCCGGTCCGAATTGCGCGATGTCGGGCGAGTGCACCGTGAAGCGGCCCTCGTAGAGCGGGGTTGATGTGGACTGCGCCGGCGGGGAGGCCAGCGCCACGCCACCGCAGGAGCGGGCGATGGAGTAGGTGGCCTCGCCGCGATTGTCCGAGCCGGCCACGTCCTGGATGATGGCGATGCGGGCCGCCTCCATGCGCACGAGCGAGGTGAGGTCGACGATGATGTTCGGTAGGGCGGCGTCGAACTCCACATAGCTGCCCTCGGACGCCTTCACGTGCGCGGGGACCGACACGATCGACGCCCGCGCCGGGCAGCGGTTGCCGGTGGCACCCAACTCCTGCGGTGAGGTGGAGGCGTCGCCGCGCACGGTGAAGGTGGTGGCTATGTTGCATCCCACGGTCCTCGACCCCGGTTCGGGCTCCACCCGGACGGTGAACTCGCCGAGGGTGGCGGCTCGCCGGGCGCGGGCCATGAGTTCCCGGTCGGCCGAGGCGCCGGGGAGGTCCTCCACGATGCTGTTGCTGCCAAGGGTGAAGTAGGTGCGGTTGGGTCTGGCGCAACCGGCACCGGGATCGCGCCGGATCGCCAGCCGGGTCGCGCCGTCGGGTCTGCCGGACGTGATCACGCTGCCGTCGCGGTAGTCACCGTCGCTGGGGCTCGTTCCCCAGGCGAGTTGGCCACGATACGTGCACTCGGGGCTCCTCTCCACCCTCGCCTTGGCCGAGATGCGGAAGACACACTCGCGGGTGCTGAGCGAGACTCCTGTCTGCTCACCGGCGTTAATCCACGTGGACATGTACGTTCCACTGCCGCGCTTGGGAACGCAGTCGCCGAGCGCATCGACCATGACCTGCACCTGCCAGCGGGTGTCGGGTATGCCGTCGTTGTCGTTGTCGGCATCCGGGTTCGTCATAGCGTTGGTGAAGATGAAGAACACGGGAGGGGGCGGCGGGGTGTCGTCCTGCGCGGCCGCCGGCGCCGTGGCGAGTACGGGCGCGGCGGCGAGTAAGGCGATGACGGCGAGTGCGGTGGTGAAGTGCCGGAGTCTCGACACGGTGCGGGGCCCCCTTGGCGAGGTGCAATGGGAATTGATGGTGGATTCAGCGTAGTGGCCGGTCACCTGCGGCTAGCGGATGCGAGGGCCGGAATGACCTAGCGAGAAAACGGCGAGGGGGCCGGCGCTTGGCCGGCCCCCTCGGGTTGGGAATCCGGCATTGGATCAGCCGGTGGCCGAGTCCCGGGGCGGACCCACGTTGCCACCGTCGTCGATCTCGAGCATGTCGTCCTCGGTGTCGCCGGTGTCGACCAGTTCGTCGCCCGGGTCGCCGACGTCGACCGTGTCGCCCCCGGCGGCCGCTGCCGTGCAGTCGATGGTGAACTCGATGATCACCGACTCGTCGGCGCTCACCAGATCGACCGGCGAGTTGTGCTGCACCGAGCAGCCGGCCGGCACGCCCGAGACCGTGACGGCCACCTCGCAGGCCTTGGCCTTCTCGCCCAGGGCGTAGGCCTTGGTGCCGTCCGCCGTGTTGTCGCCGATTGCGGCGCTGACGTTGAAACGGCCTATACGCAGTTCCACGAAGGTCATCGCCGGGTTGAAGATGATGCCGCCGGTGCCCGCCGTGGGGCCCAGGGCGCGGGGCAGCCCGGGTGCGCCGCAGGAGGCGTTGTAGTCGTACTCCACACCGACGCCGCCGGCGTCACCGATGACGTTCTGCACGAGGTAGACCGTGCGGACGGCCACGGCCACCTCGAGGCTGGCGTTCAGGGCCGCGGTGGATGAGGTGGCGGGCGACTCGTCGAGGGTGGCACGGTTGTTGGGGGGGTCGGAGGCGGCGGCGGGGGGGCCGTTCATCACGACGACCGCGCTGTTGCTGCCCTTGGCGCCGGCTGCGAAGCCGGCGGGCAGGTCGGCCGTCACGGTGTACGTGCAGTTCCGGCCGTCGAACGTGTCGTCGATCAGCGTCAAGGTCACCTGGTTGATGCCGGCGTCGCTGATCTCCGTGTCGTCGCTGACGGTGGCACACTCCGGGTCCGCCTTCGCGCCGGCCGGCACCTTCTCGGTGGCCGTCACCGTGAACGTGGTGTTCTTGATGGCGCCGCGGACCGCAGCCGTCGGGGGAACGGCAGCCTTGTCCCCGCTGGCGGGAGTCGTGTAGCCCACCACGGTGAACGTCACTTTCTCGACCGAGTTGCAGTCACCCGTCACGAGGGTGGTGGCGCTGTCGGTGATGGCAATGGCGACCTCGCAACGCGACCCGTCCGCCTGGACGAGAACCGCCTCCCACTCGTAGGTGCAGATGGTGTCGATGACGACGCCGGTCGACTCCGCGGTGCCCGTTCCGTCACCGCTGTCGGCCACCGTGAGCATCACCGAGTCGCTCGCGCCGGACGTGTCGTCGCCGGGATCGCAGCCGCCCTTTGTGCTCCACGTGACGATGTATGTGCCGGCTTCCGTGTCACTCGTGATCGTGATGACGTCGGTGACCGCGGCCGCCGGGCCCGATGCCAGCGCCAATACCGCCGCGAGTAGACCGGTGACACTGAGGACGCCGACCGGGATCTTTCTCATGCCGCTTGCCGTCCTTGCCTTGGTTTCGCGAGGCTCCAGGCAGTCCGCTCGGGGCCGGTTGCCTCACTCGATCAGGAAGACGACAGTACTCCACTTCGCACCGATCAGAAGAACAGACCCGGAAAACGGCGAGGGGGCCGGCACTTGGCCGGCCCCCTCGGGTTTGGAATCTAGGGATGGATCAGCCGGTGGCTACGTCCTCGGGCGGACCCATGTCATCCATGTCGTCGGCACCCATGTCGTCGGCACCCATGTCGTCGCCGCCCATGTCGTCGCCGCCCATGTCGTCGCCGCCCATGTCGTCGCCGCCCATGTCGTCGCCGCCCATGTCGTCGCCGCCCATGTCACCGGTGTCTTCCGGCTCGGGGGCAACCGGCTCCGGCTCCGGGGCCGAGCAGTCGACGGTGACCTCGATGATCACCGATCCGTCGGCGGACGCCAGGCTGACCGGGCTGTTGTGGCTGACCGAGCAGTGCTCGGGCACACCCGAGACCGAAAGGGTCGCCTCGCAGGCCTCGCCCTTGTTGTTCAGGGCGGTGGCTGCCACGCCGTCCTCGGCCGTACCGTCAGGCAGACCCGCGCTGACGTTGAAGCGGCCGGTACGCAACTCGACGACCTTCCTGCCGTCAACGCTGGTGATGCCGCTGCTGGCCGGGGCTGCCGTCAGAGCGCCAGGCAGGCCGGGCGCACCACACGGGGCCTTGTACTCGTACGTGGCGCCGGCGCCACCGGCGTCTCCGATGACGTTCTGCACCAGGAACACCTTCGCGGCCGCGATCGACACGGTCAGGTCGGGCACGACGACGGTGTTGTCGTCATCGTTGCCGTCCACACCGTCCGGGCCGTCATTGTCCGACTCAGGATTCTGGTCCTTCTGCGAGTTGCCCGTGCTGCGTGCCGAGCCGTCGCCTGCGGCGAACCCTGCGGGCAGGGCAGCCGAGACGGTGTACATGCAGGAGGCTCCACCGAGCGCCTGGTCGACCACCGTCAGAGTGGCCTTCTGCAGGTCGTTGTCGTCGTAGTCGGTCTCGGTGTCCTCGCTCACGGCGTTGCAGCCCTCGACGTCGTTGCCCCGGGCGTCCTTCTGCGGCGTGGCGGTGATCGTGAACGTGGTGGACGAGGCGGCACCAGCGGAGTCGGCGTCCGTCACGTCGTCGGCCGTGGCCCGAGTAGTGTCGTCGTCCACGTCGCCCGCATCGGGGTTCTGGTTGCCGGGATCGGCGAGGTCGCAGTCGTCGGTGGTGTCTGGAGTGTCCTCCGTGGCGGCGATGCAGTCCCCGACGTTGACGCCGGGAGCCGTCACGGTGACAGCGAGCTTGCCCGTCGAGGCGCAGGCGCCGGTCACCAATGCGAGCGTGCCGTCAACCGCGGCGAGGTCTGTCGCGGTGGTACCAGTGGTACCAGTGCCGCCGATCACGCAGTCAGCGCCGGCGGCGTTCGTGAACGATGCCTCCCACGAGTAGTTGCAGATGTTGTCGGTCACAACACCGGTCTCCTGCTGCGGGCCCGTAGTGGCGTCGCCGGCTCCGTCAGCGTCAGCCACGGTCAGCGATACCGACCCGCTCGCACCCGAGGTGCCCGATCCGGGATCGCAGCCACCCTGAGTTTCCCAACTCACGGTGTACTCACCGGCTTCGCCCGGATCCGCGGTCTGGACCGTGACCACTACCTTGGCGGCCGAGGCCGGGCTGGAAGCCAGCGCCAGTACCACAGCCAAAAGACCGGCGACGCTCAGGACGCTGGTCAGAATCTTTCTCATCTCGCTGTTTTCCTTCTCTTGATTCCAAGAGGCATCCCCAGCACACGCCGGGACGGCTGCCTCACTCCAACAGGGTCTTTACATTACACCCCGGCATCGCCGCGGGCAACACCTTTGTGATACTGCCCGCCACAGTGCTCCACCGCACCGAGGTCCCGGCCCCGGTTTGGGTCCGGGACGATCCCCCACGGCTCGAAAATCCACCGCAAACAACCAGGCGGGAAACCCCGCCGGCCACCACGCCGGAACATCGAACCAACACGGCAGGGCGACGGAGCGAACCCCGCCACCCGTGGCGCTCCGGCGAGGCTAGCAGCGCCGGTCAGCCGCCGCGTGCCTTCGGGCCGTTCCCCATGGCTAGCCATGGGGGGGTAGTCGGCGCTGCCGCCGACTGGATTCCGGCCTGCGCCGGAATGACGGGGCGCCGGGCCGGCCGGCAGTCCGTCAGCCGCCGCCGGTGAACAGGGCGATGTAGACGGGTGTCATAGCCGCCGCCGGCGCCGCCGGGTTGGCCGCCACCTTCCCTCGAACGATCACCTCGAAGGGCAAGTACCGGTAGGCGCGGGACGTCCGATCGAGCATCGCCGGCGGCGTCGAGGGGTTCGCCGCCAGTTCGGAGCGCAACAGCCAGCGGCGCCTCCTCCACAGCTTCGCCAGTAGGTCCGGCGGCGCCCCGGAGTTGCCTGCGAGGATGCGGCGCACGATGTAGCTGGTATCCCCGGCGAGCATCCCGAGCACCCTGGCGTCCGCATGGGTGTTCCCGGCTTCGGCTCGAACGGATTGAGGGTCGGCACACCGAACGGCTCGAAGTGCTCGACGTTGCCGGTGACCACCGTGAGGCGATGGACGACGGCCGTGGCGGCGATGATGGCGTTGCCCGCGGACGCCTCTACTCGCTGTTTTGCCCGATGCTGCTCATCCCGCCGGGCAGCTGTCTGAACTCTGCTTGTTGCGCTTGGTGATATAGTTTGGCTCATGGGAGTAGCTTCTGCTCCCGATTGGCGGGGAGCCCTCATGGCCCGGACACCGAAGCCGACTCGTCCTGCAGACGGGACCGCAAACAGCAGGCCGAGATCGGCGGGGACAACCAATGACGGCAAGCGACGTGAAGACCTCGGTACTGCACCGCAGGTTGACTGAAGCGATGGACACCGAGACGGCTGACGCTCTGATCGAGCGCCTCCCGCCCGACTGGGAGCAACTGGCCACCAAGACCGATCTCGCCGAACTGCGCGCCGAACTGCGCGGCGAGATGGGTGGCCTGCGCGGCGAGATGGGCGAACTGCGCGGCGACATCAAGGGTCTGTCCAGCGAGATGAAGGCCATGGAGGGTCGCCTCGACCGGCGCGCCGCCGGCGACCTGCGGACCATCATGTTGACCCTCTCCGGGTTCGCGTTGGCGGTGTTGGGCGTATTCGTGACCATCCTTGTCTCCGGAGTCCTCTCCGCCGGCTGACCCGCCCCGCTGCGGAGCGCCTCGAGCCGGACGTCGACCACCTCGAACCTGGGAACCCCGCCACCCACCGCGTGCTTCCCCGCCGGCGGGGCTCGCTCAGGTGCCGAGGCCGGTGAACAGGGTGATGAACAAGGCGATGTAGAAGGGCGCCAACATCGCCGCCACACCGGCCAGGACCACGTAGGTCTGCATACCTGCGGGCCGGTCGACGTGGTGCGGATGGGTCGGGATATTCTTGTCTAACAGGATATTTCCTATACCGTACCTACTGGCACCCGCACGTCCGGCTTCCCCGCAGCACGTCGACCGCCTCACAGCACCCGCTGGTGGCGACGCTCGGAGGAGAACAGTCATGGAACAGGTAATCGTTGCGCTCGTGGGACTGAGCCTGACGCTCACGATCTACCTCGACCGCACACGCCGCACCGACATGCGACGCGGCTTCGCCACCGTCACCGAGGCCATCAACCAACTCCGCGCCGACATGATCGACGGCGACAGCAAGCTCCGCGCCGAGATGCAGGCAGGCGACAGCAAGCTCCGCGCCGAGATGCAGGCAGGCGACAGCAGCCTCCGCGCCGAGATGACCTCAGGGTTCAATCAACTCCGTGCCGAGATGACCGAAGGCCACGACAAACTCCGTGCCGAGATGACCGAAGGCCACGACAAACTCCGTGCCGAGATGACCGAAGGCCACGACAAACTCCGCGCCGACATGACCTCAGGGTTCAATCAACTCCGTGCCGAGATGACCGAAGGCCACGACAAACTCCGCGCCGAGATGCAGGCAGGCTTCGCGGCCCACACCACCGCCCTCATCGACCTCTCCCAGAGCGTGGGTCGGGTCGAAGGCCGCACCGAAACCCTCGTCGCCGGCGAGTAGCGCCCGCCGAGGATGTCGAACCTGATCTCTCTAACCAGGGTGACCCCACGAGGTGACAGCGCAACAAGGCGTCGGAAACCTTGACACCCGCGACTGATCCGACTCTTGGGCCGGAACGACGCGAGATCACCCTCACAGTGTCAGGGACGCTCGATGGCCAACCCTGGTTCCACCCGACTCTGCGCCAACTCGCAAGCTTTCTCTCCCTCGGCAACGACTGAGACGGCTATGGGGCACAGAACAGCTTGAACAAGGGCGACCCCCTGTCCGAGAACCCCGCACACGCGCTCGTGGTCGGCCACAAGTCGAAGAGTACGAGGAGGAGGTTGCGCGAAGCCGCCAGCTTCAAGTCCCGAGAGGAAATCCTGCGAGCAGCTGAGCGCAACGGCTGAGCGCTCGACAGTTTTCGACGGATCTCGGGCCGGCGAACCTGCCGGACCCGTCGACAGCGGACAACCGACCGCTGACTCGGGCCTCGAGCCGCTCAGCAGCCCAACTCCTCGAGGCCGTTCCTGAGGCCGCCCACCTCGAAGCGAGCTATCCCGATCGGCACGTTGTTCTGGCCCGTCAACCACATCAACACGACGTTGTCGCGGCCCGCCGACCGGACGAACCCCGCGGCGTCGCGCGACACCGCGAACTGGTTGTCGACGTCATCCTGGTGCGTGGCGTCCACCCAGAACTCGCGCTTCCACTCGCCCAAGTCGAACCGCAAGCTGACCGCCACCCGCCGGGAGATGGTGCCGCCCACGAGCTCGTCCACGTCCCACCACATGAAAACGACCGGTTTGTCCGCGTCGTTGCAATACGCGAAGAGCGTCGGGTAGCGGCCGCCGTTGTCGGGCCAATGGGCGTACACGTGGTAAGTGGCCACGCTCCGCAGGCCTGGCGTGCCATCGTCAAACTCGATGATCGTCCAGTCGCCGATCGACCCGGCGAAATCCTCCGGGCCGAGGTCGCGGGCCCGCACCGACGCCTCGGAGAACGTGGACTGGGCGACCGCATAGGCGATGCCCTCCACGGCGGTGCCGACCTGCTTGGAAGTGACAATCCCCACCACCTCGCCGCAGGCGTCGACGATAGGGCCGCCGCTGTTGCCGGGATTCGCGGCCGCGTCGGTCTGCAGCGAAGTGACATAGTCGAAATCCTCGTCGGTCACCCGCCCCGACAGCACGCCGAGGGTCACCGAAGCGTCGCCGACACGCTCGAACAGCGGGTAGCCGACGACGATCAGCCGCTCGCCGGCGTCGAGAGCCGCCGAATCGCCGATCGTGAGCGCCTCGAGGTTCGCCCCCGACCCGGAGAGGATGGCGAAATCGGCGTCGGGATCGGCGCCCACGATCGTGAGATCGATGGAGTGGTCGGCGTTCTGGGCCGTGATCTCGGTGGCGCCGGCCACCACGTGGGCAGCCGTGAGGAACTCGCCGTCGCCGATGTAGAACGCCGTGCCGAGTGCGTCTTCGGTGACCACCTGGAACACCGACGGCAACACGCCGGCAATGGCGTCCTCGATGGTGCAGTCGGTGGTGGTGGTGGGGGTGGTGTCGGCGGTGGTGTCCTGGGCGAGGGCGGCCGGGGTGGCGACCAGCAGCCCGCCCGCCACGAGGCAAGCGACGGCGGCGGCAGCGGCAGCGGCAGCGGCAGGCCGGGCTCGCCGGGAGGACCGGGGTGGTTGGGGTGACCGGGGTGGCTGGGGTGGCTGGGGTGGCTGGGCTGGCTGGGGTGGCCGGGACGACCGGGGTGGCTGGGGTGGCTGGGACGACCGGGGTGGCTGGGCTGGCTGGGGTGGCTGGGGTGGCTGGGACGACCGGAATGCGCGGAATGGCCGGGATGATGCGCTCATAGGGCGGCTCCCTCGGTGAAGAGTGGACCTTTCCTACCGCCGATCGGCGGGCCGATCCAACCAGGGGCGCCGGGCGGGGCGGGTGTCAGGTGCCGGCGCCTGTGAGCAGGAAGATGTAGATGGGGGTGACCGCCGCCGCGACGCCCGCCAGGATCACATAGGTCAGCCGGGCGATGTCGCGGTGCACCCGGCCGATGTCGTGGTGCACCCGGCCGATGTCACGCTTCGATTCGCCGCCCACGTCGGCGAAACCCTTGTCGATCCTGTCGCCCATCGCCTCAAAGCGGAGATCGATCGCCTCGAAGCGGGAATCGATCGCCTCGAAGCGGGCATCGATCACGTCGAAGCGGGAATCGATCACGTCGAAGCGGGAATCGATCACGTCGAAGCGGGCATCGATCGCCTCGATATCGGCCTTGGTGGCCAGTTCGTTCCAGTCCATGGGCGGGAGGCTCTCCATGAGCGTCATCGCCGGTTCCTCGTCCAGCAACTCGATCAGTTGTTGCCGCAACGCAAGGCGCTGCGCATCACTCGGTGTCAACGTTGACTGCTCCTCTCGTGCGTGACCTCGGGCCCATGACCAAGAGGGAAGCCGGCGCTTCCGAATGTTCCGGAGATCGTAACAGTTCGTGTGAGTCGGTGCACCAAGGGGGCGGGCCGACGCAGGGCGGGCCGACGCACGGCGGGCCGACGCAGGGCGGGCCGGCGCACGGCGGGGCGGCGCACGGCGGGGCGGCGCACGGCGGGGCGGCGCACGGCGGGCCGACGCACGGCGGGGCGACGCAGGGCGGGCCGACGCAGGGCGGGCCGACGCAGGGCGGGCCGACGCAAGTGGACCCGTCGATGTCACACCCCGGTGCCAACGTGTACCCGACCGGAAGGAGGGGTCATGGCAGTCGAAATGGCGATCCGGCCGATGACCGGCGGCGGACCTCAGCAGCCGGTGGCCCCGCCGCTGAGTGTGCGGTGGAGGCGGCGTTCGGGCTCGGTGACGGTCGGGGGGCGGGGGTTGCTCGGTCGTTGCGGGGTGGTGTTACGGGGTGGCGTCGAGATCGAGAGCCTCGTCGGTGGCAGGCTGCGGGGTCTCGCCGGGCTGCGGGGTCTCGCCGGGCTGCTCGGCTTCCGCGGGCTGCGGGGGCTCGCCGGGCTGCTCGGCCCCGGACCCGGCAGGCGGCTCGGCTTCCGCGGGCTGCGGGGTCTCGCCGGGCTGCTCGGCCCCGGACCCGGCAGGGGTGGTGGTCGTGGGGGGCGGTCGGTGCGGGCCGCAGTCGCCCCCGATGATGGCCTCGATCCGGTCGAGGCGGTCGCCGTCGGTGGCGGGGCGCGGGGCGCCGTTGCCGTCGAGCAGGTGCGGATGGAACCTCCAGCCGACAATGGTGTCGCCGTCGAAATCCACCTGCAGCACACCCGTCTCGCCGGTGAAGCCCCCTCTGGGATGCCAGACGAAATTGCCCAGCGAATAGGCGACCACCGCCCCGGCGGTGAACTCCACCGGCTGCAGCACATGGGGGTGATGGCCGATCACGACATCCGCGCCGGCGCCGATGAGTGCCCGGGCGAGGGACCGCTGGTCGCCGCTTGGGCACGGATCGCGCTCGATGCCCCAATGGACCACCGCCACCACCACGTCGGCCTCGCCGGCCGCGGCCCGCACACTGCCCAGCACCCGGGCCGTGTTCCACGTCGAAGCGATGCCCGGGCGGACAGCGGTCGCCTCGAAGCCCCAAGGCACGATCATCGACGCACCGACCAGCGCCACCTTGGCGGCGCCACCGACGTCGACGAGGCGGTGGCGGTAAGCGGCGTCGGCGTCGCTGCCCGCCCCCAGCGCCACCACGCCGGCCGACTCCAGCAGATCGATCGTGTCCAGGAGGGCGTCGGGGCCGAAGTCGCCGGCGTGGTTGTTCGCCAGACTGGCGACACCGACGCCGGCTGCGGCAATCGTGGCGGCCGCCGAGGGCGGGGCACGGAACACGTACTGCTTGTCGAGGGCGGTGCCGCGGTCGCTGATCGCCATCTCGGCATTCACGACGGCGAGATCGGCGGACGCCAGAGGCGGGTCGATGAACTCGAAGGGGTTGATTCCCGCCGGCTCGGAGCGGTCCATGAGGACATCGCCGCCCGCCAGCAGAGTCCAGGTGGTTTGCGGTTCCGTGGTGGTGGGCGGGGGCTGGGGGGCAGTGGTCGGCGGGGCGGTGAGCGGTGGGGGGGCCGTCGGGGGCTGCGGGGGCGGCGGCCCGACCGGCGGCGGCCTGTCGGCCACCAGCGTGGGGCCCTCCGACTCGCCCCCGAAGATCGACGAAGCACCCGAGCAGCCCGCCGCCACCAGCGTCGTCACCGCCAGCCCCGCCACCACCAGCCCCGCGGGAACGGCGAAACGGGCAGCAGCCGGCAGTCGAGCCCCCCTCCACCCGCAGACCACGGCCGGCAGTCGAGCCGCCCTCCACCCGCAGACCACGGCCGGCAGTCGTGCCCCCCTCCACCTGCAGACCACCGCCGGCAGTCGAGCCGCCCTCCGCCCGCAGACCACCGCCGGCAGTCGAGCCGCCCTCCGCCCGCAGACCACCGCCGGCAGTCGAGCCCCCCTCCACCTGCAGACCACGGCCGGACCCTATTGCAGTCGGGTCCCGCCAGGCGGCGGCTCCGGCTTCGGCGTCGACGACATCGGACTTGCCGCGCCGGTGACGCATCCGGCGGCCTCCCGGCCGGTTCACCTCGAGAATCTCGATCCCGGTGGCGAGCAGGTGCCCGGTGAGCCCGACGCCGCAGGAACTGGTGCCCTCCACGCCGACCACCACGACAGGCCCGAAGTCGCCCGTTCGTGAATCCGGATGGATGGCACCACCGGCCGGGACGGCGGACAGGGCAGTCAAGGTGGTCTTGCCGAGGCTCCTGTGAGGTCACGTTCGTCCGACCGGCTGGTGCGAGTCCGATGTCCCCGTGGACCGGCCGACGGATCAGTCACAAGGCACGAGGCCAGTCACACCCAGAGTCAGACCAGCCCATCGAGATATCGAACGCATCCTCCCGAGCCGGAACCCGGCCCAAGTGGACCCTTCGATATCACATCCCACCCGTACTATTCGAAGCATGGAAACCACCGGGGTGGACGTGCCCGGAACGGCCGGCGAGCCCAAGGCGGCCGAGGGCCCAGCGGGAAGCGCGGCGACCGACCTCGGCGGTGGTTCTCGCACTGGCGTGGTGGAGTCGGGGCGCGGCGCGGTGGGTGCGGGGGGATCTCCACCGACGGGGATGGCTCCGGGGGGATCGACTCCCCAACGGCAGTGCCACACCCCACCCGTACTATTCGAAACATGGAAACAACCGAGGTGGACGTGCCGGGAACGGCCCGCGAGACCGCCGGGGTCGAGGGCCCAGCGGGAAGCGCGGCGACCGGCCTCGGCGCAGGCGGCCCCGGCAGGATCTCCACCGACGGGGACGGCTCCGGCGCGACCGACTCCCCAACGGCAGTGTCACACCCCACCCGTACTATTCGACGCATGGAAACAACCGGGGTGGACGTGCCCGGAACGGCCGGCGAGACCGAAGCGGCCGAGGACCCAGCGGGCAGCGCGGCGACCGACCTCGGCGCGGGCGGCCCCGGCAGGATCTCCACCGACGGGGATGGCTCCGGGGAGATCTCCACCGACGGGGATGGCTCCGGGGAGATCTCCACCGACGGGGATCGGGCTGGCTCCGGCGCGACCGACTCCCCAACGGCAGTGTCACATCCCACCCGTACTATTCGAAGCATGGAAACAACCCGGGTGGACGTGCCCGGAACGGCCGGCGAGACCGAAGCGGCCGAGGACCCAGCGGGCAGCGCGGCGACCGACCTCGGCGCGGGCGGCCCCGGAGAGATCTCCACCGACGGGGACGGCTCCGGCGCAACCGACTCCCCAACGACAGTGTCACATCCCACCCGTACTATTCGAAGCATGGAAACAACCCGGGTGGACGTGCCCGGAACAGCCGGCGAGACCAAAGCGGCCGAGGGCCCAGCGGGAAGCGCGGCGACCGACCTCGGCGCGGGCGGCCCCGGAGAGATCTCCACCGACGGGGACGGCTCCGGCGCAACCGACTCCCCAACGACAGTGTCACACCCCACCCGTACTATTCGAAGCATGGAAACAACCCGGGTGGACGTGCCCGGAACAGCCGGCGAGACCAAAGCGGCCGAGGGCCCAGCGGGAAGCGCGGCGACCAACCTCGGCAGTGGTTCTCGCACTTGCGCGGTGGGTGCGGGGCGCGGCGCGGGCGGCCCCGGAGAGATCTCCACCGACGGGGACGGCTCCGGCGCAACCGACTCCCCAACGACAGTGTCACACCCCACCCGTACTATTCGAAGCATGGAAACAACCCGGGTGGACGTGCCCGGAACAGCCGGCGAGACCGAAGCGGCCGAGGGCCCAGCGGGTAGCGCGGCGACCGACCTCGGCAGTGGTTCTCGCGCTGGCGCGGTGGGTGCGGGGGCCAGCGCGAACGCTGTCGGGGACGTGTCGCCCGGGGTGGTCGTGGTGGGTGCGAGTGATGGGTTCGGGCGGGTGGCGGCATTGGCCGGGGCGTTGGTGGGCGAGCTCGCCGGTTTGTCACTGGACGGAGCGGACCGGGGTCCGTTGCGGGCGTTGGTCGCGACGATGGGGCGGGTGCGGGCAGGGGCCGATGCGGCGGAGGCTCGGGTCGTGCAGGCGCTGGGGCGGCTGGATGACGGCGGGGTGGACGCGGTGGAGGTGCTGCGGCGCAACACGGGGAGTTCGCAGCGAGAGGCGCGACGGCGACAGCGCCGCGCGGAGGCTTTGGCGCGGATGCCGCGTGTCGCCGGCGCGTTGGCGGCCGGCAACATTTCCGCCGAGCACGCCGATGCTCTGGCGCGGGCCGCAGGGGCGACTAGCGCCGAGGCCGTCGACGGCGACGCCGAGTTGTTGGCTCAGGTGGCTGCGGTGCCCGCGGATCGGGCCGGGCGCGACATCGAGGCGTGGACCCAGCGCCACCAGGATCCGTTCGATCTGCACGAGCAGCATCTGCGTCAGCGCAGGCGGCGGCGCTTGAACTTCGGCGACGGCGAGGACGGCATGTTGATGGCGCACGCCGCGTTCGATCGGGTGCTGGGCGCGCAATTCCGGTCGCTGATCAACGGCATCGCCGACCGCATCTGGCGCGCCGAGGGCGGGCGGGACAACCCCGATAGCCGCAGCGCCGAGCAACGCCGCCTCGACGCCCTCGCCATCGCCGTCGGCCTCGAGCCGGCGCCGACGGCCGCAGTGCCTGCTGAACGACCAGCCCAGCCCGGCAACACCCCAGCGCCCCCGGCCGCAGTGCCTGCTGAACGACCAGCCAAACCCGGCAACACCCCAGCGCCCCCGGCCGCAGTGCCTGCTGAACGACCAGCCAAACCCGGCAACACCCCGGCGCCCCCGGCCGCAGTGCCTGTCGGGCGACCGGCCCAGCCCGGCACCACCCCGGCGCCGACGGCCGCTGCAATCAGGGCGGTACCTGCGGGGAGTCCGCAGGCCGCCGATCCGGTCTCGCCGGTTGTTGCTGGACCACGCCGGGTGAAAGCGGGGACGTCGGGCGCCGGGGCGGGGACGTGGGAGCCTGGGGCGGGGACGTCGGGCGCCGGGGCGGGGACGTGGGAGCCTGGGGGCGACGGGGACAGCCGCGCTGCTTGGGACCCTGGCCGCGAGCCGGAGCCTCAGCCGGTGGCGGTGGCGGTGACCCCGCGTCATCAGATCGTGATCGTGGCCGACGCCGACGTGATCTCGGGGAAGGATCCGCAGGGGCGCTGCGAGATTCCCGGCGTCGGGCCGATCCCTCAGAGCGAACTCGAGCGGCTCGCCTGTGACGCCGAACTGTTCGGCGTTCTGTTCTCCGGTGACGGTGAACCGCTGTGGCACGGCCGGGGCGAGCGGACCGCCACCGACGCGCAGCGCCGCGCCCTGCTCGCCCGCGACGGAGCGTGCGTGCTGTGTGCCGACGAGCCCGCCAAGTGCGAGTCGCACCACGTCAAGCCCTGGGGCAAACCAACCAACGGGCCGACCGACATCGACAACCTGGCCCTCCTGTGCGCCACCTGTCACCGCCGCCTGCACAACCACAAACGTGTCCTCATCCGCAAACCCGGCGGCACCTGGACCACCGCACCAGATCCCCGGTACGGCCCCCCACCGCGAGACGGCGGCACCGCCAACGGAAACCGCACCGGGAACGGAGACCGCACCAGTAACGGAGACCGCACCAGGAATGGAAGCGAGAGTCGGACGCGCCACGGACAGACCAGGAACGGAAGCCGAAACGGGAACGGAGACCGCACCGGCACCGAGAGCCGCACCGAAACCGGAAGCCGAAACGGGAACGGAGACCGCACCGGCACCGAGAGCCGCACCGAAACCGAGAGCCGCACCGGCAACGGAGACCGCACCGGCACCGGAAGCGAGAGCCGGAAGCGCCGCGGGCAGACCAAGAACGGAGACCAGACCAGGAACGGAAGCCGCAACGGGAACGGAGACCGCACCGGCACCGGAGACCGCACCGGCACCGAGAGCCGCACCGGCACCGGAAGCGAGAGCCGCACCGGGAACGGAGACCGCACCGGCAGCGGAAGCGAGAGCCGGAAGCGCCGCGGGCAGACCAAGAACGGAGACCAGACCAGGAACGGAAGCCGCAACGGGAACGGAGACCGCACCGGGAACGGAGACCGCACCGGCACCGAGAGCCGCACCGGCACCGGAAGCGAGAGCCGGAAGCGCCGCGGGCAGACCCCGCCCGAACGGCCACCGCCGACCCAGCCCGGGCAGCAACCCGCCCAGCCCGGGCAGCAACCCGCCCAGCCCGGGCAGCAACCCGCACAGCCCGGGTAACCACCCGCACAGCTCGGGTAACCACCCGCCCGGCCCTCTTAGCCACCCGCCCGGCCCGGGTAGCCACCCGCCCGGCGTAGACGGATCGGGGCCCGGACGCGGGCAGCCCCCCGGGCGGATCCCGATGGGGGGCATCGGGGGCTCGGGGGGCTGTGGATCCTGCGACCCCGGGTTGCCGGGGCGCGGGGGCGCCGGGCGCTGGAGCGCGAGGCGCCGGGGCTGCTACATCATTCCGCCCATGCCGCCCATGCCGCCCATGTCGCCGCCCGGAGGCATCGGCGGAGTCGGCTCGGGCTTGTCGGCGACAAGGCACTCGGTGGTCAGCAGCAGGGCCGCGATCGACGCCGCGTTCTGCAGCGCCGCACGGGTCACCATCGCCGGGTCGATCACGCCGGCGCCCGGCAGGTCTTCCAACTCGCCGGTCGCCGCGTTGAAGCCCGTGGTGCCCTCCGCGGACGCGACCCGGCGGACGATCACCGAACCCTCGTAGCCGGCGTTCGCAGCTATCAGCTTCGTCGGCGCCTCCAGGGCCTTGTGCACTAGGCGGGCACCGGTGGCTTCGTCGCCGGACAGCCCATCGGCCACCGCCGCCACAGCGTCACGGCAGCGCAACAGCGCCGTGCCGCCGCCGGCCACGACACCCTCCTCGATCGCCGCCCGGGTCGCCGACAGGGCGTCCTCGATGCGGTGCTTCTTCTCCTTCAGCTCCACCTCGGTGGCAGCACCGACCTTCACGACCGCCACACCACCGGCGAGCTTGGCGAGACGCTCCTGCAGCTTCTCGCGGTCCCAGTCCGAGTCGGTGTTGTCGATCTCGGTGCGGATCTGGCGGATACGCGCCTCCACGTCGGACTTGTTGCCGGCGCCCTCGACGATGGTGGTGTCGTCCTTGGTGATGACCACCTTGCGGGCCCGGCCCAGCAGGTCCAGCGTGACGCCGTCCAGCTTGATGCCGACCTCGGGCGACACGACCTGGCCACCGGTGAGGATCGCCATGTCGTCCAGCATCGCCTTGCGACGCTCGCCGAAGCCGGGGGCCTTCACCGCCACCGACGTGAACGTGCCGCGGATCTTGTTGACCACCAGGGTGGCGAGAGCCTCGCCCTCGGTGTCCTCAGCGATCAGCAGCAACGGCTTGCCGGTCTGCATGATCTTCTCGAGCACCGGCAGCAGGTCCTGCACCGAAGCGATCTTGGCCTGGTTGAACAGGATGTACGGGTCGTCCAGGACCGCTTCCTGGCGCTCCGGGTCGGTCACGAAGTACGGCGACAGGAAGCCCTTGTCGAACTGCATGCCCTCGACGAAGTCGAGTTCCATGCCGAACGTGTTGGACTCCTCGACGGTCACGACGCCGTCCTTGCCGACCTTGTCGATGGCATCGGCGATGACCTGGCCCACCGCAGGGTCGGCGGCCGACAGGCCCGCCACCTGGGCGATCTCCTTTTTGTCCTCGATGTGGGTGGCCATCCCGGCGATGGACTCGGTGGCGGCGGCGACCGCCTTCTCGATGCCCCTCTTCAGGCCCGTCGGCGAAGCGCCGGCGGCCACGTTGCGCAGACCCTCGTTCACGAGCGCCTGAGCCAGAACGGTGGCGGTGGTGGTGCCGTCGCCGGCCACGTCGTTGGTCTTGGTGGCGACCTCTTTGACGAGCTGCGCCCCCATGTTCTCGAACTGGTCCTCGATCTCGATCTCACGGGCAATCGAGACGCCGTCGTTGGTGATGGTGGGTGCGCCGAACTTCTTGTCGAGGACCACGTTGCGGCCCTTGGGGCCCAGCGTGACCTTGACCGTGTTGGCGAGCTGGTTGACGCCGGCCTCGAGGGCCTTGCGGGCGTCGTCGTCGAACTTCAACAGGGTTGTCATGGGGTGTCGGTGACTCCTTCTAATAGGTGGCCGTGGAGGCGGCGTACGGATCCGGGGTGAATCGGGTCGCTCAGCCGCTGACCGTGGCCAGCACGTCGCGGGCCGACAGGATCAGCAGGTCCTCGCCGCCGGCGGTGATCTCGGTGCCGCCGAACTTGCTGTACACCACGGTGTCGCCGACGCTCACGTCGAGGCCGATGAGTTCGCCGGTGTGCTCGGAACGCCTGCCCGGACCGACTGCGAGCACCTCGCCCTGCTGGGGCTTCTCTTTGGCGGTGTCCGGAATGACGAGGCCGCTGGCGGTGACTTCCTCGGACTCGCTGGGCCGTACGACGATACGGTCCTCGAGGGGCTGAAGGTTCATTGGCTCTCCCTTTGGTTCAGTGGTTAGCACTCTCGGTCTGAGACTGCTAAACCATATCGACCGCTGGGGAGATACCAACCCCCGGGGGGCTTGATGCGGGCCCTGGTCCCCCGGCGCCGGGCGCCGGCCATGCGGGGCGGAGCCCGAGTGCCGACCGGGACCGAGCGGGAACGCCAACCGGACCGAGCGGGAACGCCAACCGGGACCGAGCGGGAACGCCAACCGGACCGGAGCCCGAGGTGGGAATCGAACCCACTGCCTCCGGTTTACAAGACCGGTGCTCTGGCCAGATGAGCTACTCGGGCGGCACGCCTCAGCCTACGAGCCGGGAAGCCGGGGCACGAAGACGGTTCGACCGATCAACCGAGCCAAGCCGGGCACCGCAGGCGGCGTGGCACCGCACCGGCCAGCGACCCCTCCCGCCGCGGCGGCACACCGCAGGCGGCGCGGCACCTGGCCAGCCGCCGAACCCCCGGCCGCGACACACCGCAAGCAGCACGACACCGGACCGTGGAACACCAAAGGCGGCCTGGCACTGGACCGGCGACGAATCTCCCACCACGACACACCGCGAGCACCACGACACCGGACCGGCGATGACCCCCGGCCGCGACACACCGCAAGCACCACTACACCGGACCGGCGACGAACCCCCGGCCGCGACACACCGTCGTCGCGTCGTGCGCCCAGATATGACCCAACTGTCGCCGAGATGCGTCTAGCCTGTCGGCGATGCCCCCAAGCAGGTTGGCTCCGCGCCCATGAACGCCCTGCGCGGCGCCATTGTCGTCGTAATCGCTCTCGTGATCGCCGTGGTCATCCTGGCCCGCGGCCTCGACGGGCCGGGGACGACCGACGTGCCGGTCGAAACGACCGACACAACCGAGGCGAGCACCGAACCTGCCGACGCGCCGCCCCCGCCGTCCGACACCCAGGCTCCGGCCGACCCCGCACCGGCGCCCCCGGCCGACCCGGCACCGGCGCCCGCACCGACGGCCGAGGAAGTGGAACTCCCGCCGCCCGCGTCCGAGGAAATGTTCGACGAACCGCCCCCGCCGCCGCCGCCCATCCGCAGCCCCGACCAGGTGCGGGTGCTGGTCGCCAACGGCACCGACATCTGCGGCGCGGCCGGCCGGCTCACCACGACGCTGAGCGCCCAGGGGTTCAACGTGCTGCCGCCGGTCAACGCCGACATCTCCGCCGAGATCTCCGCCGTGTACTACGTGGAGGAGTACGGAGCCGATGCCGGCATCGTCGCCTCCACGATCAAGGTGGACCTCTCGCAGGTGCTGCCATTGCCGGCATCACCGCCGACGGCGCCCGGCGACGCCGACGTCGTCGTCCACATCGGCGCCGACGATCTGGCCCAGCCCAACTGCTGAGACCCCAACGGGGGCCACGGACGACCGCCGCCATGGCGCACAAAGTCCTGCGGCTTCTGGCCGCCCCCGACAAGTTCAAAGGCACGGCGTCGGCCGCTGACATCGCCGCCGCCGCCTGCCGGGCCGCCGAGGCCGCCGGCTGGGAAGCGGAACCGCTGCCGATGGCCGACGGCGGCGAAGGCACGCTGGCGGCCCTCGGAGGCGCCAACCGCCGCACCGTGGTCACGAACCCCCTCGGCGACCCTGTCAACGCCGGCTGGCGCCTCGCCGGCGAGACGGCGGTCATCGAGATGGCCGAGGCGTCGGGGCTGCAACTCGTCGACGGCGCCGCCGGCAACGACGCCCTCGCCGCCTCCACCTACGGCACGGGCGAACTCATCGAGGCGGCCATCGAGCGGGGAGCCCGGCGGATCATCGTCTGCGTGGGAGGCTCGGCCACGACCGACGGCGGGTTCGGCGCGCTGCGGGCGCTGCTGCCGGGCCACCGCCTGCGGGGCATCGAGCTGGTGGTGGCCTGTGACGTGCGCACCCGCTTCTGCGACGCCGCCGAGGTGTTCGGCCCCCAGAAAGGCGCCACACCCGCGGAGGTGAAACTGCTCCGGCGACGTCTGGAGCGGCTCGTGGACATGTACGCCGCCGAGTACGGCATCGACGTGGCGGAGATCCCCGGCGCCGGTGCCGCCGGCGGGCTGGCGGGCGGGCTGGCAGCCCTCGGCGGGCGGATCGTGGAGGGCTTCGAGGTGGTGGCCGAGGAGACCCGCCTGGCCGAACACCTCGAGAACGCCGACCTGGTGGTGACCGGGGAAGGCCTGCTGGACGCCGAGTCGTTCAACGGCAAGGTCGTAGGCGGGGTGTGCGAGCTGGCGGACAGCCTGGGGGTGCCGGCGCTGACCGTGGCGGGCGATGTGGACAGGGACTCCCCGGCGCCGCCGGTGCCGGTGCTGTCGCTCACCGAACGCTTCGGCCCCCACCGCGCCTGGGCCGAGACCACCGCCTGCGTCGAACAGGCAGTGGCCGAACACCTCGCCGACTAGCGGCGCGGCCGCCCGGCCGCCCGGGCGGCGGTCGGGGTGCGACTCGGGCGGCGGTCGGGGTGCGACTCGGGCGGCGGTCGGGGTGCGACTCGGGCGGCGGTCGGGGTGCGACCCGGGTGCAGGTCGGAGTGCGACCCGGGTGCAGGTCGGAGTGCGACCCGGATGGAGGTCGGGGTGCAACCCGGGTGCAGGTCGGGGTGCGACCCGGATGGAGGTCGGGGTGCAACCCGGGCGGCGGTCGGGGTGCGACCCGGGTGGAGGTCGGGGTGCGACCCGGGTGCAGGTCGGGGTGCAACCCGGGTGCAGGTCGGGGTGCGACCCGGGCGGCGGTCGGGGTGCGACCCGGCGTGCGGCCCTGGTGGAGGTCGGGGTGCGGCCCAGCGTGCGACCCGGGTGGAGGTCGGGGTGCGGCCCAGCGTGCGACCCGGGTGGAGGTCGGGGTGATGTGGGCCTCCCCGCCCGCCGTTGACTGCACCCCAGCGGCCCGACCTCGGTTGTCTGAGGCGGATCGGGCGTGTACAGCCGGCGGGGCCTTGGGGGTGGCTCGGTAGCATGACGGCCATGAATGTGACCGTGCGCATCCCCACCACGCTGCGGCCCCTGACCGCGGGCTCGGCAACCGTCAGCACCAGTGGCTCCACCGTGGCCGACGTCCTGGCAGACCTGGAGACTCGCCACCCTGGCCTGCGCGAGCGGATCCTGGACGAGTCGGGCGCCCTGCACCGGTTCGTGAACGTCTTCGTTGACGACGAGGACGTGCGCTTCCTCGACGGCCCCGGCACCTCGGTACCCGAGGGCGCCACCGTCGCCATCGTCCCCGCAGTCGCCGGCGGCGCCGAGGTCTGATCCTCCCCCCTCCCGACCGGTCCCCACACACCCGGCGCCCGCCGACAACCGAGGGCCCGGGACGCCAACCGGATTCGGGCCGCTGCGAACTGGATTCCGGCCTACGCCGGAATGACAAGCGAGCGAGACCGGGGAACGCCGGGGGACGGGGGCCGGGGGACCAACCAGCGAGACCGGGGAACGCCGGGGACCGAGGGACGGGGAACGAACCAGCGAGACCGGGGGACGCTGGGGGGCGGCGCCGGATCGATTTCGCCAGACGAGCCGCCGACGGCCACCGGCGGCCCCGGTCTGGACCTCGCCCGGTCTGGACCCGCGCGGACCGGCCGCCGACCCGGACCGGCCGCCATGTTGGGGACCGCCCCCGCCACCCTTAGGCTGCCTAGCAGTCTCAGATCGAGAGTGCTAGTACACCAACTCTGCCACGGAGGAAACCCAGCATGGCCAAGATCATCGCCTACGAGGAACAGGCTCGCCGTTCGCTCGAAGCAGGGATGAACCAACTCGCCGACGCCGTCCGCGTGACGCTCGGCCCGAAGGGTCGCAACGTCGTCCTCGAGAAGAAGTGGGGCGCCCCGACGATCACCAACGACGGCGTGTCCATCGCCAAGGAGATCGACCTCGAGAACCCGTACGAGAAGATCGGCGCCGAACTCGTCAAAGAGGTCGCCAAGAAGACCGACGACGTGGCCGGCGACGGCACCACCACCGCCACCGTGCTTGCGTGGGCCATGGTGCGCGAGGGGCTGCGGAACGTGGCCGCCGGCGCATCCCCGATGGCCATCAAGAGCGGCATCGAAGCCGGCGTCGACGCAGCCGTGGCAGCCATCCACGCCCAGGCCGCCGACGTGGAGTCCAAGGAGCAGGTCGCCCAGGTGGCCGCCATCTCCGCCGCCGACGACGAGATCGGCGCCCAGATCGCCGAAGCCATCGACAAGGTGGGCAAGGACGGCGTCATCACCGTCGAGGAGTCGCAGACCTTCGGCATGGAGATGGACCTCGTCGAGGGCATGCGCTTCGACAAGGGCTACATCTCGCCGTACTTCGTCACCGACCCCGAGCGCATGGAGGCCGTCCTCGACGACCCGTACCTGCTGCTCGTGAGCTCGAAGATCACCGCCGTGCGCGACGTCGTGCCGGTGCTGGAGAAGGTCATGCAGGCCGGCAAGCCGCTGCTGATCATCGCCGAGGACACCGAGGGCGAGGCGCTCGCCACCCTGGTGGTCAACAAGATCCGCGGCACATTCGCCTCGGTGGCCGTGAAGGCCCCCGGCTTCGGTGACCGCCGCAAGGCGATGCTGGCCGACATGGCGATCCTGACCGGCGGCCAGGTCATCTCCGAGGACGTCGGGCTGAAGCTGGAGAACACCACGGTCGACCTGCTGGGCCGGGCCCGCAAGGTGGTCGTCACCAAGGACGAGACCACCATCGTGGAAGGCGCCGGCAGCAAGGCCGACGTGGAAGGGCGCATCCGCCAGATCACCACGGAGATCGACAACACCGACTCCGACTACGACCGGGAGAAGCTCCAGGAGCGCCTCGCCAAGCTGTCCGGCGGCGTGGCCGTCCTGAAGGTCGGCGCCGCCACCGAGGTGGAGCTGAAGGAGAAGAAGCACCGCATCGAGGACGCCGTCAGCACCACGAAGGCCGCCATCGAGGAAGGTGTCGTGGCCGGCGGGGGCGTGACGCTGCTGCGGGCGCAGGAAGCCGTGGAGGCCATCGCGGCCGGGCTGGACGATCCGGACGCCGCCACCGGCGCACGCATCGTGGCCCGGGCGCTGCAGGCACCGCTGCACCAGATCTCCGTGAACGCCGGCCTGGAAGGCGGCGTGGTCGTCGAGCACGTGCGCAGCCTTGAGGGCAGCAACGGGCTGAACGCCGCCACCGGCGAGTACGAGGACCTCACCGCCGCGGGCATCATCGACGCCGCCAAGGTGACCCGCTCGGCGCTGCAGAACGCCGGGTCGGTGGCCGGGCTGTTCCTCACCACCGAAGCGGTCGTGGCCGACAAGCCCGAAGAGGACGGCGACGGCCACGGGCACGGCGGCGGCATGCCCGACATGGACTTCTAGGACCCGCCCGGGCCGCATGGAACTGCACCCGGCCGTCGCCCACCTGGCCCCCCTGCTGGGGACCTGGCGGGGCGGCGGCCGTGGTGATTATCCGACGATCGAGGCCTTCACCTACACCGAGGAAGTCACGATCGGCCACGTCGGCAAGCCGTTCCTGGCGTACAGCCAGCGCACCAAGGGCGCCGACGGCTCGCCGCTGCACGCCGAGTGCGGCTACTGGCGCCCCGACGGCGAGCAGGGCCTGGAGATGCTGGTGGTGCACCCCAGCGGCATCGGCGAGATACTGGTCGGCGAGGTGACCGAGACGCACTACGGCCTGTTGGTGGTCCTGCGGGCCGGCGCCGGCGCCGGGGGGCCCGAGACCGGGGCCGGCGACGAGGGGCCCGAATCCAAGACCGGGTCCGGCAGTCGGGGGCCCGAGACCGGGTCCGGCAGTCGGGGGCCCGAGACCGAGGCCGGCAGTCGGGGGCCCGAGACCGGGGCCGGCGGGAGCGCGATCCGGGCCGGCAGCGGAGGTCAGGTGGTTCTGGCACCCACCGCCAAGCGGGTAGACGCCACCGAGCGCCGCATCTCCATCGACCACGCCGTCATGCGCTACGAGGTGCACATGGCCGCCGTCGGCGAACCCATGACCCACCACCTCGAAGCCACCCTCCACCGAGCCGACTGAACCCTGGAACCAAGCACCGGAATCAGTCGTCACGCTGCTGCAGAGCTCGACGAGATAGTTTTGCCTAGTTTTTCAGACCCTTGAAAACAGGTTTCGACAAACTAGGAAAAACTACCTCACCCCGCCGGGAACTCGGGCCCACGCCCGTACTCGACAGCCGGACCGCGCTGCTGGACCGAGGTCTTCACGAGCAGACCCCGATTCCGCAGATCCCGCAAGAGTGCAGCCGCTCTGTGGACATCAATGTCGAAGAGATGCTGCAGGGAACGATTGTTGATGCGCCCGTAGTCCTTCACGTGGGCAATGACCTTGCGGTCTACCTCTTCGATGCTCTTCCGATGATAGGAAACCGCACTTCCGAGAGCACTGAGAACGGGGCCACGCAAGCGGTACGTGGGCTTCCGGCGGGTCCTCGACTCCAGTGTCGGCTCCAGGATTCCAGGATCGTCGGCAGCCAATCGAGCCAGCACGGAACCGGCCTCCGACTCGTGCTTCTGGATGATCGACGCAAGCTCGGCCTCGGTGACTGTCCGAGCGCTTAGCAGGGTAAAGATCACCAACAGGGTGTCGACATCTTCACGCTCGGCCGCAGGGAGTTGGTTCACGAAACGCACCACCTGGGTTCTCGGGGCACCGCCGAGGAATGCGACGCGTGCCATAGTCTCGGTCTGCGAAATCACCGGAGCGTCACGCCCGGAGCGGATCAGTTCCCTATAGATCCGGTCGATTCCTCGCCCTGTGTCCTCGGCTAGCCGCAGGCGACGCGCAGCCTGGAACAGGCACGGATTCCTCGGTTTCGAGGGATGAGTCAGGATGTTCTGTTCGGTGATACCGGAGACCAGTCGACCAGGTGACTCGACAACGAACGCGCTTGGCGAGTGCTCGACACTCACAGGCCGATCGATCCGCAACTCACGATGCAGCAACGCGTTGACAACTGCTTCACGAACGGCCTCGAGGGGGAAGTCGGCGACTTCGATCTGTGCGCCGTCGGGAAGCGTGATCGGAGTTGTGTGCCGACGTGCCCAGACGAGTTCAACCAGGCGATCGAGAGCTGCAAGCAGGGTGCCCGAAAGGCGCTCCACCGCTGTCGCTTCGCCACCGGGTGTAAGGCGGTGCTGGTAAACGACCCACGGGTGAGCGTCGCCGCGCGGCCGAAACAGCACTTCACCTGCCCGCAGCAATCTGTCATCTCCATCGACCACGCCGAGACCCCGCAACAGCTCAAGATCTGGGCGGTCAGCAAGCCGCCGCAACTCGTCATCAGCTTGGCGGAGTCGCTCTCGCGCCGCGTCGAGAGCCCGGCTATCGATGTCGGACACCGATCCCTCGCCTGTCCCGGCCGACCAATCCACTCCCGCGCGCTCCTCGCGCCGGATGGCCTGCATCTCTGCCGTCATGGGCAGGCAGACCCGGCCAACACGGTGCTTCACGCGACCCTGGCTGTCGGCATGGACCACGACACCAGAAGGCACTGCAACCATCAGCAGCCTCGTGCCCTCGTACAGAGTCTCGGTGGCGTCGACTAGAAGTGGTGGACTGCTCGACTCGTAGATCCGTAGCTTGACCAACAGCGGATCGAGCTGTGTACCGGTGATCGCTGCGGAGCCAGCAAGTTTGTCGGCCACGCCGAGGACGATGGTGCCGCCTCGGGAGTTGGCGAAGCAGATGGCGGCCTTCGCCAGCGTCTCCATCGTTTCCTTCGCTGTACGAGCCTCTTCTTTGAATTCGAGTGTTTCGGTCTCGAACTCCCGTGCCTCGGCGCCTCGGACGATTTGGTCTAGCGAAGCTTGGATCTCGGGCGACATGAATCTCTCCCAAGTTTGTTCTACCCTTGAAAACAGGATAGACAAAACTTTCGAAAAACCTCCCCAGACGTACTAGCTCTGCCAGAACCGCGCCGACCACCGAGCGCCGCATCTCCGTCGACCACGCCGTCATGCGCTACGAGGTGCACATGGCCGCCGTCGGCGAACCCATGACCCACCACCTCGAAGCCACCCTCCACCGAGCCGACTGACCCCGCCGCCGGCCCGGAATTGAAGCTTCTTACCTCGACTTACCCCTTCTTACGGGTGTGCGCATAAGACGTGCCTGGCTGGTGGGTAACGGCAAGGCCGCTCCCAAGATCGGGCCGGGGCGCGGCGGCGCCCCGCCTCCCGGGTGGGTGACGGGGCGCCGGATTGTGACTGTTGTGTTCGCTGGCGGCGCGCCTGGTGCGTCGACGCAGCCCTGGATTCCAGCCTTGGCCGGAATGACGGGCTAGGCCGGGCGCGGTGCGCCTGGCAAGCCCTTCCTAAAGGGACTTGAAGCCGAGTTCCAGGTCGGCGATGATGTCGTCCACCAGCTCGAGGCCCACGGCGAGGCGCACCAGGCCGGGCTGCACGCCGGCGGCCGCCTGCTCCTCGACGGTGAGCTGCGAGTGGGTCGTCGACGCCGGGTGGATCACCAGGCTGCGCACGTCGCCGATGTTGGCCACGTGGCTGTGCATCTCCAGCGCCTCCACGAAGCGCTGGCCGGCATCCCGGCCGCCCTTCACGACGAACGACGGGATGGCGCCGTAGCCCCGCCCGCCGGTGAGGCGCGTGGCCCGCTCGTGGGTGGGGTTGGACGGCAGCCCGGCGTAGAACACCTGCTCCACCTCGTCACGGCCCTCCAGGTACTCCGCCACGATCTGGGCGTTGGAGCAGTGGCGCTCCATCCGCAGGCTGAGGGTCTCCAGCCCCTGCAGGAACAGGAACGAGTTCAGCGGTGCGACCGCCGCCCCGATGTCCCGCAGCATCTGCACCCGGGCCTTGATGATGTAGGACCCCGGACCCAGCGCCGGCCAGAAGGCCAGGCCGTGATAGCTGGGGTCGGGCTCGGTGAAGTTGGGGAACTTCCCGCTGCGGCTGAAGTCGAACGTGCCGCCGTCGACGATCGCGCCGCCGATGGAGGTGCCGTGGCCGCCGACGTACTTCGTCAGCGAATGCACCACGATGTCGGCGCCCCAGTCGAACGGCCGCACCAGGTACGGCGAAGCCGCGGTGTTGTCGATCATCAGCGGGCAGTCGTTGGCGTGCGCCAGATCCGACACCGCCTCGATGTCCAAGAAGTCGTTGCCGGGGTTGCCGAACACCTCGCCGTAGAAGCACTTGGTGTTGGGACGCACGGCCGAGGCCCACTCGTCGAGGTCGTGGGGGTCATTGACGAAGGTGACCTCGATGCCCATCTTCGGCAGCGTGTAGTGCAGCAGGTTGTAGGTGCCGCCGTACAGGGAGGCGGAGGAGACGATGTGGTCGCCCGCCTCGGCCAGGTTGAGGATCGCCAGTGTCTCGGCCGCCTGGCCGCTGCTGACCACCAATGCACCGGGCAGGCCGACTGCGGTCTCGGTGGCACCTTCCAAGCTGGCCATTCGCGCTTCCAAAACCGCCTGGGTCGGGTTCATGATGCGCGTGTAGATGTTGCCAATCTCGGCGAGGGCGAACAGGTTGGCAGCGTGCTCGCTGCTGTCGAAGGTGAACGAAGTGGTCTGGTAAATGGGTACCGCTCGAGCATTCGTCGCCGCATCCGGTACCTGACCGGCATGGATTTGGCGGGTCTCGAAACCCCAGGTTGAATCGGACACGTCGTTTTCTCCTTTACTCGTTGAGCAGTCGTTGAGCGGCCGCGGAGATGCGACCGCCGGGGTTAAGGCTATGGCCGCTCCGGCGAAATACGACCTTCGGGGTAGGGAATTGCCTCCGGGGTGAAGAGTCCGGAAAGAGTCCGGTCGGGGCCGCCGGCGGATCGTCTGGCGAAATCGATCCGGCGCCGGCCACCGGCGTCCCCTTCCTCGCGTGGCCGCCGGTTCCCGGGGCTTGACGGAGCACCCGGTGGATGCCCGGAGCGCAGGACCGCCAGAACTACGCTCGATGCGACGTTCGACAGGACGAATCACCGGTACGGGAGATGACGCCCAAACCCGACGACCCGCAGACTGATCCCGCGCAGCGGCCCATCACGAAGTCGCGCCTGCTGTTCAGACCGCGGCCACTGCTCGGGGGCTCCGGGTTCGACACGATCCTGACGCCGCGGGGCCGGATTCTGAAGCGCCGCATGAGCCCGCTGGTCGTGATGGCGGCCGTGGGCGTCATCCCCCTACTTGTCATGGAGGAGCAGTTCAGCGGCTCGACCGCCGCGTTCTGGCTCCAGGTCATGGACTGGGCCATCTGGGGCGTCTTCGCCGCCGAGCTGGCGGTGATGCTGGTCGTCACACCCAACCGGAAGGCCTACCTGCGCTGCGCCTGGCTGGACGTGGTGATCGTGGTGACGACCATCCCGTTGCTGCCGTACCTGCTGTCCAGCCTCCGCATCGTGCGGCTGGGCCGTTTCGTGGACGTGCTGCGGCTGCTGCGGCTGCTGCGGCTGGCCGCCGTCGCCAACCGGGCCGGCGCGCTCATCCAGCGGGTGTTCGGGACGTCCGGGCTGGGCTGGCTGCTGTCGGGCCTGATCGTGCTGGTGGTTGTGAGCGGCACGCTGTTCTCGTACCTCGAGGACGGCTACAACGTCCCCGAAGGGGTCTGGTGGGCGGTCGTCACCGCAACGACAGTGGGCTACGGCGACGTTGTCCCCGCCTCGGGGTTCGGCCGGCTGGTGGCCACGGTGCTGATGATCGCCGGCATCAGCTTCATCGCCCTGCTGTCGGCGGCCACCGCCGCCCGCCTCGTGGAACTCGAGACGGAGGACGGCCACGAGGAACTGCTGGCGGGCATCCGCGGCCAGAGCATCCACGAGCAGGAGATGCGTGAGGAACTGCGGGAGGTCAACCAGCGCCTGGCCCGCCTGGAGGGACTGCTCACCGCCCGGACGGGCGCCGACCGGAGCTCCGGAGACAGCAACTAGTCGGAGCGGCCCGCATTTCGTCGGTTCGGCGCATAGTCTCGATGCCCATGACTAGCGATGTGGCCGGTGACAGCCGGCGCAGGACCAATCGGGCACGGCTCTTGCGGGTCGTTCTCACCGGGCTGCTTGCCGGGGCGGCGGTCGCGGGGATCACCCTGCCCACCGGGGCTCAGGAAGAGGCGACGGAACCGACTGAACAGACGGAGCAGCCAGAGCAGCCAGAGCCGACAGAGCCGACTGTCGCGGTGCGCATCACGGCGCAGCGCCTGGCCGACGGGCGCACGGAGTTCGCGCTGCAGCACGACCCGGACGCGAACACCGACGGGCCGTTCAGCTGGGGTGAACGGCTGCTGCCGAGGCTGCGCTTCTTCCCCGCCGACGCCACCGTCGATCGCTGGCTGAACAGCTCCCCGCTGACGGTGACCCCGGCGGGTTCCGACGCCGTCACCGTGCGGGTCACGGCACGACTGCAGGCGGACGACCGCATCGAGTTCGCGGTCCAGCAGCAGCTCCCCGCCGGCACCTGGGACGACCGGCGGCTGCCGGCGCGGCGCTTCTTCCCCGCCGACGCCACCGCCGAGCGCTGGCTGACCAGCTCCCCGCTCACGTGGAACCCGGCCGCCGAGCCCACCTCCGGTCACCACCGAGCCCGCCCCGGCTCCCCTCAGCGCCGTCGACTCGGGCGGCGCGCACGCCTGCGGGCTGCACACCGACGGCACCGTGAGCTGCTGGGGCGACAACTCCGACGGCCAGACCGACGCACCCGACGGGCAGTTCAGCGCCGTCAGCGCCGGCCGGGACCACTCCTGCGGGCTGCGCGCCGACGGCACCGTGACCTGCTGGGGCGGCAACCAGAACAGCCAGAGCAACGCGCTCGACGAGCAGTTCACGGCCGTCAGCGCCGGCGGCGACCTGTCGTGCGGGATCCGCAGCGACGGCACGGGGGTCTGCTGGGGCGACGGGTTCGGGCTCGTGGACACGTCCATCCTCAATCCCCCGCTGCTGGTGACCGCCATCAGTGTCGCCGACAGGGAGGCCTGCGGCATCGTGGTCGACGACCTCAGCGCCATCTGCATCGGCGACGACTACGAGGCGTACCTGGAGCGCGGCGAGTTCACCGCCATCAGTTCCGGCGCCACCCATCACTGCGGGCTGCGGTCGGACGGCACCGTGCGCTGCTGGGGCGACAACCCCGACGGCCGGGCCAGCCCGCCCACCGGGAGCTTCATTGCCGTCAGCGCCGGCTATCGCCACTCCTGCGGGATAAGTGCCGACAACACCGTGGCGTGCTGGGGCGACAACTCCGACGGCCAGGCGACCGCTCCCGACGGCCTCTACAGCGCCGTCAGCGCCGGCGGCAACCTGTCGTGCGGGATCCGCAGCGACGGCGACCACAACTGCTGGGGCGCCACCAACTAGCCGGGGGACCCGGCGCCGGCGGCAACCACCCGGACAGGCTGACAACCGGGACCGGGCGCCGACGAAGTCTGGATCGAGTACGCCGGCGCGAGCCGGACTCGCCACCAGTGGCCCCGGCCCCGGTCGGCTAGCCGGACGGACTGTTGGCGGCGCCCGGGGTGGGGGTGGTGACGGTCCGGAAGTCGCCGGTGGCGTCGGGTAGGCGGGCGTAGCTGGTGCCCTCGCCGGCCTCTCCCTCGGCCCAGTCGACCTCGTCGACCGGCGCACCGTCGGCGGTCCAGATGCCGAGTTCCTCGTCGCCGCCGAGGGCGAAGCCCGGCCAGGCTTCCTTGTCGAGTTCGATCTGCAGGTAGCCGCCGGGTGGGATGACCATGTCGGGCGGGAAGGCCACCCGCTTGGCGGGGTCCGACAGGTCGTCGGCCACCACGAAGTTGGCCAGGGCCAGATGGCCCTCCGAGGAGTTGTGGAGCTCGAACCAGTCCAGCGGGTCGCCCTTGGAGGCCACCTCATTGATGACCAGGCCCACGTCGGCGGGCGCCGGGGCGGCACTCGCCTCGCTCGCCCCGCCGGCCGCGCCGGCCGCGCCGGCGGGGAATGATGGCGGCCCTCCGAACACTCCCGAGAAGCTGCCGGTGATCGTGGCGCCCTCGGCGGTGCCGGCTTCGACCAGCGTGAGGGTGCCCTCGGTGAACGGCGTGTAGCTGTCGGGCGTGCTGCTGCCGGCCGGGATGGTCCACACCCCGCCGCCGAACAGGTCGCTGCCGATGACGAGCGTGGTGCCGCTCGCCATTTGCTCCGGGGGCAGCACGAGGGTGAGGCCGTCCACGGAGCCGCCGGGCTGCACGCTGAACATGGCGATGGAGGCCGCCTCCTCGGTACCCAGCACCGCCCTCTCCTCGGCGCTGGCGTACCCGGCGATGGCGGCCGCGCCGTCGGTCGGCACCTCTGTCCCGCTGATAGTCAGGTAGGTGACGGTTCCCTCAGCGAAGGGGTCCGGATTCTTGTTGGTGCCCCAGCGGGTCTCGAAGCGCACCACCACCTCGGTCTGCTCCGATCCGGCGGGAGGTACAGCGACCACCGCGGGGCCGGGCCAATCCGGCGGGGTCGGCGTGAGGTCGTCGAGGATCTCGGCCCGCCGCTTGCCGATGAACTGGCGTACCCGCTCGGTGTCGGCCGCCGCCTCCGGGCGGTCATCCGGCAGGGCGCGCGCCTGCACGATGGCGGCCATCTCGTCGACGCTTGCCAGCAGCGCCTCCTCGTCCCAGACCGCCTCCAGGAGCTGCTTGAGGCGCTCGGCGTAGCGGGCCCGCCACTCGTTGTCGTTGTACAGCCGGTTGGGGATGGCCGTGAGTGCCAGCACCGACGGCGGCGGGTTGGTGACGTTGTCGAACGGGTTGGGGTCGTCGTCGAGGTGGAACGTGCCGTCAGGGCCCCACGGGATGAATACGAAGCGACCGCCCGGTTCCCGGTAGTACTGGTGGTTGTTGCGGTTGCCGGCGTAGCCGTCCCAGTGGCCCACCAGCACCTCGGTGGCCCAGTAGGTGAGGAACCGGTCGAGGTCGACGATGGCGGCCAAGTCCTCCCAGCCGGCCTCGGACGGGTCGGCGAGGGCGGCCACGACGGCGTCGACGTCGGACCAGTCGTCGGCGTCCTCGTTGTTCTTCTTCTCGATGGTGCCGCGGTACTCCGGCGTGAAATCGCTGATCGTGCCCTCGTACAGGTTGCCGTCGGCGCTGGCGAAGTGGCGGGCGAGGAACGGGGCCTTCAGTTCCTCGACGTGGACGTACAGCCCGAGGTCGCGGCCGTTCAGCGAGACGGTGGCGAAGTTGCAGCGCGACGCCGGATTGCCCGCCGCGGCGAAGATCTGCAGAGCGAGACAGGTGTTGATCATCGACGGGTCCTGGACGCTGTTGTTGAGGGTCATGCGCTGCATGACGCCGCCCAGCGACTGGTCGTCGACGTACTTGTCGAAGCGGAGCTTGAGCGAGGGCTTGGTGCTGCTCTGGGAGCCGATGAACCCCTTCTTGCGGACGCCGACATCGGCGTGGGTCTCGCCGTCGACGGTCACCGTGGCCGGGAACCAGCTGTAGATCTTGGCGAACGGCTGGGAGAATTGATACTCCTCGATCTCGGCGAACAGGTCCGCGAACGTGCG
The DNA here is from genome assembly GCA_963664235.1 of Acidimicrobiales bacterium. Taxonomy (GTDB): domain Bacteria; phylum Actinomycetota; class Acidimicrobiia; order Acidimicrobiales; family CATQHL01; genus VXNF01. The sequence goes on along the minus strand of OY760933.1, from coordinate 1,566,578 downwards.
GGTCTGGTTGCGTAGTTCGTCCCAGTCCTCGGTGTCGATCTCGATGGCGATGTCCAGCACCCGGTCGAGGGCGAAGTAGGCGTCGCTGGGGCCAGGAGGGATGGGCGCCGGCAGCGGGAGCGGTGGTGGCGTGGCGGGTGTGACCTCGGGGTCGGATGGGGGCGCCGGCGGGGGCGGCGGCTCAGCCGGCGGCGGGGACTCAGGGTCGGATGGCGGCTCCGGCGGGGGCGCCGGCGGCTCGGGCGGGGGCGCCGGAGGCTCGGCAGACGTGACCGCGGGCTCGAGCTCGGGCTCCGGGGACTCAGCAGCAGGTGCCGGGGGCTCGACAGGTGCCGGCGCATCAGCAGGCGGCGCCGGGGACTCGACAGGTGCGGGCTCGGGCACAGGACCTGCAGGCTCGGCCTCATCCGAACCGCACCCGGCCGCCAGCACGGCCAACACCACGGCCCCCGCCGCAGCAGCTCTCAGCCGCGACACGGCCTTGCCCGAGCGGCTTCGCCTCACAAGCGGTCCGCCGAATTCGTCAAGGCTTCGGGCTCGGATCGGGCGCTAGGCGGTGGTGACGGGGAGCCAGGCGGGACGGGTCTGCTCGAAGGCCCCGATGGCGTCGGCGTGGCGGAGGGTGATGGCGATGTCGTCGAGGCCGCCGAGTAGGCGCTCCTGGACGGCGTCGGCGAGCGGGAACGGGGCGGCGAGGGCGGCGGCGGGCGCCTCGACAGTGCGGTTCTCCACGTCGACGCGCACGACGAGGGTGTGGTCGGCGGCGACGGCGTCCAGCAGCGCCCGGGCGAAGTCGGGGTCCACCGCGGCGGTCACCAGGCCGCACTTGGCGGAGTTGTTGCGGAAGATGTCACCGAAGCGGGGGGCGATCACGGCCCGGAACCCGTACTGCTGGATGGCCCACACGGCGTGCTCGCGGGACGAGCCGGTGCCGAAGTTGGGCCCGGCCACGAGGATCTCGGCGCCGGCGTGGCGCTCGTCGTTCAGCACGAAGGCCGGGTCCTCCCGCCAGGACGAGAACAGGCCCTCGCCGAAGCCGGTGCGCTCCACCCGCTTCAGCCAGTGGCTGGGGATGATCTGGTCGGTGTCCACGTCGGAGCGGTCCAGCGGCAGCGCCCGGCTCTCCACGATCCGTACGGGTTCCATGGCTCGGCTCTCGGTTCAGTCCAGGTCGGCGGGGGCGGCGAAGTGGCCGGCGACTGCCGTTGCGGCGGCCACCGCCGGTGACACCAGGTGGGTGCGTCCGCCCCGCCCCTGGCGCCCCTCGAAGTTGCGGTTGCTGGTGCTGGCACAGCGCTCGCCGGCGGAGATCTTGTCGGGGTTCATGCCCAGGCACATCGAGCAGCCGGGCTCGCGCCAGTCGAAACCGGCCGCCATCAGCACCTCGTGCAGCCCCTCGGCCTCGGCCTGGCGCTTCACCTGCGCCGAGCCGGGCACCACCAGGGTGCGTATGCCCGGCGCCACCCGCCGGCCAGCAACGACCTCGGCGACTGTGCGCAGGTCCTCGATGCGGCTGTTGGTGCACGAGCCGATGAACACGGTGTCGACCGGGATGTCCCGGATGGGCGTGCCCGCGGCCAGGCCCATGTACTCCAGCGCACGGGCGGCGGCCTCCCGGCCGGCGTCGTCGGCGGCCCCTTCGGGTGCGGGCACGGCACCGTCGAGGGGCGCTACGTGGCCCGGGTTGGTGCCCCAGGTGACGTGCGGCGGGATGTCGGCGCCGTCGAGGTGCACCTCGGTGTCGAAGCTCGCCCCAGCGTCGGTCCGCAGCGTGCGCCAGTGGTCCACGGCGGTGTCCCAGGCGGCGCCGGCGGGGGCGTGGGGGCGGCCCTGCAGGTAGGCGAAGGTGGTGTCGTCGGGGGCGACGAGGCCGGCACGGGCACCCGCTTCGATCGACATGTTGCAGACCGTCATGCGGCCCTCCATCGACATCGCCTCGATGACGGCGCCCCGGTACTCGATGACCGAGCCGATGCCGCCGCCGGTGCCGATGCGCCCGATGATCGACAGGATGACGTCCTTGGGGCCCGAACCGGCCGGCAGCTCGCCGTCGACGGTGACCGCCATGGTGCGGGGGCGGGCCTGCGGCAGCGTCTGGGTGGCGAGCACGTGCTCCACCTCGCTTGTGCCGATGCCGAAGGCGAGCGCCCCGAAGGCCCCGTGGGTGGAGGTGTGGCTGTCGCCGCAGACCACGGTGGTGCCCGGCAGGGTGAGGCCCAGCTCGGGGCCGATCACGTGGACGATGCCCTGGCGGTCGTGGCCCATGGGGTACAGCGGCACGCCGAACTCGGCGCAGTTGGCCCGCAGCGCCTCCAGCTGGCGGCGCGACACGACGTCGGCCACCGGGCCGCTGATGTTGGTGGTGGGCACGTTGTGATCCTCGGTGGCCACCGTGAGGTCGGGGCGGCGCACCGGGCGGGCGGCCATGCGCAGCCCGTCGAACGCCTGGGGGGAGGTGACCTCGTGGACGAGGTGCAGGTCGATGAACAGGATGTCGGTGCCGTCGTCGCCGGCGTGGACGACGTGGGCGTCCCAGACCTTCTCGCTGAGCGTGCGGGCGGCGGCCGGGGCCATCAGTGGCGATCCTCGGCGGTCTCCACGGCCACGATCGTGACTTCCACCTGGCCCGAAGGCGCCTCGTAGCGGACCACGTCACCGGCCCGGGCACCGATCATGGCCCTGCCGAGCGGCGAGAAGGGCGACACCACGTCGTAGTCCTCGTGGCGCTCCTCGATGCTGCCGAGGAGGTAGCGCTCGGTGCCGTCGTCGCCGTCGAACTGCAGGTCCACCAGCGACCCCACGGCGGCGAGGTGGCTGGGGCCGTCGCTGGGAGACACCACCACCGCGTAGTCCAGCAGCGCCTGGATCTGCTGGATGCGGCCCTGCATCTTGCCCTTCTCCTCGCGGGCGGCGTGGTAGTCGCCGTTCTCGGAGAGGTCGCCGAGCGCCCGTGCCGCAGCGATCTGCGCTGTGACCTCCTCGTTGGCCGGCCCGGTGAGGTGGGCGAGCTCCTCCTGCAGCCGCTCGTAGGCGGCGCGGGTCAACTGGGGCGCGTTCATCACAACAGGCTACTGACCAGCACCCCGGACCGGCCCGGCACTCGGCGCGAAACGCCCGGTAGATTGTCTGGATGGCAACGCATCGCATCGGAGTACTGGCAGGCGACGGCATCGGACCCGAGGTGATCGCCGAGGGCCTCAAGGTCGTTAAGGCCGCCGGCGTGAACATCGAGACGGTGGACTACGACCTCGGCGGCGAGCGCTACCTGCGCGACGGCACCGTGCTGCCCGACAGCGTGATGGACGAATGGCGGGGCCTCGACGCCATCTACGTCGGCGCCGTGGGCACACCCGACGTGCCCCCGGGCGTGCTCGAGCGAGGCCTGCTGCTGCGGATGCGCTTCGAACTGGACCTCTACATCAACCTGCGCCCCTTCCGGCTGCCCGAGCGGAACATCGACATGGCCGTCATCAGGGAGAACACCGAGGGCGCCTACGCCGGCGAGGGCGGCTTCCTGCGCAAGGGCACCCCGCACGAGATCGTCACGCAGGGCTCGGTGAACACCCGCATGGGCGTGGAGCGGGCCATCCGCTTCGGCTTCGAGCTGGCCTCCAAGCGGCGCCGCCACGTGACGCTGGTGCACAAGACCAACGTGATGACCTACTCCGGCGACCTGTGGTACCGCGCCTTCGAGGAGGTCGCCGCCGAGTACCCCGGCTACGGCACCGCCTACAACCACGTGGACGCCGCCTGCATCTATTTCGTGAACTCGCCGGACCGCTACGACGTGGTCGTGACCGACAACCTGTTCGGCGACATCCTCACCGACCTCGGTGGGGCGGTCAGCGGCGGCATCGGCAAGGCCGCCTCGGCGAACCTGAACGCCGCGGGCACCGGGCCGTCGATGTTCGAGCCCGTGCACGGCTCGGCCCCCGACATTGCGGGTCAGGGCATCGCCGATCCCAGCGCGGCGATCCTGTCGGCCGCCATGATGCTGGACCACCTCGGTGAGAACGCCGCCGCAGCGGCCGTGGACCGGGCCTGCATGGCCGTCGACGGCAGCGTGGCCGGCACCAGCGCCATCGGCGACGCCATCGCCGCGGCGCTGTAGGAAGCGCGGCGGTCCAGGCAGGTTGTGATGGCCGAGCGCGACGAGAGGAGCCGACCGAAGCGCCCGGACGCGGGCGGCGGCTTTTCCCCGGTCGAAGTACTCGGGGGGGTGGCCGACGCCGTCTGACGGCTCCGCCACTCCCGCCGACACCCGAAACCAGACCTGCCGTAGCGTCGGGCACCGAGTCAGCTCGGATCGCCCGGGCACGGGACTGACTTCACCGCACGACAACCAGGCACCGAGACCCCGAAGGAACACCCCATGCCTATTCAGCCCGTCGACAAGATCTGGATGGACGGAGAGCTCGTGGACTGGCACGACGCCAAGGTTCACGTCCTCACCCACACGCTGCACTACGGGAACGGCGTATTCGAAGGCATCCGGGCGTACGCGACCGATCGGGGAGCTGCGGTGTTCCGCCTCACCCCCCACATCGAGCGGCTGTTCCGCAGCGCCAAGATCCTCGGCATCGAGATCCCGTACACGCCCGAGCAGCTGATCACCGCCACCAAGGCCACCGTGGCGATCAACGACCTCGAGTCGTGCTACATCCGCCCGCTGGTGTACCTCGGCTACGGCGAGATGGGCCTCAACCCCCTGCCCTGCCCGGTGAACGTGTCCATCGCGGTGTGGCGCTGGGGCATCTACCTCGGCGCCGACTCGGTGAACACCGGCGTGCGCATGATGATCAGTTCGTGGCAGCGCCACGACCCCAACGCCATGCCGCCGGCCGCCAAGGGCTGCGGCCACTACATCAACAGCCAGATGGCCAAGGTGCAGGCCGTGAACGCGGGCTACGACGAGGCCATCCTGCTGTCGCCGCAGGGGCACGTGAGCGAATGCACCGGTGAGAACCTGTTCGTGGTGAGCGGTGGGCGGATCATCACGCCGCCGACCAGCGCCGGCGCTCTCGGGGGCATCACCCAGGACGCCGTGCGCACCATCGCCGGCGACCTGGAGATCCCGTACGAGACCGGCAACCTGCTGCGTAGCGACCTGTACACCGCCGATGAGGCGTTCCTCAGCGGCACCGCGGCGGAAGTGGTGCCGATCCGCTCGGTGGACGACCGGGAGATCGGCGACCCGGGGCCCATCACCCGGCAGGTCCAGGAGGTCTTCTACGAGGCCGTCCAGGGCCGGGTCGACCGGTACAAGGAGTGGAACGAGTATGTCAACGAGTAGCGGTGCGGGCGGCGGTGCGGCGGCCGGTGCCGGGGTCGCCGGGGCCGGGCGACCCGCCGCCGGGGCCGCCGGTGCCGCGGCCGGTGCCCGCCCCGCCGACGCAGCCGTAGCCGGTGTCGCCGCCGGGCGAGCCGGGGCCGCCGACGCGGCCGCAGCCGTAGCCGGTGTCGCGGCCGGGCGACCCGCCGCCGGGCCGGGCAACGACCTCGAAGCTCGGGCCCGGGCCGCGGCGACCGCCGCCCGCACGCCGGCGGCGGTGGAGATCTACGACACCACGCTGCGGGACGGCAGCCAACTCGAAGGCATCTCGCTGACCGTCGAGGACAAGCTCCGCATCGCCCGGGAACTGGACCGCCTCGGCGTGCACTACATCGAGGGCGGCTGGCCCGGCGCCAACCCCAAGGACGACGAGTTCTTCGCCCGCGCGGCCGACGAGTTGCGCCTGGAGACGGCCCGGCTGGCGGTCTTCGGCTCCACACGGCGGGTGAACGGGACCTGCGAGAGCGACGCCGTGCTGGCGAACCTGCTGGCGGCGAGCGCCCAGACGGTCTGCATCGTCGGCAAGTGCTGGGACTACCACGTGACCGGGGCGCTGCGCACCAGCCTCGACGAGGGGATCGCCATGGCGGCGGAGTCGGTGGCGCACCTGGTGGGGGCGGGGCGGCGGGTGTTCTTCGACGCCGAGCACGCCTTCGACGGCTACAAGCACAACCCCGACTACTCGCTGGCGGTGCTGGCGGCGGTGGCCGAAGCCGGCGCCGAGCGCCTGGTGCTGTGCGACACCAACGGCGGGACGCTGCCGCACGAGGTTTACGCCATCGTGGCCGAGATCGTCGACGCCCTCGGCGCCCCGGTGGGCGTGCACCTGCACAACGACACCGGTTGCGGGGTGGCCAACGCCCTCGCCGGCGTGCGGGCCGGGGCGATCCAGGTGCAGGGCACCATCAACGGCTACGGCGAGCGCACCGGCAACTGCGACCTGGTGCCGATCATCGCCAACCTCAGCCTGAAGATGGGCATCGAGACGCTGCCGCCGGATCGCCTGGCGGGGCTGACGTCGGTCTCCCGGCGTGTCGCCGAGATGGTGAACCGGGCGCCCGACCCGCAGCAGCCCTACGCGGGCACCTCGGCGTTCGCCCACAAGGCCGGGCTGCACGCCAGTGCCCTTGCGAGGCGCGCCGACGCCTACGAGCACATCGATCCGGGCACTGTGGGCAACGGCACCCGGTTCGTGGTCTCGGAGATGGCGGGGCGCTCGTCGATCGAGCTGAAGGCCCAGGAGTTGGGCATCGACATGGACGACGCCACTGTCGCCGAGTTGATCGAGACCCTGAAGCTCCTGGAGTACGAGGGCTACCACTTCGAGGTGGCCGACGCCTCCCTGGAGTTGTGGATGCGGGCCGCGGTGGGCTGGGAGCAGCCCTTCTTCCGGATCGAGTCGTTCCGGGTGGAGGTGGGACGCCACAGCCGGTCGGGCGGGGTGCCGTCGGGCGGGGTGCCGTCGGGCGGAGTGCCGTCGGGCGGAGTGCCGTCGGGCGGAGTGCCGTCGGGCGGGGTGCCGTCGGGCTCTCCGGGGGCTCGGCGGTCCGAGAACGAGGCCATGTACCGCCAGTGCGAGGCCACCATCAAGCTGTGGGTCGGCGACCAGCGCCGCATCACCGTCGGCGAGGGCAACGGGCCGGTGAACGCCCTGCACAACGCCCTGCTGGCCGCCACCGGCGACCACTACCCCGAGATCGAGAACATCAGCCTCACCGACTACAAGGTGCGGGTGCTGGACACCACCAACGGCACCGAGGCAATCACCCGAGTGCTGATCGACTCCACCGACGGCTCCCGCACCTGGACCACCATCGGCGTGTCGGAGAACATCGTGGAGGCCTCCTGGGAAGCCCTGTGCGACTCGATCGTCTGGGGCCTACTCCACAGCGACGCCGAGGCCCCCGCGGAGACCTAGGCGCCCACCGTCGCGATGTCTCTGCCGTTGTTGAGGACGGCCTTGCCGTCGGTGCCCACCCGCGGAGACCCAGGCACCCAGTCGCTCGACATCTCGGCGCTAAGACAGCGTCACATGCATGGAGAGCCGTGAATTAGCAATCACCCGGTGAATGCTATTTCTCGAACAACAAACACCGGGCCGGTGGTGTGAGGGTTGTCCGGGGTCAGTCGGCGAGTTCGCTGAGGGCTTCGGCGAGGGGTTCGAGGACCGCAGGCGTGTGGGGCGGGGGGAGGTAGCAGATCACCAGGTCGACGCCGGCCTCGGCGAAGGCTGCGGCCTGGGTGGCGACCGGGCCGGGGTCGCCGTCCGCGGGCACCCGCACGTGTACCGAGGTCATGATCTCGGCGGGGTCGCGGCCGATGGCTGCGCAAGCCTCGTGCAGGACCGCCAGCTTGGCCCGGAACTCGTCCACCTCGAAGACGGGGCAGTTCCAGTGGTCGGCGTAGCGGGCCACCAGCGGCAGGGTGCGCCGCTCGCCCTTGCCGCCGATGCAGATCGGCGGGTGCGGCTGCTGGACGCCGGGCGGGTTGTTGCGGGCCTCGCTGAGCGTGAAGTAGCTGCCCTCGAAGCTGGTGAGCTCCTGCGTGAGAAGGCCCTTGATGATCTCGCAGGCCTCGGCGAAGCGGTCGAAGCGCTCGGTGAGGGTGCCGAGTTCGATGCCGTAGGCGCCGCACTCCTCCTCGTTCCAGCCGGCGCCGATTCCCAGCTCCAGGCGGCCGCCGCTGATGATGTCCAGGGAGGACGCCATGGCGGCCAGCACAGCCGGGTGGCGGTAGATGATGCCGTTGACCATGGAGCCCAGTCGAATGCGCTTCGTGGCCTGCGCCAGCGCCGTCAGCGTGGTCCAGCCCTCCAGACACTCCCCCGTCGAGTCGGAGAAGATCGGGTAGAAGTGGTCGAAGTTCCAGGCCGAGGTGAAGACGTCGATGTCGTCGGCCTCGGTCCACACGGCCAGCATGTCCGCCCAGATGGTGTCCTGCTGCGAGGTCTTGATTCCGAATTGCATCGCCGCACGGTACCGGCCGCCGGCGCAGTCGCTGCCGTCTGCGGTCCGTACGGGCAGTCTCCGGGACCTGGATGCCGGCCGTGAGTATGCGCGGTATGTGCTGGAGATGGCGTCGAGCCGGCGCCGGTGCGATTCGCCGGCCGCACCCCAACGGCCACCGGCGGGCAGCGTTCTGTGCGCAATATTGCCGCCGACAGCAGCATCGTTGCACACAGAACGCACGACGGCCCAAGCGGGGCGACCGGACAGTGGATTCCGGCCTCCGCCGGAATGACGGGAAGGGCGACAGCGGAACCACGGGGGAGCGCCGGAACCTCCCGGTGGTCTCCTAGGCTCAGCCGCATGGCCCAGCCCCCCTACGTACCGCACGCACCCGGCAAGGCCGCCCGCCACTACAGCTCGCCCCCGCAGCGCCTCGGCGGCTGGCGCGCCGACCGGCCCGGCGAGCTGTCCGACGGGCCGCTGCCGGCCGGCGAAGGGTTCGGCCACCAGGGACCCGACCAGGGCTACGCGCTGCGCCTGGCGAGGCACTTCGCGCCGCAACTGCAGCTGCACGACGGCGAGAAGCCCCGCGACGTGGTGGCCGGCTGCGTGATGGTGGCGCTGAAGCGGGCCTCGCTGTTCGGCCGGGCGCCGGTGACCGACGACCTGCAGGTGGCCTTCGACCACTGGCGCTACCGGGACGCCACCGCTCCCATCGAGGTGGTGGCCTCCCGGCGGGAACTGTTCGCCGGCGCGGGCGGCCACGACGGCTACCCGATCCGCTGCCGCATCGCCGACGAGGTCTCCCCCGAGGCGCTCGGGTGCCCCGCGGCACCGTGAGCGGCGGTCGACAACCGGCGACGCGCTCCCCGACCGTGCGGTTCGCCCCGTCGCCGACGGGAATCCTGCAGCCGGGCAGGACGAGACCATGAACGCCCCGTCAGATCCCGCCGCACGAGTGCGGTTCGCCCCGTCGCCGACGGGAATCCTGCAGCCGGGCAGGACGAGACCATGAACGCCCCGTCCGAGTCCTCCGCACGGGTGCGGTTCGCCCCGTCGCCGACGGGGTTCCTGCAGCCGGGCAGGACGAGACCATGAACGCCCCGTCAGATCCCGCCGCACGGGTGCGGTTCGCCCCGTCGCCGACGGGGTTCCTGCACGTCGGCTCGGCCCGCACGGCGCTGTTCAACTGGATCTACGCCCGCTCGGTGGGCGGGACGATGCTGCTGCGCATCGAGGACACCGACGAGGCCCGCAACCGGCCCGAGCTGGTGGACCTCATCTACGACCTGCTGTCGTGGCTGGGGATCGACTGGGACGAGGAGCCGGTGTTCCAGTCCCAGCGCCGGGAACGCCACCGCGAGGCCGTCGAGTCCCTGCTGGAGAGCGGGGCCGCCTACCTGTGCGACGCCGACAACCAGCCGGTGGCCGGCACGACGCTGCGGCCCGGCCTTGCCGCCCGGTTCCGGATGCCCGCCGGACGCGCCGTGAGTTTCACCGACGTGGTGCGGGGCGAGGTGTCCTTCGCCAGCGACGACCTGGAGGACTTCGTGGTGTGGCGCTCGGCAGGGGCGGCCACGTTCCTGCTGGCCAACGCCGTCGACGACGTGGACATGGGCGTCACGCACGCCATCAGGGGCGAGGACCTGCTGTCGGGGGTGCCGAAGGTGGTGCTGCTGCTGGAGGCCCTGGGCGCCGAGGCGCCGACCTACGCCCACCTGCCGCTGCTGGTGAACGCCAACCGCAAGAAGCTGTCCAAACGCCGCGACGACGTGTCGCTGGGCGACTACCGGGCCCGCGGCTACCTGCCCGAGGCCATGGCCAACCATCTGGCACTGCTGGGTTGGGGGCCTGCCGACGACACCGAGATCCGCCCCATGGCCGAGATCATCGAGCAGTTCCGCCTCACCGACGTGAACCGGGCGCCCGCGTTCTTCGACACCAAGAAGTTGGAGCACTTCAACGGCGTCTACATCCGTGCCCTCAGCACCACCGAGTACCTGCAGCGGTCGGAGCCGTGGCTGGGCGACGCAGCACCGTGGCCCGCCGAGCGGATGCGCCCCGACGTGCTGGAGGCCCTCGCCCCGGTGGTGCAGGAGAAGGTGCGAACCCTCGGCGACATCGGCCGCTACGTGGACTGGCTGTTCCTGGCCGAGCCGCCGGCCGACGCCGACTCGTGGCGCAAGGCCATGGGGAGCCCCCAGGCGGCGGCGGTGCTGGACGACGCCATTGCCACGTTCGCCTCCGTGGACTGGGAGGCCGAGGCGACCCACGCCGCCGCGCTGGCCCTGGCCGAGCGCCACGACCTGCGGCTCGGCAAGGCCCAGGCGCCCATCCGGGTGGCGCTGACCGGCCGCACCGTGGGCCCCCCGCTGTTCGAGTCGATGGTCCTGCTGGACCGGGCCGAGGTCCTCCGCCGCCTCCGCAACGCCCGAGCCCGCCTGTAACATTTCCCCACCCTTCGGGGGTGGTGTAATAGGCAACACAGCGGGTTCTGGTCCCGTCGTTGGGGGTTCGAGTCCTCCCCCCCGAGCATCGCAGAGCGCTCCGGCCGGCCGGCAGGGGCGCTCGTTCGCGTTCTGGCCCTAGAACTCCCCGGGGCAGTCCACGTCAGAACTCCCGGGGGCAGTCCACGTCAGAACTCCCGGGGGCAGTCCACGTCAGAACTCCCGGGGGCAGTCCACGTCAGAACTCCCGGGGGCAGTCCACGTCGCCGGTCGGCACGATGAGGTTCACCAGGTACTCGTCCGCGATTCCGGTGATGCATCTGCTGAGCCCGTAGCTGCCGTGCTCGTTGCCGTCGTAGCTGATCAGCACCCCCGATTCGAGCTGCCCGGCCACCGAGACGGCCCACTCGTAGGGCGTGGCATTGTCGCCCCGGTTGCCGACCACCAGGATCGGCGGTGCCTGCGGGGCGGCGACCGGCCCGACGGGCCGCGTACCGTCGGCGACCGGCAGTGCTCGCACGGCAGCGCGGAGATGACCGAGGCCCGCCCCAGCGCGCCGGCCACCTCTTCGGCGGCTGCGGTCAGAACATCGATCTCGGCTCGGGTCACGGCGCCGCTGTCGGTGCAGTTGATGCTGACGAAGGCGCCGAGGTCGGCCAAGGCGGTGTAAGCCTCGCCGACCCGACCCAGCATCGTGCCGTCGCCCTCGGCGGCCGCGGCCAGGAACTGGAAGAACGCCGGCCAGAGCGTGGAGCTGTAGGTGGCGAAGGTCGCCGCCAGGACCGTCCGGGCGGGCCCCAGTACCACCCCGCCGGCGGCGTCGGTGAGCGGGTTCTGGTCGACCTGCTCCAGGAGCCCGTAGTAGGTCTCGGCGGGATCGCCGGTGACCGCGCAACTCGGGGCGCTGCGGCACCAGGCGAACATGTCCTCGACCGACCTGTCGAAGCCAGCCATCTGCCCCACCGCGTGTTCCAAGGCGGACAGCGACGGATCGGCGACCCCGTCGAGGACGGCCGCCCGCAGATGCTCGCCGAACATGCCCGCGTAGTGGAGGCCCAGCAGTGTGCCGTAGCTGAAGCCGATGTAGCTGATCGTCTCGGCACCCAGCGCCCGGCGGATGGCGTCGATGTCGCGGACCGTGTCGATGGTGCCGATGTGGGCGACCATGTCGCCGAGTTGGGCGACGCACTCCTCGGCGAGGGCGCGGGCCGTCTCGTCGAGCAGGGCGCGCTCGTCGGGGGTGCCCGGCAGCGGGTCCACCAGATGCAACTCGATGGCCTTCACCCAGCATCCCGAGGGCACGCTGCCGCCGACGCCGCGGGGGTCCCAACCGACCACGTCGAAGCGCTCCAGCAGGTAGGGGGACAGCCCGGCACCGAAGTCCAGGAAACCCGTCATGCCGCCGCCGGGGCCACCGGGGTTGGCGAGCAGGTAGCCGACGCGCTGGGAGGGGTCGCCGGCGGGGAGCATGCCGATGGCCAGATCCACCGCCGGGCCGTCGGGGTCGTCGTGGTCGGCGGGCACAGCCAGCGTGGCGCAGAGGTAGGCCTGGCCGCAGCCGGCGAACTCCAGCGTGCCGCGGGTCCCGGGGTCGCTTCCGCTGCCGGTGCCGCCCGGCTCGGGTGAGTTGGGGTCGTCCCGGGGGGTCTCCGGGTCGGCGGCAGGGTCGTTCGCCGCGTCGTCCGGCTCGGACTCCTCAGCAGTCGTGCGTCCCGGGGGCTCCTCGGGAGCCGCGACGTCGCCGGCGGGCTCCTCGGAACCGGCTCCAGCGGCCGCCGTGTCCTCCGGCGGTTCGGCTTGGGGGCCCTCCGGCGGTTCGGCTTGGGGGCCCTCCGGCGGTGCCGGGGCCTCAGCGGCGGTCGGCGCCTGGCGGCCCTCCGGCGGTTCGGCCTGGGGGTCCTCCGGCGGTGCCGGGGCCTCAGCGGCGGTCGGCGCCTGGCGGCCCTCCGGCGGTTCGGCCTGGGGGCCCTCCGGCGGTGCCGGGGCCTCAGCGGCCGTCGGCGCCTGGGGGTCCTCCGGCGGTTCGGCTTGGGGGTCCTCCGGCGGTTCGGCTTGGGGGTCCTCCGGCGGTTCGGCCTGGGGCGGGGTGGTTGTGTCGGCCTCGGCGGGCGTCACACCGGGATCATCGGCGGGGGGAGGCGCCGCCCCGCCCGTCGACCCGCCCGCGGACGTCTCGATGTCACCGGTCGCCGCTGCGGGGGCGGGTGGGGGCGCGGTCTCGGGGGCGGCCGGCTGCGGCTCGCCGATCGGACCCTCAGTGCCTGCCGTCCTAGCCAGCGGGCCGGGGTCGGCACCCTCGCCACCGGCGCAGGCGGCCGCCACCAGCAGCAGCGCCGCGAGCACAGCGAGAACCCTCACGACCGCCGCGGACACCTGCCCACCCTACCGGCGCGTTACACCCCGGCCCGGTCCGACCGGCGGCACCGCTGACACCGGGAACACAGCGCCCGGGCACGGCGGGCGGTGCAGGCAGGCGGCAGGTATCGGACAGTGGCCGGTACCAGGCAGACGGGCGGTGCAGGCAGGCGGCCGGTATCGGACAGTGGCCGGTGCAGGCAGACGGCCGGTGCCGGACAGTGGCCGGTAGAGGACAGTGGCCGCTAGCCTGTGGGACGTTCTGCCCCGTTCGTCTAGAGGCCTAGGACGCCAGATTCTCAATCTGGTAGCACGGGTTCGAATCCCGTACGGGGTGCTCAGCCGCCGATCGCCGCGAGGCGCCAATGTCGACCTACATCGTGGACGGGCCGTGCCCCAAGCCCAACTGCCTGACATTGGTCCAGTACGGCCTCGACCATATCGACGGCGTGCGGGTGCTGGCGGGGACCTGCAATCGGTGCGGGTCCTACCGGGCCTACAACGGCGCCAAGAACATCACCGTCATCGCCGAGGAGTAGCCGGCACTCGCCTGCCGGCGTCGTCTCGCCGGGTTGACCGGGGCAACGGAGGGCGTCGGGCTGGCCGGATTTGAACCGGCGACCCCCTGCTCCCAAAGCAGGTGCGCTGACCAAGCTGCGCCACAGCCCGTGGGGATCGGCCACGAGCCTACCGGCGGCTACTGCAGGGCCTCGTCCACCTTCTCGACGGCGTCATCCTCGGAAATGTCGAGGGCGAAGCTCAACTCCGAGATGAGCACGCTGCGAGCCTTGGAGCACAGCGTCTTCTCTCCCGCCGACAGGCCCTTGGCCCGGTCGCGCAGGGCCAGGTTCCGGACGATCTCGGCCACCTGGTACACGTCGCCGGACTTCAGCTTCTCCTGGTGGTTCTTGAAGCGGCGGCTCCAGTTGGCCGGCTCGTGCACGTCGCGCTTGCGCAGCACCTCGAAGAGGTCCTCCACCTCGTCGGCGCTGATCGGCCAGCGCACGCCGACGTCGTCGAGCTTGTCGGCCGGCACCGCCACGGTCATTTCGCCATGGGCCATACGGAGCACCAGGTACTCGGTCTCGGTGCCGAAGGCCTCGCGGGTCTCCCTGCGTTCGATCACCGCGGCACCGTGGTGCGGGTACACCACCCGGTCTCCGACGTCGTAACTCATGATTCTCCCTGACTTGATCGCGCTCCAAGTGTGGCAGCTACTCGGCCGGGTTACTCATCCGGCCCTCCCATCGGCGCCGCCGAGGCCGACGCCGAGACCCGGAACACCAGATCGGCCGAGGCCACCAGCTCCACCTCGCCGCCGGGTCCGACGCTGCGCACCTCCGCTCGGCAGAACACCATGCTGCGCCCCCGGTGCTCCACCCAGGCCTCGGCCACGATGTCGCGCCCGGTAACGGGCCGCAGGAACCGCACCCCGAGCTGGACGGTGGCCATGCGCGGGTGCACCTTGTAGTGCGTGGCGATCGCCGGCACCACGCAGGTGTCCACCAGGGCGGCGATGAGGCCGCCGTGCATGACGCCCTCCCGCTGGGCGAGGATCTGCTGCCAGGGCAGGCGCAGGCGGGCGTAGTCCGCGCGCAGGTCCTCGACGACCATGCCGATGTGGTTGGGGAAGTACTCCTCGTCCCAGTCGCAGAACTTGGCCCAGCGGCGGCGGACCGGCTCGGGCAGCGGTCCGAAGCGGGCGGCGTTCGGCGCGGTCGGGTCCTCGGGGGGCGCCCCGGCCATGTCCGCCGGCTGCCGACTCACAGGGCGTCGAGCTTGGCGACCCTGGCGGCGTGGCGACCGCCCTCGTAGGCGGCATCCAGGAAAGCGTCGAGGGCGTCGAGCGCAACGTCCTCGTCGATGAGACGCTGGCCGAAGCACACCACGTTGGCGTCGTTGTGTTGCCGTGCGAGGGCGGCCGAGGTGGCGTCGTGAACCGTGGCGGCCCTGATGCCGGTGATCTTGTTGGCCGCCATGGCGATCCCGATGCCGGTGCCGCAGACGCAGACGCCCAGGTCGGCCTCGCCGGCCGCCACGGCGCCACCGACGGCGGCGCCATAGTCGGGGTAGTCCACGCGGCTCTCGTCGTGGGCACCGAGATCGACGACGTCGAAGCCGCGGTCGGCGAGCCGCTCGGCGAAGAGTTCCTTCAGCCGGTATCCGGCGTGGTCTGACCCTGTGGCAATGCGCATGAGTGGAAGTTTAGAGAGTTGTCCGGCGGGGTTATCGGCAGCCATCGGTCCGGTCCGTGGGGTCCGGGCGGGGGGCTGGGGTTACAGGTTCAGTGGGCCGGGGCGGAGGATCCGGAGCTCGTCGTTGCGCCAGGTGACGACGGTGGAGGCCTCGCCGGTGCAGGGGCCGCCGTCTATGGCGACGGCGATGTGGGCGCCTGATTCGAGGTCGGGGGGGAGGGTGGCGAGAACGTCAGCGGCTAGCGGCGGTGTGGGTTCGGCGTGGCGGTTGGCGCTGGTGGTTGCCAGGGGGCCTACTTCGACCAGGAGGCTTCGTAGCCAGGGGTGGTCGGGGCAGCGGATGCCGACGGTCTCGCGGTTGCCACCGATTTGCGGCCCCGGCGCTTGCGGGCGCGGCAGCACCACCGTGAGCGGGCCGGGCCAGTGGCGGTCCATGAGTTCCGCGAGAGGTGCGGGAACCGACTCGGCGAGCGACTCGGCGGCGGGGCGGTCGGCCACCAGCACGGCGATGGAGCGATCGGCGGGCCGGCCCTTGAGCACGAACAAGTCTTCCTCCGCGGCCGGGGTGAGGGCGGCGAGGCCGTAGACGGTGTCGGTAGGGACCAGGACGACCCCTCCGGCGCGCAGCGCGGCGGCGGACTCGGCGAGGGCCCGCTGGGGGTCGACACTGAGCGAGATCGGCTGGGGATGCGGCTCTCCGGAGGGGCGTCGGCGTACGGAGTCCATGAAGGATCCGGACTCCGGTGATCTCACGCGGGGCGGCGGGCGACCAGCACCCGCTCGAAGCCGGCCAGGTCGTGGTGCACGGCGATGTCGGCCAGCCCGGCGGAGCGCGCCAGGTTCTGGACCCGGTCGGCGGTGCCGTCGGACATCTCCAGGACCGCGGCGCCGCCGGGCGCGAGCCAGTCCGGCGCTCCGGCCAGAATCACCTCGGTGGCCTCAAGCCCGGTTTCGCCGGAGTACAGCGCCACCGGCGGCTCGTGGTCGGCGATCTCCGGCGGCAGCGGGTCGCGGGCGGCGATGTAAGGCGGGTTGGAGGCGATCACGTCGAAACGGCCCCGCAACTCGTGGGGCAGCGCCTCGTACCACGAGCCCTCCGCCAGACGCACCCGCCGCCCGGGGCGGCCGAGGCCCGCCAGGTTGGCGCTCGCCACCGACAGCGCCTCCGCCGAGAGGTCGCTGCAGATGACCTCGGTGTCGACGCGCTCGGCCGCAAGCGACAGCCCGATGGCCCCGGACCCACAGCCCAGGTCGGCGGCCAGCAGCATGGGTGGCCGGCCCGAGAGCACAGCAAGAGGGGGAGAGGCCGGAGGACCGGGCCGCGACGACTCTTCGCCCCGCGCCGAGGAGCGGAACGGCACCCCGGCCCCTCCCCCGGACCCGGCAATACCGTCTTCCGCCACCGAGGGCGCAGAACCACGACCCGCCGACAACTCCTCGGCGCGGCGCTGGAGTTCGGCGAGGGCGCAGCCGGCGACGATCTCGGTCTCGGGGCGCGGGATCAGGACCCTGCGGTCCACGAACAGGTCCAGCGTGCGGAACCCCCAGGACCCCAGGACGTACTGCAGCGGCTCGCCGGCCGCCCGGCGCGCCAGCATTAGATCGAACGACGCCACGCCACGCCGCGTGGCGGGCTGGGAAAGCACAGTGGCCCAGGCGGCGTCGTCGCAACCGGCGGCGGCCGCCACGATGCGCCGCGCCTCGCTGGCCGCGGAGGCCCGACCGGCCGCCGCCAAGCGCTCGGTCGCCGCGTCAAGAAGCTCCCGCCACAGCACGATGCCACCCCCACTCACGAGGTCACCCCGCGGATTGCCGAGCGGTCAGCGGCAGACGCAGGAAGGGCCGCCGAGCACTGGATTCCGGCCTGCGCCGGAATGACGAGGTGAGCGCCGGGATGACCGGGGGGCTGGATTCCGGCCTGCGCCGGAATGACGGACAAGGGGCCGCCACGACGGACCGGGGGGTCCCCAACATCACCCAGCGGGGGCTCAGGACGTGGCGCCGGCCAGCGCCTGCTCGCGGTCGTGGCGGGCCAGTGCGTCGATGACGCCGTCGAGGTCACCGGCCAGCACCCTGTCCAGCTTGTAGAGCGTGAGGCCGATCCGATGATCGGTGATGCGGTTCTCCTTGTAGTTGTACGTGCGGATCTTCTCCGAACGCCCGCCCCGGCCGACCTGGCTGCGCCGCTGGTCGGACGCCTCGGCGGCGACCCGCTCCTGCTCCAGGCGCAACAGCCGCGCCCGCAGCACCTGCAGGGCCTTGTTGCGGTTCTGCAACTGGCTCTTCTCGTCCTGCATGCTCACCACCAGGCCGGTGGGCTTGTGGGTGACCCGCACCGCAGAATCGGTGGTGTTCACCGACTGGCCGCCGGGCCCCGAGGAGCGGAACACGCTGATCTGCAGGTCGGCCTCGTCGATCTGCACCTCCACCTCGTCGGCCTCGGGCAGCACCGACACCGTCGCCGAGGAGGTGTGGATGCGACCCTGCGACTCGGTCTCGGGCACCCGCTGAACCCGGTGCGGGCCGCCCTCGAAGCGCAGCCGCTGCCACACGTCGTCGCCGGACACCTCGAAGGCCACGTGGGTGATGCCGCCGAGGTCGGAGGCCTGCGAGCCCAGCACATCCACCTTCCAGCCCTGCCGCTCGGCGTAGGCCGCGTACATCTCGAAGAGTTCCCGGGCGAACAGGTTGGCCTCCTCACCGCCCTCGGCGCCCCGGATCTCCACGATGACGTCCTTGCCGTCGTTGGGGTCGCGCGGTGCCAGCAGTTCGGTGAGTTCCGCCTCGAGGGCGACGATGCGCCGGTCGGCGTCATCGGCCTCGGCCTGCAGGGACTCGGCCTCGGTGACGGTGGCCTCGGCCAGCAGTTCGGCGGCCACGGCCCGATCCTCGACGACGGCCCGCAGCGCGTCCACCCGATCGGTGATCTCGGTGAGCTGCTTGTGACGCCGAGTGGCCTGGCGAAAGGCGTTCCGGTCACGCGCCAGGTCGCCGCTTGCGAAACGCCCCTCGATCTCGGCGCGCTCCGCCGCCAGCGCCTCGAAGCGCTCGGCATAGGGATCGAGAATCACGGCGGCGCCGCCCGGCCCGGCAGCCGCAGGCCGAACTCTCTAGTTGCGGTCGCGCCTGCCGTAGCGCCGCTCGAAGCGCTCGACCCGCCCGGCGGTATCGACGATGGTCATCGTGCCGGTGAAGAACGGGTGGCTGGCGCTGGAGATCTCAACCTTCGCCAAGGGGTAGGTGTTGCCGTCGGTCCACTCGACGGTGTCGCTGGTGCCGACGGTGGACCGGGTGAGGAACATCTCCCCCGAGGACGTGTCCTGGAACACGACCGGCCGGTATTCGGGATGGATTTCGGGTTTCATTCGCTCGGCTCCTCTCTGCGGGCGGTGTGCTCAGCCGCCCACCGGCCCACGGGCCACTTCCTCCAGGAAGGCGTCGTTGTCGGGGAACGTCTTCAACCGGTCTATCAGCAGTTCGAGCCCGGCGGCACCGTTGCCGTGATCGCTGGCGAGGCCCGACAGCACCCGGCGCAGCTTCCAGACCTGCTGCAGCTGCTTGCGCTCGAACAGCAACTCCTCATGGCGGGTGGAGCTGGCGTCCACATCGATGGCGGGATAGATGCGCCGCTCGGCGGTGCGGCGGTCGAGGCGTAACTCCATGTTGCCGGTGCCCTTGAACTCCTCGAAGATGACCTCGTCCATCTTGGAGCCGGTCTCCACAAGCGCGGTCGCCAGGATGGTGAGCGAGCCGCCCTCCTCCATGTTGCGGGCCGCGCCGAAGAACTTCTTCGGCGGGTACAGCGCCCCGGAGTCCACGCCGCCGGACATGATGCGGCCCGTGGCCGGCGCCGCCAGGTTGTAGGCGCGGGCCAGGCGGGTGATGCCGTCCAGCATGATGACCACGTCGTCGCCGGACTCGGTCAAGCGCTTGGCGCGCTCGATGGTGAGCTCGGCGACATGGGTGTGCTCCTCGGCGGGGCGGTCGAAGGTGGAGGCAGCCACCTCGCCACGCATCAGCCAGCGACGCATGTCGGTGACCTCCTCGGGGCGCTCGTCCACGAGCAGCACGATGAGCTTCACCTCGGGGTTGTTGATCTCGATGGAGCGGGCGATCTCCTTCATGATCGTCGTCTTGCCGGCCTTCGGAGGCGAGACGATGAGGCCGCGCTGGCCCTTGCCGATGGGCGAGACCAGGTCGATGATGCGGGTGGTCATGTTGCCGCGGTCCCCGGCGCGCTCCAGGCTCAGCTTCTCGTCGGGGAACAGCGGTGTGAGATCCTCGAAATGGGGGCGCTTGCGGGACTGCTCGGGAGGTTTGCCGTTGACGGCGTCGAGACGCAACAGCGCGGGGTTCTTCTCGCTGCGGTTGGCCGGACGGGAGCCACCGGTGACGTGGTCGCCCCTGCGGAGACCGAACTGGCGCACCTGCTTGACCGACACGTACACGTCCTCGCGGCTGGGCAGGTGGCCGTTGAGACGCAGGAAGCCGTAGCCCTCCTCACGCAGGTCGAGGTAGCCGGACACCTCCACCGGATCGCCCTCCCAGGGCTCGTCCTCGACGCGGCCGCGGCCGCGGCGCCGGCGGCGGTTGGCGTAATCGGCTCCGCCTTCCTCCCAGCGGCCTCGCTCGCCGTCGGAGCGCTCCGGGCGGTCGCCCCGCTCGCCGCGCTCGGCGGTCGCCGTGGTACCTCGACCGTCGCCGGCGCGCTGGCGGCGCTCACCGCCGTCACGACGCTGGTCGCCACCGCGGCGCTGGTCGGCTTCGGCACGGTCGGCGGGCTGCCGGCGACCCTCGGCGGCGGCTTCGCCGTCGTTGCCGGGCTCGGATCCGTTCGAGGGAGCGGGCTGGGGGGCTTCGGAGGTCGGCGCGGCGCCCTCATCGGCCGGTGCGGCCGTCTCGACCGCCTCGTCGGCGGCCGGTGCGGGGGCCTCGGCGGCGTCGCTCGGGGCGGCCACCTCGGTCGGCGCGCCGGCGTTGCCGCCGGAAGCGGCCGCCTCGGCGCCGAATCCGGCCAACTCCACGATCATGTCGACCAACTCGGCCTTGCGGCTCCGCTGCGATGGGCGTCCGCCCATCGCCGTGGCGATATCGATCAATTCGGCGCGACTCTTGGCCTCGAACAGGCTTCGTTGCGCCTCTACGGTCTCGGTGCTCACCTCAACCTCACTTCCACAGGCCGGCCCAGTAACCGGCTTGTCTGTACGCCGAGATCAGGAACTGGCGACGGCGAGACCTTGCGCAACCTTTGCGGCGGCTACCTGCGGTGCGTGCAGCAGGCACTCACAACGCAATTCGGGGCACTCACCGAACCTTCGGACGACAATTTGTAACCGAAGGCGAAGCCCAGCGTAACTGCCCGACCGGTGGGCCACAACCCGCACCGGCGACGGGCCGCGGGCCTCAGGTGCGCAGCAACTCCGCCATCAGGCGGTGCCCGGCCACCACCGGGGCACCCGCCGTCGCCGTCTCGGTGTAGACCCCGCCGGGCCCGCCGGTCGCCGAATCCGCCAGGAGGTACGGCACCGGGTCGCTGGTGTGGGTGCGCAACTCCAGCGGTGTGGCGTGGTCGGGCAGCAGCAGCAGACGCCACGGACCCAACTCGTCGAGCCCCGCCACCAGGTCGGTGAGGATGCGCCGGTCCCAGTTCTCGAGGCTGCGCACCTTCTCGGCCACGTTGCCGGCGTGGCCGGCCTCGTCGCTGGCCTCCACGTGGATCACGAACAGGTCGGCGCCCGCAGCCAGGGCCGCCAGGGCGGCGTCGCGCTTGCCCTCGTAGTTGGTGTCGTACCAGGCCGTGGCGCCGGGCACGGTGACGACCTCCATACCGGTGAGGACACCCAGCCCCCGCACCAGGTCCACGGCGCTGACCAGCCCCGCCGTCCGGCCGTAGCGGTCGGCGAAGGAAGGCATCTGCGGCGAGGTGCCCTGGCCCCAGAACCACACCTGGGTGGCCTCCAGGTCGAACCGCTCCAGCACCTCGCGGGAGGCGTCCATGAGCGCCTGCAGCCGGGGGGCCGCCGGGCCGGTGGGCGGCACCGCCGGCCGGCCGGTGATGTCGTGGGGCGGTGTGCAGTCGGCCGCGGCCCAGTCGGCGGGAGCCACCATGATGTGGCGGTACTGCACGCCGGCGTGGAAGGCCACCTCGCCGCCCAGGGTGGCCTGCAGGGCGCCGACCACCTCGGCGGCGGCGGCGCTGGGGGGATGCCCGCCGGCGAAGTCCACCATCGTGCCGTCGCCGGCGACAGTGACGAGGTTGCAGCGGTACGCCACCTCGCCGGGAGCGAGGTGCAGACCCATGGCGGCGGCCTCGATGGATGCCCGACCGTTGTGGTACAGCGCCGGGTCGTAACCCAGGATCGACATGTTGCCCACGTCGCTGCCGGGCGGCAGCCCCTCGGGGATCACCTGGGCGCGCCCGACGGTGCCCCGGGCCGCCAGGCGAGTCAGCGTCGGCATGTGCGCCACCTCGAGGGGGGTGCGCCCGTCGAGGGCGGGCACCGGCTCATCGGCGCAGCCGTCGGGAATGCAGACCACGTACTTCACGGGCGCTCCCGGCTCAGCCGTCGCCGCCGACGCGGGCGTGCGCCGCAACGAACCGTTGCACGGCGGCGAGATCGTTGTCGAGCATCGTGCAGCGCTCGGGCCGATCACCCAGATCGGCGAGTCGTTCGGGAAGTTCGGGCCGCAGCCCGCAGGCCGCCTCCACCGCATCGGGGAACTTCGCCGGGTGCGCCGTGGC
The DNA here is from genome assembly GCA_963664235.1 of Acidimicrobiales bacterium. Taxonomy (GTDB): domain Bacteria; phylum Actinomycetota; class Acidimicrobiia; order Acidimicrobiales; family CATQHL01; genus VXNF01. The sequence goes on along the minus strand of OY760933.1, from coordinate 1,544,559 downwards.
GAGCACCACCATCGGCACATCGGGGTCCCGGCGGGCGGCTTCGGCGGCGCCGACACCGACCGCGGTGTGCGGATCGATCATCATCCCCGTCCGGCGGTGCACGTCGCCGATGACCTCGAGCGTCTGCGCCTCGTCGACGCGCGCCCCGGACCAGAGAGGCGCCAGCCCGGCGGCCATCGCCGGCGTCAGGTCGGCCTCGCCGGTGGCGCGGAAACCATCCAGGAGCGCCGCGGTGGCGGCACCGTCGCGACCGATCAGCTCGAACAGCAGGCGCTCCAGGTTGGACGACACCTGGATATCCATGCTGGGCGACATCGTGGGCACGACCTCGCGAATCTCCAGGCGGGCGCCGGCGAAGAACCTCGCCAGGATGTCGTTGGTGTTGCTGCCCACGACGAGCTGCGGCGACTCCAGGCCCATCCGGTGCGCCGCGTAGCCGGCGTACACGTTGCCGAAGTTGCCCGTCGGCACGGCGAACGACACGGGGGTGCCACTGCCCGAGGGGCCGGCCAGGGCCCGGGCCGCCACCACGTAGTAGACGATCTGCGCCATGACCCTGGCGAAGTTGATGGAGTTGACGGCCGCCAGTCGCTGGCGGCGCCGGAACCCCTCGTCGGCGAACATGGCCTTCACCAGATCCTGGCAATCGTCGAAGCTGCCGTCGATGGCGATGTTGTGCACGTTCGCCGAGGGCACCGTGGTCATCTGGCGGCGCTGCACCTCGCTGACACGACCCCGGGGGTGCAGCACGAAGATGTCGAGGGCGTCGCGGTCGCGGCACGCCTCGATGGCCGCCGAGCCGGTGTCGCCCGAGGTGGCGCCCACGATGGTGACCCGCTCGCCCCGCCGGGCCAGCTCGTGATCGAACAGCCGCCCGACCAGCTGCAGGGCGATGTCCTTGAACGCCAGGGTCGGGCCGCCGAACAGCTCCATGAGCCAGAGGCCGGCGTCGGGGTCGAGGGGCACGAGGGGCGCCACGTCGGGGTGGTCGAAGGTGCTGTAGGCCTCGGCGGTGAGCGCCTCGAACGCGGCTCGGTCGATCTGGCCCTCCACGAAGGGCCACATGACCTCGACGGCAGTGTCGACGTAGTTCGGCCCGGGCGGGGTCCCCGGCTCGGGCGTTCGGGGGGTGGGGAGGGTGGGCCAGTGCGTGGGGACGTAGAGGCCGCCGTCGGTTGCCAGGCCGGCCAGCAGGATGTCGGCGAAGACCAGCTCGGGGGCCTGGCCGCGGGTGGAGACGTAGCTGAGGCTCATTCGTCGGCGATGACCCGCAGCACGCTTCCCACCTGCCGGACCGCTTCGAGGTGCCGCAGGTCTTCGAGCGTCGACCGCATGTCGCTCTCGCAGGCCACGTGGGTGATGAAGATGATGCGGGCCTGGTCGCCGAGGCCTTCCTGCTCCATGGAGCGGATCGACACGCCGTGGCGACCGAACACGCCCGCCACCGCGGCCAGCACGCCCGGGCGGTCGATGACCTCCAGCGCCAGGTAGTAGGCGGCGCGCAGCTCACCGATGGGGTGGATGCGGGCCGGCGTGGTGGGGCCCGGGCCCATGGCGGCGCCCCGGCGGAGATTGACGGCGGCGTCGATGAGGTCGCCGAGGACCGCCGAGGCGGTGGGGCGGCCGCCGGCGCCACGGCCGTAGAGCATCAACTCGCCGCAGGCGTCGCCCTCCACGAACACGGCGTTGAAACTGTCGCGCACCGAGGCCAGCGGATGATCCTCCGGGACCATCGCCGGATGCACCCGCACCGCGATCGCGTCACCGTCGACGCGTTCGGCGATGGCCAGGAGTTTGATGACGTGGCCGAGGCGGCGGGCGAAGGCGATGTCGTTGTGGCTGAGGGTGCTGATTCCCTCGCAGTGGACGTCGGCCGCGGTGACCTCGGCGCCGAAGACGATGCCCGCCATGATCGCGGCCTTGGCGGCGGCGTCGTGGCCGTCCACATCGGCGCGGGGGTCGGCCTCGGCGTAGCCCAGGGCCTGGGCCTCGGCGAGGGCGTCGACGTAGCTGGAACCCCCGGTGGTCATGCGGCTGAGGATGTAGTTGGTGGTGCCGTTGACGATGCCCATGATGCGCTGCACCGACTCGCCGGCGAGGGACTCCCGTAGCGACCTCACGATGGGGATCGCACCGCCCACCGCCGCCTCGAACAGCAGGTCCGCACCGCCGGCGCGCGCCGCGGCGAACAGCTCGGCGCCGTGGGTGGCCAGGACCTCCTTGTTGGCGGTGACGACCGGCTTGGAGCCTGCCAGCGCCGCCAGCAGCAGCTGCCGGGCGGGATCGGTGCCGCCGATGAGCTCCACCACGACATCGACGTCGGGATCGGCAACCACCGCGGCCGCGTCGCCGGTGAGCAAACCCGCCGGCACTCCGGGGCGGGGCCGGTCCGGCGAGCGCACCGCCACGGCGACCGGCACGAGCTCGGTCCCGCAGCGGGCGGTGATCTCGGCCCGCCGCTCGTCCAACAGCCCGACCAGGGCGGCACCGACCGTGCCGCCACCCAGGATGCCGACGCCGATCCGCTGCGGCGCAGGCGCGGCGCCGGAGGTGGGAGAGGGGGGAGCAGCCATCCCGCTCACGCTACCGGCGCAGCCGCCCCGCATCGCCCGGCGGACCCTCGAGCCGCCGGACCACTGTCAACCCGGGTCGTGCGGGGATCAGTCGAAGAGCACGACCCCGCGGGCGTCACGGCCGTTGGACATCTTCGCCACAGCCTCGTTGATGTCCTCCAGAGCGAAGTGATGGGTGACCAGTTCGTTCAGCCGGAGCCTGCCCCCGCGGAACATCTCGACCAGCATCGGGATGTCCTTGGTGGGGCGGGACGTGCCGTAGAGGCAGCTCATGAGGGTCTTCTCGCTGGTGGCGAACTGATCGGCGGGCAGCTCGACGGTCGAGCCGGCCGGGTGCACACCGATGGCCACGAGGGTCCCGTCGAGCCGCAGGCAATCCCAACCCAGGCGAACCAGGCTGGGCACCCCGACCACCTCGAACACGTAGTCGGCACCCTCGCCCCCGGAGAGCTCGAACACCTCGGCCACCGTGGCGGCGGGGTCGTCGTTGCGGACGGTATGGGTTGCGCCGAACTGGCGGGCCAGGGCCAGCTTGCCGTCGTGAAGGTCGACGGCGATGACCGTCCCGGCGTTGGCCATGGCCGCCGCCTGGATGACGTTGAGCCCGACGCCGCCGCAGCCGATGACCGCCACCGACGAGCCGGGCTGCACCCTGGCCCGGTTGAAGACCGCGGAGGCGCCGGTGAGCACGCCGCAGCCGGTGAGGGCCGCGGCCTCGAACGGCACGTCGTCGGGGATCGGCACGGCGTGCTTCTCGCTGCACACCAGTTCGGCGGCCAGGGTGCCGATGGAGGCGAACTGGTAGAGACCGTTGCCGTCGGGATCGGTGGCCCGCAGCCCACGGTCGTGGGCGTTGATGCCGCCGAAGATGGTCTCCAGACCCCAGAGGCACAGGTTGGGGCGACCCTTCAGGCAGTTGGTGCACGTGCCGCAGTGGATCAGCGCCGACAGCACCACGTGGTCGCCGACCTCGCAGATGGTGACCGCGTCGCCCGCTTCGACCACCACGCCTGCACCCTCGTGGCCCAGCACCATGGGGAGCGGGAACGGCAACTCGCCGGTCTGCACCGCCACATCGGAGTGGCAAAGCCCGCTGGCCTTGACCTGCACCCGCACATCGTTGGGGCCGACATGGCCGGGGGTGGCGTCGACGACCCTGATGGGCGCCCCGAACTCGTAGACCACCGCAGCTTTCATTCCGTCCTCCTCGCGAGTTCTCCTGGCCCCCGAACCCGGGGGCGCAGGTTAGTCACGCAGCTCGCGGCGACGTTCTCTACAGGTCGAGCGCTACAGGTCGAGGCGCAGGAGGTCCTCGTAGTTTTCCCGGCCGATGACCTCGCGTTCGTTGTCGTCAGTTGTCCCACCCCCGTGTAATACTGACCGTACCCGACTCACTACGATCGACCCCATGAAAGGCATTCTCGCGACAGGAGCAAACGCCTGTTGGAACTCATACCCTGACGGAGTCGATCGTGGCGACACGCCGCAACAACGACAAGACCGGGGGTGGACACCCCCGGCCGATGGAGGAACACCATGAGCAGCCACGACGACATCCAGCTTGAGTTGCTGGATGAATCGGACGTGCGTGAAGCGATCACCAACGCGCTCGATGCTGCTGAATGCACGTGGGAGGAACTCCAACGACAGGCCGAATCCGGACGCTTTTCCAGCGAGGTAGCACGGCGCGCCTGGTTCGTGGTGTCATCTCTTGTCGCGCCGACGGGATGACCTTCAGCGCCAAGCGAGGGAATTCGCAGGCAAGGTCTCAACACTTCTGAACGGCACAATCACGAACGGCCCTCGGCTGTCCGTGGTGATGGATCCACGCAACCGCGCGGTGATTGGTTACAAGATCGGGAAGAACAACCCGCTCGGTGAGACCATCCCCTTCACCATCTCGGGATCACAAGCTCCGATTCATCTCGACTTCCTGCATACTCTCGACCTCGACCACTCCGGTGAGTTCCTTACCACCAGCAGGAGTACGTACACACTTCGGGCCGAAGATGCCGAAACGCCGATCGTCACGTACGACTTCGTGCGGGAACCACCAAACCCGTACCCCGAGGCTCACATCCACCTCCACGGTCAATCGGATGCATTGCAACGCATGCTCGACAGTTGTGGCCTCGCGGAGCGGAAGCCCGCTGACCTCCACATCCCCGTCGGGGGACGAAGGTTTCGACCATGCCTTGAGGACATCATCGAGTTCTGCATTCTCGAGGAACTCGTAACCCCCCGCGAGGGTTGGCAAGATGCCTTGGAGCGAGGACGGCACGAGTACCACGAGCAGCAGCTCCGAGCCGCTGTCCGTCGCTTCCCGGCACAGGCCGCTGAAGTCCTCACCAACACAGGCTGGCAAGTCACAAGACTCCCCGACAGTCCAAGTTGAGGAACGCTCAAAGCGGTGGCGGCACCGCCAGTCCGGGCACCCATGGTGCCCGCGGCTACACGTCGAGGCGGAGGAGGTCCTCGTAGGTCTCGCGGCGGATGACCGGGCGGGCCTCGCCGTCCCGCACGAACACGACGGCGGGGCGGGGGACCTTGTTGTAGTTGGAGGCCATCGAATACCCGTAGGCGCCGGCCACCGGGATGCCCAGGATGTCGCCGACCGCCAGATCCTGCGGCACCCGGCCGTCGGCCACCAGGACGTCGCCGGACTCGCAGTGCTTGCCCACCACCGACACGGCGCGGGGACGTTCGGCACCGGCGGCGCGGGGCAGGAAGGCCTCGTAGCCGCTGCCGTAGAGCACCGGGCGCGGGTTGTCGCTCATGCCGCCGTCGACCGCCACATAGGTGCGGATGCCCGGCAGATCCTTGACGGTTCCGACGGTGTAGAGGGCGATGGCGGCGGCGGCGGTGACGGCGCGGCCGGGCTCGACGCTGAGGCGGGCGGTCACACCGGCGGCAGCGGCCGCTTCGAGGACCGTCTCGCCCCAGGCGGCGATGGAAGGGGCCTCCTCGCCGGTCACATAGGCCACACCCAGGCCACCGCCCACCGACAACTCCGGCAGGCCCAGAGGGTTGGCGAAGCCGGCCACTGTGGCCACCGCCTGTGCGAAAGAATCGAGGCGGAACACCTGGCTGCCGATGTGGGCGTGGATGCCCCGCAAGTCGACCGATGCGGCGGCACGGGCCCGCTCGACGGCGGCGGTGGCCGCGCCGGAGGAGACCGTGAACCCGAACTTGGAGTCGTCCCGGCCGGTGGTGAGGTAGACGTGGGTGTGCGCCTCCACGCCGGGCGTGACCCGCAGCAGTACCGCGGGCCGGCAGCCGCGCTCGGCCGCCAGGGCGTCGAGGCGATCCAACTCGTCGAAACTGTCCACAACGATGCGGCCCACGCCGGCCTCGACGGCGGTAGCCAGCTCGGTGACCGACTTGTTGTTGCCGTGCAGCACCAGGCGCTCGGGCGGGAAGCCGGCCACCAGGGCCGCGTGCAACTCGCCGCCGGTGGACACATCGAGGTGCAGGCCCTCGGTGTGCACCAACTCGACCATGGCACCGCAGAGGAACGCCTTGGCGGCGTAGACGACCCCGCCGTCGCCGAAGATGGCCCGCGCCTCAGCGCAGCGCGCCCGCAGGTGGTCCTCGTCGTAGACGATCAGCGGCGTGCCGAACGCGCCGGCGAGGTCCACCAGGTCACAGCCTGCGACGGAAAGGCTGCCGCTGTCGCCGACGGTGGCGCCGTCGGGCAGCAGGTGGGGGGGCAGAGGTCCGGCCATCACTCCCCGGCCTCCTCGGCGTCGTCGGGGGTCAGGCTCGCCATGCGTTCGGGGGCGCTGACTCCGAGCAGGTCCAGGGCGATGACCAGGCCGATGCGGGCCGCCTCGGCCAGCCACAGGCGGGCGGCCGCCAGCGGCGGATCGATGTCGCTGCGCAGCACCGGGCAGTCGTGGTAGAAGCCGTGGAAGGCGCCGGCCAGCTCGCGCACCCAGGTGGTGAGCTTGTGGGGCGCGCGCTCCCTGGCGGCCTCGGTCAGCACGTCGCCGAGGGCGTGCAGCGTGCGCAGCACCTCCAGCTCGCGGGGGTTGGTGAGCAGCTCCAGGGACACCTCGTCCAGCGGCGGGCGCGCGATGCCCCGCTCGGCCGCGGTGGCCGCCAGCGAGCAGATGCGGGCGTGCGCGTACTGCACGTAGAACACGGGGTTCTCCATGGACTGCGCCGCCACAACGTCCAGATCGATGGTCTGGCGGCTGCCGAGCGACTGCAGCAGGAACGTCATGCGAGTGGCGTCGGCGCCGACGAGGTCCACGAGGTCGTCGAGCAGCACCAGGTTGCCGGCCCGCTTGGAGATCTTGGCCTCGGTGCCGCCGCGCATGATCGTGACGAGCTGCCCCAGCACGATCTCCAACTGCTCCCGGCGGTTGCCGAGGGCGCAGACGCCTGCGGTGAGGCGCTCCACATAGCCGTGATGGTCGGCGCCCCACACGTCGATCATCAACTCGAAGCCGCGAGCCAGCTTGTCGGCGTGGTAGGCGATGTCGGGCAGCAGGTAGGTGGGTTCGCCGTCGGAGCGCACCAACACGCGGTCCTTGTCGTCGCCGCCGTCGGCGCTGCGCAGCCACACGGCCCCGTCGGCGCGGTACGCGGCGCCGTTGCCCTCCAGCGTCGCCAGGGTGGCGGCGACGGCCCCGGACTGCACCAGAGCCCGCTCGCTGGACCAGGTGTCGAACCGCACGCCCAGGCGCGCCACGCTGTCGGCCACGTCGCGCCGGGCGCGGGCGTAGCCCCACTCCAGGGCGTCGGCAGCGTCGGGCATCTCCGCAGCCCACTCGGTCACGTAGTCGCCGTGGTAGCCGCCGGTCGGAGGCTCGGTGCCCTGCTTGCGGGCCACCAACGACTCGGCGAAGGCGTACATCTGCCGGCCGCGGTCGTTGAGGTAGTACTCCCGGTGCGGGGTGAAGCCGCAGCGGGCCAGGATGCTGCAGAGGCTGTCGCCGTAGGCGGCCCAGCGACCGCCGCCGGCGTGCAGCGGCCCGGTGGGGTTGGCGCTGACGAACTCCACGTTCACCGCCATACCGGCACCGATGTCGGCACGCGCGTAGCCGTCGACGCCGTCGGCGACCACCTGGCGCAGCACGTCGTGCAACCAGCCGTCGTCGAGGTGGAAGTTCACGAAGCCGGGACCCGCCACCTCCACGCGCCGCACGTGGGCCGGCGGGGCGGCAGCGATGTGTTCGGTCAGCTCGCCGGCCAGGTCACGGGGATTCCGCCCGGCGGCCTTGGCGCAGACCAGCGCCACATTCGAAGACCAGTCGCCGTGCTCGGGGCGCCCCGGGCGCCCGATCTCGATCGAGGCCGGCAGCGGCTCCACGCCGGTCTCGGCGAGCGCGGCCCGGAGGGCGTCGATCAGGTGCGTGCGGATCATCGTGCAAATCCCCTCGAGCGCCTCGGGGTGGTCCGGCAAATTCCCCGACAGCGTGCGGCAGTGGCCGGACAGTGCCAGGGCGTGCGATCTTGCCCGGTCGGCATCGCGCCCCCAGCCGGCTGCGGTCCGCCCGGACTCTCCTCCCAGCGTACCGGTCCGGCTGGTGCCGGCCATACCGAGCAACGAGGCTCGGCCGGGCCGGCGAAGCGGCCACGGAGGGACTGGATTCCGGCCTACGCCGGAATGACGGCGAGCAACAGGGCCGCTGCGGCCAGGCGGACCGCCGGCGAGACCGAGCGCAGAGCGCCGCTGCGGCGCCCACAGCGTTAGCCTGCGAGTCCGGCCCTCGTAGCTCAGGGGATAGAGCAGCGGCCTCCGGAGCCGTGCGCGCAGGTTCGAATCCTGCCGGGGGCGCAATTCGGATGGTCCGGAGGCAGATCACGATCTGTCCATGCCGCTCTGTGGGGCGGAGTATCCGCCGGAGTGCCCCGCTCTCTGATCCGGATCCCGCACCCTCACCGCTGGCCGCTCGGCATGCGCTTATCCGGCGATGACGAAGTCCGTGGCGACATTGCGCCCTCGTCCGGCTGGCGCTCATCGCCTCGCCTGGCGACGCGTCCCTTGGCACCGAACAACAGTGAGAACACCGCGATTCCCGCAAGTGACAGACCGCTGACAGTTGCCGCGAACGCCGCGTAGTTCCTGTGCGCCTTCCCGCAAGCGGTGTACCACCGGACCCCGTCGGTAGGTGGTGTGGTGCAGGCGAACGTGAAGTCTTCCTCGTAGTTGTCGATGCACAGGAACTTCGGCCGCGTGCCGCCGAGGATGTCGGACTCCTCGACGTCACAAGGCCCGGGCACCTGGTGCACGCCGGTACTGGCGTGGGTTTCCGGTGCGAAGACGGCCATGTTCACGGTGAGCATGAGAAGGAAGGCGGCGACGACCCCAAGGCCCAGCCGGTCGGGGGGGATCTCGCCGCGGTTCACCGGACGCCGGCGGAGGGATGCCACGGCGCTGTAGGCCGCCACACCGAGACCGAAGGCGAGATAGCCGGGCGTCCCCCCGCTGATGAGCTGCAGGATCGTCATCTGGAGCATCATCAGCGGCGTGGTGGCGCAGACAACCAGCGCCAAGCCGACAAGCAAGCGCTTGGGGGTGACTTCCCTGTCCCGCAGGACGGCATCAACCAGCAGCGCGAAGGACCCCACGAACGTGAGCACCCACAGGCTGCTGCTGACAGGTGCTCCAAGCAGCCGCGCGGCGATCGCGGGGTCGCTGTCGTGCCAGGTCCACCAGAGAAACTTGATGCCCAGAATGTCGTAGGGCGCGTAGAGCAGGCACGCCACCAGGCCGGTGAGCGCGGCCGTCGACCAGCGCCCCAAGCCGAGTCGGCGGACACCGACCGTCGGCCAGTACATGAAGGCCACGTACATGCACGGGATGTACAGGGGCAGCCGTGCGGTGAGCATGATGCTCGCCTGACCCTGCCAGAAGGTGTCAACGACGGGCAGAGCCATGAAGATCAGGTCGTTTCCTGTCCCGGCGACCAGAGCGGCAACGCAGATGAGCAGATTGGCGTGCCCGGCCCGGCGCGCGTGGACGAACGCGATCAGGGCGCCGAGGATTGTGACGTACTCGCCAATCAGGAACGTGGGCTGTTGCGCCCACTGCTCAAGGGGGCCTGTGAACACCTTCCAGGGAAGGTCCGGCGACACATCCCAAGGAACCGTTCGCACCGTCCGCGCCCCGAGTCAGTACTTGACGACCTGGCCGGGTTCGTCTCGCTCGCCACCGTCGGGGCCGTTGGGCGCGCCGCGCCCGCCGAAGATCTGTTCGCCGTAGCGTCGGTTCACCCTTCGCTGGGTGCCGTGCAACCGGTCCCAGATCATCAGATGTTGCCCATAGTTCACATGGAAGTAGCGGTGATGATCGTCGTGGTACATCGAGGGGGGTTGCCAGGGCAGAAGTGAGACGAGCTTGACGCCGGAGTGGTCGATGATGTTGAAGACCAGGATGTAGAGGAAGACGCCGGCGACTGAAATAGCATGGAAGGGGATGAACAATAGCGGCACGAATGACGCGGCTTGCAGCGCGAGCAATTCAGCGGGGTGGATGGCGATCGCCACGTAGGGCGAGGGCGCGACGAAGCGGTGGTGAAACCGGTGCACGTGCATGTACAGGAACTTGGTGTGGAACGCCCGGTGCATCCAGTAGGCGATGCAGTCCGCCGCCACGAACAGGACGACCGTCATGCCGAGGGTGTACGCCCAGCCGTACTCCGCCATATCGGTGTAGATCGCCGTCCCGACACCGCCATCGGCCACGCCGTACAGCAGAACACCGGACAGCACACCGCTCAGGACCATGTTGCGCGAGCCGGCCAGGATGGCAGTGCGATGCAGCTTCGGCGATAGGAAACGATCGGGCCGGATCTTCCAGTGGTCCGGCTCGAGGCGGCGATGCACGTAGTAGCGGTAGTGGTAGTAGCCGCAGACGACGTGATACACGACGAGCCCAGCCAGGCCGGTGACTCCCACGCACGCAGCCAGCAGGCTCCAGCCGACCAACTCCACTCGCGATCCCCTTTCACCGTCAGCAGATCGCCTTGCGGACACCGTAACCCGAGTTGAGCGCGGCCTGGACGCCGGGCCGGCTAGGGGAACGACGCTATGTTGCATTGCTGCACGAGCCCGGCTCATGGCGAGCCACGGACCTGGAGATCTCACTCCACGGCCCGACTCCCGCGTGACCTCCCCTAGCAATCTCCCCGACCCCGAACAGAAGAACGGAGATCTTCATGCCACGTCGACTTGCGGGCCTGCTCGATCACGTGGTCGACCGCAAGGCTGTCGCATCGACCGTCGAACAGCTCGAGCGACACTACGACCCCGAAGCCGCGGATGGTGCAGTCGCCAGAAAGGCGAACTACAAGGATCTCGTTGACTCCTACTACGATCTCGCCACCAATTTCTATGAGTACGGCTGGGGTCGTTCATTTCATTTCGCGCCGCGGGCCCCGCAAGAGAGTTTCCGCGCCTCGATAACGCGCCACCAACACTTCATCGCCCACATGCTCGACTTACGGCCCGGGATGCGCGTTGCGGACTTGGGCTGCGGCCTGGGTGGCCCGTTGCGCGAGATCGCCCGCTTCTCTGGAGCCAAGATTCTCGGGGTCAACATCAACGCCTACCAGATCGACAAGGCCCGGATACAGACCGAGGAGGAAGGTCTGAGCGACATGGCCGAATATGTCCAGTGCGACTTCATCAACGTTGATGAGCCCGACGGGTCGTTCGATGCCGTTTACGCAATTGAGGCCACATGCCACGCGGCTGATCGGGAAAGTGTGTTCGGCGAGGCCCTTCGTCTGCTAAGGCCGGGCGGTCGCTTTGCGTCGTACGAGTGGTGCATGACTGATCGATTCGATCCTGCGGATTCTCATCACGCTCGGCTCAAGAACGACATCGAGGCAGGTACGGGCGTACCCGATCTGGTCCACCGGCGAGACGTAGACCCTGCCCTCCGAGAAGTCGGCTTCGAGTTGCTGGAGGCCCATGACCTGGCAGAGCGGCAAGGAGCCTGCATCCCGTGGTACCAGCCCTTGGTTGGCTCTGGCCTTTCACTCGCAGGCTTTCGCAACTCGAGAACCGGACGGCAGGTGGCGTACGCTACGTTGCGCGTCCTGGAAGCGCTGCGGGTCGTTCCGCGGGGAACGTCTCCCTGGTACAGGATTCTCAACACCGGTGCAGCCGCGCTCGCGGAGGCCGGACGATTGGAGATCTTCACTCCGATGTACTTCGTGCTCGCTCGCAGACCCGAGTAGGGCGATCAAGCCGTCGCGGCTGCGGGCAAGCTTGCGATACTCGAACGCATTCTGACGGGCCTCGGCGGGACGTGTACGGATAGCCGGCGAGCCCGAGGCCGCGGCGCTTGCCGCTCACGACGAAAGGATTGACCATGACAGGACGACTCGCGGGCAAGGTTGCCGCCATCACCGGGAGCGCCAGCGGCTTCGGTGAGGCCGCTGCCCGGCTCTTCGTGGCCGAAGGGGCCAGGGTGGCACTCGGCGACATCCAGACCGACCGGGGCCGGGAGGTCGCCGCCGAACTCGGCGACGCGGCCCGGTTCATCGAATGCAACGTGAGCCGCGAGGAGCACCTGGCGGCCCTCGTGGACACCGCCGTCGACAGCTTCGGGCAGCTCGACGTGATGTTCAACAACGCCGGGATCGTGGGCGCCCGGGGCCCCATCGACCAGATCTCCGACGCCGACTGGCAGTTCACCATCGACGTGCTGCTCCACGGCGTCTTCTACGGCATGAAGCATGCCGCCCGGGTCATGAAGCCGCGCGGCTGTGGATCGATCATCAGCATGTCCTCCACCGCCGGGGTCATCGGCGGCCTCGGCCCCCACGCCTACGCCGCCGCCAAGCACGCCGTGGTGGGGCTCACCAAGAACGCCGGCGCCGAGCTGTGTCGCTTCGGGATCCGCGTCAACTGCATCGCCCCACACTCCATGGCCACCCCCATGGTGGCGATGGCGCACCTCGGCAACCCCGACGACATCGACGGCGTGCTGGCCGAACTCACCGCCAAGTCGCCCATCGCCGGGCGACCCGGCCTCGCCGCAGACGTGGCCAACGCGGCCCTGTGGCTGGCCAGCGACGAGTCGGGCTACACCAACGGCCACTGCCTCACCACCGACGCGGGCGTGACCACCGGCTCCAAGGGCAACGACGCCCCCTATTCCGAGCCGCTGCCGATCATGCGCGAGGCGGGCCGCACCGGGCTGTGACCGGCCCGGCGGTACGATCGGCACCGTGACCGACACCACCACCGCCGCCCCGCCGCCGGCCGCAGCGACCCCCGCCAAGGCCCCCCGCTGGACCTACCAGTGGAAGGAGCTCTACGAGGAGGTCATCACCAGCGGGCTGTGCACCGGCTGCGCCGGCTGCGTCATCGCATGCCCGCACGACGTCATCGGCTACAAGCACGAACCCGGCCAGTACTACCCCTTCCACCTGGAGGAGGAGTTGGGCCTCGACGACTGCGTCCACGGCGTGAAGGGCTGCACCTCCTGCACCCGGGCCTGCCCCCGCTTCCGGGCCTGGGAGCCCGAAGCCGACGAGCACCTCTTCGGGCGGCGGCGCGAAGACGACGAGCCCTCCGGCGTCTACAAGGACATCATCCTGACCCGCGCCAGCGACGACTTCGTCTACGAGATCGGCCAGGACGGCGGGCTGGTGTCGGCCATCCTGATCTGGTGCCTCGAGAACGGCATCATCGACGGCGCCCTGGTCTCGCACCTCGAGGGCGAGGCGGCCGGCTGGAAGGCCGTGCCGGGTGTCGCCACCGACCGCGACGAGGTGCTGGCGGCCGCCGGCAGCCGCTACACGTACTCGGCCAACACCATGGCGTTTCCCGAGGCCGTCGACCGGGGGCTGAAGCAGCTGGCGCTGGTGGGCATGAGCTGCCAGACCTCCATCGGGCCGGTGATGTGGCACCGCAAGGTGGGCAAGGTGGGCCGGCCCATCAAGCTGAACATCGGCCTGCTGTGCTCCAAGAGCTTCGACGACTCGCTGTTCGACGAGCTGTTCTGGATCAAGTACGGCCTGCGCAAGGACGACATCAAGAAGATGAACATCAAGGGCGTCTTCCAGGTGTGGATGAACAACGGCGACTACCACGAGATCAGCCTGAAGGAGTGCCACGCCTGGACCCGCGAGGGCTGCCTGCACTGCCCCGACTTCGCCGCCGAGCACGCCGACATCTCCACCGGCGGCATCGGCGACGTGAGCGACTGGACCCTCACCGTGGTCCGCACCCCGCTGGGGCGGGAGATCATCATGCGGATGCTGCAGGAGGGTGTGATCGAGGGGCGCCCCGGCGACTCCGACCCGGGCGCCATCGCCCTCATGCACAAGCTCTCGACCAAGAGCCGCCAGCGCTGGCCTTCCTGGGCAGCGCCCGAGGCTCGCGTGGGGTTGCCTTCCCGAGCTTGATCGCCCGGTCCGGGCGGGGCCGCCGGTGGCCGTCGGCGGATCGTCTGGCGAAATCGATCCGGCGCCGCCCCCCGGCGTCCCCGACCTCGCGTGTTGTGGCAGCTCCGGGGAAGGCGCTAAGGCAGTCAGCCGCGGCCGTGGGTTGCTCGGCAGTCGGCGAAGATTGCTGTGAGGGCCGCTCCGGTGGAATCTTCGTCGTCGGTGCGGATCTTGTTTGGGTCGTCCCTCACGTCGTCGTCGAGCTTCTTGTAGTCCTCGAAGCTGATCTCCTCGCCGGTCCGCAGCCGCTCCCAGGCGCAGGCGCAGTACCGCGGCGCCACCGGGCGGATGGCCGGGTCGCCTTGGGCGGCCAGCTCGCAGCCCTCGAGGAAGTTGGTCTCGACGGTGTCGTCGTAGGAGGTGGGCGCGCCCTCATCGAAGCACGCGGCCAGAAGCAGGGCCACGGCGGCACACGCACCGAGCAGAGCCAGCCGCGGTCTGCGCACGCCTTGATCTGAACCATCCATGACCGGCGCAGGCTACCCGGCGAGCCGGCGGGCCCGGTCGAAGACGGCGTCCAGCATGTCCTCGGTGAGACGGCCGGTGAACGTGTTCTGCTGGCTCACGTGGTAGCAGCACAGCAGCGTGCGGTCGCCATCCAGCGCCACCTCCAGGCCGTGGGCGAAGCGGGGCCGGGGCCGCAGGTCCCAGTGCCGCGCCACCGCGCCGCACGCCAGGCCGCCAAGCGCCACCACCACCCGCACGCCGGCCAGCGCCGCCAACTCTGCCTCGAGGAAGCCCCGGCAGGCGGCGAACTCCTCGCCGGTGGGCTTGTTGGCGGGCGGCGCGCACTTCACCGGCGAGGTGACCCAGGCACCGGTGAGGCGTAGACCGTCGTCGGCGCTGATCGCCTCGGGCTGGTTGGCGAACCCGGCACGCCACAGCGCGCGGTAGAGCCACTCGCCGGAGCGGTCGCCGGTGAACATGCGCCCGGTGCGGTTGGCTCCGTGGGCCGCAGGCGCCAACCCCACCACCAGCAGGCGGGCGTCGGGATCGCCGAAGCCCGGCACCGGCCGGCCCCAGTAGTCCTCGCCGGCGTATGCGGCCCGCTTGGCGCGCGCCACCTCCTCGCGCCACGCCACCAGCCGCGGGCACGCCCGGCAGGCCACCACCTCGGACTCCAGCGCCGCCAGCCGCGCCGGATCAACAGAACAACCCACACCCGAACGCTAGGTTGAGCCGGCGATGGCTGCTCCCCGACGACCCGTCACCGTCCTGCTCGTGCGGCACGGCACGACCTCGACCACCGGCAAGGTGCTTCCTGGCCGGGCATCCGGGCTGCACCTCGCCGAGTCGGGGCGGGCGCAGGCCGAGGCCGCGGCGGCACGCATCGGCGCCCTCAGCGACGTGCGCGCCGTGTACGCCTCACCGCTGGAGCGGGCGCAGGAGACCGCCGCGCCCATCGCCCGGGCGACCGGCCGGCGAATCCGCACCGTCGAGGGACTCAACGAGTGCGACTTCGGCACCTGGACCGGGCGGAAGCTGGCCGACCTGCGACGCCTCGCCGCCTGGCAGCAGGTTCAGCACCTCCCCAGCGGCTTCCGCTTCCCCGGCGGGGAGTCGTTCGCCGAGATGCAGACCCGCATCTGCGGCACCCTCGCCGAACTCACCGCCCGCCACCGGGGCGGCGCCATCGTGGCGGTGTCCCACGCGGATCCCATCAAGGCGGCCGTGGCCCAGGCGGTCGGCACGCCGCTGGACCTGTTCCAGCGCCTGGTCATCTCGCCGTGCGCGGTCACCGTCATCGCCTACAGCGGCCACGGCCCTGTTGTGCTGACCGTAAACTCCACCGGCGACGACCTGCGCACGTTGCGGCCCAGCTGAGCGTCACCCCTTCACCACCATGCCCTCCTCCTACGAGTTCTCCGCCGTGGACGGCTTCGCCTGCGGAACCGTCGGCCCCAAGGGCCAGCGCGTGTTCTTCCTGCAGGTCCGCGAGGGCGACATCGAGGCATCCCTGAAGATGGAGAAGCAGCAGGTCGCCGCGCTGGCGAGGTTCCTGGGAGAGATGCTCGACGACATCGAACGCAAAGGTGAGGCCGCCCCGGCGCCGGGGCCACCCGGCGCCATCCCCGAGGAGGCCGACTTCCGCCAGCCCGACGACCCGGACTGGATCGTCGGCACCATCGGGGCGGCGTACGAGGAGACGAACCGGCGCATCATCCTTTGGATCGAGGAACTCACCGAGAGCGACGAGGGCGAAGCCGCCTCGGCGCGCATCGCCCTCCGTCCGGGGCAGGTCGCCGGCTTCGTCGAACAGGCGAACACCCTGGTCGCCGCGGGCCGGCCACCGTGCCCGTACTGCGGGGCACCCCTCAACAGCGACGACGGCTTCTGCCCCTGCTGGAACTGACGCGGCGGCGCCGTGGCCGAATCCCCCATCCGGGCAAGGGAGCCCATCGCCGACGCTGACGCCGTCGAGACGATGCAAACCGGCGAACTGCGGGTCCTCGGCCGCCTGCCGTGGAGTTCCAACGCCACGTTCCTGGTGGACGTGAGCCCCGGCGACGACCCCGGCGACGAACCGGTTCTGCAGGCCGTCTACAAGCCCGCCCGCGGCGAACGGCCGCTGCACGACTTCCCGCGCGGGCTGCACCGCCGGGAGGTGGCGGCCTACGAGCTGTCGACCGCGCTGGGATGGGACCTGGTGCCACCCACGGTGGTGCGCGACGGCCCCCTGGGGCCGGGTTCGCTGCAACTATTCGTGCTCGCCGACTTCGAGCAGCACTACTTCACGCTGCGGGAGCGGACCGAACTGCATGCCGCCCTGCGCCGGCTCTGCGCCTTCGACGTGGTCGCCAACGCCACGGACCGCAAGGGAGGCCACGTGCTGCTGGAAGGCGGCGACCACATCTGGGCCATCGACAACGGCCTCTGCTTCCACGCCGTCTTCAAGCTGCGCACCGTGCTGTGGGACTTCGCCGGGGACCCGCTGCCCGGCGACGTGCGCGACGCCCTGGGCGTGCTGTGCCGGGACGGGCCACCGGCGGCGCTCGCCGAGTTGCTCGACCCGGCGGAGTGCGCCGCCATCGTCGCGCGCACAGAGACGCTGCTGAGCGACGGCCGCTACCCAACCGACCCTTCCGGCAGGCGCTGGCCCTGGCCCGTGGTGTAGCCCCAGGTCACGAAACGGCACCAAAACGCCGAACAACCCCGGGAAGGGCCGGACAAAGAAGAAATCGCCCGGCGCATCGGCGAGGACTAGCGTCATCGCCGGACGCACGTCACCGGGGAGGCGCGTCACATGCGGCAGATCAAGGGGAGGATCCGCTACAGCAAGGACCTTCTCCGCAGCGACCTCCTTGGCGGCGTCACCGCCGGCGTGGTGGGGCTGCCGCTGGCGCTGGCCTTCGGCGAGGGGTCGGGACTGGGCGCGGTCGCCGGCCTGTACGCGGCGGTGTCCATGGGGCTGTTCGCGGCGCTCTTCGGGGGAACCCAGACGCTGGTGTCGGGGCCGACGGCGCCCATGACCGTGGCGGTGTCGGTGATCGTGGCCACGCAGGTGGAGAGCGTCACCGAGGTGTTCGCCATCGCGATCATGGCGGGGGTGCTGCAGATCCTGCTCGGCGCCCTGCGGCTCGGCCGGTTCATCGCCTACACGCCGTACTCGGTGATCTCCGGGTTCATGTCGGGGGTCGGCGTCATCATCATCCTGAGCCAGACCCTGCCGTTCGGGGGGACCTCGGTCGTCGAGGGCGGCCCGCTGGGGGCGATCCGCGCCTGGCCCGACCTGCTCGGCGGCCTCAACCTGCAAGCGGTCGTCATCGGCGCGGTGACCCTCGCCGTGAGCATCGTCTGGCCGGCCCGCCTGCGGCGCTGGCTCCCGGCCACCCTGGCGGCGCTCATCGCCGGCACGCTGCTGAGCGTCTCCTGGGGAGGCGACACGCCGATCATCGGCGAGGTGCCGCAGGGCTTCCCGCCGATCGCCCTGCCGGCGTTCTCGCTGGACCTGCTTGGGCGGGCGGTGCAGCCCGCGATCACCCTGGCGCTGCTGGGCTCCATCAACACGCTGCTGACGTCGCTGATGGCCGACTCGATGACCCGCACCCAGCACGACTCGGACCGCGAGCTCATCGGCCAGGGCATCGGCAACGTGGCCACCGGCTTCATCGCCGGCATGCCGAGCGCCGGAATCACGGTGCTCACCGGGGCGAACATCCGGGCCGGCGCCCGGACCCGGGTCTCGGCGGTGCTGTGCGCCGGGATCCTGCTGGCCATCCTCCTGGGGTTGGGCCAGTTCCTGGAAGTGATCCCCCACGCCGCCCTCGCCGCAATCCTCATGCGGATCAGCTGGGACATCATCGACTGGCGCTTCCTGACTCGCATCCGGCAGATCCAGCGCGAGCACCTCGTCGTGATGGCGGCCACCCTGGCGCTGACAGTGTTCGTGGATCTGCTGACCGCGGTGGCGGTGGGCCTGATCGTGGCGGGGCTGGTGGGGGCACGCCGCGTCGAGATGTTCCAGATGGACAGGGCGGTCTCGGTGCCCCTGCTGGACCAGACCTTCCTCTACGCCGACGTTGACATCTTCGACCTCGACGACGACGTGGACATGTTCGCGGCGCGCACCGGCATGGTGGGGTTGAAGGGCAACTTCACCGTGGCCTCCTCCCGGCGCCTGATCCGAACCCTCAGCCAGGACATCGGCGAGCACGAGGTGGTGATCCTGGACTTCTCCGAGACCCAGTCGATGGACGACAGCGCCGCCCTGGTCGTCGAGCAGATGATCGACGTGGCCCGCGCCGAGGGAACCGAGTGCATCGTGATGGCCCTACAAGGCCCGCCCGCGGTGACCCTGCAGTCGCTCAACGTGCTGCGGCACATCCCCGCCGACCACATCGTCGAGGATCTCGACGGCGCCCGCGAGGTCGCCAAGCGACTACTGGGCGCCTAGCACCTCACATCCTGTCGACCGGCACTCCGGCCGGCGCCCGCCCCTCCGGGACCCACTCTGAAGTGGCCCGGGCGGGGGCGGGTAGCGGCTGTTCCTACTCGTCGTCGTGCAGGATCTCGTCGGGAATGACCACGAACTCGGGATAGGCCTCGATGCCCAACTCGCCGACGTCCTGGCCGAGCTCCTCCACCTTCTTGGAGACCCGCAGGCCGATCGTCATCTCGATCAGCTTCCAGACGACGAAGGAGGCGACGAACGAGAAGGCGCCGATGGCCACGATGCCCAACAGCTGGGTGCCGATGCTGGCCCCGCCGGCGACGCAGACCGCAATGGTTCCCCAGATGCCGCAGATCAGGTGGGCGGGAATGGCCCCAACCACGTCGTCCAGCTTGCGCATCTCGAGGAACTTGATGCCGGCCGTGCAGAGGATGCCGCCGACGGCGCCGATGATGAGCGCCCACCAGTGCTCGGTGATCTCGGGCCCGGCGGTGATGGACACCAGACCGGCGATGGCACCGTTCAGACCGGCGATGAGGTCCATGCGCCCGAGGAGCCTCTTCGAGACGGCGAGCGCCGACACGACACCGGCTGCGGCAGCCAGATTGGTGTTGACCAGCACGACGCTCATGGTCACGGCGTCGCCAGCGCTGCCCAGGGCGAGCACCGACCCGCCGTTGAAGGCGAACCAGCCCATCCAGAGGATGAACACACCGAGGGTGACGATCAGCACGTTGGACGGCGGCGTGGGTCGGGCCGTGCCGTCCTTGCGGTACTTGCCGAGCCGCGGCCCGATGATCATGACACCCGCCAGCGCCGCCCAGCCGCCGGTGCTGTGCACGACGGTGGAGCCGGCGAAGTCCTGGAAGCCCCGCTCGGCCAGCCAGCCGCCGCCCCAGGTCCAGGAGCCGACGATCGGGTAGATGAAGGCGGTGAGGATCAGCGTGAAGGCGAAGAACGACCACATCTTGATGCGCTCGGCGATGGCGCCCGACACGATCGAGGCCGCTGCGGCCACGAAGACCATCTGGAAGTACCAGTCCGACATCACCGAGTAGCCGTTCTCGACCACCCCGGCGAGTGCCCCCTCGTCACCGCCGAGCAGCGCCAGCTCGCTCGCCGATGACTCGTACAGGAACCGGAAAGAGCCGATGGCGTCGCCCACGTCGACGTACATGATGTTGTAGCCGATGAGGTAGTAGGCGATGCCGGCGATGGAGAAGACCCCGATGTTCTTCAGGCAGATCATCGAGGCGTTCTTGGTGCGCACCGAACCGGCTTCGAGCATGGCGAAGCCGGCCGCCATCCACATCACGAGCACACCCCAGATCAGGAATGCAAATGTGCTGAGGATGAATTGGGCTGAGACGTCGGTCACGTCGTTCCCTCCCTGCTGACAGTCGATCGGTTCGATCCCGCGCCGACAAGAGTGGCGGCCGCTACGGATCGACAGAGGACGTTAGCAGTCGCCTCATCCCCTCTGCTTGCCCTTTGTGACGCCATAGTTGCCGTCAGAGGCCAACCGGCAGCCACCCGGATGTGAGGGAAACCGAGCGAGCGCGGGGGACAGCCGCGCTAACTGCGGGACTGCAGGGCTTCGATGAGGCGGGGAAGCACCTTGTGGACGTCGCCGACGATGCCCAGATCGGCAACCCCGAAGATGGGGGCCTCCGGGTCCTTGTTGACGGCCACGATGTTGCGGGAGTTCTTCATCCCCACGAGATGCTGGGTCGCGCCGGAGATGCCGCAGGCGATGTAGACGTCGGGCTTGACGACCTTGCCGGTCTGGCCGACCTGCTGGGAGTACGGCACCCAGCCCGCGTCGACGATGGCTCGGGAGGCGCCGGCGGCGCCCTTCAGCAAGCCGGCGACCTGCTCGATCATCTCGTACTTGCCGGCCTCGCCGAGGCCCCGGCCCCCCGAGACCACCACGGCGGCCTCGTCCAGCTTCGGCCCCGTGGACTCCTCGGCGTGGCGACCGACCACCCGGGCCGCGCCGCTGGCACCGCAGTCGACGGCGGGAAGTTCGGCCGGCTGCGCCGGCGGACCACCGGTGGGGGTGGCCTGGAACGACTTGGGGCGGATGAGGAACACCTGCGGCCCGCCGCCGGCCGAGAAGCGGGTGTGCACGTTGGTGGTGCCGCCGAAGATGGGTTCGATGCCGACCAGCGCGCCGTCGCTGACCGCCAACTCGGTGACGTTGGTGATGACGGGGACGTCGAGCCGGGCCGACAGGCGACCCGCCACGTCGCGCCCGTCATACGTGGTGGCTGCCAGGATCGCCGCCGGCGGATCGTCGGAGCCGGCCACCGCAGCGGCCAGCGAGGCCGCCAGCGGCGGGCCCACCAGCGCCTCGTCGGGCAGTTCGAGGTAGCGCAGCACCGAGGCGCCGTGCTCGCCCACCGCGGCGCTCAGCGCGTCCCGGTCGCCCCCGGCGCAGACCGCCTCGACCCGCTCGCCGAAGCGGCGCGCCGCCGCCAGCAACTCCAGCGAGATCGACGCCACACCGCCGGGTGTGGGCTCGACGTGCACCCAGACGGTTCCGACACCCATGGCGGCCTCCCTAGAGGATCTTGAGTTCTTCCAGGAACGCCACGATGCGCTCGTGGCCACTGCCGTCGTCGGTGACAACCTCACCGGCCTCCCGGGCCGGCACGGGTGCCACCTCGACGATCTCCTGGCGGGCACCGGCCCAGCCGACCTCGCCGGCCTCGATTCCCAGGTCGGCGATCCCGAGCCGGTCGGCGGGCTTGTTCTTGGCCGCCATGATCCCCTTGAACGAGGGGTAGCGGGGCTCGACGACGCCGGCAGTGACCGAGAGCACCGCAGGCAGCGGGCAGACCACCTCGTCGTAGCCGGTCTCGGTCTGGCGCTGCACGGTCACCTCGCCGTCGCCGAGGCTTACCGACTTGGCGAAGGTGACCGACGGCAGGTCGAGCAGTTCGGCTACCTGGGCGGGCACGGTGCCGGTGTAGCCGTCGGTGGATTCGGTCGCCGTCAGGATCAGGTCGGGCTCGGCCCGGCGCATCGCCGCGGCCAGGACCTTCGCCGTGCCGAGGGCGTCACTTCCGGCGAGGGCCTCGTCGCTGACGAGGATGGCCCGGTCGGCACCCATTGCCAGGGCGGTGCGCAGCCCGCCGAACTCCTCGTTGGGCGCCATCGAGACCACGACCACCTCGCCCCCGGTGGCCTCGGCCATCTGCAGCGCCATCTCGACGCCGTAGGAGTCGGACTCGTCGAGGATGAGCTTCTCGTCACGGACCAGGGCGTTGGTATCCGGGTCCAGCCGGCCGGGGTTGGCCGGGTCGGGGATCTGCTTCACACTGACTGCGATTCGCACCGTCTGAGTCTGCTGGCGCCCCAACCCGATTACAACGCGCCCGGGACCCGGCGCTAGCGTCGCGGGGCGGGCACGGGCTCTGGAGAGGAGCCGAACCTGAAGCTGCTTCTGATCGTGAACCCCTCCGCGTCCTCGGTGTCGCCCCGGACCCGGGTCGTGGTGAACCGGATCCTGTCGAGGAGCCACGACGTGTCGGTGGCGATCACGACGAGGCGCCACCACGCCACCGCACTGGCCCGGCGCGGCGTCGAGCGGGGCGCCGAGGCGGTGGTGGTGCTCGGCGGGGACGGCACGCTGAACGAGGCCGCCAACGGGCTCGTGGGCACTGATGCGGCGCTTGGGGTGCTGCCCGGTGGCTCGACGAACGTCTTCGCCCGCACGCTGGGACTCCCCGACGAGCCGATCGATGCGGCCGAGGCGCTCCTGGGTGCCCTGGACAGCGGAGCAATCGAGCGCATCGGCCTGGGGGCGGTCAACAACCGCCACTTCCTGTTCCACGTTGGCCTCGGTTTCGATGCCGCCGTCGTCGAGCGCGTCGAGCGGCGCAGCGACCTGAAACGCACCCTGAACCACGCCCTGTTCGTGTATGCCACGATCGTCACCTGGATGCGGCACGTCGACCGGACCGAGCCGTACTTCTCCCTGGAACTCCCCGACGGGCGCAAGATCACCGACGGCTACTTCGCGGTGTGCCTCAACACCAACCCCTACACCTACCTGGGCACCCGGCCCCTGAACCTGGCGCCGCGCGCCTCGCTCGCCGAGCCGCTGGCGCTGCTGTCGGTGCGCAACTTCACCGGCGCGGGACTCAGCCGGCTGGTGCTGCAGGCGCTGCGCACCGAGGGCGGGGTGGCCGCGGGCGGGGAGGTGGACTACGCCGAGGGCATCACCGAGTTGCAGGTCACCGGTTACCGACCGGTGCCGGTGCAGGTGGACGGCGACTTCGCCGGGAGACTCATGCACCTGCGGCTGAGCTGGCACCCCGAAGCGCTGCGGCTGGTGCTGCCCTTCGGCTACTGAGATCCTTGCGGGGAGCCACCCTCCGCGGCGACCCGGTCCACGATCGCCCGGACCATCGGGCAGTGGTCGGTGATGATGGCGTCGGCACCGAGGCGCACGAGTTCCTCGGCGGCCGCGGCCTCGTTGACCGTCCAGGGCCATACCGCGACCGACGCCTCGCGAGCCCGGCGAAGCAGCCCCGCATCCACCGCGGCGTGATACGGATGGATCGCCGCGTGCCCCGAGGCGGCGGCGCGCTCGGGACCCTGCAGCACGCGCACGGGATCGAACATGAGAAGCGCCGTGGCGAGGCGCCCGTCGACCTCGCGGATTCGTTCGACGGCGGCGGTGTTGAACGACGAGATCATGACCTCGTCGTAGGGACGGTAGGCCGAGACGAGTCCGGCGACCGCCACCGCAATGGTGTTGTCGCCGTCATAGCCGGCCTCGCCGGGATCGTTCTTGATCTCCACGAGGACGCCCATGCCCTCACAGGCCTCCAGAGCCTCCGCCAGCGAGGGAACCCAGTCCGGCAGCGCGTCGAGGGTGGTCTCGGCGATGAGGCGGCCGTCGGGCAGGTGGGCGTCGTGGTGGGCGACCAGGACGTGGTCGACGGTGCGCCGCACGTCGAGTTCGACCCAGTCGGCGCCGAGTCGGCGCGCCAACCGGAAGGCCGCGACGGTGTTCTGGCGGACACCTGCCGAGGCGCCGCGGTGCCCAACGACCAGCGTCATCGGCTCATCCCGGCGGCGGTCTTGCTTGGCCGCCTGTCAACCCTGCTGGTGCGCGCCACAACCCTCCCTCGGCCGGCCCTGCCACCTTCGCCGACAGGTTGTGCCCAAGCTTCCCACAGTCGACCTTGAACTTTCCACAGGCAATCTGTATCGTTTCGGCCTACCCGCCGGCGCGACCGACTTCGTTCGCGTCAACCGTACCCACCAACCTCCGACCGGGAGGGCGTGTTGGCACTCACCTTGCCCGCAGTTACGCAGACCAGCCCCGACTGGCGAACGCATGCCGCCTGCCGGAACACCGACCCCGCATTGTTCTTCCCCATCGGGACGACAGGTCCGGCGGTCGAACAGATCCAGAGCGCCAAGGCTGTGTGTGGCGACTGCCCGGCCCGTGAGCCGTGCCTGGACTTCGCGATGCGCACGCGGCAGGACTCGGGGGTGTGGGGCGGCACGACCGAGGACGAGCGACACAGGCTGCGACGCCACAGCCGGGCCTGAACCCTCGCCCGGGCGGGTGCGGCCCGGCCGGTGAGCCTCAGTTGATCAGCTTCAGCGCGGGGTTGTAGCGCCGGGTCGGCGCCATTTCCACGTCGATGGCCTCGGCCAGGGCGGAGAAGGCCCGCCCCGCCTCGCCGCCGGGGTCGAGCGCGGCGACCGGCCGGCCCGAATCGCCGCCGACCCGCAGTTCGGTCACCAGCGGCACCTGACCCAGCAGCGGCACCTCCAGGCGGCGGGCCAGCTCGGCGCCCCCACCCGAACCGAACAGTTCGTAGCGCTTCCCGTCGTCACCGGTGAACCAGGACATGTTCTCGATGACGCCCTTCACGGTGAGCTGCACCCGCTTCGCCATGAAGCCGGCCCGCTGCGCCACGCTCAGCGCCGCCGCCTGGGGCGTCGTGACGATGTACACCTCGCTGCGCGGCAGGTACTGCGCCAGCGAGATGGAGATGTCGCCGGTGCCCGGCGGGAGGTCCACGAGCAGGTAGTCGGGGTCGTCCCACCACACGTCGGTGAGGAACTGCTCCAGCGCCTTGTGCAGCATGGGCCCGCGCCAGATGACCGGCTGGTCCTCGGCGGCGAAGAACCCCATCGAGATGCACCGCACCCCGTGGGCCTCCGGCGGCACGAGCATCTCGTCGATGACCACCGGGGTGCGATCGATGCCCAGCATCCGGGGGATCGAGAAACCCCACACGTCGGCGTCCACGACGGCCACGCTGCGGCCCCGTGCCGCGAGGGTCACCGCCAGGTTGGTGGTGACCGAGGACTTGCCCACGCCGCCCTTGCCCGAGGCCACCAGCAGGGAACGGGTGCGGCAGGCGGGATCGGCGAAGGGGATGGCACGGCCCTCGGCGTGGCCTTGGGCGGGGGTGGAGCCCGCCGTGGCGGACGGATCGCCGATGAGGTGCTCTCGCAGGGCGGCGCGCTGGCCGTCGGTCATCACGCCCAACTCCACGCGGACGTCCTTGACGCCCTTGAGGGCACTCACCGCCGTCGACACCCGGTTCGTGATCTCCGAGCGCATCGGGCAGCCCTCGATGGTGAGGGCGACCTCAACCTCCACGACCCCGCGGGGCGAGATGCGGATATTCGAGACCATGTCCAGCTCGACGATGCTGCGGTGCAGCTCGGGGTCGTCGACGCCGTCGAGAGCCTCGAGAACCTGCTCGTTCGTGGGCACCTTGGTGGCGGGCACGGGGAACCTCCAACGTCGCCGCCGGCGCCGTCGACACCGGTTACCGCAGGCTACCGGTGCGCCCCCGGTTCCCGTCCGATCAACTGCGGTGTCCGGGCGGGGCCGGGCGACTCCGCGCGGGCGGGTGGTGACCGTAGAATTCGGCGTTCGCTGTGTCTGCTTCCGGGAGCCTTGCAGAGTGACGCTCTACCTCATCCGGCATGCGGATGCCGGCAATCGCGACCCGTACTCGCCCGGCGACCACCTGCGCGGACTCAGCGAGGACGGCATGCGGCAGGCCCGGCGCATCGCCGACCGCCTCGGGGACGCCGGCGTGACCCGGGTGCTTTCGAGCCCCTACCCGCGCTGTGTCGAGACGGTGGAGCCGCTGGCCCGCCGCGGGGGCCTGGAGGTGGAACCGGAGCCCCTCCTGGCCGAGGGTGCCAACGGGCTCCGCACGTACGCCCTCATGTTGGACCTGGCCGGCACCGATGCGGTGCTGTGCAGCCACGGCGACGTCATCCCCGAGGTGATCCGGATCCTGCGGGTCACGGGCACGGTCATCGACGGCCAGAGCGGCAACGCCAAGGGGTCTGTCTGGACCATCACCACCAACGGCGAGTCACTCCTCACCGCCAGCTACGCCAAGACGCCGCGCCGCCCCGACGCCGTCGTGCGCTAGGCGCCGGCGGTGGCCCGGACCTCGTCGGCGAGGCGGGCGGCCTCGACGAGCAGGCGTTCGGGCGCCTGCAGGGTGGCCAGGTGATCCAGGTCGGCCAGGGCCTCGTCGAAGAGCCCCAGGCGGGCCAGGGCCAGTCCTCGCCAGAAGCGGGCCTCGGGGTTGCCGGGAGCCAGCTCCACGGCCCGGTCCAGGGCGCCCATGCCCTCGGCGAGCACGTCCTCGAAGGCTGCGAAGTCCGGTGAGGTCAACAGGGCGCCACGGCCCACCAGCGCCGCCACGTTGGCGGGGTCGACCTCCAGGACGGTGCCGAACAGCCGGGCGGCCAGCACGACCTGGCCGGTGTCGGCGAGGAGGCGGGCAGCAGCGGCCATCTGGTCGGCCGTGGCATCCGCCAGGAGCGGCCCGATGGCGGCGGCGTCGCCGGCCTCCTCGGCTGCGGCGAGGCGGCCCGCCAGAATCCGCTCGCGCAGCTCGGCGTTGGCTACCAACTCCACCATGAGCGGTGGCGGGTCGACGGCGTCGAAGACCGCCAGATGGGCCGCGGCCTCCTCCAGGCTGCCCAGGCGCAGCGCCACGACGGTCCCGAACACCCTGGCGGCGGGATAGCGGGCGTCGGCGGCCACCGCGGCGGCGATGCGCTCGGTGGCGGAGGGCAGGTCGCCGCGCTGGAAGTCGATCCAGCCCCAGTACGCATGCGCCTCCGCGTTGGAGGGCTGGGCATCGACAACCTCGGCGTAGATCTGCTCAGCCTCGTCGAAGCGGCCGGCGGCCAGGTGCTCCTGAGCCTCGAAGAGCTGGCCGCGGGTGCTCTGGCGGATGTCGCCGGTGGCGGTGTCGAGCGACGAGCGGCTTCCCAGCGCCGACGCCAGACCCACCCCCAGCCCCGTCCCGATCATCGCCACGATCACCAGCACGGCCACCGATCGGCGCCAACTCCGTGGCCGCCGGCGGGATCGGCCTCCCCCGCCGGTGGGGTTCGCGGCACGGCGGCGGCGCACCGCTGCCCTGCGCTCGGCGTAGAGCGTGCTGAGCGAGCGGTAATCCGGCTCGCTGATGTCGCCGGCGGATCGCTCGGTGTCCAGGTCGTCAAGCGACCGCTCCAGGAACTCCAGCTCCTCATTGTCGGGGTCGTGGTCACTCACAGCATCATCTCCATCGCCGGAAGGCGAATCCCACCCCGGCGGCCGCGGTGAGGCCGACGATGGCGGGAAGGATCCAGACGAGGCTGCCGAAGCCCCGCGACGGCGGCGTCAGCAGGATCGCCTCGCCGTACAGGGCGGCGTAGGCGGCTCTGATCTCGTCGGCGCCCTGACCGGCGTCGACGCGCCGGGCGATGTCGGCGCGGATCTCCCGCGCCACCGACACGTTGGACTCGGCCACCGACTCGCCGGCGCACTGCGGGCAGCGCAGGCTGCGGGCGATGATGGCGGCCCGCTCGGCATCACTCGGCAGGGCGCGGTCGTCGAGTGACCCGAACGTCAACAGGACCGCGAGCGACACCAGCGCCAACCCCCAGCCGAGGCGACGCCTCACGGCTGGGCCCCTTCGGTGGCGCTGAGTGCCTCGAGGGCGGCGATGCGGGCGTCGAGCTGGTCGGCGGTCACGCCGGCAGCCCCCACGAGCTTGTCCACCACGTAGCCGGTCGGCGACACCAGGTAGGTCTCGGGCACGGCGGTCACGCCGTAGTCCACCGGGACCGACCCGACGTTTCCGGCCAGGACCGGCCAGTTGCCGCCGGCCCGCTCGAAGAAGCCCCGCACCGCCTCGGGCGAGTCGTCGAACGCCACGGTGACCACGATGGCGTCGCCGCCGGCGTGGCGCTCGCTGAACGCCACCAGTTCGGGATGCTCGGTGATGCAGCCCGGGCACCAGGTGGCGAAGAAGTTCACCACGACCCAGCGGCCGCGCTGGTCGTCGAGGTCGAAGAAGTCACCCGACAGCGTGAGACCGGAGATCGGCGGCGCCGGATTGCCGACCGCGGAGCGCCCGATGAGAGCCCCCCGCTGCGGATCGCCGAGGGACAGGAAGATCACGAGGACCGCCACGGCGACCGCCACCGCCAGCGCCACGAGCGCCACCGCCCGCCCACGGCGGCTTTCGGGCACAGCGGGCGGCGAATCGGATGGCGGATCGGCTGGTGGATCGGCGTCGCTCCCGGAACCGGCCGGCGGCGAACCGGCCGGTGGAGCATCATCGCTCCGCGGCTCGGAGAGGGCCGGCGGCGGATCGGCCGGAGGCGCCACACCGCTCACCGCAGGATCCTCGGCGGGTGGATCATCGCCCATGGCGCTCACAACGGGTCGCCCGTCGCCGGTGTCCCGGCCGGCACGGTTTGCTCCGTTGCGGCACGCTCGGTAGCCGCACGCTCCGCGCCCGTGCGCTCAGTGGCCGTACTTTCCGTGGCCGCAGCCACCGTGGCTGATCCGGCGCCGTCCAGGGCCGAGGTGGGGGCGGTGGGGCGGCGGCGCCGGCCCGGGAACGCAGCCAGCACGATGCCCACCAGCATCACCGCGCCGCCGACCCACAGCCACACGATGAGCGGCTGCACCGTGATCCGCAGCACCAGGTTCCCACCGGTCTCCGACGGCAGGCGCACCACCGAGAGCTGCACGTCGCGGCGCGCCGAGGTCAAGGTGGCCGGATGGCCCACCACCTGGCCGCGCAGGGTGTAGCGGCTGATGGCGGGCGAGGCGCAGCACACGCCGTCGACGGCGATCTCGGCGCGCACCTCCAGGCGCTCGGGATGGGCGATCTCCCGCACGCCCACGAAGGTGAACTCCTGGCCCGCGAAGCTCAGCGTCTCCCCCTCGTTCATGGCCAACTCGGCCTGCCGCAGGTACGACCCGCTGGCCGCCAGGGCGACCGCCAGGACGACCACCCCGATGTGGGTGACCATGCCGCCGTTGGTGCGCCCCAGCAGGCCCCGCCAGCCCTGGCGGCGAGAGGCGAGGACCAGTTGGCGGGCCGCCGCCCCGCCCGCGAAACCGCCGAGTGCGAACGCCACCAGCGGTGCCGGCCCCCGGGCGCCCAGCCCCACCGCCACCGCCAGGGTGCCGACGCCGCACCAGGCGGGCCAGAACAGGCGCCGGCCCAGCAACTCGCCCGAGGCCTTGCGCCACGGCAGCACCGGCGCGGCGGCCATCAAGAACAGCAGCAGCATGCCCAGCGGCATCGTCATCCGCTGGAAGTAGGGCGCCCCGACGCTCAGCCGCTCGCCGGAGATGGCCTCGGCCACGAGCGGGAAGACCGTGCCCAGCAGTACCACCGCGGCGAACAGGGCGAACAGCAGGTTGTTGGCCAGGAAGGTGCCCTCGCGGCTGAAGAACGAGTCGAACCGCCCGGGGGCGCGCAGCCGGTCGCCCCGCCAGCCGATCAGCAGCACGCAGGCGGCGGCCACCACCCCGAAGAAGCCCAGGATGGCCGGGCCGATGCCCGAGGCGGTGAACGAGTGCACCGAGTCCAGCACCCCCGAGCGAGTGATGAACGTGCCGAGGATCGTGAGGCAGAACGTGGCGCACACCAGCGACAGGTTCCAGACCCGCAGCATGCCCCGCCGCTCCTGCACCATCGCCGAGTGCAGGTACGCGGTGGCGGTCAGCCACGGCAGCAGCGAGGCGTTCTCCACCGGATCCCAGGCCCAGTAGCCGCCCCAGCCCAGCGTGTCGTAGGACCACCACGCTCCCAGCACGATGCCGGCGGTCAAGAAGCCCCAGGCGAACAGCGACCAGCGGCGCGTCTCGGCCAGCCAGCCCTCGTCGGTGCGGCCGAGCACCAGGGAGGCCATGGCGAAGGCGAACGGCACCGTGAAGCCCACATAGCCCAGGTACAGCATCGGCGGGTGCACCGCCATGAGCGCGTTGTCCTGCAGCAGCGGGTTCGGGCCGGGCCCGTCGTAGCCGGGCGGAGGGTCGAACGCCACGAACGGGTCGGCGGGCCCCACCATCAGACCGAAGAAGAACAGCACCACGAGCAATGAGCACATCAGGGCGGTGACCACCAGCGGGTCGTTGCCGCGCCGCCGGAAGCGCAGCGACATCGCCACCACGAAACCGGCCAGCACCAGCCCCCACAGCAGGATCGAGCCCTCCAGCGCCGCCCAGGCGGTGGCGAAGTTGAACAGCGGGGCGGTGGCGGAACTGCCGTTTTCGGCCACGTAGGCCACGGTGAAGTCCCGGGTGATGAGCGCCCGCTCCATCGCCGCGAACGCCACGGCCGCGCCGGCCAGTATCAGCCAGAGCAGCCCCCGCCCGATCGCCAGGAAGACGCGGTCGCGCCGCCAGAGCCCCAGGGCGAAAGCCACCAGCGCGGCGAGGGCGGAGGCGACCGAGATCGAGATGCCCAGGTCGCCGAGTATGAGATTGCTCACCGCCGGGCCGATCCCAACCTCAACAGCCCGATCTCAGCAGCCCTCTGCCGCGCCGCCGGCACCCGCCGCATCGATGCGGTCGGGATAGGTGTCGCGGTACTCGTTGTCGTGCTTCACCAGCATGTGGTCGCTGGCGAAGTAGTACCCGTCGTTGACACCGCAGGCGAACACGTCGAGGTCGGGGGGCAGGCCCTCGACCCAGCGGCCCTCCAGCACGACCGGCACCCCCGGCGTGAACAGATCGGGCGGGCTGCCAGTGTGCACCACGTCGGCGGCGACACCCTCGAACGACACGCTGAAGGCCACCGCCTGCTCGAAGTCCACCTGCGTCTCGGTGATGCTGTGCGCCACCGGCGTGCCCTGCATGCGGAACCGCTGTCCGGCGAGTTCGCCCCGGCGGTCCACGGCCTCGTCGGCGTTGAGGAAGAACAGCGAGGCGTCGGTCACCAGCCGCACCAGCGCGAAAGTGATGCCGCCCACGGCCGCCGCCACCACGAGCAGGGAGATGATCCGCCGCGCGGTCGGGGGGCGACGTCCCCGGCGATCCTCACGCCGGCGCGGCGTCAGATCCAGGCCGTCGGCACCCGCGTCACTCTCGGCGGCACCCCCGGCGGCATCCACGTCACTCTCGGCGGCACCCCCGGCGGCATCCACGTCACCCCCGGCGGCACCCACGTCACCCCCGGCGTCGACCGCGTCGCCCTCGCCGGCGACCGCGGGCTGCGGGGCCGGATCGGCGGGAGTCTCGGTCACGGAACCTCAGTCCTCGGCGGTCATCCAGCGGCGCCGGCGCGCCGGCACCTTGCCGCTGAGGCGGCGGCCGCGCAGCAGGATCATCACCGCGTAGCCCACCAGCAGGGCGGCGCTGATAGACCAGCCCGCAGCGATGTACCCGGCGTGCGTCACGGCCCCGCACTCCCCGCGCCGTCGTCGGCGGCGCCGGCGGTGACCGGCTCGGCGGCGGCGACCGGCCCGGCGGTGACCGGCTCGGCGGCCTCGGCTCGCCGCTCGGCGAGGGCCGCCTGCAGCCCGGCACTCTCGGCCTCCGCCTCCAGCCAGGCCACCCGGAAGCGGTGCACCACCAGCCACAGCACCAGCAGGCCCATGACGAAGATGCCCAGGACCAGCGTGAAGAGGGTGAGGTCCTCGATGCGCAGCTCCTCGAGGGTGGACTGCTGGTGCAGCGTGCGGTTCTCCCACCATTCCACCGACCGGTTCACGATGGGGATCAGCACCGCACCGCCCAGACCCAGGATCGCCGCCCGGCTGGCTCGGGCCTCCGGTGCGGCGGGCACCGAGCGCAGCGCCAGGTAGCCGGCGTAGGTCAGGAACAGCACCAGGGTGGTCACGAGGCGCACGTCGCCCCACTCCCACCAGGTGCCCCACACCGGACGCCCCCAGATCATCCCGGTGAGGAGCATGACCGCGCACAGCACGACGCCGATCTCGGCGCATGCGTGGGCCAGGCGGTCCCACCAGGCGCTGCGGCGCCACAGGTACGCCGCGCTGGCCGCCGCGCAGGTGCCCAGCGCTATGTAGGTCCAGATGGCGGCGGGGACGTGCACGTACATGAGCCGCACGACGTCGAACTGGCCGATCCGGGTCCCGGCCTCGGGGCCGGGACGGGAGTCCGGGGGGCTGAAGATGAAAGCGAACAGGCCGAGGCCCACCACCCCGGCAAGGACGCCGGCGCCGAGGATCCGCGTCGTGCGGGAGCCGGTGTGGGCGGGCGCGGCGCGAGGCTCCGAGCGGTCCGGGGACCGGCCCAGCAGGATGCTCATGGCGCCACCGCGCTCTCCGCGGTCACGTTTCGGCCTCCAGCAGCGGGCCGTAGGCCAGCGCGCCGAAAATGGCGTAGACCAGGGCGAACAGGCCCAGCAACCCGAACCACGCCCAGCCGTTCACCGCCGCGGTCCCCAGAGCGTCACCGAACGCTCGGGTGGCGCCGATGAGAACCGGCGCGAAGACCGGCAGCAGCAGCACCGGCAGCAAGGTCTCACGGACTCCGAGGGGGGCGGCAAGCACGCCATAGAGGGTACCGGCGGCCGCGATCCCGACCGTCGCCGCCGACGCCGACGCCACCGCCAAACCGAAGTGGTCGACCCGGGCGTCGTACAGCACCACCATGGCCACGCCCAGCAGCGCTTCCAGAACCGCTAGTTGCGCCGCCAGAGCCAGGGCCTTGCCGGCGAAGATGCGGGCCGGGCTGGTGGCGCTCAGCAGCAGCGCGTCGGCGGCGCGGCCGGCGTGCTCGATGGCCACCGACCGCTGGGCGGCCAGCAGGGCCGTCAACAGGACCGCCACCCAGAACAGACCGGGGCTGAAGTTCCGCAGGGCCGACCGGTCGGCGTCGAGGGCGAAACCCAGCAGCACCAGGGTCGCCACCGCGAACGGCGCCACCTGGAACAGCAGCACCCGCGAACGCAGCTCGATTCGCAGGTCCTTGCCGGCGACCAGCAGCACATCACGCATCGCGCATCTCTACCGGCTGTTGCGCCGCCGCAGCGGCGGGCCCCGGGATGATCCCGCCGACCAGGTGGACGGTGCGCGTCGCCACCTCGGCCGCCGCCGGAGCCTCGTGGCTGGCGAGTACCACGGTGGCACCGCGCCCGGCGGCGTCACGCACCAACCGATTCACCGCGCCACGCCCCGACTCGTCGAGCCCGGCATGCGGCTCGTCCAGCAGCCACAGGCGGGGACGGCGCACCGCCAGGGCAGCCGCGGCGACCCGCTTGCGTTGACCTGCCGAGAGGCGCCGCAACGGGACGTCACCGAGGCGGGACGCAACCTCCAGCCGGTCGAGGGCGGCCTGCGCCTCCGCCCCGGATGCACCCGCCAGGGCTGCGAAGAACCGCAGGTTCTCCGCCACGGTGAGGTCCTCGTAGAGCATCAGTTCGTGGCCGAGCAGCCCCACCTGCGGGCGCAGCGCGCGCCTGTCGCTGCGCAGGTCGCAGCCGAGCACCGTGCCCCGGCCGTCGTCGAGGCTCACCAGGCCGGCGAGCAGGCGCAGCAGCGTCGTCTTGCCCGCGCCGTTCGGGCCGCGCAACAGCAGGATCTCGCCGGTGGCCACGTCGAGGTCGACGCCGGCCAGAGCCGGGAACACTCCCCGGCAGCAGACGGCATCACGAAGCCAGATAGCAGATTCCACGACGACCCCTTCGGAGAGGATTTAAGGCTACCGGTAGGGGCTGCCGGCGGCCCGACGACTGCCGCGGCGGGGGGCCTCGGTACCATCGGGCCGTGACGCTGCCGCGGATCCTCAGCGCCGTCGGGCGGACGCTGGCGGTCCTCGGGGCCGTGATGCTCCTATTCGTGGTCTTCCAACTCTGGGGGACCGGGCTGCAGCAGGCGCAGGCCCAGAGCGACCTGGAAGGCGATCTGGCGGAGCGATTCCGGCAAGCCGCCGAGGCGGGCCAGGCCGCCCGCACTCTCACCGCAGGCCCGCCGCAGGCCGCCGCGCCCGGCGGACCAAGTCCCGCCGGCACCGCACCGGCCCCGCCGCAGCCGGTGGGCGACGAAACCGGCACCGCACCGGCCGCCACGGGGGACGCTGCATCGGGGGCCGCTGCACCGGAGGCCGCCGCATCGGCAGGTCCGGAGGGCGGTCCGGCGACGCCGGCAGACCGCGGACAACCCGGCAGCGGGGACGCCGTCGCGACCACCGATGAGCCTCCCGCAGCCGCATCCGATCCCGGGGGGAGCACTGCGGAGGCCGGCGCTGCGGAGGCCGGCGCTGCGGAGGCCGGCGCTACGGAGGCCGGCGCTACGGACCCGGCAGCGGGCGGCGTCGCCGCGGCGGCATCCCCGCCGGCGCCGCTCCCGGACCTGCCGAGCGCGCCGCGCGTGGTCAGCCACGTCTCGGAGTTGGCCGCAGCGCGCGCCACCGAGCGCCTGCTGGACCCCGAAGTGGAGGAGTTGCTCCGGTTGGTGTACCCCGAAGCCGGCGAGGCGATCGCCCGCATCATCATCCCGTCCATCGACGTGGATGATATCATCGTGGCGGGCGTCGACGTAGAGGATCTGCGCAAGGGACCCGGCCACTTCAGCACCACGCCCTTGCCGGGTCAGCCCGGAAACGCCGCCATCGCCGGTCACCGCACCACCTACGGGGCACCCTTCGGGCGGCTGAACGAGTTGAACGCCGGCGACGCGATCATCGTCGAGACCCTCCAGGGCAGGTTCACCTACCGGGTGCTGCCCGGACAGCCGGGCATGGCCGGCCACGCACTGGGGTTCCGCATCGTCGCCCCGACCGCCCTGGAGGTGCTCGACGACAAGGGCGACAACCGGCTCACGCTGACGTCCTGCCATCCCAAGTACAGCTCGAAGAAGCGGATCATCGTGCACGCCGCTCTCGTGGGCGACCCGGTGGTGCGCCTGCCCCGCCCCGGCGAGCCGGTCGGCGCCGAATACGTCCAACTCGCCCAGCCCGGAGGGGCGCCACCCGTCCCGCCCAACGTCGCACCTTCGCAGACGCCCACGCCGGAGACGCTCCCCTCCGAGACGATCCCTTCGGAACCGACGCCCTCGGAGACGGGCCCCGCGGAGGCAGCTTCCCCGGCGGCAGGCCCAGCGGAGGTGGGCGGAGCGGGCGAAAGCGAGCAGGCGGGGGCCAGCCCCGGCACCGCACCCGAACTCGCCGGAGAGCCCGCCGGGGTCGCCGACGCCGCCGACGCCGCCAGCGCGGGCCTCGCCGGCGACGAGCCCCAGACCCCCGCGCCGGAAAGTGCCGGGAGCGGCGACGCGGGCGACCCGGCAGCGGGAGCGGAGCCGGCGAGCCCGCGGACCGAACCCGGGGCGCTCCCCTCCGGCGAGACCGACCGGGCGACGGTGGACGCCGCCCCCGGCGACAGCGGGCAGGGAGGGCAACCCCGCCGGCCCGCCGCCGCGGCCGACCCGACAGCGCCCCAGCCTCCGCCGGCGCCGGTGACCTCCGAAGGATTCGGCGAAGGCCTCAGCGGCGACCGCGACGCCATCCTGCCGGCGGTGCTGTGGGGGCTGGCGGCGGCGGCCGTCTGGGTCCTCGGCTGGATGTTCGGGCGTTCGGGACGCCGGGCCCTGCGGTATACGGTCGCGGCCGTGCCGTTCCTGGTGGTCATCTACGTGATGTTCAGCTACGTCGACCGGGCCCTGCCCGCCTACTGATGGCGCCCCCACCCCCGTCCCCGCGCACCGGCACCGCGGCCCCACGCACCGACACCGACACCGCGGCCCCGCGAACCGGCACCGCGGCCCCGCGAACCGGCGGCGCAAGCCGGTTCGTGGCCGCGGCCGTCGCAGCGGTCGTCCTCGCCGGCGTCGTGGTCGCCTGCGGCGATCAGGAGGACCAGACCGGGGTTGACGAGTCGGCGCCCGTGCGGATCCTGCGACCCGATCCCGAAGCCGACGAGGGGACCGAGACCCAGCGGCGAGACGGGCTGCCGGTGGTCGAGGAGACCGACCGCCTCGAGGGCCTCATCGTGAACCCCTTCGATCTGGAGGACGGCCAGTGCTTCAACAGCTACCTCACCTCCCTCGGTGACAACCAGTTCCAGGAACTGACCACGGTCGTGGACTGCACCGGCCCCCACGACGGCGAGGTGTACTTCCAGGTCTTCCATCCCGCCCCCGCCGGCGAGCCCTACCCCGGAAGCGCCGAGATGCTGGCATGGGCCCAGCAGCACTGCTACGCGCGGTTCGAGGAGTTCGTGGGCCAGGAGTACGAGCTGTCGGAACTGGACATCGGCATCCTGCACCCGTCGAATGAGACCTGGAGCGACCCGGTGGGACGGCACCGGGAGGTGACCTGCTACGTGGAGGCCTGGCGAGGCGGCCGCCTGCTGGGCTCGATGCGCCTCAGCGGCTTCTGACGCCGGAACTCCTGCGCGCGGCGACCTCCGGCGCCGGCACCGCAGTGCTGAGCCGGGCTACGCGTCGCCGGTGTGGGCGACGAGAATCTCCAGGAGATCCGCGAAGAACCCGTGGGCGAGATCCGCGTTGACCAGACCGCTGCTGCTGTTGAGGATCACGGCGAAGGTGAACGACCCGCCGTCGGCGGCGGTGGCGAACCCGGCAAGCGCGGCAACACCGTCGAGCGACCCCGTCTTGGCCCGCACGAGGCCGGCGACACTCGAGCCCCGGTAGCGGTTCTCGACCGTGCCCGAGTGGCCGGCCACCGCGAGGCCCGAGCCCACCGAGCCGCCCGGCCCGCCGATGTCGAGAACCTCGACGACCTGCGCGCAGCTCAGCCGGTTCGATGGACTGAGCCCCGACCCGTCGGCGGGGACCGGGAGAAGGGGCAGCCTGCCCGCCAGCGCGCCGTGGACCGCCAGGGCCCCGGCGCGGGTGGTGCCCACGCCGGTGGTCACCACGCCCATCTCCTTCATCAGCATCTCCGCGAGCGTGTTGTCGCTCTCGCCGAGCAGGAAGTGCAGCTGGTCACCCAATGGGGCGGACTCGAGACTTGCCAGTTCGATGAAGCCGCTGTAGTCCCCGCCGCGTGCAGCCACTCTGGGGCTCCCGG
This sequence comes from Acidimicrobiales bacterium, assembly GCA_963664235.1. Lineage (GTDB taxonomy): Bacteria > Actinomycetota > Acidimicrobiia > Acidimicrobiales > CATQHL01 > VXNF01. The sequence continues at coordinate 1,507,386 of OY760933.1, read as the reverse complement.
GGATCCACACCGAGCGAGCCTCCAGAAGGTCGTCGAACACGGTGGCCGTGCGCAACGCCGGCGTGGGATGCGGCAGCAACCCCCACGTCGAGACGATCCCCGGCGAGGTTCGCCACCCCTGGTTGACGGCAACGGCGTTGAACGCTCCGGCCAGGCTCTGCGTCTCGTACCGCGCCGGCCACTCCGGGACGTTGGCGAAGGCGTCGTAACGGTCCTCCACTGCGACGACACTCCCTTCGATCCGGGTGAGGCCGGCGGCCACGAGGTCCCCGGCCAGTTCTGCAAGCGGCGTTCCGACGGCACCGTGGCGCGCCAGCACCTCCATGAAGTCCGGGGTCGAGAGCAGCGGATCGCCGCCACCCACGATGTAGAGATCGCCGGCCAGCACGCCACCGACCGGCGGGGACTGCGCCACAGCGGTGGTCCTGAACCTGTAGTCGGGGCCCAGAATCTCCAGTGCGGCAACGGCAAGCACCAGCTTCTGCAGGGACGCGGGCACGAGCGCCTCGTCCGCATTGCGGGCGAAGACCGGCGCACCGTCGCGGCGGACGACCACGCACCCGCCGTCCGGGGCGCGTGCCACCAGCGCTGTCAGGTCATCCTGGAGCGGGGATTCCGGCAGGGAGGCCGGCTCCTGCGGCTCGCGGCTGAGGTCGGGGACGGCCGGCGGCGCGGTGGCCGGCTCCTCGACGCGGTCGGCGCCGTCCTCCGGCCCCGGCTCCTGCGGCGCGACGGCCTCGCTCCCGGATCCGGCGGCTCCGGAGGCGGCGGGCGACGACTCGGGCTCGGGGGCGGGGGGCTCTGCCTCCAGGGGCGCCTCGTCGGCCACGACCGGGGGCTCCGCGGGTACGGCCGCCTCGTCCTCCGCGGGTACGACCGGGGCCTCCCCCGCGGACACGACCGGGGCCTCCTCCTCGGGAACGGTCGGGGCCTGTCCCGCGGACACGATCGGGGCCTCCCCCGCGGGTGCGACTGCCTCACCCTCCCCGGATACGACCGGATCCGGTAGGGCGTTCGAGGGCGACGGGCCGGGGGCGGCGGACGGGGGGACCTGCGTCGGATCGCCCTCGGGGGTCACCTCCGGCGGGGCGGGGACAGGTGGCGGCGCGGCGATGGCGGCGCTGGGAGGGACTGGCTGTGGCAGCGGCGCATCCGCCCCGGCCGGCGCCGCGTGCGCCGGCAGCGGTTCTTCGGCCTGCCAGAGGGGATCCAGCAGCACCGCGATCGTCGTGGCCAGCACGGCGAGCACGACCAGCAGGACGAAGTAGCGCGCCATACCGCTCGAAACTGTAGGAGTCGTGCCCGCCTAACCACCGGATGCCGGGCGAGGTCCTCCCGAACGTGGGAGGTGTCGCGCGGTCAGTCGTCGAGGGGGAAGTCCAGGGGTACGTCGGGCTTGTCGAGTTCGACGGTGACCTTGTGCAGGTTCCCCGCGAAGGGGAAGGGGGACTCGTAGGACGCCGAGACGGGGCTGAGGGCGTCGCGGCCCACGTCCATGCCGCTGAGGGCCAGGAAGGCCAGCGTGCGGGGCAGGCGGAACCAGTCGCCGTGGTGGCCGTTGGCGCCGAGGCGGGCGCGCGCGGAGCGGTCCGGGTTCAGCCGCATCTCGAAGCTGGCGGTGATCTCGTCGGCGTCGGGCAGCGGCAGCGAGGCGGCCGTGACGTCGCCTGCGGCGTTGTACTCGTAGTGGAGGGCACCGCCGGCGGCCCAGAGGGCGAAGCCGGACTGCACGTTGCCGATGCTGAGGATGACCCCGCTGATCTCGCCGGACATCACCGCTGTGATGCGGTGATCGGAGTGACCGACAGGCGGCGCGGCGCTGGGTTCGATGTGTGAGACGGGGGGGTAGTACTCGAAGACCGCCCGCGTCTGGGGCGTGCCGGGGGGTGGCGGGGCGCTGAACAGTTCGACGGAGCGGTCGTCGAGAGGCAGCACGTCGTAGCGACCCGCTTCCATCCACCAGAGTTCGGTCAGCTCGCGGAGCCTCGAGGGGTGGGCGGCGGCCAGATCGTGCGCCTCGGAGAAGTCCTCGTCGAGGTGGTACAGCTCCCATTCGCGCTCGCTGTAGTCACTGCCCGGGTCGTGGTGGGTTACCGCTTTCCAGCCGTCGGCCCAAAGACCGCGGTTGCCGAACATCTCGAAGTACTGGGTGCGGCTCGGCGCGGCGGCATCGGGGTCGGTGAACGTGTAGGCCAGGCTGCGGCCGTGGACCGGCATCTGCGGGACACCCCGGTAGGTCTCCGGCGGCGTCGCCCCGGTGACCTCGTAGACGGTCGGGGCGATGTCGATGATGTGGCCGAACTGGGGAAGGATCGCCCCGGGGCGCGCCAAGTGCCCCGGCCAGGAGACGATCAGCGGGTCGCGTACCCCGCCACCGTGGGTGTGGTACTTGTACCAGCGCCCGGGGGTGTTGGAGGCCTGCGCCCAGCCGGTGGCGTAGTGGCTGTCGGCGAGGGGGCCGCCGACGTCGTCGAGGGCGCCGAGTGTGCGCTCGAAGTCCTCGGGCATGTCGTTGAAGAACCGGATGGCGCTGTACAGCCCCAGGCGGCCGCCCTCCATGGCGGCGCCGTTGTCCGATGTGACGACCACCAGCGTGTTCTCCCAGCGCCCGGTGGTGCGAAGGAACTCGAACAGCCGGCCCAGGGCGGCGTCGGTGTGCTCCACGAAGGCGGCGTAGGCCTCGGCGAGGCGCGCCGCGACCCGCTGCTCGGCGGGGTCGAGGGAGTCCCACGGCGGCACGTCGGGATTGGCCGGGGGCAGCTCGGTGGCGGCGGGGATGACGCCGGAGGCCAGCTGGCGCTCGTAGCGGCCGCGGCGGATGGCGTCCCAGCCGGCGTCGTAGCGGCCCCGTGCCGCTTCCATGAACTCCGCCGGGGCGTGGTGGGGGAAGTGCGCGGCGCCCAGCGGGACGTAGCAGAAGAACGGGCTGGTGGGGCGGTGGGCGATGTGGTCGGCGATGTAGCCGATGGCCCGGTCCATCAGATCGTCGGTGAGGTGGTAGCCGTCGATGGGCAGCGCCGGCGGGTCGACGGCGTGGTTGTCCCGGAACAACTCGGGGTAGTAGTGGTCGGTGGCGCCGTTCATGAACCCGTAGAACTGGTTGAAACCCCGCCCGAGGGGCCACTCGTCGTAGGGGCCGGCGCCGGTGACCTGCCGCATCGGCGCCACGTGCCATTTGCCGACGGCGAAGGTGTTGTAGCCGGCGTCGCCCAGCACCTCCGACAGCAGGGCGGCGCGGCGGCTGATGCGGCCCCGGCCGCTGGGCCATCCGGAGTCGATGTTGGACAGCATCCGCATGCCGACGGCGTGATGGTTACGGCCCGTCAGCAGGCATGCACGCGACGGTGAGCACAGCGTGGTGGTGTGGAAGTTGTTGTATTGGTAGCCGCCGGCCGCCAGGGCGTCGAGGTGTGGGGTGCGCACCTCGGAGCCGTAGCAACCCAGGTCGGCGAAACCCAGGTCGTCGAACAGCACGATCACCACGTTCGGGCCACCGGGCACCTGCGGCTGGGGGTACCAGGGTTCGCTGTCGCGGTGAGTGCGTCCGAGGCGCCCCGGGAAGGTGCCGGCGGCGTCGCTTTGCGGTGCGGTCATGGGGTGGACCTCCGTGGCGAGTCGGCGTGCGGTCGAGGGTTCGTGGGACGCCCCGGCGGGCGCCGGCAGGGGCTCAGTAGCTGCCGACCCCGGTGAGGTATCGGCGCAGCACGGTGTTGCCCAGCAGCCTCCAGAGCCGATCGCACACGAAGCCCAACACGCCGAAGCAGAAGATGCCGACGAACATGAAGTCGGTGCGGAAGAACGTGCGGGAGTTCCAGATCAGGAAACCGATGCCCTCCTGCGCGGCGATGGCCTCGGCGGCGACGATGACCAGGAAGGCGTTGGCCAACGCCAGTCGCATACCCACGAAGATGGAGGGGAACGTGGCCGGCAGCGCCACCCGGAAGAACACGTCCCGGCGGTTGGCGCCGAGCGTCTGGGCGCTGTTGACCTTGTCGGGATGCACCGAGGAGGCACCGGTGGCGGTCGTGATGAGTACCACGAACAGCGCCGCGTAGGCCACCAGGTTCACCTTGGAGGTCTCGCCGATTCCGAACCACAGGATGAACAGCGACGTGAGCGCCAGGGCGGGGACGAACCGGAAGAAGTGGATGAACGGGTCGAGGGCTGCGCGAGCGAAGCGGGAGACGCCGGCCAGCAGACCGAGCGGGATGGCGATCCCCGATCCCAGTAGCCAGCCCTTGAAGACGCGCTCCAGGCTGACGGCGATCGAATCCCACAACAGTCCCGAGTTCGACAGCTCGCCGGTGCCCCGGGCAACCTTCGCCGGCCCGGGCAGCAACTGCGGGTTGTAGTTCCACGAACCGATCTGCCAGGCCACGATCGTGATCGCCACGGCCAACGCTGAGATCAGCATCGCCCCCCGCTTGCCGCTCAGCCCGGCACGGAGACGGCCCGCGCCCCCCGGATCCGGTGTCGTGCCGGGCGCGGCGCCGGTCGCGGAGTCGGTCAGTTCTGCCACGCCCGGGTCACCTCCTCGACAATCTCGGACTCCACGGCGCGAGCTACGCCGGCGAACTCGGGGGAGAACTCATCGCGTGGGTAGCCGATGTCGACGGTGTGCAGCGAACGGAAGTCAGAGTGCGGACCGGCCCGCATCACGCCGATGCGCTGACCCAGCAGCACGGCCTCGCGGATGTCGTGGGTGACGTAGACGACCGTTCCCCCCTCGGTCTGCCACAACTCGACGACCTGGCGCTGCAGGATGCGCCGTGTCTGGGCGTCGAGGGCGGCGAACGGTTCGTCCATCAGGACGACGTCGGGCTTCACGGCCAGGATCCGGGCAATCTGGACGCGCTGTTTCATGCCGCCCGAGAGTTCGTGCGGCAGCTTGCCGGCGGCGCTCGTGAGACCCACGAGCTGCAGCCAGTGGTCCACGACGGCGGAATCGAACTCCTGGCCGGTGCGCTTGGCCTGCATCTTGAGCCCGAACGCCACGTTCTGACGCACGGTCAGCCAGTCCATCAGCGGACCGTCGACACTCTGGAACACCATGGCGCGATCGGGACCGGGTCCGGTGACCGCCACGCCGCCGGCGGTGACCGTGCCGTCGTTGGGCTCCAGGAAGCCCGCCACCAGCCGCAGCAGCGTGGACTTGCCGCAGCCGGAGGGCCCGACGATCACGAAGAACTCGCCGGCGGCGATCTCCAGGGACAGGTCGGTGACAACCGGCGGGGCGGTCTTGGTGTAGCGCAACTCCACGCCGCTGAAGGCGACGGAGCGACCGCGGGCGCCTTGGCTGCTCCCGGCGGTCGCTCCGTTCATCTTCGTCGCTGCGTGCCCGTTCGGCGGCGCGACCTACTAGAGGTCCACCTTGACCGACCCCGGCACTGCCTCTTCCATGGCGCGGAAGTCGATGAACTCCCGGATGTCGAAGTCGGCGGGCAGCGTGCCCGAGTCGATAAGGAACTGGGCGATGGCGTCGAATGAGTCCAGTTGCACCTGGGTGAACTCCACCCTGTAGCGCTGGTTCGGCATGATGTTGGCGAACAGTTCCTCGTTGCCGGACACGGCATCGGCCACGATCTTGGCGGCGGCAGGGGTCTCGTCCTGGAGCACGACGTTGGCCTTGTCGTAGGACCGGACGATGCGCTCGATGATCTCCTGGTTCTCGTCGGCCCACTCGGTGCGAGCCACCAGGTAGATGGCGACGGTGTCCAGCACGTTCGAGTCGTTGCCGAGGATCTTCAGATCGGGGTCCTCCTCGGCCTCGAGGGTGCCGTTGAGCCACACCCAAGCGGCTTGGATGTCGTTCGTGCGCAAGGCCCCCACCAACTCGAACAGCCCCGGCAGCGGGACCAGTTCGACGTCGTCGAGGCTGATGCCGTTCTGCTGGAGGTGCCGGATGGTCACGAAGTGCTCAGAGGTGCCCTGCACGTAGCCGATCGTCTTGCCCGCGAGATCCGCCGGGCCGTTGATCTCGTTGCGCACCGCCAGGCTGTGGAACCCCGGCAGCGGCGCGGCGATCGCCGCCACCACCCGCATGTTCTCCTCGGCCGCTCCGGCCAGGTTCAGCACGGCGAAGTCCAGAGCCGGGCCAATGTCAGCCTGTCCGGCGATGACCGCCTGGATGGCCTCGATGCCCGTGCCGTACTGCGACATCGTCACGGCGAGGTTCTCCTCGTCGAAGTACCCGCGATCCAGTGACACCCAGGCCTGGGATCCGAGCAGGAACCCGTCGGCGGCGATGCCCACCGAGAGGGTCTCCGGCTCGTCCTCGCCGCACGAGGCTGCAAGCAGGGCCACTACCGCGAGCGCGGCCAGCAGGATGCGCCATGTCTTTCTCGATCTCATCTTGATGTTTCCTCCTCTTACGGCCCGGCGTGCCACGACGCCAGAACCGGCGAACAACGTCCCTCGATCCCCGAGGCGGTCGGCGCCGACCCTAGCCCGCACGCGGGCGCCCAGTGGCGGACAGAGGCAAGCCGCCGGGCGGCCGGGGTCTGCGGCTGCCCGGGCAGGGTTCGGGGTGCCGCTCTGCTCCTTCGTAATAGGCCAAAGGCGTCGCAGCCCGACCCTCCGCCCCCACCTCTCGGCAAGTGCCCGGTCGGGGCCGCCGGTGGCCGTAAGCGGATCGTCTGGCGAAATCGATCCGGCGCCGGTCCCCGGCGTCCCCTCCGTCGATCTCGGTCGGTGAGTGCCCGGGCGGGGGACACCGGTGGCGCTCCGGCGGCCTCTGAAAATGGCGCGCCTGCGCTAGCCACCGGCGTCCCCCGCCCTCCGTTGACTTTCCGGCCTCCGCCCGCAGTGCCCTCGTAGAGTGGCGGTGTGGAGTTGCGGGACTGGATCGTCGGGGACCTGCGGTCGCTGCGGGGGAAGCTGGCCGGTGGTGTGCTGGGGATGATTCCTGCCGAGCGGTTGCGGGAGCGGATCGACGGGGGTGGGATCGCGCCGGTGTATGTGCTGTGGCACCTGGCCCGGCACCAGGACGTGGCCGTCAACGGCGTGCTGCGTGGTGCCGATGCGGTGGTGGACGGCTGGGTGGACCGGCTCGGCATCGGTGAGGACCTGTGGCGGGGGCTGGCCGAGGGCGAGGATGCGGACTTGGTGGACGTGCTGGATCCGGAGGCCGTCGGCGGCTACACGCTGGCTGTGATGGAACGCACGGCAGGCTGGCTGGAGGAGCAGGGACTGCCGGCGATGGACGGGCGGCCCGACACCGCGGCCGCGCTGGAGGCCATCGGGACACCGGTGGACCGGTTCGACTGGCTGTACTCGATGTGGGACGGCAAGCCCGCCGCGTGGTTCCTGCAGTGGAGCGCCGTCGGCCACGGCTTCAACCACCTCGGCGAGTTGGTCTCGATCCGCAACCGCATGGGCCTCAGCCCCTTCTAACCGGCGGCCGCCACACCCCACGGGCCCCAGCCCCGCTAACCGCCGACCGCCACACCCCACGGGCTCCAGCCCCGCTAACCGGCGACCACCACACCCCACGGGCCCCAGCCCACCTAACCGCCGACCGCCACACCCCACGGGCCCCAGCCCACCTAACCGCCGACCGCCACACCCCACGGGCCCCAGCCCCACCTAACCGCCGACCGCCACACCCCACGGGCCCCAGCCCCACCTAACCGCCGACCGCCACACCCCACGGGCCCCAGCCCCACCTAACCGCCGACCGCCGCGTAGGTGGTCGCCGCGACCACATCAACGCGTACCCGATCGTGCGCGAGGCCTGCTTCTGACTGGACCCGGCCTTCCGCGGCTTCGCGGCTCGTGCCGGTCTGTCTGTTTGCCACCTGCCGGTCCTGTCGGTTCGGGAGGCGGGTTGGCGGGTGGTGTGAGGGTGAGGGTGCCGTCGGGGTGGCGGGTGATTTCTTCGCCGTTTCGGTGGAGGCGGATGTGGTGGCAGCGCCAGCACAGCAGGCAGGTGTTCTCGAGGGTGGTTTCGCCGCCGTGTTTCCAGTGCTTGATGTGGTGGACCTCGCAGATCTGGTGGTGGGCGCCGCAGCCGATGCAGCCGCCGTCGCGTGCGATGAGTTGTTTGCGCAGCCACGGGGGGACCTTGCGCTGCGAGCGGCCCAGGACGACGTTGCCGGTGTGTTTGTTGAAGATGCCCGGCAGGATCTTGGCGTCACACGCCGCCGCGAGTGTCTCGGCTTCGGTGAGGCGGGTGCCGTCGGTCAAGCGGGCGTTCGTGATGCGTTCGGACACGAGGTCGTAGTCGGCGAGCACGATCAACTCGGTTCCGGCTGGTGCGCCGGCGCCGTTGTTGGTGCACACGAGGTCTGCGAGCGCATCCGCGAACCGCTGGGGTGCCGTCGGGCGGTCCGTGGAGTCCTCGTTGCGGAACAGTTCGTCGGACTTGGCGATGAGCGCGGCCTGCACCCGCGCCCCGGTGAGCGGATCGAACTGGGCGAACAGGGCGAACATGCCGTCGGGCTGCTCGCTGATCGAAGCCCGCCGCCGGCGCCGCTGCGCGGCCCGCCGCTCTTCGAGTTCTTGTTCACTCGTCCGCTCATTCACGTGTTCCTTCAACGTGCGGCGAAACACGTCGTCGGGCTCGGTCTCAGCGGCGGCCAACAACTTGCGTTGGTCCACCGGCGTCTCGGCGTCCGCATCGAGGATCAGCCCCGCCGCCTCGGGAGTGATCTCACCGGAGGCAAGTTTGTCGGCCACCCGCGGCGCCCACCCCAACTGTCCCGCGACCTTGACAGCCTTGCGGGCCTCTCTCCGCGAACGCTTCTGATCCCGCCGCAGGAACTCCTCAGTAGCAGCGTCGCCCTCGCGGCGCGCCACCTCGGCGACCACGTCGGCCTCCAACGCCGCCAACGACGCCCGCGCCCGGCCCATGAACCCCAAACACTCCCGCAACACACCCAGATCGACCTTGGGCAACAGCGGCCGCGAAACCAGCCACTCACCCAAAGCAGCCCACTCGCTGCCCCGAACATCACCAGCCGGCTCGCGGCCCACCGGACCTGTCCCGACCGGCTCGCGGCCCACCGGACCTGTCCCGACCGGCTCCCGGGCCACCGGACCTGCCCCGACCGGCTCCCGGGCCACCGGGCCTACCCCGACCGGCTCGCTGTTCGCCGGAGCTGTCCCGGCCGGCTCCCGGCCCGGTCGGTCAGCACTGTGCGGTTTCCCCCGCATCGGACCGTCACCCACCTGTCCGTCCCCTCGTTCTCTCTGAAGCTCCCGGCCCACACCACATCATCGAGCGAAGCCTCTTAGTTACGTATCCTCATAATATAACACGGCTACGACAGTCCAGCAACACAAGTTCGTCTAGTTGACCGACTGGAGCGAAACGACGGCGGCCGCACACCGGGGCGATCCGGACAACGACACCAAACCCCCAGGTCAGCGCGCTGTCGTCGACCCGTCGGGTTACCGCCCGCGTACCACCCACCCGGGGTGTGACCAACGTCACACCCGATTCACCGCCTGCAGGTCGGAGGCCCCGCAAACTCCCCGAACCTCTAGTCGGACCACAACACCGAGTCGCGCAACGCCGCGGCCAGAGACGCCCCCGGGGGGCGAGCACCGGCCAGCCAGAGGCGACCACCATCACGCCCTCTACCACTGGCTTCCGGCCTCCGCCGGAACGACGACGCACGAGACCGGAACGACGGGGGCCCTAGCCGCGGTGCGTCGGAACGACGGAGCCGAGGCCCACCATCACGGCCTCTACCACTGGATTCCGGCCTTCGCCGGAATGACGAGTCAGGAGGCAGGGGCGGGGAGGCTCCGGGAACCGAGAAGCCCTGAGAACCGAGCAGGCCGGCGATCAGCGCACACACCGGGAACCGACAAACCCTGGGAATGGGTTAGGACATGAGCAGCGCCAAGCCGGCCCAACTCTGAGGGATGGCGCCGAGGCCCGTTCCGTCGTCGCTGTCCCAGTACTCGGCGAGGCCCGACTTCGCGGCGCCGGCCACTGTCGCCTGTGCCAGCGCCTCGGCGGCGTTGTGCTGGCCGGCGCGCCGCAGCCCCAGCCAGAGCAGGTAGTTGATCTGCGGCCACGATGGCCCCCGCCAGTAGCTACCGGCGGCGAAGGCGGGCTCGGCGCGGTGAACGCCTGTCGGGCCGTACGCCCCGCCGTAGGCCCGCGGGTCGGTCAACTCGGCAGCGACGGCGGTCGCACGCTCGCCGGCGGAACCTGACAATCCCCCGGGCACAGCGGCCGCCCACCCATCACCAGAACCGGACAACCCCCCGGGCACAACAGCCCCCCGATCGGCGGCACCGGACAACTCGACGGAACTGGACAACCCCACGGCACCGGGCAACCCCACGGCACCGGGCAACCCCACGGCACCGGACGACTCGGCACCGGCGGCGGCCCGACCGGCGTCGCTCTCCACGAGCAGGCCCAGCAGGCCGTAGGCGGTGCGAACCCTGCCCGAGCTCGCCTCGGCGGCACCGGCGTCGGTGTAGCTGCACAGATCGCCGTCCCAGCGGTCCAACACGGCGTCGGCGAGCCGGCGGGCGGCGGCAGGCTCGAGGGCACCGGTCGCCTCGGCCAGCTCGAGGGCGTTGAACGCCACGAGCGCCGAGAACCCCGCCGACGCCGCTGCGAACTTCGGGTTGTGCAGCGGGGATCCGCCGGCGCTGCGCTCGATCGTGCCGAGCAGTTTCCCCTTGGCCTCGAACCAGCGCCGCCCGTCGAAGCCGCCCTCGCAGAAGTCGTCCCAACGCGGGTCGTTGTCAGCGCCGGACTCCCACGGGTGGCACAACAGCACCAGGCCCGATTCGATGTGGCGCTCCCGGCGGTGCAGCAGGAACTCCAGGCCGGCCGCGGCCGCCGCCACGAGGCGCTCGGGCACGTGGGCGCCTCGGCGCCCCAACTCGGCGAGGGCGTGGCCGTACATGGGCGGCCCGGTGATGCTGGAGGTCCCCTGCCGGCCCCAGAACTCCTCGTGGTGGCGCGGATCCAGCTGGTAGGCCATGTGCGGCACGCAACCCGAGGAGTCGGCCGCACCCAGGATCTGCGCCAACTCGTCGAGGCCGCGGTCATCGCCCAGCTCGGCCCAGATGAGGGCACAGAAGCACGAGTCCCACAGCCACTGCCACGGGTAGCGCCCCCGGCTGGGCGCCGTGTAACCCCCACCGGGCGCTATGTCCACCCAGTGCCGCCGCAGCACCGCCAGCACCCGCTCACGCAACTCCACCGCCGTAGTATCCCCCGGTGCGCTCTAAACGAACCGGTCGTGGGGCCAGGGCCCTGGTGGTCGCCGTCGTCGCCGCCGCGGCCGTCCTGGCGACCTCGCTGGTCGTCGCCGCCCAGGCGGAGCCGCAACTCCGACTCCAGGCCCGCGTCCTGAGCGGCGGGCGCATCGAGGTCGCACTGCAGCAACGCCTCGACGGCGGGGAGTGGAGCGAGCGCCTGCTGCCGACCCGGCGCTTCCTACCGCCGAGCACCCCGATCGCCCGCTGGGTGTGGAGCACGCCGCTGGAGGTGCAGACCGCCGCCGGCACCGCGGAGATGCGCATCGCGGCGCGGCGCCCGAACGGCGGCGGTCGCATCGAGGTGGGGCTCCAGCAGCGGCGCCCCGACGGCACTTGGTCCGAGGCGATCCTGCCCGCCTTGCGGGTCGTGCCCGCGGGCGCGCCGGTGGGACGTTGGCTGGCGAGTTCGCCGCTGCACGAGCCGGTCTTCCGGGAACCGGCAACTGCGGCAGACGAAGTGGCAACGGACGAAGCGGCGGCAGACGGAGCGGCGGTCCAGCCCGGGGGCGCGGGCTCGGCCGACCTGCCCCGCGCTCTGCTGACACCGACCGGCGTGCCGGTCGCCGTGATCGGAACCGCCGGCGGCAACTATCTGGTGCGCACGCCCTGCGGCAACGCCGCCGAGGTGACTGCCGGCGACCCGATCGACGGCATGCGGGTGGTGCTGGACCCGGGCCACGGCGGGCCGTTCGAGCCCGGCGCCGTGGGACCCACCGGCCTCGCCGAGGACGAGCTGAACCTCACTTTGAGCCGCGCCATCCTCGCCGAACTCGCCCGTCGCGGCATCCCCACCGCCACCACCCGCACCGGCGACTACGGGTCGCTCCTGTCGGTTCGTGCCGCCCTCGCCGACGCAGTGGGAGCCGACGCCCTTATCTCGCTCCACCACAACGGGCCGACACGCGCTCTCGGCAACTCGCCCGGCACCGAGGTCTACGTGCAGTCCAGCGACGATGCCACGCCACGGAGCGACTCGGCCCGCCTCGGGGGCCTGCTCTACGAGGAGATCACCACTTCGCTCGGCATGTTCGCCGACGTCAGTTGGAGCCGCCTGCCAGACGCCGGCGTGCTCCGGGTGCTCTTCCCCGAGGGCGGCGACGCCTACGGCATGATCGCCCGGCCGGCGATTCCGGCGGTCCTCGTGGAGTACGGCTACCTGTCCAACGCCTCGGAGGCTGAGTTGTTCGCCACCGACGACTACATCGCCATCGCCGCGGTGGCCACCGCCAATGCCATCGAGGACTACCTCAACACGGATCGGCCCGGCAGCGGCTTCGTGGAGCGGCCCCGGCGGTTCGATCCCGCCGGCGCCCCCAGCCGCTGCGCCGAGGTACCCCTGGAGTGACGTTCCGGCGCCCACAACCCGGGTCGCCGCCGAAATGCACCCCGGGCGGACTCCCGACGCGCCCGGGCCCCGCCGGGGGTGCCGGCGGTAGCGTCGCCGGGGTGCCGACCGTTGCGATCGTGTCGTTCCGCCTGGGGCTGGCCGACGGGGTCTCGGTGGTGGCCGCCCACTGGGGAGCGATCCTCGAGCGGCTGGGCCATCGGGTGGTGACCGTGGCCGGCGAGGGACCGGTCGACCGGCGGATTGCGGGCCTGGAGATCGACGCCCCGCAGCCCCCGGACCCCGGCGAGGTGGCTTCCGCCCTCGCCGACGCCGACCTGGTGATCGTCGAGAACCTGTGCACGATCCCGCTGAACCTGCCGGCCGCCCGCGTCGTGGCGGCGGCACTGGCGGGACGCCCCGCAGTGCTGCACCACCACGACCCGCCGTGGCAACGCGAACGGTTCGCCCACATCACCGAACTGCCCCCCGACGACAGCGCTTGGCGCCACGTCACGATCAACAGGCTGACCGAAGCCGAGATGGCCGAGCGCGGGATCCGCGCCACCACCATCTACAACCCGTTCAAGACCGACGTGCCACCCGGCGACCGGGCCGGAACCCGCAGCCTGCTCGACGTCGCCACCGGCGAACTGCTCGTCGCCCACCCCGTGCGCGCCATCGCCCGCAAGGACATCCCCCGGGCCATACGCGTCTGCGAGGAACTCGGCGCCACCTACTGGCTCACCGGCCCCACCGAGGAGGGCTACGAGCCGACGTTGGAGGCCATCCTCGGCGGCGCCTCCTGCCGCGTCCTGCGCCGACCGGCTCCGAGCGTCGCCGACATCTACGCCGCCGCCGACGTGGTGGTCTTCACCTCGGTCTGGGAGGGCTTCGGCAACCCCCCGGTGGAGGCTGCGGTCCATGGCCGCCCCGCGATCGTCAGCCACTACCCCGTGGCGGCCGAACTGCGTGCCCTCGGCTTCAGTTGGTTCGACGCCGACGACCTCGACCCCCTCCGCGAGCACCTGGCCAGCGGCGACCCCGAACTGCTCGAGCACAACCGCCGGATCGCCGCCGAACACCTGTCGATGGAGGTCATCGGCAAGCAGATCGCCGACCTTCTGGCCCACATGGACATCGGAACCTGACCGCAGACAACCGAGGGCGGGGGACGCCGGGGGCCGGCGCCGGATCGATTTCGCCAGACGATCCGCCGACGGACACCGGCGGCCCCCAACCGGACAACCCACCGACCGCTGGCTGCGGAGAGACCACCGTTAGGCTGCCGAGCGTGGTGATCGTGGAGTCCGCGGGCGTGGTGAAGCGCTTCGGCTCCACCGTGGCCCTCTCCGGGGTGGACGTCAGCATCGGCGAGGGTGTGACCGGCCTGCTGGGTGCCAACGGGGCCGGCAAGACGACACTGTTGACGCTGGTCCTGGGGCTCCGCAACCGCGACGAGGGGACCATGAGCGTGCTGGGCGTGGATCCCGACATCGCAGGTCCCGAGGTGCGGCAGCGGCTGGGGTTCGCCCCCGAGCACCACCATCTGCCGGGTGACATGACCGCCGCCGACCTGGTGGCCCACATCGCCCGCCTGCACGGGCTGCCGCGTGTCCACGCCACCCAGCGGGCCAGCGACACGCTGTGGGAGGTGGGCCTGGGCGAGGAGCGCTTCCGCCCCATCGGCACAATGTCCACGGGTCAACGGCAGCGGGTGAAGCTGGCGCAGGCTGTGGCGCACCATCCCGAGTTGGTCATCCTCGACGAGCCCACCGACGGACTCGACCCCATGCAGCGCACCGACATGCTGGCGCTCATCAGCCGGCTGGCAACCCAGCACGGCATCAACGTGCTCATCAGCTCGCATCACCTGCAGGAGGTCGAGCGAGTCTGCACGAGCGTCGTGATGCTGGACGCCGGGCGGGTGGCGCGTGCCGGGCAGGTCAGCGACCTCACGGCGTCCGAAGCCGGTCTGGTGGTCGAGGTCTACGAGCGTGCCGCCGACCTTGCCACCGCATTGGAGGCGGCGGGACTCACGGCTCGAGCCGAAGGTGACGAGGTCGTGCGCGTGGCGGCGGCGAGCCCCGACCCCGACAGCGAGTCCGCGTGCGCCGATGCCGTGCGCGACGCGGTGGCCGACCTCGAACTGCGGCTGCGATCCGTCCTCCCCGAGCACAGGTCCCTCGCCGAGGTCTTCAGCGCCTCGCAGGGCGAGCCCGACGATCCCGCAGCGGACGCACCATGAGCGACTGGGCCGGCGGGCAGCAGGCGCAGATCTTCGAGGGCGGCTTCCGCCCCTACACCGGTCCCCGGCTGCCGTCGCAGCAGTCGTTCCGCTCGCTCTACACCTACTCGCTCGGCAGGCTCCTCGGTCGCAAGCGCCGGTTCCGCAGCAAGCTGATCGGCCTGGCGTCGTTCTTCGTCGCCTGGATCAGGCCCGTCGTGCTGATCTTCCTGGCGACGCTCTTCTCCGAATTCGGCGAGCTCGACTTCGACACCGTGCGCGAGTACTACCCGGAGGCCGGCGTCGTGCTCTTCTGTGTCCTGGCCACGCCGTTGCTCTTGAACACCGACCGCTCCAGCGGGCTGCTGAGCCTGTACCTGGCGTCGCCCCTCAGCCGCCGCCGCTACCTGAACGCCCAGGCGTCGTCGGTGTTCACGCTGCTGTTCGCCATGGCGCTGGTGCCCCTGCTGGCGCTCGGCATCGTCTATACCGCGGTGGGGTCCGGGCCGGGCCATGCCGGTGACTTCGTCATCTTCTGCCTGCGCAGCGGGGCGGGGGCCATCTCGCTGGCGCTGGTACCCACCGCGCTCGCCGTGGCCATCTGCAGTCTCGTCCGGCGAGCCGGTCTGGCCATCGTGGTGACCGCCCTGTGCCTGCTGGTTCCGGCGGGGATCACCGGGCTGCTGATGGTGGAGGCCGGGGTCGCTGTCGAGATCGGCGTCCTGGATCCGATGCGCCTGTCACAGTCGCTCGCCAAGCGCTCCCAGGCCCTGCCGATGAACGACACAAGCGGGACGCTCGACGGCATGGCCACCTGGCTCGTGGTGCTCGCCAACCTGGCCTGGGCGGCGCTGCTGAGCGGCGTCGCTCACTGGCGCTACGGACGCCTGGAGGTGGAACGGTGAGCGGCGCCGAGACCCGCGAGGTCATGATCGCCGTCGAGCGCGTGTCCAAGCGTTTCGGCGATCTGGTGGCGGTATCGGACGTGTCGTTCCGGCTGGGTGCGGGTGTGACGGCCCTGCTCGGGCCCAACGGTGCGGGCAAGTCGACGATGCTGCGCATGCTCTCCGGGCTCGCCGCGCCCAGCGAGGGCACGGTGCGCGTCCTCGGCCAGAATCCCCGCCAAGACATCGAGTTGCGGCGGCGGATCGGCCTGGTACCACAGCAGGAGTCGCTGTTCGAGCACATGCGGCTGCGCGAGTTCGTGCGGTTGGCCGCGGACCTTTCCGGCACCCCGAACCCCGACACCGCGACCGAGCAGGCGATCGGAACCGTGGGTCTCGACCCCGGCGACCGGCGCCGCCTGAACACCTACTCCAAAGGCATGCGCCAGCGGGCGAAGCTGGCGTACGCCATCGTGTGCGCGCCCGATCTGCTCTTCCTGGACGAGCCGCTGACCGGTCTCGACCCGACCCAGCGCAACTTGATGATCGACCTGTTCCACCGCATCGGCGCGAGCGGGCGCTGCGTGCTGGTGTCCAGCCACGTGCTCGACGAGGTGCAGCGCCTGGGGACCGACGTGCTGGTCATGGGCAAGGGACGCCTGCTGGCCGAGGGCGACTTCCGCCGCATCCGCGACCTCATGGACGACCGGCCCAGCCGCTTCCGCATCACGACCGACGCCCCCCGGGCGCTGGCAGCCGGGCTCATCGCCGAGGGACTCGCCGTCGGTGTGGAGATCCACGAACCGAGCGCTCTGACAGTCGCAACCGCCAGCGCCGGCCGCTTCGCCGCTGCCATAGCCCCGCTGGCCCGCGACCGCCGGGCGAGCCTCCGAGAGCTGCGGCCCCTCGACGCCGACCTGGAGTCGGTCTTCCGTTACCTGGTGGAGGGCTCGTGAGCCACGCCGCCCTGGTGTTCCGCTTCATGTTCCAGAAGCTGCTGCGCGGCTGGGGCCGGATCGTCGTGCTGGTCGTGTTGGCAGCCCTCGCGATCGTCATCGCCGTCGTTCTCCGCAACAGCGCCGACGCGACACTGCCCGAGGACGGGGCGGCGTTCCTGGTCTGGTTCGGCCTCTCGATCGTCCTGCCGTTCGGGGCGCTCCTGATCGCTTCGGAGGCGTTCAGCGACCTGCGCGACGAGCGCACGCTGGTGTACCTGTGGCTCCGACCCATGCGTGCCTGGTCGGCCACTGCCGGAGCCGCCGGCGCAGCCCTGACGGTCGTTGTCGTGCTGCTGGTGGTCCCCTTGATCGTGGCGGGGCTCATCGTGGACGTGGACATGGCGGCCGGGGCGTTCCTGGCGGCGGCGGCCTATACGGGCGTGTTCCTGGCCTTCGGGATGATCCTGTCGCGACCGCTGCTGATGGGACTGCTCGTGCTGCTGGTGTGGGAGAACGTCATCGGCTCGCTCAGCGCCGCGACGGCGCGCCTCACGATCCGCTCCTACGCCGCCAGCCTGGTGGTCGAGGGGGGCTGGGACGTGGGAACGCCGGTGGGCCGGTCGTTCGCCGCCTCGATCGCCGTCCCGCTGGCGGTCGGAGCCGCCGGCCTGCTGCTGGCAGCCTGGGGATGGCGGCGGGCCGAGGTGGCCTGAAACCCCCGAGCCGCCCGTTCAGCCCACCACCGAGGGGTCGGGAATCAGGGTGTTCACCAGCCACTGGAATCGTTTCCAGCCGTCGGCGGGCCCCAGATCGTCACGGGTGTGACGAGCGGCGTCGTCGGGGATCGGCTCGGCGGCAGGGGCCTTGATGTGTGCCTCCGCGGTCCGCTCGGCCATCACGAACCAGCCCACCGCCTCGTCCACCGAGGCGCCCACCGTCAGCAGGCCGTGGCTGCGCAGGATCACGGCCCGGTGCTCGCCGAGAGCCACGGCGATGCGCTTGCCGATCTCGATGCTCTCCACCGACAGCTCGGTGCCTTCGAAGACCCCGTGGCGCTCGAAGAACTGGCAGGCCTCCTGGCAGATTGGCCGGAATGGCTGATTGAGCGCCGAGAACGGTGTTCCGTACTGGGTGTGCGTGTGGGCCGCCGACACCACGTCGGGGCGGGCCTCGTGGATGGGGGCATGTATCGCGTGGGCGGCGGGCATGTAACCGAACTCGGTGTAGCCGTCGGTGGCGGCGCCGTCGGGGCCCAGCAGCACCATCTTGTCGACGGTCGCGGCGCCGAACGGCACCCCGTGGCCCAGCATCCAGAAGTGGTCCGGCCGCTCGGGGTCGCGGGCGGTGATGTGGCCGTCGCTCATCTGCCCCCAGCCGAGGGCGGCGAACACCCGGTAGCCCAGCGCCACCCGGCGCTTGCGGAACAGGCGCAACTCCTCGACCGAGTCGAACCCGGGCTCACCGAGAATGGGCTTGTGGTAGGAGAACATGGCGTCACCTCCTCCGGCGGGCCTCGGCGGACCCGGTCGGGACGTCATCAATCTAGTCCCGGGTGCTGCCGGGCCGGCATCGGCGCCGGGAGTCGCGCGAGCGACGTCCTGGTAGCAATCGGAATATTTCGACGTCACGAATGAGCAGCTAGCTCGGCCCATTAGGCGTATTCCTCGGCTATTCTGACTCCCACTCCTCGACGGGCAGAACGCAGGAATTGCACCGACAATCGCGCGCGTCGAGAGGGAGGAAGAGATGACCATCCGAAGGACCGTTCTCATGTCGGCCGTCGTCGTTGCACTCGTGGCAGCAGCTTGCGGCGGAGACGACGAAGCCACCACAACTCCGGCCCCACCGCCAACCGAGGCACCGGCAGCGCCCGCGGACACCGCTGCGACACCGACGCCCCCAGCCGGCACCGACGAACCGGTGGAGCCCGAGGACACCGCTGCTCCTGCCGAGGACACCGTCGACCTGTCGCAGGCCGGCGGCCGCCTCGCCGAGGTGCTTGACCGCGGCTCGGTCCGCTGCGGCGTCCGCGACGCTTTGCCGGGCTTCAACTTCCTGACCCCCGACGGCGACCACGAGGGCTTCGACTCGGACTTCTGCCGGGTCATCGCCGCGGCCGTGCTCGGCGACGCCGGCGCGGTGGACTTCGTGGACCTCGCCACCTCCGATCGCTTCACGGCTCTGCAGTCCGGCGAGATCGACGTGCTGGTGCGCAACACCACCTTCACGGCCAGCCGCGACGGCAAGGAGGCCGCCAACTTCGTGTACACCACGCTGTACGACGGCCAGGGCGTGGTCGTCCCGGCGTCGACGGGCATCACCAGTCTGGAGGGCCTGGAAGACGCCAACATCTGCGTCGCGCAGGGCACCACCACCGAGCTGAACCTCACCGACGTGATGCGGTCGCGGGGCATCTCGTTCAACCCGGTCACCTTCGGCGAGTCCTCCGAGGCCCGCGTCGGCTACACCGCCGGGCAGTGCGAGGCCTTCACATCGGACAAGTCATCCCTGGCGGTCTTCAAGTTCGAGATCGAGGACGCCGGCGGCGACGCACAGTTCATCCTGCCCGAGACCATCTCCAAGGAGCCGCTCGGGCCGGCCGTGCTGGACGGCGACACCGAGTGGGCGCAGGTTGTGCAGTGGGCCGTCATGGCCACCATCCAGGCATGGGAATTCGGCCTCGATTCGGGCAACATCGGCTCGGCCACCGGCACCAACCCGCCGCTCGGCCGCTTCTTGGGCGAGGACGACTTCGATCCGGGCGTCGGCCTGCCCAGCGACTTCGCCGTGCAGGTGGTCAGCCAGGTCGGCAACTACGAGGAGATCTACCGCGAGCACCTCGAGCCGCTGGGCCTCCCGCTGGACGGCTCGGTCAACGACCTGTGGACCAACGGCGGCCTGATGTACGTGCCGCCCTACCGGTAGGAACCACTTCGGGCCCGTCAACGGCCCACAAACTGAACGCCCGCCCGTGCGGTTCTCCCAGGAGAGCCCGGGCGGGCGTTCCGCTTTCCCTGCGATGACCGGGCGGCGCCGCCGGTGCACGCTTTCTCGTCATTCCGGCGAAGGCCGGAATCCAGTCCTGCGCGGTGCGTCAGCCCGGGATTCCCCCGCCATGTCCGGGCGGCCGGAGCGCTGTACTAACTTGCGCGTGCGATGTCGCTGAGCAGCCGGAACGCCGCCTCCCCCGTGGCTGGCGAACCGTCGGTTCCGATCGTCAGCAGTTGGTGGCGCCGGACCGGCTTCCTGTCCGCGATCTGGCAGGCGGCGCTGGTGGCGGGGGTCTGCCTCGCCGGGTGGTGGCTGTACGGCAACCTCGTCGAGAACCTCACCCGCACCCGCATCCCCACCGACTTCGACTTCCTGACCCAGCCCACCGGGTTCGCGATCCCGGAGAATTTCGGGTTCGACCCCAGCCTGCCCATCTGGCGGATGGTGCTCATCGGCGTGCAGAACACGTTCCTGGCCGGCCTGGTGGGGGTGCTGCTGGCCTCCATCGTGGGGCTGATCGTGGGCGTCGCCCGGCTCTCCAGCAACTGGCTCGTGGCCCGCATGGCGCAGGTCTTCGTGGAGGGGTTCCGCAACACGCCGCCGCTGGTGGTGATCGTGTTCTTCAGCTTCGCGGTGTTCAGCTTCGGCCCGCTGCCGGTCTTCCCCGAGGCGCTGGACCTCAAACTGCCGGGTTCCGACAGCAACTGGCTGGTGCTGTCCAAGAGCCGCATCGGCATCCCGAGCCTGTCGGCGGAGCGGCACACCGGGCTGTTCTGGATCATCGTGGTGTGCGGCGTGGTGGCCGCCGCCGGCGTGTGGATCTGGCGCAGCCGGCGCCACGTCCGCACCGGCGAGCCCCACCACCGGGTGCTGTGGGCCCTCGGCACGCTCGTCCTCGTGGTGATCGTGGCCTTCGTGACGCTCGGCGGCCCCTACGACTGGGCGTTGCCGGCGCGCTCGGAGAACGGGCGGCGGCTCATCTCGGGCTTCGGCACCAGCGCCGCCTACCTGTCGCTGACCCTGGCGCTGGCGCTCTACACGGCCAGCCACATCGCCGAGGTGGTCCGGGCATCGATCCTGGCGGTGCCCAAGGGCCAGAGCGAGGCGGCCGGGGCGCTGGCACTGTCGCCGTTCCAGCGCTACCGCCACGTGGTCCTGCCCCAGGGGCTGCGCATCGCCGTGCCGCCCACCATCAACCAGTACCTCAACCTCGTCAAGAACACCTCGCTCGGCACGGTCGTGGGCTACGCCGATGTCACCAACCTCACCCGCACCTCCATCGGCAACGCCAACCCCGCCCCGCAGTCCATCGCCGTGCTGATGGGCGTGTACCTGGTGTTCTCGCTCGTGATCTCGCTGCTGCTGAACATCTACAACCGCTCCGTGCAGATCCGCGAACGATGACCGCCACCGTCCCGCCCACCGAGAACCACGACGGCGGCGCCCGCCGCGAGGCCCCGGCGCGGCCCACGGCGCGTGCCTGGGCCCGGGAGAACCTCTTCAACAACAGGCACAACTCGGTGCTGAGCGTGGTCATTGCGGCCGGCTTGGTGGTCCTGACGATCTACGGCGCCCGCTTCCTGTTCGTCACCGGCCAGTGGGAGCCGGTCCGCACCAACCTCACCCTGCTGATGATGGGCACCTTCCCGCGGGCCGAGCAGTGGCGAGTGGTCGTGCAGGTGTACCTGCTGTGCGCCGCGGTGGGGCTGGTGTGGGGCGGCCTGACGTCCTCGTCACGGGACCGCGCCCGTGACGCCGGCATACCGTTCAGCCGGGCCCGCCTGCGCGACGGCATACGCCGCTGGTGGCCGGTCTTCGTGCTCCTGCTGGCGCTGCTGGGGATGACCCGTACCTGGCTGCCGCTGGGGTTCGTGGCCTCGGCCCTGACCGTCGGCGTCGTAGCTCGGCGAGCCATGGAGGCGCTGGGCGCAGTCTGGCGAGGTCCGGCCTGGTTCTTCGCCGGCATCTGCGCGCTCGCCGGCTGGCAGGTGGTGTCGGGCACGGGGGGAATCGCCTGGTGGTGGGGCAGTGCCCTGGTCGCCGCGGCAGTGCTGCGCACCACCCGCAACGTGCGCACCGACGCCCGCTGGCAGCCGCTGGCGCGCTTCGCGCTGATCGCCGGCGCCATCGCCGTGGTGTGGGCGGTGTACGCGCAGTTCGACTTCAGCGGCGTGGGCTGGGACGACTGGTCGGGCTTCCAACTGAACCTCGTGGCCGCGGCCGCCTCGATCGTGCTGGCCTTCCCCGTCGGGCTGGCGGCGGCCGTGGGGCGGCGCTCGAAGCTGCCGGCGGTGCGGTTCCTGTCCGTCGGCTACATCGAACTGATCCGCGGCGTGCCGCTCATCACCCTGCTGTTCATGGGCGACCTGTTCCTGGGGTTCTTCCTGCCAACCGAGGATCCCCTCTCGAAGGTCACCCGGGCCATCGCCGTGATGACTCTCTTCACCGGCGCCTACCTCGCCGAGATCGTGCGCGGCGGCCTGCAGGCCGTGCCCCGGGGGCAGGTGGAGGCGGCCCAGGCCATCGGCCTGAGCGCCCCCCGGGTGCTGGGGATGATCGTGCTGCCCCAAGCCCTGCGGGCGGTCATCCCCGCCCTCGTCGGGCAGTTCATCAACCTGTTCAAGGACAGCACGCTGCTGTCGATCATCGCTCTCACCGAGATCCTGCGGATCCGCGAGAGCATCCACGGGCAGCGGGAATTTCTCATCGTGGGCATCGCCGAGACGCTGGTGTTCGTCGCCTTCGCGTTCTGGGCGCTGGCCTTCACGATGTCACGGGAGAGCCAGCGGCTTGAACGCCGACTGGGGGTGGGAGAGCGATGACTCGAACCGACACGGCAACCACGAAGGGCGCCGACGACCAGGCCATGGTGACCCTCGAAGGGGTCGACAAGTACTTCGGCAGCTTCCAGGCGCTGCGCGACATCCACCTGTCGGTGGCCCGCCAGGAGGTCGTCGTGGTGCTGGGGCCGTCAGGCTCGGGCAAGTCGACGCTGATCCGCTGCGTCAACCGGCTGGAGCGCCACGACCGCGGGCGGATCACCGTGGACGGCGTCGAACTGAGCAACGACGTGAAGACCATCCGCCAGGTGCGGCGCCTCACCGGGATGGTGTTCCAGCAGTTCAACCTGTTCCCGCACCTCACCGTGCTGGACAACATCACCCTGGCCCCCCGCCAGGTGCGACGCATGCCCCGCCACGAGGCCGAGGACCTGGCAATGGAACTGCTCGAGCGGGTGAAGATCCCCGAGCAGGCCCGCAAGTACCCCGGCCAGCTCTCCGGCGGCCAGCAGCAGCGGGTGGCGATCGCCCGGTCGCTGGCCACCGAGCCCAAGGTGATGATGTTCGACGAGCCCACCTCGGCCCTGGACCCCGAGATGATCAAGGAAGTGCTGGACGTCATGCAGGAGCTGGCCGGCACCGGCATGACCATGATCTGCGTGACCCACGAGATGGGCTTCGCCCGCGAGGTGGCCAGCCGGGTGGTGTTCATGGACGAGGGCGAGATCGTGGAGGTCGGCACCCCCGAGCACTTCTTCATCGAACCCGCCGAGGAGCGCACCAAGCGCTTCCTGGAGCAGATCCTGTAGGTCCAACAGGCCGGCTGGGGGGCCAGTTCTGGATCTACCGTTTCCGGCACCCTTAGGTCGGTGGCGGTGGGGGGCTGGGCGAGGCGCTCGGCGCGCGGCCAGCGGGGGCTAGGGCCTGGGAGCCGGGATCAGTTCTGGTTCGAGGCTGGCTAGCAGGTTGTCGACGGCGTTGGCGCTGTCCTCGAAGTAGTTGGAGTGGGTGACTTTGATGGCTTCTATCGAGTCAGCACCCAGCAGGACAACCTCCACCCGAGGGTTGTCCCTGTACTGCTCCTCGCGCTCGCTGTAGGCCTCGAGTGCTCGAGCGGTGTCGCGGAACTCCTCGAGGCTGATCTGCTTCCTTGCGTCGTGGTCGAACGCGATGAGGAAGTCAATGGTCTTGCGCTTCGCCATCATTCCTCCCCGGTTCCTTGGTGACGAGACCTTGGCTCAGCGTGAGCAGACCGGTACGCCTCGACAACCGCACGGGCTTCGCGGACCTCCTCGATTGAGGGCACCTCGCCCCGCTTGGCCGCTGCTCGGCGCAACACCTCGCCAGCACGCCTGACGTCGCCCAACGATCCGAACGGGGGAAAGGGTTGACCGGCCATCGAGTCATCGAACCTACCCGGACACAGCACCTGGCAAACTGATCGCGGGCCAGGCGGGCGACGCGGACCAGCACAACCGCAGCGACCAACTCCCCACCGGGCCCCCCGACAGACCCACCGGGAATCCTCCCCCGCCCACCACCGCGGACACCGGCGCCACAACCCCCACCAGCCGCGGTCCCTGAGTCTGCTCGCGGCCGGTCATACCGAGTTATACTCACGGCGTGAAGGTCGCCGTCTCGATCCCTGACGCTCTCTTCCGGAGGGCGGAGCGCTTGGCCCGGCGCCGCAAGATGTCCCGCTCCCAGTTGTACGCGACGGCGCTGGAGAGGCTCGTGGATGTCGAGGATGACAGCCAGATCACCCGCCGCCTCGACGCCGTGTACGACGCGCAGGACTCCGGCCTTGATGCCAGCCTGGTCGCCGCGCAGGCCGAAGCCGTGCGCGAGCAGTGGTGATCGCGAGCGACGGGTGCTGCGGCGCGGCGACATCCACTGGGCCAACCTGCGAGAACCGGTCGGATCCGAACCCGGCTACCAACGCCCTGTCCTGATCGTCTCCGCGGACTCGTTCAACGACAGCAGGATCCACACCGTCATCGGCTTGGCGATCACGTCGAACCTGGCTCTGGCCGAGGCGCCGGGCAACGTGGAACTGCCCGCGGGGGAGTCCGGGCTGGATCGTGACTCGGTCCTGAACGTCTCCCAGGTGGTCACGCTCGACAAGGCGCACCTCGGGGAGCGGGCCGGGAGCCTCGACGCCCACACGATGCGCAGGGTGGAGGCAGGGTTGTGCCTTGTCCTGCAACTCGGCGCGGAGACGGGCGGGGTTCCGACCACCCCCGCCTGAGAACGCCCGGGGCACCGCGACCCAGACCAGGCCCAAGACAACCGAGGGCGGGGACGCCGGGGGGCGGCCGGCGGAGCGATTTCGCCAGACGCTCCCGACGACGGCCACCGGCGGCCCCGACCGGACCCACGGCACCGGACCGCGAGGACGCCGGGGGGCGGGCCGTGCCGGTAGCTTTCTTCGGATGGATCAACCTGGTTCTGCGGGGCGCGTGCCCGAGCGTCCGACTCTGGAGGGGTTGGAGGCTCGTTGGGGTGCCTGGTGGGAGGCCGAGGGGGTCTACCGGTTCGATCGGACCCGGGAGCGGTCGGAGGTCTTCTCCATCGACACGCCTCCGCCGACGGTCAGCGGGTCGCTGCACGTGGGGCACGTGTTCAGCTACACGCAGACCGACTGTGTGGCCCGCTACCAGCGGATGCGGGGGCGGGAGGTCTTCTACCCGATGGGTTGGGACGACAACGGCCTGCCCACCGAGCGCCGGGTGCAGAACTACTTCGGCGTGCGCTGCGACCCGTCGGTGCCCCACGACGAGAACTTCGCGCCGCCCGCCGATCCCGCTGAGCCCGTGCCCATCGGCCGGCGGAACTTCATCGACCTGTGCCTGCAACTCACCGAAACCGACGAGGAGGCCTTCGAGGATCTGTACCGGCGCCTCGGCGTGTCGGTGGACTGGGGCCTCACCTACACCACCATCGGCGAGCGCTGCCGGCGGGTCTCCCAGCGGGCCTTCCTGCGCAACCTGGCCCGGGGCGAGGCCTACCAGGCCGAGGCGCCGTGCCTGTGGGACATCACGTTCCGCACCGCCGTGGCCCAGGCCGAGTTGGAGGACCGCCCCCGCCAGGGAGCCTTCCACCGTCTGGCCTTCGCCCGCGTCGACGGCGGCGGGGACATCCTCATCGAGACCACCCGGCCGGAGATGGTGGCGGCCTGCGTGGCGCTCGTGGCGCACCCCGACGACGACCGCTACCGACCGCTGTTCGGCTCGACGGTGCGCGTGCCGCTGTTCGACACCGAAGTGCCGGTGCTGGCCCACGCCCTCGCCGAACCCGACAAGGGCACCGGCATCGCCATGGTCTGCACGTTCGGCGACACCGTCGACGTCACCTGGTGGCGCGAGCTGGAACTGCCGGTGCGACCCATCATGGGGCCCGACGGGCGGATGCTCGCCGACCCGCCCGCCGCCCTCGCGAGCGCCGGCGCCCGGGCGGCGTACGCCGAGATCGCCGGGCTGACCGCCAACGGAGCCCGCCGCCGCATCGTCGAACTCCTCGCCCACTCGGGCGCCCTCATCGGCGAGCCGCAGCCCACCAGCCACGCCGTGAAGTTCTTCGAGAAGGGCGACCGACCCCTGGAGATCATCACCACCCGCCAGTGGTACCTGCGCAACGGCGGGCGCGACCTCACGCTGCGCAAAGAGTTGCTGGAGCGCGGCGTCGAGCTGGCCTGGGTGCCGGAGTTCATGCGCACCCGCTACACCAACTGGGTGGAGGGCCTCAACGGCGACTGGCTGGTGAGCCGCCAGCGCTGGTTCGGTGTGCCGATCCCCGTGTGGTACGCCCTCGACGCCGACGGCTTCCCGCGCTACGACGAGGTGCTGGTGCCCGACGAGGCCTCGCTGCCGGTGGACCCCGCAAGCGACGCGCCGCCCGGGTACGACGAGGCCCAGCGGGGGAAGCCGGGCGGATTCGCCGGCGACCCCGACGTGATGGACACGTGGGCCACGTCATCGCTGACCCCGCAGATCGCCTGCGGCTGGGAGGAGGACCCCGACCTGTTCGCCCGCACCTTCCCGATGGATTTGCGCCCCCAGGCCCACGAGATCATCCGCACCTGGCTGTTCTCCACGGTGGTGCGCAGCCACCTGGAGCACGACTCGCTGCCCTGGCGGCGGGCCGCCATCTCGGGCTGGGTGCTGGACCCGGATCGCAAGAAGATGTCCAAGTCGAAGGGCAACGTGGTCACTCCCGTCGGGCTGCTGGATGACTACGGCGCCGACGCGGTGCGCTACTGGGCGGCCAGCGGGCGGCCCGGCACCGACACCGCCTTCGACGAGTCGCAGATCAAGGTGGGGCGGCGCCTGGCCATCAAGATCCTCAACGCCGCCCGCTTCGTGCTGGGCCTGGCCGGAGCCGCCGGCGGCGACGACAGCCCTGCGGCCGGTGCCGGCGCCGTGACCGAACCCATCGACCGGGCACTCATCGCCAAGCTCGGCGACCTGCTCGACGGCGCCACCGAAGCCTTCGAGGCCTTCGACTACGCCCGGGCCCTGGAACGCACGGAGCGGTTCTTCTGGGACTTCACCGACAACTACGTGGAACTGGTCAAGAACCGTGCCTACCGCGACGACGCGGGCGGAGCCAGCGCCCGAGCGGCCCTGCAGATCGCCCTCGGCGCCCAACTGCGCCTGTTCGCCCCGTTCCTCCCGTTCGCCTGCGAGGAGGCGTGGTCGTGGTGGCAGCAGGGCTCGATCCACCGCTCCCCCTGGCCGCAGCGGGCCGAACTGACCGGCACCGGCGATCCGGCGGTCCTGGCCGCCGCCTCAGAGGTGCTGGGGCAGGTGCGACGCGCCAAGAGCGAAGCCCGCCGCAAGCTGCGCACCCCCGTCGAGTTGGCGGACGTGACGGCGCCGGCGGAGTTCCTGGAGGCCCTGGCCGCGGCCAGCGAGGACCTCTGCGACGCCGGCAACATCATCGAGTTGGTATTGAACACCGGCAGTGACGGCGACGGGCCGACCGTCGGGTCCCGACTGGCAGCCGAGTAGCCGCACCAGCGAACGGGGAGACCGGGTCTCAGTCGCCGTCGGCGTCGGAGACGACGGTGCTGTGGCGGGGCGGCTCCACGGTCTCGATGGTGGATGGGTCCGGCGCCTCTTCCAGCTCGTGGCGGCCCTGGTCGCGGACCCACAGCGTGCGCTGCGGGAACGGGATCTCGATGCCGGCCTCATCGAAGGCCTCCTTGATGCGCAGGCGCAACTCGCGCTCCACCTTCCACTGCACCGACGGCTCGGTCTTGACCACGAGGCGGATGGCGATCCCGCTGGCGCCGAGGCTCTGGATGCCCCACACCTCGGGCGCCTCCATCAACTCGTCGCCGCCCCATTCGGGGTCGTCCCACATCTCGTTGGCGACCCGCTGGATGACCCCCTCGGCGAAGCGCAGGTTGGTGTCGTAGGAAACCTCGACGTCCAGGAGCGCCCGCGACCACAGCTGGGAGTAGTTGCCGACCCGGCTGACCTCGCCGTTGGGGACGTGCCACACCGTGCCGGACACGTCGCGGATCGTGGTGGTGCGCAGCGACACCGCCTCCACTGTCCCGGTCACGGGGCCCACGTCGATCACGTCACCCACACCGAACTGGTCCTCGACGAGCATGAACAGGCCCGACATGAAGTCCTTGACGATGGTCTGGCTGCCGAAGCCGATGGCCACGCCCGCGATGCTGGCGCCGGCCAGCAGCGGGCCGATGTTGATGTCGAAGACACCGAGCATCATCAGGATCGCCACGCTCCACACGACCGCGGTGATGACGCTGGAAAGCACCGAGGAGAGCGTGTCGGCGCGGGCCTGGGCGCGCTTGTTCTCGTCGCTGTCGTTCAGAATCTTGATGGGGCCCTGGGCACGGATACCGGCCAGGCGGGCGCTGGTGGTCGTGGCCACGATGCGCGCTGCCGCCACTCGCACGCCCCGCTTCGCCAGACGGCTCACGATGTAGGCCCCAAGAGCGATCAGTGCCACTTTCAGGGGCCGCTCGACCACCCACTCTGTGGCCGCGGCGAGGAAACCATTGCCGGTCTGGTCGAAGACCCAGTTGCAGATGCGCGACGGATCCTGGCCGCAGGCGTCGAGCAGCCCGGCAGCCTCGTCATCTACTTCGGCGACTTGGGCGAGTTGCACAGCAGTGCTCATGGCAGCACTCCTCGAGAGCGGCGGAACGACCCCAGCCGGGGCACTCCGATCGAATGGACTGAGCCGACACCCTAGGAGCCTGCCGCTCGACAACGCGGCCGGCCTCGCCCGCCTGCGCTGCAGAGGGCCTGACCCAGACTTGATCCGGGTCCTGAGTCCACTGTCCGGCGATGTTCCAGCGGGCCGATCGACAGCCGCACTAACAAGCTTTATTCTCTATAATCCTCTTATGGATAAGGTAACTAGTCCAGATTTCTCGAACGCATCGGGATTGCCGCCACCCCTTTACCGGATCGGCCACGCTGCGGAATTGCTCGGCGTGTCTGTGGACACGGTGCGCCGCTGGGCCGACGAGGGCCAACTTGTGGTCGTCCGCACCTCAGGGGGTCAGCGACTGGTGCCCGGCGCCGACCTGGCCCGCCTGGCCACCGAGCGGGCCGACCGCCTCGGCGGGGGTCGCGCCCGCACCTCGGCGCGAAACCGGTTCTCCGGGCTCGTCACCCGGGTCGTGGCCGACGACGTGATGGCCCAGGTGGAGATCCAGGCCGGGCCCTACCGGGTCGTCTCGCTGATGACCAGCGAGGCGGCCGGTGACCTGGGGCTGCGCCCGGGCGTCGAGGCGGTGGCGGTGGTGAAGTCCACCAACGTCGTCGTCGAGCGTCCGGACCGTGGGTAGCCGGTGCGGCGGCCGCTGGGGGCTCCGCGCTGCGGTCGCTGCGGCGGCCTGCGGGGCAGCCCTGGTGACCGGCGCCTGCGGCGGCGGTGAGAGCAGGGCCGCCGGCGAGCCTCGCAGCGTGACCGTCTTCGCCGCCTCCTCGCTGACCGATGTGTTCGGCGACATCGCCGCCGCCTTCGAGGCGGCGCATCCCGACGTGGCCGTGACGTTGCAGTTCGCCGGAAGCAGCCGCCTGGCCACCCAGATCAACGAGGGTGCTCCCGCCGACGTGTTCGCCGCCGCCGACGAGGCGACCGCGGCGCAGGTGGACGCCCGGCAGGTCGCCGTCTTCGCCCGCAACCGGCTCGCCATCGCCACCCCGCCCGACAACCCCGCCGGCGTGACCGGCCTGGATTCCCTCACCGGCGGCGAGTTGATCCTGGCCCTCTGCGCCCCCGACGTGCCCTGCGGTGCCCTGGCGGAGCAGGCCGGCGGGCCGGCGCTCGTAGCGGCGGCCGACACGCGGGAGCCCAACGTGCGGGGTGTGCTCACGAAGGTGCTGCTGGGTGAGGTGGACGCCGGAGTGGTCTACGTCACCGATCTGGCGGTGGCCGGCGACGCCGTGACGGGCTTCGCCATCGACCACCCCGCCAGCACCGCCTACCCCCTGGCGCTGCTCAGCGACAGTCCCACCGCCGCCGCCTTCGTGGAGTTCGTGCTCTCGCCGGCATCGCAGGCGTCGCTGGCCGCAGCGGGATTCGGTGCACCGTGACCACGGTGGGCTCCGGGGTTTCCGGCGACAGCCCGGCCGGCGCGGCCGGCGCGGCCGTGCCGCCGGACGCGCCCGGGGTGATGCAGCGGCGCCGAGAGGTGCGCCAGCGCCCGGTGGGCGGGCTCTGGCTGCCGGCAGGGGTGGCGCTGGCACTGCTCGTCGTGCCGGTGATCGGGCTGCTGCAGCGAGCCCCCTGGAGTGACCTGCCGTCGCTGCTGGGCTCGGCGCGCCTGCGCGACGCCCTGGTGATCTCGGCGATCACCAGCGCCACCGCGGCGGGTGCCTCGGTGCTCCTGGGGCTGCCCCTGGCGCTGGTGCTGTCACGCTGCGGGCCGTCGCTGCGGCGGCCGCTGCGGGTGGCGGTGCTGCTGCCGATGGTGCTGCCGCCGGTGGTGGGCGGCACCGCCCTGCTGTTCGCCCTCGGGCGGCGCGGGCTGGTGGGCCAGTGGCTCGACAGCTGGTTCGGCTGGTCGCTGCCGTTCAGCACCGCCGGCGTGGTCGTGGCCGCCACCTTCGTTGCCATGCCGTTCTTCGTCATCACCGCCGAGGCGGGCCTGCGCAGCGCCGACGCGGGCCTCGTCGAGGCGGCCCGCACGCTGGGCGCCCGCAGGTCGGTGGCCTTCCGGCGGGTCACGCTGCCGCAGGTGGCACCGTCGCTGGCCGCGGGCGCGGCGCTGGCCTGGGCCCGGGCGCTCGGCGAGTTCGGGGCCACCATCACCTTCGCCGGCAACCTGCGGGGCCGGACACAGACGCTGCCGCTGGCAACCTTCGAGGCCCTGGAAGCCGGACGCCCGGCGGAGGCCGTGGCCCTCAGCGTGGTGCTCCTGGCCGTGTCGGTGATCGTGCTGGTGGCGCTGCGCGACCGCTGGTTGAGCCGATGAGGTGGATGGGCAGCCGGCGGGACGCAAGTGGTCGCGCGGGTGTCCGGGTGGCGGTGCCGGCGGCGCTCCGGCAGCCTCGGAATGGCCGCCTGCGCCGGCCCCCGGCACCCCCACCCTCTCAAGCCGGCCAGGGTGACGCATCCGCCGGCGGCGGAGGGGTTGGAGCGAGGCTCGGGGAGGACGGTGGCATCTCCGCCGACGTGCGGGTATCCGTCGGCGGGTTCACGCTCGAACTGGATCTGGACGTCCCTGCCGGTGGGATCGTCGCCGTCATGGGGCCGAACGGCTCCGGCAAGACGACACTGCTGCACTGCCTGGCAGGTCTCGTGCCGACAGAGGCGGGTCGGGTGAGCCTTGCGGGACAAGTCGTGGATGACCCCGCCGTCGGCATCTGGGTGCCGCCCGAGCAGCGGCGGGTCGGCTACGCCTACCAGGACGTGCGGTTGTTCGGGCACCTGAGCGCGCTGGAGAACGTGGCCTTCGGCCCGCGCTGCCGGGGCGCGGGACGGCCCGCCGCCCGGCGCAGCGCCTCGGCGGTCCTGGATGCCGTCGGGATGAGCGCGTTGGCCCGGGCCAAGCCGGCACGGCTGTCGGGCGGGCAGTCACAGCGCGTGGGACTGGCGCGGGCGCTGGCCGCCCGGCCCGACGTGCTGCTTCTGGACGAGCCCCTCTCCGCCACCGACCGCGACGTGCGGCCGCTGCTGCGTCGGCAGATACAAGCGTCGGGAGCCACCGTCGTACTCGTCACCCACGATCCCGCCGACGCCTCCGAACTCGCCGACGAGGTGCTCATCCTGGAGGCCGGCCACGTCGCAAGCTGAGGCCGCCGCCGGCGCGTACCCGCCCGAGATCGCCACAATTCTGAGACGTCCAATTGCTCCTCCCCCTTGATACGAATATATGTTTGACTTTGTCGCAGGGGTTGTGTAGAGTACGGGTACCGGTCACTGGCCCTTGCTCTGGTGGGGGTCGGGCTTCCCCAACCGGCTTGTCGGCCCAGCCGACGCGAATCCGACGGCGATGCGTTCTGTGGGGGAGCCACCGATGACCGAGCCCACCCTCTTCTCCGACCCGACACCCCTGGCTACGGGGCCCGGTGGGGCCAATCCGGCCGCCAAGCGCCGGTCGGATCCGCGAGAGACGTCGGCCATGGCCGGCACGTCGCGCGCCGGCGAGCCCGGCCGCGGCGAACCCTCCTTGGAGCGCCCACAGGACCAGCACGAAATGTCGGCTGCGCCCATCACCGCCCGCGGCGGCGAGTCCGGCCGCGGTGGGCCCTCCTCGGATCATCTGTTGGGGCTGTTGGACGGCCTGGTTGTGGGTCTGGACGGGCTGGGCGGTGGGCGCCTCGAGGAGTGTCTGCGGTTGGTGGGGCGCTGCGAGGCCCGCCTGGCGGCGGTGAAGGCCGGCAAGGTCGCGGAGTTGGCTCAGTGGCGCGGTGAGGCCCACGCCGCGGCGGTGCTGCGCGGCGACTTGAAGCAGTCCCGCGGCGCCGCCAAGCGGGACGTGGCGTTCGCCGAGCGGCTGGGCGACCTGCCGGGCACCGCCGAGGCGCTCGCAGAGGGCGCGATCACGCCTCAGCACGCCCGGGCGATCGCGGATGCCTCGGCGCATACGGCTGTCGAGGAGGTCGAACTGCTGGACGCCGCGGAGTCCGAACCGGCCGACACGTTCGCCCGCACCGTTCGCGACCACGTCAACGAGAAATCAGCCGGCGAGGACCTGGAGAGGCGCCGGCGCCGCCAGCGGTCCCGCCGCGAGGCGAATATCAAGCAGGAGTCCGACGGCATGTACACGCTGTTCGGCACCTTCGACCCCCTCGCCGGCGCCCGCATCGAAACCGCGCTCGCGGCGATGGCCAAGAACCTCTGGCACAACGAGGACCCCCGCAACCGCGCCACACCCGCCCAGCGGTACGCGGACGCCCTCGAAGCGCTCATCACCCGCCAGGGCACCGGCACTGCCAACGGCAACGGCGCCAGCGCCGAGTCCGGTACCGCCAAGGCTCAGCGCACAACCCTGCTGGTGATCGCGGACTACGACACCGTCGCCGGTCAACTCGCTTACGCCCGGCTGATCGACGGGACACCGCTGGCGCCCAGCGAACTCCTCAAGGTCGCCCTGGAGGCCGACATCCTGCCGGCCCTGTTCGGCACGAAGAGCCAGCCACTGTGGCTGGGCCACAAGTACCGCCACGCCAGCTTCGCTCAGCGCATCGCCCTCGCCGTCCGCGACAAGGGCTGCGTCGTCTGCGGCGCCGCAAACAGCTTCTGCCAGGCCCACCACGAGATCTACTGGGAAGACGGCGGTCCCACCGACATCGACAATCTCGCCCTGCTCTGCAGCGACTGCCACAAACAGGTCCACGAACTCGGCGCCGACCTGATCCGCCAACCCGACGGCACCTACAGCCTCAAACATCCACCCAACCGGCCGCCAAACCTGGCGAGCCACAACAGAAAGGCCCGAACCGGCAAGGCCCGAACCGGCAAGGCCCGAACCGGCAAGGCGCACGCCGGCAAGGCCCGAACCGGCAAGGCCCGAACCGGCAAGGCGCTCGCCGGCAAACACGGACCGTCAGGCCACCAAGACGGCGCCACCGCCACCACGAACCAACCCCTCCGCCGCTGAAGACCGGGTGGGTTCGGACACCCGGAAAAACCACAGTTGACCGGGCGTCAGTGGCCACCGGAGAACCGTCTGCTGCACCCGCCTGACCCTTCAGGCGGAGCGGTACGTCCCTGAACAGCATGTTCGCGGTCCTGATTGGAGCCGGTTTGCCTCCGGGCAGCGCCGCAAATTACAATCGTGCAACTACACATCAGTAGTTCCGGAGTTGTCCACGTCCGACTCTTCGGGCCACGGGACACATGATGAGCGGAGGCACCGGCGTGACTGTCGTCGAGCATTCAGGCAAGCACAGCGCCGAGACACCGGCTGATCCGGCAGCCAACGGCCGCGCCGCCCACGTGGCGGCCGATCCCGGTCCGCCCACGACCCGGCCCATCAACTCCCCCATGCGGGTACGCAAGCGCGACGGCAGCCTCGAACCGGTCGACGTCACCAAGATCGTGCGGCGCGTGGAGCGCTGCAGCGATGGCCTCGACAGCGTTGACTGCATGCGCGTCGCCACCCGCACCATCAGCGGGCTCTGCGACGGCGCCAGCACCACCGAACTCGACGAGTTGGCGATCCGCACCGCCGCCTCGCTGATCTGCGAGGAGCCCAGCTACTCGCGCCTCGCCGCCCGGCTGCTCGCCACCTACACCGAGGAGGAGGTCCGCAACCAGCGCATCGGCAGCTTCTCGCAGTCCATCGCCGCAGGTCGCCTGCTCGGGCTCATCAGCGACGAGGCCGCCGACTTCGTCGAGTCCAACGCCGGCGTCCTCAACGAGGCCATCGACAACGAGCGCACCGACCTGTTCGAGTTCTCCGGCCTGCGCACGGTCTACGACCGCTACCTGCTCCGCCATCCCGAGACTCGCAAGGCCATCGAGACGCCCCAGTACTTCCTGATGCGGGTCGCCTGCGGGCTGTCCACCGAGGCCGCCGAGGCCATCGACTTCTACCGGCTGATCTCGTCGCTGGAGTACCTGCCGTCAAGCCCGACGCTGTTCAACTCCGGCACCACGCACCCGCAGATGTCCTCGTGCTACCTGCTGGATTCGCCGGCCGACGACCTCGAGGCCATCTACAACCGTTACACCGACGTCGCAAAGCTCTCCAAGTACGCCGGCGGCATCGGGCTGTCCTACAGCCGCATCCGCAGCCGGGGCTCGCTCATCCGCGGCACCAACGGACTCTCCAACGGCATCGTGCCGTGGCTCAAGACGCTCGACAGCTCGGTGGCGGCGGTCAACCAGGGAGGTCGCCGCAAGGGGGCCTGCTGCGTCTACCTCGAAACCTGGCACGCCGACATCGACGAGTTCCTGGAACTGCGCGAGAACACCGGCGACGAGTCCCGCCGCACCTACAACCTCAACATCGCCAACTGGGTGCCCGACCTGTTCATGAAGCGGGTCGAGAACGACTGGCAGTGGTCGCTGTTCGACCCCAAGAAGGTCCCCCACCTGGTGGACCTCTACGGCGAGGACTTCGAGCGCGCCTACGTGGAAGCCGAGGAGGCGCGCCTGTTCGAGCGGCAGATCCCCGCCCGCCACCTCTACAGCAAGATGATGCGCACCCTCGCCCAGACCGGCAACGGCTGGATGACCTTCAAGGACGCCTCCAACCTGAAGTGCAACCAGACCGGCGGCGAGGGCCGGGTGGTGCACCTCTCCAACCTGTGCACCGAGATCCTGGAGGTGACCAGCTCCGACGAGACGGCGGTCTGCAACCTGGGCTCGGTGAACGTCGGGCGTCTGGTGCGGGACGGCGAATTCGACTTCGACCGCCTCGGCGAGGTGGTGCAGACCGCGGTGACGTTCCTCGACCGGGTGATCGACATCAACTTCTACCCCACCAGCGAGGCCCGGGCCTCAAACGAGGTGTGGCGCCCCGTGGGGCTCGGCCTCATGGGCCTGCAGGATGTCTTCTTCAAGCTCCGCCTGCCGTTCGACAGCGACGAGGCCCGCCAACTCTCGCGGCGCATCTCCGAGGAGATCTACTACTGGGCGCTGTCCACCTCCGCCGACCTGGCGAAGGAGTTGGGGGCGCACCCCAACTTCGCCGAGACCCGCGCCGCCGACGGGAAGCTGCAGATGGACCTGTGGGGCGTCGGCGTCAGCGACGAGGCCCGCTGGGACGCCCTGCGGGAGCGCATCGCCGCCGGTGGGCTCCGTAACTCGCTGCTCATCGCCATCGCCCCCACCGCCACCATCGCCTCCATCGCCGGCTGCTACGAGTGCATCGAGCCGCAGGTCTCCAACCTGTTCAAGCGCGAGACCCTCTCCGGCGAGTTCCTGCAGATCAACCACTACCTGGTGCGCGACCTGCAGTCCCGAGGCCTGTGGACCGGCGGGATGCTGGAAGCGCTGAAGCGCGCCCAGGGCTCGATCGCCGACATTCCTGGCCTCCCCGAAGACGTGAAGCTGCTCTACCGCACCGCCTGGGAGCTGCCGCAGCGGGCGCTCATCGACCTGGCCGCCGACCGGGGCGCCTTCATCGACCAGAGCCAGTCGCTGAACCTCTTCCTGGAGACCCCCACCATCGGGAAGCTCTCCTCCATGTACGCCCACGCCTGGCGCAAGGGCCTGAAGACCACCTACTACCTGCGCTCCCGGCCCGCCACCCGCATCAACCAGGCCACCCTCGCCAACGGCAACGGTGCCGCCGCGGTGGCCTGCTCCCTGGAGAACCCCGAAACCTGCGAGGCCTGCGACTAGCCGGGAATGGTCCCCGCAGCCAGTTCACCCGATCCGTGGCTCATCCACTTCTTCCAACGCCATCCGTCCGACGATCCGGGTGAGCCAGTACCGGCCCTCGACTTCTTCGAAGGGCTGACCGACAAGATCGCAGCCGAGATAAACGCCGTGCTTGACGCGGTTGCGGAAGCGCCGCCGCCCTCGTTCGCCGGCGGCGGCAAGTGGGAAGCGATGCACGGCGACATGGCCGGCTTCTACGAGGTACGCGTCCAGGGAACTGGCCAGAATCATCGGCTCTTCTGCCTGCTCGCCCGCGATGCTGCCGATCTGGGAGGATCCTCGATCGTCTGCCTCGACGGCCTCTCCAAGCCTCGACGCGAGGCAGCCAAACCACGGGACTATGCGCGGATTCGGTCGTATCGAGGGGAGTTCGAGCGACATCGCCGCGTGCTCAACTGACGCGGGTCGCTTCCATAGGTTCCGCAGCTAACTCCAACTCGAGAGCCTCTGCCAGGGCCACGAGCGTCGCCAGAGTGGGGTTGGGACGCTCGGCTGAGAAGAGACGCCGGATCACTTCAGGGCGAAGGTTGGCGCGGCGCGCAAGCTCAGCCTTGCTCAACTCGAGGCTGCATCGGCGCCGATCGAACATGCGAATGATCGAGTCGATCTGATCGATGCGTCGGCGCGCGGAGTCATACGCGTGTCGATATTCCGGATCCTCACGGCGCTCCGCGAGGTAACGCTCCGCCCCCGTCCGTGCCTCTGCGATGGTCACCACTATAGACGAAGCGTGACACAAAAGTCACGCGCCAGCGAGGCAAACGTGGCTGGCGTAAGCCCGTCCATTGTTCATTCACGGCCGGCGGCAGTTCAACGACAGATTCCTCGCCGTGGCCGAGTAGGTCGACGAGCCCGGCGAAGCATGACCACGGCAAGGATCGTTAGTTGCGCGCATCAGACGTTTCCGCAGGTCAGCGATCAGTCTGCCGCGTCCTATCTCCCGTGCCTACTACGGTGAAATTACAGGGCTAGTATTTCGCCACTGTAATTTGCGTCGTCAAGCTCTTGGTTGGTGGCGCCGCGATGCGAGCCGCTACCAGCAGGACCGGCACGGGAGGAACCAGACGTGACAATTCTCGAGTTCCCGCTTCCGGACACTGCCGCGCAGCCGGTCGCACAGCCTGCGCCGGCACCGGACACCCAGGCCGCGCCCGGACAGGCCAACCTGCTCGACCCGGGCTTCGAACTGACGCTGCGACCCATGCGTTACCCGGTCTTCTTCGACATGTACCGCGACGCCATCAAGAACACCTGGACGGTGGACGAGGTGGACTTCTCCGACGACATCGTCGACCTGGACCGCAAGCTGCAGGGTTCGGAGAAGCACCTGGTTCAGAGGCTGGTGGCCTTCTTCGCCACCGGCGACTCGATCGTGGCCAACAATCTGGTGCTGAACCTGTACAAGCACATCAACGCGCCCGAGGCCCGCATGTACCTGTCGCGGCAGCTCTACGAGGAGGCGCTGCACGTGCAGTTCTACCTCACGCTGCTGGACAACTACATGCCCGACATCGAAGAGCGCCACGCCGCCTTCGCCGCCGTGGAGAACATCCCCTCCATCCGGCGCAAGGCCGAGTTCTGCTTCCGCTGGATGGGCTCCATCGACAAGCTGGACCGGCTCGACACCGAAGCCGACCGGCGCAAGTTCCTGCTGAACCTCATCTGCTTCGCCACCTGCATCGAGGGGCTGTTCTTCTTCGCCGCGTTCGCCTACGTGTACTTCCTGCGCTCAAAGGGATTGCTGAACGGACTGGCGGCCGGCACCAACTGGGTGTTCCGCGACGAGAGCTGCCACATGAACTTCGCCCTGGAGGTGGTGCGAACCGTGCGCGAGGAGCAGCCCGAACTCTTCGACGACGACCTGGCCACCGAGATCGGCGAGATGATGGCCGAAGCCGTGGAGTGCGAGCACCAGTTCGCCGAGGACCTGCTCAGTGAGGGCGTGCCCGGCATGTCGGTGGCCGACACCCGCCAGTACCTCGAGTACGTGGCCGACCAGCGGCTGATCCAGCTGGGCCTGCCCGCCCGCTACGGCTCCCACAACCCGTTCTCGTTCATGGACCTGCAGGACGCCCAGGAGCTGACGAACTTCTTCGAGCGCACCGTCTCGGCGTACCAGACGGGCATCACGGGCGCCATCAGCTTCGACGAGGACTTCTAGACGAGGTCCAGGCCCCTTTGGGCCGCAGAAACCAAACAGATCGCCTCTCTCCCCCAAGAGGCACCCCGGCCAGGCTCGGTACTCACCCCCACCGAGCCTGGCCCCTTCTCACAAGCCGCTCTGCAGCTCGGGCGGGCTGGAGTTGGCCGCTGCGGACCTGCTCGGTGAGGTCGGGGAGCAGGGCCCGCACACCGGGATCGGCGTGCAGGGCGTCCATGAGCCGCTGCTCGGTGAGGTGCCACATCCAGCGGACGCGCTGTTCGCCGCGGCTTTCGCTCCAGCGGCCCGCCTGCCGAAGCATCTCGGCGTGGGCCTGAACCTTCGCCCAGAGTTCGCCCAGGCCGGCGCCCTCGAGCGCGCTGGCGGCCAGCACCGGGGGCGCCCAGCCGGGCTCTCCCGACTCGCCGGGCTCGCCGGATCCCCCAGGATTCAGCAGCCGCAGGGCGGCCGCGTAGTCGGCCACCGAACGTCTCGCCGCAGCCGCCAGGTCGCCGTCGGCCTTGTTCACCACCAGCACGTCGGTCACCTCGAACAGGCCCCGCTTGATGCCCTGGAGTTCGTCACCGCCGGCAGGATTGGTCACCGTCAGCACGGTGTCGCAGATGTCGGCGACGCCCGCCTCGGACTGGCCGACGCCGACGGTCTCGATGAAGACCACGTCGTAGCCGGCCGCCTCGACCACCTCGACGGCTTCGAGGGTGGCGCCGGTGACGCCGCCCAGTGCCCCGCCCGAAGGTGATGGCCGCACGAACGCTCCCGGTGCGGTCGCCAGGCGCGCCATGCGGGTCTTGTCGCCCAGGATCGAGCCGCCGCTGACCGCGCTGGAGGGGTCCACGGCGAGAACGGCCACGCGGTGACCCTGCTCGCAGAGCTTCATGCCCAGCGCATCGATGAGAGTGCTCTTGCCGGCACCCGGCGGGCCGGTGACCCCCACCCGGTGAGCGTCGGCGGCAGCAGCGGCATGCGGGGCCAGTTGTTCGAGGACTTCGGCGGCGACAGCGCGGTGGTCGGGGTGGGTGCTCTCAACCAGCGTGATGGTGCGCGCCAGCCACGTCCGGTCACCGGCCAGGACCCCGTTCACATGGCTGTCCACCTGCTCGGAGATGTCCTGATGGGACTCGGAAATGGCCTGTCCGGAGATGGCCTGTCCGGAGATGGCCTGTCCAGAGATGGCCTGCTCGGGAATGCCCTGGTCGGAGATGCCCTGGTCGGAGATGCCCTGCTCGGGAATGTCCTGTCCGGGCGGGCCCACGACGCTCACACCCGACCGGTCGGATCGTCACGGGCCTGGCGGCCCCCGGCGCCGGACCGGACACCGGCGCCCGCCGGGGCCCGCCGAACAGGCGCCCGCTTCATGCCGGCCGCTGGGCCAGGGCGTCGAGCAGCTCACCGGCAGCGGTGGTGAGCGACGTGCCGGGACCGAACACGGCCGCTGCGCCGGCGTCGAACAGCGCCGGCCGGTCCCGCTCGGGGATCACCCCGCCGACGACGACCAGGATGTCGGGCCGGCCCAGGGCGACGAGTTCGGCGATCAACTCCGGCACGTGGGTGAGGTGTCCGGCGGTCAGAGAGGACACCCCCACGATGTGCACGTCGTTCTCGACGGCCTGGCGGGCCACCTCGGCGGGGGTCTGGAACAGCGGCCCGATGTCCACGTCGAAGCCCAAGTCGGCGTAGCCGCTGGCCACCACCTTCTGGCCCCGGTCGTGACCGTCCTGGCCGATCTTGGCCACGAGGATGCGGGGCCTGCGACCGTGGCGGGCGGCCATCTTCTCGATCCGGCGGCGCACCGCCGCCACGGCCCCGTCGGTGCCGGCGGCCTGGCTGTACACACCCGAAATCGTACGGACTTCGGCGACGTGGCGCCCCCATGCCCGCTCGAGGGCGTCGCTGATCTCGCCCACGGTGGCCCGCGCCCGGGCGGCACGAACCGAAAGGTCCAGCAGGTTCCCGTCGCCGCCGCCGGCGCAGCGGGTGAGCGACTCCAGGGCAGCCGCGCAGGTGTCCTCGTCCCGCTCGGCCCGCACCTTTGCCAGCCGGGCGGTCTGGGCGGCCAGGACCTCGGCGTTGTCGACCGCCAGCAGCTCGACCGATTCGGGGGTCTCGGGGCGGTAGCGGTTCACGCCGATGAGCGCCTGCGTGCCGGCGTCGATTCGGGCCTGCGTGCGTGTGGCGGCCTGCTCGATGCGCGCCTTGGGCACGCCAGCCTCGATGGCCGCGGCCATGCCGCCCATGCCGTCGATCTCGTCGATGTGCTCGCCGGCGCGCCTCGCCAGGAGGTCCGTGAGCCGTTCGACGTAGTAGCTGCCGCCCCACGGGTCCACCGGGGCGCAGGTGCCGCTCTCGTGCTGCAGCACCAGCTGGGTGTTGCGGGCGATGCGGGCCGAGAAGTCACTCGGCAGGGCGAGCGCCTCGTCGAAGGAGTTCGTGTGCAGCGACTGCGTGTGCCCCTGGGTGGCGGCCATGGCCTCGACACACGTGCGGGCCACATTGTTGTAGACGTCGTCCGCGGTGAGGCTCCAGCCCGAGGTCTGGCAGTGGGCGCGCAGCATCAGTGACTTGGGGTCGGCCGGCTCGAACTGCCGCATCAGGGTTGCCCACAGCAGCCGGGCGGCCCGCAGCTTCGCCACCTCCATGAAGAAGTTCATGCCGATGCCCCAGAAGAAGCTGAGCCGCGGTGCGAAGTCGTCGATGGCCAAGCCCGCGTCGAGGCCGGAGCGCACGTACTCCAGGCCGTCGGCGATGGTGTAGGCCAGTTCCAGGTCGGCGGTCGCCCCTGCCTCCTGCATGTGGTAGCCGGAGATGGAGATGGAGTTGAACCGGGGCATCTCCGCGGCGGTGTAGGCGAAGATGTCCGAGACGATCCGCATGGAGGGCCGCGGCGGGTAGATGTAGGTGTTGCGGACCATGAACTCCTTGAGGATGTCGTTCTGGATGGTCCCGGTGAGCGCCGCGTGGTCGACACCCTGCAACTCGGCGGCCACGATGTACATGGCCATGACCGGCAGCACTGCCCCGTTCATGGTCATCGACACGCTCATGCGGTCCAGCGGGATGCCGTCGAAGAGGATCTGCATGTCGGCGACCGAGTCGATCGCCACACCGGCCATCCCCACGTCGCCGGTCACCCGGGGGTTGTCGGAGTCGTAACCGCGGTGGGTGGGCAGATCGAAGGCCACCGACAGGCCCCGCTGGCCGGCCGCCAGGTTGCGCCTGTAGAAGGCGTTGGACGCGGTCGCGGTGGAGAATCCGGCGTACTGGCGGATCGTCCAGGGCCGGGTGAGGTACATGGTGGGGTGCGTCCCGCGCAGATACGGCGCCAGTCCGGGATAGCTGTGCGGCGCCTGCAGGTCGGCCACGTCGGCCGCGGTGTAGAACGGCTGCAGGTCGATCCCCTCGGGCGTCCGGTGCGGTTGCCCGCCGCCGTTGGGCGAGACATCCAGCGGGGATCCGGCGGCGCCGGTGCCCGGCGTGTCCGGTCGCGCCGGAGTCGACTCCCCCAGCGCCGACCAGGGCAGTGCGGCGAAGTCGGGGATCGCGCTCACGGCATGGGGTCCGAACCAGGGCGGCGCAGTGGCAGCGGTGGGATGCGCACGGTGGCATCGGGCGGGGTCTGGGCTCGGTGCGCGACCGGCGCCGGCGGTCGGGCAGGATCGCTTCCGGGGCCTTCGTCGCTTGCCGGCGGGGGGAAGCACGTGACGCCGACCACGTGCTCGGCGCCGCCGGCCAGGCGCTCCCGGCGGCGCTCGGCCGCTTCGCCGATCGTCGCGGCCAGCGAGCCGTCCAGCAGCACCGCAGCCATGCCGCCGGAGATCTCGATTTGCCGGAACCGCCCCCAGGCGATCTCAGCGAGGCGGGCGGTGCGGTCCTCGGCGTACCAGGAGCCGCCGGCCGGATCGGCGACCGCGCCCAGGTGCGCCTCATCGGCAAGCAGGTGGCCGATGTTGCGGGCCAGGCGCCGGCTCCGCTCGCCAGCCGGTCCGAGTGCCACGTCATGGGGCAGGACCGTGATGCACTCGGCTCCCCCGGTGGCCGCGGCGAACGCCGCCGTCGTGGCACGCACCAGGTTCACGGAGGGATCCTCTGCGACGAACATGGCCTCGGAAGTCACCGCCCAGCAGCGCAGCGCCCGGCGCCGGGGCACCGCCACGCCGCACGCCTCCAAGACCCGGTCCCAGAGCGTGCGCGCCGCGCGGAGCTTGGTCATCGTGGCGAACTGGTCAGCGGTTGCACCGAGGCGCGCCTCGACTTGCTGCGCCGCCGCCTGTGGCTCGATGCCTCCGGCCTCCAGAGCGCGGAGGTAGGCCACACCCGTGGCCAGCATGCACGCCAGCTCCAGCGCCGGTGGCGCTCCGGCGTCTGCGTAGACGGTGGCGTCCACAGTGACGGGGCGGGTTCCCGCCGGCGCGCCGGTGTCACCGTTGCGTTGCCGCCGCTGCTGGAACGCCTGCACGAGCGGGACCAGCTCGGCGAGCGCATCGTCCACCTCGCTCAGCAGGAACCCGTGGCGGGCCAGGGCTCCCAGCGGGTCCGCGCCCACGACCAGCCTGCCGGTCGGCGCAGCGGTGGCCAGCGCTGCGGTGGCCTCCGCGGCTGCGGTGAACCAGGGGCCGCCGTCGACGACCACAGGGATCTCAGTGTGAATCACCCCTGCGAGCGCTGCGAGCAGCTCACCCGGACCCGGAGGCCGATGCAACCGCAACCAGATCGCGGAGGCGCCCCCGGCGACGTCGGACCGGATGGCGGCGGCCGTCTCGGCCGGGTCGGTCAGGTCGTGGCGCTGGCACAACTCCCAGCGCTCAGGGACGCCGTGGGCGCCACGCGTGAACGGAGCCCCACCCGGCAGACCCGCGGGGTCACCCGACGTGGGATGCCCTTCGGCGGTGTAGAGCGGCTGGATGCCGATCCCGTCGGCGCTGGAGCCGACGAGTGTCTCCAGTGACTCGCCGCGCAGAGAGCGTTCCACCTGCGCTTCCCAGTCGCTGCGTTCGGGGACGTCGAAGCGGAGCATCGACCCCGCGCCGTCGGAGGTCACCTCTGCAAGGGTACGACCGTCGCCGGCCGGCGCGCGAGAATTCGCCGATGCCTCCCGCCGCGCCGCCCCGATCCCGCCGAGCGTCCCGCCGGCGCGTCGTGCCGGCCGCCCTCCTGGCTGCAGTGCTGGCTACCGCAGCGTGCGCGGCCCCGCCGATGAGCCCGACGGGTTCGCAGACCCGGTCACCGCCAGCAGCCCGCAGCGAGCCCCAGCCGGCGGCGCCCGCCGACGGAGGTCAACCCAGCCCGGGCGGCGACCAGGGATCGGCGGTCGGCGCAGCGGGCAGCGACGGGCATCTCAGCACGGCGCCTGCCGGCTCCGGTGACGCGGACACCGGAGCGACTCGGGGCGGCGGGGAAGTCTCAGCCGTCAGCGGGGGGAACGCCGATGAGAGTGACACCACAGGTGACGGTGGCGGCACTCCCCCGGTGGGATCCACCGCCACCGGTGGCAACGGCGGCACGGCGGGCTCCACCGATGCCGGCTCGACCACCGACACCGGCGGACCGCTCGACCCGCCGGGGCCGCGCTTCCCCGAGCCGCTGAGCCTGACGCTCACCCGCCTGGCCGAACTCCCGGTGCCGCTGGCTGTGGCCGTGCGGGCGCAGGAGCCGGGGTCGCTCTACGTGGCGCTGCGTCACGGCGAGGTGATCCGCCTGCGCGGTGAGGGGGCTCGCGCCGACTTGTCGACTGCCTTGCACCGCGACGGCGACGCGGTCCTGGACATGAGCGGCCGGGTGGACACCCGGGGTGAGATGGGCCTGCTGGGCCTTACGTTCTCGCCCGCCGGCGACCGGCTCTACACGTCCTCGGTGAACCGCCAGCAGGTCAGCGAACTGTGGGAGTGGCCGGTGGCGGCCGATGGCAGCGTCGACGCCGGCCGGGGCCGCCTGGTTCTGACGCTGGCACAGCCGTTCTCGAACCACAACGGCGGCGACGTGACCTTCGGACCCGACGGCTACCTGTACCTGGGATTCGGCGACGGCGGCGGCGGCGGCGATCCGCTGCGGGCCGGCCAGGATCCCCACGACTGGCTGGGCACGATCCTGCGCATCGACCCGCGGCCCGGGGCGGCCGGCGAGCCCTACACCATCCCGGCCGGCAACCCCTTCGCCGACGGCGTCGCCGGCGCGCCCGAGGTGTGGGTGTGGGGGGCGCGCAACCCGTGGCGGTTCTCCTTCGATCGCGCAACAGGCGATCTCTGGGTGGCCGACGTCGGCCAGGACCTGTTCGAGGAGATCAACCGCCTGGCTGCGGACCAAGCCGGGACAGGCGCCGGCCGCGGCGCCAACCTGGGCTGGAGCGCCTACGAGGGCAGCGCCCCGTTCTGGTCCAACGACGAGCCGCCCGGCCACGTCCGGCCTGTCGTCGAGTACCGCCACGGCGAGGACAAGCGCTGCTCGGTCACCGGCGGCTACGTCTACCGCGGCCCGAGACTCTCGGGCCTCCACGGCGTCTATCTCTACAGCGACTTCTGCGACGGCACCCTGTGGGGCTACAGCGACAGCGCCGGCGCCCACCCGATCCCGCTGGCGAACGGCGCGCCCCCCGCCTCGGTGCTGTCCTTCGGCGAGGGACCCGACGG
This sequence comes from Acidimicrobiales bacterium, assembly GCA_963664235.1. GTDB lineage: Bacteria > Actinomycetota > Acidimicrobiia > Acidimicrobiales > CATQHL01 > VXNF01. The sequence goes on along the minus strand of OY760933.1, from coordinate 1,462,405 downwards.
AGCGGTCTACATCCTCACCAGCGAGGCCCTCTGGCGCCTCGAGCCGGCCTAGCAGCGACCGCCGGCGAAGCCGCCGCCCATCCCCTGCGGCCGCAGCGGGGTGGGGCCGGCTAGGCGGCCGCGGGACGCAGCAGGCGGCGGGACTGCACCAGGAACAGGACCGGCAGCACGGTGTCGATTATGTGCCAGATGGTCCCGTTGTCGCCCTCGCCCCAGGCTGCGGCAAACCAGTTGGGGACGAAGGCGATCGTCACGAGCACGGTCAGGTAGAACATCACGTTCGCCCGGATCCACTGCCGGTGGTCGGCGTCTGCGTCGCATGCCTGCTTCGCCTTGCAGGTGAGCACCAGCATCAGCACCAGCCCAGCCGCCATGAACCAGTCCAGGATCAGCCACGTGTCGTTGGCCGCGTCGGCGTTGCCTGCCTCGTAGGCGTACAGCGGGAACGCCACGAACTGGCCCACGACGGCCACGGCCACCAAAGCCAGGTAGACAGCAATCGCTCGCTTGACCAGAACATTAGACATTGTTGGCCCCCTTCATGTCTTGTTCCCCGCGACGCTACCATCGGTAGGTCCCCCGACTGGCGCCCGGTGCCGGGGACCCGCGTCGGCGAGACCGCGCGACCGGCCACCTCTAGCCTGAGGGCATCGCCGAGCAGCCCCCGCCCCCTCGCTCCGGATCGGGAACCGGAGCCAGGCAAGGCCCGGACCGCCACGGCGCGCCAGGAGGCTTCCGGGACCCGGAGATCGCCCCGCACCCGCGGCGCTGGCTGATCCTGTACATCCTTTGCCTGTCGCTGACCATGGTGATCATCAGCATGAGCTCGCTGAACGTGGCCCTGCCGTCGATCCAGCGGGAGCTCGGCGCCAGCGGGTCGGACCTGCAGTGGATCGTGGACGCCTACGTGCTGGTCTTCGCCGGCCTGCTGCTGCCCTTCGGCGCCCTCGGCGACCGCTTGGGGCGCAAACGGGTGCTGCTGGCCGGCATGGCCCTCTTCGGGGTCCTCTCCGCCCTCGCCGCCTTCTCGACCAGCCCGACGCAGATCATCGTCTACCGCGCCGGCCTGGGGGTGGCGGCGGCGCTGGTCATGCCCGCCACGCTCTCGATCGCCACGGTGATCTTCCCGCGCTCCGAACGTCCCAAGGCCGTCGCCGTCTGGGCGGCGTTCGCCGGGGCGGGTGGCGCCATCGGACCGCCGGTCAGCGGGATCCTGTTGAACTTCTTCTGGTGGGGGTCGGTGTTCCTGGTCGCCGTCCCGGTGGCGGGCGTGGTGCTGGCGGGCACGGCATGGATCGTGCCGGAGTCCCGGGACGACCAGCGGCGGCCGCTGGACGTCGTCGGCGCGCTCATCTCCATCGCCGCGCTGGGGAGCCTCCTGTTCGCGGTGATCGAAGGCCCCGAATTCGGCTGGGGAAGCGCTCCGGTGCTGGGCATGTTCGCCGCAGCCGCCGCGCTCGTCTGGGGGTTCGTGCGCTGGGAGCGCCGCGTCCGCCATCCCATGCTCGACCCCGCCTACTTCGCCAATCGCCTGTTCAGCCTGGGCGCGGCCACCATCACGCTGGTGTTCTTCGGGATGGTCGGGATGTTCTTCGTGCTCACCCAGTACTTCCAGTTCGCGCAGGGACACACGCCGCTGGACGCCGGTTTCCGCAACGTGCCGCTGGCGGCCACCATGATGATCCTGGCGCCGCGCAGCCCCGCGTTCACCCAGCGCTTCGGGGCGCGCGCCTCGATCAGCGGCGGGCTCCTGCTCACCGCCGCCGGGATGGGCATCATGGCCGCGGTGACGCCGGCCTCGCCCTACTGGATCATGGTCATCGCGCTGGTCACGACGGCAACCGGTCTGTCCCTGTTCATGCCGCCGTCGACGCACATCATCGTGACGTCGCTGCCGCAGCACAAGGCCGGCGTCGGATCGGCCGTCAACGACACCACGCGGGAGGTCGGCGCGGCGATCGGCATCGCCGTGTTGGGCACACTGCTGACGGTCGGCTACCGGGCCGGGATGCGCTCGCAGGCCGACGGCCTGCCCGATGCGGCGGCGGGGGTCGCCTCGGACTCCATCGGTGCCGCCCTGCGGGTTGCCGAGGACCTCCCGGCCGAGCAGGCCGCGAGGCTCACCGAGAGCGCCGTCGACGCCTTCAACAGGGGTATGACCCTGGCGATGGGCGTCAGCGCGGTACTGCTCCTCGTCACCGCAGCGGCGGCCTACCTGCTCTATCCCCGCGAGCACACCGGCGCCGGCAGGAGCGACGCAACAGCCGCAGCAACCGACGGCTGACCGCCTGACCGGCTCAGTGCCTGCGGGCCGCCGCGAGGAAGCACCTCGCTCTCACCGCTCGGATGTCGCCCTCAGGCGAAGACCACCTCGAAGCTCACGGCATGCTCGACGCCGAGTCGCTCCCCGTCGGCTTCAGCCGCCGGACGCAGGAACGCCTCCGGATCGGCCATCGGGCCGCTGAGCGAAGCCAGGTAGGCGGCATGCGCCGCCAGCGAGGCGAAGCCAGCCTCGAGGTGCCCGGTGACATCGACCGCGTGGCTGGACTCCGGAGAACCGCCGAAGGCGACGAACCGCACACCGCCCCAGGCTTCGAGTTCCTCTGCGGCGAGTTCGGGGAACATCCACGGGTTGGCCGCGTCACGCACCGCGTCGATCAGGGAGTAACCCACGTTGCGGTGGTCGACGTGATTCCAGGAACCGCCCCCGAAGCTGTCGCGGTAGTTGATCGAGAGCACCACGTCGGGCCGGTGGCGCCGGATGCAGGCGGCGAGCGCGCGGCGCAGGTCCAGATCGGCCATCACGTAGCCGTCGGCGAATCCCAGGAACTCCACGTCCCTCACGCCCACGACGGCCGCTGAGGCCCGCTGCTCGGCCTCGCGGAGAGGTCCGGTCTCCGACGGTGGCATGCCGGCGATCCCGGCCTCGCCGCTGGTCACCAGGGCGTAGCGGACGTCCTTGCCCGCAGCGGTCCAGCGAGCGATCGCGGCTGCAACGCCGTACTCGAGGTCGTCGGGGTGCGCCACCACAGCCAGCGCCCGCTGCCAGTCCTCCTCGAGATGCTCCAAGTCCGCGGTCACCGGCTGACCATACCCGCCGAACACCCGCCGAACACCCGCCGAACACCCGCCGAACACCCGCCGTTGTCGCCCTAGCCGCCACTCGGCTGGGCCTCCTGATCGTGCTCCCGCCCGGGATGGCGTACGGGTGCGGACCGTTCCGGCCCAAGCAGCCGCGGGGGTCGCCGTCAGGACCGCCGTTACCGTTGGATCGATGAGCGCCGCAGGTGATCCGTTCGCCGAGTTCTGGGACACGAAGGGCTACGTGGTCGCCGACGGCGCCATGGGAACGCGGCTCTTCACCATGGGGTTGACCTCCGGCGACGCGCCGGAGCGCTCCAACTTGCTGGCCCCCGGGCGGATCCGCGACGTGCACCGCGGGCACCTCCGGGCGGGAGCCGATCTCGTGCTCACCAACAGCTTCGGTGGGAACGGCCTGCGGCTGCGCCTGCACAACCTCGACGGGCGCGTCCTGGAGTTGAACGAGGAAGCCGCCCGTATCGCCCGGGAAGCCACCGAGGCCGAGCAGCGCCGCGACGCCCGGACGATGCTGGTGGCCGGTTCGATGGGGCCGACCGGTGAGTTGCTGGAGCCGCTGGGATCGCTGACCGCCGCCGACTGCGAGCAGGCCTTCGCGGCGCAGGCCGAGGGCCTGGCACAGGGCGGTGCCGACCTGCTCTGGCTCGAGACTCTGAGCGACCTGAGGGAGGTGGAGGCCGCCGTGCGGGGCGTTCGCAGGGCCTGTGACCTGCCGGTGGCGGTGACGCTGAGCTTCGACACCGCCGGACGCACGATGATGGGCGCCAGCGGAGCCGAGGCGGCCGAGCGACTCGGCTCTCTGGACCTGGTCGCCCTCGGCGCCAACTGCGGAAGCAACATCGCCGACACCGAGGCCGCGGCCCTCGAGATTCGCGCCGCCCTGCCGGAGGTCCCGGCGATCTCGAAGCCCAACGCCGGGATCCCCTACTGGGGTGGCGACACCTTCCACTACACCGGCACTCCCGAGATGCTCGCGGCTCACGCCCACCGGGCGCGCCAGGGCGGCGTACAGATCATCGGCGGCTGCTGCGGCAGCACACCCGCTCACGTCGCCGCCATCGCGGCGGTGCTCGCCGGCGAGCAACCAGTGCCGGAGATCGATGAGCCTGCCTGGGGCGACGAGTCCTCGTCCGGCTCTCCGGGCGAGAGGGCTCCGCGGCGCGCCCGATCTGACCGCCGGCGCCGTCGCTGACCCCTGAACGAGGCGCTGACCGCCCGGCACCGCTGACCGCCCGGCACTGCTGACCGCCCGGCACCGCTGACCGCCGAGGTGCACGCCAAACGGCGTCGGGTCCTGAGCCGCCGAAGGCATGACCCGAGCGGTCCGGCCGCCGGGTCTTCTGCGTCCCTGCCCCGGAGGTGAGCCTCATACACTGCGCCGGGCATGCGCGATCACCCCGCGGGGCCCTCCACCGAGCCGCACCCGCGGCGCTGGTTGATCCTCGTCGTCCTGTGTTCGTCCATGGTGATGGTCTTCAGCAACCTCGGGTCGATGAACATCGCCCTGCCGACCATGCAGACGGCGCTGGGGGCCAGCGGCTCGGACCTGCAATGGATCACCGACGCCCACATCCTGACCTTCGCCTGCCTGCTGCTGCCGCTCGGTGCCCTCGGTGACCGCAGGGGCCGGAAGGGGGTGCTGCTCGCCGGGATCGTGATCTTCGGGGCGGCCAGCGGGCTGGCGGCCTTCTCGACAACAGCCGGGCAGGTGATCGTCTACCGGACCGTGATGGGTGTCGGCGCCGCCCTCGTCATGCCGGCGACACTGTCGATCGCCGCGGTGATCTTTCCGGCTTCGGAGCGAGCCAAGGCGGTCGCCGCCTGGTCGGCCGCCGCCGGTCTCAGCGGGATGCTCGGTCCCGTCATCGGCGGTGTCCTGCTCCGCTACTTCTGGTGGGGCTCGGTCTTCCTGTTCACCGTCCCCGTGGCCGGGGTGGTCCTGGGGCTCGTCACCTGGATCGTGCCAACGTCCCGGGACGAGGGCCAACGGCCATTGGACGCGGTCGGCTCCGCGCTGTCGATCGTGGCGCTCGGCTGCCTGCTCTACGGGATCATCGAAGGCCCCGAACTGGGATGGCAGGACCCACAGGTGATCGGGGGCTTCGGCTTGGCGGTGGTGGGATTCTGGGCCTACGTCCGCTGGGAGCGCCGGGTCCGGTTCCCCATGCTCGACCCGGCGTACTTCGGTAACCGGGTCTTCAGCCTCGGGGCGGTCTCCGCCGTCGCGACTTTCTTCGCCCTGTACGGCATCGTCTTCATCCTCACCCAGTACTTCCAGTTCGCGCAGGGCCACTCGCCGCTCGCAGCGGGTATGCGGATGCTGCCCGTCTCCGCGATCGTGTTCCTGATCGCACCCCGCATCCCCGCCGTGATCGCCCGATCCGGCGCGCGGGCCACGATCACCGCCGGGCTGGTGATCACCGCCGCCGGGATGGCGACCATGGGGACGCTCAGCACGGCGTCGTCCTACGGGCCCGCCGCGGTGGCCCTCGTGGTGCTGGGCATCGGGCTCGCCGTGACCATGCCGACGGCGACGCACGCCATCGTCAGTTCGCTCCCGTCGCACAAGTCCGGCGTCGGCTCGGCCCTCAACGACATGACACGCGAGACGGGCGGGGCAATCGGCATCGCGCTGTTGGGCTCACTCCTGTCGGTCGGCTACCGGCAGGGGATCTCCGGGAGGCTGGGCGACCTGCCGGCGGCAGCGGCCGAGGGGGCATCCGACTCGATCGGCGGCGCCCTCGGAGCCGGCGCAGAGCTTCCTGCCGAAGTGGCCGCTCAGCTGGTTGGCCTGGCCACCGACGCGTTCGACCGGGGAATGACCCTGGCCTCGTGGGTTGCGGCCGCCGCGCTGGTCCTCGTCGCAGCCATCGTCTACCGGATGTACCCGAAGCACCGAACCGACACCCGTCCGGTCGCGCCGGCGGAAGCGGGCACCGCCGAAGGGAGCACCTGAGCAGGCCGGCCACCGGGGCCTTCGGCGACCCGGCCCCAGAAGTGAGCCCCATACACTGCGCCGGGCATGCGCGAGCACCCCGCGGGGCCCTCCTCCGAACCGCACCCCCGGCGCTGGTTGATCCTCGTCGTTCTTTGTTCGTCGATCGTGATGGTCTTCAGCAACCTCGGCGCGATGAACGTCGCCCTGCCGATCATGCAGACGGAGTTGGGTGCCAGCGGCTCGGATCTGCAGTGGATCACGGACTCCTACATGCTGACCTTCGCCGGTCTGCTGCTGCCGTTCGGGGCCCTCGGCGACCGCCGGGGCCGGAAGGGGGTGCTGCTCGCCGGTACCGTGATCTTCGGAGTGTCCTGCGCGCTGGTGGCCTTCTCGACGACCGCCGGGCAGGTGATCGTCTACAGGGCCGTCATGGGTGTCGGCGCCGCCCTCGTCATGCCGGCGACGCTGTCGATCGCCGCGGGGATCTTCCCGGCGTCCGAGCGACCCAAGGCGGTCGCCATCTGGTCGGCGGCCGGCGGCCTCAGCGGGCTGGTCAGTCCCGTCGTGAGCGGTCTGCTGCTTCGCTTCTTCTGGTGGGGCTCGACCTTCCTGGTCACCGTCCCCTTGGCCGCCGTGGTCCTCGGGCTGGTCGCCTGGATGGTGCCGACGTCCCGAGACGAGGAGCAACGGCCGCTGGACGCGGTCGGGGCGGCACTGTCGATCGTGGCGCTCGGCTGCCTGCTCTTCGCGATCATCGAAGGCCCCGAACTGGGATGGCGAAACGCGTGGGTGATCGGCGGCTTCGGCGGGGCGCTGGTGGGATTCTGGGCCTACGTCCGCTCGCAGCGCCGGGCCCGGTTCCCCATGCTCGACCCGGCGTACTTCCGAAACCGGGTCTTCAGCGTCGGGGCGGTCGCCGCCATCCTCGCCTTCTTCGCCATGTACGGCATGTTCTTCGTCCTCACCCAGTACCTGCAATTCGCGCAGGGTCACACGCCGCTCGGTGCGGGTCTCCGGATGTTGCCCCCGTCGGGGGTCGTGTTCCTGGTTGCCCCCCGCGTCCCTGCGGTGGTCGCCCGGGTCGGAGCGCGGGCCACAATCAGTGCGGGGCTGGCGGTCCTGGCCGCCGGGACAGCGATCATGGGGACGCTCGACGCGGCGTCGCCCTACTGGCTCGTGGCGGTGTCGCTCTTCGTCATGGGCGGCGGGCTCGCACTGACCATGCCAGTCGCAGCACACGCCATCATCAGTTCGCTCCCGTCGCACAAGGCGGGCGTCGGCTCGGCCCTCAATGACACGACACGCGAGGCGGGCGGGGCGATCGGCATCGCGCTGTTGGGCACACTCCTGGCGGTCGGCTACCGGGCGAGGATCTCGGACCGGCTGGGCGACTTCCCACCGGCAGCGGCCGAGGCGGCATCCGACTCGGTCGGCGGCGCCCTCGGGGCCGGCCGCGAGCTACCCGCCGAGGCGGCCGAACGGTTGCAGGGTCTTGCTGTGGACGCATTCGACCGGGGAATGACCCTGACCTTTTCGGTTTCGGCCGTTGTGCTGGCCATCGCAGCAGCCGTCGTCTACCGGACGTATCCCAAACACCGAACCGTCACCCACCCGGTCGCGCCGGCGGACACGGGCACCACCGACGGCAGGGCCTGAGCGGGCCTACCCTCGGACCCTCGGCGACCGGGCCCCGGAGGCAAGCCCCTTACAATTCGCCGGGCATGCGCGAGCACCCCGCGGGGCCCTCCACCGAACCCCACCCGCGGCGCTGGCTGATTCTCTCGGTCCTGTGCACATCGCTCGTGCTGGTCTTCGTCAGCGTCACTTCGATGAACGTCGCCCTGCCGACCATGCAGACGGCGCTGAGCGCCACCGGCGCGGATCTGCAGTGGATCATCGACTCCTACATCCTGACGTTCGCCTGCCTGCTTCTGCCTTTCGGGGCCCTTGGCGACCGCTGGGGCCGTAAGGGAGTGCTGCTCGCCGGGATCGTGTTCTACGGAGCGTTCTCCACGCTGGCGGCCTACTCGGCAACCGCCGACGAGGTGATCGTCTACAGGGCCTTCATGGGGGTCGGAGCCGCCCTCATCATGCCGGCGACCCTGTCGATCGCCGCGGTGATCTTTCCGGCGTCCGAGCGGGCCAAGGCCGTCGCCGTCTGGTCGGCGGTCGCCGGCCTGGGCGGGCTGCTCGGCCCGCTGACGAGCGGCGTGCTGCTCCACTTCTTCTGGTGGGGATCGGTCTTCCTGGTCGCCGCCCCCATGGCCGGGGTGGTACTGGTGCTGGTCGCCTGGATAGTGCCGACGTCCCGGGACGAGGATCAGCGGCCATTGGACGTGGTCGGCTCGGCTCTGTCGATCGTGGCTCTCGGTTGCCTGCTCTACGGGATCATCGAAGGCCCCGAACTGGGATGGCGCAACCCAGCGGTGATCGGCTGCTTCGGCGCGGCGCTGGCGGGAGCGTGGGGATACGTCCGGTGGGAGCGACGGGTCCGGTTCCCCATGCTCGACCCGGCGTACTTCGGTAACCGGGTCTTCAGCCTCGGTTCGATGGCCGTCATCGGGACCTTCTTCGCCCTGTTCGCCTCGTTCTTCATCCTCACCCAGTACTTCCAGTTCGTTCAGGGCCACTCGCCACTCGGAGCGGGACTCCGGACGCTGCCCCCATCGGCGGGCGTGTTGCTGCTGGCCCCCCGCACCCCTGCCGTGGTCGCCCGGTTCGGAGCGCGGGCCACGCTCAGTGCGGGGCTGGTGATCACCGCCATCGGGATCGCAATGCTGGGGACGCTCGGCGCGGCTGCGCCCTACTGGCTCACGGCGATCGCCCTCGTAATCCTGGCCATCGGGCTGGCACTCATCATGCCGACCGCGACGTACGCCATCGTGAGTTCGCTCCCGGCACACAAGTCGGGCGTCGGCTCGGCCATCAACGACACAACACGCGAGGCGGGCGGGGCGATCGGCATCGCGCTGTTGGGCACACTCCTGGCGGTCGGCTACCGGGCGGGGATCTCGGGCCGGCTGGGCGACTTCCCGCCGGATGTGGCCGAGGCGGCGTCCGACTCGGTCGGCGGCGCTGTCCGAGCCGGCCGCGAGCTGCCCGCGCCCGCGGCCGAACGGCTGCATGGTCTTGCCATCGACGCTTTCGACCGCGGGATGACCCTGGCCTACTCGGTTGCAGCCGCTGTGCTGCTCATCGTCGCGGCCATCGTCTACCGGATGTACCCCAAACACCGGACCGTCACCTGCCCGGCCGCGCCGACGGGCGCGGCCGCGGCCGGCGGGAGCGATTGAGAGATCATCTACCGGATGTACCCCACGCACCGATCCGCCGCTCGCCACGTCACGGCGGTGGAGACGGGCGCGGCCGGCGAGAGCGACTGAGAGACTGGCGGGTGATGCTGCGAACCCTCTCCCGCGTCATTCCGGCGGAGGCCGGAATCCACTGGGCGGCGATGCCGGTTGCGCGTGCCGTGAACCGCTCAGCACCGACGTAGGCAAGAGAGGCCGGCCGATGCCCCCGCCCAAGGTGACCGTGGATCGTCATGACCTGATCGCCCGGCTCGCCGCCGCGATCGGCGAGCGACACACCCGGACCGACGAGGACATCCTGGCCCCCTTCCTCGTCGACGAGCGCCGGCGCTACCACGGCGAAGCCCTGGCGGTGGTCTCGCCGGCGGGCACCGGCGACGTGGCGACGGTCGTGCGGCTCTGCGCCGCCGCCGGGGTGGCCGTGGTTCCCCAGGGCGGCAACACCGGTCTCTGCGGCGGCGCCACACCGCTGCGCCGGATCCCGTCGGTGGTGCTCAGCCTGCGCCGCATGCGGGAGGTGAATCACGTCGACCCTCTGGGACGCACGATCACCGTCGGCGCCGGCGCCACGGTGGCCGAGGTGGCCGGCGCCGCCGCCGAGGCCGGGCTGCTGTTCCCGCTCAGCTTCGGGGCCGAGGGCAGCGCCCAGATCGGCGGCGCCCTGTCGACCAACGCCGGCGGGACCAACGTGCTGCGCTACGGCAGCGCCCGCGCCCTCACCCTGGGCCTCGAGGTGGTGCTGGCCGACGGCACCGTGGCGCGCCTCGGCGGCGGCCTGCGCAAGGACAACACGGGCTACGACCTGAAGAACCTCTTCGTGGGCAGCGAGGGCACCCTCGGGGTGATCTGCGAGGCCACACTGGCGCTGTTCGCACCTGCCCGGCAGCGGGCAACCGCCATGGCCACCCTCTCCGGCGGCCGGGCATCCGCTCCGGCAACCGGTTCTCCGGCAGGCCCGCCGGAGAGCGGCGGGGCGGCCTCGTCGGCCGGCGCCGGCCTGGAGGTTCTCGGCCGGTTGCTGGACGCGAGCGATGGGCGCGTCAGCGCGTGCGAGTGGCTGAGCCCCACCACGCGCCGGCTGGCCTGCATGCAGCCGGGCGGTGCCCGCGATCCGTTCGGTCCCGGCGCGGAATCCCTGCTGCTCGTCGAGTTGACGTCGGGGCGGGCGGGCGAGGATCTGCGGCGGCTGCTGGAGGAGGTGCTCGCCGACGCCCTCGCTGACGGTCTCATCGGCGACGCCACGGTGGCCGACGGCAGCGCCGCCGCCGAGCGGCTGTGGCAGGTGCGCGAAGCGCCCCCCGAGGCCGAGAAGCGCGCCGGCGGCTCGGTCAAGCACGACATCGCCGTGGTGCCGGCACGCATGCCCGACTTCCTGGCGCAGGCCACCGCCGCGGTGGAAACCGTCCTGGCCGGCGTGCGGGTCAACGCCTTCGGCCACCTCGGCGACGGCAACATCCACTTCAACCTGCTGGCACCGCCGGGAGCGGACCCGCACGTGCTGCACGATGTCGAGGATCGCCTCACCGAGGCCGTCTTCGACGTGACCGAGTCCCTCGGCGGCAGCTTCAGTGCCGAGCACGGCATCGGCCAACGCTGGCGCGACGAACTCGCCCGCCGCAAACCCCCCGCCGCCCTGGACCTGATGCACCGGATCAAGTCCGCCCTAGACCCCGCAGGAGTCCTCAACCCCGGCAAGGTCGTCTGAGCAACACCCCGAGCTACGAGGCCGGCCGCTACGTCCCGTCGCTCAGTTGAACCTTCTGAATCCGATCCTTGTAGACGGCGTACAAGAGCGGACCAGGATCTTGGCACGCCTTTGCGATGGCGGGCAGAGAGTTGCGATGGCGGGCAGAGAGTGCAGGAACCGGTCGGCCATCTCCTCGGCGGGAAGGTTGCGACCAGCCAGGTAGAAGCCGCGGACCCTGAACTGTTTGACCGCTTCGCGCTCGTGTGGGCGATAGCGGATTCGCTTGTCCTTCATCAGGACAACCCAGCCATTGGAACCGGCCAGTGCCAGCCACTCCTCGTCGGGGACCGTCTCGTCCTCGGGAACCCCGTAGTACTCGCTGAGCGTCGTCAACCTGAGGCCGGCAGCGCGCAGCAGCCCGGGGACCTTGATTCGCCCGAGGCTGCGGTCGAGAAAGAGATCAGGCAGCCCGGCGGGATGTGACACGGACGACGTCCTCGATGTGGTCGACCGGGACACCGAACTCGTCGGCGACATCCTGGAGCGTCTCGCCGGACCAGAACCGTTCGAGAACGTCGTCAATCCGCGCTCCACCGCGCTGGAAGATTGGCGCGCCGAACGACCTTGTCGGATCCGCCACAACGTCAGCCCGTTCGTACGCCGGGACTGAAATCACCGCGGCGTAGTCATCGTCGGCGTAGGTGATCCGCCGGAGGTACTCCCGGATCAGATCCGCGAAAACGAGTTGCCCGCTTCGAGCGACGACCAGTTCGAGCGCCCGTTCACCCTCGTCGGTCCCACGTCGACTATCACCGAAGTCGAAGAGCAACTCCGCGCCGTCGGTGAAGAGCCTCCGGGATGCGAGGGCGTGCTCGACGCCGATCTCCTCCTGCAGCGCGTCGAGCGCAGGCCGGATCCGCTGCATCGGCACACCGATTCGACGCACGGCCGCCAGGACCAGCGCTTCGGCGAGTCCCACGAATGGGATCGTCGGCTCACCGAGCCGGTCGGCCGCAGCGGCGGTAATGATCGGCGAACCAACGACGGGTCGCCCGCCGCGAGGGTGTCGTTGGTAGCCCTTCGCCCACGTCGCCAGCGTCGACGGATGCACATCCACGATCCGGGCCGCATCGGCCACCGTGTACAGAGCAACGTCGAAGCGGAGTCGATCAGTCATCCTCAATCCCACCTCCTCGCCGTAACCACATTCAACCACGATCGCATCCGAACGCAGTCGCTTACTCGCTCCTTTGCTGTTCTGTTTGCGGAATGGGCCGAATCTCCGACGTGCCGTCAGGCCAGGTTCATCGTGCCGTTGTCGATGACGGGGCGGTCGCCCACGAATGTGCGGTACCAGGCACGGTTGCCGTCGATCCAGACGTGCACATCGAGGCGGTCGCCGGGGAAGACGGGGGCGGAGAAGCGGCCGTACATGCCGCCGAAACGCTCCGGGTCGCCGTCGCACACCGCGTGCAGCAGCGCCCGGCCGGTGAAGCCGTAGGAGCACAGGCCGTGCAGGATGGGCCGGTCGAAGCCGGCCAGGGCGGCGAAGGCCGGGTCGCTGTGCAGCGGGTTGCGGTCGCCGTTGAGCCGGTAGAGCAGGGCCTGGTCGGTGCGGGTCGTGTAGCTCACCACCTTGTCGGGGTCACGGTCGGGTCGATCGGCGCCCGGCGCTGAGGGGCCGCGGTCGCCGCCCCAGCCGCCCTCGCCGCGCAGCACCAGCGTCATGACGCAGGTGTACAGCGGCTGACCGTCGGCGACGTCGCTTGCGATGGAGGTGACCTCCACCACCGCCGCCTTGCCCTTGTCGTACACGCCGGTGATCTTCGCAACGGTGCTGATGGTGGCCTCCACCGGCAGCGGGCGGTGCAGCGTGATCGTCTGCTCGCCGTGCAGCAGCAGCGCAGGGTTGAACGGCCCGAGGTGGCGCATGGGGTTGTCGGGGTTGCGGCCCATCCCGTCGCCGAGCACCACGCACATGGTGGGCAGCGCCCTCTGGGTGACCTCGTGGCTGTTCTCGGTGGTGAACTCCAGCTCGGCGCCGACCGGATCGTCCATGCCGGCACCCACGCCGAGCGCGTACAGCAGGCAGTCCTTGGAGTTCCAACTGCTCTCGACGGGCGATCCCTCGGCTCCGAGGGCATCGGGGTTGATGGGCATGCCACACCTCCTGGGCTGGTCGCTGAGGGTTCTGCAACACTACCGAGCGCCGGTCACGCACCCGGCCCGGTCCCAGGGGACTGCTGCATCGTGCGGTGAACCGGCCCCGGCGACATCCCGGCGAAGGCCGGGATCCACGGTCGAGCGGCGCGGCGGCGCTGCCGGTGGATCACCGACCGCGCTTCTAGGATGACTTCCTCATGAAGGCCGTTCGCTGCATCGACGGGCGCATGCAGCTCTGCGACGTGCCCATGCCGGTGCCCCGTGACGGCCAGGTGCTGGTGTCGGTCGCCTCGGCGGGCATCTGCTCGTCGGACCTGCACATGGCCCGGCTGCGCCTGCTGGACCCAGAGATGACCGTCGGCCATGAGATCGCCGGACGCCTGGTCGACGGCACGCCGGTGGTCGTCGAGCCGGTGACGCCGTGCGGGCAGCAGTGCGCCTTCTGTGACGGCGGCGATTACAACCTCTGTCCCACCTCGGTGCGCCAGGTGCTGGGCATCGGCGCCGACGGGGGCATGGCCGAGTATGTGGCGGCCGACGCCGCCGGGATCGTGCCGCTGCCCGACATCGGCGACGGCATATGCGACGCCTCCCTGGTGGAGCCGCTGGCGGTGGGAGTACACGGCCTGCGCCTGGCGCACCCCGGCGACGGCGGGCGGATTCTCGTGATCGGTGGTGGTGCCCTGGGGTTGTGCGCCGCCGCTGCGGCCCGCCACGACGGCGCCGAGGTGGCGGTGCTGGCCCGCCACGAGGTCCAGCGCGCCGCAGCCGACCGCATCGGTGCCGGCGTGCCCGATGGTGGCCGCTACGACCTCGTGGTGGACGCGGCCGGGTCGCCCGAGGCGCTGGCGGAGGCCGCCCAGCGGGCACGGCGCGGCGGCACCGTGCTGTTGCTCGCCAACTACTGGGGAACCGACATCGTGCTGCCGGGGGGGACCGTCATGTTCAAGGAGTTGCGCATCCTCACCGGGATTATGTACGGGCGCGGTCCGGACGGGCGCGACATCGAGACCGCCGCCGCCGTGCTGGAGGACAACCCCGAGGTGGCTCGGGCGCTCGTCACCCACCGCTTCCCCCTCGATGCCGTCGACGAGGCCTTCGAGACCGCCGCCCGGCGCGCCGACGGCGCCATCAAGGTCGTCCTCGACCCGACGGCGAGTTGAGGCGGCGCCGTGACCCCAGGCCGCCCGCCGGGTGGCGCGGCAGTGGCAGGCCGCCTGGCCCTGGTGCTCGCCGTGGCGGTGCTGGTGGCGGCCTCCTGCAGCGGCGACGAGGCGACCCCAGCCGAACCCGCTGACGGCACGACGGCGCCGACTGCCGAAGCCGACCCGACCGCACCGCCCGAACCCCGGCCCGCCACCGCAACCGGCACCGCACCGGATCCCGGACCGGACACGGGCAACGACGACCCCACAGCAACCGGGCAGGACCCGGTCGGTGAGTCGACCGATGCCGGTCCCGCAGATGAGGACGACCCGGACGCACAGCCGCCACCGGCGGGCCTGAGCCCCGACATGGCGGATCGCCTGAGCTTGCTCCTCGGCGAGCTCGCCCGGCTTGCCGGCGAGTGGGATCCGGCGGCCCGGGCCTCTCTCGCCGTCGTCGCCCCCGACGGCGCCCTGTACGGCTTCGGTGAGAACCGCCAGCACATCTCCGCCAGCGCCGTGAAGCCGATCTGGACGGCAGCCGCGATCGACCTGGCCGGTCTGGCGGCCGTGGCACCACTTGCACCGGCCGCGCTCGTGCAGTCGGACAACTTCGCAGCCGGCGAGATCATCGACCTGATCGGCATCGACGCCGTCAACACCTGGAGCGCCGAGGCGGCCGGCACCACCGGCACCCATCTGGCCGCCTGGTACTTCGGGATCGACAGGGTCGCGCAGTCGGTGATCGACGGCGGCACCAGGGCGAACCTCACGACGGTCGGCGATCTGGCGCTCTTCTACGCCGGACTGCGGCGCGGGGACCTGCTGGACTCCGATGGCTTCGCCTCCCTCGCGGAGTGGCTGCGCGCCACCGACCGCGGGTCGACCCCTGCCGGCTCCGTCAGGGGCGCCCTCCTGGCCCGCCTCCCCGGCGAGGCGGCGACTGCGGCGATCCACAAGGCCGGCTGGCTGCCGCCCTACTGCTGCCGGGCCGAGGTGCGCCTCGTGCTCGACGCGGGCGTGATCCCGCTTCCCGATGGTTCCTGGTTCGCCATCGCCGCGGTCAGCGACCGGGGCGACTACTACAACCTGTCGGTGCGCTGGGTCAGCCTGGCCTCCTGCCGGATCTACGTGCTCCTGGCCGACGATCCGTCGCACACCTGCGACCGCCCCGGCGATGGTGTCGGTCGCCCGGACCTGTGGGCACCACCGCCCGAGCCGGAACCGGAACCGGTCGAAGACGGCGAAGTCCCTCTGAACCCGGAGGACAGTGAGATGCTCCCGCTGGACGAGGAGCCCGCACCGGACGGCGAGACCCCACCGGACAGCGAGACCGCACCGGACAGCGAGCCCGCACCGGACAGCGAGACTTCACCGGACAGCGAGACCCCACCGGATGAGCAACCCGCGGAGCCCGCGCCTTCGGGGTCGCAGGGTGACACACCGCCCACCGACGGGGACGAACCACCGCCAGGCGACGAGCAAGTGCCCGAACGGGAGCAACCCACGCCTACCTCGACCGAAGCCGAGCCCGCGACCGGTGGCGAGGCGGGCGGCTAGTCCGGCGTCGCCCCTCTACGCCGGCGGCCGTCTAGCTGTCGAGAACTTCGAACAGGTCGGGGTCGCTGCGGCGCAGGCGGCGCCAGTTGGCCTCCCACATGGCGCCGATGAAGTTCTCCAGGTAGAGCCCCTTGCTGCGGACCGCTTCGGCGATCGGCATCTCCTTGCCGCCGATCAGCTGCGCCTCGACGTGGCAGCGGGCCGAGGTCTCCAGAGTGATGGCCTTCACGGTGGCCAGCGCCAGCGACTCGCCCACGATCACGACGCCGTGGTTGCCCAGCCACAGCACGCTGCGATCCCCCAGGGCGTCGGACATGCGCGGCCCGTCCACGATGGGCCGGACGCCGTCGTCGAAGTAGTGGGCCTGCTCGTCGTGGAACAGGCAGGCGTCGGCGGAGTACATGCCCATGTCGACGCCCGTGGTGCTCAGCACCTCCACGTAGGGCGAGTGGGTGTGGATCACCGCGTCGGCGGCGGGCCGGTCCCGCAGCAACCGGGCATGGAACCCCACAGCCGGCGACACCCCGCCGGCGCCGGACAGCACCTCGAGGTCCATGCCCACGTGCACGACGTGATCGGGCAGCGTCTCGTCGAAATAGCCCCACGGGGAGATCCAGAACGTGTCGGGGCGGTCGGGATCCCGCAGCGCCACCTGGCCGGCGACGCGGCTCTCGCAGCCGCCGCGGGCCAGGATGCGGCGCGCCGCGGCGACCTGGAATGCCGGATGATCGATGTGCATGCCCATGCGGCGGAGTATAGGAGTGAGCGCCGATGGCCCCCGGAGCGGTGAGGTGCGCCGCCGGCCGGCGCCCACCCGCGAACCCGCGCCTGCTGGTTCACCGCGATCGGCGGCCGACCACCCTCTGCGGGTACGCTCGCGATGCGCGGGCGAGAGGAGATTGATGAGCCAGACGTTCGTCAGCGACTGGACGCCTCCTGACTGGCTCATCCCGTGGATCTCCCGCACCCATGTCGTGCTGTACAAGCTGACCGCGGGCAAGATCGGCAGCCATGTGGACGGCATGCCCTGCATCCTGCTGCGCACCATCGGTCGCCGCTCCGGCAAGCCGCACACGGTCTGCCTCAGCTACCTGCCCGATGGCGACTCCATGGTCGTCGTGGGATCCTTCGGCGGCGCCGAACACAACCCGGCCTGGTTCCACAACCTGCGAGCCAACCCGGAGGTCATCGTGCGTGACCGGGAGCGGGTGTTCTGGGCAACCGCCGAGACCCTCAGCGGCGACGAACGCACGGCCGTCTGGGAGACCCGGGTAGCCAGCGCCCCCCGCTACGCCCGCTACCAGGAGCGCACCGACCGGGAGATCCCCCTCGTGCGGCTCAGCTACTCGCGCCCGTACACCGGCTAGGCCAGGCGCAGCCTCGCGGTTTGGTCTTGCTGACGACCTTCAGAGGGTCCAGCCGCCGTCCACGTCGAGCTTCTGGCCGGTGATGTAGCCGGCGCGGTCCGAGGCCAGGAAGCACACCGCCTCGGCGATGTCGTCGGCCTTCCCGAATTGGCCCAGGGCGATGTCGCCGAGGGCCACCGCCTGGGCGCGCTCGTCGACCTCGCCGGTGGCCATCAACGTGGCGGCCATGCCGTCGACCATCATTCCCGGCCCGACGCAGTTGGCCCGCACCCCGTAGCGGCCCTCCTCCTTGGCAACCGCCCGCACGAGCGCCTCCACCGCCCCCTTGGGAACCGAGGAGAGGGAGTCGCGTTTGGGGAACACCTCGGTCGCGCAGGTCGTGACCGCAACGAGAGATCCCCGGGCGGCACGCAGGTACCGCAACGCGGCGTGCACGAGGTTGTAGGACGCCAGGACGTCCTGGGAGCACTGCCGCCAGAACCGCTCGGGATCGATGCGCGCCACGTACTCCATCGACACATACGGCCCGGAGGCGTAGACCACGGTGTGAAGCCCGCCGGCTGCCGCCTGCTTCACGGCCGCCGCCGCCGCTGCGGTGTCGGAGAGGTCGAGGCGCACGGCCCGCACCTGGCCTCCTGCGGATTCGATCTCGTCCACCAGAGCGCCCGCCTTGGCGGCGTTGCTGTGATAGGTGAACACCACCTCGGCGCCCCGGGAGGCCAGCAGCCGGCAGACGGCCGCGCCGATGCCGCCGCTGCCGCCGCTCACGAACGCCACACCGTCCCTGCCGGCGAAGTCTCCCGAGCCTGTCGTCCCTGCTGCCACCGCGTACCTCCTGGGGAATCCCGCGCGATTCCCGGCTATAACCGCCGCTTAGGGTACTGACATGACCGAACCGGCGACGTGGCACAAGGTGGCAGAACTCGACGAGCTGCCCGAGGGACGGGTCAAGACGGTGGTGGCGGGGGGCCGCGCCCTGGCGCTCACCCACCACGACGGGCGCTACGGGGCACTCGACAACCGCTGCCCGCACCAGGGCGGCCCGCTGGGTGAGGGTTCCATCGAGAAGGGCTGGCTGCGCTGCCCGTGGCACGGCTACGACTACGACCCGCTGACCGGGGCGCCCCCGCCGCCGTTCGATGACCGCCCGCCGTGCTTCGGTACCGAGGTCCGCCCCGACGGGGTGTACGTGGAACTGCCCCCGCTGCCGCCCCCGGTGCGCACCGTTGGTGACGTGCTCGTCGAGACGATGTGCAACTGGGGCGTCGACGCCGTCTTCGGCATGGTCGGCCACTCCAACCTGGGCTTCGCCGATGCCATGCGCCGCGCCGAGAAGCGGGGCGACCTGCGCTTCTTCGGCATCCGCCACGAGGGGGCGGCGTCGTTCGCCGCCGGCGCCTACGGCAAGCTGACAGGGCGACCCGCGGCCTGCTTCGCCATCGCAGGTCCTGGCTCGACCAACCTGCTGACCGGGCTGTACGACGCCAAGGTGGACCGGGCGCCGGTGCTGGCGGTCACCGGGCAGGTGCCCTCGGCGGTGGCGGGGCGCGGGGCGTTCCAGGATCTGGATCTGGAAGCGGCGTTCGCGGACGTGGCGACGTACAGCCAGACGGTGCACGCCGGCAGCAACCACGCCGAACTCATGACGCTCGCCTGCAAGAACGCCGTCGTGGAGCGGGGCGTGGGCCACCTGGTGCTGCCCGACGAGGTGCAGGTGCTGCCGGCACCCGAGGGTGCGGGGGCCGGGAGTCCTTCCGGCCGGGTGGCCGAGGGGGGCATCGCCCCGCCCGCCGACGCCCTCGCCAGGGCGGTCGAGCGGATCGCCGCCGCCCGGCGGCCGCTGATCATCGTCGGCGCCGGCGCCCGCTTCGACATGGACGCGGTGATGGCTCTCGCCGACAGGATTGCCGCGCCTGTGGCGACCACGTTCAAGGCCAAGGGGCAAATCTCGGACCACCACCGGCTGGGGTGCGGGGTGCTGGGACGCAGCGGCACGCCCATCGCCAGCTGGTTCATGAACGAGAGCGACCTCATCGTGGCGTTCGGGGCGTCGTTCTCGAACCACACCGGCATCGCCCCCTTCAAGCCCATCGTGCAAGTGGACTTCGACCCGATGGCCCTGGGGCGCTTCCATCCGGTGGATGTCGGTGTGCTGGGCCACGTGGGCGTGACCGCCGAGGCGCTGGGGGCCGCGCTGGACGCCGCCTCGGCGACCAGAGCGAGCGCGGTCGCCGACGAGGTGGCCGAGCGCTGGGCACTGTGGCGGGCCGAGAAGGCCTCGCGGGTTGCCGACGACCGCGGGCGAGGCGTCAACTCCGCGGCGATCTTCGACTCGCTCGGACGCCTGGCGCCCGACGACTCGGTCATCTGCGTGGACGTCGGCAACAACACCTACTCGTTCGGTCGCTACTTCGAGGTGCAGCGCCAGTCGGTGCTGATGTCGGGCTACCTGGGGTCCATCGGCTTCGGCTTCCCCGCCGCCATGGGTGCCTGGGCGGCGGTGGGCGGCGAGCGCTCCGTGCTGGCGGTCACCGGCGACGGCGGCTTCGGCCAGTACGCCATGGAGCTCACCACGGCCGTGAAGTACGGCATGGACATCACCCACGTTCTGCTGAACAACGGCGAGCTGGGCAAGATCACCAAGGAGCAGCTGGCGGGGCAGTTCGGCGTGTGGCACACCTCGCTGGTGAACCCGTCCTTCGCCGCCTTCGCCGAGCTGTGCGGGGCGCACGGCACGCAGGTCGGCCACCGCGGCGAACTGGACGGCGCCATTGCCGAGGCGCTGGCCCACCCCGGCCCCGCCCTCGTGGAGATCCTCGCCGACCCCGCTCTGGTCTGAATCCTCCGGGGTGCCGGAGCCCCAGCTCAGGCGGGGATCAGCCGCCCTGCCAGAACGAGTCCTGGATCTCGCCGTGGCGGTCGCGCAGGCCGTCGACGAAGATGTCGTCGGTCCAGATGTAGAAGCGGCCCTCCAGCAGGGCGTCGTGGAGGATGGCGGCGGCTTCGGCGGGCTGCTTGGCACGGCCGAATCGGCTCTCGAGAGCGTCCTGGCGCCCCGACACCCTCTTGTCGTCCCAGGCGTCGCGCTCCGGCGGGGGCTCGTCGGGGTTGCGCATCCCCTCGGGCCGGTTGCGTGCCGAACTGGTGATGCGGGTGCGGACCATGCCCGGGCAGAAGGCGGCGATGCTGACCGCGCTGTCCTGGCTAGCCAGTTCGGCCCGCACCGTCTCGGAGATGGCGACGACGGCGTGCTTGGAGGCGTTGTAGGCGGCGAGGAGGGGGACGACCACGTGGCCCGCCGATGACGCCGTGTTGATGATGCGGCCGGCGTCGCGGGCCAGCATGTGCGGCAGGAACACCCGCAGGCCGTGGATGACGCCCCAAAGGTTCACGCCCAACACCCAGTCCCAGTCCCGCGTGGTCATCTCCGCGGTGGGTTTCTGGATCCCCACGCCGGCGTTGTTGAACAGCAGGTCCACCTGCCCGTGGCGTTCCAGCACCGTCGCCGCCAGGGCGTCCATCGAGGCGGCGTCGGAGACGTCGGTCAGTACCGCTGTGGCTTCGACGCCGGCGGCGGCCAACTCGGCGGTCGCCCGGGCGAGCGCCGGCTCCTCCACGTCGGCCAGGACAACACGGCAACC
This sequence comes from Acidimicrobiales bacterium, assembly GCA_963664235.1. Taxonomy (GTDB): domain Bacteria; phylum Actinomycetota; class Acidimicrobiia; order Acidimicrobiales; family CATQHL01; genus VXNF01. Next base: position 1,441,494 of record OY760933.1, on the reverse strand, counting down.
GGCGGCTCCGAACCGGTCGGCGATGCCTCGCCCCAGACCGCTGGCAGCGCCGGTGACGACCGCCACCTGCCCGTCGAACGCGCCGTCACTCGCCATGTCAACACCCCTTGTAGTTCATGATCGCCCTGAGCACGTGATCGACCCGTACCAGATCGGCCTGGTCGGCCATCACGGTACCGATGTCCTTGTAGGCCATCGGCGACTCGTCCACGAGCCGCTCGGCGCGGTCGTGCTGCCAGGTTCGCCCGGCCATGGCCTCCTGGAAGTCATCGATCGACACCTCGCGCTTGGCCCGCCTGCGGCTCATCCGCCGCCCGGCGCCGTGGGCTGCTGAGGCGTAGGAATCGGGGTTGCCCAGCCCGGTCACGACATAGGTGTCGGCGCCCATCGAGCCGGGGATCACGCCACGGTCGCCGGCGCGGGCCCTGATGGCGCCCTTGCGGGTGATCCACAGCTCGCACCCGCCGTGCGTCTCGCGGGCGGCGTAGTTGTGGTGGCAGTTGATGCGCTCGGCCTCGCCGGGGCGGCGGCCGGCGGCCCGGCCCAGCGCGGCCAGCAGGGCGTCCATCATGATCTCGCGATTGGCGAAGGCGTAGCGCTGCGCCCACAGCATGTGGGTCACGTAGCGGTCGAACTCCTCGTCGGTCTGCAAGAAGTACGCCAGGTCGCGGTCCTCCAGGGCCCGCTGCAGGTCGGCGCAGAGGCGACGGGCGCCCTCGATGTGCCGGGTGGCGAGCCGGTTGCCGATGCCCCGGCTGCCCGAGTGCAGTACGCACCACACACGCTCGTCGTCGTCGAGGCTGACCTCCACGAAATGGTTGCCGCCGCCGAGGGTGCCGAGCTGCGGGCCGGCCTTGGCGAGCTCCTTGCGCTTGAGCCCCTCGGAGTGCGGCAGCGGATCGCCGGCCAGCCAGCGCTCGCCGGCCCTGGTGGTCCGCGGGTGCGAGGCGAATCCGGCCGGGATGGCCTGCTCGGTGTCCGCGAGCAGCGGGTCCAGGCTGTCGGGCAGGTCGGCGGCCCCGAGGTCGGTGCGCACGGCGATCATGCCGCAGCCCAGATCCACGCCGACCGCCGCGGGGATGATGGCCCCTTCGGTGGGGAGGACCGACCCCACCGTCGCCCCGATGCCGACGTGCGCGTCGGGCATCAGCGCCACCGGGCCCGAGACGGCCTCGCAGCGCGCCGAGGTGAGCGCCTGGCGCAGCGTGCCATCGTCGATCTCGCTGCCCCACGAGCGCAGCAGCTCCCGCTCGCCGCTGCGGCCGATCCGCTCCACGGGACTGCCTGCTACCGGGTGGTGCCAGTGACGGGGTTCATGCCCGCCCCATGATGCGGGAGACGGTCACTTCGATCACCCGTCGGTCCGCCCCGCGGTCGCTCGGTGGGCGGTAACGGCGGGCATAGCGGCTGACACCCTCGGCGCAACGCCCCGGGTCGGCGGTCACGACGGCGGTGCCTTCCAGCGCCAGCCAGCGCCCGCCGTCCACCTGGCAGAGGGTCACCGGTACCGGGCCGGCGGCCTCCAGCAGTCGCACCTTGGCCGCTCCGGCGAAGCTGATCACTCTGGCCAGGCCGGCCTCGCCGTCCCAGGTGAACCCCACCGGCGTCACGTGCGGCGCGCCGCCGGGGCGCGGGATGCTGATCGTCGCCAGATGGCGCTCGCTCATGAACAACTCCGCCGCCGAGGGCAGGGCATCGGGTTTCCACGCCATGGCTGACTCCTCTGTGGATCTTCGGGGCGCCGGAGCCATCCCATCGTACGGGTAGGCATGCGAGCCAAGGCCCGGAGGCGCCCCAGATCGACGCACGGCCGTTACGGTATGGACCGATTCCCGACGCCTGCGGAACGAGGACCATGGGCCTGCGACGCAAGACCAACACGCTGGACCGGCCGTTCACCCGCAACGAGGTCGTGATGGCGACCGAGGACCTGCCGGGGGTCCCGGCACGGACCACCGGCAAGGTGAAGATGACGGCCGGTTTCACCTGGCGGCGCTACTGGGTCTTCTTCGAGAACGGCGTGCAGATCGGATCTCTCGACAGCCAAGAGTTGGTGCGTCCCGACGACTGGGATCACTTCTTCGCCGCCCAGGCCGCCCGCGAGGCCGCAGCCGCTGAGGCTAAGGCCGCAGCCGCAGCCGGCGCCACCAACGGCGGGGACGCCGCAGCAGCAGCCGGCGCCGACGACGACAGCCCCAACGCCCGCCTCCGCGCCATGGTCCCCGACTACCTCCTCGAAAGAAGCGCCTCCGCCCGAGCCCGCCTCAGCGCCTGATGGTCAGCCTCGCTGCTCCGACAATCTCGGGGCTGTCGAGGTAGAGCCTCGTTATCGGGTGGGGGTGACTTCGATCGCCAGGTTGTGGCCGACGGCTTGAAGGGCCTTCTGGACCTGGCCGATGTGGGAGCGGTGGTCGGGGTTGGTCAGCTTCCGGACCGCTGACTCGCTGACTCCCAACCGGCGGGCGAGCTCCACCTTGGTGATGCGCTGGGCGCGCATGGCAGAGTGGAGCGCGAGCTTGGCGGCCACGACGGTCGGAACGGCGACGAGTTCCTGACCAGCCTCAACGGCACGGGGAGCCGGGATGTCCCGCTTCTGGTGGACGTACCCGGCCAAAGCAACGGCAAGAGCATCCCCTGCCACCTCCATCGCCTCGAGACGATCGGATCCACCCGTGATCGCTTCCGGCACATCCGGGAAACTGGCAACCAGGTATCCGTCCTCGTCAGCGACGAGTTCACAGCGGTAGGCATAGTTCATCGTCATGCGACTCCCAGTCGCCGGTGTCGGGACGGCCGGCGGACCGCCGCAGGTCGGCCGACTCAGGCCAGCATCAAGCGCTCACCCTTGGGCTCCGGTATCGGGTCACCGAATTCCCGCGCAGTGTCGATCCAGAGCCCGATCGCTTGATTCACATTCTCGAGCGCGGCCTGTTGCGTAGATCCGTGCGCCATGCACCCCGCGAGTTCGGGTACCTCGGCCACGAAGGCATCATCGGCGTTGCTCCAGTAGAGAATGACTTCGTACTTGTGCATCAGTCGTCCACTTCCATCGTGTACTTCAGGATCACCTGTCGGACCTGCCGTACCTGGTAGGGCTTGGCTTGGCCACCATCGCGTTGCAGATTGATCCGCTCGGCCACTCCGGCCTTCCTGAAGATGTGGTGACTCCCGCGTACCCGCTCGTCGGATCCTAGATTCCTGAGCAACGAGCGCAACTCATCGAAACGGATGCTCGCATCCGAGCCCCCGCCGAGAATCCTCCGTCTGGTCCGCTCCTGCCGGTTCACGACACCATTCTGGCCGCTCGAAGTACCCGATCACTCGGAAGCGGTGAGCGCCAACCGCAGAGGCACCGAGTTCCGGCGGGTCAGGCGACATCGGCTACCTGGACGGTGCGGCCGGTGGCCGCGGATTCGGCTACTGCGAGGGCTCCGGCTAGGGCGGAGAGGCCTTCGGCGGCGGTGACGGTGGGGCGGCCGGTGCCGGCTATGGCGGAGCGGAAGCCGTCGACGACGATCTCGTAGAGGTCGCGGCGGTCGGGGACCTGGATCTGGGTGGTCTCGCCGTTGGCGGTGTGCCAGAGCACCCCGGCGGGTTCCTGGGCCAGGATGCAGACACCCCGCACGGAGGCTTCGGTGCCGATGACCTCCACGCTGGTGGGACGGTGCGAGACGGTGTAGGCGTCGTGGGTCTGCACCGGCACGTCGTCGAATACCAACGCGGCCATGACCGCATCAGGGGGGCCGCCGTCGCCCGGGGTGGCCCATGGACCCTGGCGAACCGCGATGGCCGAGGCCTCCGTGGCGGTCGTGCCCAGGATGGCCTGGGCCACCGAGATGCTGTGCGTGGTGAGGTCCAGGACGGCGCCGCCACCAACTGGATCATGCAGCCGCCAGGCAGGACGGCGCTCGGAGATCATGATGGTGAAACCGAGCCGCACTGCAAGCGGCGTTCCAACCGAACCCGACGAGACGAGCCGCCCGATGGTGCGGACCGTGTCGGCGCCCGGGAGATGATGATTGATCGCCAGCACGACGCCGTGGCGTTCGGCGGCGTCGATCATGGCGCGGCCGTCGGCAACCGTGAGCGCCATCGGCTTCTCGCACAGCACGTGCTTGCCGGCGGAAGCCAAAGCGATCGTCTGGGGGGCGTGGCGCTCGTTGACACCGGAGACGAACACGGCGTCAACCCCGGGCCACTCGCACGCCCGGGCGAAGTCGTCGGTTGCGTTCTGGATGCCGTTGGCGGCGGCGTACTCCCCGGCCCAGGCCGCGGTGGAGCTGTAGACGAACTCCACGGAGTCCCCGCCGGCGCGGATCGCGGGCAGGACCCAGCGGGCGGCAATGTTGCTGGCGCCGATGAGGCCCCAACGCAGCGGGCGCGAGGAACTCACAAGGCGGTCGCAGCGACTCGGCCGGCGCCGGTGGCCAGCGGTGTGCTCGCGCCCGGGGCGCGAGAAACCCGCAGGGCGGTCGTTGCGGCTCGGTCGCTGTGAGGTCGCTGGGCCCTCCGGCAGTGGCCCGGCCACCTCACAGGAACATCGCCGGGTCGGCGTCGAAGGCCTTCTTGCAGCCGGGGGCGCAGAACCAGTAGTCCACTCCATCGTGGGTGGAGTGGTACTTGGCGTCGGCCACCAGGACGGTCATATCGCAAACCGGATCGACGGCCGTGGCCGGCGCCTCGGGAACGGCACCCCAGCGCGACAACTCGCCCGAGGCACGCCGAGCCACCAGGTCGGCCATGATCGCCACCGCCAACTCCCGGTTGGCGAGCCGCCCCAGGTCGAGCCCCGCCGGAGCCTGGATGCGCGCCAGGTCCTCCTCCGACACGCCTCGCCCGCGCAGGTTCTCCGCCACGGCGTCGGCTCGCTTCGCCGCCGCCACCAGGCCGACGTAGGCGGCATCGGTGGCGAGCGCGGCTTCGAGAGCCAGGTCGTCGTAGTGGCCCTGCGTCGCGACCACGATCGCCGAACCGACACCCACACCCAGCCCGGAGAGGTCCAGCGTGGTGCGCACCAACTCCGGCACCGGGTGCTCGTCGCGAGACCCGCCGTCGTCGATGACCGCCACGTCCCACTCCAGCGCCCGACCCATCAGAGCCAGGGCGGCGACGGCCGGCGACCGGCCGATCACGACAAGCTGCGGGCGGGGCGGGACAGGCTCCAAGTACACCTCCAGGCCACCGTCATTCTCACACGCCATCGGCACCGAGTACGTCCCCCCGGAGCCGGCACCCTGATCCGCCGAGCCGCACCCCCCGCCGGCATCGGTCTCCGCCGCATCGGCGGAATCCCCCAACGGACTCTCCACGTCGCCCAGCAGCAGCAACCGGGGCTCGCCGTCCAGCAGCGCCTCCCGAGCCTGCACCACCACCGTCGGCTCCGCACACGCACCACCCAGCCAGCCGCGCACGGTGCCGTCGGCCAGGATCACGGCCTTCGACCCCTGCTGGCCCGACGAAGGCCCCCGCCGCCAGACGACCGTCGCCAGCACGAAAGGCACCCGGGCGCCGGCCAGCGCCACCGCCTCCTGCAGAACAGACAGGCTCATCGCCAGACCCCTCTACGCAACCGGCTCACCGCCGCCGGACAATGGACTCCGGCCTGCGCCGGAATGACGGGGTTGCAGCGCCGAACGACTAGGGAGCCGATTGGAGGGCGTCCCAGACCCGGTCGGGCAACACCGGCATGTCGATGTTGCGCACGCCGAGGTGGGCGAGGGCGTCGATGACGGCGTTCACGTAGGCGGCCGGCGAGCCGACGGTCGCCGACTCCCCCACACCTTTGGCCCCAATGGGGTGGTGCGGCGACGGCACGCAGGTCTCCAACAGCTCGAACCGCGGCGTCTCCCAGGCGGTCGGCACCAGGTAGTCCATGAAGTTGGACCCGATGCAGTTGCCGTCGTCGTCGAAGGTGATCCACTGCATGGAACTCTTGGCGAAACCCTCGGTGAGGCCGCCTTGGATCTGGCCGTCCACGATCATGGGGTTGATGCGCACACCGCAGTCGTCCAGCGCAACCATGCGGTTCACCTTCCAGACGCCGGTCTCGGCATCCACCTCCACAACCACGATGTAGCTGCCGTAGGGGAACGTGAGGTTCGGCGGGTCGTAGTAGCTGCTGCCCTCGAGGCCGTGCTCGACGCCTTCGGGCATGTTGGTGTAGGCGGCGAACGCCACGTCCTGGATGGTCACCGACCGCTCGGGCGTGCCCCGCACGGAGAACACGCCTGCGGCCAGATCGATGTCCGCCTCGGCGGCCTCCAAGAGGTGCGCGGCGATCGTGCGGGCCTTGTCGGCCAGCTTGCGCGACACCATCGACGTGGCCGCCCCGCTGGTGGGCGTGGAGCGCGAGGCGTAGGTGCCCAGGCCGTAGGGCGTGTTGTCGGTGTCGCCGTGCACCACCTTGATGTCGGTGACGGGGATGCCCAACTCGCTGGCCACGATCTGGGCGAACGTGGTCTCATGGCCCTGACCCTGGGTCTTCACGCCCAACTTCAGGATGGCCTTTCCGGTGGGGTGCACCCGCAACTCGGCCGAGTCGAACATCTTCAACCCGGCAATGTCGTAGGTGCGCGACGGGCCGGCGCCGACAGCCTCGGTGAAGTGGGCGATGCCGATGCCGATCAGCCGGCCCTCCTCACGCGCCGCCGCTTGCTCGGCACGCAACTCCCGGTAACCCACCTCGTCCATCGCCTTGCGCATGGCGGTGTGGTAGTCGCCGGAGTCGTAGACGAAGCCGGTCGGCGTGGTGTACGGGAACTGATCCTCTCTGATGAAGTTCAGCAACCGGAAGTCGGCGGGATCCATGCCGATCTCGTAGGCCGCGTTCTGCACCAGGCGCTCGATGAGGTACGAGGCCTCGGTGATGCGGAACGAGCAGCGGTACGCCACGCCGCCGGGCGCCTTGTTCGTGAACGCGCCCTTGCAGGTCACGTGCGCGGCCGGGAAGTCGTACGACCCGGTCACGACGTGGAACAGGCCCGCCCGGAAGTTGGACGGCTGGGCGTCGGAGTAGAAGGCGCCCTGGTCGCTGAGCACGTCGGCCCGCAACGCCAGGATCCGCCCGTCGCCGTCCAGCGCCAGCTCGCCGCGCATGTGGTAATCGCGCCCGAAGCCGGTGGAGATGAGGTTGTCGCTGCGCGACTCGATCCACTTCACCGGAGTGCCCAACAGCAGCGAGGCGGCGGTGGCCACCACATAACCCGGATAGATGGGCACCTTGTTGCCGAAGCCCCCGCCGATGTCCGGCGAGATGATGCGGATCTTCTGCTCGGGCAACCCTGCCACCAGGGCGAACAGCGTCCGGTGGGCGTGCGGGGCCTGGGAGGTGAGGTACACCGTGGCCTGGCCGGTCACAGAGTTGACGTCGGCCACGATGCCGCAGGTCTCCAGCGGCGCCGGGTGCGAGCGCGGGTAGAACGTCTCCAGCGACACCACCTTGGCCGCACGGGCGAAGGCCGCATCGGTGGCCTCGGCGTCGCCGCTGGACCAGGTGTAGACCAGGTTGTCGGTCTGGCCCTCCTTCTCGTCGCGGATCACCGGGGCGTCGGCGGACAGCGACTGCTGCGGTCCGGTGACCGCCGGCAGCATCTCGTAGTCAACCTCGATGAGACTGGCTGCATCCGCAGCGATGTACGGATCGGTGGCGATCACCGCCGCCACCTCCTGGCCCTGGTAGCGCACCTTGTCGGTGGCGAGCACCGCCTGGGTGTCGCCCGACAGCGTCGGCATCCAGGCCAGGTTGTGGGCGGCCATCAACTCGCCGGTCACCACCGCCACGACACCTTCGACGGCCGATGCCGCCGAGGAGTCGATGCCGCGGATGCGCGCGTGCGCCACCGGGGAACGGTGGATGGCCATGTGCAGCATGCCCGGCAGGACCATGTCGTCGAGGAAGTCTCCCTGGCCTTCGATGAGCCGGTCGTCCTCCTGCCGGAGCACGCTGTGTCCGATGCCGCCGATCTCCGGCGGGGTGGAGAGGTCGGGGGTCGCGGTCATTGCGCTCTCCTCTCGGCCGCTGCGGCCTGAATCGATTTGACGATGTTGATGTATCCCGTGCACCGGCAGAGGTTGCCGGAGATCGCCCAGCGGATCTCGTCCTCGCTGGGGTCGTCGTTGGACTCCAGCAGGGCGGCGCCGACGAGCATCATGGCCGGCGTGCAGAAGCCGCACTGCAGGCCGTGGTTCTCCTTGAACGCCTTCTGCACGGCGTGCAGTTGGCCGTCGGCCTTGAGCCCTTCGACGGTCGTGACGTCGTGGCCGTCGGCCTGGGCCGCCAGCATGGTGCAGGCCTTCACCGGTACCCCGTCGAGCAGCACCGTGCAGACGCCGCAACTGGTGGTGTCGCATCCGATGTGCGTGCCGGTGAGCCCGACAGTCGAGCGGACATAGTCCACGAGCAGCTGCCGCGCCTCCACATCATGGGATTGCGCGGTTCCGTTGATGGTGACTTTGATCTCCATGGGTGATCTCCTCCTCAACCGGCCTGCGCCTCTGCGAGGGCCGCTTCGAGGCCCCGCCGGGTGTAGACCCGCACCACGTTTCGCTTCCATTCCGCCGAGCCCCGCACGTCGCTGCGCGGCTCGGATGCCGCCGCGGCAGCTTCGGCTGCGGCCGCGAAGAGGTCGTCACTCGGCGCTTCGCCGACCAGGATCGCCTCGGCGTCCGTGACCTTGCGGTTGATCGGCGCCACCGAGGTCATGGCGATGCCGGCGGCGCTGATCAACCCCGCGCCATCCAATTCGAGGTGGGTGGCCACCCCGACGGTGGCGTAGTCGCCGATCTTGCGCTCCAGCTTCATGTAGGCGCCGCCGGAGGCTCCCGCCGGCACCGGGACGTGCACCTCGGTCACCATCTCGCCGGGGGCGAGGCTGTTGGTGAAGAAGTCCTCGACGAAGTCGCCGATGTCGATGGACCGCTCGCCGCCGGGCCCGGACGCAACCACGGTCGCCCCGGTGGCCAGCAGCACGGAGTTCCAGTCGCCCTCGGGGTCGCAGTGCGCCACCGAGCCGCAGACCGTGCCCCGGTTGCGCACCAGCGGATCGGAGATCCATGGAGCCGCAGAGGCGACCGCACCGCCGGGCAGGTCGGAGGCCACGATGTCGGCGTGGCGCACGGTTGCGCCGATGCGCAGGTGCCCGTTGGCCCGCTCGAGGACGGCGAGATCCGAGATCTCGTTGATGTCCACGAGCAGCGACGGGGCCGCGAACCGGAGCTTCAGCATGGGGATCAGGCTCTGGCCCCCGGCCAGGATGCGGGCGTCCTCACCCCCTTCGGCCAGTGCTGTAACGGCTTCGGCCACGGAACGGGCCACCGTCAGGTCGAACGACGGTGGGTACATGGCAACCCCCTTGCGAACCCACCGGAGCGGGCGTCTGTATCCGGCAATTCCGCTGGTGGCCGGGCGGTTCTCGACGGCCTCCAGTACGTCCGGACATTAGCCGTTACGTCTCGGGGGCGTCACTTGCAGACTCGACGACGACGTGACCGGCCGGTGGACACCACCGGTACGGGTTGCCGCGTCGAGCGATCCGGCCCCGGCGAGAGCGGCAGGACATCACCGGCGGGGAGTACGGTTGCAGAGGCACCGGAGGTGCAGACCCGTCGCACGCTCACGGTGGATCTGACCGCAGGAGCAACGTCTGCGGGAACACAACCTCGACAGACGGGAGGAGGGGGAATCCGTGGCCGAGTACGTGACCGGCGTCGGTGCCCTGCTCGGCGAGTGCCCGATCTGGGACGGCGAGGCCGGGGTGCTGTGGTGGCTCGACATCGACGGATGCAACATCCGCCGCTACGACCCGGCGGGCGGCGCCGAGCAGACCTGGTCTATGCCCGACAAGCCGGGCTCGATGGCGCTGTGCGGCGACGGGCGGCTGCTCGTGGCGATGCGCAACGGTGCCGGCTGGCTGGATCCGGTCGACGGGTCGTTCACGCCGTGGCTGGATCTGGAACCGGGCATGGTCTCCAACCGCATGAACGACGGCCGCTGTGATCGGGCAGGGCGCTTCTGGGTGGGCAGCATGTGCGAGGACGTGCTCGCCGGGGCCACCACGGGACAGCTGCACCGCATCGATCCCGACGGCACCCACACGATGCTGCGTGACGGCGTGGGGGTCTGCAACGGGTTGGCCTTCTCGCCCGAGGGTGACCGCATGTACTTCGCGGACTCGATGCGCTCGACGGTGTGGCGCTACCGCTACGACCCGGACACCGGCAGTGCCACCGACCCGGAGGTGTTCTCGGACTGGACGGGCCTACCTGGTGTGCCCGACGGGGCCGCGGTCGACGAGACCGGGTGCTACTGGGTGGCCTGCGCCTTCGGCTGGTCGCTGGCTCGCCTGACGCCGGGCGGCGACATCGACCGCATCGTGGAGCTTCCCGTGGAGATCCCCACGATGCCGGCCTTCGGCGGCGCGGACCTCGACACGATCTACCTCACATCCATCGGTCCCGGAGGGGGCTTCCCGCAGGCTCCGGGGCAGCCGCAAGCCGGCGGCGTCTTCGCCGTCGACCCCGGCGTGAGCGGGCTGCCGGAGCCGCGATTCGCGGGCGGAGGCTGATCGCCGGTCATCCCGATAAGTTTCGACACCCTGGCGCCGCGGCGCACCGCCACGGCTCGCCGATCACCGACCAGGAGGAGACATGGCCCGCTGGCTCAAGACAGGCATCGCCGAGGACGAGAAGCGCGCCCGCGACAACCAGGTGCGCGACACCGTCACCAAGATCCTCGACGAGATCGAGCAGCGCGGCGACGAGGCCGTGCGGGAGCTGTCGATCCGCTTCGACAACTGGGATCCGGCCGACTTCCGGCTCAGTGACGACGAGATCGCCGCCGCCCTGGCTGAGATTCCCGACGAGACGCTCGACGACGTGCGCTTCGCCCAGGCGCAGATCCGCAACTTCGCCCAGATCCAGCGCGACTCGCTGCAGGACGTGGAGGCCGAGACGCTGCCGGGGGTGATCCTGGGGCACAAGAACATCCCCGTGAACTCGGTGGGGTGCTACGTGCCCGGGGGCAAGTACCCGCTTGTGGCCTCTGCCCACATGTCGGTGGTGACCGCCAAGGTGGCCGGCGTGGAGCGCATCGTGACCTGCGCCCCGCCGTTCGGCGGCCGCCCCGCCCCGGCCATCGTGGCCGCCCAGCACCTCGGCGGGGCCGATGAGATCTACTGCCTCGGCGGCGTGCAGGCGGTCGGCGCCATGGCGCTGGGGACCTCCACGATGGCGCCGGTGGACATGCTCGTGGGCCCCGGCAACCCCTTCGTGGCCGAGGCCAAGCGCCAGCTCTTCGGCCGTGTCGGCATCGACCTCCTGGCCGGGCCGACCGAGACGCTGGTCATCGCCGATGACACCAGCGACGGGGAGATCTGCGCAACCGACCTGCTGGGCCAGGCCGAGCACGGACCCACCTCGCCGGCGATCCTGCTGACCACCTCGGAGGCGCTGGCCGTCGAGACCATGGCCGAGGTGGAGCGGCAGCTGCAGATCCTGCCCACCGGCGAGGTCGCCGGGACGGCCTGGCGGGACTACGGCCAGGTGATCGTGGCGGACAGCGACGACGAGATGGTGCGGCTCGGCGACGAGATCGCCTCCGAGCACGTGCAGGTCATGACCGCGGATCCGGACTGGTTCGCCGAGCGGCTCACGAACTACGGCTCGCTGTTCCTCGGCGACCGCACCAACGTGTCCTACGGCGACAAGGTCATCGGCACGAACCACACGCTGCCCACCCGCCGGGCGGCCCGCTACACCGGCGGGCTGTGGGTCGGCAAGTTCCTGAAGACCTGCACCTACCAGAAGGTGCTGACCGATGAGGCCTCGGTGCTGCTGGGCGAGTACTGCTCGCGGCTCTGCGCCCTGGAGGGCTTCGCCGGTCACAAGGCCCAGGCCGACATCAGGGTGCGGCGGCTGGCGTGATTGGATCCAACCGGCGACTCGGGACGGATTCAGCATGAGTGGCGAAGGGGACAGCCTGCCGGGCAACAGCATGCGTCTCGACGGGCGGCGGGCGCTCGTGACCGGTGCCGGGCGGGGCATCGGCCTGGCCTGTGCGGAGGGACTTGCGGAGGCGGGCGCCCACGTGACCCTGCTGAGCCGCACCCGCAGCGAGCTGGAGCGGGCGGCCGAGGCCATCGAGGCCGCCGGCGGGCAGGCCGACGTGCTGGTCTGCGACTGCACCGACGCCGATGCGGTCTCCGAGGTGATCGGCGGGGCACCGGGCAGCTGGGGCGTGCTGGTCAACAACGCCGGCACCAACGTGCCGCAAACCTTCCTGGAGGTCACCCGGGAGGCGTTCGAGAAGATCATGCGGATCAACGTCACAGGGGCGTTCTTCGTGGCACAGACCGTGGCCGCCAAGATGGCCGCCGCCGGAGAGGGCGGCAGCATCGTCAACATGTCCTCGCAGATGGGTCACGTGGGCGGGGGCCGCCGCTCGGTCTACTGCGCCAGCAAGCACGCCATGGAGGGCATGACCAAGGCCATGGCCATCGACCTGGCGCCGCACCGCATCCGGGTCAACACGGTGTGCCCCACATTCATCCTCACCCCCATGACCGCCGCCTTCCTGGACGACGAGGCGTTCCACGCCGACACGCTTGGGCGCATCCCCCTGGGACGCCTCGGCGAGCCGCAGGACGTGAGCGGCGCCGTCGTGTTCCTGGCCTCCGACGCCTCGTCGTTGATCACCGGTTCCGCCCTCAGGGTCGACGGAGGCTGGACCGCCATCTGAACGCCCGCCGGTAGGGCCGCCCGCCGGTGGGGACCAGCAAACAGCCGGGGTTTCAGTCACTCCTCCGGCGAAGTGTCCACCTTCTGGACCGGGTCTGCGAGGACGGCCTCGTGTGAGAGTCCCGCCGCGTTGCCGGCACGGTCGTGGACGCTGCCGCCGTTCAGCCGCAGAGCGTTGGCGGGGATGCCGACGCCGTCGGTGTCGCTGTCACCCTCCTGGACCTCGTACCGGAAGACCAGCGTGTCGCCGGCCGCTGCGGGCTGGAGCGTCGCCTGGCGCGGCGTGCCGCCGACGTCGAGTTCCAGTTGCAGGTCTCCGCTGGCTGTCACCTTCTCGTCGAAGCGCGCTCTGACGGCGATCAACTGGCCGATGCCGTAGGCCTCACCGGCCTCGGGTTCGGACTCGAAGCTGATCGACGAGATGGCCGGAGGGGCCGTATCGACCCGGTGTCTAGGCAGGTGATCGACGCCGCGGTAGACGGGATCCCACTCGACGTCGGTGCCCTTGGCCTTGATCGTGCCGCCCCCGTCGAAGTCGTTGTCCGCGGCTGATCCCGCGATCGATATGCCCTCGGCATCCATGTCGCCCGGCTGGACGGTGTAGCCGAACACCAGGGTGTCGGTGCCCGAACCCCTTAGGTAGTCGGCCTGCCTCAGGGCCTCCGCCCAGTTGAAGCGCTCGAGACCGATCAGGAGGGGGGCATAGACGCGGCCTTCGGCCACCACGTCGGTGTTGAACTGCAGCGTGATCTCGATGATCTGGTTGGCGCGGTAGAAGTCCCCACCGGCGGGCGGCGCCGAGGTGACCAGGATGCGCTGCACGTACGGCCGTCCGTCCACCTTGTGACCAGTCGAGCTCGCGACCCCGTCGTGCGTGTAGTCGATGGGCACGTCCGTGCCCTTGGCGAAGATCTGCCCATCTCCGACGAAGCCCTCCGTCGGGTTGCCGTCGCCTTCCATGACCGCTATAGCAACGCTCACGCCATCGAAGTCACGATCGCGCGCCGCCACCCGATACCTGAAGATCAGCGACCTGGTGCCGGAGCCGCTGAGGTAGTCGGCGCCGCGCCACCCGCCGCCTCTGCCGCCGTCCACGAACAGCGACAGCAAGGGGCGGCCGGTCACCTCCACCTCCTGGTCCAGGGTCACGGTGACGTCGATGCTCTCGCCGGCTCGGTAGGTGTCCCCGCGCACCGGCCTCGAGCTGATCTCCACCTCTCTGACCTCGGGGAGGTCGTCATCGTCGATGGTGACAACGCAACCGCGCCACACGCCGTTCGCCGCGAATTCGATCTCGAACGTCTCGTCGTGCTCGGGCTGCGAGTCTTCCTTCGTGACGATCGGAATCCAGAGCGACTTGTCCCCGTTGTTGAAGATCTGGTCGCCGTCGTAGGGAACGTAGTCGTTGGCTCTTGCGGTGTGACCCCTGCTGTGGGTGTAGACGCGGGTCCATACGATCCGATGACCGGGTCGGCGTATTTTCATGTGGGCTGTCTCGCCTTCGGTGATCGGTGCGGGACAGTCGACGTAGAACGTGGCTGCGTCGGCCGGCCTGGAGAGGACGAGACCCACGGCTATCAGGTTGATTGCGGCGACGACTCCGAGTGAGGCCATGAGGGTGGCTGCTCGTGCTCTCGTCTTCTGTCTGGCTCTAGCTGGTTCGACTCCCATCTCATTCCTCCTAGTGATTATCCGCTGAGGTGTGACCGGTCTCCATCAGGCCTCCGGGGAGGTGTCGACCTTCTGGTCGGGGTCTGCGGCGACAACCTCGTGGGAGAGGGTCGCCGCGTTGCCGGCGCGGTCGACGATGTCGCCGCCGTTCAGCCGCAGGCTGTTGGCACTGATTCCGACGCCGTCGGTATCGGTGTCACCCTCCTGCACCTCGTACTGGAAGACCAGCGTCTCGCCGGTCGCTGCGGTCCGGAGAGTCGCCTGGCGGGCCGTTCCGCCGATGTCCAGTTCCAGTTTCGGATCCCCACTGGGTGTCACCTCCTCGTCGAAGCGCACATCAACCGTGATGATCTCGCCGACGCCGTAGGCCTCGCCAGCGCTGGGCCGTGATTCGAAGATGATCGACGAGATGGCCGGAGGAACCGCGTCGACCTTGTGATTCCGCAGGTTGCGCGACCCGTCGTACCTGCGATACCACTCCACGTCGGTGCCCTTGGCCTTGATCGTGCCTGTGCCGCTGGAGTCGATCTCCTCGGATACTGAGGAGAGCCTTATGCCCCAGGGATCCAGGTCGCCTGGTCTGACGGTGTAGCCGAACACCAGGGCGTCGCTTCCGGAACCACGCAGGTACTCCGCCTCTCTCAAGGTCCCCAGCCGCCCGGAGACAACCTCGAACCCCAGGAAGAAGGGGGCGACGACGCGGCCTTCGATCACCACGTCGGTGTCGAACTGCAGCGTGATCTCGATGACCTGGTTGGCGCGATAGGCGTACCCGCCGCCGGGCACCGAAGAAGTGACCAGGGCTCTCCGCGCGTAGGGCCGCCCGTCCACCTTGTGGCCCGCCGATTCACCGACTCCCCCGTGCGTGTAGTCGATCGGCACGTCGGTGCCCTTGGCGACGATCTGCCCGTCCCCGCCGAAGCCGTAGGCCGGGTTGCCGTCGCCCGCCATCGCCGCGCCGTCGACGCTGAGGCCATCGGTGTCACGGTCGGCGGTCGCCACCCGATAGCTGAACGTCAGCGCCGTGGTGCCGGAGCCGCTGTGGTAGTCGGCGCCGCGCCACCCGCTGCCTGCACGACCATCCAGGTACAGCGCCATCATCGATCGACCGACCACCTCCACCTCCTGGTCCAGAGTCAGGGTGACGTCGATGCTCTCGCCGGCTCTGTAGGTGTCGCCGCGTGCCGGCCTCGAGCTGATCTCAACACCCGTGACTTCGGGGAGATCGTCGTCGTCGATGGTGATCACGCATCCGTGCCACACGTCGTCGCCCCAGAATCCCACGGCAAACGTCTCATCGTGCTCGGGCTGCGCGTCTTCGGTCGTGATGACCGGGATCTGCAGCGTGCGACTGCCGGAGTCATTGGAGAATTCGTCACCGTGGTAGGCGACGAAGTCACCGTCGTGTGCGGTGAAGTTGTCGTAGTTCGTGAACACCCAGAGCTTCTCGATCCGGTGGCCGCGCCGGGCCACCTGCATGTGGGCGGTCTCGCCTTCTGAGATCGGTTCGGGGCACACGACGTACATGTCGTTGTGATCTGCGTAGACCGGCCCGGCGAGCACCAGGCCGACGGCAATCAGGGTCAGCACCACGACAACGACGAGAACGGCCATGAGTGGGGGGGCCGGCCGGTTCTTGCGGTTTGTTGGTCTCGCTGATTCGACCTCCATGTCGTGCCTCCTAGCGATCAGCCGGCGATGTGTGAACATTCACCGTGCCTGTTTTGATCGACGCTAACCAGCACCGACATATCGTGAAAACCATCGAAAGAACGAAAGAAATTCTCAATATACGCGAGTCAGGCTATGAATCCCGCCTCGACGGCTCAGAGGGACCCGACCGTGAGGGCCCCGCCCGAATCGCCAAGGGACCCGCGAGGGCGGGGCGGCGGGGCCGGCGCAGTCGAGCCATTTCGAGAGGCCGCCGGAGCGCCGCCGGCGGCCTCGCCCGGAGCGCCGCGGGACTCAGTGGATGGTGCGGCCCCCGTCGACGGGCAGCGCCTGGCCGGTGATGAACGAGGCGTCGTCACTGGCCAGGTAGGCGATGGTGGCGGCGATCTCGGTGGGCTCTGCGAGACGCTCGATGAAGTACCCCTCGGTCATCTGCTCCCGCCGCACCACGGGATCTTCGGCTCTGGCCAGCACTTCTGCGACCATCGGTGTGTTGACCGCGCCGGGGCACACGGCGTTGACGCGGATGCCGTCTGTGGCGTGGTCCTTGGCCAGCGACTGCGTCAGGGTCACGACGCCCCCCTTGGAGGTGGCGTAGGACACCATGCCGACGAGGCCGCGCAGGCCGGCGAACGAGCTGAGGTTCACGATCGAACCGCCACCGCCGCGGCGCATGTGCCCGACGGCGGCCCGGCAGCCCAGGAACACCCCGGTGAGGTTCACGTCCAGGACGCGGCGCCACTGGTCGAGGTTCGTGTCCTCCGCCGTGCCGATACCCAGGATCCCGGCGCAGTTGACGAGCACGTCGAGGCGCCCGGAGGACTCGACGACGGTGTCCAGAGCGGCCGCCCAGTGCTCCTCGGAGGTGACGTCCAATTCGACGGAAGGATGGCCGGCGGGTGCTTCCATCCCGGGCAGGACCGCCGCCCAGACGGTCGCCCCCTCAGCTGCCAGCCTCGCCATCGTGGGGCCGCCGATGCCCCCCTCGGCGCCGCTGACCAGCGCCACCTTGCCCTCGAACCTACGCATCGATACCTCCCCGGTCGCGAGCCGGACCGTACCCGATCCGATCAGCCGGAGGTCCCTGCCCTCAGCCGGCGCCGAAACCGGATGGGGCGAGTTGCAGGATGCAGCGCGCCGTCGGACCTCGGCCGGCTCAGTGCAGGGCGATGCCGCCGGTGATGTCGAACTCGGCGCCGGTGGCGTAGCTGCTCTCGTCGCTGAGCAGCCAGACGATGATCGCCGCCACCTCGTGGGGCTCCCCGAGGCGCCCCAGGGGGATCATCTCGCGCTCGGCCTTGGCGATGAGCGCAGGGTCGGTCTGCTCGGTGAGCATGCGGGTGCGCATGGCGCCGGGGCAGACCGTGTTGACGAGGATCCCGTCGGACGCCCCGAAGTTGGCGAACATCTTGGTCATCACCGCAACCGCGCCCTTCGTGGTCTCGTACAGCAGCGAGGTGGTCGTGAAGCCGCCCTCGTAGACCCCGGTGGAGGTGACGTTCACGACCCGCCCCCAGCCCCGGGTGGCCATGTCAGCCGTGGCGGCACGCATCAGCAGCAACGGCGCCCGGGCATTGATGTGGTACACGAAGTCGAACCGCTCGGCGGTGATCTCTTCGAGCGGCGTGCGGAACAGCACGGCGGCGGCGTTCACCAGGGCGTCCACCCGGCCGAAGTGCGCCAACGCCTGCGGCACCACCGATTCGGTCTGCTCGGCGTCGCCGAGGTCCACGACGATGCCGTGCGCCTCGGCGCCCAGCGCCCGCACGTCGTTCAGCGTCCCCTCCAGGGCGTCGGTGCGGTTGTCCACCAGGGCGAGCCGGTAGCCGCCCCGCTCGGCGATGATCCGGGCCGCGGCGCCTGCCAGCCCGCCGCCGGCGCCGGTGAGGAGTGCGACCCGCTCGGGTGCGTTCGAGTTACTCATGGATGTCTCCTTCTCGCCGGTTCGGCGACGTCGCTCGATAAGCGGTTTCGGTTTGTCGCTGTCGACTCCGCTCGGACCGGCCGCGGGAACCCCTCGATCAGTCCGAGTCGTCCCCGGGGTCCAGACCCGGGATGGCGTCGGGCTTCTGGCGCCCCACGTCGGTGTAGTAGCGCTCGGGCACGTTCGCGGGATCCTTGTAGACGTGCCAGGTGCACTTGGCGGTTCCGTCGTTGGGATAGGTGGGCGGCTCGGTGACCCGCACGGGATAGCCGAAGTGGTCGATGGGCATCAACTGCATGACCATGCAGCAGTTCACGCAGTAGTAGCAGACCCCCTTGGTGTTCCAGGCGAAGTCGAACTCCTCGTCGAAGACGCCGAACTCGAAGGGCGACTCCATGCGCGGCGGCGAGCCCTCCACGGCGTCGACGAGCATCGAGCGGCCGCCGCTGCCGCACGGGTCGAAGCGCCACGTGAAGCGGTCCTCGTCCTCGCTGAACTCCATATTGCCGTCCCGCTCGGGGCCCACCAGGTGGCCGCGCATCGCCTCCATGGCCAGATAGACATTGGTCCACAGCGACTCCGACCAGGGGTTCTTCTTGACGTCGAACTTCTCGTAGCGCGACTCGAACAGCGGCCCGATGATGGCGCTCCAGAAGTCGCCGACCGCCTCCTCACCCCAGTAGGCGACCGCCTCGTTCAGCAGGCCGTAGAGGTGGTCCACGTCGCGGTCCTGCACCTGCCGCCAGATCTCCTTCAGCTCGGCCAGGGATTCCAGCGCCTCGTCGCGGTCCTGCGCGCCGACGGCCACCAGGCAGCGCCGCATCTCGGCTCCGAACTCCTCCCAGCGCACGCTGGACACGAACGGGCGCCCGTCGGGCAGGCGGATCAACTCCAGCAGCCGACGGTTCAACTCCAGAAGTTGCACCCGGCCGATGCCCCGCTCGGACAGGAAGCCGATGGCGTCGGGGATGAGCCCCTGGAAGAAGCCGTGAATCACGGCGGCCTCGTCATAGAAGAAGTCGACGTACTCGGCGGCCTCGGCCCACTGCCCGGCCTCGATGGCCTCGACGGCCCGGGTGTAGGTGGCGACGGCGTGGGACTGCCAGGTGGCGTCGGAGCGGACCCGGCGGCCCAGCGTCTCGGAATACTGCAGCACCCCGGTCCCCGAGATCTGCGGCTCGGGCATCTGGCGTGCCTCCGTCAGCAGTTCGTTGATCCAGCCGGATGCGTCCCTGACCATGGTCGTCCCCCTCGGTGCGTTCCCACCATTCTTAGTCGATCATGGATTCCGGCGGCCCGGGGACCGACCGTCCGGCGACCTCAGCGCCGCCGGTGACGGTCAGTCCCAGGGAGCCGGGATCGGCGCCCCCACCGTCATCCCGGCGGAAGCCGGGATCCACGTCAACCCCAAGGAGCGGGAATCGGCAGGTCGGTGATCGACAGCAGGCCGGGCCGGGCGGCGGTGACATGGGGCAGCATGTTCACCAGCACCGCCATCGTGGTCGTCTGCGGGTTGAAGCCGGGTCGGACCACGGCGTGCAGGTCGGGATCGCCGATGACGTTGTAGGAGTCCTCAGGGGCAAGGCCGATGGAGGCCAGGTCCACGTGACCGAGGAACGTGGCTTGGAACCACGGCTCGTCGCCATCGTCGGTGTAGCCCGAGGTGACCTGCTCGAAGCCGGCCGACTGACCCGGCCCGATGGGCACCGCCACGGTGTCGATGGCCGCCGGGGCCAGGATCGGGTCGATGGTCTCGGTGAACCGCTCCACTGAGCGCCCGAAGCGCCGGGCGAAGGTGCGCATCGTGTGGGGATAGCCGATGTGGCCGTAGATGCGGCCCGCGGCCACGCCGGCTGCGTGTCCGTCGGGCTCAAAGCCCAACCCCAGGCGCCGCTGCACGGTGCCGCTGAAGCGCGACAGGTCGACCACCCGCCGCACCTCGATGCGGTCGACGCGGCTGGCGGCGCCCGTGAGCGCCAGGCCGAGCACCTCGTAGATGTAGCCGGGGTTGGCGCCGGAGCCGATGACGGTGACACCGGCCCGCCGGGCACGAGCGTCGATGTCGGCGGCGAAGTCGGGATCGATCGCCCAGGCGTAGCCCATCTCCTCGGCGGTGCACATGACGTTCAGTCCGGCGTCGACCCCGGCGGCGATGTCGTCGGCGACCTCGGCGATGAACGAGGTCGTGGCGATCAGCAGCACGTCGGCGGGCGTGGCGAGCGCCGTGTCCCGGTCGGTGACCGTCACGCCGGTCGGCTTGCCGGTCGCCAGCTCGCCGATGTCGGCGCCCACCAGCGCGGGGTTGCGGCTGCAGGCCGCCACCACGTCCCCACCGCGCCGGGAGAGAACCAGGCGGGCGACGTTCCGACCGACGCCGCCCACACCACACAGCACCAGCCGGATCTCACTCATCTCACGCCTCCATTGCGGCCCTGGGGATGTGCCGCGGACCGCGCCCTTTATCCCCTCGGGTTCCCCAAGACTGTCACACCGCTCGTGTAGGTTGCACACAGGTGTTGACCGGGAGGTTTTCCGCAGCGCGCCACGGTTGACCAGCACTTCGGGAGCCTTTCGGAGGCGGCGTGAACAGACCAGACCGGCGGCGGGAGAGCACCTCCACGTCCAACTTCGGCGTGGGGCGGCGCGAGGGCCACGATTCCTCCGCCTTCTACAGCCGGTTCCCCGTGCCGGAGATCAGCGAGGACTCCGAGGTCGCTCGCCCGACCTGCGTGGACCGGCTGTGGACCGGCGACGCCCGCCGGATGGACCACTGCGGCGACATCGCCGACTCCTCGGTTGCGCTGGTCGTCACCTCACCCCCGTACTACGCCGGCAAGGAGTACGAGGAGGCCATCGGCGAGGGCCACATCCCCGCCAGCTACATCGACTACCTGGACATGCTGCACGACGTCTTCGCCGAGTGCGTCCGCAAGCTGGAGCCGGGTGGGCGGATCGCCGTCAACGTCGCCAACCTGGGCCGCCGGCCGTACCGGTCGCTGTCGGCGGACGTCATCGACATCCTGCAGAACCGCCTGCAGCTGCTGCTGCGCGGCGAGATCATCTGGCAGAAGGCCCGCGGCGCCTCGGGCAGTTGCGCCTGGGGCTCATTCCAGCGGCCGGGCTCGCCGGTGCTGCGAGACCTCACCGAGCGTGTGGTCATCGCCTCCAAGGGCCGCTTCGACCGAGCACGGCGGGCGCCGGCGCGAGCGGCTGCCAGCCTGCCCGCGGTGGGTTCCGCCACGGCCGACGAATTCATGGAGGCCACGACCGACGTGTGGGAGATCCGCCCGGAATCGGCTCGGCGCGTGGGGCACCCTGCACCGTTCCCGGTCGAATTGCCGCAGCGGCTCATCGATCTCTACACCTACCGCGGCGACCTCGTGCTGGACCCGTTCGTCGGCGCAGGCACGACGCCGGTGGCGGCGGTGCGGACCGGCCGTCACTATGTCGGCTTCGACACCGACGCTGACTACGTCGCCCTCGCTCGGCAGCGCATCGAGGCCGAGCAGGCGTGTGGCGGCGACCACAACGGGTTCCGGCGCTGGGAGGTGTCGATCCCGGCGAAGACAAACGGATCACGGTCGGGTACCGAGGATCTGCAGCTCCGCGAGCTACACGAGGGTTCCAGCGCGAGTCGGATGGCGCGCCTCCTGATCCACGAGGCCGGCTTCGAAGACATCA
The DNA here is from genome assembly GCA_963664235.1 of Acidimicrobiales bacterium. Taxonomy (GTDB): domain Bacteria; phylum Actinomycetota; class Acidimicrobiia; order Acidimicrobiales; family CATQHL01; genus VXNF01. The sequence goes on along the minus strand of OY760933.1, from coordinate 1,419,815 downwards.
AGAGAGATGTCATATACTCAGATAACATCAAACTCAGTTATTCTGCTCGTGGCCAGCAGGGCGTCCTCTGGCGCTTCGATGTCGCCGGCATATTCACGCAGGTGCGCGAGCAGGGACTGGAGTCGAATGCGTTGCTTTGGAAGGCGATCGGGAAGGCGACCGTGCTGCACCTGTCGGACCCCGCCCCTCTCGTGATCTTCACCACCGGTCTGCCAGTGCCGGGCACCCCCGGACACGACGCCCTCGCCGGTGTCACTGGAAGCACAAGGGCGATCAGAGAAATCGTCGATCTCAGCGAACCCGGCGCGGTGGCGCGCCTCGCAGCACTGGCACGAGGTTGATCACGGCACGATGAGCGACCTCGCCGACCGGGAACGCAAGCGCCCGCGCGTCACGTACGCCCTCATCCACCACGGTGACCCCGGTCAAGTCTTGATCGCGGAGGACACCGAGAGCATCGGTCAGGCCATTGCCCGCCACGTCATAGCCAGGACACCACCGAGCAGACTCGGTTCGAGCGCCGGCGAAATTCGCAGCGCGCTCCTGGAGCGTCGATGGGCCGATGCGGTCGTGGCATGGATGGAGGCGACCGGCCACGTCGTGGACTGCTACCCCGACGAGCCGATCTGGGGGCCGGACTCGGAGGAGAACCTCATCGAGTTCGAGTTGCAGTTCACGCCCCTGTTCGACGACTCCGGTGCCTGACGACCGGACGACCATCACGGAGTTGGCCACCGCGTTGGGGGTGGCCGGACACGGGACACTGCGAGAGGCTCTGGCCGAGCGACCCGATGCCTTGGACATCCACGGCGAGACCTGGGAGCGGCTCGAGCGGATCCTCGCCACCGGCAAGCACGAGGGGCTCGCCATGGCGGCGTTCGCCAACGGGGTGTTCTTCGCGCAGCATCCGGCGGGGCTAGACAAGCGGGCGCCGCGGCTGATCGAGTGGAGCGGTGACCGGCGGATCCCCGGCGACCAGGCCGTCCCCGCCGACCTGCTCATCGACCGGGTCTACATGATCAGCTGCAAGTACCTGTCGCAGATACTGCACAACACCGCGCCGGCGCGGGTGTTCGAGGACATCCTCGCCCCATCACCGCAGGCGAGACACCCCGACTGGTTCGCCAAACTGGCGTCTCGCCAGCACCTGGCGCTGTACCGCAGCGCGCTGAAGCTGCTTGGGTTGGACGGCATGCCGGACACGCCCGGTTGGTTGGACTCCACCCAGCGAGCGCGGCTCCGGTCCGCCTTCCGTACCCACGGCGGCCGCGGCATGCCCGGCGAACTCCGCGAGCCCTACGACGCCCTCATCGCCACCGTGAGCAAGAAGTCGGCGGAGATCTGGCAGGAGGCGCTGCGGGAGCCCGCCCAGCAGGAGCGGATGCTGTGGCGACTCCTGCGCACCTACTCAGCCACGTACTACATCCTGGGAATCGACCGCCGGCGGACAATGCGGTTGCGGGTGATGACCCCGTGGGAATGGCGCCAGGCTTTCGAGTTCCGGTCGTTCGCGGTGGAGCCCGACGGGCGGGGCCAACCGCGAGTGAACTGGACCGCCCGCTACCGGGAGCGGTCGAGCGGGGAACGCAGCGAGGTGCGCGGGCACGTTGAGATCCGCTGGAGTCACCGGCCGTTCTGCGGCCCGCCGGAAGCGAAGATCTACCTCGACACCCGCCACGACGAGGTGCCCGGCTACATCCAACTCGACGGCCGCGGCCGCGGCCCCGATCACGAGCAACTCCGCTTCCCCCTCGACAACGGCTGAGCGATCCCCGATGCTCTAGGGGCAGGCCGTGCGCCGGGGAAGGTCGGCAACCTCCGACAGGGCCTCGCGGACCTCGACGGCCCGCACGGCGTAGCCGACGCCCTGGCGGGACCGGGACGTGGCGAACACCATTCCGACGACGAGGTCGTCGCCGTTCACCACGGCTGCACCGGAGTCCCCGTAGCCGCCGTCGAAGCTCAGCTCCAGGGCGCGGCGACCGACCCGGTCAGTGAGGTAGATGTCGTCGATGTTGGCCCGGATGCGGCGCGTCACCCGTGCCGGCTTCGCAACGAGCTCGCCACCCCCCGCCGTCGCCACAACGCCGGTACTTCCCGGGGGCGCCAGCCGCGACTCGTCACCGGTCGCCAGCGCAACAGGATCCGCGCCCAGCCCCGGCACCCGGACCACGGCGATGTCGAGCGCCGGATCCAGCGCCACGACGACTCCGTTCCTGGTGCGCCCGGCGCCGTCGATGACCGCCACCTGACGGCGCCCCGCCACCGGGTGAGCCGCGGTCGCCACGAGATCGTCGGCCACCGCGAACCCGCTGGCGAACGACAAGCCGCCACAACCGGTCGCCCTCACCGACACGAACGGCCCCACCGGCGACGCCTCGCGCAGCGCCCCCCACAACGTCAGTCCCAGCGCCAACACAACTGCAGTCGCCAGCGCCCACCGCACCGCCCGCCCCGTCCTCAGACCGTTCCCGGCCGGCCTATCGGATCGTCCCACCAACATCGACACCATCGCGACCCTAGTTTCGGACGCTCCCAGCGAGCTCACCTCGGGGTCTGTCAGACAAGATATGCTAGCTGTATGACGACGATGCTCAGCTTTCGGACCGACGAGGAGCAGGCTGCCGGTGCTACGCGCTGGGCCGAGACCCTCGGGGTCGACCGCTCGGAACTCCTGCGCGACGCCCTACGCCGGCACCTGCTCCGGCTCGAAGGAGAGAACGACGCCGAGGCCTGGCTGGAGACACCTCACAGCGACGACGAGTTGTCACTCGCAGCCATCGCCGATTGGGGGCTGGCGGAGGAATGGACGGACTGGGCCGATGCGGCGGGGTGAGGTCTGGTTCGCAGCGACGCCTGGCGGAGACCGGCCGGTTCTGGTCCTGACACGAGACCCTGTGGCCGAGCGGATCGGCGCCGTGGTCGTGGCAACCCTGACCCGTACGCAACGCGGTTTGGTGTCCGAACTCCAACTCACCGTGGCCCGCGACGGCGTGCCGACTGACTGCGTCGTCAACTTCGACAACATCCACACCATCGGTCGTGCGACGTTCCGGCGTCACGTCACCACCCTCTCCGAGGGTCGCATGGCCGAGGCCTGCCGAACGCTCGCCGCGGCCGCCGGCTGCTGAGGGCGCCCGAGCGCCGACCGAGCCGACGGGCCAACTCGAGGCCCGGTTCGGTGGACTCAGCAGATGCGAGGTAGCGGGTCGCCGACCAGGAAGTCGATCATGCGATGGCCACCGAAGGCGGTGCGGCCGAGGACGCGTCCCGGTGGATCGTCGACGACGGTTCCGATCACCGCAGCGCGGCGCCCGACCTCGGTTGCTCGGAGCGCCGCGAGGGCCGCTTCGGTCGCCTCGGGGGCCACGAATGCGACGAGTTTGCCCTCGTTGGCCACATAGAGCGGATCGATCCCGAGGAGCTCGCAGGCACCGGTGACCGCCGGCTCCATGGGCAGCGCGGCCTCGTCAATCATGACACCCACGTCGCGCCCGATGACCAATTCGTTGGCGACGGTGGCCACGCCGCCGCGGGTGGCGTCGCGCATGCAGCGCAGTGACGGGCCGCACGCGTCCATCAGAGCTTCGGCTGCCGGCCAGAGCGAGCAGGTGTCGCTCTGCACCGGGGCCACGAGGTCCAACTCGCCGCGGGCCAGCATGACTGCGACACCGTGGTCGCCGACGGTCCCCGAGACCAGCACCCGGTCACCCGGGGCGATCCTCCCCGGGTCCAGATCGGCCCGACGGTCGATGACCCCGATACCGCTGGTGTTGACGTAGAGACCGTCGGCCTTGCCCCGCTCCACAACCTTCGTGTCTCCGCACACGACGTTCACATCGCATGCCGCCGCTGCCGCCGCCAGCGCCTCGATCTCGGCCTCCAGCGTCTCGCGCCCGAGGCCCTCCTCCAGCACCAGCGCCACGGAGATGAACACCCCGCGAGCGCCCGCGACGGCCAGATCGTTCACCGTGCCGTGGACGGCGAGCTCGCCGATGGAACCGCCCGGGAAGCGCAGCGGCGTCACCACGAACGTGTCGGTGGTGAAGGCCAGTTCCCCCTCGATCTCCCCCAGCAGCGCTGCATCACCCAGGTCACCCCCGCCGGCGGCTTCGAAGCGCGGGAGTATCAGCCCCTCCACCAGCGCCCTCGAGGCCTTCCCCCCGGCGCCGTGGGCCAGGGTCACGAAGTCGTCGACGAACCTCGGTCGGGAGCGCCGGCGCCGCTCGATGCGCTCGGAAACTTGATCTTCAGTCCACTCAACCACGGCAGCACGCCGCACGCCGCGGCGTCACCCGGTGCCGACCTTCAGCTCCACGCGCTGGCGGGCGTACTTGCCGTAGTTGTAGTAGGCGGCGCAGGCCCCCTCCGAGGAGACCATGCACGTGCCGATGGGCGTCTCGGGCGTGCAGGCGGTCCCGAAGACCTTGCACTCCCAGGGCTTCAGCACTCCCTTGAGCACCTCACCGCACTGGCAGGCCTTGGGGTCGGCGACCCTCGCCGCAGGCACGTCGAACAGCAACTCGGCGTCGAAGTCGGCGTACCGCTCCGACAGCCCCAGCGCCGAGTAGTCGATGGATCCGAGCCCCCGCCACTCGAACCAGGGGCGCAGCGTCATGGTGTCGGCGATGGTTTCCAGCGCGATCTTGTTGCCCTCGGGGCGCACGACCCGGCTGTACTGGTTCTCGACCTCGGCACGCCCGTCGGCCAACTGCTCGAGGATCATCGCCACCGCCTCCAGCACGTCCAGCGGCTCGAAGCCGGCCACCACCAGCGGCATACCCTCATCCCGGGCGATCCACTCGTAGGGGCGCAGGCCGATGACCGTGGAAACGTGGCCAGGGCCGATAAAGGCGTCGAGACGCAGATCGGGAGAGTCCAGGATGGCCTTGATGGCCGGGATGATCGTGACGTGGTTGCAGAACACCGAGAAGTTGCGAACTCCCTCGGCTCGGGCCTGCTGCAACGTGACAGCCGTCGACGGGGCGGTGGTCTCGAAGCCGATGGCGTAGAAGACCACGCGCCTGTCGGGATTGCGCCGCGCCAAGCCCAAGGCGTCGAGCGGCGAGTACACGAAGCGGATGTCGGCCCCGCGGGCGCGGGCGTCGAGGAACGAACCCCGGCCACCGGGGACGCGCATGAGATCCCCGAAGCAGGTGAGGATGACGTCGGGATTGGATTCAGCGATCACGGTGGCGTCGTCTATGCGCCCCATCGGCAGCACGCAAACCGGGCAGCCCGGTCCGTGCACCAGTTCGATCCCCGGGGGGAGGTAGTCGCTGACGCCGTAGCGGTAGATGGCGTGCGTATGCCCGCCGCACACTTCCATGACTTTGTAGTGCCGGCCGGGCTCGATCCGCTCGGCGATGCGCCGGGCCAGATGCCCGGCCACGGTGGGGTCCCGATACTCGTCGACGAACTTCACGGGGCGCCCACGGCGTTGATCACCACGGGATCATCGTACGGCGTAGCCGCCGGGAGGGCCCGCCCGGGCATTCCGACACCTTTGCGGCCCACCGGAGGGCGGCCCGTAGTGTCTGCGCTATGGACGCCAGCTCCGCGATCCGGCGGCACATCCTGGTGACCGGGATAGTTCAGGGGGTGGGGTTCCGGCCGTACGTGTTCGGACTGGCCCGCAGCCTCGGCCTCGCGGGCTGGGTGCGCAACGAGGCGGGGGGCGTGACGATCGAAGTGCAGGGGCCGCCGGCGGTCATCGGCTCGTTCGCCGCGCGTCTCGACCGGGAGGCGCCCCCACTGGCTCGGATCGACTCGGTCCGCATCGAGCCCCGCACGCTCTGCGCGGACACCGGATTCGTCATCGGCCCCAGCCAGAGACGGGCAGCGGCAACCACCTTCGTGTCTGCTGACGTGGCAACCTGCGGGGACTGCCTGGAGGAGATCCTCGATCCAGCCGACCGCCGTTTCGGCTACGCCTTCGCCAACTGCACGAACTGCGGCCCCCGCTTCTCCATCGTGACCGCCATCCCCTACGACCGCCCCAACACCACGATGGCTGACTTCGAGATGTGCATCCGATGCCGGGCGGAGTACCTCGACCCCCTCGACCGGCGGTTCCACGCCCAGCCGGTGTGCTGCGCCGACTGCGGGCCGGCACTGTCCTGCACGGTCGCCGAGGCCGCCGCCGCGCTGCGGGACGACCAGATCGTGGCCGTCAAGGGACTCGGCGGCTACCACCTCGCTGCGCTGGCCTCCGACGAGGTCGCCGTGGCAACCCTCCGAGCCCGCAAGCACCGTGAGGCCAAGCCGTTCGCGCTCATGGCAGCCGACCTCGCTGCCGTGCGACATCTCTGCTTCACCTCGCCGGCCGAGGAGGACCTGCTGGCCTCGCCGGCGCGGCCGATCGTGCTCCTGGCCCGACGGCCCGACGCCGCGGTGGCGCCGTCGGTGGCCCCGCACACCGCCGAACTCGGGGTGATGCTGCCCTACACGCCGCTGCACCACCTGCTGCTGGCGGAGGTCGGCGAACCCATCGTGTGCACGAGCGGGAACCTCTCCGACGAGCCCATCGCCTATACCGACAGCGACGCCGGCGGGCGGCTCGGGCCGGTGGCCGACCTGCTGGTCAGCCACGATCGCCGGATCGGTATGCGCGTCGACGACTCCGTCGCCCGTGTGATCGACGGCCGGCCCTACCCGCTGCGGCGCTCTCGCGGCCACGCCCCGGCGCCGATCCGTCTGCCGTGGTCGGCGCCCCGCGCGGTGCTGGCGTGCGGCGCCGACCTGAAGAACACCGTGGCGGTGGCGCGCGACGACCACGTCTTCGTGTCCCAGCACGTCGGCGATCTGGCGGACGTGCTGGCGCACGAGGCGTTCGGTCAGACCGTCACGCACCTGCAGCGGCTCTTCGAGGTGGCACCCGAGGTCGTGGCTTTCGACCTGCACCCGCAGTACCTGTCCAGCTCGTTCGGCCGTGAGCAGGCCGGGCTGGTGCAGGTGCCGGTGCAGCATCATCACGCCCACGTGGCAGCCTGCCTGGCTGAGGCCGGGATCGCCGGACCGGTCATCGGCGTGGCCTTCGACGGTCTCGGCCACGGCGACGACGGCACCGTCTGGGGAGGCGAGTTCCTGGTGGCCGACCTCGCCGGCTACGAGCGGCGCGGCTGGCTGGCGCAGGTGCCGATGCCCGGAGGTGACGCCGCCACACGGGAGCCGTGGCGCATGGCAGCCGTGTATCTCGATGCGCTTGGCGAGGCCGAGGCGCCCGACCTCCACCTGGCGCGGCGTCACGATCGCTGGTCGCAGGTCTTGCAGTTGGGGCGCAGCGGCCTGCGCTCCCCACCCACGTCGAGCGCAGGGCGGCTGTTCGACGCCGTGGCCGCTCTCCTGGACGTGCGGGACACCGTGACCTACGAGGGACAGGCGGCCATCGAACTCGAACAGGTCGCCGACCGGACTCACCGGGATGCCTACGGGGTTCGCGTCGAGTCCGGTGACGGCGGCCACATCGTCCGAGGGGTCGACCTCGTGGCCGGGGCACTCGCCGACCTGCGTTCGGGGATCGACCGCTCCCTTGTCGCAGCCCGCTTCCACCGGGGCCTCGCCGAGGCGATCGTGGATGTGTGCCGGGCGCTGCGCGACGAGACCGGTCTCGGCACCGTCGCACTCTCGGGCGGCTGCTTTGCCAACGTGATCCTCCTGGAAGCGGTCACCGGGAGGTTGCGCGCCGCAGGGCTCGAGGTACTCCGCCACCGCCAGGTGCCCTGTAATGACGGCGGCATCAGCCTCGGTCAGGCCGCGGTGGCCGCAGCGCGTGACCGCGCCGGGCTGCTCGACGACTCGCCCGGCTGAGGGAGCGCCGCCGGCAGCGGAGACCATCAGTCCTCCAAGAGGGAGATCGTGCGCAGGGCTCCTACGGCAACGGTCTCAGCGAGCCCCGTCGCCGACCGCACCACCAGCCCGCCGTCGGTGGTGATGTCGGTGGCGAGGCCGCGTGTCGAACCCGTCGGAGCAAGCGAGACGGCGACTCGCCGACCCAGGGTGGCGCAGCAGTGCCGGTAGCGGCGGAGCAGTTCGGCGGGATCATCGAGCAGGCGGGCACCCTCGCGAGCGTGACGCACCAGCGACTCGATCAACCCGTCCCGCGACCCAAGCGCGCCGGCCGGCGCCACGCGGATGACCACCACCGCGTAGTCCACCCGGCCGGGGCCGAGTTGGGTGGCGGCCGCGGTCGCCACGCGGGCGGGCCCCGGTCCCGGCCCGGGGCCCGCAGCGGCCGGGCGGAGCGCGTCGGGCCAGTCACAGACGTAGCCGCCGCCGGTGAACTCGCTCAGTGCTTCCGACGCGGCCAGGCCCGCTGCCAGCCAGGCCACATCGGCATCTCGGAAGTCCAGGGCGTCGGGTCGCCCCAGCGCGGCGACGGCAACCGCGTCAGTCTTGTCCCATTCGACACCGCCCCGCAGCCGGGCGGAGATCTCGGTGTCGACGACCACAGCGGATCCGGCCGGCGCAGCCTCCTGACGGGCCCGCTGGTGCATGCGCGCCTCGACCGACAGCGCCACCGGCACCCGCTCCCATGATTCGGTCACGGGCCGGCCAGAACCGGTTGCAGGCGGTCCACGCGCCAGGTGCCCGAACCGTCGTCGCTGACCACGATGCTCCCGGCCGGCCAGGAGTCGGTGCCCGGCAGCAGCGACGGCACCAAGAGTTCGACCTCAAGGGCTGCGCCGTCGGATGCCGGCGCGCAGGCCCCGAGGCGGATCTCACCGATGTCGACACTGCGCAGATCGTGGCGCAGCCCACCGAGAAGCTGCGCCAGAAAGTCCTCCAACTCCACGGGGTTCGCCAACCGGTCGCGGATCCGGCCCGCCACCACGCGGTCCAGGCCGTTGGCCTGCGCCACGGCCAGCGCCACCGAGCGACCGGTCTCGCTCAACAGTTCCCAGACGGTCGTGTGCTCGCCCCAGGCGATGGCGGCGATGAAGGCGCCGGCGACCGCCGCGGGATCATCCGCCGGGAGCAGGCCGTGATCGGCCGGCGACGGGTTCACGGGCGCACCCAGCCGCGCGCCTCGAGCAGGTCGCGCATCCGCACCCGCTGCGGGCCGAAGAGGAGATCGTGGATCACCCGGTCCAGCACCTCGTCGAAGACGCCCGGTTCACCACTGGCCGTGTGCGCCTCGCACAGCGCGCCGCACATGGCCTCCAACAACGGATCGGGAAGCTCCATCAGCACCGGGATCATCGCCCGCACGAACCGCTCGTAGGCGACCGGACCCGCCTCGACGACCGCCACCGCAAGGGCCCCGCAGTCACTACGTCGCCGCAGGTCGGGGTGCACCGTCAGGCGCGCCAGACGATCCCTCAGCAACGAGACGCGCTCGAGGTCGTCCACCCCGTCGGCCAGCAGAGCGAAGCGCCGCAGCCGTGCCGGCGGTGGGCCGCCGGGCGGCCCGTCCGCGGCGGCGGCCTCCAAGCGAGCCAGGGTCTCCGCGGCCACCTGCCAGTGCTCGCCCTGCAGCCGGGGGTCGAAGACCGCCAGAGCGGCCTCGGCGCACTCGGCTGCGCGAAGCACATCCAGCGGCTCGCCCCGGCGCTCGAATGCCAGGGCCAGGCTGTGACGGGCCACGGCATGACGGAAGGGGAACGCCTCCAACGTGAGTATCTGGAGGCTCGCCCTGAACGCCTCGACGGCCCCGGCCGCGAGTTGCCCGACGGTGTCGCCGGACTCCGCCGCGGATCCGCCCGGGCCGCCCTCTGGTTCCGCGAGCCCCGCGGCGTCCACGGGTTGCGCGGAGCCGTCGGGAGATCCGGTGGACGCTGCGAGGTCCAGGAGGGCGCTGCCCAGCCCGTGCAACGCCATCGCCCGCTGCGGAGCGTCGTCACCGAAGCAATTCGCCGCGGCGCGGTAGTCGGCAACCGCGCGCTCCAGGTCGTCCCGCGACCCGGAGGCCTGACTGGCCTGCGCCCGGTTGAGGTGGGCGGCGCCGCGCACACGACGGCTCTCGTCGTCGTCGCTCCCGTCCACCAGGGCGAGGGCACGGGCCAGAAGCGCCGAGGCATCGGCGGGACGGCCTGCCTCGGTGGCGGCGAGGCCGCAGTTGACCAGCGCGGCGGCCTCCTGGGTGGCAGGCACCCGCCCCGCCAGCAGATCGGCGGCACGGTCGAACAGGGTCGCGGCGGCTCCGGACTCGCCCAGACGCCGCCGGCAACTTCCCGCGGCCGTCAGGATGCGGGCGTGCTCCACCGGTGAGCGGGCCGGACCGAGTGCCCTGGCGGCACGGTCGAGGAGTTCAACGGCGGCACGCAGGCCTGCCTCGCCGGTAGCGGCTTCGCTGCGGGCCACGCCCAGGCGGTAGGCGGCCAGCGCCCACTCGTCGGGGCGGCCGGCGCCCCGCAGCGCCTCCAGCTCCGCCTCGAGCCGCGCCAAGTTCACGTGCCCACCAACTCGGCGAGGCAGCGCTCGACCTCGGCCACGGCCACGTCCACCGCGGCGGCGATCTCGTCGCTGAGCCCGACGCCCAACTCCTCGGTCTCCGCCGGCTGGGCGCCCACGATGATCGTGTGCTCGGGCAGCACGCCCACCGCGCGCGCCACCATCAGCGCACGCTCGGGTGTCGCCAGATGCATGTCTGCCAGCAGGTCGTGGCGGGCGTCCAGCGGGAGTTCGCCGACGTCGATCACATCGGCATCGATGACGAGCACGCTGCCGGGCGGCCGGCCCCGATCCACCGCGTCCACCACGATCAGCGCGTCGTAGCCCGCCATCAACTCGTGCACGAGGTGGATCCCGCCGATGCCCGTCTCGGCAAGCGTCACCCCCGGAGGCAGCTCGCGCTCGGCGAGCCGGCGTGCCACGGCTACGCCGAACCCGTCGTCGGCGCGCAACACATTGCCGACGCCAACCACCAGGACACGCCGGGCCCCGGACATCACGAACCGGGTGCCTCGGCGGCCCGGGTGCAGTAGCCGTGAACGACCCACCATGCCAGGTATTCGGTCAGCTCGGCCCAGGCATCGTCGTCCAGCTGCTCGCGCAAGTGCTCGCGGCGCTTGTCCAACTCGGTGCCGATGAGGCGGTCGAGGGCGGCGACGGTGACCGCCGGCGACAGCAGCGTGACTGCACCAGCATCGCCGTCCCGCAAGGCCCCGGCCAGCGCCACGGCACCGGTCTCCAAGTCGGCGACATCGACATCCTGCAGAGCGGGAGGCCGTGCCACCTGCTTCTCCTCGGTGCGGCGCAGGCAGTAGCCGACGACCAGTGCGGTGGCTGCCCAATCGGCCGGTTCGCCCACCGGCTGGCGGCTCCGCTCGTCCTCCAGACGACCTCGCAGGTAGGCGAGCGCCGCCGGTGTCATGGGGTGGCTCTGCGCCAGCGCCCGGGCCGCGAAGCACATCTCGGCCACGTCGGGTTCGCTGGCCATCGGCTACCGGCGGGGCGAGATACCCAGCCCCGACACCACCGACGTGCCCCCGGTGGTCGGGGGCGGATGCGGCGCGGCGGTGGCCTCGGTGAGCACCACGCGACGGAAATCCACCCAGTGCTCGCGCAGCGCAACCTCGATGCGGCCCGCGACGGTCTCGTCGGCCGCGGTGCACCCGTCACACGTGCCGTGCATCCGCAGGGTCACAACCCCGTCGACAGCCGAGACGACCTCGATCTCGCCGCCGTGGGAGTGCACGTAGGGACGCACCTCGTCGAGGGCGATGCCGATCAGCCGCAGCGAGGCGGCGTCGGCGGCGGCCCCGAGGCCGTACGTGGCCAGCAGTTCGCCCACGACAGGGTCGGCGGCGGCCTGCTCCAGGAACAGTTCACCCCGCCAGTCGCGGATCATCTCGGTGAGCCGACCCAGGCCCTCGCGGTGGTAGACGTCCAGCCAGTCCAGCAGCTCGGTTGCGTCGCCGCGCACCTCCTCGGAGGGATGTTCCAGAAGGCTCTCGGCGAGTTCGGCGACACGGTCCAGGATCTCGCCATAGGCCAACTCGTTCACCGCTCCGCCACCTCCTGGCGGACCATCTCCAGCACTGTTGCCACAGCGTCCTCCACCGCACCGGAGAACCCCCAGCCGAAGTCGCTCTCGGCCGGCTCCACCTCGATCACGGTGGTGTCGTCGGGCAGGGCGTCCCAGTGCCTGCAGACCGCCAGCGTATGGTCCAGATCGATGATGCCGCCCACCGCCTCGCCGAGGCGCTCGTGCACCTCGGCGGGGTCCGGCGGCTCGGTGTCGGCGAGCCGGTAGCGCCGGATGGTCCCCGCCGGGTCGGTGCCCCGCGGCATGCAGCCCAGGAGCACGACCCGCGCCGGGCGCAATTCCTCGAGGCGGTGCATCACCCGGTGCGCCGCATACGAGAGGTCCTCCAGTACCACGTTCGGAGGCCAGGTCTCCTCGGCAGCGCGGGCCAGCCAGTTGGTGCCGAAGTCCAGGTCCCGCAACCAGGGCAGGCCGATCCCCCCAACCAGAGTGCAGCCGATCTCCTGGGGGTTCCCGGCTCGGATCTGCGCCCCCGGACCAAGCAGGGTGTCGAGCGCCTCATCGCGCCCGTCGGCTGTCACTCCAGGGTGCGCCCCGGCATGAGCCGGACCTCGCGGGTGATCCCGCCGAGCCTGCCCCTCCGCCGCCTCTGCCGTCACTCCAGGGTGCACCCGCAGGAGTTCACCTCACGGGTGATCACGCCTCGTCCGGTGTCCATGTGGGTCGTGCAGGGCATGCACGGATCGAAGCTGCGGATGGTCCGCAGCACGTCGATTCCCTTGATGTCGTCGTCGGGAACGGTCTCCAGCAGCGGCGTGCCAACGATCGCCTCCTCGTAGGGGCCAGGGTTGCCGAACGGGTCACGCGGCGAGGCGTTCCAGGTGGACGGGGTGTTGATCTGGTAGTTGATCAGGCGGCCCTTGTCCATGTGCATGTGGTGCGTGAGGTAGCCCCGCCCGGCCTCCCACATGCCGACGGACACCCGCTCGTCCTGGGGCACCTTGAACGGCGTCGAGACCGCCGTCTCACCCTTGCGCCAGTATTCGAAGGCCTGCATGAGGCAGATCATGCCGATGGCGGCGGTGAAGCCGACGGCGTAGGCCCGCCCGCGGTTGCGCTCGAAGGCGTTGAGCTTCTCGGGCACGTTCCACCGCAGCTCGGTCTCAGGTAGGTCGTGCGCGGGCAGGAGCATGCGCAGCCCGTCGCCGGTGGCCTCAAGGTACGGGTTCTCGGGAAGCTGCTGTGCGAGGGCGGTGGTCCACATCCGCCCGTAGGCACCTGTCTCCATCGAGACGCGGTCCCAGCGGGGGGCAGTGTCCCAGGAGTACTTCTCCTTGAAGTTCTTGCCCGCCGGCCGGGGCACGGTCTCCTTGTTCCAGGCGTGGTAGGGCGACAGCGGGTTGCCGAGCTGATCGGTGGCGAAGCGCTGGGCGCCGTTGTTCGTCCAGTCCTCGTAGTAGGAGTGCTCCACGAACTCCTCGATACCCATGTTGATCTGGGTGAGGCGCGTCGTGAGGAGGTCGCCGCCGGAGATGATGCCGGGTGCGGAGAAGCGGGCCTGGCCCCAAGTATCCATGTTGGCGTAGGTGGCGTCATAGACGGTGGGGTCGTCCCAGATGCCGGTCTGGATGAGGTTGATCGGTCGCCGGCCCACCTCGGAGTAGAGCGGGTTGGCCTCCAGGAAGAAGTCGCAGATGTCGTCCCAGATGCCGGCCAGGCGCTTGGCGTAGTCGAAGATCTTCCCCAGGTTGGCGTAGTACTCGTTGAACGTCGTGGTGCTGACGGTGGTCGACACCCCGCCGGGCACCAGAGTGGACGGGTGGGGGTACTTGCCGTACATGAGCGTGCACATCACCCGGGCGATGCGGGTGTACTCCAGCGACTCCAGGTAGATCGACCCCTCGAGGGGGTTGAACCCGTCCATGATGTCCTTGATCGTGCGGTACCCATGCACGTCGCCGTGGGGCGCCGGGGTCCTCTCGGCGAGTGTGACCAGTTCGGGGTTGGTGACCGACACGATCGCGGTGGAGTAGTCGGGGCCGGCCAGAAGGCCGAGATGCAACGGGTGGTCGTAGAACATCTCCGCAACCTCGCCCAGGTTGCGCACGCAGACTCCCAGCGGCGGGGGCGTGATGCCGAACGCCATCTCGATGCCGAGAGAGGACACCGTGGAGTGAACACCGCCGCACACGCCGCAGGCGCGGCTGGAGATGTCGATGGCGTCACGGGGGTCGCGGCCCTGCAGGATGATCTCGTAGCCGCGGAACAGCATGGCCATGGAGTGGGCTTCGACGGCTTTGCGCCCCTCGAGGTCCAGCACGGTGTGCACCGCAAGGGCCCCCGCCACGCGGGTGACCGGGTCGATGCTCCACTCCCGCAGCCTCGGCGGCACCCCGGCACCGCCGTTGCCGTTGCTGAGCGCCTGGACGTAGTCACGGGGTTCGGCGACGGCGACCGCGTAGGGATCGCCCGCCCCCACCGCGAGCGCGGCGCGGCCGCTGTCGTCGATGGTGATGGGGAGATTCTTGAAGCACATGGTCGCTCAGCGCCCTCCCTCGTGGGAATGCTGCTTTCGTGCGTAGAGCTGGTGCACCAACCGCTCGGCGCCCACGGGCTGGGTCTTGTAGCGACCCCAGCCGCTGGGGAGGTCGCGGTCGGTCTCCCAGCGGTTCGAGCGCAACTTGTCCCGCTGGGACAGCATGCGCATACGCCGGATGAACCCGCCCACGACCCGGTTCGTGTTGGTGGACAGCATCGCCCCCGGCGGGCGCTCGTAGAACGGCGCGAACTTGTCGGGGAAGCCGGGCATGGTGCAGCCGATGCAGATGCCTCCCATGTTCATGCAGCCACCGTGGCCGTCCACGATGCCCCGCTCGGCGATGTTGCACTGCACGACGGGACCCCAGCAACCCAACTCCACGAGGCACTCCTTGCCGCCATATTCGTGGGCGAAGACGCCCTCCTCGTAGTAGCCGGCCCGCGGGCAGTGTCGGTGCACAGTCTCGGTGAACAGCCAGGCCGGGCGACCCAGGTCGTCGAACTCCGGCAGCGGGGCCAGCCCGTTTAGGAACAGCAGCGTGGCCGCGGCGGTCTCGGTGATGTTGTCGCCCACCGGCGAGCAGCCAGGCACGTTCACGACCGGCAGACCGAGGGCCGAGCGGAAGTCCTTGCCGAGGTGGTCCATGACGCCCTGAGCATTGGTGGGGTTGCCCTGCGCCGCCGGGATGCCGCCCCAGCAGGCGCACGTGCCGACGGCGATGACCGCCGCAGCGCCGGGGGCCATGCGGTCGAGCCACTCGAGGCTGGTGATCTGCCGCCCGTCGGCGGGGTCCTCGCCAAGGCCCATCCAGTAGCCATAATCACCCGAGACGGTCTCGTCCATGATCGAGCCCTCCCAGATGATGATGTATGGGGCGTCGAGGCGGCCCTCGGCGGCCATACGTAGGTTCTCCACCCATTCCGGCCCCGACTCGACCGACAGCACCGTGTGTACGAGTTCGACGCGGGGCAGCCCGGGCACGCGCCCGTTGAGAAGGTCCTCGACGCGGGGATGGGTGGCGCCGGAGATGGCGATCGTGCAGCCGTCGCAACTCGCCCCGACGATCCAGAACAGATAGACGCGGTCGAGTGGGCCCTGCGAGACCAGTTCGGAGCGCTTGGGTCGCTTACCGCTGCGAACCGCGACCGGCGAGAGCGGGTCGGCAGGGTCAACGAGGAGCGGCTTGGCGGGGATGCGGCCGTGCTCGACGCCGGGGACGACGTCGGTGTAGCGAGTCATGGCGTGGTGGGGGTCATGGACGTCCTCCTCGGCAGCGCCGGCCGGCGGATCTTAGCCTAAATGCGAATCGCACCTAGTCCGGCGCTTGTCATATACTGCGCGGCGAACGAGCAGCCGCAGCGACCGCCGAGGGGGCGCATGTCAACGGGTTGGATCATCGGGTACGTCATCGCCGGGGTCATCGTCCTTGCGGTCGTGGTGCTCCTGGTGATGATGATCGCCGGCGCCCGCGGGGCCGCCGTCAAGGCGGAGTCCATCCTGGCGGCGCTCGAGGAGTCCCGTGACAACACCGAGCCCCTCTGGGCGGTGCACGACGTGAACGGCGCCATCGGCCGCATCACCGCGGGAGCCGCGGCGGTGCGCCAGCATCTTGCGGTGAAGTACGGGAACGGGTCGGGGTAGCCACATGAGCACGCACGCCATCTGGTGGATGACACTCGGCCTCGGCGCGGTGGTGTCGGTGGTGGCCGTACTGCTGCTGCAGACCTTCTACCGGCAGGTGAAGCGCATCGAGCGGGGCGCGGATGCCATCTGGGAGACCGGCAAGCAGGTGGCCCGTAACACCGCCACCACGTGGATGCTGCACCAGACCACCGTGCGTCTCGACGGCCTCACCGACGAGGCACTGCGCCACGACGCCTTCCTGGAGGGGCTGCTGACCGAGGGTGAGGAGGGCGCCTGATGCGGACCGCTCTGATCGTCCTGACCGTCGTGGAGATCACCCTCTTCCTGGGTGTCGTGGCCGGGTACCTCATCGCCATCGCCCGCTCGCTCGCCCGCATCTCCCAGAGCCTCGGCAAGGTCACCTTCGGCGTGCGCGCCATCGAGACGCAGTGCGCCTCCATCGGCCCCTCGGTGACGCGGGTCAACGAGCAACTCACCGGCATCGCGGGCGCACTCGAAGGGGTCACCGCCAAGGCCGACCAGCTGAGCGGGTCGTCGTGACCGCGCCGGCGCCGGCCCCCCGTTCCGGCGCCCTGGCTGCGCTGTACTGGCGCAGCGAAATCCTGCAGGTCATGTACTGGCTGCGCGGCGAGGGATTCGGCGACATCGTCGACCCGGGCACGATCGAGCGCTTCCTGGGCGTCGAGGCTCACATCGGCGTGACCTATCTGGAAAGGCTGGCGGAGGAGGGCTATCTGGTGCGCGACGGCGACTGGTACGCGCTGTCGGATTTCGGCCTCGAGCAGGGTGCGCGGGAGTTCACCGAGGCGTTCGCCGACCTGACCCGACCCAGCCACGGCGAGTGCAGCGAGGACTGCTGGTGTCACGCCTCAGCCGACGAGGCGGAGGCGTGCGCCGCGCAGCGGGTGGGTCACAGCCATGGCTGAGGGTTCGGGTCTGCCACGACGCTTCCTGCGCCCCTTTCTGCTGATCAGCCTGCTGCGGGTCGGCAGGTCGTACGGCTACGAGTTGTTCCAGGCGGTCAGCGACTTGGGTGTCGTCGTGGTGGACCTGGCCGGCGTCTACCGCGAGCTGCGCTCTCTGGAGCAGCGCGGGGCCGTCTGCTCGGTCTGGGAGCCCTCCAACGCCGGACCCGACCGCAGGGTGTACGAACTGACGCCGGCGGGTCGGGCCGCGGCCGGCTCTGCCATGGACGAACTCGTGGCCCTGCGCGACGGTCTCGGCGAGGCCGTCCGGCGGCTCGCCGAGCCGGCCATCCCGCGCCCGTGAGACTCGCCATCGCCGGCAAGGGTGGCGCCGGAAAGACCACCATCTGCGCCACCGCCGCCCGGCTCCTGGCACGCGGCGGCCGCGGTGTGGTGGCCGTGGATGCCGACTCCAACCCCAACCTCCACGCGGCACTGGGCATCGCCGCCGCGAGGCCGGCCCCCCTGCCGACCTCGCTGGTCTCGAGGCGCCCGACCGGTCCGGCACTGACCTCGCCGCTGGATGAGGTTCTCGAGCAGCACGCCCTGCCGGCGCCCGACGGGGTGCAGGTCGTGCAGATGGGCGCCCCCGCCCACGCTGAGGAGGGTTGCCTGTGCGGCGCGCATGCCGTCGTGAGCGCCGTGCTCGCAGACCTCGGCGACCGGCCGGAAGTCGCCACGCTCATCGACCTGGAGGCCTCCCCGGAGCACCTCAGCCGCGGCACCGCGCGCCACGCGGAGGTTCTCCTGCTCGTGGCCGAGCCCTACTACCGATCCCTGGAGGCGGTCCGGCTGCAGGCCTCCCTTGCGGCGGAGACAGCCATCGGGCGCGTGGCCGTGGTCGCCAACAAGTGCCGCAGCGCCGACGACGCCGCCGCCGTCGGTGAGTTCTGCGACCGCCACGAACTCGAACTGGCTGGCGTCATACCTTGGTCGGAGGCCGCGCTGGGCGCCGACGCCGCCGGTGCGGCGCTCGTGGATCACGCCCCCACCGACCCCGCCGTGGCATCGATCGGATTGCTGGCCACACGGCTCGTCACCGGTGCCGCGGTCAGCACCGGAGTCTGAGGAGCCTCTCGTGTGCCTGGGGATTCCCGCTCGGGTGGTGGCACTCGGCCCGCCGGAGTCACACACCGCCACCGTGGATGTCGAGGGGGTACGGCGCCAGGTGAACACCGTCATCGTGGACAACGAGCCCCTCGAGGTGGGTGAGTGGGTGCTGCTGCACGTGGGCTTCGCCATGAGCCGCATCGACGAGGCCGAAGCGGCCGAGACACTGGCGTTCCTGCGTGAGTTGGGCTCGGTCTACGACGAGGAGATCGAGGCCTTCAGCGCCGATCAGCCCTGACGGTGACCGGGCGCGCAGGGCTCAGCCGGTGGGAGCAGGCTGAAGGACGACGAGGTCGGCAAGGTGGGCTACAGCCCGCCACACGTCTGATGCATCGTGCTGGGCCAGCGGTTCACCTCGCCGATCAGCCGCTGTCACCGCTGTCGCCACGGGCACGACCACGTCGACGGGTATGCCAAGTTGGGCGCAGAGCGACTCGAAGCCGGCGAGATCGCCTGTCGCCATCTTGTTCGCCACACCCACGAATCTGTCGATCCCCAGATCGGTCGCCAGGCCGATGGTGCGCTGGGCGGTGATGGCGGCCTTGCGGCTCGGTTCCATGACCAGCACAAGGACGTCGGCGTGCGCCAGCGTCCCGCCGGAGCGGGAGAGGTGCTCGAGTCCCGCCTCCATGTCCACGATGGTGTCGTCGACCTGCTGGTCCAGCGCCTCGGCCAGGAGGCTGCGAACAGTGGCGTGGCCGGCACAGGTGCAGCCGGCACCCGCCGCCTCGACACGCAGGGCCGACATCAGCATCACGCCCTCGGGGGTGTCGACGGCGTAGCCGTCCATCAACTCGGCCACGGTGAGGTCGCCCCGCCGGCCGACCACCACCGAACGGGGGACGGTCGGCACCGCCTCGGTCGCCTCGGCGTCGAGTCCCAGCGAGAGACCGAGGTTGGGATTGGAGTCGGTGTCGACGGCCAGAACGCGCCTGCCCCGCCGGCGCAGCTCACGCGCCAGCAGTGAAGCGAGCGTCGTCTTTCCCACACCGCCCTTGCCGACGACTCCGATCTTCATCCGTCCAACTCCTGTGACCTCCGGCCGATCCTCCCGGCATCACCGACGGTAGCCGCTGGCCTCCGGTTCCCGTCGAGCCGACCGGCACTGGCCCGGCGCGCTAGCGCGTTATTGCACATACCGGTGCCGGTTGTGACTCACTAGCTTCACTCGTCGTGAGAAAACTCCTCCTTTCCCTCTTGACCAGTGCCGTCCTGGTGACCGCATCAGCGGGTGTGACGTCGGCCGACGAGTACAAATTGGTGCCCGCAGAAGCGATTGAGGCATCGGCCGACGAGGGTGACCGGACAGTGGTACGGGTCGGCCTTCACGCCGCAGAGAAGAACCTGAACCCGTTCATCGTGCCGGCAGCGCTTCCGATTACCCATGACTTCACCATGCTGGTCTACGACACGCTGTTCTGGTCGCAGGCCCGCTTGGACCCCGAGCCGTGGCTGGCCACCGGTGCAGAGCCCTCCGACGACTACCGCACCTGGACCGTCAACCTGCGCGAGGGGGTCACGTGGCACGACGGCATGCCGTTCGGAGCCCACGATGTGGCGTTCACCTACCAGTATTTCTCCGACGTCGCCGGGCCGGGACGCTACGGCCACCACGTATACGACCACCCGGTCTTCAGGGGCGCTGAGGTAGTGGACGACCTGACGGTGCGACTCAGCTTCGAGGATCCCGTCGCCACCTTCGAGATGCTCCCGGGCGGCGACGTGCCGATCCTGCCGCGCCACGTCTGGGAGGGCATCGAGAACCCGCGCGCCGACGCCGTCTCGCTGCCAATCGGCACCGGGCCGTACCGGATGGTCGCCTACGAGCCCGGCGTCTCGTACCGCCTCGAAGCCAACGAGAACTACTTCATGGGCGCCCCACTGGTGGACGAGATCATTGCCCCGGTCGTCTCCGACGCCCAGGCTGCTTTCGCCGGTCTGCGTACCGGCGAGCTGGACTTCGTGACCCGCAACCTGCCAGCCCCGCTGGTGGCGCAGATCGCCGATGATGACGAGCTGGCGCTCGTCGAGGGCACCCGGATGCAGTCCGTCTACCTCATGTTCAACACCCGCAAGCCCGCACTGCGCGACCCCGCGGTCCGCAAGGCCATGAGCATGACGCTGGACGTGCAACTCATCACCGACATCGTGGAGGGTGGGCTGGGGCGGCCCGGCTACGACACCTGGACGCATCCCGACTCGCCGTGGGCACACCCCACCGGGGGCCACGGCTTCGACCGCGCCGCCGCCGCGGCGATGTTGGACGCCGCCGGCTACACCGCAGGATCCGGCGGCACGCGGGTGTCCGCCGACGGCACGCCGCTGGCGTTCAGCCTGCTGGTCAACGCGGCGGCACCGCCGCAGATCCGAGCCGGCGAGCTGGTCGCCGAGCAACTGGCCGAGATCGGTGTCGACATCACCGTCGAGCCGCTCGACGCCCCGGCCATTACCGCCGCCCGACGCCCCAGCGAGGCCGGCCCTCCGACGGTCGAGATGTTCATCGCCGTGTTCGAGTCGCACGCCCACACCGATCCAGACCACCTGTTCTTCTTCTTCCACAGCCCCGGGCGCGGCGTCGGGGGTATCTTCAGCGGGTACGCCAACCCCGAGTTCGACGGACTCGTCGAGGAGGCACTGTCGCAGCCGGCCGACACGAAGCTGCCGTTGATCCACGCGGCGCAGCAGATCTTCGCCGCCGAGGCGCCCGCGGTGGTTCTCTTCTACCCGAATGGGCGCTGGGCCTACCGTCCGTCGGCGTACGACGGCTGGATAAGCGATCCCGGACACGGCGTGTTCACCAAGCGGTCGTTCCTGCCGGGCTACGCCAACGTGGCGGCGCCCGAACCCGCTACCGAACCGGCGGAAGCCGACGCGCCCGAAGCGCCGGCCGAGACGGAAGTGGCGGCGCAGGACGAGGCGCCGGCGGCCGAGGAGCCCGAGACGCCTGCACCGACCGAGCCCGAGGCCGCTCCCGCCGACGAGACCGACACCCCGGCACCCGCACCTTCGCCCGCTCCGATACCGGCCGAGCCGGCACCTGCCCCCGCCGCCACCGCTGGCAGCGACGACGGCGGGCTCGGGGGCGGCGCGATCGCCGGCATCGTCATCGCCGCCATCGCCGTCGCCGGTCTGGGCGGATGGGTCCTGGTACGCCGCCGGCGCGAGGGAACCGTGGAGGACTGATCCTCACCACAGGCAGGTCCCGCCGCCGGTTGGCGCCTGCCGCCGTGCGGCCGGCGCCGCCCGGCGTGTGAGCCGCCACATGGGATCACAGCGCCGACTACTGCCCCGGTGGCGGCATCGCGGCGTCCGGCTGGTGCTGCAATACGCCCTAGTGGTGGCTGTTGCGGTGGTCGTCAACTTCGCCCTGCCGCGGCTGGCGCCCGGCGACCCCTCCGACTACCTGGCACCTCCGGAGGGCGGCACGATCAGCCTGGCCGAGCGTCAGGAGATGCTGGCGCGCTTCGATCTGGACGGCTCCAACGCCCAGCAGTTCAGTACGTACATTTCCAAGCTGTTCCAGGGTGACCTGGGCATATCGGTGCGCGACGGGCACCCCGTGACGGAGGTCGTCGGCGACCGGATCGGCTGGTCGCTGCTGCTCATGGGCTCGGCAGTGCTGATCTCCACGGTCCTGGGCGTGGCTCTCGGGTTCGCCGCCGGCTGGCGCCGCGGCTCAAGGCGCGATCTGGGTCTGCTGTCGGGAGTGCTCACCGTGGATGCGTTGCCGGCTTTCTTCGTCGGGCTGATGCTGATCCTGGCGTTCTCGGTCCACCTGGGGTGGTTCCCCGTGTACGGCGCTGTGGCGCCGGAGGGGCTGTCGGGTTGGGCCTGGGTCGGCGATGTGGCCGAACGGCTCGTGTTGCCAGCCGTCACGCTCACCTGCGTCGGCCTGGGGGCCGTGTTCGTCGTGGCCCGCTCGGCGATGATCTCCGAACTCGGCGAGGACTACGTGTTCATGGCCCGGGCCAAGGGCCTCAGCGACCGGGCGGTGCGACGCCACGCCACCCGAAACGCCCGCATCCCGGTGTCCACGGCGGCGCTCCTGGGACTCTCCACGCTGGTCGGAGCCGCCACCGTGGTGGAGGCGGTGTTCTCCTACCCCGGACTGGGATCGCTGGCCTTCGCGGCGGTGCGCTCCCGCGACTACCCGGTTCTGCAGGCGGTGTTCCTGCTGTTCACCCTGGCGGCGATGGCGATCAACCTGCTCAACGACCTGCTCTACCCGCTGTTCGACCCGCGCGTCCGCAAGGTGGGCACGTGAGCCGCGAGCGTCGCCGCCTCCTGCGTCCGAGCACGCTGGCCATCGCTGCGACCGGAGCCATCTTCCTCGTGGTCGTCATCGGCGCCGCTGTGTTCGCAGACCTGCTGGCGCAGCATCCGCCCGACCGGGCCTCCGGCGCGCCCTACCAGTCGCCGAACTCCGATCACTGGCTGGGGACCGACGACCTGGGCCGGGACCTGTGGGCGCAGCTCGTTCACGGTTCCCGGGTCACCCTGCTGGTGGGACTGGTCGCGGCGGCGCTGGCCACAGCCCTCGGAACGCTCGCCGCCCTGGTGGCCGGCTGGTGGGGCGGGCTGCGCGACGCCGCGATCATGCGGCTGGTGGACCTGGTGCTGTCCCTTCCCCTGCTGGTGCTGGTGCTGGTACTGGCCGCCTACTTCGGGCGCGGCCAGACCGTGCTGATCCTGCTCATCGCCGGCGTGCTTTGGGCCCGCCCCGCCCGGCTGCTGCGCGCCCAGGTCCTGAAGCTCCGGGAGATCGGACACGTGGTGGCCGCCAACGCCCTCGGCGCAGGCGCCGGGCGCATCCTCCGAACGCATCTGTTGCGGCGGCTGGTCCCCCTGCTGTCCTCGCAGTTCGTGCGCGCCGCCCTCATCGCGGTGGTCGTGCAGTCCGGCGTGGCCTTCCTGGGCCTGGGCGACCCCGGACAGGTCAGCTGGGGTTCGATGCTCTACTTCGCCAACAACGCCAGTGCCATCCTGACCGACGCCTGGCTGTGGTGGATCGTCCCGCCGGGAATGGCGCTGACGGTGCTGATCGTGGGGCTGGCGTTCGTGGGGTTCGCCCTGGAGGAGTTGTCCGATCCGCAGTTGGTGAGCCACGGACCCGCCCCGCCGGTGCGCCGGCGTCTGGACCCGACCGAGCCCGAGCCTCCCCCGGCCGACGTGGTGCTGGAGTTGCGCGGCCTGGCGGTTGCCTTCGGCGGGACCGAGGTGGTGCGGGGCGTGGACCTGCAGGTGGCGCGCGGCCGGATGCTGGGCCTCGTCGGCGAGTCCGGCAGCGGCAAGTCCGCTCTGGCGCTGGCCGTCATGGGCCTGCTGGGGCGACCGGGCCGGGTCACCGCGGGCGCCACCATGTTCGAGGGGAGGGACCTGCGGCGCCTCGGTCGGGAGGGGCTGCGCCGCCTACGCGGCCGGCGCATCGCCATCGTGCCGCAGGCCGCGATGAGCCTCCTGAACCCCACCATGCGGATCATCACGCAGGTGACCGAGTGCGCGGCTTCCCCTGCGTCCGGAACCGGCGGGATCCAACCCACCGGAGCCGTCGGAGAGGTCGCCGAGCGGGCGCACGCCGCGCTCGAGAGGGTCGGGATTCCCCGCGACCGTCACCGGGCGTACCCGCACGAACTCAGCGGGGGGCAGCGCCAGCGGGTCGTCCTGGCGATGGCGGTCCTCAACCGGCCGCGGCTGCTGATCGCCGATGAACCCACAACCGGACTGGACGTGGTGACGCAGTGGGAGATTCTCGACCTGCTGGACGAGTTGCGCGCCGAGTTCCACTTTGACGTCCTGCTGATCTCCCACGACCTGCCGCTGGTGGCGGCGCGGGCGGACGACCTGGCGATCATGTACGCGGGGCGCATCGTCGAGCAGGGCGCCACCGGCGACCTCGTGGCACGGCCCCAGCACCCCTACACCCGGGGTCTTCTCAACGCCGTCGCCACCGTGAGCGGGCCGCGGCGGCGGCCCATCCCCGTCGCCGGCGAGCCCGCCGACCCCCGGCGGCTCCCCGGCGGATGCGCCTTCGCCCCTCGCTGCGCGCACCGCAGCGAGGTCTGCAGCGACTCCGACGCCCCATTGCGTCCCCTCGCCAGCGCGCTGGTGGCCTGCCATCACGCGCCATTGGAGGCTCCGGAACCCGGCGCCGCCGGAACCGCCGGTGGACCGGGCAACGCAGGAGAGGTGGCGACGTGAGCGAAACCCTCCGCCTGGACAACGTGGACGTGCTCTACGGACCGCCGCGGGGCCCGAAGGTGGCGGCCCTGCAGGACGTGAACCTCACCGCCGGGCGTGGCGAGCGGATCGCAGTCGTCGGGCGCAGCGGAGCCGGCAAGAGCACCATCGCCCGCCTGGCGGTCGGGCTCGTCGAACCGGCTGGGGGCTCGGTGGAGGTGCTGGGCAAGCCGCTCGCCGGCCTGCGTGCCACCGAGCGGCGCGCCCTCCGCAGGCGCGTGCAGATCGTCTTCCAGGATCCCTACCAGTCGCTGCACCCGGGCCTGGCGGTCAGCCGCATCGTGGCCGAACCGCTGGCTGTGGCCGGTATCGAGCGCTCCCGGCGACCGGCGCCAGTCGCCGCCGCTCTGGAGAGCCTCGGTCTGCAGCCGGCCGATCAGTTCCTGAACCGCTTCCCGGCGTCGCTCAGCGGAGGTCAACGCCAGCGCGTCGCCATCGCTCGGGCCTTCGTGGCCCACCCCGAGCTGATCCTGGCCGACGAGCCGACATCGATGCTCGACGCCTCACTGCGAGGCACCGTCGCCGAGCTCCTCGTCGACCTGCAACGATCGCTGGAGGCGACGCTGGTGTTCATCACGCACGACCTGGCGCTGGCCCGCTACGTTGCCGACCGGGTGGTCGTGCTGGCCGAGGGCCGGATCGTGGAGGACCGGCCTACCGAGGAACTCCTCGCCGACCCGCACCACCCCGAGACGCAGCGGCTGTTGGTGGCCGCCCGCCGGCTCGACCGCTACATCCGATCCGCACCGAAGAGCTGACCGAGCCGAGCAGTGACACGACGCAAGCTGATCTTCTTCACCACCGCCGACCCACGGGTGGACCCCGGGGCGTTCTTCCGCGCCTATCACTTCGCCACCGTGGCGGCCGGATCCGGGCTGGAGTCCGAGGTGCGCCTGGCGGGACACGCCGTGGACGTGGCCGACCCCGATGTCCTCACGGACGACCGGGCCCGTGAGCTGGTCCGCAGCGGCGCCGACGGCCCTTTCCTGGTGTCGCTTTGACCGATCTCCTGTGACGCCCGTGGGGTGTCCCGCAGCGACGGAGAAGCCATCGGCGGGCGGTTCCGCTACCTGGCGGACACGCTCGTCGAAGTGGCCGAAGGTACCGCCGAGCTGGTCTTCGTGGGGGGTTGATGGAGCGCCGGATGCGGGTGGCCTTCGTCGGCAAGGGCGGATCCGGCAAGTCCACGATCGCCGGCACCTTCGCCCGCCTGTTAGCCCGCGCCGGTGAGCCGGTCCTGGCCGTGGACTCCGACCCGTTGCCCGGCCTGCCGTACGCCCTGGGAATCTCGGTGGACGACAGGCCCATTCCCGACGGCGTCGTCGTGGAGGGTCCCGAGGGCGGACCCCGCTGGGTGCTGGCGCCGGATCTGGATGCCGAAGGGTTCGTGGAGCACTGGGCAAAGGTCTGCCCCGACGAGGTGCGCTACCTGCAGTTCGGCAACCTCTGGGGCCACGTCGCAACCCTGCAGCGCGCCCAGCACGCCTGGAGCCAGGTGGTGCGCGAGCTGGATCCGCAGCGCTGGCATCTCGTCGGCGACCTTCCTGGCGGCACCCGCCAGGCCATGTTCGGCTGGGCCCGCTACGCGGAGATCGTCTGCGTGGTCGTCGAGCCGACGGCCAAGTCCGTCCACTCGGCCCGCCGCCTTCTCAACCTCGCCGGCGCACCCTGGGCACCCGACCACCTGGTAGTCGTGGCCAACAAGGTCCGCGGCGCCGGCGACGTGGCCCGCCTCAGCGAGCGTCTCGACAGGGCGGTCGAGGCGGCGTTGCCAGAGGCTCCCGAAATCCTCGCCGGCGACCGGCGAGGCGCCGCGCCCCTTGACGCGGCACCGGACAGCAGCTTCGTGGAGTCGGTAGCGGTTCTGCTGACAGGTGTGAGAAGCTTGCTCGACCAAGGGTCGCGGCAGCCCACCACGGAGGGTTCGGCATGAAGATCGCCGTCGTCGGCAAGGGCGGTTCGGGCAAGACAACGACCAGCGCTGTGCTGGCACGCGCCATCGGGAGGCGCGGCTTGCCGGTCGTGGCGCTGGACTGCGACACCAACCCCAACCTGGGGCTGTCCCTCGGCGTCGGCGACCGCGAGACCGAGCGGCTGCTGACCCTGCGCGACAAGGTGGACGAGGGGACCGAAGAGCACGCTGTCGGCTGGGCGGACATCCTGGCGCGCTACGGCAGTGACGCCCCCGACGGTGTCCGGCTGTCGGTCATCACGCGGATCGAGAATCCCGAGCCGGGTTGACCTTGATGCGGGCTGTCCGCCGAGCAGTTGCTCGGCTCCGTCCCCGCCGAGGGCCTCACCGTCGTCGCCGACCTCGAGGCGGGAATCGGCACCCTCACCCGGCTGCCGCCGGAAGCCGTGGACGCGGTGCTCGTGGTCACCGAACCCACGCCACGCTCGCTGGATGTCGCCCGCCGCGCCTTGGCCGTCGCCGGCGAGCAGCAGCAGGGTCGGATCCTGGTCGTGGCGAACAAGGTCACCGGAGACGATGACCGGCTGATGATCGAGGCGGCGCTGGGCGACCACGAGATCGTCTTCGTACCCGCCGACGACTCGATCGAGACCGCCGACAGGGAGGGCGCCTCACCGGTGGACACGGCGCCCGGCGGACCCGCCGTCGCCGCTCTCGGAACTCTCGCCGAACTGCTCCAGCCGGGCGCCTAGATGCGGGATACACATAGCGTGGGTTAGGATCCGGGGACCGGATCGGCGCCGCGCGGCAGGTCAGCAGGAGGAACAGGAATGGGACTTTGGTGGGCAGGCAACGCGGTGTTGCTGGTCGTCATCGTCCCGGTCGTGTTGCTGCTCGCCAACCGGGTGCTGCGCCTCGCCGTCGAGATCCGGCGCTACGCGGATGACATCCTCGACCACGGCGTGGCCCTCACCGGGAATCTGGACCCGGTCCCTGCTGTGGCCGACACACGTGATCTCGTCTCGGCTGCCAAGGGACTCGCCGTCGGCTACGTGGGCGCGGCCGCTCCGCTGCTGGACCTGGGGGACTGAGCCGTGCCCGCAGCCGCCGTCGTGACCGTGATCATCGCCCTGGTCATCGCCGCTGCGCTGGCGTACTACTTCATCCGGGTGATCCGGGTCCTGCGCGTGGTGAACCACTCGCTGGGGCGCATCACCTTCGGCGTCCGTGCCATTGCCCACCGCACCGCACCGCTGGGCGAGCTGCTCACACCGGTGAAGACTGACCTTGAGGAGTTGGCCGACGCCCTCGAAGCGGTGGCGGGCCAGCTCGGCGAAGCCGACGCGGCGGCCTGAGGCCGAGGTTCGTCATGGCACTCGAGTTCGCCTGCAGCCGCGTCGGCGTGACCGACTGCAAGACGGTCGCCCGAGCCGGCAGCGCCGAGGAGTTGCTGGCGGCGGTCGCCGCCCACGCACGAGACGCCCACGGCGTGGAGCTCAACGACACCCTTATCGACTACGCCCTGACGACCGTCACCGAAGTCTGACGCCGCCGCTCCACGACTACGGTCGGAGCGTGCTCCTGAACCGAGCAGCGGCACACGTCACGCCATGAGCCGGCGAGGCGTCGTCCGCTGCCTGCTGGCGGCGGTCTTCTTCGGTGCCTCAGCACCGGCGGCCTCGCGGCTGGCCGAGGACGTGGGCGCTCTGGCGCTCGCCGGCCTGCTCTACCTGGGTGCCGCCGTAGCGGTGCTGCCGACCACGGTTCGCCGCCCGCCCTCCCGGGCCGCGCTGGCCGCGGAATGGAAGCCGGCGCTGGCGGCGGTCGTATCGGGGGGCGCAGTCGGTCCTGCACTGCTGGTGGCCGGCCTGGCCCGGACCAGCGCCGCCTCGGCTTCGATCCTGCTCAACACCGAGCTGTTGGCCACGGTGATCCTGGCGGCAACGTTGTTCCGGGAACATCTCGGTCGACGGTTGCTTGCGGCCGCGGCGCTGGTCACCGCCGCGGGGGTTCTCCTCGTGTGGTCGCCCGGCGCCTCCTTCGATCCCGGTGCCCTGCTGATCGTGGCGGCCTGCGCCTGCTGGGGCCTGGACAACTGCGTCACCGCCCGTATCGAGCAACTCGCCCCCGAGCACGTGGTGTTCGGTAAGGGCGTCATCGCCGGTGGGGCGAATCTGCTTCTCGGGCTCACCGTTGCCGGATCGGTGGGCGACTGGGGCTGGGCCGCGGTCGTGGCCGCCCTCGTCATCGGCATGGCCGGCTACGGCCTGTCGATCACGCTGTGGGTGAAAGGCGCCCGCGACCTGGGAGCAGCACGAGGCCAGGTGATCTTCGCCGCCGCCCCGTTCATCGGCGCGGCACTGTCGTGGCTGGCTCTCGGTGAGTCGATCAGCATCCTCCAGGTCATCGCCGTGGCGCTGGCCGCAGGCGGAGTGGCCGTCTCGCTGGAGACGGCCCACGAGCACGAGCACCGCCACGAGCCCCTCTCGCACGACCACGAACACACCCACGACGACGGCCATCACGATCACATCCACCGCGACGGGTTCCGCGGCCGCCACTCACACCCCCACGATCACCCCGAGATCACCCACAGGCATCCCCACGTACCCGACCTGCACCACCGCCACGAGCACGACTGAGGCGCGGGCAACCGGGCTCTAGCCGCAGCGGGCGGCGACCTCGCTGTAGAGGCCCACCTGAGCCTCCTGGATCCGATGCACCGAGTCGGAGCGGACGACCAGAAGCGCATCCAGGTCGGCGTCGACCATGCTCCCGCCGCCGTAGCCGGAGAGCCCGACAGCGGCGAGGCCGTCGGACTTGGCGCGGGCGAGGGCGGCCAGCACGTTGGGCGACGAGCCGCTGGTGCTGATTCCCACGACCGCGTCGCCGGGACGACCGAGCGTGGCGAGGGGGCGGGCGAACGTCACCTCGAAGTTGACGTCATTGGACAGCGCAGTGACCGTGGCGATGTCACCGCTGAGCGAGCGCCCCCGCTCACCGAATAGGTGAGCAAGATCAGCGGCGTCGGTGGCACTGCCTCCGTTGCCGCAGGTGAATACCGTCGGGGCATCGCGCAGTGCCCCGACGGCGCGGTCGATGGCGTTGGCGTTGTCGTAGCGGGCCTGCGCGCGCACGACCGCGCTCTCGGCGAGCTTGGCCCGAACCGACGCCAGCGCGGCCTCCTCCAGTTCCTCCTGGTCGCCGTCACCGGTGCCGGAGCTGGCGTAGAGCATCGGGTACAGCGACGACATCGCCGGGTCCACCTGCGGTGCGGCGCCATCCTCCGGCACCCCGGCGTCGAGGAAGACGTGAGCCACCTCCCACAGCACGTGGTACGCCACAACGGCAGCCTCCTTGGCGACTGACCCGGGTAGGGAGACCACAACCTGCGTTCCGGTGGTGTGCGCCCCGGCATGATCGGTCAGCAGAACGTCGGCGTCGCCGGCGACCGGCTCCCCCCCGTAGGCGACCGACACGACCACGTCACCCGGGGTCCGGCCCGCCGCCCCGACGAGTGCAGGTAACGCCCGCCGGCCGGTGATGACGGGATGCAAGAATTCCACGGCGATGTGCTGGGCATCGGCAGCGCAGCGGCCGACCCCGTGCGCCAGAAGGCGCCCGCCGGCCGAGAGCCGTTCGGCGATCAGGCGGGCGCCGGCCACCAGCGCCGGCGCCACATTGGCGTCAAGGCTGGAGCCGGCCTCGGTGACCACGTGCACAACCTAACCGTGCCGCTGCGACGGGCAGCCCCGAGCCGGACGGGTGCCATAACGAACGTTTGAAGGGCGCCGGCGCGCCCGCCCGCTAACTTGTGCGGGATTCCGTCGCCGATCCGGGGGAGAGCAATGCGATCCGGACCCATCGACATTCACGCGCACGTCCTGCCCGAGAACTGTCTCGCCATCCCGACCGCCACCGGCGAACTGCAATTGCGAGAAGTGAACGGCGAATTGCACCTGGGCAACCTGTCGCTGTCGATCCGCACAGTGACGATGTACGACATGGACATGATCCTGGAGGACATGGACACGTACAGCCTGGCGATGCGGGCCATGTCGCCGCCGCCATTCACGTTCGCCCTGGACGCACCCGCCGACCGTGCCGCCGCCTTCGTCGCCTCGGTCAACGACGGGCTGGTGGCGATGTGCGAGCAGGCGCCGGACCGGCTCCGGGGCCTGGGGTCACTGCCGCTGGCCGACCTGGACGCGGCGATCGCGGAGTTGCGCCGGCTGGCCGACATCGACTGGATCCGTGGCGTGACCGTGCCACCGCTGGTGGGCGGCGTCTCCTTCGAGACCGACCCGCTGCGGTCGGTCCTCATCGAAGCCCACCGGCTGGGCATGTGCATGATCGTGCACCCCATGCAGCTCCCCGGGCCCGGCCTGGGCCACCACTACCTCATCAACCTGCTCGGCAACCCCACCGAGTCGGCTGCGGCCATCGGCGGCGTCATCCTCTCGGGCCTCGCCGACGAACTCGACGGGCTGCGTCTGGCGTTCCTGCACGGCGCCGGCTGCGCCCCCGGCATCCTGGGCCGCTGGGACCACGGCTGGGGCGCCCGCCCCGACGTGTCCGCCGACTGCGCCCGGCGCCCCAGCGAGGTGTTCCGGGACCGCATCTGGGCCGACAACCTCACCCACAGCGCCGACCACCTCCGTTTCCTGGCCTCGGTGACCGGCGCCGAGCGCCTGGTCCTCGGCTCGGACTACCCGTTCGACATGGCCGCCAAGGACCCGGTGGGCGCCGCGGAGGCGGCCGGACTGGACGTTGAGCAACTCACCAGGAACGCCCTGAAGTTCCTGGGCTATTGAGCCCGGATCCCGGCGACGTCACCGAGCCGTCGGCGGCGTCCGCACCGGCGGTGCCGGGAACCCGAAGCACACCGACCGACGAAGCGGATCCGCAGCGCTGGATCCTGCTGGCGGGGCTGTGGGCCATGTACGCCGCCTTCGGCCTGGTGGTGTCGTCGCTGGCGCCGGTGCTCACGCCCCTCGGTGAGGACCTCGGGCTGAGCAAGTCCCGCCTCGGCGTGATCCTCGGCACCTGGCCGGCGGTGTTCGTCTTCGCCTCGACCCCCAGCGGCTGGTTCCTGGACCGCGTCGGGCTGCGCTGGGCGCTCTTCGCCGGCGGCGTGCTGATGTGCCTGTCGGGAGTGCTGCGCGGGCTGGCCACCGGCGGGGTCAGCCTGTTCCTGGCCGTTGCGGTCTTCGGGCTGGGTGCGCCGATGATCTCCAACGCGGCGCCGAAACTGGTTGTCAGCCGGTTCTCGGAACGGGAGAGGGCCAAGGCCACGTCGCTCTACCTGACCGCACCGATCGCCGGGCAGATCGTCGCCGTCGCCGCCGCCAACAGTGTCATCCGCCCGATCGCCGGCGGGAGTTGGCGGAGTGTGCCGCTGGTCCTGGCGGCGGCGACCGGGATCGCCTGCGTGTTGTGGCTGATGTTGACGGGCCGGCTGGAGTCCCGCTCGCCGGGACCGGCGCCGGGAGGGTTCAGACTCGACAGCGCCACCCGCCAGGGCGCCCGCACCCTGCTGCGCCAGCCGGTGATGCGGCTGGTCCTGGCCATGGCGGTGGCCATCTTCTTCGTGAACCACGGCCTCAACAACTGGCTGCCCAAGATCATCGAGGACAGCGGGGTCTCGGCCCAGACCGCCGGCTACCTCACCTCCGCGTCGTACGCGGCCGGGCTGATCGGCCCGCTGCTGGTCACCCGGTTCGGCGCCCGCCGGCCACTGGCCGCGCCGGTGGTCATCTCGCTTTGCCTGGCCGCCACCGTCGCCATGCTGGCCGTGGTCTCGGGTGTCGCCGCCACGCCGTTCCTGCTGCTCATCGGCTTCCTGCGGTTCGGGCTCATCGCCCTGTGCGTGTTGACGCTGATGGGACTGCCGGGCGTGGACGGGCGAAACATGGGAATCGCCAGCGGGCTGTTCTTCACCGCGGGCGAGATCGGCGGCTTCGGCGGGCCGTTCGCCGTGGGCGGCATCGCCGACGCCAGCGGCTCCTTTGCCGCCAGCCTGTTCACCCTCGCCGCCGCGATGGTCCTCGTGGCCTGGCTGTTCCTGCTGATCCGCCGCCGCAGCACGCCGGGCGAACCGGCAATCGCTGCCGCCGGCGGCTAACTCCGCCCACCTCACCACCGGCGGCAGCGTGACGGACGGCGCGTTCGCCACCTGCGTCGAGACCACCGCGGCGCAGGACAGCCCGACCGCACCGCCCGATTCACACCCGATTCTTCCGTGCCTCTCACCTGCCTCTTACGAAGGCCCTCTTCAATAGGGTGTGAGACAGGCGATGAGGCGTCCCCGCACCCTCCGCGGCGGACAGGAAGGGAGCACAACGTGCCGAGACTCCGGACCACCCTGCTGCCGGCGGCGGCTGTGCTGGCGCTCGTGCTCTCCGCCTGCAGCGGTGAAGGAGAGTCCAGCGGCCTGGCGACACTGGTCGATGCAGCCCCTGTAGTGGAAACAGTGCCCGAACCCGAAGGCGCCGCCACCGCCGGCATCGTGAGCTCGCCGCCGGAGACCACCGCGACCACCGCCTCCCAGACCCCGGAGGTGACCGCAGCGGCGAACACCGAGACGACTCCGGAGACCTCCACCACGACCGCCTCGGCGACCCCCACGACGGTTGGCGACATCAACACCGGGGATGAACCCCCGGCTGCGACGACGACCCAGCCGGACCTCGCGGACCCCGGCGACGGGGCCGGGGAGGAGGACCTCACCGACGAGGAGCGGCTCTTGCGATTCGCCGACTGCATGCGAGACAACGGCGTGGACTTCCCCGACCCGACCGTCGCGGCCGACGGCTCTGTGCAATTCGGATTCCGGCCGGGCGCCGGCGGCGGAGACGAACTGCGGGAACTCGGCCGGGATCCCGACCTGCCCGCGGCTCGCGAGGCCTGCGAAGGCCTCCTGGAGGGTCTGTCCTTCGGGCCCGGTTCGGGCAATTTCGACACCACCGAGCTGCAGGACACCCTGCTGGAGTTCGCCCAGTGCATGCGCGACAACGGCGTGGACATGGGTGACCCCGACCTCAGCAACTTCGGCCCCGGCGGCGGGAACGACGGTCCCGGTGGCGGCCCGTTCGGCGGCGCCATCGACTTCGGTGATCCCGACGTGGCCGCGGCCCTCGAGGTGTGCCAGGAGGAAGTCAACATCGGCCGCTTCGCCGGCGGTGGGCGCGGGCCGAACTCATGAACTGGCCGCAGAGCAGGCGCGGCCGCCTGCTGCTCGGTGCAATGGCCGTGGCAATCGCCGGCGGAGCCGCCGCGGCTGCGATCACCGCGGCCCGCTCGGGCGATGGCGGCGAGGATCAGGCGCAGCGAATCGAACTCACGACGACACCGGTGGAACGTCGCGATCTGGCCGAATACCTGGAGATCTCCGGCACGCTGGACTACGCCGCTGCTGTGACCCTCACCGCCCGCAGCACCGGGGTGCTCGGCCATCTCGCCGCCGAGGGAGCGATCGTGGGGCAGGGTGAACCGCTGTACGCCGTCCTGCACAGTCCGACGCCCGCACAGGTCGCCGATGCCCAACAGCGCCTGGAGGCCGCGCAGAACGGGTTGCTGGACGCCGAGGAACGACTGAGCGAATCGCTGGGCGGAGTATCCGAGGCCGACGTCGCCTCGACCCGGGCGGCGCTGGCCGAAGCCATCGAGCGGCGGGACGACCTCCTCGACTCCGCGAGCGCCGCGGATGTGGCCACCGCCGAGGCCGCGGTGCTGGGCGCCCGCCAGACACTCGCCGACCTCCAGAACCCCACCGACGCCGCCCTCGCGGACGCCCGCAGCCGAGCGGCCCAAGCCGAACAGAACCTCACCGACCTCCGCGCCGGACCAACACAAACCGACATCGACACCGCCGAAGCCACCGTGGACGTCGCTGCGGAGGATCTCGCCGACCTCCGCGCCGGACCAACACAAACCGACATCAACACCGCCGAAGCCGCCGTCCTGGGCGCACGCCAGACCCTCGCCGACCTCCAGAACCCCACCGACGCCGCCCTCGCGGACGCCCGCAGCCGCCTCGCGCAAGCCGAACAAAACCTCGCCGACCTCCGCGCCGGACCAACACAAACCGACATCAACACCGCCGAAGCCACCGTCCTGGGCGCACGCCAGACCCTCGCCGACCTCCAGAACCCCACCGACGCCGCCCTCGCGGACGCCCGCAGCCGCCTCGCGCAAGCCGAACAGAACCTCACCGACCTCCGCGCCGGACCAACACAAACCGACATCGACACCGCCGAAGCCGCCGTCCTGGGCGCCGCAGAGAGACTCGAGGACTTCGTCGAGATCGCCGAGGAGTTGCGGCCGGAGGCCGAGGCGGAACTCTCCCGGGCGGCCGGGGAGCTGGCAGAGGTTCGCCAGCAGCTTCGCTCCCAGGAGGCCGCCCGGGCCGAGCTTGCCGCCGCCGAAACCGCCGTAATCGACGCGGCCGTCGCGGAGGACGATCAGCAACTTGCCGCCGCCCGCCCGCGACTCCTGGCGGCACAGCAAGCCCTCGCCGCCCTGCAAGGCGAAGACCCGGCCCCGAACCCTCAAGCGGCAGAACAGTTGGTCCTGGCGGCCGCGCAGTTCCTGGCCAGCATCCCCGAGCCCGACAGTGCCGACTACGCCGACGCCCGCGCCCAACTGGCGCGCGCCGCCGATTCGCTCAACGAGTTGCTCACCGGGCCATCCCAGAGCGACATCGACAGCGCCGAAGCCGCCGTCCTGGGCGCCCGCCAGACCCTCGCCGACCTCCAGAACCCCACCGACGCCGCCCTCGCGGACGCCCGCAGCCGCCTCGCGCAAGCCGAACAGAACCTCGCCGACCTCCGCGCCGGACCAACACAAACCGACATCGACACCGCCGAAGCCGCCGTCCTGGGCGCCCGCCAGACCCTCGCCGACCTCCAGAACCCCACCGACGCCGCCCTCGCGGACGCCCGCAGCCGCCTCGCGCAAGCCGAACAGAACCTCACCGACCTCCGCGCCGGACCAACACAGACCGACATCGACACCGCCGAAGCCACCGTCGCCACAGCCAACCAGAAGCTCGCCGATCTGCTCGCCGGGGCGACGGCGGCCGAAATCGACACCGCAGAGGCCAACGTCCTCGCCGCGCGACAGACCCTCGACGACCTCCAGAACCCCACTCCCGCAGCCCTCGCGGACGCCCAGAGTCGGCTCGAAACCGCAGAAGCCAACCTCGCCGACATTCTCGCC
Source organism: Acidimicrobiales bacterium (assembly GCA_963664235.1). Lineage (GTDB taxonomy): Bacteria > Actinomycetota > Acidimicrobiia > Acidimicrobiales > CATQHL01 > VXNF01. Next base: position 1,384,260 of record OY760933.1, on the reverse strand, counting down.
GGGCCCACTCAAGCTGCCATCGCCACAGCCGAAGCCGGCGTCCTAATGGCCGAGGAGTCGCTGGGTGACCTCATCGCCCCCCTCCGCCCACAGGAACTGACCGCGCTCGAGCAGGCGGTCACCAGCGGCGAGGCGGCGCTGGACAGAGCTCGCCGCGATGTCGCAGACCTCGCCGACGGCTACCGCGCCCTGGTCGTCATGTACGGCAGCGCGCCCGCCTACCGCACGATGACACTCGGCGACGAAGGTCCCGACGTGCACCAACTCGAGGAGAACCTCGCCGCTCTGGGCTTCGGCGACGCCGACGGGTTCAGCGTCGACGGCGCATTCGACGCGGCCACCGGGGAGGCGGTGCGGGCCTGGCAGCGCGCCCTCGGCACGAACGTCGACGGCGAGGTCGGTGCCACCGACGTGCTCTTCGTCTCCGGCCGGGTGCAGATCGGTTCGTGGCAGCCGGGCGTCGAGGTGAGCCAGGAGATCGCCGCCGGCGTCCCGCTCGCCGCCCTGACGGTGATCGAAGCGCCGGCGGACGGGGTGATGGCCACCACGCAGCGCGTCATCGCCCAACTCCCGCTGGCCGAGCGGGACCTCCTCGAAGAGGGCAACACCGTGAACGTGGAGTTGCCCGACAACAGCGACATCGCCGGCACCGTCGCGGCCATCAACCCCGCCCCGCTCACCGACGCGCAGGGCGAAGGCTTCGTGGAGGTCACGATCACGCTCACCGACGCGGCCCCGGTGGTCTGGATCGGCGCGTCGGTGGATGTCGAGATTGTCGAGACGCTGGTGCGCGACGCCCTCGTGGTGCCCGCCGCCGCCCTGCTGGCCCTCGTCGAGGGCGGCTACGCCATCGAGGTGATGCAACCCGACGGCACCACCCTCCTCGTCGGGGTGGAGACGGGGCTCTTCGCCGACGGCGACGTGGAAGTGCGAGCGGCCGGCCTCTCCGAGGGCGACCCGGTCGTGGTACCGCGGTGAGGGCGGCCGGCGGAGAGGGTTCGGACCCGCCGGCGCGCGAGGAGCCGGCACCGGCGCTCGAGTTGCGCCAGGTCTCCAAGCTGTATCCCGGCACACCGCCGGTGACGGCGCTGGACGGCGTGTCGGTGCAGATCTTCCACGGCGAGATGGTGGCGGTCGTCGGACCATCGGGCAGCGGCAAGTCCACGATGCTGCACATCATGGGCACCCTGGACGCGCCCACCAGCGGGGCGGTCCTCATCGAGGGAGTCGATACGTCGAGCCTCGACGACGACGCCCTGGCAGCCATCAGGGGGCGGCGCGTGGGCTTCGTGTTCCAGCGCTTCTTCCTGCTGCCGGGCACCTCGGCCCTCGACAACGTCGCCAATGGTCTGCTCTACACCGGCACCCTCCGACCGCAGCGCCGGGAGGCGGCCGCCGCCGCACTCGAACGAGTCGGGCTCGGCGCGCGGGCCCTCCACCGCCCGAACGAGCTCTCCGGAGGTGAGATGCAGCGGGTGGCGCTGGCCCGGGCGCTGGTCCACCAACCCGCCTTCATCCTCGCCGATGAGCCCACCGGCAACCTCGACTCCGCGGGCTCGAAGGCGATCATCGATCTCCTGGTCTCCCTGCACGACGAGGGCCGCACCATCATCGTGATCACCCACAACGAGGAGATCTCCGCTGCCATTCCCCGCCGGGTGCAGATGCTCGACGGGCGGCTGACCTCGGTGGGCGACGAGAGGGTCGGCACCCCGTGACGGCGACGGCCCACCGATCCGCGGCGCTGCCGCCCAGCCGGCTGCGCCTCGCCGAGGTCGTGCGTGTGGGGTTGCAAGCGCTCGCCACCCGGCGACTGCGCGCCGCCCTGTCGGCGCTGGGCATCGCCATCGGCATCGCCTCGCTGGTGAGCGTGCTCGGCCTCTCGGAGTCCTCCCGCTCCGACCTCATCGACCAGATCGACGCCCTGGGCACGAACCTGCTGACAGTCAGCCCCGGCACGGGCTTCGGTGCCGGCGACTCGTCGCTGCCCGGGACCGCCACGGGCACGATCGGCCGGCTGCCGACCGTGGAGGCCACCTCGGCGATCTACGCCGTGGACGCCGGCGTCTACCGCAACGACCTCGTCCCGGCGAACCTCACCGGCGGCATCTCGGTGTACGCAACCGACACCGAACTCCTCGAGACCCTCAACGGGTCGATGGCACACGGAGCGTTCCTCAACGAGGCGCACCGCGACTACCCCGTCGCGGTGGTGGGCGCCATCGCCGCCGAGCGGCTCGGCATCCGGGACCTCGAGGTGCCGGTGCGGGTCTGGCTCGGGGACCGCTGGGTGAACGTGGCCGGCGTGCTCGACACGTTCGCACTGGCCGCCGACCTGGACAGGGCCGTGCTCATCGGCGACCGGGCGGCCGAGCAGTACTACGACGTGGACCTGGAACCGGCGGCGATCTACATCCGCGTCGACCGGCGCTACCTGGACGAGACCCGCGACCTGCTACCGGCCACGATCGACCCCGAGAACCCCGAGGAGGTGGAGGTCAGCCGGCCGACGGACCTGCTGGAGGCGCAGGCGGCGGCCGAGAGCTCCTTCACGGCGCTCTTCCTGGGCCTCGGCGCCGTGGCCCTGCTGGTCGGCGCAATCGGCATCGCCAACGTCATGGTGATCGGCGTCATGGAACGGCGAGGCGAGATCGGCCTGCGCCGGGCCATCGGAGCCACCCGCTCCCACATCCGCCGGCAGTTCCTCACCGAGGCGCTCGCCCTGGCAGCCACCGGAGGGATCGCCGGCACGCTGCTGGGGGTGGCGGCGACGTACTCCTACTCCGCGGTGCAGGGATGGCGCGTCATCATCCCGCCGGAGGCCATCGTGGGCGGCATAGCCGCCGCCGTCGTCATCGGCGTGCTGGCGGGCATCTACCCCGCCATCCGCGCCGCCCGGATGTCCCCCACCGAGGCACTGCGGTCGGACTGAACGAGCCGCTAGGGGAGATCGCTGTCCAGAGGGATCCCGATGACCTGGGCGACTCGCCGGAGGTCGGCGTCGGACGCGAGCAGGGTGGCGTTGTGGCGGTGCGCGACCGATGCGATCATGCAGTCGATCATGCTCCGGGGCTTAACGCCGCTGCTGCGGCACATCCGGTAGATCCTCGAGGCGGCGTCGAAGTCGATCGCCGCGTCGAACCGCAGCAGGCTGCAGCGACCGAGGAGCCGGCGGAGATCCTGCTCGCGGGCGTCGCTGCGGGCGCCGGCGGTGACCTCCATGATCACCGGCTCGGTGACCGCAATCTCGCCATCGTCGGCGATGAGGGCGCTCAGGCGGGCATCGACGGTGCTGCCGGTGGCCCGGTCGAACTCCACCCAGGCGGACGTGTCGACAAGGATCACGTCACCTGCGCCGCCCCGGTGTCGGCGGGGATGTCACCGATGGCGTGGGCACCTCGCATCGCCAGAGCCTCCTGTTGGCTCATCGGCTGACCCGCAAGGTGCCGCAGCGCAAGGTCGACCGCCGCGGTCTTGGTGTGGACGCCGAAGCGATCCATGATCGCCTCCACATAGGTGCTCTCGAGTTCGATGTTGGTTCTCACACGGCTCATACACTGATTATACACCTCACGTGTATGAGAGGTGTATCCGCCAACCGACGAACCACTCCGGCGGGCCACCGATGATGCATGGCACCACGGCACACTCGGTCTCGCACACCCGCGCACTCTCACAGCAATCGACTTGCGTGAGCAATGGATATGCTGGCATATATGCGGCGGACAACTGTGATGCTTCCCGACGATCTGGATCTGCGGCTGCGCCATGAGGCGGCGCGGCGCGATATGACCATCTCCGAGGTGACCCGCGAGGCCATCGAGCGCCACGTCGGCGGGCCGCCCCGGCGGTTGCGGGCCGCCGCCGCCGGTCGCAGCGGGCGCGACGACATCTCCGAACGCATCGAGGAGATCCTGGCCGCCGAGGTAACTCCATAGCCCTCCTCGTCGACGCCGGCCCGCTCTACGCCTACGTCGACGCCGACGACCGCAATCACCGCGCCGCTCTGGAACTGCTGCGGGACCATCCCGAGCCACTCCTGGTGCCGACGCTGGTGATCACCGAGGTGACGTACCTGCTCGGCACACGGCTCGGGGCCGGCGCCGAGGTCCGGTTCCTGGGCGACTTGGCGAGCGGTGAGTTGATCGTCGAACCGGTGGCCAACGAGGACTGGCTCCGGATCGTCGAACTGGTCGCCCGCTACCGCGATCTCCCGCTCGGCACCGTTGACGGCTCGGTCATCGCCGCCGCCGAGCGCCTCGAAATCACAGAGGTGGCGACCTTTGACCACCGCCACTTCTCGGTCGTGCGCCCCGCGCACGTCGACGCCCTGGAGATCCTCCCTTGAGCACAACCCACGCCGCCAGGATGTCTCCCACCGAGGCGCTGCGGTCGGAGTGAGCCGGCAAGAAGTGAACCCGGTGGCCGCCAGCAACTACATTGACCCGGCGCGGGCGCGGGGATTCCCAGTGGCCGCCTGGACCGGAGGCTGGAGGAGACAACCATGAAGGAAGCGTTCGGCGTTCTCGCCACCGACTGGCGCGAGGGGATCAACTGGCAAGAGGTGCGGGAATGGCGGCTGCGCCGTGCCCGCGAGGCCATGGCCCGTCACGAACTCGGCGCCATGCTGCTGATGTACGACGAGAACATCCGCTACGTCACCTCCACGCTGACCCCCGGCTGGAACCAGCTGAAGCCGGGCCTGCGCTACGCCGTGCTCGTGGAGGGGCGCGAGCCCATCATCTACGAGCAGGGCGACATCGGTTACCACCTGCGGGAGCACTCGCCCTGGATCCCGAAGGAGAACGTCCGCTACTCCTACGCGTGGATCAAGGGTGCCGCCGGGCCCGCCGCCAGCTCGCAGGTCAACAAGTTCACCAACGCCCTCATGGCCGACCTCGAAGAGGCAGGGGTGGCCGACCAGCCCGTCGGCGTGGACTTCATGGACCTCAACATGATCCGGGTCTTCGAGGAGCGGGGCATCAACTGGACCGACGGCATGACGCCGATGATGGAGGCCCGGGCCATCAAGAGTCCCAACGAGCAGAAGGCCATGCGGATGGTCGGCTCCATCTGCGACGTGGTGCACTACCAGTTCAGCCAGTTCCTGCGCCCCGGCCTCACCGAGAACGAGGTCACCGCCTACGGCATGGAGCAGCTCTACAACATCCCCGGCATGGAGAACGTGGAAGACGTGATCGTGTCGTCGGGGCCGAACGCCTGGCCCAACTGGCGCAACCACGGCGACCGCATCATCCGGCCCGGCGAGCTGGTCATCATCGACCTGGCGGCCCTCACGTGGAACGGCTTCAAGTCCTGCGTGTACCGCACCTACTGCGTCGGCGGCAAGCCCACCGACGAGCACAAGCAGTACTACGACCTGGCGCTCAAGTGGCTGAACGACTCCATCGAGGCCACCCGGCCGGGCGTCACCACCGCCGACATCGCCGGCGTGTGGCCGTCCGCCAAGGAGATCTGGGGCTACGAGGAGGAGGACGAGGCCGCCGCCAACCTGTGGGGGCACGGCCTGGGCCTGGCGCAGTACGACATCCCGGTCATCTCCCGGATCTGGTCGCTGGACCACCCCGTGCAGATCGAACCGGGCATGGTCTTCGCCCTCGAGACCCAGCACGGCAAGCTGCACGAGTTCGGCGTGCGGCTCGAGGAGATGCTGATCGTCAACGACACCGGCATCGAGATGATCTCCACGCCCGCCCCGGAGATCATCGCCGTCGGCTGAGCTGACGACACTGCCCGGCGCGACCCGGCCCCCCATGAGCCCGCGGGTCGTCCGGCTGGACGATCCCGAGGCGCTCGACGTCTCAGCGGTCGGAGCCAAGGCTGCGGGCCTGGCCCGAGCCCGCCGGGCGGGCCTGGCGGCCCTCGACGGGTTCGTCGTCACCCTCGCCGCCTCCGCCGAGCCTCTGCAGCAGGCCGCCGCCGAACTCGCCCGGCGCGGCTCCGGCGCGGCCCGGATGACGGTCCTGCGCAGCGATCTCGACGAAACCCTCGCCGCTGAGATAGCGGAGGCCGCCGCCGGGCTGGCCGAACCCCTCATCGCCCGCTCCTCCAGCGCGCTGGAGGGCGAGGGCACCTGGGCCGGGGCGTTCGCCTCGCTGCCCGAGTTGCACCGCGACGAGGTCCCCAAAGCTCTGCGCAGCGTGTGGTCCGGGATGTTCACGCTCGAAGCACTCGAACGTTTCGAAGCGGTCGGCATCGAACCCGGCAGCGCCGGCATGGGCGTGCTCGTCCAGACCGAGCTGTCACCCGACTGCGGCGGCGCGGCGGTCGTCGACGAGATCGGCGCCGTAACCATCTCGGCCGTGAAGGGCTCGCCGCGCGACCTGCTGGCCGGATGGATACCCGGCGTGCGGGCCACGGTGGGGCCCGATGGCACGATCAGCGGCCAGGAGGCTCTGGAACTGATCGGCGCCGGCACGCTCACCGACGTGGCGGCCCTGGCGCGGGAGGCCGCCGGCAAGCTGGACTGCAATCTCACCGAATGGGCGGTCACCGGCGGGGCGCCCGTGCTGCTGCAGGTGCAGCGGACGCCGACACGACCCGCAGCAGCCGACGGCCTCGTGCTGCCGGCCGCCCTCGGGCATCCGGATGCCCGACGCCTGGCGCGGCTGGTGATCCGGTATCCGGGGGCGCTGGGTGAGGAATTGGTGCTGGGCTGGGCGGCGGCTCCCGGGGATGGTTCGGACGCAGCACGGGGGGCTGGGGGCGACCCGGCCGGATCGGCGGGCGAGGGCGACGCCGGCCAGCCCCTTGGAGGGGAGAGGCTTGGGGAGTTGTTGGATCGAGCTCGGTTGCTTGCTGCTGACTTGACTGCGGCGGCTTGGGGGCGGCCTGTGGAGGAGAGCGCTTCTCTTGCCCGGTCGGTGCTTCGGCGGTTGCGTGGGGATCGGCCCAACGAGTCGATTGAGGCCTTGGGGGAACTGGCGGCGGCGGATGGTGGCTCGGCTGCTGAGTTGTTGGGGATCATTGATCGTTTGGGGGCGACTTTGGGCGATCCGCATGGGGTCTGGTATCACTCAGTGGATGAGTTGGCCGACATCCTCGCCGGCGATACCTCGCCGGCGCGTGGCAGGGTCGGGCGAGACCGTTGGGAGCCGTTCGTGGCCGGTGTTGCGGCGCTCGGGGGCGAGGCACGGACAGGCGTCGGCGCATCCGGGGGCATTGGGGCCGGACGGCTCGTCTGGGTGTCGAGCCCCACGGCGGTCGACCACGTGCGCCCGCGGGACGTGATCGTTGTTCAGTACCCGCTTCCCAACTTCGCTCCCCTGTTGTGGGACGCCGCCGGGCTGGTTGCCCTGGGCGGCGCCCCGTCGGCGCACCTCATGGAGGTCGCCCGCTCGCTGACGGTGCCCGCTGTGGTGGGATGCCCGGTGGATGACCTCCTCGATGTCCGAGCGACCGGCAGAGGACCGGACAGCGCGCTGCACATCGGCACAGTCGACGGCGACGAGGGCCGCGTGGCGGTCCTGGAGTTGTGATGGGCTCGCCGGGCGCCAACGGTCTCCCCCGCGTCGGGGTGATCGGCTTGGGGGTGATGGGCAGCGCCATGTCGGGTCACCTGGTGGCTGCGGGTTTCGAGGTGTGCGGCTACGACATCGACTCCACGAAGGCGACCGCTGCCGCCGCGGTAGCGGTCGATTCCATCGCCGGGGTGGCCGCCCGCAGTGATGTGGTGCTCCTGTCGTTGCCGTCGGTAGGTGCGCTCGACGACGTGTCGGTCGCGCTGGCCGCGGCGGCGCCGGCGGGCTTGGTAGCCGTCGAGATGGGAACCCTTCCCCTCGAAACGAAGCAGCAGGCGTTCGATCGCCTGGCTGCCGTCGGCTGCGACCTGCTCGATGCTCCGGTCAGCGGTACGGGCCTGCAGGCCGCTGACGCCACGCTCGTGGTCTACAGCAGCGGCAGCCGCGCCGGATTCGAGCGGGCCACGCCGATCTTCGACGTCATCGGACGCCGCTCCTATCACCTGGGCGAGTTCGGCAACGGCAGCCGGATGAAGTTCGTGGCCAACCTGCTCGTGGCGGTGCACACACTCGCTGCGGCCGAGGCGCACGCCCTCGGGGCAGCCGCCGGACTCGACCCCGCGGTGGTCCAGGACGTGATCTCCGCCGGGGTGGGCACGTCGTCGATGTTCGACATCCGCGGCCCGATGATGGTGGCGGACAGCTTCGATCCGCCGTCGGCGCGTCTGGCGATCATCTTCAAGGACGCCAGCATCATCGGAGACTTCGCCCGGGCGGTCGGAACCGAGACGCCGCTGCTGGACGCAGCCCTCCCGCTCTACCGTCGCGGTCTCGACGGAGGCCTCGGGGATCTGGACGCCGCCGCGCTGCGCCGCCTGTTCGCCCCCGCATCGTCCGGACACGGCTCAGGCGGTGCCGACGGTGACGATCCACCCAAGTAACCCCACCAAGCAACCCCACCCCCGAACCTCACCAAGTAACCCCACCAGCAAGGAGAACCCGCATGACCATCGCCCGCAACGTGCTCACCAACGAGTTGCTCGAGGAGTACTGCACCCGCTTCAACAACTGGGGCCGCTGGGGTGACGACGACGAGGTCGGCACGCTCAACTTCATCACGCCGGAGAAGGTCCGCGAGTCGGCGTCGCTGGTGCGCGCCGGCAAGGTGTTCTCCCTGGAATTGCCCCTGGACGGCAACGGGCCGCAGACCGGCGCATTCGGCCGGGTGAACCCCGTCCACCAGATGGTCGCCACCGGCAGCGACCACGCCGCCGGTCTCCAGGAATGGCCGGAGAACTGGGGCGTCGCCGACGACACCCTGTTCCTGTTCCTGCAGGGAGGCACCCAGTGGGACGCCCTGTCGCACATCTTCTACAGCGGGAAGATGTACAACGGCTACGACGCCAGCCTCGTGACCGCCCAGGGAGCCAAGCGCAACGGCATCGAGCACCAGAAGACGGTTGTGTCCCGCGGCGTGCTGCTGGACGTGCCGCGTGCACTGGGGCGCGACCACCTCGACCCGGGCGAGCCGATCGACGGCGACCTCCTCGAGGCCACCTGCCGTCACCAGGGCGTGGAGGTCACCACGGGCGACATCGTGCTGATCCGCACCGGCGACATGGCCCGGCGCCGCCACCTGCCCGGCTGGGACGGCTACTCCGCCGGTGACTCACCCGGCCTGTCGCTGCTGTCGGCCCCCTGGCTGGCCGAAAAGGAGATCGCCGCCGTGGCCACCGACACCTGGGGAGCCGAGGTGCGCCCCAACGAGATCCCCGGCACCTTCCAGCCGTTGCACCTGGTGATGATCCCCAGCATGGGGCTCTTCGTGGGCGAGATCTGGTACCTGGACGAGCTGGCGGCCGACTGCGCCGACGACGGGGTCTACGAGTTCCAACTCGTGGCACCACCGCTCGTCATCCCCGGCGCCGTCGGCTCGCCGCTGAACCCCCAAGCCATCAAGTAGCGGGACACGCGCCCGGAGTCCGCCGGGAGGTGGCCTGCGCCAGCCGTCTTCCGCCTCCCGGCACCGGAGCGCTCCCAGGAGGTAGGGCTACGATTACTGGCGGCCGGCCACGACAGGAGCCGCCGATGGGGCATCGCCACTTCCGCTGGCTGCTGTTTCTCACTGGGCTGTTCGCCCTGCGAGTGGTGGGCCAACTGGTTCAGACCATAGGCCCGGTTTCGTTCCTCCCGCCGTTCGACGCCTTTCAAGGCTCCACCCTGCCGTACGCGGCGCTGCTCGCCGCGCAGTTGGCGATCATTGCCGCACAGATCGAGATCCTCCGGCGGGTACGGAACGGCGCGATCCGACCCCGAGCCTGGCAGCAACGCGCATGCTTCGCGCTGGGCGGCGCCTACTTCGCGGTCATGGCGTTCCGCCTGGTCGCGGGCTGGACTTTCCTTGCGGACGTCGCGTGGTTCTCCAAGAGCATCCCGGCGTTCTTCCACGTGGTGCTCGCATCCTTCCTGCTGACGCTCGGGCACTACGTCCGAAGACGGTCGATCGCAGTACCGACCACCACGACGGGCGTTGCCGCGCCCCCCGGGAGGCCGGCATGACCGGATCCGGCGCCGAGAAGCTCTCCGCGAGACTGATCTCCGCCGGCTCCTACCCCGCGGTCATGGCGCTGGGGCTCGTGCTCTACGTGTCGCTCGTGGCGCTGGGGTGGCCCGTCGCTGTGGCGTCCTACACGGCGGTGCTGATCGGCGCGGCGCTCGTCACGTTGCACGAGTTGAAGCTGCCGTACCGGACCGACTGGCGACCGGCCGGGCGAGAGGTACGTACCGACACCCTGTTCATGATCGTCGTCCAGGTCGGGTTGCCGTACCTGCTGTCGATCACGCTGGTACTGGCGCTCGCGGATCTGCTCGCCACGAACGGGATCACGATCTCGGGCATCTGGCCGCACCGCCTTCCGGTCCTGGTGCAGGCCTTCGTGATGCTGGCGGCCGCCGACTTCCCCCGGTACTGGCTGCACCGGGCCTTTCACAGGTTCATCCCCATGTGGCGGTTCCATGCGGTTCATCACTCGCCGCATCGCCTCTACTGGCTGAACGTGGGCCGCTTCCATCCCCTCGAGAAAGCCGTCCAGTATCTCGTCGACGCTTTGCCGTTCGCTCTTTTGGCCGTCGCCCCGGACGTGCTGGCCGCCTACTTCGTCTTCTACGCCCTCAACGGCTTCTACCAACACTCCAACTGCAAGGTCAGGCTCGGGCCGCTGAACTACGTCGTGAGCGGACCGGAGCTTCACCGATGGCATCACTCGGAACTGGTCCGGGAGTCCAACAACAACTACGGCAACAACCTGATCATCTGGGACGTGCTGTTCGGCACGCGGTTCCTGCCCAAGGGCCGCGGCGTCGGCCCCCTCGGCCTGCCGAACAGGCGGTATCCGGCAGGATTCGTCAGTCAGATGAGAACGCCGTTCGTCGCCGGCATCGAGAAATGAGCAGGGCCCGATACGGCCTTCTGACGACGGCCCTCCACCTCACCCAGGGTCGCCGCTACAAGCGCCTGCTGGACGATGCCATGGCACCCCTCGACGTCCAGGGGGCGTTGCTGCGGCGCATCCTGGCCGAGAACGCCGGCACCGAGTTCGGGCAGCGTCACGGATTCCGCCGGATCGCGAGCCTCGCCGAGTACCGGCGGGCCGTCCCGCTACAGACCTACGAGGACCTGCGCCCTCTCATCGAACGTCAGGAGGCGACGGGGGAGCAGTGCCTCACCGCGGAGCAGCCCGTCTACTACAACCGAACCAGCGGCACGGGCGGCGCTCCCAAGAACATCCCGGTCACAGCAACGAGCCTTCGGCGGCTGAAGAACGACCAGCGACTCTCGGCGTACATCTGGTCGCTCGGCTCGCGGGTTCTGGAAGGCAGCACATTCGCCATCAGCGGCCCGGCGGTGGAAGGACGGATGGCCGGCGGCTCGCCGTTCGGTTCCGCGTCGGGGCTGCTCTACCGGAGCCAGTCGAGGCTCGTGCGGTCACGGTGCGTGCTGCCTCCCGAACTCTCCGACATCGAGGACTACGACGCCCGCTACCTCCTGATGGCAATCGGCGGCCTTGCCGAGCCGCGGGTGACCCTGATGGCCACGGCGAATCCCTCGACGTTCCTGCGGCTGCTGTCGGTCGTGGATCGGAACCTCGACACCATCCTGGAAGCAATCGCGACGGGTCGCCCACCCGATGATCTGGGGTGCACCGCCGAACTCGGCAAGGCGCCCGAACCCCGCCCGCGGCGCGCCCGGGAACTCGCCGAACTCGCCGCTGCCGGCCCGCTCGGCTACGCCGACATCTGGCCGGAACTCCGCGGTGTGATGACCTGGACGGGGGGAAGTTGCGGGGTGGCCCTCGGTGGTCTGTCGGAACTGCTTCCCGGCGGCGCACGCATCATCGAGTTGGGCTACGCAGCGAGCGAGTTCCGCGGGACCATCAACGTCGACGTGCGGGGCAACGTGTGCCTCCCGGTGCTTTCCATCGTCTTCTTCGAGTTCGCCCGGAGGGCGGAATGGGAGGCGGGGACGGCCGACATGTGCGGCTTGGAGGAACTCGAGGAAGGGTGCGAGTACTACGTGTTCGCGACGACGCCGGACGGGCTCTACCGGTACGACATAAACGACATCGTGCGGGTCACCGGACGGGTGCACGAGACCCCGACCCTGGAGTTCGTCCAGAAGGGCGCGGGCGTCACGAACATCACGGGCGAGAAGCTCACCGAGGGCCAGGTGCTGGACGCGGTGCGCTCGGCACTACCCGCCCGAGGCGTGCGGCCGGACTTCTTCATCATGATCGCCCACGAGGAAACAGCCGGATACACGCTCTTCGTCGAGGCCGCCGGGCGCCTCGGTGCGGCGGATCTGGCCGACGCGGTCGACGAGCACCTTTGCAAGTCGAACATCGAGTACGGCGGCAAACGTCACAGCAGGCGGCTGGCCCCTCTCGATCTTCGCCGGCTTCGCAGCGGAACCGGTGATCGCTACCGTGCGAGTTGCGTGGCGTCGGGGCAGAGGGACGCCCAGTTCAAGTACCTCCATCTCCAGTACGCCCGCGAGTGCCGGTTCGACTTCGCCGCCGCCGCCGTGGCGGAGGGAGAAGGGTCCGGATAGGGCGGATGCGTCTCGAAAGTCTGGACGTCTTCACGTTCCCCGTCCCGTTCAGGGTCGTTTTCCGGCACGCCTCCGCCAGCCGGGCGCACGCTGAGAACCTGATCGTCGCGGCGCATTCGGACTGCGGCCACGTCGGCTACGGCGAGGGCTGCCCGAGGTCGTACGTGACCGCGGAGACGGTTCCAGGCGGGGTCGAATTCGTCCGGGGCGTCACCGAGTCGATCATCGGCGCGGTCACGGACGTCGCGAGCCTCCGGGACTGGGCCGAGGATCATCGCCGCCTCATCGACCGGAACCCGGCGGCGTTCTGCGCGGTGGAGTTGGCGATACTCGACCTGATCGGAAAGGTGACGCAGCGCCCCGTCGAGGACGTCGTCGGCGCGCCGCGGCTGGCCGGCCGTTTCTCGTACTCCGCGGTGCTCGGCGATGCGCCCCTTCTCGCCTACCGGTGGCAGTTCCACCGCTACTGGAAGCGAGGGTTCCGGGACTTCAAGGTCAAGGTCTCGGGCGATCCCGAGCGCGACCGAGCGAAGATGCGCGTCTTCCGGAACCGGAGCGACCCGTTGCTACGGATCCGCTTGGACGCCAACAACCACTGGACGTCCGTCGAGGAGTGCATCGGACACATTGCGGCCATGGGTCACGGGATCTCCGCGATCGAGGAGCCGCTGCAGGCGGGCGACCTGGACGGGTTCGCACGCGTTGGCGAGGAATGTGGAGCGCGGATCATCCTCGACGAGAGCATCACCCGGGTCGAACAGTTGGAGAGGCTGGACGATCCTGACCGGTGGATCGTGAACGTGCGTGTCTCGAAGATGGGCGGGATCATCCGGTCGCTTCACCTGGCCGGCGAGGCGGCCGGTCGGGGCATCGGGGTCATCGTCGGCGCTCAGGTGGGGGAGACCAGCCTGCTGACGCGCGCGGGGTTGACTGTCATGAACGCCGTCAGGGATCGCCTCGTCGCCGCCGAAGGAGCATTCGGCACGCACCTGTTGCAGCAGGACCTGACCGAGAGTTGCCTGATGTTCGCCAACGGCGGTGTGTTGGATTCCGAGAACGTCGACGGCTGCGCCGCCGGTCTCGGGCTGCGGGTCCGGACCGGGTCTCTCGTGCAGGCGCCGGGGTCGGCCGGCGGTTTCCCAAACAGGTGAGTTGCGGGCGGTAGGGCGTAGCGTGACCCGCTGGGGCGAACGCGAAGGTTCGAAGGGAGACGACCATGAGCATCGCTGGACGTGAACCGGCCGACGTGCCGATCGGCTGGATCGGCACCGGCGTCATGGGCGCCTCCATGTGCGGGCACCTCATGGACGCCGGCCACCCTGCCACCGTCCACACTCGCAGCCGCGCCAAGGCCGAGGGGCTGCTCAGCCGGGGCGCCGCCTGGGCCGATTCGCCCCGGCAGGTGGCCGAGGCCTCTGATGTCATCTTCACCATCGTCGGCTACCCGGCCGACGTTCGGGAGGTGATCCTCGGTGGCGACGGCGCGCTGGCCGGCTGCGGCGGCGGCGAGATCATCGTGGACATGACCACCAGCGAGCCGTCGCTGGCCGTCGAGATCGCCGAGACGGCCGCGGCCCGGGGCGTGGCGGCCGTGGACGCCCCGGTGTCGGGCGGCGATGTGGGCGCCCGAGGCGGCACCCTGTCGATCATGATCGGCGGCGACGCCGAGGTGGTGGCCAGCCTCGAGCCCTTCTGGGCCGCCATGGGGCGCACCTGGGTGCATCAGGGCGGCCCGGGCGCCGGCCAGCACACCAAGATGGTCAACCAGACGCTCATCGCGGCGGGCATGGTCAGCGTCTGTGAAGGTCTGCTCTACGCCTGGCAGGCCGGGCTGGATCTCGAGACGGTCATGGAGTCGGTGGCCAGCGGGGCGGCGGGCAGTTGGTCGCTCTCGAACCTGGGCACCCGCATGATCGCCGGCAACTTCGATCCCGGCTTCTTCGTGGAGCACTTCATGAAGGACATGGGCATCGCCCTCGCCGAGGCCGAACGCATGGGCCTCGACCTGCCGGGCCTGCGCCTGGCCCGCGGTTTCTACGAACACCTCGTCGAGGCCGGCCACAGCCGCCTCGGCACCCAGTCCCTCATCCTCGCCCTCGCCGAACTCTCGGGCCTCGACTGGACCACCCGCTGAACGCCGCAGGACCGGGCATGCCACGCGGTCGTCCAAACGTCGCACACCTCGGCGAACCCCTGTTGTCGCGGCCGTCTACGGACCCAGGGCCGTGATTGGCGCCACCTGAACGCCGTCGGAGCGGCGGTAGGCGGCGCCGGTGGAGGTCACCACCAGTAGGGCGGCCAGCTCGTCCGTGCGGCTCCGGGACACCTTGGACCGCAGCCGGAGCAGCGATCTGGCGGCCTTGTCCACGACCGCGCCGGTGGGACTCAGCTTGACTTCGACAGCGATCCAGGCGCCATCGTCGCGCTCGATGATCGCGTCGGCCTCGAGACCCGTGTCGTCGCGATAGTGGAACACCTCGCTGCGGTGTGCCTGGCCGTAGATGCGCAGATCTCGCACGACAAGTGACTCGAACAGCACGCCCAGGGTCTGCGGGTCGCCCAGAAGTCGCTCGGGGGAGGCCCGCAGCAGCGAGGCGGCGAGCGACGGATCAACGAAGTGGCGCTTGGGCGCCCGACGCAGGGACGCACGCGCCCGCAGGCGCACCGACCAGGCCGGCTGGTCCTCGACCACGAAGACACGCTCAAGCGCGTCGAGATAGGCGCTGACGGTGGTCCGGGCCAAGGGAGTGTCGCCGCCCGCGTCGGCCGCCAGCGTCGTCATCGCGGCCCCGGTGGCCACGTGGCGAGCGATCGAGCGCAGCAGCCGCCGGACCGCTCCGGGCCGGTGCTGGACGCCGCTCGCGGACCGGAGGTCCAGCCGGACGATCTCGTTCAGGTAGTCACCGACCGCGAGGCGCGCCTGCTCCTCGTCCATGCCGAGGCTGCCGGGCCAACCACCGGCACAAATCGACGACACGACCGACCGCAACCCGAGGTCGGGTTGGGGAAGCGCCGAAGTGGCCTCCCCCGCGAACAGCTGCGCGAGGGACACCTCGCCCGTGGACCGACCCGTCTCGTAGAGCGACATCGGACGCATCAGAACACGGCTGATCCGTCCCACGCCCGTGTGGCGAGTGGCATCGTCGTGGGGTGACGCGGATCCGGTGAGTATGAACAGGCCCGGACGGGCACGGTCGTCGCATTCCCGGCGCACCCGGTTCCACAGATGAGGCACGTTCTGCCACTCGTCGAGCAGGCGAGGAGTGGGGCCGTCCAGCACGGCCGCAGGGTCGGTGGCTGCCAGCAACATCAGCGCCTCGTCGTCGAGGCGAGCCTCGCTGCGGGCGAAGTGTCGAGCCGCCCAGGTCTTGCCACACCCACGGCAGCCCTCGATCAGGACCGCGCCCCGCCGTTGCAAGGCACCCGAGATATCGCGACCGGCGACGCGGGGGAGGTAGCCCTGCATCGTCAGCGTTGCGGGGATGTCGTTCTCGGCGCTCATCCGACTGAACTCCCATGCCCGCGAATCATGCAACCCGGCAATGAATAATACTACGTTCTGCGAACTGTTTATACTGCATCTTGGGAATATATTGCAATCCACTCTGGGAACACCGCGCAACATGTCCCGGGAAACGGGACGATGTCGCGGGGAAGCGTTCCCGGAATCATCCTCCCAAGCGCTGCGGGGCGGTCTGACCGGGTACCGTCGGCGGCGTGGACTCGCCTGATCCTGTGGTGCCGCCGGCGGGGCGGCATGGGGGTGACGGGGCGGCTGTGGCTCGGGCGCTGGGCTTGGATCCGGCGTCGCTGCTGGACCTGTCGCAGAACCTGAACCCGTTCGCTCCTGACGTGGTGGCGCTTGCAGCCCGTCACCTGGGTGAGCTGCGGTGCTATCCCGATCCGGCGGGGGCGAGCCGGCTGCTGGCGGAGGCCATGGACGTCGATCCGGCGCGCCTGGTCCTGACGAACGGCGCCGCTGAGGCAATCGCTCTCGTTTCGAGCGAGATTGGCGGGCAGGTTCTCTCCGAGCCGGAGTTCGGGCTGCACCCCCGAGGCGATTCCGGACCGGTCTGGCGCAGCGACCCGCACAACCCCTCCGGGCGACTGGCCGGACCGGATGACGGAGCCGACGTGTGGGACGAGGCCTTCTACGCCCTGGCCACGGGGCGCTGGACCGCGGGGCGCCACGGCATCGTCGTGGGCTCGCTGACCAAGACGTTCGCCTGCCCCGGGTTGCGCCTGGGTTACCTCATCGCCGACGACGTGGAGCGGTTGACCCGGCGGCAGCCGCAATGGTCGGTGGGATCTCTTGGTCTGGCGGTGCTGGCGGACCTGCTGGAGCGCGCCGATCCGGAGGGCTGGGCCGCGGCCATCGCCGGCGCCCGGGACGAGTTGGTGGGCGTGCTTCGCTCGAGAGGCCTCGCGGTACAGGCAGCCGAAGCCCCCTGGGTGCTGGTGGAAGCGCCACGACTGCGGGAGTCTCTGGCCCCCCACGGCGTGCTGGTGCGGGACTGCGCCGGCTTCGGGCTGGCGGGGACGGCCCGGGTGGCCGTGCCTGACGCAGCCGGTCTCGAGCGGCTGGCGGCCGCTCTGGACAATGCGGGTATCGCCGCACCGGCCGGACCCGCTGGCAATGGGGCCGGCGCCACGACGCACCCCGACCGCGCCCGCTCACCACTGGTTCCCGGGGCCTAGACTCCGAATCGGTCCGGGGACGAAGTCCGGTTGAAATCCGGCACTGTCCCGCAACGGTGAAGCGGTGCTCGGCGCTCGGGAACTCCTGAGGCGCCAAGCCATCGCCAAGTCCGGTCGAACCTCGGGCCGATGCGAACCGCATGACCCTCGGGGATAAGGGTTGGTTCGGCCGGCAGCCTCTGTCGATCGAGCTTCCGTCCTCGACCGATAGGAGGCTCCAGATGGCCAAGATCCGCCCTGTTCTCTTTCTCGTCGCGATCCTGGCGTTCGCCGGACTGCTCGCCGGCGCCTGCGGCAGCGACGAGGCCTCGCCCGCGGTAGGCGACGCCGCTGCGCCGGCCGAACCTGCCCCCGCTCCGCCCGAGCCGGCGGCACCGCCACCGGTGTCCGACGAACCCGCCGCCACCACGACGGCGGCAGCAGAACCCCCCGAACCGACCACCACGACGCAAGCCCCGCCTCCAACGACGACCACCAGCGAGGCATCCGCCGAGGCCGAGGAGCAAGCGGCGCCGGCCGAGGACCCGCCGGCCGGCGCAGATTCCGGATCCGGCGGGCCCGAACCCGCCGAGGCGCCCTCCGCCTTCTCCGTGACGATCGAATCCGCAGGGGGCACGTGGACACTCGACGCGGTGCCCCAGCGCATCGTGTCGCTGTCGCCGACGAGCACCGAGATCCTCTTCGCCATCGGGGCGGGGCCACAGGTGGTGGCGGTGGACAACTGGTCCACCTACCCACCGGAGGCGCCGACGACCGACCTATCGGGGTTCGACCCGAACATCGAGGCCATCACCTCCTACGAACCCGACCTGGTGGTGATCGCCAACGACACCAACGAGTTGGTCGCCGGCCTCACGACCCTGGACATCCCGGTGTTCGTGAGCGCCAGCCCGTTCGACATCTCCGGCGGCTACGGAGCGGTCGCCGCACTCGGCGCGGCCACCGGGCACGTGACCGAGGCGCGGGAGGTCATCGAGACGATGCGCGCCGAGATCGCCGCGGCGCTGGCGAACGCCCCGGAGGTGCCCATCCGCATCTACCACGAGCTGGACGACACGCACTTCTCGGTGAGTTCCAACAGCTTCATCGGGGCCGTGTACGCCGAACTCGGCACCGAGAACATTGCCGATCCCGCTGACGGCGACGGCTACGGCTACCCGCAGCTCACCGAGGAGTACATCATCGAGGCCGACCCCGAGCTGATCATCATCACCGATCTGCTCGCCTACACGGCCGACGACGTGGCCGCTCGCCCGGGCTGGGAGACGGTGACCGCGGTGCGGGACGGCAACATCCTGGTGGTCAACGCCGACATCGCCTCGCGCTGGGGACCCCGGCTGCCACAATTCGTCACCACCATCGTCGAAGCGCTGGCAGCGATCGCCGCGACGCCGTAAACGGGAAACGAGCGCGGAGGCGGAATGGCGACGCTGCCCACGCCGGACGGGACCGATCCGGCCACCCAGCGGGCCTTCCGGCTGTCGCCGCTGGCAGCGGTGGGGGCGCTCATCGCCCTGGTGGCGGTTGCGCTGCTGAGCGCCACCACGGGGGCGGCCGGCCTGGCGTTCGGCGATGTCGTCGCCTCCCTCGTGGATCGCCTGCCGCTCGTCGAGTGGGACTCGGCGCTGAGCGCCCGCCAGGAGGGCATCCTGTTCCAGATCCGCCTGCCCCGGCTGGTGCTGGGCATGCTCGTGGGCGGATCGCTGGCAATGGCGGGGGCCTCCTACCAGGGAGTTTTCCGCAACCCGCTGGCCGACCCGTACCTGCTCGGCGTCTCCGCCGGTGCCGGTTTCGGTGCGGTCCTGGCACTGGGGTTCGGGCTGGACGTGGGCTGGGGACCGTTCGACGCCCTGCCGGCGGCGGCGTTCCTGGGGGCGCTCGTGGCGGTGAGCGCCTCGGCGGCCATCGCCCGGGGCGCCTGGCGTTCGCCGGCCACGCTGCTGCTCGGCGGCATCGCGATGGCGGCCTTCTTCTCGGCGGCGCAGACCTACGCCATCGGCCAACTCAGCGAGACGCGCACCCGCGAGGTGCTGTCGTGGCTGTTCGGCCAGCTCAGCACCAGCGGCTGGAGCCAGGTCTGGATCCTGGGGCCCTACGTGATCTTCTGCGGGGGGCTCCTGCTGCTGCACCGGCGACACCTCGACGTGCTGCGGGTGGGCGACGACGAGGCACGCTCGCTGGGCCTGAACCCCGGCAGGTCACGGCTCGTGGTGATCGGGGCGGCGTCGCTGCTGACGGCCGCGGCGGTGTCGGTCAGCGGCCTCATCGCCTTCGTGGGCCTGGTGGTGCCGCACATCGTCCGGCTCCTGGTGAGCCACAGCTACCGGGTGATCGTGCCGCTCTCGGCGCTCGGCGGGGCGGCGTTCCTGGCACTCGTGGACACCGGCGCCCGCACGCTGACGGCTCCGGCGGAATTGCCGGTGGGTGTCATCACCGCCTTCGTGGGCGCGCCGTTCTTCGCCCTCGTGCTGTGGCGCGGCGCCCGCAAGGTGCCAGCATGACCACTGCGGCAGCCCCTTCACCCATCGCGGCGGCGCCGGAGGACTCCGCGACGCTCGTCTGCGGGGACGTCCGCGTGGCATTCGGGGAGACCGAGGCGCTGCGCGGCGTGGATCTTCGGCTCGCTCCCGGCGAGTGGCTCGGGCTGATAGGGCCCAACGGGGCCGGCAAGTCCACCCTGCTGCGGGCCATCGCCGGGCTCGTCGACCACCATGGCACGATCAGCCTCAGGTGCGGCCGCCGGCCCGGCGGCACCGACGTGGCGCTGGTACCGCAGATCCCGATCCTGCCCGAGGGCATGACGGTGGCCGAGTACGCGCTGCTGGGTCGCAACCCGCATCTGGGCTGGCTGGCGATCGAG
This sequence comes from Acidimicrobiales bacterium, assembly GCA_963664235.1. GTDB lineage: Bacteria > Actinomycetota > Acidimicrobiia > Acidimicrobiales > CATQHL01 > VXNF01. The sequence goes on along the minus strand of OY760933.1, from coordinate 1,364,114 downwards.
TCGCGCCGGGACCGCCGCATCGTGTCAGGAGTCCTCGAGCGACTCGAACTCCAGAGCTTCGCCGACCGGCCCGTGGCGCATCTGTCCGGCGGCGAGACCCAGCGGGTGGTCCTGGCCCGGGCACTGGCCCAGCAGGCCCCGATCCTGCTGCTGGACGAACCGACCAGCGCCCTGGACCTCGGCCACCGCGACGCCGTGCTGGAGCTGATCGACAACCTTCGCCGCAGCGACGGCATCTCGGTCATCGCCGCCATGCACGACCTCGGCACGGCAGCCCGCTTCGCCGACCGCCTGGCGCTGATCGACGGGGGCCGCATCGTGGCCGACGGGGCGCCGCGCAGCGTGCTGGCACCGGGCAGACTCTCGACCGTCTACGCCACGCCGCTCAGCGTCCACACCATCGACGGCGAGATCGTCGTCCTGCCCGCCCCCCGAGCCCGACAGGAGCCCCGACCATGACCACCGAGGAAACACCCCTCACCGAACGACCCTACGAACGGCGCGAGCTGCGCTCGGCTTCCTCGCTGGTGCTGGTGAACACCGGTGACGGCAAGGGCAAGTCCACCGCCGCGTTCGGCACGATCCTGCGAGCCTTGGCCCAGGACTGGCCGGTGGCCGTCGTGCAGTTTCTCAAGAGCGGCGACTGGCACACCGGCGAGGAGAAGACCTGCCGCGGTCTGGGTGTGGAGTGGTACTCCGCCGGCGACGGCTTCACCTGGGACTCCGCCGACATCGACGAGACGAAGGCCAAGGCGGTGGCGGCCTGGGAGTTCTCTGCGGGGCTCGTCGCAGCGGGCGACCACCGCCTCGTGGTGCTGGACGAGATCAGCTACGCCATGACCTGGGGCTGGATCGACGCCGCCGATGTGGCCGCCGCCCTGGCCGGGCGCCCCGAACGGGTGAGCGTCATCCTCACCGGGCGCGACATGGCCGCCGAGGTGATCGAGGTGGCCGACACCGTCACCGAGATGGTGAACGTCAAGCACGCCTTCGACGGCGGCGTCCGGGCCAAGAAGGGGATCGACTACTGAGATCCGAGGCAGTTGTGAGTCGGGGCGCGGGAGGCCACCCCGCCGTGGTCGCCGGACCGATCGGCGACGCTGGCGCCCCGCTCAGACGGCACGCGTGATCGCGGAGAGCTGACGTGGTCGCGGTCGAGCCGGTGCTCCGGATGACGGACGCGGCGCCTCGTGGCGTGCTGGTCTGGCGCTGGCAGACAGCGGTCACCGCGCTGGCGTCGGCTGCGGTCGGCGGCGGGTTGAGCGAGCCGGACTGGGTGTTCAACATCGGCGTGGACTCCGGGTACGGGCGGACCGACCTCGCCGAGCACGCCCGCGAGGTGGCAGCGGGACTCGGCCTCGCAGGCCAGGGCGTGGGACTGTTCACCGCCGCCGACGTGGATCGACCCGGCCGCAGCACCGAGGACGGCGTCACCGTCCACGCAACCGTCGGCGTCAGCCACCCGACGTGGGCCGCGGCAGGCGCGCCCGTGGCGAGCGGCGCCGGGGCGACGGCCCAGAGCTCGCCGCGGCCCGGGAACGACGGCGCGCCGCGGCCTGATGCCGCCAACTCGCCGGCGCCGGGGACGATCAATCTGGTAGTCCAGCTGCCGGTGTCCCTCGACGGTGGCAGCGCTGTCAACGCCGTGATCACGGCCACGGAGGCCAAGACGCAGGCGCTGCTCGAAGCCGGCGTCGACGGCACCGGCACAGCGACCGATGCGGTCGTCGTGGTCTGGCCTTCGGTCGGCGCTCCCGAACGGTTCACCGGGCCGCGCTCGCCGTGGGGGGAGCGCATCGCCCGCAGCGTGCACGCGGCGGTGCGATCGGGACTCGGGCGATGATCACCGACGGTTGCGTCGGCGCCGAGCGCAGCACGCGGCGCAACGGTGAGGGCTCCTGACATGATCACGCTCGTGCTGGGGGGAGCCGCTTCGGGGAAGTCGCTCATCGCCGAGGAGATCGCTGGGTCGTGCGGTGGCGACGTCACCTATGTGGCGACCGCGGTGCCCGCTCCCGGCGACGCCGACCACGCGGCGCGCATCGCCGCCCATCGGGCACGCCGCCCGGCGAGCTGGACGACGGTGGAATGCACGGCCGTGTCGGACCTCGCCCAACACCTGCGACAGATCGTCGGCGTAGCGCTGGTCGACTCGCTCGGAACCTGGGTCACGTTGCACCAGGAGTTCGAAGTCGTCGCCGAGACCGGAGACCTGCTTGCGGCCCTGCAGGACCGTGATGCCCCGTCAGTTCTCGTGTCGGACGAGGTCGGCCTGGCCGTCCATCCCCCGAGCGAGGCCGGGCGGCGCTACGTCGACGCCGTCGGCGCCCTCAACCAGCGGATCGCCGCGGCGGCCGACCGGGTGCTGCTGGTCGTGGCGGGCCGAGCCCTCGAGTTGCCGCGGCCATGAGGGCGAGCCGGAGCCAGGTGGCCGGCAGTGTCCGGACCGCCACGGTGCGGCGGCAGGCGGAGCACCGAGGCCACCGGCCGTGCTGAGCGCCCTGTCGTTCCTGACCATCTTCGGGCCACCCAGGGCTCCGAGCCGGCACACGTTCGGTTGGTTCGCGGTCGTGGGCGCCGGGCTGGGGGCAGCCGTCGGCGGCGTCCATCTGGGCGCCCACCTGCTGTGGCCACCGCTGGTCGCCGCGGCGGTGGTTCTGGCGGCCGATCTGCTGTTCACGGGGGCGTTGCATCTCGACGGCCTGGCGGACAGCGCCGACGGGCTGGGAGCGCAGACCGATCGGGCGCGGCGCCTGGAGTTGATGGCCGAGCCCGGAATCGGGGCTTTCGCCCTGGCAGCGGGCGGGGCCGTACTGGTGGGCCGCTGGGCGCTGTTCGCCGACGGCGACATCGATTTCCTGGCGTTCCTGTGCGTGTGGGCGGCGAGCCGGGTCCTCGCCGCGACAGTGCCGGCCTTCGTCGGCTACGCCCGCCCCGGCGGGCTGGCCGAGGCGTTCGGGGCCGGGTCGTCCCGCTGGCTGCTGGCCTGGCTGGCGCCCGTGGCGGCCGGGCTCTTCTTCGTCACCGGACCGGCAGGCCCGATCGCTGTGGGAGTCGCCGTTGCGACCTGCGTCGGGGTCACCGCCCTCGCCTTCCGGCGGCTCGGCGGGTTCACCGGCGACGTCCTCGGCGCGATGATCATGCTGAGCGAGACCGCCGCCCTGCTGACGCTCGCAGCCGCACCGTGAACGGGCACCCGGCAGACCGCCTCGCCGCGGGCCCACGGAACACCACCACCATGACCGGCCGTGGTGCCCGAGAATGACGACACTCGCCGGGCGCTGCGGAGCGGTCGCCTGCGGTCTGCTGCTGGACCGGCTGGCGGGTGAGCCGCCCGCGGACGCCCACCCCGTTGCGTGGTTCGGGCGGACCATGGAACGCCTCGAGGGGAGGCTCTGGGCCGACCGCAAGGGGCAGGGGATCGTCTACGCCGCCTGCGGGCTCGCGCTGGGTCTGCTGGCGGGGCGGCTGATGCGGTCGGTAACGACAGCGGTGGCGCTCACCGTGGCCGGACGGGAACTCCGTCGTGTGGCTCGCCGCGTGGGCGAGGCTGCTGCGACCGGCGACCTACCGGGGGCCAGGAAGGAGCTTCCGGCGCTCGTGGGACGGGACCCGAGCGGCCTCGATGCCTCCGGGGTGGCGGCTGCCGTCATCGAGTCGGTGGCCGAGAACAGCGTCGACGCGGTGGTGGCCCCCGCATTCTGGGCGGTGGTGGCCGGCGCGCCGGGCGCCCTCGCCTACCGGGCGATCAACACGATGGACGCCATGGTCGGCCACCGCAACGAGCGCTACGGCCGGTTCGGCTGGGCCGCCGCCCGCCTCGACGACCTCGCCAACTACCTACCGGCCAGGATCTTCGCCACCCTCGTGGCCGCTGTCGTCCCCGAGCGGGCCGGGACCGTCCTGGCGACGGTGCGGCGGGACGCACCGGCGCACCCGTCGCCGAACGCCGGGGTGGCCGAGGCGGCGATGGCCGCCGCTCTCGGCCGCCAACTCGGCGGGCCGCTCCGCTACGGCCCGAACCTCGAGAACCGACCCCCGCTGGGGACCGGCCCACGCCCCACGCCGGTCGATGTGGCCGCAGCCGTCAAGATCGCCGATCGGGTCGAGCGAGTCCTTCTCGCCGTGCTGGGTGTCGTCTGGCTGCTGGGTGCCCGCCGGGGGTCGCGTTGAACACCGGCGAATCCGGGGAGGCTCACCCCATGACCTCTCGACGTCTTCCTGCGGCACCCCCACTGGATGCCTCCGCCATGGAGGCGGCGCGGCGGCGCTGGGCCACCCGGGCCGAACCTCCGGGGGCGCTCGGCAGGCTGGAGGAACTGGCAGTACATCTGGCAGGAGTGACCGGCCGCTGTCCCCCGCCGGTACCGGGCGCGCCGGCGGTGGCGGTCTTCGCCGGCGACCACGGCGCCGTCGACGACGGTGCCAGCGCGTGGCCATCGGCGGTGACCGCAGCCATGGTCGAGACGATGAGCGCCGGCGGCGCGGCGATCTGCGTCCTGGCCCGCGGCATCGGCGCATCGGTCACGGTGGTGGACGTGGGCGTGGCTTCGCCCCTGGGACACCTGGCGAACGTGCGAAACGAGCGGGTACGGCCCGGGACCGCCAGCATTGCCCGTGGTCCTGCCATGGCCGTCACCGAAGCCGCCGCCGCCGTCGATGCGGGTGCTCGCATCGCCGCCGAACTCCTCGACGAAGGCGCTGACTGCCTCATCGGCGGGGACATGGGTATCGGCAACACGACGCCGGCTGCGGCACTCATCGGCGCCGTCTGCGGCCGCCCGGCGACCGATGTCACCGGACCGGGTGCCGGTGTCCCGGCGGGCGGCACCGACCACAAGCAGCGGCTCGTGGCAGCGGCCATGCGCCGGGTCGAGGGGTGCGCCGACCCCCTGGAACTGCTCGCCGGAGCGGGCGGGCTGGAGATTGCCGCCCTCGCCGGCTTCTACCTCACCGCGGCGAGGCGCCGGACACCGTTCATCATCGACGGGGTCATCGCCTGCGCGGCCCTCTGCATCGCCGACCTGCTGAGCCCCGACACCGCCGGCAGGGCCATCGCCGGCCACCTGTCGGCCGAACCGGCTGCCGGGGTGGCACTGGAGCACCTCGGCCTGCAGCCGCTGGTAAACCTGGATCTCCGTCTCGGCGAGGGCACAGGTGCCTGCCTGGCCTTCCCGCTCGTGCGGGCTGCCGCTGACGCCCTCGCCGGCATGGCGGCGCTGCCGGCCGAACCGCCTTCCGCTGAGCCGGGCTGACCGCTCAGGCCGCCGCGACCGAGCTGCGCCCGGCGGCCGGGCGTGGTCTCTCGCTGGGCCGGGACCGCACCAGGAACGCCACGATCGCCGCCCCGACGATGGCCCCACCGGTCGAGAGGGCCAGGTCCACCACGGTGTCCTCGTAGGTCAGGAAGAGGCGTGTGGTGCCGGACTTGGCGACCACGTACTCCAGCAACTCCCACAGCACGATCAGGAACGAGCCGAACCCACCCCCTGCGACCACGAGACCGAGCCGGGTCGAGGGGCGGGTGCCGCGCAGGATCATGATGAAGGCTGCGGCCAGGAGCAGCCAGTTGGCGAGGTGCAGGATGTCGTCGAACAACTCCACGCTCTCGAAGAGGCCCAGCATGTTGCCGCCGATGTCCAGGAAGAACGGCGCCACGATGCAGGTGTCGGCAGCGGTGTAGTAGGCGATGCGGCGCCGCGACCAGCGGCTCAGCAGCGGCGCCACCGCAATGCAGAGCGGGAAGGTGAGCGTCCGCGCCAGCCAGCCCTTGCCGTCCAGCCGCTCCAGATCGGCGATCAGCCCGCCGACCAGCATCGCCACCAGCCCCCACCGCACCACGTGCAGCGCGAGACGCCAGAGCCGATCCACCATCACCCGCCCTGTCTATCCGATCGGAGGCTTGGGTCGGCGGCTCCACGGTGGGGCGCCAGTGGGCAACGCGGAGGTCACAGTTGCTCGATCGGGCGCAGCGATCGGCGCTCGGTCAGCCGCGGCCGACGAACGGCATCTCGTTGGCCATCACCGTCATCTGGAGGACGTTGGCGTCGGGCGGCAACTCGGCCATGTAGCGAACCGCCCGGGCCACGTTGGCGACGTCCATCACGGGCTCGGGCCGGACCGAGCCGTCGGCCTGCGGTACGCCGGTCTGCATCCGGGCGGTCATCGGCGTGCGGGCGTTGCCGACGTCGATCTGCCCGACGCTTATGCCGTGAGGGCGGCCCTCCAGCGACAGCGCCTTGGTGAGACCCGTGACGGCGTGCTTGGTTGCCGTGTAGGGCGACGAGAACGCCCGGGGGGCGTGCGCCGAGATCGAGCCGTTGTTGATGATGCGCCCGCCCACCGGCGTCTGGCGTTTCATCTGGGCGAACGCCGCCCGGGCACAGAGCCAGCTCCCGGTGAGGTTCGCACCCACCACCCGGAGCCAGTCATCGACGGGCAACTCGTCCACCGGCACCGGTTTCGAGCCGGCACCGGCGTTGTTGAACAGCAGATCCACCCGGCCGAAGCGATCCACCACCGCGGCGAAGAGGCGCTCCACGTCGGCGGGCAGCGACACGTCGGCGGTGACCGCCAGCGCCTCGGTCGGGCACCGTTCCACCACGCCCCCCAGCGGCGCCGGCCGGCGCCCGCACACCGCCACGGCCCAACCCCCGGCGCTCAACTCCAAAGCGCTCGCCTCGCCGATACCGGTGCCGCCACCGGTCACCACCGCCACCCGCCGAGCCACCATTGACCTCTCCTCTGTCGTCGCCTTCATCCCTACCATACGATTGGCGGCAGTAACCGGAGGGAAACAACCATGCTGGATCAGGCGCTGAGGCACTACTGGCATCCGGTCGCCGTCTCAGCCGACGTCACGACCGAACCGCAGCAGGTGCGGCTCCTCGGCGAGCCCATCGTGCTGTACCGCGACGGCGACGGGCCGATCGCCCTACAAGACAAGTGCGTCCATCGGGGCGCGGCCCTGTCGCGCGGCTGCATCCGCGACGGGGAACTCATGTGCCCCTACCACGGCTGGCAGTACGACCGCACCGGCACGGTGTCGTTCATCCCCGCGCTGGGACCCGACGGCATCATCCCCAGCCAGGCCAGGGTGCGCCGCCACCGCGTGCGTGAGCAGTACGGGGCCGTGTGGGTGGCTCTGGAGGAGCCGGTGGCCGACCTGCCGCCCTGGCCCGACGACGACTGGAACGACCCCGACCGGCGCGTCTTCATGGTGGGCACGTGGCGTTGGCAGGCCTCCGCGGGCCGCATGGTGGAGAACGCCGCCGACTTCGCCCACTTCAACTTCGTGCACGCAGGGTTCACCGAACTGGCGGATGGGCCCTTCATCAAGCCCTTCGAGGTGAAGCTCACCGACGACGGCATGAACTACGCCTACGACGACGGCGTGCTGGTGCGGGAGTACACCCTGCACCTTCCCTTCGCGCTGCACGACCGCAAGTCGGTGATGGCGGCCGCCGGCGGGATCACCTGGTCGGAGCAGGGCGACTCCCGCGCCGGCGACATCACCACCATCTCGTCGGTGGCCTCACCCGTCGACCGGGCCGAGACGTTGATATTCGTGTACCTGTCCCGCAATCACGCCCTCGACGTGCCCGACGAGGACTTCGCGGTCGGCTTCGACGAGATCATGGAGCAGGACCGCATGGTCGTCGAGGACCAGGACCCGATCGAGCTGCCGCTGGAGCCGCGCTCCGAATTGCACCTCAAGCTGGCCGACGGCGCCTCGATCGTCTACCGCAGGCTGATGCGAGAACTGGCCGCAGCCGTCCCGGCGTGACCGGACCCCTCCGGCCGTTCACGCAGCAATCCACTTCACGCCCGCCGGCAAACCCCATACAGTTGGGGACTGCAGGCGGGGGAGGCCGAAGAATCCCGCTCGCCCACGCCTCACCACCGTGATGGCCGGGCAAACCTAGCCGGAGGGAACACCATGCTGGACGAGGCACTGAGGCATTACTGGCACCCGGTCGCCGTCGCGAGCGACGTCACGACCGAGCCGCAGCAGGTGCGCCTGCTGGGCGAGGACATCGTGCTGTACCGAGACGACGAGGGCCTCGTGGCGCTACGCGACAAGTGCGTGCACCGGGGTGCGGCCATGTCGCGCGGCTGCATCCGCGACGGGCAGTTGATGTGCCCCTACCACGGATGGGAGTACGACCGCACCGGCGCGGTGTCGTTCATCCCCGCGCTGGGGGCCGACGGGATCATCCCCAGCCAGGCCAGGGTGCGCACCTACAACGTGCAGGAGAAGTACGACGCCGTCTGGATCGCCCTCGAGGAGCCCGTGGCCGACTTGCCGCCGTGGCCCGACGATGACTGGAACGATCCCGAGTGGCGCCCGCTCCTGGTGGGGTCATGGCGCTGGCAGACCTCCGCCGGCCGCATGACGGAGAACGTCATCGACTTCGCCCACTTCAACTTCGTGCACGCCGGGTTCACCGAACTCGCCGACGGGCCGTTCATCAAGCCCTACGACGTGGCGACCACCGACTACGGCATGACGTACGCCTACAACGACAGCGTTCTGACGCGGGACTACAGGCTGCACCTTCCCTTCACGCTGCACGACCGCAAGGTGGTGACGTCCACCACCGGCGGGGTTACCTGGACCGAGCAGACCGACTCCGATGCCGAATCCAAGATCGGCGACGTCACGACCGTCACTTTCATCGCCTCGCCCACCGATACGGCGGAGACGTTCATCCTGGGGTACCTGTCCCGCAACCATTCCCTCGACGTCCCCGACGAGTACTTCGTGGACGGCTTTGCCGTGGTCATGGAGCAGGACCGAGGCGTGGTGGAGTCCCAGGACCCGCCCGAACTGCCCCTCGACCTGCGCGAGGAGTTGCACCTCAAGGTGGCCGACGGTGCCTCGATGGTCTACCGCAGGCTCCTGCGAGAGCTCGCCGACGGCGCAGCCGCCTCTGCGGCGGAAACGAGCGCCGCCACAATGGTGGCTGCCGGCTGACCCCCGAGCCGCTCGGCCGCGGCCTTGGCCACCTGCACGCACTTGGGAAGGATCGCGAACAGTGTCCCCCTGTCCGCTCGCTCGCCGAACGGCAGTGTGCTAGCGGCAAGCACGAGCCGCCATACTCGCACTCGTGGTACGACCGAAGGATCGAGTGGCATCATGACGACTCCGTGCCGCGGACTGCTGTTCCATGTCACACACGTCGACAATCTGCCGGCAATCGTGACCGAGGGGCTCGTGTGCGATAGCTCCGCAACGGCACGCGATCTCGTGAGCATCGACATCGGGCAACAAGACGTGAAGTCCCGCAGACGGCAAAGACCAGTGTCGATCAGTCCCGGCGGTGTGGTCGCGGACTACGCCCCCTTCTACTTTGCCGCTCGGTCGCCCATGCTCTACGTGATCCACAAGGGCGACGTGTCGAGCTACGGAGGCGGACAGGACGGCTTGGTCTACCTAGTCACCCACGTCGACAAGATTGTTGAAATGGGTCTCCCGTTCGTTTTCACTGACCACAACGCCGCCACCAGCTACGCCAAGTTCAGCGATCGCTTGGAGAATCTCGACCGCTTTGTCGACTGGGACCTCATGGAAGATCGCTGGTGGCGGGATACACCCGAGGATCCTGATCGCATGAACCGCCGGATGGCGGAGTTGCTGGTCTACCGCCGAGCGCCATGGGACGCATTCATCGAACTCGCCGCCCGAACTGGCAAGGATGCAGCGAGCGCTCAGGCCACTCTGGCTAGTGTGAGCGCCGACAGTGTCGTACAGGTGCGCCAGGATTGGTATTACTGATGACGACGTTCACCGAGGCAGCCGGCAACTTGCTTGAGGCCGATGTCGACGCGCTGGTCAACACCGTGAACACGGTCGGCGTGATGGGCAAGGGAATCGCCCTGCAGTTCAAGAACGCGTTCCCGGAGAACTTTGAGGCCTACCGCCGCGCCTGCGAGCAGGAGACGGTCCGGCTCGGGGAGATGTTCGTCTTCGAGACGGGAACCCTCGGACGGCCCCGCCTAATCATCAACTTCCCCACCAAGCAGCATTGGCGCGCCCGCTCCCGGCTCCCCGACATCGAAGCGGGACTTGATGCGCTCTGCGCAATCGTTCGCGAGCACGAACTCAAATCGATCGCCGTCCCTCCCTTGGGTTGCGGCAGCGGCGGGCTCGACTGGGCCGATGTGTTGCCTTCGATTCTCACGCGGCTCGACGAACTCGAAGCGGAGGTCTGGATCTACCCGCCGGGCGGGACGCCGCCCGCCGGCGAGATGGTCGTTGCCACCGAGCGGCCGGTGCTCACGCCCGGCAAGGCCGCTTTGATCGCGATGGTCGATCGGTACACCGCAGTGGCACTGTCCACTTCGCTAATCGAGATCCAGAAACTCATGTACTTCCTGCAGGAATCGGGCGAGAATCTTCGACTGCAGTACAAGAACCACTACTTCGGCCCCTATGCCGACAACCTCCGCCACGTCCTCAAGGCGCTCGAAGGCCACCACCTCCGTGGCTTCGGCGACGGCTCCAACCCGGTCGCCCACGCAGAGCCGATCGTTGTCCTGCCTGGTGCGATCGAGGAGGCGTCACCGGTGCTGGCAGAGAATCCGGCTATCACCAGCCGGATGAACCGTGTGCTGCAACTCGTCGAGGGGTACGAGTCACCATTCGGCCTGGAACTACTGGCCACCGTCCACTGGGTCGCCGCACAAACCGACTGGGATCCCGACGACGGATCCCAGAAGATCATCGAACGAGTACAGGCTTGGAGTCCGCGGAAGAAGCGCCTGTTCGCCCCCGAGCACATCACTGCGGCATTCGAGCGGCTACAGCAGCAGGGCGGGACTGCACACGTCCGGGCCACGGCCTGAAACGCGCCCCAGTAGGCGCGACCCGTACCGACGTGGTCATGAGCGACCGGAGGTCCGCGGCGCTGTGATCAGGCCTTGCCGGCGGCCTTGAACTCGTAGCCCTCGTCGACTGTGCGGGGCGGTGCTTTGCGGGCGAGTGCGGCGTCGATGGCGGGGGCGAGGCGCTCGCACTTGCGTTCCCACTGGCGGGGGTGGCGCTCGGCAAACTCGCCGATCACCTCGGCGCCCATGAGCTCCAGCGATTCGCAGATCTGGGTGTGGGGGACCCGCCCCATCTGCGCCATGAAAATGACCTGATCCACGCCGGCGTCTTCGTAGCGGCGAAGCAGCGACCGGACCTGGGTGGGCGTCCCGATGGCGCCCCGCAAGCCCAGCACCCCCAGATCCCCGAAGGTGGCGTCGAGCGGCTCGCCGGTGCGTCCCGCCTCGGCGCGCCGGAACCCCACCGCGTCCCGATTGGTCTCGAACTCCTGCCACACGTCGGTGCGCGCCGGGCGGTGCGTGCCGAAGGCGTAGTAGTGCAGCAGGCCATAGCCGAAGAAGTGGGCGGAGTCGAGGCCCCGGTCGACGGCGGTCTGCTCGTCGGGGTGGCACATCAGCGGCAGGACGATTGCGATCTGCGGATTCACCGCGAAGCCTGCCGGCACGCAGTCCTTCGAGGCCAGGGTGGACTCGTATTCCGCCACCCAGGTGGCCGCCCGTTCGGGCTCGATGAACTGGAACGACAGGGCGCCGACGCCGCTGCGAGCGGCCAGCAGGATCGTCTCCCGGCGGCTGCACGCCACCCACAGAGGCGGGTGTGGCTTCTGCAGCGGCTTGGGCACAACGTTGCGCGGCGGCATCTGGAGCCACTTGCCGTCCCAGCCGGCGAACGGCTCCTCCACCATCATCCGGGTCACGGCCTCGATGTGGTCGGTCCACTGCTCCCGCTTGGTGTCCCACTCCACACCGAATCCGCCCAGTTCGGCCTCCGAGGACGCCTCACCGGTACCCAGGTCCACCCGACCGTCCGAGAGAAGGTCCAGGGTGGCCGCCCGCTCGGCGACCCTGGCGGTGTGGTTGAACTCCAGCGGCAGCTGCACGATCCCGTGGCCGAGGCGGATCCGCTGCGTGACCGCGGCGACCGCAGCCAGGAACACCTCCGGCGCCGCCGAATGGCTGTACTCCTCCAGGAAGTGGTGCTCCACCTCCCACAGGTAGTCGAACCCCAGTCGATCGGCCAGAACGACCTGCTCGAGGCACTCCTTGTAGAGGCGGTGCTCGTCCCCCGGCTTCCACGGGCGCGGCAACTGCATCTCATAGAACAAGCCGAACTGCATGACTCCTCCGAACCGGCAGCGACCCGAGGTGGGACGCTGCGCCGTCGTCGGCACTGTGCGACCCAGTGTAGGAACAGGACACGCGGTGGTCCGGGCGGCGAGCGGACCGGCCATCAGGCGGTGGTCGGATCGGCGAACCGCACCGTCAGGGCGCGACCGGCGGCCGGCAGGCGCTCCGTTACGATCATTCGTCGTGAGCAGCGACGAGAACCTGCGCCGCGCCTTGGCCGGCCTGAGCGAGCCCGAGCGGCTTCACCACGATCGGCTCGTCACCACGACCGCGCTGCTGGCAGACATCTCCTTCGCCGACATCCTGGTGCTGCTGCCGTTCCCCGACACAGCCGGCGACGGCGCCGACGACGAGGGGCGATTCGTCGTCGGCGCCCACAGCCGCCCCGTCACGAGCCAGACGGTGCATCCCGACGACCTCCTCGGCCTCGCAGTAACCACCGACGAGCGGCCGCTGGCCGAACTGGCGCTGCAGACCGGGACGAGCACCAACGGCGGCGCCTACCTGCCGGGCCGGTACCGCTGGGTGCAGTCCCTGGCCGTTCCGGTGAATTTCGCCAACCGGACGATCGCCGTGTTGCTGCGGGAGTTCCCCTCGGTGAGCGAACGGGTCTGGGGGCGGCTGGAGACCACCTACTTCGGGCTCTTCCGTCGCCTCGCGGGCATGATCGCCGAGGGTGTCTACCCCTACGCCAGCGGACCCGAGGACCACGACCATCCGCCACGGGTCGGCGACGGTGTCATCGTCCTCGACGCCTGGCAACGAGTGGAGTACCTCACGCCGAACGCCCACTCGGCGCTGCGCCGCCTCGGCATCAACGGCGGCCCGACCGGCCGCCGCCTGGCCCAGGTGGGGATCGAGCCTCGAGCGCTCAAACTCACGGTCTCGACAGCGCTGCCGCACACCGAGGAGATCGAGCGCAACGGCCACAGCGTCGTGGTGCGCTGCATGCCGCTGATCCAGGAGGACACGCTTACCGGCGTCCTGGTCCTCGTGCGGGACATAACCGAACTGCGCAGGGTGGACCGCCTGCTGATCACCAAGAACGCCGCCCTCGCCGAGGTGCACCACCGCGTGAAGAACAACCTGCAGACGGTGTCGTCACTGCTCAGCCTGCAGAGCCGCTGGTTGGAGAGCCCAGAGGCGAAGGACGCCCTCGCCGAGTCGGCACGGCGGATTCGCCTGATCGCCGCCGTGCACGAGTTGCTCAGCGGGCCCGACGGTGACAGCGCCTCATTCGAGAGCGTCGTTGCGTCACTGTCCTCGCTGCTGCGGGAGTCGCTGGCCCCGCCGAACGCGCCGATCTCCATCAAGGTGTCCGGAGCCGTCGGCCCTCTGCCCAGCGAGGTAATGACCACCATGGCGATCGTGCTCAACGAGTTGGTGCAGAACGCCGTCGACCACGGCTTCGGCGGGGCGGCAGCCAGCGCCGACGGCAACGAGATCGTGGTCCGGATCGGCCGGGAGGAGTCCGAGCTTCAGGTGTCGGTCACCGACAACGGCAGGGGCGTACCCGAAGGACCGCTGCAGGAAGGTCTCGGCCTCACGCTGGTCCGCACGCTCGTCGAGAACGACCTGGGCGGCAGGCTCCGGCACCGGTCGGCAGACGAGGGCACCACCGTCGAACTCACCGCCCCGCTACCGGCCGCGAACCTGTAGCGCCGCGGGGATCTCACCGGCCCTCCGCCAGCGCGGCCACAGCCTCGCCCGGGCGGCCCGCGATGATGCCGTCGACGCCACGGCGGAGCAGATCGGTGTAGAACTCACGGTCCTCGCGCACGCCGGTGCCGCTGAGCCACACCCACACATGGCGACCCTCGCTGTGCACCCTCTCGAGGAGGTCGGGCTGGACGACCTCCACGCCCCCGTAGGTGAGGGGCACCTGCAACACCCGGTAGCGCGGGTCCAACGATTCGCCCCCGAGCCACCACGCAACCAGTTCGTCGGTGCCGGGGCTTGTGGCGACTTCGGGAGCCAGTTGCTGGAAGGCGGCGAGAACTCCGTCGTCGAAGCACGCCACGATCACGGAATCCTCGCGGCCCAACTCTGCGATCTCGGCGGCGAGCACCGCGACGGCGATCCCGGACCGGGGATCGGCCTCGCCGCCGGCGCCGCGCTGCAGCTTGATCTCCACGTCGAGCACATGGTGCGGGAAGCGCAGCGCGACCTCCCGGAACGTCGCAATCCTGAAGTCCTCGGCGCCAAATCCCTGCGGAGGTTCGACGGTGCCGCCGCGCACGCCCCGGAAGACGTAGTCGGCGGCGGGACGGGTCTGGTCGCCCCACAGGCCCGGCACGAACCAGTGGGCATTGTCGAGCGCCTGGATCTCCGCCAAGGTCAAGTCGGCAACCGCTCCGGTGGTCTCGGTGGTGCGGTCCACCGTGTCGTCGTGCTGGACGATCAGCACGCCGTCGGCGGTGAGTTGCACGTCAACTTCGAGCACGTCCGCTCCCGCGGCGGCCGACTGCGCGTACGCGTACAGCGTGGAGTGCGGGTAGTCCTGGTCTCCACCCGCGTGGGCAATCACCAGCGGGCGACCCAGCGCCAGGAGTGCGTCGAGCGTGGAGGCCTCCGGTCGGCGCAGTGACGTGCCGGTCGTGGTGGTCGGCGGTGTGGCCGTTTCGGGGATCGACGTGACGGCGGAGGTCACTTCGCTCACAGCGGTACCCCCAGCCGGCGCGGCCGATGTGGGTGCCTCAGGCGCAGCCGGTCCGGGCGCCGCCCCGGTGCCCGCGGAGTCCTCCGGCGTCACGACCTCATCCCGTGCGGTGGTTCCGGTTGACACCTCCGACGCCGGTGCAGGCGCAGTTGTTCGGTTCGACGTGGTCGCCGTCCCCGGCGCCGGCGCCGCAGCGGGCACGGTCGCGGTTGTGGCGGCCGAGGACGGCGCCGGCGCGGCGTCTGCTTCGGTTGCGCTCGGGGCGTCGGATCTGACCGGCTCGCCCGCCGAGGATGACTCTCCGGCACAGCTGCCGACCGTCAAGGCCAGGACTGCCGCAGCGACAAGCCCCCAGTGCAGCGACCGGCGGCAGCGCCGGCGGCGCGTCCGCTGGGAACTCGACGTCGATTCCGGCCGATCCGGCCCGCGGCCGAGGGCCAGCGAGGGCACGCAATCCAAGCTAGAGCAACTGGACGGCTCGGGTTGGGGGCCCGTCGCCGGCGACACGGAACGGGCCGGCCAGCGGCAGGGCAGGAATCAGCCGGCGACGACGGCGAGGAGTGAGACGTCGGTGAAGTGGGTGACGGTGGCCGGCACGACGCCGAAGGCCAGCGTGGCCGCCACCGTGAGCGCCAGCGCCGAGCGCAACGAGAACGGCACCGGGATGCGTCCCGCCGCGGCGGCCTCGTCGCTGGGCTTCTCGAACCACATGCGGGCGGCGATCTTGCCGTAGTAGCCCACCGCGATCACGGCGTTCACCGCGGCGAAACCGGCCAGCACATAGCCCGAGGGACTGTCGGCGGACACGAGAGCACCGAATACGGCGAACTTGGCGTACCAGCCTCCCGCCGGAGGTATGCCGGCCAGCGAGGCCAGGAACACCGTCATCACCACGGCCATGCCCGGCGACACCTTGAACAGGCCGTCATAGGACGCCACGTCGCCGGTGCCGGTGCGGCGGGCCACGGTCATGATGACCGCGAAGACGCCCAGATTCATGGCCGCGTAGATCACGAGGTAGGTGAGCACCGCCGACACCGCCTCGTCGGCCACCGAGATGCTCGTCCCGGCAATGGCGAGTGGCGCCAGCATAAACCCGGCCTGTGCGATGCCCGAGTAGGCCATGAGGCGCACGATGTTCTTCTGCCGCAGCGCCATGAGGTTGCCGGCGGTCATCGAGGCCGCCGCCAGGAACCACAGCGCCGGCTCGTACACGTCGTCGCGCTCCCAGAACCCCACGAACACCAGCGAGCCCAGGGCCACGAAACCGGCCGTCTTGGACGCCACCGACAGGAACGCCGTAATCGGCGTAGGCGCCCCCTCGTAGGTGTCGGGTGCCCACGTGTGGAACGGGAACGCCGACACCTTGAACGCGAACCCCACCAGCACGAAGATCACGCCCACCGTGATGGCGCCGCTCGGGACCGCGTCGGCAGCGCGGTCCAGGGGCGCGGCGGCGGCGATGTCGGCCAGAACCGTCGAGCCCGAAGCGCCGAACAGCAGCGACATGCCGTAGAGCATGATGGCCGAGGCGAACACCCCCATGAGGAAGTACTTCAGACCCGCCTCGGTGCTGCGCAGGTCGCGCTTGCGCCAGGCGGCCAGCAGGTAGGCGGGGATCGACAGCAACTCCAGCGCCACGAAGATGCTGATGAGGTCGCGGGCCGAGGCCATGATCACCATGCCCAGCAGCGACGCCAGCACCAGGCCGTAGTACTCGTTCTCCCAGTAGTCGCCCTCGGCCACGTAGTTCATGGACAGCAGCACGACGACGTAGCCCGAGATCACGAACAGGGCCTTCAGGATGAGCGCGTACCCGTCCACCACGTAGGCACCGTCGAACATGACCCGCGGCTCGGAGGCCACGCCGGCGATGGCCAAGGTGATGATCGGCACCAGGACACCCAGCAGACCCAGGCCCGCCAGCGCCGAGGTGACGGCCCGGCCCCTCTCGGCCAGAGCGATGTCCAGGCAGGTCAGCAGCGCCCCGACACCCAGCAGTGTCAGCTCGGGGGCGAGCGCGTGCCAGTCCAGGTGCGGGCGGACGAACCCGAGAACCCCCAGGGGGGCGGCGAGGGCGCCGAGGGTCACCGGCCGCTCCCGGCCTGCTCACCGACGCGGCGCAGCCGCTCGAAGCACTCCTCACCCCGCTCCACCTCGAGGCAGTTACCAGGGGATCCGTTCACGGCCTCCACCTGCAGCGACTCCCGCACCGCGGGGTCGGTGGCCTCGTGCAGCAGCCGCGGGAAGAAGCCCAGCACCACGATCAGCACCAGCAGCGGCGCCCAGGCCAGGTACTCCCGCGGGGAGGCGTCGGTGACATCGGGAGAGTCGGCGAACTCCTCGCGGGCGTTGCCGAAGGCGGTCTTCTGCAGCATCCACAGCAGGTAGCCGGCGGCCAGCACCGTCCCGATGGCGGCAACCACCATGTAGGACCGGAACACCGCCTCATTGAGGATCTCCGCCGGGTTGTAGGACGCCAGGATGGCCGGGAACTCGCCCCAGAACCCCGCCAGGCCGGGCAGGCCCAGCGACGCCATGACGCAGAAGCCCAGGATCCAGCCCATGCGCGGGGCCTGCTGCAACAGGCCGCCCAGGCGCGACATCTCCAGGGTGTGGTAGCGGTCCTTCATCGAGCCTGCCAGGAAGAACAGCATCCCGGTGATGAGTCCGTGCGCCACCATCCCGAACACCGCCGCGTTGATCCCGAAGGGGGTGAGCGTGGCGATGCCCAGCATCACGAAGCCCATGTGGGCCACCGAGCTGAAGGCGATGAGCCGTTTCATGTCGCGCTGGGCGAGACATCCCAGAGCGCCGTAGATGATCCCGATCACCGCCAGCAGGCCGATGACGGGCGCCCAGGCCGCCGCCGCCTCGGGCAGCATCGGCACGGCAACCCGCACGAATCCGTAGGTGCCCAGCTTCAACAGCACCGCCGCCAGGATCACCGAACCCACCGTCGGCGCCTCGGTGTGGGCATCGGGTAACCAGGTGTGGAACGGGAACATCGGCACCTTGATGCCGAAGCCCAGGAACATGCCGGCGAAGATCCACAGCTGGCTGGTGCGTGCGATGGCCGCGGTCGCACCACCCGAGAGCGCCCGCATGTCGAAGGTGCGGGCCACCTCGAGGCCGACGATCGTGCCGTCGGCCAGGAAGAACATGGCCAGGAAGCTGACCAGCATGAGCGCCGAGCCGAACAGCGTGTAGAGGAAGAACTTGATGGCGGCGTAGCGGCGGTTCTCGCCACCCCACACACCGATCATGAAGTACATCGGCAGCAGCACGACCTCGAAGAACACGAAGAACAAAATGAGGTCCTGGGCCACGAAGGTGCCGATCATGCCCGTCTCCAGCACCAGCAGCAGCGACAGGAAGGCCTTCGGGTTGCGCGGTTCGGGGAAGTGCCCGAACGAGTACACGATGCACAGCGGCACGATCAGCGCCGTCAGCAGAACCAGCGGCAACGAGATGCCGTCGATCCCCATGATGTAGCGGCTGTTGATGACGTCGATCCACGGCCGGTCCACCACGTACTGCAACTCGCCGGCCCCGGAGACGCTGAAGCGGGCCAGCAGGAACACTGCGAGCAGCGCTGTCGCCAGTGAGCTGCCCAGCGCCGCGGCTTTCACCCACAACTCCTGGGTGCGGGGCAGCGCCATCACCAGCACCGCGCCCGCCAGCGGGACGAAGGTGATGAGCGTCAGCCCCCAACCGTTCAGAAATGCATCCATCAGTCTCCTCTCGAGGTCACCTGGCGACGCCCGTTCGCCGGATGTTGGCTCTCGCGCCCAAAGGCATCAGTCGATCTCCTGCGGTGGTCACAGCACCAGAAGCAGCGCAGCCGCCAGCACGACCGCCGCCACGAACATGACGCCGGCGTACTGCTGCACCTTCCCCGTCTGCATCCGTCGAAGCTCCTCACCGGCACCGTGCGAAGCCTTGCCGGTGGTGTTCACGACCCCGTCGATGACCTGCTGGTCGATCCGGTCGTAGACGACTTGCCCGGCCGCCACCGCCTTGCGGCCGGCCTGGTTGACCACCTCGTCGATGCCGTGCTGGTTGAACCAGTAGGCGCCCCGGGCGATGGGACCGGCCGTGCCCTTGGCCACAATGCCGGTGTAGAGGTGGTCCAGGTAGTACTTCTGCACCAGCACCCTGTGGCCCAGCCGGGCCACCGTCCAGCGACTGGTGGGGCCGTCGGCCAGTTCGGTGGCCGCCCCGCCGGCCGCCGCCCGCCGGTCCACGCGCCGGTAGTAGGCCACGGCAACGCCGGCGCCGGTCAGCGCCACGAGCGTCGAGACGATGGCCAGGGTCCAACTGGGCGTGGCATGGGCGATCGCCGGGAAGTAGAAGTGCTCGGCGGCGACCGGTTCGACGTAGTGACCGAACTGCTCGGTCCAGCTCTTCGGCACGATCTGGAAGCCCTTGGGCAGGTTCGTCCAGCCGGCGCCAACGGCGAAGATCGCCAGGATCCACAGCGGCACGGTGATGCGTCGCCCCGACTCGTGCGGGTGCCCGTGACCCCGGTAGGTGCCGAAGAACGTGAGATAGATGCAGCGGGTCATGTAGGCGGCGGTGAGGACGGCGGTCGCCATGCCCATGAAAAGCATGGCGGTGTAGGCGCCGTTGCCTCCGGTGGCACCGAAGACGCCCCAGCCGCCGGTGCCGGCCAGGATCTCGTCCTTGGACCAGAAGCCGGCCAGTGGCGGCAGGCCGGCCAGAGCCACCGAGGCGATCATGAAGGTACGGAACGTGTGGGGCATGTGTTTGCGCAGCCCGCCCATGTCCTTCTTCATGTCGAAGCTGTGCACCGAGTGGCTGACCGAGCCCGAGCCCAGGAACAGGCACGCCTTGAAGAAGGCGTGCGTGAACAGGTGGAAGACCGCGGCGGTCCAGGCGCCCACGCCCAGCGCCATCACCATGTAGCCCAGCTGGCTGATCGTGGAGTAGGCCAGCACCCGCTTGATGTCGTTCTGCACGAACGCCAGCGAGGCGCCGACCAGCGTCGTGATCCCGCCGATCAGCGCCAGGGCGTTGATGGAGGATCCGGCGATGACCATGCCCTCGAAGAACACCCCGTACATGCGGGCGACCAGGTAGACGCCGGCGACGACCATGGTGGCGGCGTGGATGAGCGCCGAGACGGGGGTGGGCCCCGCCATGGCGTCGGGCAGCCAGGTGTGCAGGAAGAACTGGCCCGACTTGGAGATGACCGCCGCCAGCAGGCACAGCGCGGAGATCAGCAGCAGGTTGTGGCCGATCTCGCCGTCGATGGCCCTGGTGTTGATCTCCAGGATCGAGAAGGTGCCCCCGGCGGCGAAGAACAGCACGCTGACGCCGACCAGCAGGCCGATGTCGCCGACCCGGTTGGTCAGGAAGGCCTTCATGGCGGCGTCGGAGTTGGGCTTCTCCTCCCACCAGTGGCCGATCAGCACAAACGAGCAGACACCCACCAGCTCCCAGCCCACGATCATCTGGATGGTGTTCTCGGCCAGGACGAAGAACAGCATCGCGGCGGTGAACAGCGACAGGAAGGCGAAGAAGTGCGTGTAGCGGACGTCGCCCGCCACATAGTCGGTGGAGTAGATGTGCACCAGCAGCGAGATGGCGGTCACCACGAAGAGCAGCGCCACCGCCAGCCCGTCCACCAGGGTGCCGATGGTGAAGTCCACGCCGCCGGCCACCCACCAGGTCCAGCGGTTGACGACAGGTTCGACGGCGGTCCCATGGGCGCCGTTCACCGCGCCGATCCACTGGCCGGCGGTGCAGAGCGCCAGCACCAGGGAGGCGCCGACGGCGATGATTCCCACCTCCGAGCCGCCCCGCGGCATGCGCTTGCCGAAGAACAGGATGGCGAAGAAGCTGGCCGCCGGGATGGCGGGGATGATCCAGACGTTGGACAGGAACCACCCGCCGACGTGCGCTATCTCCGCGGACGCCTCCGCCGCCAGCACGCCGATGCCCTGCAGACCCATCGCCGCCCTAGCCCCTCATGAGGTCGGCCTCGCTGAGGTCGACGCTTTGACGGTTGCGGTACAGCAGCAGCAGGATCGCCAGCCCCACGCCCACCTCGGCAGCGGCCACGGTGATCACGAACAGGGCGAACACCTCGCCGGAAATGCTGGAGACGTAGCTGCCGAACGCCACCAGGTTGATGTTCACGGCGTTGAGGATGAGCTCGATAGACATCAGCACCAGCACGCCGTTGCGGCGCGCCAGCACCCCGTAGACGCCGATGGCGAACAGCACGGCGCTGAGGACGAGGAACTGGTTCAGCAGCATGGCCTCAGTCCCTCCGTGCGATGACGATCGCGCCGATGAGGGCGGCCAGCAGCAGCACCGAGACGGCCTCGAACGGGACGATGTACGTGCTGAAGATGGAGTCGGCCACCTCCGCGGTCGTGGTGCGGCTGTCGGCGGGCATCTCGACGTCGCCGAAGCCCGACACCACGGCGTAGATGGTGACGGTGGCCACCAGCGCCGCTGCCAGCACGGCCGGCAGCCGGTTGGGGTGGTCGGTGCCCTCCTCGTCGCCGATGCGGGTGCGGGTCAGCATGATGCCGAACAGGAACAGCACCACGACGGCACCGATGTAGACCAGGATCTGGGTGATCCCCACGAATTCGGCGCCCATCAGCAGGAACAGGGCCGCCACGCCGCCGAGCACCACCACCAGGAACAGCGCCGCGTGCACCACGTTGCGGGTGGTGACGAGACGGATCGCCGCGAACACCATGATGGCGGCGATCACCCCGAAGGCGATGTTCTGGGCGACCAGGGCCCCGAGGACGGTCACTGGATGGCACTCCGGGGGGGCCGGTGCTGGGACGGCTCGGGCAGCTTTGGCTGCTTGACCGAGGCGCCCGCCTCATAGGTCTCGAATTCGGGCACGGTCTCCATCCAGTCGGCCAGCCGGTCGGCGTCGTGCAGCAGGTCGGCGATGCGGGGTTCGGAGTACTCGAACTCGGGGCTCCAGAACAAGGCGTCGAAGGGGCACACGTCCACGCAGATGCCGCAGTACATGCAGAGGGCGTAGTCGATGTCGAAGCGGTCGATCGTGGCTCGGGCGCGGGGCTTGCCGCCGGGGCGCCGCGGCGGCGCCAGCTCCTTGTGTCCCTCGATGTAGATGCACCAGTCGGGGCACTCCCGGGCGCACAGCATGCACACGGTGCAGTTGTCGTGATGCAGGCCGATGACGCCGCGCGCCCGCGGCACCGGCGCTTCCTTGACGTGCGGGTACTGCACGGTGTGCGCGCCCCGCGACGGCGCCGGCACGGGCTTGCGCAACCCGTCGGGGAACAGGGTGCGCAGCATCGTGCGACCGGTCACCCCCATCCCCTTGAGCATTCCCATGCCTCTCATGAACCGTCTCCCATCAGACCAGGACCTTCAGAACGCCGGTCACCACGATGTTGAGCAGCGCCAGCGGGATCAGCACCTTCCAGGCCAGCTTCTGGAGCTGATCCTCACGCAGCCGCGGGAACGTGAAGCGGAACCAGAAGATGAGCGCCGAGACGGCCATGATCTTGATGAACATCACGAACGGACCGATGAGGTTGAACCACCCCGAGGTGGGATCCAGACCCGGCACGTACCAGCCGCCGAGGAACAGCACCGAGGCGATGCCGGCGAAGGCGAAGGCCGTGCCGAACTCGGCCATGAAGAAGAACAGGAACCTGAAGCCGGTGTACTCCACCTGGTAGCCGCCGACGATCTCCGACTCGGCCACCGGCATGTCGAAGGGCGGCTGGGTGAGTTCGGCCTGCACCGCCACCAGGAAGATGGCGAAACCCACGAACTGCGTGAGGATGTACGGGTTGCCGATGGCCCCCCAGCCGAAGATCTCGCCGGTGGCCTGGGCCAGCACGATCTTGTTGAGGTCCAGGGTGCCGGCCTGGATTACCACGCCGATGGCCGCCAGCACCAGCGGCAGCTCGTAGGCGATGAGCTGGCCGGCGGCGCGCATGCCACCCATGAGGGCGTACTTGTTGGCGGAGCCCCAGCCGGCCATCAAGATGCCGATGACCGACAGCGAGGCCACTGCCAGGGCAAAGAACAGGCCCGCGTCGAGGCTGCTCACGACCGCGTCGGGCCCCACAGGCAGGACCACGAACAGCAGGAACGTGGATACCAGGACCACCACAGGCGCCAGGGCGAACACGTAGCGGTCGGCCCGGCGGGGGAACACGTCCTCCTTCTGCAGGAACTTCACGCCGTCGGCCAGTAGCTGCAGCGTGCCGTAGGGGCCGGCCTCCATGGGGCCCAGCCGGCTCTGCATGAAGCTCATCATCTTCATCAAGAACACGTAGCCCAGGATGAGCGCCGCGGTCGGGATGACCAGGGCCACCACCACCAGCTTGATGGCGGTCTGCTGCCAGTAGGCCAACTCGAGGGCGAGGGTCCAGATCATCGGTCGATGTCGCCCAGGATGAAGTACAGGCTGGCAAGGATGGTGATCACGTCGGGCACGTAGACGCCGCGGAGCACCCAGGGTGTCACGGAGATGTTGTTGAACGAGGCGGAGCGGATCTTCACCCGGAACGGCCCCAGGTCGCCCTTGCTGACCACGTAGTAGCCCATGACGCCCAGCGGGTTCTCGGTGGCCACGTAGGCCTCCCCGGCGGGCACCTTGATGATGACGGGGACCTTCGCCATGACCGGTCCGGCAGGCAGCCCGTCCAGCATCTGCTCCACCATGTAGGTGGCCTCGCGGGTCTCCTGCAGGCGCACCCAGTAGCGGGCGAAGGAGTCGCCGTCGGGGTGCGTCCAGACCTTCCAGTCCAGCTGGTCGTGGACGAGGCCGCAGGGGTTGTCCCGGCGCAGGTCCCAATCCACGCCCGAGGCGCGCAGGTTGGCCCCCGACAGTCCGTAGGACAGGGCCACATCGGCGGGGATGACCCCCACGCCGCGGGTCCGGGCCTCGAAGATCTCGTTGCCCATCAGCAGGGCCTCGAGCTCGTCGCAGAAGTTGCGCATCTTCACCATGACGCCGCGGGTCTCTTCGATCCAGCCCTTGGGCAGGTCGTCCTTGAGGCCACCGATGCGGTCGAAGTTGGGGTGGAAACGCCCGCCGGTCACCGACTCGATCTGGTTGAGCACGAACTCCCGGTCCCTGAAGGCGAAGAACACCGGGGTGATGGCGCCGAGCTGCACACCCATGTCGCCGAGGAATAGAGCGATGTTCGCCAGCCGGGACAGCTCGAAGAGGATCGTGCGGATCCAGGCGGCCCGGGGGGGTGCCTCCACCTCCATGAGCTGCTCGGCGGCGAGGATGAACGGCACCTCGTTGGCGAAGCTACCCAGCCAGTCGATGCGGTTGATGAGGGTGGTGACCTGCGGGTAGGTGCGCACCTCGGCCAGCTTCTCGTAGCCCCGGTGCATGTAACCCATGATCGGCTCGGCCACCACCACCTGCTCGCCGTCGAGGCGGGCCACGATGCGCAGCGTGCCGTGGGTGGCGGGGTGCTGCGGGCCGATGTTGAGGGTCATGCCCTCGGTCTCGATCTCCACATTGACGCGGGCGTCGGCCGCGGCGGCGGCGATGAACGCCCGCTGCTCGCGCTCGGTGACGGTCATGAGGCGCCCCCGTCGGTGCTCGGCATGTCCTCCACGTCCACGAGCCCGGGCCATGGCTTCACCCGGCGGGCCAGCAGCGGGAAGTCCTTGCGCAGCGGGTGACCCTCGAACTCTCCCGGCAGGTAGATGTGGCGCAGGTCGGGATGGCCGATGAAGGCGATGCCGAACATCTCCCAGGCCTCGCGCTCGTGCCAGTTGGCGCCGGCGAACACCGGGATCCACGTCTCCACTGCCGGGTTCTCGTTCGGCAGGTCGGCCTTGAGGGTGACCGAGAGGTTCGCACCGCCGGGGTTGTCCTCGACCGCCTGCGCCCGGGCGAAGACCTGCAGGCGAGTCTCGCCGCCGGCCACGCCGACTTCGATGGCGGTGTCACGGGCGGGCGGACCGGTGGTCGGCCAGTCCTGCTCGGCGTCCATGTCCCGCCCGAACGGCGAGGGCAGCCAGTCGATGGCCGACAGGAAGTCGAACCAGCGGCAACCCAGGTCGTCGCGCAACGCGAAACCCGCCCGCTGCCAGGCCTCGTGGTGCACCCGCACCCACAGCTCGCCCCGCTGGGAGTGGTGCGCCAGCACCGCCTCGCCGAGCACCTCGTTGAGGGTGGCGATGGCTGCGGTGTGGCGCGGGTCCGCCTGGGCGGTCTCGCCCACGTCGGCGTTGCTCACGTCGGTCTCGCTCACGTCCGGGGCCTCGCGATCTAACCGACGACGATCGGGTCGCCAGTCCAGCGGGCGGTCATGTCCTCGTTGGCGATGCGCTCCTGCAGCAGGACGATGCCCTCCAGCAGCGCTTCGGGCCGCGG
The DNA here is from genome assembly GCA_963664235.1 of Acidimicrobiales bacterium. Classification (GTDB taxonomy): domain Bacteria; phylum Actinomycetota; class Acidimicrobiia; order Acidimicrobiales; family CATQHL01; genus VXNF01. Next base: position 1,338,900 of record OY760933.1, on the reverse strand, counting down.
CGGGCACCCGGGCACGTAGACGTCCACCGGGATGATCTGGTCGATGCCCTTGGTGACCGAGTACGAGTCCCAGTAGGGACCGCCGCAGTTGGCGCACGAGCCCATCGAGATGACGTACTTCGGGTCGGGCATCTGCTCGTAGAGGCGCAGGATCGACGGCACCATCTTGTCGGTGACGGTTCCGGAGACCACAACGAGGTCGGCCTGGCGTGGGCTGGCAGGGAACGGGATGACGCCGAGGCGCATCACGTCGTAGCGCGGCGATCCGAACGCCGCTCCCATCTCGATTGCGCAGCAGGCCAGGCCCCACTGGTACACCCACAGGGAGTACTTGCGGCCCATGTTCAACAGCTTGGTGAGGGGCGCGGGTATCTTGCCGCTCTCGACGAGACCCATTTAGTCGCGACCTCCCTTGGGGCGCTGGCGCCCTGGACCCATGCTCACACCCATCTGAGGACGCGTTTTCGCCAGGCGTAGAACAGGCCCAGCGCCAGGATGAAGATGAAGATCGCCATCTCCACGAGCCCGAACACCCCGTAAACCTCCAGGCGGGTGGCCCACGGGAAGATGAACACCGCCTCCACGTCGAACATCACGAACAGCAGGGCGAACAGGTAGTAGCGGAGGGTGCTCTGCGACCAGCCGTCCCCCACGGGATCCACGCCGCTCTCGTAGGTGACGTACTTCTGTTTCTGGGGACGATCCGGGCGCAGCACACTTCCGACGCCCAGCATGAGCGCCACCATCAGCACCGCCAGGACGGCGAAGAAGCCGACCGTCAGATAGCTGCGCAGGAAGTCCGACACAGGGCCAGAGCCTATCTACCGCCGGGGGCGCCTCGGCGGCTCCGGAGTCCCCGCAGGTGCCGGGACCGGAGCCTCCCGCCGTCGCCCGGACCGGCGCGCTGGAAGCAAGCTGTCGCGCCCGCCACGCCCGGCTTGCACTCTGCTGGTCGAACCCCGATCCGCCGGCCGTCAGCCGGGCGTCCCCGGGATGGCCGCCATGGCGGCCTCGATCGCCTCTGCGGGGTGGCTGTAATCCTGCAACTGGCCCGAGAGGTAGGAGTCGTAGGCCGACAGATCCAGCAGGCCGTGGCCGCAAAGCGCGGTGAGGATGACCTTCTCCTCGCCTGTCTCGGCGCAGCGGCGGGCTTCGGCAACCGCCGAGGCCAGGGCGTGGGTGGGTTCGGGGGCCGGGATGATGCCCTCGCAGCGGGCGAACAGGGTGCCCGCCTCGAAGCATTCGGACTGCGCCTTGGCCTCGGCGGTCACGAGCCCCAACTCGTAGATGTGCGACAGCAGTGGCGACATCCCGTGGTAGCGCAGCCCGCCCGCGTGGATAGGTGCCGGGACGAAGGAGTGCCCCAGGGTGTGCATCTTGAGGAGCGGCGTGAACCCGGCCATGTCGCCGAAGTCGTAGGCGTAGACGCCCTTGGTGAACGTCGGGCAGGCGGCCGGCTCGACGCAGCGGATCTCCGGCGCGATGCGCCCGGCCAGCTTCTCGCGCAGGAACGGGAACGAGAGCCCGGCGAAGTTGGAGCCGCCGCCGGTGCAGCCCACGATGAGGTCGGGGGTCTCGCCCAGTTCGGCGAGCTGCGCCAAGGCCTCCTCGCCGATCACCGTCTGGTGCAGCAGCACGTGGTTCAGCACGCTGCCGAGGGAGTAGTGCGCCTGCGGATCCTGGGCCGCCACCTCGATGGCCTCGCTGATGGCGATGCCGAGGCTGCCGGGGTTGTCGGGCTCGGCCTCCAGCAGCTTGCGCCCCGTCTCGGTAGCAGTCGACGGGCTGGCGTGCACCGTGGCGCCGAACAACTCCATCATCAGTCGCCGGTAGGGCTTCTGGTCGTACGAGGCGCGCACCTGCCACACTTCGCATTCCAGGTCGAACATCTGGCAGGCGAAGGCCAGGGCGCAACCCCACTGGCCGGCACCGGTCTCGGTGGTGAGCTTGGTGATGCCGGACTCGGCGTTGTAGAAGGCTTGCGGGACGGCCGTGTTGGGCTTGTGCGACCCCACGGGGCTGACGCCCTCGTACTTGTAGTAGATGCGGGCGGGTGTTCCGAGGGCCTCTTCCAGCCTGCGGGCGCGGATCAGCGGCGTGGGGCGCCACAGGCGGTACACCTGCTGGATCGGGTCGGGGATGTCGATGTGGCTGTCGCCGCTGACCTCCTGGAGGATCAGTGACATCGGGAACAGCGGGGCCAGGGCCTCGGGGCCGATCGGCTCCATGGTCCCCGGGTGCAGCGGCGGCGGGGGCGGCGCCGGCAAGTCCGGGATCACGTTGTACCACTGCGTGGGCATCTGTTCTTCGGGCAGGAATGTCTTGATGCGTTCAGCCATGGCCGGAAGAGTAGGCGGTCGGCGCGGCGGCCGTCGACGGGTCGACTCAGCCGGTCTCGGCGTCCTCGGCTGCCTTGGCGGCTTCTACCCAGGCTGTCGTGGCGGAATTCTGCTTGGTGCCGTCGAAGCCGATGCGTTGGGTTGGCTCCACCTCGAGGATTACTCGGCGGGGTGAGTCCAGGAACGCCGCGAAGTGCCGGCTGCGGTCGGGGTCGGGGTGGAGGGCCGCGGCCAGTTCGGGGTAGAACCAGGCCTTCGTCTCAGCGTCGTCGTGGAGCCGGCAGGTGCCCTTGTAGGTGACCGTCCGGCGGTTGGGCACGCCACCGGCGCCGGTGCTGGTGACGACGATGCAGACACGTGGATCGCGGCGCACCGCCGCGATGCGGGCCCGCTGGCCGCTGGCGGTCAGCCAGAAGCGGCCGCGCCGCCAGACGAAGCTCATGATGACCCCCACCGGCCAGCCCTCCCGGTTGGCCCAGATGAAGGTGCACTCGGTCTGCGCCGCCAGCATGGCCTCCTCGTCGGCCTCGGCGAGCCCCCAAGCCGAGACGTCCTCGTAGTTGGCTTCGCCCCGGCCAGCGCCAGCCGCTCGCTCAGGCACGGATCACCTCACTCCCGCATCCGGACCGGGTCAGCGCCGTCCCAGCCGTCGGCAGCCTCGGCCACCATGCTGTAGAAGTCCCGCAGGCGTCCGGTCGGTACGTACAACTCGGTCAGGTGGCCCCGCTCGGCAATCGTGTCGATGTAGCAGACCCTTGTCAGCCCGTAGGCGTTGCCTGCCCCGGCGACCTCGTAGCCGAGCGCGACATAGCCGGCGACGGCGGCATCGAGGTCGTCCACGAAGCAGGCGACGTGATGCAGCCCCTCCTCGCCGGGGGCGTACATGTCGCGAACAACCGAGGGACCGATTCCGTGGTCCTGGATCAACTCGACCATGATCGAACCCCACTGGCCGCAGGCGTTGCTGTGGTCGAAGTGCGCCGGGCGGCCCCGGTGCACCGAGTCGTGCATCGGGATGTGATGGCGCACGAAGAATGGCCCCGCTCCGAAACGCTCCGCCCAGCGCTGCGCCCCTTCGGTCACGTCGTTGACGACATAGGCGATCTGGACGATCTCCCCCAACGGGTGCAGCACGAGGCCAGACCCTAGTCAGCCCGCAATACCCGCCTGGTCGGATTCCATTCGGCCATCGCGGCCAGCCCGGCTGGGCACCGCCGACGCCGAGCACGGCTCTCAGCACCGCCGGGGATGGTTGACACCAGAATTGCGCGCCGACGGAGACCGTCGTTGGTGATGGAGCCCGTACCGGCCCTTGGGGTCTTTGACGACTTGGGCGCGGTGTTCGTGGACCTGGTGATGGCAGTGGCTGCATAGCAGGCAGAGGTTGTCCAGATCGGTGCAACCGCCGTGTTGCCAGTGCCGGATGTGGTGGGCCTGACACCAGTTGGCCGAAGCGCCGCAGCCGATGCACCCCTTGTCCCGCTCGGCCAGGACGGCCCGCTGGCGGGCGGTGGCGTGACGCTTGCCGCGGCCCAGCCACAGCGGCTCGCTCTTCCTGTTGAACAGCGCCGGGAGGATGTTGGCGTCACAGGCCAGCCGGATCAGCTCCTCCGGCGACAGCCGAGTACCGTCGACTAGCCGGGCGTCCCGTAGTTGGCTCAGCACCGTGTCGTAGTCGGCAATGACCAGCAGGTCGACGCCCTGTGGCGTGCCCTTGGCGTTCCCGCCACCCTCACCGCGCGTGGCCAGCAACTCCAGGGCATCTGCCATGCGTTGCTGCGGGGTGCGGCGGTTCTCCGGATCCTCGGCACGCCACAACTTGTTCGCGACCGCTGTCAGCGCGGTCTCGATACGGCTGCCGGTCACCGGGTCGAACCGGCCGAACATCTCGAACATGCCGTCGGGCTGTTGTTTCCAGCTCAGCTTCCGCTGGGCCCGCTGGCGGCGGCGTCGCTCCGTGAGGTCGTCGCCGGTGCGTTCGTTGAGATGCTCGCGCACCGTCCGTCCGAACAGGTCCTCCGGCTCCCGCGCCGCGGCAGCCAGCAACGCCTTCTCATCGATCGGACTCTCGCCAGTCGCCACCTCCGCCGCTTCGGCGATCAACTGCGCATGCCGCGGCGTGATCGCACCCTCCGCCAGCGCCTGTGCCGTCCCCGGCAGTTCGGCGAGCTGACCCGCCTGCTTCACGTCGCGCTTGGCGCTGCCACGTGACTTCTTGAGCTTGTCGCGCAGCAGTTCTGCGGCCTGGGACTCACCCCGGCGGCGAGCCAACTCGCCAACCGCCTCGGCGTCCATAGCCGCCAGCCGGGACTTCGCACGTCCCAGCACCACCAGGTGATCCTCCAACTGCCCGTCACTCAGATCCCCCACCACGACCGGCGCGGCGAACAACGCCACGACCTCATCCCGCTCCGCCGATCCGGCAGCACCCGGTAGGTCCACTACAGCTGCCGCTGCTGCGGTCCGGTCACTGAAGAGGGTCGGATCGGTCACTGGTCGCTCCCCGAGGACGTGCTGCGTTTCCGGCTTCGGGTCGGCCGAGCCGACGAGCCGGTCGGGGAAGACCAACCCCGCCAATCGGAGGTCAGTGACCGGTACCCGTACTCTATCGCCCCCACACGACAGACGCAACATCTGTTCGGTAATAGTGCGACACGACTCGAAGATAGCTGCTGTTCTACGGCGAGCCGGCCCCGCCTCAACCAAGTTGAGCCGGCGACTTCGCCGCCCCATCGGGCACGCGGCCGCCCGGCGACCGGATCAGAAGTCGAAGTCGTCCGCCTGCACCCCTTCGAGGAACTCCTGGAGCCGCTTGGCCTGCGCCTCCATCTCGTACCGGTGGCAGGCGTCCTGCCACGGCTCGGGCTCGAAGTAGTCCGGGCACACGTCGCGGATCTCGCTGTCGAGGTCATCGGAGATCTGGGTGGCATCCGCCACGTACACGCCACCATCGGGATCGGACTCGACAAAACAGCGAGCCTCGTCGCGACTCGCGAACACCAGCAACTCACCGTCGAGCACCGTCATGCAGGTGTCCCAGGGGCTGTCCGCCACGCCCACCCGGATCCGGCAGGCCGCCTCCCGTACCTGCTCCGGCGGCGCACCCCACTCGAGCAGGAACCTCACGATGTCCAGCGCCAGGAGATCCTCGTAGGAGTACCTGCGGCGCCGCAGGCCGGGCGGCCCGGGCAGCGTTGGGTTGGCCATCCCAGCGCTCTCCCACTCCTCGAGTTGTTCGGGCGTGATGCGGCAGATGGCCGCCACCTCCTTGGCGCTGAACCCCACATCCACACCACCAGGCCGATCGGCACGCATGCCATCCCCCTCTCTCGTAACACGACAACGACTTGTTCACTGCACCATAAGAACCCCCTGTGACACAGCCGGCGCCCGTTTCGACCCCAAGATTCCCGTCCCGGGTGCGGGGCGACCACTCGATTCCTAGAGTCGTCCCATGACCTTGCGAGCGAGCGCTTCGATTCGAACGGACCTGTCCGAGGCGCCGACGGCGGGAACCGCATGACGGCGCCGATTACACCGGCGGACGTGGATCGGGTGGGTGCCGACCACACCGAGGACCCCGCCGAGGCGGGCACCCTGCATGCCGAGGCCTACACCACCCAGCGGTGGTACGACTTCGAGCAGTCGGCCATCTTCGCCCGGAGTTGGCAGTGGGTGTGCCACCGGGAGAAGCTGGCCGCCGCCGGCGACTACGTCACGACGACGGTGGCGGGGCAGCCGATCCTGGTGGTGCGTGACGGCGCCGGCGAGTTGCGGGCCTTCTACAACGTCTGCAAGCACCGGGCGCACGAGGTCGTCGCCGGTGAGGGATCCACCGGGACGCTGCGCTGCCCCTACCACGGCTGGACCTACGACCTCGACGGCTCGCTGCTCGCCGCCCGCCACACGAAGCACCTGGTGGACTTCGACCCCTCGAGCATCTGCCTCGACGCCGTGCAGGCCGAGGAGTTCGGCGGCTTCGTGTTCGTGAACCTGGACCCCGGCGCGGCGCCCCTGCTGCAGCAGGCCGGCGGCCTGGCCGCCGAGATCGCCAGCAAGGCACCCGACATCGCCGATCTCACGCTGGCCCGCAGGCTCACCTACGACATCGCCTCCAACTGGAAGAACGTCGTGGAGAACTACCTGGAGTGCTACCACTGCCACATCGCCCACAAGGACTTCGTGTCGCTCGTGGACATGTCCACATACAAGATCACGACGCATGGCATCTATTCCAGCCAGCCCGCCGAGGCCGGCCGCAGCGCCAATAGTGCCTACGACGTGGCCGACGCCGCGGTGCGGATCCACGAGGCTTGGTGGCTGTGGCCCAACACCTGCCTCATGCGCTACCCGGGACGCGGCAACGCCATGATGATGCACGTGATCCCCGCCGGTCCGGACCGCACGCTGGAGACCTACGACTTCTATCTGGAGGATCCCGAGCCGAACGAAGCCGAGGCCGAGGCGATCCGCTACGTCGACGAGGTGCTGCAGGTCGAGGACGTCGGACTCGTCGAGAGCGTCCAGCGCGGCATGCAGACCCCGGCGTTCACTTCAGGCCGGCTCATCTGCGACCCGGCGGGCGGCGGCGTCAGCGAGCACGGCGTCCACCACTTCCACGGCCTGCTGCTGGAGGCCTACCGCACCGGGGTGGCGAGTGGGGTGATCACCGCAGACTTGTTGTAGTCACATAATCCGGATACTGTGACCACATGAACGTAGGAATTCGGGAACTCAAGGCTCACCTTTCCGAGTACGTCGGGAAGGCGGCAGCGGGTGAGCACATCGTCGTGACCGACCGCGGGAAGCCGGTTGCCCAACTCTCGGCACTCGACGATCGGTCGACGCTCGAGCGCGGGATCCAAGAGGGCTGGATCACCCCGGCGAGGCGCAGCGGACTGGAGCCGATCGTCCCCTGCAAGTCGGCGCTCAGGACGGCCGACGTACTCGACGAGGACCGCGGATGACGCTGTACGTGGACACCAGCGCCCTTATGAAGCGCTACGTCGTGGAGCGCGACCGCGACGTAGCCGAGCGGCTCATGGCCTCCGACCCCGTGCTCGTGACCTCTCACCTCACCGAGGTGGAGTTGCGGCGCAACCTCACCCGACACCTCGACGGCGAGGACCTCCTCCGTACCCGCCGCCAGGTGCAGGCCGACCTGGACGGGTTCGCACTCATCAACCTCGACGCCACCACCTGCAACGAGGCGGCCCGCATCGCTGAGCAGACGCTGTGCCGCTCCCTCGACGCTCTCCACATCGCCGCCGCCCGCCGCGCCGGCGGGCGCACCGTCCTGCTCACCTTCGACATCCGCCAAGCTCAGGCCGCCCGGTCGGTCGGTCTCACAGTCACCGGTGTGTGAGCCCCGAGGATCCCGCCTCATCGCCACCACTCCTCGCCCGCCCGCGAGCAGTAGTCCGGTTCGAACGCCGGCGAGACGTGAACCTGGTTCCAGTCCAGGTCGTTGTCGGAGGGAACGTGCTCCCGCACGACGACCGTGTAGGGATTTCCGGCCGGGCCCCGGACCCTGAAGAAGTACACGAGCGGCGGGTTGGAGGGGAGCGGCGTGATGTAGCGGGACCCGTCCTCCCACCAGGTGGAGTCGAACTGCTCACTCGGGGATATGCCGCCGGCCCCGAAGCCCACCCCGACGACTTCGATCACATACCTGGAATGGTCGACGCTCACCTTGTAGAGGTCACGCCCAGTGGACTCCTCGCCCGAGACCTCGTGGACCGCATTCGGCTCGAGTTGCGGTGCACGCTCGGTGATTGTCAGGAAGTCGTCGCTGTGCGCCGTGATCGCCAGGGTGTAGTCCCCCGGATCCTCCGAGCGATACCGGTCGAAGCCAACTCGCAGCCAGTAGTCCCGCGTGGTCTCGGTCACCCACGTCTCGTAGGTCTTCTCCCAGACTGTCGGGCCGGGCAAGGCGCAGGAGTCCTCGGTCAGCTGGGTGAAGATCACCTGTCCTGACTCGCTGGTCACACTGATCTCGTACTTCGTCCCCGCTTCGAGTGTCACGCGGAAGTAGTCCGAGTCGCCCCCGTAGTCGAGTGTCCCCTCGACACTGGTGGTGTTCGAGCAGCCATCGCCGTCCAGACCTCTCTCGCATCCCGGCTCAGGGGTCGCCGGGCCGGCCAACACGTGCGCATGGTCGCGGTCGTTCCCGTAGTCGTCGGTCACGTCCAGCTTGTCGGCCATCAGGCTGAAGGTGCCCTGCCCTCGATCGCCCGTCACCGTGATCAGCCAGGTACCGTCGGTCGGAGCGCCCAGGAAAACTCCCTGCGCGTAGCGGCTCGGAACACCTGACGGGACCACACCGCCGCTGCCCGCCACGAACCGGGTGCTGTATTCGGTGCCGTAGCCGGACAGCGACACGTCGAGTACCCAGACTTCCCCCTCAGCCACCGCCAAGCGGAAGACGTCCCGGTCGCCGACGTAGTCCATCCTGCCGGTCTGCTCCTCGCCGGCGAGCAGCGTCGAGGTGTCCCAGGCACTGTTCCCGTGATCGTCCGGATCCGCCACGTCGAGAGCCAGCCGGTAATCGAAGGGCGTGCGATGAGTCCAACTCAGATCGACCTTCGATGAGAGACGGAGCCCGTACTCTCCCGTCGCCGGAGTGATCCATACGAGACGTTCCTCGCGGCACTCCTCGGCCACCAGGTCGATCGCTCCCGGACCGTAGACCTGGGCGCATGCGAGCGAACTCGTGGCTGACTGCAGGATCCACGCCTGGCCCTGAACAGCGTCGAATCGGAACCAGTCCAGGTCGCCCCTCGTGTTGAGCGTCCCCTCCAGGACGTCCCCCGATCGCGCGAGGCGGCCGGCCTCACGGAGATCCGGAACATCGTCAGGCTCCAGAATCTCCACCTCGAAGCTGTAGTCGGCCGGCTCGAGGAACGGTTGCTCGCCCCTGCTGCCCACCACCAGGTGATATGTGCCCGACACCGTCGGAACGAAACCGATGGTCGGATTCCAACTCGTCCACGAGTCGATGTGGTCCTCCCCGTCCCAGAGGACGAACCCCACGTCCTCGTTGAACTCTTCCTCGGCGCGGTAGTAGCAGCAGTCGGGGGCGCGTGGCGTGATCCGGTACTTGACGCCCCGCTCCAAGCGGAGGGCGAACCAGTCCTCGTCCAGGAAGTTCTCCAGCCGGCCCTCCACCGAGGCGCGCCGCTCACCGATCCGCTCGTCGAGATCGGTGGAGCCGTCGCTCGTGTCCGGCGAGGCGCCGGAGTCGGGGGCGAGCAGCACGTTCGTCGCCTCCGCGGCGGTGTTGCCGTGATCGTCCTCGGCCTCGGCGGTGTATGTCAGCCGCAGGCGGTAGACGTGTGGCTGCGCCCACGTACCGGTCAGGCGAATCCAGTATCTCCCCGGCGCGGGCGCCGTCCAGAACTCCAGGCCGCTCCCCGACCACTGATCGCCGTAGTACCGCACCTCGGCGTTGCGGGACGGCACCTCGTCCCTCCCGTCGAACACCGTGACCGACGTGGCCGCCGACCCGGAGGAGATGGTGTAAATCCCGCCGGCCACCGCATCGAAAACGAACCAGTCGGAGTCCTGATCGGTCGCCGAGCCGATCACCGTCTCGCCCACGCCGACGGATTCAGCGGTCGACCGACTATCGCCGTAGTCAACGCTCTCGTGCTCGAAGAGCCGGAACCGGTAGTCGATGTTCTCCAGCTGCGCAAGCCACTTCGCCGTGAGTATCAGGTACACCGTGCCTTCTGCTCCGAAGGCGTACCCCGCTCCGGCGTCGAAACCCCAGTTGTCGTCGATGAAATAGGCGAGGGTGCCCCGCCACCTGTAATGCTCCGGCAACGGCGTGTACTCGTCGGCGCCCTCGGAGCGCATGCCGACCTCCACGGCGTAGACGACGCCCGGCTGTGCATCGAACCGGTACCAGTCCTCGTCGCCGATGACACCCAGGGTGGCTTCGATCCAGGTGTCCGGGCGGATCTCCGTGGCACCGTCCGGGTCGTCGGCGTGGTCGTCGTCGGGCCGCAGGCCGACCGTGATCGAGTAGTCAGCCGGATAGTCGCCGCCTCGCCAACTCTCGCCGGCGTTGATCTCGACCAGGTGGCGGCCGGTTTCGGTGGCGTGCCAGGCGCGGCTGCTGTTACCGGGGAAGGAGAGTGTGTGCGGTCGCTCCTCGTACGGGTCCAGAGCGTCGCTGCCCACGTCGTGGAGGACGATCTGTGCCGCGGACGGCGTCGGTTCCCCAGAGGAGATCTCGACGAGATACACCTCTCCCTCGAGGAGATCGATGGCGAACCAGTCCACGTCGCCGCTGTAGTCGAGCGTGAACGCGGTCTGCCGGCCCAGGCGCAGCAGTGCCGTATCGTCGGGAACGTTGGGGTGGTCGTCGGTGAGCTTCTCGAACGTGACCGTGTACTGGCTCGGATACTCGTCGTTGTTGACTCTTTCGCTGATGGACACCGCATACCGCCCCGACTTCTCGATGTGCAACCCGCTGAGCCGATCCCCGACCGTGCCGGTGTCCGGGTCGAACGCGAAGACCCCCAGGTGCACGGGACCACGGGCTGTGATCCTGTAGAGGTCACCCGCCCCGGCGTCGAAGAGGAGCCAGTCCCGGTCGTCCTCGTGGTCGCTCCTGCCGGTGTACTCCGTCGGGGTGGCGGAGCCGGGGTGGACGAGGGTGCCCTCCGCGGCGGTGTTCCCGTGATCGTCGTCGATCGTGCGGACCTCGAGGCCGTAGTTCCCGATGGCATCGATGGAACTCTCGGCGACGTAGACGCGGACGTAGTAGCTGGCGGCTCTCGCGTCCTCGAGAACCACCCAGCGCAGGTCGTTGTGCTCGGAGAACGACGCCACCTCGACCTCGGCCCCGGTGGCGTCGTACAGCGCCACATTGATGTCGACATCCATCCAGGAGCCGCCCCGCCCGGTGTCGGCGAGGACCCAGTAGTCGTGACCTCCGACGGCGGTGAAGCGGTACCAGTCGACCTCGTGCAACTCGTCGATCCGCGCCTCGTAGGGCTCGGCGTCGAGGGCCAAGACGACCGCGTCGCTCGGCGGCGGCTGCGGCGCCTCGGTGTCGTCGGGGACCTCGCCTTCGGAGGATTCCTCGGCAGAGGTCGTGGCGGGCAGCCCCACTCCCAGAGCCAGCACCAGTATGACGGCGATCAGTCGACGCATCGTCGGTTCTCCTCTCGACCTGCCGGATCCCGCCGGCGGCCCGAACTCGGGAGCGCTGCTTCCCGGCCCGCGTCCGACAGTAATCGGCGTGACAATTCCTCATCCCTCCGACGATCCGCATCGACGGCTGGTTCCCGACTCGGCGGAGACTCCTTGAGATCCAGAGCCCGCCTCGGCCGCTCCCGAACCGATAGCGTCGCCGGCCGTGATCGCCGACTCGTCCGGGACTGCCCACCCTCCGGCGAACCTCCCCGGCGCCGGCCGCGCTGTCGGGCCGCTGTCGCTGGCCGCTGGCGTGCTGCCGGAGTTCGAACCGCCGGAGGTCGTGGCGGCGGCCGCGGCGGCGGGGTTCGGGTTGGTGGGCGTGTGGTTCGATCCAGAGACCTGGTCGTCGACTCGGTCCCGGGAGGTGCGGCGGCGATTGGACGGCACCGGGGTTGACGCTCTGGACATGGAACCGATCTTCGTCACGCCCGACGGTGACTCTGGCTTCGCGCTCATCGACGCGGCCGCCGAGGTGGGCGCCCGCAACGTGCTGACGGTGAGCCGGGGCCTGGAGCCGGCACGCTTCGCCAACCGCTTCGCCGAACTGTGCGACCACGCTGCGCCGGCCGGGATCACCGTGGTCGTGGAGCCCATCGTGCTGTACTCCGTCGCCACGCTGGCGGAGGCACGACAGGTGGTCGCGCTGGCCGGGCGGCCCAACGGCGCCATCCTGGCCGACAACCTGCACCTCGACCGCGCCGGCGGGAACTCCATCGAGGCCCTGGGGCGGCTGGATCCGGCGCTGTTGCCGTACGCGCAGGTCTGCGACGGCCCCGCGGCACCGGCGGAGGACTCCCGGGCGGGGCTCTTCAGCGATGCCCGCGACGAGCGGCTACTGCTGGGCGACGGCGAACTGCCGGTGCGCGAGTTCCTCACCGCCCTGCCCCGGGGGATCCCGCTGTCGCTGGAGATCCGCTCCCGGGAACTGCGCCGGTGCTACCCCGACCCCGCCGAGCGGGCCGCGGCCGTCTACGACAACGCCGCACGCTTCCTCGCCGGTTCGACGGCTGGGTGAGGTCGCGGCAGCATCGCGTTCCCGCGACTGGATTCCGGCATTCGCCGGAATGACCGGTGAGGACCCAGACGACGTATGGAGCGGCCGACCGGGGCTGGGGCTGGCTGCGGCCGGGGACGGGCTGCGGCCGGGGACGGGCTGCGACCGGAGTCCGCCGGCGGGAAGCGGGCTACAGGTGGCCGGCGGTGGCGGCTGCGACGGCCATGCGGACGTCGTCGATGGCCCGCACCATGGCCTGGCCGATGAGGTCGAGCCTCGAGACCTGCTCGATGCGCGGGGTCACCTCGACCAACTCCCGCCCCGACAGAAGCGCCCGGAAGATCCCGCAGGCGTCGGCGAGGCAGATGAGCATCGCGTCGCGCGGGTCGGGGATCTCGTCGCTCAGCAGCACCTCCATGATGCGCAGCTTCACCTCGCGCCGGACCTGGCCGTCGACGGCGGGATAGCGCCGCGTCCGGAAGACCCACAGGTGGCGTTCGTCGCGCTCTTCAAGGACGCCGCGCTCGACGAGCCGCCCGAGGGCGGCCTCCCGGATGCCGTCGGCGCGTTCTGCAATGTGCTCGATCCAGAACCGCGTGTTGTTCCGCTCGGCGGCGGCGACCTCCGCAAGCGTCGAATCCAGCAGGACATCGCCGGTGGGAGTGTCGTCGATCAGGAACAGGTGCTCCAGGTCGTTGTCGATGCGGTCCTCTATGGCCAACTCCATCAAGACCGCACCCGCGACGGCATAGCGCAGCGACCACGTGGGTACCCGCACGAACGTGCCACCCTCGTCGCGTAGCTGGAGAAGGACGATTTCCTCAACGAGCCCAACCATGTGCGTCCTTTCCCTGGGCGACACCAGGAATCTACCGCACCTGCAGGCAGTCATTCCGTCGCCGGAGCTGTCCGGTCGCCATCGCCGGCCGTCCGGTCGCCGGCGCTAGCCGTCCGGTTCGCACCAGACCGGCGGTCCGGCCGGCGAGATCTGAACCCCCTGCCAGTCAAGACTCGCGCCGGCGGGCGCGAACTCGTGCACGACGACGGTGTATGAGCGGAACGACGGGCCCGAGACCCTCGTGGACCTGCCCCGGTTCGACCGAGGACAAGGACGCCAGCGGTGCCGGTCGACTCCGTGTCAGTGCATGTGCGGCGAGGAGCCCGCGGCGGCGGCTTGCCGGACATCGTCGATGGCGATGGTCATCTCGCGTCCGATGAGGTCCAACCGCCGGACCTGGAGGATGCGCGGCGTGACCTGGTCCAGCTCCCAACTCGATAGCAGCTGCTTGAAGATCTCACAGGCGTCGGCGAGACAGATGAGCATGACGTCGCGCGGATCGGGGATCTCGTCGCTGAACAGCACCTCCATGAGCCGCAGCTTCACTTCGCGCCGCTCCTCGCCCCGAACCTCCGGGTAGCGCCGCGAGCGCAGCACCCACAGCATCCGGTCGTCCCGCTCTTCGAGAATGCCGCGGCTGATCAGGCGAGCGAGAGCCTCGGCATGGATCGCCTCAGAGCGATCGGCGGCGCGCTCGAGCCAGAAGCGAGTGTCGTGTTGGGTGCCGGCCGCGATGTCCGCCAGCGTCGGATCCAGCAGGCTGTCGCCGGTGGGGTCGGGGTCCAGCAGGATCAGTTTCTCCAGATCGGTGTCGATGCGGTCCTCCATGGTCAAGTCCATCAGGACGCCACCGGCGAGGGCATAGCGGAGTGACCAGCTCGGCACCCGCACGAACGACCCGCCCTCGTCACGGAGGAGCAGGAGGACGATCTCCTCGACGAACCTCAGCACGTCGTCCCGCCTTTCCGCTCAGCCGCCGAGCCAGATCGTGGCGTCGTTGGTGAGTTCCACGAGCGGGCTGGGAAGGATGCCGAAGACGATCGTCACGGCCGCGCACACGGCGACAACGAAGCCTGCCGAGCGGCTCACCACCGGCCGGCTGCCGTCGGCCGGCGCCGTGAGGTACATCCGTACGACGACGCGCAGGTAGAGGAACGCCGCCACCACCGCACCGAGCATCGCCATGCCGGCCAGCCAGTAGGAGCGGGCCTCCACGGAGGCGCCGATGACATCCAACTTGGCCCAGAAGCCCGTCGTGAACGGCACCCCGGCCTGTGCCAGCAGCAACACGCCGAACGCTGCGGCGAGAGAGGGCGAGCGCTTCGCCAGGCCGTCGTAGGCGTCGAGGCTCTGGCGGCCGTCGGAGCCGGCGCCGATGATCGTGACCACCGCGAAGCTGCCGAGCGCCAGGAATGAGTAAACGCCCAGGTAGAAGAGCGAGCCCGCCACACCCGAGTCGGTGGCCGCCTCCACCCCCACCAGGATGAACCCGGCGTGGCTGATGGACGAGTAGGCCAGCAGCCGCCGCACGTCGGACTGCACCACGGCCAGGGTCGCACCAACCAGCACCGTGAGGGCGGCGATGGCGTACACGATGGGCTGCCAGTCGGCGGCGTTGGCACCGAGGGCGGCGTTGAACACCCGCAGCAGGGCGGCGAACCCGGCGGCCTTGACGCCCGCGGACATGTACGCCACCGCAACCGGGGGCGATCCCTCGTAGACGTCGGGCGTCCAGGCGTGGAACGGCACCGCCGCGATCTTGAAGAAGAGCCCCACGAGCAGCAGCGCCATACCGCCGAGGAGCAGGGCGTTGGATTCCGGGCCGTCGGTGGCGAGGAAATCCGCCACCAGCGCCAGTTTGGTGGATCCGGTGGCGCCGTAGAGCAGCGCCACGCCGTACAGGAAGAACGCCGATGCGAACGCGCCCAGCACGAAGTACTTGAGCCCGGCCTCCTGCGAGGCGCCCCGGCGCAGGTCCAGCGCGGCCAGCACGTAGGCGGCTATGGACAGCACCTCCAGCCCCAGGAACAGCACGATGAGGTCGTTTGCCGAGGCCATCGTGACGCCACCGGCGGCCGACAGCAGCAACAGCACGCAGAACTCGTCGACGGGCAGACCCTGGCGGCGCAGCGTGCCCGACGCCAGCACCGCCGCCAGCAGGACCGAGACGGCGACCACGCCGCTGAGGAACACCGAGAACCCGTCGATCCCGATGGTCCCGGCGATCGTCGTGAACGCCCCCCGCCCGGGATCCTGGACCCTGATCCACAGCCAGATCACCCCACCGAAGGCGCCCAGGGCGGCCGCTGCGGTGAACGCGGTGGCGAACCAGGACGGCAGCCGCCTGCGCAGCAGCGACCCGATGGTGAGCAGCACCAGGCCACCCCCGCCGAGGAAGTACTGCGGGAGCAGGGCCACCCAGTCCACGTGCGGCATCAGTGCGTCACCTCCATCGGCCCCGAAGGCTCGTGGCCGCGATCGGCGACGGCGCTCACGGCGCCGCCTCCGTCTCGGCGGCGTCGCTGCCGGCCGGATCGTCGTGGGCCTCCACGTGCGCCACCAGAGCGTCCACCGAGGGTTCCATGCGGTCCAGGACCGGGCGCGGGTACACACCCAGGAAGATGATCAGCGCCATGAGGGGCGCCAGGACCAGGCCTTCCCGCCACCGCAGGTCGCTCATGGTTGCGTTGTCGCCCCGCACAGGGCCGTGGAACACGCGCTGGTAGGCCCAGAGCAGGTAGACGGCCGCCAGGATCACCCCTGCCGTGGCCGCAACCGCCCACCAGCGGTGCGCCTCGAAGGCACCCAGCAGCACCAGGAACTCCCCAACGAACCCGTTGAGGCCCGGGAGACCCACAGAGGACAGCATGACCACCATGAAGGTCATCGCCAGCACCGGGGCAGGGCGCGCCAGGCCGCCCAGCTCGGAGATGGTGCGGGTGTGACGCCGCTCGTAGATGAAACCCACCAGCAGGAACAACGCCCCGGTGGAGATGCCGTGGTTCACCATCTGCAGCAGCCCGCCGCTGAGCCCTTCGGTGTTGAGGGCGAAGATGCCGAGGATGATGAACCCGAGGTGCGCCACCGAGGAATAGGCGATGAGCCGCTTGAAGTCGGTCTGCATGGTGGCGACGATGGCGCCGTAGAGGATGCCCACCACGCCGAGGGTGAGCATCAGCGGGGCGAAGTAGCGCGACGCCTCGGGGAACAGGTACAGGCCGAAGCGCACGAACCCGTAGGTGCCGAGCTTCAGCATCACCCCCGCCAGGATCACCGACCCCGCCGTGGGGGCGTCCGTGTGGGCGTCGGGAAGCCAGGTGTGCACCGGGATGAGCGGCACTTTCACGGCGAAGCCCAAGGCGAAGGCCAGGAAGATCCAGCGGGCGGTGGTGGTGGCCAGCGACTGCGCCTGCGCGATCTCCACCACGTCGAACGTGAGCGGGCCGCCGGTCGCCGAGGCGTGCAGGAAGGCCGTCGCCAGGATGCCCACCAGCATCAGCGCCGAGCCGAACATCGTGAACAGGAAGAACTTGACCGCCGAGTAGCGGGCGTTGCCGTGCCCCCACTGGCCGATGAGGAAGTACATCGGCACCAGCACGACCTCGAAGAAGAGGAAGAACAGCAGCAGGTCCAGCGCCGAGAACACACCCAGGCAGCCGAACTCCAGCAGCAGCAGCCACACGTAATAGGCCTTGTGATCGTGGCCCGGGTCCACCGCCAGGGCACCCAGCGGGAAGAGCAGCGCCGTGAGGGCCAGCAGGAACAGCGAGATGCCGTCGACGCCCAGCTTCCAGCTGATTCCCCAGGCCGCCACCCACGGCTGATCCACGATCATCTCGAAACCGTCCGAGGCGACCGGGTACTGGACGATGATCCACCCTGCCACCGCAGCGGCTGCCGACATGAACAGCACCGTCACCGGGCGCACCAACTCCACGCGGCTGCGGGGCAGCAGCAACACCGCGGCGGCGCCCAGCAATGGCAGGACCACGAGCATCCCCAGCACGGGGAACGCCTGGGTGGAGGCGGCCGCCAGGATCACCAGTTCACCCTGCTGATGAAGTAGGCCAGCAACACCACCGCACCGGCAGCCACACCCAGGGCGTAGCGGCGCACGAACCCGCTCTGGGTTGCCCGGAGGCGCTCGCCCGTGCGGCGCACCACGGTGCCAACCCTGTTCACCGCACCGTCGACGACGCCGGCGTCAAAGCGGGCCGCGGCGTCGAAGGCACGGCGCCCGGGGCCCCCCACGAAGTCGCCGAGCGCCTCGTCGAATCCCCAGGCCTCGGCGAAGAGCTGTCGCTCGACCTTCTCCGCCGGCACCCGGCGGCGGGCGTAGACGGCGACCGCCGCCCAGATGCCGCCGGCCGCGGCGAGGATCGCCACGCCGCCCAGGATCCACTTGGTGCCCCCGGCGTAGCCGAGCGCCTTGGCGTGCGCTCCGGCGAAGACGGGTTCGAGCCACTGGCCGAGGAATTCGGTGTCGTGGGTGAACGGCAGGTTCAGCACGCCGGCGGTCAGCGCCAGGCCGGCAAGGGCCACCAGCGGAAGGCGCATCAGCAGCGGTGACTCGTGCGGCGTCACCCCGTCGGGCCAGCGGGGACTGCCGCCGAAGGTGAGAATCAGCAGCCTCGTCATGTAGAAGGCCGTCAGCACCGCCGCCAGCAGCAGCAACGCCCAGAGAAGCTTGTTGGACCCCCAGGTGTGCGCCAGGATCTCGTCCTTGGACCAGAACCCCGCCAGCGGGGGCACGCCGGCGATGGCGAACGTGCCCACTGCGAACGTGGTGGCCGTGTAGGGCATGGCGCGCGCCAGCCCGCCGTAGCGGCGGATGTCCTGCTCACCGGCCATCCCGTGGATAACCGAGCCGGCGCCGAGGAACAGCAGCGCCTTGAAGAAGGCGTGGGTGACCATGTGGAAGATGGCGGCCGTCCAGGCGCCCACACCCACTGCCACAAACATGAATCCCAGCTGGCTGATCGTCGAGTAGGCCAACACCTTCTTGATGTCCTTGGCGGCGAGGGCGATGGTGGCCGCAACCGCCGCCGTCGCCAGGCCCACAGCGACGATGACCTCGGCGACCCACGGCGAGGCCTGCTCGAAGAGCGGGTTGAACCGCACCAGCAGGTACACGCCCGAGGTGACCATGGTGGCGGCGTGGATGAGCGCCGAGACCGGGGTGGGGCCGGCCATGGCGTCCGGCAGCCACACATACAGCGGGAACTGCGCCGACTTGCCCGCCGCGCCGAGCATGAGGCACAGCAGGATGGCCGTGGCGGTGCTCTGGGCGGCGTGGCCGGACAGGATGCCGGCGTAGTCGAGGGTGCCGTAGGCGCCGAAGGCGAAGAACATCGCCAGCAGGAACCCGAAGTCGCCCACCCGGTTGGTCACGAACGCCTTCTTGCCGGCCACCGCGTTGGCCTCGTCGCCGAACCAGAAGGAGATGAGCAGGTAAGAGCAGGCGCCGACGCCCTCCCAGCCCAGGAACGTCACCAGCATGTTGTTGCCGAGCACCAGCACCAGCATCGAGAAGACGAACAGGTTGAGGTACAGGAAGAAGCGCGAGTAGTTCTCGTCGCCGTGCATGTAGCCGATGGAGTACAGGTGGATGAGGGCGCTCACCCCGGTGACGAAGAGGATCATGGTCACCGACAGGGGGTCCACCAGGAAGGCGGCGTCCACCGCCAGGTTTCCGGCCGGCACCCAACTGAACAGGCTCACCTCCACGGCCCGGTGGTGCGAGTCGAGGCTCAGCAGCCCGACCAGCACCAGCAGCGACGCCACGAAGGATGCCCCCACCGCGGCGGTGCCCAGCCAGCCGGCGCGGGGCTCGCCGAGGCGCCGGCCACCGACGGCGAGCACTACGACGCCCACCAGCGGCGCCAGCAGCACCAGCCAGACGAGCTCAGCGAGAACCATTGCCGCCCACCCTCAGCCGCGCAGCACCGACACGTCGTCGGCGGTGGCGCCGGTCCGGCGGCGCATGATCGCCACGACGATGGCCAGTCCCACCACCACCTCGGCGGCAGCCACCACCAGCACGAAGAACACCGACACCTGCCCGCCCAGGTCGGTGAGGTCTCGGCCGAACGCCACGAAGGTCAAGTTGACCGCGTTCAACATGAGTTCCACGCACATGAACATGATCAGCGGGTTGCGCCGCACCAGCAGTCCCACCGCGCCGAGCGCGAAGACGACCGCGGCAAGCGCCAGGTACCAACCGGTGCCGACCATCGCTAGCGCGCCTCCGGGGCCATGGCTAGCGCGCCTCCGGGGCCACGGCGAACGCGCCTCGGGAGGACACGGGGAGCGTGCCTCGAGGATTCATGCTCACACCGCCTCCGGGGCCGATTCCGGCGCGGGCTCCGGGGTCTCGTCTCCATCGGGCCGGCGCTGGCGCGCCAGCACAACGGCCCCCACGACCGCCACCGTCAGCAGCAGGCCGGTCAGCTGGAAGGCCCAGACGTAGTCGGTGAAGACCCACCACGCCACCTGGCGGATGTTGGAGATGGGCTCGGGGCCGTCGCAGGCAATGGCCGCCCCGGTGCCCTCGAAGGCCTTCGGCACGGCGGTGCAGCTGTCGAACTCGGGCGCCACCGCCGCCGGCCGACCGGTGGCCACCGTGTCACCGCTGAAGCCGCCGGAGCTCGCCGCGATGGTGAACAGCAGCGCCAGCACCAGCACGGCGACACCCAGCCCCGCCGCCATCGGTCGCTGCCCGCCGAGGGGTTCGGTGCGCAGGTTCTCGGCCCGGTCCACCCCCAGGAGCATGATCACGAACAGGAACAGCACCACGATGGCGCCGGCGTAGACGATCACCTGCACCGCCGCGAGGAACTGCGCGTCGAGGGTGAGGAACAGCACGGCGATGCCGAACAGGGTCGCCACCAGCGACAGGGCGGCATGCACCGGGTGACGGGTCACAATGACCCCGAGCGCGCCACCGATCACGATGGCGGCGCAGACCGCGAAGACGGCGATTTCCATCAGCCGGAGGGCTCCTCGTCACCGGCGTCGGGCCCACCCTCGGCGGACTGGCCACCCTCGGCGGACTGGCCCTGCTCGGGAGGCCGTACCCCGTAACCCAACTCGGCGGACCAGGCGGCCCGGCCCTCCCACGCCGCCGAACCCGACGGCGAGGTCGCCCGCATCCACCCCGAGGTGTTCTCGTCGTCACCGGGACGCCAGTCCTCCCAGGGCAGTTGGCGGGGTCGCCCGTCGTCACCCACCAGCAGTTCCTCCTTGGTGTAGACCGCGTCGTCGCGAGAGGTGAAGGAGAACTCGAAGAGTTTCGACTCGGTGATGGCCTCGGTGGGGCACGCCTCCACGCAGAGGTCGCAGTGGATGCACCGCAGGTAGTTGATCTCGTAGACGTAGCCGTAGCGCTCGCCGGGAGCCACCGGGCTGTCGGGCGGGTTGTCGGCGCCGCGCACGTGGATGCAGCGGGCCGGGCAGACACCGGCGCAGAGTTCGCAGCCGATGCAGCGCTCCATGCCGTCCTCGTAACGCCCCAGCACGTGGCGGCCGTGGAAGCGTTCGGGCTTCGGCCGCTTCACGGTGGGGTACTGCGAGGTGACGCGGTCCTCGAAGAGCTTGGCGAACGTCACCTTGAAGCCGGCGAAGAAGTTCATCGCTGCGTACCCCCTTGCACCGGTTGCCCGGCATCCTCGTCGGCCTGCCGCTCGACTCGTCCGGCCCGCACGGCGGTCCGCAGCAGCCAGCCGCCGGTACCCAGCGCCGCCACGCTCACCACAATGACCACCGCCGCCGACCAGCCCCGGTCGCGGCCGATGCTGAGGGCGCCCAGGAACAGCAGCCAACCCAGCGACAGTGGGATGAGCACTTTCCAGCCCACGTCCATCAACTGGTCGTAACGGAGCCGGGGCAGCGTCGCCCGCAGCCACACGAACAGGAACAGGAACACGAACAGTTTCAGGAAGAACCAGATGATTCCCCACAGCCAGTCCACGCCTGCGACGAGGATCGGGCCGTCGGGACCACCGAGGAACAGCGTCACGATGATCGCCGACATCGTGATGACGTTCATGAACTCCGCCAGGAAGAAGAGCGCGAATCGGATCGAGCTGTACTCGGTGTGGAACCCGCCCACGAGTTCCTGCTCGGCCTCCACCATGTCGAACGGCGGGCGGTTCAGTTCGGCGGTGGTGGCCACGAGGAACACCACGAAGGGCACGATGCCGGTGACCCAGAGGTTCCAGTCGTAGCCGCTCTGGCCGGCCACGATGTCGTGGGTGGAAAGGCTGCCGGACTGCAGCAGCACGGCGGCCAGGGACAGACCCAGGGCGGCCTCGTAGGAGACCATCTGCGCCGAGGCCCGCACCGACCCCAGCAGGGGGTACTTCGAGCCCGAGGACCAGCCCGCCAGCATCACCCCGTACACCGCCATGGAGGACAGTGCGAGCACCAGCAGGATCCCGATGTGCGGGTCGGCCACCTGCAGGTAGGTGGTGTTCCCCCACCAGCTGACCGTGCCGTCGCCGGTGGTGAAGTTGCCGCCCACCGGCACCACCGTGAACACCAGGAAGGCCGGCACCAGCGAGAGATAGGGCGCCAGCTTGTAGACGAAGCGGTCCGAGCGGGCCGGGACGAGATCCTCCTTGAAGAAGAGCTTGATCCCGTCGGCGAGGGTCTGCAGGATGCCCCACGGCCCGGCGAGTGCCGGCCCGATGCGGTTCTGCATGTCACTGATGAGCTTGCGCTCGAACCAGATCATCAGCATCACCGCCACCATCAGCATGGCGAAGGCGGCGACCACCTTGATGATCAGGATCAGCGCCTCATCGAGACCGAAACCGCCGATGTAAGCCGGATCCAGGGCGAGGACGTTCATGAGATCGGCGGCTCCACCCTGATCTCGCAGACCGCAGCGTCAACGTCGATGAGCTCACCGGGGTCGGCACCGCCGGAGTTGACGGTGAGCGCGGCCACCGCGACCGGCACCCGATCATCGAGTGAGACCGTCACCGAGATGGCTCCGGTCGGTGAACTGACCCGCAACAGGTCGTCGGGACCGCAGCCGAGCTGTTCGACGTCCCGCGGGTTCAACCGGAGCCCGCCCGGGCGGGCGAAGGCAGCCAGCGACGAACAGTTGGATGTGACCGTGCCCTGGTCGTAGGCCCTGCGGTCGGCGACCAGCCGGTAGGAGTAGCGGTCGAAAGCCACCGCCTGCGCAGCGGGCAGCCGCACACCGTCGAGTCCGAGACGTGGCGGGGATCCGGCAGCGGCCGCCTCAGCGCCGTTACCGCCGACGAGCGGCAGCAGCACGCCGTCGAGCTGCGCCCGCACCTCGTCCCAGGTCACCCCAGCGTGCAGCGGCGAGAGCCGGGCCAGTTCGGCCCAGGCCTGAGGCGGCGAGGCGATCTGCAAGTCCGACCCCAGTCGCAGCGCCAACTCGGCGGCGATCTCCCAGTCCCGCCGGCACTGCGGGGGCGGGGTCACCTGGCGGGTCTCGGCGGTGGCGCGGCCTTCGATGTTCACGTGCGTGCCCGACCGCTCGCCGAACATCACCGCCGGCAGGACAACGTCGGCGCGGCTCACCGAGGCGGTGCCGAAGGTGTCCACCGCAATGATCGTTCCGACCCTCTCCAGCGCCTGCCTCGCAAGTTCGCGGTCGGGGAAGTCCGCCAGAGGGTCCGCGCCGAGGAGGAACAGCACGTCGATGCGCCCCGCGGCGGCGGCAACGAGGATGCCGGCCGCATCGGCGCCACGCTCGGCGGGCACCGCCCCCCACGCCTCGCCGTACCAGGCGCCGGCACCCTCCAGCGATGTGCGTCCCGGCAGCAGCCCCGGCGCCAACCCCGCGTCGATGGCGCCGGCCGCGGCGCCGCGCCGCAACAACGGCAGGAAGCGGGCGTGCGGATAGGCGCGGGCCAGGCGCAGGGCCGCCGCGGCCGTCGGGGCCGCCGACTCCGCCACCGAGCTGCGGCCCACCAGGACGGTCAGCGGATTGTCGGCGAACAGCGACGCGGCGGCGCGCAGTTCGGTGGTGGCGATCCCGGCAATGGCGGCACCCTGGGGCGGATCCAGGATCGCCTCGGCGATCATGTCGGCATCGCCCGGGCGCACGCGCAGGGAGTGCCGTGCCAGCGGCGTGAGGCTGCCGGCCAGCGGGGACATCTCCACGAGCGTCGCAGCGCCGGATCCGGCGGCCCCGCGCAGGCGCAGGAAGAGGCTTCCGAATTCCTCTCTGAGGTCTCCTGCCAGGCTCAGCACCACACTGCCGGGCGCGCACGCCTCGGCGATGGTGGCGCGGGGCAGGGCGCAGACCAGTTCGGCCGGCAATCCGTCGCCGAGTTGGGCATCGACGTTGTCGGTGCCGATGACGCCCTTGGCCAGTTTCGCCCAGGCATACTGATCCTCGCTGCACAGCCTGGCGCCGCCGAGCACCGCCACCGAGGACGGCCCGTCGCGGCCCAGCGCCTCGGCGGTGGCGTCCGCGGCGGCAGCGACGGCGGCCGACCACGAGGCACCGACGAGTTCGGAGTCCTTGCGCACCAGCGGCTCCTGCAGGCGCCCCGGGCTGTGGACGGCTTCGAAGCTGAACCGGTCCCGGTCGGCCAGCCAGCCGTGGTTCACCGCCTCGGAGTCCACTCCCTGGATGCGCAGCAGCCGGTTGCGCGAGGCGTGGACCGAGATCCGGTCGCCGGTGGGGTTGGGGTACGTGGAGACCATCTCGGTGAGATCCCAGGGCCGCGCCCGGAAGCGGTAGGGGCGGGCGGTGAGCGCACCCACCGGGCAGATCTGCACGGTGTTGCCGCTGAAGTACGAGTCGAACGGGTGATCGGGGAAGGTGTTCACCTCGGTGTGGTAGCCACGGCCCTGGAACCCGATGAGAGGCTCGCCGGCCACCTCGTCAGCGAAGCGTGTGCAGCGGTCGCAGAGGATGCAGCGCTCCCTGTCGAGGTAGACGAGGTCGCTGATCGGCACCGGCTTGTCGAAGTGGCGCTTCTCCTCCACGAAGCGGCTCTCCCCGGGACCGTAGGCCATGGTCTGATCCTGCAGCGGACACTCGCCGCCCTTGTCGCAGACGGGGCAGTCCAGAGGGTGGTTCACCAGCAGGAACTCCAGCACGCCGTCCTGCGCCTTGCGGGCGGCGTCGCTGGCAGTCTCCACCACCATGCCCTCGCGGACCTCCAGCATGCATGACGGCGCCAGGGCGGGGCCGCGCCCCGTGTCCACGTCCACCAGGCACATGCGGCACATGCCCACCGGCCGCATGCGCGGGTGGTAGCAGAACCGGGGGATGTAGGTGCCGGTCTGCTCGCAGGCGTCGATCAGCAACTGCCCGGGCGCGGCGTCGATCTCGACGCCGTCGACGGTGATGCGCACCGGTGTCTCGCTCATGCCGTCACCGGCGCCGCGGCCACCGGGATGCGGCGCGGCAGGTAGGCCTCGAACTCGCCGCGGAAGTCGCGCAGCGCCGAGACGATGGGCGAGGCGGCCGACGGGCCCAGCGGGCAGATGGTGGTCATGCGCGGCGGCCAGCTGAGACCGGGGCTGATGTTGTCACACACGTCGGTGAGCAGGTCCAGGTCGCCCGAACGCCCCCGGCCCGCCAGGATGCGTTCGAGGACGACCTCCAGCCAACTGGTGCCCTCCCGGCAGGGCGTGCACTTGCCACAGGACTCGCGGGCGAAGAACCGCACCAGGTTGTGGGTGGCCCGCGGGATGTCGGTGGTGGAATCCATCACCACGATGGCGCCGGAGCCGAGCATCGACCCGGCGGCGTCCACGGCCGCCTTGTCCAGCGGCAGGTCCAGGTGCTCCGCTGTGAACCAGGGAGCCGAGGCCCCGCCGGGGATGAAGGCCTTCAGGTCGCGGCCGTCGCGGATCCCGCCCCCGTAGCGCTCGTCGCAGATGATCTCCCGGAACGTCGTGACGCCGAACGGCACCTCGAACACACCGGGATTGCGGACGTGGCCCGACACGGCGAACACCCGGGTGCCGGCCGACTGCTCGGCCCCGCGGCCCACGAACGACACCGCCCCGTGGGTCACGATCCACGGCAGGTTCGACAGCGTCTCCACGTTGTTGACGATGGTCGGGCGCCCGTAGAGCCCCACGGCGGCAGGGAAGAACGGCGGCTTCAGCCGGGGCATCCCGCGGTTGCCCTCGAGGCTCTCGATGAGTGCCGTCTCCTCACCCACGATGTAGGCGCCGGCGCCGGAGTGCAGCACGATGTCCACCCCGAAGTCGCTGCCGCAGATGCCCGAGCCCACGTAGCCGGCGGCGTAGGCCTCGTTGAGTGCGGCGGCGATGCGCTCGGCGGCCAGCGCCATCTCGCCGCGCACATACAGGAAGCACTGCGAGAGCCCCAGCGCGTAACAGGCAATGAGGCAACCCTCGATGAGCTGGTGCGGGTCGCTCTCCATCAGGAGGCGGTCCTTGTAGGTGCCGGGCTCGCTCTCGTCGCCATTCACGACGAGGTAGCGCGGCCACGTGTCGGGCGGGCAGAAGCCCCACTTCACCCCGGCCGGGAAGCCGGCGCCGCCGCGCCCCAGCAGGCTGGCGGCCCGGACCTCGGCGTGCACCGCGGCCGGCGGGGCGGCCAGCGCCCGGCGCAGCCCCTCGTAACCACCCGTGCGGAGGTATCCCTCCAGCGTGTGCCCGTCGTGGAGATCGCGCCTGGCGGTCACGATCACCTCCCCGGAAGGCGCCGGTTCGGGCTCCGGCAGTGTTCCGGCGGCAGCATCGCCCTCACCGTTGGATTGGCGACGCTCCCACCAGTCCGGCGGGCCGGGCGTCGACGGCACCGAGACCCCGGCGGCGCGCGCCGGCGGGATCCGCTGGCGGACCGTGGCCACAGTGCCGTGGGGCGGCACCTCGGGGTGGGCGCCGTTGCGCAGATCGGTGACCAGGCGGTCGAAGTCCTCGGTCCCCACGCCACCCACATAGCGGTAGTTCACCTGCAGGCAGGGGGCCTCGGTGCAGGCCGCCACGCACTCCACCGCCTCCAGGGTGATCTTGCCGTCGTCGGTGGTGCCTCCCACCGGCACACCCAGCGACTCCGCCGCGTGCTCGATCAACTCGTCGGATCCCAGCAGGTGGCAGCTGATGCCGCGGCAGATGTTGACGCGGTAGGTGCCCCCGGGCGAGCGCTTGAACATCTCGTAGAACGAGCAGGTGCTGAGGACCTCCGAGGGCGTCGTGTCCAACAGCTCGGCGATGTGCTCCATCGCCTCGTCGCTCACGTAGCCGTCCTGGGCCTGGGCCACGTGCAGCAGCGGGATCAACGCCGAGCGCGCCACCGGGTAGCGCCCGATGATCTCGGCGGCCAGCTTGACGTTCTCGTCGCTGAGACGAGCCATCAGCGGTCCACCTCACCCATGATGGGGTCGACCGAGGAGATGATGGCGACGGCGTCGGCGACCAGCCGGCCCTCCAGCAGGTACGGGAGGCACTGCAGGTTGATGAAGCTGGGCCCCCTGATGTGCATGCGCAGCGGCTTGGGTCCGCCGTCGCTGACGATGTAGCAGCCCAACTCGCCCCGCGGCGACTCAACTGCCGCATACACCTCGCCGGCGGGCACCTTGAAGCCCTCGGTGAAGATCTTGAAGTGATGGATGAGCGCCTCCATGGACTCGTCGATGCGTCCCCGCGGAGGCGGCGTGACCTTCTTGTCCTGGACGCGGTAGTCGCCGGTGGGCATCTGATCGAGGATCTGGCGAACCAGGCGGATGGACTCGCGGATCTCGTTGAGGCGGATGGCGTAGCGGTCGAAGGAGTCGCCGAAGGTCCCGCAGATGATGTCGAACTCCAGCCGGTCGTAGGCCAGGTACGGCATGTGGCGGCGAAGGTCCCACGAGTAGCCCGTGCTGCGCAGGATCGGTCCCGTCACTCCCAGCGCCAGGCACTCGGCGGCGCTGATCACGCCGACCCCCTGCAGGCGCTCCCGCCAGATCGGCTGACCGGTCAGCAGCGTGTCGTATTCGTCGAGGCGGTCGCCGATGGGATCCAGCAAACCCAGGGTGTCGTCGCGCCAGCCGTCGGGCAGGTCGGCCGCCACCCCGCCGGGGCGGATGTAGTTGTGGTTCATGCGAAGGCCGGTGATCTGCTCCAGCAGGCGCAGCACCTCCTCGCGCTCGCGCCAGCCGTAGAGCATCATCGACACGGCGCCGAGGTCCATCCCGTTGGTGGCCTGGAAGAGCAGGTGCGAGCTGATGCGGTTCAACTCGCACATCAGCATCCGGATCCAGACCGCACGGGGCGGGAGCTCCAGCCCCAGCAGTGTCTCGGTGGCCGTGGCGAAGGCCAACTCGCTGAACAGCGGCGAGGCGTAGTCCATCCGCGTGACGTTGGTGGGTCCCTGCAGGTAGGTCAGCGTCTCGCCGGTCTTCTCCATGCCGGTGTGCAGGTAACCGATGATCGGCTTGCAGCGCGTCACGGTCTCGCCGTCGAGCTCCAGCAGCAGCCGCAGCACCCCGTGGGTGGAGGGGTGCTGGGGACCCATGTTGATGATCATCCGTTCGGGCTCCGAGGGCACCGCCGTCAGCGCCGCCGACTCGCTGAGTCGCAGCACGGGACCACCGCCGCGGGCGTACACCCGGCCCTGCACCGGGGGGACGTCGACGCTCACCGCGTGTCCCCGGCCGCCTTGAACCGCACAGGCACCACCCCGACGGCATAGTCCTTGCGCAGGGGGTGACCCTGCCAGTCCTCGGGCATCAGGATCCGGGTCATGTCCGGGTGGCCGTCGAAGGTGATGCCGAACATGTCGAATACTTCCCGTTCGGGGCTCTCGGTGCCGGGGAAGAGGTCGAACAGCGTGGGCAGCCGCGGGTCATCCGCTGGCACCTGCACCCGCAGGCGCACCCGCTCGCGCCGCTCGTGGGAGATGAGCGTGACGACAACCTCGAACCGCTCCGGAGCGACGCCGGCGGGGAGGTCCGCCCTTCCGCCCGCACCCAGGTAATCCACGCCGCACACGTCTAGGCACTGGAGGTAGCCGGCGTCGCGCAGCGCCTCGGCAGCCTCGAGGAGTTGCGCCGGCCGGAGGTGCAGTACGGGCGCGCCACCGGGGTCGGCGCTGAAGGGAACGCCGAGGTCGGCTACTCCCGGCGGCGAGGACGAGGCCACCCTCAGCCCCGGCCGAAGCGGCCGCGCTTGGGGCTGACGACCATCCTGGTGGCCGTCTGGCCGTCGCGCTGCTCAACGACGATTCCCGCACCTGCGCTTGCGGCCTCGGTGCGACGCCGCGTCAGTTCGCCGCTGGTGATCAGGCCGTGCAGCGTCAGGATGGCGTGCAGCAGGGTCTCGGGCCCCGGGGGGCAACCGGGCGCGTACACGTCCACAGGTACCACCTGGTCGACGCCCTGCACGATGGCGTAGTTGTTGAACATCCCGCCGGAGGAGGCACAGACGCCCATCGAGATGACCCACTTGGGCGCCATCATCTGGTCGTAGATCTGCCGCAGCACCGGCGCCATCTTCTGGGACACCCGTCCGGCCACGATCATGAGGTCGGCCTGCCGGGGCGACGCCCTGAACACCTCCATGCCGTAGCGGGCGATGTCGTAGTGCGGACCGCCCGTGGCCATCATCTCGATGGCGCAGCAGGCGAGGCCGAACGTCGCCGGCCAGCAACTGCGTGCCCGAGACCACTTCACGAGCTCTTCCAGGCGGCCAGTTGCGAAGTTGTGGGGGAGCTCGGTCAACCCGCCGTAGGCGGCACCCAGCGGCGCAGCATCCGGCGCCCCGGACTCCGGTGACAGCGAGGAGTTCATGACTCGGCACCCGAGGCCGGAGCGGTCGTCACAGCGGTGGGCAATCCCGGTCGGGAATCCTCCGGCGGGACGCGGCGCAGGGTACCGGCGGTGGTGCGGGCCATGTCGACTGTGGGATCGGCGCGATGCTCCCGCAGCGGACCCCAGTCCAGCGCCCCCTTGCTGATGAGGTAGACGAACGACTCGAAGACGGCGAAGGAGAAGATGCCGATCGCCACGAGGCCGAAGAGTCCGAGGGCGCCGTGGGTCACCGCCCAGGGATAAAGGAACACGATCTCCACGTCGAAGACGATGAAGATCATCGCCACCAGGAAGAAGCGGACAGGGAACCGCTCGGGGATCTCGGACTGCGAGACGATGCCGCACTCGTAGGGTGCGTTCTTGGCCCTCGTGGGGCGCCGCGGTGCCATCAGGCGCGACGCCGCGAAGCTCAAGGCGCAGAACACCACCGCCAGCACGCCGAGGGCGAGGACCGGGAGGTACTGGCCCACTCCGTTCTCCCCCTGTCTACGCCGTAGCGCTCTCGAAGGCCTCCTGCTCCCGGCGGAATCGCAGGTCGCGCCAGTGCAGGCTGAGCACCAAGGTCAGGAAGATGAGGCCCGAACCGATCGCGATAAGCGCCGGCACCAGGCGGAGGTCGCCCAGGTTGCGGACCATGACGATCGAGACCGTCTCTCCGTTGCGATCCGGCTCCGGCAAGGGAGGCGCCTCCCCGAGAACCTGGACCTTCGGCACCGCGGGGCGGGCCTGCACGACGGCGTAGTGCGGCGGATGCGTGATGCGCGCCGAGTTGGTGATCTTGTTGGCGACCCTCGACCACATCCCACCGCTGGGTGCCGGCTTGCCGCCCGTCTCATAGGTGTCCTCGAACACGAACAGAGGACTCACCGAGGGCTCCTCGCTGCCGTCGGGCAGCGTGACGGTGGTCGGAACGAAAGCGAAGGTGTCGCGCGCGACGAGGAAGGCCTCGGCGCTGGCGGTCGCCTCGCCGGACTCCGCGGTCGACAGCAACTCCCAATCCCGAAGGTCGATGTATCCGAGCGTCTCGGCCCAGTCGATGACCTGCGGCGCCGCGGCCGCCAATGCGCTCAGCGAGAGGTTGTCGATGCGGTTGGCCTCCGCCGCCACCTGCTCGTCGAACTTGGCCTCCAGAGCCGCTTCGTCCAGGTAGCGGGGATCCTCGGGTGACAGCAGGCCGTTGCGCTCGACCAACTGGGCGCGGATGGCGCCGCTGTTGACGGTGGCGACGGCGGCCCGCACCTCGTCGCGGTCGGGACCCGAATAGTGCAGAGCCAGCCCGATGGCCCGGGGGAGACAGCCGTACCTCGGCGCCGAGAAGGTCCAACCGGTCTCGGCGACGGGGAAGATCCGCCCGGTCTCGCAGTTGGGGTCGGGCAACTCGCCCACCGTGGCCACGAAGGCGTCCTCGATGCCGCTCAGCTCGGCGCCCGCGGGATCCGAGAACGTTCCCTCGTACTCCCACCTGGGCGCGTCGCCGGCGTAGCCGATGCCCTGCAGCCACCAGATGATCGCCATGATGGTGAACCAGCCGAACAGCCCCGCCAGCGCCAGCAGCGAGCCGAGACGCACACCGGTGTTCAGCACCAGCAGCAGCCAGACGGTGCCCATCAGCAGGGCCGAGGCCAGAGCCACCGTCAGGATGCCGCGGATCTCGGGCTCCCAGCTGATGCCGCCGAAGGTCAAGAGGGCGTTGATTCCCATGTCTCGCCCCGCTACAGCTGCCGCTCGTAGGCCACGATGGCGGCGATCTGTTCCGGCGTCAGCATGCCCTCGGGGCCGTGTGCGAGGCAGAACTCGATACGGCTGATGTACTCCAGGTCGCCGGCGTCACGGTCGGCCACACAGGAACCGAACGACGGCATCTGCCCGCCGCCGTCGCCCTGGCCGAAGTTGCCGTACTCGATGCCGTTCCGGCTCCCGGCAGCGATGAACTCCTCTTGCTCCATGGCGGTGTCGAACTGCCGGGTCGTGGCGCCGCTGTTCAGTGGCGGACCGAAGCCCCCGCCGCCTGCGATCTCCGCCGGCACCAGCGGGTTCTGGGCGGCCACCTCGTCCGCGTCGTAGGACCAGCCGGGCGTGTGGCAGCGGGCGCAGCCGTAGACACCGCCGTCGGCCTCGTTGTTGAACAGCAACTCGCCCATCCGGACCGGATCGTCGGCGGCGTCGGCCAGGACCTGCTGCGCGGCGGCGGCGACGTCGGTGTTCGAGGCGCCCTCGCCGAGCTGCGCGGCGGCCACCTGCCGGGCGGTCGAGGCGATCCCGTCCTGAGCCCGCTGGCGGACCTCGGGAATGTCGATCTGCTCGTGCTCCAGGTAGACGATGACGTCGTCGATCTGCTGGGTGGTGAACGGGCCGCCGCCGGCAATCCCCCAGGCCGGCATGGGTGTGTTCGGGCGGCCGTACTCCATCACGTAGCGCACCTCGTCGGTGGAGTAGCGGTACAGGACGGCACCCAGGGAGGGCACCTTCCATTGCACCTGCGCCAGGAAGAGTCCGTTGTTGTCGATGAGAGTGTGGTCGCGCAGGCCGCCGGGGCCGTCCACCGAACCGTGGCAGGTGGCACAGCGCTCCTCGTACAGGTGGTGCCCGCGTCCGGCCGCCAGCTCATCGCTGACCTCGATGAGGCCGTCGTGGCGACCCGGCTCGCCCAGCCAGTACAGCGGCAGCGCGACGGCGATGATGACGATGCACACCAGCCCCAGCATGAGGCCCTGGTCCAGCCGGCGGCCCTCCATCTCCTCGTCGTCGGGGAGGGGCTTGCGGTTGGGGGCCAACTCGATCTCCGCACCCGTCTCGGCGCGCCCGGCGAACCAGTTGAAGATCCAGTAGAGCAGGAAGCCGCCGATGGCCAGCACCCCGATGACGACGCCGATCGTGCGCTGGGTGGAGGCCGCGAAGACACCGAAGTCGCCGAACACCGCTGGCATTACTCGCTGGCCTCGCCGATGCAGTGGGGACCCTGCGCCTCCTGGTTGGTCGTGTTGGTGCCGATGGGCGTGCCCTGGATGATCTTGCCGGTGTCGACGAGGAACTCACCGCGGTCATTGACCGAGGTGGCGAAGTGGTCCATGCCGCGCGGCGCCGGCCCACCGCGCTTCTCTCCCACCTGGTTGTACTTCGAGCCGTGGCAGGGGCACTCGAACCACTGCGAACTCACGCACTCCGGGACTGTGCAGCCCAGATGCGGGCACTTCCAGTACAGGGCCACCAGCCCCGCCTCCATGCCCCCCAGGACCGCCGACCCGTAGACCTCCCGTGCCTTGGCCAGCGCACCGGTGGGATACTCGGTGACCCACATGCGCCCCTCGGGCAATTTCAGGAAGCCGTTCTCGTCGCGCACCTGGGTCTTGAGGCTGTCCACCGTGCCGACGTTCAGAACCGCTCCGAAACCGGTCACGAACGGCGGCCACAGGAACCCCAGGACCGCCGCGCCGAAGCCCGTGATGCTGAGCCCCATGAAGCCCACGATCGAGCGGTTCAGGAACTGCCGCCGGGTAGAGCCGATCTGCTCGGGATCGGGAGGCGTCCAGGGAGCGTCGTCGTGGCTGGGAACAGCAGGCAGGTCGTCGGGGGCTCGGCGGGCCAGCACCGCGGCACGCTCCACCTCGCGCCCGGTGGGTGCGGCACCCTCGGCGGCCTCGGACCGCCGGGCGAGCCGGTCACGCAACCGGGTACGCCGCGAGAGTCGTCCCACCACCGAGCGCACCTCGCGCCGGCGGTACGCGGCGATGAGGATGACGAGCCCCGCAGCGGCGAGGATCGGGATGACGATGGCAAGGACAATCACGGCACGTTCCTCAGAAGTCGAAGAAGAGGCCGTCTTGCCACGGGAAGATGAAGTTGAAGCCCGGACCTCTGAAGAACGAGCCGATCATGACCAGTACGGCCCAGAACATGAGGTGCACGGTCATCAGCGAGACGGCGAACTTGCGGTTCTCGGGAGCGTTGTTCTTGTTGCGATCGATGTAGGGGGCAAGGATCAGCAGGAAGAGGGCGATCCCGGGGATGGTCACGCCGGCCACCATCGGGTGGAACATCGTCAGCAGCTCCTGCAGGCCCAGGAAGTACCACGGCGCCTTGGACGGGTTGGGGGTCTCGTTGACGTTCGCCAGCTCGAGCAGAGGGGCGTTCACGAAGACCGAGAAGATGAGCAGGAACGCGGTGCACAGCAGCGACGCCACGAACTCCCCCAGCAGGAGGTGCGGCCAGACATGCACCCGGTCCTGGGGCATGGCCTTGACGTCCTGGATGGAGCCCGACTTGACGACGGTGAGGAGTCGCTGGGTGTGCCCGCCGGGGCCGGTGGGCAGACTCGGCGGAGCAGGGGCGACCGGCCCACCGGGTGCGGCGGGGGCCATGGCGGCCTGCTCGGAGGCCGAGCGCGAGCGGTCCAGCAGATGCGCGGGGATCTTCTCGGTGTCACCGGCGGCCGGCGCGCCCGAAGCGGCCTCTGGCGACCCAGCCTCCGGGGCGGCGTCCCCGGAGCCCTCGGCAGGCGCGCCGGAGCCCTCCAGACGCTCACGAGCCTCCTTGGCGCGCTTCAGCAGGTGTTCGGGGATTTCAGTCATGGCTGGTCGATCGCACGCACTGGCCTACAGCGGTCCGGAGATCCCGCCGTCCTTGCGGACCCGCCAGAAGTGGACCGCGAGGAAAATGATCAAGACGAACGGTAACATCAGAACGTGTAGGACGTACCACCTCAGAAGCGTGTCCGTGCCGATCTCCACGCCGCTCAGCAGCACGAACCGCACCTGGTCACCGAAGACCGGGGTGAAGCCCATCATGTTGGTGCCGACGGTGACGGCCCACAGCGCCAGCTGGTCCCAGGGCAGCAGGTAGCCGGTGAACGACAGCAGCAGCGTCAGCGTCAGCAGGATCACGCCGATCACCCAGTTGAACTCCCGCGGCGGCTTGTAGGCGCCGTGGTAGAAGACCCGGGCCATGTGCAGGAACACCGTCAGCACCATCAGGTGGGCGCCCCAGCGGTGGATGTTCCGCACAAGCAGCCCGAATGCCACCTCGGTCTGCAGGATGTAGATGTCGTCCCAGGCCTGGGCCGCGGTGGGGCGGTAGAAGAACATCAGGAAGATGCCCGTGACGGTCAGCAGGATGAACAGGAAGAAGCTGAGCCCGCCGAGGCACAGCGTGTAGCTCACCCGCACACCGTGGCGCTTCACCTTCACGGGGTGCAGGTGGTACAGGACGCTGTTCATGATGACGTAGGAGCGGTTCCGCGGGCTGTCTGTGTACCCCTTGCGGAAGATCGACCCGGGCCGGAAGATCGACGTCCAGGCCTGCGACCCCTGAACCTGGTCCATGACGTCGGACGCCTTGCCGCCGAGTTGGGTGCCCATGCGGCGCACGTCGTCTGCTGTGGGAAGCCTGGGAGCCAACTCTGTCCGCCTCTCTCGTCGCCGGTCGCCGTTCCGAACCTACGCCAGCCGCATGCCGTAGCCGTAGCCGTAGCTGGCCACGCGCTGGTGAGGATCGCCGTCCGGAGGCGCTTCGCCAACCTTGCCCATGATGACGACACCGGTTGGGCAGCGGTCCACACACAGGGCGCAGCGCGTGCAGACGTCATCATCGATGGTGAAGATCACGTGGTCGGTGGGGTCCGCGCCGGGTCGCTCGGTGCCGATCGCCATGTCGATGGCGTCGGTGGTGACCATGTGGATGCACTTCCAGGGGCAGATGTCGACGCAGCCCTCGCACATGATGCACTCGGACTGGTCGATGTGGATGAACTGCTTGGGCTTCACGGCAGCCGAGAGCCAATCGGAGTCGACCTCGGCGAGGACGTAGTCGTCGCGGAACTCCGGCATCGGGGGATTTGCGTCGTTGGAAGCCATCAGGCCTCGACTCCTTCCCGCACCAAGGGGCGGCCGTAGCGGGACGCCGGCTCGGGCACCTGCACAGGCGGGCGGTCCCGGTTCTGCCACATCGCATGAATGGCGAGCTGACCGCCGAGGAACAATCCGTAGATGACCGTGGCGACGATGTCCCGGGCGACCCGGTACGTCAGATCGAACGGCAGCGCCCACGGCAGCAGGTTCTGGCCCGGCGCCCACCAGCCCGGCAGCGCGGGGCCCACCAGCATGCGGTCGGCGCGCCAGTTGAGTTCGCTGTCGGCGAACACCAGCCACCAATGCGGCACCACGCCGTAGATCCAGAACATCAGGAAGAACGACAACGTGGCGCCCAGCATGGCGCCACCCCAGGTCACCGGCTCGCCGACGGGGCGGCGGCGCGCGTACTTGAGCACCGCGGCGATCCCGAGGCAGGCCACGACCCACGAGGCAGTGAAGGCCACGTTGAAGTACGGCGGATCCGCGTCGCGGGTGATGCCGAGCCAGAGGGCGAGCACACCGAACAGCAGCACGGAACTGCCAATCATGGCGCGGTTGAACTTCTTCACCGCCAAGTCGATCGCCCGGATTTCGGCCACGCTGCTCCCTCTGGTTGGCCAAGCGATGTTAGCCACACAGGCCGCCCGAACACACACACGAAACAAGTGCGCTCGTGAAAGTGCTCACAAGGAGTCTAGCCTGCTGTCGGCATCCCGACGGTGGCCGCGCGGGCGGCCGCACCGGCCCCCATATGGCCGACGCTAGGATCACGCCGGCGGCCGCCGGCGCACACGGAGGACCATGACGGAAGTACCCGAGTATCTGCTCGAGCGATCGCGTGAGCGACGCTTGGAGTTGACCGGCGAGGCCGGACCCTCGGCAGGCTCTCCCACCGAAGGCGCCGCCCCCGCAACTGCGGCCGCGCCCGCTGCCGGAGCGCCCGCGGCGCCCGCCCCGACGCAGTCGGCGCTGCCGGCGGTGCCACCGGCGAAGCCACCTCCCCCGCCGCCGCCGCCGAAGCCCTGGGTGCAGGCGGCGTTGGGGCGCAACAAGATCCCCTACTGGGTGATGCCGGTGCTGCTGTTCCTACCCATCTGGGTGTTCATGTACATCGGCACCCTGGAGGATCCCACCCGGGCCGCGACAGGAATCGTCGCCGACGGCGCCGAGGTGTACGCCGCGCAGTGCGCCGTCTGCCACGTCGCCTCCGGCGCGGGCGGCGGCACCGGACCCAGACTGAACGACGGCGAAGTACTGCTGACCTTCCCCGACGACGCGACGAACCTGGGCCTGGCACAGCACATCGCCTGGGTGGCCATCGCCACCGACGGCACCGGTGAGGGCAACCCGTACGGCTCCGCCGAGCGCGGCAGGGAAGCCGGTTGGTTCGCCAACATGCCCGGCCACTACGACGAACTGACCGGCACCGAGATCCTGGCAGTCGTGCTCTACGAGCGGATCACCCACGGCGAGAGCGACGTCGCCGCCACGCTGGCGCCGATCGTCGACGAATTGCTCGTCGCCGGAACCCTCGAACTCCCCGAGCAGTTCGATGAGAACGTGACCCCTGAAGACGTCGCGGGGTTCCTGACACCACTCCTGGCAGCCGGCGACGGAGCCTGACGATCGCCCACCGCCACGATCTGGTCGTCGTCGGCGGCGGACCAGCCGGCGCGGCCACCGCCTACTGGGCGGCACTGCAAGGTCTCGATGTGCTCGTGGTGGAACGCAAGCAATTCCCGCGTGACAAAACCTGCGGCGACGGCTTGACCCCCCGGGCGGTCAAGCAACTTCTCGACATGGGTCTCGGCACCGAGATCGAGTCGTACCACCGCTTCGGCGGACTGCGGGCCGTCGCCCACGGTCACACCCGGGAACTCGCCTGGCCCGAGCACCCGATCTACCCCCCCTACGGCTACGTGGTGCAGCGCAGCACGCTGGACGCCGCGGTGCTGGAGCACGCCCGGAGGGCCGGGGCGCTGGTGTGGCACGGGGCAGAGGCCACCGAGCCACTGCTCGCCGGCAGCCTCTGCCGGGGTGTGCGCGTGCTGGATCGCACCTCCGGCGAGCGCAGCGACGTGGAGGCCGGTTACGTGGTGGTGGCCGACGGAGCGAACTCCCGATTCGGGCGCGCCCTGGGCTGCCGGCGCGAACGCTCCTGGCCCCAGGGCATGGCGATCCGCACCTACTTCGAGAGCCCCAACCATGACGACCCATGGATCGAGAGCGCCCTCGACGTGCGTGACCGCAACGGTGCCACGCTGCCGGGTTACGGCTGGATCTTCCCCCTCGGTGACGGGACCGTGAACGTGGGCATCGGCCTACTCACCTCCTACAAGCACTGGCGGAACGTGAACACCAGCCACCTCATGACCGAGTGGGGCTACGCCGCCCCCGAACGCTGGGGGATCGACCCCACCGCGCCCTTGGCACCCCCGGTGGGAGGTCGCCTGCCGATGGCGGGCTCGATCAACCCCAAGGCCGGCCCCAACTTCCTGATCGTGGGCGACGCGGCCGGCTCGGTGAACCCCTTCAACGGCGAGGGGATCGACTACGCCTACGAGACGGGCCGCCTCGCCGCCGAACTGGTTGCCGAGGCGGTGATCTGCGACGACGGCCTGGCGCTGTCCCGCTACCCCGAACTCCTGGAGAACACCTACGGCGCCTACTACAAGGTGGCCCGGCTGTTCGCCTACGCCATCGGCCGGCCCCGGCTCATCAGCCGCCTGGTGCAGTTCGGGATGCAGTCCCAGACGCTCATGGAATGGGCGCTGCGGATCATGGCCAACCTCATGAACGAGGACGACCCGGGCGCAGCGGAATACATCTACAAGACCGCAGCGAAAGCCGCCTGGCTCTGGCCCGACTGAAGGGCACGCGTGGAGTAGGTCCGGGCCCGTTAAGTACGCGCCGAGTGGCGCCTACCGGAGGAGTGGCTCGTGGCAACCAATCGCGACCTCCTCCAACGAATCACCGCTCGGTCGGGACCCTGAGGACCAGACGCTCCTGGAATGGCTGAACCGCTAGGGCGGTCCTGGTCACAATCGATACGGACTTCAGTGAGTTGATCGATCTGCACATAGTCCACCACCGGCGTCATGAGCGGTAGGCGCGTATCATCGATGGGCGGGGAGGATCCACCAATGAACAGCATGGACGTCGATTCACTCACCATGACCGTGTTGGTGCCGGAGACCCCCGCGGCACCGACCGTGGTATTCGATGACAACGCCGCTTTGAAACTGGCGGTCGCCGAGCGAAGTGGTGCTAGGAGGCTCGACGCGGAGTGGGACGCCGCTGGTCTGTACCTCCTCATCGACCGCGCCGACGACGAGGGCCAGTGGGGCGTCTACGTCGGCAAGGCACCCGCAGGTATCAAGGCGCGAATCAGCAATCATCTACGGAACAAGGATCACTGGTACCGAGCATTGCTCATTCAGCGCGACACCACGCACGGCTTCAACTCGGCACAGATCGGCTGGCTCGAAGGCAGGCTCTACGACATCCTCAAGGCCGCAGAGAACGCTCGTCTTCACAACAGCGTTCGACCGGGCGATGAAACTCTCGCCCCGTATGACCGCCAGGCGCTCGAGATGGTGCTGGTGTCGATCCAGCGGGTCATGCGATTGGTGGGTCACGACTCGTCGTCTAGCGATGACGCGGACGACACATCGGGATCCGGCCCAAGCATTCGATCGAGGCGTCACCACGGAGTCGAACTCAAGGAGCTATTCGAGGCCGGACTTATCGAGGCTGGCGATGTGCTCGTATCGACGAACGGCGCTTGGCCTGCAATGGCGCAGATCGCTTCCAACGGGAAGATCTCGTTCAACGGCGAGGAATTCGACAAGCCATCGAATGCAGCGATGGCGGTCAAGGGAGGTAGCGCCAACGGCTGGGACTTCTGGGCTCGCCGGACTCCAACCGGGCCCGTCCGGCTGTCCACATTGCGAACTGTGTACGTGGAGCAGTCAAAGCCCGCGGGCGACTGAATCCGGCTGGCGGGCGACGGTGGCGCTGTTCCTTGTGGCTGACGCGGCTGTCGGCGAGGATCGCCTCGATTCGGTCGTTGCCGTTGGCGGCGAACGCGGCGGCGCGTTGGTTGTGCGCGACGGATGTCCCCTTGAGGTGCACACGGCGCGCCAACAGATACCACCGCTACGAAAGATATTTCCAATACTCTCCGAACACATGTTGTGACCGTCACAAGGGACTGCTAGAGTACGGGTACCGGTCATTGACCCTCGCTTTGGCGGGGTTGGTCTTCCCCGACTGGCTTGTCGGCACGGCCGACCCAAGCCCGCTCCGATGCATGCCCTCGGGGAGAGACCGATGACCGATCTGGACCTGTCCAACTCCGGGACCGCCGCCAATCTGGCCGCGCGGGTTCTGGCGTCGTTCGATTCGTCGCTGGCGGGGTTGCGGGCGATGGACGGTGAGCTCCTGGAGGAGCGTTTGCGACTGGTGGGGCGTTGTGAGTCCCGGCTGGCTGCGGTGAAGGCCGAAACGATCGACTCCTTGGCTCGACGGGATGGCGAGGCGCGGACAGCGGACGTGCTGCGCAACGATGTGAAGCAGTCCCGAGGGTCGGCCAAGCGGCAGGTGAAGGAGGCGGGACAGCTCGCCCAGGTGCCGAAGGTGGCTCAGGCTCTGGCCGACGGGGAAATCACGCCGCAGCACGCCCGGTTGATCGCCGAGGCCGCCCAACAGACGCCCACGGGCGCGCCGATCGACGAGGCCGAGTTGCTGGCGGCGGCGGAACAACAGCCGGCGGACCTGTTCGGCCGCACAGTGCGCGACCATCTCAACGAACGCGACTTCGACGACCTCGAGGAGCGGCGCAAGCGTCAGCGCTCCCAGCGCCGGCTCACGTGGAAGCGGCAGCCCGACGGCATGTTCGAGCTGTTCGGCCGGTTCGATCCCGTCACCGGCAGCCGCATCGAGACGGCGATCACCGCTGCGGCGAACAAGCTCTGGCATGCCGAGGACCCCAAGAACCGGGCCACCGCTCCCCAGCGCCTCGCCGATGCCCTGGCGTTGCTGGTCACGCGCAGTGACGGGGACGGCAAGAAGAAGGGAACCACCCAAGGCGTCGACCTGCTCGTCATTGCCGACTACGACATCCTCGCCGGCCAACTCGCCAATCCCCGCCTGGTTGACGGCACCCCGCTGGCGGCGGAGGAACTGCTCCGGCTGGCGTGCGACGCCAACATCCTCCCGGCCATCTTCGACCAGAAGAGCCGGCCGCTGTGGCTGGGGCGCGGCCGCCGGCACGCCACCAAGCACCAGCGTTCGGTGCTCGCGGCGCGGGACAAGGGATGCGTGGGCTGCGGCACCTCACCCAACTGGTGCCAGGCCCATCACCTCCGGCACTGGGAACACGGGGGCAAAACCGACATCGACAACATGTGCCTGCTCTGCAGCCACTGCCACCAACAGGTCCACACCAACCGCGCCGAAATCATCCGGGACGGCGGCGGCCGGTTCACACTCCACCACCGTCGCCGCAGCCGAGCACGGTCACCGGCCGGCCACGGCGCCCAACACGCGACGATGTCGAACCCGACGCCCGCAAACGGCGCCGACGTCTCGCTCCCACTCCGCTGCTGACGATCGCGGCCTCAAGCCGATGACCGGCTTCACGCCGGCAACCGCCGATCCGCCGCGGGTGGAGGCGTCGAAGCCGGAAGGGCCGAAGCCGGAAGGGCCGGAGGCGAACGCGGTGGCGGCAGCGAACGCGGTGGCGGCAGCGAACGCGCTGGCGGCGGAGGCTGATCGACAACGCAGACACAAGTTGGACGCACCATCGTCGGCCGGCGGCCGGGCCGCGATGAGCGGGTGAGGGGTTCTTCAGCCGCACGCGCGAGTCGATTGACTGGCTGTGGCGATGCGATCGTGCGATGGTTTTGGCCGCGGCAGAGGCACCCAAACCGCCACTGCGGGCCGCGCGCAATGCCGGAGGGCGCGAGACTGAGAATCCTGAGCGAGAAGCCCGCACTCATTTCGGCCTACGGCGGAGAGTTGGTCGACCTGACCGTCCCGCCGGAGCAGGCCGCCGACCTGAAGGCCCGCGCCGGGGGCCTGCCCAGCATCCAGCTGTCCGACCGCGCCACCTGCGACCTCGAGCTCCTCGCCACGGGCGCGTTCTCGCCCCTCGACCGGTTCATGGGGCGAGACGACTACGACCGAACCGTCGGCGAGATGCGCCTCGGCGACGGCACGCTCTTCCCGATACCGGTGACGTTGCCCGTCGACGATCTGTCCTCCATCCGGCTCGACGGCGACGTGGCGCTGCGCGACTCCCGCAACGAACTGCTGGCGGTCATGACCGTGCAGGAGGCATACGAGTGGGACCTGCAGGAGGCCGCCGAGGTGGTATTCGGCACCGGCGACGTAAGGCATCCCCTCGTCTCGGAGATGCACCGCTGGGGCAAGGTCAACATCTCGGGGCCGCTGCGGGTTCTGCGACTTCCGCCACACCACGACTTCGGCGCCTTGAGGAAGACCCCGACCGAGACGCGGGCCGGCCTCGCCGGCTACGGCCACCCCAACGTCGTGGCCTTCCAGACCCGGAACCCGCTGCACCGGGCCCACGAGGAACTCACCAAGAGAGCAGCGGCGAGCGTGGACGGCGTCCTCCTGCTTCACCCCGTGGTCGGGCTCACCAAGCCCGGGGACGTGGACCACTACACCCGCGTCCGCACCTACGAGGCGCTTACCCGGCACCACTACGAGCCCGACAGGGTGCTCCTGTCGCTCTTGCCGCTGGCGATGAGGCTCGCGGGACCCCGCGAGGCGCTCTGGCACGCCATCATCCGGCGCAACTACGGCGCCAACCACCTCATCGTCGGCCGTGACCACGCCAGTCCCGGAGTGGACTCGACAGGCAAACCGTTCTACGGCCCCTACGACGCTCAGGGGATCGTCGAACGGTTCAGCACCGAGACCGGGGTGAGGGCCGTCACCTTCGGCGAGATGGTGTACGTCCCCGACGAGGACAGGTACGAGGAGGCCACGGCGCTTCCCGAAGGCGCCAGGACGGTCTCGATCTCCGGGACACAGGTACGTGAGGACTATCTGGGCCAGGGCCGAGCCCTGCCCAGTTGGTTCACCCGCCCGGAGGTGGCTGAGATCCTGGCGGAGAGCCATCCGCCGAAGCATCGCCAGGGCGTGTGCATCTGGTTCACCGGTCTCAGCGGTTCGGGGAAGTCCACAACGGCCGAGGCGCTCATCGGCCTGCTCATGGAGCGGGGACGGCAGGTGACCCTGCTGGACGGCGATGTCGTGCGAACACACCTGTCGAAGGGACTCGGCTTCTCCAAGGAGGACCGGGACACCAACATCCTGAGGATCGGGTTCGTCTCCTCCGAGATCGTCCGGCACGGCGGGTTGGCGATCTGCGCGGCCGTCAGCCCGTACCGAGCCACGCGTAGCGAGGTGCGCGCCCTCGTCGGCTCCGGGCGGTTCATCGAGGTGTTCGTGGACACGCCCCTAGACGTCTGCGAGGAGCGTGACTCGAAAGGCATGTACGCCAAGGCGCGCCGCGGCGAGATCACCGGCTTCACGGGTATCGACGACCCGTACGAGTCCCCCGAGAACCCGGAGATCACGCTGGACACCGTCCGGAACTCCGTACTGGACAACGCCCGCCTGATCCTGGATCATCTCACCGAGAACGGGTTCGTACGACACCCGGCAGGCGAGTCCGCCCCCTCCAACGGCGCATAGGCAGCCCCACTCCCCCGGCACGGGCAGCCACCCAGAAGTGCGCTGAGCAACCGACGCCGAGCGCCGTCGGATCCGCGGGAACATGGATTACGGCCTCCGCCGGAATGACAGATCGT
The DNA here is from genome assembly GCA_963664235.1 of Acidimicrobiales bacterium. Classification (GTDB taxonomy): domain Bacteria; phylum Actinomycetota; class Acidimicrobiia; order Acidimicrobiales; family CATQHL01; genus VXNF01. The sequence goes on along the minus strand of OY760933.1, from coordinate 1,296,068 downwards.
GTGGCCCGCTGCACTACTCAGCGGTCTCCTAGATTGACGAGCGAATCGACCGGAGAGGTGCCTCATGGGAAAGTTCGCAATCGGCCTCCTCGGCTTGTTCCGGAGGATCTCCCTTCTCGCCTGGCGGATTCGTGGCAAGACGCCGGACGACGTGGCCGACCGGCGCGTCGTCAGCGGTGAGTCCTGGAACGAGTTCTGTGATGCGTTGAAGGCGGCAGGAGCTGCGCTGAGTTTCCCCGCGGCTCCACGCGATCCGTTCAATCAGGCCGAGGGGTACCGCTACCTGAGCCGCCTCGCCCGTGCCGGACTGATGGCGTTCGTCGAGCACGCCGACACTCGTGCACCCGTGCTGCACCGGATTGTCGACGAGACCACGAAGATGGGCGCGGACAATCCCGACAACTTCTACCTGACGGCCGCGCTGGACGGAAGCTACGACTACAAGATCACCGGGCGCCGCAACACGATCGCCTACTTGAGTTTCGGTACCCAGTCCGGCCACTACGGTCAGGGAGGTGGCCTTCCCCCCACCGGATACATCGAGTCCGATGAAATCCAGATGGATGCCGACGGTTGCTTCGAGCTCGTGGTGAGCTGCAACCCCACCGACGGCAACTGGCTCCCAATGACGCCGGAGACCGGTGCATTGGTGGTCCGCCAGACCTTCGGTGACCGCGACGCGGAGAACCCCGCAGAGCTGACCATCGAGCGCATCAACTGCGACCCCGACGAGCGCCGCTCCTCTCAGCTGACGCCACGGGCGCTGGACGAGGGTTTGCGGAAAGCGGGGGCGCTGGTGGCCGGCGCACCGCTCCTGTTCACCAAGTGGGCACGCGACTTCCAGAGGCACAGCAATCAACTGCCGATGTTCGATCCGCAGGTGTCACGGGCCGCGGGCGGGGACCCGAACATCACCTACTACCACAGCCACTGGGCGATCGCCCCCGACGAGGCCCTGCTGGTCGAGGTCACACCTCCGGAATGCGAGCACTGGAACTTCCAGTTGAACAACTACTGGATGGAGTCGCTGGACTACCGCCACTTCAGGATCCATACCAACAAGCACCTCGCCCAGTACTCCGAGAACGGCTCGGTGCGCCTGGTCGTGGCGCATCAGGACCCCGGCCTCCCCAACTGGATCGAGACCGCAGGCCACACGTCGGGCACCATGTGTTTCCGGTGGGTGCGGGCGAACCAGCAGCCACAACCCCGGACCCGGCTGGTCTCCCTGGACAGCCTGCCGAAGGTGACCCAGGGGGAGATCGATCTCGCAGTCGGGGGCATTGCATGACCTCGACGGACTACGCCAACCCCTATCGCCCTCTGGCGATCAGGTTGTTCAATCGGATCGGGAGGGCGGGGCGGAGCCTCGAGCAATCCGGGCACTTGGACGTCGATTCCCTCCTCGACTCCGCGCAGCGCAAGACCGGGTTGACGGACTTCGGCTCCGACGGACATCTCCGTGCCCTGAGGGTGCTCGTCGACTCGATCAACGACGAAGCCCGGCTGACCGCAACCGGCCGGCTGATACAGAGATCGCGGCTTGCGGCCTCGCTGGTCAACCGGTTGCAGATACAGGAACTGCTCAGGCGCCATCCCGAGATCGATGACATCTACCTCGGCGGGATCGTCCTGATCGCCGGACTGCAGCGCACCGGCACCACGCTGCTCCAGCGCCTGCTGAGTTCCCATCCGGAGATTCGGGCCATCACAGGACCGGAGGTCCTGCACCCGGTACCCGACGTCGATGATGTCGAACGCGGGAAGAGAACCCGCGAGAGGCGGGCGGCACTTGCCAAGCGAGCGTTCTCCTACCTGGCCCCCGATTTCAAGGCGATCCATCCGATCGACCACGACCAGCCGGAGGAGGAGGTGCTGCTGCTGGATCTGACCTTCATGAGCCAGTCGGCCGAGGCCACAATGCATGTGCCGACCTACTCCCACTGGCTGGAGGGTGAGGATCACACGTGGACCTACGAGTACTTCGAGCGGGTCCTGAAGGTGCTCTGCTGGCAGCGCCCCGGTCGCACCTGGGTGCTCAAGACCCCGCAACACATGGAGCACCTCGACGCATTCAGGACCGTGTTCCCCGACGCCACGATCGTCCAGACCCACCGCGATCCGCGCAAGACGGTCGCCTCGTTCTGCAGCCTGGTGGCACATGCCCGCGGCATGCTCAGCGATCGGGTCGAACCCCTCGAGATAGGGGAACATTGGCTCCAGAAGACCTGCAGGATGGTTCAACGGTCGATGCAGACCCGGGAGTTGGCAGGACCAGACCGGTTCATCGATGTCTCGTACTACGACCTGACCAGAGATCCGATCACTGAACTCCGGCGGATCTGCGAGCAGGTCGGCCTCGCGTTCGACGACGAGGCCGAGCGCGAGGCCGCACGGTGCATCGAGGCGAATCCGAAGGACCGTTTCGGACCGCACAACTACCAACTGGGCGCCTTCGGCTTGAGCGAGGAGACCGTGGACGAGACCTTCGCCTCCTACCGGGACGAATATGCGATCCCGTTCGAAGATGCCCGCAGCAGGTCCGGGAACGAGAACCAACGGTCGGCCTCAAGCGTCCATCGCCATGGCACGGGGAACGCCCAAGATCGGTAGCGGCAATGTGGTCAACGCCATGACCACGGCGATCCGCGACCTCAGGAATCTCAAGCAACCCGGCATCGATCCGCTCGCCGACGACATACGGATCGACGGCAAGACCTGCCTGGTCACCGGGGCCAACAGCGGACTGGGTCACGCCGCTGCGGTCGAACTGGCGAGGCGCGGCGGGAACATGATCCTGGCCTGCCGGCCGGGTCACCCCGAGACAGTCGGCGAGATCAGGCGACTGTCCGGATCCGGGGCCGTGGAGCTGATCGAGGTGGAGTTATCGGATCTCCGGTCGGTGCATCGCTGCTGCGACGAGCTGCAGCGGCGCGGCGTCCGCATCGACATCGCGCTCATGAACGCCGGCGTCATGTCGCGCCGGTCACAGAAGACACCGCAGGGATACGAGGTCATGTTCGCGGTGCACTTCCTGGCCAACCGGGTCATGATCGACCGCTGGCTGGCGGACGGTGTCATCGGTCCGTCGAGCCGGGCCGGCGAGACCCCGCGGATCGTCTTCGTCGCATCGGACTCTCACCGGTCAGCCCAGCCCATCGACTTCGCTCGCTTCGGCACCTACACCGAGCACGGGATGAGCGAGAGCATGCGGCAGTACGCCGCCAGCAAGCTGGTCCTCTGCACGTACGCGACCGAGCTTTCCCGCCGCCTGAACCCCGGCGGGAGGGTCGATGTGGCAGTGCACGCGCTGTGTCCGGGAGGGGTCGCGACGAACATCGTCAAGGACGCACCAAGGCTGCTGAGGCCGATCTTCAACGCGTGGTTACGGCGATTCTTCCAGTCCCCGACCGAGGCGATCGGACCGGTCGTCCACCTCTGCTGCGCGCCGGAGGCGGGGAACCTCACCGGGATGTACCTGCACATGATGCACCGTCGGCAGGTCTCGCCCGATGCAGCGGACCCGGACAACGGGGCCAGGCTGTGGGAAGCCAGCGAATCCATGGTGCAGATGTCTCGGCAATCCCGGGAAGCCGGCTGATCCGCCCCTCGACTCCGCCCGGACTGTCGCGTACCACCGAGGGTGGGGGTGCCGGGGGCTAGGAGAGTTCGGCAGCGACTTCGGCGGCGGCCTGTGTGGCGGCGGCAACGGTGGCGTCGATGTCGGCGTCGCTGTGGGCCAGGCTGACGAAGACGGCCTCGTAGGGTCCGGGGGCAAGCGCCACACCGCGGCGCAGCATGGCACCGAAGAACGGTGCATAGAGCCCGCCCGCGACCGATGCCGCCGCCTCGTCGAAGTCGCGGGGGGTACCGCTACCGAAGAAAAGGCCCAGCAGCGAGCCGACCCGCGGCACGACCGCCTCCACGCCGGCAGCCGCGAAAGCCTCCTCGAGGCCGGCCGAAAGCCGCACGGCGGTGGCCTCGAGTCGCTCGTAGGACGCCGTGTCCAGCGCCTCCAGCGTGGCGAGCCCTGCTGCGGTGGCCAGAGGGTTGCCCGAGAGCGTGCCCGCCTGGTACACACCGCCGAGCGGCGCCAAGTGACCCATCAGCTCGCGGCTACCGCCGAAGGCGCCCACCGGGAGACCCCCGCCGATGACCTTGCCGAAACACCACAGGTCGGGGCGCACCCCGTAGAACTCCGTGGCGCCGCCGGGGGCCAGCCGGAACCCCGTGATCACCTCGTCGTAGACCAGCAGCGCCCCTGTGCGGTCGCACGCCGCCCGGAGCCCTTCCAGGAAGCCGGGCGCCGGTGCCACCAGGCCCATGTTGGCCGCCACCGGTTCCACCAGCACCGCCGCGGTCGAGTCGTCGATCTCGGGCACCACGTTGTACGGCGCCACCACCGTGTCGGCGACGGCACCCTGCGTGACGCCGTCGCAGCCGCTGAGTCCCTGATTGGCGACCCCGCTGCCGCCCGCCGCCAGCAGAGCGTCGGAGTGGCCGTGGTAGCAGCCGGCGAACTTGATGATCTTGTCGCGGCCGGTGGCGCCGCGCGCCAGGCGCACCGCAGACATGGCCGCCTCGGTGCCACTGGAGACCAACCGGAGCATCTCGAGCCCCGGCACGCGGGCGCACATCTCGCCGGCGAGGCGCACCTCCCGCTCGGTGGGGGCGCCATAGCTGGTGCCGTCGACCACTGCTGCACTCACCGCCTCGACCACCGCCGGCGGGGCGTGGCCCAGGATGCCGGGCCCGTAGCTCTGGACGTAGTCGATGTAGCGGTCGCCCTCGACGTCCCAGACGTGGGCACCCTGTGCGCGGGCCACAAAGTACGGCGTGCCGCCTACCGAGCCGAACGCCCGCACCGGCGAGTTCACCCCGCCCGGCAGCACCTCGCAGGCTCGCTCGAACAGTTCGGCGTTGGTCGTGGCGATGACTCCGGTTCCCGGCACGGGCGACTCAGCCACCGAGCGTCTCGGCCATCTCGGCGGCGAAGTAGGTGAGCACGAAGTCGGCTCCGGCGCGTTTGACGGCCGTCAACTGCTCCAGCGCCACCGCCGGGCCATCGATCCAGCCACGCTCGGAGGCTGCGGCGATCATGGCGTACTCGCCGGAGACGTGGTAGGCGCCGAGCGGCACGTTCACCGCCGCACGGGTGCGGGCGATCACGTCGAGATAGGTGACAGCCGGCTTGACCATGACCATGTCGGCACCTTCGGCCACGTCGGCCAGCACCTCGGTGAGCGCCTCGCGGGTGTTGCGCCAGTCCTGCTGGTAGCCCTTGCGGTCACCGCTGCGGATCGTCACGTCCACCGCGTCCCGGAACGGCCCGTAGAGAGCCGAGGCGTACTTGGCGGCGTAGGCCAGGATCGCCACCTCCCGGTGGCCGGCACCGTCGAGGGCGCTGCGGATCGCCGCCACCTGGCCGTCCATCATCCCGCTGGGCGCGCACACGTGGGCACCGGCAGTGGCCTGCGCCACAGCGGCCTGCTGGTAGATGCCCAGCGTGGCGTCGTTGTCGACCGATCCGTCGGCGGCGAGGATGCCACAGTGCCCGTGGTCGGTGTACTCGTCCACACAGAGATCGGCCATGAGCACGAGGTCGTCGCCCACCTCGTCGCGCAGAGCCTGCAGTGCCACCTGCACGATGCCGTCGGGGTTCCAGGCCTCCGAACCTTCGGCATCCTTGCGGTCCGGCACGCCGAACAGGATCACCGCCGGCACGCCCAGGTCGGCGAGGCGCCGGACCTCCCGGCGCAGCGAGGCGACCGTGTGCTGGGCAACGCCGGGCAGCGACGGCACCGGCTGCGGCTCGTCGATGCCCTCGCGCACGAACAGGGGCGCCACCAGGTCGTCGCGCTGCAACGTTGTTTCGGCCACGAGGCGCCGCAGCGCTGCGGTGCGGCGCAGCCGGCGGGGGCGCTGGGTGGGAAAAGCCACGGAGCCCGAGTCTACGAACGGCTCCCGGCGATCATCCCAGCCGCGAGGGAGGCGCGCCGATCGGGCCGCTACCGGCCGGCATGGGCGACGAGCGCTGAGACGAGGCCCTCAACGGTGTGCTCGGAGGCCTCGACGTGCACCGGCAGGCCGCGGCGCGCCGCCGCGGCCGCGGTGACCGGCCCGATGGCGGCGACCGTCTCGGGGACGGGCAGGGGGTCGGGCTGGTCGCAGAACGCCTCGACGACCGACGGCGACGTGAAGATGACGGTGTCGCACGTGGCCGCGGCGGCGTGTTCGGTTCCCGTGAGGATCCGCGGCCGGGCCCGGTAGGCGGCCACCACGTCGACCGACCAGCCCTTGGCCGCCAACCCCACCGGCAGCACGTCGCGGGCCACCTCGGCCCGGACGATGAGCACCCGACCGGTGCCGGCGCCGGGCGGAGACGGGAAGGCGGCCACGAGGGATTCGGCGACGTACTGCTCGGGAAGCAGCGAGACGGTCGCACCCACCCCGGCGAGAGCCGCGGCGGTGGCGGGACCGATGGCCGCAACCCGCAGGGTCGCCGGAAGATCCTCGCCTCCCAGCGATACCGCCAGCCGCTGAACACCGTTCGCAGAGGTGAGCACCAGCCAGTCGTATGCGGCAAGGCGCCCCACAGCGTCGGACAGGGCGGCACCACCGTCGGTGGGGGGAAGCAACGCGATGAGCGGCACGAGCACAGGCTCCGCCCCCGCGCCGCGCAAAGCCTCCGCACTGGCGATGCCCTGCGCGGCCGGGCGCACCACCAGGATCCGCCGCCCCGCCAGGGACCGCCGGTCACCCATCGCCGGAACGCCCCGCACCGGGAACGTCCTCCGGCTCCGGTGCGGCGCCACCCGCCAGGAGTTCGGCCAGCCGCAGCCCGGCCCGGGCGGCGTCGCCGTCGCTTACCTCGGCGCGGCGTAGCGGCTCGCCCTCTGCCGGCGCCAGCACGCCACATACATGAACCTCGCCGCCGGCGAGGCGGGCGTGTGCCCCCGCCGGCATCGTGCAGTCTCCTCCCAACGCAGCCAGGAAGGCCCGCTCGGCATCCACGCAACGGCGGGTGACCGGGTCCTCGATCGCCGCCAGGAGCCGGCGCAGCCCGCTGTCGGTGGCGCGGCACTCCACCGCCAGGGCCCCTTGACCGACCTGCGGCACCATCACGTCGACACCCAGGGCCTGCAGGACCGCAGGTCTGCGCCCGAGGCGCTCGAGAGCGACCAGGGCCATCACAACGGCGTCGAAGTCCGCCGCCTTGGCCAGGCGGGTGTCGATGTTGCCGCGCAGGTCGGCGAATCGCAGGTCCGGGCGGCGCTCGGCCAGCTGCACACGGCGCCGAGCCGAGCCCGTGGCAACAATGGCTCCCGCCCGCAGGTCTGGCAGCCGGCCCCCGACGAGAGCGTCGCGGACCTCGCCGCGCGCTGGGACCGCGGCGATGCACAGACCCGCCGGAGTGAGCGACGGGAGATCCTTCGCCGAATGCACCGCCACGTCGGCCCGGCCGTCGAGAACCGCTGCCTGCAGGGTCCGAACGAAGACCCCCTTGCCGCCGATGTCGGCCAGTGAGGCGTTGGCGAGGCGGTCGCCCTCGGTCCGGATAGGCACGGCCTCGGTGATCAGACCGGGGTGTGCGGCCGACAGCATCCGACCCACAGCCGCCGCCTGCCAGAGAGCCAACGGGCTGGACCGGGTGGCGACACGCAGCCGCTGCGGCGTGTCCGGTTCCGGCGGCCCGGGGGAGGAAGAGTCAGATGTCGAAGAGCTCGCGGAGAGCACCGGCCAGCTGCTCACTCCCACCGTCGGGGGCGGCGTCCTTCAAGCGCACGGTGGGCTCGTGCAGGACCTTGTTGACGATCCCGTGCACCAACGCCTCCACCGTACGGCGCTGCTCGGGGGCGAGGGAGGCGAGGCGGGCGTCGAAACGTTCGAACTCCGCCTGGGAGATGTCGCAGATGCGCCGCCGGAACTCGCTGATGAGCGGCGCCATGTCGCGTCCCGCCGCCTGGTCGCCGTGGCGTTCCGCCTCGGCGTAGACGATGCCCCAGGCCTTGCGGGTCTCGGCCTCGCTGTGCCCCCCGTTGGCGGCGGCGAACGACCGCACATCGGACATGTCACACAACGTCAGGCCGTCGAGCGCCCCCGCTGACGGGTCCACGTCGCGGGGCACTGCGATGTCCACCACGAGCAGGTCCCGCCCGCCGCGCTCGGCCATCACCTTGTCCAGTTCGTCGAAGTCCATGACAAGTGAGGTGGCGGCGGTCGACGTGAAGAGCACGTCCGCCTGCACCACTTCGGCCGCCAGTTCGTCGAGGTGGACGGCGCGGGCCCCAAGCATGAGCGCCAACTCCTGGGCTCTCTGCCAGGAGCGGCTGGCCAGGACCAACTCGGCGCCTCGCACCGGGGCGATGGCTTTGGCCATGCCGCCGCCTATCTCACCTGCACCCAGCACAGCGATGCGTCGACCGGCGAAGGAGCCCAGCCGCTCCGACGCCAGGGCCACCGCGGCTTCCGACACCGATGTCAGCACGCGCCCCAACTGCGTCTCGGCACGGACCCGCCGGCCGACACCCAGGGCCTGCCGGAAGAGGGGGTTCAGGTTGCCGCCAGCGGTGCCCGCCGCGTCGGCGGTCTGCCAGGCCCGCTTGACCTGGCCCTGGATCTCCGCCTCACCGAGAACGACCGAGTCCAACCCGCTCACCACGGCGTAGAGGTGTCGCACGGCGTCGGTGCCGTACAGCGAGTAGACCGAGTCGCTCATGTCCGAGGACACCACGGAGGCCTCCTCGGCGAGGTGGTCGTAGATGTGCTCGTAGGCCGAGTGGAACTTCTCGGCCCAGGCGTACACCTCCAGCCGGTTGCACGTCGACAGCACGACCGTCTCGTCCACGTTCGGCAGCTCGCCGAGCCGGGCGAGGGTCTTGGGAAGGTTGCCGTGGGCGGTGCCGAGACGTTCCAGCAACTCCAGCGGCGCGGTGCGGTGATTCAGGCCAATGGCGAGAACGGACACGCGGCCAATCTAGCGACCGGTTCAGGAGACCCGGCCCGGAGCCTCCCGAGGCTCCAGCAGGTCCTCCAGACCGCCCGGCACGTGGCGGCGCTGGTAAAAGCTGAGTACCTGCAACTCGACCGCCAGATCCACGTTGCGAACACTCACGCCGCCGTCGGTGTTCACGACGACCGGAGCAAAGTTGAGGATCGAGCCGATGCCGGCGGCCACCATGCGCTCCGCCACGTCCTGCGCGGCTGCGGCGGGGGTGGCCACAATCCCGATGGCGATGCCGCTTTCCGCCACAATCTCCTCGAGTTCGTCGACATGGCGCACCAGCACACCTGCGACGCTCCGACCGACCTTCGCAGGATCTGCGTCCACCAGCGCCCGCACGGGAAAACCCCTGTCCAGGAACCCGCCGTAGTTGGCCAGCGCCGAGCCGAGATTGCCGAGACCGGCGATTAGCACGGGCCAGTCGTGAGTCAAACCCAACTCCCGGCTGACCTCATGGAGCAGGTGCTCGACGTTGTAGCCCACGCCACGGATTCCGAAGGACCCCAGGTAGGAGAGATCCTTGCGCACCTTGGCAGCGTTCACTCCCGCAAGGGCCGCCAGGCGGGTCGAGGACACTGTGGTGGTCCGGGTGGACAGCAATTCCAGCAGGACTCTCCGGTAGACGGGCAAGCGGGCCACGGCGGCCGAAGGGATGGAGTTGTAGCCGTCGGCCCCCGGATCGCCCGCGCTCATGTCGTGAGGCTAGTGAGACTTCTCTAATTCACAAAGTGCCGGCTTGTGGGCCGAGACGTCGGGCTCGAACCCAGGTGTCGTGCCCTTCCGGGAACCCGACCGTGCAACGACCGGGCCGAAGCCGACCAAACGGGGCCCGCCGACGCTCAGCGCGCCAGGAAGAAGATCTGCACGACGCCGGCCACGAGCACGGCGATGAGCAGGACGGCGATCACGATGCTGGTGCCGTGCCTCATGTGCCACTCCCCGCCCGGCCGCCCAGCCGCACCGGCACGGAACCGGCGCCGCCCGCGGCGGCGTCATCGCCGTCGCCGTCAAGACGGCTCAGCGTAACCGCCGACCCCGGCTCCAGGGAGAGTTCGGCGGCACAGTTGCGGCGATGCTGCGCGAGGGAGACGAGCCCGTAGGAGTCCACCACCAAGCCGGTCACGCCGGTCCCGATGGCGGCATAGCAGTCGGCCCGGCGTACCGGTTGCCTGCCATCCGGCGTCAGCAGTACAAGGGAGTCACCCAGGTGTGCCAGATCCTGCGGGTCCACGTTCAGCTGCGCGTTGCCGTAGTGATCCACCCACAGCACCTCCGCCTCGACGCGGTCGGGATGCACCCCGGCGTTGGGGACGATGCCCGGCACCAGCCCGGCGGGATCCACCTCCGGACCCAACTCGGTGAGCGGCACGCCGAGGGCCAAGTGGCCCGCGGCCGGCCCGAAGATGTCGCGACCGTCGAAGGTGCGGGCGGCCCCCTCGAGGCGGTACCGCTCGTTGCGCAACTCCACGACGCGTGTGGCGCCGCCAACGAGTCCGACCGCCGGGGCCAGCAACCCGTTGTCGGGGCCCACAAGGACAGACGATCCGTCGCCCACCTCCACGGCGATCGGGCGGCGGTTGGTGCCGACCGCCGGGTCGACCACGGCCAGCACGACGCCAGGATTCAGGTACTGCGCGGCTCGCGCCAGGGTGAGCCCGCCGCCACGGATGTCGTACCGGTCGACGCCGTGGGTGATGTCGAGGATCCGGACGTCGGGCGCGATCGACCAGATGACCGACTTGACGACGCCGACGAACTCGTCGGTCAGCCCATAGTCGGACAGGAACGAGATCGTGCGGTAACGCAGAGGTTCAGACGGCTCTGGTGTACCGGTCGGCCAGGTAGGCGTCCACGTCCGCCTCGTCGATCCGGTAGGACTTGCCGAACCGGACAGCCGGAAGGTCCCCGGCCTTGATGAGTCGATACACCGTCATCGTCGAGACGCGCATCAACTCCGCCACCTCTGCCACGGTCACAAACCGGGGCCTCTGTTGTGCCATGTCCATGTTTCCCCCTATTCCGCGGGACACACAGTACGCAGGCGCAACACGGCGAACAAGTCGAACAAACGACGCTTGTACCACATTGGCCCCATCGCCGGCGCCGGCGCAGGATCCAGGCCGCTCAGGAACCGCCCAACTCCACTGAACGCCGGGTGGCGGCCGCCACCGCGGCGGCCAGGGCTTCGCGGACTCCGGACCGCTCCAGCACCCCGATCCCCTCCGCGGTGGTGCCCCCGGGCGAGGTGACATCGGCCCGCAACGCCGCCGGGGGCCGGTCGGCCCGCACGAGCAACTCGCCGGCGCCCCGGATGGTCTCCCGGACAAGGCTGTCGGCGACCTCCGGAGCCAGCCCCTCGGCCACGCCCGCGGCGATGAGGGCCTCGGCCACCAGGAAGACGTACGCCGGTCCCGAACCCGAGAGCCCGGTGACCGCATCGAGTTGCTCCTCGGAGGTGACTTCGGTGGCACCGACGCTGCTGAGCACGTCGACCGCCCAGCGGATGTCCTCAGCTGAGGCAGAAACGCCGGGGGCCACCGCCGACGCACCTGCGCCCACCAGTGCGGGCGTGTTGGGCATGGCGCGGACCACCCGTGTCCCTGCACCCAACCAGTGCTCAAGAGATGCGGTCCGCACCCCGGCGGCGATCGACAGTACGCGGGGCGGGTCCAGAGCACCGAGCGTGGTGGCGGCCGCCTCGACGTCGTTGGGCTTGGTGGCCAGAACGGCGTCGACGCCCGCCTGGGGCGCATCGCTCACCAACGTCAGCGGGTAGCGGCTCGACAGTTCCTCGCGCCGCTCCGCCAGCGCCTCGACCACCGCCAGTTCGTCCGCCTTGGCCCAGCCCTCGGCGATGAGTCCCCCGAGAAGCGCTTCGCCCATCTTGCCGCCGCCGATGAATTGCAGCCGGAAGCCCACGCCCGCACCCTAGCCCGGCCACCGGGCCGCTCCCGCCGCCCAGGGGCGCCGGACCGGCCGCTTCCCCGAGTGAGCCGGTCCGGGCACCCCTATGTGGTGGCAAGACTGAAAGATAACGAAAGTCTTGCAGCGTGTCAATAGCTTTCATATATTTCAATGAGATGTCGCACGGCACGTTGAAGGTGCCGGGGAAGGTCGGGTCAGCCCCGGAACCGGGTGGCGTAGCCGATGCGCATCGCCGGGCGGAAGTGCCGCTCGGTGGCCTCGTAGAGGGTGCCCAGGATGCGATCGAGTTCGTCGTCGTCGACGTCGCCGGCGGCGATCTCGCCGACCAGGAACACGGCGTCCTCCGCGCCGATGGCGAAGCGAGCGCCGCGCAGCTTGAGATTGCGCCGCAGGCAGTACTCGTAGAACCGGGCGTGGTTCTCCTCGGGCGCCGGAACGAAGTAGGTCTCGAAATGCAGGGAGCGCTGCTGCAGCGTCAACCAGACGGAGAACACGGACTTCTCCTCGCCCAGCAGCCGGATGTACCAGCGCCGCAAGGGTGGCTCGGCGCGCTCCACCGAGGCCACACACTCATCGGCGCTCACCTGGCGGGTGGCCCAGGCGTCTACACGCCGTTCGATCTCGTCGAGTTCGGAAGGCGCCGCCGGCCGGCGAGCCATCAGGCCAGGCACTCCACGAGCCGGCGTTGCCGCAGCCGGTCGTAGCAACCCGACAGCAGCCCGGCGGTCGCATCCCAGGAGTATCCCCGGGCGACGGTGGCCGCCTCGAGCGCCATCGCCGCGGCCGTGAGACGGTCATCCAGGATTTCCTCCACCCGCCCGGCCCACGACCGTGGGTCGCGGTCGGCCACGAGGAAGCCGGTGCGTCCGTGGTCGACGAGCGTCCGGAGCCCCCCGACCTCCGCCGCCACCACCGGGGTGCCGCAGGCCGCCGCCTCCAGCGCCACCAGCCCGAACGTCTCGCTCCGGCTCGGCACGAGCACCACGTCGGCGGCCCGGTAGTAGGTGGCGAGGCGGTGATGCGGCTGGGGGGCCACGAAGCGCACCCGGTCGGCGAGACCGGCGGAGGTGACCAGGCGGCGAACCCGTGCCAGCTCGGCACGGCCCTGCCGGCCACTCGGACCCCCGACGACGAGCAACCGGGCGCGCCCAAGAGGACCGCCGAGTGCGTTCAGCGTCTCCACCGCCAGGTCGAGCCCCTTCAACGGCTGCACCCGACCCACGAACAGCAGGACGGGCTCGCTGCCCAGACCCAGGGCGGCTCGGGCGCCTTCGGGGTCGCCGGGGGAGAACAGGGCGTGCTCCACTCCGGGCGCCACGATCTGGACCCGGTCGGCGGGCGCCCCGTACAGCTCCACGAGATGGTCCATCTCCACCGGCCCGGCGGCGCAGACGACGTCCGAGCAGGCCACCACCTCCTCCTCGGAACGGGCGCGATCCGGCGACTCGGCCTCGCCGAGCCCCTCCTTCACCCTGCCGAGGGTGTGGAAGGTCGTCACGAGCGGCCGGTCGAGGGCGTGCTTGATGCGGTGCCCGGCAACGCCCGAGAGCCAGTAGTGCGCGTGGATGGCATCGACGCCGCCGGTCCGGCCTATGTCGGCGAGGACGCCTTCGGTGAAGGCGTCGAGCGTGCCCGCCAGTGCTTCCTTCGGCAGGTCAACCGGCCCCGCAGGGACGTGCACAACCCGCACGCCGGGCTCCACGAGGACCTCGTCCCGCAGGTCGTCGCGGTACCGGCGCACGTACACCGAGCAATCCAGGCGACGATGCGCCAGCGCCGCGGCGAGTTCGCGCACATAGACGTTCATGCCGCCGCTGTCTCCGGACCCGGGTTGGATCAGCGGGGAGGTGTGCAGCGAGATGACCGCTACACGACCGGTGCGCCCGGCGCCCCCGGACACGGGCGGGAGCGCGGCAATCTCGTCTCCGGCGGCGACGGCCGCGGACGGATCGGTGGGCTCCCCGTTGCGCCAGATCCGGCAGACGCTCAGCTGCTCCTCAAAGGCCGGACCGAAGCGTGCGGTGGCCAAGTCCAGTACCTCGGCGACGGTGGCACCGTCGATCTCGACGGCACTGACGCCGGCGGCCTGGCGCACGGCGGCGAAGAGACGCAGGGTGGCCACACCATGAGCGTAGAAGTGAGCGCAGCGGCTGGCACCGTCGCCGGCCACCGACGGCGGTATCGTCGCCGGTCGTGACCCGACTCCTGCTGCTGCGACACGCCGAGAGCGAATGGAATGCCCAGGGCCGCTGGCAGGGCCAGGCGGACACGCCGCTAACCGACCGCGGCAAGCGTCACGCCGGCGAGGCCGGACCGCTGCTGGCGAGCTTCGAGATGCTGGTGTGCTCGGACCTCTGCCGTGCCCGCCAGTCGGCCGAGATCATCGCCGCCGGCGCCGGGATCGACATGATCGACATCGAGCCGCGCCTGCGCGAACGCAATGCGGGGCCGTGGCAGGGCCTGACTCGCACCGAGATCGAGCGGGACTGGCCCGGGTATCTGGCCGGCGGCCGGCGCCCGTCCGGCTACGAGTTGGACGAGCAACTCACCGAGCGGGTCGACGCCGCGCTGGCGGACGTTGCGCTGCTGGCGGACCGTCGGGGAACGCCCGAGGTGCTCGTCATCACCCACGGCGGGGTCATCCACTCCCTCACCGTGCGAGCGGGGTTGACGATGGCCCCGATGCCGAACCTCTCCGGACGCTGGGTGACCGCCGCGGGGGGTGCAGTGGACGTGGGCTCCCCGGTCACCGTCGGCGACGCCGAGCGGCACAGCTCGGTCGCTGTCGAGGCCGGGAACGAGCAGCGCAAAGCCTGAACGTCCCGCGGCTGCAGCCGCGGGATGTCCGGTGTCCTGCCGGCGAAAGTACCCGAGGCCCGCCGGAGCGGCGCTCGCGACTGCGATAATCGGGGCGCCCCCGTAGCCAAGTCAGGCAAGGCATCGGACTTTTAATCCGCGGACCGTGGGTTCGAATCCCACCGGGGGCACCCCGGAGATCTGCCCCGCTTGGGGTGCGCCGGGTGCGTCGCGAGCCGCCGTAATCTGGCAGCGTGGCACCCTTGCGAGCGCGGCGCAGCCGGCCGACGTCGTACCCCGGCCGGTGGCGTAGCACAGTGGCGATCGTGGCCGCGCTGACGGTTCCCGCGCTCGGGGCCGCCGGCTGCACGATCAGTTCGGAATCCCCCGACAGCTCGGTCGCCGGGCGGGCGGGTCCGGCGAGCGGCACGACGACGACCGACGGCGGCGGAGAGGCTCCGGACGAGTCGAGCGACCAGGGGCCCGAAGCCACCGGCGACGGCGAGGCGGCGACGGAGGAGACCGCCGGCGACACCCCGGTCCCCACCGACACCGCTCCAACCACAGAGGATGACTCGGGCGCCACCGCCGGCGGCGGGACGACCGGCGGCGGGACGACCGGCGGTGACACCGGCAGCCAACCCGACGATGACACCGGCGAAGCCGCCGGCACAAGCGACGAGCCGGCCGTCGCACCGACCGCGCCCACCGGAGAGACCGCCACCGCGCCCTCCGACACCGGCGCCTCCGGCGAGGATGCAGCCGGGGCGACGGCTCCCGACACCGATCCGACTCCGGACACGGCGGATCAGACGACCATCGCCGAGACCGCGTTCGATGAGCGCTCATCGGTCTCAACCGTCGGCATCGGCTCGGTGTACTTCGGGATGTCCCTGGAGGAGGCCGCCGAGCGGGTCGGCACCGTCTGGGCGGGCATCCCGCCGGGCGGGGCGGACTGCTACTCGGTCACGCCAACCAATGGGCCCCCCGGCGTGACGCTGTGGGTGTACCACGGCACCATCGAACGAGTTGACATCGACACTCCCCTGCTGCGCACGCAGTCCGGACTGGGGGTTGGCACACATCTCGGCGAACTCCGGTCGCGCCTCGGGGACAAGCTCGTCGTCGAGGAGCACCCGTACCTGGCCGGCTGGATCCTCGCCACGTTCGTCCCGACAGATCCGAACGATGCCGCGTTCCGCATCGCCTTCGACATCTCCGGCGGGGAGGTCATCCGCTTCCGGGCGGGCCGAACCGAGATCGTGTCGCTTGAAGCCTGTGCGTAGAGCGCCGCGCGGTGCGGTGGCAGGCGACCGGATCAGCCTCAGCCTGCCGCCTGAGCCGGCCTCGGTCGCCCTCGCCCGCACCGCGGCGATCGGGCTCCTGCAACACCGCGCCGGCGGCGGTGCTCTCGGGGGGCGCCTGGCGTCGGCCGTCGCGGACCTCGTCGGCGCCGCCCTGGCCCGTGCCCGCCCCCGGGACCGGCTCCGCGTCCATTTCGACGTCGGGCCGGACTCGGTCGCCGCCAGCGTGGAACTCCGCCGTCCGGGGCGCTGGCAACCCGGCGGGTCGTTCCTGGAGAGTCGCTCTCTCGCCTTCGATCAGGACGGGTCCCGCAGCCAGCACCGGAGAGGCCGCCGACCGTCACGCAACTGATCGGCGGAGCCCCGCGGCCGGGTTCGTCTCCGGCAGGGCGACGTCAGCGTCCGGTCGAGCCGAATCCTCCACTGCCCCGCTCCGAGGGCGGCAACTCGTCGACCTCGCGCAACACGGCGATCGCCACCGGCCCGATGACCAGCTGGGCGATCCGCTCACCCCGGCGAACGGTGAACGGCTCGGCGGGATCGGTGTTGACGAGCAGCACCTTCAACTCGCCGCGGTACCCACTGTCGATGAGGCCCGGCGTGTTGAGGCAGGTCACGCCGTGATCCCGCGCCAAGCCGCTGCGCGGTTGCACGAACCCGGCGTAGCCCTCGGGAATGGCGACTGCCAACCCTGTGCCCACGAGGGCGCGGCCCCCGCCGGCGGCCAGCGTCACGTCCTCGGCGGCACGTAGATCCAACCCGGCATCGCCCGGACGGGCGTAGGCGGGAAGCGGCAACTCCCCGTCGAGACGCCGCACCGAGACCGTGATGCTCATGTCGTCGAGATGCGGCACGGGCAGCGTGACGGCCATGGCGGGACTCTAAGACGCCCCTGCGACACGAGAGGCCGGATCGCCGGGTTCCGCCAGGATCCAGAGGATGCTCCGAATTGTTCCCCAACGATGTCCCCAGCTTGATCCCACGCGCCCCGAGTCCGGGAGCGTCGCGGAACCGCCGGCCGGCGGTCGGGAGTCCGTCGTCGGCGCATCTCGCTAGCATCCCGCGCGTGCTTGTGTGGATCGACCTCGAGATGACCGGCCTCGACGCCGACCGCGACCACGTGCTGGAGATCGCCACGATCATCACCGACGACGATCTCAACCCCGTCGAGGGCGGGCTGCAACTGGTGATCCATCAGCCTCCGGAGGTCCTCGGACTGATGGGCGACGTGGTCAGCAAGATGCACCACGAGAGCGGGCTCACCGACGAGGTGCGGCTGTCGACGCTGAGCCTCGAGGAGGCCCAGCAGCAGACCCTGGACTTCATTCGCCGGCACGTCCCCGAGGCGGGCACGGTCCCGCTCTGCGGCAACTCCATCGGCATGGACCGGCGCTTCCTGAACCGGTGGCTGCCGGAGATCGAGCACTACCTCGACTACCACGTAGTGGACGTGTCCTCCATCAAGGAGCTGGCCGTGCGCTGGTATCCCGCCCTCGCCAGCCGGCGGCCCCGCAAGCGCAAGGGGCACCGTGCGCTGGACGACATCCTCGAGAGCATCGAGGAACTGAAGTACTGGCGAAGCGCCGTCTTCGCCCCCGCCGGCACCGAGACCGCCCACGACCGTTCGAGCGACCGGGGACAGCGATAGGTTGATCCGGTGAGCGGAGAGTCGCAGGCCACCCCGGCACCGACGCGACCACCTCGACAGGAGCGGGAACGGGCCGGCACCGAGATCACCGAGATCGCCCCGGGCGTCCTCCGCACACAGCTTCCTGTCAACCTGCCGGGGATCGGTCACGTCAACTGCTACCTGCTCGAGGACGAGCGGGGCGTCGCCGTGGTGGATCCCGGCCTCCCGACCCCCGCGTCCTTCGCCGCGCTCGAGCAGCGCCTGCGCTCCGCCGGGTACGCAATCGGCGACGTCCACACCGCCGTCATCACCCACTCGCACTTCGACCACTTCGGCGGTGCCGAACGCCTGCGAGTCCTGGCCGGCGCAGAAATCCTGGCCCACGAGACGTTCCGGCCGGTGTGGGAGGCAACCGAGGTTGCCGAGCCGGCCGAACTGCTCGGCGCCGGCGAGGACGACGAGGACGCTCGCCGGCCCCCCTGGCTGACATTGAGCGTGAACCCCTGGGGCACCAAGCGCGAACCGATGCCCGAGAAGGAATGGCGCGCCTGGGAGGAGATCGCGCGGAATGATCCGCGCTGGTTCGCCACCCCGCGACCCACACGCACCGTGGTCGATGCCCAGATCGTGCGGCTCGCCCGGCGAGAGTGGATCTGCCTCCACACACCCGGCCATACCGAGGATCATCTCTGCCTGTTCGACCCCACCCACGGGCTCATGCTCTCCGGCGATCACGTCCTACCGACCATCACGCCGCACATAAGCGGGCTCACCCCGCACGCCGATCCCCTCGCCCGCTTCTTCGACTCCCTGGAGCGCATGGGCGCAATCGAGGGCGTGACGACGGTGCTGCCGGCCCACGGGCACCCCTTCGAGGACCTCGCCGGGCGGGCCAAGGCCATCAGGCGCCACCACGAGCACCGCCTCAACGTCGTTCGGAGCGCGGCGGAGGAGTTGGGCACCGGCACGGTCCCGCAGTACATGCAGCGACTCTTCTCAGAGCGATCGTGGGGGAACATGGCGGAGAGCGAGACCTTCGCACACCTCGAACACCTCCGGGTTCTCGGCGAGTTGGCGGCAACGGGGCGCGAGGGCCAAACCGTCTTCTCCCCGGCCTGAGACCTTGGTACCCGCCGGCGGGACGCGCACAATCCTCCGGGCGCTCGGCGCGGCGCTGGTCGTGGCGCTTCTGGCAGGGGTCGGCTGCGGTGGCACCGCGGAGGCGCCGGACAGCTCGGGGGGAACCGCAGCGACACCGGCTCCGACTACCGCGCCCGCGCCCGCGGTCGCGCCGACGACCGCACCGCCTGCGACTCGGCCCCCCGAGCCGGCCACCGAGGCGGCGCCCACCCAAGAGGACGTTGAAGCCGCCGACGGCAGCAACGGAGATGGAGAGCACGAGCCGGTCCCCGATGTGCGCTTCCGGTACTTCGACGGGTCCGAGGGCACGCTCGCCGATTTCGCCGGCACGCCGACGGTGATCAACTTCTGGGCCTCGTGGTGCCCGCCCTGCATCACCGAGATGCCCGCCTTCGAGGCCGTGCACATCGAGTTGACCCCCCAGGTGGCGTTCCTGGGGTTCAACGTCGGCGACGATCCGGGCGAGGCCCGCGAGCTGGCGGAGAGAACCGGCGTGACCTACCCGCTGGCGGAGGACCCGGATTCGACGATCTTCCAGAACTTCGGAGGGTTCGGCATGCCGACCACCGTCTTCGTGGATCGGCAGGGCATGATTGTGCACATGATCAGTTCACGGTTGCGGGCCCAGGATCTGCGAGGGCTCATCGCCGAGCACCTGGGCGTGTGAACGCGGTGCGGAGATTCACCCCATGAACACCGTCAGCCTCACCACGTTGGCGAGCCTGGCCCTCTCGGCAGGGTTCATCTCGGCCTTCAACCCGTGCGGCTTCGCCATGATGCCCGCCTATCTCTCGTACTTCCTGGGAATCGAGGGCGACAAGCGGCTGAGTTCTGCCCAGAGCATCTTCCGCGGGCTCGGTGTGGGTCTGACGCTGTGTGCCGGATTCATGGCCGTATTCGCCGCCATCGGCGCCCTGGCCTCCACGGTGCTGAGCCGCAGCGCCATCGAAGGCCGGGTGGCATGGGTGACCTTCGTGCTGGGAATCGTCATGGGCGCCCTCGGCTTGGCGATGCTGTCGGGCTTCGAACCCAAGTTCAAGTTGCCGCGGCTACAGCGGGGCGGCGAGAACCGCCGCCTGAGCTCCATCTTCCTGTTCGGTGTGTCCTACGCCGTTGTCTCGCTGGGATGCACCATGCCGGTGTTCTTCGGGACCGTCGTCAGCGCCTTCTCCAGCCGGGACTTCTTCGACGGGCTGCTGGTCTTCCTCGCCTACGGCGGCGGGCTCTGCGCCGTGATCATGGTGCTGACGCTGTCGATGGCGGTCGCCCGAACCGAGGTGATCGCCAAGATGCGCCGCATCCTGCCGCACGTGAACCGCATCTCCGGTGCCTTTCTGGTTCTCGTCGGCGCCTTCCTGTCTCTCTACGGCTGGTGGGAGGTGCAGGTGCTGCGTGGCAACCTGGCCACCAACGTCCTGGTCGACCTCTCGCTGGATGCCCAGAGTTCGTTGAGTTCGTGGGCAGCGGCGGCCGGCCCGTCGCGGCTGGCGGTTGCGGCGGGCTACATCGTGCTGGCGATCGTGCTGGCAGGGCTCCGACCGAGTATGCAGCCGCGCAATGCCCGTGTCGCCATCGCCTCCCTCGGGGTGCTCTGGCTGGCCGTCGAGGGTGCCTACTACCAGTTCGACCTCTTCGTGCTGCCGGTCGTGCGTACCATCGCAGACATCCCCGAGCGGGTCGCCAACTGGTCCGATCCGCTGCGGTGGGCCGTGCTGTTCGAACTCATCGCTGCAGTCGCCGTCGGCGGGCTCCTGTGGCTCCGGTTGCGGCGACGGTTGCGGGCCTCGCCCGATCCGATCGCCTGAGGGCCCGTCAGCCGCCTTCTGCCCGAACGCGGCGCAGAACGCACCACGTCGCCCACAGCGCTTCGCTGGCAACGCCGCTCCAGCGCCCCGGCAGCGACGCCGCCACCTCGGCGGCCGGCAGGTGGATGGGTGTGCGCACCCCGAGCGTGTTGAACCAGAGAACCGCCCCGCCGGGCCGCAGCACGCGGTCGACCTCGGAGGGGAACAGCAGCATGTTGATCAGCGCCACGACGTCCACCGACTCGTCGGCAAGCGGCAGGGTCGCCCCGTCGGCCCTCACTCGTGGCGACAGGTCGGGCGGGGCGAGCGCCAGCATGCCCGCCGACAGGTCCATCGCGATCACCCGCCGGAAGTGCGCGACGAGGTGCACGGTGCCGAATCCGGTGCCCGATCCCACCTCCAGGCACAGGGCCGCGGGATCCAGGCCGCCGCGCTCGCAGGCGTCGGGCAGTCCGACGAACTCCTCGGGTCGAAGACGGTTCGACCAGTCCGGGGCCAACTCGTCGAATCTCTCGGTCATCTCGGCCGCGGTGTCGACGGTCCAGGACGTCTCGTCGGCAGCCACCCCCCGGGTCACCTCGCGCACAGGATGATCCGCGCCGTCGATGTCGGGGGGAACCTCCGGTGGCGGGATCAGCACGGGCAGATACCGGATGGGGTTTGCTTCGGCGGGTTCTCGCCCCACCGAGCGTCGGCCTGAGTCACCCGGGGACGGGCCCCGGTTGCTGCTCGCCGGACTCACCGTCGGTGTCCCGCTATCGGGCCAGCGCCGAAGCGCCCCCCGCCCCGGTCACCGGATCACCTCGAGCCCGCGCATGTACGGCCGCAGCGGGGGCGGCACCTCGATGGTGCCGTCGGGGCGGCGCCACGTCTCGGTGAGTGCGGCCCACACCCGGGGCACCGCCAGGGCCGAGCCGTTGAGGGTGTGCACGAGCCGGGTCCCGCGCTCGCCGGTGGGGCGATAGCGGACGTTGGCCCGCCGTGCCTGGTAGTCGCTGAACCAGGACACCGACGAGCACTCCAGCCAGCGGTCCGTGCCCGGGGAGTAAACCTCGACGTCGAAGGTCCGGGCGGCCGAGCCCCCCAGGTCGCCGGTGCAGATGTCCACAATCCGGTAGGCCAGACCCAGTTCGGCCACTGCGCCCTCCGCCCGCTCGAGCAACTCGACGTGCATCGCCGGGGCCTGCGCGGGTGTGGCGTAGGCCAGGATCTCGACCTTGTCGAACTCGTGCACACGCAGCAGGCCCCGGGTGTCGCGCCCCGCCGCTCCGGCCTCGCGGCGGAAGCAAGAGGTGTGCGCCATGAATCGCATGGGGAGGTCGTCCTCGGAAAGCACCTCGTCGCGGCACAGGGACGTGAGCGGCACCTCGGCGGTCGGGATCGCCCAGAGGTTGTCGCGTTCGAGGTGGTAGGCGTCGTCGGCGAAGCGCGGCAGGTGGCCCGTGCTGGTCATGGTGTCGGTGTGGACGAGCGTGGGCGGCCGCACCTCCTCGTAGAGGTCGGCATTGCGATCCAGGGCGAACTGCACCAGCGCGCGGGCCAGCATGGCGCCCTCGCGCCGGAACATGGCGAACATCGCACCGGAGAGCTTGGTGGCACGCTCGATGTCCAGGAGCCCCATCTCGCCGGCGAGGTCCCAGTGGGGGACGCGCTGGTGGGGGCCATAGCCGTCGGGAGCGAAGTTCTCGACCCGCAGCACCTGGTTGTCCTCGGCGCCGGCACCCAGCGGGCAGTCCACCGCGGGCACGTTCGCCACCCGCATCAGCAGGTCCTCGAGGCGCCTGCCCAACTCGTCGGCCTGCGCCGCCACCGCCTTGGTCTCGTCGCCGAGCATCCGGCTGCGCTCGGTGGATTCGACGGCCTCGTCGCGGCGGCCGTCCCGATGCAGTTGCCCGATCCGGGCGGATAGCTGCTTGACCTCGTGGCGCAGCTCGTCGCGACGGGCCAGCAGGTGCCTGCGGCGCACGTCGAGGTTGAGGGCCTCGGTGAGCGGCGCGGTGTCGTCACCGCGGGATGCCACCCCCGCGTGGACACGCTCCATCTCGTTGCGCAGCAGTCGAACGTCGAGCACCACAAAACCGTATCGGAGCAGCGCCCGGAGCCGTCAGCCGGAGGATCGCCGCACCGGTTCGGTGCCGTGCAGGATTCCCGCAGCGTGGATTCGCAGGCAGTCTGCTCAGTGGTCGGCACTCCTGCCGTCAGCGTTGCGGTAGCGCTCCAGCAGCCAAGCGTTGAACTTGGGAAGGAACGCATCCAGATGGGAGAGCGGTCCGCGTGGCGCGAATTGCGACTCCATTCCCACTTGGAGTGCCAGATTCGCCGGCAGGTCCTGGCTGTTGAACTGCTGGATCGCCGCGTCGTAGAGGTCGAGGAGAGCCGGGAATAGTTTCTGCTCGACGGTGGGGCGCGGGAAGAAGTAGCCCATCGAGAGCGTATGGCTGGCCACCGCCTCCGGCTGAACCGTGAACCAGAAGCCCGAGTCCGGAAAGACGCCCACCAAGAGCGTCGGCGGGACGAACGCGAATATGAGTTGCCTCCTCTGCTCGGTGGTCAGTTCCGCAACGGGAGCAAAGAGGCCGCGTTGGGTGGGGTTGACGGCCGGATCGATTTCCGGGGCTACACCGCAGTGGACAATCACCCCGTCGCCCTCCTCATACGGCGGCTGGTACCCGCCGGCGGCGGCCGCTCCCTCGCCATACTCCCGCTTCTCCAGCAAGCGATTGTGAAGCCCGTAGTTGTGGTACGACTCCATGAAATTCTCGGCCATGATCTTCCAGTTGAAGGGCACCCCCTCATGGGTGTCCACGGGAGTCGTAACCCAGTCTTCCAATCCGTAAGGCTCCAGCAGGTCGTCGATCTTCGACATCCTGGGACCGAGCGCCGGCGCCTCATCATCCAGGTTCGCGAAGATGAAGCCGCGCCAGATCTCGGTACGCAGTCGAGGAAGACCATGGTCGGCCTTGTCGAAACCCTGTCTACGTTCCATGGACGGCGCACCCAGCAGCGCGCCGTCGAGGCCGTAGACCCACCAGTGGTAGGGACAGCGGAAGGTCCGAACCGAGCCGGAGACCTGCGGTATGCGCGCGAACCACTCCTCTCGTGGGCGCTCCGGGGGCGCGGTGATGCACATGCCGCGGTGCTGGCACACCGACGACATCACGTTGACCGCTCCGCCCGGCTCCCGGACCACGATGACGGGCTCGGTGCCGGCGAGCGTCGCGGTGAAGTAGTCACCGACGTCGGGAATCTGCTCGGTGCGGCCGACGCACAGCCACTCGCTCCCGAATACCGCACGGCGCTCGAAGGCGAAGAAGGCGGGATCGGTGTACACCGCCGGCGGAAGACCCACCGCCCGGTTGACGTCGCCCGTGGACTGGTCGAACTCCTCGAGCGGGATCGGGCATGACCCGGTGGGGTTCGGGACGGTCGGGTGGGTCATCGCAGTCTCCTGACGCGGGTCACAGTAGTTGCGAGAGCTCCTCGAGATGTTCGTCGCGGCGCTCCAGGAAGCTGAGAATCAGATCGGTTGCTCCCGCCTGTCCCAGCCGCATGATGGCGGCACGCAGTTCAGCGAGGGTTCCGACGAACAGAGCCGGATCTGCGAGATTCCCGTCTCCGTATATCGCCTGGAAGAAACCCCGGTACCGATCCCGCACCGCGCACTGGTCGCCGCCCAGCACGACGTAGCAACGCCGGGCGACCGCCACGTCGCCGACGGAGCGGCCGGCGGCGCCGAGCAGCGACCGCAACTCGGCCACATCGCTCGCGAACTCCTCGAAGGACGAGACCCCCGAGCCGAGCCAACCGTCTCCCAGCACAGCCGCGCGGCGTAGCGCGGCCCCGCTCCGCCCTCCTAGCCATACCTGCGGACCCGGTCGTTGGAACGGCTTCGGCTGGACAGAGAGATCGGCGAGACCCCACCGGCGACCCTGATGCTCCACGGGGTCGTCATCCCACGCCGCCCGCAGCACTTGGACCAGTTCGCCGACGCGCTCGCCGGGTCGCTCGTCGGCGCTTCCGTAGGTGGCGGCGGCGGACGTCGGACCGAGGGCGAGCCCGGCGACGAGACGGCCCTCCGAGAGCCGGTCCACCGTGGCCAGGGCTCGCGCCAGGGGGAGCGGCAGTCGCAACGACGCCAGGACGACCGATGTGCCGAGCCGGATGCGGCTGGTGACGGCCGCCACGAACCCCAGCAGCGTGACCGGCTCCAGCGAAGGCACCGGCCCGAGCGCGCCTTCGTGCACCCAGCAGGCGTCGAATCCGAGTTCCTCGGCCCGGACGGCGAAGTCCCGGACGGTGGCGGCGTTCCCCGGCGCCTCCTCGTGAATCTGCGGGAGATCCACCCCGAGCCGGGGCACCGGCCCGGGATCAGTCATCGCTGATCTCGACGCCGAATGCCGTGGGCTTGCCACCGCTGATGGGATTCAGGTCCATCGGGCACGACGAGGCGACCAGGAGGATGTCGCGCTCGGCTCGGAACACGATGCGATCACCTGGCCGCGTGGCGGCGGGCAGGAAGTCGAGGTCACCCTCGAAGGTGATCGGGATGTGGCTGAACAGGTTGACCGGCTGCGGCACGAATCGCATCTCCGTACCGAGAGCCGACAGCGCCTCAGCGAGATTGTCTGCGCAACTCCAGTGACCGGGATGGCCGACCAGTTCGTAGCGCCGCCTGTCGCAGGCGGCGACCAGCATGTCGTGGTAACCCGGCGACGTGTCCTCCAGCAACGTCAGGATGGGTCTGCGGCGGTCGCTGACAAAGGCCTCACCGACCGCCGGGAACATCCGCCTCAGAGTGACCCGCGTGTGGCTGGCACTGAGGTGCTCAGAGGGATCGGCGGCGCAGAACGCGAACAGGTCGACCACCTGGCAGCCCTCGACATCGACCACCGCCACACGCTCCCCAGCCGCAACGCGCCACCCCTTGCCGCGCGTCGCCGGAACGATCTCCAAGCCGCTGGTCGGTGCCATGGGCCCCCGGGAAGGGCTACAGGCCGGCGGCGCGGGCGGCGGCGGGGTCGCGCTGGGAGTGTTCGCGGTAGCGCTTCACGAGCCAGCGATTGATCTGCTGCAGCGTCGCCTCCTGCCAGGAGTACGGGCCGCGCGGCGCGAAACGCGAGCGCAGCCCAACCTGCACCATCGTGTCGGCGTGGATGTCGGCACCGTTGAAGTTGTCGACATCGGCCTTGGCCTGCGCGAAGAGGACATCGAACAGCGGCATCTCGAGGACCCTGGGGTGGAACAGATAGCCGATCTGGATGGAGATGCTGCCCGCGCTGGTGGGGAACACCGTGAAGTAGGCCACCTGATCCGGCACGATGGCCAGCGCCAGCGTCGGAGGCACGAGCGCGAAGTTCCAGTGCCAGCGGTCATCGTCGGAGAGATGGGGGAACACCGGGAACAGCGGCTCCCGCGTGAGGTTGAACGAGGCGTCCTGGCGGAGGGTGCGGTTCGAGCGCGAGATGTGGTTCTCGCGGGACTCGTCGAAGGGCCAGAACGTGGCGTCGCTGCACGGCATCACGTCGCCGATGCCGCTGTGCAGCCGGTTGTTGTGATACCCGTCGACGAAGTTCTCGAGCATCACCTTCCAGTTCCAGGGCAGGTCCTCGAACGTGCCCCCGTCCAACCACACCGTCTCGGAGAGCCGGTAGTTCTCGAGAATCTGCGTCAGGCCCCCGAGCGTGGGCGTCAACTCGCCGGCCTCGTCGTTGAAGGTCATGAAGATGAACCCGTTCCAGATCTCGCTGCGCAATTGCGGGAGGCCGTGGCACGACTTGTCGAACCCGACACGCTGCTCCATCGCCGGTGCGCCGAGCAGCTGACCGTCGAGGCCGTAGACCCAGAAGTGGTACGGGCAGCGGAAATTGGAGCCGTTGCCGCTCCCTTCGGCGACGATCATGCCGCGGTGCCGGCAAACCGCCGAGAGGACGCGCACCTGCTCGTCGGTCCCGCGGACGGCCAGCAGCGGGTCGTCGAACAGCTTCACCGTGAAGTAGTCGCCGACGTTCGGGATCTGCCCCTCGTGGCCGATGCAGACCCAGTCCCGATCGAAGATGGCTTCACGCTCGAAGGCGAGAAACTCCTCGCTCACATAACACGCAGGCGGGAGGGGCACGGCCTCGTTGACGTCCACGACCGACGCCTCGAGAGCCTGCAGCAGCCCGTTGTCAGAACTCACAGGTGAGGCTCCTTCCTCGCTGGGCACAGGCGGGTGACCGGCCATCCCCGGGCACCCCGATCCACCAAGGTACTCAGCCGCCGAAGAGGGCGCCGCCGTGGGGAAATGCCGGGCAGTTCGGACTCGGACCGGCGGTGGGCTTGGTCGCTATCGAGCCGCGGCGCCCCGCACCACCGGAGTCATCACCCCGGAGGCTCGCCGGGGGGATCCCCCGCCTGCTCGAATGCCTCCACCACCCGCGAGTAGGTGCGCATGTCCGCCCTGGCGGGAACGGCCTGGGGAATTGCGCCGTGACCATTCTCGGCTGCGCCGTCAGCTTCGCCCCCCTCCGGCGCAGCCGCGGCCTCGGCACCGTGGCCGGCACGCTGGCGGGCCGACCAGCGGAAGAACACCGCGGCGATGATCGTCCACAGGTACAGCCCCCCGACGATCTTCATGATTAGACCGGCCACCTGCTGGTCGTTGGCGACGGTCACCCCCCACAGCCGCAGCGGGGTGTCGTAGGCGTCGTAGATGGTGGTCTGGGCGAAGGTCAGGAATCCCGCTGGCACCGTCGGCAGCACCGACATTGCGAACAGGTAGAACATCTTGGTGAGGGGCTGCAGGCGCAGCTCTGCGAACGGGCCGCACACCGGCAGCCACATGGCGATCGCCGTCACGAACAGGAGCAGGTGCGCGGTGTAATGAAAGACGCCGTTGCTGGCGCTGGTGTTCACGACCCACGGGATGTGCGTGATCGCCACGACCACGTTGAACGTGACGCCTACCACGATCGGGCGCAGCAGGCGCCGCGCCAGGGGCCGGGAGGGATCGACGACCCGCCGGGCGATCCATTCCGGTGTGGCGAGCAGTAGAAGCGGTGGCACCACCAGCGTGATCAGCAGGTGTTGCACCATGTGCACCGAGTACAGGTACTCCTCGGAGATGTCATGGATGGGCCAGTCGCTGGCGAGCCAGAGCAAGCCCACCGCCGCGAGGTAGCAGCCCTTGCGACGTCGCTCCACGACCTCGCCCGCAGCCGGCGCCAGCACCCGCACCACGTAGATCCCCACAACCAGCGCCACCAGGACGATCACCCACACCTCGGGGTGTGGTGTCCAGCCCCAGAGCTCGTAGTCGATGAAGTCCCGCATCGTCCACCCCCGGACGCCGGGGTCAGACTCCCCAGATACGGAAAGCGGTCAGCATCACCAGGTAAACCCCGAGGGCCAGCACGATGCCCGTGACGAAGACGCGCCGGAACAGCACGGAGTCGAACTTCAGGTGCATGAACCAGGCCACCACGTAGATGAACTTCAGGACCATCAGCACGATCAGGACCACGTAGATCGCGGCGTCGCCGAGGTTGTGCACCGACTCGAAGTATGTGAAGACCTCCAGGGCGGTGAGGGCACCCAGGATCAGGGCGATCTTGACGTACTGGCGGTCCGACGGGTGCTCGTGGTCGTCAGCGTGCTCGTCGGCGTGCGCCTCCGGCATGGCCTCCTCGTGGGGGGCCTCCGGCTGCGCCGAGGATGTCTGCGTCATTGGGCAGCGCCTCTCCTACTGCGGGAACAGGTAGATGATCGTGAAGATGAGGATCCACACGATGTCGACGAAGTGCCAGTACAGGCCGATGAGCTCGACGGTCTCGGCGTTGCGGGCGCTGAGGCGGCCCCGCATGCTGGCCACCAGCGCCGACATCAGCATGACGATGCCGATCGTCACGTGGGCACCATGGAACCCGGTGAGGGTAAAGAAGGCCGACCCGAAGATGTTGGTGGTGTAACCGAGTCCGAGGTCGACGAAGACCGTGAACTCATAGACCTGCCCGGCGATGAACGTGCCGCCGAGCAGGGCGGTGGCCACGATCCAGATCCGGAAGTTCCGCTCCTCCCCCCGGTTGAGGGCCGACAGCGCCAGCACCATCGTCAGCGAACTCATCAGCAACACGAACGAACTCACCGACGTGAACGGGATGTCGAAGACGTCGTTCGGCCCTATCTCGCCGGCGGGCAGCCGGGACTTGGCGAACATGTACGTGGCAATGAGGGCCCCGAACAGCAGGCATTCCGACCCCAGGAACAGCCACATCGCCACCTTGTTGTGCGTGAGGCCCGTGGTCGTGGGCGGATGCGCGGCGGCCCCGTGACCGGCGCCGGCCGGTGCGGTCACTGGAGTCTCGGGGTTGGCGACGTCACTCACGGTTGATCCTCCGCGACCGGGGCGCCGGAGGCTCCCGAGGCGGCCAACTGCCGCGTGTCATCACCGTCGACGGGTTCACCTTCGCCGTCGCCGGAGGCGCCGTCTCCGTCGTCACCGTTGCCGGCCTCCCCGGAGGGATCGGCCTCGTGGTGATCGTCGTCGTGCGCGTGACCTTCGGGGTCGTCGGGCGGTTCGAACACCCAGCCGTACAGGCCGCCCAGGATCAACAGCGCACCCAGGCCGGTGATCCAGAGGTTGTAGATGAGGCCGTAGGCCACCAGCGGCAGGCCGAGGGCCACCACGACCGGCCAGTACGACGGGGATGGCAGATGCACGCCGGTGGCGCTGCCGTCGTGCGCCACGTCCTCGGCGCGGGCGATGCGCGTCACCTTCCCGTTCTCCCCGATGCGCCACTTGCGATGCCAGAACTCGTCCTGGCGCGTCACGGTGATCTCCCGGTCGAAGTTGTGGGTGGGAACCGGCGAGGCGGTCATCCACTCGAGGCCGCGTGCATCCCACGGGTCGGGACCCACCGGGGGTGCGCCGCGGGCGCGACGGCGACTGACGGCGATGTTCCAGAAGAACAGCAGAAGGCCCACGGCGATGACGAAGGCGCCGATGGAGGCCATCATGTTCCAGAGGTTGAACCCGGAATCCGCGGAATAGCTGTGAATGCGACGCGACATGCCCTGCAGGCCCAAGATGTGCATCGGCCCGAACGTGAGGTTGAAGCCGATGAGCAGGACCCAGAACCCGATCTTGCCGAGCTTCTCGTCAAGCTTGTACCCGAACGCCTTCGGCCACCAGAAATAGAAGCCAGAGAGCATCCCCAAGAGGGAGCCCCCGAATATCACATAGTGGAAGTGGGCAACGATGTAGTAGGTGTCGGTCTGCTGCGTGTCGGCGGGCGAGATGGCATGGGTCACCCCCGAGAGGCCACCGATCGTGAACATCGCCACCGCCCCGACGGAGAACAGCATCGCCGTGGTGAACCGCAATCGGCCCCCCCACATGGTCGCCAGCCAGTTGAGGATCTTCACCCCTGTGGGAACCGCGATGAACATCGTCGACAGCGAGAAGACCGCCACCGAGACCGGTCCGATGCCGGAGGTGAACATGTGGTGGGCCCACACGCCCCAGCCCATGAAGCCGATGGCAATACCGGAGAACACCATGAACGGGTAGCCGAAGATGGGCTTCCGGCTGAAGACGGGGATGACCTCGGACATGATCCCGAATGCCGGCAGGATGAGGATGTACACCTCGGGATGGCCGAAGATCCAGAAGAGGTGTTGCCACAGCAACGGATCGGCACCGGCCGACACGTTGAAAAAGTTGGCGCCGAACAGCCGGTCGAAGGTCAACAGGAACAGTGCGACGGTGATCACCGGGATTGCGAACAGCAGCAGGAACTGCACGACCAGCAGCATCCAGCTGAGCACGGGCATCCGGAACAGCGTCATGCCGGGAGCGCGCATGTTGAGGACGGTCGTGATGAGGTTGATAGCGCTGACCAGCGATGCGATACCGGTGATCTGCAGACCCAAGGCGTAGAAGTCCATGCCATGGCTCGGTGAGAACACCAGACCGCTGTTGGGGGCGTAGCCGAACCAACCGCCGTCGGGCGCACCGCCGAGGAACCACGAGGTGTTCAAGAAGATGCCCCCGGCCAGGAAACACCACAGGCTGAAGGCGTTGAGCCGGGGGAACGCGACGTCCCTGGCGCCGATCTGCAGGGGTAGCAGGTAGTTGGCGAAGGCGGCGGCCATCGGCATGATCACCAGGAACACCATCGTGACGCCGTGCATGGTGAACACCTGGTTGTAGGCGTCCTCGCTGAGCACGTTGCCGCCGGGGACGGCCAGCTGCAGCCGGAGCAGCAGCGCCTCGATGCCGCCGATCACCAGGAACAGCAGGGCCGCGGCGCCGTACATGATGCCGATGCGCTTGTGGTCGACGGTGAAGAGCCAACTCTGCCAGCCCGTCTCGCCCTTCGGGCGCGACAGCATCCCGAGCGACGTCGAGGGCCGCACCAACTGCTCGCCTGCGGTGAGTTGCAGCGGAGGTTCGGAAGTGATGGTCATGGTTGTCGCCGGAGTCTCTCTGGGTGCCTGGATCTCGGTATCGCCTCGGGTGTTCTGCCTGCTCTGCGGTGCCTAGCGCAACGTCATCAGGTACTCGACGAGCGCGTCGATGTCGCCGTCGGTGAGACCCGGGAACGCGGTCATGCCGCGCCCGGCGTCGGGGTCGTTCGCCTTCTGTTCGGGCGCATTGCGGATCCAAGCGTCCAGGTCGCCGCGGTTCAGTTCCCCCAGTTCGGCCACCTCGAGATAGGGGACCCGCTCGGCCCGGTCCTCGTAGAGGTCGAAGATCGAGCCGGCGAAGGTGGTACGGCCCGCAACGTGGGTCAGGTTGGGGGCGGCGCCCGCCACCAGCGCTGATGTGATGGTGTTCGCGCCGGCGTAGTCACCCATGCCGTCAACCTGCCCGTCGAGGTTCACGTCGGTCACGCCGTTGATGACGTGGCAGTTGGCGCAATTGGCCAGGAAGACCTCTTGGCCCTCGTAGCCGGGCTCGCCGGGTTCCAGCGGCGCCGCGTCGACGAGTTGCCCCTGCACCCACTGTTCCCACTCCGCCCGCGTCAGCACGACGGTGTAGTTGCGCATGTAGGCATGCGAGAGGCCGCAGTACTCTTGGCACACGCCCATGTAGCGACCTGGTTCGTCGGCTTCGATCACCCACGGGTGCGTGCGGCCAGGTACCGCGTCCTTCTTGCCGTTCAGACGCGGGACCCAGAAGGAGTGGATGACGTCGCGGGACGTGATCTCCAAGGGCACTTGCTGGCCGACGGGGATCACCATCTCGTTGGCGGTCACGATGTCCGGCGGCGTGGAGGTGTCGCCGTCGAGGTGGTACTGGAACTCCCACCACCACTGCTGGCCCACGACTGTGACCCGCAGATCGTCCTCGGCGGCGGAAACCTCGTTCAACTCCACGAAGGAGATGAGCGTGAACACCGAGATCACGGCGAGCAGGATCGTGGGGATGATGGTCCAGGCCAGCTCCAGCCGGAGATTGCCGTGAACCTGTTCGGGATACTCGTCGTCCCCGTAGAGGTCGTCGCCGTCGGGGTCGTCGCTGCGGGCCGCCGCGGCCTCGGCTCGACGGCGCGCCCGGTACCGGACGGCCAGGTAGATGATCGCACCCTGCACCAGGAAGAAGACGATGATGGCCACCCCGAGGACGGGGAAGAACAGGTCGTTGATCTCCCGCGCGTCCGGGCCGGCCGGGGTGAGCGTGTCCAGCGGGTGCTCGTCGGCGCACGCGGTCAGCGCCAACGCCACCGCCAGCGCGATCAGCGCCAGCCGGAGGCGCCGCCACAGGTTCGGGCCGAAGCGGCCGCCGGTTTGCTCGCCCATCACTCGTCGCCCTCGTGGACCTCGGCAGCGTCATCTGCGCCGTGCTCATCCGCGTGGCCGTGATCGTAGGTTCCCGCGGCGGCAGCCACGATGCCGGCGGCCACGATCGCCACGGCGGCGAACGCCAGCACGGTTGTGATGACCGATTGGGATATCCGGGGCCGGGCGACAAACAGCATCGCCACCAGCAGGATGACTGCGGAGACCCCCGCCGCGATCCAGACAGCGCTGAACTCGCTGACCGCGAGCAGGACACGCGAACCCCCGACGACCAGAATGGCGATACTCGCCGCGCCCAGCACGGGGATCTCGATGGGGGCCATCAGCCGGTTGCGCAGTGCCCGATTCGCAGCCGGGTCGCCGGTGGCGCGGTCCGCCCACGCGGTGACGATCCATTCGAACGCCACGACGCCGGCCAGGATGAGTCCGATCACGAAGATGGCCGCATGGGTGACCAATCCGATCACCACCACGGCCGCGGCGAAAGCCAGGAGCGGTGGCCAGTACGAGGGATGGGTCGGCGCCACGCTCGGAGGCGTCTCACCGGTCGGGGAGAGTTCGCCCACGGACTCGGCGTCGGCGTCGCGGAACGCCACGAGCATGCAGCCCAGGCCGCAGCCGACGAGAGCGGCGAAGAACAGCACGATAAACCCCGTGTGGTCCCCGACGCCGCCCTGCCATCCGAGGCTGATGACACCCTTCCAGGCGTCGCGGTCCACAACCCCCAGGTAGTCCGCACCAGCAGGGTCACCGGTGGCAACCCCGTAGACGACGGCACCCACGGCGGCCAGGACACCGAATCCGAAGAAGAGCTTGAAGCCCGGAGTCAGCACGGCTTCGACCTCACGGCCGGCGCGGTAGGAATGCGGGCAGAGGAACTCATCACTTCGTCACGAAGAGTCCGACCCAGATGACCAGGTACAGGAAGACCATCACGTGCCAGAGCAGGGCCGCAGCGGACATTCCGTCGAGGTGGACGCTCGGCGCCGGCGAGGTGAGGGTCCTGACCGCCATGATGAAGAGGTAGGCGAGCGCCACGGTGACCAGAGCGAGATGGCTGGCCGAGATCGTGTAGATGAGCGGAGCCGCCAGGCTGCCGCCGTCGATCGTCAAGCCCATCTGCCGGTACTGGAAGGCGGTCTGGTTGATCACCGCCACGCCGAACATGGCCGTGACGACCAGCGCTATGAGGGTGTGGCGGCGGTCGTCCCGCTTGGTGGCGTGTACCACCCACTGCATCGTCACGACGCTCAGCAGCAATGTCCAAGCCATCACCGTCGGCGCCGTCAACTCGATACGAGCCCCGGCCGGAATCCAGGACTGGCCGGGGTTTGCCCGCAGGAAATCGGCACGCTCGGAGAAGTAGACGCCCAGCAGCCCACCGAAGTACATCAGCACGGCGGCAGCCGCGAATCCGGTGCCCACCTGCAGGGTCCGGCGGCGCGGTGCAACCGCCGGGGCCACCAACTCGGTCGCCGCGGCGGCGGGCTCGCTCACGAGCCACCCCTCTCGCCGGTGGTGGGCGCCGGTGCGTCCCACAGCGGGTGCGCTGAACGCACCGGGGCCAGTGGCTCGTCACCGAAGTTGTCCACGGGCGGGGGTGAGGCGGCGAACCACTCCATGGTGTGCCCACCCCAAGGGTCCGGAACCGTCGAGGCTCCCTTGCCGAGGGCGGCACCGCCACGCAGCGTCACGATCACGACGACCACCAGGCCCGCGAGGACCCCGATGGCGCCGATGGCGGCAAGCACGGCGACAACCTCGGCGCCTGCCGAGGAGAAGCTCGTGCTGGGGCGTTCGGGCTGCCCCAGGAATCCGGCGATGAGGCCCATCAGGCCCACCAGCAATCCACCGGCTCCCAGGATCGCCGCGGTGCCGAACCCGGCGGCGTGCGACGCCCTGCGGCCGAAGATCTTGGGACTCCAGTAGAAGAGGCCGGCGACGGCGCCGAGCAGGGCGGCCATGGCCACGAGGTCCAGGAGGCCGGCGCCCGCCATGGTCCCTCGCAGATCGTCCAGGGGCGCCAGCGCGCGATCCAGGTCGGCCTGCCAGGACTCGTTGTGCCGGGCAAAGCTCCGCAGGAACCCCACGGCTCCACCCAGCACCCGGATGAACCCCGCGATCGCCGCGAAGACCAACACGCCGAGCGCCGACATCGCCACCGCCAAGTGCCCGCTGGGTCGAGGAAACCGGCGAGCGCTGCGGCCCAGATCGGCCCAGCCTCCCAGCAGGCCCAAGACCACGAGAGCCACGACGATCCCACTGACGACGTACAGCGGCGTCGTCTGTGCCGTCGGGTTGAAGAAGCGCTGCAGGTCGGCGCCGAAACTGAACACTCCGGCCACACCGACCAGCGAGAGCATGAGCCCCCAACGCCGCTGCGGGGCGCCGAAGGCCACCGGCAGGATCTCGCCCACGACACCGATGACCGGGATGGCGAAGACGAACACCTGGGGCTGGTCGAACACCCAGGAGACTTGCTCGAAGAGGTTCTGCCCGGACCCGAATCGCGCCGCGCTCGGACCCCGCAGGTCGACCCACATGATGACCAGGTTGGCCACCAGCACCGGGAGGCTCAGAAGCCAGACGGCACCGGTCACCAACATCGACCAGGAGAAGAGCGGCATCCGTTCGAGGCTCATGCCGGCCGGGCGCTGCGTAACCATGGTGGCGAGCAGCACCGCCGTGGCCCCGAGCAGCGACAGGACCACCAGGGCGAAGGACAGCAGGGAGAGCTCCACCGCCCGCTGCTCGCCCCCGGCGACGAGGCCCCCGTCGATCGCCCAGGAGGCAATGAGGACGCCGGCTCCCGTGAGCCAGCCCCAGAACGACGCCGCGGCCGCCCGCGGGAAGGCCACGCCCCGGGCGCCGATCTGCAGCGGAACCAAGTGAGTGGCGAGCCCGATCCACAGCGGCGCGACGAAAAGGAAGATCAGTCCGACCCGGTACAGCGTGAAGACCTGCCGGAACGACTCGATACCCGCGAAGACCTCGAGGCCCGGCAGGTCGGCGCGCTCGAGGTGCAGCAGCAACCCGCACACCAGAACGAATCCGCCGAGCAGCAGCGACGCCAGAATCCACATCCGTCCGAGCGTCTTGTGGTCACCACTGGACAGGAGTCCGGCGAGCCCTCCCGCGCTCGGCGAGTCTTCCGACGTCACCGGGGCGTGCTCGTCCGTGACAGGAGTGTGGGTCGCGGTCGCGGTCATACGAATTCGGTAACGGGGTTCGGGTTGTCCGTTCG
Organism: Acidimicrobiales bacterium; assembly: GCA_963664235.1. Lineage (GTDB taxonomy): Bacteria > Actinomycetota > Acidimicrobiia > Acidimicrobiales > CATQHL01 > VXNF01. The sequence goes on along the minus strand of OY760933.1, from coordinate 1,260,439 downwards.
GTATGACCGCTCGGTGAGATCCGTTCGACCGGCGGTCAAGGGGCCTAATCCAGCCTGGAACTGTAACGCGAGTCCGCTGGCGGCCCGCACCGGAGCGGATCGGTCCTGGTTCGCGCCGGTGGACGACACCATCAGACCGTCTGGCTCATCAGACGAGCCGATCCAGGGCCATCGCCCCGAACAGCACCACGACATAGGTAATGGACCAGTTGAAAAGGCGCATCGCCACCTGCGGTGTGCCATGGCGGAGCAGCCGAACTCCCAGGGCCACGAAGATCATGCCGGCCACCAGAGCGGTGACGAGGTACAGCGCGCCCAGCTCGGCCACGAACCCGAAGGCGATGCTCGTGCCCCAGAGAACCACGGTGTAGGCGATGATGCGCAGTGCCACGGTCCGGATCGAGCGGACCGCCGGCAGCATCGGCACCCCAACCCGCGCGTAGTCGTCGCGGTACCGCACAGCCAGCGCCCAGAAGTGGGGAGGTGTCCAGTAGAAGATCACCGCGAACAGCAGCAGCGGCGCCCAGTCCAGCCGACCCGTCACGGCCGTCCATCCCACGAGTACGGGGACCGCTCCGGCGGCTCCCCCGATGACGATGTTGCGCTCGGACCGCCGCTTCAGCCAGAGGCTGTACACGAACACGTAGAACAGCGTGGCGCACACTGCCAGGACGGCGCTGAGCAGATTCACCAACAGCCAGAGCCAGATGAACGCCGCGACCTCCAGGAGGATTGCGAACACCAGGGCGTTCCGGGGGCTGATCCGGCCGGTCACGAGGGGCCGGCCCTGGGTTCGCTGCATGATGCTGTCGATGTCGCGGTCGATGACCATGTTGAGCGCGTTGGCTCCGCCGGCGGCGAGCGCACCGCCGGTGATGACCGCGGCCATGAGCCACACCGGAGGCAGACCTCGCTGGGCAACGATCATGGTGGGAACCGTCGTCACGAGCAGCAACTCGATGATGCGCGGTTTGGTCAGCGCCACGTACGACGCGATCGTCGCCCGGGCTTTCGTCGCAGGCATCGGCGCAAGCGTACGAGACCCGCGTGTTCAATACTCCGATCTCGGCGCCGATGTTCCCTGCGGGAGCCGGAGCGACCGGCTCCTAGGCTGACCGCCGATGTCGCTCCGGCGGAACGGAATCAGCGCGGCCACCTACCGCCGGATCACGATGCTGGCCCTCGTGGCGCTGATCTTCATCATCATCACCGGTGGCGCCGTACGCCTGACCGGCTCCGGGCTGGGCTGCTCGGACTGGCCCACCTGCGAGGAGAACCAGTTCGTTCCCGACTTCGAGTACCACGCCATGGTGGAGTTCGTCAACAGGGCCATCACCGGTGTCGTGTCGCTGGCAGTTGCACTCGCCGTGCTCGGGGCGCTGCTGCTGCGACCCCGGCGGCGAGACCTGATCCTCCTGGCGTTCGGTCTTGTGGCGGGCGTGGCGGGTCAGGTGATCCTCGGCGGCCTTGTTGTGTGGTACCACCTCTCCCCCTGGTTGGTGATCGCCCACTTCCTGCTGTCCATGGTGCTGGTGGCCAATGCGGTCGTTCTGCATCATCGCGCCGGCCGGCCCGAGGGGTCCGAGGAGTTCGGCGCTCGGACCCCCGGCACCGCAGCGGCCCTCACGGCACGGAATCTGACGCGCCTGCTCGTGGTACTCGCCGTCGTGGCCATCGTGAGTGGCACGTTGCTCACCGGGGCGGGCCCTCACGGCGGTGACGCAGACGTCGAGCGGCTGCAATTCGACATTCCGTCGCTGGCCCGCCTGCACGGCGGCGCAATGGTGCTGTGCGCGGCGGTCGCGCTGGCACTGTGGGTCGGGGCCGAGCGGGGTTCGTTCCGGCGCCGACGCCAGGGGAACCGCTCGGCACCCCATGCCACCGCTGCCCGATTGGTGGTGCTGGTCATCGGCGGGCAGGCCGCCGTCGGCTATTTGCAGTACTTCACCGGCGTGCCGGTATTGCTCGTGGGCATCCATATCGCCGGTGCGGCCGCCCTTTGGACGGTCGTGCTGCGGCTCCATCTTGCCGTGCACGAGGTTCCCGCCCGGTAGGATGCGCCGTCCTGCCCCCATCGTCCAGCGGCCTAGGACGCCGCCCTTTCAAGGCGGTAACACGGGTTCGAATCCCGTTGGGGGTGCCGCTGGCCCGTGCCGCCGCACCGGTCCCTCGCGACGCTCCGGGGCCGCTGCGGATAGAATCCGGGCTTCGCTGGTCCTGTAGTGCAGCTTGGAGTGCACGCCGCCCTGTCAAGGCGGAGGTCGCGGGTTCAAATCCCGTCAGGACCGCCCCGGTCGGGTAGCTCAGTCGGCAGAGCGTCCGCCTGAAAAGCGGAAGGTCCCCGGATCGATGCCGGGCCCGACCACGTAGATCGTGCCCGCCGGCCGACCCGGGACCGGTGGCATTTGTCGCTACCGGGACCTAAGTCCCCCCGGCGTCCTCGTAGGTGAAGCCGAGGTCCGGCGCCGTCACCAACGCCCGGAAGTCCAGCCCTTCGGCAGCCGCCGCGGCAGCGCACGTGCCTCCCCTGTCGACGACCGCCAGGATCATCACCGGCTCGGCACCGAGAGCACGAACCACCCGCGCCGCCTCCAGTGGTGACCGGCCTCTCGTGACGGTGTCTTCGACGATGAGCACCCGGTCGCCGGCCTCGAGCGCGCCCGCCAGACGGCCTTCCACCCCATGGTCCTTCGCCTCCTTGCGGATGCTGAAGGCACGAAGCGACCGCCCCCGGGTGGCGGCGACGCCCGCAACCCCGAAGGCGACGGGGTCCGCACCTGCAGCGAGCCCGCCGATGGCATCGACGTCGGGCGGCATCACGTCCAGCACAGCGTCCGCGACGAGCAGAACACCGTCCGCTCGGCAAGCGGTTTGCTTGGCGTCACAGAACCAGTCGCTGCGCCTCCCGGACTTCAGCACAAAGTCGCCCGTGCGGATCGAGTGCTCCAAGAGATGTTGCTTCAACAGATGTAGAGAAGACTGAGCCACAATGGCAACTTAGCGTATACAAGTTCGCGATACCAATAGTTCAAAAGTTGCGTACGAACGTACAAAGACAACGTCCGTACGAGGCTCTTGCGGTGATCGACTTGTTCAACTGCAAGAGCGGCCTGGCTCGAATAGCCTGGATCAGGCTAGACTCCACTCACCTGTATTAGTCTGTCTATTGATGATGGCAAATCGCCGAAAGGAGCGGTCGGTATGAGTCAAAGCGGTGAAGGCGCTGAACGAAAGGCCCGAGAGGTCACCCCTGAGCACAAGGCGGCGATGATCCAAGGGCGGACCGAGACGCGTGTCGTACGTCAGTATCTCGAGGCGCTCGACGGGGTAAGGAAATCCGGAGGAAGGCGCCGATCCAAAGAAACGCTTCAGAAGAAACTGGCGGCTGTGGAACAGGAATTGGAATCAGCAGATTCGGTGGGGCGACTTCACCTGATTCAGGAGCGAATCGACCTGCAGAGGGCCGTTGAAGCCGCTGAGCAGAACGTAGACATCAACGAACTGGAGAGTGCTTTCGTCGACATTGCCGCCTCCTACAGCGAGCGCAAGGGCATCTCGTATCAGGCGTGGCGCGAGGTCGGCGTCCCCCCGAAGGTCCTTCACTCGGCCGGTGTTCGCTGAGGGTCGCGTCCTCGGCCGGAGCCCGCTCTCAGAGGAGCGGTTCCGGAGCGACCTCTCTCGCTGAGGGGTAGCGGTCCACCAACTCGGTCGCCGCCGCGACGAACGCAGCCACTTGGGCTTCGGCTCGTCCGGGCTGGGCAGCCTCAGTCACCACTGCTGCAACACCTTCTTCTGTCAGGAGAAAATCTTCGTCGGCAGCAAGAGCCGCCACAAGGTCGTACCGCCGACCGGCTCGCTGTGCAGCCATTGCAGCTGCACTGTGACGCTGCAGCACCGCGTGCGCCTTGGAGCGATCGGCCCCTGCATCGGCAGCGGCGACGAGCAGGGCTGAAGTTGCCAAGAGTGGTGCCCGACCGCGCAACTCCTCGGCGGCCACATCGGGAAATGGCTCCATTTCTTGCATCACTGTGAGGAATGTCTCCAGGAGCCCGTCAATTGCGAAACACGCGTCCGGCAGCGTGACCCTGCGGACAACCGAGCAACTGACGTCGCCTTCGTTCCACTGCGTGCCCGCCAGGTCGGCGGCAATGGTGACGTGACCACGCAACACTGAGGCGAGGCCACAGATGCGCTCACAGGAACGAGCATTCGTCTTGTGCGGCATGGCGGACGACCCCACTTGCCCAGCACCGAACCCTTCAGTGACGAGTTCCTGGCCGGCCATGAGACGGATCGTCGTCGCCAAGTTGGCCGGCCCGGTGGCGATCCCGAACAGGCACGAGACAACCTCGAAATCCAGAGATCGGGGATACACCTGACCCACCGCACTGAGTCTTCCGGCAAATCCGAGCCGCTCGGCCAGTGCCGCTTCAAGCGCCTCCACTTTCGAGGAGTCGCCGCCGAAGAGTGCCAGGAGATCCACCTGGGTGCCCACAGCGCCCTTCAAGCCGCGTAACGGGTAGTCCTCCAGAAGCGCCTCGAGGCGACGGACTGTCCTGATCAGCTCTTCACCCGCGGTGGCGAAGCGGCGCCCGAACGTCGTGACCTGTGCCGGAACATTGTGGGTGCGTGCCACGACCGGCATCGTGGCCAATTCAGCAGCCCGCCGCGCCACCGCATCAGCGGCAGCCACCGCCTTGGTCAATACGAGACGCATTGCATCGCGGATCTGGGTCTGCTCGACGTTCTCGGTGACGTCGCGTGAGGTGAGTCCCCAATGAAGGTATTCGCAGCCCGCCAGCGCGCAGAACTCCTCCAGCCGGGCCATCACATCGTGCCGCAGCCGGCGTTCCCGGCGGGCGATGGACTCCATGTCGATGTCATCGATGACCGCCCGATACGCAGCAGGGGCTTCGGAGGGAACCTCCACGCCCAACTCGATCTGCGCCTCGAGGACGGCCACCCAGAACTCTCGTTCCCGGCGGATCTTCTCGTGCGGCGACCAGATGGCGCGCATCTCCGCGCCGGCGTACCGCTCGGCCAGCAGATTCGGGATTGTCACGGCGGGGGCAGTCGCACGAGTTGCCGGCGACGCGGGCCGACACCGACGAGCGTTACCGGCACACCTGCCTGCTCCTCGACGAAGCGAAGGTAGCCGGCGGCTTCGGCGGGAAGGTCCTGGGGTGCAGTGACGTCGGCGAGCGAGACGCGCCACCCCGGAAACTCCTCGAGCACCGGAGACGCTCGATGCACGTCGGACTGGTGGTACGGCATGTGCTCGGTGCGCCGGCCGTCGATGTCGTATCCCACGCACACCTTCACGACCTCCAGCGAGTCGAGGACATCCAGCTTGGTGATTGCCAACTCCGAGAGCGAGTTCAGGCGGATCGCGTGGCGCAGCATCACCAGGTCGAGCCAACCCACGCGCCGGCGGCGGCCGGTGTTGGTGCCGAACTCGGCCCCGTCGGTCACCAGCCGATCGGCCACCGCGCCGTGCAACTCTGCCGGGAACGGCCCCGAGCCCACCCGCGTGGTGTACGCCTTGGTGATGCCGATGACCCGTTCGATGTGCCGCGGCCCCACGCCGGCCCCCACACAGGCTCCCCCCGCAACGGGGTTCGACGACGTCACGAAGGGGTACGTGCCGTGGTCGAGGTCCAAGAACGTGGCCTGGGCACCCTCAAATAGCACCTCGCGGCCCGCTTCGAGGGCCTCGTGCACCGTCGCCACGGTGTCGGCCACGTACGGTTCCAGAGCGGGGCGGATCTCCTGCAGGTACTTGTCGGCGAGCACCTCGGGGTCGTAGCCCAGCCGGTTGTAGACCTTTGCCAGCAGCGGGTTCTTCTCCCGCAGAGCCGCCTCCAGCTTCTCCCGGAAGATTCCGGCGTCGAAGAGGTCCTGCACACGTAGGCCGATGCGCGTGGCCTTGTCGGCGTAGGCCGGCCCGATGCCCCGCTTGGTCGTGCCCAGCTTGTTGGAGCCCAGGCGGCGCTCGCTGAGGACATCGAGCTGCTGGTGATAGGGGAGGATGAGGTGGGCGTTGCCGGACACCTGCAACCGCCGGGTGCTTATCCCGCGCTCCTCGAGCATGGCCAACTCGTCGACCAGCACGAACGGGTCGACGACGACACCGTTGCCGATGACCGGCGTGATGTGCTCGTAGAGCACCCCTGAAGGGACGAGTTGCAGAGCGAAGGACTCCTCGCCGACCACGATGGTATGTCCGGCGTTGTGCCCTCCCTGATAGCGCACGACCATCTCCATGTCGGCCGCGAGCAAATCCGTGAGTTTGCCCTTGCCCTCGTCGCCCCACTGGGTGCCAACCACCACGGTTGCTCCCACAACACCCTCCCTCGTGAGCGAACGACCCGGACCAGCCTACGGTCGCGACCCGTTGGCGCGCTCGGCCAACGTGAGCGAGAAGTCGCCGGCGTCGTCCAGCCACTGCGCCAGCACCCTGAAACCGGCCGCGGCCAGCTCTTCGGTGATCTGGGCGGGGCGAAACTTGACTGAGACCTCGGTGCGCATGGCCTCACCGTCGCTGAACTGGACGCGCAAGCCCAGCCGCCGCACTTGCACCACCTGCGCCCCCTCGGATCGGAGCCACATCTCCACCCACTGCGTCTCGTGGTCGTAGGTGGCGACGTGCGTGAATCGCCGCGGTTCGAAGTCGGCGTCGAGGCGACGGTTGATGACACGCAGCACGTTGCGATTGAACGCCGCTGTCACCCCGGCGGCGTCGTCGTAAGCGGCTATCAGGCGGTTGCGATCCTTCACGAGATCGGCGCCGAGCAGGAACGTCTCGCCCACCGAGGACAGGCCGGCGATCTCGGCGAGGAACTTCCGGCGCTCGGGACCCGGGAAGTTGCCGATCGTGCCTCCCAGAAGTGCCACGAGCCTCCGGCCACCTCCGGGAATCGACTGCAGGTCCCCGCCGAACTCGCCCACGACGCCGTGCACGGCGACGCCGGGATACGACTCGGCGGCCCCCGCGGCGGTGGCACGCACGGCGGCCTCGCTCACGTCGAAGGGAACAAAACCCTCCAGGGTGCGCGCCGCTGCCATGGCGTCGAGCAGCAGGCGCGTCTTGTCGGAGAATCCGGAGCCCAACTCGACGAGTGTTCCGGCGCCCGAACGCTCCGCTATCTCGGGAGCGACACGCTGCAGGATCTCGTGCTCGCGCCGCGTCGGGTAGTACTCGGCCAGCCGGGTGATCTCCCCGAACAGCCGCGAGCCCTCGTCGTCGTAGAACCACTTCGGGGGAAGATCCTTTGGAGCCGAACCGAGTCCGGCAGCAACGTCGGCGGCCAGTGCGCGGTCCTGAGCCGCTTGATCGGTGCAGACGCGGATCCGGTAGCCCCGACCCGGCGTCGCGGTCGCGACGAACCCATCCGAGCGAGTCTGCGGTGGCACGGCGACGGTGGTTTCAGAGAGTGTTTCGAGCCAGGCGCAGGCCCGAGAAGTGCCAGCGCGTCTGCGGGGCGAAGAAGTTGCGGTAGGTGGCACGGACGTGACCGGCGGGAGTGACGCAGCAGCCACCCCGCAGCACCATCTGGTTGATCATGAACTTGCCGTTGTATTCGCCGACCGCACCTGCTGCCGGCACGAAACCGGGGTAGGGGCTGTAGGCGGTGGAGGTCCATTCCCACACATCGCCGAAGAACTGGAGCGGACCGTGGCAGCCTGCCGGGCGGGGATGGAGTGCCCCCGAGTCTAAGAAGTTGGCGCCGTCGGCGAGCCGTCGCCCCCCGGAGCTGTTGGCGGCCGCCTCCCACTCCGCCTCGGTGGGCAGCCGGCCGCCGGCCCAGCGAGCAAACGCGTCAGCCTCGTAGTACGAGACGTGGCAGACCGGCTCGTCGAGCCTGGGCCGCCGTCCACCCGACAGCGTGAACACCCGCCAGGAATCCTCGGCGTCGCCGTCGCCGCTCCGGGTCCAGTACATCGGTGCCGACCAGCCGGCGGACTGGACTGTGGCCCACCCGTCCGACAGCCAGAGCGTGGGCGTCTCATACCCGCCGTCGCCCATGAACGCCAGCCACTCGCCGCACGTGACCAACCGGTCGGACAGTTCGTAGGGGCCCAGCAGCACCTCGTGGCGGGGTGTCTCGTTGTCAAAAGCGAAGTCGCCGCCGTCGTGGCCGATCGCCTGGCGGCCACCCTCGAAGCGCACCCACCGGTCCCCGGGTTCGGCGGCGGCCGGTGCCGGGGGCGGCTCGGCCATGTACACGGGTCCGCAGCGGTTGGCGTCCAAGACGTGCTTGATGTCCATGAGCAGCAGTTCCTGGTGCTGCTGCTCATGGTTCAGGCCGAGCTCGGTGAGGTCTGCGACCTCCTCGGTGGGCACCTCTTCGCCCAGTAGGGAGACCATCGCCTCGTCGACCCTGGCGCGGTAGTCGCCCACCTCCGCAGCGGTGGGCCGGGAGATGACCCCGCGCCGCGGGCGAGGATGGCGGGGGCCGACCGCCTCGTAGTAGGAGTTGAAGAGGTAGGCATAGTCGGGATCGACCTCGCGGTAGCCGTCGAGGTGCGGCTTCAGCAGGAACGTCTCGAAGAACCAGGTGGTATGGGCCCGGTGCCACTTGGTCGGGCTCACGTCATCCATCGTCTGGATGCACTGATCCTCCGGCGACAGGGGGGCCGCCAGCTGTTCGGTGAGATCCCGCACGGAGGTGTAGCGCCGGGCGAGTGCGCCGGCGGCCACCGTCAAGGGGTGACTCCCAGGTGTGAGCGAAGCGAGGGGCCCTTGGTGGCCTCGTCGAAGGACTCGAGGGCGCGGCGCTGGGCGGCGTTGAGCTTCTTCGGCACCACGACATCCACGGTAACCAGCAGGTCACCGGTTCCTCGGTCGGTCTTCACCCCACGGCCGCGCACGCGCAGGGTCCGGCCTGACCGGGTACCCGCCGGCAGGCGAAGCGTGACCGGGTCGCCCTCGAAGGTTGGAACAGCGATGCGTGCTCCCAGGGCGGCCTCGCTGAAGCTCACCGGGACGGTCAAGGTGAGGTGGTCGCCGTCGCGCCCGAACAGCGGGTGCTCCCCGGCGCGCACGATCACGTACAGGTCCCCCGGCGGCCCTCCGTTCGCGCCGGCGCCGCCCTTGCCGCGCAGACGTATCCGCTGGCCGTCGGCGACACCCGCCGGAATCCGCACCTTTGTCTTCGTCCGGTCGGATCGCTCACCCAAGCCGACCTCTCTGGCCACCCCGTTCACCGCTTCCGCGAACGAGAGGGAGATCTGTGCCTGGTGGTCCGGACCTCGCTGTGGACGGTTGGCGCCTCCGGGCGCACCGAATGGGCCGCCGCCGCCGAACAGATCCGCCAGTAGACCGCCGAGCCCGTCGGCTCCGGAGAACTGAGACGAATGTGACCCTCCGGGCCCCGGGGCGCCGAACGGGCCCCCGCTTGCAGCGAGGCGGCGAATCTCGTCGTACTGCTGGCGCTTGTCGGCGTCGCCGATCACGTCGTAGGCAGCCGACACCTCCTTGAATTGCTCCCCCGCGCGGTCATCGTCGGGGTTCCGGTCGGGGTGCAACTGGCGGGCGAGCGAGCGGTAGGCCTTCGTGATCTCGTCCTGGGGGGCATCGGAAGACACCCCCAGAACCCGGTAGTAGTCCTTCTGCAACCACTCCTGGCGTATGTCGTTCACTGCCTCACCCGCCTGCACGCCGGTGCGGGTGGAGGGTCATCCCCGGACGCCGACCACCGCTGGACGCAGAACCCGCCCGCTCCACGCATAGCCGGTGCGGAGCACGTCGGTCACGATCTGTTCCCCTGCAGTCTCGCCGGTCGTCTCGCCGGAGGAGTGCAGCGCCGCTTCGTGATAGTTCGGATCGAACGGTTCTCCCGCCGGGGAGATCACTTCGAGCCCACCCTCGATGAGTGCCTCGAGGAGCGCGCTGTGCAGCGGTCCCACCAACTCGCTGTCGTGGGCGGCGCCGGCCTCGGAGGCGTCGAGCACCGCCAGCAACCGGGTCGCCAGATCGGCCGCACCGCGTTGGGACGACTGCGCCTGCTGGTCGGCGGCACGGCGCCTGAAGTTGGCGAACTCGGCCTTCAGCCGGGTGAGGGCGTCCAGATACTCCGCACACTGCCCGCAGGGCGAGCCGGCTGGCGTGTCAGCGGTGGCCGGCGCCGGGACGTCCTTTTCGCTCGCCTCGCCGTTGCCCGCTGCCTCCCCGTCGCCGGCGGCTCCTTCGAACTCCGGGTCGAGTTGCTCCGCGGCGTCCGCGGGCAAATCCTGGTCGGTCGCAGCGATCACGAGTCCTCCTCGTCGAGGATCTCGGCGTCGATCACGTCGTCGCCGTCGACCGCACCGTCGCCGGCACCCTCGCCGGAAACGTCGTCGGTCTGCGTCGCCCGGGCGTACATGGCCGAGACGAAGGCCTCCACGGCCTGTTGCAGTTCGTTGGCGGCGGTCTCCACCGCATCGGTGTCGTCGCCCTCGAGCGCGCTGCTGGTCGCCTCCATCTTGGCCCGCAGGTCAGCCGCCCCTTCGGCATCGGCCTGGGCCGCTTCCTCTTCGAGCAGCTTCTCGGCGCGGTACACCAGGGAGTCCGCCATATTGCGGGTCTCGGCGACCTCCCGGCGGCGTCGATCCTCATCGGCATGCGCCTCGGCGTCGCGCACCATCTTGTCGATCTCATCGTCCTCGAGGGACGACTGACCGGTGATGGTGATGGACTGCTCGTTGCCGGTGGCCTTGTCGCGGGCCGACACGTGGACGATGCCGTTGGCGTCGATGTCGAACGTGACCTCGATCTGCGGCACGCCCTGGGGTGCGGGGGGGATGTCCACGAGCTGGAACTTGCCGAGCGTCTTGTTGAACTCGGCCATCTCCCGCTCGCCCTGCAGGACGTGGATCTCCACCGACGGCTGGCTGTGGGCGGCCGTCGTGAAGACCTCCGAGCGCTTCGTGGGGATCGTGGTATTGCGGTCGATGAGACGCGTCATGATCCCGCCCTTGGTCTCGATACCCAGCGAGAGCGGCGTGACGTCGAGCAGCAGCACGTCGGTGACGTCGCCCTTCAGGACACCCGCCTGGATGGTGGCACCGACGGCCACCACCTCGTCGGGGTTGACGCCCTTGTGCGGGGTCTTACCGGTCATCTCAGTGACCAGTGCCGACACGGCGGGCATGCGCGTGGATCCGCCGACCAGGATCACGTGGTCGACCTCGTCCGCGGAGACGCCGGCGTCGCTGAGAGCCCGCTCGAAGGGCCGGCGGCAGCGATCCAGCAGGTGCGACGTCATGGACTCGAGGGCGGCCCTCGTGAGGGTGTAGTCCAGATGCAGCGGGCCGGCCGACGTGGCTGTGATGAAGGGCAGGTTGATCTGCGCCTCCTGCTTCTGGGAAAGTTCGATCTTGGCCTTCTCGGCGGCCTCCTGGAGGCGCTGCAGGGCCATGGGATCGCTGCTGAGATCCACGCCGTGGTCACCCTTGAATCGGTCGGCGATCCATTCGATGACCGCTTCGTCCCAGTCGTCGCCGCCCAGCTTGGTGTCACCGCTGGTGGACTTCACCTCGAAGACGCCGTCACCGATCTCCAGCACCGACACATCGAAGGTGCCGCCGCCCAGGTCGAAGACCAGCACTGTCTCGTCGGTGTGCTTCTTCTCCAGGCCGTAGGCCAGGGCCGCCGCGGTCGGCTCGTTGATGATGCGCAGCACCTCGAGGCCGGCGATCTGCCCTGCCTCCTTGGTGGCGGTGCGCTGGGCATCGTCGAAGTAGGCCGGCACCGTGACGACCGCTTCAGTCACGTCCTCGCCGAGATACGACTCGGCGTCGCGCTTGAGCTTCATCAGGATGCGCGCCGAGATCTCCTGCGGCAAGTACTTCTTGCCGTCAACCTCGGTGACGGGAACCGTCTCGCCCATGTGACGCTTCACCGAGCGGATCGTGCGGCCCGCGTTGGTGATGGCCTGCCGCTTGGCGACCTCGCCGGCGAGCACCTCGCCACCGGAGGCGAAGGCCACGATCGACGGCGTGGTGCGGGCTCCCTCGGCGTTGGCGATGACGGTGGGATCACCGCCCTCCATGACGCTGACCACCGAGTTGGTCGTGCCCAGGTCGATACCGACTGCCTTGCCCATGCTGTATTACCTCTCCGAAATGCTCTCGACGGTCCTTGCCCGGACCGGCGCAACGTTGCCTGCTCTGATGTTTCGCGGCACGTTCTGCTTCGTCCTGAAGCAGGCTACCGAGGCCCGGTTCGCCTGCCTTTCGCCTGCGAGGCGCCCGGCGGCGGACCGGACAACCCATACAACACCCCCGGCTGCCGAATTCTTCCCGCCTCCATCCGCCATGCCGCTCCGACTCCACCCCCCACGCCGCTCCGGCTCCACCCCTCCACGTCATTCCGGCACAGGCCGGAATCTGCAGCGGCCCCGGCGGCGCGGACCACGCAGTGGGTATGGTCGTTCGCGGGCCGGCAGATCGCCATCCCAGGAGACCGCACCCCGGACGGACACGATGACCGCCAACCTGATCCTGCTTCGCCACGGGCAGAGCACCTGGAACCTGCAGAACCGCTTCACCGGCTGGTACGACTCTCCCCTGTCTCAGCGAGGACGTGACGAGGCCGTCGGCGCCGGGCGGGCGCTGGATGCAGCCGGGATCCGCCCTGACACCGCCCATACCTCGCTGCAGACCCGTGCCGTCGACACCTGCACGCTGGCCCTGGCCGAAGTGGGCCGTGAGGACATCCCCATCCGGCGGCACTGGCGCCTCAACGAGAGGCACTACGGCGACCTGACCGGACTGGACAAGGCGGAGACGGCGGCCCGCCACGGCGACGAGCAGGTCCGACTCTGGCGCCGCAGCTACGCCACCGCTCCACCGCCGATCCGACCCGACAACCCCTGGAACCCCGCCTCGGACCCCCGATACGCCGACCTGGAAATGCCGCTGGGCGAGTCGCTGGCCGACGTGCTCGCCCGCCTGCTCCCCTACTGGGAGGGGCCGCTTTGCGACGACCTCCGGAAGCGCCGCCGCGTGCTGGTGGCGGCCCACGGCAACAGCCTACGAGCGCTCGTCAAACACCTCGACGACATCGGCGACGCCGACATCGGGACCCTGGAGATTCCCACCGGGGTGCCCATCGCCTACGAGATCGACTCCGGCATGCGTCCAAGCAGGCATATGGCGCTGACGGAGCGCTTTGTCACTGACCCCTGATCGGCAGCTAGCATGCGTGGGTCGTTTTCGCCGGGTGGGCGGGGGCGGCACGCATTCGGGGAGAGTGCCCGCACCGGGCCTCTCTGAACAGACGGGAGAGACAATGCGTGGGTTCCTAGGAGTTCGAAAGCGCTGGTTGGTAGCGCTGCTTGGGGTGATGCTGGTCGCAGCCTCCTGTGCTGCCGATGACGGCGCATCCGACACGGCCACCACAGCGATGGGCGAGGCACAGACCGCCCAGTCCAACGCCGAACTGGCGCTGGCCGACGCGCAGGCGGCAGCCGCCAAGGCGCGCGAAGCACAGGCCGCGGCCGACACCGCAGCCGCAGCAGCCGCGCTGGCACAGGCCACCGCCGAGGGCAACCAGGAGGCCGTGGCAGCCGCCGAGGCCGACCTGGCAACCGCACAGGCTGCAGCCGAGGAGGCGCGAGAAGACGCCGCCGCGGCGCAGGCTGAAGCGGACGACGCCGCAGCCGCAGCAGCAGCCGCAGCCGAAGCAGCAGCAGCCGCACCCACAGCACCCGCTCCGGCACCGGCCCCAGCGGACACCGAGCTCATCCTCACAGTGGGCGTGCCCGGCGACATCCAGACGCTGGACCCGTGCTGCACCAACTTCATCCGCGGCCACGAGGCCCAGTTGATCGTGTCCGACCCGCCGGTCATCCACCCGCTCGTGGAGCGGGACGGCGCCTTGCTGGCCGTGGCCGACGAATTGGCACCGCTCTACTTCGAGTCCTGGACCGAGAGCGCCGACGGGCTCACCTACACCGTCAAGATCCGCGAGGGCGTGACCTTCGACGACGGCACCGAGGTCAACGCCGAGATCGTGCGCTTCTGGGTCGACCGGAACCTCAACACGCCCGGCGGCGGCGCCTGGTTGCTCAACAACATCGCCTTCATCACCGAGCCGCCCGAGGTGATCGACGAGTACACCGTGCAGTTCACGACCAACGCGCCGAGCCCGATGGTGATGCAGCAGTTCTACATGACCTCGTCGGTGCCGGTCGACCCGAAGGTGGTCGAGAAGTACGCCACCGAGGACGACCCCTGGGCGATCGAGCACTTCCAGTCCAACGTCGAGAACCCCACCGGCCCCTACCGGATCGCCAGCTGGCTGCCCGACCAGGAGGTCGTGTTCGAGAAGCGCGAGAACTACTGGGGCGAAGAGCGGGCCTACGACAAGATCATCTGGAAGATCATCCCGTCGAACGCCGAGCGCGTGCAGCTGCTGAGCGCCGGCGTCATCGACGTGGCCATCGGTCTGGGCACTGAGGACTTCGCCGCTCTCCAGGGTGTGGACGGCGTGGTCGTTCAGCGCTTCCCGTCCAAGAACGAGGCGTACGTGGGCATGGGCAACTCCATCGCCCCATTCGACAACGCGCTGGTTCGCCAGGCGGTGTCCTACGGCATCGACTACGACGACATCCTCACCAACGTCTACAAGGGCGAGGCGCAGCGCCTCCGGGGACCCATCCCCAACGGCTCCGCCTTCACCCTCGGTGACCAGGTCGGCTACGACCGGGACGTGGATCGCGCCAAGGAACTGCTGGCCGAGTCCGGCTATGACGGCACCCCCGTGACCCTGTCCATCGACGCCGGCAAGGGCGAGCACGAGCTGATCGCCGTGCGCGTCCAGTCACACCTGGCCGAGATCGGCATGAACGTGGAGATCGAGGTGCTGACCGCCGCGGTGTTCGCCGAGCGGAAGGTCGGCAAGCAACTGCAGATGTTCGTGGACGAGTTGCTGGCGTGGATCGACGATCCCAACTACCAGCTGTCGCTCAGCCTGCAGTCGGGTGTCTTCGGCAACTACGCCGACTACAACAACGCGCGCGTCGACGAGATCATCCGCGACGGCTGGGCCGAGAAGGACCCGGCAGCCCGCCGGGCCATGTTCGAAGAGGCACAGCGCATCATCACCGAGGAGGCTCCGTGGGCGTTCCTGGCCCAGCCGGACTACAAGATCGCCCTGCGCGACAACATCGGGGGCTTCGCGCTCTACCCGAACGAGATCCCACGGCTGGCGGACCTGTACCCACTGGACCAGTAACCCCAAGCGCGGGATTGAGCCCGCGCCCTACTGACTGAACGAGCGGCGCCCCGCCGGCACACAGCAGCCGGCGGGGCGCCGCCATTTTCGGGTGCGCTGATCGTGGCGGTGCGGCCAATGACCCACGCAGCGGCGGGCGCTAACATCTGCCCGCCGGATTATCCGGCACATCATCGAGCACGGGGCGTCGACAAAGCTGCGCCCTTCGAACAGAGGGGGAGACCACATGCGTGGACTCGTACGGACTCGCCACCGTTGGTTGGTGGCACTAATCGGGGTAGCGCTGCTGGCGTCCGCCTGCGGCACAAGCAGTGATGACGGCGCCGCGGACGCGGCCGCGGCGCGGGCCGACGCGGCCTCGGCGCAGGCGGACGCGGCCTCGGCGCAGGCCGAAGCCACCGCAGCGATGACCAACGCCGACGCCGCCGGTGCAGAAGCCGCCGCGGCAGGTGCTGAGGCTGCTGCCGCTGTGGCCGCGGCGAACGCGGCTACCGCCGCGGCCGAAGCGGCGCAGGCAGAAGCGGCGCTGGCCCGGGCCACCGCCGAGGGCAACCAGGAAGCCGTGGCGGCCGCGGAGGCGGCGCTGGCAGAAGCGCAGGGGGCTGCGGAGGAGGCCCGCGAGCAGGCCGCTGCGGCCCAGGAAGAGGCTGCGGCAGCGCAGGCCGAAGCGACAGCCGCGCAGGAAGAGGCAGCGGCAGCACGGGCCGAGGCTGACGCGGCCCGCAGCGCCGCGGAGTCGGCAGCCGCGGAGACGCCAGAGGCCGAGCCTCCACCACCGCCGGCCGCAGAGGACACCGAACGCGTCCTGGTTGTCGGCGTCCCGGGCGACATCGAGACGCTGGATACGTGTTGCGCCAACTTCATCCGCGCCCACGAGGCACTTGAATTGGTGTACGAGCCGCCTGTCCTGCACCGCACCGTGGAGCAGAACGGCGCCCTCGTCGGCGCGGCGGGCGACCTGATGCCCCGCTACTTCGAGTCCTGGGAGGCCCACCCCGACGGGCTCACCTACACCGTCAAGGTACGCCCGGGCGTCCTCTTCGACGACGGCACCGAGGTCACCGCCGAGACGGTGCGCTTCATGACCGAGCGGAACCTCAACACGCCCGGCGGGGCCAACTGGCTGCTGCGGAACATCGCCTTCATTCAAGAGCCGCCGGAAGTGCTCGACGAGTACACCCTGCGGTTCACCTCCAGCGAGGCGAGCCCGATGGTGATGGAGCACTTCTACATGACGTCCTCGGGAATCATCGATCCCAAGATCGTCGAGAAGTACGCCACCGAGGACGACCCGTGGGCGATGGAGCACTTCTCCCGCAACGTCGAGAACGCCAGCGGTCCCTACCGCCTCGTCAGCCGCATCGCCGACCAGGAGGTCGTCTTCGAGGCGCGCGACAACTACTCCTTCGAGCCGCAGGCCTACGACAAGATCATCTGGAAGATCATCCCGTCCAACGCCGAGCGCGTGCAGCTGCTGAAGGCGGGCGTCATCGACGTGGCCATCGCCCTCGGCACCGAGGACTTCGCCGCCCTCGAGGGCGCCGAAGGCGTGACCGTGGAGCGGTTCCCGTCGAAGAACCTGGCCTACATGGGCTTGGGCAACGAGCTCGCCCCGTTCGACGACAAGACCGTGCGCCAGGCCGTGTCCTTCGCCGTGGACTACGACGACATCCTCAACAACGTCTACAAGGGAGAGGCCCAGCGCCTCTACGGTCCCATCGCCCCCGGCTCGTACTCCAGCCTCGGCGACAGCATCGGCTACCGGCGTGACGTTGCCACGGCGCAGGAGTTGCTGGACTCCAGCAGCTACGACGGATCCCCGGTGACCCTGTCGATCGACGCCGCCAAGGGCGAGCACGAGTTGATCGCCGTACGCATCCAGGCGCACCTCGCCGACATCGGCATGGACGTGGAGATCGAGAAGCTGCCCTCGCCGGTCTACGCCGAGCGCAAGGTGGGCGAGAACCGGATGCAGATGTTCATCGACGAGGGCCTGCCCTGGATCGACGATCCCAACTACACCCTGTCGGTGTTCATGCTGTCCGGCGTGTTCGGCAACTACGCGCAGTACGAGAACGAGCGCGTCGACCAGATCATCAACGAGGGCTGGGGAATCCTCGACCGCGACGAGCGTGCCGCCACGTTCGAGGAGGCTCAGCGCATCATCGTGGACGACGCCCCGTGGGTGTTCCTGGCACTGCCCGACTACAAGATCGCCATGCGCGACACGGTCGAGGGCTTCGTGCTGTACCCGAACGCCATCCCACGCCTCGCCGGCCTGAGACCAGCCGGCTGATCCGAGACGCGGGTGTGAACACACGCCCGCACTCCAGCTGACAACCGAAGCGGCGCCCCGCCCGACCCAGCAAGGGATCGGGCGGGGCGCCGCCACCGTTCTGGGGACTCATACGTGCCCGATTCCGAGTCACGACTCGGGACGCGGCCTCCGCCCTCTGTGCAGCCGGGAGGCTGCAAGACCGGGGGACAGCCGGTGCGGCGTCCCCTCCACTCAGCGACGGCGGAGGAAGCGTCGGCGCGGGGGACTAACCGGAGTGGGACCGGGCTCGGCGGCTTGAGACGCCGCCAGGGCCTCGGCGGGGCTGAATGGGGGTGCACTGGAGGACTGGACCGGTTCGGGCAGTTGGGAGACCACGCCGGTCACGCCGGGCACTCGCTGCAGGAGGACGGCCTCGATGCCCGCAGTGAGAGTGACCATCGACAGCGGGCAGGTTCGACAGGCGCCGATCATCTCGACCTCGACGACGCCGTCGTCGCTGACGCCTACCAGCGTGAGGTCACCCCCGTCGGACTGCAGCGCCGGGCGCACAAAGTCCAGCATTTCATTCAGCAGGTCCATGTCGACCGGGTGGCCCATGGCTCAGAACACCTCGATCCAGGTTCCGGCGCCGGCCTCCAGCGCCAGGTCGTAGACCAGCGCTGCACAGGCGGCGTCGAGAGCGGGCATGCCCATGTGGGTCATTATCGTGCGTTCGGCCGGGCTTTCACGACCCGGACGTTGTCCCTGCAGGATCTCGGTGGCGATGTCGGCGTGGATGTCGCTTCGAGCGAGTTCTCCACCCTGGAGCCCGCCGATGCGGCCGACCTCCTCGCCGGTGATCCATTCCAGGTCGCGGCCGTACCAGCCGACGACCCACTTGTCGAAGGCTCGCGCGCAGGCGGGATCCACGTCCCGGAATCCGGTGGCGGCGCACACGTGGGCACCCGCCGGGATCTGTGGCTCCATGAGCACCGGCCGCAGCGCAGTGGTGACGACGCAGGTGACGTCCGCTTCGGCGACGGCCGCCTCCACGCTCGACGCCACGCTCGCCTCGACGCCGAAGCGCTCCGCGGCCTCCGCCGCGAACCGAGCCGCCGCGGCCTCGTCGATGTCGAAGGCCACCACGTGTGCGAGGTCGAAGAGTTCGGCGAGCAGCCACAGGTGGGTGCGCCCCTCGTTGCCGCAGCCGATGATCGCCACGCTGCTGCTGTCCGGGCGGGCCAGGAACTTGGCGCCGACCGCAGCATGTCCGCCGGTGCGCATGTTCGTGACCGAGGTGCCGTCCACCAGCGCCAGCGGCATGCCCGTGTCGGTATCGGTCACGAGGTCCAGGGCGGAGATGGCCGGGAGGCCACGCCGGGGGTTCTTGGACCAGCTGCTCAGCCACTTCAGCGCCGCCCGCTCGAGGGGACGGATGTGTGCCGGGAAGGCTTGCACCACGCCGTAGCCGAAGGGGGGCTCGGGATCGGGCGCGGTGCGGTCGTGGACCCACAGGTTCACCGGGTTGGTCTGGTCGACCTGCCCCTGCCCCACCCAAGCGAACGTGTCGAGGACCCGCTGCAAGGTGGCCGCCGGGGTGAGCAGCTCCTCCACCTCCCGCCGGGAGACAACCAGGATCTCTCCGGGGGCTCGCTGCGGGTCGGTCACGAACCCACCTCGGATCCCCCGCTACTGGATTCCGGCGGACGCCGGAATGACGGTACGCAGAGGGGGCCAGGACCGATCACAGTTCGGCCTCCATGGCAACCAGTGTCTTTGCGGCAAGGCCGATCCGCTCGACGGCGTAGTCCGGCAGCGGCCCGTAGGGCTTGCGCGGCGCGCCGGGGCGGGCGCCGCCGAGTTCGGAGACGGCCTTCAGGTAGCCGTGCTCGTAGCTGAGCATCAGCGGCATGTCGGGCCGGCGGATCGATGCCGAGAGTTGCTGCAGAGCCTCGTACGCGCTCCGCACCCAGGGATCGTTGTGGTTGCCCCGCCGGCATTCGGTTATGAACCGGGTGGCGGTCCGCATCCCCGCCCAGCAGAAGATGCCCGTGGCGCCGACGGCGCCGAGCATCGAACCGTGGAAGAACGCCGGATCGTTGCCGGTGAAGACGTTCACCCGGTCGCCGATGGTCAGCAGCACCTGGTCGAGGTGCGGCAGTGCCGTGTTGGACTCCTTGATGGCTTTGATGTTCGGCGCCTCCAGCAGTCGCTCCCACATGTCCACCGTGATGTTCAGACCGTTGAGTGGCGAGTAGTTGTAGAGCATCAACGCCATGTCGCCGTCGAGTGACCCCGCCACCTCCACGAAGAAGTTCATGGCCCACTCCCGGGTCAGCGGCAGGGCGTAGGGGGCGGCCAGCATCGAGCCGTCGGCGCCGCAGGCCTCGGCGTAGCGGGCCCGGCGTATGGCCTCCTGCTGGTAGCTGGCCGTGGAGCCCACGACGACGGCCAGGCCTCCCTCATGGCCGGCGGCCACGGCGGTCTCGCACACGGCGTCGAACTCCGCCGGCGAGACGCTGGTCATCTGACCCATCGAGCCGAAGACGATGCAGCCCGGCGCCCCCGAGGCCGCCACCAGTGCGATGCTGTGACGCACGCCGTCGAGGTCGATCTGCTGGTCGGCATCCAGGCTCAGAGGGATCAGCGGCAGCAGCCCCTCCAGCGGTTTGCGGGTGAACTCAGGCATCGTTCTCCTCCGATATCAGGCGCCGGTAGACGTGGCGCAATTCGTCGCGGCGGCGGGCGAGGTCATCGAACTCCACCGCCTCGCAGTTGTAGCCCAGACTCTCCATTGCAGCACGGGACTCCGCGGTGTACACGACCGTCCCGTCGTCGGCGATCCGCTCGATGCCGTCGAAGCGGGCCGCGCCGTCGTTGATGGCCACTGCCTCCGGCTCCTCGAGGCCTGGCGGCAGCCGCAACTCGATGCGGCCGGAGCCAACCACCGCCGGGTAGCCGCCGGGCAGCCCCATCGGCGCGGACACGTGGGTCGACAGCGGCGCGGTGCCCACCAGGGCGAGGGCGTTCTTCACGGCGGAGCCGGCGTAGAGCGAGTTCGGTAGTTCGCCGTGCCAGTTGACCACCTCGGGCCAGGTCGACAGCGCCGCGGTCAGGTCCACATGGTCGGTGGCGTCGACACCGTCGATGGTCAGCCGGAAGTGGTGCGGCACCACCGTTCCACGGGTCAGCAGGGCGTGCGAGCCGACGAGCGAGACGTCGATGTCTGCCGCCGGCCGGCCGGTCGTGGCCATGACGTAGCGCAACACGCGCGCGGCACAGACCTCCAGATTGCCCGCACCCGCCGACGGGCCGTGGCCGAAGCGCCTCCAGATTGCCACGTTGACGACGTCGGGGAAGGAGGCGTTCACGACGTGCGTGTCGATTGCGGCCAACTCGACAGCCCGCGTCAACTGCGCGGCCGGCCAAAGCTGCCACGGCAACCACATCCCGAAGGTGGCGGCCCTGACCTCGGCGCGCCGGGCGGGATCGAGGGCCGCGCTGTTGAGGATCCGCGGCGACTGCACGGTGGCGGAGTGGACGATGGCGTCGGGACGAACCTCGGCCAGCAGCCGCGCCATCGCACCCTCGTCGCCCAGGTCGACCTGGCGGTGCTCGAATTGCTTGGTATGGCCCTCGATGGCGGAGCCCAGCATGGCGATGGTGGTCAAGGAGGGTCCCTGCCAGGCGCTGCGCTTGACGGTCACGATGCGGTCCACGCCGGGCATCCGCGCCAGGAACTCCAACGCCCAGCCACCTAGTGCGCCAACGCCGGACACCAGGATCGTCGTCATCGGTGGCACGCGGCCAGGTGCGGCGGGTGGCGGGTCTGCACGAGCGATGTTCTTACCACGCCCGCGGCCCAATGCGGACATGGGGCCCCCTGCCGCCCAACCGGGAGCGCTCTTCGCGAGCGAACAGTGAGGCGCGCGGCGAGCGGTGAACGGGCGGCCGACGGATGTTCTTAGACTGAGCCGTCGCCATGACCGCAATGGAGGTCCGGCGCACCCGAGAGGAGATCCATCACCGTGAACGCCGCAGCCACGCCCGCACAGACGCTCAGCGAGAAAGCCATCGCCCGCGCCAAGGCCAAGACCTTCGCCGTGCTCTCCACCCTGCTGCCGGACGGGCAGCCGCAGAACCACGTCATGTGGGTCGACACCGACGGCACCAACCTCATCATGAACACCGAGGTGCACCGCCGGAAGTACCGCAACGTGGCGGCGGACCCGCGGGTCACCATCCTGCTGCCCGACAACGAGAACCCCTACATCTTCAGCGAGGTGCGGGGCCGGGTGACCTCGGAGATCCGGGGACCTCAGGCACGGGAGAACATCGAGGAACTGGCCATGAAGTACATGGGCACCGCCTACCCGGCGCTGATCCAGTCCGAGCGGGTAATCCTCATCATCACCCCCGAGCGGGTCTACGACCACGAACGTCCCTGAGCGGCCGGGGGAACCCCTCCCGGCAGCGAGCCACAAACCGGACCGGCCACCGCAGCGGGTCCACGATCGCCTCAGCAAGGAGAACAGCATCATGCAGGTATCAATCGTGACCGGCGCCGCCAGCGGGATCGGGGCGGCCACGGCCCGACGTCTCGCAGCCCGTGGCGACGCCGTGGTCTGTGCAGACCTCGACGGCGACGGCGCAGCGGCCACCGCAACCGGACTCCCCGAGGCGATGGCCTTCACGCTCGACGTGGCCGACGGGGCGGCCACCGACGCCATGGTGGCCGCCACGCTGGAACGCTTCGGCGACCTGCACCACGTGGTGGCCTGCGCCGGAATGGAACTCCACGGCCACAGCCTCGACTTCGATGTGGAGGACTTCCGCCGGACCGTCGACGTCAACCTCACCGGCTGTTTCCTCACCGCCCAGCGGGCCGCACGGGCGATACGGGACAAGGGCCACGGCGGCTCAATCGTGCTGATCGGATCGATCAACTCCAAGATCGCGCTGCCCAACTTCGCCGCCTACGTGAGCTCCAAGGGTGGCGTGCTGATGCTCGGCAAGGGTCTCGCCCTGGACTTCGCCGAACACGACATCAGGGTCAACGTGATCGGCCCTGGCGTGATCAACACGCCCATGAGCGCCAACAGCATCGCCGACCCGGTGCGCGGAGGCTTCCTGATGTCCAAGACGCCCCTCGGGCGACCCGGCGAGCCTGAGGAGATCGCCGAGGTGGCAGCCTTCCTAACCTCCGAGGGCGCCTCCTTCATGACCGGCGCGTACGTCCCAGCCGACGGAGGTTGGCTGGCCGGTTAGCGGTTCAGTCCATCGCCACGTCGACGACTTGGCGTTTACCGCCGGTCCCTCCCGCGGCGATGGCGGCTAGGGCCTCAGGTACTCCCTCCAGGGTGACCGTCGGGCCGATGAGTGGGCGCAGGTCCAGGGCGCCGGACTCGTAGAGGGCGTTGCCCAGCAGGAAGTCGGCTCGGGCGAAGCCGAAGGTGGCGATGATGTTGAGCTCGCGTTTGATGCAATCGAAGAGGAAGTCGTCGAAGTGCAGCGTCGCGGAGCCATGGACGATGCCCATGAGCAGCACCGTCCCACCGGGGCGGGCTGTGCGCAGCACAGTGTCCACGCTGGAGGGGTGGCCCGACGCCTCGAAGGCGAGATCGGCGCCGTGGGGAGCGCCCAAGGTTTCCTTCAGCGCCTCTGCGGACTCTGCCGGCGACATCCCCGAGACGTCGACGGTGGCGTCCACCCAGGGCTCGACCGCGGCGAGATGATCGGGCGCAACGTCGGCCGCCACGATCGTGGTGGCACCCATGGCGCGGGCCACCTGGCACACCGTGAACCCGATGCTGCCTACGCCCGAGACGACCATTCTCGTCCCTGCGGCGATTCCCGAACGGCGCATGCCGTGCACCGCTGCCGGAAGGGCCGAGGACAGCATCACCGCCTCGTCGAGCGGCGTGTCGGCACGCAGCGGGAACAGGTTGGACTCGGGCACGATCGCGTAGTCAGCGAAGCCGCCGTCCAAGTCGATTCCCAGGTGGCGCATCCAAGGGCAGATGCTCTCGGAGCCGCGAACGCACCACTCGCACACCCCGCAGCCGACCACGGCGTCGCCCACCACGAGAGACCCCGGAGGCGGGGTGGCAGGCGAGTCGGCCTCCACGATCTCTCCCACGACCTCGTGACCGAGGATCCGCGGCAGCCCACCCGTGTCGATCATCCCGGCCGCCATCTGCTGGTGGAACAGCCCCAGCGCTGACGCCTTCACCCGCACGAGCGCCCAGTTCGTCGGCCGCTGGGGCACGGAGATGTCCGCCATCTCCAACTGGTTCTTGCCCAGCATCAACAGCGCGCGCATGCTCATCCGCCGGCTTTCAGCGGGTCAGAAGGGGCAGTTCAGTCCAAGACGTCGTCGGCGTCGAGTTCCCAGACCAGCTCGCTGTAGTGGTCGCCCGCGGGAACCCAGCGCTTGCGCGAGTAGCGGATGTTGGGGTTGTACGTGAGGGCGATGTGCTCGTCGAGGTCGCAGAAGTTTGAGGAGTACTCCACGTCGGGGGCGTTGTCGCGCAGGTAGTCGCCGATGGGGCAGTTGAGGCGCAGGACGTACTTGGCCATGTTGCCGTCGTCCTCGAAGTACCGCTCGGTGTCCAGCTTCGGCGACCAGGCGAAGTAGCTCCAGAACTCCTTGAAGAAGTTGTTGAGGCTGAGCTTGTCGCCCTTGGCGCGCGACCGGTCGGCCATCTTCGTACCCATGTCGGTGCCCTGGCGCTCCCGGGCGCGTGACACGGCCGCTCGGCCCTCCTCCTTGCCGAGTTCGAGCTCCATGGCATCGGCCAGCACCGAGAAGATCTTGGTCTTGGCGTGGAACTCGTTCTCGTTGGCGTCCCAACCCTGCTGGATGGGGTCGTCGGCTGCGATCTCGCGGTAGCGCTCCAGGTAGCGGCGCTGCCCGTCGTGGTCGATCTTGCCGCCGTCCTTGGTGCGCGCCAGCCGGTCACCCGGGCCGTCGTCGATGGCGTCGGCCAAGCCCTTCAACTCTGGGTATGAAATCTCGACCTTGTCGTAGGTGGCCATGCCGTTCGCTCCTCATTCATTCGCGGCGCAATGCTCCCGCCGGGGTTCAACCCGGAAGGCCGCGTCGCAGTCTAGGCCCGTCGTGCAACGCGGCCTTCCCGAAATCGACCTATGTGAAGGTTTCTCCCGGCTGGAAGAGTTCCAGCACCAGGCCTCCCACCTCGCGGGTCTCGAAGTAGGCGAAGCGGCCGCCGTCGGAGACCGCTCCGTAGGAGATCACCTCGTAACCGAGACCGGTGAGATCGGCGATGTCACCGTCGATGTCGTCGGTGTAGGCGCAGAGGTGCACGACGCCCTCGCCGTGGCGCTCCAGGAACTCCGCCTGGATGCCCTTGCCCGCCACCGGCTGCAACAGCTCGAACTCGATGTCGCCCATCTGGGTGATGAGCCCCTTGACCGCAACGTCCGGCGCGTCCTTGCCGTAGATCTTGCGCTCGACGGTGTGCGCCGACGGTCCCTCGGTGAACGGCCCGACCCCGAGGCGCTCGTAGAAGGCCGCAGCCTTCTCGATGTCCCGCACGACTACGCCGATCTGGTAGGTGCGCGACCACAGGTCGGGCCGGACACCCCCGGACTCCGGCTGGGACTCGTTGGAATCTGCGGACATGGGCGCCTCCCGTCGGTGTCGGACTGCGTGACTATACGGCCCGCGGTGGGCCTCAGGGGCGCCGGGCGACGCAGTCGATCTGCACCTTGGCGCCCTTCCACAGGAACGCCACGCCGAAACTGGTGCGGGCCGGGTACGGCACAGGAAATCGCTCGCCGTAGATGCGGTTCATGGAGTCCAGGTCGTCCTCGTCGATGAACTGCACACAGGTCTGCACCACGTCGGCCAGCGAGCAGCCCACCTCGCTGAGAATCTCGGCAAGGTTGGTGATCGCCTGATGGAACTCGGGCTCGAAGCCGCCCTCGACGAAATCGCCGCTTGCCGGGTCGCGGCCGATCTGGCCGGTCACCCAGACGTGGTCGCCGTCGATACGGACGTGGGGGTAGGGCCCCCGCGGCTCCGGCGCTGCCTCGGTTGTCACGGTGCTGTCGGCCATGGGGATTCCTTTCGGTCCTCGGGTTGCGTCTGCGCTCACGTCAGCCAGCCGCCATCGACGACCAGCACGTGGCCTGTCACGTAGGAGGCGGCGTCGGAGCTCAAGAAGTCCACCGCGGCGGCGATGTCGGTGACCTTGCCCAGCCGGCCGAGAGGGATCAACTCGGCGGCCTGGCGCTCCAGCGCCCCCGGGTCGTCGAGCACCGACCGGGTGAGGTCGGTGTCGACGGTGCCGGGGGCCACGGCGTTCACTCTGATGCCCCCCGACGCCAGCTCGCGGGCCGCCGCGATGGTGAGCATGCGCACCGCCCCCTTGGAGGTGTCGTAGGGCACCATGGGAGTAGTCGAGGCTGTGAACGCCGAGGTGGACGCGGTGTTCACGATGCAGCCCCCGCGGCCGGCCATGGCGCGGGCCGCCGCCTGGATCCCGAAGAACACCCCCCGCAGGTTCACCGCCATGAGGTCATCGAACTGCTGAGGCGTGACCTCGACCAGAGGCCGGATCCAGCCCACGCCGGCGTTGTTGACCATCGTGGTCAGCGGAGCCAGTTCTTCGACGCGCGCCACGGCGGCCGCCAGCGACTCGGGTTCCCGGACGTCCACTTCGGCAGCGTGGACCGCCAGACCTTCGGCGGCGAGTGCGGCGGCCGTTGGCGACGCCGTCGACCCGAGGTCGCCGATGACCACGGTGTCACCGCGGCGTGCCAGCCGCTCGGCGATCGCCCGCCCGATGCCGCGCGCCCCGCCGGTGACGAGCGCGCCGCTCCGCTGATCGTTCATTCGAGGTCCTCGCAGTCTCCGAGTTGCTCCGGTTGCGTGGCCCACCGGACCGCGCCGACACGGATCCCGGCCTTCGCCGGGATGACGGGTGAAGTGAGCATCGTGTGGTTGCTCTACTCGTTGGCGACCAGGTCGGTCGAGTGCTCGTTGAGCTTGACACCGCCGTCAGGCGTGCAGACCACGATGTCTTCGACGCGCACGCCGACGCGGCCCGGCCAGAAGACCGACGGCTCGATGGTGAAGGTCATACCCGCCTCCAGAGGCGTGTTGTCCTCGGGGGAGATGAACGGCTCCTCGTGCACGTCGAGGCCGATGCAGTGGCCGGTGCGGTGGCGGAACCAGTCGCCGTAGCCGGCGTCGGCAATCACCTTGCGGGTGGCGCGGTGCACCGCCGCCGCCGTTACGCCCGGGCGGACGGCATCGATGCCGGCCTGCTGAGCCGCCATCACGATCTCGTAGACCCGCCGGTACTCCGCGCCGGGGTCGCCGATGTGAATCGTCCGGCCGAAGTCCGAGCAGTAGCCCTCAATGACGGCGCCGAAGTCGAAGGAGATGCCGCTGTTGGACCGCAGCGCCTGCTGGGAGATCCGCACGTTGGCGTCCCGGTCGTCGTCGGGGCCCATCGCCCAGACGGCGGTGTCGAACGACCACGTGCGCGCCCCGAGGCGCAGCAGGTGGTAGTTCACCTCCTCGCCCAGTTCGAGTTCGGTGACGCCGGCCTGCACATGGCCGCTGACCTCGGCCATGGCGTTGTCGGCGAGTAGGCACGCCCGCTTCATCAGCGCCAACTCCGCCGGGGTCTTGATCCGGCGGAGGCGGTTCACGAGACGGCTGCCGTCGATGAGTTCAGCCCCGCCGAAGGCCGCCAGCAGGCGCATGATGGCCGTGCCCCAGGTCCGGGCGCCGACGGCGATCCGGCGGGCGGGGCCCAGGGCGGCGGCCGCCTGCGCGAACAGGGCGTCGCCGTCATCCATCTCGTCCACGCTGATGACCTCACCGGGCACGCCCTCGGGCAGGTCGAATTCCACGAAGTTCCGCGGCAGCAGGAACACCGGGTCGCGGCCGCGGACGATGAACGCACCCGCCACCCAGCCGTGGGTGTAGTTCACGTCACCGAAGGTGGGCACCCGCCGCTGCAATCCCGTCAGATATTCCAGGTCACCGCCGGTGGGGAACCAGGCCAGGTCCACCCGGGCATCGTCCATGATCGCCCCGAGCGACTCCCGGCGCGCCGCGTAGTCGAAGATGGTCTCGGTTGTCATTGGGGCCCTCCGGTCATTTCTGGGGGTGCGGCGGCGTCATCGTCCTGCCCGCCGCAGGATGGATTCCGGCCTCCGCCGGAATGACGAGTCGAGGAGGTCGGACAGACGACGTGCTCGGTCGACCGGGCGACGTGTGCTGTCACGCTGATCGGGGAGCGAGGCCGGTGGCAAGTTCGCCGGCGACCGGGCGGCCGTGGGTGATCACCAGCGATGGCTGCCGCAGAGCTGCCAGGGAGTCCATGGGGTTGCCGGACAGCAGGATCAGGTCGGCAGCGGCGCCGGGCACCGCCGCGGAGGCGCCGCCGAAGCCGTTGAGTTCACGCCCCCCGACCGAGGCGGCGTGCAGCACCGAGCGCCGGTCCATTCCGGCCCGCTCCATCATCTCCAACTCCCGGTGCAGCCGCACGCCGATGGGGTTCAGGTCGGCGCCGGCGGCTATCCGCACGCCCGCGGCTATGCACATCTTCAGTGCCTCGGCGTGGCCGGGCAGGACCTCTCGCGAGCGGTCCGCAGCGTGTTTGGGCCACTGCTCGGCCTCGATGTACTCCTGGTCGTGCGTGACACCCACGGTGGGGACAAGCCAGGTGCCGTTGCGAGCCATCGCCGCGGCGGCCTCCTCGTTGAGCATGTAGCCGTGCTCCACCGATCGTCCACCGCGTTCTGAGAAGGCGACGGCCACCTCGGCTCCGCCGCAGTGCGCCGCCACCGGGATGCCCCGCAGGTTGGCGACATCCATGACCGCGTCCAGTTCGGCGGTGGTGAACTGCCCCCCGTCGCAGGTCTCATGCGGGCTGTAGAGGCCGCCGGTGAGCATGACCTTGATCCACTGGGCGCCGCGCTCGAGCTGGCGGCGCACCGCCCAGGCCATGGCGTCGGGACCGTCACAGATCAACTCCATGTTCATGCCGGTGTAGTGCCGCGGGAAACAGGTGCCGTGGCCGGCGGTCGTGCGGATGGCGCGGCCCGCGCCGGTGACCCGCGGCCCGGGTGACGTCCCGGCCGCATAGGCCCGACCCCATGCCAGGTCCAACTCGTCGGCCTCGTCCAGGCAGCGCACACCGGTGACGCCCGCCGCCACCGCCCCGGCGAAGTTCTCCGCGGCGCGGATGGTGCGGTCCGGCACCCCCTCGAAGAACCCCACTCCGGCGTTGTCGTACATGAGGCCGCCGGGATGGGAGTGACAGTCCCACAGGCCAAACATGGCGGTCATCCCCGAGGCGTCGGCGGTCGCCGCCTCGCGCCCGTCGTCCCGCTCGATCACCCCGTCGTCGACCAGCAGGTCACACCGCGCGGATTCCCCCGTGGCGACATCCAGCCAGGAGGCGCCCCGTATCCGCAGCGGGCCGGCGACACTCACGAACCGTTCCCCGTCGCACCGTTGCCCGACCCGTCGCCGAGGTCGATGTCCAGCCCCGGCGGCACGACCGTGGTGTAGCCCTCGATGAGGTCGCGCCGGTGATCCTCCTCACTGCGCTCGGCAGGGTCGCCGTAGCCACCCCCGCCGCCGGTGGCGACCCGCAGGCGGCTGCCGGCAGGCGCTGGGAAGCGGTTCACTTTCATCACGGGGGTGGACTCCCCGTCGACGGTGATGACCGCCTCGGTGGTACTGCCGGGCTCGCCGCCGAACAGCCCCCAGGCCGGTGTCGTGGTGCGCTCGAACCAGGTCGAGAGTGTCACCCCGTCGGCCAGCACCTCGTACTCGCGCTCCACGCCGCAGCCCCCGCGCCAGCGGCCCCGCCCGCCGGAGTCCGGCGACACGGCGTAGCGATGCACCCTGATGGGGTAGCGAGACTCCAGCACCTCGACGGGGATGTTCTTCAGGTCGCCGCCGCCGTAGTTGATCATCCCGTTCGTGCCATCGCCGCCGGACCAGGCGCCCCAGCCCACCGCAGTCGCCTCGCCGGTGACGAAGTCGGCGCCGGTCTCGGGGTCCTTGCCGACGAACAGCACGTTCATCGGATCGGCGGGCTGCGCGGCGACCACCGCCTCGGGCATGCCCGGCGCGAGGGCGCTGATGAAGAGATCGATCATCATCCCCAGGTGCGGGTAGTAGTACTGGCACGCAGCCGGCTCGCGGGCGTCGAAGATCGACGCCTCCGGCGCCCGGAGCTGCAGGTTCCGGAACGTCCCCGCGGTGACCGGCACCTCGGGGTTGATGAGCAGCTTGTAGGCCAGCCGGGCCGCGGCAACCGTCTGGGCGAAGCCGCAGTTCATGCAGCCGGGCGTCTGCGGTGAGGAGCCGTCGAGGTCCAGGATCATCTCGTCGCCGGTAACGGTCACGGCGGCCTTCACGTATACGGGGTCGCCCCCCGGTCCCCAGCTGTCCATATAGCCGTCGGTGACGAAGGTGCCGTCGGCGATGGCCGCCACGGCCTGCCGGTCAAGCCGCTCACACTGCTCGAACACCACGGCGGCGGCAGCCTCCACGGTTGATCGCCCGAACCGGTCCATGAGTTCGCTCAGCTGGCGCTCACCGGTGCGGCAGGCGGCGATCTGGGCGTGCAGGTCGCCCCAGATCGAACGCGGCAGGCGGCTGTTGCGGGTGATGAACTGCAACACGCCTGTCTCTGGTCGCCCCTCGCGGTAGAGGTGGGTGGGGCCGAGCCGGTAGCCCTCTTCGTAGATGGATGTGGCGTCGTTGGTCTGGCTGGGGTCCTTGGCGCCGATGTCCATCCAGTGCGCCTTGGTGGCCCCGAAACCCACCAGATCGCCCTCGTGGAAGATCGGCGAGAAGACGCTCACGTCATTCAGGTGGCTGCCCACGAGGTAACTGTCGTTGACCGCGTAGACGTCGCCGGGCTTGTAGATCTCCTTGCCGCCGAAGTGCTCGGTGGTGGCGTTGATGGCCGCCTCGAGGCTGCCCAGGAAGATGGGCAGGCCCGGCGCCTGACCCAGCAACTCGGCGTTCTGGTTGAACAGGCCCACAGAGCAGTCCTTCATCTCGTAGATGATCGGCGTGTAGGCCGAGCGGGCCAGGTTGTTGTTCATCTGCGAGGCGATCGAGATGAAGGCGTTGCGGATCACCTCAGTGGTGACTGGATCCACTTGTGGCATCGGATGCTCCTTGTTCTTCACTCGTTGGGGGGAAGGCCGATCTCGACGGGCTGCTCCACAGCCCGCCAGCATCGCACGAGATGCCCGGAGGTGGTCTCCCGGAGGGGTTGCGGCTCCTCGCAGCGCTCGACCGCGTACGGGCAGCGCAGCGTCAGGCGGCAGCCCGGCTTGGTGGCCGCCTCCTCGCTGATCTCGCCCACGAGCCGCACCGGCTCGCCGCTGCGGGGCGGATCGTCCAGATCGGCGGCGTCCAGCAGGCCGCGGGTGTAGGGATGCCGGGCGTCGGCATACACCTGATCCCGCGATCCCACCTCCACGAACTGCCCCAGGTACATGACCGCAACCCGGTGCGCCATGGCGTAGACCACGCGCAGGTCGTGGGCGACGAGGAGGTAGGCCAAGTGCCTGCGCTCCTGCAGGTCCAGCAAGAGGTTGACGATCTGGCCTCGGATGGAGACGTCCAGCGACGAGGTGGGCTCATCCAGGAACAGCAACTCCGGCTCGGGCAGAAGGGAGCGGGCGATGCTGAGGCGCTGGAGTTGCCCACCGCTGACCTGCGACGGTCGGCGGCCGGCGATCTCGGGCTCCAAGCCCACGCTCCGCACCGCTTCGTCGATGGCGTCGTTCTGCTCCGCACGCGTCTCGATGCCGCCAAGTCGGGTGAACTCGCGCAGGCTCGAGCGGATCTTCGTCTGCGGATCGAACGCTGCCAGCGGGTCCTGGAACACCATCTGCATGTGCCGGCGATCCAGCCGGAAACGGCGCTCGGGGATGTCCAGGATCTCGTCGCCGCGGAACAGCACCGTCCCGTCGGTCGCCGAGGTGAGCTTCAGCAGCACGCGCCCCACCGTCGTCTTCCCGGACCCGGACTCACCGACGATTGCGAAAGTCTCGCCGGGGTGGATCTCGAAATTGACACCGTCGACGGCGCGAGCGATGTGCTGGCGCAGCCGGGCGTCACGGGTTACGTAGTCCTTGACCAAGTCCCGCACCTCGACGACCGGACCGGTGGCGGCGGAGAGCTGGGTGTTCATGCCTTCACGCACGCCACTCGACGGTCGTCCAGGGAGCGCAGATCGGGGACGCCGTCACGGCATTCGGGCGCGACAAGCGGGCACCGATCGGCGAAGGCGCACTCGCTGAGCTCGCCGACCAACGTCGGCACCACCCCACTAATGGCGTACATCCGACGCTGGTCGACCGTCCCGAACGCCTTCAGCAGGGCGCTGGTGTAGGGGTTCTTCGGGCTGCCGGTGACCGAGGCGGTCGGCCCCGACTCCATCACGCGCCCGGCGTACATGACCGTCGTGCGCTCACAGTGGCTGCGCGCCACGGCGATGTCGTGGGTGATCAGCAACAGGGAGGCGTCCCGCGAGGTCACCTGCTCGACCACCAACTCGAGCACCTGCTGCTGCAGTGTGGCGTCGAGGCCGGTGGTCGGCTCATCCGCGATGAGCAAGTCGGGCTGGCAGGACAGGGCCATGGCCAGCGCGGCCCGCTGCGCCATGCCACCGGAATACTGGTGCACGTAGTCCTTGGCGCGGCGGGCGGGGTCGGGGATCCCCATCTCCGACAGAAGGTCGACTGCTTGCGTCCAGCTCTCCTTGCGGCCGGCGTCGCTGTGCACCCTGATCACCTCGGCGATCTGACCTCCCACGGTGAGGACCGGGTTCAGCGAGGCGCGGGGGTTCTGGAACATGATCGCCATGCGTCCTCCCCGCAGCTCGCGCAAGCGGCGCTCGGAGGCGCCGGTCAGCTCCTCACCGTCGAGGCGGATCGAGCCCCGGATGACCTCGGCGCCATGGGGCAGGAGCCCCAGGACAGCCGCCGCCGTGAGGCTCTTGCCCGATCCGGACTCGCCGACGAGGGCCATCCGCTCCGCCGCGGCGACCTGCAGGTGGATCCCTTGCAGCGGGATCGACCGCCGTTTGGGCGCCGAACCGAAGCCGACTGTGAGGTCGAACACGTCCAGGACCGGAACGTCGCCGGATCCCGGCGCAACCGACCCGGCCTCGGTGGCCGGCATGTTGGAACCGCCGGCGGTGCTCACGACGTGTGCCTCACGCGATCGGACAACTGGTTGAGCGTGAGCACGGTCCCCAGGATCGCCACACCCGGGAACACCGACACCCACCAGCGGCCGTAGACCAACTGCTCGTAGCCCTCGCGCACCATGGCGCCCCACTCGGGCGTGGGCACCGGGACCCCCAGACCCACGAAGCTCAGAGCAGCAAGGATCTGGATGGCCCACGCCACGTTGACCGAGAACTGGGCCAACACCACTTGCCGGACGTTCGGAAGGATGTGGCGGAACAGGATGGTCAACTGGCGCTGCCCGGCACAACGGGCCGCCAGCACGAAGTCCGCGTTGACGATGGGCGCCACGGCACTGCGGGTCAGGCGCAGGTACACCGGCACATTCACGATGGCGATGATGAAGATCAGGATGGGGATGCTCGGCCCCACAGCCGCCACGATGCCGAGTGCGAGCAGCAACGTGGGGAAGGCCTGGAACGACTCGGAGATGCGCAGCAGCACCGAGTCGAAGAGGCCGCCCCGGAGGACGGCCAGTGCGCCGAGGGGCATGCCGACGATGACCGCCAGCGCCGCCGCGCTGAAGCCGACCCCCAGGTCGAGGCGTGCCCCGTGAATCACTCTGGCGAAGATGTCCCGGCCGTGCTGGTCGGTACCGAACCACAGATCACTGCCGGGGGTTGTCAGCGACTCGCCGACATTCAGCATCAGCGGATCGCGCGTGAACAGCGGCCCGATGAGCGCCATCAGGATGAGGGCCAGCATCACAGCCACAGCGGGGCGGATCGCCCGACGCTGCGAGTCCCAGACAGCCGGGGCCAGGGCGATCGCCAATACGGACACGACCACCCGGAGGGCCCGCCATTCGGAATCCCAAACGAGGGCAACCAGGAGGATCGCCAGCGTGGCTCCAACGACGACGAGGCGCACCGGCCTCGTCCCCGCCATTGTGCGGAGGCCGCCGGCCCAGGCAGCGCTTCCCGAGGCGCGCGGCGGGGCGACGCTCATGTTCGCGTCCTCGGATCGATGATGAAGTGGAGGATGTCCATGATGAGGTACACGATGATGTAGCTGCAGGCACTCAGCAGCACAGCCGCCAGCACGGGCGCGTAGTCCGAGGCGTTGATCGAGTCGATGGCGTACTTGCCGATTCCGGGCCAGGCGAAAACGAACTCCACCAGCACTGTGCCGCCCAGCAGGTAGCCGTACATCATGGCGGCCATCGTGGACACCGGCAGGAGCACGTTCGGCAGGGCGTGGCGGAGCACAATGGAGCGCTCCGGAACGCCCAGCGCCCGAGCCGAGCGGATGTGGTGCGATGCCATGGTCTCGCGCATGAAGCCGCGTGTGACGCGCAGCAGCGGAGCGCCGGTGGTGATCGCCAGCGTGATCGCCGGAAGGGCGAGTTGCGCCAGAGCCGAACGCAACGCCCCCCAATCACCGGCGATCACCGAGTCGAGGGTGTAGAGCCCCGTCACGTCGGGGGGGACCACCCCGAGCGATCTCCCAATGGGGGCGGGGGCGAGATCCAGGTGGAAGAAGAAGACCAGAATGAGGATGATCCCCAACCAGAACTCCGGGATGGACACGCCGAGACCGGAGGCGACGTTCGCCAACCGATCCGACAGGGAGCGGCGCCGCAGCGCCGAGATGACGCCCAAGGGCACCGACCAGGCCACCGCCATGATCGCGGCCGCGGACGCCAACTCGATCGTCGCAGGCCAGCGGACGCCGATGTCGGTGGTCACCGGGTTCTTGGTACGCCAACTGTCGCCGAGATCGCCCGAGAAGAGTTGCCGCATGTAGTGGCCGTACTGCTCGACGATCGGGCGGTCGAGCCCCAGCCGCTCGATGACCGCCTCGACGGTGGTTTCGTCGGCCTGCACACCGACGATCAGGTAGGCCGGGTTGCCGGGCAGGACGCGTGTCACCACGAATGTGATGAGCGAGACGCCGAACAGCGCCACCACCAGGAACACCAAGCGGCGACCGATGTAGATCGCCAGTGGCACGTCAGCGCTCCCCGAGGACGCCCCGGGTCGGCGCCCAGCGGCCGGTCACAACCTCAGAACTTACGCCCGGCGCCGGCGAGCATCTCGGCATAGCGGACCGGAGTGATCAGGGGATCCAGGACCGGCACGGGTACCCGGTCGCGAACCGGGTCCAGCAGACCCGACCAGATCGTGCAGGCGAAGAAGACCACAGTTGCGTCATGGTCCCGGAATGCCGACTCGGCGGCATCGCCCGCCGGGCCTGCCACCGCCGATGCCATGCCGCGCCGCACCAGGGACCGCAACTCCCGAGGGTCCTCGTGAACCAGCCGGTCCACCAGATCAGCGGGTGGGTGCGGGCAGGGCGCGGAGAAGACTCCGGCGAGGATCGACGCGCCGTCGTAGGCGTGCACCAGCCTGCGTACCCAGTTGGCGTCCTGGGGCAGATTCTCGCCATCGCCGCTCTCGATGCGAGGTGCCACGACGGCGAGGCGCCCGAGGGCCCGCCCGGTGGCGATGGCTGCCTCCATGGGAGCGGTCACAGGGATCGACACCAACTCCTTCGCGTCCACCAGACCCGGGTCGGACGCGCAGGCGATCACCACGGCGTCGAAACCGTCGCGTTCTCCCTGCTGGACAGCCGACAGAAGCTGATTCATGAGCAGCGATGCCGCGGGCAGGAAGGCCGTCTC
Source organism: Acidimicrobiales bacterium (assembly GCA_963664235.1). Classification (GTDB taxonomy): domain Bacteria; phylum Actinomycetota; class Acidimicrobiia; order Acidimicrobiales; family CATQHL01; genus VXNF01. The sequence continues at coordinate 1,225,069 of OY760933.1, read as the reverse complement.
CGGTACGCCGGTTCCAGCGAGTGAGCGCACTGTCAGCTCGGTGTCGGAACTGATCGCAGGTCGCACCACCTCGTCGACGAGCTCGTCGTAGACGTTCACTCCCAGCGGGTTGATCAGCAGGATGCGCATCGTGGCCCTCCCTCGGTTGTCGTTTCGCTCGTCCCGGCCCCTACCGGAGTCCAGGGTGCCTGCCCGGTCCGATCAGGATCGGCGCAGCACGAGATGCCCGTGCGCCGAGACCGACGCCGTCCACGACGGCGGTACCAGGGTCGTGCAGGCGTCCTCCAGGACGATCGCCGGACCGGCCACGGTCGCACCGGCCGGCAACGCCTCGCGGCGATGCACCGGCGTCGGGAGCCAGGAGCCGTCGAACCAGGTGCGCTCGACGGCGGTGGGTTCGCCCGCCTCGCCGACCGGCAGGTCGACGGCGGTGGGTCGGCGCAACGAGCCGCGCGCCGTCATCCGCAGGTTCACGAACTCGACATCCTCGGCGGGGTTGCTGTGGCCGTAGCGCACCTCGTGCGCCTCGGCGAACCGCTGAGGCAATGCGGCGAGCGTCTGGCTGGTCGGCTCGGCGGTGGGCAGCGGGAGCGTCACGGTGTACTCCTGGCCCACGTAGCGCAGATCGGCCGAGGGCTCCAGCTCGATAGCCCGCTCGTCCACACCGTCCTCCTTGACGAGCAGGCGGGCGCGCTCGGCCAATTCGGCGAGTGTCGCCTCCAGGGTCTCGCCGTCGGTCTCCGCGACGCCCATGTAGAAGCTCTGGACGACGTCATGGCGGATGTCGGCGTGCAACATGCCGTAGGCCGACAGGACACCCGGATCGGCGGGCACCAGCACGGTGTCGATCTCCAACTCGTCGGCAAGCGCGGCGGCGTGCAGCGGACCGGCGCCACCGAAGGCCACCAGTGCGAACGAACGTGGGTCGATCCCCCGCAGCACCGTGATCTCGCGGATGGCGTTGGCCATGGTGGCGTCGGCGACGGCGACGATCCCCGTGGCCAACGAATCGGGAGCCAAGCCCAGCACTTCGCCCACCGAACCCAGTGCCGCCTCCGCGGCGGCGGCATCGAGTGCCATGCCTCCAGCCAGGCGAGCGACCGACGGGAGGCGGCCGAGGTGCAGGTTGGCGTCGGTGACCGTCGGCTCGGTGCCGCCGGAGCCGTAGCACGCCGGACCCGGCTCGGCGCCCGCGGAGCGTGGCCCCACGCGCAGGCCACCTGCCGACACATGTCCGACGCTGCCGCCGCCGGCTCCGATCGTGTGGATGGCGACCGTCGGGGACAGCACGGGGTGGCGTTCCAGCTCGGATTCCAGTTCCACGTCGGCTTCGCCGTCGACGACCAGGCTCACGTCGAAGGAGGTTCCCCCCATGTCGATGCAGATCAGGCGGCTGACATCCATCTCGTCGCCCAGGTCCTCTGCGGTCGCAACGCAGGCGATCGTGCCCCCCACCGGTCCCGAGAACAGCGTCTGGATGGCTTTGCGCCTCGCCATGGCGGCCATCATCACGCCGCCGTTGGACTGCATCACCCGCAGCGGTCCCCGCAGCCCGCGGGCGCTGACCTCCTGCTCCAATTCGACGAGGTAGTGCTGCACGATGGGGGCCACATAGGCGGCGATGGCCGTCGTGCTGGTGCGCTCGTACTCCCGCCATTCAGGAGCGATCTCGTGGCTGCACACCACCGCAAGCGACGGTGCTGCATCGGCGAGGAGTTCGGCAACACGCTGCTCGTGGTCGGGGTTGGCGTAGGAGTGCAGGAAGCAGACCGCCACCGCCTCGAACTCGTCGCCGAGCCGGCGACCGAGGGCCCGCACGACGCCGTCATCTATCGGCACGAGGACCGAACCGTCGGCGGCGACCCGCTCGTCGATCTCGAAGATCCACCGCCGCGGCACCAGCGGCGCCGGCTGGCGATAGCGAACGTTGTACATGTCGGGCCTGTTCGCCCGACCGAGTTCGTAGACATCGCGGAAGCCGCGGGTGGTGAGCAGGGCAACCTTGGCACCACGGCGCTCGAGGAAAGCGTTCAACCCGGCGGTGGTGCCGTGGGTAATGGAGTCCAGGCGATCCCAGTCCACCTCCAGCCGCTCGAGCGCCTCGAGCACGCCGTCGTGCAGCCGCCGAGGTGTCGTGAGGACCTTGGCCGTGCGGATACGGCCCTCATCGTCGACGGCCACCGCGTCGGTGAACGTCCCGCCAATATCAACGCCAACCCGCATCAGGCTCGCCTCCCTCCGGTCGCCGCGATCCTAGACGCAGGCTCGCGGGTAGGCATCCTCGAAGCCGCGTCGGCCGCGGCGGACCCACGCGCGACCGGACGACCAGCCGCCCGCGCGGTCAGGGCGAGTCGGTCCGTCGCAGGGGCCGGCTGTTGTTCACCTTCCTGGCCGCGTCCGCCCGGGAAGCGTGTGCGCGTTCAATCTTGGCGCGAAGCGACTCCCGAGTTGTCGGGTAGCTCTCGTAGATCACAGACGACTTCTCATCGTCGGGCCCGAAGAAGTTGTCCCGGATCCTCTCGGGGAACACTGCCCTGTTCTTCATCGACGGAAGCGGCATGACGAGTATCCCGTTCCGGCGGCGCACCGACCCTTCCAGCAGCGACGCAGCGACCTCCCAGTCGATGAATTGCTGGTGCCACGTCTCCTTCCCCAACAGGACGATCGTGACCGTCGAGTCCGCAAGACACCCCTCACGGACGCGACTCTTGATGTAATGCTCGTCGAGGCTGCCGACGAAGCCATCCTGCTCGACCGGCCCGACGCAGCGGGGGACGAACTCGTCACCGAACTGGCGGATGAAGGACTCGACTTCACTGAAGTCGGCATCGTGGTACGAGACGAAGCAGGTGCGCCTCGTCGGGTCGTACCTGGTAGTCGATACCAGGTCCGCCAGGCGCTGCATGAGGACCGCGAGGTTGCGCGGCTTGATCATGGCGATCTCTCCGCAACGTCACTACTCAGGCTGCTCGTAGGCTCTCGCATCCCGTGGCAGGACGTCGGCCGGATACGCGCCGACGCCATGCTCGGTTAGATCGAGGCCAAGCGCCTCCTCCTGCGGCGAGACTCGCAACAGCCCGAAGCGGCGCAGTGTTGCGAACAGAACGCCCGTCGCAATCAGCACCCAGGCCACGACGATCGCCGAGAGGGTGATCTGGGCAAGCAGTTGATACCCATCCCCGCTGAAGAAGAATCCGGCGTCGTCGCGGCCGAGGTAGCCGTCGTCATAGCGGGCGAACAAGCCCACTGCCAGCGTGCCCCAAATCCCGCACACGCCGTGCACCGACACGGCACCGACCGGATCGTCGATCCCTCGGCGCTCGATGAAGGTCATCGAGTAGACCACGATCACACCGGCGATCGCGCCCGTCACCAACGCGCCGGCCACGTTCATGGCGGCGCAGCCCGCGGTGATGCTCACGAGCCCGGCCAGCGTGCCGTTGGCAACGATCGGCATGTCCGGAAGCCCTTGGCGGCGCCAGACCACCGCGCCGGCGGTGACCGTGCCCGCCGCACCTGCGATGACGGTATTGAGGATCACCCTCGTGACCGGGCTGCCGGCGGTGGCCGCGAGCTGCGAGCCGGCGTTGAACCCGAACCATCCCAACCAGAGGATGAATACGCCCAGCACGACCATCGGCGTTGCGTGGCCCGCGATCTGCCGTGGCCGGCCGTCGGGGGTGTACTTGCCCAGGCGCGGGCCGAGGAATACCGCACCGGTGAGCGCCGCGACGCCCCCGGTGGTGTGCACGACCGTCGAGCCCGCGAAGTCGCTGAAGACGGCTCCGCCGATGGAGATGTCGGCAATGAGGCCGCCACCCCAGGTCCAGTGCACGACCAGCGGGTAGATGAACGCCGACATCGCCAGGCTGAAGAGCAGGTACGCCTTGAAACGAGCCCGCTCGGCCATCGCGCCCGAGGCGATCGTGACCGCCGCGGCGGCGAATACCGCGTGGAAGAAGAAGAACGCGGCGGTGCTGATGGTGCCGGTGCCGCTTGAGCCGACCGCGACGAGGTCGCTACCGGCCAGGAAGAACCCCTCGGTTCCCCATAAGGGGTTGCCCGCTCCGAACGCCAGTCCGTAGCCGACTGCCAGGAAGGCCAGAACGCCGATACACATGTCGGCCAGGTTCTTGGCGAGGATGTTCGTCGTGTTCTTGACCCGCGTCATGCCGCTCTCCAGGAGAGCGAAGCCCGCCTGCATGCAGAAGACGAGAACGCCGGCCAACAAGACCCAGGCATTGTCCAGGGCCGCCTGCACGACCTCCGACGGATCGCCCGACTGTGCGGCCGCCGGCGACGCCAGAAGGGCCAGCATCGCTCCCGCCGCGGCAATCATCACGGTTGACCGATATCTCACAGAACCTCATCTCGATGCTCACCTGAATTAACGGCCGCTCACACTAGGCCCGCCGACCGGGACCTGCTACGGACCGGCCCGGCGACGGCTCGAAGCGCCCTTCAGCGCGTACCCGCTACAAGGTGGCTAGGGCTGCTCGTAGGCGCGCCCGTCGCGGGGCATGGGATCGGCCGGGTAGGCACCGGCGCCGTGCTCGGCGAGGTCCAGGCCGCGCGCCTCCTCGGCGACGGACACACGCAGCACGCCGAACCGTCGCAGCATCGCGAACAGGATTCCCGTGGTGACGAGGGTCCAGACAAGCACGATCAGCACGAAGACGAACTGCACGAGCAGCTGCCAGCCGCCCCCGCCGTAGAAGAGCCCGGCGTTGTCCCGACCCAGGAAGGCGTCGTCGTAGCGGGCGAACAGGCCGACCGCAAGAGTGCCCCACACGCCGCAGACACCGTGCACGGAGACCGCGCCCACCGGGTCGTCGATCCCCTTGCGCTCGATCACGAACACCGAGTACACGACCAGCACGCCGGCGACCGCACCGGTCACGAGCGCACCCAGGACGTTCATCGTGGCACAGCCGGCGGTGATGCCCACGAGGCCCGCCAGGGTGCCGTTGCCGGCCATGGCCACGTCCGGCTTTCCGGTCTTCAGCCACACCACGGCACCTGCGGTCAGCGTGCTGGCCGCGGCCGCGATGGCCGTGTTCAGCGCCACCACCATCACGACGCCGTCGGCAGCCAGCTCGGAGCCGGCGTTGAAGCCGAACCAGCCGAGCCACAGGATGAACACGCCCAGAATCGTCATCGGCATGGAATGGCCCGGAATCGGCCGCGGCGCACCACCCGGTCCGAACTTGCCCAGGCGAGGGCCCAGGAAAAGGGCACCCATGAGCGCCGCCCAGCCGCCCGTGGAGTGCACGACGGTCGAGCCCGCGAAGTCGCTGTAGACGGCGCCGCCGATGGAGATGTCGGCAATGAGGCCGCCGCCCCAGGTCCAGTGCACGACCATCGGGTAGATGAACGCCGACATCACGAGGCTGAAGAGCAGGTAGGCCTTGAAACGGGCCCGCTCGGCCATCGCGCCCGATGCGATGGTGACCGCGGTGGCGGCGAACACCACCTGGAAGAAGAAGAAGGTCGCCGTCGACAGGTTGCCGACCCCGCTCGAGCCGAACTCGAAGAGGGCACTGCCCGAGAGGAAGAACCCTTCGGTGCCCCACCAGGCATTGCCGGCCCCGAACGCCAGGCCGTAGCCCACCGCCAGGAAGGCGATGACGCCCACACTCATGTCGGCCAGATTCTTGGCCATGATGTTCGTGACGTTCTTGGCCCGGGTCAGTCCCGCTTCCAGCAACGCGAATCCCGCCTGCATGAAGAAGACCAGGGCGCCCGCCAGGAGCACCCAAATGTTGTCCAGGACAGCCTGCACTGCGGCCGCCGGATCAGTGGTCTGGGCCGCCGCGGGCGTGCTCAGGACGGCGACTACTGCGCCGGTGACGCCGAGCGCCACCAAAGTTCGACGTTTCACGGGAGTGCCTCTCTTGTCGAGTCGTGCTTGTTCCGCCCGACATTGGACGTAGGAGCGACTCCCTTGGCGCATCGGCACCGTACCCTCGGAGTCGCCGGTTGCCACCACCGTGCTGTCCGGTGGTCCGCTACGGCCTCTCCGGAAGGGCCGATCGGGCAAATGACAGCGAACGCTCCCCGATCCCCGTAACCTCGCCGACGGCATGAGCATTCCACCGCGTTGCGGCCGGGCACTTTCGTGGCTGCGCCGATGCCCGTAGCCTCAGCGGCGAGATGAGCACCGAGTCACCCCGTTCCGGTCGCCTCGCGCCCAACCGCCTCGTGATCCTGGCGGGGCTCGGGTTGGCCCTGATCACCGTCGCTTCGGGCATTGCCGCGGCAATCACGGGCTTCCACAGCACCGCCACCGTGACCCGGGAAGTGTTCGGCAACATTCCCGGACCGCTGCGCGTGGCGTTCTACGCCGTCATCCCGATCACCCTGCTCTACGCCTCGGTGCTGTTCGCCCACAGAGTGCGCAACTGGCAACGGGGGGCCGCCGAGGAGCGCCGCACGACCTGGCGCAACGTGCGCCGCCGCCTGGGGGACCTGCGGGCAGGGGCGTCCATGCGCACCCTGCTGCGCGAGCCCGTCGCCGGGGCGATGCACTCCCTCATCTACTTCAGCTTCCTGGTGCTGCTGGCGGTGACCATCACCTTGGAAATCGAGCACCAGCTGCCCGACGGCGCCAAGTTCCTCACAGGACGCGTGTACCAGGGCTATTCCCTCACCGGCGATCTGGCCGGGGCGGTGTTCCTGGTTGGCGTGAGTTGGGCGATCCTGCGCCGCTGGGGTCCCTGGCGGTTGCGCCCTTACCGGATCCGTCACAAGACCCGGCCCGAGCACGCCGTGATCCTCACCACGATGCTGCTCATCGGGGTCACCGGTTTCGGGGCCGAGGCCTTCCGCATTGCCGAGGCGGGCACCCCGTCCTTCGAGCGCTGGTCGCTGATCGGCTACCCGCTCGCCACCGCTGTCGACGGTCTCTCCAACGTCGCCGGGTGGCACCAGGTGTGGTGGATCCTGCACGTGGCGACGTTCGTGGTGTTCGTGCTGCTGATACCGGTCACGATGCTGCGCCACATGTTCACTTCACCGGTGAACATGTACCTGCGCGACCGGGAGCGGCCCAAGGGCGCCATGCGCGAACTGCCGAACCTCATGGAGACCGACCTGGACTCCTTCGGGGCAGCGGCCGTGGAGGACTTCACCTGGAAGCAACTCCTGGACCTCGACGCCTGCACGATGTGCGGGCGCTGCACGTCGGTGTGCCCGGCACACGCCACCGGCAAGTCGCTTGACCCCCGCGAGATCGTCCTCAAGGTGGGCGAGGTGATGGCCGCCAGCGGCACGCCCGCCACATCGCCGCCCATCGGCGCCGACGCCGAGATAACCGTGGCCAGTGCCAACGTGTTCGAACGCGTCAGCTCCGAGGAGGTCTGGGCCTGCACGTCGTGCCGGGCCTGTGACGAGATCTGCCCCGTGAACATCGAGATCCTCGACAAGATCCTGGACATGCGGCGTTACCTCTCGCTGATGGAGAGCGACTTCCCCAGCGAGCTGGGCACTGCCTACCGCTCGATGGAGAACTCCGGCAACCCGTGGGGCATGGCCCAGTCCGCCCGGGCCGACTGGGCTGCCGACTTCGAGGGGCTCGTCGTGCTCGACGGCACCGACCCCATCGAGGCCGAGTACCTGTACTGGGTGGGTTGCGCCGGAAGCTACGACGACAAGAACCGCAAGGTCACCCGCGCCATGACCGAGCTCATGCAACGCGCAGAGGTGGACTTCGCCGTGCTCGGGCCCGCGGAAATGTGCACCGGCGACCCGGCGCGCCGGTCCGGCAACGAGTACGTGTTCCAGATGTTGGCCATGCAGAACGTCGAGACCCTCAACGGCATGGGCGTGCGCAAGATCATCACGCAGTGCCCGCACTGCTTCAACACCCTCGGCAACGAGTACCCGCAACTGGGTGGGCACTACGAGGTCATCCACCACAGCCAACTGCTGGAGCAACTCGTCGAGAGCGGCCAGCTGGACCTTTCCGAGGCCCGCCTGTCCGAGCGGCTCGTGTACCACGACTCTTGCTACCTGGGTCGCCACAACGACGTCTACCTGGCGCCGCGGCGGGTCGTGGCGGCCATCAGCGGCCTCGAGGTGGTGGAGGCGCCGCGCAACGGCACCAAAGGGATGTGCTGCGGCGCCGGCGGTGCCCGCATGTGGATGGAGGAACACGTCGGCGAGCAGGTGAACGTGGTGCGCAGCCGCGAGTTGCTGGCCACCGGTGCCGAGCGCATCGCCACGGCCTGCCCCTTCTGCTACGTCATGATCGACGACGGCGTCCGCGGCGAAGGCGTCGAGGCCGACGACGTACAGGTCGGCGACATCGCCCTGCACGTGCTGGAGGCCATCCAGCGCGGGGAGGAGGACGCCGCCACCCGCCGCACCGCCGAGCTCGTCTCGCCGGTGGTCGTGGGCGACCCGGGCACCGAGGGTGTGCCGGTTTCTGTGTCGGTGTCGGGACTGGATCTGGCGCCGATGGCCCGCTTGCGCCCCACCACTGCGCCCGCCTCGCCCGCGGTGATCCCTGCCGGGATACCCGCCCTGGCGCCCCCGCCGGCTACCGCCGCCACCGCGAGCCCATCTGCAGCGCCTCGCAAGGACAACCTGCGCCTCATCAAGGGCACCGACCCGATGCTGCTTGCAGAGTTGGCCAAGCAGGGGATCACGGGCTACGACCAGATCGCCGCCCTCGACGAGGCCGCAGTGGAGGCACTCGAGGACGCCATAGGCGCGCCCGGGCGCATCCAGAAGTGGAACTGGGTGGCGCAGGCGGAAGACCTGCTGCGCCGCTTCCCCGACGAGGATTAACCCGGTCTAGAAGTTCTCCCAGTAGCGGCTGGGGATCGGGCCGACCTGGCCCTGGTACTTGGAGCCGACCGCCTTCGAGCCGTACGGATTGTCCGCCGCGGTCGTCATCCGGATGAAGCTGATCTGACCGATCTTCATACCCGGATAGAGAGTGATCGGCAGGGTTGCCACATTCGACAGCTCCAGAGTGAGCTGGCCTCGCCAGCCCGCGTCCACGAAGCCGGCCGTCGAATGAATGAGCAGCCCGAGACGCCCCAGGCTGGACTTCCCCTCCAAGCGGCCCACCAAGTCGTCGGGCAGAGCCACCTGCTCCAGGGTGCAGCCCAGCACGAACTCACCCGGATGCAGGATGAAGACGCCGTCGGAGTCGATCTCCACGAGGTCGGTCAACGCCGCCAGATTCTTCTTGACGTCGATGCAACCCATCGTGTGGTTGCGGAACACCCGGAAGAACCGGTCGAGCCGCAGATCCACCGAGGACGGCTGGACCGCACCCTCCGCCAATGGATCGATGGAGATGCGGCCCGCTGCAATCTGCTCGCGGATGGTGCGATCGGACAGGATCATTCCGCGGCGACGTTACCCTCGAATCGTCACTGACCGAAAGGAGCCGGCACATGCCTCGTGCTTTCCTCCACCCCTTCTCCCCACCCAACCTCGAGGACTACATCAGCCTCGTCCGCGGCGAGGGCTGCACACTCTGGGACGACGCCGGCAACAGCTACCTCGATGCGATGGCCAGCCTGTGGTATTGCCAGGTGGGCCACGGCCGAGCCGAGATCATCGACGCCGTCGCCGACCAGATGCGCAACCTGGAGGCCTACAACACCTTCGCACCGTTCACGAACCCGGCGGCCGAGAAGGTCGCGGCCATGATCGTCGAGCGCTCCCCGCTCCCCGACGGGCGGGTGTTCCTGTGCTGCTCGGGCTCGGAGGCGGTGGACACCGCTTTGAAGATCGCCCGCCAGTGGCACCGGCTGAACGGCGACGTCGAGCGTCAAGCCACCATCACCCGCACGAACGGCTACCACGGCACCAACTTCGGCGGCACCGCGGCCCAGGGCATCGCCCCCAACCGCGAGGGCTGGGGCGACCTGGTGCCGCACTTCACCGAGGTTCCCCACGACGATCTGGAGGCCGCGGCACTGGCGATGGCCACCACCGGCGAGCGGCTGGCGGCGGTGATCTCCGAACCGTTGCAGGGCGCCGGCGGGGTGTGGCCGCCCCCCGAGGGCTACCTGGCGGGTCTGCGGAGGCTGTGCGACACACACGGGGCGCTGCTCATCCTCGACGAGGTCATCTGCGGGTTCGGGCGCACCGGCGAATGGTTCGGCGCGCAGCACTACGGCGTCACCCCCGACATCATGACGTTCGCCAAAGGAGTGACCTCGGGCTACCAGCCGCTGGCCGGGGTCATCCTGTCGAGGCGGGTCTGCGAGACCTTCGAGGCCCAGGAGGCGGGCTTCCTGCTGCGCACCGGCTACACCTACTCGGGGCATCCCGCGGCCTGCGCCGCCGGTATTGCGAACCTGGAACTGATGGACGCGGAGAACCTGCCGCGCCGGGCGACCCACATCGGTGAACGCATCTCGGCCGGCCTGCGGGCAATGGCCGCCGACGGGCTCGTGGCCGGCTACAGGGGAACCGGCGCCGTCTGGGCCGCCGAACTGGGCCGTGACGCAGCCGGAGTGCGCACCAAGATTCTCGACGCCGGGGTCATCGTGCGCCCCATCGGCACCGCCCTGGCCATGTGCCCGCCGCTGGTGATCACTGACGCCGAGATCGACCGCCTCATCGACACCATGGCCGAAGCCCTGCGATAGGGCGCCTCTCAGACGCTGATGTTCACGACGGTGCCGAGGGGGGCGGTGCGGGCGATGACCTCGATGATGTTGTTGGGGATGCGGATGCAGCCGTTGGACAGGGCTTCGCCGACGCGGTCCGGGATGTGGGTGCCGTGCAGGGCGATGCGGGGCAGGCCGCCGCTGAAGCTGGTGAGCGCCTCGCTGAAGAACGACAGCATCAAGATCCAATCACCCAACACCGCGCTGGCGTTCTGCTGGCTGTGGTTCGGCAGCTTCTCCACGATGAAACCCCGCAGCGCAGGTGTCGGCGTGGTCGACTTGCCCACGATGGCGCGGGTGTAGGTCACCAGGTCGTCACCGTCGAAGAGGGCCACCAGCCGGTCCGAGAGGTCGATGAGAACGTGGTGGTTCACCGTCGACCAGTTGAAGTTGTCCGTGCGGATCCAGCCGCGGCTGCCGTTGGGGCGGACGGGTAGCTCCACCTGGGCCCATTCGTCGCCCTGGGTGCCCTGCAGCACGCGCACAACCAGGCGGTTGCCCCGGAAGGTGTAACTCCAGACCTCGCCGTCGGTGAACGACAGCCGATCCCCCCCAGGCGCGTCGTACACCGGGACGATGCCGTTGACGGTTTCCTTGGAGACGAGGACGGTGACCGGACTCCACGACGGCGTCTCCGGCGGTGGCAGTGGAGGTGGGGGCGGGGGCGCCGGCGGAGCCGACGACTCCGCTGGTTCGGGCTCCTCCGGCGTTTCGGGCGGGGGCGGCGGCTCAGGAGGCGGCTCAGGAGGCGGCGGTGGGTCCGGGGCTGACGACTCCGCTGGTTCGGGCTCCTCCGGCGGCTCGGATTCCTCCGGCGTTTCGGGCGGGGGCGGAGGCGGTGGGTCCGGGGCTGACGACTCCGCTGGTTCGGGCTCCTCCGGCGGCTCGGGCGGGGGCGGGTCGGGCGGGGGCGGCTCAGGAGGCTCAGGCGGAGTTTGAGCGGTCGTGGGTGGAACGGGGTCCGGCGCAGGAGGCGGGTCCGGGGGCGGTTGAGGCGAGCCATCCCTCTCGTCGGGTTCGGGGGATGCGGGTGCGGTTGTCGAGGGAGGAGGAGCCGGAGGCTCGGGCGCCTGCGGCTCGACGGTCGCCTGCTCCGGCGCCCTGGCCGTTGTGGTCGGTCCAGGCTCCACGACGACCTGGTCGGTGTCGGTGCCAGCGCCGCACGACGCCAGCAGCAGGATGGTGGGCATTGCCACCGCCACGATTCGCACAGCACGCCGGCGGTACCGACTCGACACGCCGCCGGCGGGCGCACCAACTGTGATTCGACGGGACCGGAGCCGCACTGGCCCCCCTCTCAGGCGACGACGTTCACCACGGTACCCAGTGGGACCCGGCGCGCGATGGTCTCGATGATGTTGTTGGGGATGCGGATGCAGCCGTTGGACAGCGCTTCACCCACACGCTCGGGAATGTGCGTTCCGTGCAGAGCGATACGCGGCAGGCCGCCGCCGAAGCTGGTGAGCGCCTCGCTGAAGAACGACAACATCAAGATCCAATCACCCAACACCACACTGGCGTTCTGCTGGCTGTGATTCGGGAGCTTCTCCACGATGAAACCCCGCAGCGCAGGTGTCGGCGTGGCCGACTTGCCGACGATCGCCCGAGTCGAAGTGATGAGGTTGTCACCCTCGTAGAGAGCCACACTGCGGGCCGAGACGTCCACCAGGATGTGGTGGTTAACCGTCGACCAGGTGAAGTTCTCCGCGCGCACCCAGCCGCGACTGCCACTGGGGCGGACGGGTAGCTCCACCTGGGCCCATTCGTCGCCCTGGGCGCCCTGCAGCACGCGCACAACCAGGCGGTTGCCCCGGAAGGTGTAACTCCAGACCTCACCGTCGGTGAACGACAGCCGATCCCCCCCAGGCGCGTCGTACACCGGAATGACCCCGTTGACGTCGTCCCTGGCGACCAGGATGGTCACCGGCTGCCAGGACGGCGCCTCGGCCGGAGGCGGCGGTGGGGATGGGGGCGGGGGAGCAGGCGCCGGCGGTGGGGCGGCCGGCTCGCTCGTCGGCGGAGGCGACGGAGGCTCCGGATCCGGCACAGTCACCGGCACCGGCTCGCTCGTCGGCGGGGGCGACGGAGGCTCCGGATCCGGCACAGTCACCGGCACGGTCACCGGCACCGGCTCGCTCGTCGGCGGAGGCGACGGATCCGACACAGTCACCGGCACGGAAGTCTCCGGCGGCGTGCTGACCGGCGGCGGGATTGGCGGTGCCGCGCCGCTTTCGGGCTCTGACGACACCGCGCCCAGCAGTGGGCCGCCGTTCAACGCCGCCGCTTCCTCGGCAACTGCCGGCGGCTCGCCGACGTTTGCCCCGCAGGCAGCCACCAGGACGGCCACGACGATGATTGCCGAGATCAGGCGGCCGGCCATCGAACCCCGGGGCCAGAGGCCGAGCACGAGCGGAGTTGTCTCGGGGTCGTAGCCTCGCGGCGCCGACGGCACGACCTCCGCTGCGGAGTCCACTGCCTTCCTCACAAACCGCGGTCCGCGTCGCCGCTAGGCGACGATGTTCACCACAGTGCCGAGCGGGGCCTGCTGGGCGATGGCCTCCACGATGTTGTTGGGGATGCGGATGCAGCCGTTGGACAGGGCCTCACCCACCCGCTCGGGGATGTGCGTTCCGTGCAGGGCGATACGCGGCAGGCCGCCACCGAAGCTGTTGAGCGCCTCACTGAAGAACGACAGCATCAAGATCCAATCACCCAACACCACACTGCCGTTCTGCTGGCTGTGATTCGGGAGCTTCTCGACGAGGAAACCCGACAGCGCAGGTGTAGGTGTCGCGGGCTTGCCGACGATCGCCCCTGTGGAGGTGACCAGGGTGCCACCCTCGTAGAGCGCCACGCTGCGATCCGACACGTCGATGAGGATGTGGTGGTTGACCGTGGACCAGTTGAAGTGCTCGGCGCGAACCCAACCCCGCGCCCCGTTCGGCCGCACCGGCATTTCGATCTCCACCCATTCGTCGCCCTGGTTTCCCTGCAGCAGTCGCGTTACCAGTCGGTTGCGGCGGAAGGTGTAACTCCAGAGGTCGCCGTCGGGGAAGGCCAAGCGGGTGCCGTTGGGGGCGTCGTACACCGGGAGGATGCTGTTCACGTCGTCCTTGGAGGTCAGGATCGTGACCGGCTGCCACGATGGCGCCGTGACCGGAATGGTGGTGGGCGGCGGCGGGGGTGGGAGTTCCTCGGTCGGTAGGACGGTGAGTTCAGGATTGCTCATCTCCTCCGGAAGCGGCACGTCCGGCAGGAGCGGCGGCGGGAGAGCGGGACCGCCGTCGGTGGCGGCCGGCGCGTCCGGCGGGGCTGTGACGAGGATGGTCGGCTCGGTCGTCCGGCTGAGGGGAACCGCAGTCGTCGTGGACGGATCAGGTTCCTGAACGGCAGGGGGAGGAGACGCCCCGCCGGCCGTCGTGGCGGGCGTCGTGGGGGCGGGCAACTCGGGCCGCTCGGCGGTGAGTGTGGGCTCGGTGTCCGCGCTCCCGCACGCAACCGCTGCCAGCGCCAATACGAGCACCAGCGCAAGAGTCCGGACCACCGGTCGGCGCGGCGCGGCGCGGTCGGGAGAAGATCGCCTGATCATGTCTTTTCCTTCTTTGCGGATCTGCCCTGTCGTGCCGGCATCCGCCGTGTGCATCGCGCGGCACGCCTCCGCTCCACTGCCCGGAGACAGCCTAACTCCGCGCCTCCCCGGTCTGGTGGTTCCAGCGTCCACCCAGAACTCCCATAGCCAGAATCGCGCCGTTCAGCCGCCGAACATCGCCAACCACTCCGCGGCGCTGCGAGGTGCGAACACGTAGTTCGACCTGCGTGTCTGCCCCAGCACAGCCGACGGGGCGGTGGCATAGAAGTGCCCGGGGAACAGGACGGTGTCGTCGGGAACCCGTCCGAGCCGCTGGGTGAGACTCTCGTACATGGCCGCCGAGTCGCCGCCGGGGAGGTCGGTGCGCCCGCAGCCTTCGAGGAACAGCGTGTCGCCCGACAGCAGGCGACCCCGGACGAGGAAGCACTGACTGCCGGGAGTGTGCCCGGGCGTGTGGATCAACTCGATGTCCAGCCCGCCGACGGTCACCACGTCACCGCCGGCGTGGCATCGAATCTCCGGAGGGCCCAAACCGGTCGTGGCGGTCACGTAGGCCGCCTCGTCGGCCTGCACGTGCACCGGAACGTCGACGACCTCGAGGAGCTCGGCGATACCGGGGATCGACAAGCCCATCATGGCGCCGCCGACATGGTCGGGGTGGTAGTGCGTGGCGAGGACGCCGGCCAGACGCATCCCGTCGGCCTCGCAGAGATCCACGATCCCGCCAGGGTCGTAGGCAGGGTCGATCACGAGCGCTTCGCCGGCCTCACGGTCGCCGATCAGGTAGACGAAATTGCGCATCTGCCGGGCCAACTCATCGCCGACGGCGAAGTCCACGCCCGAGAGCAACTGGCGGAAGTAGAGGCGCTCGTCCACGGCGGCGAGCCTACGGGTGGGACGGGTGTGGAGGCTCAGTCCTCGACAGGGTCGGGTGCCGCATGAGGGCGCTGCCAGGCCGCGGCGGCCAGTTCGATGACCTCGCGGAGGGGTCGCCCGGTTGCGGCGGCCACCGCAGCGGCATCGTCATGCTCCACCTTCACTCTGCCCGGGGCCACCTTCAGGCGAACCCGAAGGCCATCGACGTGCACCTCGACCTGCTCACGCGACCGTGGCCAGCGCTGGAGCGTCGTGGCCCGGATGCCGAGGCTGCCGGTCTCGGCCAGCATCACGTCAGCCACGGTCGCGGCCAGAGCCGGATCCATCAGCGCGCTCACCACATGGGCCGGACGGCCCTTCTTCATGACGACCGGCGTGATCCAGGCGTCGTGGGCGCCCGCCAGGAGCAGCGCCTCGACGGTGTACGCCAGCGTCTCGCCCGTCACGTCGTCCACGTTCGTCTCGAGGAGTTGCACCCCCTGGCCGGTGGCGAGGGTCGCCTCGGAGCGTCCGATCACGACCTGCGTCACATTCGGTCGATCCTGCAGTTCCCGGTCGCCGGCTCCGTAGCCCACTGAGCCGACGGTCATCGGCGGCATCGGCCCGAAACCCGAGGCCAGCGCAGCCATCAGGGCCGCTCCGGTCGGCGTCGTGAGTTCGTGCGGGACGTCGGTGCCGAAGGTAGGTGCGCCACGCAGGAGCTCCACGGTCGCGGGAGCAGGGATGGGCAGGTGCCCGTGGGCGCTGCGGATCATGCCTTGCCCCTGCGCGATCGGAGCAACATGCACCTCGCCCACATCCAGCACTTCGAGCGCCGCGCAGGTGCCGACGATGTCGACGATGGCGTCCAGGCCGCCGACTTCGTGGAAGTGGACCTGCTCCACAGGTCGTCCGTGTAGTTGGGCCTCAACGGTCGCCAATGCCCCGAAGGTCGCCAGCGCCCGGCCGCGCACCCGCTCGGGCAGATCGGCCCCGGCAACGAGACCAAGGATGTTCGCCGCGGTGCGCACCACGCCCGACTCGGCGACCTGCACCTTCACATCCGTGGCGCTGATCCCGCCGCGCAGGGTCTTGGCTGTCACCAGCTCCCAGCCCGGCACGCCGAGTCCGGCGACGATGTCGCGGACGGCATCGGGGTCGGCGCCGGCGTCCACCAGCGCGCCCAGTGCCATGTCGCCGGCGACGCCACAGAAGCAGTTGAACCATGCCACAGTGCCTTCGAGGCCGCCGGACGCGCCACCGGGTGCCGTCCCGCTGGCGCCCGCGTCGAACGCGCCGCCGCCGGTACCTGGATCGCTGCCCTCGGGATCGTGCATCCGCCTACCGCTCTCTGTCCCTCAGGATGCCGCGCCGGAGCCGTCCAGCATCCGCAGCACGGCGGCTGCCGCGCCGAACCCGTTGTCGATACCCACGACCGTCACCCCGGCTGCGCACGACGCCAGCATCGACAGCAGGGCGGTCACTCCTTCCAGCGCTGCCCCGTAGCCGGTGCTGGTGGGTACCGCAACGACCGGGGCGCCGGTCAGTCCCCCCACCACGCTCGGCAGGGCGCCCTCCATGCCGGCCACCACGACCACCGCGTCGGCCTCTTGCAGTGCCTCCACGTCGCCGAGCAGGCGGTGCAGGCCAGCCACACCGACGTCGTTCAGTCGGCGCGCCAGAACGCCGTGCGCTGCCAGCACGGTCTCACACTCGGTCGCCACCGGTCCGTCCGCGGTTCCGGCCGAGGCGATCACGACGCTCGCATCGCGGGCAGGGCTCGAGCGCCACACCACCGTCGAACCCTGGCGCTGACCACCTGGGTTCATCGCCAGCGCGGCAGCAGCCTGTTCGGCGTCCGACCGGGTCAGCACCACCGGTCCGGGCCCGCCGGCCAGCAGTTCCGCCACGATCTCGGCGCACTGTTCGGGTTCCTTGCCCGGCCCGTACACCACCTCACCGAGCGACGAGCGCAGCCGGCGGTGGTGATCCACCCGGGCAAAACCCAGATCCGCGAACGGCAGCCGCCGGAGTTCCCTCACGGCGTCATCGGGATGTAACTCCCCGGCACGAACGCCGGCCAGCAGGTCGCGCAAGGCGCCCTCGTCCATACTTCGTCCTCACCGTCGCCGACGCCGGGCCGGGCCGAGGCCGACCGCGACCCTCACAGGGCGACCCTACCGGTGGTTCTGTATCCTTGCCGCCCATGACCGGCCGGCCATCTCCGGCGTCTCCGGACGCCACCGCACCCCGCCGCGTCGCCTACCTCGGGCCTCCCGGCACCTTCACCGAGGAAGCGCTGCGACTCGAGACGGCCTTCTCCGAGGACACCCACATCCCGATGTCGACCATCCCCGACGTGCTCGACGCCGCAGCCGACGGGGACGCAGACTTCGGATTCGTCGCCATCGAGAACTCACTCGGCGGGTCGGTGAACGTCACCCTGGACAACCTTGCCCTCGAATCCGAGTTGCTGATCCAGTGCGAGATCGTCATGCCCGTCCAGTTGAGCCTGCTGGCGCCACCGGGGACGGAACTGGCCGACGTCCAGCGGGTCGTGTCCTTCCCGATGGCAACCGCGCAGTGCCGGACATTCCTGCGGACCCACCTCCCAGGTGCCGATGTGGAGCCGGCCACCTCCACGGCCGAAGCGGTCCGCACCACCGCCGACGCGGCCGACCCTCACACTGCTGCCATCGGTGCCGGCCGGGCCGCTGAGATCTACCGGCTGGCGTCGCTCGCGGGCGACATCGGCGACGACCACGAGCAGCACACCCGTTTCGTAGCGGTGGCGGCAACCGGCATTCCCGCGCCGACGGGCCACGACAAGACCTCGATCGTGATCTTCCAACGCGAGGACGTGCCGGGGTCGCTGGCCGGCATCCTGCACGAGTTCGCGGCCCGATCCATCAACCTCACCAAGCTGGAGTCGCGCCCCACGAAGGAGGCGCTGGGGGACTACTGCTTCGCCATCGACCTCGAGGGCCACATCGCCGATGATCTCCTGGCCGACAGCCTGCTGAACATCCAGGCCAAGAAGGCCGACGTGAAGTTCTTGGGCTCGTACCCGGCAGCCACGTGGCGGGAGGGCGACGCCTCGCGGCGGGAGGCCGATGCCGCCTGGCTGAGGGCGCACAAGTGGCTGGCCGAAATCCGGGGGCACATCTCCGGCTGAGCCGCTGCCCGCACGGTTGCCGGCAACTGATGGTGGCCGGGCTCAGGAGGTGATGAGCCCCTCCTGAGGCAGTGTCCAGGGCAACGAGGGCACGTGCGCCAGCAGCTTGGCGCGGGGCAGCCCGACATGGCCGACGGGAACATCGATGACCACCGGCGCACGGCGCTCGAGTGCCTCGGGGATCAGCCAGGCCAGATCCAGGGGATCCGACGCCCGCAACCCGACCGCACCGAACGATTCCGCGAACGCCACGAGGTCGGGATTGCAGAGATCGGTCTCATAGGTGCCGCCGAAGAACTCATCGAGGTCACGGGCCACGTTGCCGTACGAGTCGTTCCTGAAGACGACGGTGACGACCCCGAGCCCGTACTTGACCGCTGTGGAGAGTTCGGACGCGTTGAACATGAACCCGCCGTCGCCGACGACGCAGACCACGGGGTCGTCGGGTCGGGCCACCTGTGCGCCGAGAGCCGTGGGGAACGAGTAGCCGAGATTGAAGGCGTACCCGGAGTCCACATACGTCTTGGGGTGATTCACCTGGAAGTGGGTGCGTGCGTAGTACCCGAACTGCGTCACCCCCCAGACGACGCACGCCTCCTCCGGAATCCCGGTTTGGAGCGCCTCGAGGATGGGGTACTGCGGCTCTTTGAACTTGATGTCGTAGTACGCGATCAGCCGGCGGGCGCCCGTGACCGCTTCGGCGGGTGACGGGCGGTCAGCAGCGCCCGCCTCGGCGAGATGGGGCAGAAGCGCCTCGATGGTCGCCTTGGCATCGCCGTGCAGCGGCAGCGTGTTGGCTTGGATCCGCGTCAACTCGGTGTCGTCGATGTTGATGTTCACGAGCACCGACGCCTCGCCGGCCGGATTTCCCATCGAGAAACGGGTGCCGACGCCGATCACCACATCGGCTGCGCGCATCACATCGAAGAGCTGGTTCATCTCGAACCGCTCCCCCTCCGGACTGACACACGCGCCGTAGGACAACCGATGGCGGTCGGGGATGGTTCCCTTACCCCCGCCGGACGTCACCACGGGAATGTTGGTCGCCTCGGCCAGAGCCACGAGGGCATCCTCCGCGTCGGAGCGCGCCACCCCGCCCCCGGCGTAGATCAGCGGCAGGCGAGAGGCGGCGATCACCCGCGCGGCCTCCCGCAACTGCTCGGAGGCCGGCACGCTCCGCACGACCGGCGCAGGATTGCGCAGCAGGACCTCCTCCTGTTCCACAGAGGCCTCCGGTGGGACCTCGATCAGGACAGGACGGGGGCGCCCGGTGCGCATCTGCCGGAACGCCTCGGACACGGTCCAGGGGATCTCACGAGGCCGGAGTGCCCGCTGGCGCCACTTGGTCACGGGACGCACCACGTCGGGCTGGTCCAGGATCTCGTGCACGCCCCCGAGGTTCCTGCCGATCTGGCCGCGGGGAATCTGGCCGGCGATCACAAGCACCGGCGACGAGCGGGAATACGCGGTGGCGAGTCCCGCGGCGGCGTTGTACAGACCCACGCCCGGCACCACCAGGGCCACACCCGGTTTGCCCGACACGCGGGCGTAGCCGTCCGCCATGTATGTCGTGGCCTGCTCGTGGCGGGTTGTGATCATGCGAATGCCGGGCTCATCGCGCAGCGCGGCGACGATCCCGTACATCTGCACACCGGGAATCCCGAAAACGACCTCGACGCCTTCGGCCACGAGCGACTTGACGAGGGCCTCCCCGCCGCTCATTCTCGACACGGCCTCAACACATCCTTCCACACCAATATTTCATGACAGTCGACGACAATAGCGCCCGCTGCCCTAGCCGTCTTCCCCCGCCTCGCTCGCCGGCGAGACAGCACACCTCGCCGGTTGGGCCACGCCCGGCAGGTACCCTCACAAACGGAGGGATGGCAGAGCGGACGATTGCGACGGTCTTGAAAACCGTTGGGTCTCACGACCCCGGGGGTTCGAATCCCCCTCCCTCCGCACACCGGCGGGCCACGGAGGCAACCCCGCCGGAATCGGCCATACTTGGGGCCCGTCGCTTCGCCGGCACCAATGCGCTCGTAGCTCAATTTGGATAGAGCGTCTGACTACGGATCAGAAGGTTGGGGGTTCGAGTCCCTCCGAGCGCGCTCGCTGAATTCCCCGGCGCTCGGTCAGCGTCACACCGGAGCCGGGGGGCGGCACCCCTCAGGGAAGCTGCCGAACGCGCTCTACGTCCAGCGCCGACCCGTGGCCCCGTTAGCCTTCGGTCGTGAGCCCTCCAGCGGCAGTCGACGCCGAACTGGTTTCCTCCGCATTCGATCTGGCGGTGCGCGCCGGGCAGGTGGCGATGCGGTGGTTCGCGCCGCGCAGTCTGGAAAGCCGGGCCAAGTCCGACGGCAGCCCCGTCACCGAGGCCGACCGGGCGGCGGAGGAATTCCTGCGGCTCGAACTGGCTCGGCGCTACCCCGACGATGCCGTGCTTGGCGAGGAGTACGGCAGCACCGAGGGCACCAGCGGGCGCCGCTGGGTGATCGACCCCATCGACGGGACCCGCAGCTTCGTGCGCGGCGTGCCGCTGTTCACGACCCTGCTGGCGATGATCGACGAGGCCGGACCCGCCGTGGGCGTGGCCAACGTCCCGCCCCTCGAGGAAACAGTCGCGGCGGGTCGGGGCCTCGGAGCCGAGCACACGTACGCCGGCGAGGTGCGGGTCGCCCGCGTCAGCGCTGTCGGCCGGCTGGACGAGTCCTACCTGGTCACAAGCGGGATCGAGTACCTGCCCGAACGTGGCCGGCGGCTGCTGCTGGAACCCGGGCCCTTCGTGCGGACCTGGGGCGACGGCTACGGGTACGTACTGCTGGCCACAGGGCGGGCGGAGATCATGCTTGACGCCGGCCTGGCACTCTGGGATGTCGCCCCGATGCTGGTCATCGTTCCCGAGGCCGGTGGATCGATAACCGACTACGACGGCACTCCCTTCCCGCAGGCCGGCGACGTGGTGTCCACCAACGGCCACGTGCACGACGCGGTCGTGGGCCTCCTGGTGCGGTGACGCCTAGAGGCCGACGCCCTCGAACAGGACCGGAGTAATCCCCCGCTCGGTCAACGCGCTCAGGAAGGTCAACGGCGCGAAGGCCTCCGCCAGCCCCATGGCGCCGCTGCGGCGCCCCTCGCCGGCTGCCAGGGACAGAACTGTCGTCGCGGCCACCGTGGCTGTGGCCCCCGCGGGATTGTGGGCCACGCCGAGCACCCGCTGAGTGCTCTCGCCCCGTAGCTCTCCGCTCACCGCGACCCGCACCGCTCCGAGGCCGCCCTCGGCATGCGGGGGCGTGAGCATGGGGAGGTGGGACGTGAGGCGGTCCTGGCGGTCGGCGGCCCGCCGGGCGGTGATCGTGTCCGCTTCAGGCAACAGGCGGATCAGGAGTTGCGGCTCGGCGAGCGCGCCGAAGTAGCAGTCCGCCGGGCCCACCGGGTCGGGGAACCAGCACAATTCGCGACCCGAGCCGCCGCGGCGCCGCATCCAAGCGCCGCCGACCCACACCCAGGCACTGCGGCCCAGCGCCGCGTGATACCGGCGGGCGCAAGCCGGCCCGCCCGTTCCCTGACGGGCCACACCTACGGCGCTCACGCTGTCGAACCAGCTCGCGGCGTGCGCTGCCAGGACGCACGTCAGCCCGGGTGAGAAGGCAGCCCCGAGCACCAGCGGCACACCGCGCTCGCGTGCTGTGGTGTCCAGTGCCAGCAGGCCCCGCACCTCGGCCGGATCGCCGGAGACCGAAACGACCGCCACACCGGCCCGGACCAACTGCACCGCCATCGGCCACTGGGTGCCCGACGGCGTCGCCAGCACGACGGCGTCAGCGCGCTGCAGGTCACCCAGGCCTGCGGCGATCGTGCCCGGCACCGCGCGCACGACCTCGGCCGTCGAAGCCGGGCTCCGACCGCAGACCGCCACGGGCTCGGTGCCCTCGGTGGCGGCGAGGATCCGGACGATCCGCGCGCCGACCGCACCGGTGCCGACAACCCCGAGGCGCATCTGGTCAGGCCCGCGGGCCGCGGACCCTCAGGTCAGTCCCGGGCCACGCAACGGTCGCCATCCCCCCTGGCGGGCCGGCTGGACCTCGGTGCAGATCCGCATGATCCAGTCCATGACGAGGATCGCCAGCGCTGCGAGAATGAACGTCGCCACCCGACCGAACACGTCGCGCACATCTGCGACTCTAGCGACCGCGTGGGGCTAGCTGGAATCGAACCAGCGACCTCACCCTTATCAGGGGTGCGCTCTAACCGACTGAGCTATAGCCCCGGAGCATCCAACGCTAGCGCCCACCTGGGCCCCGGCAACCGGCGGCGGTAGTGCCGGGCCCCTCACCGGCGCGGTCCGGCCGGTCTCCTGCCCGGCACCCGATCCCTCAGGGGTCGGGGCCTTGCCCGCGCCGGGCGGAAGCGCGTGGATTCCTCCTCCACCAGCATGATCCGCAGGCCGCCGACCAACTCGCTGATGAGGTTGAAGAGGACGGCCGCCATGACATTGAAGACCGTGGCGAGGAACGCCATCACCAGGCTCCCGAGCGCGTACACCCGGAAGATCTGTCCCGGCACGAACTCGAAACTCTCGAGCCCGAAAATCTGCGTCACGAACGCCTCGATGCGGTCGATCAGGCCCGTGGAGTCCACCGCGCTCCAGAGGATCAACGCTGCCACCAGCAGGACCGCCCACAGGCAGAGATACAGGATCATCGAGAGTTTCAGCACCGACCAGAGCTCCACGCGGCGCACGATCCGGCGCACGCTCCGGATCTGCAACCGCCGCCGGCGGCGCCGCTCGGAGATCGTCCAGCGCTCACCCGGCGCGGGCTGCTCGCCCCGGTCGCGGTGCACGGCATCGCCTGGCGCGGGTGGCGGCCTCACCACCGATGGATCGCCGGACACAGCACGAAGTGTACGGGACGACCGTCATTGGCTCGGCACAGGCCCGTGCGATTGCTCAAGGGGGCCAGCCGGGCCGCCAGAGGGCGCGGCGCTTCGATTCCACCGGCTCCGAGCGGGCCCAGCAGGCGAACCGCCCCGGCCACGTCCTCACCGAGGATCACGCTCGCCCTGTCCAGCGCCGCGGCCAGCGCGGGTGCCGCCACCGGCAGGGACTGCTCGGCTGCGGCCGACGCGCGCTCGTCGCCGATCGCTACCTCCACGCGGGCCACACGCCCGGCCACCTCGAAATCGACCAGTCCGGCACCGTTGGCTGCGGCCAGTTCGGCCGCGGCGCTGCGATCGGCTTGCGCCCCCGCCAGGGCCGCGGCATCCGCTGCGGTCTGCGCCCGTGCCATCAGCTGCGCTCGGCCCGCCAGTTGCGCCAACACGAGCGCGCCCGCCGCGAGTGCGACGACACACAGCAGCACCACAGGCAGGACCTGGCCCCCTTCCCCGGCGCGGCGCAGCACCCGGCGAGACCGCCGGAGGCGGGGCCTCAGGGTTCTTCGCGGGGAACCAGTGTGACCGCGCTGACCTTCCGGTCACCGTCGATCTGCATCACCTTCACGCCGGTGGCGTAGGGGCCCTGCATGGAGACATCCGCCACCGGGAGACGAATGACAACGCCATCACTCGCCACCATCATCACCTCGTCACTCTCCGCGACGCCGCGGGCCGCCACCACTTCGCCCTTGCCCTCCACCAGACCAACCGCCTTGACCCCCAGCCCGCCGCGGTGGCGCGGCCTGAAGGCCTTGAAGTGCGTCCGTTTGCCGAATCCCTCGTCGGTCACGATCAGCAGCATCTGCTCCGGCAGCTCCCTCACCATGGCGACCACCTCATCCCCCTGGCGCATCCGCATCCCCCTGACACCGGCGGCGACCCGACCCATCGCCCGCACCTCGCCGGACTCGAAGCGCAGCAGGTTGCCGCGCCGCGTCACAACGCAGACGTGGTCTTCCTCCCCGAACGGCAGGACCTGTACCAACTCGTCGTCATCGACGAGGTTGATGGCCCTCAGTCCCCTGGCGCGCGACTCGTACAACGTGAACTTCGTCTTCTTAACACGGCCGCGCCGGGTGACGAACAGCAGGTACGGGTTGGTTTCGTAGTCGCGGGTGTCGATCACCGCTGCCACCCGCTCGCCCTCGGCCAGATCCAGCAGGTTGACGACGGCGGTGCCGCGCGCCGACCGGCCGGCCATGGGGACCTCGTGCACCCGGAGCCGGTAAACCCTGCCGCGATTGGTGAAGAACAGCAGGTAGGCGTGTGCGGAGGTGTGGATGACCGCGCTGACGTAGTCACCCTCCTTGAGCTTGGCGCCCGCCACGCCCCGGCCGCCCCGGCCCTGGGTCCGGAAGGCGTCCGCGGAAGTGGTCTTGACGTATCCCCCACCCGACATGATGAAGACCACTTCCTCGTCGTCGATGAGGTCCTCGATGTCGAACTCGCCCGGGTCGATCGCCAATTCGGTGCGGCGCGCGTCGGCGAACTGGCCGCGCAGTTCGGCGAGTTCGCTCCGGATCAACCCGCGCAGGCGGCCCTCGTCGGCCAGGATGGCCTGCAGTTCGTCGATGACGGCGCGCAATCCGGCCAACTCGTCGCTCAACTCGCTGCGGCCCAGCCGTGTGAGACGGCCCAGCGGCAGGTCCAAGATGTGGTTCGCCTGCACCTCGCTGAACTCGAAGCCGTCGCCGGTGAGTCGCCGCCGGGCCTCGTTCCGGTCGGCCGCGGCCCTGATGAGGGCAATGACCTCATCGAGCATGTCGACGGCGCGCAGCAGGCCCTCCACCACGTGCGCACGCTCGGTCGCCCGGGCGAGGCGGTATTCAGAGCGGCGCCGGACCACATCGATCTGATGGGCCACGTAAGCCTGCAGCACGCCGGCAAGGCTGAGTGTGCGAGGGACACCGTCGGTGAGCGCAACCATGTTCACCGAGAACGACACCTGCAGCGGCGTGTGCTTGTAGAGGTTGTTGAGGATCACCAGTGCCGGCGCGTCCCGTGTCAGTTCGAACACCAGCCTGGTGCGCCCCTTGGCCGACTCGTTGCGAATGTCCCGGATGCCCGTGAGCACCTTGGTGTCGACCAGATGGGCGGCGCGGCGCTCGATGGCCTCGGCGCTGACCTGGTAGGGGATCTCGGTGACCACGATCATCGTCTTCGGACCCTCGGCGACGACCTCCGCACGCCCGCGCAGGCGCAGCGCACCGCGGCCGGTCCGGTAGGCCTCCTCGATGCCGGCACGGCCCAGGATCTGCCCCCCGGTGGGGAAGTCCGGGCCGCGCACGAATCCCATGAGGTCCTCGACGGTGGCATCGGGATGCTCGAGCAGGTGCAGCACGGCGTCGACGACCTCGCCGAGGTTGTGCGGCGGGATGTTGGTGGCCATGCCGACGGCGATCCCCTGACTGCCGTTCACCAGCAGGTTGGGGAACCGGGAAGGCAGCACCACCGGTTCGCGGTGGCGCCCGTCGAAATTGCCCAGGAAATCGACGGTCTCCTCGTCGATCCCTGCGAGCATGGCCGCGCTCAACTGCGTGAGGCGGCACTCGGTGTAGCGGTATGCGGCCGGTGGATCGGCGGGCGAGCCGAAGTTGCCGTGCGGATCCACCAGCAGGTGCCGGAGGCTGAAGTCCTGGGCCATGCGCACCAGGGCGTCGTACACCGCGGTGTCCCCGTGAGGGTGGAAGCGAGCGATCACGTCGCCCACCACCGTGGCGCACTTCACGTGACCCCTGTCGTGGCGATGCCCGCTGGAGGCCATCGACCAGAGGATGCGCCGGTGCACGGGCTTCAGACCGTCGCGTACGTCGGGCAGTGCCCGAGCCACGATGACCGACATGGCGTAGTCCAGGAAGGACTGCTCCATCTCGGTCTGGATCTCGATGGTCTCGACGCCATCGCCGGGGCCATCGGCCGCTCCCGGCCCGTCGATGGGATCTGTGGCGGGAGGTGGTTCGCTGCTCACGCCGCTCAGATGTCCAGGAAACGCACGTCGCCGGCCTTCGCCTGGATGAACGACTTCCGGCCCTCCACGTCATCACCCATCAACTGAGAGAAGACGGCGTCGGCCACGGCGGCTTCCTCGATGTCGACTCGCAGCAGGGTGCGCTGCGAGGGATCCAAGGTTGTGTCCCAGAGTTCGTCCGCATCCATCTCGCCGAGGCCCTTCAGGCGCTGGAACTCGCTGCGATGCTTCGGATGGTCGGCGAGGAACTCGGTCTTGGCCCGGTCGTCCTTGAGGTACACCTTGTTGCGACCCACCTCGGTGGAATACAGCGGCGGCTGGGCGATGTAGACGTGCCCCTCCTCGATCAGCGGCTTCATCTGGCGGAACAGGAAGGTCAGCAGCAGCGTCCGGATGTGGCTGCCGTCCACGTCGGCGTCGCAGAGCAGGATGATCTTGCCGTACCGCAGCTTGTTGAGGTCGAAGCCACCGTTGCTGTCCACACCGTTGCCGTTGCCGGGACGGCGCCCATTGTTCTCAGCGTCGTCGCTGTCGCCGTCGCCGTCGCCGTCGCCGTCGGGAACGCCGAAGCCTGCCCCGATGGCGCTGATGAGCGCTGCGATCTCACTGTTGCGCAACATCCGGTCGGCGCGGGCCCGCTCGACGTTGAGGATCTTGCCCCTGATGGGCAGAACGGCCATGATGCGGGGATCGCGGGCCTTCTTGGCCGACCCGCCGGCGGAGTCACCCTCCACGATGTACAACTCGTTCTCGTCGATGTCCCCCGAAGTGCAGTCGGTGAGCTTGCCCGGCAACCCGGCACCGTTGAGAGCCGACTTCCGGCGCGTGGCCTCGCGGGCGGCACGCGCGGCCTCGCGAGCACGGGAAGCCTCCACCGCTTTGGTGACGATGCGGCGGGCCTCACTGGGGTGTTCCTCCAGCCAGTCCCCGAGATGGCGGTTGGTGGCGCGCTCCACCAGCGTGCGGATGGAGACGTTCCCCAGCTTGCTCTTGGTTTGACCCTCGAACTGCGGCTCGTGCAGGCGCACGCTGACAATCGCCGTCAGGCCCTCCCTGATGTCCTCGCCCTGCAGGTTGTCCACCCCGCGCAGCAGACCCTTGCGGTCGGCGTAGCGGTTGGCCGCGCCGGTGAGGGCCTTGCGGAACCCTTCCTCGTGCATCCCGCCCTCGGTGGTGGTGATGCCGTTGGCGAAGGAGTACAGCCCGTCGGTGTTGTAGGCGGTGCTCCACTGGAACGCCACCTCCACCTCCTGGTCGGACTCCTCCTGGCGGAAGTAGCCCACCTCGGAGAACAGCGTCTCCCGGGAAGCGTTGACATGACGGACGAAGTCGCCGATACCGCCGGAGTAGCGGAACGTCGTCCAGCCGGAGTCCGGCGACGAGCGAATGTCACGGAAACGGACGCGGAGGTCGGCGTTGAGAAACGCCATGACCTGGAGGCGCTCGGTCAGCCGGGCGGCCTGGAACTCAACCTCGTCGAACACCCTCCCATCCGGCCAGAAGCGGACCGTGGTGCCGGTCGGGCCGCCGTCCGGCATGTCCTCGACCTGCCGCAGGGGGGTCTCCACGTCACCGCCGTCCACGAAGCACATGGCCCAGCGACTTCCACCGCGGCGGATCTCCACCTGCAGGCGTTCGGACAGCGCGTTGACCACCGACACACCCACACCGTGCAGACCGCCGGAGACCTTGTAGCCGCTGCCGCCGAACTTGCCGCCGGCGTGCAACATCGTCATGACCACTTCGAGAGCCGAGAGTTCGGGCATCTCGGGATGGGGACCTACGGGGATGCCCCGGCCGTTGTCGACCACCTCACAGGAGCCGTCGGCGTGCAGCGTGACGTCCACCTCGGTGCAGTGGCCGGCCATCGCCTCGTCAACGGCGTTGTCCACGACCTCGTAGACGAGATGGTGCAACCCGGCCGGCCCCGTGGAACCGATGTACATCCCCGGTCGGCGGCGGACAGCCTCCAGACCTTCCAGAACGGTGATGTCAGCTGCTTCGTAAGACTGGGCGCTATCAACCACTCGAAAGCGTCTCCGTCCGGTACCGGTTCTTCTCGGGGCCTCTTGGAGGCCGTCTCGCACGCCCCGGGCGGGGCAGTGCATGCACCGGTGGTGCCGGCCGACGGCTTTGTTCGACCGGGTTCATTCTACCGCCTCCGGCGCCGGTCCCGGTTCGTTCCGGCAGCCACTCTCGGCCGAATGAACTGCACTTTCCCCTGTCCCAGGCGCTCGGCCAGGCGAGCGACCAACTCACCCTCCGCCAAGCGCACCTGCGCAGCCCATGCAGGGTCGTCCACGTCGACGGTCAGCCGCCGGTGAACGAGCCGTGCCGGTCGGCTGTGAGCGGCAAGCGTGGGGCCCGCGACAGCGGACCAGTGCTCGACGAGGGCCACAACGACATCGGCGGAAGGTGAGCCGAGGCCACCCAGGAGCCGGTTGAGGCCGTCGGTGATGTGGCGCGGCCCGCGGCGTCCGACCGCCTCTGGACTCATCGCGCGGCCGCGGTGGCCGGCAGCTCATCGATCGAGAGCACCTCGGCAGGTCGTGCCGCAGGGGGAACCTCTCCGGCGGTTGCCAGCAGGACCTGCCCCGCCGGCAACAACTCCAGCAACTGCTCCTGGCGCGTCGCATCCAATTCGGAGAAGACGTCGTCGAGCAGCAGGAGCGGGGGTTCACCGGCGGCTTCGGTCATTGTCTCGTGCAACGCCAAGCGCAACGCCAGGGAGAGACATCGCTGGTTGCCCTGGGAGGCGTGCGTCCGCGCCGGGAGCCGGTCGAGACTCCACTCCAGGTCATCCCGATGCGGGCCGACGGTTGTGACCGACCTCTGCAGGTCCTCGCCGCGGGCTTCGGTCAGCGCCACCTGCAACCCTGTGGTCGACCAGTCCGGCTCGTACGACATGTCCACAGGGACTGTGGCGTCGCCGCTGAGCCGCCGGAAGAGTCGCTCCATACGCGGCTGAAGCTCCGCGACCGTGCTGCGGCGATGGCCCGCCCACACCTCCCCGGCCGCCGCAAGGCGATCGTCCCAGATGTCGAGTGAGCGGCGACTGTCGGTGTCCATGCGTTGCTCGCCGCCGGGGCCGATCTGGCGCAACAGTGCGTTGCGCTGGCGCAGGCAGACAGACAGCCGGCGGCGATCCTCCCCAACCCGGGGATGAAGGCTCACGACCGCACCATCGATGGCGTCTCGGCGGGCACCCGGTGAGCCCTTGACAACGAGAAGATCATCGGGCTGGAACGTCAGCACCGGAACCTGCTCCTGCAGGTCTGCGGCGCGCCGCAGAGGCTGACGGTTCACCTGCGTTCGGTTGCGTTCACCTGCCGGGCGCACTTCGGTCTCCACCAGCAGGCGGCGATCGGTCACCGCGAACTCACCGCGCAGGATCGCTCCGGAGGTGCCGGCCCGGATGAGATCGGCGGAGTTGGCACCACGGAACGACGAGAGCGTCGCCAGGTAGCCGATTGCTTCCAGGAGAGAAGTCTTTCCCGACCCGTTGGGGCCGCGGATCACCGTCAGGTCTCCTGACGGTTGCAGCGCGACGCTCTTGTGCAGGCGGAAGTCGGTTACCTCGAGCCAGCGAAGCAGCACGTCTCCTCAGGTGATTCGCAGTGGCATGAGGACGTACAGGAAGTCGTCCTCCGCGGGGGATCGCAGCAGGGCCGGCTTCAGCTTGTCGGCAGTGAGCAGCGCGATCTCCTCGCAGTCGAGTGCCTCCACACCATCGTGCAGGTACTGCGCATTGAAGGCAATGACGAGGTCCTCACCTTCATAGGAAGCAGCCACCTCCTCGGTCGCCTCACCCACGTCCTGCGCGCGTGCAGACAGTGTCATTCCACCGTCCTGCATGCTCACCCGCATCGGCACCTGTGCCAGGGCCAGCAGGCGGACCCGCCGGATGGCGTCGAGGAGTGTCCTGCGGTCGGCCAGCAACCGGTTGGGATGATCTGTGGGGATCAGGCCCTCGTAACTGGGAAAATCTCCGTTGATCAGCCGTGCCGACAGGCGTGTCTCCCCGACCTCGAACAGCACGGTGTTCTCATCGAGTTGCACGCCGACGCGCACGTCGTCGACGACCAGGCGAGCCACTTCCTCGAGCGCCCGCGACGGCATCAGGACGCCCTTGTCACCGACCTCCATCGAGACGCTCGCGATATCCCGCTGCGCCAGCCGGTACGAGTCGGTCGCCACCAGCCGGAGGCCACCGCCGAACGCCGTCAGCAGCACTCCGGTCAGCACCGGGCGGGATTCGTCACGCCCCGCGGCCGACACCACCTGGCGCAGCCCACCCACCAACGCCTGACCGTCCACGGTCACGGTCGCCTCACCGAGCAGCGGGATCCGCGGGAAATCCGACGCCGGCATCGTCCGCAGCGAGAACTCCGACCGGCCGGCACGAACGCTCAGCACCTGGTCGTCGAACTCCACGTCCACCGCGCCGAGGTCCAGCGACCGCACGATGTCGGTGAGCAGGCGCGCCTGGACCAGCGCGGATCCGTTCTCACTGCCACTGACGGTGATCCGATCCGCGATCGTGAGATCCACATCGCTTCCGGTGACCGACAGGTTGTCGCCGGACAGCTCCAGCAGTACCCCCGACAGACCCACGACGGGCCCGGCCTTGGTCGTCACGGCCCGGCCGGCCCGGTTGAGCGCGGTGATGAGCGTGTCCCGTTCGCATCTGAACTTCACAGGTTCCGTCCTTCACTAGGATTTTGTTGTCTATGAGTTTGTAGTGGTAGTAGGGCTGTGAATTGTGCATTTCCGGTCTCCAGCGCAGGTCAGACCGCTGGGAGGATGTGGAGGCAGTTGCCCGTTTTCCCGAGCATGTCGCGCCTGAGGGACGGTCACCGGTGACAGCGGTGGTGCTTCATACGATGTTGCCCGTCGGTTGTGCACAGGATTCCCCAAAGCCGGCGGGGTTACGCGGCGCTCCCCACGTTGCTGCGCAGCATACGGGTCAGCTGAGTGACTTGTTCATACACTTGCTGCTTTTCTGACATCAGCTGCTTGATCTTGTTCACTGCGTGAATCACTGTCGTGTGGTCACGGTCACCGAATTCAGAGGCAATCGCGGGGAAGCTGAGGTCGGTGAGTTCGCGCATCACGTACATGGCGATGTGACGTGCCGTGACCAACTGGCGCCGCCGGCTCGTGCCGGTGATCTCCTCGACCGCGATGCCGAACATGTTGGAGCAGGCGTTCATGATGTGCACAGGCATCACGACGTGCTGCTTCTGCGGCGTGAAAACGTCCCGGAGCAACTCCTGAGCGGTCGGGACCGAGATCTCCTGGCGGTTCAGCGTGGCGAAGGCGCAGACCCGGGTCAGTGCCCCTTCCAGCTCGCGGATATTGCTGGTCACCCGCTCGGCGATCAACTCGAGCACCTTGTTGGAGAGAAGATGGCGACACTCGTCGGGCACCCGGTGATCGAGGATGGCGAGGCGCGTCTCGATGTTGGGGGGCTGGATATCGGTGATCAGGCCCATCTTGAAGCGGCTGCGTAGGCGGTCCTCAAGGGTCGGGATCGAGTCCGGCGGCCGGTCGCAGGTGATGACCAGAAGGCTGCTGGTCTCGTACAGCGTGTTGAACGTGTGGAAGAACTCCTCCTGGAGCCCCTCCTTGCCGGCGAAGAACTGGGCGTCGTCGACGAGCAGCACATCGAGCCGCCGGTAGTAGTCCTTGAAGGCGGGAAGCTGGTTGGACCGGATGGCGTAGACGAAACGGTTCAGGAAGGTCTCGGTGGATACCAGGCGAACAAGCGATCCGGGGTAGTGCTCGTTGACGTAGTGGGCGATTGCGTGGAGCAGGTGCGTCTTGCCGAGTCCGGCGCCGCCGTAGATGAACAGCGGGTTGTAGACCTTGCCGGGCTGCTCGGCGACCTGGAAGGCCGCGGCCTGTGCGAACGAGTTGGATGGACCGCAGACGAAGTGTTCGAACTGGTACCGCTGGTTGAGCGGCTCATCGACGAAGAGTCCCTCAGCACCCATCGGGGGGGTTGCCGGGCGGGGCTCTCCGATCCTGCGGCCGGCGTTCGTGTCTTCCGCCGCCGGCACGAGCAACTCCTCGAGTGCGTGCTGATCAACGGGTTCGAGTGTGACGGGCTCGATGTCGATGAGGAGAGTCAGCGGCTGGCCGGTGATCTCGGTCAGAACGTCCTCGATGAGGTGCCGGTAGCGGCGCTCGATCTTGTCTCTGGCGATGCTGCTGGGAACGTGGACGCGCAATCCGTCGCTCGTCAGCTCGTATGGCCGGATATCTCGGAAGGTCGAGTGCCAGACGGCATCTGAGACATGGTTCTGAATCGTGGTAGCGCATGCGCTCCACAGATGCGCTGGGTCGTTCACGGGGGCGGCTCAGTTCTGATGGGGACCACCGTGGCGGCTCCTGCGGGCGGCAGAGGGCGGGTGATCGCGCTGGTCGGAGACTTGACGGATCTGCGGTGCTCGTCGTGGCGGGCAATCTAGCCGGACCGTTCGGCGGGTGTTGGGGGCAGGAATTGAATCACCCATAATTTCAATAAGGTTTGTGTATTTTTTAGTGACTGTGTCACGCGGCGCCGAATGCGCCGTCGTGGGTCGAGCCCGCTCTCGGCCAAGCAGCAGCAGCGGCCCGGTTGTGGCGGACATCGTGTGCCCGTAGCGTGAGACGGTCGAGTTGTGTCCGGTCGCCTGTCCGGACCACTGGCCTCGACGGTCCTCGCGGCTCCGGCCAGAGGAGCCGGCGTCTCGGGAATCACTCGCCGCATGTGTACCAGGGGGAGTGGGTTGGCCCGGCGCAAGGAGGAGTGGAAGTGAAGCGGACGTACCAGCCGAATGTCCGCCGCCGGTCGCGGCGGCACGGGTTCCGGAAGCGGATGAGGAGTCGCGGCGGCCGGGCTGTTGTGAGGGCCAGGCGCCGTCGCGGCCGTCAGAGGTTGTCAGCCTGATCGGGCGAATCCGATCCGCGAAGACATTTGAGCGGCTCCGACGGAACGGTCGAGTCGTCCGCCATGGCGTACTCGAAATCCGCTATCTCCTCGACGGGGGGAACGGCCCCCCGCGGGTGGCGTTCGCCATCTCTCGCAGCACCGGCTCCGCTGTTGTACGGAACCGGCTGCGTCGCCAGTTGCGCGCTGTGATGCGTGAGTTGGCCGGCGCACCTCGCCCGGCGGCGCTTCGGAGCGGTGACTATCTCATCCGCCCGCGCCGCCACGCTTCCGCAGTGGGGTTTGCCCGGCTGCGTAGGGACGCGCAGCGTGTACTGGAGCGCATCTCAGAGGGTGAAGGCCTGTCGTGAATCCTCTGAGGCGCCTTCTCCTCGGCGCAATCCGCCTCTACCAGGCCTTTAGCGCGGTGCGCCCCCCCCGGTGCCGCTTCCTGCCGACGTGCTCGGCGTACACGGTGGAGGCGATCGAAGTGCACGGTGCCTGGCGTGGCTGCTGGTACGGCGTTCGCCGGTTGCTGAAGTGTCGCCCGTTGGGACCGTACGGGGCTGATCCGGTGCCGCCTCGGCGTGGTGAGCCGGTCACATGTGAGGGTGCTGCCTGATGTTCGACGCAATCGGTCGAGCCTTCAACCCCCTGATGACGCTGATCGCCCGCGTGCTGTCGTTCCTCTACGACCTGTGGCCGAGTTACTCAGGAGCGATCGTGCTGCTGACGGTGTGTGTGATGACGATCCTCACGCCCGTCACTATCCGCAGCACGAAGTCCATGCTGGCCATGCGCCGGCTCGCTCCGGAGGTCAAGCGGCTGCAGGCCGAATACCGCCACGACCGTCAGAAGATGAACGAGGAGGTCATGACGCTGTATCGGTCGAACAGTGTCAATCCGCTGGGTGGATGCCTGCCGCTGTTGATGCAGTCGCCGGTCTTCATCGCGCTCTTCTACATGTTGCGCGGATTGACCCGGCGGACCTCCGTGCTGGGTTGGTCGTCCGGTCAGGCCGGCGCGGCCTGTGCTGCGTCTCCGGGGGCGGAATGCACGCCCCAACTTGTCAGCGCGTCCAAACAGACGTTCAACCCCGATTACCTCAGCCCGGACAGCCGGCTCTACCAGGACCTTGTGGTCAGCACCGAGATGCGGGGCTGGGGAGTGGATCTGGCCGAGAGCGCCAGTTCGGCTCTGGGGAACTCATTCGTTTCGGGACTGCCGTACCTCGGCATGATTGTCCTGGTGGCGGGGCTCGGTTACTACCAGCAGCGTCAGATCAGCGGGCGGATGTCCGCCGACGAGCAGACACCGCAGGCGCGCATGATGATGCGCATCATTCCGATCTTCCTGCCGATTATCTCCTTCAGCCTGTCAGCTGGATTGGTGCTGTACTACAACGCACAGAGCCTCATTCGGATTGGTCAACAATCACTGATCACGCGAAGGTTGTACCGACCATTCGCAGAAGAGCAAGAGGCGCGGAAGGTTCTCGAGGAGGAGGCTGCCGAGAGCGGTGAAGAGCCGAAACCACCAGGTCCACCCGAGCCGCCACGTGGACTGACCGAGCGGTTGGGGTTGACCAGCTCCCCCGACCCGCGTCGCCACGGCCGGCAACGCCCCGTGAGCGGTGCCGCACCAAAGCCGAAGCCCGTTCCACCGACTGCGAAGGCGGCGCCGGCGAGGCCGGCCCGCGAGTCGGCCCCCCGGCAGGCCCCCAAGGCCGGCTCAGAGCGGGCACAGGCGCCCCGTACGGAGAGTCGGAAGAGCGAAAGATCGAACAGACGTTCGAAAAAGAAGGAGGCACCGCCGCCAAAGCCGGTGCCCAGCCGCGTGACGCCCAAGGGCGCAAAGCAGCAGCGGAGCAGGCGCTACAAGAAGTGAGAGGCCTATGGAATGGATAGTTACTGAGGCGCGCACGGTCGCAGATGCCAAGGAGATGGCCCTTGACCAACTCGGCGTCGACGAGCGTGAGGCCGAGTTCGAAGTCCTCGTTGAACCGCAGCGCGGCGTGCTGGGGCTCGGCAGGGCGAACGCGCAGGTACGCGCTCGAGTGATGCCTCGCGTGGAGACCCCACCAGACCGACGAGGGCGACAGCGCCGGGGCCGCGGCGGCGACCGCAAGCAGAGATCCGACGGGCGGAAGGCCCAGACGGCCAATAATGCCCGCGGCGGTGCCGAGGGGACCGCGCGGGCGCCGAAGGAGAAGCGGCCAGAGCGCCGTAACTCGGCCGGCGGGCCGGACAGTCGAGCAAAGAAGTCAGCAGGAACGTCCAAATCGAAGGGCAGAGGAGAAAACATGAGCACGGGTGACGCCAATGGCGGAGAGGACAGGATGGACTTCGCGAACGAGGAGGAACTGCTTCGCTCGTTCGCGGCAGGCCTTACCGAGTCGTTTGGGGTTGATGCCACGGTTACGACGGTCCGGACCGAGGAAGGCGCTGTCGAGGTGGTCATCGACGGCGACGAGGTGGGATTGCTGATCGGTCAGCGGGGCACAACGCTGGCTGCGATCGAGGAACTGCTTCGTGTGGTCGTCCAGCGACGGGCACAGGGACGCCGCTCCAGCAAGGTGCGCCTCGAGGTCGGCGGGTACAAGCAGCGCCGCAAGGAGGCGTTGGAGACCTTCGCACAGCGGATCGCCGCGGAGGTCGTTGAGAGCGGCGAGCCAAAGGTCCTCGAGCCGATGAACGCGGCCGATCGCAAGATCGTTCATGATGCCATCGTGGAGATGACCGGTGTGCAGACGGCGTCGGAAGGGGAGGAACCCCGTCGACGTGTCGTGCTGAGGCCGGGGAGCTGAACTGACCGCCGGTGCGGCACCGCTGCCGGCTGAGGCGGGCCGCCTGGATCGGATATTCGAGCGGGCACAACATCAAGGTCTGCTAGGTCGGGCAGCGGAACCCCGACAGGAGTGGATGCACGCTGCTGCGATCGCCGGGCAACTTGCAGATCCTGGCGAGGGCCGCTGCCTGGACCTTGGGACCGGGGCGGGTCTGCCCGGCCTCGTCATGGCGCAGTGTTGGCCGGCGACCAGTTGGCTGTTCACGGATCGGCGGGAGCGCAGCGAGAGCTTTGTCCAGTGGGCGATCGGATTGTTGGGTATGGGTGAGCGGGCGTCCGTCCGGCGTGGCGACGTGGCCGAACTGGCGCGGGAGCCAAGGTTGGCGGGCGAGTTCGAAGTGGTCGCTGCCAGGGCATTTGGCCCCCCGCCGCTCACCGCGGAGTGTGCGACGGGCTTTCTGGCCATAGGAGGGCGCCTCATCGTGAGTGAACCGGAGCACGACACGGGGACGCGGTGGCCCGTCGAGTCGTTGGCACGGTTGGGTCTGGTAATGCAGGCGACGGGCACCGAACCGCGGTTTGTCGAACTCGTGAAGATGGCGCCGCACGAGGATCGTTTCCCTCGGCGGCTCGCTGCGATGCGGCGCGCTCCTCTGTTCTAGAGCACCTCACAGCAGGGTCGAGTCGGCACGCGACGGACTACGCCGACCCGGCAAGCTGCCACCGCGGGATGTGCCGACCCCAATGTTTCACGTGAAACATCACCCTTCGAGTCAGTGCCCGCGGGTACACTCGATACTCAGCCGGCCGCCGTTGGAGGTGTTGCTCCCGTGACCTCTGTTTGTCGCACGATTGCCGTTGCCAACCAGAAGGGCGGCGTCGGAAAGACCACGACGGCGATCAACCTCGGCGCGGCTCTTGCCGAGTTGGGACGACGGGTGCTGGTGGTGGATCTGGATCCGCAGGCAAATGCAACGACGGGCATCGGTCTGGACCCGCGTGAGCTGACGGCCTCGGTATATGACGTTCTGCTGGACGGCAAGTCGATGGCTGACTGCATCGTGCCGACGGCGACCGAAGGACTGATGGCTGTTCCATCACACCTGGACCTTGCGGGCGCCGAGATAGAGCTCCAATCGGCGTTCAACCGGGAGCGCCGCCTAGCGGCGGCGCTCACACCCGTCATCGATGAGTTCGACTATCTCTTTGTGGATTGCCCGCCGGCTCTGGGACTG
Source organism: Acidimicrobiales bacterium (assembly GCA_963664235.1). Classification (GTDB taxonomy): domain Bacteria; phylum Actinomycetota; class Acidimicrobiia; order Acidimicrobiales; family CATQHL01; genus VXNF01. The sequence continues at coordinate 1,187,975 of OY760933.1, read as the reverse complement.
CTGGCGGTGAACGCCCTCACGGCGGTGCGCGAGGTGCTCGTGCCGATCCAGTGCGAATACTTCGCGTTGGAGGGGCTTGCTCAGTTGACGATGCACGTGGACCAGATTCGGCGACATCTGAATCCGGCGTTGAACGTGTCGAAGCTGCTCCTTGTTATGTACGACGGCAGAACGAACCTCGCCCGCCAGGTCTCTGAGGAGGTTCGCGGTCTGTACGACGACCGCGTCTGCCGGACTGTGATCCCACGGTCCGTGCGCCTCGCGGAGGCTCCGGCGCGGGGCTTGCCCATCACTGCCTATTCTCCCCGCTCGCGGGCCGCCCTGACATATCGCATTCTCGCCAAGGAGTTCGAGGCCAATGGCACTCGCTGAGCGCGGTTTGGGGCGCGGACTTGGAGCGCTCATACCGACCAGCGGCCGTGTCGCCGGCGGGTTTCGCGAGATCGCGATCTCCAGCATCGTTCCCAACACGCATCAGCCACGGGCTCACTTCGACGAGGAGCCGCTTGACGCCCTCGCCGACTCGATCGGCCGGATCGGCGTGCTGCAGCCGATTCTCGTCAGGCAGGTCGAACCCGACCGGTTCGAACTGATTGCCGGTGAGCGGCGTTGGCGAGCTGCCAAGCGCGCCGGCCTTCAGGCGATTCCGGCCCTTGTCCGGTCGGTCGAAGACCAGGAGTCTCTCGAAGAGGCCCTCGTCGAGAACCTCCATCGTGAGGACTTGAACCCGTTGGAGGAAGCCGCGGCGTTCCTCCAGTTGCAGCAGGAGTTCGGGCTCACCCAGCAGGCGGTCGCCAACCGGGTCGGCCGGAGCCGGGCAGCGGTGACCAATGCAACCCGTCTCCTGCAGTTGCCGGGGGAAGTGCAGGAACTCATTGCCACGCGCCGGCTCTCGGCGGGGCACGGTCGGGCACTCGTCGGCGTCGCGGATACTGCCGAGCAGATGAGTCTCGCCCGCCAGGTCGCGGGCGAGGGTTGGTCGGTGCGCCAGTTGGAGGAGCATCTTCGCTCGCCGGCGACGCCTGAGGCGAAACCCGCCGGTGCAGACCAAGATAGGCCCGCAGACGCCGGCGCGCCGCAGGATGTCGGGGCGGACAGCGAGTCGGCGTTGCTGGAATTGGAGAGCCTGCTGGCGGAGTTCCTCTCAACGACGGTGCGCGTGGAGATCGGTGAGAGGAAGGGACGCTTGACGGTGGAATTCGCCGACCTCGACGATCTTGAACGCATCTATCACTTAGTGACGCGCTAGCAGCGACTGTTTGCCGGCGATACGAACAACTGTTCGGAGCAGCTCTAGCTCGGGGTTGGGTACGTCAGAGCGGTTCGGCAATCCAATTTGCCAGGCATTGAGCGATCCGTTCGGCGAGGGTTGCCTGCTCCTCGACGACAGCCGGCGCGGGTCCAAGGCGACAGGCCACAGCCGGCATGCGGCTCTCCCGCAGTAGCGCGAGGCGCATGCCGGCTGTCGATCCGGGCACGTCCAGCACGCCGCTCAATTCGTCGGCCAACATTTCCGCTAGGCGCTTACCGCCGCTGGAGGTGAAGCCGGCGGTCTCGAAGTAGAACGTCTCGCACCTGTCGTCGTCGGTCAACTGGACATCGAGGAGTACCGAGGTGGCGAGTTCGTTGGCCGCGGCCGCCACGGCCGAGCCGTCCCGCTGTGCCAGGACGAGCACTCTGGCGCCCCGGCGCCGCAGCACTCGTGCGGCGGCCACAACCAGGGAGTCGGCGCCGGCGAGAGCGATCGGCGCAGCACTCAGCAGGCGCGGCCTGCTGCGTAGGCGTTCCCGCTCGAGCAGCATCTCCATGCTGTGACTGTCCCCCGAGGGGATCCGCTCCAGGACCGCCACGGTGTCGGGACCGCAGATCCCATCGGCGGTGAGGCCGGCGTTTTCCTGCAGCGCGCTGATAGCGGCGGCGGTGTCGGGACCACAGATCCCGTCGACGCGGCCTGCGGAGAAACCCAGAGCCCCCAGTCTTCGCTGGAGGTCGGCCACGTCCTCGCCGCGCTGGTAGGGGGTGCGGAGATACAGCAGCCGATCCCCGAGACGGTGCCCTGCTTCCACCAGGGCAGCCCATGTGCTTGGCCCGCAGACGCCGTCCGCCGGCAACCCGCGGCTCTGCTGGAACCGCTTGACGGCTTCGGCGGTGCCGGCCGTGTACTCCTCCGACGAGGCGATGTCGAACTCGCCCGCAGCGGCGAGCTTGCGATGAAGGTCACGCACGGTCGCCCCGCGGGCACCGATTCTGAGAGGCAGTGCCTCCTCGGCTATCGGTGCTCTCCCTGCGTCCCGCGCTTCCGGCGACGTGCCAGGGCCTACAGGAACTCCGCCAGGTCCTCCAGCAGTGCTGCCTTGCTCTTGGCGCCGACGATGCGTGTGGCGGCCTCACCGCCTTTGAAGACGATGAGGGTGGGAATGCTCATCACGCCGTGGCGGCGCGCGATGTCCGGCGCATCGTCCACGTTGAGCTTCGCGAACGTGATGCTCTCGCCGTGCTCGCCGGCGAGTTCGTCGAGGATCGGCGCGATCATCTTGCAGGGACCGCACCATTCGGCCCAGAAGTCCACGAGCACCGGTTTCATGGCCGCGCCGACTGTCTCGTCGAAGCTTGCTGAGGAGAGTGTTGTGATGGCTGCCATGAGTCCTCCAAGGCCGGTGCGGGCGCAGCACCGTCTGCGGCGCCGCGTCGAGATGTCAAAGGTTCGGGTGGCGGACCGCGTTCCCGCCGGGTGCAACGCTACCGGTGGCTGGCGTCGTGTTGCGCCTCGAGCCAGCGCTCAGCGTCGATGGCGGCCATGCAGCCGCTCCCGGCGGCGGTGACCGCTTGGCGGTAGACGTCGTCCTGCACGTCTCCGCAGGCGAACACGCCCGGAACGTTGGTCTCCGTTGAGCCCGGCTCGGTGATGAGGTAGCCGTTGGGTTTCATAGCGAGCGAGCCCTCGAAGAGGTCGGTGTTCGGCCGGTGGCCGATGGCGATGAAGAGCCCGGCGAGTGGCAGCGCCTGCTCGGCGCCGGTGCCGGTATGGCGGACCCGTATCCCCTCGACCGCCTCGTCGCCGAGAACGTCGGTGACGGTGTGGTTCCAGAGAAACTCGATGCGGTCCGAGGCGAAGGCGCGGTCCTGCATGATCTTCGAGGCGCGCAGCTGGTCGCGCCGGTGGATCACGGTGACCTTGGTGGCGAACTTCGTGAGGAACAGAGCTTCTTCCATGGCGGAATCGCCACCGCCGACCACCGCTATCTCCTGGCCGCCGAAGAAGAACCCGTCGCAGGTGGCACACGTGGACAGGCCGCGCCCGATGAGGCGTTCCTCGGCCTCGAGGCCCAGCATGAGCGACTGTGCCCCGGTGGAGACGATGACGGCGTGGGCCGAGAGGGCCGGTTCGCCGGATGGGTCCTCGCCGACCCACAGCCGGAAGGGCCGCTGGGTGAAGTCCACACGGCTGACCTTCTCGGTGCGGATGTCGGCCCCGAAGCGGGCGGCCTGCGCCCGGAAGGCGACCATGAGCTCCGGGCCCATGATGCCGTCGGGGAACCCCGGGTAGTTCTCCACGTCGGTCGTCAGCATGAGCTGTCCGCCGGGCTGATCGCTGGTGGAGGAGGGTTCACCCTCGAAGACGACGGGTGTCAGGTTGGCCCGGGCGCAGTAGATGGCGGCGGTGAGCCCGGCGGGCCCCGAGCCGATGATCGCGATCTCGCGTGTTGCGGGTCCCACGTCGCCGGTCATGAGGCGGCCCGGCGCGGGCGCTTCGCCCACAGCAGGAGGCCGATCCCGCCGAAGAATCCGCCGAGCAGGACATAGGTGGCCCACACGTCGGCCGGGAGGTACGAGTCGACAAGGCGTACGAGTCCGATGACACCGAGTACGAACATCAGTATTGCCAGCACGATCATGATGAGGCCGTAGACGAGCCGGCGTGCCAAGTTCGCGGTGGGCCGGTCGGTGGCACCGCGGATGCGGTCCACGACCTCCACGATGCGGTCGGCGACTTGACGGGGCCAGTCCTCGGACAGCCCCGGCAGCGCACGGGACAGCGGATCCGACGGGTTGGGCGGCATGAAGCCATGAGTCTACCGAGGCCGGTTACCCCGTCGGGATCTCGGCGCAGGTGGTGCCGTCGAGGGCGGCGAGCGACCCGTCGGGGGTCGTGAGGACGATGATGGGTGTGCCGCCGATGACAAGCCGGAGTTCGATGGTGCTCTCCCCGACAGGCGCCTCACAGCCGTCCGGGGCGGCATCGGCGACCGCCTCGGTGGGGTCCGCCGTCGGGATCTCGGCGCAGGTGGTGCCGTCGAGGGCGGCGAGCGACCCGTCGGGGGTCGTGAGGACGATGATGGGTGTGCCGCCGATGACAAGCCGGAGTTCGATGGTGCTGTCGCCGATGGCTGCCGCACAGGCCTCCGGCTCCTTGACGGTCTCGCCGTCAGCCGGCGGACCCATGTCGTCTGCAGCCATGTCGCTCATGTCGTCTGCGGCCATGTCGTCTGTGGCCATGACGTCGTCAGGCTCCGAAGATGGCGGTTCAGTCGACGGCGGTGGCAGGGCCGGCTCGGGCGGTTCGGCTGGCGGTGCTGGGGGTGGCGGTGCTGCGGCGGCCTCGGATTGTGCTGCGGCGGCCTCGGATTGTGCTGCGGCGGCCTCGGATTGTGCTGCGGCGGCCGCTTCCCGGGCCAGGTCTGCTTCGGCCTGTGCTGCTGCTGCGTCCGCCCTGGCGGCGCCTGCGGCAGCTTGCGCTTCTGCCAGGGCGACTTCTGCTTCTGCGACCGCGTTCACGTGATCGAGGTCCTCGGCCGGCGCGGTGGCCGCCGGAGGTGGCGGTTCGGGTGCGGGTTCCGGTAGGAACTCCTCGGCGGCCGCGGTCGCTGGCGCCGCCGCTGCGGCTTCGGCACGGGGTGCCGGCGCGGGGGGAGGTGCGGCTGCTGCAGTTGAATCCGCATCGGTGCCTTCCCGCTCGGCGAAGAGGCCGACCGCAGCGGCGACGATGAAGCCGATGGCCACTGCGGCCGCCACACCGGTGATGACCGTGAGGCGTCGCGGTCGCTGCCGTGCGATGTCCGCGGGCGCCGAGCGGCGGGCGTCGAAGTCGGCGAGGGCGGCTGCGACGGCGGCGTCTTCGGCGCCGTCAGGCGGTGTGACAGGCGCTCCCACGGCGTCGGCTGCCTGGCGCAGTTCATCGATCCTCGCCGCCAACTCGGGGTCGTGCCGCACGGCGTCGGTGGCGGCGAGTTCGCCATCGAGGAAGGCCGAGGCCAGTTCGTCGGGGGGAAGGTGGTGATCGTTCATGATTCGTCGCTGTTCTGACGTTCCACAGCAGGCGTCTGGTTCCCCTGGCCGAGCAACTGGACGAGCCGGGCCCGCCCGCGTGAGATGCGTGACCGCACCGTGCCGGGAGGGATGCTGAGCACGACGGAGATCTCGTCGTAGCTGAGTCCTGCCTGGTCTCGCAGCACCACGGGCACGCGGAACTCCTCGGGAAGCCCGGCCAGGGCGCTGTCGAGATCCAGCCGCGTGGTGATCTGCTCGCCGACCGGATCTGCTCGTCCGGCGGTCAGTTGCTCGGGGAGAGGCTCGGCGCTACGCCGCTGACGGCGGCGTAACTCGTCCAGGCAGGCGTTCGTGGCGACGCGGTAGCTCCAGGTTGTGAAGCTGGATCTGCCGTCGAACCGCTTCACGCCCCGGCTGACGGCGATGAGTGCTTCTTGCGCGGCGTCCGCGGCGTCGGCGTCGTTGCCGGCGAGTCGGCGGCACACTGCGTAGACGCGGGGGTAGTGGCGCCGCAGCAGGATCTCCATGGCCTCCCGGTCGTCCCGTGCTGCCGCGCTCGCAAGGTCGGCATCGGAGAGCCCGGACCGTTGCCGGCGGGTCGCCGGCGCAGGACGCGAATCGCGCGACGCGGCGGGATTGCGATCATGGTCCTCGCGGAACGAACGCCTGATCGACTCAGCGTACTGTGGCGCCGGGTACCGCTGAGATGATCACTTCGGCGATGCGGATGTCCTCGGTGAGCGCCGCTCGGGGATCGGGGATCCACAGCAGCACCGCGGTTGCCTCCTGGTCGACCAGGCCGAAGACCATCTGCCCGGTGGCGTTGGTCTGCTGGTCGATGAGCGGGCCCCAGTCACTCAACTGGTCGTGATCGCCGCCACCGACGAACACCGCCGCCTCCCAGCCGACGGTGTCGGAGGTGACCACCATCTGCGACACCGTTGTCGGCTCGGCGAGATGGAACTCCAGACCGATGCCGCCGACTGTGCTGTCCCCGGCGTTGAGCCCCGGCGTGGCCCAGTAGGTCGAGGGATCGCCGTCGAGGGCCCGGAGAGCGTCGGGGTCGTCGATTGCTGTGTCCTCTCCGCGGAACGTGACGGTCCGCGCGCCCACGATCGCCACTCCGGGGTTTGTCGCGGGAACTGCGTCGTCCATCTCCGGCGTTTGGGGCTCGGCGGCGTCGCTTCCCACCTCGGGCTCCGTGTGGTCGCTCTCAGCGGGAACGTCTCCGGATGGGGCGGGCTGCTCGCCGGCGGGCGGGAGCGTCGTCACGCCGGTCGTGACGACCGGCGGATCCGGCAGTCGCGGATCCGGAGCAGGCGGATTGTCACCGGTGAGGGCCAGGACGGCGACCGCCGCCGCAACGCCGGCGGAGATGAGTGTCGCTGCCAGGACTCGCAGGCCTCGGCGCCGGCCTGTGGCCGACCGGGGCGCCGGATAGCGACCGCTGTCAGGAGCCTCGGGCTCGCTCGCGGCGAACTCGAGGTCGGGCATGTCCGCTGGCGGCGGTACGCCGCGCACCCTTGCCAGCAAGGAGCGCGCTTCAGCGATCGAGTTGAACCGGGCCCCAAGTTGGGGTGCCTCAGCGGTGGCGAGGAAGTCCGCCAACTCATCGGGTAGATCGCCCCTGGCGCCACCGGCCGCCAGGCAGTCCCGCAGTACACCGGCCAGTGCGCGGATGTCGGCCTGCTCCTGCGACCACGCCCCGGTCGGCGCGTCGCCCGGTGCACTGTTCCCGTGGGCCCAGGTGGTCCCGAAGTCGGTGATCTTGACGCGTTGGTCGCCGCAGAGCCAGACGCTGTCGGGCGACAGGTTGCAGTGCCGGACGCCCCGGTCATGGGCCACGGCGAGGGCGTCGGCGATTTGCAGGGCAACGCTGAGGGCTTCGCCCTGGGAAATGGGCCCGCTGTCATGGAGGAACCGGCTGAGGGGTGTGGCCTCCACGTGCTCGAGGACGACGCCGGCGGTCCCCGCTTCGAGGACTGTGTCGTACACCGCCACGATGCCGGGGTGGGAGAGGCGCGCCACCGCCACCGCCTCGCTGCGGAATCGTTCCCGGACCGCCATGTCGCCGGGTTCGAGGTGCAGGAGCTTCACGAGGACCGTCCGCTCCAGCAATTCGTCGCGCGCCGTCCAGAGGTCGGTTCGATGGCTGGTGGCCAGCGGCCTCAGGAGTCGGTAGCGCCCCTTGAGGGTCTCCCCGGCCGACTTCCCGCCGGGCCTTCGGTCCTCAGAGCCTCCGGCGGGTGCGGTCACCGGTGTCAGCCGTCGCCGGCGACGACGTAGGTGACGCCGATCACACCCTTACCCGCGTGGGTGCCGATGACCGGGCCGATCCAGCCGGTGCGGACTTCCCCGACGTCGACGGACTCACCGAGCAGCGCAAGGAAGTCGTCCATGTCCGGTGCGTCACCGTGGCCGACGCAGAGGTGGGTGACCGGTTGGTCGGCGAGGATCCGATCTCGCAGCCAGGCGAAGGATCGGCGCCGGGTGCGGGTCCTGGCGGCCTCCTCCACGCGCCCGGTGCTCACGTCCACGATGGGTTTGATCGAAAGCATCGAGCCGAGCATTGCCTTGGCGCCGCCCACGCGGCCGCCCTTGCGCAGGTTCTCCATGGTGTCGATGGCGCCGAACATGCGCGTTCTGTCGGCCATGTCGTTGCAGAGCGCTTCGATGTCGTCGAGGGATGCGCCATCGGCGGCAGCGGCGGCCGCCTCGAGCACGATCGACCCCAACCCACTGGTCAGTGAGCGCGAGTCCACGCAGCGAACCTCCACCAGGTCGGCCACTGTCTTTGCCGCGGTGGTGGCGGCTGGTCCCGTTGCCGACAGCTCGTGGGAGAGGTTGACGCAGACGATCCCGGTGGCGCCTTCGCCGGCGAGTGATCTGAACACCTCCTCGAAGTGCCCCGGTGAGGGGGCCGCGGTGGTGGGCAACTCCTCGGCTGCGGCCATACGTGAATAAAACTCCTGGGGCGCCAACTCGGCTCGGTCGATCACCGGCGTGTCACCGAAAGTGATGATCAACGGCACGACGGTGATGCCCCACTGATCGGTCAGCGTTTCCTCGAGGTCGCAGGCGCTGTCGGTGACGATGCGGACGCTGCTCATGGCGGGTACTCCTCAATGGCCGGCTCGGTGGTTTCCCAGCCTGACCCTAATGTGCGCCGCAGGCACGAATGTCACCGAACGGCGCTGGGTTAGGCTCGCCGCGGTGCCGGTTCTCTTCCTCGCCGACGAGCGGTGTCTCGAACACGATCCCGGGCGCGGCCACCCCGAGCGACCGCGACGGGTCGACGCGGTGCGCGACGGGGTGCTCGCCGCGGGGCTCGGGGAGACTCTCGTGGAATGCACCCCCGCAGAGGCCACCACCGCAGACCTCCGGATGGTGCACGGGGCCGATGTCGTGGCGCGCGCCACCGATCTGGCCTCCGGCGGCGGGGGCGCGCTCGATCCGGACACCGTGGTAAGCGGCGGATCGGTCACCGCCGCGCGGCTGGCGGCGGGAGCCGGACTCACCGCCGTGGCCGAGCTCACTGCCGGCCGCGGGGAGGCCGCCTTCTGTGCTGTGCGGCCGCCCGGCCATCACGCCACGCCGTTCCGGTCGATGGGGTTCTGCCTGTTCAACAACGTCGCCATCGCCGCCGCGCGGCTCCGCGCCCAGGGCGAGCGCGTCCTGATCGTCGACTACGACGCGCACCACGGAAACGGCACGCAGGACATCTTCTACGAGTCGCCAGAGGTGCTCTATGTCTCGCTGCACCAGTTCCCCGCGTACCCGGGCACAGGTGCGGTCACCGAGACGGGAGCGGGGGCCGGGCGGGGCACCACTCTCAACGTCCCGCTGCCGCCGGGCGCCACCGGCGACGTCTACCGCCGGGCGTTCGACGAGGTCGTGATCCCGGTGGTCGAGCAGTTCGCGCCGACGTGGGTGCTGCTCTCCGCGGGTTTCGACGCCCACCGAGCCGACCCGCTGACCATGCTGGGGCTGAGTGCGGGCGACTTCGCCGACCTCACGGCGGCCCTGTGCGCCATCGCACCACCGGGGCGCCTCGTGGCGTTCTTGGAAGGGGGATACGACCTGGCGGCGCTGGGGACGAGTGCAGCTGCCTGTGTCGCCGCGCTCGCCGGCGTGTCGTACCGGCCGGAGCCCGTTACCACCGGCGGGCCCGGGGGCGCGGTCGTGGACGCCGCCGCCCGACTGCACCTGGAACGCTGAGCGGCCGCCCGCCTGCGGAGGGTTCGCGATGAGCCTCGAGACGATCCGCAGCGCCACTGCCACGCTGGTCCCCTGGGGCCGGCGGTTCGCCGAGTCCGGCGGCTGGCGGCTGTACGTCGTGGGGGGAGCCGTGCGGAGCCTCCTGGGGGGAGCACCGCTGGGCCACGACGACGAGGTGGACATGACCACCGACGCCCACCCCGAGGCGATCCGGCGGATCCTGACCGGCTGGGCCGATGTGGTCTGGACGCAGGGTGAGCGATTCGGCACGGTGGGCTGCCGGCGCGACGACCGGGTTGTTGAGATCACCACGCATCGCGCCGAGGTCTACGTGGAGGGCTCTCGCCGGCCTGAGGTGACCTACGGCGATGACCTGCTGGCCGACCTGACGCGGCGGGACTTCACCATCGGTGCGATGGCGTTCGAGTTGCCTGCCACCACCGAGGCGGCAGGAACAGTCGCGTTGATCGATCCGTTCGGCGGTTGGGAGGACCTCGCCGGCGGGCGCCTGCGCACGCCACGCGCGGCGCGGCTCTCCTTCAGCGAGGACCCGTTGCGGATACTCCGGGCGGGCCGGTTCGTGGCGACGCTGGGACTGACCGCCGAGCCGGACCTCGAAGATGCCATGCGCCAACTCCGTGGCCGCCTTGCGATCGTGTCGGCGGAGCGTTGCGCCAGGGAGCTCTCGCTGCTGCTGGCCGCCGAGGCGCCTGCCGCCGGCGCCGGCCTGCTGGCGCGGACGGGCGTACTCGCCGAACTCGTGCCGGAACTGGCCGAGGTAGGACCTGATGCCGCCGGTGTGGCCCTCCTGGACTCGGTGACTCCAGAGGAGTCTCTGCGCCTGGCCGCACTGCTCTGGGCGGTGCCCGACGTGACGGCGGTCGCCGGCCGGCTGCGGTTTCGCGGAGCGGTGGCCCGCCGAGCCGGGAGAATCGCGGCCGCGGCACGGTCGCTGCTCGATGGTGCCGCCACCACGTGCGGTAACGCCACGGTCCGGTCCTGGGCCGCCGAAGCCGGCGAGGTGGCAGCCGATGCGGTGCAGCTCGCCACCGCGGCGGCACCGCACGATCGAGGGCTCGCGGCGTTTGTGGAGCGTTGGAATCACCTGCTGTCCTGTGGGGACCTGTCGGAGCGCCCACCGCTCAGCGGCGCCGAAGTCATGGCACATCTGGAGATCGACGCCGGCCCCTACGTCGGCGCCGCGCTGCGCCATCTCGAAGAGCTGCGGATCGCCGGGGGTCCGCTGGATTCCAGCGAGGCTCGGCGGCACCTGAGCGAGTGGTGGGAGAGTGGTCGCGAACGGCGCTCCGATGGATGAGTACTGTTTGAATCGTGACGACGGATCCGGCAGCGGCATATGCCCCCACACGAGGGGCGGGGCGGGTGGACTACCGGCTGCTGCGGGAGGCCACGCTGACCGGAGTCCGCCAAGGACGCATCAGCCGCGCCGACGCCTGCGACGCCCATCCTGAACTGCTACGGGCGGCACGCTCCTACAGCGAGGAGACCAGCGAGCCCTGCCCGCTGTGCGATGACGGGCTATTGGTCCTCGTCAGGTATGTCTTCGGACCGCGGCTGCCGCCGAACGGGCGCTGCGTGGTCACCGACGGGGATTGGGACCGCATACGCCGGCGCAAGGGAGACTTCACCTGCTATGTGGTGGAGGTCTGCTCGGACTGTTCCTGGAACCATCTCCGGGTCCGCTTCGGCGTCCCCGGCGCTCGCTGACGGACGCGCCGCACACCGGCTGACGCCGGTGCTGTCGCTCCGCGCGGCATAGCGACTCCGCCGGGCGCGACGGACGCAGCGATACGCCCGGTGCCACCGGCTGTTGCGGCGGCCCCCACCGGGTGGCGCCATCCGGCGGTCCGGCTACGCTGGCGCCTTGCCGGCAGCCTTGTGCGCTGGACACCGAAAAGGAGGTGCCTAATGGGCACTCGTCTCACCGTTCCCGCCGCTCGGGCGCGCAAAGTACGCGACGGCGCCGCGCCACTGGTCATGGTGACCGCCTACGACGCTCCGGGAGCTCGCCTCGCCGACGCGGCCGGCGTCGACATGCTGCTCGTGGGTGACTCGCTGGCCATGGTGGTTCTGGGTCATCCGGACACACTCAGTGTCACCGTCGACGACATGGCTCACCACACCGCGGCGGTAGCCCGGGTCGAACCCGACGCGCTCGTCGTGGCCGACCTGCCCTGGTTGAGCTATCACGTGTCGCCCCAGGACACCATCTGCAATGCTGCCCGGCTGATCCGCGCCGGGGCGCAGGCCGTGAAGCTGGAGGGGGGCACCGCACGGGTTCCGATGATCGAGGCTCTTGTGGCCGCGGAGATCCCGGTCATGGGCCATGTGGGACTGACGCCCCAGTCGGTTCACGCTCTGGGAGGGTTCCGGATTCAGGGACGCACCGCCGAAGCGGCGATCCAGCTGGTCGAGAGCGCCAAGGCGCTCGAGCACGCCGGCTGCTTCGCCATCGTGCTGGAAGGTGTTCCGGCCGATGTGGCGCGACTCGTCACCGAGGCCGTCGGCGTGCCGACGATCGGGATCGGCGCAGGGCCCGGCTGCGACGGCCAGGTGCTCGTGTACCACGACCTGCTGGGCCTGCAGGACGACCTCCGCCCGCGGTTCGTTCGCCGCTACGCCGAGCTCGGGTCCGCCACGGTCGACGCGCTCGGGCGTTTCGCCGACGACGTGCGATCGGGCAGGTTTCCGTCGGTCGAGGAGTCGTACTCGATCAACTCCACCGAGGCGGACGCGCTGCGGCTCTATGCCTCGTGAGTCCGGTCAGCGCGCCGACCCCGGGGCGAGTGCCGGTAGGGTGACCTCGAATCGAGAGCCTGCTCCGCCGGTTTGCGCGGCGGGGCCCTGCAGTTGCAGGACCAGAGGAGGTGCCCTTCAGTGAGGGCCTACGAGTTGATGATTATCTTCCGCGGCGACCTCGCCGAGGACGCCGTTGACGAGCCGCTCGGGCGTGCGCTGTCGGGGCTCGCCTCACTGGGCGTCGACGTCGAGGCCGAGCATGTCAACCGGTGGCCCAAGCGCCGGTTCGCCTACGAGATCGACCATCTGAACGAGGGCTACTACGTGGTCATCGAGTTCGTCGCGGACGGCGTCGACCTGTCCGGATTCGAACGATCGCTTCGCCTGAGCGACGCGGTGGTCCGCCACAAGATCCTTCGCCTCCCCGACTCCGAGGCCACCCGGCGGGGACTGTTCGGGGCGGCGCCGGATCCCGTGCCCGCCGAAGCCTCCTAGCCCGCCTGTACCGGAGGAGTCATGCCCAAGAGCCGCCCTCGCCCCAAGACCCGGGAGAACACCCGGCGAGGCAAGAAGAAGGTCAGTGTTCTCACCCACAAGCGGGTGGAGTACATCGACTACAAGGACGTGGACCTGCTGCGCCGCTTCATGTCCGACCGGGGGAAGGTCCGTGCACGCCGGGTGACGGGTAACGACGCCCAGCAGCAGCGCACTGTCGCCCGCGCCATCAAGAACGCGCGGGAGATGGCCTTGCTGCCTTACGCCAACCGGATCACCACGCAGCGCGGCGCGGGCCGCAGCGGTGGCCCGCGAGGCGAGGGAGGCCCTGGCCGCCGCGGCGACGGTCCGCCCCCGAGCCCATCGAGCGCCCCCCCGCCGCCGCCGACCGGTGGAGCGGAGGAGCCGGAGTTCGCGGAGGAGGCGGAATTCGCGGCTGAGCCCGCTTTCGCGACCGAGCCGGAGTTCGCGGAGGAGGCGGAGTCGTGAAGGTGGTGTTGCGCGACGAGGTGCCGTCCTTGGGCCGTCGTGGTGATGTCTGCGACGTGGCCGACGGCTACGCCCAGAACTTCCTCATTCCGCGGGGTCTGGCGATACGGGCCACGCGCGGCTCCGAGCGTCAGGCCGCTGCCATGCGCCGCCGCCGCGAGATCGCTGACGCGGCGGTCCTCAGCGAGGCCCGCGAGATGGCCGACCGGCTCGCGGGGTCCAGCATTCGCGTCGTGGCGCGCGCCGGCGAGGCCGGGCGCCTCTACGGGTCGGTGAACGCGCTGAACCTGTCGGCGGCCATCGCCGAGCAGCAACGGGTGGTTCTTGCCCCGGAATTGCTCGAGTTGGCCGAGCCGATCAAAGAGGTCGGCACCTACACCGTGGCGGTGCGTCCGCACCCGGAGGTGGCGGCCGAGGTGACCGTGGAGGTCGTTGCCGCGACCTGATCGGCCTGGTCGTCGGACGACCAGCAGTATCAACTTTCAGTAGTTTTGCATATAGTGCGCTGATTCTCTTACTTGTCGCAGGGCCAGAGGGCGACGAACTCTGGATTCCCAGGCGATGTGTTCACACCTGTGCCGCCGGTTTCCCCTGCGCGTCCCCGTCTTGGGGGTGAGCAATCCACCGTTGGGGATGGGGATTACCCCCGGAAATCCCTAGCTCTCCCGCAGGTGGCTAACAGGAAACCGGTGTCATCATGCTGGACGCTCCGGCGCCCGGCCGATGCATCAAACCGAAGCACCAAACCGAACACGCGTACTACACTGTGCGGGGAGAATGAAGGAGGAAAGTTCAGATGGCTTTCGATAACACGGTTTCCCTAGTTGGAAATGTCACACGGGATCCCGAGCTGCGTTTCACGCCCTCGGGGGCGCCGGTCTGCTCGTTCGGCGTGGCGTGGAATCGCCGCTTCGAGCGCGGCGGCGAGCAGGTGGAGGAGGTCTCGTTCTTTGATGTCACGTGTTGGCGTTCGCTGGCCGAGAACGTTGCGGAGTCAATCACCAAGGGCACGCGGGTCATCGTCTACGGGCGGCTGGACCAGCGCTCGTGGGAAACCCCTGACGGCGAGAAGCGGAACAAGGTTGAGATCGTCGCCGATGAGGTGGCGCCGAGCCTGCGCTGGGCCGCTGCCCAGGTCAACCGCAACGAGTTCCGCGAAGGCAACGGCACGGCTCCACGCCGGTCCGCTGCGCCCAGCCAAAGCCCCGCTCGGGCCTCCGCGCCGTCCTACGGCGATGAGGAACCCTTCTGAGTTCGACCCGACCGAACGCGTTCGGTGGCCGGAGAATGCTCTGAACTGAGTTTCCCGACCGCCCGTTAGTCCCTGGAAGGGGACCTCGGCGAGATCGCCCTCGGAACCTCGGGCCTGCCGGCCTCGGGTCCCCTCGTTCAATTGATCGCTTGCGGGGACTGTCACACCCCCGCCGCATAGTGGAGCGGTGACCATGACCGCCACTTCGAGCACTCTGCATTCCGGATCCGGTGCCCGCGGGGGCACGGCGGCGTCGCGCCGTGGGGGAGAGGGCCGTGGGGGAGAGGATCACGCAGGCCACGGACCGGCGGGGCGGGTGCCGCCGCACGATCTGGCTGCGGAGCGGGCGCTGTTGGGGGCGATGCTGCTGACGTCGGCGGCCATCGCTGATGCGGTGGAGTTGACCTCTGCGGAGGACTTCTACCGCCCGGCGCACGCGCACGTCTTCGACGCGGTCGCCGCGCTTTATGGCTCGGGCGAACCGGTGGACACCGTCACCGTGGCGGCCGAGTTGCAGAGCGGCGGGTTGTTGGAGGCCGTGGGCGGCGCCGGCGCGCTGGTGGAGATCCAGGCCAGCACGCCGGTGGCGGGCAACGCCGGGCACTACGCCGGCATCGTGGCCCGCAACGCCACGTTGCGGCGCCTGATCGGCGCGGCCGGTGAGGTTGCCGAGTTGGCCTACAGCCGACCCGCGGACGTCGACGCTGCGCTGGATCAGGCGGAGTCGATGATCTTCTCGGTTGCCGGCGGATCCTCGGCGACTTCGTTGGAGTCGCTGTACACCCTCATCGACAAGGGCGTGGCGCATCTCGAGAAGCTCTACGAGCATGGCCAGAGCCTCACCGGCGTGCCGACCGGGTTCGGTGACCTGGACGACCTGCTGCTGGGCCTGCAGCCGTCCTCGCTGGCCATCCTGGGTGCCCGGCCGGGTATCGGCAAGACCTCCCTGGCGTTGGGCATGGCCGCCTCGGCGGCCATGGATGCTCGCCGGCCGGTGCTCTTCTTCTCCCTGGAGATGAGCCATCTGGAGTTGACGCAGCGGCTGTTGTGTTCCGAAGCGCAGGTCAGCACGCAGAACATCCGCTCGGGGCGCCTCAGCGACAAGGACTGGAAGCGCGTCAACGCCGCGGTGGGGCACCTGGCCGAGGCGCCGCTGTGGATCGACGACAACCCCAACACGTCGGTTCTGGAGATCCGCGCCAAGGCGCGCCGCAAACACGCCGACTGGGGGGATCTGGGGCTCGTCGTCGTCGACTACCTGCAACTGATGGGCGGCCGGGTCGGCGCCGAGAGCCGTCAGGTGGAGGTCAGCGAGATGAGCCGGGGGTTGAAGATCCTGGCCCGTGAGCTGGAGTGCCCGGTTGTGGCGCTGTCGCAGCTGTCCCGCGCCCCGGAGGGCCGCGCCGACAAGCGGCCCATGCTGGCGGACCTGAGGGAGTCCGGCGCCATCGAGCAGGACGCCGATGTTGTGATGTTCCTGTACCGCGACGAGATGTACAACTCTGACACGTCGGATCGCGGCATCGCCGAACTCCACGTCGCCAAGCACCGCACCGGTCCCACCGGGGTCGTCAAGTTGGCGTTCCTGCCGCACTACACCCGCTTCGACAACCTCAGTGAGCGCTCATCGGAAGGGGAGTTCTGACAGGGTGGTCTTCCTCGGCGACGACATCCTGCGCTGGCTTGTCCTCGCCCTCGGCGGTGCGCTGGCGGTCGGCAACATTCTGGCCCTCACCCGGCCGCGACCACCTGGCCGCGCCGGCGCGGATCTGCCCCGCCCGCCCCTCGTCCGGAGCCTCGTCATGATCGCCGTCGGCACGCTGGCGGCCATCTGGGCATTGGCCAGTCTCGTGGCCGGATAGCTTGACCGGCCATGAGCGAGTTCGTGCACCTCCAACCCGACGCCGCTTCCGGTGTCGCGACCATCCGTCTGGACCGACCGCGTATGAACGCCCTGAGCAACGCCGTGACCCGCGAGATCGCGGCGGTGGCCGGTGAGCTGCGCGGACGTCCCGACATCCGCGCAGCAGTGCTGTGGGGCGGCCCGAAGATCTTTGCCGCCGGCGCCGACATCAAGGAGTTCCGGCCCGGTGCGGACCCCGGCGCGGGGGCTCCGGTGAGCCTCAGCGCGGCGCTCCGGCAGTTGGAGTGCATACCGCAGATTCTCATCGCCGCGGTCAACGGCTATGCCCTCGGCGGTGGGTGCGAGCTGGCGATGTGCGCCGACTTCCGGGTTGCCGCCGACGATGCCACCTTCGGCCAACCGGAGATCCTGCTGGGCATCATTCCCGGCGCCGGGGGAACGCAGCGCCTGCCGCGACTCGTGGGCCTTGGCCGCGCCAAGGAGATCATCTACAGCGGGCGCCGTGTGGGTGCCGAGGAGGCCCTCGCCATCGGCCTTGCCGACGCCGTGCAGCCGGCTGGGGAGACATACGACCACGCCGTGGCGATGGCCGAGCGGTTTGCCTCGGGACCTGCCGCGTTACGCCACGCCAAGGCCGCCATGAACGGCGGCGTCGACCTGCCCCTCGACGACGCTCTCGCATTGGAGACCGACGAGTTCGTCGCCGCCTTCGCCACCGAGGACGCGCGCATCGGCGTCGACAGCTTCGTCGAGCACGGTCCCGGCAAGGCGCGGTTCGTGGGGCGCTGACGTGACTTCGCCTCCAAGCGGCCTGTTGCCATCGCCGCTCGTCAGCGGAGCCTGGCTGGAGGCCAACCTCGGTGGCGTCGTCGTGGCCGACGTGCGCTGGTACCTGGACGGCAGGTCCGGTCGTGCCGCCTATGAGAGGGGCCACATCCCCGGTGCGGTGTTCGTGGATCTCGACGAGGACCTCTCCGGACCACCGAGCCCGGCCGGCGGCCGTCACCCCCTGCCCGATCCAGAGGCTTTTGCCGCGGCACTCGGAGCGGCCGGCATCGGCGACGGCACCCCGGTGGTGGCCTACGACGACGCCTCGGGCGTGGTGGCGGGACGTCTGTGGTGGATGCTGCGTTCGCTCGGAGCGCCGGTCGCCGTTCTCGACGGGGGTCTCGGGGCATGGCCGGGCCCGCTCGGCACCGAGTACCCGACGGTCGCTCCGGCTGGCTTCACGCCCCGCCAATGGCCAGCGGTTGCGTTCGCCTCCATCGGCGAGGTGGATGAACTGCGACGCGATCCCGGCGCCGTGGTGCTCGACGCCCGCTCGCCCGAGCGCTACCGGGGTGAGCCGAATGCCATCGATCTCCGGTTCGGACACGTTCCGGGCGCCGTGAGCGCGCCGTCCGCCGCCAACGTCGGACCCGACGGAACGTTACGCAGCCCTGAGGAGCTACGGGCGAAGTACACAGCCGCCGGCGTCGGGAGCGGCAGCGACGTTGTGGCCTATTGCGGGTCGGGTGTCAGCGCCTGCCTCGATCTTCTGGCACTCGAGGTGGCGGGACTCGGGGGCGGTCGCCTTTTCGTGGGCTCCTGGTCGGCCTGGGGTGCCGACGAGAGCCGTCCGGTCGCCGCCGGAGCCGCACCCGGCTGAGCGAGTCCGCCGGCCCGATCCGGTTCACGGCATATCCGGGTCCTGCGGTCACAACGGCGGCCGCCGGACGGCGCGGCTAGGAGTCGTTCGTTCCCGAAGCAGGAATCTCGAAGCCGACCGCGGCTCCGCCGTCGGGTGACGGGCCGGCGAAGACGTGTCCGCCGTGGTGTTCCACGGTCTGCTTCACGATGGCGAGGCCCAGCCCGGACCCTGGTCGGGAGCGCGCTGCCACTGACCGGTAGAACCTCTCGAAGATCAGTGGCTGGTCCTCGGAGATGATCCCCGGACCGCTGTCGTGCACCTCGAGGCGCCCTCCGTCGGTGACGATTCGGATCGGTGTCCCATCGGGGCTGAACTTCGCGGCGTTGCCGACCAGGTTGTCCACTGCCCGCTCAAGCGATCCGTGCTGCCCCCGGATCGTGCATCTGGACTCCGTTTCCGTGGCGATTTCCCGGTTGGTGCGGCGCCGTGCCCGGTCTGCGGCATCGGCCGCCAGATCGGCCAGGTCGATCGCCGTCCATGGCTCGTCGTCCGCCCCGGGTTCACCGGCCAGTTCCACGAGTTCCCGTACCAGCTCCCCGAGTTCGCGGAGTTCGGAGTTGACGTCTTCGAGGATGCGCCGCCGTTCACCGTCGTCCAGCGACTCCACACGCTGCAGCAGTTCGATGTTGGTCCGAATGCTGGTGAGGGGGGTGCGCAGTTCGTGGCCGGCGTCCGCTACCAGGCGTTGCTGTTGCAGTCGTGACGACTGCAGCGCCTTCAGCATGGAGTTGAAGCTGCGTGCGAGACGTCCCACCTCGTCATCGCGGGCGACCTCGATCGAGCCGGCCAGTTCCCTGGTCTGCGCCACGTGCTCGGCGGCACGGGTCAGCTGCTCGACGGGTCGCAGTGCGCGGCGAGCCAGCAGCCAGGCCATGGCGGCCGCCGCAGCCGCCAGGATCACGCCCAGCGGGATCGTCCGCCGGAGGAGATCGCGCAACGCTCGGTCGGTCTCCCCGAGATCCCGTGCGATCTGCACGGCGCCGTGTTCGCCGAGCGGTGCGGTCAGGATCCGGTAGCGCTGCCCGTCCAGACGGACTGTCCTGCGCACCGATTCCCCGCCCTCATCGGCCAGGCGCCTGTCGGCGGCACCGACCGGCAGCTGCACGTTGCTGATGGCGAAGACCGGTCGGCCGTCCCTGTCGAGGATCTGGACATGGGCGTCGAAGTCGGCGAGCGCGATGGCACCGATGAACGGTCGAGCACCCCGCCCGTGCCGATCTCCGAGCCCCGCGGGATTCTCCAACATGTCCGAGACCGCGCGGGCGCGCCGTTCCAGGAACTGATCCACCTCCTGGTGCAACTCGCGTTGCGCGAAGTAGTGGCCGCCGCCCACGGCCAGCCCGACGCCCAGGATCACGACGGCGAAGGCCAGTAATCCGACACGCGCCCGCAGGCTCACCCGGGAAGCGGGCACGACGCGCCACCCGAGGATCAGCCCATAGCGTGGCCGCAGCCTCATGGCCGGCGCACCACATAGCCCACGCCCCGCACGGTGTGCACGAGGCGTTCGCGGCCGCCGGACTCCAGCTTGCGGCGCAGGTATCCGATGTACACGTCCAGGGACTTGGAGCCCGTCTCGAAGTCGAATCCCCAGACCCGCTCGTAGATCAGGTCACGACTCAACACGATTCCCGCGTTGTGCACCAGCAATTCCAGGAGATCGAACTCGGTCTTCGTGAGGTCGATCTCGTGTCCCTCGCGGCTGAGGGTGCGACCGGCACGGTCTATCTCGAGGTCACCCAAACGCAGGATGTCGGGGCCGTCGGCGGGCTCGCCGGCGGCGGTGACACTCGTGCGCCGCAGCAGCGCCCTGATGCGGGCGAGCAACTCGTCGAGCGAGAATGGCTTCACCAGGTAGTCGTCCGCCCCCGCGTCGAGGCCCTCCACCCGGTCGCCGATGGTGTGTCTCGCGGTCAGCATCAAGACGGGCGTCCGGTTCCCGTCGTGTCGAAGGCGCCGGCACACCTCGAGGCCGTCCACGTAGGGCATGGACACGTCGAGGACGATGAGATCCGCCGCCCGCCCGGTCAGCATCTTCAGGGCCTGCGCACCGTCGGCGGCGCGACGCGCCTCGTAGCCCTCGTGCTGCAGCGCCCGCTGAAGGGCGTTGGCGATGGCGGGGTCGTCCTCTGCCACCAGGATGCTGGGACGGGTCATGGCTATGGCGACCGTAGCGCCGAGCGGATTCGGAATCCGGATGCTTCGCAGGATTCTTAGGCGTTTCTTGCCGGGGTGCCGGGGGTTGGCGGGATCACCCCGGCGTACGATGCCGCAGGAGGAAGTTGCTCATGATCTCCCAACGATTCAGTGCTTGGTCCCGGCGCAAGAAGATCCTGGCACTCGGGGCCGCGGCCGTGGTTGCTGCCGTCGTGGCGGTGATCCTGGTGTGGTTGCTGGTCTGGCGCGGCGATGCCCCGCCGCCGCCATCGGTGCTGGAGCGCAGCGAGGCCCTCACAGCCACCTCCGCGGCGCCGGCTGGACCGGCGCCGGCTCCGACCGTCGAACCGCCGCCTCCAGAGCCGTCGCCGCCGGCCGCGGAGCCGCCTGCTGCCGCGGAGCCGCCTGCGCAGCCTCCACCCCCGGACGATCCGCCTCCACCCACCGAGTCTCCGCCGCCCACGGAGTCTGTGGCCCCGCCGGCTCCCGGCCCAGACCCGGAGCCTTCGCCCGAGCCCACCGTGCCGCCTCCTCCCGAGCCGACGCAGCCCGCGCCTGCCGACGGTTCTGGCGAGGAGCCGGAGCCCACCGGAGAGGTGAACCTCGATGGTGTGTGGTCGGTGGACACGACGCTGGGCAGCTTCGCGGACTACACGAGTTCCTGGGCCGGCTACCGGGTGGGTGAGGAACTGGCCGGGATCGGGACCACCGAGGCCGTCGGGCGGACCCCGGCCGTCTCGGGCTCGCTGGAGATCGCCGGCTCGACGGTGCTGGCAGCGGCCGTGGATGTGGATCTCACCACCGTGGTCAGCGACCGGCCCCAGCGGGACGGACTCGTGCGGCGGGCCCTCGACACCCAGCAGTTCCCGACGGCCCGCTTCGAGCTGGCCGAGCCGGTGGCGTTCGACGCTCTCCCCGCAGCCGGCGAGCCGGTGACGGCGACGGTCGCAGGCACGTTCTCCGCTCACGGCGTCAGCCACCCGGTGCAGATCTCCCTTGAGGCCACCTGGGTCGAGGGAGTCGTCATCGTCGGCGGGACCTTCGAGCTCCGCTTCGAGGACTACGGGATCAGTCCTCCGCGAGCGCCCGTCGTGCTGTCGGTGGAGGACGTCACCACCGTGGAACTTCTCTTGAACTTCACCCGCTGAACGTCCCGGTGGGTGACCGCCGGGGGATTCTTACGCGTTTCTTGCCACACCCTCGCGAGCGCCTTACCTCGTACGTCCACGCTGAGTGCGAACCCAGCGGAGGAACCAAGGAGGCACAGCCGTGGGAGTACAGGAGCACACGAGCCCAGCGGAGGAACGCGAATCGACTGCCCGGCAGCGGAGGCGCCGGATCGTCGGCGCGGCGGCATTGACAGCCGCACTGATTGCCGGGGTCCTGGCACTCACCCTGCCAGCGGTCGCGCAGACCGATCCGGGCGACGGCGGGACAGACACCGATGGCGGCGCCGCCACGTCAGACACCTCGACGGCCGAGGAGGTGACCCTCGAGGATGCCGTCAAGGGGCGGCTGGCGGAGACGCTGGCGCCGCTGGTGGCCGATGGGACGATCAGCGATGAACAGCGGGATGCCGTCATCGAGGCGCTGTGGACGGCTCGCCGGTCGGCGGGCGACGGGGAGAAATCCGGACGGCGCCATGGGCACGCCCATGGCGGCCTGCACGCGATGGTTCTGCCTGCGGGTCTCACCGACTTGCTGGATCTCACGGCGGACGAATTGGCGGCGGCGCTGCGTGCGGGCGACACCCTGGCCGACCTGGCAGCCGACGCCGGCGTGGAGACCAGCGCGATCGTCGATCTGCTCGTCGAAGGGGCCACTGGCCGCATCGATGCGGCCGTCGAGGCAGGCCGTATCGAGACTGACGACCGGGACACGTGCATCACCGCCATCACCGCGGCAGTCACTGCACACGTCAACGGTGGGAACGTCGACCGCTCAGCCTTCGGCGACTCCTGCGGGCACGGCGGCGACCATGACGACGACGAGCGCCGCGGCGCCCTCGGACGCCTGCAATTCCGGCGATGAGCCGGTAGGCGCTTGATCCCCGGGGGCCGTCCGGAGTTCTCCCCCGCTCGGGCGGTCCCCGGCCACCACAAAGAAGAGGACGGCCGCCGGCACTCAGCCGGCGGCCGTTGGAAACCTGGAGCGGGTGAGGGGAATCGAACCCCCGTATTCAGCTTGGGAAGCTGATGTTCTACCATTGAACTACACCCGCAGGGGCGCCGCGAGGTTACCCGCTGGCGAGCGGGTCAGTTCCAGTCGACGCCCGTCACGGCTCGCATGACTGCACCGCCCCAGCAGTCGATGGTGCCTTCGGTGCGCAGCCCGCAGGTGTGTTTCCCGCCGGCGGCAACGGCGCTGAATTGGCCGGGTGGTGCGGTGGCCTGGCCGGACTCGTTCTCGCCCCAGCAGTCGATGGTGCCTTCGGTGCGCAGCCCGCAGGTGTGTTTCCCGCCGGCGGCAACGGCGCTGAATTGGCCGGGTGGCGCGTTGGTTTGGCCGGACTCGTTGTGTCCCCAGCAGTCGATGGTGCTTTCGGTGCGCAGCCCGCAGGTGTGTTTCCCGCCGGCGGCAACGGCGCTGAATTGGCCGGGTGGCGCGTTGGTTTGGCCGGACTCGTTGTGTCCCCAGCAGTCGATGGTGCTTTCGGTGCGCAGCCCGCAGGCGTGCCGCTCGCCGGCGGCGACGGCGCTGAATTGGCCGGGTGGCGCGTTGGTTTGGCCGGACTCGTTCTCGCCCCAGCAGTCGATGGTGCCTTCGGTGCGCAGCCCGCAGGCGTGCGCCCAGCCGGCGGAGACACTGCGCAGCGAATCCTCCGGCGTGCCGTCGAGTTGCCCCCAGCACGTGACGGTTCCGTCACCAGCCAGCCCGCAGCTGTGCAGGCCGCCGGCGGCTATCGCACTGAAGTGCCCGCCGGGCGCCGTGGCCCTCTCGTAGTCGTTGTCCCCCCAGCAGTTGATGGTGCCGTCGGTGCGCAGCCCGCAGGAGTGCGCCCACCCTGCGGCGACGGCGCGGAACTGCTGTTTCGGCGTGTCGTAGTGCTGTCCCCAGCAGTTGATGGTGCCGTCGGTGCGCAGCCCGCAGGTGTGCCGCTCGCCGGCATCCACGGCGCTGAACCGTCCGTCGGGAGCAGTGGCCTGCTCGTAGTCGTTGTCCCCCCAGCATTCGACGGTGCCGTCGGTGCGCAGCCCGCAGGTGTGCCACCAGCCAGCGGCGACGGCGCTGAACTCCCCGCTGGGCGCGTCGCTCTGACCGGCGACATTCCATCCCCAGCATTCGACGGTGCCGTCGGTGCGCAGCCCGCAGGTGTGCCGCTCGCCGGCGGCGACGGCGCTGAACTCCCCGCTGGGCGCGTCGGTCTGGCCTGCGGAGTTCCATCCCCAGCATTCGACGGTGTTGTCGGTGCGCAGCCCGCAGGAGTGTGCCCAGCCAGCGGCGACGGCGCTGAACTCCCCGCTGGGCGCGTCGCTCTGCCCGGCGACATTCCATCCCCAGCACTTGATGGTGCCGTCGGTGCGCAGCCCACACATGTGACCCCCGCCGGCGATGATGATCTCGAACCGGCCTGCGGGGGGTTCGGACTGGCCGAGGGCGTTGTTGCCCCAGCAGCTGATCGTGCCGTCGGCGCGTATCCCACAGGTGGATGCGCCGCCGGCGGCGACAGCGCTGAACGGCCCTGCCGGAGCGTCGGACTGGCCGCTGGCGTCGTCGCCCCAGCACGTCACGATCCCGTCTGTGCGTATCCCGCACGAATGCGACCAGCCGGCGGAGATGTCGCGGAACTGGTAAGCGCCGGCGGACCGGGTCTGCGCCCCGGCTCCGGCCGGGGAGCGTTCGGAGGCGGGATCTGTCGGCGGCTCTTGACCCGCCCCGGCGTTGTTCGGAGAAACCTGTTCAGCAGGCGTGCTGCAGCCCAGCGCTGCAGCGGCCAGCAGGAGCGCGCCTGCGAGGGCCGCCACCCGGTCGAACATGCCGTCTCTCCATCTGGGCGCCTCGCGCGCACCGTAGCAGACGGGATTTTGGCGACATCCGCCGGGACAACTGGCTGCCGGAACGCCAATCGAGCCAGGGGCAGGGAGAATCGGCGGCGCCAGGAGCGCGAGTATGTGACGAATGCAGGGTCGTAACGTTGGGGAAGCGTCAGGGGAGACAGTCGGACGGTCGCATGCTGGGGTCCGCGCCGAGCGAGGAGTCCCCGATCCGAGGGCGCACCGGTAATTCGGATGAACCCGTCAGCAGCACGTGCAGGCAACTGGGGAGAGACAGGATGTCGATGAGAGTGGGATTTGTCGGGCTAGGCAACGTCGGCGCCAAGCTGGCGGGTTCCCTGCTGCGCGACGGATTCGATCTGACCGTGCGCGACCTCGACCGGGCGGCTGCCCAGCCCTTGCTCGCCGGCGGCGCCAAATGGGGCGACAGCCCGAGGGCGATGGCAGCGGCGTGCGACGTCGTGGTCACGTGCCTGCCGAGTCCAGCGGCCAGCGCCGCGGTGCTGGAGTCCGAAGACGGCCTGCTCGCCGGGCTCGGCGCCGGCAAGGTGTGGGCGGAGATGAGCACGACCGACGAGGCCGAGGTGCGGCGTCTCGGCGCGCTGGTGGCCGCCACGGGCGCCGAGACGGTGGACTGCCCGGTCTCGGGTGGCTGCCACCGGGCCGCCACGGGCAACATCGCCATCTTCGCGGGCTGCGAGCGCGCCACCTTCGAGCGCATCCTGCCGCTGCTGACCACCATGGGCCGGCGCATCCTGCACACCGGGCCGCTGGGGTCCGCAACCGTGCTCAAGGTCGTCACCAACTACCTGGCCAGCGCCAACCTGCTTGCCCTCTGCGAGGCTCTGGTCACCGCCAGGGCCGCCGGCATGGACCTCAAGGTGACCTACGAGGCCATCCGCATCTCCTCGGGCAACTCCTTCGTCCACGAGACCGAGAGCCAGGTCATCCTCAACGGCAGTCGCAACATCAACTTCACCATGGACCTCGTCGTCAAGGACATGAGCCTGTTCCAGTCCATCGCCGACCGGGCAGGGGTGCCGCTGGAACTCTCGCCGCTGATCGGTGACGTCTTCGGTGAGGCGCAGGAGCGCTACGGCCCCCGTGAGTGGTCCCCGAACGTCATCCGCCGCCTCGAGGAGCGAACCGGCCTGGACATCAGCGCCCCCGGCTTCCCCGCAGAACTGGTCGACGACGAACCCGAAGAACCCGGCTACGAGGTCGTCGCGAAACGCGGCTGACGTCGATGAGCAGCGGGCGGCAGCTGCTTCCGATGCCTGTTGACGGTGAGGTCGGCGCTCGCGTCAAGTCACTCGCAGGCGTTCCTGGTGATCCCAGCGGCCGCCTCGTGGCTGCCTTCGCCATGGAGGGTGACCTTCACGTGACGCCTGACCGTCGGGTACTCGACTGGCCCGGCCCCGTGAGCCGCCCTGACGCCAGCGAGTAGCAGGCACCGCTTCGCGGTTCGGTCGGTACAGCCCGTGGCTAGTGGTTCACCATGGAGTCGACTCACTGTCTTTCACTGCGTCTGGCATGAAGTAACTGATACCCATGTCGTCGTACACCGACCTCTGCAGCAATCCGATGAAATTGTCGGCAGTATCCGAAGAACCACGCGGCATGATTCTTGAGCGGATGGCCTTGGAGCGCTGTTGCATTCTCACGAGCGGCAACACCCCCAGAGCCATCTGTTTGGGGTAGTCCAGGTTGTCGGCCATCTCGTTTCCGATCAGCGCACGAGATATTCGGTACAGCGAATTCAATAGTTTCTTCCGCTCGGCTGGGTCTTCGATGCCGATAGATTCAGGAATAACGTCGATAATGCCATGCGCCATGGTTATCGCTTCCACCGCAGGTCGAGGCTCACATATGTAGCCGATGTCCTTAAGGTGCAACGCGTCGCTCTCGCCTTCGAACAATATCTCTTCGGGTACGCCTAGCAGCCACGTGACGTAGCGCCAGATATGCATGAATCCCGCGCTTTCCTCCTCGGTGAGCTGTACACCCAACTTCCGAACTGCTTGCAGATTGATGGCGGAAAAGCCTGTAGCGGCCAACGCCATGTGGGCGATATGGAGCGGGATCCCGTCGGCGGCTTCATTCCAATCGCCGGACTTGAGCAACAGCCGCCGCATCTGCGCGTGGATCAACCGAATGCGGACAGTCAATTTCCAGCCGTCACCGAGTCGATCCAGGCCACCGGGCAGGGTGACCTCTACCAAGTGTCTCGTATTCTGCATTACACGACGAACGTTGCCTGCGAGCCGGCCCGTCAAAGAGAACGACTTGCTCACTCCTGTCGTGAATCCAGTAAGTGCTCCAGCCAATACGAGTCCGACGAAGAACATTTCGGAATGTTTGTGGAAAGCCCGCATGCCGGGTAGAGCCTTCTTCGGATCGTAGAATTGAGGAGGGTTGTCGAGCGTGCCGAAGAACTCTCGTAGAGCAGTTGGGGCATGTTGGAGGCTCGGGCCATCGCGCTCCATACCCGCGTTGATCAGGCGATGCGACTCCGCCGGGCCGAGTTCAGCCAGTGCGTTCATGGCGGCGTCGCCCAGAGGGTCCCCGACGAGCGTGTGCTGGATGTAAGCCTCTGCTAGATCTGGGTCCAACAAGCGGGCTTGTTCGTAGCCTTCAGCGTATTCAGATGGGACTTGCATCGTCACTTGCCTCTTCGGATGAAATGGAGTCAGAGGCACGGCCTGTAGGTTGCCTGGAGATCCCCGTCGAGTCCTTGACCAGGATAGTTGCGTCGCGCGGTGCTCGGGCAGCGGGCGCCGGAGGGCTGTTGGAGGCGGTGTCGTGTCCGCGCCAGCGGTGATAGCGCGACCATAGAACCAGTAGCGGCGGCAGCACCGCGAACGTGGCGACGAGGGTCAGCAGGATTGTTGCAGACGTGAGCGCGCCCAATTCCTGAATCGGCCGGAGCGGGGAGAAGAGCAGGACGAGGAGCCCGAGCGCCGTGGTGAGAGCGCTCGCCACGAGCGCACCGCCGGTCGTGGTCATGGCCTGCCGCAGGGCATAGGCAGGGTCCCGGGATTCCCGCTCGGCCTCGATGAACCGGTGCGTCAGATGGATGGTGTAGTCGACGCCGATACCGATCGTCAGTGCAACCACCAAGGCGGTCGCCACGTTGTAGGAGATCCCAAGGACCCACATGGCTGCCAGCAGCCAGGCCACGACCATCGCGATGGGAAGCACGCTGATCAGGCCGAGAGTTGGGCGGCGCTCGCTGAAGCCGAAATAGAGCAGCAGGATGAGCATTGCCGCGGCAATGGTGAGGGGGATGGTGACGGTCTGGCTTCGCCCCAACTCCGAGTTGATCAGGGCGGCGAGAGTGTCGCCGCCCGTTGCTGTGGTCTGCGAGGCGTCGCCGCCCCAGAGATCATCGAGTTCGTCGAGCAGTTGCGGGAGGAGCGTGGCGCTGTCCGCGGCGACCGGGATCTGGAGAATGGTGCGATCAGGGCCGCCGGAGCGCTGATCCACGACCGTCGCGAAGCCCACCGGATCGATTTCCGATAGGAGCGTCCACGCGCGGCGGACCTGATCGTCGCTCGCAGAGGAGAGCGGGCTCAAGTCGGCGAATGCAGCAGAGACGGTCGGGTCGAACTTGTCACCCGGCTGCCCGCTCTCGGTGGCCCAGTCGCTGAGCAGCGTCACCGCGGAGGCGGTAGGAGGTCCGGCGACTCCTTCCGGGCGCGTCCCGGGGGCGGCGAGGGTCGCAGAGAAGTCGAACAGGTGGCGAACGGAGGCGGCTGTGTCGAGGTCGGCTTCGACGAGGACGGTGATCGTGGAGGCACTTGAACCGAAGTTGTCCTCTATGAATGTGATGCTCTCGAGCGCGTCGGAGCCGCGCGGGAGGAAGTCAGTCGGAGTAGTGGTCGTGTCGACGCTTGTAGCGGCGATGACTGCGACGATTGTCACCGCGACGGCACCACCGAGGACCGCCAGCGGACGGCGCACGATCGCCGCTGCGGTGCGCGAGAGGATCGCTCCCGTGCCGGGGACGGTGTCAGCAACGGGCCTGGTTGCCAGTTCCCGGCCTTTGGCCGCGCGCTTGCGGTCCAACAACAGCCGGGTAGCCGGCACGAAACTGGTCATCACTATCCATCCCGAGACGACTCCGATGGCAGCGAGAATGCCGAAGTCGGCCACCGGCTCGAACCTGCTCGTGAGGTTCATGAGGAGGCTGACGGCGGTCGTGACCGCCGCGAGCACGACCGGTACGCCCGCCGCCCTGACCGCGTGGCCGATGGACCGGCCGGGCGCGCCCTCGCTCGGTTCGGGACCTTCGAGCACCAGCGCTTCCCGGTAGCGACTCGTGATCTGCAGCGCATAGTCCACGCTCAGGCTGATGAGAAGGACAAGCACGATCGGGACGAAGATGTTGTCGGGGTCAAGGATGCCGGCGCCGCCGGGCGACAACCATGCCTGAGCGCCGAGGGTCCAGGCAAGTGTGACACCGAGGCCGAGCATCGTGATGTGGACATCGGACTGTGTGCGATAGAAGACGGTGAGTAGGAGGCCGATCACCGCCAGCGCAATGAACGTGAGCAGGGGCGTGCTGACAGTGTTGACGTCGGCGATCTCCTCGTCGTTCCCCGCCTGGCTGACAGCCGCCAACTCCAAGTAGGCCAGGCTCGTGGAATCCGCGATGGCGTGGATCCGCAACTGCGCGTCCCGGAGACCGACGGCGTCGCCCGTGTCCTTGAGGGTTACCAGGGATAGGCCGGCGAGCGGCACTCCGGCGGCGTCCCGGGGGACGAAGCGGTTGAGAAGTTCGTTCGCGGTGGCGAGTTCCGGCAAGCGAGCCACCTGATCCACGGTGGCCCCGATGTCAGTGTCGGAAACGGTGGTCGGATCCAAGCTCTGCGCCAGTAGCAGCGGCTCGATGATCTGGACGTACCCGGCAAGAGGTTGATCTGCCAGGAAAGGTGCCACCGCGGGGTCGTCGACGATCCCGGCTTGGAGCCCTCTCATTTCCTGGAAGGCCTCGGCGCCGAGGACGTCTCCCCTGGCGAGAAGCTGGACGATCCTGATGTTCGCAGAGCCCGGGAAGCTCTCCCGGACAGCGTCGATGGCTTCGGCCAGTTCGCTGCCGGCAGGCAGGAAGGCGCCGAGAGGGTCGGGCACCTCGGGCGTCCGCTGGACGAGGAAGCCGGCGATCAGAACGAGCGTTGTGACGCCGATGCCTGTGAGCACCAGTTTCGGGGATTTCTGGATCCTCTGGGCTTGCCACTTGAACATGATCGAACCCTAGTGGTCTGTCGTCGAACTAACGGGCGTGGTCGGTAGCCGAGATTCCCTTAGTCGCCGAATCGCATGCGGCGTACAGGCCGCTTCATCAAATCCGCGACAGACCACTAGAACATCTGGAGATTCTTCAGCGTGAGCAGGTGTCGGCCGTGGGGGCCTGTTGGCTGACCCGGGCTCAGCTGAAGGCCGGATGTCCGGTGATCGCCTGCCCGAGGATGAGGGTGTGGATCTCGTGGGTGCCCTCGTAGGTGTAGACCGATTCGAGGTTGTTCATATGGCGGATGACCGGGTACTCGAGGGTGATGCCGTTGGCGCCGAGCACGCCGCGAGCCGTGCGGGCGACCTCGAGGGCCATGCGCACGTTGTCGAGCTTGCCGACGCTGATATGCGCGGCGCTGAGCTTGCCGGTGTCGCGCAGGCGGCCGAGGTGCAGTGCCAGCAGCGTGCCGCGCTGGACGGCGATCATCATCTCGACCAGCTTCTGCTGCGTGAGTTGGAAGCGGCTGATGGGTCCGCCGAACGCGTTGCGGTCGGTGGCGTAGGCCAGAGCGGCTTCGTAGCAGGCGCGGGCTGCGCCGACGGCGCCGAAGAGGATGCCGAAGCGGGCTTCGTTGAGGCACGACAGCGGTCCCCGCATCCCGACGACGCCGGGCAGGACGGCATCGGCGGGAAGCCGCACGTCCTCCAGTGTCAACTCCGAGGTGACCGAGGCGCGCAGCGAGAGCTTGCGGGGAATGTCGCGAGCGGCGAAGCCTGGCGTGTCGGTCGGCACGACGAAGCCGCGCACGCCGTCGTCGGTCCGGGCCCACACCACCGCAACCTGGGCGATAGAGCCGTTGGTGATCCACATCTTCGTGCCCGCCAGGATCCAGTCGGTGCCGTCGCGGCGTGCCCGGGTGCGCATGCTGGCCGGGTCGCTGCCGGCGTCGGGCTCGGTCAGGCCGAAGCAGCCGACCGCTTCGCCGGCGGCCATGTCGGGTAGCCAGCGCCGGCGTTGCTCCTCGCTGCCGAAGGCGCGGATGGGGAACATCGCCAGTGAGCCCTGCACGCTCATGAAGCTGCGCAGACCCGAGTCCCCGGCCTCGAGCTCCATGCAGGCCAACCCGTATTCGGTGGCGCCGGCGCCGGCGCAGCCGTAACCCTGTAGGTGCATGCCCAGCAGTCCCAGGGCACCTAACTCGGGCCCAATGGTCGCGGCCGGGAAGGTCCCGCTCTCGAACCACTCGCCGACGTGCGGCACGATGCGTTCGGCGACCCAGCGCCGCACGGTGTCCCGTAGCAGCAACTCCTCATTGTTGAGCAACGAGTCGATGGCCAGGAAGTCGGTGGCCGAGGCGAGGCCCGGCCCGACCTCGTGCCGTGCTCGGGAGTCATCAGCGCTCATCGGTCCCTCCTGTGGGCGGAGCCACCCCCCGCCGTTCTTCGCGCGAGGTCCCCGTTGCCGCCTCCCCGGCCGCCGCTGATGCGGTGGGGACAGGCAAGGCGCAGGGTACCGGCGAAGTGTCAGCAGTGACCATGGCGTTCGGCAGCGTCACCGGCACCCCGGTCCGCCAGGGACCGCTACCAGCTACTGGAGTGCTCGGCGTAGACGTGATCGGGCATCCGGTAGGTGATTCCTTCGTCGTCGAATCTGGACCCCGACAGCAGCGTGGAGAAGTTCGTGAAGTTGTTCTTGCGCGCGAACCTGGGAAAGAGACGCTTCAAGAGCTTCTCGTAGGCGGACTGGAAGCGGAACCAACCGAGCACCCCGAAGCTGGACTGCTTCGGGTACTTCAACTTGTCGGCGAGATCATTACCGATCATGGCACGCGAGACCTTGTAGACGTACTTGGCAAGGTTCCGCCGCTCGGCCGGGTCGTCGATGCCCACCACCAGCGGCGCGGAGTTCACCAGTGAATTCGCCAGCACGATCGACGCCGCGTCCGGCTCGGGCTCGCACAGGTTGCCGATGGCGAAGAGCCTCAGGGCTTCCTCCTCGTCCCGGAACAGGATGGAGTCGGGGACCCCCATCAGGTGTCCCGAGTAGCGCCACGTCGCCATGAAGCTGGCGGCTTCCTCCTCGGTGTAGCTCGCGCCCAGGCTTCGTAGGTGCTTCAGCAGCCGGGCGGAGAAGGCGGTAAGGGCAAAACCCACGTGCGCCGCGCTAAGCGGGACTCCCCAGGCGTCGGCGTCCCAGTCCTCGGAGTTCGCGAGCAGGCGCCTGACGTGGGCGTGGACGAGCCGGATCCGCACCGAGAGCTTCCATCCGTCGCCGTAGCGCTCCAGCCCGCCGGGGAAGAAGATCTCAACCATGTGGCGGTTGTTCTGCTGCAACCGGCGAACCCCTTGATCACGCAGGCGACCCGTGATGAAGAACGACTGGCTGATGTTCGTCGAGAAGCCCTCCACCAGAACGGCCGCCACCATCGAGCCCAGCACCAGTTTCGTGTTCCGGTGGAACATGCGCACGGCGGGTGCGAGAAACTCCAGATCGAGCCAGTCGGGTCGCGTCGTGGCGTCCACGAAGAGTTCCTGCACCGCGGGCGGCGCATCGGGCCACGTGTCGGCACTGCTGCTGTCGATGAAGGTTGCGCGGAGGCGGCTCGCCTCCACCGGGTCCAGAGCTGCGAACGCCTCGACGGCGGCGTCGGCGACCGGGTCTCCGATGAGGGTGTGCGCCAGGTAGTTCTCGGCCATCTCCGGCTCGAGTTGGCGGGCTCGCGCAACACCGGGATTCTCGTAGTCGGTGGGTGGCTTCATGCCCCGCGATCGAGTGCTCTCAGGATTCCCTGAAGCTACTTCAAGCTAGAACAGTTTCCTCGAGTGCCCACGTTCTACCAGTTGGCCGACGGCGAGGCCGTGTCCGAAGTCGCCGCTGATGCGGCAGGACCCGCTCACCGACCCAGCGGCGCACGGTGTCCCGCAGCAGCAACTGCTCGTCGCTGAGCAACGAGTCGGCCGCCAGGAAGTCGGTTGCCAAGGTCGCCGCGGGCCCGACGCCGTGACGCCTCCCGGATTCATCAGCGCCCATCGTCGCCTCCTCTGTGCAATCTGGCTGGGCGATCCGGCGCGCACGTCGCCTTCGCTGCCTGACCGGCCGCCCGGAGCGGATCCGGACCGGCAGCCGCAGGGTACCGGCCAAGTGTCAGCGGGAATCAACCCGGAGTTTTCCCGGCGGCAACCCGGCGAGGCGTTCCCGCTGCTAGGTGTGAAGGCCGGAGCCGGAACTCCAACCGCTCCGGCGCGCCCGCCTCACGCTGTGATCGACTTCCCGGAGAGAATCCATGAGCGACGAGAACCCCTCCAACACACCGGACACCGCCGGCGAACCCGCCGAACGCGAGCCGGGAGTGGAACTCACGCTCGAGCAGCGGCTGCTCGTCTGCCAAGCGGCACAACGCCTGCAGAAGCAGTTCGAGGGCACGTTCAACGCCGCGACCATCGAGCGCTACATCACCGATTCGCAGACCAAGCTCCCGGCCCGCGCCCGGTTCGCTGCGTGGCTGCCGATCCTCATCGAGCGCTTCACCCATGACCGCCTGCGGGCCCTGGCACGCCTCGAGGCGGGCGCCCCCGACAAGCCGGCCGTGCTGTTCGGATGCGTGCACAACGCGGGTCGGTCGCAGATGGCGGCGGGCCTGATGCGCCACCTGGCCGGCGATCGGGTGGACGTGTTCTCCGGCGGCTCGGACCCCGGTCTGGAGACGAACGCCGCGGTGATCGCGTCGATGGCCGAACTGGGCATAGACATCGCCAACGAGTACCCGAAGCCCTGGACCGACGAGATCGCCCGCGCCGCCGACGTGATCGTGACGATGGGCTGCGGCGACGCCTGCCCCAACTACCCCGGCAAGCGCTACGAGGACTGGGAACTGGACGATCCCGCCGATCAGCCGCTCGACGTGGTGCGGGGCATCCGAGACGACCTGGCCCGACGCGTCGGCGCGCTGCTGGCGAGCCTCGAGCTGGCCGCAGTGGGTGGGCAGGCCGCGGAGTGAGCGCTCCGAGCGCCGCCGCGAGTCGGCACCTCGGACAGCCTGGCGGCCGGACCGCCCGGTACCATCGGTGATCCTCCCGCGCTCCACCCTCGCCAAGCTGCTCGCCGAGTTCGTCGGCACCGCCTTCCTGCTGGCGGCGGTCGTGGGTTCGGGGATCATGGCGGAGAACCTCACCGACGACGTCGGGCTGGTGCTCCTGCAGAACGCCTTCGCCACCGGCCTGGTGCTGGCGGCCCTGATCCTGGCGTTCGGTGGTGTCTCCGGGGCGCACTTCAATCCGGCCGTCACCCTCACCGAGCGGGTTCTCGGCGGCATCGACACCCGCACCGCGGCCGGCTACCTGGTGGCGCAGTTCTCCGGAGCCATCGCCGGGGTGGTCATGGCGAACGTCATGTTCGACCTTCCGGCGGTGGCCTGGTCGCTCAAGGATCGCTCCGCCGGGCACATCATCTTCGCCGAGGGCGTCGCCACCGTGGGCCTGCTGCTGATCATCTTCGGAACCGTGCGCAGCGGCAAGCCGTCGACGGTGGCATTCGCCGTGGGCGGCTACATCGGCGGCGCCTACTACTTCACGAGCTCCACCAGCTTCGCCAATCCCGCAGTAACCGTGGCACGGATGTTCTCCGACACCTTCGCAGGCATCGCCCCGGCGTCGGCGCCGGCGTTCCTCGGCGTGGAGGCGGGCGCCGTGGTGGTCGCCGTCGTCTTGATCAGGCTCTGCTTCCCGGTCGAGCGAACTCCCGAGGACAGCTGACGGGGGCAGGTTCCGGCCGGCCCGGCCGGCCCGGCGCGGGCGCTACCAGCGATTGGATCGTTCGGCGCACGCGTGGTGAGGCATGCGGTACGTGCCGCCTGCCTCACCAGTTGGCCGATACGTACTTGCGCTCGAGGTACTCCTCGATCCCCTCGAAGCCGCCTTCCCGGCCGATGCCGCTCTCCTTGGTGCCGCCGAACGGGGCTGCCGGCTCGGAGATGATCCCCCGATTCACGGCGACCATGCCCGCGTCGAGTTGCTCGCCGATAGCGAGGCCGTGACCGAGGTCTCCGGTCATGACGTAGGCGATGAGGCCGGCGTCGGTGTCGTTCGCCATCTCGACGGCGGCGGTCTCGTCCCGGAAGCGCACCAGTGGGGCCACCGGTCCGAAGATCTCCCTGGCCAGGAAGGAGGCGTTGGGGTCCACGTCGCTCAGCACCGTCGGTTCGTAGAAGTAGCCGCCGCAGTCCGGGGCCCGACCGCCGGTCACCACGCGGGCGCCACCGGAGACCGCCGTCTGCACGATGCCCGCCACCTTGTCGCGCTCGCGGTTGCTGATCAGCGCACCGACCTCGGCGTCGGGGCGCCGGTCGTAGCCGACGGTGAGTCCGGCCATGCGGGCGCTGAGCGCCTCGGTGAAGTCGTCGGCGATCCGCTCGTGCACGTACAGCCGGTTGGGGGCGACGCAGGTGGCGCCGGTGTTGCGCATCTTGGAGGCGATGGCCGATTCCACGGCGGTGTCCAGGTCTGCATCGGCCAGCACCACGAAGGGGGCGTTGCCGCCGAGCTCCATGCTGGTACGCAGAACCCTGTCGGCGGCGAGGCGCAACAGGTGCTTGCCGACCGCGATGGAGCCGGTGAACGAAACCTTCCGCACGGCTCGGTGGGCCAGCATTGCCACGGTGGCCTCGTTCGGCGGTTCGGGCATTACCAGGTTGATCACGCCTGGCGGGGTGCCGCAACGCGACATCAGGTCGGCGATGTAGTAGGCGGTCAGCGGGGTCGCAGGCGCGGGCTTCACCACGGTGGTGCAACCCGCGGCGAGCGCAGGGGCGATCTTGCGCACCGGCATGGCCGCGGGGAAGTTCCACGGCGTGATCTGCAGCGAGACCCCCACCGGTTCGGGCAACACCATGATGCGCTTGTCGCCCATCGGCGCCTGCCGGACCTCGCCGCCGATGCGGACCGCCTCCTCGCTGAACCAGCGGAAGAACTCTGCCGCGTACGCCGTCTCGCCGGCGGCTTCAGCCATGGGCTTGCCGTTCTCGAGTTGCAACAGCGCGGCGATCTGGTCCTTCTCGGCGATCATCGTCTCGAAGCAGCGGCGCAGGATCTCGCCGCGCTCCCGTGGCGGGGTCGCTGCCCAGCCGGCCGCCGCCCCTGCCGCCGCCTCGACAGCGGCCATGCAGTCGGACGGTGTGGATGTGGCGATGCCGGCGACCAGGTTGCCCGTGGTGGGGTCGAACACGTCCAGCGTGCCGTTGGCGTGCGGGGCGCCGCCGTCGATGAGCAACCCTCCGAGCCGGTCGAGTGCCTCGATCATGGTTGGTTCCTTCCTGAGGTTCGTTTCGCTGATCCTGCCAGACCTCGGCGGGTATGGCTCATCCTCGTTGGTGAGGGTCTCGCGTGGTGCCGGCGGGCGCCCAGACGAACTCGACGATGGACGGTCGCTGCAACTCGTACCACCCGGATCCGAAGATCAGCCCGTCGTGGCGGACCACCCAGGAGTGTTTCAGTTCCCGGAACCCGGTGTTGGGGTTGAGGTACACGTAGTCGACCCACCGGCCGTCGGCGGACGCCTCGAGCATCGCCAAGCCGAAGTGGAAGCCGTCGGCGTCAATGCCCAGGCCCTCGCGCACGTTGCCGCCCACGACGTCCGGGTTGATGTGGGTGAGCACGTTGCCGTCGTCGGTCAGGATGAAGAGGTAGAACTCGCCGTCGACGCTGGTCGGTGAGTTGTAGTGCCTGATGGCGGACTCCCGGCCCTCGGCGTCGTAGAAGGTGAGGGCCTGCCGGACGTAGTCGATCGTCTCGGCGGGCTGCCGCGGTACGGCGACCGAAGCCGACTCACGGCCACCGCCGTCCGGCGACGAGCCGCGCGGGGGCGAGAACAGTGCCACGAGGGCGATGATCAGTGCCGCCAGAGCAATCGCTGTCGCCGTCGCCCCGTGCTGCAAGATCCTGAACATCGCTGCCTCTCCGCTGTGGTGGAGCTGATGGGACTCGAACCCACGACCCCTTGCTTGCAAAGCAAGTGCTCTAGCCAACTGAGCTACAGCCCCGCCGGCGGTCCCGCAGAACGCCGGGGCCGCGAGGGATCAGGCTAGCAACGGCCGCTCGAACCGCTCCCGATCAGGGTCCTTCGGGCGCCGGCGGCGTGGACGAGGCCCACGGCCGCGCCGGCGCCGATGAGCCGTCCCGGGTTGAGACGGCCCCACAGTCCGTCGGCGTCGTCAACGCGGCGGTCAAGGCCCGCAGCCACCTTGGCGTGCGGCACATCGATATGCCGCTCACGTCCGGGAAGCTCTTCGCCCTTCTGCGAGACAGCGAAGCCACGCCGACCTGACAACGACCCGGCGGTGGCTCAGGCGACCGGTGCGAAGCTACACTGACGTTGCCGATTGCCGTGGTCGTGATCCAGCGGGGCAGCATGGTGTGCCGAGAGCAGGTCCGATGAACCAACTCGCAGGAAGAGTGGCGACCAGGACGCTGACACTGGTTGACGAGTTCCTACTGACTCTCCTCAACGAAGAGGCAGGTTACTTCCATCAGGTACCTGGCTGGGATCTGAACTGCGCGGTCGTCGGTGCCGCGCTGGGGGATTTGTCGCTGCGATCCCGTATCGACACCGACACCGAATCTCTGATCCTCTTGGACGAGACTCCGACGGGCGATGCCGCCCTCGATCCCATCCTGGAGAAGATTGCAGCTGAACCGAGGCAACACAGCGCCCAGTACTGGGTTGAACGGCTCGCGATCCGCGGCGAGTCGATAATCGACCTTGCCTTGGACCGGCTGGTGGAACTCAAGGTCTTGGAACACCACGACGGCGGATTCTGGACACTGGCTCGCGGGGGCTGGCATACACACCTTCGTGGTCAGATCGAGGGGGAAACGGCGGCCGAGTTCGTCAAGACTCGTATCAGCAAGACCGTATTCGGAGACGAGTTGCCCGATCCGCGGGATGCGATCATCATCAGCCTCGCCAACACGTGCGACGTCTTGCGCCTCATCTTCCAGCTCGACGACGAAGCAGCGGCGCGTGTCGAGCAGCTCTGCAAGATCGATCTGATCGGCCGGTCCATTGCTGATGCGATTTCCGGCAGCGTCGCCGGCCCCTTGCTTCGACGGTCCACGTTTACCAAGGCGATCCCGGTTGTGTCGTTGGTCAAGCTGCTGCTCAACCCGCACATGCGCAGCGGAAACCTGCCTGCACTCTTCGCGAGTCTCGCAGAGGCGCACGGGCCGATATTCCAGATCAAGGTGCCATTCGGTCAACGCATGATCTTCCTCTGCGGCCTCCGGACGAATCGCTGGGTGCATCGTCATGGGCGCATGTACCTCCGAGCCAGGGACTATCTCGAAGAGTTCGAGAAGGTCTACGGCGGTTCAGGGATTCTGCCTACCCTCGACGGTGCCGACCACTTCCGCTATCGAAAGACCATCCAGCCGGCGTACTCCCGCTCCAGGTTGGCGGGGCAGTTGAATGAGTTCTGCTCTTATGCGCGCCAGCACATGGCGGCCTGGAGCGTCGGCGAGACGTATCCCGGCGTCGCCTTGTGCCGGAAGCTGGTCAACTCGGAGATGTCGCCGTTGGCGGTCAGCATCGATTCGCAGGATGTCGTCGACGATCTGCACAAGTTCAAGGATCGAGCGCTCAAGACCCACATCGGCAGGACCTTGCCGAAATTCCTGCTGAAGACCCCGGCCATGAAGCGGCGAGCGAAACTGATCGACGAGGTGGTCTCCCGGGTTCAGCGAGTCCACACGCCCGCCCAGCGCGCCGGCTGCCCCCGGGACCTCGCCGACGATCTACTGAGCATGCACAACAACGATTGCCAGTTGCTCCCGGAGTCCAATTTGCGGTTCGTGCTGTCGGCGCCGCTGATCGCGAGCATGTACGTCGGCGATCAGCTCAGCTTCATCCTCCACGCGATGCTCTCGCAGCCAGAATTCCACGACAAGATCCGCGCCGAGGCCGAGGCCCTGTTCACAGACGGCGATCCGGACAGCGAGACCGTCACCGGGCCCGCGACCGACGTGACCCGCCGGTTCATCATGGAGTGCATGCGCATGTACCCGATCGTTCCGATCTCGATTCGGAATGTGATGAACGCCACCGTCCTCGAGGGCTACGAGTTGCCGGAGGGCGCTCGGGTCTTCATCGCCCAGACGGTCACGCACTACATGGACGATGTCTTCCCTGAGCCCTTCAAGTTCGATATTGACCGCTACAAGGCGCCGCGCAAGGAACACCTCGGAATCGGATACGCCCCCTACGGGCTGGGCACGCATGTCTGTCTTGGTTCGCGCTGGACCGAAATGCAGTTGGCGCTGAACGTGCTGTTGATCGTCCACCACTTCACCCTCGAGATCGCCCCGAAGAACTACAAGTTCAAGATCAGCCCTGTTCCGTCGATGTCCCCCGACAAGAGGCTGAAGTTCAAGATCGTCGAGCAGCGGCACGAACTACCCGTCTGAAGCGGCCCCGCGCTGCGGGAGGCCGTTCAGCGCACCTCTTCGACGTGCTCTGTCACTCCTGTTGTTCCTGCAACTCGTCGGCCGCCACGTCGAGGTCGTCCCACATGCGCTGCACTGTCGAGCGCAGGCGCGCGTTCT
Organism: Acidimicrobiales bacterium; assembly: GCA_963664235.1. Classification (GTDB taxonomy): domain Bacteria; phylum Actinomycetota; class Acidimicrobiia; order Acidimicrobiales; family CATQHL01; genus VXNF01. The sequence continues at coordinate 1,148,961 of OY760933.1, read as the reverse complement.
CGTAGGCGCCCCATACGGTCATGGCCGGCGGGACCACCAGGACGGCGACGAGCAGCGAGTAGGCGATCGTGATCGCTGCGGTGATGCCAAACTGCCGGGTTCCCTCAACTGCTGAGAACACCAGCACTCCGAACCCGAACGCCGTCGTCAGCGCCGAACCCAGCAGCGCCGAGCCCGTCGTGGCGAGCGTTCGGATTGCCGCCTGCTCCGGGTTGCGCGAGCGGGAGAACTCCTCCCGGTATCGATGGATCACGTGGATGGTGTAGTCCACGCCGATACCGATGGAGAGCGCCGTGATGATCGAGGTAATCAGCGTGTAGGGGATGCCCAGCAGTGCCATCGTTCCCAGTACCCAGATGAGCACGAACACGATCGGGCCGACCGCGATGATCCCCAGCGTGGGTCGGCGCAGTGTCACCCAGAAGAAGATGGCGAGAATGCCGAGCGCGATGGCGATGGTCGTGCTGATCGCCTCGGTCTGCCGGGCTGTGATCTGGTCGGTGACCTCGACCGCCAGGATGCTCTCCGACGTGGCCGTGATGGCGTCGTCGTCGCCGGACCAGAGCGCCTCGATCTCTTCTTGGACCACCGCTGTTGCAGCGGGATCGTCCGTGTACGCCGGGAACTGGAGCAGCATCGCATCGATGCCATCCCGGTCGTTGGCCAGGGCGCGCGCGAGGGCAGGCTCCTTCTCCCCGAGCCTGTCGAGGAGTTCCTGCATCAGGACCGGATCCAGTTGCACCTCCGCAGCGGCTTCGTAGTAGAGCGCGGCGAGTTCCGGGTCGTACTTGTCGCCGGGCTCCCCGCTGTCGTGGGTCCAGTCGGCCACGAGCGACTCGTACGATGCTTCCAGCGGTCCCGCCGCCGCCGCCGGGCGGCGCTGCTCGTCCGCGAAGGCGGCTTCCAGATCCTGCAGGTTCAGGAGCGTGCGGGTCTCGGTGGCCTCGGCCTTCACGAGCACGCTGGCCAGCTGCGTCGAACCGCCGACGGCCGCGTCGAGGGTCTCCAGGTCGTTCAGCGCGCTCCCACCTCGGGGCAGGACGTCGCGGATGGTGAACTCCGACTTGAGCCCCGTGGCGGCGAACCCCATCCAGATCGTGAGGCCGACCACGGCCAAGAGGTAGGGCGCCGGCCGGCGCGCCACCCCGGCCCCGATCACCTCCGCCGCCCGTCCGATGCCAGGCAGCGCCGCGGACATCGGGCGTGGCGCCTTCAACTTGCCGCGTGCCTCGCGCCGCCGGTCGATGATCGTGCGTCCGGCCGGGACCAGCGTCAGCATCACGAACAGGCTCAGTCCCACGCCGAGGCCCGCCACGATGCCGAAGTCGACGATCGTCGATATCGGGGAGAACAGGTTTGCCAGGAAGCTGGCGATCGTCGTGACAGCGGCCAGCACCAGCGGTACGGCAACGTTTCGCAGACCCGTCCGGATCGCCTGCAGCACCGGTAGGCCCTCGGCGCGCTGCTCGCGGTAGTGCGAGATCGCCTGGATGGCATAGTCCACCGTGAGGCTGATCATGATGATCGGCACCATCGTCGAGAGCGAACTCGGCGGGCCGATCCACCCCAGCGCCTCCGGCCCGAGCCAGCCCTCGGCTCCGACGATCCAGATCACCGAGAAGAGCAGCCCGGCCAGTGTCAACAGCAGATCCGAGAGCGTGCGCATGAAGAGCAGGATCAGCGCCGCGATCAGTAGCAGCGCGATCCCGATCAGCGGCACCATCCCCGACTCGGTGGCCTCCCTGTACTCATCCTCGACCACCGCGGGCGACACGCTCGTCACCCGCAGCGGCCCCTCCGCGGCCAACGCCAGTTCGTCGATCCGCCTTTCGACGTCGGCGACTCGTTCGTCGCCTGTATCAAGCAGACGGATGTTGGCGATCCCGACCGGTGTGCCATCCGTATCGTTGCCGGTCAAGGCGCTGAGCCATGCACCGATCTCCGGGTCGCCGCGCACCAAGTCGATCTGCTCCTGGGTGATCGACGCGAAGTCGTCGATACCGAGGGCGAACCCCACCAGTGAACTGGGTGCGACGATCGGATCGGACGGCGCCAGGAGTGGCGCCACACCCGGCTCGGCGAGAATGTCGTCGAGGAGGGCGTCCATCTGGGACAGCCCACCGGGCGTGAGTACATCGCCGCGGAAGAGCAGCGTCGTCAGGCTGATGTCGCTGTGATCCCCGAAGAGTTCGTCGATCTCGGTCACCGCCTCGGCGACGGCGTTGCCGGGTGGAAGAAGCGCCACCGACGCCCCCTCCGTCGGCGGCGCCCGCCGCGTCGCCCCCATGGCCAGCACGACGGTGATGAGGACGAGGACGCCGATCGTGATCCACGGGCGGGCCGTGACCAGCCGGCTGAACCTATCGAGCAGGCGGTTCATGGCACCCGACTGTACTTGACGTCCCGCAGAGCCTTGGAGCACACAACGGCCGCCCGGCCCCACCGGAGGGGTAACCCGCCCGAGCCGGGTTACTGTTGCTGGGACTCGAGCGCAGCCCGACCGACGTCGTTAACCCCCGCATCGTTGGCCCCTGCGAGGGGTAGGTCAGCGTAGAACTGGGCGCAGTAGGCCCGGAACCGCATGATCTCACCGTCGGACCGAGCCAAGCGGGGCCGGGGGCGGTGCTGCTTGCGGCTCCAGATCGTCACATCCTGCAGAACGTCCCGCTTCTGCATCGGAGCCAGGACCCGGTTCATGACTCGCGCACGCAGCGGGAGTGGGAGAAACCCCAGGCCTGCGATCCGGCGCCGCGGGCTGCGCATCCCTCCCACCTGCGTGACCAGCGACACATCGATCAGCCTTCCGTCGACCGGCGTTGCCAGGACCCAGAAGCGCATGTCGAAGGGTATCGAGCGCTCGCGGACCTCGACGAACGAGCAGCCGAGCCCGTAGACGTGGGTGGTGGCGGTGAGTTCGAGCGTGAACACCGAGCGCCCTGCGAGCGTGCGGACGCTTGTGAAGTTGAACCGACCCCGCAGATAGTGTCCGTCCACCGAAACGGAGTCGACCCGACTCACGCTGTGGTAGCCGTGGACGTAGCGGAAGTGGGCCAGGTCCACGGCGTTCTCCGCTGTCTCCTGGGGATGGCCCGGAAAGCGCACGGTCTGGATGATGAGAGTGCTCCAGCCGGTTTGGTCCAACGGGTCCGGCATCAGGTTCCATTGCGGCGCCCGCCCTCCCATCCCCCACCAAGCGAAGACGAGACCGAGGACTTCCGTCGTCTCGAACACCCGCAACCGAGCGGCCTTCGGTGCGGGCGCGAAGGGAGTGGCGACGCACTGACCGCTGGCGTCGTACTCGAAACCATGGAACGGGCAGACGAGCCGACCATCGCAGACACGTCCCCCTGCTTCGGGCCCCAGATCCGCGCCGAGGTGTGGGCAATGGGCCCCGGCCACGCAGATGCGCCCGTCGTCGTCGCACCAGATGATGATGCTCTCACCCATCCAGGTCTTCCGGATGAGCTTTGCCTTCTCCACGGCCCGCCGGCTCGCTAGGAAATACCATCCCTCGGGGAACGGGGGCGGAGACGCGGTGTCGGAGGGCTCAGTGCGCCGGATTGACATCGTTGCCATACCTCATCGAGAATAACGGCTCTCGGGAGATCCGTGGAAACCGCCAGGTTTTCTGACCCGGGACATCTCCAACACAGCGATCCCCTGCCACGAAGGGCTGGCGATCCGCCCACCGTCGATCAGGAGGCCCCGCGAGGTGACAGTTGCAGAGGATCGGGGGGGCCGGAGTTGGGAGTGAGACGGGCGCCTGACGTTGGAGCCGTTTCTCGAGCCTGCCGCGCCGGGGCTACGCGTCGCAAGGCTCAACTCATTCCGCGATCAGGCGTGCGAACAGGTCGTTGATGGCCATCGGCAGGCTCACCGGTTCCCTGCGTGCCGCGTATCGGGGCCGGGACATTCCGGCGGTTGTGGACGACGTCGAGAACTGGATCGAGAGATCCAACGCCGGCCACGCTGATTCGCCTGCATACGATCACACCGCAACAGTCAATGACTACTACGACCTCTGCAACAGCTTCATGGAAGTTGGCTGGGGTGAATCCCTGCAGTTTGCGCCCTTGGGGCCGGACGAGACATTGGCGCAGGCCATCATTCGCCACCAGCGGCTGATGATCAGCAAGCTGAGGCTGCAGGAGGGGATGCAGGTTGTCGATGTCGGGTGCGGCTTCGGCGCACTGATGCGCCGTGTCGCAACGGAGGCCGGCGTCAGCGTGGTCGGCATCAACAACAACGAAGACCAACTCGAGCAGGTGAGACTCCGCAGTCGCGAAGCCGGCCTGGATGGGATGGTCGACTGCCTCAAGTCCAACATCATGGATATGAGCAGCATCGAGGCCGGTTCATTCGACAGGGGTTACGCGATCGAGTCGACGTGCTATGCCCCCGACAAGGTGGAGGCATTCGCAGAGATCTTCCGCCTCCTGAAGCCAGGAGCGTTGTTCTGGGGTCAGGAAATGTGCCTGACCGACGACTTCGATCCGACCTCCGGGGAACACCAGTCCATCAAACAGGAAATCATGCGGTACATCGTGTTGAAGGAGGTCCCCACCTTCGCGGAGGTCAATCGGGCGCTCGAGTCGGCCGGGTTCGAGGTTCTCGAGGCCACTGACCGCAACGTCGGCGACGGTCCGTCGGTACCTTGGTACAGGCCCATGGAAGGCCGGTACGGGAGTTGGCGGAGCGCACTCGTCCGCGTCCCGACGGGACGCAGGGTCGTCCAGGAGGCGATCAGGTTGGCGGAGGTCCTGCGAATCCTCCCGCGGGGTTCGGCCAAAGTCGTCGGCCTCATGAATCGATCAGCCGAGGCCTATGTCAGCGGGGGGAGTGCAGGGATCTTCACGCCCTTGTACTGCTTCCTGGCCCGGAAGCCTGCCTAGGTCCCCGAGCGAACGACGTCGCTTCCGTCGTTGCCAATCCGCAACGGCACACGCATTCGAGAGGGAGTCGGTCGTCACGGGCGAAGCGTCGTGTGCGCTGTCGCCCTGAGTGGGATCCCCTAGCGTGGCGGCGTGTTCGTGCGGCGCGTCTGCTTTGTGCTGGTGGGGTTCGTGTTCCTGGCGGCAGCCTGTTCGGGCAGCGACACGGTCGAGGCGCCGTCTGTACCCACATCCACGACGACGGAGGGGTCGGGCGAGGCCGGCGCCTCCTCCGAGCCCGCTCCCGCCGGCGCGGAGGAAGACGGCGCCGGGCTGGAGCCGGCCGGCGGCGATGGGTCGGACGGGGGTGACACCGCGCCGCTGGGTGACCACGTCGGGGTGGATCAGGCCGGTGCCGAGCCGGATCTGGATGCCCCGCCGGCGACGCCGGCCGGCGACGCCGAGGAGGTCGTCGAGCTGGGGCCGGCCAACGGAGCCGGGTCGGTCGTGGAAGTGCAGGAGACCGCCGACGGCGAGTCGGAGCCGGACGGTGCCGGCTTGCACCCGATCGAGCGTGCAACCCTGCGGAACTTCCGCGGCTACGAGTTCCCGCCCGCACCCGACGTGCCGCCCGGCCCTCTCGGCCAGAGCACCGCCGACAACCTCGAGGTCATCTGGTCCTCCGTGACGGCCGAGATCGATCCTGCCGCAGTCCTTCGGATCGGAGAGTCCGGGGATCCGCGACTGGGCTGGATCCTCTCCGACCTGCTCAGGTTCTTCTATTACGGCGAGGTGCACGAGGCGGCGGTGTCCGCCTTCGAGTTGCTGGTCGGCGTCAGCCTGGCCGACGACCCCGTGGCCGCCCGGAGTCCGTGGCAGTCGGTCACCGATCACCTGATCGCCTGGGATCTGCCCGCCTTCGACGGTTACGTCGACTACAAGGGGCGGCTGTTCACGCTGGTGGAGCCGGGTTGGCAGCCGTTCTTCGACGATCATGACGCCAATATCGACTGGCGGCTGGTGAGTTGGGGAGGGGTGCGGATCGACGACCGCCCGCTCGGCGATCCGCAGCGGTGTGTCCGGGGCTGCATCCCGGCCCGCGACGACCCCCCGGTCACCGACGCCGCCGGAGGCCTGTGGTATCCCGACGACGCCATCGTGTTCGCCGTCGTGATCAACGGCGAGGCGCGGGCGTATCCGAAGAACTTCATGGAAATCCACGAGATGGTCAACGACACGCTCGGGGGGCGCAGGATCGGCTTCCCGTACTGCACGCTGTGCGGCTCCGCCCAGGCCTACTTCACCGACGACGTCCCCGCCGGTGTGGAGACACCGATCCTGCGCACGTCGGGTCTGCTCTCGCGGTCGAACAAGGTCATGTACGACCTCGTCACCAAGTCGGTGTTCGACACCTTCACCGGCGAGGCGGTCTCCGGTCCACTCCGCCACCAGGGCGTCGTCCTGAACCAGGCGACCGTCGTGACCACCACCTGGGGCGAGTGGAAGGCCGCCCACCCCACCACGACGATCGTCGCCCGGGACGGGGGGATCGGCCAGCACTACCCGCTCGACCCGCTGGGTGGCCGGGACGACGACGGACCAATCTTCCCGATCGGCGACGTCGACGAGCGCCTCGGCGTCCAGGATCAGGTCTTCGGCGTGGTCCTCGACGACGGCACCCCCGTGGCGTTCCCCGTCGACGCCGCGGCCGCGGTCCTTGAATCCGGCGGGACCGTGGCACTCAGAGGGGTGAGTCTCCGCCTCGACGGCGGCGGGGTGCGCGCCACCGACGCCGCCGGCAACGAGGTTCAGGGACACCAGGCGTTCTGGTTCGCCTGGAGTCAGTTCATGCCCGACACGCTCCTGTGGCAGCCCTGAGACCGGCGGTATCCGATCGCTGCTGCCACCGGCCGCCGGCACTGCGCCACCCGGGTGTTGATTCAACTCCCTCTAATAGATCTTGCGAAAAGTGCAAGTTTCTCGATTAGGCTTGAATCAGACACAGGAGACACACCGAGGGGTGATCATGCAAGAGGAGACGATCGGTTCGCGGATCTGTGCGGCCCGCCAGGCGGCAGGACTGTCGCAACGCGAGTTGGCGGAGCGGATCGCCCGGGCCGACCGCGTCGACGGCTTGAGCCCGAGCGCCCTCAGCCGCATCGAGTCGAGCCGGCGGCGGGTGGCCAGCCACGAACTGGCCGAACTCGCCGACGTGCTCGGTGTCAGCGTCGACGATCTGCTCGGGACCAGGCAACGGTCGGCGGCGCTCGTGTTGGCGGCTCGCGTCACGCGGGCCGCGCCGGCGGACTACCGGATGGTGGCCGGGCGTGCACGGCAGATCCTGGAGGCGGATGACCTATTGAGCCGGATCGTGCCGGCTGGAGCACCGCTGTCGATGCCGTCGATACCGAACGAGGACGTGCCGGTCACGAAGACGGCGGGCGAGAGCTGGCGAAGCGGGCACGAGAGGCACTGGGGATCGGCCATGGGCCGATCGGTGATCTCACGGCGATCATCGAGGAGCACCTCGGCGCGCACGTCCTCGTCGAACCGCTTCCCCAAGGGGTGCACGGGTTCTGCGCACTGTGCCCGTCGTCGGGAGCGCTGCCCGCGGCAGCGGTGATCATCGTCAACGGGGACGACGTCGTGGGTCGCCAACGGTTCACCCTGGCGCACGAGTTGTGCCACCTTCTTGCCGGCGATCCGGTCGATGTGGAGGTCCTGTCGAACCAGACGGAGAAGAGCCCGGCAGAGCATCGCGCCGATGCGTTCGCGGTCGCGTTCCTGGCGCCGGAAGAAGGCGTCCGGCGAGCCGTCGGGCCCCAGCGGTTCGATGAGGCTCTGGTCCGACGGATGAGCCGTCTCTTCGGGATGAGCCACCAGGCGATGACCCGGCGCCTGGAGGAGGTCGGGCTCGTCCGATTCCTGAGCAAGGATCACGCTCTCGATGTCGCCCTCCGAGCATCGCTCCTCGCAGAGAATGGCGAGGAGACCGTAAGGCGGCGGGCGCCTGTGCGGCTCCTTGAGCGGGCGCTCCACGCCTACGACGAAGGCCGTATCGGGATCGGTCTCGTCGCCGACATCCTCGGCGACGACGACAACGTTGTCCTCGCCGAGCGCCTTCAGGCAGACGGGCACGTGCCTCCCGAACCGGCTCCCGACGCCTGGGCACTTGCATGACCGACCGCCTGTTCGTGTTCGATACAGGCCCGCTGCTCTGTTTCGGCGGGTTCCCCGGCGGGGCCAGGCTGCTGGCCGGCCGGTATCACGGACGGGCGCTGACCACCGGCGATGTGGACCGGGAGTTGCGTGGCCTGCGGCGCAATCCGAATCCCATCATCGCGGCCGCGGCCGATCGCTGTGTCCAGAAACTCGGCTGGATCGATCGGCGGCGTTTCACCGAATCCGATGATCTGGAGGCGCTGCGCGACCTGCGTGCCCGGCTAGCGACGTTCCAGAGGGCGGACAGAGGTTTGCCCGAGTCCAGTACAACAGACTTCGGCGAATGCTCTGTGCTGCTTCTCGCGGAACGCGTGGCAGCGGACGGAGCAAGTGTGGTCGCGGTCATCAACGAAGATCCGGCTCGGAGACTAGGACGGTCGATGGAGATCCCCTCCGTCTGTTTCGCCGAGGTGCTGAAGGCGATGTGCGCCGATGGCGAGCTTGTAGCGCCCGCGGCATTCGACGGTTGTCAGAAGCTCAAGCGCGGCTTCATGGACATCGGTGACGTCGTCGAGTCACCGAAGTACTTCGCGCAGGCACCAGCGGCTTGAGGCGCCCTGATCTGAGTTCGAACGGTTCAGGGAGCGAAGGGGCGGCCGATGGGGAGTTCGTCGTGCCAGGGAGCAGTCGGCTGCACTTCCCCGACCGAGGCTGTTGCAGACCGTCGGCTCCGGGCGTTGCAGATCACTGGTCGTAGCAGTTGCAAATCACCGAGTTAGATCGCGGAACGCTCCACCGCCGGCCCGAGTCCTTCCGGTCCGGCAGTAGTGGGGCGGTGGCTCAGGCGGCGTTCGACCACGCCGTTGCCTCGTTGCGCAAGGCCCTCACTCTGGCCGCGGTCGCGTCAAGTCGCTTCAGCACCTCGTCGAGCGTGCCCGACAGGTCGAGTGCGACGACTTCGAGTCGTCGGTGTGAACCTCTGAGTCGGTAGATCCCGGCCTCGGCCTCGCCCTCGGCGTAGACGAGCAGCCCACCCCGCAGATCCAACGCGGTGACATAGGCCAGGAGTTGGTACAGGTCGGCGTTCGGCGCGCTGCTGGTGGCGAGGCACTTGTACTTGGCGTCGCCCACGAACACCACGGACGACCCGTCCCACCAGGTCAGATCGGGCTTGAGACCAATCTCTCCCCCTTCGTCGAGGCTGCGGATCGTGCGTTCACCGAACAGGCGGTCGGTGACGCCAAGCGCCTCGCGGAGTGCCCGAGTGACGAATTCCTGGAAGACCCTGTTCATGTCGATCAGGAATCCGGACGTGCGCACTCCCCCGCGGCGGGACTCGAATGCGCCGTGCGCAAGGACGAGGCGCGACAGAGCGATCACCTCGCGGTAGTGCTCGTTCAGTCGGTCGAAGCGAACGTCCGGTATGGCGTTCGGCGCGTACTCCACCGGAGACACATTCTCCAGCGTCCCCCCGATCCAAGCCAGCTGCCCGCGCGCCCCCGGCGTGCGCAACCGCATCGAGCCGAGCCGTCGAGCCGCCGCAGACACCAGCCGGTTCGCCGGGATGTCCTCCGTGAACTCGTCGTAGCGAACCTCGACCGGCGGGGCAATGCCGTGGTGGCGCCGGAGTTGCTCGTCAAACCTGATGCGCCCGCGCACGGTTCTCAAGGACTCCTCCTCGGAGCGGTAGCCGTGGAGCAGGCCGCGCCGGAACGCCCGGCGTGCGGCAGAGGACAGTGCAAGTGCCAGCACGTCCGGCAGCGAGTGTTCGCGGCCGTGGTCGAACAGCTCGCGCCGGGGCGCGAACCCGCTCGTCGCATAGCACGCCAGCGCTAGCAGTTGCGAGATGCCGACCTTCGGCTCGATGAAGACCGACAGGTCGCCGATCTCCACTGCCCCGACAGTCGAGCCGGGCCTGAGATGGAAGGCCCCATCCGTTCCCGCGACGGGCTCCATGGTGACGGACGTCCCTGCGGCCCGCAGTGCATCGCGATCGGCGACGGAGAGGCGGTGCGGTTCGCTCCGCACGTACTCCTTCAAGTCCAGTCGGCGCGTCATCGCTCACTCGGCTCGGCGTGCGGGGTTGGTGGCGCCACCGCGCAACGAGACGGTTCGCCCGGTTCCCCTCGGCTTGGCGTTCCCGGCGGCGTCCTAACCATCGTCGACGGTCCGCCCAGTCTCGGGCGGGTCGGCGTTCCCGGTGCCGGTGGTGTCGGCGGTGCCGCGCTCGCCGGGATCGCGCGACCGTCGCAGCGCGTCGAGGGCGAATTCGCCGAGCCGGTCGCCTTCCCCGAAGAGGCGCTCCTCGACGTAGGGGAGCACGCTGTGCTGCCAGATGCGCTCGACCGCCGCGTCGTCGAGGCTGTCCCTCATGAAGTGGCTCGGTCCGATGGCGGCGTGCCGGTCGTGGCCTAGTTTCTCGTTGGCGCGGTCGAGGACGTCGGCTACCCACTGCATGTGCGGTGCCTTCTCAGCGAGCCAGCGGCGCAGCAGACCCCTGACCGGCTCGGCGTCCGGGTGGAACTCGACGAAATAGAAGCGGCGGCGCAGGGCCAGGTCAACCAGCGCGATGGACCGGTCGGCGGTGTTCATCGTGCCGACGATGAGGAGGTTCTCGGGAAGAGAGAAGTCATCCTCGCCGTCCCGCTGATACTGGAGGCGGATCGGCCGATTCCGGTACTCCAGCAGGAAGTAGAGCTCGCCGAACACCTTGGCGAGGTTGCCTCGGTTGATCTCGTCAATGATCAGGAAGTGCTTGGCGCCGGGTTGCCGGCGCGCTTGCTCTGCGGCCTGCAGCAGCGGTCCGTCTCGTAGTTCGAATCCGGCCTGCCCTTGTTGCAGCGTCGGACGGAAGCCACGCACGAAGTCTTCGTAGGCATAGGACGGGTGCATCTGCACGAGCGTGACGGAGCCCTCCGGTCCCGCGAGATGCTTGGCCACCTCCTGCGCCACATACGTTTTCCCCGTACCCGGCGGCCCTTGGAAGACGACCTGCTTCTTGTCATCGAGTAGCTCCTCGATGCGGAGGAGGAAGTCTCCGGGCTCGGTCAGGAACAACTCGTCGGCCAGCTCGCGCAGGTCGTTGGGCGGGGATTCCTGCACGATGTCGGACGGCGCCGGGGCGGTGTCGCCCACCTCGGGCTCCGGCGTCGAGCCCTGGTCATGGAGAAACTCCCAGAAATCGAAGTTCTCGCCATGTTCGGTCTCGCAGTGTTCGCGAATACTTGCCAGTTTCCGGTCGACGTCAGGCATCTCGTCGGTGACGAAGCGTGCGAACGCCGGGTCCTTCGCTGCCTTCTCCTTCATGCCACCGAGGATCCGCTCGAACGTGTCGGGATGTACCAGATGGAGCAGGGCATCCCGCTGGACGTCGACGGCGTTCCGGGATTCGAGGAGCCGGCTGCGGAAGCGGACAGCAGCCGCGAAGTCCTTGAACGCCCACGGATCACGCAACCTCTCCTCTTGCTCTGTCGACGATGCCTCTTTCCAGTGCTCGACGAACTCGATGATGTATCCGACCAGAAAGGGTCGAAACAGCGTGAGTGCCCGGTTCCCACCGATACCAGGCGAGAGGCTGTCGATGAGGTCGGCAGGAGTGGCGGAGATCGGCGCCCCCCAACCAAGTACCCGTTCAACCTGGTCCTTCTTCTTTTCGGAGCCCATCCAGTCCGTATGGAGAAAGAGGAGTTGTATGTAGAGGACCTCTGCCATCAGTTGGACGACCTCGGGCGGGCTGTCTTCCAACTGTGCCCTCAACTTTTCGTAGAAGTCGCCGCCTCCTTCGTCCGGTCGGTCCAAGAACCGCGTCCTGAGTTCAGCGAGCCCTCGGCTCGACCAGATCGCCGTCCCCGGCGTGAAAAGCGAGTCGTCGGAGCGCAGTGCGCGGTCGCTCCACTCCGCGGCCGCGGCGTAGACCTTCTCCACGCCGTCGCTCGTCATTCTGCTGCCCATCGGTCTCCCTCCGCTTCCGTCGTTCGCCTCAGGGTGTGCGTGTCATCTGTCCAGACGGGAACAGGCCCCGTCCGGGCTGGGAGCCTCGGCAGTTCCCCATCTCACGGAGGCGTTAGAAAGGAACCGGCGACAAGCTCGGGAGCTACCGAGGGCATCGCCGATAGGAAGGGGCCCCAAAGCCTCTCACCGAACTGGGTTCCTGACGATACCGGCCGGCACCGTCCCCGAGCCGAGACGGCGGAGTGTTCCACCGCTGGTAGCGACGCTCGAATCGGGTCGAGCGCCTGATACCGCCTCAGGGGGCGAGGGGGCGGCCGAAGGGGAGTTGCTCTCGCCAGGTGGCCAGGAAGCTCTCGGCGTGATGGCAGGCTCCGAGGAAGGCGCCCTCGGGGTGGCCGGCGGTCTCGCGTACCAGGTTTGTGATTGCCTCGGTAGCGGCGTTCTCGACCGCCTCGGGTGTGACATCGTCGCCCTCGAGGCCGGCCAACTCTGCCGGCCAGGCGGCGAACTGGGGCCCGGCCCCGCAGACGAAGTCGGCCAGCACCACCGTCCCTGCCTCCTGCAGCATCACCAGCGCCCGGGTGGTGAACGGGATGGGATGCAGGCACCCCACCGCTGAGACTCCCAGGTCCGATGCGATGTTGTGGTTGAGAACGCCCATCTTCGAACCCACCAGCAACACGTCGGCCGGCGCGGCCCACACGTCGGCGCTGTCGGAGCAGGTGCCGTCCAGGTGCTGGACGAAGGCCGGGCCGTGGGTCGCCCAGGCCTCTCGCAGCGCAGCCACGTCGATCCCGCTTCCCGCCGCCGCGCAGTAGCCCTTCTCGGTGGCCACGCCCGCCACGGTGGCGCCCCGCTCGGCGGCTGCGCCGGCGGCTGCAACGCCGGCCGGTCCGCAGCCCTCGATCACGATGCGGCGCCCCTCGAGGCCGTCGAGGGCCGCAGCCACCGCGGCCACCGCCCCGCTGCCGGCCAGGCGCTCACTGAGGCTGACGCCGTTGCTGGAGGCGAGGCGTATCGGGTGGCGCGGATCCTGGGTCTGCAACGGGGCCAGGTCGGCCGCCGTGAGGCCCTTCCCCGGATCGGGTAGGAACTCGCCGGCGGCCACCCACGCTTCGCACTCCGCTACGAAGGCCTCCACGGCGCCGTCGCGGCCGTCGGGGCGGGCGTTGATGCCCCCCGACGCCCCCGAACGGCGCATGCCGAGCGCGGCGAAGGTGTAGGTGGCCGAGCGGGCCATCTCCCGGGCGCCGCTCGGGAGGATCTTGGGCGCAAGCCGCATAAGACCGGCGGATCCGGGGGCATCGTCGAGATCGACGAAGACGAAGCCGTCGGTGCCCGAGAGCTTGTGTGTTCCCATCAGCCGGACCGTCCGCCCTACCCGTCGATGCCGGCTCCGCCGGAGGCCGCTTCGACGGCATCGGGATCGGCGGTGAGGTCCTCCAGGCCGGCGACGATCTCGGTCACCTGCGTTTCGGCGGCCATGAGGCGTTCCCGGCAGAAGCGGAGTAACTCGGCGGCGCGGTCCACGTGGGCGGCGAGGGCGTCCACATCCACGTCGGGGGCCTCGAGGGCGTCGAGGATCTTCTGCAGCTCGGCGGTGGCGGCGGCGTAGCCGTCGGCGGGAGCGTGCTCCGGGGTGGTCTCAGTCATGGTCGCTCCCGGTCGTCTCGGCGGGTGTGACCGCGGTGGCGGTGCTGGTGACGGTCCCGTCGCTCATCCGGGTTTGCAGGGTAGCGCCGGGCATGATGCCGGCGACCGACCGCAGCAGCCGCCCGGTGCCGTCGGTCGTGATGCTCCAGCCCCGCTCCAGGGCCCGTTGCGGATCGTAGGCGCGTGCCTGGGCCTCCAGCCCGTCGAGTCGCAGGCGGGTGCGCTCGGCGCCGTGGTGCGCGGCACGGCCGATGGCGAGCGTCAGCCGGCGGATCTCGCCGCGGGCGCCTCCGCAGGAGGTTCGCACCGCTGCAGCGGCCCGCCGGGCGGTGCCGTCCAGCCGGTCCCGGTCGCTCGCCAGCCTGCCGGCGACGCTGCTCTCAATGCGCCGCCAGAGATCCAGCGTGGCCCGGTCGAAGCTGCCGGCGCGTTTCACGAGGGCCGCCGCGCAGGCGGTGGGTGTGTTGCAGGCGGAGTGCGCCACGATGTCGGCCACCGAGCGGTCGATTTCGTGGCCGATGCCGGTCAGCACCGGCACCCTCCGAGCGGCGATGGCGTGCGCCACCGCGGCGCTGTCGAACGGGGCCAATTCGGTGCGTGCTCCCCCGCCGCGTACCAGGGCGATCACTTCGGCGCCGTGCTGTTCGGCCAGTTTCAACGCCTCGGCAATCCGTTGCTCGCTGCCGAAGCCCTGCACCGGGGTGTCGGCGACCAGGATCTCCCAGCCGATGCCGCTGGCCGCCAGTACATCGCGGAAGTCGGCCTCGGCAGCGCTGCCGGCGCTCGTCACCAGGCCCACGCGCAGCGGCAGGGTCGGCAGCGGGAGCGTCCGGTTGCGCTCCAGCAGGCCGGCGGCGGCCAGCTCGGCCAGCAGCCGGTCTCGCTCGTCGGCCAGCCTGCTAAGGGTGTAGGCCGGGTCGATGGCCTTCATCCGGAACTGCAGTTGGCCGCGGGCCCTGTAGACCGAGACTTGCCCGCGGATCCGGACTTCCACCCCGTCGACCATTTGCCCCGCCGCCCCGGCTCCCAGGATCCGGTTGACGATCTTGCGGTACCAGTCGAACAACACGACCGGCAGCACTGCGTCGGGAGACTTCTCGGCCGGTGCCGGCCTCGCCAGGTCGAAGTAGACGTGGCCCTTGCGGGAGCGGCGGTTGAGGTTGCGGATCTGCCCCCTGATCCAGACCTCGGCGGGGAAGGTGTCCTCGACGAGATCCTTCAGGGTGCCGACGAGTTCGGCCACGTCGTAGGTGGCCGTATCGCCCTCTGGCGCCGCTGCCGTGTCGCCCGCCGGAGCGTCCGGGACGGGAATGTCGTTCACGGCGACGTTTCGGAGCGCACGAGCGTGCGGTACAGCTTGGCGTAGAGCCCTTCTGCGGCGAGAAGGTCCTCGTGTCGGCCCTGCTCCACCAACCGCCCCTCGTCCAGCACCACTATCCGGTCGGCGGAGGTGATCGTGGACAGCCGGTGGGCGATCACGAAGGACGTGCGGCCGGCCAGTCCCGCCGCCAGGGCCGCCTGCACGGCGGCCTCGTTCTCGCTGTCCAGGTGGCTGGTGGCCTCGTCGAGGATCACGATCGCTGGATCCTTCAGCAGCATCCGGGCGATGGCCAGGCGCTGCTTCTCGCCGCCGGAGAGGCGGTAGCCCCGCTCGCCCACGAGGGTGTTGAACCCCTGCGGAAGCCCCTCGATCACCTCCAGGATGCCGGCCGCCCGGCAGGCCTCGGCGATCTCGGCTTTGTCGGCGTCGGGCCGGGCATAGCGCAGGTTCGCTCCCACCGTGTCGTGGAACAGGTGCGGGTCCTGCGGCACGACGCCGATCGCAGCCCGGACCGACTCGCCGGTGAGGTGGCGCAGGTCGCTGCCGTCGATGGCGATGGCGCCCTCGTCGGGGTCGTAGAGGCGAAGCAGCAGGGCCGTGAGCGTGGTCTTGCCCGCACCCGACGGGCCCACCAGCGCCACCAACTCCCCCGGTGCCACATCGAGGCTGACGCCGTCCAACGCCGGGCCGGAGGGCCGGTCGCCGTTCGTCGGGGCGCCCGGTTCCGCCTCGGCGGGCGACGGCGCCAGAGAGGCCAGGGCGGCGGCGTCCGCCGCCGGGTAGCTGAACCGCACGTCCCGCAGTTCCACCCGGCCGGCCGGGCGCGCCAGCGCGGCGGCGTCCGGCCGGTCCGGCACGGCATTGGGCGCGTCCAGCACCTCGAAAACCCGCTCGAAGGACACGATCGCCGTCATGATGTCCACGCGGGCGTTGCTGAGGCTCGTGAGGGGCTGGTAGATGCGGACCACCAGCAGGCCCATGGCCGCCAGAGTGCCGATGGTGACCGAGCCAGAGATGACCAGGTGCCCCCCCAACCAGTAGACCGCGGCGGTGCCCACGGCGCCCAGCAGAACGAGGGCGATCATGAACACCCGGGCGTACATGGCCGTGCGCACGCCCAGGTCGCGCACCTTCCCCGCCTTGTCGCCGAATGCCTCCTTCTCGGCGTCGTGGCGCCCGAACAGCTTCACGAGCAGTGCTCCGGCCACGCCCAGCCGTTCGGTCATGAGCGTGTTCATGTCGGCGTTGTGTTCCATCTGTTGCCGGGTCATTCCCTGGAGGCGCCGCCCCACACGTTTCGCCGGGATCACGAACACCGGCAGGAGTGCCAGGGCCAGCAAGGTGAGCCGCCAGTCCAAGATGATGAACATCGTCAGCAGCGTGATCAGCAGCACGCAGAAGTTGGACACCAACTGGCCGAGGGTGCCGGTCATGGCCCGCTGGGCGCCGATCACGTCGTTGTTCAAGCGGCTGATCAGGGCCCCGGTTTGCACGCTGGTGAAGAACGACACACCCATGCGCTGCACGTGGTCGTACAGCGCCACCCGCAGGTCGTATATCAGGCCCTCGCCGATGCGAGCCGACCACCAGCGCTCGCCGAAGGCCAGCAGCGCTTCGGCGAAGGCGGCCCCCAGGATGAGGCCCGCGAGCAGGTTCACGTAGCCCCGGTCGGAGTTGACGATGGCGTCGTCGATGATCTCCCGGAACAGCAGCGCCGGCACCTGGCTCAACAGCGCGCCGAGCAGGATGGCGATCACGAACAGCGTGATCATGCGCTTGTAGGGGGTGGCGAAGGTCAGCACCCGCCGCGCCACGGCTCGGTCCAGGGTGCGGCCCTTCACAGCCTCGGCGTCACGCCCCAGTGCCGCGTGCAGGCCCCACTCCATGCCGTCAGGCTAGGGAGCCGGTGGGCGGGGAGAACGAGCCGCGGGCCCGCGGGAAGTGCCGGTGCCTCCGCTTCCGCATGGATTCCGGCCTTCGCCGGAATGACGGAGGATGTCGATGCGGAGGATCAGCCGGCGGTGCGCTCTTCGGCGACGCCGGCGATCGCGGCGATCACCCTGCCGTAGCCGGTGCAGCGGCAGAGGTTGCCGGAGATGGCCTCGCGGATCTCCAACTCGGTCGGCTCTGGATTGACCGACAGCAGGTGGTCGGTGGCCACGATCAGGCCCGGGGTGCAGAACCCACACTGCACTGCCCCGTGGTCCACGAAGGCCTGCTGGATGTCGGTGAGTTCGCCGTCGTCGCCGAGGCCCTCCACCGTGACGATGTCGCGCCCGGTAGCGGCGGCTGCCAGCATCATGCACGAGCACACCGGCACGCCGTCGGCGAGAACGGTGCATGATCCGCATTCTCCCTGGTCGCAGGCGTTCTTCGTGCCCGGCAGGTTGAGGCGCTCCCGGAGCACGTAGAGCAGGCTCTCACCCAGCCAGGCGTCGGCCACCTCACGGTCGGAGCCGTTGACGTGCAACGTGTAGTACAGCGTCGTCTCGCCGCCGACGCTCGGGTCGTTACTCATGAGAGGACCCTGGCCAGCGCGCGGCGGGCCATGACGGCCACGGCGTGGCGCCGGTAGTCGGAAGTGCTGCGGTGGTCGTCGATGGGGCTGGAGGCCGCTGCGGCCAACTCGCCGAAGCGAGTCAGGACGTTGTCGGGAGGCACCTCGGTTGCGTCCCAGTCGACGACGCCGGCAACCCACTCCTCGGCTTCGGTGGCTCTCACGGGTACCGGGGCCACCGAGCCCAGCGCAATGCGCACGTTGCGTCCCGGCCGGTCCAGGACCAGCGCCACAGTGGCCACCGAGATGACCATGGCGTTGCGGGTGCCGACCTTCAGGAACTCCTGCGGCCCGTCGATCACCGGCACGGTCACGCTGCGGATCACCTCGTCGGGTGCCAGCGTGTTCTGTTTGGGGCCGACGATCAACTCTTCGAGCCCCACCTCGCGGGTGCCCCGCACCGAGCAGACGGTGATGCGGGCATCGAGTGCCGCCAGCGGGGGCAGCGTGTCGCCGGCCGGCGAGGCGGTGGCCAGATTGCCTCCGACCGTGCCGGCGTTGCGGATCTGCGGCGAGCCGACGGTCCGCGCCGCCTGCGCGAGTGCCGGCACGTAGGCGGCGAACAGCGGGTGCTCCATCTCGGCGTAGGTCAGCGCCGCGCCCATCTCGATGGAGCCGTTGTGGCGCCGCCAGCCCGTGAGCTCCGGGACGCGGTCGATGGCAATGACCGACGCGGGCCGCCGCCCGCTGTAGTTGACCTCCACCATGAAGTCGGTTCCACCGGCGAGCAGGCTGGCCGACGGGTCGGCTGCCAGCAGGTCACACACCTCTTCGAGGGTCTCCGCGACGCGCACACTCATTGCACCATGATGCCGGTCGCGACGGTCGAACGCACGTCCGGAGGCGTATTCTTCGCGGGTTCAGGGATTCTCACGCGCCTGATTTCTGGCGGAATTACCTGGTGGTACTATTCGCCTCCCGTGCCGAAGCGGCATCGGATCGCATTTGGACAGTCCCGCGCCCCAGCACCGGCGGCGGGTAGATCGGAGACGTCATGGACAACGTGGTACGGGCTGCTCTCGTACAGCAGGCATGGACCGGTGACGCGGACTCGATGGTCGAGGCGCACGTGGCCTCGGCTCGCGCCGCCGCCGAGCAGGGGGCGCAGGCCATCTGCTTCCAGGAGTTGTTCAACGGCCCCTACTTCTGCCAGGTGCAGGACGACTCGTTCTACGACACGGCCGAGGCGGTGCCCGACGGCCCCACGACGCAACTCGCCTGTGAGCTGGCCGCCGAGTTGGGCATGGTCATGGTCCTGCCGCTCTACGAGGAGGAGCAGCCCGGGGTGCTCTACAACACCGCGGCGGTGATCGACGCCGACGGAACGTACCTCGGTAAGTACCGCAAGACCCACATCCCGCAGGTCAAGGGTTTCTGGGAGAAGTACTACTTCCGGCCGGGCAACCTGGGCTACCCGGTCTTCGAGACCGCGGTCGGCAAGGTGGGGGTCTACATCTGCTACGACCGCCACTTCCCCGAGGGCTGGCGTGCGCTGGGTCTCGGCGGGGCGCAGATCGTCTTCAACCCGTCCGCCACCAGCCGCGGGCTGTCGGCCTACCTCTGGAGACTGGAGCAGACCGCCTCGGCCGCGGCCAACATGTACTACGTCGGAGCCATCAACCGGGTGGGCGTCGAGCCGCTGGGAACGAACGACTTCTACGGCACGTCGTACTTCGCCAACCCACGCGGCCAATTCGTCGGTGAGGTCGCCTCCGACACCGACCCGGAGGTCATCGTCCGCGACCTGGACCTGGACCTCATCGGCGAGGTGCGCAACCAGTGGGCGTTCTACCGGGATCGCCGGCCGGACGCCTACGACTCGCTGGTCGCCGGCTAGTACACCGAGCCTGCAGGGAGGGGAGTCCCGTGCCCGAACAATTGCTCGCCCGCCATCGGGACGTGATGCCGAGTTGGCTCGCCCTGTACTACGAGGAACCGATCGAGTTGACCCGCGGCGAGGGCTGCCGGGTGTGGGACAGTGAGGGCCGCTGCCACCTGGACTTCTTCGGCGGGATCCTCACCACGATGACCGGCTACAACGTGCCGGAGGTGGTCGACGCCATCCGGACGCAGGCCGGGAAGATGCTCCACAGCTCCACCCTGTACCTCATCGAGCCGATGGTGACGCTGGCGGAGAAGATCGCCGGGCTCAGCGGCATTCCTGACGCCAAGGTGTTCTTCACCACCTCGGGTACCGAGGCCAACGACGCCGCCCTGCTGCTGGCCACCAACTACCGCGCCAGCCACCAGATCCTGGCGTTGCGCAACAGCTACCACGGCCGCTCCTTCAGCACCCAGGCCATCACCGGCAACCGCTTCTGGTCGGCCTCGCGTCTCTCGGGCCTGTCGGTCAACTTCGTGCACGGCGGCTACCGGATGCGCAGCCCGTGGCCCGACCACGACGACGAGTCGTACACCGCTGCCTGTGTGCAGGACCTGCGCGAGGTCATCGACATGTGCACCACGGGCCACGTCGCCGCCCTGATCGCCGAGCCGATCCAGGGTGTGGGCGGCTTCGCGGCCCCGCCCGACGGCTTCTTCGGCGCCGTGGCCGAGGTGCTGGACGAGAGCGGCATCCTGTTCATCAGCGACGAGGTGCAGACCGGCTGGGGGCGTACCGGCGATCACTTCTGGGGTTACGAGGCCCACGGCATCGTGCCGGACTTCCTGACCTTCGCCAAGGGGGTCGGCAACGGCCTGGCGCTGGGGGGCGTGGTGGCCCGCGCCGAACTCATGGACAGCCTCGGTGCCAACTCCATCTCCACCTTCGGCGGCAACCCGCTGGCGTCCGCAGGGGCGCTGGCCAACCTGGAGTACCTCCTGGACCACGATCTGCAGACCAACGCCGCCAAGATGGGCAACCGTCTGCGCCTCGGTCTCGAACCCGTGGCCGACGCGACGCCGGAGATTGCCGAGATGCGTGGCCGCGGCCTGATGCTGGCGATGGAGTTCAACCATCCGGGCGGGCGCGAACCGCACGCGGCCGCCGCAGCGGCGGTGCACGAGAGCGCCCACCGGCGGGGCCTGCTGATCGGCAAGGGCGGGCTGTACGGCAACGTCCTGCGCATCGCTCCGCCGCTTTGTGTGTCCGACGCCGAGATCGACGAGGCCGTCGAGATCCTGGCGGCAGCCGCGGCGGATCTGCACTAGAGCACGGGGAGGGCCGCCGGCCGCCGCGCCCGGAAGGCACATGGGGCGACGCCCCACCGAACACTGAACTGGAGGACGCCATGCGCACGCTCATCGCCGACGGGACCGTCGTCAGCGCCACGGGACGCGTCCGGGCCGACGTGGTCGTGTCGGGGGAGACGATCGAGGCGGTCGTCGCTCCCGGCAGCGAGATCGCCGAGAGCCTGCGCCGCAGCGGCGACGTGGCTGTCATCAGCGCCGCCGACCGCTACGTGGTGCCCGGCGGCGTGGACGTCCACACCCACATGGAGTTGCCCTTCGGCGGCACCTTCGCCTCGGACACCTTCGAGACCGGCACCCGGGCCGCCGCCCACGGCGGAACCACCACCATCGTCGACTTCGCCGTACAGCGCGAAGGCGAGGACGTCCGGGAGTGCCTCGACGCCTGGTTCGCCAAGGCCGAGGGGCAGTGCGCCATCGACTACGGCTTCCACATGATCATGGGCGGCATCGACGAGCGGTCGCTCAAGGAGATGGACACGCTCGTCAACGACGGCATCACCAGCTTCAAGCTGTTCATGGCCTACCCGGGCGTGCTCTACAGCGACGACGGCAAGATCCTGCGGGCCATGCAGCAGGCCCACCACAACGGCGGGCTCATCATGATGCACGCCGAGAACGGCATCGCCATCGACGTCATCGCCGCGCAGGCCGCCGCCCGCGGCCAGACCGACCCGGTGTACCACGGAATCACCCGGCCGTCCCGCCTGGAGGGCGAGGCCACGTACCGGGCCATCCAGTTGGCGCTCGTGGCGGGTACACCGGTGTACTTCGTGCACCTGTCGGCCTCCGAAGCCCTCACGCACGTCGCAGCCGCCCGCAACGAGGGCTACAACGTCTTCGCCGAAACCTGCCCGCAGTACCTCTACCTCAACCTGGAGGAGCACCTCGGGGCGCCTGGTTTCGCCGGCGCGGGCTACGTGTGCTCGCCGCCGCTGCGCAGCCGCGATGAGACCCACCATGCCGATCTGTGGCGGGGTCTGCGCACCAACGACCTGTGCGTGGTGGCCACCGACCACTGCCCGTTCTGCATGAAGGAGCAGAAGGAGTTGGGTCGCGACGATTTCCGCCTCATCCCCAACGGGCTCGGCGTCGTGGAGCACCGCATGGACCTCATCTACCAGGGCGTGGTGCAGGGCGAGCTGTCCCTGGAGCGCTGGGTGGAGACCTGCGCCACCACCCCGGCGCGCATGTTCGGGCTCTACCCCCGCAAGGGCAGCATCACGCCGGGCGCCGATGCCGACGTCGTCGTCTACAACCCCAGCGCGGTGAGTCGCATCAGCGCCGAGACGCACCACATGAACATGGACTACTCGTGCTTCGAGGGCTTCGAGATCGCCGGGGCGGTGGAGACGGTGCTGTCGCGGGGCCGGGTGGTCGTCGACGGCGGCAACTATCTGGGCAGCGCGGGTGACGGCCAGTACCTGCGGCGCAGCCTGTCGCAGTACCTGCTGTGAGGCGGGGCGGCGCAGCCGGCCGGACGGGAAACGACGAACGACGAATGAGCACGGAGCGGACATGAATCGGATTCATCACTGGATCGACGGCGAGCTGACGCCCGGGGTGGGCGAGCGGTGCGGCCCCATCTTCAATCCGGCCACAGGCGCCCAGACCGGTGAGGTGGACTTCGCCACCGTCGCCGAGGTGGACGCCGCGGTGGCCTCGGCGCGTGAGGCGTTCGCCTTCTGGCGGGAGGTGCCGGTGAGCCGGCGCAGCGAGATCCTTTTCCGCTACCGGGACCTGGTGGACCGCCACCGAACCGACATCGCCCGGCTGCTCACCGCCGAGCACGGCAAGGTGCTGGCCGACGCGGCGGGCGAGGTGAGTCGCGGCCTCGAGAACATCGAGTTCGCCTGCGGCGTGGGGCAGTTGCTGAAGGGTGAGCACACCGAGCAGGCCTCCAGCGGCGTGGACGTGTACTCAATCCGCCAGCCGCTGGGTGTCGTGGCGGGCATCACCCCGTTCAACTTCCCGGCCATGGTTCCCATGTGGATGTACCCCAACGCCATCGCCTGCGGCAACACGTTCGTGCTGAAGCCCTCGGAGAAGGACCCCTCGGCGCCGCTGTTCACGATGGAACTCCTGGCGGAGGCCGGCCTGCCGCCGGGCGTCGTGAACCTCGTCCAGGGCGACAAGGTGGCCGTGGACCGGCTGCTGGCCCATCCCGACATCGCGGCGGTCAGCTTCGTGGGCTCCACCCCGGTGGCGCGGGCCATCTACGAGGCGGGCACCCGCAACGGCAAGCGGGTGCAGGCCCTCGGAGGCGCCAAGAACCACATGATCGTGCTGCCCGACGCAGACGTGGACCTGGCCGCCGATGCCGCTGTGAGCGCCGCCTACGGCTCCTCGGGCGAGCGCTGCATGGCCATCTCGGCGGTGGTGGCCGTCGGCGACGTGGCCGATCCGCTGGTGGCCGCCATCGATGCCCGGTTGGACAAGATCCGCATCGGCGACGGTCTCGAGGACCCCGACGCCGAGATGGGTCCACTGATCACCGCCGAGCACCGTGACCGCGTGGCGGGCTACATCGACGCCGGCCGGGCCTCCGGCGCGGTGGTCGTGCGCGACGGGCGGCCCGACGCCGCCAACCTCGACGGTTACTTCCTGGGCGTGTCGCTGCTGGACCACGTCACCACGGACATGGCCTGCTACCGCGACGAGATCTTCGGTCCGGTGCTCAGCGTGGTGCGGGTCGCCGGCTACGAGGAGGCGATCCGACTCGTCAACGACAACCCGTGGGGCAACGGCGCCGCCATCTTCACGCGGGACGGGGGCGCGGCGCGGCGCTTCCAGTTCGAGGCCGGCGCCGGGATGGTGGGCATCAACGTGCCGATCCCCGTGCCGGTGTCCTACTACTCCTTCGGCGGCTGGAAAGGCTCGCTGTTCGGCGATACGCACATGTACGGCCCCGAGGGCATCCACTTCTACACCCGCGCCAAGGTCGTCACCAGCCGCTGGCCCGACCCTGCGACCAGCAGCGTCGATCTGGGTTTCCCGCGGAACCGCTGAGAGCATCGGTGGGAACCGCCCCGGAGAAAGGAACCGGTATGGACTTCGGCCTCGTCCTCCAAACCGACCCGCCCGCGCAGCGTGTCGTCGACCTCACCGCCCGGGCCGAGGAGCTTGGCTTCAGTCACGCCTACACCTTCGACTCCCACGTGCTCTGGCAGGAGCCGTTCGTGATCTACTCGCAGATGCTCGCCGTCACCGAGCGCATGGTGGTGGGTCCGATGGTCACGAACCCCGGCACGCGCGACTGGTCGGTCATCGCCTCGCTGTTTGCCACGCTCAACGACATGTTCGGGGAGCGCACTGTGTGCGGCATCGGGCGCGGCGACTCGGCGATGCGGGTCATCGGCAACCGCCCGTGCAGCCTCGCCACGCTGGCCGAGGCCATGGAGGTCATCAAGGGACTTGCCGAAGGACGCGAGGTGACCTACAACGGCCAACCGCTGCGTATCCCGTGGCGCGGCGCGGGCAGCCTGCCCATGTGGATGGCGGCCTACGGGCCGAAGGCCCTGGCACTCTGCGGGGCGCAGGCGGACGGCTTCGTGCTGCAACTCGCCGACGTGGACATCGCCGCCTGGACCATCGGTGCGGTGCGGGCCGCTGCCGCCGAGGCCGGGCGGGACCCCGACGCGTTGACGATCTGTGTGGCGGCGCCCGCCTACGTGGGTGACGACCTCCCGCATCAGCGCGACCAGGTGCGCTGGTTCGGCGGCATGGTCGGCAATCACGTGGCCGACCTGGTGGGGCGTTACGGCGGCGACGGTTCGGGGGTGCCCCGGGCGCTCACCGACTACATCGAGGGGCGGGCCGGCTACGACTACAGCGAGCACGGGCGGGCCGACAACACACACACCGACTTCGTGCCCGACGCGATCGTCGACCGGTTCTGCCTGCTGGGACCGCCCGAGGCGCACGTCGAACGGCTCCAGGAACTCGCAGAGCTGGGGGTCGACCAGTTCGCCGTCTACCTGATGCACGACCAGCCCGACGAGACGCTGGCGGCATACGGCGGGATCATCGCGGCGATGGGCGGCTAGCCGGCCGTGGCCACCAGTTCGACGCCGCGCCGCAACAGGGCTCGCCGATCGCTCATATTCGCCGTCTTCCTGGTGGCGCTGGCGTTGCTCTACACCGGTTACAAGGCCGTCGGTCAGGCCATCGACGACACGCAGCGGGACTGGTGGGTGGTGGGTTCGTTCCTGCCCCGCAGCGACGACAAGAACATGCCCCCGGTGCTGGACATCCTGGCCGAGTTCGGCAAGGCCCCCCGCGAGGGAGGGACCACCATCGGCAGGCTCACCCTCGATGGCGCCCTGTTCACGCTCCGCGAGGCCGCCGTGGGGTTCGGGGCGGGCACCATCATCGGGTTGGCGATCGCCGTCGTGCTGTTGCAGTCGCGGCGCGCCGAGCGGGGTGTGCTGCCCTACGTGATCGCCAGCCAGACGGTTCCCCTCATCGCCATCGCCC
The DNA here is from genome assembly GCA_963664235.1 of Acidimicrobiales bacterium. Classification (GTDB taxonomy): domain Bacteria; phylum Actinomycetota; class Acidimicrobiia; order Acidimicrobiales; family CATQHL01; genus VXNF01. Next base: position 1,123,781 of record OY760933.1, on the reverse strand, counting down.
CCATCGTGGTGGTGTGGGGCCGCACCAACTTCGACTTCCTGCCCTGGGAGTGGGAGGACTGGATGTCGGTCTCGCTGATCGCCACCTACCTCACGTTCTTCCCGGTTGCGGTGAACGGGCTGCGCGGGTTGCAGTCGCCGTCCCCTGAGGCCACCGAGCTGATGCAGTCCTACGCGGCCGGCCGGCGGCAGGTGCTGCGGCGCCTGCAGTTGCCGGCGTCGCTGCCGTTCCTGTTCCCGGCGTTCCGCATCGCCGCCACCGCCAGCGTGGTCGGCGCAATCGTGGGGGAGATCTCCGCCGGGGTGCGCGGCGGCCTCGGCAGGCTGATCCTGGACTTCGCCGGCAAGTACATCACCGGTCCCGAGCGACTCTACGTGGCGGTCATCGGCGCCTGCCTCACCGGACTGGTGGCGGTGGGCGCGGTGGTGCTCGCCGAGCGTCTCGTGCTGGCCCGGCGAGGGGAGTTGGCACGATGAGTACGCCCGAATCGCAAGGAGCCCCCGGAGCAGTGACAGAGAACCTGGTGCTCGAGATCGCCGGTCTGGAGAAGACCTTCAACCCCGACCGACCCAACGCCGTGGCCGCCATCGGTGACCTCGACCTGGCGGTCCGGCCGAGGGAGTTCATCTCGATCATCGGACCGTCCGGATGCGGCAAGAGCACGCTGCTGCGGCTGGTCGGCGGCCTCACCGAACCCACCGCCGGCGAGTTGTCGGTCAACGGCCGCAGCGCGCAGGAGGCCCGCCTGGCGCGCGACTACGGGATGGTGTTCCAGGCGGCGGGGCTGCTGGACTGGCGCTCGGCGATCCGCAACGTGGAACTGCCGCTGGAATTGATGGGCTGGTCCAAGTCCCGCAGGCGTTCCCGGGCCGTCGAGATGCTGAAGCTGGTGGACCTCGATGGGTTCGACTCGCACTACCCCGGCGAACTCTCGGGGGGCATGCAGCAGCGCGTGGCAATCGCCCGGGCCCTCAGCTTCGAGCCGGCTCTGCTGCTGATGGACGAGCCGTTCGGTGCCCTCGACGAGATGACCCGGGAGCACATGCAGACAGAGTTGTTGAAGATCTGGCGCGAGACGGCCACGACGGTCATCTTCATCACCCACTCGATCCCCGAGGCGGTGTTCCTCTCGACACGTGTGGCGGTCATGTCGCCGCGGCCGGCCCGGATCGCAGCGGAGATCCCCATCGAACTGCCCGAACGCACGCCGCACGTGCGCGACACCGAGGAGTTCTTCCGCAGCGTGTCGCTCGTGCGCCGCACGCTGCGCTCGGTGGAGGCCACGTGAAGTTCCTGCGCGGGGGGGCCTGGCTGCCGCCGACCGTCTTCGGGGCGGCGGCGCTGGGATTGTGGGAGTTGCTGCTGTGGCTAACCGATCCCGAGGGGTTCGTACTGCCGCGGCCCAGCGAGATTGCGGTCGCGCTGGGCGAGAACCTCTCCGAGGTGTGGATGGCCTCGCGCGTCACGGGATTCATCATCCTCAGCGGACTCGCGGGCGGCGTCGCCCTCGGCGTCGTGGCCGCTCTGGTCGTCACACGGTTCCGCACCGCGAACGAGATGCTCACCCCGCTGGCGGTGGCCATCAACGCCATCCCGATCATCGCCCTGGCCCCCCTGTTCAACAACTGGTTGGGCATCACGTCGCCGCGCTCCAACCAGGCCGTCGTTGTGCTGCTCGTCTTCTTCCCGGTGTTCATCAATACGGCCAGGGGCCTCACCGAGGTTGGCGATGAGCAGGTCGAATTGATGCAGTCCTATGCGGCAAGCGACTGGCGCATCATGCGCACCGTCCGTATCCCGAACGCCTTGCCGTTCTTCTTCACGGCACTGCGCCTGGTGGCCTCACTGGCGGTCATCGCCGCCATCGTGGTGGAGTACTTCGGTGGCCGCCAGGACACCCTCGGCAACATCATCACGCAGAATGCCCAGTTCACGAGGTACGACGTGGCCTGGGCGGCGGTCGTGGCCGGCAGCGTCGTCGGCATCGCGCTCTATTTCGCGGCCCTGATCCTCGAACGACTCGTGACTGGCCGCTACGCCAGGGTTACCGCTGCCGGCTAGCACCTGCGACAGATCTCCGGGCGGGTGCCTCGCAACCCGGCCGCCGAGAAACCGGAAAATGAGAATATGAAAGGGACGAGGATGAAGACCTCAAAGAATCGAGTTGGCCGGCGACTGCTGGCGACTCTGTTGGCGGTTGGGGTGGTGGCGGCCGCGTGTGCTTCCGATGACGGAGCATCCGACCTTGCCGCAACGGCCATGAGTCAGGCGCAGTCCGCCGGGAGTGACGCCGGCATTGCACAGGCGGAGGCGCAGGCCGCCGCCGCCCAGGCAGGCCAGGCGCAGGCCGCGGCCGACGCGGCGCATGCCGCGGCGTCGTTGGCACAGGCCACCGCCGAGGGCAACCAAGCGGCTGTGGAGCAGGCCGAGGACGATCTGGCGGCAGCACAGGCGGCAGCCGACGCGGCCCGCGCCGACGCCGCAGCGGCGCAGGATGAGGCGGATCAGGCACGGGACGCGGCCGAGGCAGCCGCCGAGTCCGCGGCCGAGGCCGTCGCGGAGGCCGCCGCGGCCATGGGGGCCTGCGACGGGCTCACCGAGGTCGTCGTGCAGTTGCAGTGGTTCACACAGTCGCAATTCGCGGGTTACTACGCAGCCAAGGACCAGGGCTTCTACGAGGACCTGTGCCTGGACGTGACGATCCTCGAAGGCGGCGTGGAGATCGTGCCGATCCCGGTGCTGGACTCCGGCGGCGCTGACTTCGCCGTGTCGTGGGTGCCGCGCGGGCTGGTGCCTCGTGAGGAGGGCGCGAACGTGGTGAACATCGCGCAGATCTTCGAGCGCAGCGCCACGCTGCAGGTGTCCTGGGCCGACTCAGGCATCGAGGGCGTCGAGGACCTGGCCGGCAAGAGCGTCGGCAACTGGGGCTTCGGCAACGAGTTCGAACTGCTGGCCGGTCTGCGTCGCAACGGCATCGACCCCGACAGCGACGTGACCCTGGTGCAGCAGAACTTCGACATGTCGGCGCTGCTGAACCGGGAGATCGACGCCGCCCAGGCCATGATCTACAACGAGTACGCCCAGGTGCTGGAGGCCATCAACCCCGACACCGGCGAGCTGTTCCAGCCCGAAGACCTCGTGGTCATCGACTGGAACGACGTAGGCACGGCCATGCTGCAGGACGCCGTGTGGGCCGACGCCGACCGCCTCGAGGACGACGCCGCCTACCGCGACACCGCCGTGCGGTTCGTGCAGGGCACCCTCGCCGGGTGGATCTGGTGCCGTGACTCCGCTGACGCCTGCGTGGAAGTGGTGCTGAACAACGCCCCGACACTGGGCCGCTCGCACCAGACGTGGCAGCTCAACGAGATCAGCGCCCTGATCTGGCCGTCCACCAACGGCATCGGTGTCATGGACGAGGATCTGTGGAACCAGACCGTCGACGTGTCGGTGACCGAGGGCATCCTCTCGGCCGAACCGGAAGGTGACGCCTACCGCACCGACATCGCGTTGGAGGCCATCGCCAACCTCGAAGCCCAAGGGCTGGATACCGGCGGCAGCAGCTGGAGCCGCGTCACCGTCGTCCTGAACGAGGGCGGCGAGTAGCCAACCCCTGAGGGAGTCGCCGGCGGCCAACACACGGCCGCCGGCGGTCCCTCCGCCAATTGATCGTCATTCCGGCGAAGGCCGGAATCCCGGTCTGCCGAAGTCCGGGCGGCGCTGCCGGGGGCGCTCTGCGTCAGCCGCGGCCCATCGTGAAGAACTCGTCGTTGGGGCGCATAGCGGTGAGGTGGGCCATGCGGTTGGACATGGCGAAGAGCGCGGTGATGGCGCCGATGTCCCAGATGTCCTCGTCGCCGAATCCGTGGGAGCGCAGCTCGTCGTAGTCGGCGGAGCCGATGCCGGCCGGCTCGCGGCACATCTTCAGGGCGAAGTCGACCATGGCGCGCTGGCGGTCGCTGATGTCGGCCTGGGCGGGGTCGATGGCTAGTTGGTCGGCCAGCAGCGGATCCTTGGAGCGGATCCGCAGCACCGCGCCGTGGGCCACGGTGCAGTAGAGGCAGTCGTTGGCCGCGCTCGTCGCCACCACGATCATCTCCCGCTCGGCGGGGCTGAGCCCCCCGTCGGCCGCCATGAGTGCGTCGTGGTAGGCCAGGAAGGCGCGCAGTTCCGCCGGCCGGTGGGCAAGCGCCAAGAACACGTTGGGCACGAAACCGGTCCTGGTGGCCACTTCCTCGATCCGCTCACGGAGGTCTTCGGGGATGTCGTCCAGGTCCGGCACGGGAAACGAAGAGATCGGCTGGTCGCTCATGCTGCGAGCCTACCCAGCGGCCCTCCGCCGGCTCCCCCGGGCGATCCGCCGGTTATCATGCTGCGTTCACGGAGAGGTGGCCGAGTCCGGTTGAAGGCGCTCCCCTGCTAAGGGAGTAAGGGTGACAAGCCCTTCGTGGGTTCAAATCCCACCCTCTCCGCCACTAATATCCTCTGACCTGCCGCATTCTCGTTTTTCTGGCCCTTGGCGCATCCCTTCGCCCAGCGGCTTTCGCGGCGACGACGCTTAGGCTCCCCCGCGATCATGTCTGAGGGCCTCTCTTTCTCCGGACGCCGCCGCGTGTCTTTGACCGCCCAGGGCTCAACACTCGAATCCTTCGGGTTGGTGGAATGGGCACTGCTGTGCGGGGTGGCCCTCATCTGGGGATCCTCGTTCCTGTTCATCGAGATTGGTCTGGAGTCGCTGGCGCCGACGGTCGTTACCTGGGTCAGGGTCACGCTCGGCTTCTTGACCTTGATCGTCGTCCCGGCCACCCGAGTGCCGCTGGACCGAGCCGACTACCCGCGTGTCGTCCTACTCGGACTCATTTGGGTCGCCGTCCCGTCTCTTCTGTTCCCGATAGCCCAGCAGCACATCGACTCGGCTCTGGCGGGCATGTTGAATGCCGCGGTACCGATCTTCAGCACGTTGGTCGCCATCGTGCTGCTCCGGTCATTACCCCGCTTCCGCCAAGCCGCCGGTGTCGCGCTCGGGTTTGCCGGAACGGTCGGCATCGGCCTGCCCGCGGCGCTGGGATCCTCTGCCGCCGCACGGGGGGTTCTGCTCGTGGTGGTCGCCACCGTGTGTTACGGGATCGCCCTGAACCTTGCGGTCCCTCTGCAGCAGCGTTACGGAGCGCCGGCGGTGATGATGAAAGCGCTCGGCGTCGCCGCCATCGCTACCACGCCCTTCGGCCTGGCCGGCCTGGCCGGCTCGCGGTGGAGTGCCGGACCGGTCCTGGCGGTCGCGACGTTGGGAGTCATCAACACCGGCGCCGCCTTCGTGATCATGGCGGCGCTGGTAGGCAGAGTTGGCGCAACCCGCGGCGGTGTGGCCGTCTACTTCATCCCCATCGTTGCCATGGTTCTGGGCATCGTGTTCCGCTCCGAGGTCATCCTTCCGCTGCAGTGGGCCGGAATCGCAGTCGTGCTGCTCGGCGCCTGGCTCACCAGCCGCCGCGAGTCCCGAGTCGTCCACCGCCCACCCCTGGACTGACCACCCCGCATCGTCGGCTGGAACTGAGCCCCCGGGGTTCACGCAGGCCGCCTGCTCTGCGTGCCGGTCCAGTGGAACGAGGAACGCAGCTCCAACGACTGTGAGCCAGAACCGAAAGACCCGGATCCCCGCGCTCCGCGAGGCGTCTCCGGCTCCGAGGCGTCGGCCCGCCCGGTGTCCGCTGATGGTGCTGGCCACCATGCCGAACGCACCGAGTGCGGCAGCGGATCATCACGTCTTCCGCTGACTGCTGGTGGCAGGTCCGGTGCCACCGGACCTGCGAGATCGGGGAGTCGATCGCGTCCTTGCGGGCGCGATTCTCGTAGGGTGTCGAAGACCAGCGGGAGATGCAGAGGAATCGCATGAGACGGTATGTGGCCGCGGGAGCGGTGGTGTTGATGGTCGCCACGGGCGTGGGGTGGGCGCCGGCGGTGGCGCAGGAGGAGACGACCGAAGCTGCACTCGAGGTGTGCGTGGCAGCGCAGCGGCTCGATGACGGACGCGTCGAGGTGGCATTGCAGCGGCGCACCGAGAGCGGCGCCTGCGGTGAGCGCCTACTGCCGCGGCGCCGCTTCCTGCCTGCGGGAGCCGAGGCCGGGCAGTGGCTGGTGACCGCGCCCGTGACCCTGGACGGCAACCAGCTCCGCGTGGCGGCGCGCCGGTTCAGCGATGGACGCGTCGAGGTCGCCTTGCAGCGGCGTTCGGAGGACGGCTCCTGGGGGGAGCGGCTGCTGCCGCGACTCCGTTTCGTGCCCGTGGGCAGCGCGGCCGAACGCTGGCTCTCGTCATCGCCCGTGCACGCCGTGGCGGTGCGGCAGGACTCCTTCCTGGAGGGGGCCCAGGTCGTGTCGTTCTATGGCCATCCCACTGCCCCGGCGCTGGGGGCGCTGGGCCGCGGTGCCCCCGCCACCGTCGCCGACGAGATCGACCTCTGGGCGGCGCGCTACGACCGGCTCAACGGCGAGCGCGACGTGATCAGTGCCTTCCACGTGATCACCGGCGTGTCGCAGTCCGACCCGACGCCGGATGGAACCTGGCTGGGTCGGCTCTCCGCGGAGGGCATCGCCGAGTACGTCGAGGTGGCCCGCGAGCGGGGGATGCTGGTTTTCCTGGACATCCAGATCGGCTGGAGCGACCCGCTCACAGAGGTACGGCTGTTGGAACGGTTCCTGCGTGAGCCGTTCGTGCACGTGGCCCTGGACCCTGAGTTCGCCACGAGGCGCCAGGGCATACGGCCGGGGTTGGTGATCGGTGATATCACCGCCGCAGAGGTGAACGAGGTGCAGCGCTACCTGGCGGCGCTCGTTCAGGCCGAAGGGCTCCCTCCCAAGATCCTGATGGTGCACCAGTTCACCCCCCGCATGATCCGCGACCGCGACGCGGTGACCGACATCGACGGCGTCGACCTCTCGATCGACATGGACGGCTTTGGCCTCATCCCCGTCAAGGTGGCGGGATACAACGCGTTTGCCGTGCCTGAGCCCTCGGAGTGGCCGGCATTCAAGCTGTTCTTCGGCTACGACACGCCGGTCATGACTCCCGAGCAGGTGCAGGGGCTGGACCCGCCGCCGGACCTGATCGTCTACCAGTAGCCCGGCGACGCTTCGGGGCGTCGCGACGCCTGCGCCGCGCTGCTGGCGGCGCCCGCCGGGATGGCGCTGGTCGGTTGCTCAGAGGTCGGCCAGGAGGTGCTCGTAGTCCTCGGTGGTTGCGAAGGAGAGTTGTGTCCCCTGGCGGGTGACGCTGTCGGCGGCGACGGTGGTGGCGATGCGGACGGCGTCGCTCTCGCTGCGGCCGCCGGCGAGGGCCCAGATGAAGCCGCCCACGAACGCGTCGCCGGCACCGGTGGTGTCCACAGCGTCCACGGCGGGTGCACCTAGCCGGTGGACGGCGCCGTCCGTGCCCACCAGTGCCGAACCGGCCTCGCCGAGGGTCACCAGCAGGCGGCAACCCACCTGCTCGGCCAACGACCGCAGGAGGTCGTCACCCGGGAGGTCGTCGGGGTCGGTGCCGGCGAGGGTCGCCAACTCCACCTCATTGGGGATCAGCCAGTCCACCTCGGCCGCCAGTTCCGGTTCCAACGGCGCGGCCGGGGCAGGGTTCAGGACCGTGATGGCACCCCTGCGGCGTGCGGCGGCGAAAGCCGCGGCTGTCACCCCCTGGGGGATCTCGAACTGACCGGCCACGACACCTGGTGCCGCCCCGTCGTTCACCGCCGCGATCGCCACCTCGGCGTCCATGGCCAGGTTGGCGCCGGGCAGGATGATGATGCGGTTCTGGCCGCTGGCCTCCACCCAGATGGGAGCCACGCCGCTGGCGCCGGGCACCCGGCGGGCCCAGGTGGTGTCGATGCCCCGGTCGGCGAAGTTCGCCAGCGTCTCGGCGCCGTAGCCGTCCTCTCCGACGCAGCACACCATCGACACGTCGGCACCCAGCAGCCGGGCCATGACCGCCTGGTTGGCGCCCTTGCCGCCGAAGCCGGTTTGGAACGAAGCGCCCACGACGGTCTCGCCGGCGTCGGGCAGCCGGTCGGCGTAGGCCACCAGGTCCATCATGGTGCTTCCCACGATCATGATCCGCGGCGCTGCGGCGCCTCCCTGCGGTGCCACGGCGCTATCCGAACAGCTCGGGGTTCAGGGCGATGATCGTGAAGGTCGCACCGGTCGGGTCGTTCACGACGGCGAACCGCCCGGGCGGGATGTCGGTGGGCGGCACGCAGACCTCCCCGCCCAGTTCCGTCACCCGAGCCGCCGCGGCGTCGCAGTCGGTCACGGCGAAGTACACCATCCAGTGCGGGGGAACCTCGGCCGGCCAGTGCTCGTCCATGGTGATGATGCCGCCGACGGGGGTGTCGCCCGACTGCAGCATGATGTAGTCGAATCCGGGCTCGCCCTCTTCGACCGGACCGCCGACCTTGTTGGCTCGCCATCCGAACAGCGTGTTGAAGAAATCCACGGCGACGTCGGGTTGGCGGGTGTTCAACTCGACCCAGCACAGGGCGTTGGGTTCCATCCGCACCTCGGCGCCGATGTGACTCCCGGGTTGCCACAGCGAAAGCGCGGCGCCGCTGGGATCGGCGATGACGGCCATGCGACCGGCGTCCAGCACGTCCATGGCACCCATCAGCACCTGACCGCCGGCTGCGGATGCTGCTTCGAGGGCGTCGTCGACATCGACAACGGTCACGTACGTGCTCCAGACGGACGGCATCTCCCCGAATGTCGGGGCCAGCCCTGCAGCGGCGGCATCACCCAGCATCATGACGGTGTAACCACGCGCCTCGGGTTCGAGTGCCGGCTCGCCCGACCATCCGAACAGCGCGCCGTAGAAGGCGCGGGCGGCGTCGGGGTCGTGGCTGGTGACGTCGGCCCACGAGGGCGTACCGGGCTCGTATGCGGCGTGTCGGACCATGGGGATGCGTCTCCTTCGTCGGTTGGTGTGCCACTGGGCGCCGTTCGGCGGAGCAGCTCGTGCGTCAGGGCCTCAGTCTGCCCGCGTTGCGTTCCAACCCCCCGGCGCGCCTGCGGTATCCGGGGACGTGTGCTCGGTGGCCAGTTCGCATCCTTCGAGCCCCCGGCGCACCGGCCTGTCGCCCGCGCATCGAGGGAGTCACCGGGCTAGGCGGACATCTCGTTGAGTTCGATGACCGAGAAGGTGGCGCCGTGCGGGTCGGCGACGACGGAGAACCGCCCGACCCCGGGGATGTCGGTCGGCGGTACGTGGACCTCGCCGCCCAGCTCGGCCACCTGCGCCGCCGCGGCGGCGCAGTCGGTGACGGCGAAGTACAGCATCCAGTGGGCGGGCACCTCGGTGGGCCAGTTCTCGTCCATGGTGATCATCCCGGCGACGCCGGTCTCGCCCAGCCGCAGTTCGGTGTAGTCCATGCCGGGCGCGCCGACCTCACGGGCCTCCCAGCCGAAGAGCGTTGCGAAGAACGCCTTGGCTGCGTCAGGCTCACGGGTGTTCAACTCGTACCAGCACTGGGCATTCGGTTCCATCATCACTTCGGCGCCGATGCCGTTGCGCGGCTGCCACAGCGACAGCGCCGCGCCGGAGGGGTCCATGATTCCCGCCATCCGGCCGGCGTCGAACACGTCCATGGGGTCCATCAGCACCCGCCCGCCGGCTGCGACCGCCGCCTTGACGGCCCTGTCGACGTCAGCGACGGTCACGTAGATGTTCCAGCACGGTGGCATGTCGCCGAATAATGGCCCCAAGCCGGCCACTGCGGCGTCGCCCAACATGAAGGCCGTGTAGCCGTGGGCCCCGGGTTCGGTGGACGACTGAGCCGACCAGCCGAAGAGGGCGCCGTAGAACGCTTTGGAAGCCTCGAGGTCGGGGCTGGCCAGATCCGCCCAGGAGGGCGTGCCGGGCTCGTATCCAGTACGTCGGACCATGTGGTGACTCTCCTTTTTCTGTCCCGCCGGCCGCCCTGGGTGGGGCGATATTGCGGATGTCGGCGGCTTCGCCACAGTCTGCCCGGTGCCGTAGCCTGGTGTGCTGCCCGAAGGGTCCGATCGGGCGACGGGCGGTAGCCGATCCATCGAACGACGGGAGCAGCACGTGCACGAGTCCCCGGTGTGGTCCTCGCCCGTCCTTCAGTCAGTCAGCGGGGTGATCGAACGCTCCCGCCACGTGACCACTCACGTCGATGCCATCGAGAGCGTGGCGTCCTGGATGGCCTTCGAGGAGTTCACCTTCCCGTCGGGCTCGATGGACGGTGCGTTCAGCGACCGGACGGACCCTGCGGAGATGATCGATGTGTCGTTCTTCTACGCGGTGCTGAACTTCGCCTTCAGCGACTTCGACACGGGCGTGAAGTTCGCCTGCACCTACCGGGGCCGTGAGTGGTCCGACAGCGAGGCCATGTTCGCCTGCGTGAACCGGGCGCTGGCTGAGGGTGTGGCGCTGCTGGATGGCGGATTCCTCGCCGAGCTGGACCGAGACGACCTGGCCGGCGTGTTCAGCGGCAACATCGATATCCCCATGATCGATGAGCGCGTCGAGATTCTCAACGAGGCCGGCCGCACACTGACCGAGCGCTACGGCGGGTCCGCCCATCGCTTCGTGGCCGACTGCGCCCCCGCCATGTACGCCGGCGGCGACGGGCTCATGGAGCGGCTGGTGGTGGAGTTCCCCCGCTTCAACGACGTCAGCACCCATGACGGTCACGAGGTGCAACTCCACAAGCTGGCGCAACTCTGGCTGTGGCAGCTGCACATGTCCCTGGCCGCCACGGGCGACTTCGCCGTGGCCGACCTGCACCGCATGACTGCCTTCGCCGACTACATCGTGCCGGTGGCGCTACGGCTCATGGGCATCACGTCGTACACCCCGGAGTTGGAGGCGGCCATCAACCGGGGCGACCACATCCCGCGAGACAGCGCCGAGGAGGTGGAGATCCGCGCCCACACCATCTACGCCACGGCTCTTCTGACCGACGCCATCAACCGGCTCCGCCCCCCGGCCCTGGCCCTGATCATCCCGCAGTTGGACTTCCGCCTCTGGAAGAGCTACCACGCCACCTTCTGGCCCCACCACCTCACCCGCACCATCATGTACTGACGTCGCTGCGCGGTGTGCCCGGCTGTGGGAGGGAGTGGCGGGCCATATTGCTGGCGGTGGTACCATATATGGCATGAACAAGACGACGGTGTACTTGCCGGAGGCACTGAAGCAGGGAGTCGAGCGCTTGGCGCAGCAGCGGGCGTGCTCGGAGGCCGAAGTGATCCGCCAGGCGATACGGGACGCCATTGAGCGCCCCAGACCTCGTCCTGGGATCATCCCCGGTGACAGCGCCTGGGCCGAGCGAGTGGACGAGTACCTGGACGGCTTCGGCGAGCGATGATCATCGCCGACACCAGCGGACTCATCGCTTTCTTCAGCGAGTCCGGTACACAGCACCAGGCGGTGGCAGCCTGGGTGGACGCCAACGATCCCGTGATGGTTGTCTCCCCCTACGTCCTTGTCGAGGTGGACTATCTGGTGGCCACCCGCAAGGGCGTGGACGCCGAGTTGGCCGTCCTGGAGGAATTGTCAGGCGGTGCCTATGTACTGGCTGCGATGGATGCCGGGGACGTGGCAGCGGCGCGGAGCGTCGTAGCGCGCTATCGGGATCTCGGAGTCGGCCTGGCCGACGCCTCCCTGGCGGTGCTCGCCCAGCGCTACAGGACCCGCACCGTCCTGACGCTGGATCACAGGCACTTCAGCGTCATGCGTCCGCTGGACGGAGGCACCTTCAAGATCGTCCCGTGATGGGCGAGTGCAGCGGTGAGCACCGCCCGGCCGGACCGAGCGGGCACCCGCCGATGCGGAGGGTGGGATGGAGGCGTAGTCCGAGGATTTCTTGGTCCACTCCCTCTAGCGGGTGTCGTTGTTGATGGAGTCGTACCCCATGGGGTACGCTGACGGCATATCCCCCCAGCCGCTTCGGTGGCTGGGCGAAGGCCCGCTTCGGCGGGCCTTCGAGCGTTCTACCAGCGGTGTGGCTTGTGTATCGGTCCCGTCGAGTCGTGCACAACGTCCGGCAACTGCGTCTGTGCGAGCAATTGGCGGGGGACCTGCTTGTAGAACTGACAGTTGAGCCCCTGGAGTTCATACGATCGGCGCTTCCGTGGGTGTGGATTGATGACGCCCACGTTGATGCCGAGTTCTGATTGGGCGACATCGATGGCTTGGGCCAGGTCCGAGTCGTTGCTGACGACCACTGCGGTGTCGCAGTGACCCTTGAACGCGTCCAGCAGGAGGTAGGTGGCCAGGTTGACATCGGAGCCCTTCTCTTCGGTCCTGAGCACCTCGACGGTCCGCGACTCGCCGGGCTGCCGGCGTGCTCGCGGTAACCGAACAGGCCGGGTCACGAAGTGGCCGTAGTGGATCTCGACAAGCGGCAGGGTGGCGAGAGCCCGCAGGTACGTCTCCTGGCGAGCCGGCTGTCGAGGGTCTCCGGGGCGGGCATTAGTCCGAGATGTGAAGTAGCGGATCTTGAGGATTTGATCGCCTGGCAGCATGCCTTGGCACAGCGCCATGATGTCGAGCCACTTGTACTGAGTTCCCTATGACCGCGCCGTGGAAGAAGTTGAACCCGTCGATGTACACGATGGTCCGGGGTCGTCTTGCTGCCTTGGCCGGGGGATCTGGTGACATGGTTTCCTGACGCTAGTTGGCGTCGAATCCGGAGCGACTGTGCTGCAACGCGTCGGCGCTCGGGCGACTCGGGAGCCACGCGTCGATTCCACTGGTCCACCAGCCGACAGAGCGCTCGCCGACGCGGAGCGGTCGGAGGAATGATCCCGCCGACATCAACCGGTAGAGCGAACTCCGAGATAGGCGGGTTCGCGCGTCGACTTGGCGGCGGGACTGGAGGTGGTCGGCTTGCTGGGCATTCGAGAGCATGCCGTTATCGTTGCACCCGTTCCCACGAGGGCGCATCCTGTCGGAATCCAGAGTCCGTCAGGACGGTCGGAAGAACTCGCCTCGTCCGCTCCACACGGCCTCGACGGCGTCGCCGGCTGCCCACGGTATGTCGGCGTGTTCGAGAGTCCACGACTTGAATGCGGATCTGAGCGCCAACTGAGATTCGCGTCCTCCAGCGACTGGAACTCATGTTGGTGAGCGCGTCTTTCCGGTCCAGCATCGTCGCCCACCAGCGGCGGCGGCGAACTGGCCAGATAACACAGGCCCGAGACGTTCGGAACGCCAAACCCGCTCCAACACCACCGCCGAGCAGTGCAAAGACGGCACCAATGGTGGCGCCAGAATACACACCCGCAGGTCAGGGCCGTTTGTGGCGGAGGGTGTGGGATTCGAACCCACGGTGACCCGGAGGCCACAACGGCTTTCGAGGCCGCCCCATTCGTCCGCTCTGGCAACCCTCCACCGCACAAGCTAGCGGCGCCGGACGGCGAAGAACTCCTGTAGCAGTTCGGCGGCCTCGTCGGCCAGTACGCCGCCTTCGAGGTCCACCTCGTGGTTGAGACGCGGGTCGGCGGCCAGGTTGTAGAGCGACCCGCAGGCGCCGGCCTTCGGGTCGGCGGCCCCGAAGACGATGCGGTCCATCCGGGCTGCTTGGGCCGCCCCGGCGCACATCGGGCAGGGCTCCAGGGTGACCACCAAGGTCGCCCCGTCGAGTCGCCAGGTGCCGCGAGCCGCCGCCGCGTCGCGCAACGCCAGCACCTCGGCGTGCGCCGTGGGGTCGCCTTGCAACTCCCGCTCGTTGTGGCGCCGGGCGATCACCTCGCCGCCCGCCAGCACCACAGCGCCCACCGGCACGTCGCCGTGATCGGCCGCCGCGGCGGCCTCGCGGAGGGCCAGGCGCATGGCCGCAGTTTCGAAGTCAGGGTCCATGTGCCGTCCGTTCCCGACGGTCGCTCAGCCGGCCGATCGCTCAGCGCGCCGCCGGCCGTGGGCGCTGTGGGGCTGGCGCTCTCTCAGCCCGCTCGAGCGGAGGGAGTGGGATTCGAACCCACGGTGGCCCAAAGACCACACACGCTCTCCAGGCGTGCCGAATCGTCCGCTCTCGCATCCCTCCAAGTCGCCTCCGTGCCGCAGCACAGAAGGCCGGTCAAGGGTACCCTGTGACGGCCGGTGACTGTCCTGGGACGTGGCGGCCGGGTCCTGTGCGACCGGGGCCTGTGAACCGAGTCAGGGCCGGGAGGCAGCAGCTCTCAGCGGGAACCCCGGAGCGCCGCAGATCGCCTGGCCGCCACATCCGAGGACGGTCGCCGGCGTGATGTCGAGCCGCCCGACCGTCCGATGGCTGTCCCGGGGGGTCACTAGGCTCGGCACCGATGGTGCACCAGTCGCTCTACCTGCGTTACCGGCCGGCGCGCTTCGGCGAGATCATCGGCCAGGGCCACGTCACCGCCGCGCTGCGCAACGCCGTGGCCACCGATCGCGTCGGTCACGCCTACCTCTTCAGCGGCCCCCGCGGCACCGGGAAGACGTCCACCGCCCGCATCCTGGCCAAGGCTCTCAACTGCGACGATCTCACCGACGGCGAGCCGTGCGGGACGTGTCCGTTCTGCACAGCCATCGCCGCGGGCACCTCGTACGAGTTGCACGAGTTGGATGCCGCCTCCAACAACAAGGTCGACGACATCCGGGAACTCATCAGCAGGGTCGCCATCGGCACGTCGGCCGGGCCAAGGTCTACGTGCTCGACGAGGTGCACATGCTCACGCCGGGCGCGGAGAACGCCCTGCTGAAGACGCTCGAGGAGCCGCCCCCTCACGTGGTGTTCGTGCTCTGCACCACCGAACCGCACAAGGTGGCGCCGACGATCCGCAGCCGCACCCAGCACCTGCACTTCGAGTTGCTGGACGCCGACGCGTTGGAGAGCCATGTCCGGGCCGTGGCGGCCGACGCCGGCTTGGAAGTGGCCGAGGCGGACGTGGCCTACGTGCTGGGGGCCGGCGGCGGGTCGGCCCGCGACACCCTCTCCGCGCTCGACGCCGTGGCTGCCGCCGGCCGGGCACCCGACGGCGCGGATGTGGTGACCGCCGTACTGGACGCCGTCGCGGCGGGAGACACCGCCGGAGCGCTCGGCGCCGCCGACGCGGCCGCCCGGGCCGGGCGCGAGCCCCGCATCCTCGGCGAGGCCCTCCTCGGCCAGTTGCGCAACGCCTTCCTGGCATCGGTGGACGCACCGCTGGAGCATCTGCCGGCTGCCGAGCGGGTGGCCGCGGTCGACTTGGCGGGGCGGCTCCGCCCGCGCGCCCTCACCGCCGCGCTGGAGCTCCTGGGGGCGGCGCTGGTGGCGATGCGCGAGGCGCCCGATCCCCGCGTCGACCTGGATCTGGCGCTGGTGCGGCTCACCAATCCCGACATCGGCCTCACCCTGCAGTCTCTGGCAGAACGCGTGGAACGTCTCGAGCGCGGCAGCGGTGGCGCACCGAGCCCAGGTGCACCACCCACTGCGGCGGCGCCGGCCCGCCGGGGGCCGGACCGCGGCAGCCCCCCGGAACGTCGGGCCCGCCCAGGCGGGGCCTTCGCCGGCGCGAAAGACGCCATTGCCAACGCGACACCGCCAGAGCCGGGAGCAGGCAGCGAGCCACCCCCGCCCGAACCGCAGCCCGAACCCCCGCCCGAACCGCAGCCGGAACCGCAGCTCGCACCCCCGCCCGAGCCGCAGCCGGAACCGCAGCTCGCACCCCCGCCCGAACCGGCGGCGGATCTGCCCGCTGTCGCGCCCGCCTACAGGCGCGACGCCCAGGCTCCGATGCCTCTGAGCGGCGAATCGGCCGCCGCGCAAGCCACTGCGGTGCCCCGGCCGGTTGACGACCGTCCGACCACTCCGGCCGGCGCCCCCGCGGCCGAACCGGCCACAGGAGGACCGCCGCCGGATCGCGACGAGGCGGTGCTGGCGTGGGTGGCGGAGATTCTGCCCTCGCTGCCCAAGAGTGCCGGCGCCCGGCTCGCCACCGGGCGATTCCTGCCGAACGCGCCCGGCGCCCTCCGGCTGGCGTTCCCCACTCCCGGGTCCCTGGATCGGTGCGAGGACTTGCGCTCGGCCGTCGAGGCGGAATTCGGGCGTTGCTTCGACCGTCCCGTGTCTGTCGAGCTCGTACTCGACGACCGCAGCACGCCGGGCCCGCCGTCTGCTTCGGCGGGCGCTCCAGCGACGCGTTCGCCGTATCTCGGCGAGGTCTTGAACACCACGGCGCTTCCCAGGGCGCGGCCGATCAGCCGGGACCGCAGCGGGGTGGCTCAGGTCCAGCAGGCGTTTCCCGGCTCGCGCCTCGTCGAACTCGAAGCCACCTAGCGGGACACGCCGTGGCCACCGGCGGCTATACCGCCCCGATCCAGGAGTTGATCGACCAGCTGGGACGGCTGCCCGGCATCGGCCCGAAGTCGGCCCAACGCATCGCATTCCACCTGCTGAAAGCGCCGGCTGCCGATGTCGAGGAACTGTCGGCCGCGATCAGCGAGGCGAAGCGCAGCGTGCGGTTCTGCCGGCGGTGCTGCAATATGGCCACAGACGAACTGTGTGACATATGCGGCGATCCCCGCCGCGACGAGTCCCTGATCTGTGTCGTCGAAGATCCCCGGGACGTCGTGGCCTTCGAGCGGACCGGGGAGTTCAGAGGGCTCTATCACGTCCTGCACGGGGCCATCAATCCCATGGAGGGCATCGGGCCCGAGCAACTGCGGATGGCGGAGTTGTTGCGGCGAGTCGGCGACGAGCCTGTCACCGAGGTCGTCGTCGGGACGAACCCCAATCTGGAGGGGGAGGCGACCGCCATGTATGTGGCCAGCGTGCTGGGCCCGCTGGGCGTCGGCGTCACCCGCCTGGCGAGTGGCCTGCCCGTGGGTGGTGACCTGGAATACGCCGACGAGTTGACGCTGGGTCGGGCGCTCACCGGCCGCCGGGACATCCTGGGCGACTGAGACCCGCGGCTACCAACCAGCGGGAGAAATACGGTCGGGGCGCTCCTCGTGGGCTGTGGGCGCGGGCTACGTTACGGCCCGACGAGGCAGCGCCCCGACCGTCGCACCGGGGGAGGGGAAGATCGTGCAAACCCCGATGAGAACCATGAGGATTATGTTACGAGCTTGACGCAGATGTGTCAAGTACCCCCAACAGCGTGACGTTTTCCCTGCTCAAAGCGCCGTCGGAAATGTTACGTCCGTAACGTCGGGGTTACGGAGCGGCGGGAACCCGCACGAGGGCCGCGTCGCCCTGCCCGCCGCCGCCGCAGAGAGCGGCCGCCCCCAGCCCGCCGCCGCGCCGCTGCAGCTCGTGCATCAGCGTCAGCAGGACGCGGTTGCCCGAGGCCCCGATGGGGTGCCCCAGGGCGACGGCGCCGCCGTTCACGTTCACCACGTCGTGCGGTACCCCCAGGGCGGCCATGCTGGCGAGCACCACCGCGGCGAACGCCTCGTTGATCTCGAACAGGTCGATGTCACCCAATTCGGCGCCGGTCCGCTCGAGCGCCTTTCCGATGGCCACCGACGGCTGGGTCAGCAGCGAGGTGTCCGGGCCGGCTACCTGGCCGTACGAGAGGATCTCGGCGAGCGGCGTGATGCCGAGCCGCTCGGCTGCGGCGGCCGACGCCAGCACCAACGCCGAGGCGCCGTCGGAAATCTGCGAGGCGTTGCCGGGGGTCACCGTGCCCTGCGAATCGAAGGCAGGGCGCAGCCGGGCAAGAGACTCGGTGCTGGTGTCGGGACGGATGCCTTCGTCGTTCGCCACGATCACGGGGTCGCCGCGCCGCTGGGGCACCTCGACGGGGGCGATCTCGCTGTCGAGGAGTCCGTCCTTGGTGGCTCGTGCCGCCCGCTCGTGCGAGGCGGCCGAGAAGGCGTCCTGGGAAGCGCGGCTGATGCCCCCTATGGCAGCGAGATGGTGTTCTGTGCTGAGGCCCATGGATTGGCCCTCGATGGCGCAGGTCAAACCGTCGTACATCATCGAGTCCACCAATGTGGCGTCACCCGCCCGCAGCCCCGCACGCGCCCCCGGCACCAGATAGGGCGCCCCACTCATGGACTCCATGCCACCCGCCACGACGATGTCCGCGTCGCCGGCGGCGATCATCCGGCCGGCGAGGTAGACGGCGTTGAGCCCCGAGAGGCAGACCTTGTTCACCGTGGCGGCCGGCGCGGTGAGAGGGATGCCCGCCTTCGTGGCGGCGGCCCGTGCCGGAGCCTGACCCTCGCCGGCCAGCAGAACCTGCCCCATGAACACGTAGTCCACCTCGGTGGCAGGGACGTCGGTTGCCTCGAGAGCTGCGCTGATGGCGAGGCCGCCGAGGTCGGTTGCGGAGAACGACGAGAGCCCTCCCGAGAACCTGCCGATCGGCGTGCGGGCACCTCCAAGGATCAGCGTTGGGCTCATCTCGACCTCCGTGGCGGCGGGTTGGGCTGTCCCGACCACGCTAGCGGTGCCCCACAGCCGCACCCCCGACGCGTTGGGCAGCGTCGCGGGCATCATGGAGTCGTGCTGCTCACCGAGATCGACCACGTGGCCGTCGCCGTGCGCGACCTCGGGGCCGCCGTGGACTACCACCGCCGGGCTTTCGGCGCCACCGTGGCACACCGCGAGACCGTCGAGCGCGACGGCGTGGAGGAGGCCCTGCTGGCGGTGGCGGACTCCTACATCCAGCTCATCTCGCCGACGCGACCCGATTCGCCGGTGGCCAGGTTCATCGAGCGCCGCGGCGAGGGGCTGCACCACGTCGGCTACCGGGTGGAGGACTGCGAGGCGGCGCTGGCCGCCATGGTCGCTGCCGGCGCCACCCCGATCGACCGGGAGCCTCGGCCCGGCTCGCGCGGCACGACCATCGCCTTCGTGCATCCGAAGGGATCGTTCGGCACGCTCATCGAGCTGGTCCAGGAGTAGGCCGGGGCCGGCGGCTCAGGGGGGCAGGGAATGCAGGTCCACCTCGTCGACGGAACCTACGAACTGTTCCGGCAGTACTTCGCCCGACCGTCGCACCGCACCGCCACCGGCCAGGAGGTGGCGGCCACCCGGGCGGTGGTCAGCGGCCTGCTTCGCATGGTCACCGACGGCGCCACCCACGTGGGCGTCGCCACCGACCATGTGATCCCGTCGTTCCGCAACGACATGTACCCGGGCTACAAGAGCGGCGAGGGGATCGACGCCGACCTGCTGGCGCAGTTCCCCCTGCTGGAGGAGGTCACCGCCGCCGCCGGCTTCACCGTATGGGCGATGACCGACTATGAGGCAGACGACGCGCTGGCCACGGCCGCCGCCCGGGCTGCGACGGATCCCGCCGTGGAGCGGATCCTGGTCTGCACCCCCGACAAGGACCTGGCGCAGTGTGTGAGCGACGACGGGCGGGTGGTGCAGTTCGATCGCCGTCACGGCCGGATCACCGACTGGGACGGGGTGGTGGAGCGGTTCGGCGTCCCGCCCGCCTCGATTCCCGACTATCTGGCGCTGGTGGGCGACAGCGCCGACGGATTCGGTGGCCTGGCGGGCTGGGGCGCGAAGTCAGCCGCGGCGGTGCTGGCTCGCTACGGCCGCATCGAGGACGTCCCCGACGCCTCGGGTCAGTGGGACGTGGCGGTGCGGGGAGCGGTCAACCTGGCTGCACGGCTGGTGGCCCGGCGCGAAGAGGCCTACCTGTACCGGCGCCTGGCCACACTGGTCACCGACGTGTCGGGGGTTCTGGACAGCACGCCGCCGGGAGGCGGCGGAGCGGTCGACTCGCTGGCCTGGGTTGGGCCCCGACCGGGTTTCGCGGAACTGTGCGAGCGAATCGACGCCCGGCGCCTGGCGGAACAGGCCGCAGCGCTTGCGGCGGCCCACCGGTCCCGCGGCTGACAACCCCTGCGGTGGCCCCCGATGGCCGGAGACTTCACGACCGTCGAGGTGGACGGGCGCCAGGTGCGGATCTCCAACCCCGCCAAGGTGTACTTCTCCGCCCGGGGTGAGACCAAGCTGGATCTCGTCGGGCACTACCTGACAGTCGGCCCGGGGGCGCTGCGAGGCGTGTGGTGCCGGCCCACAGTGCTGCACCGCTTCCCCGACGGCGCCGAGGGCAAGAGCTTCTACCAGAAGCGGGTGCCCGAGAGCCGCCCGGACTGGCTGGAGACGGCCGTCGTGGCGTTCCCGTCGGGGCGCACAGCCACCGAGTTGTGCCCCACGGATCTGGCCCACGTCATCTGGGCAGTGAACCTGGGATGCCTGGAGCTGCACCCCTGGGCAGTGCGGCGATTCGAACCGCACCGCCCCGACGAACTTCGCGTCGACCTGGATCCGGCCCCCGGCCTGGACTTCGATGCGGTCCGCCGGGCGGCCTTCCTGTTGCGGGAGCTGCTCGGCGACTTCGGCCTGGTGGGCTGGCCCCGGACCTCCGGTGGACGGGGCATGCACATCGTGGTGCGCATCGTGCCGGTTGCCGGCTTCAGCGAGGTGCGTGACGCCGCCCTTGCCCTGGCGCGGGCCGCCGAGCGGCGCCGGCCCGACCTCATCACCAGCGCCTGGGGTAAGAAGGACCGGGGCCGGAAGGTCTTCGTGGACTACAACCAGAACGCCCGTGACCGCACGCTGGCGTCTGCGTACTCGGTGCGCCCCGGTCCCGACGGGCGGGTTGCGGCGCCACTGCGCTGGGACGAGGTCGCCGGCGCCGAGCCGGGTGATTTCACGCTCGCCACGATGCCGGAGCGCTGGCGAACCGCCGGCGACGTGGAAGCGGCTCTCGAGGACCGGGCCGGATCGCTGGCGCCGCTGCTGGCTCTGGCCCGCCAGGATGCCGCGCAGGGAGTCGCCGACGCTCCCTGGCCGCCGCACCACCCGCGACGCTCCTAGCGCGCCGGGCGGGGACGCCGCTCGGCTACGAGTCTGTCGTCGAGTCGGTTCCGGCGCCGGTCTCCGGGCCGGTCTCGGGGTCGGCTGACTCGCCGAGCGTCTCAGGGTCCTGGCCGTCGCGGGGCTCGCCGGGATCGTCGCCGGTGGCTTCCGGTTGCTCCCCGTCGCCGTCCCCCTCGTTCTCGTCGACCTGCTCGGCGGGCTCCGGCTCCAGCGGCGGGTCGGTGCACTCGATGTCGATGGCGGGCGGGTCGTAGACGCGAGGTTCTTCGATGAACCCGCTGCCCGGCTCGTCGGTGTCCAGAAACGCCTCGATGGCGTCGGCCGTGGCGACAGCGGCGACGCCGCTGTACTCCTCGGTGGCGAAGAGTTCGGCCTCCGATGCGTTCGTGAGGTAGCCGTACTCCACGAGCGCCGAGGGCACTACCGGGCCCCTGACCAGCGCGTACGTGTCGGTCCCGTCGGGAAGCAGCACGCGCTTCACACCGGCGTCGGGGAGGGCGCTCCACTGGACGTCCTCGAACGTGCTGAGGGCCGCGGTGATCTCCTCGTACAGGAGACCGCCGAGACGGCCGGACTCGGGGCGAGTCTCGGTGGGGGACTCGGACTGCACGTAGACCTCGGTTCCGGGGACGTCTCCCAGATCCCATGTCGGGCCGTTGTGGTGGATCGAAACGAGCGCCTCGGGCTCCAAGGCGTCCGCGAACTCGACCCGGACTCCCAGCCGGACCATGTAGTCGCCCGTCCGCGTCGTGGTGGCCGTGATGCCGCGTTCGTCGAGTTCCGCGAGGACGGCGTCGGTGAGCGTGAGGTTGAGGTCGCGCTCGACGAGTCCGTTGGGGCCCACCGTGCCGGTCTCGATGGGTCCGCCGTGGCCGGGATCCAGCACGACCTGTACCGGCTCGATGCGCTCGCCGTCGGCGATCTCCGCGGTGTTCCCGCACGGCGTGCGTACCAAGAAGCCCGACTCGAGCACTTCGAGGACGGTGACCGGTATGCCCGCCGGTGTGAGCAGGGCGACCGGCGGTGGGGGCGGCGGTTCGGTGGTGGTCGTGGTGGTGGGCGGAGGTTTGGTGGTCGTGGTGGTGGGCGGGGGTTCGGTGGTGGTCGTCGTGGTGGGCGCTTCGGTGGTGGTCGTCGTGGTGGGCGCTTCGGTGGTCGTGGTCGGGGGCTCGGTCGTGGTGGGCGGCTCGGTGGAGGGAGCGGGGGGTGCCTCCACGCCGGCCGTCGCCTCGGTGGTGCTGCCGCCCGACCCGCCGGGCTCGGTCTCATCGCCACCGATGCGGA
Organism: Acidimicrobiales bacterium; assembly: GCA_963664235.1. GTDB lineage: Bacteria > Actinomycetota > Acidimicrobiia > Acidimicrobiales > CATQHL01 > VXNF01. The sequence goes on along the minus strand of OY760933.1, from coordinate 1,101,696 downwards.
TGACCGCCACGACGATGACGGCTACGGCCAAGAGGAGCCCGCCGAGCAGCAACAGCCTGCGCCGGCGCGACTCGTGGGCGGAGAGTCCGCCGCCGAAGGGATCCGTGTGCACTACGTGCTGTCTAGTGGTTGGGCACCCCGCCGCGGTGCAACTGCTCCGGCTTCCCTGCTCCAGCCTGCGCCCGGTCGGCGGCGCGTCACGCCGTCGCCGTCATTCCGCCTCTTGAGCGGCGGCGCCGAATATCTCCGCCAGCTCCACCGGGGGAGTGCGCACGATCTGGGCGTAGCCGCAACTCTCGGGCAGCCGGTCGGGGCGCCAGCGCAGCAGGCGGGCGCTGTGGCGGAACCGTCCCGCCAGCACGGCGTCGTAGGCCACTTCGGCCACGGGGGCGCCGGCCAGGGGCACCCAGGCGTCGGCGCCGGTGCGCCAGCGATTCGGTGCACCGGGCAGGCGTCCTTGCGCCCCGGCTGCGGTCCAGGGATGCCCTGCGGGGTCATCGACACGGTGGGCCGCCAGCAGTTCTGCCAGCTCGACCCGCCGGCCGGCCGCGAACCCCGAGGCCGCACCCACGTAGTGCAGCACGCCCCGGGCATCGTGCAACCCCAGCAGCAGCGAGCCCACCCCGTCACCGCTGCGGTGGCGGCGATAGCCCGCCACGACGCACTCGGCGGTGTGGCGGTGTTTGATCTTGAACTGGGCGCGCTTGCCCGCCTCGTAGGTGCCTGCGGCGGGTTTGGCGATGATGCCGTCCAAACCGGCTCCCTCGAAGCGTTCGAACCAGTCGGTGGCGACGGAGCGGTCTGTGGTGGCGGGGGTGAGATGCACCGGCGGGGCGAAGCCGGCTGCCACGTTGACCAGGACGCGGCGGCGCTCGCTGAACGGCAGGCCGGTGAGGTCCCGGTCGCCCAGCGCAAGGATGTCGAAGGTCACGAACTGCGCCGGTGTCTCGGAGGCGAGGCGCCCGATACGGCTGGCAGCCGGGTGGATGCGGGCGCTGAGGGCGGCGAAGTCCAGCCCGCTGCGTCCCGCGATCACCAACTCGCCATCCAGCACGCAGCGCTGCGGCAGGCGCGCTCGCAGGGGACCCGGCAATTCGGGGAAATAGCGGGTCAGCGGCCGCTCCTGGCGGCTGCCGATCTCCACCTCTGTGCCGTCGCGGAAGACCACGGCACGGAAGCCGTCCCACTTGGGCTCGAACCACAACTCGCCCGGGCCGGCGGCGGGAAGTGATTCGGCGGCCCGGGCCAGCATCGGAGACACGGGCGGCATCACCGGCAGGTGCACGCCACGTACGGTAGGCCTCGTTCCGCCTGTTCCAGGCGAGGTCAGGCCGCGGCGGAGCAGTTGCGGCGCGGCCGGCGTCGCCAGTGCCGGGCGGCCGGCGCCGGCCGCGCCCTCAGCCCACTGCTACGAGGACCAGCCCCGCCGTCGCCACGACCATGCCGAATACCTGCACGCGGCTGATGTGCTCGTGGAGGAAGAGCCACGCCGGGATCACCGTGAAGGCGGGGGACAGCGCCGTGATCGGGCCGACGATTGACAGCAGACCCAGCGCGAGCGCCTCCAGCAGCAGGGCGTGCGCCAGCAGCAGCAGGATCCCGCTGACCACCACCGGCACGAGGGTGCTGCGCCGCGGCGCCCGGAGGCGGGGGAAACCGGCACGCCGCCAGACCACACCCAGGGCGAGCAGGCCGAGGGTCGCGGCGGCGGCGCGCACGACGAGCAGGGGTGCCAGGCCCGCGGCGTCGCCGATCTCGCCGATCGTCGTCTGGAACGTCGCCAATGACGCGCCGGCGGCGAGCGAGAGACCCAATTCGGCGCCCAGCCCGAACCGTTTCCTGGTCTCGGTGGTCGCTGCTTCGGCCACCCGCGGCGGTCTCGAGATGAGCACGACGGCCACGATCGCCAGTGCCACACCGGCAAGAGCCAGCGCCGACGGGCGCTCGCCGCGCACCAGACCCACCCCGAAGGTGAGGACCGCGATCAACGCGGCGGTCACCGGAGCGACCACCCCCATGCGACCCCACGTGAAGCCGGTGTACATGAAGCCGATGCCGAGCGTCAGCGCCCCTCCGGCCAGGACCGCCAGGAGCATCGTGCGGGTGCCGCCGAGAGGTTGCCACATGGCCAGCACGTAGATGCCGATGATCACCCCGCCGACGATCTGGACGCCGGTGATGGTGCGGAGCGGCCCGGTGCGCCTGCCGGACATCCCGCCGAAGAAGTCGGCGAGTCCCAGGCCGGCAGCCACGCCGACGCCTAGCAGGACGTCCATTCCCTAGACGTTCAGCTCGGCACCGGGGCAAAACACCCGGCAAGACTAGTGCGCTGGGGGTTGGCCTTCCGGGGTACCCGGGGTGCCGGGCGCCGCGCCGCGGCCCGCCCTAGCCGAGCGCCACGAGCACCAGCCCCGCCGTCGCCAGGACCATGCCGACGATCTGCGTGCGACTGATGTGCTCGTGGAGGAAGATCCGCGCCGGGATCACGGTGAAGGCGGGTGAGAGCGAGGTGATCGGCCCGACGATCGACAACAGGCCCAGTGCGAGAGCCTCGATCAACAACGCGTGCGCCACGATCAGCATCAGTCCGGCCGTAGCCACCGGCACGAGCGTGCTGCGCCGGGGCGCCCGGAGGCGGGGAGAGCCGGCCCGTCGCCAGACCACACCCAGGGCGAGCAGGCTGAGGGTCCCGCCGACGGCACGCACGACCAGCAGGGGCGCCACGCCCGCCTCGCCACCCATCTCGCCGATCATGGTCTGGAACGTGGCGAATGAGGCTCCGGCAACGACGGAGAGGGCCAACTCCGCTCCGAGGCCGATCCGCCGCGGCGCGCCCCCCGGTACCGAGGAGACATGGGGTGCAGGAGGCGGCCGCGATATGAGGATCACTGCCACGATCGCCAACCCCACCCCGGCCACAGCCAGATCGGACGGGCGCTCGCCGCGCACCAGTCCCACCCCGAACGTGAACACCGCCACGGCCGCGGCGGTCACCGGCGCCATCACCGACATGCGGCCCCAGGAGAGCCCCGCATACATGGACCCCGCGCCGAAGGCCAGAGCCGCGCCACCGATCGCCGCCAGCACCGTCACGCGGAGGCTCCCGAGTGGTTGCGACGTCACCAGCAGGTAGATGCCGATGACGGCGGCACCGGTGAACTGGATCCCGGTGATGGCCCGCAGCGGCCCGGTGCGCCGGCCGGCTGTCCCCCCGACGAAGTCGGAGAACCCCAGGCCGGCGGCCACCCCGACGCCGAGGAGGACCTCCATTCAGCGGTGGCGCCGTGTGGCGCTGGTGGGCATCAGGCGAGGCTAGTCCGGCGGTAGCGCTACCTTCGGCGGCGATGGACCTCCGGGCGACCCCCGCGATCGCCCTCGGCGGGATGGCCGGGGCAGCGCTGCGCTGGTGGGTGCACGACCTCTGGCCCGGCGCCTCGACCTCGTGGGCGACGTTGATCGTGAACGTCGCCGGCAGCGCGGTTCTGGGTTGGTTGCTGGCGGCGGACGCCGGCCGCAGCGTCTTCGCCAGGGTCGCCGGGGCAGGCTTCTGCGGCAGCTTCACCACGTTCTCGGCGTTCAGCCTGATCACCGCCGAGCACCTCGAGTCGGCCCAGCCTGGCACGGGCCTGCTCTATGCCGCGATCTCGCTGGCCGCGGCGATCGCCGCGGCCACCGCAGCGGGCTTGGTGCGGCGCCGGTTGCGTCGGGTGGTCGCGTGACGGCCGTGGGGTTCCTGGCCGCCGCCGGGGCCGCCACCCTCCTGCGGGTGGCGGCGTCGGCGCGCCTCAACCGCGAGGCGTTCCCCTTCGGCACGCTGGCGGTCAACGTGATCGGCTCGTTCGCCCTGGGTCTGCTCGCCGGTGCGGGCGAGGCCACGACGGTGATAGTGGCCAGCGGTGCCCTCGGCTCTCTCACGACCTTCTCCACCTTGGCGGTGGAGACAACCGAGTTGTGGCGCCGGAACCGCTGGCGGGCAGTGGGTTACTCGGCCGCCTCGCTGGCCGGCGGCGTGGCGGCGGCATACCTCGGGATCCTGACGGTCACCTGAGCGGTCAGCGGTTGTCACAGCTAGCCGAGCGCCAGCAGCACCAACCCGGCGATGATGACGGCCATGCCGGCCACTTGGAGCCGGCTGACGTGCTCACGCAGGAAAATTCGTGCCCCGAGCACAGTGAAGGCGGGCGTCAGAGAGGTGATCGGCCCCACGACCGAAAGGAATCCCCGGTCCAGGGCCTCGATCAGCAACGCGTGGGACAGGATCAGCAGCGCTCCTGCCGAAGCCACCAGCAGGACCGCTCGTCGCTGCGGGCCCGGGGCCACAGCGGCGGGGGACCTCCTGCGGATTACGGCTAGGGCGACGAGCCCCAGAATGCCGCCGACACTGCGCACGATGAGGAGCGGCGCCGGGCCGTCCCCCACTCCGATCTCCAGCAGCACGATCTGGAAGGCCACGAAGCCGCCGCCGGCGCACACAGACAGCGCCAACTCGCCGGGGAGGCCCAGCCTCCGTTCGGAGTCCCTGCGGTCGAACGGCCGGGCTGTCCGCACCGGGCGGGAGACCAGCACAACCGCCGGGATGATGAGGATCGCGCCGGCGACGGCCAGCTGCGAGGGGCGCTCGCCGCGCAGCAACCCGACGGTGAAGGTCAACCCGGCAATTGTCGCGAAGGAGACCGGCGACAAGATCGCCACGCGACCCCACGACAACCCCGCGTAGAAGCAGAGCGCGCTGAACGTCATGATCACGCCTCCCGCCAGCGACAGCAGCATCTCGCGGGCACCGCCGAGCGACTGCATCGTGGCGAGCAGGTAGATGCCGATCAGCACGGCACCTGTGAGGTGGACCCCCGTGGTGGTGCGTAGCGGGCCCTGCCGCCGGCCGGCCACCCCGCCGGTCACGTCGGCGATCCCCAGACTCACCGCCACGGCCAGCCCGAGGAGAACGTCCAATATTCACCCGGCCCGTTGGGCCGACGAAGGGTGCATCGGGCGAGACTACTCAGCGCCGGATGCGGCGGCCGGGCAGCTTCAACCCAGGCCGATGAGCACCAACCCGGCGGCGGCGAGACCGAACCCCACGAGCTGACCGCGGTTCATGCGGTCGTGCAGGATCAGCCTTGCCCACAGCACCGTCGCCGCCGGGAAGAGCGCGGCAACCGGGGCCACGAGGCTCACGAGCCCCTGGCGGAACGCCTCGATCAGCAGGCAGGTCCCCAGCGTGTCGAGCAGCGCGTAGCCCGCCAGCAGGCGGGCGTTCCCGACTGTGAGTCGCGCCGGGCGCCCGTCGGTCCGAAGCCGCCAGAGCACGAACGCGCCGGCCAGGCCTCCGGCCGTCAGGCGCCCGGAGGCCACCGGCCACATCCCGGCGTCCTCGCTGGTGGCCGCGAAGAAGATCTGTGTGGCACCCAGCGTCAGACCGGCCCCGGAGGCCAGGATCATTTCCTGGGCCCGGCTGGCGATGGCATTGCGGGTGTGGGCCTGCGGGGTACCCACGTCCGTCTCGTGATGCTCGGCGACGCGGGCGATCAGCACGACGGCCGCGACCGCGAGGACAACTCCGGCCACAGCGACCGTCCCCGGGCGCTCGCCGACTATGAACCCGTAGACGACGCCCACTGCAGCTCCGAGGGCCGCGGTGGTGGGTGCCACCACCGACATGCGCCCGACCGCCAGTCCCTGCACCAGGCAGACGATGCCCACCACCAGCCCGAAGCCGGCGAAGACCCCCAGCACGAGATCCCATGCCGGCGGGAGGGTCCGGTCGCTGGCGGCGATGTAGATCCCCAGCGGGGCGAGGCCCCACAGTTGCGAGTACGTCACGACAACCGAGGTGCGCATGCGGCGCGCCACAAGCCCGCTGAGGAAGTCCGCCGAACCGATGCTGGCGGCGACGAGGACGCCGAGCAGGAAGGCCATCGTGACTCTGGTGGGGCCGCTGGAGGGTCAGCGGGAGCCGGCAGACGGCCTCGCCGACTCAGGCGTCACGGGGGGGAGGGCGATAGAACACCGCCAGCAGCAGAGCGGCCGCCACGAGACCACCCCCGGCGCTGATGGCAAGCCCCACCCAGCCGTCGAGCACGTCGGCGATTCCGATGACGCCGTCCACCGAGAGATCACCCGGCCCCGCCATGGCTATCGCAACCGCTGCGGTGGCGAGGACGGCGGTGTACTCCCAGCCGTCGTTCATGACGAAGAACCCCTTGCCCCGGTGCGCCACCCAGAACGCCACGGCCATCAGCCCGACGAAGCCGGCGGCCGCCGGTACGGTCAAGAACCCGGCGGCCAGCGCCAGGCCGGCGCCGATCTCGCCTGCTGCGGCCAACACGGCGTGGCGCCGACCGGGTCGCATGCCGATGCTCTCGAACCAGCGCCCGGTTCCCGCGATGCGCCCGCCGCCGAAGAACTTGTTGTAACCGTGGGCGGCTAGCGTCAGACCGACCACGACCCGCAAGAGCAGCAGTGCCCAATCGCCTACTTCCACTGCCCTCCCGTCGAGCCACGCCGGACGCTGTGTGCACGGGGGATTCAAAGCGCCCGAGCCGCTCCCCGCGTGATACCCGATCCTAGTGCGGCGGCCACTGGCTCCCGGCCGGCTGCTGGGACACCTTCGAGCTGCGTGACGTGCACGACGCGCTGATTCTGCGGGCGGGGCGCAGCCCATTCGGCGCCCGCCACGGTCGCTTCGCCCGACGCCATCCCGCCGATCTGGTGGGCGAGGTCCTCGCCGCCGTGCTGGCCGAGAGCGGCGCGGACCCTAGCGACGTCGACGAGGTGCTCGTGGGGTGCGCGACGCCCGTGGGGGCGCAGGCGGGTGATTTGGCTGGTGTCGCGGCCCGGGCGTCCGGATGTCTGCGGGGGGTGCCGGCGTCGGTGGTCAGCACGCGGGACACGTCCTCCCTCACTGCCCTGGTTCGGGCGGTCGACGCGGTGCGGTCGGGCCGCTGCGGGATGGTGCTGGTGAGTGGGGTTGAACTGATGAGCATGGTGCCCGCCGGCGCCGACATGAGCCATCGGGGCTTCGGTCTGCCCCTGCCGCCGAAGCAGGGCGAAACGCTCCTGGCTCCGGGCCCCGCGGCGGAGCAGTGGGCGCAACGCCACGGCGTGGGCAGAGACCGGCTGGAGTCCGTGGCGCAGCGGAGCCGCCGGCGCGCTCGGGACGCGCAGACCGCCGGGCGACTGGTGGCCGAACTGTTCGCACCGGCCGGCGAGGAGTCGCAGACCGTCGCCGGCGATGAGCTGCCGGGTGCGGGCGAGTCGGGCGATCAGAGGCTCACCGAAGGCCTCTACAGCCCCGACGGGCTCCTGACGGCGGCCACTGTGGCCCCGATGGCCGACGGTGCCGCGGCGGCTGTCGTGGCGTCGCCGTCAGCAGTTCGCCGGCTGGGCCTCGATCCCGTCGCCCGGGTGGTTGCCGCAGCGGCGGTCGGTGGTGATCCCGGTGCCGGTTGCGGATCGTCGCCGGAGGCAGCACGGCGTGTCCTGGCGCTCGCCGGTGTCACCGCGGGCAACGTCCGCCGTGTCGAGATTGCCGAGCTGTTCGCCACCGGCATCGTGCACTGGGAGGGCAGCTGCCCCGAATTGGCCGAGGTCCTGAACCCCGACGGTGGCTCTCTGGCGCTGGGTCACCCGCAGGGCGCCACAGGGCTCGGGCTCGTGGCGCGGTTGGTACGGGGGCTGGCGACGCTGGGAGGCGGCGCCCACGGTCTGGCGGCCTGCGACGCTGTCGACGGGCACGGCGTGGCCGTACTGTTGGAGACATGACCTCTGCCGCCGGCGTGTGCGCCGCAGTCGACTTCGTAGCCATCGGGGTTGTGCTGGCCAGCACTGTGGGGACGGTACTGAAGGCGCTCGCAGCCGCCCTAGGTGGCTTGGTGATCCTTTGGGTGGGGATCCTGATCCTCCGCGTCCTGGCGCAACCGCAGCCCGAACCCCCGCCGCCGGGAGAGTTGCGCAAGGTGCGCATCACGTATCGCTGCACCCTGTGCGGTACCGAGGTCCGCATGACGGTCTCGCCGACGGAGGATCCCGAACCGCCGCGCCACTGCGCCGAGGAGATGTCGATGATGGCGCCGATCGAGGATTGAGGTCTCCGGACCGCAAAGGTTTCCACAGCTGTGGAAAACCTTGGGGGGAAGTACGAGTATGTAGTTTGCGGTCCGCCTCGCCGCGTTCTTGCTCGCCACCGCTCCTCTTGGCCACGGGCCGCTCCGCAAGCCCGGCAATCGAGCCCCGGCGCGCTGCCCGCGCCGGCGCCGTCAGTGCAACTGGGTTGCGGTGACCACCCCGCCGAGAATGAGCCCCAGACCCGCCAGCAGCCACCAGTTGCTGGTGCCGCCCGGGATCAGCCCCAGATAGTTGATGATGATGAGGATCGTTCCTGCAGCGAGCAGGGAGAACAGCAGGATCGGGACCCAGGTGGGACTCACCTTGGCCTCGGGGGGAAGGAACTGCTCCCCCGCTGGTCGCGTCCCTTTCGGGGTCACCCTGCCGCCCTGGACCTTGCGCTTGGGAGGATTCGCCATGCCCGCAGGATAGGCGGCCGGTACCCTCAACACCCGTGCGACGCCGGGTACTGGTCCTCGACAACTACGACTCGTTCGTCTACATCCTGGTGCAGTACCTGCGAGAGCTTGGGGCCGAGACGATCGTGGCACGCAATGACGAGCTCACGGTGCGCGAGGCCGTTGCCCTGGCGCCCGAGGCCATGCTCGTCAGCCCCGGCCCCGGTCGTCCCGGCGACTCGGGCATCTGCTGCGACGCGATCGAGGAGTTGGCGGGCCGCTGCCCGATCCTGGGGGTGTGCCTGGGACACCAGTGCATCGCCGAGGTTTTCGGCGGCACGATCGTGCGCGCCCCCGCGGTCATGCACGGCAAGGTGTCGCAGATCCGCCACGACGGTGCCGGTGTCCTTGAGGGGGTGTCCAACCCGCTGCAGGCCACCCGCTACCACTCCCTGGTGGTGGAACCCTCCTCGGTGCCCGACAGCCTGGAGGTCACCGCCACCACAGCCGACGGCGTCATCATGGGGCTGCGCCATCGCTCCATGGCCGTGGAAGGACTGCAATTCCACCCGGAGTCCCAGATGACCGTCGACGGCCACGCCATCCTGGCGAACTTCCTGGGACTGCCGGGAACGGACGCTGAGCCGGCTGGCTAGCCCTCCTCGGGTGCCGGGCGGTCCGGCAGACCGGACGGATCGGCCTCACCGTCGACGGGGGGCGTCTCGCCTCCGCTGTCGCCTTCGAGCGGTATCAGCTCGTCGCCGTCGGGATCTTGGGGTTCTCCGGGCTCGAGTTCTCCGATCACGTACAGCGTGAGGATCGAGCTGGGACCGATCGGTGTCCCCGCCTCGGGCTCCTGGGAGACGATGAGGCCCGGCGTCTCGCCCTCCAGCGGGGGAACGGCCACGACGTCGGCGGTCACGCCGAGCGTGTCGAGCTGGATGAGCGCGGTCGAGGGGTCGAGGCCCGTCAGATCGGGCATGGTCACGCTCTCCGGTCCCGACGACACGTAGACGAGCACCTGGCTGCCCTCGGCCAATTGGCTGCCCGGCTGGGGTTCGGTGCGGATGACCAAACCCTCCGCCACCGTCCCGGACGGCTCGTCGAGGCGCTCGACGATCAGCCTGGCGTTCGTGATGGCCACCGCCGCGTCGACATCGTCCATTCCCGCCACGTTCGGCACCAGAATGGCCGCGGGGCCCGCGGAGATGTTCAGTGTGACCGCCGCGCCGACTTCGTGGGGAACCAGCGGCGCCGGCTCCTGCAGTAGGACTTCCCCGGCGGGTCGCTCGCTGCCCACCTGGACGAGGTTGACGGCGAATCCCGCCCCCCGCAGGGCCCGCTCGGCGTCGATGGCCTGCCATCCCTGGACGTTGGGCACGGGAACCGCCGAGGCGCCCGCGCTGACCGTGAGGGTGATCGTCGAGCCGGGCGCCAGTTTCGTCCCGGCGCGCGGCTGCTGGTCGAATACGCGCCCCGCGGGAATCTCGGCGTTCGCCTCCCGCACCGTGATCACGGGGAATCCCGCCGACTCGAGGGTGCGCACCGCGACCGCCTCCTCGAGTTGGAACACGGACGGCACCGAGACCGACGCCGGCTCGGGAGTCCCGGTGTCGCTGCCGTCGGGACTCAGCACCTGCACGAGCACGACGACCATGATCAGCAGGACCACCAGCAGCACGGCGAAGCCGACGAAGAAGAGACCCGAACGGCGCTGGCGCTCCAGGCGGCCGTAGATGTCGCGGCTCCCGCCGCGGTCGCTGCCGGGCCGTTGCCCGTAGCCGGGCGGGCGGCGTGCTGCGGGTATCCGGCCGGTCCACCACTGGGTGATCCCCTTCGGCGGCGCTCGGCGCACCTGGGGTCGGGGGGGTCGCTGGCGAGGCTGTGCACCCGGACGCGGGTCCTGGCGGCGTGCCGGGCTCGATACGACCGGGCGGCGCGGCGTCGGCGGGGGCGGAGGCAGCGCCGGGCGCTCGGGCCGCGCCGGCGGGCGTGGGGGCGGCGCCGGCGCAGGCGGATGTTCCGGTGCGGGCTGCTCGAGTCGCTCGCGGATGATCTGGAGGTGCTCGCGCAGATCCTCGGCACGCTCGTAGCGGTCCTCGGGGTCCTTGGCGAGCAGTCGCATCGTGATGCTCTCCAGCGCCCTCGGCACCCCCGCCGCGATCTCCCCGAGGGGCACCGGCGGGTCCTGGACGTGCTGGTAGGCGACGGAGATGGGCGTGTCGCCCCGGAAGGGCGGGTACCCGGAGAGCATCTCGTAGAGCACCACGCCGAGTGAGTAGAGGTCGCTGCGGGCATCGGTGGGTTCGCCGCGCGCCTGCTCGGGCGACAGGTAGGAGGCGGTGCCGACCACCGTGCCCGTCTCGGTGAGGCCCGCGGACGGGCCTCCGCCCATCATCGTGGCGATGCCGAAGTCGGTCACCTTCACGTGGCCGTCGTTGCTCAGAAGGACGTTCTGCGGTTTGACGTCGCGATGCACGATGCCTGCCCGATGCGCGAACGCCAGCGCAGCGGCAACCTCGAAGGCGATGGCGGCGGCTGCCTTGGGGCCGAGAGGCCCCCGTGCCGCAATGATCTCGGCGAGGCTGTGACCGCTCACGTACTCCATGACGATGAAGTAGCGCTCGCCCTGGCGGCCCCAGTCGTAGACCCCGACGATGTTGGGGTGGCTCAGCCCTGCCGCGGCGCGCGCCTCCCGGCGAAGGCGCTCGGCAAATGTGGGATCGGCGACGAACTGGGGGTGCAGCATCTTGATCGCCACCTGGCGGTCCAGTTGGCGATCCCTGGCGAGGTAGACGGTCGCCATTCCCCCTTGGGCCAGCCGGCGCCGGAGTTCGTAGCGCCCGCCGAGGGTGGGTGGGTTCTGGGCTGCCATAGTTACCGAAAGCCTACGAGCGCGGGGCTGCGGACTCGGTGCCGCGACGGGTCACGGCCGCCGCCGCGACTCGGGCGCTACGACGTCGGCCACGATCACGGTGATGTTGTCGTTCCCGCCGCGGTTGTTGGCCGCCTCCACGAGTTCGCCGGCGGTGGCCCCCGGCGGATCACCGGCTGCCAGCAGCGCCGCAATGTCGCCATCGGGCAGTTCCCGGGTGAGACCGTCGCTGGCCAGGAGGTAGCGGTCGCCGTCAACGGCGTCGAAGGTCCAGGTGTCCGCCTCGCACGGCTCCGGGAACGCCCCGATCACCCGGGACAGGGAGCCGGCCCCCTTCATGCGCTGCGCCTCGGCGGGGCTCATGCCCATCCGCATGTACTCGTTCGCCCAGTTGTGATCCCAGGTGACCTGGGTCATCCGGCTGCCGCTGAGCCGGTAGATCCGGGAGTCGCCGACGTTTGCGAGAACCAGCCGCCCGGCGGGATCCAGCGCCAGCGCGCACAGCGTCGTGGACATCTCCTCCAGTTGTGGCTCCTCAGCGGCGCGTTGCTTGACGGCCAGATGTGCCTCCACGAAGGCGTCACGGAGGCTGTCGGGATCGGCGGTGGCGCCCGAGGAGTGCAGCGACTCGACCGCCACGGCTGATGCCAGATCGCCGCCGGGGTGCCCGCCAAGGCCGTCAGCCACCGCCACGAGGTCGTCGGTAAGCAGGAAGGCGTCCTCGTTGCGGCGCCGTCGGCGGCCCACGTGGGTACGAGCGTCGGCGTGGAGTCGGAAGTCCCGTCGGCTCATGCAGCTGCGTCTCGAGCCTGCCGCCGGGAGGACCCCCGGCAGGTGGTGGCGCTGCATGCGGGCATCGGTCGATTCTAGGTGGCGGAGGTGTCGCCGCATCCGGGCCGCGCCCCGGCGCGGCTCCCGTGCAGCGGCCGCGACCGGCAGTGCCACCGCAGGTGTCCCCGAGTAGCCTTGCCGGCCACGCGCGAGTGGCGGAATTTGGCAGACGCGCAGGATTCAGGTTCCTGTGTCCACTACGGACGTGAGGGTTCAAGTCCCTCCTCGCGCACTGGATCCCCCCGGCCCCGGCGTCGCCGAGCGGTGGGCCTGCGGGCCCGGCGCCGCGTTCAGTTGTCCCGTGGAAGTTCAGAGGGCGGCGGGACGATGGGCAGGTGGCCCGGACGCGGCGGCTCGGTGTTGACGAGGTGTGTCGCGGCGCGGTCGAAGTAGCCGAGCAGTTCCGCCGCGAGGTCGGGCCGGGCGCCGGAGGAGCGGACAGCTGCACCCATGTGGCGCATCCAGGCATCACGTTCCGCCGGGCCGATCGCGAACGGCAGGTGGCGGGCACGCAGCATGGGGTGGCCGCGCCGGCGGCTGTAGTCGTCGGGTCCACCCCAGTACTGGATGAGGAAGTCCCGCAGGTTGACCTCGGCATCGGTCATGTCCTCGGGGTAGAGCGGCCGGAGCACCGGGTCGCCGGCCACGCCCGCGTAGAAGCGCGCCGCCAATGCGTCGAAGAACGGGGCGCCGCCCAACTGCTCGTAGACCGAGACGGGGGGCGTGCCGGTTTGCGGGCCGGGCATGGCTCAAGTCTGGCCTGCGCAGCGCCGATGCGGCGCACCCGGCGCCGCAGACACGCCGCCGGCGGACTCATTAGAGTGCGCGGTATGGCACTTTCTGTCCCAGAACTCCTCGAACCCTCCCGTACGGCCGTCGTGCTGCAGGAATGCCAGAACGGCATCATCGGGACCGAATCCGGGCTGCCGGCCCTCGCCGAGATCGCCCGCTCCTCGGGCTGTATCGACGCGGTGACCCGGCTGGTGCACGCCGCCCGGGCCGCGGGCGTGCGCGTCATCCACAGCGTCTTCCATCAGCGCCCCGACGGGTGGGGCGACAACACCAACCGGGAACTGTTCAGGTTGGTCGACGAGTCCCCGGTCACGCTGTATCCCGGCAGTAGCGCGGTGCAGGTCCTCGACGAGATCGGTGTCGAGCCCGCCGACTTCACGATCGCCCGCCACCACGGGGTCTCACCCTTCCCGGTCAGCGAGTTGGATTCTCTGTTGCGCAACGAGGGAGTGAGCACCATCGTCCCGGCGGGGATAGCGGTGAACTGGGCCATCACCGGCATCACGTTCGACGCCGTCAACAGGGGCTACGACGTGGTGATTCCCCGTGATGCCGTGACGGGTATCCCCACCGACTACGCGGAGATGGCCATCGACCACTCGCTGGCGTTCGTGGCCACGATCTCCAACACCGCCGAGGTTGTGGCCGCCTGGTCCGGCGGCTGATCGCGCCAACCTGCTGTCTCCCGCCGGCCCGGGCCTTCGGCCCCACGCGCGCCGTCTGTGGGAGTCAGGGGAATACGGGCGTCAGAGGCGGTCCTGCAAGAACGGGAAGCGCTGGCGCGTCTGTGTGACCAGCGCCGGATCCACTTCGGCGATCAGCGTGGCCTCGGTCTCGGCGCCGCCGGCCAGGATCTCACCCGACGGATCCACGATGCGGCTGTCGCCGGCGTAGTCCAGCCCGCCGCCCGACCCGACACGGTTCACCCCCACCACGTAGGCCTGGTTCTCCACGGCCCGGGCGACGAGCAGTGCCTGCCAGTGGGTGCGCCGCGGGCGGGGCCAGTTGGCCGGCACCAGGTAGAGGTCGGTGTCGTGCGCCACCGACCAGAACTCGGTGGCGAAGCGCAGGTCGTAGCAGACGAACAGGCTGACCCGGAGGTCGTCCACCTGCACGGTCACCGTCTTGTCGCCGGCGTCGTAGACCAGATGCTCGTCGCCGTAGCTGAAGGGGTGGATCTTGGCGTAGCTCCCCAGCTCGCCGCGCGGGCCCGCCAGAACCAGGCGGTTGAAGGGGCGCGGGTCGCCGGGTGTCAGGATCGGTATCGATCCGCACAGCCAGATGTCCGCCCCGGCGGCGGTCTCGCGCAGGAATCGCGTGCTCGGACCGCCGGGTGTCTCGGTGATCCGCTCGGCGTCGAGGGAGAACCCGTAGCTGAACATCTCGGTGAGGACCACCAGCCGCGCCCCGGCGGCGGCCGCCCCGGCGATCATCGGCTCCAGCCGGGCGAAATTGGCGTCGCGGTCCTCCCAGACGATGTCGTGTTGCAGCGCGGCGACCTTCACGGTGGGACCCCCTATCGGCCCGATCGGAGCGTGGCGAGCCTCTCGGCCGCTTCGGCGATCACCTCGGGCCGCTTGCAGCAGGCGAAGCGCACCAGCGGCCGCCCCACCTCCTTGCTGTCGTAGAACACCACGCTGGGCACCGCTACGACCCCGCAGCGCTCCGGCAGGGACCAGCAGAAGGTCACGCCGTCGGAGTCGCCCATGGGTGCCAGGTGGGTCGTCACGAAGTAGGTGCCGGCGGAGTTCCAGACGTCGAATCCGGCGTCCGCCAGCCCGGCGCTGAGGCGGTCACGGCGCTCCCGCAGACCGTCGGCCAGCGATCGGAAGTAGTCGTCACCGAGGTTGAGTCCCTCGGCGATGGCGTACTGGAAGGGCCCGCCGCTCACGTAGGTCAGGAACTGCTTGGAGGTCCGCACCGCGGTGACCAACTCGGGCGTGGCGCACACCCAGCCGATCTTCCAGCCGGTGGTGGAGAACGTCTTGCCACCCGAACTGATCGTGACGGTGCGGTCGCGCATTCCCGGAAGTGTGGCCAGGGGAATGTGGGTGCCCTCGAAGACGATGTGCTCGTAGACCTCGTCGGTCACCACCAGCAGGTCGTGGCGGATCGCCAACTCGGCCACGTGCTCCAGTTCGGCCCGGCTGTAGACCTTGCCGGTGGGGTTGTGCGGCGAGTTCAGCAGGATCAGCCGGGTGCGTGGTCTGATCGCCGCCTCGAGTTCCTCAGGGACATAGGAGGAGTCGGGCCCCCGCAGCAGCACCGGGCGCCGTACCGCGCCGGCCATGGCGATCCCGGCGGCGTAGCTGTCGTAGTAGGGCTCGAAACACACCACCTCGTCGCCCATTTCGCACAGCGAGAGCAGGGCGGCGGCGATCGCCTCGGTGGCGCCGGCGGTGATCAGCACCTCGCTGTCGGGGTCGTAGGAGAGGTCGTAGAACCGCTTCTGGTGCGCCGATACCGCGTGGCGCAACTCGGGGATGCCGATGCCGGGCGGGTACTGGTTGCGCCCGCCGCCGATGGCGTCGATGGCGGCCTGCAGCACCTCCGGCGGCCCGTCGGTGTCGGGGAATCCCTGGCCGAGGTTGATGGCGCCGGTGCGCACGGCCAGAGCGGACATCTCCGCGAAGATCGTCGCGCCGAACCCCTGAAGCCGGGTCGTGAGGAAGGGAGCCCGTTCGACCATGCCCCGAGCCTATGGTCGCCCGGATCTCAGCGCGTGCGGCTCACTCGCCGATCTGCGACTGGAGGTAGCGCTCGACGCCGATGTCGCTGATGATCTGCTGCTGGGACTCGATCCAGTCGAGGTGCTCCTCCTCGCCCACGACGAGGTGCTCCAGCAGTTCCCGGGTGCCGGGATCGCCCTCGGCGAGCGCGAGGGCCACTCCCCGGCGATACATGGCGATGGCATGCTCTTCCAGCGAGCGGTCCGAGGACAGTTGCTCGGGCACGGTCTCGCCGATCCGGACGCTGTTCAGCCGCTGCATGTTGGGCATTCCATCCAGCAGCAGGATGCGATCCATGAGCTTCTCGGCGTCGTTCATCTCCTCGACGGACTCTTCGCGATACTTCGCCGCCAGGCGGTTGTAACCCCAGTTCTCGCAGATCTTGGCGTGCGCGAAGTACTGGTTGATGGCCGTCAGTTCCGACGTCAGCGCCTCGTTGAGAAACTCGATGATCTTCGGTGACCCCTGCATGGGGTCAGCCTACCGGGTGCCCGTGAGCCCGAGAGCGGGCGTTGAGCGGTGCCGGGCCTCGTCGAGAACCTGCTGGATGGACTCGCGGCAGCCCCCGCAGCGTGCCCCCGCGCCGCACCGCTCGATGACATCGTCCACGCTGAGGGGATCTCCGCCGGCGACGGCTTCAATGAGCCGGTCGTTGATGGCCAGGCAGTGGCAGACGATCATCGGCGAGGCCTCGACGGTGGTAGACGTGCAGTTAGGTTCCCTTAACCTAGCTAGTCCCGGTCCCTTGTACAACGGCATCGGTCTCGTGCCGGATCCCGAGCAGTGTGGCGACTCTCTCCAGGGAAGCGCCCGCGCTAGCCCGTGCGGGCGCCGCGGCGCCGCGAACGCGCCGCGAGGGCCTTGTGGGACTCGTCCAGAAGCCGCTGCATCTCCGTCCGGACGCGATCGGACAGGACACGGCGCCGCTCCCGCCCAACGTCCGCCTCCGCGGTGGCCTGCGCCGGCTCGATGGGCTCGCCGACGGTGACGACCACACGCTTCGGCCGCGGCAGCCTGGCCCCGGGCGGCATGGCCTCCTCGGTCCCGGCGACGCCGATGGGAATCACCCGGGCCCCCGTGGTGGCGGACAGGTAGGCACAGCCGTTGTGCACATCACCGATGGCGGGTCCGGTGCCTCGTGTTCCCTCGGGGAAGACCAGCAGCATCTCGCCGCGCGCCAGCAGTGCCTGCGCCGTTTCCAGCGCCACCCGGTCCAACTGGTCGCGGTGGACGGGGAAGGCGCCGATGCATGAGGAGAACCAGCGGCTGACGGGTCCCCGGAACATGCCCTGCTTGGCGAGGGAGCGCAAGCGCCGCGGGCAGTGCCCGGCGATGAGCGGCACGTCAAGGTTGGAACGATGAACCGGCGCCAGGATTGCGGGTCCGGGTGTGCGCAGGTGTTCCTTCCCGTTTACGTGGATGCGGAAGTAGAACAGTCCCGCCAGCAGCCCGGCGTTGCGGCACAGCCAGTAGATCCGTCGCGAGAACCAGCGGTCGGCGGTGGCCAGGACCCACCGGTGCAGTCGTCGCGACGCGGCGATGCTCATGGGTGGATCCCCGGAGTTTCTGCCGCGTGCACCAACACAGCGTCCCCCGAGCGCCGGCGTTCCGCTAGATGGTCTTCGACGGGCGGCCCGGCCCCTCGGTCTCGAGGCCGCCCATGTCGACGTTGAGGCGGGCGTCGGCCATCAGTGAGCGCACGACCTCGCCGAGTTGCGCCGGGTCGTCGGGCTGGTCGGTGATCGGGCCGAGCCGCCAGCCGTCGGCGATGCCGAGTTGCTTGCCGCTCACGTGGAACACGCGGCCTGTCACGCCCGCGGCCTCCGGAGAGGCCAGCCAGGTGGCAATCACGGCGATCCAGCGAGGCGACCAGGACTCGGCCAGCTTCGGCGCGTTCTCCTCCCCGACGATGGGGATGGTGAGCCGGGTGAGAGCGTTGGGGGCCAGGCAGTTCACCGTGACCCCGTAGCGAGCCAACTCCATGGCGCAGATCACGGTGAAGGCGGCGATCCCGGCCTTGGCGGCGCCGTAGTTGGCTTGGCCGACATTTCCGTAGATGCCCGACGGTGAGGACGTGTTGATGACTCTGGCGTCGAGCTTGGCGCCGGACTTGGCCTGCTGGCGCCACCACGCGGCGGCGTGATGGGTGGGACCGAACGTGCCTTTGAGGTGGACTGCCATCACCGCGTCCCAATCGCTCTCGGACATCGAGAAGACCATGCGGTCTCGCAGGATCCCGGCATTGTTTATGAGGATGTCGAGGCCGCCGAAGGTGTCGATGGCCTGATGGATCATGTCCTTGGCCTGGTGAAAGTCGCTGACGTCGTCGCCGTTGGTGACCGCCTCGCCACCCGCGGCGACGATCTCGTTGACCACCTGCTGGGCCGGGGTGATGTCCATGCCCCCGCCGGCGGCGTCGCCTCCGAGGTCGTTGACGACCACCTTGGCGCCCTCGGCGGCGAGCATCAGCGCGTGCTCGCGGCCTATGCCGCGTCCCGCCCCGGTGACGACGGCCACCCGTCCTTCGCAGAGCCTGGCCATGAGCCTCCCCTATCATCCGTCGTCGTTCGTGGGCATCTTGCTGCCGGCGAACATGTTACGGCGTCGGGATGGCACCGATCGGAGTGTGAGATGGCAGCAGGCGAGGGCGCGGCGGCGCGGAACCGGCAATGGTTGCTGGCCCGGCGGCCGCTGGGGATGGTGTCCGAGTCGGATTTCGAGCTGATCGAGCGGCCCGTTCCGGAGATCGGACCGGGGGAGGTGTTGGCCCGTGTCCGCTGGCTGTCCTTCGAGCCCGCCATGCGCGGCTGGATGGACGAGCGGGAGAGTTACGTGGCGCCGGTGGACCTCGGTGCGCCGATGCGGGCGCCCGGCCTGGCGGAGGTAGTGGCGTCGAACGACCCCGACTTCGCCGTCGGCGACGTGGTTTTCGGGATGATGGGTTGGTCGGAATACGTGACCGGCCGCTGGTCCGCCGAGACCGCCGGGCGCGGCTACCGGCAGGTGCCCGCCGACGTGCCCGCCGAGTTGTTGCTGGGCCCGCTCGGCAGTACGGGCATGACGGCATACGTGGGGCTGCTTGACGTGGGCCGACCCGACCCCGGCGACACCGTCGTGGTGTCGGGAGCGGCGGGGGCGACCGGCTCGGTTGCTGCGCAGATCGCCCGCATCAAGGGTTGCCGTGTCGTGGGCATCGCCGGCGGTGCCGAGAAGTGTCGCTGGCTGCTGACCGAGGCGCGGCTGGACGCCGCCATCGACTACAAGAACGAAGACCTCGGCCTCCGCCTGCGCCAGACCTGTCCCGACGGCGTGGACGTGTACTTCGAGAACGTGGGCGGTGCCGCCCTCGAGGCTGTGCTGGACAACCTGGCCCTCGGTGCCCGCATCGCGCTGTGCGGGCTGATCTCGGGCTACAACGACGCCGAGGCAAGACCTGGGCCGCACAACCTGTTCCAGTTGATCGTCCGGCGCGCCTCGATCCAGGGGCTGCTGCTGTGGGACTTCCTGGACAGGCTCCCGGAGGCCTCCGCCGACCTGCGGCGCTGGGTCGAGGCGGGCGAGATCGCCTACCGCGTCGACACCCAGGAAGGCTTCGAGAACATTCCCCGCACGTTCCAGCGCCTGTTCACCGGCGCCAACGAGGGCAAGCAGTTGCTGCGCCTGTGATGCGGGCAGGATTCGATTTGCCGGCCACAATGCGCCGCGAGAAGAATGGGGGATTCTTCGGTGGACTCCTGGTTCAGAGGTCTCCGGCGCGCTATGATCTCACCCCGTTGGAGTGTCCCATCGGGAGAGTCGCACGATGAAGCTCAAGAGACTGTTCGTACTTGCCGGGGTGATGGCGTTGATCGGGATGCTGTGGGCCTCGCCTGCGGCCGCCGACGGCCATCTTCCCACCATCACGATCGATCCGGCCAGCGTGCCGGCGGAGGTGGGTGACGTCACGGTGACGATCACCGGGGCCAACTGGAGCGAGCCGACACCGTTCTTCATCGTCGCCTGCCCCGGGGCCGCGGGTGATCCGACCGCCCCGCTGACCCTCTCGAGTGCTCCTGACGCCATCGCCATGTGCCCGAACCTCATGGCCGCCGCGCTCGCCGTGACCTGGGACGACGGTAGCTTCACGACGGAGTGGACGGCCAGCATCACGCAGGCCGACATCGACGCCGGCGCTCTCGTGGTCATGGCGGGATGGCTGAGCACCGACACGCTCGCCGATCCCGAATCGTTCGCCACAGTCGGGGTCATCGCCATCGGCGAGACCATGGACGACACCGGTGAAGAGGAGTCGATGGACGACTCCGGCGAAGAGATGGACGACTCCGGTGAAGAGGAGTCCATGGATGACTCCGGCGAAGAGATGGACGACTCCGGTGAAGAGGAGTCCATGGATGACTCCGGCGAAGAGATGGACGACGCGGCCGATGAGGAGCCGATGGACGACATGGGCGACGAAGAGGAGTTGCCCGTGACCGGTTCGGAGAGCAACCTGCTCGTCATCGTGGGTGCCAGCATCCTGATGGCCGGCCTGCTGGCGATCGGTGCCGGACGGCGCCTGCGCTCTGCCATCCGCTAACGGAGCGCCCGCTCAGCGGGCATAGGAATCGAACCATGCGAGGGCCGGACTTCAAGTCCGGCCCTCCTCAGTTGCGGGGGATGTCACTCCAGGGAACGTCCCGGTCCACCTGCGGTTCCTTGGGTAGGCCCAGCACTCTCTCGCCGAGGATGTTGCGCATGATCTCCGACGTGCCGCCCTCGATGGAGTTGGCCCGGGCCCGCAGGAACAGCCGGCTCGTGTCGAATGAGCCCGAACCGCCCGCCTGCTCGGGCCGCACCATGGGGTAGCCGTGTTGGTGCACCATGCCGCGGCTGCCCCGCACGTCCACCGCGCACTCGAGGATCTCCTTGTTCAACTCCGCCGACAGGAGCTTCCCGACCGATCCCTCGGGGCCCGGAACGCCCGCCGACGCCGACTCGCGGGCGCGCAGGTTCGTGAGCCGGAGCAGTTCCGCGCGGATCCATAGCCTGCTCACCCGGTCCCGAGCGAGGTGATGGGCGGCTGTCTCCGGCGCCGGCGCATGGTCGATCCACTCCTTGATGAGCGTCCCGATGTTCCCGGAGCCTCTGGCGGGCACACCGCCGCCGAGCGCCACCCGTTCGTTCATGAGCGTCGTGATGGCTCCGCCCCAGCCGTGGCCCCTCTCGCTGATGCGCATCGAGTCGGGGATGCGCACGTCGGTCATGAACACCTCGTTGAACTCGGCCTCGCCGGTGATCTGGAACAGCGGCCGGACATCCACTCCCGGTGCCTGCATGTCCATCATGAAGTAGGTCATGCCCTTGTGCTTGGGTTGTGTGGGGTCGGTTCGGGCCAGCAACATGCCCCAGCGCGACACGTGAGCCAGCGTCGTCCACACCTTCTGGCCGTTGACGATCCACTCCTCGCCGTCGAGGACGGCGCGGGTCGCCAGACCAGCCACGTCCGAGCCGGCTCCCGGTTCGCTGAAGAGCTGGCACCAGATCTCCTCACCGGTGAAGCAGGGGCGGAGTAGCCGGTCCAACATCTCGTCGGTGCCGTGGGCCAGAACCGTGGGCATACCCATCCCGATGCCGATCGGGTTGACCGCGAGGTTGTGGTACTGGCGGCCGCCGGCGGCCAACTCATCGTCGACGACGGCCTGGGCCTCCGGCTTCAATCCGAGCCCGCCGCGACCGGTTGGGAAGTGCACGCATGCCAGACCCCGGTCGAACTGCTCGCCCCGGAACGCGGCCATCCCCGCCTCGGCCGGCATGTCGGCGACAAGATCACGCGCCATGCCTCGCAAGTGATCGGTGCTGATGTCGCTCATCGCTGCGCCGTCCCTCTCTCGTTTGCTCTCCGGTGGCAGCCCGGACCTGGCACCCTTGTCCTCGGGGAGGTAGTCGCCGGGTGTCGACTGCTGCCAGAATGCTAATCGTGACCCTTCGGCGCAGCCTTGGCGTCGCAGCGTTGGCAACTTGCCTCCTGCTCGCAGCGGGATGTGGCACCGCCGACCCGGAGCCATCGGCGACAGTGCCGCTAGCGGCTCCGGCAGCCGACGCTGCGCCCGCGACGACGGTCGCCCCGACCACCACGGCGGTCTCACCCGCCTCTGCGCCGGCCGAGGTGACCGAACCAGCGCCGGTCCCCGAGGTTGCCGAGCCACCGCCTCCGGACCCCACGCCTCCGGCGGCCGAGCAGCCCGCGGAACCCGGGCCTCCGCCACCGAGTGAGCCTTCGCCTCCGCCGCCTCCGGAGCCGCAGCCTCCGCCACCCGAGCCGCCCGCGCCGGAGCCGGCCCCGCCCCCGCCTCCAGAGCCATCTCCTCCGCCACCCGAGCCGTCCTCGCCGGAGCCGGCCCCGCCTCCGGAGCCACTCCCGCCTCCGCCTTCGGAGCCACCCCCGCCACCTCCCACCACCGAGCCGGCGGCGGACGTGACGATCACCGTGACCCTGGTGGACGGCCGCATCGAGGGCGAGCGCCGCTACGAGGTCTCCTTCGGCGACACGGTGGAGATCCGCGTCGCCTCCGATGTAGCCGAGGAGGTCCATCTGCACGGCTACGACCTCTACCTGCAGCTCGAACCGGGAGCCGAGGTCATCCTGACCTTCGAGGCCGGCCTCCCCGGTGTCTGGGAGGCCGAACTACACCCCTCGCACCGAGAACTCTTCCAACTGCAGGTCTCCTAGGAGGTCACGGTGAGTCCCGCAGGAGTGTTGGCACACGGCATCGGGGTCCGCGGCGACCTGCCGATCCCCGTGTGGATGTTCGCCTACGTGGCGGG
Organism: Acidimicrobiales bacterium; assembly: GCA_963664235.1. Taxonomy (GTDB): domain Bacteria; phylum Actinomycetota; class Acidimicrobiia; order Acidimicrobiales; family CATQHL01; genus VXNF01. Next base: position 1,079,164 of record OY760933.1, on the reverse strand, counting down.
CGCGGCGCTGGTCGTCTCGTTCCTACTGCTCGGTAGCTTCTGGCCGAAGCCCAGGTTGGAAGGCCGCTTCGCACCTCGCCCGCTGCCCGGAGGAGTGCAGCCGCTGGCCGGCGGTCTGGCCGTCGGGCTGCGACTGGTTGGCCTGGCGATGTTCGCCGTGGTGCTGTGGGCCTCGCTGGCCGGCGACCTCGGGGCCTATGCCACGATCGCCCCGGTGGCGGTGTACGTGGGGTTCTGGGTAGGGCTGCTGTTCCTGTCGGCCGTCTTCGGCGACGTGTGGCGCCTCCTCAGTCCCTGGGAGACCCTGGCGTTGGTGGGCGCGGCGATCCGCCGGCGCTTCTTCGGCCACGTGCCGGCCCACCGTCTCTGGCGCCCCGACCCGGTGCGCAGCGGCTGGCTGGGTGTGGCAACCGTGCTCTGCTTCGCCGCCCTGGAATTGGTGCACCCCAACCCTCCGGAGACCCGCCTGCTCGGTATCGCCATCGCCGGCTACTCGGTGCTGATGCTGGCCGGGGCGTCGCTGTGGGGCCGGGAGTGGCTGCGCCACGGCGAGGGATTCGGCGTGATCTTCCGCCACATCGGCGCCATGGGGATCTTCTGCGGCGACGGGAAGGGCCGGCTGGCCGTTCGCCCCCCGATCGTGGGTCTGGCGAGCCTGCACATGACCCTTCCGCACACCTTCGTGCTCTTGCTGATGCCCGCCACGACGAGCTTCGACGGCATCTCCCGCACCGAGTGGTGGGGCGGCCTGCTGGGACCGCGCCTCGGCTGGGAGACGGTCGGCTTCGGTGCCTTCGGCCTGCTGCAGTTCGCGGCGAACTTCGTGGTGGTGTACATCGCGGCGATGGCGGTCGGCGCCGCACTCACCCGCACGCCGCTGCGGCAGATGCTGACCGACTTCGCCCCCTCCATCGTGCCGATCGCCTTCGCCTACCACGTGGGGCACTACTTCTCGCTGGTTCTCTTCGAGGGCCAGAACTTCCTGGCCCTGCTGTCGCGCCCCTTCGGCGGGACCGCCGACCTGTTCGGCACGGCCCACTTCGACGTGAACTACCTGCTCGTGGGCACCGGGGCGATCGCCCTCGTGCAGGCCCTCACGACGGTGGCGGGCCACTTGGCGGGTGTGGTCCTGGCGCACGACAAGGCGGTGTCCCGGTTCTCGCCGCGGAATGCCCTGCGATCCCAGTACGGGTTGCTGGTCATGATGCTGGCTTTCACCATCACCGGCATCTTCCTGCTGCTCAACGCCTGAGGTTCTCGCCGAGCCGGGTTCGGCGCGCGACGACGATCGTCATTCCGGCGAATGCCGGAATCCATGCGTCGGCAGTTCCGCCCGTGGCATGCACAACTAGCCGGCGGAGGACCCGGCCTCGGCTTCGCTTGCCACCGCGGTGAGCCGTTCCCACTCGTCGAGCAGGCTGGAGTCGACGCCGCGCACCAGGGCTCCGAGCCAGTCGGTCAACTCGTCGAGCTCAGGGGTGCGGTGATCGGTGGGCACGTTCTGAACAAGGGCCCGGTAGGCATCGCTCAGATAGCGCAGCAGCAGCCCCTCCGAGCGCTTCAGGCCGTAGTGGTTGACGTACTCGCCGAAGGTCATGGCCCGCTCATGCAGCTCCCGGGCGATGGACTTGGGGCGCACGTTCTCGCCCTCCACCCAGGGGTGATGCCCGCGGAAGATGTCGAAGGCACCGTAGAGGAACTCGCGCAGCGGCTTGGGGTGCTCGACCGCCGCGAGGCGTTCCATCCTTTCCTCATACGGGACGCCCTGTGCCTTCAGCTCCCCCAGCAGGTCGCTCCGCAGCCGCTCGACCTGGGCTGCAATCACCGGTCCCGGATTCTCCAGGACCGACTCGATCACTGACAGCACATCCAGCGGGTAGTCCGTCTCATCTGCGTCGAGAACCCCCAGTGCCTCCACGGCGAACAGTGAGAGCGGCTGGTGCAGGGCGAAGCTGTCCTGCAGGTCCACCGTCACCCGGACGCGCCTACCCCACTCGTCGGGCGCTTCCAGCACCTCGACCACCCCTGCGTCGACAAGCGACCGGTAGATGGCGACCGCCCGGCGGATGTGCCGCCTCTGGCGACGGCGGGTCTCGTGGTTCTGCACCAGCAGCCGCCGCAGGTCGGCGCAGCCGTCACCCGGACGGTCGAGCATGTGCATCACCATCTGGTGGCTCACCTCGAAGCTGGAGGTCAGCGGCTCGGGCTCCGCGGCCACGAGCCTGTCGAACGTCTCGGTGTTCCAGTGGGCGTAGTTGCGTTCCGGAGGTCGGCGTTTGGTCAGCTTGCGCTTGGCCTTGGGATTTGATTCCGCCTTCTCGGCCGCGACGCGGTTCTCGATCCAGTGAGCCGGGGCCTGCACCCGCACCCAACCCTGGTCGTCGTAGCCGGCCCGACCTGCCCGCCCGGCGATCTGGTGGAACTCGCGGGCGTTCAGCAGGCGAGTGCGCTGCCCGTCGTACTTGCAGAGTTGCGTGAACAGCACCGTGCGGATCGGCACGTTCACTCCCACGCCCAGGGTGTCGGTGCCGCAGATGAGCTTCAACAGGCCCTGTTGCGCCAGCCGCTCGGTGAGCAGGCGGTACTTGGGGAGCAGTCCCGCGTGGTGCACGCCGACGCCGTGGCCGATGAGGCGGCGCAGATCCTTGCCGATGGGCGAGTCGAACTTGAAGCCGCCGACGGCCTCGGCCACGAGGTCCCGCTCGGCGCGACTCAGCACCCCGATGCTGGTGTAGGCCTGCGCGGCCTCGATGGCTTCTCGCTGGGTGAAGTGGACCACGTAGACGGGTGCCCGGTTGCGCTCGAGGAGGTCCTCGATGGAGGCATGCAGCGGCAGCATGCCGTACTCGAAGCGCAGCGGCACAGGCCGCTCAGCGGATCGCACGGTCACGGTCTCCCGCCCGGTGCGCCCGGTGAGTTCATCGGCGAAGCGTTGGGTGGGCCCGAGGGTGGCCGAGAGCAGTACGAACTGGCACTGCGGCAAAGTCAGCAAGGGCACCTGCCACGCCCAGCCGCGCTGGGGATCGGCGTAGAAATGGAACTCGTCGGCAATGACGACGTCCACGTCCGCTTCGGCGCCGTCGCGCAGTGCCCAGTTGGCGAGGATCTCCGCCGTTGCGCAGATGATCGGCGCCTGCGGGTTGACGGCGGCGTCGCCGGTGATCATCCCCACCCGATCAGCCCCGAAGGCCTCGCACAGCGCGAAGAACTTCTCGCTCACGAGCGCCTTGATCGGGGCCGTGTAGACACTGCGGCGCCCGGCTGCGAGGGCGGCGAAATGGGCGCCGGCGGCGACAAGTGATTTCCCCGAGCCTGTTGGCGTGTTCATGATGACGTTGCGGCCGTCCAGGATCTCCAGCAGCGCCTCCTCCTGAGCCGGATAGAGCGAGATGCCTTCAGAGGTCACGTAGTCCACGAATCCGTCGAGCGGCGAGTCCGCGGCGAGGCGCGCCGCCAGCGGCGGGGTTCCCGTATTGGCAGCGCTCATGGGCCGCATGATCCGCCGGCACGCCGTCGACGGGAGGCTCTGACCTGGCGATTGGGAAGAATGGGAGCGGATTTTGCTAGAATGTGTGCACCAGGCCGACGACGGGGGAGTGCTCGGCTGCTCGGTTCAGCAGGAGGACGTGCTTCAGAAGGGGGCAGAACGATGGTACAGGCGACCAATGGACAGACGCCGGTGTTCCGGACGTTCCAGCGGCGCAACATGGAGGACATCCCCGGCTTCGACCGGATGACCGACCATCAGCGTCTGGTCACTGATGTGGTCTCGCGGGTGCTTCCCTTCAAGACCAACAACTACGTCTGCGAGCAGTTGATCGACTGGGACAACATCCCCGACGACCCGATCTACCAGCTGACGTTCCCCCAAGAGGGGATGATCGATCCCGAGCACTTCTCCACCATCGCCGACATGGTGCGCGCCGAGTTGCCGGCCAAAGAGATCGACGAGGTGGCGCGGAACATCCAGCGCAGCCTTAACCCGCACCCCAGCGGCCAGGTGGCGATGAACGTGCCGCAGGTGGACGGCGAGCCGATGCCGGGCATGCAGCACAAGTACGACGAGACGGTGCTGTTCTTCCCCGCCCAGGGCCAGACCTGCCACGCCTACTGCACCTACTGCTTCCGCTGGCCGCAGTTCGTGAAACTCGACGATCTGAAGTTCGCCACCAAGGAGGGCGGCAACCTGGTGCGCTACCTGCGGGCACACCCCGAGGCGACCGATGTGCTGTTCACCGGCGGCGACCCCATGATCATGCGCACCGAGATACTGCGCCGCTACATCGAACCGCTGCTGGAACCCGAGTTCGAGCGCCTCACCATCCGCATCGGCACGAAGGCGGGGGCCTACTGGCCGCACCGCTTCGTGGATGACAAGGACGCTGACGAGACGCTGCGCCTCTTCGACGACATCACCGCCGCCGGGCGACACCTGGCCATCATGGGCCACTACTCCCACCCGGTGGAGTTGGCCACGGAGGCCTCCGAGAAGGCCGTGCGCAACATCCTGAACACCGGGGCGGTCATCCGCTGTCAGGCACCGCTGATCCGCCACGTGAACGACGACTCGAAGATCTGGGCCGACATGATCCGCCGCGAGGTGAAGCTCGGCTGCATCCCCTACTACATGTTCGTGGAGCGCGACACCGGGGCGAAGCGCTACTTCGAGTTGCCCCTGGAGCGGGCCCTGGAGATCTACAACGGGGCCTTCCGGGACGTCTCCGGCCTGGGCCGCACCATGCGTGGGCCCTCGATGTCGGCGACGCCGGGCAAGGTCCAGGTCCTGGACATCATGCAGGTCAACGGCGAGAAGGTCTTCGCGCTCCGGATGCTGCAGGGCCGCAACGCCGAGTGGACCAATCGCATTTTCTTCGCCACCTACGACCCCGCGGCGGTCTGGTGGGACGATCTGAAGCCCGCCCCGTTCGACGACGGCTTCTTCTTCGACCCCGAGTTGAACGAGATGCATCTGGCCGCCGTGGCCGCCGCCGACAGCCCCGTGCCGGTGAACATCGGCCGCAAGGAGTCCGCGACCGCCTGACCGCCTCCGTCCTCCCGGCATCCCCGCCCTCGCCCGTCATTCCGGCGTAGGCCGGAATCCAGTGCTGGGACCGTTGAGCTGCGCCGTCCTGTGACTTCCGGTGGCGAGTTGCGCTTCGACGCGTTCATGGAGTCGGCGCTCTATGCCGAACCCGGCGGGTTCTACACCTCCGGGCGCGGCGCGGGGCGGCGGACTGGGGACTTTCTGACCAGCGTCGAGGTCGGCCCGCTGTTCGGTCGGCTCGTGGCGCGGCTTGCGGACCGCTGCTGGGAGGCGTCGGGTCGGCCAGCGGACTTCGCACTCATCGACGCCGGTGCCGGCAGGGGCATGCTGGCCCGCAGCGTGCTGGCAGCCCGTCCGCGCTGCGCTGATGCCGGCGCCCTGCGCTACGTGCTGGTGGAGCGATCGGCGGTCCTGCGGCGAGAGCACGAGCAGCTGCTGGAGCGCCCGCCGGGGCCGTGCGCCGCCCTCGAGTCGCGGGCCGACCTACCCGACGGGCCGCTCGACGGCGTGGTGATTGCCAACGAGTTGCTGGACAACCTGCCGTGCCGCCTCCTGGAGCGGACCCCGGACGGCTGGACAGAGGTCTACGTTGCAGCGGATGGACCGGCCGGCGACGGCGGGCTCACCGAGGCGCTGCGGCCGGTCGCCTCCGAGTTGCAGAACGCTGCGGATGCGCTGGCGCCCGGCGCGCCGGCCGGTGGGCGCCTGCCGCTGGCCGTCGAAGCGGTCGAGTGGGTGGGCCGGGCGCTCGCCCTCTTGCGCCGGGGGAGCCTCGTCGTGATCGACTACACGGACTCCAGCGCCTCCCTGGCCGCCCGGCCGCACCGGGAGTGGGTGCGCACCTACCGTGCCGGTGTGCGGGGCCACGAGCCGCTCCGGGACGCCGGCAGCTGCGACATCACCGTCGAGGTGCCGCTTGATCAGATCCTGGCCGCGCACCCCGGGGCCGAGGTCTGCGACCAGACGACGCTTCTGGGCGATCTGGGCATCGACGAGTTGGTTGCCGAGGGCCGCGCCGTCTGGCACGAGCGGGCTGCGATCGGGGACCTGGCTGCTCTCGAGGCCCGCAGCCGGGTGCACGAGTCCGAGGCGCTGTGCGACCCGGGCGGTCTCGGCGCGTTCACGGCCGCCGTCTGGAGTCGTTGAGCGGCTCAGGGGAGGAGCTGGTCGCCGGAGCGGGCGCCTTCAGCGCGGCTGCGCCGGCCCCCTGATCAACCGGCCGGGGCGCTCGCCGGTGAACTCGCCGGCGGCGGCCACCTCGACCCCGGACACGAAGGTGTGGCGGTAGCCGACCGAGCGCTGCTCCAGCCGCTTGCCACCGGCGGGGAGGTCGTACACCACCTTCGGCCGGGTCAGGCCCAGCGCCTCGTAGTCCACGATGTTGATGTCGGCCTTGTAGCCGGGTGCCAGCAGTCCCCGGTCGGCGAGTCCGTAGGCCAGGGCGGTGCGCCGGGTCTGCTTGTTGACGAGGAACTCCAACGGGAAACGCCGGCCGCGGCTGCGGTCGCGGGCCCAGTGCGTCAGCAGGAACGTGGGATAGGCCGCGTCGCAGATCGTCCCGACGTGTGCGCCGGCGTCGCCGATGCCGCAGATGGTGTGCGGGTCGGCCAGCATCTCAGCGACATCGTCGAGGCTGCCGCCGCTGTAGTTCTCGAACGTGTACAGCAGCAGGTTGTCACCGTCGCCGGCCGCGAGGAGGTCGAGCGCCAGCTCCCAGCGGCTGATGCCGTCGGTGGCGGCCCGGGACGCCACCGACGTGTCCGGGTGCGGCTCGTAGTCCAGATGTTCGCCGAACTCGTAGGTGCGCCCCAGGGCGTAGTCGATCCAGCGGGTGTAGCCGTTGTCCGGGCGGTCCTCGATCAGCTCCCGCCGCAGCGCCCGGTCGTGGCGCAGCAGTGCCGCCCGCTCGGGTGTGGGCAGGTGCGCCACGCGGCGGTAGGCGGGATGGCTGCCGAACGGGTTGACCGTGGCTTCGAGGCCCAGCAGCACCCCGATGGGGCGGCAGCCCACCTGCCCGTTGGCGGCGATGCCTTCGGCGTTCGCGGCACCGATGTTCGCCAGCGTCTCCCGCCAGCGCTCGGGCCAGGCGTCCATCTGCACGATCAGCGCCGAGAGCGGCCGGCCCGACAGCTCAGCGGCGTCGCGCAGCAGGTCGAACTCGCCGGGACCGAAGTCGGAGTTCACCTGCAGCACGCCCGCACCGGCGGCGCGCATGCCGCGCGCCAGCGCCGCCAGCTCCGGATCCCCCGCCGAGAGCGACGGCGTCAGCCGGCCGTCGGCCGCCCGGTGCTTGGTTGTGCGGGACGTGGTGACTCCGAGCGCGCCGGCTCGCAACGCCTCCGCCGTCAGCGATTCGATCCTGTCCAACTCGCCGGCACTGGGCACTTCGGCGTGGTCGGCGCCGCGCTCGCCCATGACGTAGAACCGCAGCGCCCCGTGCGCCAGCTGTGCGGCAACGTCCATCACCCGCGGCATGGCCTCCAACTCGTCGAGGTACTCGGGATAGGACTCCCAGCAGAAGTCGATGCCCTCGGCCAGCACCGAGCCCGGAATGTCCTCGACCCCCTCCATGAGGTTGATGAGGTAGTCCTCGCTGCCGGCGGCCACCGGTGCGAAACCCACACCGCAGTTGCCGAATACCGCGGTGGTGACCCCGTGCCAGGATGAGGGCGTCATCTCGGGATCCCAGGTGGCCTGCCCGTCGTAGTGCGTGTGGATGTCCACCCAGCCGGGCAGCACCAGGTGTCCCTCGGCGTCGACGACCCGCCGGGCGGCGGTCACGCGGTCGCCGTTGCCGCCGGCGGGATGAACCGCCGCGATCATCCCTGCGGTGACCGTGACGTCGCCCACGAACGCCGCATCACCGCTGCCGTCGATGATGGTGCCGTTGCGAATCAGCAGGTCATGCACCTGTCCAGACTACTTGGGCCCGGTCGCCGCGGGGCCGGGTCGCGTCCGGTGGGGCCGGGTAGGATCGGCGATCGCCCGGCGACCGGGCTGGGAAGCGGACGGGATCTCCATCGTCCCGCTGCGGGGCGAAGCGAGGTGTGACCATGGCCGAAGCGACCATCGCGGACTTCTACGTCGAGGAGAGGACGTTCCCGCCGCCGGAGGGCTTCGCCGAGGCCGCCGCGGCGCGGGCTTTCTACGCCGAGGCCGCCGCCGACTACGAGGCGTTCTGGGCGCGCCAGGCCCGCGAACTGCTTACCTGGTTCGACGACTTCGAGACAACTCTCGAGTGGGAGCTGCCGTGGGCTCGCTGGTTCGTCGGCGGAACGCTGAACATGGCCTACAACTGCCTCGACCGCCACGTCGAAGCCGGTCGCGGTTCCAAGGTGGCCTTCCACTGGGAGGGCGAGCCGGGCGACACCCGCACCATCAGCTACGCCGAGTTGCTCGACGAGGTGCGCCGCTTCGCCGCGGTCCTGCGCTCCCTGGGTCTGCGGGCCGGCGACCGGGTGGCCATCTACATGCCGATGATCCCCGAACTGCCGGTGGCGATGCTGGCGTGCGCCCGCATCGGCGTGGCGCACTCGGTGATCTTCGGCGGCTTCTCGCCCGACGCCATCGTGGACCGTTGTGAGGATGCGGAGGCTCGCATGGTCATCACCGCTGACGGCGGCTACCGGCGCGGCGCCCCGTCGGCACTGAAGGTCAACGTTGACGAGGCTCTGGCGGCCGGTGCGCCGACCGTGGAGAAGGTCGTGGTGGTCAACCGCTGCGACCTCGACGTAACCATGTCGCCGGGGCGCGACCTGTGGTGGCACGAACTCATGGCAACCGCCGACCCCGCCGCGGCCGACCCCCCGGGCGGGCCCGAATCCTTCGACAGCGAGCACCTGCTGTACCTGCTGTACACCTCGGGCACCACCGCAAAGCCCAAGGGCATCATGCACACCACCGGGGGGTACCTCACCCAGGTGGCGTTCACCCAGCGCTACGTCTTCGACCTGCGCCCCGACAGCGACGTCTACTGGTGCGCCGCCGACATCGGCTGGGTGACCGGGCACAGCTACATCGTTTATGGCCCGCTCGCCAACGGTGCCACGTCGGTGATCTACGAGGGGACCCCGGACACGCCGCGCCCCGAGTTCCGCGGCGGCGACCGGGCCGACTGGCCGAAGGATCGCCTCTGGGACATCATCGACCGCTACGGCGTCACGCAGCTGTACACCGCCCCGACGGCCATCCGCACGTTCATGCGCTGGGGCGCCAACGAGCCCGACCGCCACGACCTGACGTCGCTGCGGGTGCTCGGCACAGTGGGCGAGCCCATCAACCCGGAGGCCTGGATGTGGTACCACACCCACATCGGCGGCGGGCGCTGCCCCATCGTGGACACCTGGTGGCAGACCGAGACCGGCGGGCACATGATCAGCCCGCTGCCCGGGGTGACCACCACCAAGCCCGGATCGGCCACGCATCCGTTGCCGGGCATCTTCGCCGAGTTGGTGGACGACAGCGGCAACCCGGTCACCCGGGGCGGCGGCTACCTCACCATCACCCGGCCGTGGCCGTCGATGCTGCGGGGCATCTGGGGCGATCCCGAGCGCTACATGGAGACGTACTGGTCGCGCTTCGAGGGCCGCTACTTCGCCGGCGACGGCGCCAAGCTCGACGAGGACGGCTACCTGTGGCTGCTGGGACGCGTCGACGACGTCATGAACGTCTCGGGCCACCGCATAAGCACCACAGAGGTGGAGTCTGCGCTGGTGGACCACCCGGCGGTGGCCGAGGCGGCCGTGGTCGGCGCCAGCGACGCCGTCACCGGCCAGGCCATCGTCGGCTACGTCATCCTGCGGGGCACCGCCGAGGCGAGCGACGCGTTACGCGAGGAGATCCGCGGGCACGTGGCCACCAAGTTGGGCCCGATCGCCCGGCCCCGGGCGGTGGTGCTGGTGCCCGACCTGCCCAAGACCCGCAGTGGCAAGATCATGCGCCGGCTGTTGCGCGACGTCGTGGAGGGCCGCAACCTGGGCGACACCACCACGCTGGCCGATGCCTCGGTCGTGACCGAGATCCGTCACCGGGCGGCCGAGACGCCGGCCGAGGACTGAGGGGCCTGGGGCGTGTCGCCGTCCGGCCCAGGCGACCTGGAGCAACCGATGCCGGCGGCATCGTGATCGGTCACCCTCTGCGAACTCCGCGATGACCGATCCGACGGCTCTCCCGGACCACTGGACCTGGCGGAGCGGCCCGGGGCAACCGGGGGAGGCCGCCATCGTGGACATCGACGGCGTGCTGGCGGACGCCGCGCACCGCCAGTGGCACCTCGATGGCCCTGTGCGCGACTGGGTCGGGTTCTTCAGTGCGGCTGCGGGCGACGCCCTACTGGCCCATCACGCGGAGTTGGTCCGGTGTCTCGACGAGCAGTTGCAGGTCGTGTTGCTGACGGCCCGCCCGTTCCGCCTCCGGGAACTCACCCTGGAGTGGGTCCGCCGGCACGGGTTGCGGTGGGACCTGCTGGCCCTGCGCGGACCCGCCCAGGACATGGTTCACTCGGTGCGCTTCAAGCGCCAGGCGCTGAGCGAGTTGCGCTCCTTCGGGTTCGCCCCGGTGTTCGCCCTCGAGGATGATCCTCGTATCGTTGAGATGTACGCAGGCGAGTCCTTGCCGTGCGTCTACGTCCACTCCGGCTACTACAGCTGAGCGGCCGGACGGGCACGCTCGACTCGCCAGGGCCGGACCCCGGCGGCGGGGACCCCGGGAGTGAGGAGGCGACGTGAAGAACAGCTTCAAGACCTTCGTCCTGCTGGGGTTGTTGGGGGGCCTGTGCATCGGCATCGGCGGCATCTTCGGGACGGGCGGGCTCATCGTGGGGGCGGTCCTGGCCTTCGCCATCGTCGGCTTCTCCTACTGGTTCTCCGACAAGCTGGCCATCGCATCGGCCCGCGCCCGGCTGGTGGAGCGTCACGAATTCCCCGAATACCACGCCGTGGTGGAGGAGTTGGCCTCACGGGCCAAGCTGCCGAAGCCCCGGCTGTACGTCACGCCCAACCCGCAGCCCAACGCCTTCGCCACGGGGCGCAATCCCGACAACGCCGCGGTAGCGATAACGGCGGGACTCATCGAGCACCTCTCCTGGACCGAGATCAAGGGCGTGCTGGCGCACGAGTTGATGCACATTCGCAACCGGGACATCCTCATCGGCTCGGTGGCGGCGGCAATCGCCATGGCGATCACGCTGGTGGCTCGCATCGCCTTCTTCGCCGCCCTCTTCACTGGCGGCGGGGGCAGCAGGGATCGCGGCGGCGGGCACCCGTTGGTGCTCCTGGCCACCATGATCCTGGCCCCGATCGCGGCGGCCCTCGTCCAGTCGGCGATCAGCCGGACCCGCGAGTTCAAGGCCGACCGCACCGCCGCGCAGCTGCTGGGCGACGGCGAGCCCCTGGCGCGGGCGCTGGAGAAGCTGGACCGGGCCGGGCGCCGCATCCCCACCCCGGTGGCGCGCGAGCAGGCCTCGCACTACATCGTGAACCCGCTGGCCGGCCAGCGCGTCGAGTTCGCCGGCCTGTTCTCCACCCACCCGGCCACCGAGGAGCGGGTCAAGCGCCTCCGCTCCGGCGAGTGGCGCCAGCGCTACCTCACCTGAGCCACCGCACCGGAGACCTCAGGCGCTGGTCGGAACTTCGCCGCTCAGACGAGAGTGGGTTCCTCTGGTACTCGCCGCGCCACTCTCCCGATCCGGTCGAACGGCGGCTCGTCGGGCAGAGCCCGGTAGACGTCGATGATTTCGTCCGGTAGCGCCAAGCGGCCGGTAAGGGCATCTATGGCCGTCTCGGCGATTAGTGCCGCCGCGGCTAGGACTGTCGTTGGTGGAGCGTTCGTCACGGGTCCAGAGCAGCCGACCGCGGGCCGGATCAGGTCATCGCCGTCGCCAAATGGGATCAGCGGGTAGCCGAGCGCCGGTGTCCGGTCGAGAATGGGCGTATCGCCAGGCGTTCCTTGGCGCCGTATTCGCGAGATGGCGCCACCCCGGAAGAGTGCGCCAGATACAACCGCCTTGTCCTGAGCTAGTGCGCTGAGGCAGATGGCCTGAGTGGCTGCGCCGCCACCCGTAGCGTCAACAACCAGATCAGCGTCTGTGATGGCCTGACCGAGCGCCTCCGGAGACATTGGGTTAGTTGCCAGCGTGGTGATCTCGGTCCACGGAGCGTGATCGGCGACGGTCGCCGCCACCACGACTGGCTTAGGGTGCCCGACCGCGTGCTGGCCTGCCACGTGGCGAACGGCGTTCTCGGGCAGAAGCTGGTCGCCGTCAACGAGTTGGAGTCGAGTGACGCCACTCTCAGCCAATGCAACCGACACATGACCGCCGAGTGCGCCCAAACCGAGAACGACGACCGTCCGTTCTGCAAGTTCTGTTGCATCGGGTCCGGCTCGCAGCATGAGGGACTTCCTGTCTCTGGGACCGGGTCGGAGGGCGACCGCGGTCGTATCGGCGCCGGTCCCTTCGAGGGCAAGGACGAGCACGTGCCGAAGTTCCTCTCGATCCCACGCAAACAGGATGACATCAGTCGACCCGCTCGGCTGGAGCGTCTCGCCGCCGTTACGGCGAGAGTCGAGCGCCCGGTCGAGACCGTGCAATTGGGCTCGATTGAGTACCTGTCTCAACTCGGCCAGGTTCCGCGGCGGCACGTCCAGGACAGTCGAACGAATCCACAGGCCGTCGAGTCCCTGATTGTCAGGTCGGCGGCCCGGATGAAGTGAGATGTGCAGAGGGTGGTGCGCTCTGCCGTGGAACGATCCCCACGTCCCGGCGCGGCCAAGTTGTAGTTCATCCAGGTCAAACGTGGCGACTGCTGCATGCTTCGTCTGGAAGTTGAGTTGCGCGTCCTGGGCGAGGCCAGCAGGATCCCACCCATGCTTGGCACTGTTGCTCCACTGGATGAGCCGATCAAGGACGCCGTTAAGCGTGACCCATTCCCCCGAGCTGTCGCCTTCGTGCCAGAGGCACACGTATCCATCGGACGTGAGGTGGTTCGTGAGCAGACCCCCCGCGAACAAGTAGGGAAAGACCACAGGCCATCCGTCTCGGAGCAAAAGGCGCATCTCTTGGGCGTCGGTGAGCGGCGCAAGAGCGGGATGAATGGGTCCTACCCAGATTCTCCTACCGGTTCCCGGCGCTGGTTCGAATCCAGCCGCCACCAACTCCGCTATAAAGCACTCAAGTGACGCTTGATCGAAGGTGTCGACCGGTGCCGACTCGCTCATCCGAATCCTTGAGCCTCCCTCGGCCTAGCCGCGACTAGTCCGGCCATGCCTGTCGTGGCAAATCCTCTGGCGTCACACCCGGGTGGCACAGGGAAGACCTTCCCCCTCGAGTTTTCTCCCAGGATCTCTCGCCACCGTGCTGCGGCCGTGCACTTTCCCAAGTTCAGGGCCTCGGCAGCCAGATCGGCGAGCCTGAAGAAAGTCTGGGCGGCTGAGAGCCAGACGGCTGCGTCGAGTGCCGGGTCAACCGGCGTGCCGAGCCCAGGATCCACGAGCGGCTTCGTTGGTGCGGCCTCGAACCTAGAAGCCACAGCACCAAGCGTCGCAGCGAGGAGTTGGCACCACTCGCTACCGCGAACCAGCCTGGAGTTCCAGACGTCGTAGGTGGCGAATTCGGCGTACAGGCCGCCGGGCCTTAGATCGCCCAGGTGCGTCTCGCGTACCTGTCGCATCAGTTTTACCACGGGCTTGTAGGCATCCTGGCCCCGCACGATGGGGCTCCAAGCCGCCGTGCTCAGGTCGCTTGAGAGCGCACCGAACCGCTCAGGATCGGTCACGACCCAACGGCTCGGACTGTCGGCCCACAAGCTCCTGTCCGTGGCAGGGATCGCCCATCGGCTGCCAGAGCGGACGGCGGGCACGGCGTCGACAGCAAAGCTGGTGTCTATTCCGGCCCCGCTCGGGAACTCGACCTTGATGCTGCGTGCCTGCGGCGTGGCTCGACTGCCATACCGCGCAAAGAGCAGATCCCACACGCGCTGATAGACGGCTTCAGGGTTGGCTCCCGCGTCGAGGCGTTCGAGGCGTGCGAACACGTCGACGTCCTTGCCAGGGTGAATTGCGGTGTGCCGGCTGTAGGAGCCGATGAGCCGTGTACTGATTCCCCAGTCGCACAAAATCCTGTCGCTGGAGAGCGAGTCTTGGATCTCTGTATGCGCAGCAATCGCGCGCTGGCGCCTGGCGTCGCTGATCTCGATGTTCGACAGGGCCTGGCTGAACTGCGTGTGCAGCGTCTCCATTAACACATTCCTTTCAAGATCGGCAGCTCAACGGTGGAGCTGTGATGCGGTCGATTGGTGAGCCCCCACTTCCCGAGCGCAACACGATGCTCGGGACGTACCGTGGATCAGGCCCGGAGTCGCCATCAGGGGTGTCCTCCCATTCGTAGAGATTGATCGTGAGGGTGTTGAGGGTGCGGCCGAGAAGAACCGCAACCGGGTACGGGCACCGCAGGAGCAGATGGACCTCCGTCGTGTGATGCGTACTTGCGAGCGCGCGGATTTCTGCGTTGAGTTCACCCACGAGCATCTCGGCGTCGTCAGGATTGAGCAGGCCAGCACCGCGTGGGCGCAAGTGGAGAACGCCCGCGAAGGCGGCTCGGCCTGACCGGAGCATCGCGTCGAACGCAGCGGCGCTTTGCTGCGGCAGCAGGTCGATGAAGGCGAGCACTGGACCATGCCCACAGTTGTATCCAGGGGGTGTGACAGCCCCGCAGAGCCGCTCGCGGGTGGGTGATGGCGCCTGTCCGGACAGCACCCACGTGTGGCCTGCCGTATCGACAACCTCGACGGTGCCCACAAGCGTGGTGGGGAGTGCTGCGCCGATGGCACAGGCAACCGACAGGTGTGCCCCTCCGCGCACTCGTATGGCACGGGCGCCTGACGTGGCAATCAGCAGCGGTAGTTCACCGAGAAACCGGTGCAAGTTCTCGAGGCCTCCGCGGTGCGGGCGGCGCTCACCGTCCACAGGTGGTCGTAGCCGCAGAACCAGATCGCCGTCCTGGGCTGTCGCTACCGGGGGAACGCGAGTCTGGATATCGATCACGAGCACTCCACCCGCGGCTTGGATCTCGGTCCGAAGCCGCGCAAGACGCTGTCTGGCCAGAGCGTTTGCCAGTTCCGCTCGCTCTTCGGCGTCTGCCACTCGTCTCTGGTTAAGGCGTTGCAGCGTCCCGGGTGGCTGACCGAGAAGCTGGTCAGGTGCCGAGTAGTCGAGACTCCCGGTGCTGTCACCTGCTTCAACCGTTGATCCGACCGCAAGAGTGAACTCGGACTCCTGCTCAAGGTCCAGCAGACGTGGCAACTCGAGATCGCGAATTACCTGAGACTGCCCGATCTCGGGTGTGACGATGACCACGGCGCCGGACAGCCCGGAATCGAGCGCCTCGCCAAGGCGGCGATCGGTGTCGCCAGGAGGAAGGTCGGTCACGTCGTGCCAGACAGGCACGCCGGCTGCCCGAAGCGCCCACGCGAGGGATTCCGCTAGCGCTCTGGCGTCGCTATGACGGTACGAGATGAAGACCGGACCGCGCGGTTCGACTGCAGGGGCGCTGCTGGGTATCTGTTCATGTTCTGCCATTGCGTCCCTTCCGGGCAGTTCTTGAGGTGGCCGGAATGCCAATGATGCAACTACAACAACGAAGTTTGTCTGTCTATTCCAAGCCTGCGGCCAGGAACGACTGCGGCGAGCGTCGGAGGAGGGTGTCCCCGGCCAGGCCGAGCCTGACCGGACCTGACGGGCGCGCGCGACTGCTCACCCAAGCAGCCGCTGTTAGCAGTTGGCGGAGAGTACGCGTGCGCTTTGGCGATCGACCGCTACATCGGTGGATCTGAGGAGTGCTGTGACACGCTGCAGATCGAGGTGGCTGAGGTCCCAACCCTGAGTGAGACCATGCCGCAGCAGGGCCAGGTAGAGCCGGCTGGGCGTTGGTTCGGGATCTCTCGCTAGCAGGTCAACGACGAAGTCGTCCACAACACCGGGCGGCGGTGTCAAGAGCAAGCCGTGCCCGTCTGAAGCCGGCCTAAGAGTCAGCATCAGATCCAGCGTCGACACGTTCTCGAATCCGGAGGCGAGACCCTTAACGGAGCGCTGGCCCTTGTCGAGAACGGCAATCAACTCTGGCACCGGCTCCAACCCAGCACGGGTCAACGCTCGCTGAAGCAGCTGCCACATAGCGCCGGAACTATTGCCGAACAGCAGTGTGATATGCCCGCCAGGCTTGACGACACGTCGACATTCTCGTAGTGCGCCGGCAAGCATCCGTTCGTAACGCTCGGCGGTGCGAGGGGCGCCAGTATCCACGCGGTCTACCACCGCCTCGGCGGCAGGATCCGTCACCTCGGAGAGCCAAGCCTCTTGGAACAGATTCATGTCGGAATAGAAGATGTTGGCGCCGAATGGGGGATCGGTGAAGACGTAGTCCACCGAGTCGTCTTCCAGCGGGAGCTTGTCAGCGCTGGCTAGGTCGTACACCACGTCCGGGCAGCGGGCGCCTGTCGAGGAATCACCGTTCTGGTGCTGCCTGATCCATTCGTCGGAGCGAATCGCGGCCGCAACCTTGCGGTCGAACAGATCGAACACGTTCCACTCGTAGAACACTGGGGCGACGTAGTAGTTGGCGTTGGCGGCATTGAGCGGGCGCTGCCGCGACCACTGGTACCGCTTGCTCGCACGTGTCAGCACGGCGGTAAACGCGAAGAGCAACTTCGCCCGCACCTGGGGCTCGGAGACGGCCTCGATGGCGTCTCGCAGCGCGGCGAGCGCGCACAGGTTCCGAGGGGAGTAGAACGCCCCTGTTGTTGTCAGACCGTTGCGCCCGAGGGCGGACGCAACGTACATCTGGCGCGATTCACCTATCGGCACGTCAGGCCAGGTCAGGCCGGCGGGATCGGGAAACTCCAGCGGTGACCTGTGGTCCTGTTCGAGCTGAGTCCGCGAGCAGAGGCAGCGGATCGAGTCGAGTACGGGCTCTTCAGCTAGTCGTCGACAGCGGGCACCGAAGCGAGTGCCGCAGCTTGGGCACGTCATTCGCTGCTTTGCCCACCCTGCGGCCTCCAACGCCCGGTAGTAATTAACCCCCTCGCTGCAGGCTTGGCACTCGAGGACCGCCGACCACACGGTCTTGACGAGTTCCGCGGCAGAACCGCACGCCTCGCAACGTGCTCCGTACGCATTTCCGACTCGTCGGGCGGCGTTCTCCAACACAGCTTCGCCGTGATGGTGCATCATGTCAGGGTCGACCAGGTTGACGTAGTTGGCGCCGATATGACGGCCCAGCACAGATATGTCGAAGAGTTGAGCGCGCCGGCCAGTGACAGCGGCGGCCACACCGGTCATCCCGGAACCGGCGAACGGATCGAGGACTACATCGCCCGGCTTTGTGAACGCCTCGATGAACGGCGTGATCGCGGCCACCGGTACCTTCGTGAGATACGCGTGGGCCATGTAGACGGGGTCGCTGCGGCGGACTGAGATCGTGCCCGCCAACTCGGATTCCCCGTTCCCGGTGACGTCTGACGTCGGCGCTTCCGCGCCCGGTCGTCGTGCAGCGCTCTCGACTGAGGCAGCGTGGCCCGTAGCTGTCATCGAATGTCAACCCTACGCTCTCAAGATGGGCTTCAAGGAGGATGCCGACTTCGCCCGATTCGTCTCGATGGGCGCTGTTGGCGCAGCCGCCGTGGCCTTTGATCTGAGTGACGAGCACGGCCATCGGATGGTCGAACTCGAGCGCTACGCCATGGCCAACAAGGTGTGGCAGACGAAGGTCAAGCGCCTCCGCCTGCCCGACCTTCTGTGCGTCCGCTGCGGCTTGCGCGTCGAAGCGCGCGCCAAGTCCAAGCTGGGGGTCGTGTTGTCGCACTCTGACGCGCCCGGCCGCGAGTGGGACGCGGGCGGAATGCGAGACGGCGACCTCTTCGCGTTCATACGTACTGATCTGAGCCACTTCCCTCCATACGCAGGCGCGCCCGTCTGCTTCTCCAGAGCGGCGCTGAGGGCCAGTATCAGCCAAGCCCGGCGGTCGGCGCCGAAGGCGGCGTCGGAAGGCTCCGAATCGACGCTGACCTGGCCATGCTGGGTGCCGTCACGCCGCGGCAGGTTCCTCGGGCTCGATGCCGAAGGCCGGATTTGCTACCACGATGACTTCGGTGTGCAGCGCCGGTACTGGCATTGGCGGAACTGGACGCCGCCAAGGCACGTCTACCTGATTCCCGGCGACGAGTTCGCCGCCGGCGAGACGATCGTGGCTGGAGTCGTACAGCCAGTGGGATCTCTCGCTTGTGATGGTGATTCCTGGAACTTTGCGGCGGACCTGCGGTCCAACGATCCGGTGGATCGTTACGCCGCTGTCCGGGCGGTAGGAATCTCTGGACGCCGGGACTTGGTCAACGGGCTCCTCGCCATCGAGGCGGACACAGCGGAGGACTGGCGAACCCGGCTCGAAGCCCGAGCGAACCTCGCCCGACTCGATGCCGCGTCATGGGCTCCCGCGATAGCTGACGGCGCCATCGGCGACGATGTCGACACGGAACAGCGAATGGAGGCCGTGTTCGCGTTGACGGAGTTGCGCGACGGCGCTGCGGCCAATGAACTAGCCCGAGTCGCCGATTCGTCAAGCCTTCCTTCGGAAGTACGAGCGGCAGCAGCCTGGGGGCTCGGCCAAGGCGGTTTGCATCGACCCGACCTGCTGATCCGACTCGGACTCGACAGCGACGAGATCGTTGCACTTCACGCCATCGCCGCCATCGAGGGACTGCCCCATAGCGTGCAGGAGACACTGACCGAGTGGCTCTTGGCCGAGGACGTGGAGCGCGCCGAGTTGGCTGCTTGCCTACTGGCGCGACACCGTTGCATCGACAGTTTGCTCGACGCCTGCGCGATAGCCGGGCAGGCGCGGTTGCTGGCGCTACGTGCACTCGGCGATCTGCCACGGGAGGCGGTGCGTCTTCATGCGGAGCAACGACTGACGCCTGAACTCAGCGCGATCTTGGAACCGATGTGGTACGGGCAGGACGCCTGGCTTCGAACAACCGGTCAGGAAGGACTTGATGCACTTGATGTCCAGAAGGTGCGTTTCGATCCGGCCGCACCCCGCGGCCCTTGGACTAGCAGCACGGACTAGCTCCGGCGAGTGGCGCCAGCGCTACCTCACCTGAGGCGCGTCGCGAATCACCGGCTCGTCGGCCTGGTGGGCTCTTGAGGCGGGTCCCGCTAGCCCGCCTCGAAGCCGCCGTCCACGAAGACGGTCTGGCCGGTCATGTAGTCGCTGGCCGCCGAGGCCAGGTAGATCGCCGGCCCGACCAGGTCCTCGGTCGTTCCGAGTCGCCCCATGGGGATGCGGCTGCGTACCCACGGCCCGATCTTCGGGTTGTCGAAGATCCCCTGGGCGATGGTCATAGGCGTCTCGTGGTAGCCCGGCGCGATGCAGTTCACGCAGATCGCCTCGCGGGCCCACTCGACGCCCAGGGACCGCGTGAGTGCCACCACACCCAGCTTCGAGGCGCCGTACGGGGCGATCTCGGCGATCCCGATCGCCCCCGCCAGGCTGGCGATGTTGATGATCTTGCCCCTACCGTCGCTCTCGGCGTCCCGACCGCCCTCGACCCACAGTCGAGCCACCTCCCGCGACAGGAAGAACACGGCCTTCAGGTTGGGGTTCATGACGGCGTCCCAGTCCTCTTCGGCGAAGTCGAGGGCGGGCTTGCGACGGTTGAGACCTGCCACATTGACGAGGATGTCGACGCCTCCCATCCGCTCTGCGACCGTGTCCGCGAGCGCCGCGGGCCGGCCCGGATGGGTCAGGTCGAAGTCGCCGAACGTCTCGACGTCGTCACAGCCGGCAGCCTTCGCTGCGGCGGCGTTGGCGTCGAGTTTCTCCTGCGAGCGGCCGGTGAGCGCCAGGCGGGCGCCGGCCAACCCCAGGCCGATTCCCAGCGCCTTGCCGATGCCGCCGGATCCGCCGGTTACCAGCGCCACTTTGCCGTCCAGGCGGAACATGTCCGCGCCCGTTGCACTCATCTGGTCTCCCTTTCCTTGTTCCGCCCCGCCACCGGAAGCCACTCTAGGAGGCGCCGACCCTCGACGGTTCCCCCCGCGCCGCGGACCAGTGCATCACCGGTGTCGTTGGGTTGGCCCGAACAGGCTTGAATCGTATGGACGCGCTACGAGAAGTGCAGCGGTCCGACTACTGTTCACCGGTGGCCGATAGGCCTGCGGCACCGAAGTGGCATGATCCTTCATTCGTCGCCGCAGATGGCCGGGGCCCGCCGGGAGGCGGGAATCGGGAGAGGAGATCGGTTTGCCTGCTGCAGACAGCAACGATGCAGTCGCATCGATGGACAGTGCCCGCCGGGCGCTTGTCCTGCTCGGGGCTCTCCTCTACCCGCTCTCCGACGAGCGGGCAGCGCTGGAGAGCAGCGACGCCGACGGCTATGGCGGCGCAGTGGCGGCGCGCATGCGGGGCGTGTGCGCTCAATCGCAGGCGATTCTGGAGAACGCCCTCAAGTCGCTCGCCCATGAGGCGGCCGAGACGAAGTCCCGGCGCAGCCGCCGGAAGGCCCGATCGTCCCTCGGGCTGCCCGAGGGCGTGCGGGAAGATGTGGACCGGGTCCTGGCCGACTGCGACATCCCTGACGCTCTGGAATGGCTCAGTCACGGGACGTCCATCGGCCGCGATCCCAAGATCCCCCTCGAGAGCCTTGTGCCCCTCGCGGCCCGGGTGGCCGCGGCGGCCGTGCGCTTGTCTGTGGTTGCCGCGGCGCGCATCGACTCGTTGCCCGCCGCGGCGAACGGGGGCGACGACGCCGAGCGAGCCGCGCTCGTGACCGGCGGCACCGTCCGAACCGCGCAGCGGATTGCCCGCGTGCTCGATGAGTGGGACATGCTCGCCGCCAGCCCTACGGCGATGATCGGTTGCCCACCACCGCCCGGGTCCGGCGACGGTGCGGGTCCGACACCCGACCGCTCGGGGGACGGGCGCCGGTGCCTCGGTGTGGCAGCGGCCCTGGCGGGTGGCGAGGCGGCAGCAGGGGGAGAAACTCCGGGCGGAACCTTGCGCCGGACCCGCACCGGCACGGTGTGGTCTGCCGGGGATGCGGTGCAGCGGGACTGAGCAGGCCAATGAGCAGCCGAACCGACGACAGCCTCGCCGGGAGCGGGCGGTGGTCGCCGCCGGCGGTCGAGCGGGGATAAATTCGAGGCGTGGGCGAGAGCCAAGGGCCCGGCAGTGACGGCGGGCTGCACACGCTGACACTGCGTGATCGCCATGAGGCGGCCGGCTCCCGCTTTGCGCCCTTCGCCGGCTGGGAGATGCCGCTGCAGTACGCCGGCACGGTTCGCGAGCACGAGGCCGTGCGGGAGCGGGTGGGTGTCTTCGACGTGTCGCACCTGGGACGGGTCTGGCTGCGCGGACCGCGGGCGGCGTCGCTGCTGCGCTCGGTGACGACCTTCGACGTGAACACCCTGGAGGTGGGTAGGGCGCACTACTCGCTCTACTGCAACGAGTCCGGCGGTATCGACGACGACGTCTTCATTTACCGCCTGCCCGACGAACGCTGGCTGATCGTCCACAACGCGGCCAATGCCGGCGAGGACTTCGCGCGGTTGCGGTCCGTCGCCGGCGACGACGCAGCCGAGGTGACCCAGGACACGGTGATGCTCGCCGTCCAGGGACCCGAGGCGATCGGCCTGCTCAGCGCCGTCCTCGGTGAGGGCCTGGCAGCGCTGGCACCGCGGGACTGCGTGGAACTTGATTGGGACGCCTCACCCGTGCTCTTCGCTCGGACCGGCTACACGGGCGAAGACGGCGGCGAGTGCATCGTCGGCGCCGGCGGTGCCGGGGCGCTGTGGGACGCGCTGGTGGGCGGGGGGGCCACGCCCGTAGGCCTCGGAGCACGCGACACGTTGCGACTCGAGGCGGCGCTGCCGCTTCACGGCAATGACATCGACGCCACCACGCACCCCTACGAGGCCGGGCTGGGATTCGCGGTGAGCCTCGACGACGGAGCGCCGTTCACCGGACGGGAAGCGCTCTTGGAGGCGAAGGCCCGGGCTCGCAGCCGACGGCTCTGCCATCTGATGGCTCGCGGCCGCGGCGTGCCGAGAGCGGGGTTCGCCGTGCACGAGCCCGCCGGCGAGGCGGTGGCGCGACTCACCAGCGGGACCTTCAGCCCCAGCCTGCGCCTCGGCATCGGCATGGCTTACCTTCCGGCCGAGCTTGCGAGCCCCGGTGTCACTCTCGAAGTCGATGTCCGCGGCCGCGCTCTCCCGGTGGAGGTCGTGCGCCGCCCGTTCTACCGGAAAGTGAGGAATACGTGATGACCGACAACAACACCCCCGGTGACCTCCTCTACACGCCCAGCCACGAGTGGTTGCGCCGCGACGGCGACAACCCCGATGAGGCCACCGTGGGCATCACGGACTTTGCCCAGGATCAGCTCGGCGATGTGGTGTACCTCGATCTTCCTGCCGCGGGGACCCCGGTCACCGCCGGTGAGGTGTGTGGCGAGATCGAGTCCACCAAGACCGTCGCGGAGTTCTACGCCCCGGTCAGCGGCGAGGTGGTCGCCGCCAACGGCGAGCTCGCCGACGCCCCGGAACTCGTCAACGAGTCGCCCTATGGCGAGGGGTGGCTGATCCGCGTGCGTATCTCTGAGGGCGCCGAACTGGAGGGAATGCTCGACGCCGCCGGGTACCGGGCGGAGGTCGAGGCGAGTTGACGGCCGTGTCCTCGCCCTCCGGCGGCTCCCCACATCCGTATATCCCGGCCACCGAGGCCGACCGCGCCCGGATGCTCGAGCGGGTCGGTGTCGCCGACATCGACGCGCTGTTCGCCGATCTGCCGGCGGCCGTGCTGGATCCGACGATCCAGCTTCCCCCGGCCCTCACGGAGCCGGAGTTGATCGCGTTGCTGGCCGAGCGGGCCGCCGCCAACGCCGTCGCCGGCCGCCCGGACTTCCTCGGCGCCGGGGCGTACCGGCACGCCATCCCCGCCATCACCTCGCACCTCACCAGCCGCTCCGAGTTCGTCACCGCCTACACGCCGTACCAGCCGGAGATCAGCCAGGGGACGCTGCAGACGGCGTTCGAGTACCAGTCGGTGGTGTGCGAACTCAGCGGCCTGGACGTGTCCAACACCGGCCTGTACGACGGGGCCAGCGCCACGGCCGAGGCATGCCTGCTGGCGTCTCGCGTCACGAAGCGCAGCGCGGTGGCACTGCTCGAGCCGATCCACCCCGGAACCACCGGCGTCGTGCGTACCTACGCCCGCGGCGCGGGGTTGCGGGTGGACGTGCTGCAGACCCCGGAGGCGGTGAGTGCCGATCATGCCTGTCTCGTCGTCCAGCAGCCGGACTTCCTGGGAGCCATCGTGGACCTCGAGCCGATTGCGGAGAGGGTGCACGCCGACGGCGTGCTCCTGGTGACCGTCGCCGACCCCTTCGCTCTGGGGATGCTTCGTGCACCGGGCGACGCGGGCGCCGACATCGTCACCGGCGAGGGGCGAGATCTGGCGGGGCCGCCGCAGTTCGGCGGGCCCTCGCTCGGACTGTTCGCAGCCCGGTCGACGTTCCTTCGGCAGATGCCCGGCCGCATCGTCGGGCGCACGCGGGAGCTGCAAGCGCCCCCCGGCGGCGCTGAACCGCGCACCGGCTACGTGCTCACCCTGCAGGCGCGCGAGCAGTTCATCCGGCGCGAGCGGGCCACCTCGAACGTCTCCACTGCGCAGTCACTGATCGCGCTCGCCTTCACGATCACCCTGCAGGCTCTGGGCCCCCGAGGGCTCCGCGAGGCCGCCGAGTTGAGCTACCAGCGCGCTCATGACGCCGCCCGGCGCATCGCCGCACTGGACGGCTTCGAGACCCCCGAGCGCGGTCCGTGGTTCTCGGAGTTCCTGGTACGCGGCCCGATGCCGGCCGCAGAATTGGCCTCCGCACTCAGGGCGCGCGGCATCGGTCCCGGCTTCGACGTCTCGGGCAGACCCGAGCCCGAGGCGCGCCAGGCCCTGCTGTTCTCGGTGACCGAGGCCACGCTCCAGGAACACACCGACGCGCTCGTCGAGGCGCTGGCGGAGATCGGGGGTGCGGCGTGAGCGCGCCAGGGCCCAACAGCGAGGACTTCGGTGCCCGCTTGAGTTTTGACAGGGGGGTGCCCGGCCGGCGGGCGGTCGACGTTCCCCGCTGGGACGGCGAACCGGCGCCGCTGCCCGATGCGCATCTGCTGCGGGACTCGGTGCGGTTGCCGGAACTGAGCCAGGGCGAACTGGTGCGTTACTACACGGAACTCTCGGCGCGGAACTACGGCATCGACTCCGGCACCTACCCGCTGGGTTCCTGCACCATGAAGTACAACCCGAAGGTCGACGACCTCGTGGCGTCGCTTCCCGGATTGGCGGGCGCGCATCCCCAGGCGCCACCGGAGGAGGTCCAAGGCACCCTTCAGACGCTGCTCGAATTGCAGCGCGGCTTGGGCGAGATCACCGGTCTGGGAGCGGTGAGCCTGGCGCCGGCCGCCGGGGCGCAGGGTGAGCTCGCCGGCGTGTTGATGATCACGCGCGCCCTGGAGGATCGCGGCGAGCTGTCGCAGCGGCGCAGGATCCTCGTTCCGGATTCGGCGCACGGCACGAACCCGGCGACCGCCGCCATGGCCGGCTTCGCCGTGACCCAGATCCCCACCGGCGCCGACGGTTCGTTGGACCGGGCAACCATCGAAAGGGAGTTGGACGCCTCGGTGGCCGCCGTCATGGTCACCGTGCCGAACACGCTGGGCCTGTGGGAGCGCGGCATCGAGGAGGTGGCCGGTGTGATCCACCGGGCCGGCGCCTACCTCTACGGAGACGGGGCCAACCTCAACGCCATCATGGGGCGCGTGCGCTACGGCGACCTGGGATTCGACGTGGCCCACCTGAACCTGCACAAGAGTTTCAGCACGCCCCACGGCGGCGGCGGCCCGGGCGCGGGACCCGTCTGCTGCAGCGAGGAGTTGGCGCCGTACCTCCCGACCCCGGTCGTCACCGAGTGCGACGACGGCGTCGTGCGCTTCATCGAGCCGGAGCGCAGCATCGGACGCCTCCAGCAATTCAACGGCAACGTGGGTGTCCTGATTCGTGCCTACGCCTACATGCGCGCCCTGGGCCTCGAGGGCCTGCGAGCCGTCTCGGGTCAGGCCGTGCTCAACGCTAACTACCTGCGCGTGCTGATGGGCGACCACTACGACCTGCCGTACGACCGGCCCGTACTGCACGAGGTCGTCTTCTCGGGCACGCGGCAGCGCCGCAGCCACGGTGTGCCCACCTATGACATCGCCAAGCGCCTCATCGACCACGGATTCCACCCGCCGACGGTCTACTTCCCCCTGATCGTCGAGGAAGCGCTGATGATCGAGCCGACCGAGACCGAGCCCCCCGAGGCCATCGAGGCCCTGGCGGAGGCCATGATCGCCATTGCCGCCGAGGCCCGCAGCGACCCCGAGACCCTGCACGGCGCCCCCTGGAGCGCACCCATAGGGCGCCTCGACGAGGCCACGGCGGCTCGACGCCCGGTGCTCCGGTGGCAGGAGGACCTCGGCGACGGCTCGGGCTCGTAGGGACCCGGCTCGCCGGCGGGCCGGGTCCCCGCCGACGGGTGAAAGGTGGTGGGCCGGGGAGGATTCGAACCTCCGAAGGCGCTGCCGGCAGGTTTACAGCCTGCTCCCTTTGTCCGCTCGGGCACCGACCCTCGAAGCGGTCACGATAGCCCCCGCCGCCGGAAACAGGGCCTCGACGGCGGCGACCCCGGCGCCAATTGGTACTGTCGGCGCATGACCGCACGAGCACTGGACATGGGGACCGACGTGCGCACCCGGCTGATCCGGGTGGCACTGGGAGACGAACCGGCCGATGTGGTGCTGACCGGCGCTCGGGTCGTCAACGTCTTCACCCGCGAGATCGTTCCTGCCGACGTCGTGATCGCGGCCGGGCGGATCGCCGCGGTCGGCGACAGCGCCGGGCAGCTCGTGGGTCCCGACACCGAGATCATCGATGCCGCCGGCCGGTTCGTGGCGCCCGGCCTCATCGACCCGCACATGCACCTCGAGAGTTCCAATATCACCGTCAGCGAGCTGGCCCGGGCCATCGTTCCCCGTGGGGTGCTCTCGGTCTGCGAGGACCCCCACGAGATTGCCAACGTGCTGGGCATCGCGGGCATCGACCTGCTCACCGCCGAAGCCGCCCACCTACCGCTGAACCTGTTCCTGCGGGTGCCCGGGCGGGTGCCGGCCATGCCGGCCGACCGGGAGACCTCAGGCCACGCCATGGATCTGGCCGAGACGCTGGCGATGCTGGATCGGCCCGAGGCGGTGTGCATCGGCGGCGACATCAATCCCGCCCTGCTGCTGGACGCGGACCGGTCGCAGTTGGCGAAGATCGAGGCCACCATCGAGCGCGGCATGACCGTGGGCGGCCAGTTGCCCGGATTCACGGGCGCCGTCCTGGACGCCACGCTGGTGGCGGGCGTGGAGGACACCCATGTGGCGGAATCGCCCGCCGAGGTTGTCGAGCAACTGCGTCGCGGGGCACGCGTCCTGCTGACGCCGCGCATCGACCGGCTGCCGGCGTCCGAGTGGCCCGAGATCGTGGCTGCCACCGAGCGCCTCGGGCTGGACACCCGGCGCCTGGTGCTGTGCACCGACGACATCCATCCGAACA
Organism: Acidimicrobiales bacterium; assembly: GCA_963664235.1. Taxonomy (GTDB): domain Bacteria; phylum Actinomycetota; class Acidimicrobiia; order Acidimicrobiales; family CATQHL01; genus VXNF01. Next base: position 1,052,450 of record OY760933.1, on the reverse strand, counting down.
TCCTCATGAGCGAGGGTCACCTCGACCAGAGGGTGCGTCTCGCCATCGAGGCCGGGTTCGATCCGCTGACCGCCGTGCAGATGGCCACCCTCAACGCTGCCGAGCTGATGCGCATCGACCGGCACCTGGGCAGCGTGTCGCCCGGCCGCTTCGCCGACCTGGTGCTCCTGGAGAGCCTGGAGGACTTCGCGCCCTCGACGGTGCTGTACCGCGGTGAGGTGGTCGCCGCCGCAGGCGCCCTCGTGCAGACCCCGCCCGCTGCGGACTACCCGGCCTGGTCCACCGGCACCCTGCACGTCGAGGTGCCCGGCGCAGACGATCTGGCCCTGCACCTGGACGTTGCCGACGGGCCGGTGACTGCGAACGCGGTGGCCTTCGGGGCGCCCAAGACCATGCACCGGGTGCAGTTGCGCGCCCGCGATGGCGTGGTGGGTCCCGACGATGCCGCTGACGTGGCCGCCATCGCGGTGCTCGAGCGGCACCACGGCACCGGGAACATCGGCAAGGGATTCGTCACGGGCCTCGGCATTCGCGGCGGCGCGGTGGCCTCTACGGTGAACCACGACTCGCACAACGTGGTGGTGGTGGGCGACTCGCACGCCTCGATGGCTGCAGCCGCCGGGGCGGTCATCGAGGCGCAGGGAGGCTACGCCGTGGCCGTGGGCACCGAGGTTGCGGCCGTGGTGCCGCTGCCGATCGCCGGTCTGCTCTCGCCGGATCCCCTGGAGGTGGTCGGGGAGCGGTTGGCGGCGCTGGAGCGGGTCTTGATCGACCGGCTGGGGTGCTCGATCGGCTACCGCCCCGTCTATGCCCTCAACTTCCTCTGCCTCCCCAATATCCCCAATGTGGGTTTCACCGACCGCGGGATCATCCTCACCGAGACCATGGAGATCATCGGACCGCTGGCGACCAGCGGCGCCTGAGGAGCCCCGCACAACCATTCCGGCCTACGGATCGTCACGCGGGCCTGCGGATCGTCATTCCGGCCTACCCATCGTCATTCCGGCCTACCCATCGTCATTCCGGCCTACCCATCGTCATTCCGGCCTACCCATCGTCACGCCGGCCCACCCATCGTCATTCCGGCGAAGGCCGGAATCCAGGCGCCGCCGGCCGCTACCCCAGGAGGCGCTGCATGACGGTGCAGTCCAGCCAGCGGCCGAATTTCCGACCCACCTCGCGCTCGGTGCCCACTAGTTCGAACCCGCACTCGGCGTGCAGGTCCACCGACGCCTGGTTCTCCCCCGCGATGCGGGCGATCATGCTGTGGAATCCGTGTTCGGCGGCGAGGGCCACGAGGTGCTCCAGCAGCGCCCGGCCGATGCCCTCGCGCAGCCGGTCGCGCCGCACGAACACCGAACTCTCGACGCTGGTGTTGTAGGCGGGCCGCGGCCGGTAGGGCGAGAGCGAGGCGAATCCCACGAGATCCCCGTCGCTGATGGCCACGATCACCGAGTGCGCCCCCGAGCGCTCCGCCAGCCAATCCTGCTGTTCGGGGACCGTACGCTCGCGCAGGTCGAAGACGGTGCGCTCCCGGGTCGCCTCGTGGTTGTAGATGGCCGCGATCGCCTCGGCGTCGCCCCGGTTCGCCAGACGTATCTCCATCGCCGCAGACGCTACCGCCCGACAGGACCCTCGATCGGGCTCCCTGAGGGGCCGGCGCGACGTGTGACCACGGGGTTGGGGCGCAGGCGGGCCGTGTAGCATGTGGACCGCTCGGCTCCCTTAGCTCAGTCGGCAGAGCGTTTCCATGGTAAGGAAAAGGTCGAGAGTTCGATTCTCTCAGGGAGCTCGCGGGCACGGTCCCGAATCGCCAAGCGGCGTAGCTCAGTTGGTAAGAGCGCTCGACTCATAATCGAGAGGTCGCCAGTTCGAATCTGGCCGCCGCTACTTCACGCCTGGGGCCCGCCGGTGCGTTCCCGCCGTGGGGATGACCCGGTTGGCTGGGTATCCTGACCTGTCCCGCACCGCTTGGGCTAAATCCGAGGGCAGTAGCTCAACTGGGAGAGCACCGGTCTCCAAAACCGGCGGTTGGGGGTTCGAGTCCCTCCTGCCCTGCCATGGAAATGAACAGACAGTTTCGCCGTATGGCCCGCAAGCAGGGGGCCATCGACGACGAGGGCGCGCCCGTAGCCGAGCGGCGCCAGCAGGCCGCGCCGCGCCGCGAGCGGGCCTCGCCGGCGCAGTTCATGCGCGAGGTTCGCGCCGAGTTGCGCAAGGTCTCCTGGCCAACCCGCTCCGAGGTCGTCAACTATTCCATCGTCACCCTTGTCGTCGTGGTCATCCTCACGGCTGTGATCGGTGCCCTGGACTACGGCTTCGGCGAGGCGATCCTGAAACTCTTCGAGCGATGAGTGATTCCGTGAGTGAGCAGTCCCCCCCAGTCGAAACAGATCTGCCCGGTGGCGCACCAGAGCAGGTGACCGCGCCGCCCGTCGAGGCGGTACTGCCTTCGGGTCCCCTCGCGGATGTCACCGATGCGCCCGGCGAGGAGCAGTACTACGACGTGCTGAGCGAGGACGAACTCCACGCCACGGCCGAAGCGGCTGCAGAGGCCACCGCCGGCGAGGACATCGTCGAGCCCCCCGACGAGGACCGCCCATCGCGCCGTCCCGGCCGCTGGTACGTCGTGCACACCCAGTCGGGTTACGAGAAGAAGGCCAAGCAGGATCTCGAGGCGCGGGTTCGCAGCCTCGATGCCGAGGACCTCATCTACGAGGCCCAGATCCCCACAGAGGACGTCGTGGAGTTCAAGGGCGGGAAGAAGGTGGTCGTCCCGAAGAAAGTCTTTCCCGGCTACCTGCTGGTGCGCTGCCGGCTCACCGACAAAGCCTTCCAGGTCATCAAGGAGACCCCGTCGATCACGGGCTTCGTGGGGCACGGGCCGAAGCCCACCCCGCTGGGCCGGCGCGACGTGGAGACGTTCCTGGAGTCCAAGACAACCGGTGACGAGGCCGTCAAGCGCGGTCGTCCCCGCCTGCAGTTCGAGGCCGGAGAGACGGTGCGGGTGCGCGAGGGGCCGTTCGCGGAGTTGTCGGGCGAGATCATCGACATCAACGCCGAGCAGTTGAAGGTCAAGGTGCTGGTCAACATCTTCGGCCGCGAGACCCCGGTCGAGCTGGAATTCTCCCAGGTCGCCAAGCTCTAGCCGCCGCAACCACTGACAGGAGAGCCGTTCATGGCGAAAAAGGTCCTAACAGTCGTCAAGGTCAATATCGAGGCCGGCAAGGCCTCCCCGGCGCCGCCGGTGGGAACCGCGCTCGGTCCCCACGGCATCGCCATCATGGACTTCTGCCGGCAGTACAACGACCGCACCGCCGATCAGGCCGGCCAGATCGTTCCCGTGGAGATCACGATCTACGAAGACCGGTCGTTCGGCTTCATCCTCAAGACCCCGCCGACGTCGTTCCTCGTCCGCGAGGCGGCAGGTCTGGAGAAAGGGGCCAGCGAGGTGGGGCGCGAGTTCGTCGGCTCGATCACCGATGAGCAGGTGACCTCCATCGCCGAGATCAAGCTGCCCGACCTGAACACCGACGACATCGACATGGCCAAGCGCCAGGTCGCCGGCACTGCCCGCAGCATGGGAGTGCGGGTGGTCCGCTAGCGCGGCCACCCCACGGGCGCGGCGCGTCGGCCGCCGCCCGGGAAGACCTCAGAAGACCACAGCCCGCAACGGCGTCGAGGCCATTGAACGTCCAAGGGCCGGAGGAGAAGGATGAACAAGGGAAAGCGTTACAGCGATGCCGCCCACCGCTACGACCGGCAGCGTGTGCACGATGCCGTCGAGGGGCTCGACGTGGTGAAGGGGCTGCCGTCAGCCGGATTCGACGAGACCGTGGACATGGCCGTCGGCCTGGGGGTCGACCCCCGCCGGTCCGAGCAGATGCTGCGCGGGACCGTCTCGCTGCCATCGGGCACCGGCAAGCAGGTGCGTGTGGCCGTCTTCGCCGCCGGTGAGGCGGCGATCGCCGCCCGCGACGCTGGAGCCGACCACGTGGGCGACAACGACCTCGTCCAGGAGATCAGTGGGGGCATGATGGACTTCGACGTGGCCATCGCCACGCCGGACATGATGCCGCTCGTCGGCCGGCTGGGGCGCACGCTCGGGCCCCGCGGGCTGATGCCCAACCCGAAGAGCGGCACCGTGACCGCCGACGTGGCCAAGGCCGTCGCCGACTTCAAAGGCGGGCGCGTGGGCTACCGCACCGACCGCCAGGGCAACGTGCACGTCCCGATCGGGAAGTTGAGTTTCAGCACCGAGGCGCTGATGGACAACCTGCGCACGGTGATGGAGGAGCTGAACCGGGTGCGGCCCCCGGCCGCCAAGGGTCGCTACGTCCAGAAGGTGACGATCAGTTCCACGATGGGACCGCCGGTCAAGATCGACCCCGGGAGCATCTGAGCCACCCCGACCCTTGCGGCGTGCAGTGGAGGTGGTGTGAGGGCCCGCTACCCTGCGAGGCCCGACAACCGAATGCTCGCTGAAGATCTCCGGTGCTCGTAGGAGCTGAAAGGCACGGCAGCGCCCCGCTGCCACCCGCCTGATGAGGTGACGCCCCAATCCCCCGGCGCCGCGTGATCTTCTGCGGCGCCGTTGCCGTTTCCGGCGGGCTTGCACCGGCCGGCCTGCACCGCATCCCGAACCGATCCGGAGACCACCGTGTCCGAGTCATCGAGTGAACACTCCCGCCCGCCCCGCCCGGACAAGGTGGCCGTCGTCGCAGAGATCCGCGAACGGCTGGCCGCCGCCCAGGGTGCGGTGCTGACCGAGTACCGCGGGCTCGACACGGCGGCGATGGCCGCGCTGCGGCACTCTCTCGCGCCGTTCGGTGGCAGCTACAAGGTGTACAAGAACACCCTGATCCGGCTGGCGACACGCGAACTCGGGATCGACTGCGACCACCTGCTGGTGGGTCCCACGGCGGTGGCGTTCGTGGAGACCCTCGAGGACGGGCGCCCCGGCGACGCCGCGGCAGTGGCGAAAGCCCTGTTCGACTTCCAGCGAACCGAGAAGAGTCTGGTCGTCAAGGGGGGTCTCCTGGGCACCGACTCGGTCGGACCCGAGGCGGTGGAGCACCTGTCCAAGCTGCCTCCTGCCGAGCAACTGCAGGCCGAACTGGCAGGGGCGCTTGCAAGTCCAATGCAGAAGATGGCGCGGCTGCTCGGCGCGCCACTCCAGGAGTTCGCGGGTCTGGCGGCCGCGCCGGCCCGCAATTTCGCCGGCCTGCTCCAGGCCCTGATCGACGAGCGCTCCGCGAACTGAGAGCGCCCGCCGGCACGTAACACCCGCCGGAGCAGCCGGCGGGACAAGACAAACGCACCGAGACAAGAACAAGGAGAAACACCATGTCCAAGGTCGACGAAGTTCTCGACACCATCAGTGCCATGACGGTGCTGGAGCTGAGCGAACTCCTCAAGGAGTTCGAGGAGCGTTTCGGCGTCACCGCGGCAGCCCCCGTGGCGGCCGTGCCCATGGCGGCACCCGCCGCCGCCGAGGCCGCCGAGGAAGAAGAGGAGCAGACCGCCTTCGATGTCGTCCTCTCCGAGGTCGGTGACAAGAAGATCCAGGTCATCAAGGAGGTGCGCGCGCTCACCAGCCTGGGGCTGAAGGAGGCCAAGGAGTTGGTCGACACCGCACCCCAGCCGGTGCTTCAAGGCGTGCCGCGCGAGGAGGCCGACGGAGCCAAGGAAGCCCTCGAGGCCGCCGGCGCCGTCATCAAGGTCTCCTGACCCCGCTGCCGGACGATGCGGCGGGGTCCGGCAATTTGAACGCCTCCGAGGTTGCGGCCGTGGGCGGCGGACAGTAGGGTGGTTCTCCCGTGTCGCCGTTCTCCGCATAGGCATTCCCGGTTCCCGCTGTCGGGATTTCGGGTCCTGAACCTCGTGGCCCCGTCGCGCGCCCCCAAGTCGTTCATGTGCTTCCCCAGGAGTGAGATGTGCCATCTCCAGCTGTCGCTCGTCAGCGTTACTCGTTCGGTAATCTCGAGGAGGTTCTCGAACTTCCCGACCTGATTGCGATCCAACGTGATTCCTTCGACTGGTTCCTCAAGAAGGGCCTGGCGGAGGTCTTCGCGGACATAAGTCCGATCAAGGACTACTCCGAGAACCTGCTCCTGGAGTTCGAATTCGATCCCGATGACGACTTCCTCCTCATGGACCCCAAGTTCTCCGTGGAGGAGTGCAAAGAGAAGGACATGACCTACAGCGCACCCGTTTTCGTGCGGGCGCGCTTCCTGAATCGCCACACCGGCGAGATCAAGGAGCAGGTGGTCTTCATGGGGGACTTCCCCAAGATGACCCCGAAGGGCACCTTCATCATCAACGGCACCGAGCGAGTGGTGGTCTCGCAACTCGTGCGGTCGCCCGGCGTCATCTTCCAGCCCGGCGAGCGCTACCGGCTGCGGAACATGTCCAAGCACCAGCTCGTGACCGGCACGATCCATCCCTACCGCGGGGAGTGGATCGAGTTCGACGTCGAGCACCGGCCGGGCAGGGACGTCAGCGCCGGCGTGCGGGTGGCGCGCAAGCGTCGCCTCAGCCTGTTCACTTTCCTGACGGCGCTGGGCTTCAGTGACGAGGAGGCGTATCCCGGGTTCTTCGACCGCTTCGTGTCCTACTTCGACTTCCTTGCCCCGCAGTGGGAGAACGAGAAGAGCAACGAGTTGTCGCGGGACGACGCCCTCATTGAGATCTACAAGCGCGTGCGGCCCGGTGACCAGCCGAGCGCCGAGGCGGCCCGGGCCTACTTCGCCGGCGCGTACTTCGATCCCCGCCGCTACGACCTCTCGCGGGTGGGGCGCTACAAGCTGAACCGCAAGCTCGGCCGCGAGATCGATCGAATCAGGGAGATCTTCGACATCGACGTCGAGGCCCCGGCGCCCGATCAGCCGACGCTCAGCGTCGCCGAGTTGCTGGCCACCTCCACCTACCTGCTGCACCTGGTGCGCTACGAGCAGGGCTACCGGCTGGACGACCAGGACCACTTCGCCAACCGCCGGATCCGGTCGGTGGGCGAGTTGATCCAGAACCAGGTGCGGATCGGCCTGTCGCGCATGGAGCGGGTCGTGCGGGAGCGCATGACCACCCAGGACATGGAGGCCATCACCCCCGAGACGCTCATAAACATCCGCCCGGTCGTGGCCGCCATCAAGGAGTTCTTCGGCACCAGCCAGCTCAGCCAGTTCATGGACCAGGTCAACCCCCTGTCGGGGCTGACGCACCGGCGCCGGCTGTCGGCACTGGGTCCCGGCGGTCTGTCACGGGAGCGCGCCGGCTTCGAGGTGCGGGACGTGCACTTCAGCCACTACGGCCGGATGTGCCCCATCGAGACGCCGGAAGGACCCAACATCGGCCTGATCGGGGCGCTCGCCACCTACGGGCGGATCAACGAACACGGCTTTATCGAGACGCCGTACCGCGTCGTGCGCGAGAGCCAGGTGACCACCGAGGTGGAGTACCTCACCGCCGATGAGGAGGAGGAGTACGTGGTGGCGCAGGCCAACGCGCCGCTGAACCCCGACGGCACCTTCCGCAACCCGCGCGTGCTGGCAAGGCGCTCCCCGCAGGCGGCCTCGCTGGAGGATCTCAAGCTGCAGCTCGAGGAGGAGCACTTCTTCGGTGCCACGACCGAGATCGTCTTCGCTCCGCCGAGTGACATCGAGCGGATGGACGTGTCGCCCAAGCAGATCGTCTCCGTGGCGACCGCGTTGATCCCGTTCGTGGAGCACGACGACGCCAACCGGGCACTCATGGGCGCAAACATGCAGCGTCAGGCGGTGCCCCTGCAGCGAGCCGAGGCCCCCTACATCGGCACGGGCATCGAAGCCCGGGCGGCTCGCGATGCCGCCGACGTGGTCCTGGCCCTCGACGACGGCGAGGTGATCGACCTCGACGGCCGGGCCATCACGATGCACTACGACTCCCTGGGCCATGTGGTGCACCCCTTGGCACGCTTCGCGCGTTCCAACCAGGACACGTGCATCCGCCAGCACGCCCTGGTGCGCGCCGGCGACCGGGTGACCAAGGGTTCTCTCGTGGCCGACGGGCCCTCCTCGGACCACGGCGAGTTGGCGCTCGGCAAGAACGTCCTGGTGGCGTACATGTCCTGGGAGGGGTACAACTTCGAGGACGCCATCATCGTCAGCGACCGGCTGGTGCGCGACGACGTGTTGACGTCCATCCATATCCACGAGCACGAGATCGACGCCCGCGAGACCAAGCTCGGGGCCGAGGAGATCACCCGGGACATTCCCAACCTCTCCGACGAGGTGCTCGTGGACCTCGACGACAACGGTCTGGTGCGCGTCGGCGCCGAGGTGGGTCCCGGCGACATCCTCGTGGGCAAGGTCACGCCGAAGGGCGAGACCGAACTGACCCCCGAGGAGCGCCTGCTGCGCGCCATCTTCGGCGAGAAGGCGCGCGAGGTGCGCGACACCTCGCTGAAGGTCCCCCACGGCGACGCCGGCAAGGTGATCGACGTCAAGGTCTTCCGCCGCGAGGAGGACCACGAGCTGCCGCCGGGCGTGAACGAGTTGGTCCGCGTCCACGTGGCGCAGAAGCGCAAGATCAGCGTCGGCGACAAGCTGGCGGGCCGCCACGGCAACAAGGGCGTGATCGCCAAGATCCTGCCCGTCGAGGACATGCCCTTCATGGCCGACGGAACGCCGGTCGACGTCATCCTGAACCCCCTCGGCGTGCCCTCGCGGATGAACGTGGGCCAGATCCTCGAGGCGCACCTCGGCTACGTGGCGCGCTGGGGATGGCAGCAGAACGGCGAGGCCGTCGGCGATGAGCCCGTGCAAGGCACCGAGGCCAAGACCCGCACCAACACGCCGCCGTCGGTGTTCATCGAGACACCGGTCTTCGACGGTGCTCGCTGGGATGACGCCCCGACGGTCGGCCCGACCGGCGACAGGCCGTCCATCAGCACGCTGCTGGAGAACATGCGCCCGGAGTCGCCCGACGGGGAGCGTCTCGTGGGCACCGACGGCAAGGCCGTCCTCTACAACGGCCGCACGGGCGAGCCCTTCGACCAGCGGGTCACCGTGGGCTTCGCCTACATCCTCAAGCTCGCCCACCTGGTGGACGACAAGATCCATGCGCGTTCCACCGGTCCGTACTCGATGATCACCCAGCAGCCCCTGGGCGGGAAGGCCCAGTTCGGAGGCCAGCGGTTCGGCGAGATGGAGGTGTGGGCGCTCGAGGCTTATGGCGCCGCCTACTGCCTGCAGGAACTGCTGACCGTCAAGTCCGATGACGTGTTGGGCCGGGTGAAGGTCTACGAGGCCATCGTCAAGGGCTCCAACATGCCGGATCCCGGCATCCCGGAGAGCTTCAAGGTGCTCATCAAGGAGATGCAGGCCCTGTGCATGGAGGTGGAGGTCTACTCGAGCGCCGGCGAAGAGATCGAGATCAAGGAAATCGACGAGGACATCTACTGGACCACCGAGGAACTGGGCATCGACATCTCACGCCCGGAGCGGGGATCCGACGAGGAGGATGCCCGTCGCGAGGCTGAGCGCCGGGCGCGTGAACTCGGCGCCGACCGACCTGCCTACGCCGGCAGGAGGGAGAACTAGGGATGGAACAGAATCGCCGGAACACCTCCAGCGCCCTCGACGTCAACGAGTTCGGGCGTCTCCGCATCGGTCTGGCCACGGCGGACTCAATCCGCACCTGGTCCAACGGTGAGGTCAAGAAGCCCGAGACCATCAACTACCGCACCCTGAAGCCGGAGAAGGACGGGCTCTTCTGCGAGAAGATCTTCGGTCCCCAGAAGGACTGGGAGTGCACGTGCGGGAAGTACAAGCGCATCCGCTTCCGCGGCATCATCTGCGAGCGCTGCGGTGTGGAGGTGACCCGCACGAAGGTTCGCCGCGAGCGCATGGGCCACATCGAGCTGGCAGCGCCGGTCGTGCACATCTGGTACCTCCGCGGCACGCGCTCCTGGCTGGCGTACCTCCTGACGGGCACCGAGCCCCGCGAGGAGGTCAAGGCCAAGCAACTCGAGAAGGTCGTCTACTTCGCCGCCCATCTGGTGGTGAGCGTCGACGCCGAGCGTCGCGACGTCGACCTGCCCGAACTCGAGCGGGACATGCACGAGGAACTGCGCATCGTCAGCACCGAGTTCGACGAGCGTCGCGATGAGATCCAGCAGGCGCTGGAGGAGGAACTCACCGAGCTCGAGGACAGCGGCGGAACCGGTGCGGACATCCGCAACCGCCGGGCCGCCGCCGAGCGCGAGCTCGAGGAACTGCAGGATCTCCGGACCGAGGAACTCGAGAAGATCCGCAACGCCTTCGACGTCTTCAGGAGCCTGCACCCGCGGCAGATCATCGAGGACGAGGAGCTCTGGAGCGAGCTCGCGTACCGCTACCAGGACTACTTCGAAGGCGGGATGGGCGCGGACGCGATCGCCCGGCTCATCGATGAGTCCGACTTCGATGCTCAGGAAGAGGAGTTGCGCCTGATGGTGGCGCCCCCCGAGGGCGCCAAGCCGCTGTCGGCGCAGCGCAAGCACAAGGCGATCCGCCGCCTGCGGATCGTGAGCGCCTTCAACACCCGCGACGAGCACGGGCGCCGCATCAACGACCCCCGGGCGATGATCCTGGACGTGGTCCCGGTGATCCCGCCGGACCTGCGTCCGATGGTGCAGCTCGACGGCGGCCGCTTCGCCACCTCAGACCTCAACGACCTCTACCGGCGCGTCATAAACCGCAACAATCGCCTCAAGCGACTGCTGGACCTCGGTGCGCCGGAGATCATCGTCAACAACGAGCGGCGGATGTTGCAGGAGGCGGTGGATGCCCTCTTCGACAACGGCCGCCGGGGCCGTCCGGTCACCGGACCGGGCAACCGGCCGCTCAAGTCGCTCTCGGACATGCTGAAGGGCAAGCAGGGGCGGTTCCGGCAGAACCTGCTGGGCAAGCGCGTGGACTACTCGGGCCGTTCGGTGATCGTCGTGGGTCCCACGCTCAAGTTCCATCAGTGCGGCCTGCCGCGCCTCATGGCCCTCGAGCTGTTCAAGCCCTTCGTGATGAAGAATCTCGTGGAGCAGGAGCTGGCCCCCAACATCAAGTCCGCCAAGCGCATGGTCGAGCGCCGCCGCTCCGCGGTCTGGAACGTCCTGGAGGAGGTCATCAAGGAGCACCCCGTGCTGCTGAACCGGGCGCCCACGCTGCACCGGCTCGGTATCCAGGCGTTCGAAGCGGTGCTGGTCGGCGGCAAGGCCATCCAGATCCACCCGCTCGTCTGTGCCGCCTTCAACGCCGACTTCGACGGTGACCAGATGGCCGTGCACTTGCCGCTCTCCGCCGAGGCGCAGGCCGAGGCCCGCGTGCTCATGCTGTCGGCCAACAACGTCCTGTCGCCGGCGCACGGCTCGCCGCTCGTGACGCCCACCCAGGACATGATCATCGGCACCTACTACCTCACCCTCCTGGATCCCGAGGGACGTGGCGCGGGACGCGTCTTCCGCAACCCCGACGAGGTCATCTTCGCCTACGAGGCCGGCCAGGTGGAGTTGCACGCGCCGATCGAGTACCGCGTCCCCGAGTTGGTGCGGCCCGCGCCCGATGGTGATGGCGAGGGCGCTGCCGTCGGCAACGGCAAGGCCGTCTACGAGCCCACCACGGTCGGGCGGATCCTGCTGAACCAGCAACTGCCCGAGAACTTCGGCTTCATCAACGAGGAACTGAGGCGGCCGGCTGTGGGCCGGGTCGTCGAGCACCTCGCTCGCAACTACCCCAAGGCGGAAGTGGCGCGCAGCCTCGACGGCCTGAAGGACCTGTGCTTCCAGTTCGCCACGCAGTCCGGGCTCACGATCTCCCTGGATGACATCAAGGTGCCGGCCGACAAGCCGAAGATCCTCGAACGCCGGGAGCGGCAGGCTCAAACCACCGAGAGCCAGTTCCGCCGCGGGATCATCTCCGACGGCGAGCGGCGCCAGAAGGAGATCGAGACTTGGCTGGAGGCCACCCAGGAAGTGCAGGACGAGATGGTCGAAGCCCTGCGCGGCGAGGGCCTCAACCCCCTCAACATGATGGTGGACTCCGGCGCCCGCGGGAACATGATGCAGTTGCGCCAGATCGCCGGCATGCGCGGCGTGGTCGCCAACCCGCGCGGCGACATGATCTCCCGGCCGATCAAGTCGAACTTCCGTGAAGGACTGTCGGTGCTGGAGTACTTCATCTCTACGCCGGGTGCACGCAAGGGCCTCGTGGACACGGCCCTGCGCACCGCCGACTCCGGCTACCTGACGCGGCGCCTCGTGGACGTGGCGCAGGAACTCATCATCAACGACGAGGATCCGTTCGAGAACAACGAGCCGGTGCCGGGCATCCACGTTGATCTTGAGGCCGGTGACCGTCCGTTGGAGGTGCGCCTGCTGGGTCGGATCCTGGCCGACGCCGTCACGCTCGAAGACGGGACGGAGATCGCGGCCGGCGAGATGGTGACGCGCCAGCTCATGGAGCGCCTCGCGGCCGATCCGGGCCTGGATCGAGTGCGTGTCCTGTCACCGCTGACCGACAACTCGCTCCAGGGGATCTCCGCCAGGTCCTACGGCATGTCGCTCGCCACCGGATCCATCATCGAGACGGGTGAGGCCGTGGGCGTGATCGCGGCCCAGTCCATCGGCGAGCCCGGCACGCAGCTCACGATGCGGACCTTCCACACAGGTGGCGCCATGGAATTGGGCCGGTCGGTGAGTGACATCGCCCGCGGCCTGCCCCGCGTCGTGGAGCTGTTCGAGGCTCGGACCCCCAAGGGGAAGGCGACCCTGGCAAGGAGTTCAGGTGTCCTCCGGGTGGACGAACCGGACGGGCAGCAGCAGCGGCTGCGAGTGGTCGCGCCCGACGGCACCGAGGAGAAGCACGTCGCCGTTGTGGGGGCGCGCCTGGAGTTCAGCGACGGCGACGAGGTGGACGCCGGGGACGTGCTCGTGGAGGGCAACGTGGACCCGAAGGAGTTGCTGGAGATCAAGGGCCTTCGCGCCGTGCAGCAGTACCTCACCGACGAGGTCCAGGCCGTCTACCGCGAGCAGGGCGTGTCGATTCACGACAAGCACATCGAGTTGATCGTGCGCCAGATGACCCGGCGCGTGCTGGTCCAGGAGTCCGGCGATTCGGATTTCCTGCCCGGCGAGCGGGTGGACGCCCGCCGCTACCGGGACGCCAACCGGCAGCTCATCACCGAGGAGAAGCGCCCAGCGCAGGGACGTCCCGAACTCATGGGAATCACGAAGGCCTCGCTGGCGACCGATTCGTGGCTCTCCGCCGCCTCCTTCCAGACGACGACCCAGGTGCTCACCGAGTCCGCCATCGAGTCGCGCAGCGACGACCTGAGCGGGCTGAAGGAGAACATCATGATCGGCAAGCTGATCCCGGCGGGAACCGGAATCGCCAAGTACCGGAACGTCCGGCCGCATGCCCCCGAGTACGTGCCGATGGATGTCTACTCCGAGGAATACGACGAGTTCGCGGAGGGTTACGCGGACGTCTTCGGCGTGCTGCCCGAGACGACCGAGGCGGTCGAGCCGGCCGAGACTGCGGAACTCGCGGCCGAGACTGCGGGGTTGTGAAGACCGTCGCCCCCTCGTAGTCTGAAATCTCGGCTTCGGCCTGTCCCTTTGGGCGTGCTCGCCGAGAAATACGCTGCTGAAGGCGCGTGGTCGAGTCCGGGGTGGCCCACCGAATGTGGACCGTTACCTGGCCCGCCCGGCGCTGCGGCCCCCGCCCGGTGCACACCTTCAGCCGATACCCGTCACCCCCCGACCAGCAATCCAGGAGTCCCTCGCAACCGTGCCCACCATCCAGCAACTCGTGCGCAAAGGACGAGGGACGAAGCCCCGCAAGGACAGCACTCCGGCTCTGAAGGGCGCGCCCCAGCGGCGGGGGGTCTGCACGCGGGTCTACACAACGACGCCCAAGAAGCCCAACTCCGCGCTGCGAAAGGTGGCGCGCGTGCGGCTCACAACCGGCATCGAGGTGACGGCCTACATCCCCGGTGAGGGACACAACCTGCAGGAGCACTCGATCGTGCTGGTGCGCGGCGGCCGTGTGAAGGACATCCCCGGTGTTCGCTACAAGGTCATCCGCGGGGCCCTGGACTCCAGCGGCGTGGACGAGCGCCGGCAGGCCCGCAGCCGCTACGGCGCCAAGAAGGACTGACGACATGCCCCGCCGAGGCCCACCCCATAGACGTGAACTCCCACCCGATCCGGTCTACGACTCGGTCCTGGTCACGCAGTTCGTCAACAAGGTGCTCCAGCGCGGCAAGCGCTCGATCGCCGAGCGCATCGTGTACGACGCACTCGAGACCGTGGGCGAGCGGACCGGCGCAGAGCCGGCGGCCGTTCTCAAGCGCGCCGTCGAGAATGTGAAGCCGCAGTTGGAGGTGCGCAGCCGGCGGGTCGGCGGCGCCACCTACCAGGTCCCCGTCGACGTGCGGCCGCGCCGCCAGACCACGCTGGCGATCCGCTGGATCGTCGGCTACGCCCGGGATCGCCGCGAGCGCACGATGGCGGCGCGCCTTGCAGGAGAGTTGCTCGACGCCTCCAACAACAGCGGTGCGTCCATCAAGCGCAAAGAGGACCTCCACAAGATGGCGGAGTCCAACAAGGCCTTCGCCCACTATCGCTGGTAGTGGGAGCGCGTTTCGTCATGGTTGCGTAACCATGGACGCATCTGACCGTCACCGCGCCTGAATAACTTCCGACCGGTTCGGTGACGTGCTCACCGCCGGTCACCGGGGCCCGATCCCGGAGGCCCCGACCCTCTCCGCGGAGAACTCCATCATGTCTCCACATCCCCTCGAACGAACCCGCAACATCGGCATCATGGCCCACATCGACGCGGGCAAGACCACGACGACCGAGCGCTTCCTGTACTACGCCGGCGTGAATTACAAGCTCGGCGAGGTGCACGACGGGGCCGCCACCATGGACTGGATGGCCCAGGAGCAGGAGCGGGGCATCACGATCACGGCGGCCGCCACTCACTGCATCTGGCGGGACAGCCGCATCAATATCATCGACACCCCTGGTCACGTCGACTTCACGATGGAGGTGGAGCGATCGCTGCGCGTCCTCGACGGGGCCGTGGCGGTCTTCGACGGAGTGGCCGGCGTGGAGCCGCAGACCGAGACGGTCTGGCGCCAGGCCGACCGCTACGCCGTGCCCCGCATCTGCTTCGTGAACAAGCTCGACCGCACCGGCGCCGACTTCTTCTTCTGCACCGACAGCATCCGCGAGCGGCTGAACTGCACGCCGCTGGTGCTGCAGGTGCCGATCGGCGCCGAGTCCGACTTCGCCGGCGTCGTCGACCTCTTGACCATGCGTGGGCTGGTCTGGAACAACTCCGACCTGGGCGCCACCTGGCAGGAGGTGGAGGTGCCGGCGCCGTTGGTCGAATTGGCCGAGGCGCGGCGGGCGGACATCATCGATGCGGTCAGCACCATCGACGACGGCATTCTGGAGAAGTTCGTGGCCGACGAGGAGATCACGGCGGACGACCTCCGGCCGGCCATCCGGCGGGGCACCTTGTCGGGGGACTTCGTGCCGGTGCTCTGCGGCTCGGCGTTCAAGAACAAGGGCGTGCAGCCGCTGCTCGACGCCGTCGTGGACTACCTCCCGTCCCCGCTGGACCAGCCGCCGGTGGAGGGCACCGAGCCCCGCAGCGGTGCGATCCTGACCCGCAGCACCGACGAGTCCGAGCCGTTCGCGGCGCTCGCCTTCAAGATCATGTCCGATCCGCACGTGGGGCGGCTCACCTACTTCCGTGTCTACAGCGGCACGGTGGCCAAGGGCGATCAGGTGCTGAACACCCGCACAGGGCGTACCGAGCGCATCTCCCGCCTGCTGGAGATGCACGCCAACGACCGCTTGGACCGCACCGAGGTGGGCGCCGGTGGCATCGTCGCCGCTGTCGGCTTCAAGAACACCCGCACCGGCGACACGCTGTGCGCCAAGGGCCACCCGATCCTGCTGGAGCAGTTGGAGTTCCCGGAGTCGGTGATCGACGTGGCGGTGGAGCCCAAGTCCAAAGCCGATCAGGACCGCCTCTCCAAGGCCCTCGGTGCGCTCGCCGAGGAGGATCCCACATTCCGGGTGAGAACCGACACCGACACCGGTCAGACCATCATCGCCGGCATGGGCGAGTTGCATCTCGAGGTGATCGTGGATCGGATGCTGCGAGAGTTCAAAGTGGACGCCTCGGTGGGCCGGCCCCAGGTGGCGTACCGGGAGACGCTCACCGCTCCGGTCCTCAGCCACACCTACATGCACCGCAAGCAGACCGGTGGTCTGGGCCAGTTCGCGGTCATCACCGCCTCGATCGAGCCGCTGGGCTCCGGCGAGGAGTTCGAGTTCGTGGACGGGATCAGAGGCGGGGCGATCCCGAAGGAGTACATCCCGGCCGTGGAGTCGGGTATCCGCGAGGCACTCACCACCGGCGTCCTGGCGGGCTTCGCCACCGTCGGGGTCCGCGTCATCCTGAACGACGGCAAGTACCACGACGTGGACTCCTCGGAGATGGCGTTCAAGGTGGCGGCCGTGTCCTGGTTCCGGGAAGCGGCGCACAAGGCCTCTCCCGTCCTGCTCGAGCCGGTCATGGCGACCGAAGTCGTGGTCCCCGAGCAGTTCCTGGGCGACGTCGTGGGCGACATCAACAGCCGCCGGGGGCGGGTGCTGGCGACCGAGCAGCGCGGCAGGAATCAGGTCGTCAACTCCACGGTGCCGCTTGCGGAGATGTTCGGATACGCTACCGACCTGCGTTCGCGCACTCAGGGTCGGGCTACCTACACCATGCAGTTCGACTCTTACCAGCAGGTGCCGGTGTCGGTACAGGAGACGATCATCTCCCGCGTGCGCGGCGTCTGACCAACCGAAGATCCGGGCTGCGACCGCGGACGCGCCGCGAGGCCGGATCACACGAACCCGTAGCGAACCGAATCTAAACGCAACCGAAACGGAGCGTCAGGAGCGAGAAATGGCCAAGGAAGTCTTTCAGCGTTCGAAGCCCCACATCAATGTGGGGACCATGGGGCACATCGACCATGGCAAGACGACACTGACCGCCGCCATAACGCGGGTCCTGTCTCAACGCGATCCAGAGTCCACACAGTTCACGGACTTCGACTCCATCGACAAGGCTCCCGAGGAGCGCGAGCGGGGCATCACCATCAATGTCGCCCACGTGGAGTACGAGACGTCCAACCGTCACTACGCCCACGTCGACATGCCGGGCCACGCCGACTACATCAAGAACATGATCACCGGCGCGGCGCAGGTGGACGGGGCGATCCTGGTCGTCTCCGCCGCCGACGGGCCCATGCCGCAGACCCGCGAGCACGTGCTTCTGGCCCGCCAGGTGGGTGTGCCCCGGATCCTGGTGGCGCTCAACAAGGTGGACGCCGTCGACGATCCCGAGCTGCTGGAGCTCGTCGAGCTCGAGGTGCGCGAGTTGCTGGACGAGTACGGGTTCCCCGGCGACGACACGCCGGTCATGCCGGTGTCGGCGCTCAAGGCGCTGGAGGGCGACGCCGAGGCGGGCGACCAGGTGGTGGCCCTCATGGAGCAGGTCGACAGCTACGTACCGGAGCCGCTGCGCGATGTCGAAAAGCCGTTCCTGCTGCCCATCGAGGACGTGTTCTCGATCACCGGTCGCGGCACCGTGGTGACCGGCCGCGTCGAGCAGGGCATCGTCAACACCGGCGACAACGTCGAGATCGTCGGCATCAAGGACACCCGCAAGACGGTCTGCACCGGTGTGGAGATGTTCCGCAAGATCCTCGACGAGGGGCGCGCCGGCGACAACATCGGCGCGCTGCTGAGGGGTGTCGGCAAGGAGGAGGTGCAGCGTGGCCAGGTGCTGGCAGCTCCCGGCTCCATTACCCCGCACACCCACTTCGAGGCCGAGGTGTACGTGCTGACCAAGGCCGAGGGCGGTCGCCACAAGCCGTTCTTCGACGGCTACCGGCCCCAGTTCTACTTCCGCACCACCGACGTCACCGGCTCCATCGCGCTGCCCGAGGGCATCGAGATGTGCATGCCCGGTGACAACACCCAGATGACCGTCGAGTTGATCGCCCCGATCGCCATGGACGAGGGTCTGCGCTTCGCGATCCGCGAGGGCGGGCGCACCGTTGGTGCCGGCGCCGTCACGAAGATCCTGAAGTAGCCGGTCGTGGCCATGGGGCAGAAGATCCGGATCCGCCTCAAGGCGTACGACCACGAGATCGTGGATCAGTCGGCGCGCAAGATCGTGCAGACGGTGAAGCGAACCCAGGCCGACGTGCGCGGGCCGGTGCCGCTGCCCACCGAGCGCCACCGGGTTACCGTGATCCGTTCACCCCACAAGGACAAGGACAGCCGCGAGCACTTCGAGATGCGCATTCACAAGCGGCTGCTGGACATCGTGAACTCCTCGGCCAAGACGGTGGACTCCTTGCAGCGCATCGACCTCCCGGCCGGGGTCGACATCGAGATCAAGATCCTCTGAGGCGCCTCGCCTCGTCGGGCCCGGCCCGGGGAGGCAGCGGGGGGTCGTCGGCGGCCGGGGCGGTGGTCGATGCCCTCGGGATGGTGGCTCTCGCGAGCAGCAGCGCCACACCGCAGGCGGCTGCGCCGAACCAGAACGCTGACGAGATCCCACCGAAGTGCGTGGCGACGGCGCCCGCGATGAAGCCTCCGATGCCGAACGCAACGTCGAACGAGATGCTGAACGAGGCGACGGCTTGTCCCCGTTCGGCCGGTGGTGCCGACTGGATGACCGACGCGAACAGCGCCGGGAACAGGAAGCTCTGACCCAGCGCCATTACGGCGCTCCCGACGTAGGCCCCGCCGGGCTCCTGCCAGACAGCCATGACGGCGAGTCCCAGTGCCGAGAAGACCAGAGCGATCGTCGTCGTGGTTCGGGCACCGAGGCGGTCCGGCAGCCGAGCCAGCAGCAGCCGTAGGACCAGCACGGCGCCGGCGAACAGCAGGAAGACGCTGCCGGCGTTCTGGATGCCGACCTCATCGGCCCAGAGCGCCGCGAAGGTCATGAAGCATGCGAAGCCCAGGAGGCCGATCATCAGGACGCTTCCCGGCCGCACCGCCGCCGGGTGCACCACCGGCCTCGAGAAGAGTTGGCGGTGACCGGTCGCGGGAGCGCGATTCTGCGGGGCGCGCATTGCCAGCAGCGCGCCGATACCGCAGAACACCGTGCCGACCAGCCACGTGGCCTCGAAGGAGAACCGTTCGATCAGCCACTCCGCGAGTAGCGGGCCCAGAGCCATGCTGGCGTACACCACCGCGGAGAAGTAGGAGGTCGCCTCGGCGCGCCGCCCTTCGGGAGCGATGTCCTGCAGGGCGGTCGCGGCGCCGACGAAGAAGGCGGCCTCACCAACCCCGGTGAGGGCACGGAACGCCACGACGGCTCCGACGCTGTGGGCCACCACGAGGCCCAGCATGCTCACTCCGGCCAGCGACGAACCGAAGACCATCACCCAGCGCCGACCCTTCGTGTCGGTGATCGGTCCAGCGATGACCCGCAGCAGGGCTGCGGCCAGGCCCGAGACACCCATGGCGGCGCCAACACCCCATTCTCCGCCGCCCAATTCCTCGCTGACGAAGACGGGGACGGCCACGAGCATCATGCCCGTGCTGACGAAGTACCAGATGCAGGCCGTCAGCAGCGCCGTGAACGTCGGTGTGAGGAGCCGTTGGGTCTCCGACGCCGCCTTCACCCCGTGAGTATGGCGTGGACTTCTCCCGGTCCGTGGACCCCGATGACGAGCGTGCTCTCGATGTCGGCCGAACGGGACGGTCCCGTGACCGCCACCAGCTGGCTGGGGAGATCCTCGACGTCGCGGAGGTAGTCGCCGAGGGTGTCGACGATGGTGCCGGTGTCGATCACGAAGATGCAGGCCGTGGGCAGCAGGCTTGCCGCGCGTCCCCGGTTGTCGTCGGAGCGCAGGAGGATCGTGCCGGTCTGGGCCGCGGCCGCGACCGCCCGCACCACTCCGAGAGCGGCCCCCGCGGCCGCCTGCGATCCACAGTCGGGCCATCGGAGATCGGCGGCGACATCGAGCTCCGGGGCGGCGACGATCGGTCCGTTGCGCTCGGAGGCGTAGGCGGCCACCGCGCCGCCCAACTCGTCGGCAGGCACTCGTTCTGCCGTTCCGCCCAGCGCCCGCCACGCCTGCATGAATCCGTCCGGACCGCTGCGGCCGGTCACGAACTGTGGGCGCGGTGCACAAGGCGCACCGACACGGGTGTCCCCGCCGGCACCCGTTCGCAGCCGGCCCAGGAACTCCTCCCTCGATGTGCCCGGAGGCCGCTCTGTCATCCCCGTCGCCCCCCCACCGTCATCCCTGTGGCCCCCCCACCGTCATCCCTGTGGCCCCCCACCGTCATTCCGGCGAAGGCCGGAATCCAGCACGAGGCGGCTGACGCGGTCCGGTGGTTCACGGCATCTCCCGGCCGCTGCGCCACGCACCGAGCCAGCCGATGTTCGGTAGCCACCGCAGCCTTCGCAGCAGGGGTAGCCCAACCCGAGCCACCAGCACCATGGACCGGAAGATCCAGCGTCGCGACCACGCCTGCGACCAGAGCCAGAAGCCTGCCCGCCGCAACCGTGAGGCATCGCTTCGGGCGTCCCGGTGGCGGAGTTGCAGCAGCAGGTCGTGCAGCGGGATGCGCACGGGGCAGATCTCGGTGCAGGCGCCGCAGAGCGAGGAAGCCTCGGCGAGCTCGCGGGCTCCCGCGTCGGTGGGTTTCAGGAGCGGGGTCAGCACCGCCCCGATGGGTCCGCTGTAGACCGAGTCGTAGGCGTGTCCACCGACCTGGCGGTACACCGGGCACACGTTCAGGCAGGCGCCGCAGCGGATGCAGTGGAGCGCAGAGGAGAAGTCGCTGTCCACGAGGGCGCTCCGCCCGCCGTCCAGCACGACCACGTGCAACTCCTCGGGGCCGTCGACCTCCCCGGGGCGCCGCGGTCCGGTGATGATGTTCGTGTACACCGTCAGCGCCTGCCCGGTGGCGGAGCGGGCCAGCAGGTTCAACATCACGTCGAGTTCGCCGAAATCGGCCACGATGCGCTCGAGCCCCATGAGGGCGATATGCGTCGGCGGCAGGCTGGAGCACATCCTCCCGTTGCCCTCGTTCTCGACGAGGCAGATCGAGCCGGTGGCGGCGACGGCGAAGTTGACGCCGGTAATCCCGACACCGGCATCCAGGAACGCCTGTCGCAGACGTGTCCGGGCGTAGGCCGCCTCGGCGGTGATCTCGGCACTGACCGGCTCGCCCCGATCGGCGGAAAGCAGCTCGGCGACCTCGAAGCGGTCCTTGTGCATGGCCGGCGCCACGATGTGCGACGGGGGCTCGCCGGCCAACTGCTGGATGAACTCGCCGAGGTCGGTCTCCACCACCTCCGCGCCGGCCCGCTCCAGAACGTCGTTGAGGTGGATCTCCTCGGAGACCATGGACTTGCCCTTGGCGATCACCTTCGCACCGCGTCTCGCCACGATGCCGGCCACGATCGCGGTGGCCTCGTCGGCATCGGAGGCCCAGTGCACGTGGCCGCCGAGGGCGCCGAGGTTGTCCGACCAGCGTTCCAGGAGCTCCGGCAGACGCTGGAGGGCTGCTTCCCGGATGGCCGACCCGGCGTCGCGCAACTCGTCGACGTTGGCCAGTTCCGCGATCGCCCCGTGGCGGCGCTCCAGCATGAGGCCGGTGCCGCGGGCGATGGCCGCGCGCATGCGGTCGTCGCCGAGGGCGTCATCGGCGCGGCGGCCAAAGCTCACGGGAGTGGCGGTCGGCGTGGTCACGTCTGTGGGTCCAGCAGCGTCGCGACGTGATCGAACCGGAGCCCCATGCCTCGCCGCCGGGCCCGGCCCTGCAGGTGCAGCAGGCACGAGAGGTCACAACTCGTGACCTGTTCGCAGCCTGTGGCGGCGAAATTGTCGAGCTTCTCGTCGGCCATGGCGACCGACACTCCCGGCATCTTTACCGAGAACGACCCGCCGAACCCGCAGCAGCGCTCGGTCCCCTCGGCGTCGGTCGGCGTTTGCCCGGCGTCGGCGAGCGCACGGCGCACCGTGGCGCCGGCGCCGAGCTCGCGCAACGCGTGACAGGAGTCGTGGACCACGACGGCCTCGGTTGCGGCGTGCGCCTCTCCCGTGTCGCCATCGCCGGATTCGAGGGGCCGCGCTCGGTCCGCGGAGTCCCCGGTAGCCGGCCCTGTGAGGAACGCCGTCAGTTCGACCGTACGGGCGGCAGCGTTGCGCGCGGCCGCCGCATCCCGGGTTCCTTCGAACAACTCCGGCCAGTGGTGCGACATCATCGTGGTGCAGGACCCGGAGGCGACGACACACGTGGTGTCGCCATCACCGAGGGCGCGCAGTGTGCGCCGTGCGACACGCCGTGCCTCGGTGGCGTAGCCGGCGTTGTAGGCGGGCTGGCCGCAGCAGGTCGCGCCCGCCACCGGAACCGGTTCGTGGCCGGCCGCCCGGAGCACCCGCTGTGTTGCAGCCCCCACGTCCGGCCGCAGCAGTTCCACGAGGCAACTGGCGAAGAACTGCACCCGCATGCGGCGCACGATACCCCGCCCCCGATCCTGTGGGACCGCTTGACGCCGACGCCGAGCGTCCCGGCACGCCGGTCTCCGGCGGTCGCCGTCGGATGCTCCTGTACGCTCTTGCGCCTATGGCCACCCATTCCATGGCCGAGCGCCTGGCGGAACTCGCCAAGCGCAAGGAACAGGCCGTTCACGCTGGCCCCGAGCGGGCTGTTGAGCGCCAGCACGCCAAGGGCAAGCTGCTGGCCCGTGAGCGGATCGAGTACCTGCTGGACCCGGGTTCGTTCCACGAACTCGACATGCTGGCCCGGCACCGGGCATCCGACAGCGGCCTCAGCGAGCGCCCCTACACCGATGGCGTGGTCACGGGCTGGGGCACCGTCGACGGACGCAAGGTGTTCGTCTTCGCGCAGGACTTCACGGTCTTCGGGGGTGCCCTCGGCGAGGTGTTCGCCGCCAAGATCCACAAGGTGATGGACCTTGCGGTCACCACCGGGGCGCCGGTGATCGGTCTGAACGACGGCGCCGGGGCGCGCATCCAGGAGGGGGTCGTCAGCCTCGACTCCTACGGGGGCATCTTCTCGCGCAACGTGCGTGCCTCCGGTGTGGTGCCGCAGATCTCGGTGGTGCTCGGGCCGTGCGCGGGAGGGGCGGTCTACAGCCCGGCGATCACCGACTTCATCTTCATGGTGCGCGAGATCTCACACATGTTCATCACCGGTCCGGATGTGGTACGCACCGTGACCGGCGAGGAGGTCTCCCTGGAGGACCTGGGCGGCGCCCGCAGCCACGCCACCAAGTCGGGTGTGGCGACCTTCGTGCGCGACAGCGAGCACGAGGTGCTCGATGCGGTGAAGGAGCTGTTGAGCTTCCTGCCGTCCAACTACCTCGAGCATCCCCCGCACTACGAACCCCTCGACTCGCCCGACCGCAGCTGTCCCGAACTGCACGCCACCCTGCCGACGAGTTCCAACCAGCCCTACGACATGCGAGACGTGATCACCTCGGTGCTGGACGACGGTGAGTACCTCGAGTACTTCCCCGACTGGGCGCAGAGCATCGTGTGCGCGTTCGGTCGGCTCGACGGGCACACCGTCGGCGTGGTGGGCAACCAGCCGCGGGTGCTGGCGGGCGTGCTGGACATCGAGTCGTCCTCCAAGGCGGCCCGTTTCGTCCGCACCTGCGACGCTTTCGGCATTCCCTTGCTGACTCTGGTGGATGTGCCGGGCTTCCTTCCGGGAGTCGACCAGGAGTACGGGGGCATCATCCGTCACGGTGCGAAACTGCTGTACGCGTACTGCGAGGCGACGGTGCCGCGCATCTCGGTGGTCACGCGCAAGGCTTACGGCGGCGCCTACGTCGTGATGGACTCCAAGTCCGTGGGTTCGGACCTGTGCTTCGCCTGGCCGTCGGCGGAGCTGGCGGTCATGGGGCCCCAGGGAGCCGTGGAGATCCTGCACCGGCGCGAGCTGAGCGACAGCGAGGAGCCCGAGGCCCGGCGGGATGAGTTGGTGGAGGACTACATCGAGCGCTACGCCAACCCGTATGTGGCCGCGGAGCGCGGATACATCGACGACGTCATCGACCCTGCCGACACCAGATCCAAGGTGATCGCCGGGTTCGAGGCGCTGCGTACCAAGCGGGTCGACCGCCCCCGTCGCAAGCACGGCGTCATCCCGTTGTGAGTACCCCGACCGCCCCCGCACCCGGCGTCGCGACAGTGACACCGACGCCGGCCGACGACGGCGAGGTTGCGGCGATCGTTGCCGCGGTCCGCCTGCTGCTGCAGCGGCCCGAGACGCCCCGGGCTACTCCGGTGCGATCGGGGTGGCGGTTCGCCGGTCGCTGGTGGCGCTGAGCGCCCGCCGGGCAATGCCGCGGGGCGTCCTGCTCGTTGTTCCGGCCACCTCCGGAACCCACTCGGCGGTACCCGGGTCCGCGCCGCCGGGGAGTTGTTGAGCAGGCTGCGGGGGACCGCCGTAGTGTCCACCGACGTTGCGCCGACGGCGGAGACGGTCCAGCCGGTGGTGGACCCGGGCTCGAACATGCGCATCGTCGGTGACAGCGGCGTTCTCCGGGACCGGCTGCGCCCTGTCGTCGTCGACATGCAGCGCCGGGCTGTGGGGCGGGTTCTGGACATTCGCGGGCCGCTGGCGAGCGGATTCTCCTACGAAGCGGTGCGGGAACTGGTCGTGGCGCCCCCGTCTTCGGTCGCCGACCGGTCCGGCGAGCGCTTCGACACGGTCTGCTCGTTCGGGTCGCTGGCGGCGGCGCCGACTCTGGACTCCCTCGTCGCTGCGCTGAGGGGGTTGCTGGACCCCGATGGCCGGTTGCTGTTCGTAGAACTCGACGGCGACGCCCGCCGTTGGCGTGGCCGGCTGGACCGCGTCGCACGTCGCCGGTGGGGCATGTCGATGTCCCGCGATATCTCCGGCGCACTATGGGCCGGCGGGTTCGAACTGACCTCGCTGGACAGGCGGCCGCTGCGTTGCGGCGTGGTGGGGTCGCTCCGTGTCGTCGTCGGGGCGGCCCGGCTCGACCCGCACCGGACCACCCCGACGGTGGGTCGGCAGGGCGCAGAGGGGGCCGCGCCGTGAGCCGGGGAACGCTGGCGTTCGTCGGAGGCGGGGAGTTCTCAGCCGGCTGCGACTTCGACGCCGCGCTGCTGGCGGAGTGCGGGGCACAGGAGGTCGTCGTGCTGCCCACGGCCACGGCCTACGAGAACCCCGCCAAGCTCCGGGCGCGTGCGGGCGAATGGTTCAAGGGGCTCGGGGTCGGCTGTCGCTGGCTCGACGTGTACCGGCGGGCCGACGCCACCGACCCCACGGCAGCAGCGGCGGTGGCGGGGGCCGGCATGATCTACCTCACCGGGGGGTCGCCCCTGCACGCCCGCTCCACCCTGCTGCGCACCGCCGTCTGGGAGGCCCTTGTGGACGCTTCGGCCGCCGGCGCCACCGTCGTCGGGTCGGGCGCCGGCGGCAACGTGCTGTGCGACCACATGGTCGACGTGCGCGGCGGTGCCTTCACGCTCGGCCTCGGGCTCACCGACGAAGTGGCGATCGTCTCCCGCGCCAACACCCTGTCGGCCGAGCGGATCGCCCGTACCGTCCAGTTGGCCCCGCCCGGGCTGCTGGTGGCGGCTGTGGACGAGCGCAGTGCCCTGATCAGGAGGCCGGACGGTTCCTGGGAGACGGTTGGCGAGGTCGCCCTGTACCGGGACGGGGCGCGGACCGTCTTGGGGGACCCGGCGCCCTGAGCCGGTGTCCGGGGGTCTCGACCGGCGGGATCAACCCACTTCGATCGTGAGGCTGTTGACCACGACCGGCGGGTTCGGGGCACCGCCGAGGGGATTTTCAGGTTCGTCGACGTGGCTCGCAAGCATGTCGGTGAGGACGTCGAGCCCCTCGACCACCTCGCCGAAGACCACGTACGTGCCCTGGCCGTCGAGCAGTCCCGCGTCGGGGGTCACGGTGAAGAAGTATTGCGCGCCGGCGCTGTTGGGCTCGCCACGGCGGGCCATCACCAACTGGCCCGGCCGGTAGGTGAACCCGGTTCCCTCGTCCCACAACGTGTAGCCCGGGCCCGGGTCGGCGGCACTGTTGGTGTGCGGCGAGCCGCCCTGCAGGATGCCGATGCTCGGCGCGCTGCGGTGGACGAGGGTGTTGTCGTAGTAGCCGGAGCGCGCCAGGTTCACGAAGCTGTTCACGGTGCCCGGCGTGTTGGTCACGTCGAGGGCCACCCGGACGACGCCCCGGGAGGTGTCGAATACGGCGGTGTGCGACGCCGAGGTGTCGATGCACAGCATCGGCGCCCCGGCGAAGTCCAGCACCGGCTCGGCTACCCCCGCGGCGGGAGCGCACTCCCCGGTGCCGTAATCGGCCTCGGTGTATGGCACGTAGTCGGGTCCGCCGGGCTGAGCCGCCTGCGTTGTTGCGGCGGGCGGCTCGGGGGCGGGCTCGGGGGCGGGCTCGTCGCCGGGTTCTTGCGGTTCTTCGGGCTCCTCGGTGGCCGGTGTGGCGGTTGTGGCGGTGTCGGATGTCGAGCCTTCGTCCGCGGCGCCCTCGGTATCGGCGGTCATCTCTTCGCCGGCGTCGGATTCGCCGGACTCATCGTCCGGCGTGTCCGTCTCGGCGGTCACCTCGGCGCCCACCGGCGGCGGGGGGGCGACCTGTTCGGGCTCGTCCTCGCGACCGCTGAGGGTGATGGCGAGGAAGATCCCGATGACGGCCAGCGCCACGACGCCGACCCTGATGATCGTCCGCCTCCTCTTGGCCCGCGTGGCCGCCTCCTTCTTCTCGTCGCGCCGGCGTTGAGTTCCGGCCTTCTGGCGAGCGCGCTTCTCGGTGCTCATGGCGTAGAAGCTACCGGCGCTTTGGGCGCAGAGTGGCGGCGGGCGGCGTTACCGTGGCGGCGATGGCGCTACTGGTCCAGAAGTTCGGCGGCACGTCGGTGGCAACGCCCGAGCGCATGCGCGAGATTGCCGAGCAGGTGCGCTTCAGGCGCCTGCAGGGCGACGACGTCGTGTTGGTGGTGAGCGCCATGGGCAGCGAGACCGACGAATTGCTCCGCCTCGCAGCAGCCGTCGCCGACCAGCGACCGGGACGCGAGATGGACATGCTGATCACCGCCGGCGAGCGCAAGGCCACGGCGCTGATGTGCATGTCTCTGGCCGACCGCGGTGTGCCCGCCGAGTCGCTCACCGGCAGCCAGGCGGGATTCATCACCGATACGACCCATCAGAACGCCCGCATCCTGGAGATTCGACCCGACCGGGTGCGGACCGCCATTGCCGAGGGCAGGGTGCCCGTGGTCGCAGGCTCTCAGGGCGTGTCCACCACCGCGGATGTGACCTTCCTGGGCCGTGGCGGATCGGACACCACGGCGGTGGCTCTCGCGCACGTGCTCGACGCCGACGCCTGTGAGTTGTACACCGATGTGTCCGGCGTGTTCACCTCCGATCCCCGCGTGGTGCCCCGGGCCCGCCGGATCGGCCGGCTGTCGTACGACGAGATGCTGGAGATGACCGCAACCGGCTGCCCGAAGCCGGCGATGCGCTCGGTGGAGGTGGCCCGGGCCCGGCGCGTGCGGTTGCACGTGCGCTCGGCGTTCACCTGGGAGCCGGGCACCTGGATCGACGAGGAGGATCCCGACATGGAGCACGCCATCGTTGCCGCCGTGACCCACGACACATCCGAGGCCAAGATCACCGTGCCCGGCGTGCCCGACCAACCGGGCATCGCCGGAACGCTGTTCCGCCGGCTGGCCGACCTGGACGTCAACGTGGACATGATCGTGCAGAACGTCTCCGCGGACGGCGTGACCGACATCTCCTTCACCGCGCCCCGGGGCCAGCTGGAGGCCAGCAGGTCGGTTGCGCAGGATCTCGCAGGCGAGATCGGAGCGGGTACCGTCACCACCGACGCCACCATCGCTCGCGTGAGCCTCGTCGGGGCGGGAATGAAGAGCAATCCGGGCGTGGCCGCGACCATGTTCGAGACGCTCGGCGGGGCCGGCATCAACATCGAGATGATCTCCACGTCGGCGATCCGCATCTCCTGTGTCGTGCGCGAGAGCGACGTGGTGGAGGCCGTGTCGGTCCTCCACGACGCCTTCGGCCTCGAGGTGGCCGCGGCTACGGTCGGGCCATGAGCAAACGCAAGAGCCTCTATCTGGCGAGCCCTTACGGCTTCTCGAAAGCGCAGCGGGCAGGACCGCTGAACGATCTCATCACCGCGCTGGAAGCGGTCGGCGTGGAGCCGTGGGAGCCGTTCGCTCTGGGCGACCAGGAGGGCTGGATCGGCCAGCCCGGATGGGCCTACAAGGTCGGCCGGAACGACATGCGGCTCGTGCGCGAGTCCGACGGCATCTTCGCGGTCGTGAACGGCTGCCCGCCCGACGAGGGCGTCATGGTGGAACTGGGCATGGCCATCGCGTGGGGCAAGCCCACGTTCCTGTTCCGCGACGACTTCCGGCGTTGCGCCGACAGCGAGACGTATCCCCTCAACCTCATGGTGTTCACCGGCCTGCCAGAGGATGGCTGGGAGGACTTCTGGTACGGCTCGGTTGAGGAGATCGCGGAGCCCACCAAGGCCCTCGCCCGCTGGCTGCGGGGTGAGTCGCTGCCCTGATTCCGGCCCCGGTGAGCACCGCGCCGGCCGCCGATCCCACTAGCGGTGTCCAACGTGGTGGACGCGGCGACCCTCGTGTCGGCCCGGCGGTTCGGAGCCCTTCGGCCGGGCCGGGTAGCATCGCCGCCGTGCAGTACCCCTCCGACGCGCTGGCCGGGGTGTTCCCGGTCTTCCAGACTCCTTTCGACGACAACGACGACATCGACGACGCCGCACTCGCCGCCGAGATCGAGTGGGTGTACGAGTGCGAGGTCGACGGGATCGTCCTGGCGATGGTCTCCGAGGTGCTGCGCCTCAGCACCACCGAGCGCCGCCATCTGGCCGAGTTGTCGTGCAGTCTGGGGCTCCCGCACGGGCCGGTGATCGTCTCGGTGGGGGCCGAGAGTACCAAGGTGGCCGTGGACCTGGCCCGCCACGCCGAGAGCGTCGGCGCCACGGCGGTCATGGCCATCCCGCCCATCTCGGTGGGCGTGCCCGACGGCGAGCTCTCCGCCTACTACGAGGCGTTGCTCGGCGCCATCGAGATTCCCGTGGTGGTGCAGGACGCGAGCGGCTACGTGGGCCGGCCGATGTCGATCGGGATGCAGGCCGACCTTCTGGACGCCTACGGCGAGCGCGTGCTGTTCAAACCCGAGGCCGTGCCCATCGGCCCGCGCCTCAGCGAGTTGCGCGACGCCACCGGCGGGCGGGCGCGCGTGTTCGAAGGTTCAGGTGGCATCGCCCTGGTGGACAACTACCGGCGCGGCATCGTCGGAACGATGCCGGCCGCCGACACCCCTTGGGCGCTGGTTGCGCTCTGGCGGGCTCTCGAGGTCGGGGACACGGCGCGCGTCGAGGCCATTGCCGATCCGCTGTCCCGGCTGGTGTCGCTCATGGACAGCCTCGACGCCTTCGTGGCGATCGAGAAGCATCTCCTGGTGGCCCAGGGCATCATTCCCAGCGCCCGGCGGCGGGCACCGCTGGGCTACGAACCCGACCCGGAGACGCTGGCGGAGGTGGACCGGCTCGTCGGACGCCTGCGCGAGGCGGTCGACGGCTGACCGCTGCGGCGGCTATCGGCGGCCGGGGCTGCAATGACTGATCTGGCGCCGTTCGCCGCGCAGCTGTGCGCGCCGGAGGGCCCCACAGTCGGCCCCGACGGCTGGATCCTGAATGTCTGCTCGTTCACCCGGGACGCGGCCTGGCCGTGGCGCGGTGGTGACATCACAGCGACGCACGTGAGTGCGCCGGGCAGGACGAAGCGGCTCTTCAACACCTCCGCCGACGGCGTCGAGGGAATCCCGGCGGCACTGGCGTTCGGTCCTGACGGGGCCCTGTACGTCACCGACGAGGGGCATCGGGCGGTGCTGCGCGTCGGCCCCGACGGGGAGCGCAGCCGCTGGGTGGACTCCTTCGGAGACGAGCCGCTGAACGGCCCCAACGACCTGTGCTTCCACGCCGATGGCAGCTGCTACTTCACCGATCCGTGGGGGAGCTCGCTGGAAGCCCGGATCGGAGCCGTCTACGGCTACGACGCCCGCGCCGGCGAGCTGCACCGGATCGACGACGGCATGGCCTTTCCCAACGGCATCGCGCTGCGTGGCGGCTGCCTCTACGTGGCCGAGACCCTGCGCAGCTGCGTGTGGGTCTACGACGTGGTTGCGCCCGGGGTGGCGGTGGACCGGCGCCTGTTCTGCCGCCAGCCCCCCGTGCCCGACGCCCCGGTCTCGGGTCCCGACGGGATGGCGTTCGACACCGAGGGGAACCTGCTCGTGACCCATTTCGGATCGGGTCACGTATTCGTGTACGACACCGACGGCAGCGAGGTGGACCGGATCCCCTGCGGGGGTACGTCGCCGACGAACGTCTGCTTCGGCGGTCCCGACCATGCCACCTTGTTCATCACCGTCGATGACACCGGGGAAATGGTTGCCGTTGACTGGGGCGTGCGCGGCGAGATGTTGAACTTCTGCCCGACGACGGTTTCGGGGACGCACCCATTCGCTGCCATGATGGCGACCGGCGAACCGTTGGACTGACCGGAGAGGGACATGATCAGAAGGACGGCCCGCAGGACGAACGGCGAGAGACGATGAGTTCGGTCCGTATCGGGATAGACACCGGCGGCACCTTCACCGATCTGATCGCCTTCGACGCTTCGGGCGGCACGGTCACCTCGCTCAAGGTGGCGTCGACGCCCACCGAACCGCTGCGGGCGTTCCTGGGCGCCATCGAGGCGTCGGGCGTCGCCGCCGCCGACATCGCCTTCCTTGTCCACGGCACCACCGTGGCGACCAACACCATGATCCAGCGGGCCGGTGCCCGCGTCGGCTTCATCTGCACGGCCGGCCACGAGGACATCCCCTACATCCAGAGGGTCAACCGTCAGTTCCTCTACGACCTCACCTGGAACAAGCCCCGGCCCCTGCTGGTGAGCCGGCGGGACTGCTTCGGCGTCGCCGAGCGCATCACCGCCGACGGCGAGATCCTGACACCTCTGAGCACCGAGGCGATCGACGACCTCTGTGACCGGCTCGCCGCCAACGGCGAACTGGAGGCGCTGGCCGTGTGCCTGCTGTTCTCGTATCTCAAGACCGACCACGAGCAGGCGCTGGCTGAGGCCCTGCGGGAGCGGTTCCCCGAGCTGCCGCTGTCGGTGAGTCACGAGGTCGCCCCCATCTGGCGGGAGTACGAACGGTCGAGCACCGTGATCGCCGACGCCTACGTCAAGCCGCTCATGCAGACCTACGTGGCCAGCCTGGCCGGCGGGTTGGCGGACGCCCACATCGACGTCAACTGGGCGATGATGAAGTCCAACGGCGGACTGATGAAGGCCACCGCCGCCGCCGACCATCCGATCCATCTGGCCATGTCCGGCCCGGCGGGGGGTGCTGTCGCCAGCCGCCACGTGGCCGGCCTGCTGGATCTCGAGAATGTGGTCACCATCGACGTCGGCGGCACGAGTGCCGATGTGGCACTCATCCTGGGCGGTGAGGTGGGCTACACCACCTCCTACGAGGTGGAGTGGGGCATACCGGCGGCGATCCCGCTCATGGACATCCACACCGTCGGCGCCGGCGGTGGCTCCGTCGCCTGGGTGAACGCCGGCGGCTTCCTGCAGGTGGGCCCGCAGAGCGCCGGCGCCGACCCGGGACCCATCTGCTACGGAGCCGGCGGGCAACAGGTCACCCTCACCGACGCCAACCTGGTTCTGGGCCACCTCGACCCGGACTACTTCTGCGGCGGGACCATGCGACTCGACGAGGGTCTCGCACGCCGTGGGGTCGCAGAGATGGCGGCGGGCCTGGACATGTCCCCGCCGGAGTTGGCGCACGCCGTCGTGGAGATCGCGGATGAGAACATGGCCAACGCCATCCGCATGGTCAGCATCGACCGGGGCCACGACCCGCGCCACTTCGCCCTGCTGGCTTTCGGTGGCGCCGGTCCGCTGCACGGCGCCGCGGTGGCGCGCAAGCTGCACATCCCCACCGTGGTGGTGCCCCCCTTCCCGGGCAGCTTCTCGGCGCTGGGGCAACTGCTGGGCGATCTGCGTGTCGACAAGCTCTGGACGCAGTCGTTCCGCTCGGACCGCGTCGGTCCCGCCGAGGTGGCCGAACGCTTCGCCACCATCGCCCGGGCCGCCACCGAGGAGTTGCGCGCCCAGGGTTTCGAGGGCCGCTGCGAGCTGCGCTACGCCATCAACATGCGCTACCTGGGCCAGAACTACGAGACCGAGGTGGAGGTGCCGCCGATCGACGCGCTCGATGCCTCCGGCGCCGCGGCGCAGTTGGAGCGGGCCTACCAGGCGTTCGGTGACCGTCACCAGGCCATGTACGACTACGTGATCGCCGATGCCATCATCGAGATGATCAGTTTCCGGGTCTCGGCCATCGGGGCGATTCCCCACCCGCGTCTGGCTCGCGTGCAACCGGAGACCGGCCATCCCGAGACCACCCGGCAGGTGCACTTCGGCGCAGAGGGGCTCGTGGACTGCCGCGTGCTGCACCGCCGCGCCATGCCGATCGACGAAATACTCGAGGGTCCGCTGATCGTCTCCGAGGAGGGTTCGACGACGCTCGTGGAACCGGGGATGCACCTACGGCGGACGCCCGAGGACGTGCTGATCGTCGAAGTGAGCCCGTGACCGCCCTGCTCGCGTCCCCGGGGAGCCCGCCGGTGGCCGCTGACCTGGCGGTCGACCAGGTCACGCTGACGGTCATCGACAACTACCTGGCCACCACCTGCCGCGAGATGGGCGTCGCCATGATGCGCACCGCCTACTCGCCCATGTTCAACGAGGCGCTGGACTTCTCCTGTGTGCTGTTCGACGCCAGGGGGCGGATGATCGCCCAGGCCGAGTTCTGCCCGTCCCAGATCGGCACCATCAAGTTCACCATCGAGTGGATGCTCGATGAGTTGGGCCCCGACGTGTACCGGCCGGGCGACGTGATCATCATGAACGATCCGTACCGGGGCAGCGGCCACATCCCCGAGCACACCCTGCTGAAGGCGGTGTTCCACGGCGACGAGATCGTGGGTTTCGTGGCCAACTGCGCGCATCTGGCAGAGCCGGGGGCCAAGGCGCCGGGCGGGCTGGCGGGCGACGCCACCGACATCTTCCAGGAGGGGCTGCGCCTCCCGCCGCTGTGGCTGCAGCGCGAGGGCGTACCCCAGGAAGACATCTGGAAGATCATCTTCGCCAACCACCGCACGCCGAAGGTCACCTATGGCGATCTCATGGCCATGGTCGGCTCGCTGAACGTGGCCGAGCGGCGCCTCACCAGCCTCATCGGCACCTACGGCTATGAGACGGTGACGACGGCCACCGAGGACCTCATCGGTATCGCCGAGCGGCGCATGTCCGAGGAGATCCGCCGCATCCCCGACGGCGAGTACCGCTTCAGCGACATCATCGAGGACGACGGCGTTTCCGAGGGATCCTACGTGGTGGCCTGCACCGTCGTCGTGGACGGCGGCAACGTGACCTGCGACTTCACCGGCTCCGATGGCCAGGCCGCCGGTCCCATGAACGGCACCTACGCCGTCACGGCCTCGTCGGTCTACAACGCCTTCATGCACATCACCGACCCCACCATCCCGCGCAACGAGGGCTGCTACCGACCGATCAACGTCATCGCGCCGCCGGGCACGATCCTGAACTGCGAGTTCCCGGCGCCGCTGGTGGGCGGCAACACCGAACTCAGCCCCCGCATCACCGACATCATCTTCGGCGCCCTCGCCGATGCGCTGCCCGAGCGCATCCCGGCGAGCCACGGCGGCACCGTCTGCTGCTTCCTGTTCGGCGGCGAGCATCCCGACACCGGTGACCTCTACTCGCACTTCCACTTCGAGGGGGTCGGCTGGGGCGGCCGCCCGTTCGGTGACGGCGACAGCCAGGTGATCGTCATCATCGGCAACGCCCGGAACACCCCCGTGGAGATCTTCGAGACCCGCTACCCGGTGCGCGTGGAGTCCTACCGCCTGCTGGAGGACTCCGGAGGGG
Source organism: Acidimicrobiales bacterium (assembly GCA_963664235.1). Lineage (GTDB taxonomy): Bacteria > Actinomycetota > Acidimicrobiia > Acidimicrobiales > CATQHL01 > VXNF01. Next base: position 1,018,284 of record OY760933.1, on the reverse strand, counting down.
CGGGTCTGAACCGCGGCGGTCTGGGCGTCGAGCGCATCCTGACGATGGTGGTCGACGAGGTGACCGTCAGCGCCCTCTTCAACCGGATGCTGGTGGACCCGTTCGGGATCCACGGCGGCAAGCCGGGCGCCAACAGCGGCATCTATGTGCGCCTCGCCGGCGAGGAATCCTGGAGCACCTTCCGCGAGAAGTTCGGCACGATGTCGCCGTCGAAGTTCTCCAACATTCTCCTCCACAGGGGTGATCAGGTGAAGATCCTGGCGCCGGGCGGCGGCGGCTGGGGCGATCCGCTGGAGCGCTCGGCCGACAGGGTGCTGGCCGACGTGGCCGAGGGTCTGGTGAGTCCCGAAGGGGCGTTGCGCGACTACGGCCTCGCCGTCGAGCGCCGTGGAGGTACCTGGGACGCCGCGCCGGCGGCGGCGAGGATGGCGGTGGCGGCCACTACGCTCGCGGACCGGGGATGCGGGCCCACCGCAGCCCCGAAGATGTCCTGATCGTGGAGGTGAGCCCGTGACCGCCCTGCTCGCGCCCTCGGAGGGCCGTTCGGTGGCCGCCGACCTGGTGGCCGACCAGGTCACGCTCACGGTCATCGACAACTACCTGGCCACCACGTGCCGCGAGATGGGCATCGCCATGATGCGCACTGCCTACTCGCCGATGTTCAACGAGTCGCTGGACTTCTCCTGCGTGCTGTTCGACGCCAAGGGCCGCCTGAGCGCCCAGGCCGAGTTCTGCCCCTCCCAGATCGGCACCATCAAGTTCACCGTCGAGTGGATGATCGACGAACTCGGCACCGACGTCTACCGCCCGGGCGACGTGATCATCATGAATGACCCCTACCGGGGGAGCGGCCACATCCCCGAGCACACGCTGCTCAAGGCGGTGTTCTGTGGCGACGAGATCGTGGGCTTCGTGGCCAACTGCGCCCACCTCGCCGAGCCGGGAGCCAAGGCGCCGGGCGGACTGGCGGGCGACGCCACCGACATCTTCCAGGAGGGCCTCCGCATCCCGCCGCTGTGGCTGCAGCGCGAGGGCGTCCAGCAGGAGGACGTCTGGAAGATCATCTTCGCCAACCACCGCACGCCCAAGGTCACCTACGGCGACCTCATGGCCATGGTCGGCTCGTTGAACGTGGCCGAGCGGCGCCTGAACAGCCTCATCGACACCTACGGCTACGACACTGTCACGACCGCCACCGAGGACCTCATCGGCATTGCCGAGCGGCGCATGTCCGAGGAGATCCGCCGCATCCCCGACGGCGAGTACCGCTTCAGCGACATCATCGAGGACGACGGGGTGGCCGAGGGGTCCTACGTGATCGACTGCACCGTGGTCGTGGACGGCGGGAACGTGGCCTGCGACTTCACCGGATCGGACGGCGAGGCGGCCGGGCCCATGAACGCCACCTACGCGGTGACGGCTTCGGCGGTCTACAACGCCTTCATGCACATCACCGATCCCACGATCCCGCGCAACGAGGGTTGCTACCGGCCGATCAACATCATCGCGCCGCCGGGCACCATCGTTAACTGCGAGTTCCCGGCGCCGCTGGTGGGCGGCAACACCGAAGTGTCCCCCCGCATCACTGACATCATCTTCGGCGCCCTCGCCGATCCTCTGCCGGAGCGGATTCCGGCCAGCCTCGGCGGCACCTCCTGCTGCTTCCTGTTCGGTGGGCAGCACCCCGACACCGGCGACCTGTACTCGCACTTCCACTTCGAGGGGATCGGCTGGGGCGGGCGCCCCGCCGCCGATGGCAACAGCCAGATCATCGTGATCAACGGGAATTGCCGCAACACCCCGGTGGAGGTCTTCGAGTCGCGCTACCCGTTGAGGGTGGACTCCTACCGCCTGCTGGAGGATTCCGGCGGGCCGGGTCTCAACCGGGGCGGCCTGGGCATCGAGCGCATCCTGACAATGACAGCCGAAGAGGTGACCGTCAGCGCCATCTTCAACCGGATGCTCGTGGACCCGTTCGGGATCCACGGCGGTAAGCCGGGCGCCAACAGCGGCATCTACGTGCGCTTGGCGGGCGAGGATTCCTGGAGCACGTTCAGCGACAAGTTCGGCACGATGTCACCCTCCAAGTTCTCCAACATCCGCCTGCGCCGGGGCGACCAGGTGAAGATCGTGGCGCCGGGGGGCGGCGGCTGGGGTGATCCGCTGGACCGCTCGGCCGACAGGGTGGTGGCCGACGTGGCCGAGGGACTGGTGACGGCAGAGGCGGCGCGGCGGGACTACGGCCTGGTCGTGGAACGCCGCAACGGCGCCTGGGACGCCACCCCGACGGCGGACCGGGCGGGGGCGTCGTGATCCGGCGCAGGGTCGCCGGGCCCGCTGCGGCGGGGGCAGCGACGCCATGACGGGCCGCTGGATCGAGCGGGAGCCCATGTACCTGTCGTTCGACGTGTACAACTGCGCCTACTGCGGCAAGAACGTGCCCCGCCACGTGTGGCTGGAGGACATCGACGGCGACGACGTGCCGTTCTGCGCCCCGGCGGTCGCCGACATCCACCTGCGGACCCGCCTGCGCGACGACCCCATGACTCGCCGTCCGGACGCGGATCTGGGCATCACCGAGCAACTCCGGCTGGTGCGTGAGAACTGCAAAGCGCTGCGCCGGGACTAGCGGTCGACAACGGTGCTCCTGCGGCACGAACCTCCACCACACCGTAATTCCGGCGAAGGCCGGAATCCAGGGCCCCGTGGCCTAACGACGCGGCGGCCGGCACTCCTCTGAATTCTGGACTCAGCGACATGCAGACCTTCGAACCCGACGACCTGAAATTCACCTACAGCGGCGATCACACGCCCATCGGCACCGTCGATGCCGGTGAGACCTTCGTCGTGCAGACCGAGGACTGCTTCACGGCGAGGTTCCGCCGGCCCGAGGGGTTCACGCCGGAGAACCTGGCGTGGGTGCTGGAGAACCTCGACGGCGTGACCGGCCCCGTTGCCGTGGCCGGCGCCGCACCCGGCGATGCTGTGGCGGTCACGCTTCACCGGGTGGAGATCACCACGCCCGGCAGCACCGCCTGGAGCACCTGCGAGGCCGCCTCGCCTGGCGACTGGTGGGGCGAGTGGTATGCCTGCGACGGCCTGGAGGTGCGTGACGGCTACGTCCACCTCGGCGACTTCCGCATTGCCGCCCGCCCGCTGGTGGGGTGCATCGCCACGGCGCCGGGCCGCGAGACAGTGTTCAGCAAGATGCAGGGCCGCTACGGCGGGAACATGGACTGCAACGAAGTGCGGGAGGGGGCGACCGTCGTGCTGCCCGTCGAGGTGGACGGTGCGTACCTGTACTTCGGCGACAGCAAGGCCCGGATGGGTGACGGCGAGGTCACCCAGGCGCCGGAGGTCGGCACCCGGCTGGAGGTGTCGGTGGAGGTGGGGCCCCGCCCCCCCGGGATGGGCTGGCCGCGCATCCTGAGTGCCACCCAACTGGTAACGGTGGTGTCGGCCCGCAGCATCGACGAGGGCTCCAAGCTGGCGTACGCGGAGATGCTGGCCTGGTGCACGGCGGCTTCGGGACTGTCCCGCGCCGATACCGCGCAGGTTCTCGGCATGATCGCCGACGTGGGCATCTGCCAGGTTGCCAACGCCCTGCCCACGGCGCGCTGTGTAGTGGACCGCGCCGAACTTCCCTGGCCGGTGCAGGCTTTGTGAACCAAACCGGGAGCGAGTCGGGCTTCGGAGACCGCCCAGCAGTGCTCCCGACCACCCGCCCCGTCGTTCCGGCGGAGGCCGGAACCCACTTTGCGACGGACCGTCTCGTCCCTGAGCTTCTGGCTGGTGCGGTCGCGGCGGCGCCGGACCGGACGGCCGTCGTCGTCGGCGGCAAGGCGGTCACCTACGCCGAACTGGCCGGACGCGTCGACCGTCTGGCCTCATGGCTCGCCTCGGCGGGCGTGGTGCGGGGCGACCGGATCGCGGTCCGCGCCGCCAACGGCCCGCTGCACTTCGACACCTACCTGGCCGCGGCCCGTATCGGCGCAGCCTGTGTGCCGATGGCGCCGGAACTGGCCGACCCGGAGGTGGCGCGCCTGGTCGCCGACGCTCGCCCTACGGTGGGCTTGGCCGATGTGGCGGGTGCCGGGGCGCTGCGAGCCGCCGGAGTGGACGTGGTCGTCGAAGGCAGCGAGCGACACGCAGCGGCGCTGGCGACGGCGGTCGGGCGGCTCCCGGCGCTTCCCGAGCCGTCCGACACCGTCCTGATCGTCTACACCAGCGGTACCACAGGCAGCCCGAAAGGTGTCTGCCTCAGCCAGGAGGCGGTCACAGCCAACGCCGCCATGAACGCCAGGTCCCAGGAGTTCGGTATCCACGAGGTGTACCTCACCTCGACGCCGCTGTATCACACGGCGGCCGCGGCAAGGATCTTCACGATGCTCGATGGGGCGCACACCCATGTCGTGCTGCCACACTTCGAGGCGGGTGCGTGGATCGAAGCGGTGGAGACCCACCGGGTGACGAGCGCCATCGTCGTGCCCACGCAGGTCAATCGGATTCTGGATGACGAGGCGCATGCGCCCTGGCGGCTGGCGTCGCTGCGGCTGCTCGTGTACGGGACAGCTCCCAGCTCACGGGCGCAGGCGTGGCGGATGCGCCGGGATCTGCGCTGCGGTCTCTACCACGGCTATGGGCTCAGCGAGACGGTGGGCGTGGTGACAGCGCTCACCGCCGCCGATCACGCGGCACTGGCCGGTCCCGGCGATCCGCGACTGGGGTCGGTCGGACGTGCAATTGGCGGTGCCGAGGTCGTCGTGCGGCGCCCCGGCGGTGGAGAGGTCGCGCCCGGCGAGGTCGGCGAGGTCACTGTGCGCACCGCCAAAGTCATGTCGGGCTACTGGGACGATCCGGCCGGCACCGCGGCCGCGTTCGCCGACGACTGGTTGCTGACGGGCGACCTGGCGACCGTCGACGGCGAGGGCTACATCGTGCTCGTTGGACGCTCGAAGGAGATCGTCATCTCCGGCGGCGTCAACATCTACCCGGCGCAGGTCGAGCGGGTCATCGCGGCGCATCCCGAGGTCGAGGAGGTCGCCGTCTTCGGCGTTCCCGACCCCGAGTGGGGCGAGGTCCCCGCGGCGGCGGTCCGGACCTCACCCGGCAGCGCACTCGGGCTCCAGGACGTCACCGAACTCGTGGCGGCGCAACTCGACCGCCGCAGCCGGCCACGGCACGTGCTGTTCGTGGAGGACTTCCCGCGCACCACCACCGGGAAGATCCGACGTCAGGACCTACCGCGTCTGTTGGAGTGAGGCGCTACAGGGTTGCGGCTCAGGCCCGTAGGCCACCGTCGAGTACAAGGCAGGCCCCGGTCATGTACTCGGGGGCATCACACGCCAGGTAGCGGACAGTCTCGGCCACCTCGGCGGGGTCGGCGTAGCGGCCCAGCGGCACCATGTGGGCGTACTCCGTCGGTAGTTCCAGGTTGCCGAGGGACGACATGATGCGGTCCACCATGGGTGATTCCACGAACCCGGGGCAGACGGCGTTGACGACGATTCCCGATGGCCCCAGCTCCAGGGCCAGCGAGCGTGTCAGGCCCACGACGGCGTGCTTGGAGGCGTGATAGACGCCGGTGAATGCACCGCCTGCAAGCCCCGCACCCGAGGCCATGTTGACGATGCGCCCCCCGCCTGCTGCCTTGAAGATCTCCGCCGCCGCACCGCAGAGCCAGAACAGGCTCATGACGTTCACGTCGAACGTCCGCCGCACCGCGGAGGCATCAAGCGTTTCCACCGGCGCGGCCGGCCCCTCGATGCCGTGCGCATTCACCAGCACGTCCAGCGCGCCGAGGCGTTCACGTGCCTCGGCGACCGCGGCCCGGGCGGCCGCCTCGTCGGTCACGTCGGCGGGGATTGTGATCACCGACGCAGTTCCTGGTGCGCCAGTTGCGGGCGTGTCGGGATCGCCGCTCGATCGGGATCGTCCCCCGGTTCCGCCCGTGATCCAGCCGGCGGCATCGTCCAACCGATCGACGTCGATGTCGGACAGGGCGAGACCGGCCGCGCTCGACGCAAGGCGCCTCGCGATGTGCCGCCCCAGATGGCCGGCCGCCCCGGTGAGCAGCACGTTCGGCCGGTGCGGCGGCGATGTCACGACGGCCCGAGGCTCGGCTGCGATGGCGCTCGGGTCCGCCTTGGATGCGCCGGCAGGTCTTGATCTATAGTCGTCATTCGCCTGTGGCTCTTCCTTGGTGGATCGTCGAACGATGCTACAGCGCCGGGGGTTTCGGCTCGGCGGGGGCTCATCTCCCGCTACTGCCGAGGACTCCGGTTCCGCCGGGGGGACCAAAGGGCGGAACGACATCGTCACACCGAGAGGGGAAAGACGAAATGAAATTGGTATCGAGACGTGGTTCGGCCTTAGGGCTGGCCCTGCTGGCGGTCCTTGGGCTGTTGGCGGCATCCTGCGCCGCGGAGGAACCGGACACGGCCGCCGCGGACGCCGCCGCTGCCGCCGCGGACGCCGCCGCTGCCGCTGCCGCCACGAATGCGGCGGAGGTCCAAGCGGCCCTGGCACAGGCCGAGGAGGCGACGAATGCGGCCGCCGCGGCCGCTGCCGCCGCTAATGCAGCTCAGTCTGCCGCCGCGGACAACGAAGCCAAGGTGGCAGCAGCCGAGGCTGCGCTTGCTGAGGCTCAGGCTGCGGCCGAGGCTGCCCAGTCCGCCGCCTCGGGGAACGAGGCTGCGGTGGCTGCGGCCGAGGCTGCGCTTGCTGAGGCTCAGGCCGCTGTCGACGCCGCTGCTGCCGATGCTGCGGCTGCGCAGGCCGATGCTGCGGCTGCGCAGGCCGATGCCACGGCTGCGCAGGCTCAGGCCGATTCGGCGCAGGCCGATGCCTCGGCTGCGCAGGCTCAGGCCGATTCGGCGCAGGCTGATGCCGAGGCAGCGGTCGCGGCGACGGCACGGCCGTTCGAGGGCGTCACGTTGAAGTTCGGCAAGGCGCCGCACGGTGCGGAGGAGATCGCACTGTTCGAGACGTGGCTCGCTCCCTTCGAGGAGAGAACCGGCATCACCGTCGAGCACACGGTCGTTCCGTGGGGCGACGTCGAGTCGACTTACACCGCCAGCTTCGCAGGCGACGACCCGTTCGACGTGACGTACCAGGTGAGCACGCACCTCACGCTGTTCGGTGACCGAGGCGCCTTCATGGACGTCCTGCCGCTGATGAGCGCCCCGGAGTACGCCTCCGAGCGCGCCCACTTCATCGACAGCGCCATCGATGCGAGCCTCTACCAGGGCAAGCTGTACGGCGTCCCGATCATCATCGGCAGCACCGTGATGTTCGTGAACCTGGACCTGCTCGAGCAGGCCGGCGTCAGCGAGGTCCCGAGCACCACCGACGAGCTCATCGCCGCGGCCCAGGCCGTGGAGGCGAACACCGACGCCGTCGGCTTCCATGTGCCGATGACGACTGTGGACTTCAACTGGTACTTCAACCTGCAGAACGTCCACAACTTCGGTGGCGACATCGTCTCCGACGACTACACGTCGGCGACCCTCGACTCCGATGCGGTGCGCCAGGCGACACAATTCGGCGCCGATCTCATCTGTACCCACGGGGTGCAGCCGCCGATCGGTCAGTACAACCGCGAGGAAGGCATCTCGCTGTTCAAGGGCGGTCAGCTGGCAATGCTGCTGGACGAGCCGCTGCGTGTCACCGCCTTCGAGGATGAGGGCCTGCCCTTCAACTGGGACATCGCGCCGCCGGTGGGATCGCCCGACGGGACCCAGACGATGTTCTCCACCACGGGCCACTGGTCGGTGGCTGCGGAGAGCGCCAACCCCGAAGCCGCCTGGGAGCTGGCCAAGTTCCTGAGTTCGGCCGAGTTCATGACCGCCTACAACGAGGTCTACGGCTGGATCTCGCCGCGGGACGACATCACGACGTTCCTTGGCAACGAGAGGCTGCAGAGGAACCTTGAGTGGGTCCTTGCCTCGTGGGACGGACTGGTAACGCATCCGAACATTGCCCAGATCCTCGACGAGTACGGCCAGGCAATCGAGGCGGCCGCTTCCTGCGAGGTGTCGGTCGACGACGCCCTGTCCGAGGCCCAAGCGCGCGCCGCGGAGATCCTCGAGCGCGGGTAACCGAAATTACCGGCCGGCCCCGACGGTGAACGTCGCGGGGTCGGCCGCTGACACTGACGGTCCGGAGGCCGGCGTACCCCTTGGGCACGCCGGCCTCCGGGCACACCGATCGTTCCCCCGGAGGATGACGGTTGGAGATCGAGGCAGGTGCGTGAAGGTGCGACCTCCCGGGAAGCACATCCCAGCGAGGGCGACGTGACCACCGTCGACGTACCGGCGCACGAGCCGCCGGCCGACTGGGCGGCACCCAGCCTCAGCGACGCCGAGTACCGCTGGAGAGCCCGCCGCTACCGGCTGCGCACCGTCAGGCGCGCCGCCGGCTTCCTGTCGCCGTATCTCATCACTTGGAGCGTCTTCCTGGCCATCCCCGTCGGCTGGGGAATCTTCCTGAGCTTCAACCGGGGCGGTCTGATCAAGGGCGACCCGCGGGTCTTCGTGGGCTTCGAGAACTGGACCCGCGCCGTGAGCGACTCCGAGCTGCGCACCGCGGTCAAGAACACCAGCATCTACGTGGTCATCGCCATCGCCGTGGTGTTCACCCTGGCCATCTTCCTGGCCTCGCTGCTGAACCGCTACAAGAAGGGCAGCAACTTCTACAAGGTGGCGCTGTACTTCCCGCTGCTGGCGCCGCCGATCCTCGGCGCCATCATGTGGTTCTTCATGGTCAACTTCGACTTCGGGATCCTCAACCTCATCAAGCGGACGATCATCGGGGGCGACGGAGTCAGATTCCTGGGCGACAATCCTCACGCGCTCCTGACCATCGTGTCGGTGGAGGTCTGGCGCGGCCTGGGCTTCTGGGTGCTGTTCTACCTGGCCGGACTGCAGAGCGTGCCGGAGGAACTGCAGGCCGCCGCCCGCATCGACGGGGCGGGCACGTGGCGGCGGTTCCGGCGGATCACCGTGCCGACGCTGCGCCCGCTGCTGCTGTTCGCCCTGGTGATCGCCGTCATCTTCAACTTCCAGCTCTTCGACTCGGTGCAGGTGCTCACCGACGGCGGCCCGAGACTCGGCACGGCCACAGTGGTTTGGTTCATCCACAGGCGGTTGTTCAAGTTCCAGGACACCGGCTTGGCGTACGCATCCAGCATCGGGATGCTGATCGTGGTGCTGGTGCTGACCGGGCTGTCGTTCTGGTTGCTGGGCAAGCGCCGCCAGCGCGAGGCATGACGTGGCCGGCGACGTGACGACGGATCCCGCGACCCTCACCGAGGCTCCGCCGCCCGAACGCGACCAGGCGGCCGCCATGGCGGAGCGCCTCGCCGCCGCGGGGCGTGCCAGGCGCCTCAGCGACCGCACCCGGAAGATCCTGGCCTACGCGATCCTGACGTTGTTCGTGGTGATCGCGATCGGTCCGGCCTTCTACCTCATCTCGCCGGCGTTCCGCGACAGCGTCTCGCTGTTCACCTACCCGCCGGAGTGGATCCCCAGCGAGCCGACGCTCGACAACTACCGCTTCCTGTTCTCCAGCACCAGCTACGTGCGTTGGGCGATCAACACGCTGATCTTCGCCGGCTGCACCACCATTCTCACCCTCATCACCAACTCCATGGCCGGCTACGCCTTCGCCCGCATGCGCTTCCCGGGGCGCAACGTGCTGTTCTTCGTGATCCTGGCGACGCTCATGGTGCCGGTGGCCGCCGTGCTGGCGCCCACGTATCTGACGGTGAACTTCATCGGCGATCTGCCGATTATCGGCAACTGGATCGACATCGACACCTACCTGGGTCTCATCCTGCCGAGCGCCGTGTCCCCTCTGGGGGTGTTCATGATGCGCCAGTTCATCGAGACCCTCCCCGACGGGCTCTACGAGGCGGCGCGCCTCGACGGGGCGGGCGAGTGGCGCATCTTCACCAAGATCGTGCTGCCGCTCATCAAGCCGGCCCTCGTGGTTCTGGGCATCTTCGTGTTCATGTTGACCTGGGCCAGCTACCTGTGGCCGCTGGTGGCCGCCACAGGCAACGACTACCGGGTCTTGACGGTGGGAATCGCCTCGCTGAAGGGGCAGTTCGTGACCGACTGGGGCGTGCTGGCTGCCGCCTCGCTGCTGACGATCGTGCCGGTGACCATCATCTTCCTCTTCTTCCAGAAGTGGTTCGTTCAGGCGTCGATGGCCGGCGCCCTGAAGCAATGACTCTGGTAGCGCCGGGCGCTCCCGGAGAGATCGGGGCCCGGGCCGACCGGTTGGCGGGCGAGATGGGTCCAGCGATGATCCGCAGACAGAATCGGAGACGCCATGGCTGAGGTGATCCTGCGCCAGTTGTCCAAGCATTTCGGCAGTGTGGAAGCGGTCGAGGACGTGACCCTGCGCATCCCCGACGGCGAGTTCCTGGTGCTGCTGGGCCCGTCCGGATGCGGCAAGAGCACGATCCTGCGCCTCATTGCCGGGCTGGAGGATGCCACCGGTGGTGAGATCCTCATCGACGGCGAGCTCATCAACTTCAAGGACCCCACCAAGCGCAATGTGGCGATGGTGTTCCAGAACTACGCGCTCTACCCGCACATGACCGTGTACAAGAACGTGGCCTTCCCGCTGGAGACGGCGCGAATGGCCAAGGCCGAGGTCGCCGAGACGGTGCAGCGGGCGGCGGAGATGCTGGAGATCGAGGCGCTCCTGAAACGGCTTCCCGAGCAGCTCTCCGGCGGCCAGCGCCAGCGGGTGGCCCTGGCCCGGGCGATCGTGCGCCAGCCGCTCGTGTTCCTGATGGACGAGCCGCTTTCGAACCTGGATGCCCAGTTGCGCCTGCAGACCCGGCTGGAACTGATGGGCCTGCACGAGCGCTTGGGGATCACGACGATCTACGTCACGCACGATCAGGTGGAGGCGATGACGATGGGTCAGCGGATGGCCGTGATGCGAGACGGCCGCATCCAGCAGATGGGCCAGCCGACAGATGTCTACGACGTGCCGGCCAACACGTTCGTGGCCACATTCCTGGGCGCCCCGCCGATGAACCTTGTTGCCGGATCGCTGGTACGCGACAACGGGCACGTCAGCTTCCGCTGCGAGGGCTTCGAAATGGCCATTGACCCGGCGACAGCGGGAATCGCCCCCGACACGCTGGAGGGGGCCATCGGCGAGGTCCAACTCGGGGTCCGTCCTGAGCATCTCACGCTGGCGCCGCTCAACGACGACGGGCTGCCGGGTGTGGTCCGCTTCCTCGAGCCGGTGGGTTCGGACCTGTTCGTGAGCGTGAACGTCGCCGGGCAGCCCGTTCAGGTGCGCATGCCCCCCGATACCAAGGTGGCGACCGGGTCCGACGTGCGGCTGGCGTTCGACCCGGCGCGCAGCCACATCTTCGACGCCGACTCCCAGAACCTGCGAAGTTGAGGCGTCCTGGGTCTGCGGCCAGGCGCCGTCGGGTCGATCCTCTGCTGCGGGGGCATCGCGCGAGCCGGCGTGGAGATTGTGAGACCGCCTGATGCATGATCTGGTGTTTTCCGGGGGCCATGTCGTCGACGGCACGGGCGGGCCGCCGTTCCGCGCTGACGTGGCCGTGACCGATGGGCGGATCGAGTCTCTGGGGCGCGCCGGCGTGGCTCGGCGGGTCGTCGACGTGTCGGGCTACCTGGTGGGGCCGGGGTTCGTGGACATGCACTCGCACTCCGATCTGGCGTTGCTGGCAGAGCCGACTGCCGACGCCAAGGTGATGCAGGGTGTGACCGGCGAGGTGATCGGCCAGGACGGTTTGGCCTACGCGCCGCTGGACGACTTCACCCTGGCGGCGGTGCGCACCCAGACCGCCGGATGGGTGGGCGATCCCCCCGGCCTCGACTACGCCTGGCGGTCGGTGGCGGAGTACCTGCAGCGGTTCGAGGAATCGCCCCCGTCGCTGAACGTGGCCTTCCTCGTCCCCCACGGCAACCTCCGCATGATGACCGTCGGCACCGACGATCGCCCGGCCACCGTGTCCGAAATGGCCGAGATGCGCGCCCTCGTTCGCCGGGGAATGGCCGAGGGCGCCCTGGGCCTGTCCACGGGCCTCACCTACACGCCGGCCATGTACGCCGGCACCGGCGAACTGGTGGAACTCTGTTCGGAGGTCGTCCCCTTCGGTGGCTACTTCTCGCCCCACACCCGCAGCTACGGGCGCGGCGTCATGGAGGCCTACGACGAGATGGTCGATGTGTGCCTTCGCTCGGGCGCGCCCCTGCACCTCACGCACTGCCAGGTCAGCTTCCCCGGCAACGAGGGGCGGGCTCCCGAACTGGTCGAGAGGCTCGCCGCGCTCGACCCGCGCCACGTCGAGGTCTCCGCGGACAGCTATTGCTACGTGCCCGGCTCGACGTACATGGCCGCGTTCCTGCCGAACTGGTCGTGGACCGAGGGCCCCGACGGGGTGCTTGCACACCTGGCCGACCCCGGCGCCGCCGAGCGCATCCGCCGGGAGCTGGAGGATGTGGGAACCGACGGCTTCCACGGCGCGCTAATGGACTGGTCGGCCATCGAGGTCTCCTCGGTGGGATCCGACGAAGGCAAACGCTGGGTCGGCATGCGCGTCGCCGAGATTGCCGGCGAGATGGCGGTCGCACCGTGGGAAGCGGCCCGCCGGTTGATGGTCGACGAGCGGCTGAACGTGAACATCCTCACTCACGTCGGCCACGAGGACAACGTCCGGACCATCATGCAATTGCCGTTCCACATGGGTGGCAGCGACGGCATCATGACCGGCGCCCGCCCGCACCCGCGCGCCTGGGGCACCTTCGCCCGCTACCTGGCGCACTACACCCGCGACGAGGGCCTGTTCGGCTGGCCCGAGATCGTCCGCAAGCTGGCCGCCCTGCCGAACCTGCGGCTGCGGCAATTCGACCGCGGCCTGCTCCGCCCCGGCTTCCGGGCCGACATCGTGGTCTTCGACCCCGACGGGGTGCGGGACACCGCCACCTTCGAGAATCCCCGGCAGCATCCCGAGGGCATGCCCTGGGTGGTGGTGAACGGTGAGTTGGTGAAGGACGACGACAGCCACACCGGGGCCCGGCCGGGAGTGGTGCTGCGCAACCCGAACGGGGCGGCGTCATGAGCACGCCGCTGGAGAGGCTGCGTGACGCCGGGTGGGAACTCCCTCCGTTACCGACCCCCAAGGGCCTGTACGTCCCTGCCCGACGTCACGGCGATCTGCTGCACCTCAGCGCGCACGGGCCGTTCGGTCCCGACGGGGGGTTCACGCACCACGGCGTCGTCGGCGATTCTCTCTCGCTGGAGCACGGACGCGCCGCCGCGGCCGCGACGGCGCTCAGCCTGCTGGCCTCGGCGCAGGCCGCCCTGGGTGACCTGTCGGCGATCAGCGGCACCCTGCGGATGGCCGGCTATGTGAATGCCGCCGCTGGGTTCGGTGATCACGCCAGGGTCCTCGACGGTGCCAGCGAAGTGCTCGATGTGGCGTTCGGCCCCGACGCCCGGCCGGCTCGCTCGGTCGTGGGCGTGGCGAGCCTCCCGTTCGATCTGCCGATCGTCACCGAGGCGACGTTCGTGATAGGAGCAGGCCATGACTGAGAACGCGATCCCCCCCGGCGGGCTCCTGGACATCCCCGCCAGCATCGAGACGCCCTCCCTGGTGGTGGACCGCACCGGCATGGAGCGCAACATCGCCGACATGGCCGCCTACGCGGCCGACCGGGGCATCGGCCTGGCACCGCACGCCAAGACCCACCGCACGCCCGAGATCGCACACCTGCAGATGGCCGCCGGAGCCGAGATGCTCTGCATCGCCAAGCTGGGCGAGGCCGAGGTGTTGGCCGAGGCGGGCCTCGACAGCTTCGTCATGGCCTACCCCATCGTGGGCGCCGACAAGATCGCGCGTGCCCGGCGGCTCATGCAGCGGGCAAGGATCCTGCTGTCGGTGGACTCCTTCGCCGGCGCGGAGGCACTGGGTGCCGGCATGGCCGCCGAGGGCACGGTCGCCGACGTGCTGGTCATCGTCGACACCGGCTACCACCGCTGCGGTGTGGACGCCACCGAGGCCGCCGACTTCGGGGCCGCCATCGCGTCCCTCCCGGGGCTGCGCCTGCGGGGGCTGATCACCCATGAGGGCCACGCCTACTCCAAGCCCGGCGAGGAGGGCCTGCACAACGCCTCGGTCGACGCCGGGGAGTTGATGGTCGCCGCCGCCGACGAGCTGCGGGCCAGGGGACTCGATATCGACGTGGTGTCGGTGGGTTCCAGCGCCACAGCCCGCCACACCACGGCGGTCGACGGGATCACCCAGGTCCGCCCCGGCATCTACGCCTTCAACGACTACGGGCAGGTGTTGCGCGGCGTGGTGGGTCTCGACCGCTGCGCAGCGCGGGTGGTGGCCACGGTGGTCAGCCACACCGAGCCGGACCGGGCCATCCTGGACGCCGGCTCCAAGTCGGTCAGCCACGACCGGCTCGGCATCCACGTGCCCGGCGCGCCCGGGGGCTACGGCCTGGTCATCGACCTGCCGGGCTGGGAGCTGTACCAGCTCTCCGAGGAGCACGGGTGGTTGCGCTGGACGGGTGACGGCCCGCCCAGCGAGCTGACCATCGGGCAGCGGGTGCAGATCCTGCCCAACCACATCTGCTCGGCGTTCCACATGCTCGGCCAGTCCGAGATAATCGACGGCGGCGAGCACGTGGCCACCTGGGTCGCCACCGGCCGCGGCGAGAGCCGGTGAACCCATGAGGCTCGAAGGCAAGGTCTGCATCATCACCGGAGCCGGCTCCGGGCAGGGCCGGGCCGCGGCGCTGCGCTTCGCGGAGGAGGGTGCGAGCGTGGTGGTCGCGGAGATCGATGCCGCGGCAGGTTCGTCAGCGGCCGACGAGATCGGCGCTGCCGGCGGCGAGGCGATCTCCGTCGAGACAGACGTGAGCAACGAGTCTGACTGGGAGCGCGTCGTGGCCGCCGCTGAAGAGCGCTTCGGCGGCGTGGATGTGCTCTACAACAACGCCGCGGTCGCCCCCGCCGCCGACGGCTCGGTGGTCGACGTGCCGCTGGATGTCTGGGACCGCATCCTGGCGGTGAACCTCACCGGTCCGATGCTGGGTTGCCGTCATGCCATCCCGCAGATGCTGCGCCGCGGCGGCGGCTCGATCATCAACACGTCGTCCATCCGGGCGTTCGTGGGCGGCAGCCAGCCGATCGACGCCTACACAGCCACCAAAGGGGGTCTGGTCTCGCTGACCCGGTCGCTGGCGGTGGTCTACGGGCCGCAGGGGATCCGCGCCAACGTCATCGCCCCCGGCACCATCCGCACCCCCATGGCCTTGGTGCACGACGCCCACGGCGACCCGGGAAGTGGAATGCGGCTGGCCCGCTACCCGGTCGGGCGCTTCGGTGAACCCGAAGAGATCGCCGACCTGGCGCTCTACCTGGCGTCGGACGAGTCGCGCTGGACCAACGGCGCGGTGATGGTGATCGACGGCGGGGCGATGATCAACTACGTCTGAGCGGCAAGGGCTCAGCGAAACGATTGGGGACAGAAGATGCGGACAGCGGAAGGCTACGAGAAGAGTCCCTACAGGTCGGAGCGCCAGCGCCGGGAACTGCTGGGCTACACCGACCCGCTGGTCGTCCATCCGGGCGACGAGGTGCGGGTCATGGTCAGCAGCGAGTTCGACTCCTACGAGTCCAGGGTTGTGCGGCTGATCCACGGTGACACCTCGCCGGCGGGGCCCGGCTTCAAGGCCGAGCCGGTCGTCACCTCGGCCGACGGCACGCACCCCGGGCGGATCCAGGAGACGCACGCCGGCTCGTACGTGGAGGTGCCCGACGCTCCCGGGATCTCCGGCAGCTTCACGGTCGCCGCCTGGATCTGGCCGACCGTCCCCGAAGACGGGGTGCAGACCATCGTGGCCCACCGCAGCGGTTCGGTCGGCTACAGCCTCGGGTTCGGCGTCCCGCGGGGAATGCCGACCGGGCCGGACGTGGACAGCGCCGGATGCACGCTTCCGCCGGAGGGAACCGACGACGGGCTCACGCTGCGCGTCGGGCGCGCGGAGTTCTCCCTGGGCGCCTGGCCCACCGAGAAGCGCTGGTACTTCGTGGCGGGCTCCTGGGATGCCGCCACGGGCGAGGCGCGCCTGTTGCAGAGAATCGACGAGCGGGGCCCGGAGCCGTCGCTCGTTGCCACAGCGGACCTCGGGATGCTGGACGACCGCTACGCCGATCCCACCCCCGGCGAAGCGGGCACGCCGCTGCTGCTGGCGGCCGGCTCGCGCATCGACGGCACCGAGGTGGGCGCCTATCACTGCTTCAACGGCAAGATCGAACGGCCCTGCCTGTTCGATCGGGCACTCAGCGTCGAGGAGTTGGAGGCTCTGGCCGACGGTGCCGACCCCTTGGCGATGGACGGTGTTGCAGCGGTGTGGGACTTCGCCGCCACAGACGCCTCGGGCGTCGATATCGCCGATGTCAGTGGCTCGGGCCACGACGGCACCGTCGTCAACTACGCCATGCGGGGACTGACCGGCCACAACTGGGACGCCACGGCCTTCACCCGCTCCGAGGCGCCGGAGCAGTACGGCGCCATTCACTTCCACGACGACGACTTCGACGACAGCCGCTGGGACGAGGACTTCAGGTTCACCGTGCCCAGCGATGCCCGCAGCGGCTACTACGCCGTGCACCTGCAGGCCTCCGACCCCGCCGGCGGCGAGGAGGACCACATACCGTTCTTCGTGACACCCGCCCCGGGCGCGCGCCGGGCGAAGGCCGCCTACCTGGCCCCCACCTGCAGCTACCTCGCCTATGCGAACGAGCGGGTGCTGTTCAGCGGCGGCCACGACTTCAGCGACCTCACCAACATCCCCATCGTGGTGGACCCCTACGACGACTACCTGGGCGCCCGGGTGGAGCTCGGCGGCTCGGTCTACGACGTGCACACCGACGGCAGCGGGGTGTGCCACTCCACCACCCGCCGGCCGTTGCTGTCGATGCGCGCCACGGCCCGGCACTGGGTGACCAACGCCCCGCGGGGCTACGCCTTCGATCTCTACCTGGTGGACTGGCTGGAGACCCAGGGCGTCGACTACGACGTCATCACAGACGAGGACCTGCACTTCGAGGGCCTCGACTGCCTGGCCGACTACAAGGTCATCATGACGGGCTGCCACCCCGAGTACTGGACCGGGCCCATGCTGGACGCCCTCGAGGAGTATCTCGACGGCGGCGGCCGGCTCATGTACCTGGGCGGCAACGGCTTCTACTGGGCCACCACGTATGACCCCGGCCGGCGCCACGTCGTGGAGATCCGGCGCGGCTTCGCCGGCAGCCGGGCCTGGGAGTCACACCCCGGTGAGACGCAGTTCGCCTCCACCGGCGAGCAGTGCGGCATCTGGCGACACCTGGGCCGTCCGCCCAATGCCATCGTCGGCACCGGGTTCTCCTGCCAGGGATGGGACGCCCACACGCCCGGCTACAAGCGCCTGCCCGGCAGCTTCGACCCGCGGGCGGCGTTCATCTTCTCCGGCGTCGGCGACGACGAGATCATCGGCGACTTCGGCCTGGTGATGAACGGCTGCGCCGGCGACGAGTTGGACCGTGTCGACCACACGCTCGGCACACCGTCCCACACCCTCCGCCTGGCCACCTCGGAGGGTCAGCACTCGGCCTACTACCTGATATGCCATGAGGACATCTACGTGATGCACGCCAACATCGACGCCACCAAGAATGACAACGCCCGCGCCGACATGGTGTTCTTCGAGACCGCCAACGGGGGCGCGGTGTTCTCGGTGAGTTCCATCAACTGGTTCTCGGGCCTGTCGCACGACAACTACGACAACAACGTGTCCCGCATCACGTCCAACGTCTTGAACAATTTCCTAGCCTGAGCCGCCGACGGCGGCTGGCCCCAAGGAGGAAGAAATGGCAAAGCAGCCGATAACCAGCACGTCCGCACCCCAGCCCTCGGGGGCCTACTCGCAGGGCATCGCCGCGGGGGGCTTCGTGTTCCTGTCGGGCCAGGGGCCGTTCACGCCCGAAGGTGAGATTCCCGACGGGGGCTTCGGTGCCCAGGCGCGCCAGACCCTTGCCAACCTGGCGGCTGTGGCCGCTGCCGCCGGGGGCTCGCTGGACGACGCCGTGCGAGTGGGCGTCTACCTGCACGACTTGGCCGATTTTCCCGAGATGAACGCCATCTACCGCGAGACGTTCCCCGAGCCGCTGCCGGCGCGCACCACCATCCAGACGCCGCTGCCGGGGTTCCTGATCGAGGTGGACGTCGTCCTGCACCTAGGCGACTGAGCCGCCCGCCGGCCGGCGAGTTCTCACCCCCAGAGCCCGGCGATGGGGACCGCCTCGACTCGATCTCCCAGCCCGTAGCGGTGCGGGCCTGTGTGGAAGACGACCCCGCCGGCGAACCGCTCGGCGGGGAGTTGATCGCGCAGCCAGGCGATGTGGCGGGCGTCGCGGGCGCTCGGCGCGCTCGCCGTCTTCACCTCGAACGCGGCCAGCCGGCGCCCGAACTCCACGACCAGGTCGATCTCGTGCTCGCCGCCCTGCGTGCGGAGATGGAACATCTGGGCGCGGCCGCCTGCCGCCGAGACCTCGGCGCGAAGCTGCGCGGCCACGTAGGTGTCGATGATCCGCCCTCTGGCGTCGCTGTCGCGCCGGAGGCTGTCGCGATCGACGCCCATCAGCCAGGCGGCCAGGCCGGCGTCGGCGAGGTAGCGCTTCGGCATCGAGGTGAGCCGTTTGAGCCTGTTCGTGTGCCACGCCGGCACGTCGGCCACGAGGCGTAGCACGGTCAGCATCTCGTGGTAGCCGAGCGTCGTGCGGCGATCCAGGCCGGCGGCCTGTGCCAGGGCGGTGTCGTGGACCACCCCGGAGGTGTGTAGGGCGAGCGCGGCGAGGCAGCGTCGCAGGGACTCGGGGCTGCGTCGCCTGCCGTTGCCGACTGCGAACTCGCCGAGGTCGCGAGTCACCGTCACGTCAACGTAGGTCCGCATCCAGTCGTCGCGCGCACCGGCCGCCGAGGCCGCCATTGCACCCGGGAACCCGCCGTCGAGGGCGATGTCGACGTAGCCGAGCACATCGGGCCGCTCGGAAGGCAGGGCGAAGCGCAGGTCGCTGTCCCAGCGGTCGAACAGCGAGGGTGCGGTGGCGTTGCCGAAGCGCTCACGGCCTGTCAGCGGCCACATTTGCGTGGTCAGGACACGACCGGTCAACGGCCACTGGCCCACGTGGAGGTCGTTTCGGGCCGATCCGGTGAGTAGGTAGCGTCCCGGTGGCGTCGGCGCGGCGTCGACCGCCCTCTTCACGGCCCCGAGCACGCCGGGGGTGTGCTGCCACTCGTCGATCAGCAGCGGGAACGGGCCATCACGGATGGCCGCGTCCGGGTCGTCGAGGACGATTCCCCGCTCCGCCGCAACGTCGAGGCGCAACACCGACCGTGCGTGTCGCAGCGCTGTGGTCGTCTTGCCGACCGCGCGCGGTCCGGTGATGAACTCCGCCGGCCATGCCTCCATGTGGCGGGCCAGGGTGCCGTCGGCGATGCGCGCGATGTAGTCGTCGATGGCTCAAACGTACCTGATCCCGCTACTTTATGCACATATTCACGGCTATTTCATGTATAAATTAACGCGGTATTGATGTACATATTCGCGGTGAGGTTTGCGTATCGATTCGCGGATCTGGCCGATTCATAGCTTGAACGGCGGATACGGTCGCCGCCGCAGGCGTGGCCGTCAGTTGAACTCGGCCAGCAGTTCCTCGGCGATCTGTACGGCGTTGAGTGCAGCGCCCTTGCGCAGGTTGTCGCCCACGACGAACAGCGCCAGGCCGTGGGGGACAGTGGGGTCGCGCCGGATGCGCCCCACCAGGGTGTCGTCGATGCCGGTGGCGCCAAGCGGCGTGGGCAGGTTGTCCAGCACCACGCCGGGCGCGCCGGCCAGGAGTTCGGTGGCCTGGGCGGGGCTGAGCGGGCGCTCGAAGGTGGCGTTGATCGAGAGGGAGTGCCCGGTGAAGGCCGGGACCCGCACGCATGTGGCCGACACCGCCAGATCGCCGATGCCCAGGATCTTGCGGCTCTCGTTGCGCAGCTTCTGCTCCTCGTCGGTCTCGCCGCTGCCGTCGTCGACGGCGCCGCCGCAGACCGGAACCACGTTGTAGGCCAGCGGGCCCCCGAACGGCCCGTCGGCGGGCACCTCGGCGGCCTGCGGGTCGAAGGCCAGTTCGGCGGCGGCGTTGCCGGGAGCGGCGATCTGGTCCGCCAGAGCGCTCACGCCGGCACGCCCGGCCCCCGAGGCGGCCTGGTAGCTGCTGATCACCAGGCGCCTCAAGCCGGCGGCCTCATGCAGGGGCCGCAGCACCGGCATGGCCACCATTGTGGTGCAGTTGGGGTTGGCGATGATGCCCTTGGGGCGCTGCGCCAGGGCGGCGGCGTTCACCTCGGGAACCACGAGCGGCACGTCGGGGTCCATCCGCCAGGCCGAAGAGTTGTCGATCACGGTCGCCCCGGCCTGCGCCACCGCGGGCGCCAGGGCGCGCGAGGTGGTCTTGCCAGCCGAGAAAAGGGCGATGTTCACCGTGGAGTAATCGGCGGCCTGCGCGTCCTCGACGTCGACAGCGGTCCCGTTGAAAGCCAGTTGCCGCCCCGCAGAGCGCGCCGACGCCATGAACCGCACCCGCTCGGCCGGAAACTCCCGCTCGATCAGCAGGGCACGCATCACCCACCCACCTGGCCGGTGGCACCGACGACAGCTATTTCCATGCCGTCAGGCTAGCGGCGCCGCCTCGGGCGACTCCTCCGGGTCGGGGGCGTTGCGCAGGGCCCAGCCCATGGCCGCCAGCATGGCTCGGACCGTCGGGCGCACCAGGCCGCGGCGCAACACCCCGCAGCGCAGGCCGTGCAGGTCCTGGGCCCACCGAGGCAGGCTGGCCGCCGCCGCCCAGAACAGCACCGCGTACGCCAGCCGTGCCACGGGCGGGAGCGGGAAGGCGCGCAGGAAGTAGACCGCCTCGGTGCTGAGGTCGGTGGACGCCACCGTGGGGCGGAACCCGTCGATCACCTCCGCCAGTTCGGCGTGGCTGCGCGGCGGTTCGGCGACCCCCAGACGCTCGGCCACCGTGGCCATCTCCGCCACGTAGCGGTCGGCCAGACCGGCCATCGGGACCTCGCCGACGGCGGCATCGGCGGCGGTCCGCTCCGGAAGGTTGGGGGCCAGGAGCCCGCTGCGGCGGCGCGGGCGGCGGCCGTAGTGCAGGAACGCCTCGAGGAAGCTGTCCACCTCGGTGGCGTGCACCCACGCCAGCAGGTCGGGATCATCTGCGCTGTAGCGACGACCGTCCGGCGTCACGCCCGACACGGCGAGGTGGACCCGACGCACCCCCTCGATCGCAGCCTCGGCCTCGGGAAGGGAGCAGTAGGTGGTGGTGCCCAGGAAGAACACGGTCCGCCGCAGCCGGCCCAGTGGATCCTGGCGGAAGTCCGAGTGCTCGCCGACGCCCTGCATGGCCACGGGATGCAGCGACTGCAGCAGCAGTGCCCGGATGCCGCCGACCATCATCGAGGACTCTGCGTGCACCAGCCACGCCGCCCCACCGGTCGGCAGCAGGGTCGGCGCGCCGGGAGTGGGGGCGAATTTGCGGGATCCGCTGCCGGACAGCACCGTGCGGATCGACCACGCCAGGCGGTTCCGCAACGCCGCGAGGGGACTCATCGCCGCCGGATCCAAGCGTGCCGGAGCACGGGGGTCGGATTGGGGATGGTCGGGCAGGCGGGATTTGAACCCACGACCTCTTCGTCCCGAACGAAGCGCGCTACCAAGCTGCGCCACTGCCCGTTGAGGGCCGAGGATACCAAGGGCGAACCGCCGCGCCCGGCGGCTCAGCCGCCGCTCTCGTAGAAGGTTCCACCCTCGGCGAGCGCGGCCCGCCCCCGCCGCAGGCGGAAGGCATCGAGAGGTTTGATCAGCCAGCCGTCGGCGCGGGCCTGCTGGGCCAGGAAGGTGTCCGCGGGCCGGTCCAGCAACATCAGCACCTTCTGGTGCCGCAGCCGGCCGGCGTCACTCTCGGCCCGCAGCTCCAGGCACGATGCCATGCCGCCCATGCTGCCGATCTGGAGGTCGAGGATCACCAACTCTGGCTCCAACTCCTCGGTCACCGCCAGGAGATCGCGCCCCGAGCGCACCCGGCAGATGCGGGTGCCGTCATCGGCGAGGGCGCCGGCAACCTCGTCGAACGTCCAATCGGCGTCGGTTGCCAGCAGCACGTCGGCCATACCGTGAGGCTACCGGGGCGGTAGCATCCCCGACGAGACGGGAGGTTGCCGAGTGTTCGAGGTTCAGGTGGAAGTCGCGGACGATCACACGGTCTGCCGCCCGGTCGGTGAGTTGGACGCCTACACGGTCGGTGACTTCCGCGAGGCCCTCAACGGCGTCGACGAGAAGGCCCGCCTGGTGGTGGACCTCAACGGCGTCCCGTTCATGGACTCGGCCGGCCTCGGTGCCCTCATCGGCGGGATCAGGCGTGTGCGCGACGGTGGCGGGACCATTGCGGTCCTCTGCGATCGACCTGCGATCACCCGGCTGCTCCACACGACCGGCTTCGACCGGATCGTTCCGATGGTCGAGACCATGCAGGCGGCCCTCGAGGCGCTCGGCCCCGTCGACGAATCCTGATCCTTCGATGCGCCGGCGCTTCCATCCCCCTCGTGGCGCGCGCCGACGGACCACCAAGACGCGACGGATCCTGCTGGCGCTGGTCGTAGCCGGCTCGGGTTGGCTGCTGGCTCCCTCCGGCTCGGTAGTCGCGCAGGCCGGCGATTGCCCCACCGGCGCCCCAACCCCGGTGCCGGTGCGAGCGCCGGACCCCGGCGCGGACGTGGTCCAGGTCGTCGAGATGGTTGGCCTGATGGACCCGGTGCTCAGCGACTTCGTGATCGACCGGATCGCCGGCGCCTCCCAGCCCGGCAGCGGCGTGCTGGCCATCGTCCTGCGGGTCGACAGCCGGCGCGCGGTGGTCGACGAGGCGGAACTGGCGACCATCGCCGATGCCATCGTGGACTCCCGGGTACCGGTCACCGCCTGGGTCGGCCCCTCCGCAGCGCGCGCCACCGGCGAAGTGGCGCAACTGCTGGCACTCGCCGACCGGGTGGGCGTGGCACCCGGAGCGCGGCTGGGCGACACCGGTACCCAGGTGCTGGACTGCGACCGCTTCGGCCGGCTCTGGGGGTCCAACGCGGCGCTGCTGGCGGACCGCACCGTGAACCACAGCGAGGCCACCACCGCAGGTGTGGTGGCCGCGGCCGCGCCGACGCTCGGCGAGTTCCTGTTCACGCTGGAGGACCTGGGCTTCCAGACCGTCGAGGTGGTCGACGAAGACACCGGTGAGATCCGCCTCGAACCGCTGACCTCGACGCAGTTCGTGAGCCTTCCGTTCGTCGGGGGGATCATGCACACCGTGGCCAGCCCGCCGCTGGCGTACCTGCTGTTGCTGATCGCCCTTTCGCTGCTGCTGCTGGAGCTGTACACGGCCGGTGTGGGAATCGCCGGCGTGGTCGGCGCCGCCAGTGGCATCCTGGCGCTGTACGGGCTGGCGGTCCTTCCCACCAACGGCTACGCCATCGCCCTCATCGTCTTCGCGTTCTTCGCCTTCGCTATCGACACCCAGACCGGTGTGCCGCGCCTCTGGACCGTCATCGGCACCGCCAGTGTCGTGGCCGGGACGCTGACGCTGTACGACGGCGTCTCCATGTCGTGGGTGCCCATGGTGGGAGGGCTCGTCGGCCTGATGTTGGGAGTGTTGGGCGGCCTGCCGCCGCTCATCCGCAGCCGCTTCTCCACGCCCACGATCGGCCGAGAGTGGATGATCGGGATGCGCGGCGAGGCTGTCGAGGCACTGCACCCGTTCGGGGTCGTGCGTATCGCCGACTCGCTGTGGCGGGCGCGCACCTTCCGGGCATCGCCGATCCCGCCGGGTGGGCCGGTGGAGGTCACCGGCATCGACGGATTGCTGCTCGAGGTGTCACCGGTGACCGAGGCCGATGAGACCGGCGGCGGCGATGATGACGGCGACGTCGCCGCGGCGGAATCGGGCTCCGGGACCGGGGGAGAGACCGGCTAGCAGCCACGGCGGATCGGCCGGCGAGGAATCTCGAATCTCGTCTTGTGCTGGCTCGAATGCCGTCCTATGGTCGCTCCCGTGACAGGGGACGGCGAGTGAGCGCGATAACCGACGGGGTCGAATGGCAGATGCGAGCTGCCTGCAGGGGCCCGCAATCGGTGGTGTTCTTCCCGCCGACGGTGGCGGAGGGCAAGGAGGAGCGGTCCGAGCGCGAGCGTCGCGCCAAGGCCATCTGCGCCCAGTGCACGGTGATCACCGAATGCCTCGACTACGCACTGCGGATCCGCGAACCCCACGGCATCTGGGGCGGACTCAACGAGCAGGAGCGCCGCCGGCTGCTCTGAGCGGCCCGTGAACGTACGGCCCCTGCGCCACCGGGCGGGCCGGCACCACTCAGCCAGGTCCCTCAGAAGGTGGCGGGGACTCGGTCCGGCCCGGGAGGCGGCGCCCGGCGATGCGCAGGTCGCCGCGGCGGCGGGTCATCCCGCCGGCGTCCAGCGCCGCCAGCAGCGGTAGAGCGAACTTCCGGGTCGTCCCGACGGCGTCGCGGAACTCGGCGACGGTGAACCCGTCGGGCCTGGCACCGAGCAGCCGCGTGACCGCCTCGACGGACCGGTCAACCGCGGCGGCGGGAAAGATCACGCCGTCTTGGGAGACCACCAAGCCCCGACGCAGCATCTCCCGCAACTCTGCCGGGGCCACGGCGGGCACGCCCGGCGCGGAGGGTTCGGGGGGCGAGAACGGTTGGCACCCCAGCGCGGCCAGGAACGGATGCTCCGCCAGCGTGTCGACCCGGCGGGCGGGATGCGCCCGGCCCGCCTCGACGACGACGCCGTCGAGCTGTTCGGCCACCGCCCGTTCCTGCTCGCTGAGGCCGGCCAGGTCGAGCCCCAGGTCCGACGCCTCGCCGATCCGTGCCCGGATCTCCTCCTGTGCGGCCTGCAGCGTGGCGGGGTCCACCACCCAGCCGGCCAGGTTGGGCGGGCGCTGCTCGCCGGTTAGGCGCCACAGGTCGTCGGGCCGCACCCAGCCTCGCTCGGCAATGACCCGGTCCACCGAGCGGTCGGGCCGGGCGACGGCGGCGGGAAGGCGCGGGTCCACGTCGAGGATCTCGCCGCCGCCCACCGTCTCGCCCCGACCGCTCTCGCGCAGCACGAAGCGGTCGCCGGGACGCAGCGGCAGCCGGCTGGGCAGGTGCAGGCGCACGGGACCCCGGGTGCCCGGCTGCAGGGTCTCGCGTCCCAGGATGCGCATGCGCACGCTGAACTCGCCCGCACCCACGTAGGCCACGTAAGCCCCGCGCCGTGACACCTCGTGATCCAGCGATCCCAGCACACCCAGGGAGGCATCGACGGTGCGGGTCAAGTGCCACTGGTCCTCCCGGACCACCACGTGGCCGCGCCCCACGTCGCCGTGGTTGACCCCGGCGAGGTTCAGAGCGGCCCGATGCCCGGGTCCCACGCTGGCTTGGTCTGCGTAGAGGCTCTGGATGGCTCGCACCCGCACCCGTCGGCGCCCCGGCCGGACGGCCAACTCGTCACCGACGGTGACCGTTCCTCCGGTCAGGGTGCCGGTGACCACGGTGCCTGCCCCCGACGCCACGAACGCCCGGTCCACCCACAGCCGGGGCCGTCCGGCGTCGACGGCGGTCGGTGTGCGGCCCAGCAGGCGGTCCAGCGCGGCGGCGAAGGACTCCATGCCGGTTCCCGAGATGCTGTCGATCGCCACGACCTCGGCGCCGGCCAGGAACGTACCCGCCAGTTGATCCGAGACGTCGAGTCGAGCGATGTCGGCCAGCTCGGCGTCGACGAGATCCACCTTGGTGAGTACCACCAGGCCGCTGGAGATGCCCAGCAGTTCGAGGATGCGCAGGTGCTCCTCGGATTGCGGCTTCCAACCCTCGGTGGCGGCCACGACGAAGATGCAGGCGTCGACGGCGCCCACGCCGGCGAGCATGTTCCGGATGAACCTGATGTGCCCCGGCACGTCGACGATGGCGCAGCGCCGACCGCTCGGCAGGACCGCGGAGGCGAACCCCAGATCGATTGTCAGGCCGCGCCGGCGCTCCTCCTCGAAGCGGTCGGGGTCGGTGCCGGTCAGGGCCTTGACCAGGGTGGACTTGCCGTGGTCGACGTGACCGGCAGTGGCGACGACGTGCACGATGTCCTCGCCGGGGATCCAGCCGGCTACGCGCCGCTGCCAGCCGCGCGGGCCCGGCGGGCGGCGGCGGCCACGATGTCGTCGTCGGTGGGATCCACGGTGCGCAGATCCAGGAAGGTGCGCTGCCCCGCCACCCTGGCGACGACCGGCACGTCGTGGTTGCGCAGCGCCGCGGCCATGTCCCCCTCCAGGGCGATGCCCGCCGAGGGAATCTCCACGCCCGGCAGGGTGCCGCCGCCGGTGGTGGACGCCATGGCGCACACCTCGCCGACGCCGAGGGCCTCCGCACGGGCCCGCAACTCGGCGACCGGGCGGGTGGCCATCCGCCAGAAGGGGATTTCGTCACCGCGCCGGTGGAGGTAGGTGAGCGCCAGGGACTGCAGTGCGTCCAGCACCAGGCCGCCTGCCCGGAAGGCGCGGGCCAGGGGATGGCGGGCACAGCGTCGCACCAGCTCGGCGCTGCCGGCGATGATGCCCGCCTGCGGTCCGCCCAGCAGCTTGTCGCCCGAGAAGGTCACCAGGTCGGCGCCGGCGGCGAGAGTCTGGCGGGCCGCAGGCTCGCCGCGCAGCCACCCCGGCGGCCCGCCCGCCAGCCACTGGCAGGCCTCGTCAATCAGGCCCGAACCGATGTCGACCACCAGCGGGGTGCCGAGCGCCGCCAGGTCGCCGACAGCGGGCGCTTCGGTGAACCCCACGATGCGGTAGTTGGACTGGTGTACCCGCAGGCAGAGCGCCACGTCGCCGGCTCCGACTGCGGCTGCGTAGTCGTGGTGGCGGGTGCGGTTCGTCGTGCCAACCTCCACCAGCCTCGCTCCGGACTGCGCAACGATCTCCGGCACCCGGAAGCCGCCGCCGATCTCGACGAGCTCGCCGCGGCTGACCGCCACGCCGCGCCCCGCCGCCAGCGCGCCCAGCACGAGGGTCACCGCGGCGGCGCAGTTGTTGACCACCATGGCCGCCTCGGCCCCGCAGAGCCTCCCCAGCAGGCCCGCCGCATGGGCGTGGCGATCCCCCCGCGCACCCCTGTCCGTGTCGAACTCCAGGTTGCTGTAGCGCAGCGGTTTCCCGCCGCCGGTGCCCGCGGCTGGACCCAGCGGCGCCCGGCCCAGATTCGTGTGCAGGAGGACGCCGGTGGCGTTGATCACCCCTCGCAGCAGCGACCGCTCCACGGCCGCGGCACGCTCGGCAGCGCTGGTGGGATCGCCGGCGGCGATGGCCTCACGGGCGGCGTCAACCAGCAACCCGTGGGGCAGGCCGCTGCCGGCCAGGGACTGCGCCAGCGAATCGACACTGGGAGGCCTGGGGCGCCTCTCCGGCTCCGATGACGGCCCACCGCCCCGGGTCTCGCTCACAGCACCCACGCTATGGCCCCCGTCACATCCCCCTCGGCAGGCCGCAGGACTCGGCGATGAGGCTGCGTGCCATCTCGTTGTTGATGGGGGCGATGCGGTAGATGCGGGTGTCGCGCCAGTAGCGCTGCATGTGCGTCTCCATCGCGTAGCCCATGCCGCCGAACATCTGGATTCCCAGGTCGGCGGCCGCTACGGCGTACTCCGAGGCCAGCACCTTGGCCATCGTGGCCTCGGTCCCGCAGGGCTCGCCGATCGACTGCAACCAGGCGGCCTCGTAGGTGATCAACTCTGCTTGGCGCTGCCACATCTTGATGTCGGCCACGTAGTGCTGCAGGGCCTGGAACTCACCGAGCCGGCGACCGAACGCCTCCCGCTCATTCAGGTGGGCCACCGCCTCCTCCAGCACCCCCTCCAGGACACCGCAGCACAGCGCCGCAACGAGGATCCGCTCGTTGTTCAGCGAGGCCAGCAGCTGGTGCCAGCCGCGTCCCGCCTCGCCGAGCACCAACTCGTCGGGTACGAACACCCCGTCCAGGTAGACCTCGTAGGACGGCACCGATCGCATGCCCAGCTTGGGGATCGACGTGAGTTCGAGGCCCTCGCTGGGCTGGGGGACCAGGAACACCGTGGTGCCGAGGCTCTTGCGCGGCGGGTCGGGGTCCGAGCGGGCCAGCAGCAGCAGGTAGTCGGACTGCGCCGCCGCCGTGCACCAGATCTTGCGCCCATTGATGCGCCAGCCTCCGTCGCAGCGCTCCGCGGTGGTGCGCAGTGCGCCCAACAGGTCGGTGCCGCCGCCGGGCTCGGTCACCGAGATTGCGAAGCGAAGCTTGCCCTCGGCCAGGTCGGGGAGGAAGCGCTCCTTCTGCTCGTCGGATCCGAAGGCGCTGAGAGACTTCGCCCCGGCGAAGGAGGAGATACCCCAGATCCACGTCAGCCCGGCGAGCGACCGTCCGAGTTCGGCGCACAGCAGCGCCTGGTCGATGGCCGTCCCACCCTGGCCGCCGTAGGCGGGGTCGATGCCGATGGCGTGAAATCCGGCCGCTGTCATGCTGTCCCAGAGTTCGTACGGGTACTGCCCCTCGGCGGCCTCGAGATCGCGGGCCACCGACTTGGGACACTCCCGCTCCACCCAGTCACGCAGCATCCGGCGGAATGCCTGCTGCTCCTCACTGAATCCGAAGTTCAAGAGCCGCGCCGTTGCAGGGTGACGGGTGTGCCGGCGAGGCGGGCGCTGCAGCCTGCGAGCTCGCCGGCGGGTACCAGCTCCTCGACGAGCCGCCTGGCGACATCGCGAACGGCTTCGGCGGCGGGGCCGGTGCCCAGCACGAACGGCTCCCCGGCGTCGCTGGAGGGTGAGACCTGGGGGTCGATCGGCACCTTCCCCAGCAGCGGTGCCCCGATCTCGCCGGCGAGCGCCTCGCCGCCTCCCTCCCCGAACAGCACGTGGTGCGTTCCGTCGGGGGCCACATAGCCGGTCATGTTCTCGATGACGCCGGCGATGCGCAGGTAGTTGTTGCGACCCATGTTGGCGGCGCGCGCCGCCACGTTCTGGACGCTGCGCGACGGGGTTGTGACGATGATCATCTCGGCTCGGGGCAGCAGCTTGGCGATCCCCATCTGCACGTCGCCGGTGCCCGGCGGCATGTCCACCACAAGGAAGTCCATGGGTCCCCACAGCACGTCCTCCAGGAAGTGCCGCACCGCACGGTTCAGGATGAGACCGCGCCACATGAGTGCCGTCTGCTCGTCGTCCACCAGCAGGCCCATCGAGACGACCTTCAGCGTGCCCTCACCGACCTCCCGGGCCTGCGGCAGGATCTTGCGCTCGGCCTCGGCACCCTCGAGGCGGCCGGACAGGCCCAGCATGCGGGGCACGGAGTAACCCCAGATGTCGGCGTCGAGCAGACCCACCGTGAAACCCTCGGTGGCCAACGCGATGGCGAGGTTCACCGAGATCGAGGACTTGCCGACGCCCCCCTTGCCCGAGGCGATCAGCAGGACCTTGGTGGTGATCGGGATCTCGGTGTCGGGGGCGCTCTCGGCGACGTTGCGCCGGGCGGTCATCATGGCCTTGGCCTTGCCCGCGGCGGAGAGTTCGGTCCAAGAGATGTCCACGCCGCTGACCCCCGGCAGTGACGCCACGCGGGTGCGCACGTCGCGCTGGATTTGCGCCCGCAGGGGGCAACCCAGGGTGGTGAGGGCGACGGTCACGGTCACCTGTCCATCGGGGTCGACGTCTGTCCCCTGCACCATCCCCAACTCGACGATGTTGCTGCCGAGCTCGGGGTCGATGACGTCTCTCAGCAGCGCCACGACAGCCTCGGCGGTCGGCGGAGGAGCGCTCGATGGCGTCTCGGCGGCCGCTGCGGTGCCGGCTGGCGGCTCCTGGCCCTGCGTGACGGAGGCGGCCACGCACCGGAGTCTACGGGGGCGGTCGCGCCGAGGGCCCCTGCGGGCGGGGTTAGCTCCGCGGGTACACTGAGCCGACCGGTCCGCAGCCAGGGTTGCGGGCCGACCGTCCTCGCCGGAACCGCCGGCCGGGGAACGGCGAAGCTCGGCAGACGGTCGGGCCACCGAGACGACCAAGGAGTGTCAAATGATCACGCTCACTCCCGCCGCGGCGAGCAAGGTCGGCGAGTTGCTCGACCACGAGGGCGAAGACGGTCTGGCGCTGCGCGTGGCGGTCCGCCCGGGCGGCTGCTCGGGGTTCAGCTACGAGATGTACTTCGACACCGAAGTCAACGACAACGACCAGAGCGTTGACTTCGAGGGCGTGGCGGTCATCGTGGATCATTCCAGCGCCATGCTGCTGCAGGGCGCGACCCTCGACTACAGCGACAGCCTGCAGAACGCCGGCTTCTCCATCGACAACCCCAACGCCCAGCGGACCTGCGGCTGCGGGCAGTCCTTCAGCTGACCTCTGGGCCGGCGCCCGCCGGCGACCACATCAGCTTCAGAGTCGACGGCCGTACCGTCAGCGCGCCTGCTGGCGACTTCTCGCTGCTGACGCTCCTGCGGGAGCACCTCGGCATCCGTGCGGTTAAGGACGGCTGCAGCCCGCAGGGCCAGTGCGGCGCCTGCACAGTGCTGGTGGACGGCGCCGCCAGGGTGGCCTGCGTGACCCCGGCGCGGCGCGTGGCGGGCCGGGAGATCACGACGCTCGCAGGGTTGGAACCGGCTCGGCGGGCGGTCTGGGCGGACGCATTCTGCGCCACCGGTGCCAGCCAGTGCGGTTTCTGCACCCCGGGCATCATCCTGCGGCTCGAGAGTCTGGCCCGGCGTTCGGGTGCCGATCCGACCGCCGCGCTGGCAGCCCACCTCTGCCGCTGCACGGGCTGGCAGACCATCATGGAGGCCGCAGGGTCGGTGGCGGAGGGGACTGCGGTCACCAGCGCGCCTCGCGACTATGCGGCCGCAGCCCGCCGGGCGGCCATCGAGGGAGGCCGCCCGCAGACCGCCGGCCCGCACGTGGCGTGCGGAGAGGGCGGTTTCGCCGACGATTCGGCTCCGCCGGACGCCCTTGTGGCAGTCCCCGCGCCCGACGGTGGCTGGGCGCTGGGGGAGACGCCGGACGAAGCGCGCCGGGCCGCGGGAGCCGCGGAGGGCCGGCGCAGCACGCTGCGCGCCGAACCGCCGCTGGAACTGCCGCCGGGCGACTGGGACTGCACGCTGCGCACCTGCTGGAGCGAGCCGGCCTATCTCGAGCCCGACGCCTCGTGGTGTGTCCCCGGTGGCGAGCCGGCCGATCCGCTGGCAAACGGCGGGGCCTTCGGGGCCAAGGCCCGATCGGAGGCGCCGGCGGTGGCACGCCGCCTGGCAGACGAGACTGGCCGGCCGGTCCGGGTGCTGTACTCACGCCCCGACGCCACCCGCCTGGGCCCCAAGCGCCCGCCGGTCGCCGGCGGGGCCAACGCGGATGGAAGCGGGCGGCTGGCCGTGGCCCGGACGCCGGGAATCGCAGAGGCCATCGCCGCGGTTGCGCCTCGCCTGGAGGTCACCGAGGTCGACGTTGCCGGACCGCCCACCTCGACGGATCTGCGCTCCGCGGGAGTGCTCGAGGCGCTGGCCCTGCTGGCCGGGGCGCGTGGTGGGGCGGAGCCGGTCCGCTTGCCCGGCGGCGGGGTGGCGACCGCGCACGTCGGCGAAGTCATCTCCGTGGAGGTCGACTGCGGCCGCCCGCTGGACGAGGTGGTGCTGCGGTCCTATTGCATAGGCGCTGCCCACATGGCCTACAGCCTCGTGACCTCCGAGGCGGTTGCCACCGACGGCAACGGGGCCGTGGCGGATCTGACGGTGCGGTCCTTCGGCGTTGTGCCGGCATCGCGCACGCCGCAGGTGGAGGTGACCATCGTGGGGGGCGACGGCGATCCGGTCAACGGCTCGGACTCGGTCTTCGTGGCGGTGGCGGCAGCCACCTGGCTGGCGCGGGGCTGCCCGCCGGTCTGGCCGACCGACCGCCGGTCCTGACCAAGAGGGCCGCCTTCGGGGGCCTGCACCGGCATCTTTTCGTCTCGAAGGAGAATCGAGTTTCGTGGCGTTTGCGGTTCGAGCGCCCTCGCTCGTAGACCCTCGCGCCTCCAGCCAACGCCGTTGGCGCACATCGCAGAGCCGACGGCCACGACGCGGTAAAGTCACCCCTCACATCCGTCTCCAGTCAAAGGTACCGGGGGACGTTGCATCAGCATCGCCGATCTGCCTGGAGGTGTCTCCCATGACGACCCCCGCCGAAGTCATTGCGCGGCTCGCTGACGAAAACATCGATTTCGTCGAGTTCCGCTTCACTGATGTGCCTGGTCTTCAGCACCACTACACGCTCCCCTCACATCAACTCACCGAGGGGGTATTCGAGGAGGGTCTGGGATTCGACGGTTCGTCGATTCGCGGGTTCCAGACCATCGACCGATCGGACATGCTGCTGGTGCCCGATGCCGAGAACGGATTCGTCGATCCGTTCTACAAGCACAGGACGCTCATCCTGCACTGCACCGTGTACGACCCGGTCACCGGGTACGAGTACTTCAAGGATCCGCGTGTGATCGCCAAGAAGGCGGTGCGCTACCTGCGTGGCACGGGGTTGGCCGACACGTGCTTCATCGGACCCGAGGCCGAGTTCTTCATCTTCGACGGCGTCAACTACCACAACGAGCCTTACGGAGCTGCCTTCGAGGTGCGCTCCGTGGAGGGCATCTGGACCAGCGGCGACACCCTCGACGCCCGCGACGATCCGAACCTGGGCCACAGGATCCGCTACAAGTCCGGGTATTTCCCCCTGCCGCCGCTGGACCGCCACCAGGACCTTCGCGCCGAGATGGTCTCGGTACTGGAGGCCTGCGGTGTGCCGGTCGAACTTCACCACCACGAGGTTGGAACCGCCGGCCAGGCGGAGATCGACCTGCGCTACGACGAGTTGGTGACCATGGCCGACAAGGTCCAGCTCTACAAGTACGTGTGCAAGAACGTGGCGCACCGTGCCCAGAAGACGGTGACGTTCATGCCGAAGCCCATCTACGGCGACAACGGGTCGGGTATGCACACCCACGTGTCGCTGTGGAAGGACGGCGAGACTCTGTTCTACGACCGCAACGGCTACGCCGGCCTGTCGGAGATGGCGCGCTACTTCGCCGGCGGGCTGCTGGCGCACGCGGCGTCCATTCTGGCGTTCGCGGCGCCGACGGTGAACTCCTACAAGCGCCTGGTTCCGGGCTACGAGGCGCCGGTGAACCTGGCCTATTCCGAACGAAACCGCTCCGCGGCCATCCGGGTGCCGATGGTGTCGGACAACCCGGCCGCCAAGCGCCTGGAGTTCCGTTGCCCGGACCCCTCGGCGAATCCCTACCTGGCCTTCGCGGCGATCCTGCTGGCGGGCCTCGACGGCATCCATAAGCAGATCGATCCCGGCGACCCGCTCGACGTGGACATCTACTCGCTATCAGCCGAGGACGCCGCGGGTGTGCCCCAGGTACCGGGCTCGCTGGGTCGGGCACTCGATGCCCTCGAGGCCGACCACGACTTCCTGCGCGTGGGCGGCGTGTTCGGCGAGTCCTTGCTGGCGTCGTACATCGAGGCGAAGCGCGAGGAGATCGACACCGTCCGGCTGCGCCCGCACCCCATGGAATTCGAGCTGTACTACTCGATCTGAGCGCGCTGGGCGCTGCAGGCCGCGGTGGGTTGGCCGTGTCCGGGGAATCGAGCAACGGAGCGCTTCGGTAGCCTGAGGTGATGCTCCGGGTTGGCATTTGCCAGCTGAACCTCACCGTCGGCGACCTCGACGGCAACGTCGAGCGCATGCTCGTGGCGCTGGCGGAGGTGTCCGAGCGCGGCGGCGACGTGGCGGTCTTCCCGGAGTTGGCCGTCAGCGGCTACCCGCCGGAGGACCTGCTGGCCAAGCCGCGGTTCGCACTGGACTGCCAGGCCGCGCTCGAAAAGATCGCCGCGGCCACAGACCGTTGCGCGGCGGTCGTGGGACTACCCGTCGCCGGCGACGGGGGAGCGCTGTTCAACGCCGCCGCGGTGTGCGCCAACGGCACCGTGGTCGGCATGGAGCGCAAGGCTCAACTGCCGAACTACGGAGTCTTCGACGAGCAGCGCCACTTCAGCGCGGGCACACCTGAGGCACTGTTCGAGATCGCCGGCGTTGCGGTCGGGGTTTCCATCTGTGAGGACATCTGGATCGACGGCGGTGCTGTCGAGCAACTGGTCGCCGGCGGCGCGGAGCTGATCATCAACGTCAACGCCTCCCCGTACAACACCGGCAAGCTCACCGAACGGCTCGGCGTCCTACGCCGGCGCATCGACCGCAGCGGCTGCCCTGTGGTGTATGTGAACCTGGTCGGCGGGCAGGACGACCTGGTCTTCGACGGCCGGTCGCTGGTGATCGACGCCGGCGGGACGGTCGTGGCGCAGGCCCAGGCGTTCGGCGAGGAGATCCTTCTCGCCGACGTCGAGACCGGCCGCACCGGTGGCTCGGCGCCTCTCGGAGGGCCCTCGCTGCGACGGGTCGTTGTCAGTTCCCCACCGGCCGTGCTGCCCGCCCCGCTGCCGGCGGCACCGCCGGCTGCGCCGCTGGATCCCCTCGACGAGATCTATGCGGCCCTCGTGCTCGCAACGAGGGACTACGTGACGAAGAACGGCTTCGGCGATGTTTGTGTGGGTCTGTCCGGTGGCGTGGACTCCTCGCTGGTCGCGACGGTCGCCGCCGATGCCCTGGGTCCCGAGCGCGTGCACGGGGTGCTGATGCCGTCGCGATACTCGTCGGACCACTCGGTGGCCGACGCCGAGTCGCTCTGTGAGAACCTGGGGATCGAAGGCCGCCTCATCGGCATCGAGCCGGCACACCACGCCTTCGAGCAGATGCTGGCGCCGCACTTCGCCGGGCTCGCCCCGGGTCTCGCCGAGGAGAACGTGCAGTCGCGCGTCAGGGCTGTGGTGCTGATGGCGCTGGCCAACAAGTTCGGCTGGCTGCTGCTCACAACCGGCAACAAGTCCGAGGCGGCGGTCGGCTACTCCACGCTCTACGGCGACTCGGCAGGCGCATTCGCAGTGATCTGCGACATCTGGAAGGTGCAGGTCTACGAACTTGCCCGCCGGCGGAACCTCACCGCCGGCCGGGCGCTCATCCCCGAGCGAGTGCTGGCCAAGGCGCCGTCGGCCGAACTGCGGCCGGACCAGCGCGACTCGGACAGCCTGCCGCCGTACGAGTCGCTGGATCCCGTGGCCCGAGCCTTCGTCGAGGGAGACAAGACCGTCGGTGAGCTCATCGCGGCCGGCGCGGATCCCCAACTCGTGCGGAGGGTCGGCAGGCTGGTGGACGTGGCGGAGTACAAGCGCCGCCAGGGTCCGCCCGGCGTGCGGGTGACGCCCAAGGCCTTCGGCAAGGACCGTCGCATGCCCATCACAAACCGCTACCGGGGCGAGGCCCGGGACTGAGTGCCGTGCGGCCGAGCGCGAGCAAGCCGGGGCCCCCGACCGGCCGACCGAGTAGTCCGGAGCCACTGTCATGATGATCGAGGACCTCAACGATGCCCTTGGGCGTTACGTCTGGCTGCAGCGCCACCTGGGGGAGTCCCTGGGGTTCTGGTGCACCGATGAGGACGATGCCGCGGTCGCCGTGTACCTGTACGAAGTGGCGCGCCGCTTCGATGAACACAGCGTGGGCTGGGAGGCGCTGCTCGCCGACTCTCCGGCTCTGCGGGCCGCCGAGAGGGTGCGGCCGCCTTCGCCGGGCTGGGACGAACTGTTCCGGGGAGTTGCCACGGGCACGTCGGATCGCCTCGTCATCCTCCTTCACGTGGTGCTGCCCAAGATGCGCGCCTCGCTGGAGCGTTTCGCCGCCGGGCTCGGTGACACCGCCGAGGTCGCCGAGGGTCGGTTCTGCGCCATCGTGGCCGAGGATCTGCGTGCCATCGAGGAGCGGGGACACTCATTGCTCGATGAGCGAGCGCAAGCGCCGAGCCAGCGTCGCATGGCGGCGACGCTCGGTCAGCGACTCGCCGACCTGTCGTGCTGACCCGCTGCGCGGTTGAACGCGCCGGCGCGCTCTGTAGTGTGATCCCGCGGCTCCCGTTCAGGGGATGCTTGGGAGGCCGGCACTCGGCCGCCTACTGATTTTTGGGAGACACCGTCAGTGGCGAGAGAGCGGGTTGAAAGGGACGAAGAAGATCTTGTTCGTCTCTACCTGACCGATATCGGTCAGTACACGCTGCTCACCAAGGACGACGAGGTCGAGCTGGCCCAGAAGATCGAGAACGGGATCGAAGCCCGCGAGGCGTTGGCAGCGGGCAAGTCATTGCACTCCCGGCGCCGCGTGGAGTTGCGCCGGTTGGTGGCCGAGGGTGAGACGGCCGAGCGCCAGTTCGTGCAGTCCAACCTGCGGCTCGTCGTGTCGATCGCCAAGAAGTATCAGGCCTCGGGGCTGCCGCTACTGGATCTCGTGCAGGAGGGCAACCTGGGCCTCATGCACGCGGTCGAGAAGTTCGACTGGCGCAAGGGGTTCAAGTTCTCCACGTACGCCACGTGGTGGATCCGCCAGGCCATCACCCGCGGCATCGCCAACACCGGCCGCACCATTCGCCTGCCGGTGCACGCCGGCGACACCCTCACCCGCCTCCAGAAAGCGCGGGCCCGCCTCGAGTTGCGCTACGGCCGGCCGGCCACGCTCAGCGAGTTGGCCAAAGAGGTGGAGATGCCCGAGCAGAAGGTGACCGAGGCGCTGCGATTCGCCGCCGAGCCGCTCTCGCTCTCCGAGCCGCTGCGCGAGGACGGTGACGCCGAACTGGGCGACGTGGTGGAGGACCGCTCGGCCGAATCGCCGTTCGAGGTGGCCGCCACCGCCCTGCTCCCCGACGAGATCAAGCGCCTGCTGGCACCCCTCGACGAGCGCGAGCGGGAGATCCTCACCCTGCGCTACGGCCTGGACCGCGGCGAGCCGCGCACGCTGGAGGAGGTGGGGGAGCACTTCAACCTGACGCGTGAGCGCATCCGCCAGATCGAGGCTCGGGCGATGTCGAAGCTTCGGCACCCCTCCTCGGACACCGGCGCCCGGGACCTGCTGGCCGTCTGATCCTCCCCGCCCTGCGGGGCGGCGCCCGCGGCCCGGTAGGGTCGCCCCTGGAGGTGTCCGAGCGCCTGGTGGGCTCCCCCGCCTTCAAAGCGGGCGGGACGGGCGATCCCCGTCCGGCGGGTTCGATTCCCGTCCACCTCCGCTGACTTCTGCGGGCATGCCGGTCCGGCAGCGGCTGCCGTCGCGCGGTGGCCACAGGCAGCACCGGATCCCCGGAACGCCCGGATCAGAGGCCCCGGGCGCCGAGTACGTCGAGTCTGTGCGCTGTGGCGCGGTCGGCCAGTTGCTCGTCGAAGGTGGCAATCGCTCTGGCGCCGAGATGCAGGGCGGTATCGAGGACGATCACGTCGGGTAGCCGGAGTCCGGTCCCGGTCCGCAGTGCGGCCCAGCGCACTGGCGCGTCGGGGTCGAGGTCAGCTATGTCGAAGGAGGCGCGCAGGGCGGCGGCGGCCTCTTCGAGTCTGCCGAGCCTCGCGGGAGCGACCAGGCATTCGGCCAGCGTGACGGGGTGCAGGAGTGCCCGTTCGCCGGCAGTCTGGCGGTTGATCTCAGCCGCTCGGAGGTGATGTCCGTCGCCGGGGTCGCGCAGCGCCACGATCCAACTGGCGTCGAGCACGATCACGCAGGCCAATCCTCCGCGCGGTCGTAGAGCGGCGAGGAGCCCGGAAGTGAGCCCGCCAGTGCGTCGCGGGCGCGTGCCCGCGCCGACGGTGAGACGCCGCCGGCGGCCCAGTCCAGGATGATCAGGCGGATCAGCTTGGCCCGCGGCACGTCATGCCACTGGCGAGACGCCTCGTCGAGAATCGCGGCGATCTCGTCGGTCTCGGTGACAGGGTGGCGGCGCCGGGTGGTTGGCACGACGGTAAGTGTAGCACCAAGTGCAACACCGAGGGTCGAGGGGCGCCGGGGGTGATGGCGCAGAAGGGGGGCAGTCTGCTGCCTTGGCGGATGGCGGCGTCGCTCTCGCGCTCGACGTTGCGCTTGACGTTCTCCTTGCACCTCCGCCCATCCTCCCTTCCGCCGCTTGCGACCCGGAAACGCGCTCGTATACTCCCGTGTGATGAAGAAGTTCTTCCTCTTCGTATTGGTAGCGGTGCTCGTGGCCTGGGTGGCCAAGAAGGTCCGCGAAGTCTGACCCCCTGATTCCCGGGTTCCCGGCTCAGCCGACCCCGGTTCCCAACTCGGCGCCCCGGGCACCCCCCAACTCCGGCGCTGGACGGCCAAATGCGTGGCCGAGGCGTCCTTTCGCTCCGGCTTCCCCCTGAGAAACCGCTTGATGTGCGCGCCGATCGGCGCGCACGCAGGGGAGGCAGAGATGTTTGTTGCGTGCTGGTCGGTCAAGGGAGGTTCGGGGACGTCGGTCACCTCGGCGCTGGCGGCTCGGCGGTGGGCGGCCACCACCGAAGCCGGTGCTTTGCTGGTCGACCTCTGCGGTGACGCGCCGGGGCTGCTGGGCGTGCCGGAACCCGCCACACCCGGTGTCGCAGATTGGTTGAACGTCGGCGACGAGGTGCAGATCGATGCGCTTCGCCGCCTCGAGCGCGAGGTTGCCGCTGGCCTCTCGCTGCTGCACCGCGGCACCGGGCCGCTGTGCCGGGCCGATCGGGCCGAACTGATGGCGCGTGAGCTGGCCTCCGACCATCGGGTGACGGTCGTGGACGGTGGCTGCCTCTGGCGAGCCGGTGGTGAGGAGGCCGGGGGCACCGCGGCCGGAGAGGCTCCCGACGACATCGACGTGCGCCGCGGGATCGTGGCGGGAGCCGACAGGTCATGGCTGGTGACCCGAGCCTGCTTCCTGGCGTTGCGCAGGGCGGCGCGGGCGCCCCTGCAACCGACCGGTGTGGTCCTGCTCGTCGAGCCCGGCCGTCCGCTGACCGCCGGCGACGTGGAGGACGTGATCGGCGCTCCGGTGGTGCTCCGCCTCGACGTCGACCCGTCTGTGGCGCGGGCGGCCGATGCCGGGTTGCTGGCGACCCGTGTCCCCGCGGCTCTGGACCGGGCCTTGGCGCAGGTCACCCCGGCGTGACCGGCAACGGAGCCGGCGCACCAGCGGAACCGCGCCCTTCCGCAGCGATGCCCGAACACGTCACGGGCGCCGGCGCGGAGCAACTCGCCGCCGTTGAGCGTGATCTGCACGGCCTGGTCGTGGAAGCCTGCCTTGCCGGCGAGCCGGTGGGCATCGAGCAGATCAGCGAGATGGTTCGCCAGCGCGCGCCACTGCTGAGCCCCGATGTCCAGGCTCGTCTGGCTGAGCGGGTGGAGGCCCGACTCGCCGGACTGGGCCCACTGGAAGCGCTGGTCGGGATCGAGGCGGTGACCGACGTCATGGTCAACGGCCCCGGCGCCGTCTGGGTGGAGGAGGGCGGGATTCTGCGCCGCACCGCGGTGACGGTCGGTGAGTCCACGCTGCACCAACTCATCGAGAGAGTCGTGGCGCCGCTGGGGTTGCGGGCCGATCGCACGTCGCCGCTCGTGGATGCCCGGCTTCCCGACGGCTCGCGGGTCAACGTCGTCATGCCTCCCGTGGCCGTCGACGGGCCCTACCTGATCATCCGCCGCTTCCGGGCCGGCGGCTTGCGGCTCGAGGACTTCGCCCCCCCGCCGGTGGCGGCGCTGCTGCGCTGGATGGTGTCGGCCCGGGCGAACATCGTGGTGAGCGGCGGGACCGGGGCCGGCAAGACGACCCTGTTGAACACCATGGCCGCACACATCCCGGCGGATCAGCGGATCGTCACCGTGGAGGACGCCGCCGAACTGGATCTGCAGGCCACCCACGTCGTTCGCCTGGAGGCGCGGCCGTGCAGCATCGAAGGTCTGGCGGCGGTCACCGTGCGAGACCTGGTGCGCAACGCGCTGCGCATGCGTCCCGACCGGATCCTCGTCGGGGAGGTGCGGGGATCCGAGGCGTTCGACATGTTGCAGGCCATGAACACCGGGCACGACGGTTGCCTGTCCACCTGCCACGCCAATAGCCCGCCCGATGCCCTCGGTCGCCTGGAGACGATGGTGCTCATGGCCGGCTCGGGGCTGCCGCTGCAGGCCGTTCGCGATCAGATAAGCGCCGCTGTGGATTTCGTCGTCCACCTGGCCCGGGGCCCGGCGGGCACCCGGCGGGTTGCCGGCGTGGCCGAGGTGCGCAGCGGTCCGGAGCGGCTGGTCGAGTTGGCGGACGCCGTGGCATTGCGTGCCCTGCCGGAGGGGTCGCCGCGGGACTTCGATGCTCCGCCGGCCGATGCGGCGTGGTTCGACCTGTAGGAGGTGTGGGTCGTGGCAGGCGCATTCGGTTACACGGTGGCGATCGCGGTGGCGGCGCTGGCTCTGCGGCGCGTGCCGGTCGAGTTGTCCCGCTGGCGTTTGAGACGGCGGAGCCGGCTTCCCAGCGCTGGGTCCGGGGGAGGGGAAAGCCCCGCTGCAACGGCTGTGTCGCCGCATGACCGCCGGGGCGATCCGCGGCCAGGGCGGCTCGCCGGCCGCCTGCGGCGCAGATTCCGGCGCGCCCTGGACGACGCCGCCGTTCCGTGTGGTGAGTCCCAGGCGGTCGCCGTCTGGGGAGCGGCCGTCGGGGTGGGGATCCTCGGCGGTCTGGTCCTGGCCGCCCTGCCCGGAGCCGCAGCGGGTGGCGGTGCCGGCCTGCTGGGGCCTCCCGCGGTGTTGTGGGCGTCGCGCCGCCGGCGACAGCGTCTCGTGGTCGAGGCGCTGCCGGACTTCCTGGAGCGGGTGGCCCGCTCGCTGCGGGCCGGTGTGTCCACGGGGACCGCTCTGGAGGAGGTCGTTCCCGCAACGGGCCCGCTCGGCGAGGACTTGGCCAGGGTGCTGGCGGACGTGCGGGCGGGCAGCCCGCTGCCTGTGGCGCTCGACCGGTGGCGTTCGGGCTGCCCTCTCCCGGAGGTGAACCTGGCGGCCGCGGCGCTCTCCATCGGGGCCAGCACCGGTGGAAGGCGGGCACCGGCGGTCGACGGTGTGGCGGCCACGTTGCGCGGGACGCGGGCCACCCAGCGCGAGATCGCCTCTCTGGCCCAGCAGGGGCGCCTGTCGGGGCTGCTGATTGCCCTGCTCCCGCTGTGCTTCCTGGGTCTGTCGGCCATGATCGACAGCGGTTCGGTGGTGGCGCTCTACGGCACTCCGGTGGGGATGGTCTGCCTCGTTTCCGGGGGCGTGCTGAACATCGTGGCCTTCGTCTGGATGCACCGGATCACACGGCTCCCATGACTGTGCTGGCGGCGGCCTGGGCGTGTGCGGTTCTGTGGGGCGCGCTGCTGGTGCGTCCCGCTTCCGGGTCGGTCCGGGCACGCCTTGAGGAGCGGTCTCCTCGAGCGCCCCGTCGTCGCGCTCGCCCGGTGGCGTTGGTGGGGAGGACTCTGCGCTCTGCTGCAGGACGCCCGCCGGATGCCGAAGCGGACAGGCGGGTGGGGTCGGTGGCGCTGGTCCTGCTTGCAGGGGCGGCCCTCGACGTCACGCTCGGGCTGGCGGTCGCAGCGGTGAGCTGGTTCGTGCTGCGCCGGCGAGCGGTACGGCGGCGACGTCAAGAGGTGGTGGAGGTGCTGGCGCAACTGCCCGAGGCGGTGGATCTGTTCGCCCTCGCCGCCAGCGCGGGTCTGAGCGTGCGGCTCGCCGTCGAGGCGGTGGCTGCTCGTCTCGACGGGCCCGTCGGGAGAGCGCTCGACCGGGCGGTCCGGCAGATGCGACTGGGCGTGGAGGTTTCGGAGGCTCTCGAGGCGCTCACCCGCGCGCCGGCGGGCGAGTCGCTGCGACTGCTGGTGCGTCCCCTCACCGACTCGCTCCGCTACGGCGCTGCGCTCGGGCCGGCACTCGCGGGCGCAGCGGCGGTCGCTCGCGCCGAGCGGCGACGGCAAGCCGAGGCGGCCGCCAGGCGGGTCCCGCTGCGCCTGCTGTTCCCGCTGACCCTGTGCGTCCTTCCGGCATTCGTGCTCCTGACGATCGTGCCCACCGTGGTGCAGTCGCTGGAGCTCCTGCGGTTCTGAAGCGACCGATGACCCGCGACCGGCAGTTACCCAACCCACCGTTCAACAGACAACCAGGAGGACCCACCGTGACCACAGGTATGACCACCACCACCCAGCCGACCAGATTCGCCGCGGGCCGCCGGTTGTTGAGGAGGGCCACGCAGTCGGGCCAGGCCACAGCCGAATACGCCCTCGTGCTGTTGGGGGTGGCCCTCATCGCCGTGCTCGTCCTGGATTGGGCGCGGAACACGAACATGGTGAGCCGCCTGCTGAACGCGGTGTTCCGGTCGATCAGCAAGCTCATCACGTGAGACCGGCCGATCCCGGTGGCCACCGGTGCCGCTCACAGCGGGGGCAGGCAACGGTGGAGCTGGCACTGCTGATGCCGTTGCTGATGCTGATGGCCCTCGTGCTGGTGCAGCTGGCGCTGGCGGCGCGGGATCAGATCATGGTCACCCACAGTGCCCGCGAGGCGGCGCGTGCGGTGGCTGTCAGCAACGATGCCACCGTGGCACGGTCCGCGGCGCTGGCGGCCTCGCGCCTCGACCCGCAGCGCCTGCGGGTGCGTGTCGACGAGGTCTCCGGCGCCGGCAACGTGGCGGTCCGGTTGGACTACCGCTCGGCGGTGCGATTCGTGCCGCTCGGTCTCCTGATCGACGATCTGGCGCTGTCGGGTGAGGCGGTCATGCGGATCGAGCGCTGAACGGGCCGCATGCCGGGCGCGCCGCAGCGCGGGCGCGCCGTCCCGATACTGTGAACCGCAGGAAACCTCGCCCCTCTCCTCCCTGGGACCCTTGCCGATGGCGGCAGCAGCACACGACCGCGGCGACGCGGTGGAGATCAAGATCCCGCCGCGTACCGAGTACGTGGCGATGGTGCGCAATGTCATCACCGAGGTCGTGGCCCGGCAGGCAGGAGTGGAGGTGCAGCGGCTCGAGGATCTGCGGGTTGCCGTCTCCGAGGCCGTCACCAACGCCATCGCAGCGCACAACAGGCGCCGGATCGTTGCACCGATCAGGATCTGCTGCGTCGGGGCTCCGGGACGGGTTGAGATCGGCGTCTACGACCGAGGCGGCGGCTTCGATCCCGCGAAGGTTCCCGAGCCCGTCGAGGCGACCGATCCACGCAGACTGCAAACCGAAAAGGGCATGGGTCTGTGGCTGATGCGGGTCATGTCCGACGACCATTCCATTGCCACGAGCCGTCGCGGGACCGAGGTGCGATTGGTGGTCCACACTTCGGCGGGTTAGACAGCAGCCGAGAGGTTGGCGGGGCGGGCGAGCCGCTAGCGTGCCAGAGTCGTCGGAAGAGTCTGTCGGGAACAGTCATGTCCAAAGACCGGAACATCGGGGGCGATGGGGACGCCGAACTGCCGGATCTCGCCGCCGGCGACCAGGCGGGCGGCGACGTCCGTGGCGCGGGGTCGCCGCCTGACAGCGGTCTGACGTTCATAGGCCGCGACAGCGCCCTGGCCCGCACGGTGGGCCGCCCGTTGTTGCACTTCCTGCACATCGAGACCTCGGCGGGGATCCTGCTGTTGCTGGCCACTGTGGCTGCACTCCTTTGGGTGAACTCTCCTGTCGGCGACAGCTACACCGAGTTCTGGCACACCCCCATAGAGATTTCGGTGAGCGAGTTCGTGGTGTTCGACGAGGATCTGCACGGCTTTGTGAACGACGCGCTCATGGCGTTGTTTTTCTTCGTCGTGGGTCTGGAGATCAAGCGGGAGATGGTCACCGGCCGACTGCGGCGGCCTCGTGACGTGTTGCTCCCGGCGGTCGCTGCGCTTGGCGGCATGGTCGTGCCGGCCCTCATCTATGTGGCATTCAACCTGGGCGGCGACAACCTCAACGGCTGGGGGGTGCCGATGGCCACCGACATCGCCTTCGCCGTCGGCGTGGTATCACTCGTCGGCAAGTGGCTTCCGGGCTGGCTCCGCCTGTTCCTGCTGACCGTGGCGATCGTGGACGACATCGGTGCGATCCTCGTCAT
Source organism: Acidimicrobiales bacterium (assembly GCA_963664235.1). Lineage (GTDB taxonomy): Bacteria > Actinomycetota > Acidimicrobiia > Acidimicrobiales > CATQHL01 > VXNF01. Next base: position 974,134 of record OY760933.1, on the reverse strand, counting down.
CGCCGTCTTCTACAGCTCGGACATATCGCTGGGATGGCTCGGGCTGGCGGCGCTGTTGTGCGTTCTGATCGCCGTATTGACGCGGATCCGCGTCTGGCAGTGGCCCGTGTACATGCTCATCGGCGTCTTCGTGTGGTGGGCCACGCTGAACTCCGGCGTCCACGCCACGATCGCCGGCGTCGCCCTGGGCCTGCTGACACCGGCCAAGCCGCTGCAGCGGGATTCCGACGCCCGTTCGATGGCCCGCTGGTTGCAGGAGAAGTCGGCCATCTCTGTCACCGACATCCGTCGAGCCAACTTCGGCATCGCCGAGTCACGCTCGGTGGCCGAGCGCCTCGAGGTGGCGCTGCATCCGTACGTCAGCTACCTCATCGTGCCGGTCTTCGCCCTGGCGAACGCTGGTGTGGCGCTCAGCGGCGACTCACTGCGCGGCGCGGCGACCTCGTCGGTCACCATCGGCGTGGCACTGGGTCTGCTCGTGGGCAAGACCGTCGGTGTGTCCGGGTTCACTCTGCTCGCCACGCGTCTCGGCCTCAGCTCGCTGCCGACCGGCGTCACCAGGCTGCACGTCGTGGGGGTGTCGATCGTGGCAGGCATCGGCTTCACCGTTGCACTGTTCGTGACAGCGCTGGCGTTCGACGGATCCACGGCGGGCGATGAAGCCAAGATCGGCGTCCTGGTGGCGTCCCTGGTGGCCGCAGTGGTCGGTCTGATCGTGCTGCGGATGGCCGGTCGCCGCCTCGTCAATTCCGCGTTTCCGGCGTCCCGCCCCGCCTAGCCCGTATCTTGCTGCCCATGGCCAACGCCACCTCGCCCAAGCGGGTCGTCATCGTCGAGTCGCCCACCAAGGCAAAGACGATCGCCCGATTCCTCGATGACAGCTACACCGTCGAGTCCTCCCGCGGCCACGTCCGCGACCTCCCCAACAAGGCCTCGGAGATACCCAAGGCCTACAGCGGCGAGTCCTGGGCGCGGCTCGGGATCGATGTCGACAATGATTTCAAGCCGCTGTACGTGCTGAACGGCGCCAAGCGTGACACGGTGCGCGACCTCAAGAAGCTCGTGGCCGCCGCCGACGAGTTGTATCTGGCAACCGACGAGGATCGCGAGGGTGAGGCCATCGCCTGGCACCTGCTGGAGGTGCTCTCGCCCCCATCGAAGGTGACGGTGCAGCGGCTGGTGTTCCACGAGATCACCCCCGACGCCATCCGGGCGGCGCTGGCGAGCCCTCGCGACGTGGATCGCCGGCTCGTGGACGCGCAGGAGGCCCGGCGCCTTCTCGACCGCCTGTACGGCTATGAGGTCTCGCCGGTTCTCTGGAAGAAGGTGGCGCCGCGCCTGTCCGCGGGGCGGGTGCAGAGCGTGGCAACCCGAATCGTCGTCCAGCGCGAGCGGGAGCGCATGGCGTTCGTGTCCGCCGGCTACTGGTCTCTGGAGGCGACCGCTTCCACCGTTGCCGGGGAGAGCTTCGTGATGGCCGCCAGTGCGATCGATGGCGCGCGGCTTGCCACCGGGCGGGACTTCGGCGCCGACGGCAAGCCATCCACACCCGGTGTGATGGTCCTGGACGAGGCCGGGGCGCGCCGGCTGGCGGACGATCTGGACGGGGCGAACGCCGAGGTGGCCTCGGTGGCCTCCAAGCCGTACCGCCGGCGTCCGGCGCCGCCGTTCATCACTTCCACCCTGCAGCAGGAGGCGGGGCGTCGCCTGCGGCTCTCGGCCTCGGCGGTCATGCAGGTGGCGCAGTCGCTCTACGAGCAGGGCTTCATCACCTACATGCGGACCGACTCGGTGACCCTGGCGGACGTGGCGCTGAAAGCGGCCCGCGCCGAGGCGGCGCGGCGCTACGGCGACGACTTCGTCCCTGCCACTCCCCGCCGCTACGCCAGCAAGGTGCGCAACGCCCAGGAGGCGCACGAGGCGATACGGCCTGCGGGCGACACGTTCGCCGCGCCCGAGTCGCTCGGCCCACGGTTGTCGCCGATGGAGGCCAAGCTGTACGAGTTGATCTGGCGCCGCACGGTGGCCTCGCAGATGACCGACACCACCGGCGAGACCGTCACCATCGAGGCGCTGGCTCCGAGCGCGGGCGACACCGAGGTGACGCTCACGGCCTCGGGCACCGTGATCGCCCACGAGGGCTTCCGCCGGGCCTGGGATCCGTTGCCGGCGCCCGGCTCTGTGGCTTCGAACGGCGCCGGCGGTTCAGGCGACGCGGCCGGCGCGGGGAGGACCCGGGACGGCGGCGAGGGGCAGCGGCGCCTCCCGCAGGTCACCGAGGGTGACTCGCTGGCGCTGTCCGCGCCGGAGGTGGAGAGCCATCAGACCCAACCGCCGGCACGATTCACCGAGGCCACGCTGATTCGCCGCCTCGAGGAGTTGGGCGTGGGACGCCCCTCCACCTACGCCACGATCATGACCACGATCACCGACCGCGGCTACGTCCGCAAGAAGGGAACCGCCCTGGTCCCCACGTTCACCGCGTTCAGCGTCGTGAGCCTGCTCGAAGGCCATTTCGGCGACTACGTGGACTATGCCTTCACGGCGCGGATGGAGGACGACCTCGACGACATCGCCCGCGGCAGGCAGGAGTCGCTGCCGTGGCTGTCGGAGTTCTACTTCGGAGCAGGGGAACGCCCCGGCCTCAAGAGCCGGGTGTCGGACAGGCTCGACGAGATCGACGTGCGGGCGGTCAACGCCGTCGCCATCGGCGCTCACCCCGACGGGCGACCCATCGAGGCTCGCCTGGGCCGCTTCGGTCCCTACGTGACCTGCGGCGACCAGCGTGCCCAATTGCCCGAGGACGTCTCACCCGACGAGGTGACCGTGGATCTGGCGCTGGAACTCCTGGCTCGCCCCACGACGGGCCGCGAGCTCGGCGCCGATCCCGACTCGGGTCTGCCGGTGACCGCCCGGGAGGGTCGTTACGGTCCGTACGTGCAACTCGGCCCACCGCCCAGCGATCCCGATGCCAAGGCCACGAAGTCGGCGTCACTCCTCAGTTCGATGAACCTCGAGGAACTAACGCTCGAAGACGCGCTGCGTGTGCTCACCCTGCCTCGGACCGTCGGCGCCGATCCCACCGACGGCGTCGAGATCACCGCCCAGACCGGACGGTTCGGGCCCTATCTCAAGAAGGGTTCGGAGACTCGCTCGCTGGAGACCGAGGAGCAGATCTTCATGATCAGCCTCGAAGAGTGCCTGGCCCTCCTGGCCCAGCCGCGAGCCCGGCGGGGCCGGGAGCCCAAGGCGCCCCTGCGGGACCTGGGGCCCGATCCCGTCACCGGCCGCGCGCTCGTGATCAAGGATGGGCGCTGGGGTCCCTACGTCACCGACGGCCAGACCAACGCGTCGCTACGTGGTGGGGACACGCCCGAGACATTGACGCCGCAGCGCGGCTCGGACCTGCTCGCGGCTCGCCGCGATGCGCCGCCTCCCGCGACCCGGAAGGGAGGTTCGGGAGGATCCAGGCGCCGGAAGGGATGATCCGGCCGTGACGGCTGAGGGGGCGCCTGCAAAGGGTCGCCGCACCTGGGCCGGATTCCAGCGGCGAGTCTTCGCGACTCCGCAGTTCTTCCGGCTCTGGTCGGCGCAGGTCGTCACCTCCACGGGTGACTGGCTGGGGTTCCTCGCCATCTCCGTGGTGGCGGCGCGCCTCGGGGCGGGCACGCCAGAGGCAGCCATCGGCGTGGTCCTGGCTGCGCGGCTGGTGCCCGGGGTCCTCTTCTCCCAGGTGGCCGGTGTGCTGGCGGACCGCTGGGACCGCCGCCGGCTCATGGTGGTTTGCGACCTGGCACGAGCGGGGATCCTGCTGCTCGTTCCGCTGGTGAACAGTGTTTGGCAACTCGTGCTCGTGTCGCTGGCTCTGGAGGCGTTCACGCTGCTGTGGATTCCGGCGAAGGAGGCGTCGGTCCCCAACCTGATCCCGGCGAAGCACCTGACCGCTGCCAACTCGTTGTCGATGTTCGCGACCTACGGCACGTTCCTCATCGCATCGCTCATCTTCTCAAGGGTCGCGAGCGCGCTGGAGGGTGCCTCCGCGGAAGGCTGGCTCGGGCTTCTCTACCTGGACAACCAGGGCCCGATCTTCTATCTAGACGCGCTCACCTTTGTGGCGTCGGCGGCGCTGGTGTTCTCGCTGCCGCTCCGCCACCACCGCGCGGCGGATCGTTCGGCGCGCGCCGCGATGCGGTGGGAGGGCGTGTTCCGGGAATACCGGGAGGGGTGGCGCTACGTGGTGGTGAACCCCACGGTGCGCTCGGTCAATATCAGCCTGGCGACGGCCCTCATCGGCGGCGGGATGTTGATCCCGCTTGCTCTCGTCTACGCGATCGAGGTGCTCCGGGTCGGTGAGGGTGGATTCGCCGACATCGTGACCGGGCTCAGCGCGGGCGTCGGCGTCGGCGTCCTGGCGCTGTCGCTCCTGCAGCGGCGTGTCCACAAGCACCGGATGTTCGCCCGGTCGGTCACCGGGGCGGGCGTGTGCCTCCTGGTGGCCTCCTCGCTGGGGTCGTTGCCGTGGGTAATGCTGGTGGCCGGTGCGGTGGGAGTGTGTGCCGGCGGCATGTACGTGCTGGGCTTCACCCTGCTCCACGAGCACACCGCCGATGAGGTGCGGGGGCGGGTCTTCGCCGGGCTCTACTCCATCGTCCGTCTCTGCGTAGTGCTGGCGCTGGTCGTGGGCCCGCTGCTGGCGGCCGCCTTCGACCGCATCTCCGAGGTGCTCTGGGACCGCTCGATCGACATCGGGATCGTCGTGGAGTTGCCGGGCGTCCGCCTGGCGCTGTGGTTGGCCGGGCTGACCGTCATCGTTGCGGGGCTGCTGGCCCGCCGCACGCAGCGTGCCGTGTCCGCCGCTGATCCGGCCGATCCCGCTGATCCGGCCGATCCCGCCGATCCCGCCGATCCCGCCGATCCCGCTGATCCGGCCGATCCGGCTGATCCGGCCGATCCCGCCGATCCGGCCGGCCGTGCCCACCCCGCCGACCCGGCGGGTGAGACGTCTCTGGGAGACTGACGAGCGATGGCAAACGAGACCGAGCGAGGCCGGTTCGTGGTCTTCGAGGGCGGCGAATCGGTGGGCAAGTCCACCCAGGCCGCCTGGCTGGCGACACGCCGCGGTGCCGAGTTGACCTTCGAGCCGGGAGGGACGCGGTTGGGCCAGGAGTTGCGCCGGCTGCTGCTGGGCGAGGCCGGCGTGCGCCTGGACATGCTCAGCGAGGCCCTGCTGATGGCCGCCGACCGGGCACAGCACGTCGCCGAGAGCATCCGGCCGGCGCTCGAGGCAGGGCGTGACGTGGTCTGTGACCGGTATATCGGCTCGTCGCTGGCCTATCAGGGGTACGGGCGCGGCCTGGACCTCGAATTGGTCCGACTGCTGTCGGAGGTGGCCACCGGCGGGCTGTGGCCGGATCTGGTCATTCTGCTGGACATGGATCCGCAGCGGGCACGGGGCCGGGGCGCCGGCGGCACGGACCGGTTCGAAGCGCTGGGTATGGACTTCCACCGCCGGGTGCGCACCGGGTACCGGGAACTCGCCGCAGCCGACCCGGAGCGCTGGGAGGTGATCGACGCCGATCGGTCGCCCAACGACGTGCGCGACGACATTGCTGCGCTGGTGGCCGACCGGCTGGGTTGGTCGTGACGGATCGGCCTCCGGGCCTCTTCGGCGATCTGGGCGGGTCCGAGCCCGGCGCCGACGGGGCCGAATCGGAGCCGCAGGCATGGTGGGACAGCGCCACGGAGCAACCTGACCATCCATCGCCGCCGCCTGGGGATGAGGCGCCGCCTCCCGGCGGGAACGGCGCCGATCCCGACGGGTCGGGCACGAACTGGCCGCCACTCATCGGCGGCGGGGCGGGGCTGCGCCAACTGGAGGCCGCGCTGGCGGCCCCGGTCCACGCCTACCTGCTCGCCGGGACCGTCGCCGGTGACAAGCGCGCCGTGGCCCGGACGTTCGCGGGCGATCTACTGGCCGCCGCATCGGCGGTGCAGGGAGCGGAGGCGGCCGAGCGGCATCGCCGCAGGGCGCGCCAGGGTGTGCACCCCGATGTGATACTCGTCGAGCCCGAGGGCCGGGCTCTGCTCGCAGCGGAGGCCACCGCGATCATCACCGAGGCGGCCCGCCGCTCGCTGGAGGGCGCCGGCAAGGTGATCATCTGCGACCGTTTCCACACGGCCTCTCCGGCTGTGGCGGCGAGCCTGCTGAAGACGATCGAAGAGCCGCCGCCGGCCACGACGATCGTGTTGCTCGCCGACGACGTCCCTCCCGGCCACGTCACTGTGGCGTCGCGCTGCGTGACCATCCGGTTCCCGGTTCCCTCACCTGAAGAGGTGCACGAATGGCTCGTCCGGTCCGGCGTGACGCCGGAGTTGGCCGGGCGGGCGGCACGCGCCGTGGGGAGTGACCCGGGCCGTGCCGGCGACCTGGTAGCCGCAGGCAACCTGGCCGAGCGACTCGAAGCCTGGTGGGCGATTCCCGAGCGCCTCGACGGGACGGGAGCGCGCGCCGCAGCCCTGGTGGACGGCTTGCGGGCGCTCATCGACTCGGCTGCCGACACAGTCGCCGGCGCGCCGGCCGGCCCGGCAGCCACTGAGGGCTCCGGCACGCTCGGTGCCTCGGTGGCGTCCAGCGGTTCCGGGTCGGATCCAGTTGACTTGGGTGATGAGGGTGCCGGTAGCGGGGGTAGAGCCGAGCGTCAGCGGCGCGATCGCCGCCAGCGACGGGTACGTGACACCGAGTTGCGGTTCGGCTTCGCCATTCTGGCCGAGCGCTACCGCGAGCTGCTCGACGTCGCAGCCGCCGGCCCGGCTGATTTCCCGGAGTATTCCCCCGCAACCGCGGTTGCGCTGGGGGGACCCGTCGCTGAGGCTCTCGACCGGCTCAGGGAGGCGACCGCTTCCCTCGTGCGCAACCCCGACGAGAAGCTGCTGCTGCAGCACCTGCTGCTGAGCCTGCCCCGGCGCGAGGACGTCGGAGCCCGCTAGAAGGGTTCTGGGTCGGGTCGGCGGGGCCCGGTGTTCAGGCCGAGGTGCGGCGGCGCAGTACCTCGAAGAGCGCGATCGCGGTGGCGGCGGACACGTTCAGGGCATCGAGCCGCCCGGTGACCGGTATGCGTGCGGTCACGTCGCAGCGCTTGCGGACCAGGCGCGACAGGCCTCGCGCCTCGGCGCCGAGCACCAGCGCCAGTGGAGCCTCGGCGACTTCGAGTTGCCAGATCGTCTGTTCGGCGGTGACGTCCAGACCCACTGTCCAGACGCCCAGTTCGGTGAGGGTCGTCAGCGCTGTGGGAATGCCGCTGACGGGGGCGAACCGCAGATGCTCGATGGCACCGGCGGCCCGCTTCGCCACCGTTGGGGTTATCCGGGCGGCCCGGTGGCGCGGCAGCACGACTCCTGTGACGCCGGCGCACTCGGCTGTGCGGAGAATCGCTCCGAGGTTGCCCGGGTCGTTGACGCCGTCCACGACCAGCAGGAGGACCGGCTGCGTGGCCGGCTCTGAGGCTTCGGTCGGCGGGTCCGGTTCGGCTGCAGCCTGGCCGGGGGAGGGCGCCGGATCAGCGGTGGAGTCCGGAGCGCCTTGCGGGGCGTCTTCGGCCGAAGGGTTCGATCCGCCAGGATCCGCCGGCTCGTCAGGATCGCCGTTCCGATCTTCCCCGGCGGCTTCATCGGGCAGGAGTGCCGGTGAGCGCTGGTCGGTGTGCTCGGCCCCCGTGGACAGGTACAGCTGGTTCGAGTCGGCGGAATTGCCTCCGCCGGCCAGGCCTGCCACGAGCTCCTCCACGGCGTACTCGCGCAGCGGAGCGGCGAAGGCCACGACTCCCTGTGGAGCGTCCGTGGCGGCCATCTGATCGAAGCGACCGCGTGGCAGCTCGCGGATGTCCACGCCGGCCTCGTCGGCCAGATCGATGATGTCGTTGAGAATCTGCGACTCGTCCTGATCAGCAGAGATCACCACCTGGCGCACCGTACGGGTGCCCGCTAGGAGCAACTCCTTGACGGCGTGGCGCCCTTCGACCCTGTCTCCCCCGAGACCGCGCGTCTCACCGTGATCCTGGTCGCGTCGCCGCACCGGCGTGGTGCCCCGCTGCCCGGGGCCTCTGTTGGGTCCGCCGCGGTAGCCGCCGCGGTCGTCGTCGCGTCTGCCGCCCTGGCCGCCGCGGTAGCCGCCTCGGTCGTCGTCGCGTCTGCCGCCCTGTCCGCCGCGGTAGTCGCCGCGCCCGCCGCCCTGTCCGCCGCGGTAGCCGCCGCCTCCGCCTCGTCCTCCACCGTCGCGGTCGTCGTCGCGTCCGCCGCGGTAGTCGCCGCGCCCGCCGCCCTGTCCGCCGCGGTAGCCGCCGCCTCCGCCTCGTCCTCCACCGTCGCGGTCGTCGTCGCGTCTGCCGCGGTAGTCGCCGCGCCCGCCGCCCTGTCCGCCGCGGTAGCCGCCGCCGCCTCGTCCGCCACCTTGGCCGCCGCGGTAGCCGCCGCGGTCGTCGTCGCGGTCGTCGCCTCGTCCGCCGCCCTGTCTGCCGCGGTAGTCGCCGCCGCCTCGTCCGCCGCCTTGGCCGCCGCGGTAGCCGCCGCCTCGTCCGCCGCCTTGGCCGCCGCGGTAGCCGCCGCCTCGTCCGCCGCGGTAGCCGCCGCGGTCGTCGTCGCGATCACCGCCGCCTCCGCGCCCTCCGCCGCCGCGGTAGTCGCCGCCGCCTCCGCGCCCTCCGCCGCCGCGGTAGTCGCCGCCGCCTCCGCGCCCTCCGCCGCCGCGGTAGTCGCCGCCGCCTCCGCGCCCTCCGCCGCCGCGGTAGTCGCCGCCGCCTCCGCGCCCTCCGCCGCCGCGTTCGCCACCTTGGTCGGGTCCGCCGCGCCCTCCGCCCGATCGGGGCCCGTCGGGCCGGTCTGGACCGTCCGAAGACGGAGGTGGTGCATCGTCCATTCGCGCAACCCTACGAGGAGGCCGGCGGTTTCCGCGGACCCGGCCCTGTGCCGCCTCCGGAGCCGCGCCCTGTCAGACCAGGACGGCGACCGCCCAGCAGGCGATGCCCTCGCCTCGACCCAATGCGCCGAGCGACTCGGCCCGCTTGCCCCGGACGGTCACCGGCGCGCCCACGGCCTCGCTGAGACGAGCTTGCATCTCGGCCCGCCGAGGAGCCAGCTTGGGGCGCTCGGCAACGACGCTGCAGTCGATGTTGCCGATCCGTCTGCCGGTCCGGCGCACGCGCTCGGCTGCCTCCGCCAGCAGAGCGAGACTGTCGGCGCCGCGCCAGCGCTCGTCGTCGTCGGGGAAGAGGGTCCCGATGTCGCCCAACCCGGCGACCCCCAGGATTGCGTCGCAGCAGGCGTGGGCGACGGCGTCGGCGTCGCTGTGGCCGTCGAGACCTCGCTCGCCCTCGAAGAGCACCCCTCCCAGCACGAGCGACCGTTGCGGGTCTTCGCTGAACCGGTGCACATCGAAGCCGATCCCGACGAGCGGCACGCCGGCCGGGGCTGCGGGTGTGCGGGCCGCCAGCAGCGCCTCGGCCACGTGCAGGTCGCCGGGATCGGTGATCTTGAGGTTGTCGGGCTCGCCATCCACGAGACGGACGTTCCCGCCGGTTGCCTCCACGAGCGTGGCGTCGTCGGTGGCTTCGTCGCCGGAGGCGTGGGCGCGGCGCAGCGAATCGGCCCGGAACGCCTGCGGTGTCTGCACGGCGCGCAACCGCGAGCGGTCCAGGGGGCCGTTGTCTGTGTGTCGGATGGTGTCGGTGACGGCAACGACCGGCACAGCGCCGTCGGCCCCCGAGGCGATCGCGGCCACCACCGCGCCAAAGAGTGCGCTACCGGCAAGGGGTCGGGCCGCGTCGTGGACGACGATCACCTCGGCGTCGCGGGGAGTGGCGGCGAGGCCGGCGCGGACCGACTCCGACCGGGTCGCGCCACCCGCGGTCACGATCAGCGTGGTGTCGTCGCGCGGGCGGGCGGACGATGGCCCGGCGCCCGGACCGGCTCCCAGGGCGGCGGGACCGTCGCGGAGACCCTGGACCTGCTCGGCGGCGGCCACGACCACGACACCGTCGCTCGCCGCCGCGGCGGCCTCGAGGGCCCAGTCGATGACCCTGCGCCCGGCGAGGGGCTGCAACTGCTTGGCTCCCCCGAAGCGTCGTCCCTCTCCCGCTGCCACAAGCACGGTCCAGATGACGGCGCCGTCGCGAACCACGGACTCTGTCACGCTCATTAGCATGGCTCCCGTCATGGTTGACGCCAAGTTGCTCGCGCAGACAGAGATCTTCGAGGGCATCGAAGAGGGGCTTCTGGCCGACGTTGCGGGCTACTCGGTCCGTCGAGCGCTCGCGCGGGGCGACTCCTTGTTCGCGATGAACGACCGCCCCGATGCCATGTACGTGGTGCTGTCGGGCCGGATCGCGATCGTCACCACCGCACCCGACGGTCGAGACTCGGTGATCTCGCTGATGGAAGAGGGCGATTTGTTCGGCGAGATGGGCCTGTTCGACGGCCGGGGCCGCTCCGCCGGTGCCCGCGCTCTCGAGGCCAGCGAGGTGCTGGCGGTGCCCTACGGCCCGATCCGCCGCCTGTACGAGGAGCACCCCGACCATCTGTGGCGGGTGGTGTCCATGCTGGTGCGGCGCCTGCGGGCGGCCGGCGCAGCCCTGTCGGACGCGGTGTTCCTGGATGTGGTGGGTCGCACCGCCAAGCGGTTGTTGAGCTTCGCGGGCGAAGGCGACAGCTTCGAGCTCCCGGTCACCCAGGAGGAGTTGGCGGCAATGGTCGGGGCCTCGCGGGAACGGGTCAACAAGGCCATCTCACAGTTCGTGCGTCTCGGCTGGCTGGGCCGGTCGGGCAGTCGCTACGTCATCATCGACCGAACTCAACTGACCTTGCGCAGCCGCTAGCGCCGCCCGCGGGGAGGAGACGATGACCGACGCGTTCACCGTTGGGTGGACCGCGATGAGCGAGGGCACCAGGGATGACTACGTGCGCCTCGACAGGCTGTACCGCGACCACACCGCCGGCGAGCTGGTTGGCAGTCTGCTGGCCACCTTCCGGTTGTTGGAGGGGCCGACGCTGGGCTACCGGATCGACAGGGCCCGCCACAGCCGCCAGTCAGCGACGCGGGCGCTGCGCAACGGGGAGCCAGGCGAGTTCGTCGTGGCGGCGCTGTTTCACGACATTGGCGACGTGCTGGCGCCGGAGAATCACAGCGCGGTCGCCGCCGACGTCCTGGAGCCCTACGTCAGCGAAGAGACCGCCTGGGTGATTCGCCACCACGGGCTGTTCCAGGGCTACTACTACTTCCACCACCTCGGCGGCGACCGCGACGCCCGGGAGCGGTACGCCGGGTCGCCCTACTACGACCGCTGCGTGGACTTTTGCGCCTCCTACGACCAGAACTGCTTCGACCCCACCACGACGATCTACCGCTGGAGGACTTCGTCCCCCTCGTGGAGGAAATCCTCAGCCGCCCCGTGCGGCAGTACCGGCCCTAGCGGCTCAGAGTCCGAGCAGGTCGGCGATGAGTCCTCGAATCTGTCCCAACGCGACCGGCCCGACGTTCACGCCTTCCGGCTCGACGATGCGGTCGACGCTGACGGTCGTCGGCAGATGGGCCGCGGCGACGCCGAACCCACCGACGTCAACCTCGCTCAACCATCCACGCCGCGCCGCGGTGCACGGTACGACGAGGATTGCGTGCTGCCGGAACTCGAGCACATCATCGGAGGTGACGACGATCGCCGGCCGGACGAACCCCGGCTCACCCCGCGCCGGCGTCCCGAAATCGCAGCGGACGACGTCACCTGCTCGCATCGGCCACGTCGCCTGCCGAGGCATCCAGCACGGCCTCCTCGTCGGCGTCGAGTGGGGCGCTCGCGAGTTGGGCCCCGATAATGCGTCGACGTTCCCGCCGGATCAGCTTCTCCAGTTGCGCGTCGAACGTGAGCCCCTCACGATCGGCAAGCTGCCGCAGGGCGTCCCGCGTCCGGACCGAGACCTTGATGGTAGTCGAATCAGGCATACCAAGCAGTATATCTATAGCCTGACATCGAGCACGACCGGCCCATGAGACCGAGGGTTCTGCACGACGGGGGACCCGGGGCTCAGGCACTGGCGAAGCTCATCGAAGGACGGGACAGCAGACGGTGCTCGGCCCGACCGGGCTGGAGATCAGCGTCGTAGGGGATGGTTGATGCCGCTGGTCGTTCTGCCACCGCCCGTAGCGTCGCTGCGCGCCCGCGGCGTGGGCTGCGGTGCGTCGAGAGGTTGCAGAGAGCGCTTGCCGTTGCTTCCTTGGACGACTTGGGCGCCGTTGCCGTGGACCAAGCGGTGGTGGCAGTGGCCGCAGAGCAGGCAGAGGTTGTCGATGTCGGTGGGGCCGCCGTGTTCCCAGTGTTTCTCGTGGTGGGGTTCGCAGATGTTGTGGCGGGCGCCGCAGCCGACGCAGCGGCCGTCGCGGGCGGCGAGGGCGATGCGCTGGGCGGCGTTGGCGTCGCGGCTGGCGCGTCCGAGCCACAGCGGCCGCCCGGGCGTGTCGAAGACCGCGGGCACGACCTTGGCGTCGACGGCGAGTTTGACGAGTTCGTCGGCGCTCACCGGGGTGCCGTCGGGGAGGCGCGCGCCGGCGACCCGCCCGGCGAGGGCGTCGTAGTCGGCGATCACGAGCAGCGTCGTGCTCTGGGCGCCGGCCGCGCCGTCGCCGGTGGCGAGTTGTTCGAGCGCGTCGGCGTAGCGCTGGGGCACGGTGGCGCGGTTGGCCGGGTCCTCGCCGCGCCGGAGCTTCTTGGCCGCGCCGGTGAGGGCGGTCTCGATGCGGGCGCCGGCGACGGGATCGAACAGGCCGAACAGCTTGTACATGCCGTCGGATTGCTGTTTGATCGAGAGTTCTCGCCGGGCCCGCTGGCGGTGCCGGCGCTCCTGGAGATCCATTTCGGCTGATTTCTCGTTGACGTGGTCGCGCACGGTGTGGCCGAACACGTCGGTCGGCTCGCTCGCCGCCGCAGCGAGGAGTTCGGCCTCGTCGACATCGGTGTGCTCGGAGGCCTCGGCGATGATCCGGGCGTGCTGCGGCGTGATGGCTCCGCCGGCCAGCGCGTCGGCTGTGGTGGGTAGGTCGGCGAGTTGCCCGGCCAGCTTCACGTCTCCTTTGGCGGCTCCTCGGGACTTCCGCAACCGCGTACGCACGGCGTCGGCGGCGCGGGCCTCGCCGTCGCGCCGGGTCAACTCGGCGACCGTGTCGCTGTGGACCGAGGCCAACCGGGCCTCACAGCGACCCACCAGCTCCAATCGCTCCTCCAAGAGTTCACCGCCCACCGAGCGAAGCGCCACCACGAGCGCATCCAACAGAGCGGCCGCCTGCGCCAGCGTCTCATCTGACGATCGGAGTCCTGCCGTTCTGGCGCCATGGTCGGCCCTGCGAGCAGTCCCTGCCGGTGCGGTCCACTCGCGCGTCCGACGGCCGGTCCCCGCCGTGCCGGCCCTGGCCGCGGGAGCATTGCCCGCTGCGGCGGTCCCGTTGGTGAAGAGGGTCAGGTCGGTCATCGGTCGCTCCCCGAGGGCGTGCGGTGTCGTGGACATCGGGCCGGTCGGAGCCGACAAGCCGGTCGGGGAAGCTCGACCCTCCCGAAGCGAAGGTCGATGACCGGTACCCCATACTCTACCAAGCCTCTACGGTTGTGGCAACAGTAGTTCGTAGCAATTGAGGCACATATCAGACTTCATTGAAATTATCGTTTGCAGCACTCTGGTAGCGGCTGGGGCCAGTTCCCAACCTGGACACAGAACACATATCCCGTTCGGCCATCGCCGCCGGCCACGGCCATCCCTGAGCCCGACGCCCACGGCAGCGATTCGATATCGTCACACGACGTTGGCACGGCCTGGGAGGACAGCCAGATCAGCAATCGTCGGACCAGCCGGTTGATGCGTCCGACGACACTCGCCACCCGCGCGGCCGGCACAGCAACTGGACGCAGGCCGCCGGAGGTCGAGATGGGAATCACCTACATCACTCAGGACGAGATCATCAGGCGCGTAACCGAGGCCGCCCAACGGGCGGGTCTCACGTTTGAAGAGTTCATGGCTGAGGGGAAGGCCGGCACTCTGACCGATGGTGATCCCCGTGACCACTGGCTGATTTACGGCGATCTCATCGAGTCATGACCGATGATTCGCTGCGAACGAATGTCGGGGGGTTCGTCAACACATTGAACGAACTGGTCGGTGGGGTGCTCGACATATCCGAGAGATTCGAGGCCGAATTCATATCTGATCGGCGGCAAGCCATCGTTCGGCCGCCATATCCCGAGGCGGACAAGGTGCCGGCGATCCCGCTCACTCGAGGTATGGGAGCAAATGAAGGCCCGAGCGACAGCCCGGCAATATCCGGAAGAGGCCGCAAGCACTCTCGAAGCGCTCGGCTACATCGTCAGCGCACCATGATGGGCCGCGGGTGACATGAGTTCTGCTCGCGACATGCCACCCGGTAGAGCGCCCGAACCGCGGCCGGCGGGCTACGACCCTCGAGCCTTTGCGCCGTTCGCGGTGACTGTCGACATCGTGGTGCTGACCGTGGTCGAACGCCAATTGATGGTGCTGTTGATCCAGCGGCGGAAACCACCGTACGAGGGTGCGTGGGCCCTGCCGGGAGGGTTCGTCGAACCGGACGAGGACTTGGACGAGGCGGCCGCCCGCGAGTTGCTCGAGGAGACGGGCATCGGCGTGGAGCCCGGCAGCTTCCTGCAGTTCGGCGCCTACGGGCATCCGGCCCGGGACCCGCGGATGCGGGTGGTGACCGTGGCCTACGGGGTGATCGTGGCGCAACTGGCTCAGGTGCCCCGAGGTGGCAGCGATGCCGCGCGTGCCGAACTCGTACCGGTTGCCGAAGTGCAGCGCGATCGGGTGCCGCTGGCGTTCGACCACCGCCAGATCGTCGAGGATGCAGTGCCGAGACTGCTGGCCGAACACGACATCGGCGACGCGGCGGACGGGGACTGAGCCGAACCGTTGAGCGGCCCCGAGCCGGCGGCGTCAGGCTCGGCGCAGCATGTCCTTGAAGTCGCCGACGGCGGGATGCGTGCTCCCGGTGGCGGGCGCCCCTGCCCCAGGTGTGCCGAACAGTCCCGTCGACATGCCCAGCGAGCGTGCCGCGTCGAGCGTGCTGACATCGTTGTCGATGACGAGGCAGTTGGCGAAGGGGACCTCCGACACCCGGCGCAGCATCTCGAACACCCCCGGGTCCGGTTTGCGGATGCCGATGTCGCTGCTGACGACCCACGGCGAGAGCGCCTCGAAACCTGTCCATGCCCGTAGGCGCCACGACCAGTCCGCGACGTCGTTGGTGACGCAGGCGACCCCGATGCGCCTGCGGAGCAGTGAGCGCACGAAGTCGGCTGCACCCTCGCTCACCGACATGCGGCCCGTGTAGGGGCCGTGGGTCCACGTCGGCGTGCCCGTCAGGCCACAGGACTCCCACAGCTGATCGGGGCTGAGGCGACCGAGTGTGGCGAGGCGGTACGACTCACGGATCTCCGAAGGCGAGGCGGTTGCGCCGGCCTGTCGCACGAACGGGATCAGCAGTTCGCCGACCGGATCGGCCGGCTGGAACAGAACGCCCCAGCCGCCGATCACCACCAGCCTCAGTGCCCGAGAGGGTGGGGCCGGCGCGGAAGCCACCGGCGCGGACGCGGATTCCGGACCGTCATCGTCGTCCGGTTCGTCGTCGGTGTCGGGTTCGTCGTCGTCCGGTTTGTCGTCGGTGTCGGGTTCGTCGTCGTCCGGTTCGTCGTCGGTGTCGGGTTCGTCGGTGTCGGGTTCGTCGTCGGTGTCGGGTTCGTCGTCGGTGTCGGGTTCGTCGTCCGTCTCCGGTTCAAGTGCAGGAGGGAGTTCTTCGATGTCTCCGGTGTCGCCCAAGCCCGGCGTCTCGTCGGTGTCGTGTTCGCCGACCGGTGGCGGGCCGTCCGGCTCTTCGGGCTCGGCGACCTCCGCCGACTCTTCGGGCTCAGCTACCTCTTCCGGCTCCGCTTCCACCAGGGACTGCGGTTCGGGTTCGTCGGCGGTCGTCGCCACGGCGTCGGTCTCGTGCCCGCTGGTGGGGCTCTCCTCGAGTGACGCGGTCCAGTCGCCGGTGGCGGTTGGGGCCGGATCTTCGTCCTCGAAGTCACCGGTGAGGTCTTCGAGGTCGGCGGGCAGATCTTCGAAGTCGCCGGGGTGGTCCTCGAGGTCGGCGGGGAGGCTCTCGAGGTCGCCGGGGTGGTCCTCGAGGTCGGCGGGGAGGTTCTCGAAGTCGCCGGAGAGGTCTTCGAAGTCGCCGGAGAGGTCCTCGAATTCCGCCCTGGCTAGATCGTCCCAGTCAACATCGTCGCCGACGGCCGCAGCCCCGGCCGCGCCCTTGGGTGGCGCCCGCCAGTCGCCGCCGGTGTCGACCGGATCCAGCGGATCGTCCGCCCCTGTGGTGTCCCCGGTGACGACGGCGGGAATCTGCTCACTGTCCGCCTTGGCCATGAGGGCGCTGGCCCTCCGCTTGCGGAGGCGCCGGATGTACCACCACCCCAAGACGTTCAGCAGCATTGCCAGCACGAACAGCGCCGCCGCCGCGAGCCCCACGAGCCGGAGCGTCTTCGCGGTGGTGTTCTCCTCGCGGGCGGTCATGCGCACCGAGACCGGCTCGGCGGGGGGTTCCTCGACCAGCGACGTCCATGTGAAGTCGCCGCCGCCGCTGGTCAACTGGCCGGGCAGGTCGATGCTCAACCGGAGGGTCAGCCCCTCCAGCGGTATGTCGCCGCCATAGGAGCCGACGGCCCCCCGCACCCGCTCTCCCAAACCCTCGTTGAACGCCAAGGTGTCGAACAGTTCCGGCAGCGCCGCGGCGGGGTCGACCCGGCCGGCGACTTCCCAGGTCTGCTCGGCGAACTCGGCCCGGCGGCGCAACTGGAATCCCCCGAAGACCTCCGGCCCGGCGATCTCCGCCAGCACCGACGGGAGCTCCTCAGCGCTCCCGAAGCGCTTCGAGGCCCGAACCCACAGCAGGTTGTCGGCCTCGCGGGCCGGCCCGGTGACATCCCAGCCGGCGAGTGCAAGGTCCTGCAGGTCCAGCTGGGTGGCGAGGTCGCCGAGCGCGTCGGCGGCGGCCCGGTCGAAACTCACCCCCACCTCCACGGTGCCGGAGCCGTTCTCGGCCACGTCGATATCCACGCCCACGCCCACCTCGCAGGCGGATGCCACCAGCAGGGATCCTGCCAGGGTGAGCGCGAGCAGCAGGCGCCGCGTGCTGCGGCCACCCGCGCGGGCGTCGCGGGCCGGCGGGCGAGCGTGCAGGCCGCCGGCGCTGCCGGCAAACCCGTGCCGAGGTCGCACGGTCAGTGGGCGACCATCTCCTCGACGGCGGGCGGGGGTTCGAAGCCTTCGACGGCCTTGAAGACGATGCGTCGCTTCGCTGAGCCGTCGGCGTTCTCGGCGGCCCCGGCGTCCTCGGCGGGAGGTTCATCCGTGGTGTCCACGATGATGATCTGTCCGGCTCGGAACTCGCGGTGCAGCAACTGTTCGGACAGAGGATCTTCCACGAGCCGCTGGATGGCGCGGCGCAGCGGCCGTGCCCCGAGCGTGGGGTCGTAGCCCTCCTCGGCCAGCAGGGTCTTCGCCTCCGGGGTGATCTCGAGGCCCATGCCCTGGCCCGCCAACTGGTCGGCGACCCGCCGCATCATGAGGTCCACGATCTTGGTGACCTCCTCGGGGCTCAACTCGTGGAACGCGATCACCTCGTCCACCCGGTTCAGGAACTCGGGCCGGAAGTGCTTCTTCAGAGCGTCGGTGACCTTCTCCTTCATAGCCTCGTAGGACACCGCCTTGTCAACTCGGGCGAAGCCCAGTGTGGCCTTGCGCAGGTCCTGCGTGCCGAGGTTCGAGGTCATGATCAGCACCGTGTTCTTGAAGTCCACCGAACGGCCCTGGGCGTCGGTCAGGCGCCCCTCCTCGAGGATCTGCAGGAGTGAGTTGAACACGTCGGGGTGGGCCTTCTCGATCTCGTCGAACAGCACCACCGAGAAGGGCTTGCGGCGCACCGCCTCGGTGAGTTGCCCGCCCTCGTCGTAGCCCACGTACCCGGGGGGCGCCCCGATGAGCCGGCTCACGGCGTGCTTCTCCATGTACTCCGACATGTCGAGGCTTATGAGCGCGTTGTCGTCGCCGAAGAGGAAAGCGGCGAGGGTCTTGGCCAACTCGGTCTTGCCCACGCCCGACGGCCCCAGGAAGATGAAGGAGCCGGAGGGCCGCTTGGGGTCCTTCAGCCCGGCCCGGGTGCGGCGGATCGCCTGGCTGACCGATCCGATGGCGCTGTTCTGACCGACCACCCGCTTGTGCAGTTCCTCCTCCATACGCAGGAGCTTGGCCGTCTCCTCCTCGGTGAGCTTGTAGACGGGGATGCCGGTCCACACCGAGAGCACCTCGGCGATGCCCTCCTCGTCGACCTCGTCGAACAGGTCGACGCCGGCGCTGCGGGTCTCGGCCTCAGCCGTCTCACGCTGCAGCAGCAGTTCCTTCTCACGATCCCGTAGGCGGCTGGCCTCCTCGAAGTCCTGCGACTCGATGGCCTGTTGCTTGCGGGTCGCCACGGCGTCGATCTCGGCGTCGATCTCCAGCAGGTCCGTGGGGATGTCCATGCGCTTGAGGTGCAGGCGCGAGCCGGCCTCGTCGATGAGGTCGATGGCCTTGTCGGGCAGGTGACGGTCCGAGATGTAGCGGTCTGCCAGGTTGGCCGCGGCCACAAGCGCCTGGTCGGTGATCGTCACCCTGTGGTGGGCCTCGTAGCGATCGCGCAGCCCCTTGAGGATCTCGATGGTGTCACCGACGGTTGGCTCGGCGACCTTGATGGGCTGGAAGCGGCGCTCGAGGGCCGAGTCCTTCTCGAGGTGCTTGCGGTACTCGTCGAGGGTCGTGGCCCCGATGGTCTGCAACTCGCCCCTGGCGAGCATGGGCTTCAGGATCGACGCCGCGTCGATGGCTCCCTCGGCCGCTCCCGCACCCACGAGGGTGTGCAACTCGTCGATGAACAGGATGATGTCGCCGCGGCCCTTGATCTCCTTGAGAACTTTCTTGAGGCGCTCCTCGAAGTCGCCCCGGTAGCGGCTGCCCGCCACGAGTGCGCCGAGGTCGAGGGTGTACAGCTGCTTGTTCTCGATGGTGCCGGGCACGTTGTCGGCCGCGATGCGCTGGGCGAGGCCCTCCACGATGGCGGTCTTGCCGACGCCCGGCTCGCCGATCAGCACGGGGTTGTTCTTGGTGCGCCGCGACAGCACCTGCATCACGCGTTCGGTCTCGCGCATGCGCCCCACCACCGGGTCGAGCTTGTTGTCCTTGGCCATCTGGGTGAGGTTGCGGCCGAACTGGTCCAGCACGTGCGAGGTGCCCGAGGACTTGCCTCGTCCGCCGCCCGCCGGAGCCTTCTCGGCGCGTTCGCCGCTGCTGCCGTAGCCCGACAACAGTTGGATGACGTGCTGGCGGACCTTCGCCAGGTCGGCTCCCAGCTTGGACAGCACCTGGGCGGCGACCCCTTCGCCCTCGCGGATCAGCCCCAGCAGGATGTGCTCGGTGCCGATGTAGTTGTGGCCCAGCTGCAGCGCCTCGCGCAGCGAGAGTTCGAGCACCTTCTTGGCCCGCGGTGTGAACGGGATGTGACCGCTGGGCAGCGTGCCGCCCTTGCCGATGATCTCTTCGACCTGCTCGCGGACCCGCTCGAGAGAGATGCCGAGGGACTCCAGGGCTCGCGCCGCCACGCCTTCGCCCTCGTGGATCAGCCCGAGCAGGATGTGCTCGGTGCCGATGTAATTGTGGTTCAGCAGTCGCGCTTCCTCTTGGGCCAGCACGACCACTCGGCGAGCACGGTCTGTGAATCTCTCGAACATCGGCTCCTCCCGCTGTCGACACGTTCGCATGGATCCGGTTGGTGTGTCCAACAACGCGATAGTCGCGGCCATTCCAAGTGTACAGGTGAGGTCTCTCGCGGGGTATCCAGGTTTATCCTCGCAGCGTGACGGCGATCGACCCTGTCCTCGTGCTTCCCAGCCTCAACGAGGACCTGGCCCGTGTGGAAAATCGGCTGCGAGCCGAGGTTTGCTCCGACCTGGATTTCCTGTCCACGGTGGCTCGCCATCTCATCGACGCGGGCGGTAAGCGCATCCGGCCGGGTCTGGCGATCGCTTCGGCGGGGATTGCCGATCCGCAGGGCCGGAGTTGTGCCGACGACGTCATTGGCGGTGCGGTGGCCGTTGAGCTTGTCCACATGGGGTCGCTGTACCACGACGACGTGATCGACGGCGCCACCACGCGACGCAACGTGTCGAGCGTGAACGCCACCTGGGGCAACGCCACGGCGATCCTGGCGGGTGATTTCCTGTTGGCCCGCGCCAGCCAACTCGCCGCCTCGCTCGGGACCGAGGTGGCCGAACTGCTGGCCGCCACCATCGGGAAGCTCTGCGAGGGGCAGATCCGCGAGTACCAGGACACCTACAACTGCGACCGGTCGGTGCAGAACTACGAGCTGTCCGTGAGCGGCAAGACGGCGTCGCTGCTCGCCGCCTCGTGCCGGGTGGGCGCGATCGTGGCGGGGCATCCCGCGCCGCTCACCGAGGCGCTCTCGGAGTTCGGGCACAGCTACGGGATGGCGTTCCAGATCGTCGACGACATCCTCGACGTGATCTCCAGCGACGATGAACTCGGCAAGCCCGCGGGCCACGACCTCAGGGAGGGCAACTACACCTTGCCGGTGCTGCTGGCCGTCCGATCCTCCGACGAGGCCCGCCTGCGTTCGATCCTGGGGCCCGGTCTGAGTCACGAGGAGAGCGCGCTGGCGCGCGGGATCATCCAAGCCGGACCGGGGGTCCCGGAGGCATTCGCGGCAGCCTCGGTGTGGGCGGATCGAGCCGCCGCGGCCCTGACCGAATTGCCCGACACGCCTGCCGCCGGCGCCCTGCGCGCCGCCGCCGAGCATCTGCTCGGCCGAGTGGGCTCCTAGATGAGGGCTGAGTAGTTCAGCAGCGCGACTCTCGCGTCATTCCGGCGAACACCGGAGTTCACTTTCCAGCCAGCCCACCTGGGCCGTCGGCGCTTTCTGTGCGCAACAGCGCCGCCCAGGGCGGCAAGATTGCGCACAGAAGGTGTCCCGGACATAGCGTGGCGAGCGGCGACTACCGGTTCTGGAAGGTGGGCTTGCGCCCTTCCACGCTCGCAGTGACCGCCTCCTTGAAGTCGGCCGAGAACAGCGTCACCCGCTCCTTCTCCCCCGCGTACTCCAAGGTGGCTGCTCCCAAGACCTCGACCACCTTGTTGAGGATGCGCTTGGTGCTCCTGATGGCCAGTCCCGGACCATCCGCGAACTGCCGGGCCAGTTCCAGAGCCCGCGGCATCACCTCGGCCCGCGGCAGGCACTCGTTGATCAGACCGCATCCGTGTGGCCGTCACGGCGTGTGGGGCTCCAGTCTCGGAGATCGATATCCGGGGTACCTCCAACCGGAGTCTCCCGGCGCGGCGGCTTGTCCTCGTGGCCGGCTCGGGGCGAAGGGTGAGCCAGGTCGCAGGCGTGGCAGACTGGCACGGTGGTCTCCAGCGGTGACCGGCCGCAGTTTCCCGGCCCCGCCGACCGCCTGATTGTTCCGACCGCACAGCCGGAGGGTTCCCATGCCGCTGGACGACGTACGCATCGGGCTCACCTACGACGACGTGCTGCTGGTGCCGCGCCGGTCGCGGGTGCGTTCTCGCGGGCAGGTGAGTCTCGCCACCCGCCTGTCGCGCCACATCACGCTCGACCTGCCGATCGTGGCGGCCAACATGGACACCGTCTGCGAATCGGAGATGGCGATCGCTCTGGCGCGGTTGGGCGGCATCGGCATCATCCACCGGTTCCTGCCGACATTCGCCCACGCCACCGAGGTCGAGAAGGTGAAGGCGGCAGGTGAGGATCTTCTGGTGGGTGTCGCCGTCGGCACTGACCACGACATGATGGAGCGCGCCAAGGGTTGCGTCGCCGCGGGTGCCGACGTGCTGGTGCTGGACATCGCCCACGGCCACGCCACCCACGCCATCGAAGGTGTGAAGCGCCTCAAGGACGCCTTCGGCGACGTCGATCTGGTGGCGGGCAACGTCGCCACAGCCGCAGGGGCCGCCGATCTGGCCGCGGCGGGTGCCGACGCCATCAAGGTGGGCGTCGGGCCGGGCGGTGTCTGCACGACCCGGCTGGTCGCCGGGGTGGGGGTGCCGCAACTCACCGCCCTCGACGACGCCGCCGTCGGCGCGGGGGACGTTCCCATCATCGCCGACGGTGGCATCCGCACGTCGGGGGACATTGCCAAGGCCCTCGCCGCGGGTGCCGACACCGTGATGATCGGCAGCCTGTTCGCCGGCACCAAGGAGAGTCCCGGCGAGGTGGAGCACTCCGCCAAGGGGCTCGTCAAGCGGATCCGGGGGATGGCCTCGCGGGAGGCCGTGGAGAGCCGGGCCGAGCGCCACGGCGACGAGCTGGACGACGAGTACTTCGAGCACCGCGCCCCGGAGGGCGTGGAGGGGCTCGTGCCCTACCAGGGCGAGGTGTCCAAGGTGCTGCACCAGTTGCTCGGGGGCGTCAAGAGCGCCATGAGCTACCTCGACGCCACCGACCTCGGCGAGTTCCGCCGCAACGCCGCGTTCGTGCGGGTCACCTCCGCCGGCCTGATCGAGAACCACCCGCACGCGGCCATGGGGGGCGGAGGCCTCTGAGGTACGGGGACCGGCCGCTCAGCGGCTGCGGCCCGGTCCCTTCCAGCCGCCCCGCCGGTGCCATGATGGAGAGGTGAACGGCACCCAGGAATCTGGACGGCTCGTGCTGCGGGGCGCACGTTGGCCCGGCGATGTGGCGCTGGAGGATGGTCGCATCACCGCCGTTGGTGACGTGACCCCCGAGGCGGGCGAGGTGGTGATCCGCTGCGACGGCGACATCATCACCGCGGGCTTTGTCAACACCCACCATCACCTTTACCAGTGGATGACGCGCGGCCGCGCCGACGGTTGCGACCTCTTCACCTGGCTGGTGACGCTGTACCCCGTCTGGGGGCAGCTGGATGCCGCCGACGTGGGCGCCGCAGCCCGGGTCGGTCTGGCCGAGTTGGCCCTCAGCGGCGCCTCAACCGTCTTCGACCACCACTATGTGGTGCCCCGCGGTGACGACACCGTGTTCGACGCCATCGTGGAGGCCGCCCGGGAGGTGGGTGTGCGCCTGGCGCTGTCGCGGGGATCCATGGACCTCGGAGAGAGCGACGGCGGGTTGCCGCCGGACCATCTGGTGGAGAACCGCGACGACATCGGTACCTCCACCGAGCGCCTCGTGGCGCAATACCACGACGACGAGTGGGTGTCGATCGTGGTGGCTCCGTGCAGCCCCTTCTCGGTCAGCACCGAGTTGATGGTGGAGGCCGCCGAGATGGCTCGCCGCCTGGATCTGCGTCTTCACACCCATCTCGTCGAGACGTTGGAGGAGCAGCAGCACTGTCTGGCGCGCTTCGGGCGGCGGCCCGTGGAGGTTCTGGAGAGCTGGGGCTGGATGGGAGACGACGTGTGGCTGGCGCACGGCATCCACCTCGACGACTCCGAACTGGCCCGCCTCGGCGCCGCCGGCGTGGGGGTCGCCCACTGCCCGTCTTCCAACGCCCGGATCGCAGCAGGAATGTGCCCGGTCGTGGGCCTGCGCGCCGCCGGGTCCCCGGTGGGGCTCGGCGTGGACGGTGTGGCGTCCAACGAGGTGGGCGGCCTGTTTCCCGAACTGCGCCAGGCGCTCTACACGGCCCGCCAGCGCGAGGCCCGGGCCGATGCCCTCATGCCCCCCGACGTGCTGGAGATGGCCTCCGCCGGCGGGGCCGCCTGCCTGGGGCGCAGCAACGAGTTGGGACGGCTGGAGGTGGGCATGGCCGCCGATCTGGCGGTGTGGCCGGCCGACGACCTGGGCGACATCGCCGATCCGGTCACGGCTCTGGTGCTCGGCCCCGACCGGCGGGTACGGCACCTCTTCGTCGGAGGACGGCGAGTGGTGGCCGACGGGGAGCTGGTGGGTCTGGACCTCGGCGCGGCGCACCGGGAGCTGGCCCGCCGCGCCCGCCGCCTGCACGACGCCGGCTGAGGGCGGGAGCCGGTCCGCGGCGCGAGCGCCGTTACATCGGTGATGGAGGCTTGCCGACCAGGTGGAAGGGTGGCCGCAGCGGATTGCGGCCACATATACTGGCCACATGGATGCCGGATCTGCGCCGCTGCCTGCAAGAACCATCGGGGCGAGGGAGTTCAAGGACAACTGCCTCCAGATCCTGAGAGAGGTGAACGAGAGCGGCGAGGCGGTGGTTGTCACCCGGCACAAGGTGCCCATCGCTCGGATCAGCGCGCCCGAGCCCGAGCGGCCGGTTGCCATCTTCGGACGTTGCGCGGGCGAGCTGAGGATCCTTGGTGACATCGTGGCGCCGGCGTTCGATCTCGACGAGTTCGACATGGAGGCCCGACCCGATCGGGTCCTCGACCCCGAGAGCTACGGCCGGGATCACTCGCCGTGATCCACGCCGACACGTGATCCACGCCGACACGTGATCCAAATCGACACGCACATCCTGATCCGGCTGCTGGCGGGCGACGGCGGCCTGGGGCGACGGATGGTGGACCTGTTGAGCGAAGCGCTGGCCCGATCCGATCTGGCGGCGTCGGCCATCGTGTTCACCGAGGTGGCGCGACTGCACCTGAAAGGGCGAGTGGACCTTGGCATGTCGCCGGAGCGATGGCTGCGGGAACGAGTGCGCGACGGCTTGCGGGTCATCCCGGTCACGCCCGAGATCGCCGTGCGGGCGTCGATGCTCGAGACCACTGGCTTTCACGGCGATCCGATGGACAGGCTCATCACGGCAACGGCGATGGCGGGCGACCACACGCTCGTCACCGCCGATCGCAGGATCGTTGAATGGGCCGACCGCACACGGCTGCTCACCGTCCTCGGCCCAAGCGGCCCGTAGATCCTCGCCGGGCGCGCCGGGTCGAGGCTGCCGCCCAGGCCACCGGCAGCCGTCCCGTCCGAGACGGTGGGGAGCGTTCCTGATCGACTCGTGGAGCGCCGGTACCATCGCCGCATGGAGTTGGCGGTGCAGGGAGCCGAGTGGGTGTGGACGGGGCGCCGCGAGTTGGCCGGAGCCGAGATCCTGTGCCGCGATGGGGTAGTCGTCGATGCCGGAAACGCCTCCGGGGGACGGCCGGCGCCGGACGGTGGGGCCAGCCGGAGCGCCGCCGGGCCGGCGCATGCGGAGCGGCTCGACGCCTCGGGATGTGTCGTCGTGCCGGGTCTCGTCAATGCCCACCATCACCTGCTGCAGTCGGCGTTCCGGACGCTGGAGGGCACTCGCCACGTGCGCATGGACCGCTGGCTGGCAACGATGGCCGGCTACTACCGGCACGCCCGGGTTGATCCCGAACTGACCGCGGCGGCCGCCGCAGTCGGCGTGGCGGAGGGATTGCTGGCAGGGGTCACGACCGTGGCCGACCATCACCTCACCTGGCCGCCGGATCAGGATCCGACCGAACTGGCCGCAGCGACAATCGCCGCCGCCGAGAGGTTGGGATCTCGCCTGGTGTTCGTCCGGGGAACCGCTGGCGACGCCCCCGAGACGGCTGCGAGTGCCGTTGAGGCGCTCGTTGACCGCTACGGCCCCGGCGAGCCGTACGGGATGCTGCAGATCGCCTGCGGGCCCGCGGGCGTGCACTCCGACGGCCCCGAGACGTTCGCCGCGCTGGGCGAGGTGGCGGCCCGCTGTGGGCTGCGGCGCCGCACCCAGGCCAACGAGCAGGTGGATGTGGCGCGGGCCGCTGAGCGCTGGGGGCGCCGCCCGCTCGACCTCCTCGACGACTGGGGCTGGCTGGCCGACGATGTGACCGTGGCGCACCTCTGCGAGATCACGACCGACGAGCGGGCCCGCTTCGCCGCCTCGGGTGCCCACGCCACGCACGCCCCCGGCTGCGACGTGCCGATGGGCTGGGGCGTGGCGGAGGTGGGCGCCCTCCTCGACGCCGGCGTGCGGGTCGGCCTCGGAACGAGCGGTGGCGGCAGCAACGACGCCGGCAACCTGCTGGCCGACGCGCGGCTGGCTCTGCAGGTGGGGGGCCTGACGTCGCGGCCGCCGACGGCGCGGGAGGTGCTGACCATGGCCACCGTCGGCTCGGCGGCCGGCCTGGGCCGGCCGGAACTCGGTCATCTGGAGATCGGCGCCGCGGCCGACCTGTGCTGTTTCGACGTGACCGGCGTGGCCGACGCCGGCGTCGGCGATCCTCTGGCAGGCCTGCTGTGGGCCAACCCGGGCCGGCGACCCCGTCACGTCGTCGTCGGGGGGAAGGTCGTGGTCCGCGCCGGCGAACTCCTAACAGCGGAGGCGCCGGCCCTCGCCGAAGGTCTCCGAACGATGATGCGCCAACGTCTGGGAGACTGCTGAGCGATGTCGACGAACGGATCCGCGGATGTCGCCGTCCTCGGGGCGGGCCACAACGGGCTGATCGCGGCGGCGTACCTGGCCCGAGCCGGCTTCCGGACGCTGCTCATTGAAGCACGCGCAACCGTGGGCGGGTGTGCCTCCACCGTTGAGGCGGTCGGTGCCAGGGTCAACATCTGCAACTGCGACCACCTGCTGGTGCGGGCCATGCCCATCGCCGACGAACTCCAACTGGCCGACCACGGCCTGCGCTATCTGGATGTCGACCCGGTGGGCGTGCACCGGTTCTGGGACGGTCACGCCCCGTGGGTGGAATGGCACAGCCTGGACGCCACGCTCGACGGTCTGCGGCGGACCTATCCCGACGAGGTCGACGGCTACCGCCGCTTCGTCACCGCCGCCCGACCCGTCGCCGAGCTGCTCGTCGAGTTGGCCCAGCAGCCGCCGAGCCCGGCCGCCGTGGCCGGTGTGCTGGCGCGCCGGCCGGCGGCCACGCGCCGCCTGTGGTCGTGGTCGCGCCGCTCGGCGCAGTCGCTGCTTGGCGACTTCCTCGGCCACGAGGCGCTGATCCTGCCGGCGCTGGCCACCGGGCCGGTCGTGTGGGGCCTGGACGGGTCGACGCCGGGCACCGGCCTCGG
Organism: Acidimicrobiales bacterium; assembly: GCA_963664235.1. Taxonomy (GTDB): domain Bacteria; phylum Actinomycetota; class Acidimicrobiia; order Acidimicrobiales; family CATQHL01; genus VXNF01. Next base: position 947,064 of record OY760933.1, on the reverse strand, counting down.
CGCCCTCGGCTACGCGCTCCGGCACCTGGTGCAGGTGGGCCGTCCCACCGGAGGCAGCGGGGGACTCACCGATGCGGTGCTGGGAAGCTTCGAGGCCGCCGGCGGGCAGTTGCACTGCGGGACGCCTGTGCAGAGCGTGCTGCTGGAAGGCGGTCCGGGTAGCAGGGCAGGACGCGTCAGGGGTGTACGGCTCGCCGGCGGGGAGGTCCGCGAGGTCGGCGCCGTCGTCGTGGCGTGTGATCCTGCGGCGATCGCGTTGGAAGGGGCGGGACTGCCGGACCGCCTCGGCCGGGTTTGGGCGCCACCGGGCAGGGACGGGTACGAATCGAAGGTCGATGCCGTCCTGGCGACCGCTCCTGCCTACTCGGAGACTCCTGGCGGGCTCGACGGAGCCGACGACCTGATCCCGACGACGTTCATCCTGCCGGGCATCGAGGGGCTGCGGGGCGCCCTGGCTTCGTCCGCGGCCGGGCGGGTGGGGACCGACCCGGTGTTCTTCGCCAACCTGCCGTCGGTACTCGACCCGCAAATGCGCCCGCCCGGGGGCGGTGAGGTGTTCAGCCTCGAGGTGCTATACACGCCGTACGACCTCGACGGCGGCTGGACCGGTACCGCCGAGCCCGAACGCTGGTTGGCGCGCTACGGCGAGTGCCTACAGCCGGGGTTCGCCGAGTCCATCGTCGACTGGCGGGTGATGACCCCACCGAGCTACGAGCAGCAGTTCGGCATGCCGCGCGGCCACGCCGCCTCGTTCGCCGGCTCGCCCCTGTCGGCCCTGTTCGGCCGGCCCCGGCACCTGACCCGCTACACCACGCCGGTCGACGGCCTGTTCTGTGCCGGAGCCGCCACCTTCCCCGGCGCAGGGGTGTGGGGTGCCTCGGGGCGCAACGTGGCCTCGGTCGTGACCCGAACGCTGTGAGGTCCGGCTAGCCGGACGGCCACCCATCCCCGCCGGTAGCGTGACGCCATGGGCACCCACACCGATCCGAGCGGGCACCGGCGGCTGGAGAACCTGACCGCACCCGAGATCGCCGAGCGCATCGGCGCCGGCTCGACGCTGGTGTGGCCGATCGGCGCCGTCGAGCAGCACGGACCGCACCTGCCGCTGTCGGTGGATCACGTGGTCGCCGACGAGGCTGCCCGGGCGGCGGTGGCCGAATGTGGCGACGAGGCCGACGCCTGGCTGCTTCCGACGCTCTCGGTGTCCAAGTCCGACGAACACTCCTGGTCGCCGGGTTCGCTGTGGCTGTCCAGCGAGACGCTGCTGGCGGTGATCAACGACGTGGGACGGTCGGCGGCCGCCACCGGTGCGGAGCGGCTCGTATTCCTCAACGGCCATGGCGGCAACACGGCGCTGCTGGGTGTGGCCTGCCGGGAACTGCGCCGCCGCTTCGGCCTGCGGACGTTCCTTGTTCACCCGTTCGTGCCGCCCGACCACGGCGGGCGCCCCAGCACCGCCGACGAGTTGGGCATGGGCATCCACGGTGGCCACGACGAGACGTCGGTGATGCTGCACCTGCGGCCGGAGCTAGTGCACATGGACCGCGCCGTCCGGCGGGTTCCCGAGGGGCTGGCGGACCAGACGCATGTGCGCTTCGGCGGGCTGACCACCTTCGGTTGGTTGTCCAACGACTTCGGCCCCGACGGCCATATCGGCGATCCCACCGGCGCAACCGCCGAGGTGGGCAAGCGGCTCTTCGAGGCGTCCGTCGGCCTCATCGCCGAGCAACTCGTCGAGATCAGCACCTTCGACTTCGGCCGCTAGCGACCCGCGCCCGCCGGTCCTGCCCCCATCCCGGCCCCGGATCACGTCATCCCGGCCCCGTCCGTCATCCCGACCCCGTCCGTCATCCCGACCCCGTCCGTCATCCCGGCGAACGCCGGGATCCATGCGTGCGCCTGGCCCGGGTATGTGGGTCGCTCAACCCGTGCAGCCCCTGCCGCTGCCGTCGCGGTCGAGCCGGTAGGGATCGGTGCCCGGCTGCATCACCGTCACCGGTTTCTGATCTGCCCGCAGGTCGCCACAGTTGAGGGCGTCACCGGGCAGGTTCGGTAGGCACGGCTCGTAGGCCGGATGGCAATCGGTCGCGGCGTGCGTGGTGCTTGTTGTGGTGGGCGACTCGGCCGCTGAGGCATCGGGTGCCGCCGGCGGCGTGACCTGTGTCACGGGCGAGGCATCGGGGATGTTGCCGACCTCGCAATCGCTGAGGCCGGCGGCGACGACGCCGAAGTCCTCCGGTGTGATCGAGAGCCGCCAGTTGATCTTCACCGTGGCGTACTGCACGAGGTACTGGCAGCGGGCCCCGGCGGCCGTGGGGCTGTAGCCGGCGGGTCCCCTGGCCGACTTGGATCGGTTCTCGCCGGCGGCGATGGCGTTGAGATTGCCGAAGTCGTTGCTGAAGTTGTCCAGCAACTCGTCGGCCCACGCCCAGGCGCCCGACACCCAGGCGTCGGCCAGCGCCACCACGTGGTCCACATCCAGGTCGCGGGGGTTCGTGAATGTCCGGTTCGTGTACGGATCGAACCATTCACCGGAGTCGACGGCACATTCCGCGGCGTTCATCGAGTAGTCGACAGCCTCGGCCTGCAGGATCTCGTGACGCGTGTTCACGCAGTCGCCGTCGGAGTCCAGCCAACCGGCGAAGTGATCGCGGTCGTAGTTGGGAACGTCCGGATCCGGCTCAGCCACCAGCGGCCGCAACAACTCGATGAGTTCTGTCGCGTCATCGGAGGCGGGAATCTCGGCGGCGGCCGGCCCCGCTGCAGGAGGTTCCTCGGAGGTCCGTTCGGCAGCGGGAGGCTCGACGGCGGACGTCGCCGGTGGGGGTGGGTCGAGGGCGGCCTCGGGTTCGGGTGGTTGGACGGCGTTCGCCTCCGGTGCGGGAGGCTCCCCGGTCTCAGGCGCCCCACCGGAGGGCGAAGGAGCGGTCCCCGTGACGACGGGGTCTCGTGCCGCCGACTCCCCGCCGGAGAAGAGTGCGCCGGCAATCCCGATCGCCACCCCGGCCACGACCAGCAGCAGGAGGATCCGCACAGCGGGCCGGCGCGGCACGAGTGCGCGCAAGTGTTTCAGAACCACCGCGGCCGACACTACGTGCCGCGGCGGCCCTGGTCAGAGGATGGGTCGTCGGAGGTGCCGGAGGTTCGCGAGCGACCGGTGGCCGCGGAGAATCAGGTCCGCAGGAGGATCTTTCCGGTGGTGGCGCGGCCCTCGAGGCGGCGGTGGGATTCGGCGGCCTCGGCGAGGGGGAGTTCGAGGCCGATGCGGACGTCCATGCCCTCGCCGATCCAGTCGAACAGGTCCTGCGAGCGGGCGAGCAGGTCGGCGCGCTCGCCGACGTGATCCCACAGGGTGGGGCGGGTGAGGAACAGCGATCCCTCCTGCGACAGCCGCAGCGGGGCGATCGGCGGCACCGGCCCCGAGGCGTTGCCGAAGGTGACCATCGTGCCCCGGCGCCGCAGCAGCCCCAGGCTGGCGTCGAAGACCGCGGCGCCGACCCCGTCGTACACCACGTCCAGCGGGCGCGGCCCGGCGATGTCGACAATCGCCTCGGCAAAGTCCACCTCGCTGTAGAGGATCACGTGGTCGGCACCCGCCCCTGTGGCCAGTTCGGCCTTGGCGGGGGTGCCCACCGTGGTGAACACCTCCGCGCCGAGGCGCTTTGCCATCTGGATCAGCAGCAGGCCGGTCCCGCCCGCCCCGGCGTGGATGAGGCAGCGTTGCCCCGGCTCCAGCGGGAAGGTGTCGACGACCAGGTAGTGGGCAGTCAGGCCCTGCAGCATGGCCGCAGCGGCGGTGTCCAGGGAGATCCCCTCGGGAACCGGCACCACGCCGGCGGCGTCGAGGGCGCACTGCTCGGCGTAGGAGCCCTGGCCACCGCACCACGCGACCCGATCACCCGCCGAGACATCAGCCACATCGGCGCCGACGGCGGTGACCACCCCGGCGCCTTCCAGTCCCGCGGTGCACGGCACCGCGATGGGGTACAGGCCGATGCGCTGGTAGGTGTCCACGAAATTGACCCCTGCGGCAGCGACGTCCACCACGATCTGGCCGGAGCCGGGGGTCGGGTCGGTCAACTCCTCGAGGGCGAGAACCTCGGGGCCGCCGTTTTCGGTGATCCGGATGGCGCGCACGGTGCCTCCTCGGGTGATCGGTGGATGCGGGAATCGGCTGGCCCACGGTAGGCGCGACAAGTCGCGGTCGCCCAGCCGACGCGGCCCGCAGGTCGGGGCTGATCGGTAATCTCGGTGTTGAGTGCCCCCGATAGCCCGGACCGGCGGCGGCCGGCCAGACTCCCGATGGCTCCGCCTCAAGCTGCCAGCAGCGGAGCGTGCCGGGACCCGCGGCCGGAAGACCAATCTGGCGCTGCTGGTGATGCTGGTCCTGGCCTGGGTCACCGGCGGCGCATCGTTCCTACTCGGTGGTGCCTCGACCGCCTGGCTGGTGACCATGCACGGCATCGTGGGGTTCACCGTGGTGGTGCTGGCCCGCCCGAAGGTGCCGGTCGTGCGGAGGGGATTGCGCCGGCGCCGGCCCAGCAGGTACGCCTCGATGGCCCTGGGCCTCTGCGTCACCGGGGCGTTCGCAACCGGGATCGTGCACGCCCTCGGGGTGTGGCAGGCCATCGGCGTCTGGTCACCGATTGGCCTGCACCTCATCTTCGCCTTCGCCGCCGTGCCGCTGGCGGCGTGGCACGTCGTGGGTCGGCCGCAGCGGGTCCGCCCCGTGGACCTGTCCCGGCGCACCGCGCTCCAGGCACTTGCCGTGGCGGGGGTCGCCATCGTGGCCCGCACCGGCTTCGAGTGGCTGTTTGCCGCCGATCGGCGTTTCACCGGCTCGCACGAGGTGAGCTCCGGTGACCCGCGGCGGATGCCGGTGGTGCAGTGGCTCGACGACTCGCCGCCGACCATCGACCCCGAGGACTGGGTGCTGCGACTGCGGGGGTCGGTGAACCGGGACGTGGGCTACCGGGAACTGGTCGATCACAGCCGCACGACCGAGGCCACGCTGGACTGCACCAGCGGCTGGTACAGCACGCAGACGTGGACAGGCGTCCCGCTGGCCGACCTGCTGGGGCCCGGTGTGAGCGGCCGCAGCCTCGAGGTGCGCTCAGCGACCGGCTACGGGCGCCGCTTCCCGCTGAGCGACCTCGACAGCATGGTCCTGGCTCATACCGTGGGTGGCGCGCCCCTGTCACGGGGCCACGGCTTCCCGGCCCGCCTCGTGGTGCCCGGGCGCCGCGGGCTTTGGTGGGTGAAATGGGTCACCGAGATCCACACCAGCGACCGACCCTGGTGGGTCCAGACGCCGATCCCGTTCACCTGAGCGCTGAAGGTGGCCGGCTCGCCCGTCCGATGCCGCGTCGAGCCCCCGGCGTCGGGCATCACCGACCCGTCGCGTGCGTGGTGGTGCGAGGCCACCGCCGGTATAGTGCATCGTTTCCCGGTGACAGCGCCGGGAACGAATCGACGTCCGCGAAGGCCTGCGGGCGCCCCATAAGGCGCTCCACGCAGGAACCACGTGGCAAACCGAGAGTCGCTCCGTCGGGCCTGCCCGTGCGGAGCGTTCGCGTCGGGGCGACGGAACATCCCAATACGACCCTCCGGGACGGCAGCGACGACGACATGGTTACCAAAGCGATCATCGGCGAGAAAGTGGGCATGACCCAGGTCTGGGACGACAGCGACCGCGTCGTCCCGGTGACGGTGCTGCGCGTCGAGCCGTGCCGGGTCGTGCAACTCAAGACGCCCGAGTCCGACGGCTACTCCGCGTTGCAGGTCACGTTCGGCTATGGCGACGCTGCGAAACTGAACGGTCCCGCTCGGGGGCACTTCGAGCGCCACGGCAGCGAGCCAGGCCGCACGCTGGTGGAACTCCGCCTCGACGACGTGAGCGACTACTCCGTCGGCCAGGAGATCTCCGTCGACATCCTTGCCGACGGCGAGATGGTGGACGTCACCGCCGTCAGCAAGGGCAAGGGGTTCGCGGGCGTTATGAAACGTCACGGCTTCAGCGGCCAGAAGGCCAGCCACGGCGCCCACAAGGTCCACCGGGCGCCCGGTGCGGTCGGTCAGTGCGCCACGCCTTCGCGGATCTTCAAGGGACGGAAGATGCCCGGCCAGCACGGCGCCCGCAGGACCACCACGCTGAACCTCCGCGTGGTGAAGGCCGACGCCGAACGCAATCTGCTGCTGGTCAAGGGCTCGGTGCCCGGCCCCCGGGGCGGGCAGGTCGTCATCCGCAACGCGATCAAGAAGGCGTAGCCGGCCATGGTCTCCATTCCCGTCCGAGATGTCAGCGGTGCCGAGACCGGCACGGTTGAACTCCCCTCCGACGTCTTCGGCATCGACCCCAACGTGGCGGTGATGCACCAGGTCGTGACGGCGCAACTGGCGGCCCGGCGCAGTGGCACCCACAAGACCAAGACCCGTTCGGAAGTGCGCGGCGGCGGCAGCAAGCCATGGCGCCAGAAGGGCACCGGCCGGGCCCGGCACGGCTCCATTCGCTCGCCGTTGTGGCGAGGTGGGGGCATCGCCCACGGACCACAGCCGCGCAGCTACGAGCAGTCGACCCCCAAGAAGATGAAGCGCCTGGCCCTGCGATCGGCGCTGTCGGACCGCGCCGCCGAAGGCAAGATCATCGTCGTGGACGACTGGGGTTTCGACGCCCCGTCGACGAAGTCGGCCGTGGCGAAACTGGAGGCGCTTGGCGCAGGCGGGCGCGTGCTGGCCGTGCTGGAGCGCGGCGACGAGGCGGCACTGAAGAGCTTCCGCAACCTGCCCCGCGTGCACACCCTGCCGGCCGACCAGTTGAACACCTACGACGTGCTGGTGAGCGATGTGGTCGTCTTCACGAGTGCCTCCCTGGCGGGGGTGAACCAGCCGTGAAGGACGCACGCGACGTGATCCTCGAGCCGGTCATCAGCGAGAAGGCCTTCGCGCTCTTGGAGAGGAACGTCTACACATTCAAGGTCCATCCGTCGAGCAGCAAGCCCGAGATCGCCAATGCCGTCGAGGAGATCTTCGACGTGCAGGTGCTGAACGTGAACACGCTCCGGCGCAAGGGCAAGCGCATCCGCAACCGTCGCCGCCTCACTTACGGCAGCCGGCCCGACACCAAGCGGGCCATGGTCACCCTCGCCGAGGGCGACTCGATCGAACTATTCGAGGTGTAGATCATGAGTATCCGGCGCCGCAAACCCACTAGCCCGGGCCGCCGCTTCCAGACCGCGCACGACTTCTCCGAGATCACCCGCAGCACGCCGGAGAAGTCCCTGCTCGCCCCGCGCCCGTCCACGGGTGGGCGCAACAACGCCGGCCGCAAGACGGCACGCCATCGCGGCGGCGGCCACAAGCGTCGCTACCGGATAATCGACTTCCACCGGAACAAGGACGGCGTGCCGGCGAAGGTGGCAACCATCGAGTACGACCCCAACCGCACCTGCCGCATCGCACTGCTGCACTACTACGACGGGGCCAAGACTTACATCCTGGCGCCCGACGGCATCGCGGTCGGCGACGTGCTGGAGTCGGGCGGCGGCGTGGAGATCCGCCCGGGCAACGCTCTGCCGCTGCGCTACATCCCGGTTGGAACCGTCGTGCACAACGTGGAACTCAAGCCCGGCGCCGGCGGGCGCATGGGCCGGGCGGCGGGAGCTCGCCTCCAGCTCGTGGCCAAGGAGGGCGGTCACGCCACGGTGCGCCTGCCCAGCACCGAGATGCGTCGGGTTCCCATCGACTGCCGCGCCACCATCGGTGCCGTCGGCAACGCCGAGCACGAGCTGGTGCAGATCGGCAAGGCCGGGCGCAACCGCCACAAGGGAGTGCGCCCCCAGACCCGTGGCGTTGCAATGAACCCTGTGGACCATCCGCTCGGCGGTGGTGAGGGCAAGAGTTCCGGCGGGCGCCACCCGGTCTCGCCGTGGGGAAAGCCGGAGGGTCGCACGCGCAACCCCAAGAAGCAGTCGTCGCAGATGATCGTGCGTCGCAGGCGTACCCGCGGGCGCCGGCGGTAGGAGGCACACCATGCCCAGAAGCCTGAAGAAGGGCCCGTTCGTGGATCATCATCTCCTCGCCAAGGTGGACGAGTTGAACGACTCCGGCGAGCGGCGCGTCATCCGCACCTGGTCCCGCCGGTCCACGATCATCCCCGACATGGTCGGTCATACGCTCGCGGTGCACGACGGGCGCAAGCACGTGCCCGTGTACGTCACCGAGTCCATGGTGGGTCACAAGCTCGGTGAGTTCGCCCCCACGCGCACGTTCCGGTTCCACGCCGGCCAGGAGCGGGGAGCCCGGCGCTGATGGCGACGACCGTGGCGCCTCCCGCAGCGCGGGCCAAGGCGCGCTATGTGCGCAGCTCGGCCTCCAAGGCGCGCGCCGTCCTCGACCTCATCAGGGGCGAATCCTGCGATCGTGCCGATGAGATCCTGCAGTTCTCCGAGCGCCGGATCGCCCGCACGGTCGCCCGCTGCCTGGACTCGGCCATCGCCAATGCGGAGCACAACTCCAACCTGCCCGCCACCGAGCTCTACGTGGCGTCCTGCTACGCCGATGAGGGGCCGACCCTCAAGCGCTGGCGGCCGCGGGCTCGGGGACGGGCAACTCCGATCATGAAGCGGACCTGCCACATCACGATCGTGCTGGCGCGCTACACGCTGGAGGAACGTGAAGCCCGTGCCGAGCGGGGTGTCGCCGCCGGTGCCGCGGCCGAGGTTCGGCGCCGCCGCGTGGAGGCCAGCCGCGCCGCCACCGACCAGGACGACTTCGACACCGACGCCGCCGACGAGGAGGTCGTTGCCGAGGATTCCGTGGCGGAGCAGGAGGCGGCCGCCGACACCGACGCCGCCTCGCCCTCCGCCGACGGCGACAAGGAGATCTGATGGGTCAGAAGGTCAATCCGTACGGGTTCCGTCTCGGGATCACGACCGACTGGAAGTCCCGGTGGTTTGCCACCCGGCAGGAGTACCAGGACTTCGTCATCGAGGACTGGGAGATCCGCGACTATCTCATGGGCGAGCTGCCCCACGCCGCCATCAGCCGCATCGAGGTGGAGCGCACGAGGGATCGGCTGCGCATCGACGTGCACACCGCCCGCCCCGGCATCGTGATCGGCCGCAAGGGCTCCGAGGCCGATCGCCTGCGGGCCGGTCTCGCCAAGATCACCGGCAACAAGCGGGTGCAACTCAACGTGCAGGAGATCAAGCAGCCCGAGTTGGACGCGGCGCTGATCGCACAGGGGATCGCAGACCAGTTGACCGGGCGGGTGGCTTTCCGCCGCGCCATGAAGCGTGCCGTCCAGAACGCCCAGAAGGCGGGAGCCCAGGGCATCCGGGTGCAGTGCTCGGGCCGGCTCGGCGGCTCGGAGATGGCACGTACCGAGTGGTACCGCGAGGGTCGTGTGCCGTTGCACACGCTGCGCGCCGACATCGACTACGGCTTCCGGGAGGCTCACACCACCTATGGCCGCATTGGCGTGAAGGTGTGGACCTACAAGGGCGACATCCTCCCCTACCGCCTCGACACAGACGAGCGGATCAATCGCGAGGCGGCCATGGCGGTCGGCGAGACAGCCGGCCCCGCCCGCTCGCGCAAGGTGGTTTCCTCGGCGGCGCGCCGGCGAGGGCCCGCCCCGACCCCCGCCCCCGCCCCCGGGCCCGAGGAGAAGGAGTTCCCGACCGAGCTGGAGGAGTTGCGCCCGCTGGTGGCCGAGGCCGACGCCGAGTTCGAACGCCTCCTCGAGCAGGAGGAAGAGATCGAGCGCGCCTCCCGCGAGCAGCACGAGACGCCCCACTTCCGACCCGGGGATGCTGACTGACATGTTGATGCCCAAGAAAGTCAAACATCGCAAGCACCATCGCGGCCGTACGAAGGGCATTGCCAAGGGCGGAACCACGGTCAGCTTCGGTGACTACGGGATCCAGGCGCTCGAGCCGGGCTGGATCACAGCCCCGCAGATCGAGGCCGCCCGTGTGGCCATGACCCGCCACGTCCGGCGCGGCGGCAAGGTGTGGATCAACGTGTTCCCCGACAAGCCGGTCACGCAGAAGCCGGCGGAGACCAGGATGGGGTCCGGCAAGGGCAACCCCGAGCGCTGGGTGGCAGTGGTGCGTCCCGGTCGAGTGCTCTTCGAGCTGTCCTACTCCGACCCCGTCGTGGCTCGTGAGGCGATCGAGCGCGCCATCCAGAAGCTGCCCGTGCGGGCACGCTTCGTAACCCGCCACCAGGCGGTGTAGTCATGGCCCGATCCAAGTCGCTGACCGGACTGAGCGACGTCGAACTGCTTGGCATGCTGGACGAGGCGAAGGACGAGACCACGAACCTGCGCTTCCAGCACGTGACCGGGCAACTCGACAACATGAACCTGCTGTCTCACTCCCGCAGGCAGGTGGCGCGCATCCAGACTGAGCTTCGCGCCCGGGAGATCGACGCCGCCGAGGCGGTCATTGCCCGCCACTCCGGCGAGGTCGAGGAGTCCACCGATGGCGAGGCATCCCTAGAGGAGCGCGCACGGGTGTTCAAGAGGAGGCGCCGCCGCGATGGCTGAGCAAGCACCGACGACCGATCCCGCACCGGAGCCGTCGGCCGCGCCCGCGAGCGCTGCCGAGGAATCCCCGACCGCGGAGCGCAAGCGCCGCAAGACCCGTGAGGGGGTTGTGGCGTCGGCGTCCATGGACCGGACCGCCGTCGTGGTCGTCACCGAGCAGGTCCGCCACCGTCGCTACAACAAGACCGTTCGGCGCCACAAGCGTCTCTACGTGCACGACGAGGACAACGACCTGCGTGCCGGGGACCGTGTCCAGATCGCCGAGACCCGCCCGCTCTCCAAGTTGAAGCGTTGGCGCCTCGTGCAGGTCCTCGAGCGGGCTCGCTGAGAGGGGGATAGCGGTGATCCAGCAAGAGACGCGCCTCAGAGTGGCGGACAACTCCGGCGCCCGGGAGGTTCTCTGCATCAAGGTGCTCGGCGGATCCCGGCGCCGCTACGCGTCGATCGGCGACGTGTTCGTGGCGACGGTCAAGGACGCCATCCCCGGCGCCAAGGTCCGCAAGGGTGACGTGGTGCGCTGCGTCGTGGTGCGTACGCGCAAGGAGAAGCGTCGCCCCGACGGCAGCTACATCCGTTTCGACGAGAACGCCGCGGTTGTGCTCGACGAGAACGACCAGCCCCGGGGGACACGCATCTTCGGTCCCGTGGGCCGGGAACTGCGCGAGAAGCGGTTCATGCGAATCGTGTCGCTTGCGCCGGAGGTGTTGTGATGGCCAAGATCCGCAAGGGTGACCGCGTCGTCGTGCTGTCGGGCAAGGACCGGGGCAAGGAAGGGGTCGTCTCGGCCGTCTTCCCGACCAAGGGCACCCTGCTCGTAGACGGCGTCAACGTCGTCCGCAAGCACCGCAAGCCCAACCAGGCCGGCGTCATGCAGGGCGGGATCATCGACAAGGACATGCCCATCCCCATCTCCCGGGTGGCGATCCTCAGCCCCGACGATGGCAAGCCCACCCGTGTGGGTTACCGGATCGCCGCCGACGGTGAGAAGGTTCGCGTTTGTCGCCGCACCGGGGCGGACATTCCATGAGCGCCACGGCGGACACCGTGCCGCGACTCAAGCAGCTGTACCGCGACGAGGTTCGAGACCGGCTCCGGGAATCGCTCGATCTCGACAACGTGATGCAGGTGCCCCGCCTGGAGAAGATCGTCCTGAACATGGGCGTCGGCGAGGCGTCCCGCCAGGCGCGCCTGCTCGAGGGAGCCATCGCCGACATGACCACCATCGCCGGCCAGCGGCCGGTGACCACCCGTGCGAAGCGTTCGATCGCCGGCTTCCGGCTGCGCGAACAGAACGCGGTCGGGGTGAAGGTCACGCTGCGCGGCGACCGCATGTGGGAGTTCTTCGACCGGCTCATCAACCTGGCGATCCCGCGCATCCGCGACTTCCGCGGCCTGCCCCTCAACTCCTTCGACGGCAACGGGAACTACTCCTTCGGTGTCTCTGAGCAGTTGATCTTTCCCGAGATCGACTACGACAAGATCGACACCATCCGCGGCATGGACATCACCCTGGTCACGACTGCGCCCGATGATGAATCGGCGCGGACGTTGCTGGAGGCCTTCGGCTTCCCGCTCCGGCGGGAGCAGGGCTGAGCGTTCGGCGAGCCGTGCCGAAGATCCGACACACGAACTTGCGAAAGTGACGAAATGGCAAAGAAGGCACTGAGAAATAAGCAGGCCAGCACGCCGAAGTACCGGGTGCGGGCGTACACCCGCTGCCGCCGGTGTGGGCGGTCGCGTTCGGTGTACCGGCGGTTCGGGCTGTGTCGTATCTGTCTACGTGAGCTCGCCCATGCCGGGGAGATCCCCGGTCTCACCAAGGCGAGTTGGTAGGGGGTTGTCGCAGAATGACCATGACCGATCCCATCGCCGACATGCTGACCCGGATCCGCAACGCCAATGTGGCCATGCACGAGGAGGTCCGTATGCCCTCCTCGAAGCTCAAGGAGGCCTTGGCGGAGGTGTTGCGACGCGAGGGGTACATCCACGGCTACAAGGTGGCCGAAGTCGACGGCCCCGGGCGGACGCTGACCATCGACATGAAGTACTCGCCGGATCGCGAGCGAGTCATCCGCGGCCTGCGCCGGGTGTCAAAGGCGGGTCTGCGGGTGTACACGAAGGCCGACGGCGTGCCTCGGGTCCAAGGCGGGCTCGGCGTGGCTGTGCTGTCGACCAGCAAGGGACTCATGACCGATCAGGAGGCTCGCCGGCGCCGGATCGGCGGCGAGATCCTCTGCTACGTCTGGTAGGCGTGTCGTGTCCCGTGTAGGTAAGTCGCCCATCCCGCTCCCGTCGGGGGTGTCGGTCGCGATCGCCGGTGGCGAGGTCACCGTCACGGGCCCCAAGGGCACCCTGGCGCATCGCGTGCCTGAGGCGATCACCGTCCGCTTGGATGGGGACACGCTGCTGGTGGACCGCGCCGACGACGAGCGCGAGTCTCGTGCGCTGCACGGATTGACCCGGGCGCTATTGAACAACATGGTCACCGGCGTCCAGGAGGGCTACCGCAAGGATCTCGAGATCGTGGGGGTCGGCTACCGGGCCACCGCCAAGAGCCCCGCCCAACTCGAACTGCAACTCGGCTTCAGCCACCCGGTCTCGGTCAAGGCACCGGAGGGGATCACCTTCGAGGTACCGTCGCAGACCGCCATCCGGGTGCTCGGAATCGACAAGCAGATGGTCGGGCAGGTGGCCGCGCAGATCCGGGCGCTGCGCAAGCCCGAGCCGTACAAGGGCAAGGGAATCCGCTACGCCGGTGAGCATGTCCGCCGCAAGGCGGGCAAGGCCGCGAAGTGAATCAGCCACCGGAGCAGGGAGCAGACCTATGACGAACGTGTCCGCAGAAAGGCGGCGAGGCCGGCTGCGGCGCCACCGCAGGGTGCGCAAGAAGATCGTCGGCACGGCCGAGCGCCCGCGCCTGGCGGTCTTCCGTTCGAACCGTCACACGGCGGTGCAAGTCATCGACGACGTAGGCGGCCACACGCTGGTCGCCGCCTCCACCCTGGAACCCGACCTGCGCAGCAGCGAGGCCACCGGCGTGAGCGCCGCAGAGGCCGTGGGACGCCTGATTGCCGAGCGTGCAGCTGGCGCCGGCATCACGACGGTGGTATTCGATCGTGGCGGCTACCGCTACCACGGGCGCGTTGCGGCGGTGGCCGACGCCGCCCGCGAAGCAGGGATGAGGCTCTGATGGCACCCACAGGCGCCCTGGCGGCGCGCGTGCAGTTGCGAGACTCCCGCGTCATCCACATCAACCGTGTCGCCAAGGTCGTCAAGGGCGGTCGGCGTTTCTCGTTCTCGGCGCTCGTGGTGGTCGGCGACGGCGCCGGTCACGTCGGGCTGGGGTACGGCAAGGCCAAAGAGGTCCCACTGGCCATCCAGAAGGGCACAGAGGAGGCGCGCAACTCGCTGTTTGCCGTCCCCCTGGCAGGCACCAGCATCGTGCATCCCGTGCTCGGGGTATGGGGAGCGGGCAGGGTGCTCCTGAAGCCGGCGGCACCCGGAACCGGGGTCATCGCCGGCGGTGCGGCTCGCGCCATCCTGGAGGAGGCGGGCATCGGGGACGTGCTTTGCAAGTCGCTGGGGTCCGCCAATCACATCAACGTGGCCCGCGCCACGATCGCCGGCCTTCGCTCGCTCATGCGGCCCGACCACGTCGCGCGCCTGCGCGGTCTCGACCCCAGCGAGTTCGTTCCGCCGGGCCTGCTGGCCGCCTACAACGAGACCGAGCGGAACCGGCGGTTGGCACTCCGCGGCGAGGAGGGATGACGTGGCGCTGCGCGTGACGCAGGTTCGGTCCGGCATCGGGCGCAAGCCTCCCCAGCGGGGCACCCTGCGCGCCCTGGGCCTCGGCCGCATCGGCAAGTCCCGGATCGTGAGTGATCGCCCCGACGTGCGCGGCATGCTGGCGGCTGTCTCGCACCTGGTGAAAGTGGAGGAGGTGCCGGAGTCGTGAAAGTCCACGAACTGAAGCCCGCCCCGGGTAGCCGGACGCCGCGCCGCCGAGTCGGCCGCGGAATCGGCGGCAAGGGCGGCAAGACCGCAGGCCGCGGCATGAAGGGACAGCGGGCGCGGGGCACCGTGCCGGTCGGTTTCGAGGGAGGGCAGATGCCTCTCCAGCGCCGGCTCCCCAAGCTGCGCGGCTTCAACAACCCGTTCCGGGTGAGCTACCAGCCGGTCAACCTGGATGTGATCGAGGCCTCAGGGCTGGAGGAGATCACCCCCGAGACGCTCTACGCCAGCGGCTTGGTGAGCAAGGGTTCCCTGGTCAAAGTGCTCGCCCGCGGCGAGGTAAGCCGCCCCGTCACGGTGCGGGCACACGCCTTCTCCGAAGCGGCTCGAGCCGCTCTGGAGGCCGCCGGTGCAACCATCGAGGTGCTGCCCAAGCCCTGGGGTGACGGCCGGCCACCGGCGCAGGGCAACGCCCTGACGAACCGCTAGACGGCTGCTGACTGCCGGAGGGAGAACTTCTGTGGCCCGGGTCCTGCAGAACATCGCCAACATCTTCCGGATCGAGGATCTGCGTAGCAAGATCCTCTTCACGCTCGGGATGCTCGTGGTGTACCGGCTGGGGGCGTTCATCCCCGCGCCCGGCATCAACCTCGAGGCCATCCGCCCTCTCCAGGAGGCGGCCGAGGACGGTGGGATCCTCAACTTCCTGCAGCTCTTCTCGGGCGGTGCGCTGACGCAGTTCGCCATCTTCTCCCTCGGGATATTCCCCTACATCACGGCGTCGATCATCATGCAGGTGATGGGCGTGGTAGTGCCGCGTATCGAGCAGTGGCAGCAGCAGGGTGCCATCGGCCAGCGCAAGATCAACCAGTGGACGCGCTATCTGACCATCGGTATCGCCCTCATCCAGTCCACGGGGTTCGCGTTCCTCTTCCACAACAGCGGCGGAGGTCTGGCCGGTGGGACGGGCATTCCCGACCTCCTGCCGGAGTTCACCGCCCCGCGGGTGGGTCTGGTCGTGTTGACGCTCACGGCCGGGACGGCCCTGCTGATGTGGATGGGTGAGCTGATCACCCAGAAGGGCATCGGCAACGGCATGTCCATCATCATCTTCGCGGCGGTGGTCAGCTCGCTGCCCAACCAGTTCTCGCTGGTGAAGGGCAACTCGGGCTGGCCCGGCGTGTTAGAGGTGTCGGCGATGTACCTCGTGCTGCTCGTGCTCATCGTGTTCGTCGAGCAGGGCCAGCGCCGCATCCCCGTGCAGTTCGCCAAGCGCGTCGTCGGCCGCCGGATGACCACCGGGGGAAGCACGTACATCCCCCTCAAGGTGAACCAGTCGGGCGTGATCCCCATCATCTTCGCCAGCTCGGTGCTCTACCTGCCGCAGTTGGTCGTGGTGGTGCTGCCGTCCGGTGGATGGGGCGAGTCGATCCGCACTTGGGTGAACGACCACCTGCTGCGCTACGACGACCCCTTCTACCTGGTCTTCTTCGGCTTGCTGATCATCGGTTTCGCCTACTTCTACACCGCGATCAGCTTCGATCCGGTCAAGCAGGCCGACAACATCCGCAAGCAGGGCGGGTTCGTGCCGGGCATCCGGCCGGGGCGGCCCACCGAGCGCTACCTGGCGCACATCCTGTCGCGCATCACGCTGCCGGGGTCGCTGTTCCTCGCGCTCATCGCCCTGACACCCGCGGTCGTGATCGGGAACATCGTGCCCACCAGCACGCAGGGCATCTTCAGCTTCACCGGAATCTCCATCCTGATCGCTGTGGGCGTCGCCCTCGAGACGATGAAGCAGATCGACAGCCAGTTGATGCTGCGCAACTACGAGGGCTTCCTCAAGTGAGAGCCAGTTGATGCTGCGCCCAAACCACCAGGGCTTCCTCAAGTGAGACCAAACCCGCGCGGCCGCCTCGCGCGCGGGCCGGTTGGTGTGGCGCCCCGGCACTGAGGCTTTCTGACATGAGCGGCGTGGTCGTCGTTCTCGGGCGCCAGGGTGCGGGAAAGGGGACGCAGTGCGGTCTGTTGCAGGACCGCTACGAGGGGGTCGCCCACGTCTCCACCGGCGACGTGCTGCGCGACGCGGCGGCGTCGGGAACCCCGCTGGGCAGGCACGCCGAGGCCATCATGGCCACCGGGGATCTGGTGCCCGACGACGTGATGTGCGATGTCGTCGCCGAGCGGCTGGCCGTGCTCCTGGTCTCCGGTGTGACGGTGCTGCTCGACGGCTTTCCCCGGACGCCGGCGCAGGCCGAGGCCCTCGCAGGGATGACCGCACCCGATGGGCTCCTCGGCGCCGTGCTCCTGGAGGTCGACGTGCGGGAGGTTTCCGAGCGAATGCAGGCTCGCGGTCGTGGCGACGACACCGCCGAGGGCATCGCCCGGCGTCTCGAGCTCTACGAGACGCAGACGGCTCCGCTGGTGGACTGGTTCGCCGAGCGGGGACTGCTCCAGAGAATCAACGGAACCGGGGACCCCGCCGAGGTGTTCGACCGGCTCGCCACCGCAATCGGCGGGTTGGTGCCGCTTAGGTTGTGTCGGTAGCCTGGTAGGCCGCGCTCAAGGCGGGAGTAGGGCTCTGGCGAAATCGAAACAAGATGCGATCCTCATGGAGGGGAAGGTCCTCGAGTCCCTCCCCAATGCCATGTTCAAGGTCGAGTTCGAAAACGGCCACCAGGTCTTGGCGCACATCTCGGGAAAGATGAGGATGCACTACATCCGGATCCTTCCCGGCGACCGTGTTCAGGTGGAGTTCACGCCCTACGACCTGCAGCGCGGGCGGATTACGTACCGGTACAAGTAGCAACGCCCAAACCGTGCGGGAGTTCCGCCCTGCACGGCAGTTGAGCAGACCATGAGACGAGGCGGATCCGGAGATGAAAGTGCGTCCCAGCGTGAAGGCCATGTGTGACAAGTGTCGGGTAATCCGGCGCCATGGCCGCGTGCGGGTGATCTGCGACAACCCGCGTCACCGCCAGAGGCAGGGCTGACATGGCACGTATCGCCGGCGTGGACATCCCGCGCAACAAGCGCGCCGTGGTGTCACTCACCTACATCTTCGGCATCGGCCCCACGGTCGCGGCACAGACCTGCGAGGCCGTCGGCATCAGCAGTGGCGTGCGGATCAAGGACCTCACCGAGCAGGAAGTGGCCCGGTTGAGGGCCCACATCGAGCGCAACCTGAAGGTCGAGGGCGACCTCCGCCGCCAGATCAGCCAGAACATCAGCCGCAAGCTGGAGATCGGGTGCTACCAGGGGATCCGGCATCGCAGAGGCCTGCCGGTCCGGGGCCAGCGCACCCACACGAACGCACGGACCCGCAAGGGTCCCCGCAAGACGGTGGCGGGCAAGAAGACCGTCATGAAGAGGAAGTAAAGCAGGGGTGGCCCGGGCGCCGATCGAGGTGCCCAACCACCGCAACCGGTAGCCGCGCCCCACCGGCCGGCATCGCACCGCTCACGAGACGTATCGAGGGGTTATGGCAGAAAGACAGGCACGGCGACCACGCCGGCGCGAACGCAAGAACATCGGTCACGGCGTCGTGCACATCAAGAGTTCCTTCAACAACACGATCATCACGATCACGGACCTGCGCGGCAATGTGGTCGCCTGGGCGTCGGCCGGCAACGTCGGCTTCAAGGGCTCGCGGAAGTCCACGCCCTACGCCGCCCAGATGGCGGCCGAGGAGGTGGCTCGCAAGGCCATGGAGTTCGGCGTCCGCAAGGTCGACGTGCAGGTGCGCGGGCCGGGTTCGGGTCGCGAGACGGCGATCCGCTCGCTGCAGAACCTCGGGCTGGAGGTCACGGGCATCAAGGACGTCACCCCTGTGCCGCACAACGGGTGCCGGCCACCGAAGAGGCGGCGCGTCTGATGTCTCGCTACACCGGACCGAAGGCGAGGGTGTCGCGCCGGCTGGGGACGAACATCTTCGGCACCAAGGGCGAGGCGGTGGCGCTCGACAAGCGTCCCTACCCGCCCGGCGAGCACGGCCGCTCGCGACGGCGCACGACCACCTCGGAGTACCTCATCCAACTCCAGGAGAAGCAGAAGGCCCGGTTCACGTACGGGCTCACCGAGCGCCAATTTCGCAATCTGTACGCCGAGGCCAGCCGCCGCACGGGGGTGACCGGCGAGAACATGCTGACCTACCTCGAGTTGCGGCTCGACAACGTGGTGTACCGGACCGGCTGGGCCTCGACCCGTCCCCAGGCCCGGCAGTTCGTGCTGCACGGCCACGTTTCGGTGAACGGTCGTCGCGTCAGCATCCCGAGCTACCGCGTCTCGGCCGGTGACGAGGTCACCGTGACCGAGAAGTCACGCGGGATGGCCGCGCTCCAGTGGAACGTCGACGTGCTGGATCGGGTGCCACCCGTCTGGCTCGAGATTGTCGAGGAGGGTTGGGCGGCGAACGTGCTGTCGGCGCCGGCCCGCGACCAGATCGACGTACCCATTCGTGAGCAGTTGATTGTGGAGCTGTACAGCAAGTAGCTCCAGCGAGGTTGCAAATGCTTGAGATCAAACACCCGACGGTTTCCGCGGCCGGCGCCGAAGGCCACCGCCAGAAGTTCGTCGTCGGACCGCTCGAGCCGGGATTCGGCCACACGATCGGCAATGCGCTGCGGCGCACGCTGCTGTCGTCCGTCCCCGGTGCGGCGGTGACGCACGTCCGGTTCGACGAGGCGTTGCACGAGTTCGACACCCTGCGAGGAGTGGTCGAGGACATCTCGGACATCGTCTTGAACCTGAAGGATCTGGTTCTGCGCAGCCACAGTCCCGAGCCGGTGCAGTTGCGCATCGACGTCTTGGGGCCCGCGGACGTGACAGGCGCGCACTTCGGCGTCAACCCCGATGTCGAGGTGCTGAACCCCGACCTGAACATCGCCACGCTCAACAGCCAGGCGCGCTTCGCCGCCGATGTCACCGTCGAGCAGGGGATCGGCTACAGCGGAGCCGAGAGCCGACCGGCGAGCGGCACCATCGGCGACATCCCGGTGGATGCTCTCTTCTCGCCGGTGCGGCGCGTCGCCTACGAGGTGGAGGCGACCCCCGGGGAGCGGGACGTGGCAGCCGACGAACTCATCGTGGACGTGCTGACCGACGGCACGATCACTCCGTCGGAGGCAATGGCCACCGCAGGGGGCATCCTGCGCCGGCTGGCGCAACTCGTGGAGAACCTCGCCGAGGTGTCGTTGCCGGAGGGCCTTGACCCGGCTGCAGCGGCGGAGGTGCCGTCGGACCTGCTGCGCCCCATCGACGATCTGGGGTTGTCCGAGCGGCCGCGGAACTGCCTGAAGCGAGCCCAGGTCACGACGGTCGGCGCGCTCTTGGAGCGGACGCCGCTCGAACTCCTGGCGATCCCCAACTTCGGCGAGAAGTCTCTGGACGAGGTGACGGCCCGCCTCGACGAGTTGGGCCTCGCCCTGGCCTCCGGGGACTGAGGGAGTCCAGCCATGCCCGGCCGACCCCGCAAGAGCCGTCGCCTCGGCGGCAGCGCCGCCCATCAGAAGCTCATGTTGGCCAACCTCGTGGCCTCGCTCGTTGCGGCGGAGTCGATCGAAACGACCGAATCCAAGGCCAAGGCGATGCAGCCCGTCGCCGAGAAGCTGATCACCAAGGCGCGCAAGGGTGGTCTGCACAACCACCGTCAGATCGTGGCGTTCCTCAACGACCGTGAGATTGCCGACAAGCTGATCTCCGACATCGGTCCGCGCTACGTCAACCGCGCCGGTGGTTATACCCGGATCCTGCGGGTCGGTCCCCGCTACGGCGACAACGCCCCCATGGTCCGCATCGAACTCGTCTAGCCGGCTTGCCGCGGCGTGGCCCGCCTGCGCCTCCTGATCTCCTACGACGGCGGGGAGTTTCGAGGCTTCGCGGCGAATCCCGGTGTGCGCACCGTGGCCGGCGTCCTGGCCGACGCCCTTGAGCGGCGCCTCGGCTACGGGGTGCAACTGACCTGCGCTGGGCGCACCGATGCCGGCGTGCACGCCCGCGGCCAAGTGGTGAGCCTCGAAGTAGCCGACGGTGACGCCAAGCCCGAGCGGCTCGCGTCGCTCCGCAACGGCCTCAACCGCATGTGCGGTCCCGACGTGGTGGTCCTGGAGTCCGATGCGGTGCCGAGCGATTTCGACGCGCGCTTCTCGGCACTGGCCCGGGCGTACCGCTACACCATCTGGAACGCGCCCGAGGCCGACGTGTTCCGGCGCAGGCACGCGTGGCACGTCCCCGACCCACTCGACATGGCGGCTATGGGCGACGCCGCGGAGCTGCTGGTCGGCGAGCATGACTTTGCGTCCTTCTGCTCCCGGGCCGAGCAGGTCGTCGACGGGGAGGTACGGGTGGCGCCCACGATGAGGCGGGTGCTGCGCGCCGTCTGGAGCCGGCCCGAGCCGGCTCTGGTGCGCTTCGACATCGAGGCGAACTCGTTCTGCCGCCAGATGGTTCGTTCCATCGCCGGGACGCTCGTGGAGGTGGGGCGGGGCCGCCGGGCCGCGGCTGAAATCCCTCGCATCCTCGCCGCTCGCGACCGCGCCGCCGCCGGACAGGTCGCCCCACCCCATGGCCTGTGCCTGGAGTCGGTCACCTACCGCTGAACCCTCCCATGCGGGTCACCGCCGGGGGGCCGATTCCGGTGTCGAGCCCGTATCCTTGTCGTGTGCGCACGTACAGCCCGAAGGCCTCAGAAGTGGACCGTGCCTGGTGGATCGTCGATGCCGAGGGGCAGGTGCTCGGTCGGATGGCCACCGAGGTGGCGCGCGTCCTGCGAGGGAAGCACAAGACCAGCTACACCCCGCACCTGGACTGCGGTGATCACGTCATCATCGT
Source organism: Acidimicrobiales bacterium (assembly GCA_963664235.1). Lineage (GTDB taxonomy): Bacteria > Actinomycetota > Acidimicrobiia > Acidimicrobiales > CATQHL01 > VXNF01. Next base: position 925,736 of record OY760933.1, on the reverse strand, counting down.
GAACGCCGACAAGATCGTCACGACTGCCGACAAGTCGGAGCGAAAGATCCTGTACCGCCACTCCGGCTACCCCGGGGGCCTTCGCTCGCAGACCCTCGGTGAGGCGATGCAGCGGCAACCTGCCGAGGTTGTGCGGCGCAGTGTGCGCGGCATGCTGCCGCACACACGCCTGGGCCGGCAGATGCTGCGGAAGCTGAAGGTCTACGCCGGACCCGTCCATCCCCACGAGGCTCAGAGTCCCCAGCAGCTACCGCTGGGCAGGAGAACGCCATGACACCGCCGCTCGTACAGGCCACCGGTCGCCGCAAGCGCGCCGTCGCCCGTGTCCGCATCCGGCCGGGCGAGGGGCGCATCGTCATCAACGGGCGAGAGATCGAGAACTACTTCCCGTCGCCGGCGCATCGCTCCCACGCCACCGAGGCGCTCAGCGTGACCGACACCGCGTCGGTGTACGACGTGGATGCCACAATTGCCGGCGGGGGTCTCACGGGGCAGGCAGGAGCCCTGCGCCTCGGCATCGCCCGGTCGCTCGAGAGCCTCGACGGTGACTGCCGCGAGAAGCTCAAGCGGGCAGGTCTGCTGACGCGGGATCCGCGCAAGAAGGAGTCCAAGAAGTACGGGCTCAAGAAGGCCCGGAAGGCTCCGCAGTACTCCAAGAGGTAGCAGCGCCTGCACCTCCCGGCGCCGCGAGCCGTAGCAGCGGTTCGATCATGTTCGGCACCGACGGAATCCGGGGGCGGGCCTACCGGGACGTCACCCCGGAGATCGCAGCCCGCATCGGCGCGGCGGTGGTCGAGATTTTCGGCTGCACGCGGGTTGTCCTGGGGCACGACCCCCGAGTCTCCTCCGGCGACCTCGTCGAAGGTCTGCTACAGGGGTTGGGGGGCACGGAGGTGGATCTCCTCGGCGTGGCTCCGACGCCCGCGGTGGCCTTCTGCAGTGCCGCCGACGGGGTGCCGGGGATCGTCGTGTCGGCCTCGCACAACCCGTACCAGGACAACGGTGTGAAGATCTTCGCCCCGGGCGGTCGCAAGCTCAGCGACGTCGAGCAGGAGGCGGTCGCCACCGCCCTCCGGTCCGGCGCCGGCGCGACAGGATCAGCGGCCTCCGGCGTCGACGCAGCCGACCGGCTGGAGTCGTACCTCGACTCGGTGGCGGCCACTGTCGAGCCGGGCGCCCTCGAAGGCCTGAACCTTCTCGTGGACGGAGCCAACGGGGCGACCTCGATGCTGGCGCCGGCGCTGCTGCGACGCCTGGGGGCGGCGGTGCGAACCGTGGCCTGCGAGCCGAACGGCCGGAACATCAACGACGGGTGCGGGGCCGCCACACCGAGCCTCATCGCCGCCCGGACGCGCCCGGGCGAGATCGGTCTGGCGTTCGACGGCGACGGGGACCGGGTCGTGGCGTACGATCGGGTGCTGGTCGACGGTGACCGCATCATCGCCCTGTGCGGGATCGACCGCAACGAGCGGGGCGCCTTGACGGGTTCGACGGTCGTGGTGACGGTCATGAGCAATCTCGGTCTGCATCGGGCGATGGCGGCGGCGGGCATCGATGTCGTGACGGTGCCGGTGGGTGACCGGCACGTCCTAAACGCACTCGAGGCCGGTGGCTGGGACCTGGGCGGCGAGCAGTCCGGACACGTGGTGTTCCGGGATCTGGCCACCACCGGGGACGGTCTGTTGACGGCCGTGCAACTGTTGGACGTCGCCGTCCGCCGAGATGCTTCGCTCGGCGACCTGGCGGCCGCGTCCATGGATCGTCACCCACAGGTGCTGCGGAACGTGACGGTGGCCGGCGACGCCGCCGGGGTGCTGGAGCGAATCCAGCCGGCCATCCAGCGGGCGCGGGAGACGCTGGGTGAGGGCGGTCGCGTGCTGGTCCGTTCCTCGGGTACCGAGCCGCTGATCCGCGTCATGGTCGAGGCCGCCGCTGAAGCGGAGGCCGCCGAGCTGGCCGAGAGCCTCGCAGCCGAGGTGGCTCGGAGGTCCGGCTGATGTGTGGGATCGTGGCGGTCCTCAGCCGCCCGCCCGCCCGGAGGTCCCCGTCGGGACCTGAGATCGCCGAACTGCTCGCCGGCAGCGCAGGGGGTGCCGGCGCCCGGCAGGTGGCGAGGAGGCTCGCCGGCCCGGCAGGCCTCACCAGCCTGGTGCGGGACGCCGGTCTGCGGGCGGAGGTGACGGCGGCCGCCGGGCGGATCAGCAGCGACGACGCGACGCTGGCTGATGCGATCTGGAGCATCCGCGAGGACCGGCTGGCCACGGCGCAGGCGGTGGCGGACCTGCTCGGCCCCGACGCGCCGGGAGCGACGGAGGGCCTCGTGGCGGGATGGTGGGCGATCCAGGTGGCGCTGTCGGCGCTGGATCGCCTCGAGGTGCGCGGGCGCGACTCGGCGGGAATCGCCGTGATGGTGACCTCGGAGGGCTCGCCGGAGTCGCTCCCTGCCGCGAGTGACCCGCTGGGACGTTCCGGCAGCCGCTGGCGTGACGCCAATGTGACGGTGCACGTCCACAAGACGGCGGTGGAGGTCGGCGAACTGGGCGACAACACGCGGGTGCTGCGGGCGGCGCTGGCCGGCGACGCCGCGCTGCGGGCGGCGCTTGCGCGACCCGGGGCACGCTGTGGTGTCCTGGCGCACACGCGCTGGGCCAGCGTGGGCCTCATCACAGAGCCCAATGCCCACCCCGTGGCGTCGCTGCCCTCCGACGGCGAACCCTGGGTCCTGGCGGCGGTGAACGGCGACATCGACAATTTCGATGCGGTCCTGGGCCGCTTCGATCTGTCCTACCCCCCGGCGGTGACGACCGACGCAAGGGTTGTTCCAGGTCTGGCGCGCCGGCTTCGGGACTCGGGGCGATCCGATCGGGCGGCGTTCGCGGCGGCCGTGGCGAGCTTCGAAGGGTCTCATGCCATCGTCTCGCTCAGCAGCGACCACCCCGGGAAGCTGCTGCTGGCCCGCCGGGGCAGCGGCCAGGCGCTCTATGTGGGACTTGCCAGCGACGCCTTCGTGGTGGCGTCGGAGCCTTACGGGCTCGTGGAGCAGACCGGGGACTACCTGCGCTTCGACGGTGCCGACGCCGCCGGGGGCGAGATCGTCCGGTTGGATGCCGCCGGCGCCGGCGAGACATCCGGAGTCACCCGCTCGTCCTACGACGGCACCGAACTGGAACTGCCGGCGGTGACGCGGGCGGAGATCACCACCCGCGACATCGATCGCAAGGGCTACCCGCACTTCCTGCTGAAGGAGATCAGCGAGTCGCCCGGATCGTTCGCCAAGACGCTGGTGGGCCGGCTCGCCGGCGACCCGGGTGGCCGCAGGGTCGTGCTGGACGGCGTCCTGCCGACCGGCCCGGACCTGCCGCGCCGGATCGTGGTCATCGGCCAGGGCACAGCGGCGGTGGCTGCCCGAGCCGTCGCGGACATCATCGGCGCCGAACTCTCGGGCGCGGGTGTAGAGGTGGCGAGCCGGGCCGCCAGCGAACTGTCGGGGTTCGACCTGCGCGACGACATGTCCGATCACCTCGTGGTGGCGATCAGCCAGTCCGGCACCACGACCGACACCAACCGCACCGTCGACCTGGTCCAGGCGCGCGGCGCCTGGGTCGTCGGCGTCGTGAACCGCCGCGAGAGCGATCTCGCCGCCCGGGCAGACGGGGTGCTGTACACCTCCGACGGGCGGGACGTGGAGATGAGCGTTGCCTCCACCAAGGCCTTCTACGCCCAGGTGGCCGCGGGTTTCCTGCTGGCCTGTGCAACCGCGGAGCTGTTCGGGGTGGCGTCGGACCCGGCGCGCCGGTCGGCGTTGCTGGGCGCACTCGAGCGATTGCCCGACGCCATGGCCGAGGTGCTGGCGGCGCGCTCGCGGATCGCCGACATCGCCCAGCGGCTCGCCCCGGCGCGGCGGCACTGGGCCACCGTCGGCAACGGCCGCAACCGGCTGGCGGCCGAGGAGGTGCGGATCAAGCTCTCGGAGTTGTGCTACCGGTCCGTGGCCTGCGACATCACCGAGGACAAGAAGCACGTCGACCTCTCGGCTGAGCCGTTGACCCTGGTCTGCGCAGTGGGCCTCGACCGTTCGACCGCCCGTGACGTGGCCAAGGAGGTGGCCATCTACTCGGCGCATCGCGGTGCGCCGGTGGTGTTCACCGACGACGCCGAGTTGGCCCGCGCCTCTGGGGACTCGGTGCTGCTGCCGGTAGTCCATCCCGACGTGGCCTTCGTGCTGGCGACGATGGCCGGTCACCTGTTCGGCTACGAGGCGGCTCTCGCCATCGACGCCTGCGCCGAGCCGCTGCGGCGCACCCGGGGAGCGATCGAGGCCGCCCTCGATGCCGAACCCGACGGCGCCGTCGCCGATGCCGAGACGATGCTCGCCCGGCTGGCGCCCGAGATTGCCGCCGGCGCGGAGCAGTTCGGGCGCCGACTGCGCGACGGCGGCTATGACGGTCACCTTCCTGCCGCGACCGCACTGCGGCTCGACGGGCTGTTTCGCTACGCCCTCGGTGTGCTGCCGCTGGCCGCCTTCGAGATCGACTTCGGCGAGATGGGGACGCCGGCGGGGGTCCTGGAGCGGCTGCTGTCGGCGCTCACCGAGGCAATCGAGGAGCTGACCCGTCCCGTCGACGCCATCCGCCACCAGGCCAAGACGGTCACTGTGGGGATCTCCCGCAGCGAGGAGGCTCTGCTCCGGGTCCCCCTCACCGAGGCCGTGCAGGCGGCCGGCGCCGAGGGGGAGCGTCTCAGCTACGACACGCTGTCAGCCCTGGCGGGGTTGGATCGGGCGGTCTCGCGGGTCACCGGCCACATCCGCTACGCCATCGACGGCGAGCGGATCGAGATCGCCGACCGCTCAGGGGTGGCGGCGCACTTCGAGTCGAGGGTTGGCGCTGATTCGGTGCTGCGGGGCACCAAGCGCCAGGTCAGCCGCGAGCGCAGCGTGCTGCTGACGCGGGGTCTGCGGGATGGGCGCCTCATCCTGCTGGTACCCGAGATCAAGGGCGGCGAGGTGGTCGGCCTGGTGCTACTGCACGTCGAGTTGCACGAGCGGTTGGAGCCGCCCACCGCCGCCGATGTGCTCAGGCGTTACCGCGACCGGTTCAGCCGGCTGCGGTATGCGGTCACCGAGACCGAGTCCTCCTTCGACGAGGCGGTCCTCGCAGAGGTGCCCACCGAGGATCTGCTGGTGGGTGACCTCGCTGCGGTGGCGTCGCGCTGGCGCGGGGGATCTCCGTGATCGGCATCGACATCGTGGACGTGCCGCGCTTCCGTGCCCTGCTGGCGCGCCGCCCGAGAATCGCCGAGCGACTCTTCACTCCCGCCGAACGGGCGTATGCGGAGGCCCGCGCCGACCCGGCTGAGCGGTTGGCGGCACGCTTCGCCGCCAAGGAGGCCGTGATGAAAGCGCTCGGCGCCGGCTTCGGGGATGTGGCGTTCAAGGACATGGAGGTCGTGCGCGCCCCCGGCGGCAAACCCGGGGTGCGCCTGTCGGGCCGCGCCGCGGCCCGTGCCCGGCGAGCCGGCGTGACGGGCTGGCACCTGAGCCTCTCCCACACGGCCACCTCTGCGGTTGCGGTGGCTGTCGCCACCGGCTCGATCGTCCTGCACGCCGAGTCGCCGACCGACGATCCGTCGTGATCCCTGTCGTCACTCCCCGCGAGATGGCGGCAATCGACGCCGCCGCTCCCGAAGGGACCGAGGTGCTCGTGGAGCGAGCCGGCGCGGCTGTCGCCGTGGCGGCCGCCGAGATGCTCACCGGCAGTAGTGATGGTGCTGCGGCAGTGGGCGGATCCGCCCGCCCGCCCGCCGCCCTGCGGCAGGCCCTGCGAGGTCGCAGCGTGGTCGTCATCGCGGGTCGCGGGAACAACGGCGCGGACGGCCGTGCTGCGGCCCGCTACCTGCAACGTGCCGGCGCCGAGTGCGATATCCGCCCGCCGGACAGCGCGCCCCTCCCCCCGTGCGACCTGCTGATCGACGCGGCCTACGGCACCGGACTGAACCGGTCCTGGATCCCGCCGGGCGGTGTCTCCGGCGCCGGCGGGGTTCTGGCCATCGACGTCCCCTCCGGTGTTGACGGCCTTACCGGAGAGGTGCGCGGCGGTGCGGTGGCGGCCGTTCGCACTGTGACGTTCGCGGCGCTCAAGCCGGGTCTGCTGCTGCATCCGGGCCGGCGGCTGGCGGGGTCGGTCAGCGTCGCCGACATCGGTCTGGACGTCTCGGAGGCGACTGCGCACCTGCTGACCGGTGCCGACGTGGCCGACCTCTGGCCCCGGCGGGAAGCCGATGCCCACAAGTGGCGCTCCGCCTGCTGGGTCGTGGCCGGTTCGCCCCCGATGCGCGGGGCGTCCTCGCTGGCCTCGCTGGCGGCGCTGCGGTCGGGGGCGGGATACGTGCGCCTCTCGGTACCGGGCGGCGAGCCCGACGCCTCGGTTCCCACCGAGGTGGTGTTCCACCCGCTGCCCGGCGCCAACTGGCACGAGCACCTGGACACCTCCCGGTTCGGTTCGCTGCTGGTCGGTCCAGGCCTGGGCCGCGACCCGGAGACGGCGGCCTCGGTGCGGGCGCTGGTCAGCCGGGTCACCGTGCCGCTGGTGATGGACGGCGACGCCCTGGCTGGTTTGGGGAGGGACTTTGCGTCGGTCCTCGCCGGGGCGCGCGCGCCGGTGATCCTCACGCCACACGACGGGGAGTACGAGTTGCTGGCGGGGCACAGGCCCGGCGAGGACCGCCTGGCGGCGGCGCGGGCACTGGCAGCCGCCGGTGCCACCGTGCTGCTCAAGGGATCCACCACCGTTGTGGCCACCCCGGACGGTGCCGCCCGATTCGTGACCTCCGGCGACGCCCGGTTGGCCACCGCCGGCACCGGTGACGTGCTCGCCGGGATGGTCGGCGCGCTGCTGGCGCAGGGTGTGGCCTCCCTGGATGCGGCCGCACTGGCGGCGCAGGTGCACGGGATGGCCGGGGCGCTCGGTCCACCCGTCGGCGGGATCGCCGGTGACCTGCTCGGAGCCATCCCCGCTGCGCTCGCCGCTGTGCTGGAGCCGTCTCCGCCGGTGTTCGGCGGCAAGCCCCGGAGCGGCTGATGCGTTCCACCAAGGCTGTAGTGGACCTCGAGGCACTCACCGCCAACGCCGCCGAACTCGCACGCCGGGCAGCACCCGCCGAGTTGTGCGCGGTGGTGAAGGCGGACGGTTATGGGCACGGGTCGGTGGCCGCCGGGCGTGCCGCGCTGGCCGGCGGTGCCACGTGGCTGGGGGTCGCTCTGGTGGAGGAGGGTGTGGAACTGCGCGACGCGGGCGTGACGGCGCCGATCCTGCTGCTCTCCGAGCCGCGGCCCAACGAGATGGTGGAGGTCGTGGCACACGATTTGCGTCCCTCGGTGTACAGCCCCGAAGGACTGGCGGCGGCAGCCGCGGCAGCGGCGAGTGCCAACCGTCGCCTGCCGGTACACCTCAAGATCGACACAGGGATGAATCGCGTCGGCGCCCGCCCCGACGATGGCCCAGTGCTGGCACGCGCCATCGCTGCGAAGACCGACCTGCAGTTGGAGGGCGTGTGGACCCACTGCGCCGTGGCCGACGAGCTGGACAACCCGTTCACCGACGTCCAACTCGAGCGCTACGAGCGCGTCCTGGGATCGCTGCCGGACCGGGGCGGTGTGCCGGCTCCTCTGTGGCGCCACGCCGCCAACTCCGCCCTGCTGCTCTCGGCCGGTCGGCCGGACGCGTCGCCGACCCGCAGCCGCGGCCGCTACGACCTGGTTCGGGTCGGCATCGCGCTCTACGGGCTGTCGCCGGGCACCCAACTGGCAGGCGACATCAGCGGCCTGCAGCCGGTGATGGGACTGCAGGCCGAGGTGTCCTACGTCAAGGCGGTTCGTGCCGGCGAGGCGATCTCCTACGGTCTTGCCCACCGTTTCGACTCCGACCGGCGCGTGGCGACGGTTCCCATCGGCTACGCCGACGGGGCGCGGCGCGACTACGGCCTGCGCGGGGGGCAGGTCCTCATCCGGGGGCGCCGCCGGCCGGTCGTGGGCGTGGTCACGATGGACCAGCTGATGGTGGACTGCGGGGCCGACGACGACGTGTCAGCCGGCGACGAGGTTGTCCTGATCGGCGGCCAGGGCGACGAGACCATCCGCGCCGAGGAGGTGGCGGCTCGCCTCGACACGATTCCCTACGAGGTGGTCTGCGACATCGGCCGGCGGGTGCGCCGCCACTACCGCTGAGGTGGGTGCCCGGTGAGCCCGCAAGTCGGGGCGCCGCCGCTGGCGGGAGTCAGCGTCGGCCACTGGACCCACCCCGATGGCCGCACTGGCTGCACCGTGGTGCTGCTGCCCGACGGGACGGTGGCGTCGGTGGAGGTGCGCGGCGGCGCACCTGCCAGCCGCGAGTTGGACCTGCTGGCGCCGGAGCGCACCGTCGAGGGTCCCGACGCAGTCGTGCTCTCCGGCGGCTCGGCATTCGGGCTGGCCTCCGCCGACGGCGTGATGCGCTACTGCAGGGAGGCCGGCCGGGGCTTTCCGACGCCTGCCGGGCCGGTGCCCATAGTGGCCGGCATGTGCCTTTACGACCTGCGCCCAGGGAAGCCTCTGATCTGGCCCGATGCCGACGCCGGCTACGAGGCGGCACGAACGGCACTCCCGCCCGATGGCAACGGTCCGGTCGGCGGATGGCCGGTCGGTCGGATCGGTGCCGGCGCGGGTGCGGTGGTCGGCACGTGGCGCAAGGTCCGCAATCCGGGCGGGTTGGGCTCGGCGCAACTGTCCTTCGAGGCCGGCGCAGGGGAGGTGGCTGTCGTCGTGGCGCTGCTGGCCGTGAACGCCGTCGGGGACCTCGACGACGGCTCGGTGGCCGACGAATTGCGCAGCGGTGACTTCCGCCCGCCGGAGCGCCTGCCTCTGGGGACCAGCACGACAATCGGGGTGGTCCTCACGAACGTCGGGCTCAGCAAGACGCAGTGCCTGCTGGTTGCCCAGAGCGGCCACGACGGTCTGGCGCGCGCCCTCATGCCCGCGCACACCCGCTCCGACGGCGACGCGCTGATCGCCGCCTCGGTCGGCGTAGTGGAGGCCTCACTCGACGCCGTGCGCATCGCGGCCACCGTCGCCGTCGACGACGCCGTACGCGCCGCGGTCGAAGCGGGCCGCCGGACCGGTGCCCCCGGCGACCGCCGGGAGACCACCGGGTGATGCCGGCCGCTTCTCGGGGAGGCCCCCAGCACATCCCGCGCCCGGCAGGTGTCCGGCCGGGGGCCGCGGCTCCGTGGCGGGATTTGACGCCGGGCGAGCGCCGGGTGGATCTCGGCGCTCTACGGGACACGCTGCGAGAGCGGGGCGCACCGCAGCTACAGCACTCCGGCCACCGGCTCTCCGCGGTGCTGATCCCCCTCTACAGCCACCGGGGCGAGGTGAACGTGATCCTCACCCGGCGGGCGGCGCACCTGCGCACCCACAGCCACGAGGTGGCCTTCCCCGGAGGCGGCCAGGAACCCGGCGACGCCGACCTGTGGGGGACGGCCCTCCGGGAGACGCACGAGGAGATCGGGTTGGATCCTGCCGCGGCGGCCCTCATCGGTGAGTTGGATCCGTTCTTCACCGTCGGCAGCGACTCGCTCGTGCATTCCTACGTCGCCGAGTTGCCTGCAGGCCGTCCCAACGGGCTGCGCCCCGATCCCGCCGAGGTGGAGAAGATCCTCCACGTGCCGTTGGGCGAGCTCTTGGACCCCGAGATCTACCGCCAAGAGCTCTGGCCCCGCGACGGCACGATGCGGCCGATCAACTTCTTCGAGGTTCCCGGGGACACCGTCTGGGGTGCCACCGCGGCGATCCTCCGGCAACTCCTCATGATCGCCACCGGCGCGGTGGAGGCCGAGCCGGCCAGTCCCGGCACGCTCGGTTGGCCGTCGAGGCGGTAGACATCCCTCATGGACCCCAGTGATACCGCAGAGCACGACGCCGGCCCGATGCCACAAGGGGCACCACACATGACGCCGGAGGAATTGCGGCTGTGGGGCGGGCGCTTCCTGGACTGGGTGGCCGGCTACCACGAACGGATCGAGGACTTCCCCGTCCTGTCGCAGGTTCGCCCGGGTGAGGTGGCCGCCGGGTTGCCGGACTCACCTCCCGTCGGCCCGGAGGGCTTCGACGCCGTGCTCGAGGACCTCGATCGGGTCATCGTGCCGGGTCTCACCCACTGGCAGGCACCCGGGTTCTTCGCCTTCTTCCCCACACCGGCCACCGGTCCTGCCATCCTCGGCGACCTGCTGTCATCGGGTCTTGGGGTGCAGGGCATGCTGTGGGCCAGCAGCCCGGCATGCACCGAACTCGAGAGCCGGGTCATGGACTGGTTGGTGGAGTTGTGCGGGCTGCCGCGGCGGTTCGGAAGTGACGGTCCCGGCGGCGGGGTGATCCAGGACTCGGCCTCCAGCTCGGCGCTCTGTGCCCTGGTTGCCGCCCGGGAACGGGCACTGGGGGGCGCGGCGGGGACGACGGTCGCCGATCTCGTGGTGTACACCTCCGAGCACGCCCACTCGTCCATCTACAAGAGCGCCCGAGTCGCCGGCTTCGGCGCCGACCGCATCCGCTACGTCGCCAGCGATCCCACGTATGCCATGAGCCCCGAAGCCCTTGCCGCCGCTGTCGCCGCCGACCGCGACGCCGGTCTGGTGCCGGCTGCGGTGGCGGCCACCGTCGGGACGACCTCCTCTCTGGCGCTCGACCCGGTGGCGCGTCTGGCCGACATCGCCGGTGCCGAGGGCATGTGGATCCACGTGGATGGCGCCCTCGCCGGCGCCGCGGCCATTTGCCCCGAGTTCCGCTTCGTGAACCGGGGTCTCGGCGCGGTGGACAGCTACTGCTTCAACCCGCACAAGTGGCTGCTCACGAACCTCGACTGCACCGCCATGTGGGTTGCCGACCGGCGGGCGCTCACCGACGCCCTCAGTGTCACGCCGGAGTACCTGCGCAACCCCGAGAGCGAGATGGGGACGGTCATCGACTACCGCGACTGGCAGGTGCCGCTGGGGCGCCGCTTCCGCTCGCTGAAGCTGTGGCTGGTGCTGCGCTGGTACGGGGCGGAAGGCCTGCAGGCCCACATCCGCTCCGGCGTCGCCTGGGCGCAGCAGTTCGCCGGCTGGGTGCGCGCCCACCCGGACTTCTCCCTGGCCGCGCCCGCGCCCCTGAGTCTGGTGTGCTTCCGCCACCGGGGCGGCGACGACGCCAATCGGCGCATCCTGGCCGCGGTGAACGATGGGGGACGCTTCTACATCACCCACACCGTCCTCGACGGCCAGTACACGCTGCGGCTCTCGGTGGGTGCCGTCAGTACCCGCGCCCACCACGTCGAGGCCGCCTGGGAGGCCATCACCGACGCAGCCGCCAACCTCTGAGGGCGCGGCGGCCGTCCGGGCGGGGCCGGGCGTCCCCGCCCTAGCGCACTGTGCTGGCTATCCGGGCGGGGCCGCCGGTGCCCGTCGTCGGTGCGTCTGGCGAAATCGCGCCGCCGCCGACCCCCGGCGTCCCCACCCTCGCGCACTGTGCTGGCTGTCCGGGCGCCGCCGCCGACCCCGGGCGTCCCCGCCCTAGCGCACTTGGACCCCAAGCGGGCGGCGGCAGGGCGAGAATGCCTCTCGAGTGCCGGTGCGCTGCCTATGCTCCCCGCAAGGGGAGGTGCGAGCGTTGGCGGACATTGAGATTGGTTTCGGCAAGAGCGGGCGCCGCGCGTACGGGCTCGACGAGATCACCATCGTTCCCGCCCGCCGCACCCGCGATCCCGACGACGTCGACATCTCCTGGGAGATCGATGCCTACCGCCTGCCGCTGCCCCTGCTGGGTTCGGCGATGGACAGCGTGGTGTCGCCGGAGACGGCCGGGATAATCGGGCGCCTCGGCGGCATCGGCGTGCTGAACATCGAGGGGCTGTGGACCCGCTACGAGGACCCCGAGCCGGCCTTCGAGGCGATCCGGAGCGCGGCCGACGGCGAGGCGACGGCCCGGATGCAGGAGGTCTACGCCGCTCCGGTCATCCCCGAGCTGATAGGTGAGCGGGTGCGGCAGATGAAGGAGAAGGCCACGCTCGTCAGCGCCGCCGTGACGCCGCAGCGGGCGAAGAAGTTGCTGGACCATCTCGCCTCCGCCGAGGTCGACCTGCTGGTGATCCAGGGGACGATCGTGACCGCAGAGCACAAGTCCAAGGCCCGCAAGCCGCTGAACCTGAAGAAGGTCGTGCGCGAGCTCCCCATGCCCGTCGTCGTGGGCGGGTGTGCCAGCTACGAGGCCGGCTTGCACCTCATGCGTACCGGAGCCTCCGGTGTGCTGGTGGGTGTGGGTCCGGGCGCGGCCTGTACCTCACGCGGCGTTCTGGGAATCGGCGTGCCCCAGGCGACCGCGATCGCCGACGTGCGTGCCGCGCGCATGCGTCACCTCGACGAGACCGGTGTCTACGTTCACCTCATCGCCGACGGCGGCATGGCAACTGGTGGTGACATCGCCAAGGCCGTCGCCTGCGGGGCCGATGCGGTCATGCTGGGTTCGCCGCTGGCGGCGGCGGTGGAGGCTCCCGGCGGCGGCTACCACTGGGGGATGGCGACGCCGCACCCGGCGCTGCCCCGTGGAGCCCGTGTACACGTGGGCCGCCGGGGTTCGCTGGAGGAGATCCTGCTGGGCCCGGCCCGGGAGGCGGACGGGCGCGGCAACCTGTTCGGCGCGCTGTCGACCACGATGGCGGCCAGCGGCCATGCGACGTTGAAGGAGCTTCAGAAGGCCGAGGTGATGGTGGCACCGTCGATCGGCACGGAGGGGAAGGCCCTGCAGCGCCACCAGGGCGTGGGCATGGGGCTGTGACGGTTGCCGGTGATGCCGCCGGCAGGCCCGGCGGCGTGCTGGTGGTGGACTTCGGCGCCCAGTACGCCCAACTCATCGCCCGCAGAGTGCGCGAGGCGCGCGTCTACAGCGAGATCGTGCCGCACGACATCAGCGCGGCGCGGGTGCTCGAGCGCCGCCCGGCCGGACTGATCCTCAGTGGCGGACCCGAGTCGGTGCACGCCGCCGGCGCCCCCCGACTCCAGTCCGAGGTCCTGTCACTGGGGATCCCGGTGCTCGGCATTTGCTACGGGGCGCAACTCCTGGCGCACGAACTCGGCGGCAAGGTGGACCGCAGCGGTCTGGCGGAGTACGGGCGGGTGGAGCTCCAGGTGACCGGACCGGGGAAGGTCGTCTCCGCCGATCTCCCGTCAGCCCAGCAGGTCTGGATGAGCCACCGCGACGCCGTGGTGCGTCCCCCCCAAGGCGCGGCGGTGACCGCCGTCACCGCCGACGCACCCGCCGCGGCGTTCGAGGATCCCGCCGGCGGCGTGTTCGGCGTGCAGTTCCATCCCGAGGTGGCGCACACGCCCCACGGCCAGCGGATGCTGGAGAACTTCCTGTACGAGGCGTGCGGCTGCACCCCGGCGTGGACCCCGGACTGCATCACGGAAACCTCGATCGCCAAGATCCGGGCCCAGGTGGGTCAAGGCCGGGCGGTCTGCGGGCTATCAGGGGGTGTCGACTCCGCGGTTGCGGCGGCGCTGGTGCGTCGCGCCATCGGTGACCGCCTCACCTGTGTCTTCGTCGACACCGGGCTCATGCGCGCCGGCGAGGCAGCCCAGGTGCGCGAGATGTTCGGTAGTGACGGGCTGGTGTTCGTGGATGCCTCGGAGGCGTTTCTGGCGGCGCTCGCCGGGGTCTCGGACCCCGAGGAGAAGCGGCGCATCATCGGCGAACTCTTCGTACGCATCTTCGAGCGCGAGGCGAGGGCGCTCGGCGAGGTCGACTACCTCGTGCAGGGCACCCTGTATCCCGACGTGATCGAATCCGGCGGCGATGTGGCCGCCCGCATCAAGAGCCACCACAACGTCGGCGGGCTGCCCGCGGACATGCAACTGAAACTCACCGAGCCGCTGCGGAACCTGTTCAAGGACGAGGTGCGGCTCGTCGGCGAGCAACTGGGCCTTCCGCCCGAGGTGGTGTGGCGGCACCCGTTCCCCGGTCCGGGGCTGGCGGTGCGCATCGTCGGCGAGGTGACCCCCGAACGGGTCGAGACGGTGCGCACCGCGGACGCCATCGTGCGTGCCGAGATCCGCCGCGCAGGGCTGGATCGGGAAGTGTGGCAGGTGCTGGCGGTACTGCTGGAGGTTCGCTCGGTGGGCGTCATGGGCGATGAGCGCACCTACGGTCACCCGATCGTGATCCGGGCCGTGACCAGTGCGGACGCCATGACCGCCGACTTCGCGCGCCTGCCCTACGACGTGCTGGAAACCATGGCCGGGCGGATCGTGGCCGAGGTACCCGGCGTCAACAGGGTCGTCTACGACGTCACGTCCAAACCCCCCGGCACAATCGAGTGGGAGTGAGTTGAGCCTCTGTCGCCGGCGTCAGGGCTGATCGGCGGGACGCACCAGCACCGCCAGATTCACTGAGAACTCCAGATCGCGGCGCTGGCGGTCCACCTTGGTGACCTCGGCCAGCACGCTGTCCCCGGGCACGACCACTTCCCGGGGGTGGCGGATGGGGTTCTCGGCGAGTTCCGCGGTCGGCACGAGGCCCCTGATCCCGTCGCCGACGGTCACGAACGCCCCGAATGGGGCGAGTGAGTCGACGGTGGCTTGATGCCGCTCGCCGCGGCGAATCGCCTTGAGAGGGTCGTCGCCGATCCGCAGTGACAGGTCGAGGTTCATCTTGGCGGGAGCGGTGTTGACGACTACCGCCTCCACTTCGTCGCCGACGGTCACCACGTCGCTGGGGCGGCGCACCCGGAACCAGCTCAACTCGCTCCGGCGAATGCGGCCCCGCAAGCCTCCCTCGGCGAGCACCAGCGCGCCGAAGTCCTCGACCTTCGTGATCCGGGCGCGCACCTTCGTGCCCGGCGACAGGTCGGAGAGTCGCTTGCGGGCGTCCTGGCGCTCGCGGGTGCGCAATGCCGCCTTGCGGGACAGGATGCAGCGGCCCTTGAGTTGGTTCACCTCGGTGACCTTGCACTCCACCTCGGTGCCGACGAGCGCCTCGAGGTCGTCAGTTCCCGCCATCGAGGCGGGTACGAATGCCCGGATGCCGATGTCCACGGTGAGGCCGGCCGCCACGGCGTCGGTCACGGTGCCGGAGATGATCTGGCCGGTCTTGCGGGCGTCCTTGGCGAGTTCCCAGGCTTGTTGCTGGCGTCCCCAACTCCGCGAGAGCACGATTCGCTTCTTGTGGTCCTCGCGGACGAGAACCGCCGCCTCGACAATGTCGCCGACCTGCACCTCCCCGGTGAGGTCGACGTCCAGTCCCCCGGTCCAGTGGCGGCTCCCGATCACGCCGACGCGTCCCGAGCCAAGGTCCAACTCGATCTCGCGGCGTTCAACGGAACGCACGGCTCCCGAGATGATGTCGCCGCTGGTCAGCCCTCCGGTGGTGGCAGCCGACGGGATCGGCGTGCCGATACCCGGACCGCGCTCCGGAGTTGCCTGCGCGCCGTCCTCGGACTCCTCGGAGGTTGTCTCCGCAGGCTCCTCGGTGGCCGGTGTTGCCGTCTCGGCCGCAGACTCTGCGGCTTCGGGTTCTGCGGCTTCGGCGTCGGCTGCGGGTTCGGGTTCTGCGGCCTCGGGTTCCTCGGCGGGTGCTTCGGCTTCCGACTCTGAGGCGTCGGGTTCCGCAGCGGGTGTTTCGGCTGCGAGTTCCTCGGCGGGTCTCTCGGCTTCGGGTTCTGCGGCTTCCTCGACTGCGGCTGGTTCCTCGGCAGTCGCCTCAACCGCTTGCTCGGTGGCCGGTGTTCCCGTCTCGTTCGCCGGTTCCTCGACTGCGGCTGGTTCCTCGGCAGTCGCCTCCACCGCTTGCTCGGTGGCCGGTGTTGCCGTCTCGTCCGCCGGTGCTTCGGCGGTCGCCTCCGCCGTTTGTTCGGTGGCCGGTGTTCCCGTCTCGTTCGCCGGTGCTTCGGCTTCCGGTTGCTCGACGTCGGGCTGATTTGCTGGCTCGGTCACGGCGCCGATGGTACCGCCGACCGTTGGCGCTCCCCGCATCGGTCCCCCGAAGATATTGCGGCAGGGCGCTGTCGGTGCTCACCGGTAGGGTGCCCGCGATGGTGACGCTGAACCCCGCGCAGCACGACGCGGTCCTGCACACCGGTGGTCCGCTGCTCGTTAGCGCGGGGGCCGGGTCGGGCAAGACGCGGGTGCTCACGCACCGGATCGCCCACCTCATTTCCGACCGCGATGTGTCGCCGTTCGCCATCCTGGCCATCACGTTCACCAACAAGGCCGCGCAGGAGATGCGCGCCCGGGTGGTCGAACTCGTCGGCCCGGTGGCCGAGCGCATGTGGGTGCGCACCTTCCACTCGGCCTGCGCCCGGATCCTGCGCAGCGAAGCCGAGCGTCTGGGCTACCCAACCGGCTTCAGCATCTACGACCAGGCCGACTCGGTCCGCCTCACTCGCTACGTCATGGCCGATCTGGGTCTGGACACCAGGCGCAGCACGCCGCAGGCTGCCCATGGCCGCATCAGTGCCGCCAAGGGTGATCTGCTCGGCCCCGAGTCGTACCTGGACGCGGGGGCGGGCCCCGGCCCCTTGCGACGCCAGACGGCCCAGGTGTACGCGGAGTACCAGCGGCGGTTACGGGGCGCAGGCGCGATGGATTTCGACGACCTGCTGACGATGGTGGTGCGGTTGTTCCGCGAGCACCCCGACGTGCTGTCCGCCTACCAGGAGCGCTTCGAGCACGTCCTGGTGGACGAGTACCAGGACACCAACCGGGCGCAGAACGAGATCGTTCTGATGCTCGGCGCCCGGCACCGCAGCGTGTTCGTGGTGGGCGACGCCGACCAGTCCATCTACCGCTTCCGCGGCGCCACCATGCGCAACCTCCTCGACTTCGAGCAGGCTTTCGCCGAAACCACCGTGATCCTCCTAGAGCAGAACTACCGCTCCACCCAGAACGTGCTGGACGCGGCCAACGCCGTCATCGCCAACAACGCCGACCGACACCCGAAGAGACTCTGGACCGAGGCCGAACGGGGCGACCGGATCGTCTGGTACAGGGCAACCGATGAGAACGACGAGGCTCGCTGGGTGACCGGGGAGATCCGCCGGTTGGCGGCCGACGGCCTCGCGCTCAGCGACTTCGCCGTCATGTACCGGATCAACGCCCAGAGCCGGGCACTGGAGACCGCGCTGAACGCCGAGGATCTGCCGTACCAGGTCATCGGTGGCACGGCCTTCTACGACCGCCGCGAGGTGCGCGACGCCTTGGCGTACCTGCGCGCCGTGGTGAACCCCGCCGACGAGGTGAGTCTCAAGCGGGTGCTGAATGTGCCCCGGCGCGGCATTGGAGACCGTTCCGTTGAGCGCCTCGACAACTGGGCGGCGAGCGCCGGGCTGCCGTTCAGCGAGGCATTGCGGCGGCCGGCCGAGGCGGGTGTGTCGGGCGGCGCGCTGGCGGGCGTCCAGAAGTTCACGATCCTGCTGGACGAGGCGGCCGGATGGCTCGCCGAAGGTCCGAAGGCGGTGCTGGATTTCCTGCTGACCCGCAGCGGCTACCTGGAGGAGCTGTACGAGGATGCCTCCGAGGGCAGCATGGAGGCCGAGGGGCGCCTCGAGAATCTGGCCGAGCTGCTGGCCCTCGCCGAGGACTACGAGGAGGTGGGCGAGTTTCTGGAGCAGACCGCCCTGGTGTCACCCACAGACGATCTCGACCCGGACGAGTCGCAGGTGGTGCTGCTCACCGCCCATGCCGCCAAGGGCTTGGAGTTCCCAGTGGTGTTCCTGACCGGCTTGGAGGAGGGGATGTTCCCCCGGACCCAGGCGCTGGACGACCCCGAGCAGATGGACGAGGAGCGCCGCCTGGCGTACGTCGGCATCACCCGGGCCCGGGAGCGCCTCTACCTCAGTGATGCCGAGCGCCGCACCATGTGGGGAGCCGCGCAGTTCAATCTGAAGAGCCGCTTCCTGGCGGAGATCCCGGCCGACCTGCTGATGGAGGTCTCGGGCCGCCCGAAACGCACATCGAGGCCCGAGCGGCTCGACCGCCTGGGCGCTGACTTCGGTGTTCGCCGGACGGCTCGGCGCGAGACGGAGGTCGACGAGGCGCTGCGCGGGGCGGCCTCGCCAGCCGTCGCCGCGACCGCGGAACTGCCGGTGGGCACCGATGTGCGCCATCCCGCCTGGGGTGTCGGCGTGGTGGTGGATGCCGGCGGCACGGGGCCCGATGCCGAGGTGACCGTCCATTTCCCCGAAGCCGGCGAGAAGCGACTGCTGGTGGCCTGGGCCCCTCTGGAGCGGGTCGCTCCCTAGTCGTCCTCGCCGACCGCGTTGAGGTCGACGATCAACTCGCCGTCTTCGATGCGCACCTCGTAGGCGGGCAGTCCCTCGCCGTGCCCCTCCACGATCGTGCCGTCGCAGGGGTCGAGGAATACAGCCGCAGGCGCCTGCCACTGCAGGGTGCAGCCCCGACCCGCACCCGGTCGGCGGGCGTCGAACGCGTACCAGCCGCCTGCCGGGTCGGCGCCGAGGTGTTGCAACCAGATGTCGCGATTCCCGCCGGCGGCGTCGGCGTACAGGATCGGCCCGTCCCGGGCGATGACCCGGCTCATGTCGGCCGGGTCGCCGGCCTCGAAGGTGTCGTCGCCGAGCTGCACCGTCACTTCACCAGTGCTGGCCAGACGACTCATTCCCCACACCAACCCGACCCCCGCGGCGACACCCAAGAGGCCCACCACCACGGCCCGTCTCGGGTTCAGCGACAGTCTCGGAGCGACCGGCATGCCGACAGTATGGGGCCTGTGGGTGTCTCGCGGCCGGCTACTCGTAGCCGATGGCCTCCAGCACCTTCAGGCGGCCCGCCCAGATGGCCGGCAGCACCCCGCTGGCGAGTCCGGCCAGTGCCGCCACGACGAGATACAGCACGATCTGGCCGACGGGGATCGAAAGCGTGCTCACCACCGAGTCCGGAATTATGTCCGTCGCCAGTGCGCCGAACGCCATCCCGAGGACGGTGCCCAGGATCCCGCCGAAGGTGGCCACGACGAGACCTTCCCAGCAGACCATGCGGCGCATTTGGCCCCGTGTCATGCCCACCGCCCGCAGGAGGCCCAACTCCCGCGTGCGTTCGACGACAGACAGCGCCAGGGTGGCCACGATGCCCAGCACGGCGATCACCAGGGAGAGTCCCAGGAACACGTTCACGACGATCAGCGCCTGATCGATGTTGTCAGCGGCGGCGTCGCGGAACTCGGCGCGCGATCGCACGGTCACCTGCGGGTACTCGGCTGTTGCTTCGGTGACGACTGCCCGCGCCGCCTCCTCGCTCACCCCGTCGGCGTTCAGGACCGACACGAACTGATCCACGTTGGTGTCGAAGTAGCGGTGCCACGTGTCCGGCGACACGACCCAGGGACCGACGATGGCGTCGTCGGAGTAGATGGCTGCCACCTCCCAGGTGACTCGCTCGCCGCCGAGGACCTCGACCTCCAGGCTGTCGCCGACGGAGAGTCCGTACTCGGTGGCCTGATCAACGTGGGCGAGTATCTCGCCGAAGGCCGGGTCGTTCACCTCCCCGGCAACGGGGTCCACGTCCACGTGCGCGTCGAGTTCGGGGGTGTTCACCGACATCAGCCCGTGCACTGTGCCGTCGGGGGTACGGAAGGCGGAGCTGAGCCAGCGGTACGTCGCCACCGAGTCGACCTCCGGCAGGGCTTCGAGATCCTCGCCGAGGCGGGGGCTGAACCCGCTGAACTGGTCGGCGCAGTCGCCGACGCAGACGAACCAGTCGGCGTTCGCCTGCTCGTCCAGCACGTTCGCGACGCTGCTCTTCAATGAGTCGGCCACGACACTCACGGTCACGACGAGCGCCAGCCCGATCATGAGAGCGGCCGCCGT
The DNA here is from genome assembly GCA_963664235.1 of Acidimicrobiales bacterium. Lineage (GTDB taxonomy): Bacteria > Actinomycetota > Acidimicrobiia > Acidimicrobiales > CATQHL01 > VXNF01. The sequence goes on along the minus strand of OY760933.1, from coordinate 905,856 downwards.
GGAGGACGTGCGGCGTGGGCTGCGGGCTGCGTTCTGGCGCGCCAGGTGTCCGGGCATGCCGTCGATGCGGGCCAGTGGGGCACCCAGCGCTCGGGCCATCGGTCGTGCGAACAGGGGGCTGGCCATGTTGATGCCCACGAAAACCGTCAGCACGCCGATCGAGAGGGCCACGAGCAGATGCGTCGTGTCGAGATCTGCGAAAACGGCAGTGAGGAGCAGCGCCAGCCCGACGGCGGCCACCGCTAAGCGCCCCACCCACCAGACGATCCGCTTGCCCCCCCAGTTGGCGAGTATCGCGGCCAGGAGCCCAAGCGGGATGAGCGTCGGCCAGTCGCCCGCCAGGCCCAGCGCCAACAACGCCACGCCTGCGATCAGGGCCACGCTGCCCACCACGGGGCGACGGGCGACAGGTGGGCTGGAGAGGCGGGCGTCCTCCCGCAGGGCCTCCACGGGCGTGATCCGCCGGGCCTTGAGCGCCGGTGACAGTGCGGCAAGCAAGGTGATTCCCACGCCGACGGCGATGGCCACGCCAGCCGTGCGTCCAGTCAGCAGCAGGGGATCGATCGGCAACTCGCCACCGAGGGCGCTGAAGATGGCCTTGAGCACCGCGGAGATGCCGATACCTCCGGCCAGGCCGAGCCCGGTTGCGATCAGCCCCACCACCGCCGCCTCGCCGAGCACCGAGCGCCGGATCTGGACTCCTGTGGCGCCGACGACCCGCAGCAGTCCCAACTCGCGGATGCGCTGGCCGATGACGATCGAGAACACGTTGTTCACCAGGAACGCCGACACCACGAGCGTGATGACGGCGAACGCCAGCAGGATGTTCTGGAACACCGTGATGAACGAGTCGAATTCGGCGCCCTGCTCCTCGGCCACCTCCTCGACGGTCAGCACCTCGAGTCCCGGCGGTAGTGCCCCCTTGAGCGCGGCGGCGACGGCGGCGATGTCAGCCTCCCGGTCGACGTCCACGAGGATCTCGTCCCAGCCCCCTCCGCTGTTCAGCAGTTCGGTGGCGGTGGCCAAGTCGAAGACGGAGAATTGCACGCCCTGTGACTGGTCCTCCTCCGGGTCGGCCCAGTTCACCGTTCCCACCAGCTCGAATGCGCGTGTGCCCACCGGCAGACTGACGCGGTACGTCTCGCCGATCCGGAGATCGGCGAACTCGGCGGTTCCGGAGTTGGTGGCGAATTCACCTGGGCCGGCCGGCGCCCGGCCCTCGGCCAGGAACAGCTCGGTCAGGCTCTCCTCATCGGACCAACTCACGCCGAATTGGGGTGGGCCAAGGACGCCAGTGGCTCGCCGTCGGGGTCGATGATGACCACGTTCCAGGCGGCGACACCACCGGTGACCGCCGCCACACCGTCGATTCCGGCGATCTCGCCGGCCAGAGCGGGGTCCACCTCGGGCGCGTTCACCCGGTCGCCGAATTCGATCTCGCTGCGCACCCGCAGGTCGATCGACCCGGCGATGTCGTCGGCGATGTCGTCGAAGGTGGCGCGGAGGCTGTCGGTCACGATGAAGACGCCCACCACGAAGGAGACGCCCAGCACGACGCTCAACGCCGTTCCCAGGAAGAGGAACTTCCTGTTGGCGATGTTCTTGAGGGTGAGTCGCAGCAGGAACATGGCGGCGGATCAGCCTTTCGGGAGGGCCACGGCGGCGTATCGGTGAACCTGGCCCGGGGCCTCAGGCACCGAGGGTCCGCACCTTGTCGAGCACACCGTCGACGGTCGGCTCTCTCATCTCGTCGACTATCCGGCCGTCGTTGAGGAAGACGATCCGGTCGCTGTAGCTGGCGGCCCCGGCGTCGTGGGTCACCATCACGATCGTCTGGCCCAGCTGGCTCGACGCGCGCTTGAGGAAGTCCAGGATCTCCGCACCGGTCCTCGAGTCCAGGTTGCCCGTGGGCTCGTCGGCGAAGATGATGCGCGGGCGGCTCACGAGCGCCCGGGCCACAGCCACTCGCTGCTGCTGCCCACCGGAGAGCTCGTTCGGGCGGTGCGTCAAGCGGTCACCGAGACCGACCGCGTCCACCACCTCATTGAGCCAGCTGTCGTCGGGATCGTCGCCGGCCAGGGAGATGGGCAGCGTCATGTTCTCCAGCGCCGTCAGGGTGGGGAGCAGGTTGAAGGCCTGGAAGATGAAGCCGACGTCCCGGCGTCGCAGCAAGGTCAGCTCGCGCTCGCTGAGGGCGCCGAGTTCGGTGTCGCCAATGAAGACCTGCCCATCGCTGACCGCGTCAAGACCTGCCATGCAGTGCATGAGAGTCGACTTGCCGGACCCGGAGGGCCCCATGATGCTGGTCAGTTGCCCGGTGCCGAAGGTGACATCGACACCGTCGAGGGCCCGCACCTCGGTCTCGCCGCTGCCGTAGATCTTCACGGCCCCGACCGCGCGTGCTGCCGCGCCGTTAGCTGCCGGTCCGTGCCCGTCGGTCGTCACTGTGGGCCCTCCACGCTCGCCGATTCCAAACTCCGGCGAGCCTACCGGGAGGGTTTCGCGCCCCGAGCGGTCCTTACGAAGAAATTACCCAACCGGAGAATGCTCACCAAGGGGTATCAATCAATGGTTCCAGTGCTGTGGCACCTTGCATGCTCGAACCTTGCCGGGACCGGACGCGTCACACCCCCGGGCTCAGCCCGGGGGTGTGACGGTTGGAGCTAAAGGTCGCGTGCTCAGCCGGTGGGCTGGGCAACCACCCGCAGGTACGGCTTCTGCTCGTCCCAGCCACCGGGGAACCGCTCGGCGGCGTCCTCGTTGCTGAGAGCGGGCACGATGATCACGTCCTCGCCGTGCTTCCAGTTCACCGGGGTGGCCACCTTGTGGTTGGCCGTCAACTGGAGGGAGTCGATGACCCGCAGCACCTCGTCGAAGTTGCGCCCGGTGCTTGCCGGGTAGGTGATCATCAGCTTGACGAGATTGTCGGGGCCGATGACGAAGACCGAGCGGACCGTCATGGTGTCGTTGGCGTTGGGGTGGATCATGCCGTAGAGGTCGGCCACCGAACGGTCCGGATCACCGATCATCGGGAAGTTCGGGGAGATGCCCTGGGTGTCCAGGATGTCCTGCGACCACGCCCGGTGCTCCTCCACGGAGTCGCACGAGAGTCCGATGACCTTCACGTTGCGTGCCACGAACTCGCTCTGGAGCTTCGCGGTGTAGCCCAACTCGGTCGTGCAGACCGGCGTGAAGTCCTTAGGATGTGAGAACAGCACCGCCCAGCTTCCATCTTTCCAGTCGTGGAAGTTGATGGTGCCCTCAGTGGTGTCTGCCGTAAAGTCGGGGGCGACATCCCCCAGTTGCACAGTCATGCTGCTGTGTCCTCCTTGGTCGGTGGTCGCGTGACCAGTAATTCCAGACTCATTTGGTCGGCAATCAGGCTAGCGCGGACCAAGAGGAATACAACCGGGTGGCGGATCCTCCCGCAACGCGGCCATTTTCTGCCTCCGGTGGTCGTGGTGCTGGCAGCGCTCTCGGTGGCGGCGACCGGCTGCCCGGGCAATGGGAATGTCGTGCCGGATGCCATTGCCGGAACCCCCGCGACCACGCCGACCACGCAGCCCCCGAACCGGCCGCCGGTCATCACCGCGGACAGTTTCGTGCGGCAGGTGGGTGACCGGCTCGACGCCCGGCTGGTGGTCGGCGATCCCGACGGCACGGTGACGAGGATCGCCTGGCTCCGTCCACCGCCGGGCTTTGCAGCCGCAGGCGGAGCCAACCCTGGGTTCTCCTGGACGCCTCCTGTGGCGGGGACGTGGCGAGCGGAGGTATCGGCGACCGACGACGGCGGCGCCACAACGACCGCCGGCATCACGTTCGTGGCCCGGCATCCTCATCGCCGGCACACCCTCGTGGGGCTGGGCGACTCGGTGGCGGCGGGGTTCGGCCTCGACCTGACCGACGCCCTCCTGGGTGACCCCTGCTGGCGGGCGCCCGCCGCCGCGTATCCGGGGCGGGTCATGGATCGCCTGATCGACTCGGGCGAGGTCCCCCGCAGCGAGGCGAACGTTGTCCTGGCAGCCTGCGCCGGCAGCTCCGCCAGCGACGTCTGGGAGTCGCCGACCTGGCCGCCACCGGGCGCCCCGGAGGACTTCGGCGCGCCCGGCTGGAGCCAGCTGGACTGGGCGATTCACCTCAACCCGGGCTATGTCACCCTCACGGTCGGAGCCAACGAGGTGGGTGTCGTGGATCTCGCGGTCCTCGCCGGCGGCGAGTTGGATCGGCCAGAGCTGGAACGACGTCTCGACGCGGTCGCAGGCGGCGTGGGATACCTGCTCGACGAACTCGTGGATCGCACCGACGCCCGCATCGTGCTCACCGAGTACTACAACCCCACGGCGGTGAACCCCATGGGACTTCAGGGTTGCCGCGGTGACTGCTTCGTCGAACTCGGGGGCATCGTGCACGACGCCTTGAACCGGACCCTCGCCGAGGCGGCGGCCCGGCACGGACCGCGCGTGCAACTGGTTGAGGTGGCTCCGCTGTTCGACGGCCACGAGGCGGGCGACGCGCTGGGACCCGGCTGGCTTCGGGAGCCGATCGAGACCTTCCTGGGGGTCCAGGTGCAGGCCTACTGCTCCGAGGAGGACCCGCCGGGATCGTGGATCAGTTCATTCGACTGTGTGCACCCCACCGGCGACGGCATGGCCGCGATTGCCGAGGCGGTGGCGGCGGCCTTCGCGGCGCCGCAGCGCTGAGGAGCCGAACCCGTCTCAGGCGCCGTCGGCGTCGTCGGTGGTCGGCGTGTGCTCCCGCCAGAGGCTCCTGTAGTCGCAGTAGACGAGGTGGTGGTGTCGCGCCCGTTCGTAGTCGCCTTGGGTGAGCGCAACCAGCGTGGACCGGGCCGCGGCTCGCAGGGCGCTGAGTTCGGCGCGCCGCTTCGGATTGGGATGAGCGGCAACGGCGGTGTCGAGATGATCCGAGGCCTCCTCGTCGGAGAGCTCCAGAGCGGCCTGCGCGCCGCTGAAGTCATCCAGGCTGGCCCGGTCGAGGTTGTCCTCGTGTGCGGTCATCCAGTCATCGAGCACGCCTCCGTGCAGCCGCCACCAGGCCTGCTCGGAGGCGGGGTCGATAGGGGCCGGCGGGCGTGTCGCATCGACGATGCGGTGCGAGTGCTCCACGACCGCCCTGTTGCGCCCGCGCCGGCGCCGACCGACGAGGGCCAATACTGCGCTTCCGGCGATAACCAGCGCCGGAAGCAGGTAACGGACGTAGACGCTGCTCACTTCGCCGTATCAGGGTACTGAACAGCCGGCGGGGCCAAAGCGTTGACCGGTGCTCGAACCGGCTAGGCCGGCGCCGGAATCTTGACCTGGAGCGGGGGCGCTTTCGCGGTGTGCGCCGAGATCCCGCAGGCCCAGCAACTGTCGCCGAGCCGCCCCCGCCACGTGACGTCGCAGACCCCGCAGGCCATGACCGTCAGGCCGGATTCCCCGTCCACGGTACCGGTTCGGGCCTTGCTGCTGTCCGCTGTCTCCACCGGCGCGGGATTGTATGCAGACCCTCCGTCGGGGTGGTGGATGTCCCTCCGTCGAGCTCTAGCGGCGGAAAGAACCCGGTCACCCGGGGGGTGGGATGACCAACTCGTCGCCGGCGCGAATGTTGTCGGGGTTCTCGATGTTGTTCAGCACCACGAGGTCGTCGAGAGTGACGCCAAACTGCTGGGCGATGCTGAAGAGGGTGTCGCCCGGTTGGATCGTGTAGACGAGCTCGGTGCCGATTTCCCGCTCCGGTTGAGTCGTGGCCGGAGTCGTCGTCGGTGGTTCCGTTGGCGGGACGGGGGGCTGCTCGACCGCTCCGGTCACCGGTGTCACCGTTGGCGGCGGGGGTGCCAGCGTGACGACGGTGTTGCTGCCGGCGCCGCCGGTATCGGTAGTCGGACCATCGGTGTCGTCGTCGGTGCTGAAGCATGCGGTGACAGTCAGCGCCAAGCCGGCCAGGAGGCCGGCCAAGGCGACCCGCCTGAGAAAAGACTTGTGCAGCATTCGCAAGAACTTAGTCAGTCTGAAGAAACTTGGGTAGTCGACTCGAACAGCTTGCCGGTGGGGAGTCGACGGCGTCAAGACTGCGACACCGCCCCGGCTCCGCTATCCGCCGGCCAGCGGGATTGTCAGGGTGGCGCCCTCGAAGATGACATCGGGATTGCTGATGTTGTTGGCCTCGATAACGGCGTCCAGGGTGACGCCGAACCGCTGGGCGATGCTGAACAGGGTGTCGCCCGCCTCCACGGTGTAGAGCACGATGCCATCCTCGTCCACCGGGGGATCGGGTGGGGGCGGCGGTGGATCGGGCGGCGGCGGCGCAGGGTCGAACAACACCGGGTCGTCGGGCGGGGGCGGAGGCGGCTCGGGTGGGACGACCCCTTGCGTCGTTGTCGGCGGATCAGTCGGCGGAGGCGGTGTCGCCGCTTGCTGTGTGGTGCTGGTCGAGTCGTCGGGCGCTTCGTCCTCGCCGAAGCACGACGTGAGCACGAGCGCCAGCACGACGGTGAGTCCGATCAGAGCGAAACGCCTGCGGGAACCGGTTCGAGACATGCGGCAAAGCCTACACGCGTCGTTTGGGCAACTAGAGGATCCAGAAACGGTGCGTGCAAATCCCCCGGTCGAGGCTGCCCCGGCGGTACGTTTGGTGTATGGACGGAATCCACCCCGGAGGTGGAGCGGCCGCAATCGTGACCGGGCCTGCCGTGACGTCGCCCCGCAACGGGGCTCGCGAGGCGATCGGCTGTGCGCACATGCTGTGTCCCGAGCCCGCAACGGCACTGCTCCTCTTCGATGCCCGCGTGACCGCGGCCTGGCTCGTGGACATCGAAGGAAGGGCGTGGCGCGGGTTGGCCATGTGCTCGGCGCACGCCAACCGGTTCCGGCCGCCGGTCGGCTGGGAGCTCTCGGACCAGCGGTCCCGCGCCAACCGGCAACGCACCGGCACCGAGAGTCCGCCCGCTCCGCAAGCACCACCGTCCATCATCGAACCCGCCGACGGATCCCGGCCCGAGGATCCCCCGCCGCCCCCCGAGCCGGCCCCGACGCCCCTGCTCACCCGGGCGTTCCGTACGACCGCTCAAGCCTCGATCTGACGCCGCCGCCTGAGTGCGGCACACTCGCGGTTCGGTGAACACCTCCTCGCGCGCCGCCCCGGCGCGTGTCACGCTGCTCGGGATATCGGCGCTGCTCGCTCTCGTATTGCCGGTCCTGCTGATCGGCACCTCCGAGCACGCGGGGGAGGTGCCCGCCGGCTCCGCCCACGACCCGCTGCCGCCGCCCGACCCTGCACCGCCGGCGCCCAGCGAGGCGCCGGCAACCTCCGCTGCTGTTCTCCCGCCGGCATTGCCGGAGACGCCGCCGGACACCGAGCCGGCGGCGCCCCCGACGTGGGTGGACGGCGCATCCTTCGGCCGGCCCCCAGCCGGCACGACCCAGGGCGTGCTCACCTTCCGCGGTTCGCCGACCCGCAGCTGGTATGGAACGGGCCCGGTGCCGACCAACCCGCGGATGCTCTGGCGGTACCCGCAGAACAGCGACATGTGCGCCGAGTCCAGCTATCACGGCGAGATCGTCCTGTGGTGCGGCACGGGCTGGACCGGCCAGCCGGCGGTCTTCGAACGCAACGGGCGCACCTGGCTGGTGTTCGGCGCGTTCGACAACCACGTCCATTTCGTCGACGCCGCCACCGGGCAGGAGCTGCTCCCGCCCTTCGAGACCGGAGACCTCATCAAGACCTCGGTCACGATCGATCCCGACGAGTACCCGCTGGCGTACTTCGGATCTCGCGACAACTACTTCCGGATCTTGGCCTTCGACAGGACCGAGCCGACCGAACTGTGGCGGCTGGGTGCCTACGACGTGTCGCCCACCCTGTGGAACGACGACTGGGACTCCAGCCCGCTCGTGATCGACGACTACCTCTTCCTCGGCGGCGAGAACAGCCGGTTCTTCGTCATCCGCCTGAACCGGGGCTACGACGCCGACGGCCTCGTGACGGTGGCGCCCGAGTTGCTGTTCCACTGGGCGGGTTGGGACGACCAGCTGCTGGCAGACCTGGCCGAGCCCGATGCGGGCCACTTCAACGTGGCGATCGAATCCTCCCCGGCCATCTGGGAGAACACCCTCTACTTCGCCAACTCGGGCGGGCTCGTGACGGGCTGGGACATCTCGGAACTCGACGAGGGGCGCATGCCAGAACAGGTCTTCCGCTTCTGGGCGGGCGATGACGTCGACGCCTCGCCGATCGTCGACACCGAGGGATACCTGTACGTCGGCGTGGAGTACGAGGAGCGGGACACGGCACGCGCTCGGGAGGTGGGCCAGCTCGTCAAACTCGACCCGTCGCGCCCCGACGATCCCATCGTCTGGTCCGTTCATGACCCGTCCGAGACTCCCCAGCGGGGTGTCTGGAGCACGCCCGTGGTGTGGCGCGACATGGTCTACGCCACGACGCACACCGGCAGGTTCTGGGGCGTCGACCGCGAGACGGGCGAGATCCGCTGGGAGAAACTGTTCGCCGACCTGCTCTGGAGCAGCCCGATCGTCATCGACGAGACACTGATCCTGGCTGACGGGGCGGGGCGGATCACCGCCTACGACGTGCGCGACACGTCGGTGGAGCCGCCGGTCGTCTGGCAGCTGCAGGTCGGCAACGAATGGCGATTCGAGTCCTCGCCGGTGATGTGGGACGGCATCGTCTACGTGGGGGGACGCAGCGGTGCGATGTACGCGGTCGGCGATGCCGGTGGCCGGTAGCGTGGGGCGTCCATGAGCCTTACCGCCTTCGACGACGCACGCGACGCCCGACTGGGCCTGGGAACCTCCGTGGTAGACGCTGACGTGCTGGAGCGGGCCGCACGGCGCTTCGGTGAGCACGGGATCGTCCTTCCCACGTTCGCGCAGCTCGCCGAGCCGCAGCGGATACCCGCCGCTGCGCTGGCAAGCCTCGCCGGGGTGGGTCGCAACGATGCCGACGCACGCAACCTGTGGCGGGTGCACTGGTACAACGACGCCACCGCGGGCGGGCTGCGGGAGGTGCCGGAGTACGTGGTGCTGCCGCCGACCTTCACCGGCGTGGCGTCGCCGATTCTCGTGGCCTTCGGTGACACGTTCCCCATGATCGGCGCGCACAAGGTGCTGGCCGCCTACGCCTGCCTGGTGCCGCGCCTGGTGACCGGGGCCTTCGACCCCACTGCTCACCGTGCCGTGTGGCCCTCCACCGGCAACTACGCCCGTGGCGGTGTGGCGATCAGCCGGATCATGGGTTGCCGCGGCGTGGCCGTCCTGCCGGAGAACATGAGCCGCGAGCGCTTCGAGTGGCTCGAGCGCTGGGTGACCGACGCCGCCGACATCGTGGCCACACCCGGTTCGGAGAGCAACGTCAAGGAGATCTACGACGCCTGCGCCGAGCTGGCGGCCGACGAGCGCAACGTGATCTTCAACCAGTTCTCCGAGTTCTCCAATCACGCCGGGCACTACGCCGTGACCGGCCCAGCCCTGGCGCACGTCTTCGCAGACCATGCCGCCGCCGAGCCGGGACTGCGCCTCGCCGCCTTCGTAGCGGCCTCCGGCTCGTCGGGGACTCTGGGCGCCGGCGACTACCTCGCCGAGCGCCACGGCACGCGCGTCGTGGCGGTCGAGGCCCTGGAGTGCCCGACCATGCTCTACAACGGCTTCGGCGAGCACAACATCCAGGGCATCGGCGACAAGCACATCCCCTTCGTGCACAACGTCATGAACAGCGACGCCGCGGTGGCGATCTCCGACGCGGCCACCGACGGCCTGTACATGGCGTTCGGTCACGAGGCGGGGAGGCGCATGCTCTCCCGGAGCGGTGTTCCGTCGGACGTGGTGGGGTCACTGCACCACTTCGGACTGTCGAGCATCTGCAACGTGCTCGCCGCCATCAAGTACGTCCGTGCGGCGGGGCTGGGAGCCGATGACGTCGTAGTCACCGTGGCCACCGACGGCGCCGCCCTCTACGAGAGCGAACGGCGTCGCCTGGTCGGCTCGCGGTTCGGGGGCTCCTTCGACGGCGTCGCCGCGGCCGCACAGATCGACGCACACCTGGCCGGCGCCGACACGTCGCACGTACAACTGCTCGACGAGGTCGGCCGCAGCCGCATCTTCAATCTCGGCTACTTCACCTGGGTGGAGCAGCAGGGGGTGTCCCTGGAGGACTTCGAGGCGCGCCGGGAGGCGGCGTTCTGGGACCGCCTGCACGCCATGGTCCCTGCCTGGGACGACATGATCGAGGAGTTCAACGCACGCAGCGGAGCCTCGGCGCGCACCTGAGTTCGCCCGGCCCTCACGGATGATGCCGCTGTCTCCTCGACGCCGCCGACGCCCTGAAACCGATGCTCGAGGGCCGGTCCTCAGACGAGTTCGGCGATGAATCGCCTGGCGCGGGGGGACGGCTGGCTGGGGTCGCCCGCCGGGGACCTCTTCGACGTCGACACCGCTGCGGACAATCCGTTCCTGCGCTACCGCCGCCTGCTCTGGGCTCACCGGCGGTTCACCGAATCCGGGCGCAGCGATGGGGACTTCGTGTCGGAGGTGGAACGACTCGACGGCCGGATCGCCGAGCTCGACGGTAGGGGCTTCCGGGTCACGCCCACGAGGCCGGCGAGCGAGTTGGGTGACCGTCTGGGGGTCGAACTCTGGGTGAAGGACGAAACGGGCAATGTCACCGGCACCCACAAGGCGCGCCACCTCATGGGCCTGGCGCTGCACCTCGAAGCCGGCGGCGAGGAAGCGGAGCGCCCGCTGGCCATCGCCTCCTGTGGCAATGCCGCGCTGGCAGCGGCCACTGTGGCTCGAGCAGCCCGCCGCCCCCTGGACGTCTTCATCCCGCCGTGGGCCGACGGGTTCGTCGTGGATGCCCTGGAGGGACTCGGTGCCCGCATCGAGGTCTGCTCCCGGCGGCCCGGCGAGTTTGGCGACCCTTGCTTCGGCCGGTTCCGCGAGGACACGGCCGCGGGCTCGTTGCCGTTCTGTGCCGTCGCGGCTGAGAACATCTGGACTGTCGACGGTGGCCGCACGCTGGCCTTCGAGATGATCGAGTCGCTCGCCGGAGCGGGAGACCTGGATGCGCTCTTCGTGCAGGTGGGTGGCGGGGCACTGGCGTCAAGTGTGGTGCAGGGATTCGTCGAGGCCGCCGACGCGGGCGCTGTCGGGCGCCTGCCGGCGTTCTATGCGGTGCAAACCGAGGGGTGTGCTCCGCTGCGGCAGGCCTGGGAGCGGCTGGCGGCGCTGAGCACCGAAGTGGGAATGGACGCCGCTCTGGAGGCGGCTGCGGCCGACCCTGACCGCTTCATGCAGCCGTGGGCGCCACCGGAAGGCAACACTCCCCAGAGCATCGCCACGGGGATACTCGACGACGTCACCTACGACTGGCTGCCGATCGCCTGGGGTGTTGCGGCGACGGGTGGCGATGTGGTGGTGGCGCCGGAGAGCCTTGTGGCCGACGCCCACGCTCTGGCCCGGCGCTGGACCGATGTGCCGGTGGATCCGACGGGTACGGCGGGCCTGGCCGGACTGCTGGCAGCGCGCCGCGCGGGACTCGTGGCCGAGGGCGCGCGTGTGGGCGTGCTGTTCACAGGGGTCGAGCGCGGTACCTGAAAGCGACGCGTGGGTCGATGGAGAGCGGCTGAATCGATAGAAGGGGGCTAATTCATCGAGCGGGTCTTTCGTTGCTTCCCGCCGGTGATTCGGACCTCCGACCTGCTTGACTGGATCTCGACAACAACCGACGAGAGCGCCACCATCTCGTGACGCTCCTTGCGGGAGCCGCCCGGCGGGGTGGATCCCGCACCAGGGAGGTGAGGGCATGGAACCATCACCCGACGCATCGAGTTCTCTGATCCGGCGCCTGTGGGGCTGGGCTCGGCGCCACTGGATCATCACCACGATCGGGGTTGGGGCGGCCATCGGCCTGGGCATCTGGCTGATCTTCTTCTTCTTCGCCGTGCAGACGCTGTTCATCGACGAGGAGGTGGACGAGGCGCTCCCGACGTTCGGCGCACCGGCGGCTCCGGCGGAGGCCCCGGCGCCCGCGGCCGATCCGGCGGCTCCCGCTCCGGCGTCCGAACCCACCGGGGCGGCGCCCGCGCCCGCCCCTGCAGGCGAGTCAACGGCGCCGGCGACGCCCGCTCCTGTCCCCGCGGAGAGCCCGGCGCCCGCATCCTCGGACCCCGACGCTGTGGCGCCCGCCCCAGCTCCCGCCGCCGAGACGGCAGCCGAGGCACCCGCCGCTGCGCCGGCCCCGGCCGATGGCTCCGCCCCGGCACCGGCGCCGGCCGAGGGGCCGATGGTGGCCGGACCGGGCGCCTCGGGTATGCCCGGCGACGAGATCACCCAGGAGATGGCCGACGAGATGAACGAGGCCATCGCATCGGGAGCGATGCCGCGTGAGATCATCATGGACGAGGAACGGCCCATGCCCGTCGCTCCGCAGATCGTCACGCTCGTCTCGGGCGAGTTCATCAGCCGCAGCCACCCCACTTCGGGCCGGGCACTGGTTCTGAACGACGGCTCCGAGCAGCGGTTCCTGCGCTTCGAGAACTTCCGCACCGACAACGGCCCCGACGTCAACGTGTGGCTGTCCTCGGCGCCGCCCGACGCCTCGGCGAGGGAATTCCTGAACGACTGGATCGATCTCGGGGACATCAAGGGCAACGTTGGCGCCCAGAACTACGAGATTCCACCGGAGGTCGACCTCGATCACTACTCCACCGTGCTGATCTGGTGTGTCCGCTTCAGCGTGGCCTTCGGGGCGGCTCCCCTGGCCTGACCGTTACGACAGCCTCCGCCGTCATCCCGGCCTCCGTCGTCATCCCGGCCTCCGCCGTCATCCCGGCGGAGGCCGGGATCGGTGGTCAGGCGGTCGGATCAAGTCACCGTCGTCGTTTGCCGGCTCCCCGCTGCAGCGCTCATCCTGCCGGGACCCTCGGCCAGGTGTGCGGGACCTCGATGCCGGCGCGGCTCAACAGATCCCGCTGCGCCGCCGCCGCGTTGATGCGGAGTTCGTCGATGTCGACGGTCGTGCAGTGACCGTCGCGCACGACGGCCCGGCCCCCGATGAACACGTCCCTCACACAGCGTCCGTCGCCGCCCCACACGAGTTGCAGGGCCACATCCCCGTGCGGTGTCCAGGCCGAAGCGCCGCAGTCGTGGACCACGACATCGGCCAGCTTGCCGGGCTCCAGCGAGCCGATCTCGGTCGCTTTGCCGATCGCTTCGGCCCCTGCGATCGTTGCCATCTCGAAGGCGTCGTGCGCTCCGAAACCCTCCGGGTCCACCGGCATGTCGCGCGCCAGCCCTGCCGCCAGTGCAGCCACCCGCAACACGTCGGGCAGGTCACCCGCATTGCCCGCGTCGCAGCCAAGCGCCAGGCGTCCACCGCGCCGCGCCAACTCGAGGTGACGCCCCGCCACTGTGACACCCTGACCCAGTCGCAGGTAGGCCCACGGGCAGTAGGCGATGGCGGACTCGGTGGCCAGCACCAACTCCACCTCGTCGTCGTCCAGCCATACGCCGTGGGCCAGCAGCAGGTGCCGACCCAGGATCTGTAGCCGGTTGAAATGCACCAGGGGTCGCGCCCCGCGGTGGCGCAGGTAGCTCTCCGGGTCCGACGACGTGGGTGAGATGTGCATGGTCATGCCGCAACCCGCGGCGCGTGCCAGGTCCGAGGCTCCGACCAAGAGTTCGTCGGAGGCGAGGTCGTGGCCGACGAGCGTCACCCAGCCCTCGATGAGCCCTCCCGACGGGTACGCCGCCAGCACTTCCCTCTGGCGGTCGAGCACCTCGCCGGGCGGCGCTGCGAACGGAGCGTCGTCGACGTCCCAACCCCAGGTCCCGACGGTGCCGCGCACTCCGACGGCCGCCATCCCGGCCGCCACCCGGTCGGGGTTCGCCACCGTGCCGGCTTCTACGAGCATCGTGACCCCGCATAGCGCGCTCTGGGCCGCGGTCAATGTCGCCGACAACTCGTCGTCATCCGGAGTGTGCTCGGCATGCAGCGGCACCGACCACGAGAAGATGGACTCACCGGGCGCCAACCGGTCGGGGATGCAACTGCGAACCAGCGGGTCGCCGGTGTGGTGCTGGTGGGCGTTGACGAGGCCCGGCGTCACGATGCACCCGGTGGCGTCCAGCTCCGACGCGCCGGGATGGGCGGCGCGCAGAGCCGATGTCGAGCCCACCGCCGCGATCCGGTCGCCGCGGATCGCCACAGCGCCGCCGGCCAGGACCTCACGGCGGGGGTTCATCGTCACGACGTCACCGCCGGTGATCAGCAGCACGTCCGGTACCGGTGCGGCGGATCCGCCCTTGACCATCGTCACGGCAGGCTAGTTGAGTGCGTCCGCGCCCCCGGGTCGGACGGAGCGGCGCTCAGGGGGTGCCGTCGGTACCCTCTGCGCATGGATCTGGGATTGGCCGGCCGGCGGGCGGCGGTGGCGGCATCGTCGGCCGGTCTCGGTCTGGCGGTGGCCAGGGCTCTGGTCGAGGAGGGATGCACAGTCGTGATCTCCGGGCGCGACCCTGAGCGGCTGGAGCACGCAGCCGCACAGGTCCCCGCGGTGATCCCGGTCGTAGCCGACGTGTCCGACGCCGCCGGGGCCGAGGCGTTCGTGACTGACGCCCGCGCCGCGCTCGGCGGGGGGATCGACATCCTGGTCGTGAACGCCGGCGGTCCGCCCGACGGGGACTACGAGTCGTTCGAGCCGGCGGACTACCTCGAGGCCCTGCACCTGAACCTGATGTCGGTGGTGGCCATGTGCTACGCCGTCACAGACGAGATGAGGCAGCGCCAATGGGGCCGGATCCTCGCGATCACCTCGGTCACGGCGCGCTATCCGGTTCCCGGTCTGATCCTGTCCAATACGGCGCGCGCCGGTGCCACGGGCTTCCTGAAGACGCTGGCAACCCAGCTTGCGGCCGAGGGCGTCACGGTCAACTCCATCCAGCCGGGCCTGCACGACACCGCCCGGCTGCGCTCGGTGTGGGGCGAGGAACTGCCGGCGGTAGTGGCCACGAGGGTGCCGGCCGGCCGGCTCGGCGATCCCGGTGATTTCGGGCGGGTGGCCGCCCTGCTGTGCTCTGAGTGGGCCGGCTACCTCACCGGCGTGGCCATTCCCGTCGACGGCGGCATGGCCCAGGGCCTGCAGTAGCGCCCTGGTCCGCGCCGGGCGGCTGAGTTGTCACCGGCCGCCCCCGGCCATTCGCCGGCGAGGGCCCAGGGTTCACCGGCGGCGTCCCGACATCTCATGAGGGCCGACCGGCGGCATACTGCGCCCCGAAGTCTGCGGAGTTTGCAAAGGAGCAGGCAATGCCGTGGCCCGACATTCACGATGACCTGTTGTTCGGCCACATCGGGGCCGAAGTCGAGCGCCAGAACACCACGCTGCAGCTCATCGCCTCGGAGAACTTCGCCTCTCCGGCGGTGCTGGCAGCCACCGGCTCAGTGCTCACCAACAAGTACGCCGAGGGGTACCCGGGCCGGCGTTACTACGGCGGCAACCACGTCATCGACGAGGTGGAGGAACTGGCGCGTGTCCGCTGCCGGGAGCTGTTCGGCGCCGAGCACGCCAACGTTCAGCCCCACTCGGGTGCCAACGCCAACATGGCCGTCTACCAGGCGCTGCTGGAGCCGGGCGACGTCGTGCTGGGGATGGCTTTGGATCAGGGCGGTCACCTGACGCACGGTTCGCCGGTCAACGCCAGTGGCATTCTCTATCGCTTCGTGGCCTACGGCGTCGACGCCGGGAGTGAGCGCATCGACTTCGACGAGGTCAGGGAGGTGGCTCTCGAGCACCGCCCCCGCCTCATCGTGGCCGGCGCCACGGCCTACCCCCGGCTGATCCCCTCCGAGCCGCTGCGTGCCATCGCCGATGAGGTGGGTGCGCTCCTGCTGTTCGACGCGGCGCATGTGGCCGGTCTCATTGCCGGCGGTGTGCACCCCGACCCCGTGCCTTACGCGGATGTGGTGACGTTCACCACCCACAAGACGCTGCGTGGCCCCCGCGGTGGCTGCATCGTCTGCAAGGAGCCTTACTCCCGCGCCATCGACCGCGCTGTCTTTCCCGGCAGCCAGGGCGGCCCTCTGGAGCACGTGATCGCCGCGAAGGCGGTGGCGTTCGCCGAGGCCGCCACCCCGGCATTCGCCGACTACGCGGCGGGCATTGTCGCCAACGCCCGCGCTCTGGGGACGGGACTGGCAGAGGAGGGGTTCCGCCTCGTCTCGGGGGGAACCGACAACCACCTGATGCTCGTGGACCTGCGCAGCTTCGATCCCGATCTCACCGGTGCGGTGGCGCAGACCGCGCTCGACCGGGCCGGGATCACCCTCAACAAGAACACCATTCCCGGCGACGAGCGCTCCCCGTTCGTTACCAGCGGGCTGCGCATCGGCACCGCCGCCGTGACGACCCAGGGAATGGGCCCCGGCGAGATGGCACAGGTGGCGTCGCTGATCGGCCGCACCCTGCGCCACCGCAGCGACGACGGCGCCCTCGCCGCTGTGCGCGACGAGGTCAGCGCCCTCTGCGGCCGCTTCACGCCTTATCCCTGAGTTCCACGCAGCTCGCTGGCCCGGTCGGGGGTTGTGAGCCGAACCGGCTGCCGATAGCTTGCGCGTAGTTTCACAAGCTACCGGGCGACCCGCGCCCGGCAGGTGGGCGAAGAGGCAGCATGGACCAGCGTGATCTCCGCGAAAACGGCGCGCATGGGCGACCCCACGGCGCCGGCGATGCGCTGTCCAACGCGTTCGAGTTGGTCGCCACGCCTGCGCTGTTCGCCTTCTTCGGTCTCCTGCTGGACAAGAGTGTCGGCACGACGCCGCTATTCACGCTGCTGTTCATGTCGATCGTGCTGGCCTACACCATGTGGAAGGTGTTCAAGCGCTACGAGCAGCGGATGCAAACCTTCGAGAACAAGCTTCCGGGACGGCGAGGTGCCGATGCCTGAGAACGATCCCATGCCTGCCGCCGATCAGGTGCCCGACGCTCCCGAGCGCAGGGTCGCCGGCGACATCGCCCGCAGGGGCCTGCTGGCGGGCCCGCCGCTGGTGCTGTTCTGCGCACTCGGCTGGGGCCTGGACGGGCTCTGGTCGGCTCTTCTGGCGCTCGGGCTGGTGCTCATGAACTTCCTCGCCGGCGCCGCCATCATCGGGTTCTGTGCCCGCATCTCTCCCGCGGCGCTCATGGGCGGCGTGCTCGGCGGCTACTTCCTGCGCCTCGGCATCATCACCGCGGTGGTCGTGCCGATCCGCCACGCCGGGTGGTTCGACGTTCTGCCGTTCGCCCTGGTGCTGCTGGTCCTGCACATCGGCCTGCTGATCTGGGAACTGCGCCATGTGGCCGCCACGCTGACGCACCCCGGCCTCCACCCGGGCAGTGGCCTCTTCCGCACCGGCGCCCCGCGTCGCTCCCGGCGGAACCGCGGCGACGAGCCGGATACCGACGCTGCGCGGATCACTGAGGCGACGGTGACCTCATGAGCATCTTCGCCCTCGACTTCCCTGCGGTCACCCATCTCTTCGAGTGGCCCGACATCGCCTTCGCCGACACCCCGCTGGCGCTCAACAAGACCTCGCTGATCTACCTGGTGGCGATGGTTCTGACCGTGGCCACCTTCGGCCTCGCCGCCCGGAAGCGGGCACTGGTGCCCAGCGGCGTGCAGCACGTCGCCGAAGGCGGCATCAACTTCGTCGAGCAGAACATCGTGATGCAGACCATCGGTGCCGACGGCCGGCGGTTCATGCCCTTCCTCACGTCCCTCTTCTTCTTCATCTTCTTCATCAACATCTTCGAGGTCATCCCGTTCATCCAGTTCCCGGGCAACTCGCGCATGGCGGTTCCCCTGCTGCTGGCGCTGGTGGTCTGGGTGGTCTACAACTACATCGGGATTCGCAGCCAGGGCCTCGGCGGCTACCTCAAGAACTCGCTGTTCCCGCCGGGCGTGCCCAAGGCGCTGTACCTCATCGTGGCGCCCATCGAGTTGTTCTCGACCTTCTTGATCCGGCCGCTCAGCCTGGCGATCCGACTCTGGGCGAACATGATGGCGGGGCACCTCCTGCTGGTCACCTTCGCCGTGCTGTCGGCCGCTCTGTGGGGCTTCGGCTACGTGCCGGGGCTGCTGCCATTCTTCATGCTGGTGCTGCTGACGGCCTTCGAGATCTTCGTGAGCGCCCTGCAGGCCTTCATCTTCACGATCCTCACCGCCGTATACATCGGCGGCTCGATGCATCCGGAGCACTAGCACCGATCCCGAGCACCAGTCCCCGCAAACCGCAATCGATCGACAGAACCGCATTCCAGCAACAGGAGAAGAAACGTGGTCAACCTCCTTGCCACAATCAGCATCCTCGGCCAGACAGAAGCAGGCGAGTTTCTTGAGGGTCTCAAGGCCATCGGCGCCGGGCTCGGCTACGGCTTGGCGGCCATAGGCCCGGGCATCGGCATCGGTCTCGTGGTCGGCAACGCCGTCACCGCGATGGCTCGCCAGCCCGAGTCGGCCGGCATGGTGCGAACCACCATGTTCCTGGGCATCGCCTTCACCGAGGCCCTGGCCCTCATCGGCTTCGTCGTCTTCATCCTGCTGCTTCCGTAGCCGGCAGGGGACTCGCCATGAGAGCACGCATCCAATACGGCGGGTGGGCGAGGCGCCCGTCGCGGCTGCGACGGCGAGCATTCGCCGGCGCGCTGGTACTCCTCGCTGCGTTGTGGTTCGGCACCTCGCCGGTGGCAGCCGCGGGCGAGACACCCGGCTCCTGCATCGTTGAGAAGATCAATGCCCTCGAGTTCGGTGGCCAGCGCGGCGCCGAAGCGCTGCACGTTCTCGAGGAGACCGCCGCGACCCACGTCGATGTCGGTGCCGAGGAGAAGTTCGCGTCCTTCGAGAAGAAGCTCGCAGGCTGCCTCGAAGCCCCGAACCCCATCATCCCCGAGGTGACCGAGATCATCTGGGGCGGCATCGCCTTCGTGGTGCTGCTGGCGTTGATGCAGTGGAAGCTCTTCCCTGCTGTCAAGCGCGGCATGGACCGGCGCGCCGAGAAGATCCGCGACGACCTCGACGCGGCCGAGACGGCACGCACCGAGGCGCTCGAGGTCAAGGCGGGATACGAGGCCGAGTTGGCCGACGCCCGAGCCGAGGCCGGCCGCATCGTCGACGCCGCCCGCACCGACGCCGAGCGGGTGCGCGCCGATCTTGTCGCCCGTGCAGAGGGGGAGGCCGTTGAGATGCGGCAGCGCGCGGACCTCGACGTCGAGACCGCCAAGCGCCAGGCGCTCAGCGACCTGCAAAGCGAAGTGTCGGCGATTGTCATCGGCGCCGCCGAGACGGTCATCGGGCAGAACCTCGACCACGACGCGCAGGTGCAGCTCATCGAGAGCTACATCGATGACGTCGGGTCGCAGAACTAGCCCGGCGCGACGGTATCCAGGTAAGAGAGGCCGCAGAGATGTCCTCCGACAGGGTCAGCAGCTACGCCGAGGCGTTCGTCTCGGTGGTGCAGGCCGAGGGTGACCTGGCCGCCGCCGAGAACGAGCTGTTCGCGGTGGCGCAGGCGCTTGCGGGTTCCGACGAGTTGCGGGAGACGCTGTCGGACCGCCGCATCCCTGCCGCCCGCCGCCAGCAGATCGTCGAGGATCTGCTCGGAGGTCAGGCGGCTGAGGCCACCGTGGCTCTCGTGTCGATGGTGGTGGCTGCGGGTCGCGGCAGCGACCTCGTTCGGATCATTGAGACCGCCGTCGAGCGCAGCGCCAGTCTGCGAAACAAGGCCGTGGCTGAGGTCCGCTCGGCCGTCGCTCTCAGCGACGACCAGCAGCAACGCCTGGCCGGGGCTCTCCAGCGAGCCACCGGCAAGGATGTGACGGTCAAAGTGATCGTCGATCCCACCCTCATGGGCGGGGTCGTGACGCGCATCGGCGACGAGGTCATCGACGGCAGCGTCCGTACCCGCATCAACCAACTGCGTGAAGCGTTCTAGGAGACACATGGCAACCTTCACACTCGACACCGGCGATATCACCGCTGCGATCCGTCGAAACCTCGAAGGCTTCTCTCCCGAGATCAGCCAGACCCAGGTGGGGCGCATCGTGGAGGTGGGCGACGGCATCGCCCGTATCAGCGGACTGCCCGGCGCGGCGGTCAACGAGATGCTCGAATTCGAGGGCGGGTCCGTCGGGCTGGCGCTGAACCTGGACGAGGACACCGTGGGAGCGGTGGTGCTCGGCGAGGTCGACGACATCGAGGAGGGCCAGGCCGTACGGGCCACCGGCGACATCCTCTCGGTTCCCGTCGGCGACGGCCTGTTGGGCAGGGTCGTGAACGCTCTCGGCGAACCCATCGACGGCAAGGGCGCCATCGCTTCGCCCCAGACCCGCCGCATGGAGGTGCAGGCACCCGGCATCACCGGCCGCAAGCCGGTGCACGAGCCGATGCAGACGGGGATCAAGGCGATCGATTCGCTCATCCCCATCGGCCGCGGTCAGCGCGAGCTCATCATCGGCGACCGCAAGACGGGCAAGACCACGATCGCGATGGACACCATCCTGAACCAGCGCGGCCAGAACGTGCAGTGCATCTATGTCGCCATCGGCCAGAAGGCCTCCACCGTCGCCCAGACCGTGGCCACGTTCGCCGAGCACGGCGCGATGGACTACACGGTGGTCGTGGTGGCGCCCGCCTCGGACCCGGCGCCGTTCAAGTACCTGGCGCCCTACGCCGGCTGCGCCATGGGTCAGCACTGGATGGACAACGGCGGCCACGCCCTCGTGATCTACGACGACCTCTCCAAGCAGGCGGAGGCCTACCGCCAGATGGCGCTGCTGCTGCGCCGCCCGCCGGGTCGTGAGGCCTATCCGGGCGACGTGTTCTACCTGCACAGCCGCTTGCTGGAGCGTGCCGCCAAGCTGAGTGACGATCGCGGGGCCGGGTCGCTGACAGCGCTGCCGATCATCGAGACCAAGGCCGGCGACGTGTCGGCGTACATCCCCACCAACGTCATCTCGATCACCGACGGCCAGATCTACCTGCAGGACGATCTGTTCAAGTCGGGCATCCGTCCCGCTGTGGACGTGGGCATCTCGGTCTCACGGGTGGGTTCGGCCGCGCAGATCAAGGCAATGAAGACCGCCGTGGGCACGCTGAAGGCCGACCTGCAGCAGTTCCGCGAACTGGAGGCCTTCGCCGCCTTCGGCTCCGACCTCGACGCCGTTTCGCAGGCCCAGCTCGAGCGGGGCTACCGCCTCACCGAGTTGCTGAAGCAGGGCATCAACAGCCCCATGTCCGTCGAGGAGCAGGTTGTCTCCATCTACGCCGGCACCAGCGGTCGCCTCGATGACATCCCCACCGAGGACGTGCCGCGCTTCGAGGCAGGACTCCTCGAGTTCGCTCGCAGCAGGCACGCCGATCTGCTGCGGACGATCACCGAGACCGGGGCCGCCGATCCGGCGGCGATCGAGGCCGCGGTGACGGCCTTCGCCGAGCAGTTCCAGGCGAGTTCTTCCGAGAGCGGCCCGGAGCCGGAGGCAGCCGAGCAGGCCGACGCCTCGAGCAGCATGGTCGACTCCGACCGCACGCTGCCCGAGGAGGAGATCGACCGCCCCGAACTCGACGACGACGCGTAGGCGGGTCGGGTCATGCCGGGCGGCGAGGAACGGATCCTCCGGCGTCGGATCTCTTCGGTCCAGTCCACGAAGAAGATCACGCGCGCGATGGAGTTGATCGCCGCCACGCGGGTTGTCAAGGCTCAGCAGCGTGCCCACGCCGCACGTCCCTACGCCAACCGCATGACGGGCGTCATCGAGGACCTCGCCGCCGCCGGGGCGGCCACCGAGCATGCACTCCTGCGACGGAGCGACGAGATCCGCCGGGTCGGCTACGTCGTCATTACCTCCGACCGCGGTCTGGCCGGGCCGTACAACTCGTCGGTGATCCGGGCTGCCGAGCGGGAGATCATGGCCGGTACCCGCGAGGGCCGGGACTACTCGCTGATCCTGGTGGGGCGGAAGGGTCGGGACTACTTCAAGTTCCGCAATTACCGGATCGATGCCTCCTTCGAGGGCATGAGCGACACCCCCCGCTACGAGGACGCCCGGAGGTTGTCCGAAGAGGTGTCCGGCCGCTTCATCTCCGGCGATGTGGACCAGGTGATCCTGGTCTACATGGAGTTCATCTCGCTGGGATCCCAGAAGGTGGCGGTGCGCCGCTTCCTGCCGCTCGCCACCATCGAAGAGATCGCCGAGTTGGGCGGCGGCAGCGCCGAGGCGCGGGCCGCGTTCGAGTTCGAGCCGTCGCCGTCGGGCGTGCTGGAGGTGCTCTTGCCGCGCTACGTGGAGAGCCGGCTGTTCTCGGCCCTGCTGGACGCCGCCGCCTCCGAGCACGCCAACCGGCAGCGGGCCATGAAGGCGGCCACCGACAACGCCGAGGATCTGATCGTGAAGCTGACCCGCATGATGAACCGGGCCCGCCAGGACGCCATCACGACGGAGATCATGGAGATCGTGGGTGGGGCCGAGGCTCTGCGCAGCGCCGGCTAGGCGCTGGTCGGGCAACGAGAACCAACACCCAGGTAGGACGACGGTGACGAGGAGAGACAGATGAGCGAAACCACCCCCGACGGCAGGGTCGTGGCAATAGCAGGCCCGGTGATCGACGCGGAGTTCCCGCCCGACGCCCTGCCGGAGATCAACACGGCGGTGGCGTTCGACGTGACCGTCGACGGCGAGACCGTCGAGGTGTTGGCCGAGGTCGCCCAGCAGATCGGCGACGGGCGGGTGCGCGCCATCGCGCTGCGGCCCACCGACGGGCTGACCCGCGGCACCCCGGTGCGGAACCTGGGCCGCGGCATCTCGGTGCCGGTGGGCGACGTCACGCTCGGCCACGTGTGGAACGTGCTGGGCGACTGCCTCGACGCCGACCGCGACAGCCTCGACGTCACAGAGGAGTGGGAGATCCACCGCCCGGCGCCGCCGTTCGACGAGTTGGAGCCCACCACGCAGATGTTCGAGACCGGGATCAAGGTCATCGACCTGCTCACCCCGTACAAGCAGGGCGGCAAGATCGGCCTGTTCGGCGGCGCGGGCGTTGGCAAGACGGTGCTCATCACCGAGATGATCCGCCGGGTGGCCGAGCAGCACGGCGGCGTGTCGGTTTTCGCCGGCGTGGGCGAGCGCACCCGTGAGGGCACCGACCTGTTCTTGGAGATGGGCGAGTCGGGCGTGCTGGAGAAGGCGGCTCTGGTCTTCGGCCAGATGGACGAGCCCCCGGGCGTGCGCCTGCGGGTGGGTCTCGCCGGCGTGACCATGGCGGAGTACTTCCGCGACGTGCAGAACCAGGACGTGCTGCTGTTCATCGACAACATCTTCCGGTTCGTGCAGGCGGGCTCGGAAGTCTCCACGCTGCTGGGCCGGATGCCGTCCGCGGTGGGTTACCAGCCCACGCTCGCCGATGAGATGGGCGAGCTGCAGGAGCGGATCACCACCACACGGGGCCGTTCGATCACCTCCCTGCAGGCGGTCTACGTGCCCGCTGACGATTACACCGACCCGGCGCCGTTCACGTCGTTCACCCACTTCGACGGCACCACCGAGTTGTCGCGCGACATCGCCGCCCTGGGCATCTACCCGGCGGTGGATCCGCTGGCGTCCACCTCCACGATCCTCACCCCCGAGGTGGTGGGGGACCGGCACTACCGGGTGGCCCGTCGGGTACAGGAGATCCTGCAGCGCTACAAGGAGCTCCAGGACATCATCGCCATCCTGGGCCTCGACGAGCTGTCCGAGGAGGACAAGGTGACGGTGTCCCGCGCTCGCAAGGTGCAGCGCTTCCTGTCTCAGCCAATGTTCGTGGCCGAGGTCTTCACCGGCATGCCGGGAATCTTCACGTCGACCTCCGAGACGGTCGAGAGCTTCGATGCTCTGGTTTCCGGCGACCTCGACGACCTGCCCGAGCAGGCGTTCTTCATGGTCGGCGGCGCCGAGGACGCCCAGCGCAAGGCGGCCGAGTTGCAGGCGCAGGCGGCGTAACGTGCCCCTTCAGGTGGAGTTGGTGTCCCCCGAGGAGGTCGTCCTGGAGACGACCGCCTCGATGGTGCTCGTGCGCACCACCGACGGTGACATCGCCTTCCAGCCTGGTCACGTGCCGTTCGTGGGTGTCCTGATGCCCGAGCGGGTCCGGATCTACGGTCCCGACGGCGACACCCAACTCATCGCCGTGCACAGCGGATTCGTGGAGGTCACCGGCGACAAGGTGGCGATCCTGTCCGACGTGGCCGAACTGGCCGCCGAGATCGACACCGACCGTGCCGCGGCGGCAGCCGAGCGGGCCCGGGAGGCGCTTGCCGCCGATCCCGACGACGCTGAGGCGGCCGCGGCTCTGCAGCGGGCGGAGGTCCGCCTGGCGGTGGCTGCAGGCACGACGCACTGAGCAGGCGCCGCCGGGAGGCGGCCCCGGTGTGTGGTCGCGGGCCGCAGCCGGTAGACACGAGCGCGGATCCGGCGAGGGTCCGCTACGGGCCGGTGTTGCGGGGGAGGAGTTCACGCGATGAAGCAAGTCACGTGGGAGCGTGCGCTCGTGACCGGGGCCTCGACGGGCATTGGCAAGGCCATTGCCCAGGAGTTGGCGCGGCAGGGAACCAACCTCGTGCTGGTGGCGCGCAACGCTGACCGCCTCGAGAGGATCTCCGGGTCTCTGGACGTGGCGACCGAGGTGCTGCCGGCCGATCTCACCGACCCGGCGCAACTCGAGGTCGTCGCTCGGCGGTGCGCCGCCACCTCCGAACCGATCGACCTCCTCGTCAACAACGCCGGCATCTGGAGCTTCGGCGCCGTCACCGGTCCCGCCGGCGATGCGGCCGAGGACATGGTCGCGCTCAATGTGGCGGCCGTGGTGTCGCTCAGCCGGGCGGCCGCCCGCCAGATGGTCGACAAGGGGCGGGGGTCCATCCTCAACATCTCCTCGATCGCGGGATCGCAGCCGCTGCCGTTCGAGGCGGTCTACGCCGCATCGAAGGTGTTCGTGACGTTCTTCGGGCAGGGTCTGGGGGAGGAACTCCGTGACACCGGCGTGTTCGTCACGACGGTGACACCCGGCTTGACCCGCAGCGAACTGCATGCCCGCGCCGGCCAGCAGCGCCAGATCAGCAAGGCCCCCGGCTGGCTTTGGATGGAGGCCGAGCAGGTGGCGCACCTGGCGCTGCGAGCCGCCTCGCGACGGCGGGTGGTCTACGTGCCCGGTCTGGGCTACAAGATCGCCTCGAGCCTCGCCGAGGTGATGCCCCGCACCGTGAACCGCAAGATGGCCAGCATCATCAACAGGGCTCGAGCCCGCCTCACCTGAGGGCCCGGACCCGCTGCCACGGCGTCGTGGACCGCGGGTGCGGCTCCGACGCCGCCGGCGAGACAGCGAACTACTATTCGGAGCCGAGCGTTAGCCGGATTCCGAGGGTTGGTCTCATGCTCACTCCCCGCCAGTTGTACGAGACCGTGCTTCGCATGCGGCTCCTGGAGGAGGGCGTCGGAGAAGCGGTTCAGACCGGCGAGATCCATGGCGAGATGCATCTCGGCATCGGTCAGGAGATGGTCTCGGCGGTGATGGGTCCGTATCTGGAGCCACGCGACGCGCTCGTGTCCACGCACCGCCCCCATCTCCATGCGCTCGCGAAGGGTGTGGATCCGGTGCAGATGCTCGCCGAGTTGCTGGAGCGCGATGGCCTCAATCGTGGCAAGGGTGGCCACATGCACCTCTTCGATCCCGTGGCGAGCTTCATGTGCACGGGCATCGTCGGTTCTGGAGCGCCGATTGCGGCGGGCTACGCCCTCCATCGGAAGCTGGTCGCCAACGGCGGGCTAACCGTTGCCGTCGTCGGTGAGGGAGCGATGAACCAGGGCGCTGTCTTCGAGGCCATGAACCTGGCGGCGGTGCTGTCCCTGCCGATGGTCTTTCTGTGCGAGAACAACGAGTACGGCATCAGCGTCCCGCGAGAGACTTCCACCGCCGGGAGCCTCGTCGAGCGAGGGGCGGGTTTCGGTATCGCCGGGTGGGAGTGTGATGGGGTCGACCCGCGGGCGCTTGACGAGGTGTTCGGTGCGGCGTTCTCCGAGACGCGTCAGCAGTCGCGCCCGACCCTGATCGTGGCGCACGTGTACCGATTCCGGGGGCACTACGAGGGTGACACCGATCACTACCGGCCCGCCGAGGAGAAGGAGACGGCGTTCCGGGAGCGGGATCCGCTCTCGGTGGCGCGCCGCGAGTTGGTCGGCGCCGGGTGGTCGGACGATCAGTTTGCCGTCCTCGATGGTGAAGTGGCGAGCGAAGTGGCCGGCTGGTTCGAAGCGGCGCGGTCGTTACCGTTCCCGGATCCGTCCGAAGCGCTCCTCGGGACCTTTGTCGATGATTGAATCCACGAGTGCGCCCGATCGCCGCACCGGCTCGCATCTGGTGGCCGCTGTGCTAATGGAGGAGATGAGGCGTGACGAGGGGATCGTCACCTTCGGGGAGGACGTCGGTGCTCTCGGGGGCGTGTTCGGAGCCACGCGGCGCTTGCAGCGTGAGTTCGGTGGCACCCGCGTGTTCGACACGCCGATCTCGGAGACGGCATTCGTCGGAATGGCGATCGGGGCCGCGCAGGCAGGGCTGAGGCCGATCGTGGAGATCATGTTCGTCGACTTCATCGGCGTGTGCTTCGATCAGGTGCTCAACCAGATGGCGAAGAACCACTACATGTCTGGTGGCAGGGTCCGCGTGCCGCTGGTCATGCGCACTGCTGTCGGCAGCATCGGTTCGGGGGCCCAGCACTCCCAGGTCCTGTCGAGCACCTTCGCCCACATCCCCGGACTCAAGGTGGTCTTCCCCGCAACACCAGGGGACCTCCAGGGTCTCCTCGTCGCGGCGATCCGGTCGGACGACCCGGTTGTCTTCCTCGAACACAAGTGGCTGCTGAAGTCGCGGCTGACCGAACTTCCCTTCAATGACGTGGACTCGCCGGACTCTCCGGTCGAGCCATCGGAGATCGGCAAGGTGCGAAGGATCCTTGCTGGGTCGGATGTGTCGATCATCGCCAGCGGTTGGATGGTGCAGCAGGCCATGCTTGCCGCCCGGGAACTCGAATCGGAGGGAGTCTCTGCAGGCGTCGTAGACGTGAGGTCGCTCGTCCCACTCGATCGGGAAGGGCTGGCGACCGAGGCTCTCAGGGCGCCTCGTGCATTGGTCGTGGACGAGGATTTCGCCGGCTTCGGCACCACTGGCGAGGTGATGGCGTCTATCGCCGAGCGAATCCCCGGTGAGGTGCGCATGGCTCGACATGCTCTGGACGTGCCACAGCCTGCGTCCAAGGTGCTGGAGGAGCAGGTGGTCCCGTCCGCTCGTTCCATCGCCCGGCAGGCCAGGCGCCTGCTGCAGGCCTGACACATGTCACAGGTCCTCGCGTTCAATCATTTCAACGTCACCGTGAGCGACATGGATCGCTCGCTTGCCTTCTGGAGCGACCTGCTGGGTCTGCATCTCCTGGGCAGGGGGATTGTGGAGTACCCCCATCTGGATCAGATCGTCGGGCTCGAAGACACCCGAATCGAGTGGGCCGAACTGGCGCTTCCCAGTGGGGGGATGATCGAGGTTTTCCGCTACCACCGCCCCGTGGGCAGCGCGGTACGCCCGCGGATCCCCGACCCGGGTTGCACACACGTCTGCCTGGAGGTCGACGGGTTGGATCAACTGGTCGAGCGCCTTCGGGATGCCGGCGTCACGACCCGGTCGCGGCGAGCAGTGCAGATCCCGTTCGGCGACTGGAAGGATGTGAAGTCGATCTACGTCCAGGATCCGGACGGGGTCACCGTGGAACTGATCGAGAATCCGACCGGGCGGCCACAGCGCGCCGGGTCATGATGTCGTCGGACCACCTCAGGCGCCACGTCGTCGTCAGCGGCGCTGCCGGAACACTGGGGCGGGCGATCTGTGGCGAGTTCGAAAGTCGCGGCGCCATGGTCACGCCTCTGGACATCGAAGGTGTGACGCGGGAACAGCTGTGCGACGTCACCGATGAACCCTCTTTGGCGCGGGCCCTCGAGGCCGCGTCTGCCCGGTCGCCGGTCACCGACGTCGTCCACGCAGCGGGTGCTCTGTCGGTTGGCCCCGTGGTCGAACTCGACGCGACAGAGATCCGGCGCATACTGGACATCAACCTCCTCGGCGCCTTCCTCGTGGCCAAGCAGTCCGCATCGTTCCTAGCCGACGGGGGCACGATCACTCTGATCTCGTCACAGGCCGGCGTGCGATCGGGTGAGTACTGGTCCCTCTACTCGGCCTCCAAGGCCGGCGTCCTCAGGCTGGTGGAGTCACTGGCCGTCGAACTCGGCCCACGACGCATTCGCGTCAACGCGGTGTGCCCCGGATCGGTCGACACACCCATGATGCACGAATCCATCACGGCGCTCTCGCAGCAGGCAGGGACCTCCGAGGCGTCGATCACCCAGAACTACCGGGCCGCGATCCCTCTCGGCCGCCTGGCGCAACCGGTGGAGATCGCCACCGTCTGCGCGTTCCTGGCCTCGGAGGAAGCGTCGTTTGTCAACGGAACCGCAATAGAAGTGGACGGCGGAGAGTTGTGACGACGACCGCCGAGTTGCCATCCATCGCCAGGACCGTGGCGGTGGCTGTGCCCAACCACGCCGGTCGCCTGATCGGCAAGCGGCTACCCGCCGAGCGATGGCCCTCCGTGGTCGAGTCGGGCATGGCCATGCCCGACTTCCACCTCGTTTCCGCCGTGGACAACTTCCCCGTGCTGGGCATGGAAGTGACCGGGCTGCACACAGGATTCCGCAACGGCGTGCTCCGCCCCGACGTGGCGACCCTGACGCCGCTGCCGTGGGAACCGGGCACCATGATCGTCCTGTGCGACACCTTCGACGGTGCGGGAGATCTGGTTGGCGAGGCCCCGCGGAGCATCCTTAGCCGGCAGGTGGCACGCCTCGCGGGACGGGGTCTCGAAGCCACGGTGGCCTCGGAGTTGGAGTTCTACCTGTTCCGCACGAGCTACGAGGAGGCGCACAGGACGGCCTACCGGCGCGTTGAGCCGAGTTACCACCGCCATCCCGACAACGACATCCTGATCGCGGGCTACGACGAGCCGTTTCTGGGGGCGCTGCGCCACAACCTGGCGGCGATGGGCATCCCGGTGCGGGCATCCCAGGGCGAGGGCGGTCGGGGCCAGCACGAGTTGAACCTCCCGCACTCCGATCCACTGGACGCAGCTGACACGCATGTGATGTTCAAGCACGCCGTCAAAGCCACCGCGCAGCAGGAGGGTGGATCGGTCACGTTCATGGCCAAGCCCTCGAGTGATGTGGGCTCCGGCTGCCACATCCATCTCTCGATCCTCGAGGCTGGGCGCAATGCTCTCGGCGGGCCGGACGGATCTCTCAGTCCCACAGGAGCACGATTCCTGGCGGGTCTGCTCGGCTTCTCGGGCGATTTCATGGCGCTTCACGCCCCGTATGCCAACTCCTACCGGCGCCTTCGCCCCGGCTCGTGGGCGCCGGTGAACGCCGCATGGGGTCTCGACAACCGGACCTGCCTGGTGCGGGTGGTCGGGAGCGGCCGCAACCTCCGCTTCGAGTTCCGGCTTCCGGGCGCCGACGTGAATCCGTATCTGGCGTGCGCAGCCCTGCTGGCCTCCGGGCTCGCCGGCCTCGACGGGGAACTCGGACCGCCGCCGCCGGTTGCGGGCGACGCCTACGAATCCGACGCGCCGGGGCTTCCTGCTGATCTGACGGAGGCCATTCAGCTGTTCGAGGACTCCGAGGTGGTGAGGGCGGCGTTCGGTCCCAGTGTGCACGATCACCTTCTCGCCATGGCCCGCAACGAGCGCGACGAGGCGCGAGCGGCGGTGACGGACTGGGATCTCCAGCGGGGCTTCGAGAACGCGTAGTGCCTCTAGGGCTGCAGCGGCAACACCCGCGCCGGGTTGTCGGTCATGATCCCCCGAACGACTGACTCCGGCACTCCTTCCAGCACGAACCGCGGCAGGATGTTCTGGAGGAGATGCGCGTATCCGTAACCCCCCCACGTGCGCAATTGGATCTTGAAGCAGCAGTCGTGGGAGAGGAGGATCTGCGACTCGTAGCCCTCGGCGATCAAGCGGCTCACCGCCTTCGTCTTGGCGTAGTCCCCGGGCGAGATGAAGTCGTTCTCGCTCTCGAAGAACTCGTGGCCGAATAGATCGAACTCCACGCAGCAGCCCAGATCGAGGACGCGCCGGTGGTAGTCGGGGCGATGCAATGTGGTGTCCATGTGGCCCATGATCACGCGGGAGAGATCAGCCCCTTCCTCCGCGAGGATCTCGGCGGCTCGGAGTGCGGAGTCCACCTCCACCGCGTGAGCGGCTGTGTGGACCGATACCGCGGCACCGGTTGCCAGCGAGGCATGAGCAGCGGCGCGCAGGGAGCGCTCCTCGACGGGCCTGAGGGGGTGGGACATGCCGATCTCTCCGATGACACCGGCGCGGATGCCCGTATCGCCCACGCCCTCGGTGATGTCTCGGATAATTTGCTCGGCGAGCCCTTCGACGCTTGCTCTGCGAATGTCGTCACTGAGACTCGCGTCGACGTAGAACCCTGCTCCGAACACGATGTTCAGCCCGGTGCGGCGCGACACGACAGCGAGTTGGTCGGGCCGGCCTCCGAGACCGACACAACTCAGGTCGACCACGGTCCGGCCGCCCAGCTCGGCGTACGCGTCGAGTTCGCGCACCGCGATGTCGATGTCGTCGAGGAAGAGGACGAACCGATTGGAGTTGGGGTGCTGTCGCATCCACCAGAGGTTCTCGAGGGTTGGTTCGGCCTCGGCCAGCCGCGCCCCTTCGGGATCGGTCGGTTCGGAGAACCAGGCGGAGCTGTCGCAGAGCACGTGCTCGTGCGGCAGGGTGATGCCCATTTCGGTAGGATCCACGTCTCCCAGAACCGTGCGCAACATCGGCCTCTCTCCTTGTGCTATCGGCTTCGCCATCTCGTCCCCTATGCGAGGGGGAGCCTCGATTCGGCTTCCTCCTCGCCGCGGGATCTGTCCGTGCCCGCATCGGGCCTCCTCTGGGTCCGGCGAGTCAGCGCCATGTACACGACCGCCGCGATGAGTGGCACGACCATGAGGATGGAAGCCACCGCGTTCACGGTCGGTGGGATCCCGCGCCGGTTCATGATGCTCCAGATGACCGGCGGGAGTGTTGGGTCCGTGCCGACGATGAAGTTGGTTACCACGAACTCATCCATTGAGATCGCGAAGACGATCAGCGCCGTACCGGCGATGATGGGAAGCAGGATCCGCAGCGTCACCCGTCGCAGAGCACCCCAGTAGCTGCATCCCAGGTCCCGTGCCGCGTCCTCTACGTTGCGATTGAAGTTCTGGAGCGCCGCCGTCACGATCAGGACGACGAACGGGAGGACGAGCGTCACCTGTCCGAGCACGATGGACCGCATCGACGGGATCCACTCGAGGAATCGGAACATCGCCAGAATCGAGAAGCCCACGACGACCCCCGGCAGGGCGATCGGGAGGACGACCGCGCCCATGAGCGCGGGCTTGGAAACGAACGATCGGCGATTCACCGCGAACGCGGTCGGGAGTCCGATCGCCAACCCGATGGCGACGACCAGGCCCGCCACCTTGAGGCTCGTGCCGAAGGCACCGCGGATTGTCTGGTCGGTGAAGATCTCCCTGTACCAGTCGAGAGTCCATCCGGTGATCGGCAGCGAGGCGATCGGCAGCTGATTGAACGACAGGATCAGGACAAGGATCAGCGGGACCCAAAGGAACAGAAGGAGCAGGAGCAGGTAGACGTGTCCCCAGGGAAGGCGCCGGATCCACACGGGCCACGCCGGTTGGAGTCGATGAGCACGAACGGTGGTGGCGACAGTTCCGAGACGACGTGCTCCCGCTGTGAGCACGCGGACGCACAGGATGATGCCGACGATGAATGCGGCGGCCGCAACTATGAGCGAGAACGAAAGCGCAGAGGCCAAGGCGTAGTTGCCTGTGATCCCGAACTGGTCGAAGATCACGCGGCCGATCATGAGGCTTCCCTTGCCGCCGACGAGTTGAGGTGTCACGTAGTCGCCGACAGCCAGCATGAAGGTGAGGACGAACGCAGTGAGGACACCTCTGGCGGTGAGTGGGAGCGTGACTCTCAGGAAGGTCTCGACCGGTCCGGCCCCCAGGTCCCGGCTGGCGCGTAGCAGATCGGGATTGACCGATTCCATGGCTCCGGCGATCGGCAGCATCGCGATGGGGACGAGGATGTGGGTCAAGGCGATGGTCACCCCCGGCCGGCCGAGCAACGTGAGTGGCTCGGAGATCAGGCCGAGCGAGTCGAGGGCCGAGTTCAGGATTCCCGCGGGCGTCAGGATGGCTTTCCAGGCGTAGATCCGCACGAGGTAGGACGCCAGCGCCGAAGCCACGATGAGGAAGAGGATCATCCGGCGACCTCGCGAGATGATGAACCGCAGGACGTAAGCCCCGAGATAGGCCACCGGAAGAACCACCGCGGACACCGTCAACCCCAGTAGCAGCGTCCGCAGGATCAGGCCGTAGTAGAGATCGTCGGTGACGACCTCGCGGTACTGGTTCAAGGACCAGGTTCGGATGAGCGTGAAGACGCCCGTCTCCCAGAAACTGAACAGGAAGAAAACGCTGATGGGGATGAGCAGGCCGACCAGCAGCCAACCGACGCTCGGATAGGTTGCGACGGGAGGCAGGTAGCTCCGGCGCTGCCCCCGGTTGAGCAGTTTGAGGACCCGCGTGTCGAGTGGCATCACCCGGGCAGGATCGCCATGTCGCTTGGGGACCAGCTCACCGTTACCCGCGATCCGATGGCGTCATCGCGGTCCTTGGTGGCCAGTTCCTCCACGGTGAGGATGCTGCCGTCGGCCAACTGGACGAGATGTCGATAGAGGGAGCCGAGGAATATTGAGTCGAGGAGGTCACCGCTGACGCTGAGCCTGGCCCCCTCGTCGGCCCCCGCTTTCTCGTCCAGTCTCAGGTGTTCAGGCCTGATGGAGAGGGAGACGTGCCCGGTGATAGATGACTCGTTCGGGGTTTGCAGGTCCAGATTGCGAACACTGATTGTCATCTCCGAGGCCTGCGCTGCCAGCAAGTTTGTCTCGCCGATGAACTCCGCCACGAAACGGTTTTGAGGATGGCGGTAGATGTCCTGTGGGGTGCCGTCCTGCACGATCCGGCCGGAGCGCATGATCACTACCCGGTCCGACATCACCAGGGCCTCTTCCTGATCATGTGTCACGTAGATGAATGTGCCCCCGAGCCGCCGGTGCAGGGCTCGGAGTTCCAACTGCATTTCCTTGCGGAGCTTGAGGTCGAGCGCGCCGAGCGGCTCGTCGAGCAGGAGAATGTCGGGGCGATTCACGATCGCGCGTGCCAGAGCGACACGTTGCTGCTGGCCGCCGGACAACTGGTCCACCCGCCGGGCCTCGAGCCCTTCGAGTTGGACCATCGAGATTGCCGTCTCCACTCTCTCGGCGGCTTCGGATCGAGGAGTGCGTGCGACCTTGAGTCCGAATCGGATGTTGTCGGCGACGTCGAGGTGCGGGAAGAGGGCGTAGTGCTGGAAGACGTAGTTGACCGGCCGGCGCTCGGGAGGTGTCGAGGTGGATTCACGTCCGGAGATCTCGACAACGCCGCGGTCGAGGCGATCGAGCCCAGCGACGATGCGCAACAACGTCGTCTTGCCGCAGCCGGACGGCCCCAGAAGGGTGACGAACTCTCCTTGCGCGATCCGGAGGTCCACGTCGTCGAGGGCGCAGACCTGGTCGAAGTACTTCGAAACACCTTTCAGGACGAGAGCTCCGGGCCGCGAGTCGCTGCTCGAGGGCTTGGCGCTCTCCTGCTCTTCTGCTCTAGCAGCCACGGTCCATCCGCACGGAGGAGTGCCCGGGGCCGGCACTTCAATGCCGACCCCGAGCAACTACGCCGTTTCTATGCGCCTGCCTTGAAGTCTTGCCAACGTTTGAGCCACGTGTCGTACGTGGCGTACTCAGTGGACTCGACCGGTGGCCACTCCACCGGCGGAGCTGCCTCGAACACAGCGGCGCGGTCCTCGTAGACGGCCCATTCGAACCCCATCGGCACGAGCCGATCCATGGCGGCCGGATGCGTCACGGCCCAGCCGAGAGCGGCACCCTGCGCGTACTGCGTCGACTCGCTGATGGCGTCGTTTAACGCGTCGTACATGGCGTCGGTGGGCTCCACGTCGGAGGCGATGAACAGGGCGTCGATCCAGGACCAGCCCACACCCGGCGGGAAGTGGACTTCCACCGGGATGTCGGCCTCGCGGGCCCTCAGCGCCGTCGGCGCGTTGTCCGGCCACGCGGCGATGATTTCGCCACGCGTGTAGGCACCGGCGTACTCCGCGTAGGGGTTCGCCATGATTCCGAAGGAGGCATCTCTGAACTCCTCCAGCTTCTCGAAGACCTGATCGAGTTCGTCCTCGGTCAGCAGTCCCGGCGTGTCTCCACCGAGCCCGAGCAGTCTGGCGACCATGATGATCACGGTGTTGCCGTCGTCGCCGATGGCGAACTTCCCCTGGTACCTCGGCTCGAGGAGTGACTCCAGCGACTTCGGCGGGCCCGTCCCGTCGTCGACGTAGGTCAAGCCCATGCTCGCCCAGGCGATGGGAACACCGATGACGCCCTCGTCCGTGTTGATGAGCGGCTCGTTGCGGAGTTCCGCGGGCAACTGTTCCCAGTTCGGGATGCGACTCACGTCGAGGGGCTGCATGACCCCCGCGGCTTGCAGCGTCGGGAAGATGTTCTCGATGCCGACGCTTATGTCGTAGGTGCCCTTCTTGTTGATCGGATCCTCGTTCGCCACCATGTAGGTCGCTTCTATCTCATAGCTGGTTGGTTCGGGATCCCGGACCTCGTAGCCCTCCCAGACGAGGAACCGAACGGTTTCCTTCTCGGCTGCAGGCGGCGGAGCCGGTGCGGGCTCTGGAGGCGGTGGCGGCTCGGGCGCCGGTGCGGCCGGAGCGGGCTCCGGCGTCGCGGCGCTCTCCTCATCCCCACCGCAGGACGCCGCGATGAGCGCGACAACCAGCAGCAGTATTCCGATTCGAGCAGGTCCAACTCTCTTGGCGCCGGAATTTCGGCGCGTGTGTCTTGACGTTATTGGTCGCGGGTGCATGATCTCCCTCCTTGATCTTTGGCCCCCCCGGGAGTTGCCGTGCCCTGGCGAAACGCCAGAGCCGGCTGCACAACGGCACTGTAGTGCATGCGCAGCGCCGGGTTAGCAGGGCGGCTGGACGCTCTGCAGTCGCGCCGGTCGCCGAATTCGCCACGAGGCGGAGCGTGCGAGGAAATGGCGGGGTCCCAGGTCATCGACGCCGTGCCGCGGCGTCGATGACCCCCGGGCTACTGTGCTCGCCGGCCCCGCTCTTTCAGGCTCGAACGACTCGCGGAGGACTGCTGTGGCCACGACCGTCGCGATCACCGGCACCGGTAACCCGGGGCCTTCACCCGACCGGGCTGGGCCGGGGGTGCTGGTCCGCCACGACGGGCTCGACCTGCAGTTCGATGCCGGCCGGGCCACCACGATGCGGCTCACAGCTCTCGGCGTTCGACCTCCCGAACTCGACGCACTCTTCATCACGCACCACCACAGCGACCACCTCGCCGGGCTGGCGGACCTCGTCCTCACCCGCTGGATTCTGGACTCCAACAGCGAGGCCGGACCGCTGAGGATCGTCGCACCAGCCGGCCCGGCGGTGCGATTCGCCGAGGGTCTCCTGGACCTGTGGCGCGAGGAGTTGCAGGACCGGATCGCGCACAATGCGCGCCCGCTCCCGCGGACCGACGTGCGGTCGTTCGACGTTCCGGACCGGCCTGCGGAGGTGTGGTCGATGCGGACCGTGCGGGTCTTGGCGGGTCGCGTGCGCCACGATCCGCTACGTCCTGCCGTCGGCTACCGGGTGGAGACTCCCGACGGGATTGTCGCCGTCACCGGTGACACTCGGGTCTGCGAGGAGGTCGCCGAACTGGCGGCCGGTGCCGACGTGCTCGTCTATGAGGCGCTGCGCGTCGAGGCCGTCCTCGCCAGCCCGTTCCTTCCCGACCACATCTGCGAATACCACGCCGACACCCGGCTCATCGGCGCGCAGGCGGCCGAACTCGGCGTCGGCTCCCTGGTTCTCACGCACCTGATTCCCGAACCGCGGACGCCCGCTGAGGTTCAGGCCTTCGCTGATGACGTGCGGGCGGCCGGGTTCACCGGCGAGTTGCTCGTCGCTGCCGACCTCGACATGGTGACTCTCGACTAGGCGGGCTGCTGCAGGACGCGAAACGGGGCCGCCCGCGGAGGTCGGACTCCGCAGACGACCCCGTAGTCGCACTCAGTTCATCGATGCCCAGATGAGTTGGTCGCCGTCGTACAGCCTCGGGACGAGGGTCGCGTCCATCATCGACTGCCAGTCGGGCAGTTCGTCGTACACGCCCAGGTTGACGAGGTTCTGGATCTCCTCGCCGAGCCTCGGCGGGTTGAGCTGGCCGATCGCGAGACCTCTGGGAGTCACGTTCTCGATGATCTCCTGATCGGTTGTCATGCGGAACGTCTCGTGCTCCTTTGCGAAGAAGAGGTTGTTGCCAGCGGCTTCGATGCGCTCGAAGGCGTGGTCGATGGCCGCCTCGGGGTTCTCCACAGCGAAGTGGTAGCCCCGCAGCCCGGCGCGCACGAAGTCCTCCACGACCGTGGGGTGTTCCTCATAGAAGGAGCGCGTCGTCACGTAGATGGCGAACGAGGCCGGCACGTCGTAGTCCAGCGGGTCGAAGGTGATGTAGTCGATGCCCGCCAGGTCGAGCCAGCGCGGCTCGTTGGACCGGTAGACGGGCAGCGCGTCGATGCCGAGAGCGAAGTGCTCGACGGGGTTGAAGCCCTCGAGCAGCAACTCGGTGAACGTACCGCGCTGGAGGCCCGCGGCCGCCATCATCGCCTCGATAGCGACGGGGATGTCGCCCTTGATGCCGACCGTCATGCCCTCGAGGTCGGCCAAGTCCGTCACGCCCGCATCCGGCGAGATGAGCAACTGGGAGATCGCCGTGTGACCCAACTGGGCGAAGGCCACGATGTCGGCGTCGCCGGCAACGTTCTGGCGGACGAGTTCGCCGAAGGTTGCCGTGGCGCCCAACTGGACGGTGCCGGCCGCCAGGGCGGCGCTGTTGCCGGGGGCGAAGCCGGGCTGGATCTCCACGTCGAGACACATGTCGTCGAAGAAGCCCTCGTCCTCGGCCACGATGACGTCGATGATCCCCGCAGCGGCTGCGAAGTCGAAGCCTGTCATGAAGGTCAACGTCCCGGCGGCGCGGTTGGCCTCGCAGCGTTCGGGCGTGCCGAAGGCGGGGAGCTCATCGGCGACCATCGCCGCCTCGGCTGCCGCCGCCTCGGCAGCCGCTGCTTCGGAGGCCGCCGCCTGAGCGGCACTGCGTGCCTCTTCTGCCTCGGCTTGGGCGTTGGCGGCCTCTTCCTGGGCGGCCGCTGCCTCTTGCTGGGCGGCCGCGGCTTCGGCCTGTGCGTTGGCGGCTTCGGCCTGGGCGGCCGCGGCGGCTTCCTGCGCCGCTTCGAGCGCGGCTTCCGCGGCGGCTACGTCGGCCTGGTTCCCCTCGGCTGTCGCCTTGGCGACCTCTGCGGCTGCGATCGCCTCCTCAGCGAGCGCGGCCGCGGCGGCGGCTTCGGCCCCAGCAGCATCGGCCGCGGCGGTCGCGGCGGCGGCCTCCGCATCGGCCGCGGATGCCTCAGCGCGGGCGGCCTGTGCCTCACCGAGCGCGGCTCCCGCATCGTTCTGCGCGGCAGCTGCCGCGCCGGTGGCCGCGTCAACCGCAGCCATGGCCTCGCTGTCGTCGTCCTCCTCGGCGCATGCCGCTGCGACGAGCGCGAGTACGCCGAGCAGAGAGACGAAGATTCTCCAAATGCCGCGGCGTGTCGTATGTGATCGCATTGCTGATCCCCCTTGGGCTGTAGTCCAGCTTGCTTTCGCGCTCGGCCTCGCCGTCGTGCCGGCTAACCGCGCTCTCAGCGCGCCGCCGTTGGCCCGCCAGGGAGATCCTGAGAACTATGCCACCGTAGTACCCGGGATTCGACAGCCGCAAGCAGCAGGTTGCCGATCACGCCGATGAGGGCGAGCACGAGGATCGACCCCCACAACTGGTCGATGAGCAGCCGCGTCTG
Source organism: Acidimicrobiales bacterium (assembly GCA_963664235.1). Taxonomy (GTDB): domain Bacteria; phylum Actinomycetota; class Acidimicrobiia; order Acidimicrobiales; family CATQHL01; genus VXNF01. The sequence goes on along the minus strand of OY760933.1, from coordinate 867,649 downwards.
ACCGACCCGGGCGGTGTTGCCGAGTCCTTCAGTGGAGCCGCCGAACATCTCGCCGATCACCGCCCCGACGAGCGACAGTCCCACGCAGAGTCGGCCGGCTGAGAAGAGGTAGGGGAGCGATTGCGGGAATCGCAGCTTCGCGAAGATCTCCACCTTGCCGGCCGACACCGAGCGCAGCAGTTCGTAGGCATTCGGATCCACAGATCGCAGCCCCGTGAACTCGTTGATCGTGAAGGGGATGTAGCAGAAGACGGCGGCGACGAGAACCTTGGGCCAATGGGTGAACCCGAACCAGATAAGGAACACCGGGGCCAGAACCGCCACGGGAGTGCTCTGCAGCAGCACGATGACCGGCATCGAGGCGCGTTCCACGAAACGCGAGTGCGCCATGAACGTGGCGACGAGGAGTGCCGCCCCGAGGGCGATCCCGTATCCCATGGCTGCTTCGCGCAGCGTGACCTGGGCGTGACGCCAGTAGAACCCCGGCTCGTCGACGAGGTGCACCAGGATGCTGGACGGCGTCGGCAGGGTGAGGCGCGAGATGTCGAAGACGCGAACGTAGAGCTCCCAGATGGCGAAGACGACGGCGAGACCGACGACCGGCGCCACGACCATCGCCGAGCGGCGGGCCCGCTGCGGGCGCTCCGGTGGCGGTTCCTTGGCCACGCCGGCGGCGTTCGGCCCCAGCGTTTGTGCGGTCATCGAGCCGATACCTCCCCGAGGGCCCGGCGCACGCTGCGCATGTGCGAGAGATAGCGGTCGTCGTCCTCCATCTCTGCCGAGCGGGGTCGGGGCAGCTGGATCGTCTCGCTGTGCACGATCCGCCCCGGCTTTGTCGCCATGACCAGAACGCGGTCGGAGAGGATCACCGCCTCGGGGATGCTGTGGGTCACGAAGATCACGGTATTGCCGGTGCGCTCCCAAAGATCCAGCAGGAGGTAGCGCATCTCGTTGCGGGTGATCTCGTCGAGCGCTGAGAAGGGCTCGTCCATCAGGAGCACAGGCGCACCGAGCGCGAAGCAGCGGACCAGCGAGACGCGCTGCTGCATGCCGCCCGAGAGTTCCTTGGGGAGCCGGTCGAGGAAGTCGCCCAGACCGACGGTCTCCAGCAGTTCGAGCGTCTCGGCCTCGCTGAGCGGCGGGTGCAGGGCGCCGCGCCGGTTCACCTCGGCGAGCAGGGTGACGTTGCGGCGCACCGTCCGCCACCCCAGCAGTGACGGGGTCTGAGGGGCGAACCCGATCTGCTTGGTGTCCCGTGCCTGAGCGGGGCTGGTGCCATCGACGGTGACGGTGCCGATCTCGTACGGCAGCAGCCCGCCCACGACACGCAGCAGGGTGGACTTGCCGCAGCCGCTGGGTCCGATGAGGCTCACGAACTCGCCCGGTCCGATCTCCATGTCGATCTCATCGAGCGCGTGGAGGTGGCTGCGGCCGGTGGGGAACCACTTCGACACCCCACGGATGGAGACCGCGGCGCCGATGCTGCGACCGGAGGAACCGGGGGAGGAGGTACGGCTCCCACCGGGGGTCGGGCGTGCCACGGCGCCATCGTAAGCGGCGCGACAGTGCCGCGTTGTCGCCGGCCATCGTCTGACCCCTATCGCCGAGGGCCGTTAGAGTCGCCGGCACGCGCCGGGAACGGAACGGAGAGATCGTGTCTGCTGGCTTGATCGACGTGCATTCGCACCACTATCCCGACAGTTACCTGGAGGCCTGCCGCCGCAGCGACAGCGGGCTGGAGCACTACATCCGCGACGACGGCCGGCTCGTCGTGCTCCAGGACGGGGCGGTGGCTGCGGCCGTGCCGCAACCCCTCCCCGGCATGGACCACCGTCTGGCAATGATGGACGAGGTCAACTCGGAGGTCCAGGTGCTGTCGGTGTCGGCACCGAACGTGTTTCGCCTGCCGGCCGGACTGCGCATCCCCTTGACCCGTGATCTCAACGACGAGTTCGAGGATCTGGTGGGCGCCGGCGGCGGGCGCCTCCGCTTCTTCGCCAACCTTCCCCTGCCCGACGTCGACGCCTCGCTCGCCGAAGTGGATCGAGTGCTGGATCGTCCCGGCGTGGTCGGGGCGATGCTCTGCACGACGGTGGATCGGCGCACGCTGGACGACCCGCTCCTGGCGCCGCTCTGGGAGGAGTTGTCGCGGCGGCGGGCTGTGGTGTTCGTCCACCCCACAACCGCCTGCTGCACCGAGGGATTGCGGGACTTCGCCCTGTCGCTGGCGCTGGACTTCCTGGCCGAGACCACGAACGCCATCGGCCGGCTGATCTACTCGGGCACCTTCGAGCGGTACCCACAGATCAACTGGATCTTCAGCCATCTGGGCGGGACCGTGCCGTTTGTCCACCACCGCTTCGACAACTACGCGAAGCAGTTTCCCGAGGCCGGGCGTCACATCACCCGTCTGCCGTCGGAACAGTTGCGGGAGTTGTTCTTCGACACCGCCAGCACCCACTCCGCCGCCATGCGTTGCGCCTTCGAGACCTTCGACATCGGCCAGTTCGTATTCGGCACCGACTACCCGCACGTCCCGGGTGGGATGACGGCGTTCGTGCAGGCGCTGGAGGCGGCCGGGCTCTCGGCGGCGGATCTGGCCAGAGTCGGCCGGCACAACGCCGCAGAGCTGCTCGGCATCGCCGAGGGAAACGGCCAACCCGGATAGTGGTGCTCGGGCCAGCCGTGGTAATTTTCCTCGCGCTGCGGGGAACCACGTAACGGCGCGGGGGGACTGATGCCGCAACCCACCGAAGTGTCCGACTTCGTCAAGGAGCGGCTGGCGCGGATCCGGGGCGGGCTTCGGCTCTACAAGGATCTTCAGCCGGGCACGACAGCGTTCGTGGTCATCGACATGCAGAACGCCTTCGTGGCCGAAGGCGGCGTCATCGAGGTCCCCGCCAGCCGCGAGATCATCCCTGTGATCAACCACATGGCCGCCGAGTGCCGGGAGATCGGTGTCCCCGTGATCTGGATTCGCTCGCACCACCCCAAGGGCGGTTCGGACTGGCGCCATTTCTTCGACCACTTCGTGCGTCCCGAGCGGCGCGAGGCCGCCGCGGCGGCGCTCTCCGACGACGCGCCGACTTCGCGCTTCCACCCCGACATGGACATCGCCGACGAGGACTACATCGTTTTCAAGAACCGGTACTCGTGCCTCATCCCCGGCTCGTCCTCGTTGGAACGCCTGCTCCGCAGCCTCGGCTGCGACACCCTCCTTCTCGCCGGCACCAAGACCAACATCTGCGTCGAGTCGACGGCCCGGGATGCGATGATGCTGGACTTCCGGGTGGTGGTCCTCAGCGACGCCACGGCTGCGCTCACCGACGAGGAGCACCAGGCCTCGCTCAACGTGCTGATCCAGGAGTTCGCCGACATTCTCGTCACCGCCGAGGTCGTCGACGAACTGCGCGCCAATGCAACAGGAGCCGACCGATGACCGACACCCTTCCCACCGAGGATCTCGTCGTCGGCGGGAACGGCGCCCTCGATCCGGTCACCTTCGAGATCCTCCGGTCGCGCCTGTCGGCCATCAACGACGAGGCGGCCATGACGATGCGCCTCGTGTCCGGCTCGCCGGTGGCCAACGAGGCCTACGACATGAACGTCGGGCTGATGGACGCCGGCGGGGACTGCTTCGCCATCGGCATGTACATCACCATCCACGCCCTGGCGCTGAGTTCCACGGTGAAGGACATCCGTCAGCGGTTCGCCGCCACCGACATAGGTCCCGGCGATGTATTCATGTCCAACGACCCCTACGTGGGGGCGTGCCACCAGATGGACGTGGCCGTCGTGGCTCCCATCTTCGCCGGGGGTGAACTCGTGGCATGGACCGGCTCGACGGTCCACCAGATCGACCTCGGCGGCCCCGTCGAGGGGCAGGTGCAACTCGGAGCCACATCCATCTGGAGCGAGCAGCCGATTTTCCCGCCCATCAAGATCGTCGACGCCGGCGAGCTTCGCCCGGATGTGGAGCGGGGCTACCTGCGCCGCACCCGGCTACCTCACCTCGTCGGTCTGGATCTGAAGGCCATGATCGCCGGCTGCAACGTCGGTGTGGCGCGGGTGGGGGACCTCGCAGAGCGCTACGGCACCGACGTCGTCCTCGCCGCCATCGAGGGCATCAACGTGGCGACCGCAGCGCGGTTCCGGGCGCGGCTGCGCGAGCTGCCCGACGGCACCTGGTCGCATCGCGGCTACATCGAGTACGACGAGGTGTACCCGGTCGTCGTGGAGATGACCAAGCAGGGCGACTCGCTGACGTTCGACTTCACGGAATCGGCAGACCAGGCCGGCGCCGTCATCAACTGCACCCGCCCGGCGTGTGTGGGTGCCGTGGTGGCGGCCGTCCTGCCGTACCTCTGCTACGACATGGCCTGGTCGCCGGCGGGTCTGCAGCGGGCCATCGAGGTGCGCACCCGCGAGGGCACCGTCGTGCATGCCGCCTGGCCCGCGGGCACCTCCAAGGCCACCACCACCGGCAGCTTCATGGCCACGATCTCCGCCGGTGTGTGCCTGTCGAAGCTGCTGGCGGCAAGCGAGGGTCATCTCCGGCAGTTCATGTCCACCTGGATGGGCGGCCTCTACGTGGAGGACATGTTCGGGGTGGACCAGCGGGGCGAGTTCTTCGGCGCCGCGATCCTCGACGCCATGGCCGGTGGTTCCGGGGCCCGCTCCTTCGCAGACGGGCTCGACGCCGGGGGGTTCCTGGACTCGCCGTCGGCGATCATCGCCAACATCGAGGACATCGAGTACAGCTACCCGGTGCTGTATCTCTCCCGCCGGATCCAGCCCGACACCGGAGGTGCCGGCAAGTACCGGGGTGGGAACACGCTGGCCATGACCTACATCGTCCACGGTGTGGACCAGCTCCCGACGAAGGTCCTGCACGCCATCGGCACGTACCAACCCGGCTCCATCGGCGTCGCCGGCGGCTACCCCTCCAACACAAACCAGTTCGTCATCAAGCGCAACACCAACGTGCGTGAAATGCTCGACGGCGGCGCGGTGCCCGACGATCTCGGCGACCTCGACGGCGAGATGGAGATCTTCACCGACAGCATCGTCAAGACCTCCCAGGGGCGCGACGACGTCCACCGCTACGTGGCCATGGGCGGTGGCGGTTACCTCGACCCCCTGGACCGTGAGCCCGACAGAGTGCTGGACGACTATGTCGTCGGCGCGGTCACCGTGGCACATGCCCGCGAGACCTACGGGGTCATCATCGACAGCGACGAGGTGTGCGTCGATGCGGCCGCGACCGAGCGGCGGCGCCGCGAGATCCGCCATGAGCGCCGCCGATCGGCCTCGCTCGCAGGCGAGCCGGCGCGACAGACCGGCCCGAGTTGAGCAGCGTGGACCGTCTCGTCGCCGTCGACAGCGGCGGCACGTTCACCGACTGCGTCGTCCTCGACGCCGCTGGGCGCGTCACCACGGCGAAGGCCCCCTCCACGCCCTCGGACTTCTCCGAGGGCGTCGTGCAGTCGGTGCAGCGTGCGGCGGTCACGGAGGATCTGGACCTCGGCGGAATCCTGCGCGCCACGACCTCGTTCTGCCACGGCACCACCGTGGCAACGAACGCGCTCCTGACCCGGTCGGGGTCGGTGGTCGGCCTCGTCACCACCAAGGGGCACGAGGACGCAATCATCGTCGGCCGCACGATCCAGAAGGCGGCCGGGCTCACCGAGTCCGAACTTTCCAACCTGGCGCAGCTGGAGAAGGCGGTGCCCGTCGTGCCGCGACCTCTCATCAGGGGCGTCACCGAGCGGATCGACTACAGGGGCTCGGTGGTCGTCCCCGTCGATGTCGACGAGGCCGCCCGCGCCGCTGACGAACTCGTGGACTCCGGGGTCGAGGCCATCGCCGTCTGCTTCCTGTGGAGCTTCATGAATCCCGACCACGAGCGAGCGGTGGCGGAACTCATCAGGTCTCGCCACCCGGACCTTCTCGTAACCGTCTCCCACGAGGTGGCGCCGGTTATCAAGGAGTACGAGCGGTGTGCGACCACCGTGTTGAACGGCTACCTCAGCGGTACCACCCACGCCTACATCTCAAAGCTGCAGGAACGCCTCGCCGACGGTGGCCTCGGCGCCGACCCCGTCATCATGCAGTCCATCGGTGGTGTGAGCAGCGCCGAGGCCAGCAAGGGGCGCGCCGTGGCCCTGCTGGGCTCGGGCCCCACGGGCGGGGTCTTCGGTGCGGCCGCGCTCGGCCGCCTCATCGGCGCGGACAACGTCGTCACGACCGACGTCGGGGGGACGAGCTTCGACGTGGGCCTCGTCGTCGACGGGGAGCCCCTGGTGGTGGGCACGCCGGTGTTCGACAAGTACCACACCGTGCTCCCGGTGATCGATGTCACCTCGATCGGTGCCGGCGGGGGGAGCCTGGCCTGGCTCGAGCCCGGCACCGGGCTGATCAAGGTGGGACCCCAGAGTGCCGGAGCGGTGCCGGGGCCGGCGTGCTATGGGATCGGGGGAACGCTGCCGACGGTGACCGACGCCAACCTGGTGCTCGGGCGGCTCGACCCTGACTATTTCCTGGGCGGTGAGCGCCGGCTGCACACCGACCTCGCCGACGACGCCATCCGGACACACATCGCCGAGGCGGCCGGGCTGCCGGTCGAAGAGGCAGCCATGGCCATCGTGGACATCCTCGATGCGCGTATGGCCGATCTTGTGCGGACGAGCACGATCGGGCGGGGCTACGACCCCCGGGAGTTCGCCCTGTTCGCCTTCGGCGGCGCCGGGCCGCTGCACGTCGGGGCCTATGCCGCAGATGTCGGCACGCGGCTCACGGTGGTGCCAACCAACTCCGCGGTGTTCAGCGCCTTCGGCATCGCCGCCTCCGACCCCGTCGCCGTCGTGCAGGCGAGCGATCCGATGGTGGCGCCCTTCGACCCCGAGCGGCTGGAGGAGATCTATGTGGCGCTGGCCGCCGGTGCCGTCGAGGAGTTGCGGGCCAACGGCGTGGCACCGGAGGACATCACCACCAGCCGGGAGGCGGAGATGCGCTATCGCGGCCAGGTCCACGAGGTGCGCGTGCCCGTCCCGGACGGGCCGCTGGGCGCCGAGAGCCTGGCGGTGACGATGGAGGAGTTCCGGCGCCGCTACAACCGCCGCTACGGCTCGGGCGCGGCCGCCGACGCCGCCATCGAGGCGCGGACGTTCGTCGTGCGCGGCGTCGGCCGGCAGGCCAAGCCGGAGTTGCGCCCTGCTGCTCTCGGCGGGGAGGATCCGGGTCCCGCGCTCGTCGCCGAGCGACAGGTGTACTTCCGCCCCCTCGGCGGTTTCGTGCCCACGCCGATCTACCGCCGCGAGCTGCTCGTGCCCGGGAACGCCGTGGGGGGCCACGCCGTCATCGAGGCGGTCGACACCACGATGGTGATCCACCCCGGCCAGCGCGCCGACGTGGACGCCTGGGGCAACATGTTGCTCGACACGACAGGGGGTAGACGATGACCGCGCCGCCCAGCAGGCCCACGCCCGAGCACTACGAGGCGGCACTGGCCGCCATCGACACCGACGAGCTCGTCGACCTGTCGTTGGAGCTTGCGCAGATCGACAGCCCTCCCGGCCAGGAGCAGCCCGTGTCGGACCGCGTCCGGGAATGGCTTGACGACAACGGCATCGAGGCGTCGCAGGTGGGCATGTTCGCCGACCGTTCCAACGTCGTGGGCCGCCTGCGCGGCACCGGTGGCGGCAACACGGTCATTTTCAACGCCCACATGGACGTGGCCTGGGGTCCCGAGGAGCGGCGCTGGATGCACGACCCCGACAACCCCATCTACACATCCGCCTGGCGCGAGGGCGACACGCTCGTGGGCAACGGCCTCATCAACGACAAGGGGCCGCTGGCCTGCACGCTGATCGCGGCCATGGCGGTGGCGGCCTCGGGAGCTCCCCTGGCCGGCGACCTCATCGTCACCGGGGTGTGCGGCGAGATCGGCCAGGAACCCGTCGACGAGTTCACATCCCCCGGGTACCTCTCCAAGGAGGTCGGCGCCCGCTACCTCATCACCCACGGCATCATCGGCGACTACGCCGTGGTGGCCGAGGCCACCAGCTTCGGCGTCACCTGGGTGGAGGCCGGCAAGGCGTTCTTCAAGGTGACGGTGCTCGGCGGCAGCTCCCGCTACACGCCGTATGTCACCCACCCCGGCAGCCTCGCCGAGCACGGCAACGCCCTGGTGCGGGTCGCACCGGTGATCGAAGCCCTGACGGACTGGGGGCGGCGCTACGAGACCGAACACGAGTACAGCTTCGATGGCGGCCGCTGTGTGCCGAAGGTGAACATCGGCGCCATTCGAGGGGGCCAGCCGTTCCTGTCGATCGTGAGCGCCGAGCGCTGCTACCTCTACCTCGACGTGCGGCTGACGCCGGCGCAGACGGCCATGGACGTGCAGGCCGAACTGACCGAAGTGCTGGGCGGCCTCGATGTGCCCACCGAATTGGAGTGCACGCTCTACCGCCGCGGCTACGAGGCGGCCGGCGTGGAGGAGTTGCTGGACGCCACCGCCATTGCCCACCGGGCGGAGTTCGGCACCGAGCCGGGCGAGGTGGAGCCGCAGCTGTCCAGCATGTGGCGCGACACGAACCCGTTCATCGAGATGGGCATTCCCGCGATCACCTACGGGCCGACGGGGAGCGTCGGCGGAGGTCGTTACTCGGCGGAGATCGCCGACTTCGTCGCCGTCACGAGGATCTACGCCCGGCTGGCGCTGGACCTCTGCAACCGCCCGCGCACCAGGCGTGGGATACCGGCATGAGGATCACCCACCTGCGCGGCGTGGAGCTGACCGATCCGGCGCCCGAGGACGTCGCCGTGTTCTACGAGTCCATCTGGGGGCTCGAGCGACTGGCTGCGGTAGGGGAGTCCGTGCATCTGCGGGGCACCGGACCCGAGCACCACATCCTGGCGATCCACCCCGGGGCGCAGACCGCGGTGCGCGGCTACCGGCTGGGCCTGGCGGACCGTGGGGCCGTCGACGCGGCCGCGGGCGAGTTGAGGGCCCGCCCCGACATCCGCATCGTGGCAGGTCCCGGCCCGCTCACCGGCCCGGGCGGCGGCTACGGGCTGCGGATCGCGGACCCCGACGGGCGCGAGATCGAACTGTCGGCGGAAGTCGCGCAAGCCGCGGGGGCAGCGCCGGCGGGGGATCCGGGTGCCGCGGGGGATGACCCCCCGATCCGGCCGACGAAGGTGAGCCACGTCGTGCTGAACTCGCCCAACGCTGACGCCTACCTGCGGCTGCTGATCGAGGCGCTGGGCTTCCGGGTGGCCGACGAGACCGAGCACATGGTCTTCCTGAAGTGCAACCTCGACCACCACAGCGTGGCGATCGCCCGCGCTCCGCACGCCTCGCTCAACCACGTGGCCTTCGAGGTGCCGACAGTCGGCGACGTCCTGTTGGGGATCGAGCACATGCGTGCCCACGGGTTCGAGACCATCTGGGGTCCCGGTCGCCACCCGCAGGGCATGAACGCCTTCGGCTACTTCCTGGCCCCCAACGGCCAGGTCGTGGAGTACACCGCGGAGGTGGAGCAGATCCCCGACGATGAGCTGGCGCCCCGGTTCTGGGTGCCCGAGGACTACGAGGTGTACGACGACTGGGCCGACCTCTCCTCGATGCGCCCCACACCGGAGACCCGGACGCTGATGCGGGGTGTGCCGGAGATGGCCCCTCACGGAGCGCCGTAGCGATGCTGCGCGATCCTCGCTGTTGCCCCCTCCGTCCGATGTTCCTCAGTGGAGGGTCGTAGCGATGGGGCGGCTGAACGAGCAGGTCGAGATCATCGGCAGCGGCGAGGGCGCTGTTGCCGTCTGTCGTTGCGGCCACGAGATCGGCCCCGCGGCGGAGAACTACAAGCTGCACCTGCTGATGCGCGAGGGCCCGGTGCAGAACGCCGGCCCGTGGGTCGACCCCAACGGCATCGGCGGCGACCGGTTCGTGTGCCGGGAGTTCTTCTGCCCCGGATGCGTCACCCTGCTGGACGTGGAGATCGCGCAGCGCCACGAGCCGATCCTCTGGGACGTCCGCCTCGACCTGGGCGAGGACTGACCGATGCTGACTGTCGACGACATCAGCGGCGTCTACGTCCTGCCCCCGACGCCCTGCCTGCCCGATGCCGGCGGCTGGGATGCCGTCGACTCGGTGGACCTCGAGGAGACGGCCCGCATGACCGACTGGCTCATCAAGCCCGGCGTAACCGGGCTCGGGCTGTTCGGCACAACTGGCGAGGGCCACTCGCTGCTGTGGGACGAGAAGCTGCGCTGCGCCGAGACCGTCGTGGAGGCTGCCGCGGGCCGGGTGCAGATCTTCGGGGGAGTCACCGCCCTGGGCACCCGCGAGGTCATACGCCAGATGCGGGGCCTGCGGGGCGTGGGCGTGCACGGCGCCCTCGTGGGGCTGCCGCTGTGGCAGACGCCCACTGTGCACAACGCCGTCGGGTTCTTCGCCGACCTCTCCGCGGCGGTCCCGGACATGGCCGTGATGGTCTACTCCAACTCCTGGTACTTCAAGTTCGACTTCCCGCTGGAGTTCTGGTCGGGCCTCGTGGACAGAGCGCCGACGGTCGTCGCCGCAAAGGTCACCCACGGGTTCCGGAACTACCGAGCCGAGGTTGACGCAACAGCCGGGCAGATCAACATGATGCCGGGCGACCCGGGGATCTTCGTTGCCTGGGGCCTCGTCGGCAGCGCCATCGATGCGGTCTGGTCCACGCAGGCTGCCTTGGGGCCCGAACCGGTAGTCGCACTGCTTACGGCCATTCGATCCGGCGACGGCGACTTGGTGGAGGAGATCATCGCCGACTTCCGGGCGGTGCCGAAGTACGCGCCGCCGGGCGCGATGGCCAACCGCGACCACACCGACGACTTCGCCCGCTACAACACGCAGGTGGCCAAGTACCGACTGAACGCCTCGGGCCTCATCGCCGCCGGCCCCATGCGCCCGCCGTACACCGACCTTCCCGAGTCCTGGAAGCGCCAAGTGGAGTTGGAGGTCGCGGGCTTCGCCGCGCTGCGAGCCAAGTACGCCGCCCACGCCGTCGAGCCGGCCGTGCAGGGGAACTAGAAAGGGAGCGGAGGAGACATGGGCATCCGCACCGGTAAGGGCTACCTGGAGGGCATTCAGGACGGCCGGCAGGTCTGGCTGGACGGCGAGTTGGTGGACGACGTGGCGACGCATCCCGCCCTGGCCGGCTGCGCCCAGACCCTGGCCGACGTCTACGACCTGCAGCACGATCCCGAGGTCGGAGACCTGCTGACCATGGAGTCGCCGTCCAGCGGCGACCGGGTCAGTCTCAGCTACATCCTCCCGCAGTCGCTGGAGGACCTGCACCGGCGCCGCCGCATGATCGAGTTCCTGGCTCGACGCTCCGGGGGCACGTTGGGACGCCTGCCGGAGTACATGGCGTCGATCATCGTGGGCCTCTACGACGTGCGCGCCACGCTCGCCGAGGTGGAGCCCGCCTACGCCGACAACATCGGTGCCTACATGGAGTTCTGCCGCGAGAACGACGTGGCGCTCACCCACAGCTTCGCGGACGCCCCCAAGGACATGCGGATCCCTCGTGAGCGCTTCGAGAACCTGCGCCTGCAGGAACAGCGCAGCGACGGCATCGTGGTACACGGCGTCAAGTCGGTGGCCACGCTGGCGCCGTTCGCCGATGAGTATGTGGCGCTGGCGCCCAACCGTCCTGGCCTGGCCGACGACGAGATCGTCTACTTCGCGGTGCCGATGGACACGCCGGGTCTGCGGGTCTTCTGCCGCCCGTCGCTGGTGCAGCCGGCCGTCCCGGACCGCCGCCTCGCCGCGGGCTTCGACGAGATGGACTGCTGGGTGGTCTTCGACAACGTCTTCGTGCCCGCCGAGCGGGTCTTCTACCGCCAGCAGACCCACGTACACCTGGGTCTGCTGGGCCAGATCCTCCCCTGGGCCTTCTACCACATCCTCATCAGGATGACCTGCAAGGCAGAGGTGCTGGCCGGCATCTGCGCCCAGGTCACCGAGTACCTCGGCAAGGACAACCAGCAGCACCTCCAGCTCCAGCTGTGTGAGATCTACGGCTACGTCGAGACGCTCCGGGCGTTCCTCACAGCCGCCGAAGAGCAGCACCTGCGCACCCCCGACGGCAACCTGATCCCCAATCCCACCCAGGTCACCCTCGGGCGGATCCACGCCGTGGAGCACCATCCCCGGATCCTGCAGATCGTCCGCGAGATGTGCGGGTCGGGCATCCTCATGGCCCCCGGCGCCGCCGACCTGGCCAACGCCGAGGTGGAAGGCGACATCATGCGCTACCTCGTCGGACCCGACGAGAACGCCGTCGACCGGTTCCGGCTGCTGAAGCTGGCGTGGGAGTACGGCTGCGACTCGTTCGGGTCGCGCCAGTTGCTCTTCGAGATGCACAACGCCGGCTCCCACCTGACGACCCGCCAGCGCCTCGGCATGTCCTACGACGCCGGCCCTCTGAAGGCGCTCGCCAGGCAACTCGCCGGCATCGACGGCACGAGCGGTTGAGAGAGAGGAGCGTGCCCATGAAGACAATCACCGAGATCGGTGGGCCGACATCCTGGAAGGGACCCGACCTGCAGGACAGCGACGAGTGGGTCCTCGAGTTGCAGGAGTCGCACCGGCAGGAGCTATTGGACGCCCTGGCGGGCGTCGAGGACGCGGGACTGGAGTTTCTGGACGTGCGGAAGGAGAACTTCCCGCTACCCACCGTGGGGCCACTGCTTGAATCGATGCTGGACGACCTGCTGGAGGGTCGCGGCTTCGTGCTGCTGCGCGGCGTGCCCATCGAGGGGCTCAGCGAGCGCCAGATCGAGTTCATGTACTGGGGGATGGGTCTGTATGTCGGCATCTGCCTGCCGCAGGGCGCCGAGGGGACCGACCTGTTCGCCCACGTCCGCGACGAGGGCGTGGACCGCAATGCCAACTACGGGGGCGGCCTGCTGAACCGGCACTCCGGGGCGCTGCCGTTCCACACCGACACCAGCGACATCGTGGGCCTGCTGTGCATCCGCCCGGCGATGAGCGGTGGCACCAGCACCATCGTCAGCGCCGTGGCCGTGCACGACGAGATCGTGCGGCGGCGGCCCGACCTGGCAGCGGTGATGTACGAGCCCTGGTGGTTCGACCGCAAGCGCGGCGACGGACCCGACAGCTTCGCCCAGTGCCCGATCTATGCCACCAATGACGAGGGGCGGCTCTTCGGCTTCTACGGGCCCGACCTCTACAAGACGGCCCAGCGGGGCGAGCACGTCCCCGACCTGTCCCCCCAGCAGTGGGAGGCCATGGCGCTGATCGACGAGATCAACGGCAGCTCCGAGTACCAGCTGCACATGGACTTCCAGCCCGGCGAGATCCAGTTCATCAACAACTACTCGGTGATGCACTCCCGCACCGCCTACGAGGACTATCCCGACCCGGACCTGCGGCGCGACCTCATCCGCCTGTGGCTCACCCTCGATCTCAACCTCGACATCCCCGAGGAGTTCAACGAGCGAGGCCTCAAGACCCGCTCCAGCGCCTTCGCCCCCTAAGCGCTCGGGACTCCCAGCCGACATCCCGGCAGCCGTGCCGTCATCCCGGCAGCCGTGCCGTCATCCCGGCGAAGGCCGGGATCCACTTCCACAGAAGACCGGTCGCCGCCCGCCGTGGCGCTCGGAGCGCCGGCTGGATGCCACCGTTTGCGGTGATTGCTGTGCAAGGCTGCCCGCATGGCACAGAGTCACGAAATTGAATACCGAGTCGGCGGCGACGACCTGCAGTTCGTGGAGGTCTGGCTGGACCCCCACGAGACGGTGATCGGCGAAGCCGGCGCCATGATGTACATGAACCCCGGCATCGAATTCGAGGCCAAGATGGGCGACGGCGCCAACCCCGACGAGGGGACGTGGAGCAAGCTCAAGTCCGCCGGCAAGCGGGCGCTCGCCCAGGAGTCCATCTTCCTCACGCACTTCACCAACATGGGCGGCGGCAAGTCCAGCGTGGCGTTCGCCGCGGAGTTCCCCGGCAAGATCGTGCCCGTGGACCTCACCCAGCACGGCGGGCGCATCATCTGCCAGAAGGACGCCTTCCTTTGCGCCGCACTGGGCACGAGGATCGACATCGCCTTCCAGCGGAAGATCGGCACCGGGCTGTTCGGCGGCGAGGGCTTCATCCTGCAGAGCCTCACCGGTGACGGCCTGGCGTTCCTGTCAGCGGGCGGCACGGTCATCCGGCGCGAGCTCAAAGGCGAGCAACTGCGTGTCGACACCGGCTGCATCGTGGCCTTCGAGCAGGGCATCGACTACGGCATCGAGCGGGCCGGCAACCTCAAGTCCAGCATCTTCGGCGGCGAGGGCCTGTTCCTGGCCACGCTGTCGGGCCACGGCGCGGTCTGGCTGCAGTCGCTGCCGTTCTCCCGCCTCGCCGACCGCATCCTCGCGGCCGCCGCCCCCCTCCCGGGCGCCTCCAAGGGCGAGGGCTCGGTCATCGGCGACTTCGCCAGAGCCTTCGAACGCTGACCGCCTGCCGCCGACCTCACAGTCCGGCAGCGGATACCTCAGCCTTGCCGGGCACCTGCGCCGGCTAGATCCGCACGTCGACGCAGCGGAGATCCCCGCCCCAGTCGAGGATCGCCCGATCAGCCGTCAGCAACGTGTGCCCGCCAACAAGCGCGGTCGCCACGATGAACCGGTCGGCCGGATCGTTGTGGAAGCCGTCGCGCCCCAAGGTGGCGGCGCGGACGGCCTCGCTGCCCTGGAGGGGGAGTTCCCGCAGCCCGTCGTCGAGCCGATCCCGGCGCCAGCGAGCCGGTTCGCACCCGAGAATGAGCTTGCGCTTCTCCGTCAGCACCGCGACCTCCCAGAACGTCACGACCGACACCCCCAGGGAGCCGATCTCCCACCCCTCCTCGATGGCGGACCGCGCCGCCGCCCCGAGTCGCTGGTCGTCCCGCAGCGACCAGAGCAGGGCTTTGGTATCGAGCAGCAGCATCAGGTGGCCGCGGGCGCGTCGGGGAGCCGGTCCAACTCCGCCTCCCACTCGGTCCACTCGTCTGCGGTCGAGAGATCCAGGTCGTCGCCAACGATGATCAGCGAGTCCCTGCACGAGCCGAGGATGCTCGCCCGTCTCGCCGGGGGTTGGACGGGAACCAGCTTGGCAACCGGCCGGTTGTGCTTCGTGATGGTCACCTCGGCGCCGGACTCACTGACGAGGTCCATGATCTGGAGGCATCTGGCCTTGAAGTCCGCCGCGCCGATCGGACGGCTGAGATCCACGGCACCGTCACCGGCGAGTGCATCTGTCATGTGGGCCTCCTCCGCCTACTGAAATAACTAGTCACAGTCTAGTCATATACAGCCGTCCTGCTCAAGCAGGGTCGGTGGGTCTCCGCCCGGTTAGCCCGGGTTGATGGCGACCGCCTCGATCGCGAGTTGCCAGCCCTGCGCCTCTCCCCAGACCCGCCGAGACTCGAGTGGCCGGGTCAGGGACTGCGCCGCGATCATCACGTCCCGCGCCGCGAACTGTTCCCCGTTCACCTCGGTGTCGTCGATCCCCACCCACGCAGCGATGATGTCGTCAGCCTCGGGGCACCGCTCCGAGTACGGCAGATTGCACTCGTGGCCCGCGGCCCGGGCGACCACGCGTGCTGCGGGGCCGAGCAGCCCGATCATCGCCTCGGTCTGAACCGACGCGTACGCCCGTCCGTCCGGCGGCCACGTCGGCACCCACGCGTTGGGGCCGTCGAGCGTACCGATCGTGGCTTCGGCGCCGGGGCGCTCGAGGCGCACCAGCACCGTCAACCTGATGTGATCGTCGGTGGTGCCGAGATACCGGAGCAGTTCTTCTTCTGTCATAGCAAGCCTTTCGGGTAGAGCCGTCGAAGCAGCAAGCGTGAGGGCGCCACGAGGTTGCGCCGATGTGGTCACCGATGCCGGAGCGGTGACGACGGATTCAGCGGCGTCGGGTTGCCGGCCGGCCCCGCGGGGTTGTCGCGCAGCCGGTCAGGCGGCGCAGTCGGGGCGTTCGCTCGGTTCCGGTGGCTCGTCGGCGTTGGGGAAACCGATTCCCAGGTGGCCCTCGATGCGAGCCACGGCGACTCGCAGGTCCGTGATCTGCTCGAGCTTCTCGTCCTGGCGATCCATCCGGGCTCCGTGGCGGTCGAAGCCCCGGCGCATCTCGCGGAGCAGGAATCCGAAGGCACCCAGGATGGCACCGAGGGTGGTGCCGAGGATCGACATCCAGGCGATGATGAACTCGGGTTGACTGACTTCCACGGCGCTGCTGCCTCCTCCGGGTGGGAACCCGACGGATTCTTTGACTCAGGGGGAAGTTCCACCGGAGCGTATCATCGGCCGAGGAAGTTCACCGGCCCGTACCGAGCGATCGGCCACACCGGCGGCCCGGTCTTCAGGCCGTTCCGGCGGTGAGGCCCATCTCTCTTGCCCGCGTCGGCTCGGTCTGACGCCTGGAATCCCAAGTGCCCGACTATTCGGGATCGCCTGGCTTGGTGACATCCATGACGATCACGAAAATCTTGCGCGCTTCGTCTGGTGTCAGGGTGCTCCTCAATTGCTGTTCCAGTTCCGTCGGTGTGGCGGGGCGCGAGCCATCGGGGTCGCGTTGGGTCGCGGCGGTGCCGAACCATAGGACCAGGTAGATGCCGTATCCCTCTGTAGCGGGGTCGGTCGTGTAACTGGGGATGAGCTGGGTCCTCAGCGCACTCCATAGGTTGGGGTCAGAGTTCCTCTTGATCTCGACGGGAACGTTGAATCCGCTACAGAAAGCGCGGATATCGGCTCGCCTGTCAGCTGCGTACTGGCCCTCCGGTACCGCATCAACTTCGGGAGGCAGGCGTGTCTGCAGAGCCGCGAGCACCGCATCGCGACAGGAGTTCTCCACCTTGGGCGCGCGCCGCTGATCGTCATGATCGTTGTTCCAGAACTGCCGCCACCCGTCGCTGCTACCGCCTCGGACATCTGCCGCGGCGTCGGCGACACGGTCGCCCAGCAAAGCGGCCAGGTCCGCAGCGTTCGCGGGTGCTCGGTTGTCGAGTGTGCGCTGGATCCCGTCGATATTCGCATGCCTGTACGAAGCGTCCCGATTGACGATGCGGTGGCGACCCCTGGACCATTTCAGATGGCCGTGCCATGCCGCCAGTCGGGGGTCGTCGATCAATTCCGTCAGCGCCTGCCCTGCCTCGTCGTCGGAGATCGAGCCGAGTTGCCCAATGAGACTCGAGACGAACGAGCACATCGCCTGCTCGGTCGAAAAGTAGTCGGTCCAGTCTGTTGCGGCGAACAATGGCCCCAGTATCTCGATCAGGACCTTGAGCGTGGCCGGCTCTCGGCTCTTCGACAGGATCGACCAGACGGAGCGAGTCTGATCGGGCGTCCGCCGTTCGTACTCGGCCAGATCGCCCAGGAAGGTGGCCAAGTGCCGCGCCCGAACTTCGTTGTGACCAATGAAGCTCTTCAGCCTTGGCAGCCCCGGCACAGGAGACAGCGCCGCATCGACCGCCAGCCAGCGCACCCGCTGCGCCGCGCTCATGCTCTTCCGTGAGAGCTTTTTCTCTACCAACGCGTTGAGCGATGCCGTGCCCTCGTATTCCAGAACCTCGGTGAGGAGTCCCTCCAGCAGAGACAGTCGCTCGTTCGGCCCGCGCAGCGGGAACGCCCGCAGCAACTGGAGCCGCAGATCGTGAACATGGTCGTCGTCGTGTCCAACCACGCGGGGGCCAACACCCTTGCCGAGGAACACCATGTGGGTCTCTGGGGACCGTTTCCCATCGTCCTCAATCGCGTCCAGTTCCCTCAGCCGGTCAGGGAGATCCTGACCAGCCCGGATCGCCGACACCGCGCACCGTCGCAAGACATCGAGCACCAGGTCGCGATCCTGCTGGAGCCAGCGGTCGTACCAACGCCGTGTGA
Organism: Acidimicrobiales bacterium; assembly: GCA_963664235.1. Taxonomy (GTDB): domain Bacteria; phylum Actinomycetota; class Acidimicrobiia; order Acidimicrobiales; family CATQHL01; genus VXNF01. The sequence goes on along the minus strand of OY760933.1, from coordinate 849,727 downwards.
CTTCAACTACAGCGGAACTGCAGTAGTAGATCGCCAGCGCCTTGCGCTTGGTCGCGTTGTCGAGATTGTCCAGGAACGCAGGGTCCTCTTTGTCGAGCAGCTCCAAGCTCGCCAAGACGGGGTACGCGAGCAATGATTGCTGCGACTCCAGGTGCAGTGAGATCGTCTCTTCGACATTGGGGATGTCTTGGCGCCAGACAGCGCCCCGTAGAGCAGCCAACGCGGCGTCGACAGCAACCTCATCGTCTCCGAGGAAGTCGACAAGGCGATGCCGCGAGGGCATCTGTGCGTCGAAGTCCGAGAACAGACCGAGATATGCCTCCGCCAGGTGGTGCAGGTTCGGGGGCGAGAACTGATTCCCCCGCAGTTCCCTCTCGTGCGAGCGGAGTAGCTGAGCCCACCCCTCACGACGCTGTCGCTCTTCTTCACGTTGTTGCGCCTCGACTACTTCCCATTCTCGCAGGTGGTGGTCCCGAGTGGGCTCTGAATTCCTCGACGGTGGCTCGCAGAGTCTCTCGAGCAGCAGTGCCAGCCCGCGTTGACCCTGAATCCGACCGCGCATCACGTCGAGCGTCAGTCCTTCGTTCACTGAAGGATCATCCAGCGAGTAGAACGAATAGCGCAGCAGTTCCCCGGACAAAGAAGCTTCCGCGTCGCCGACCTCGGTTGCTTGCTCAAGACACCACAGCCCGAAGTCGGCCGGAAGCCGGCTTCCGTGGAGAAAGTGGTGATCCCCCATCTGATGAAGAGGAGAGTCGTCGTCATCGATCCGATGCCTGAGCCTCGCTAGGAACGCGGCCTTCTGCGCTTCGGGATGGGATTCCAGCCAGGATCGGAGACGGCGGATCGGTTCGTCCGAGAAGCGGTAAGGCTCGAAGCGCAGGTCGTTGGCGACCGGGATGCTGAGCCAGCGGTACAGCCGTTCCGTGTCGAAGGTCTCGCCGCGCGCCGACAAGCCGCGCCCCAGTAGCTCGATGTAGAGCCTTCGGACGCGATTGGCTGCGATCGGGAAGCTCCCAGCCTTGACCGCCTCGTCCAGCGCGTCGATCAGTTCGGCGTACTCATCATGCGACGACTGCTCCAGCAGATGCCGCTGCCAGAATCGCCAGAACCGGCCGAATACTTGCGTCCCCTGGCCCGGGAGATAACGCCACACCCGTGCTGGCGAGATCACGGCGGGGTAGAGGTCGTCCAGGAGGGTTCCGGTGAGTTCGCCATCGGGGTCGGACACGGTGCCCTCGCGGAGTTCGTCCAAGAGAGTGACGAGCGTCTCTGCGCGCTGTTTGCCGGGAGGGTGAAGACCTAGGTACGCGTCGAGCGCGGATCGGCGGAGTACGGGCGACCGGGCATCATCCCGGACACGTGCCGAGAGGTCGGGCAAGAGGCCGCGGTGCGATTCTCTCTCCGACTCGTCCACGTGAGACAGTGCACCGAGGACGAGCTGCTCGACCCGCTCGTCGGGCACTCCGGCACCTCGACGGCCGAGCAGTTCCTTGATCGGCCCTGTCATGTCTGCCGAGCCGAGCGCCCGGCACGCCCAACCTGTATCCACCGAATGGCCGGTGTCCGACCCGCCTGGCATCTCGTAAGCGAAGAGGGGTTCGTGGGGAGCTACCCGCCCCAGAGCGCGCAGCAGGCGCTTCTTGTCTTCGGTGGTGAACTCCCGGATGTCGCCGTAAAGGATGACGCCGAGGGGGTCGGCGTCGATCAACAGGCGGCGTGCCTCGGGTGAGTGTGCGGCCAGCCAGGCGGAGAGTCCCCGAAGCGCAGTGACCACGCGCCCGTCGCCGGTGCTGACCATGAGCGCCAACACCCGCCGGACCGGGAGGCCGTCGCTGATCCGCTGGGATAGGTGCCGACCGGCGAGGAACTCGGCGATCTGGCGATGGAGCGGGACGAAACCTCCGCCAGTTGCTCGGAAAAGCCCCGAAGCCAGTGCTGCGCGTAGGTGCTCTCGAGAGGGATCCTCCGGGATGCTCTCGATGTCGTTGAGCGACACGAACGAGGATCCGGTCACGCCTGGTTCCAACGAGAATCCGTCCTTGCCGGCGAGCAGCGCCAACGTGCACAGATAACCCGCTGCCTCCAGGAGCATTGCCCGATCGTTGACGACCGTGCATGCTCTCCCGCCCCGGGCAGCGGCGAGGTGCTCGGGGTTGCGCTCGCACGCCATCTGCAAGCAGCCCCGCTCAAAAGTCTTCAATCTGCCATCGGGCCAGTCTCCGCCCGGCGCGACTGCAGTAGCGAGCAGGTTCAGCGTCAGCGGATTGCCCAGCATCGGGTAGATGCCGAACCGCAGGGCGTCCTCAAGGAATGCTTGGGCGTCGAGCGTGGGGTGCTCCAGACTCAGCAGTTCGCGGATTGCCGGCACGGTGAGTTGATCGAGCCGGAGCACTGCGATCCTTGAGTCAGCAGCCACGGCGCTCAAGGCCTGCCGATCGTTTCGGCCGAGCCAGTCAGCCTCGCGACACGAGATTCGGAACTGGGGTCGCCCGAACGGGGGCCTGCCGAGTTGGTCGAGGCGCCGACGGATCTCGTCAAGTGTCGACCGCGCGTCGACTGCTCCAGCACGCATCTCGTCCAGCCCGTCGACGAAGAGCGTCTTGTTGCGCCACTCCGGGTGGTCGTCCGGATCGAACGTGACGAAGTCGCGTGCACTGAGCATCAAGGCCGCGTCGCCGAGCGCTTCGCTCTCCCGCTCGAACTCGGTCGTCTTGCCGGATCCGGGATCGCCGAGCAGCACATACGCCGGCACGCCTCTGAAGGCACTGAGTGGCTTGGACTCCGTGGCGTCGTTCCGGTCGCCGCCCGCCGTGACCTCGGTGCACGTGCGGTCGACGATCGAACCCGTTTCGCCTCCAGCGGGCCGATCCAGGCCCGCGGCGGCCACGCCTCCTGCCGCATCCATCGTCGTGGAGTTCATGGCGCGTCGAACCAGTGATCGGCCGGCAGCGAGAGGAACTCGTGCAAGGGCACGCCGGAGGGCCCGACGATGATCGGGCGCACCCCGAATCGCCGCTCGAACTCCGCCATGCCCCTCGTCGATCCGAGTTCGCCGCCGCTCTTTGCTTCGATCCCAACGACGTGCGGGCCTCGCTGGAGAACAAAATCCACCTCGTGGTTTCGCTCTCTCCAGTACTTGACCGTCGTGCTTTGCGACGCCGTGTTGGCGAGATGCGCACCGACGGCGCTCTCCACCATGCGACCCCAGAACGTGCGGTCGGATCGAGCCTCTTCGAATGTGTAACCGGAGACGACGGCCATTAGGGCCGTGTTAAGCACGTTCAGCTTCGGGATCGAGGCCCTGGCAGACAGAGGCCGCTCGGTGTGCTTCGAGAACCCCGTCAGTAGTCCCGCCTGCGAGAGCAAGTCGAGGTACCGGGTGAGCGTGGTGGTGTTGCCGGCGTCCTGCAGTTGTCCGACCAGCTTGGTGTACGACACCACCTGGCCCGAGTAGGACGCGCCGAGATAGAACAGCCGCTTCAGCAGAGCTGGCTTGTCGACGCGTGTCATCGATAGCACGTCGCGCTCGATGTTCGGCTCGATCAGTGCACCGCGGACGTAGCCGGCCCACCGCTGAGAGTCTCCGATCCTCGACGCAGCCCCCGGGTAGCCGCCGAAGAACACGTACGGCTCCAAGCCAAGGCCGAACGCCTCAGACATCTCGGCGTAGGACCAGTGTGTGAACCGGATCGGTTCGAACCGCCCTGCCAGAGTCTCGTTCAAGCCCCGCTGCACCAGCAGCGGCGACGACCCGAGAATCACGACGTGAAGCGGGCATCCGGCGGCTCGGTCGGCATCCCAGAGCCCCTTGACCGTCTCGGACCAGCTGTCGATTTTCTGGATCTCGTCCAGGACGAGCACGAACCCTAGGCCGGAGCGCCAAGCCTGATGCCGGCTTTCTTCCCAGACATCCTTCAACCACTGACGGTCGCGTCGATCCGAGATTCGAACCGAATATCCGACACCTGTCTCGGACGGACGAGGCGCCGCACGAGTCCCCGGGTCATCCACCGCCTCGTACCGACGACCTCGCTCGACAATCGCCAATGCTTGACGGGCCGCGGTCGACTTGCCCGTCTGCCGGGGGCCGAAGACAGCGACGATCCGATCCGGCGGCTCGGACAGCCGCTTCACGATCGTCGACACCTGCGGGCGCTGAAACTCGCCGCTCATGTCGACAGTCTAGCAAGCTCTCACTTACTACTATGAGTAATTTTACTCAAGATAGTAAGTCAAGGCTCTTCGGGGAGTCCGCGGGCGACTATCGGTGGTTGGAAGCAGCGTACCCTCGGCGCACCGCTCGGATCTTGCCGCGGCGACTCGGCGGTCGGCCGGGCCGAGGAGCGCGGCCCCCGGGACGTCTCTTCTGCGAGCGGGATACCATCGCCAGAGCCGGGTTCACAGCCGCAACCATCGTTGAGGTGCCGTCATCGGGGCTCCGACGCGGTGGGACGCGCCCACCAAGGGGGAATGCGGATGGATTGGTTCCGTACCAGGAAGCTGTCCGACGGTGTCTGGCTGGTCGCTGAGCCGGCCCTGGTCAACCTGTGGCTTATCACGGGCGCCGAACGCGCTGTCCTGTTGGACACGGGGTGCGGGATCTCGCCGCTCCGGCCCGTCGTTTCGGCTCTGACGGACCTGCCGGTCACAGTGGTCAACACGCACTACCACTCCGACCACATCGGTGGGAACTGCGAGTTTGACGAGATCATCACCCACGAGGTCGGAGCGGAGCTGATCTCCAAGCCACTGGCAGAGGAGTGGCGCGCCGGGTTCGCGAGCTACGTGCGGGACCTGTTGGCGTGCGTCGAGGCGTACCGGGAAATCGACCGGAAGCACTTCCACCTGCTCGAGTCGTTCAACGACATCGGGCCGCTGCCTCCTGGCTTCGACCTGGACTCGTGGGACATCGTCACGGGACCGCCGACCGCCACCGTGGCCGACGGCGATCGGATCGAGCTCGGCGATCGCTCATTGGTTGTGATCCACACGCCCGGCCACACTCCCGACTCGATCTGCCTCTACGACGAGCGTGACAGCCTCCTGTTCACGGGCGACACGGTGCTGACCGGTGCGAATCTCGCCCAGTTCAACGAAGCGCACATCGACACCTATGCGGCGTCGACGCGACGGCTGGCGGACATGGCTGACGACGTGAGCCTGGTGGTCCCACACCACTACGGCAGGACGACCATCGACCCGGGTTTCTTGGTCGAAGTGGCCAACGGCATGGAAGAGGTGGCGGCCGGTGAGGCCACGCTCGTGCCGGCCATCGACCTGTTCGACAATCAGGTGCAGGCGGCGATGTACGACCGGTTCAGCATCCTGGTCGCCGACCCCGACCTGCCACCGCTGCTGGAGTTCACGGAGTAGGAGACTGCTGCGCAACCCCTACAGCAGTGCGAATCGGGGTGCTGGACCATGGATTCCGGCCTCCGCCGGAATGACGGGAGGGTTCCGCACCACTCCTCGGCAGTCTCCAACATCAAGGTCGAAGCCGCGGTGTGACCGCAGCGCTCAGGTCGTGGCGGCGACCTTGTTGGCGATCCACTCGCCGGCCGGGATCGGCTCTGCGGGTTGCTCTCCGGGGGCCAGGCACGTCGGCACGCACTGCACGAGCGCGTCGAGGCTGGGGTTGAAGAACAGCGGCACCGACAGCCGCTCGGTGCTGGTGTCGGTGGGGCAGACCACCCGGTGCAGGCTCGACCGCCAACGGCCGTTGCTCCAGAACCCCATCAGGTCGCCGAGGTTCACGATGTACGTGTCGGGCACCACCGGCACGGACACCCACCGGTCGTCGCGGGTCTTCACCTGCAGGCCCGACTCCCCGTCGGTGTAGAGCACCGTGACGGCCCCGTAGTCGGTGTGCTCGCCCCGCCGGAATTGTCCCGGCTGTGGTTTCGTGACCGTCGCCGGGTAGTAGTTGATGAACAGCGAGGAGCCCGGCACTTCCAGCTTGTCCTCGAACCAGTCGGGCGGGAGATCGAGCGCCACTGCCAGGATGCACATCAGCCGGTGGGCCAACGCAGTCGTCTCGGCGTAGAAGCGATCGACGGCGTCACGCAACCCCTCGGTGTCGGGCCAGACGTTGGCGGCGAAGAAGCTGTCGACGTGCTTGACGCCCCGATGTTCGTAGTCGGCCCGCTGCTCGGCGGGCAGCTCCGGTCCGAAGCCCAGGTACTCCATGAAATCCGGCGGGGTCTCGATGTCGAGGCTGGCTGCGGTTGCCATAGTGCCGACCCCCCACCACCCCCGCAGGATGTCGCCGTTGGCCGGCGTGAAGCGCGCCTTCTCCTCAGGTGACTGCCCGAAGAAGGCGCGGCACGCGCTGTCCAGGTCCTCGTTCACCTCGTTCGGGATCCCGTGGCCCGCCACCACCAGGAACCCGTGCTCCTCGCAGGCGGCATTCACGGCGCCGAGCACTGCGTCCGCCGCGGCACCACCGTGCTCAAACGGCGAGATGTCGATAACGGGGATCGTCGTCATCGTGACCTCCTCATCGCGGCCATGTTGTCAGTCCCTTCCCCGACGATGTCCTGCGGGCGGACCGGTACGCGGGGCAGTTCGAGCCCCGTGGCGGCCCTGATGGCGGCCACCACCGCGGGCGTCGACGGCAGGCTGGACGTCTCGCCGACTCCCTTGGCTCCGAACGGCGCAGTTGCGTCGGGAATCTCGATCAGGGCGATCTCCATCGGCGGCATGTCCGCGGACGTGGGGATGAGGTAGTCGGTGAACGAGGGGTTCCGGATCGAGCCGTTCGCCATCACGACCTCCTCCATGACAGCCAGCCCGATGCCCTGGGAGGTGCTCCCCTCGATCTGGCCGATCACCGAGACCGGGTTGAGCGCCCTGCCGACGTCCTGGCCGACGGTGACCTGCACGACGCGCACCAGCCCTAGGTCGAGGTCCACGTCCACGACGGCGCGGTGGGCGGCGAAGATCCAGGAGACATCCGCGTTGCCCTGGCCGGTCTCGGGGTCCAGCGGGGCGGTGGGACGGTGCTCGTGGCGCACCTCCACTTCGACCGGCCCGTCCGCCGCCTCGGCGACGGATTGATCGATCCAGCCGTCGCGGCTCGTGATCCGACCGTCCTCGACGGCGAGAAAGTCGGCTCTGACGCCGTGACGTTCGGCGACGGTCTGGCGCACAAGGTTGGCAATCGCCCGGCAGGCCTTCTCGATGGCGCCGCCCGACATGACGGTCTGGCGGCTGGCCGCCGAGGAACCGGCCGACCCGATCAGTGCCGTCGACGGCGTCACGAGTCGCACGTCTTCGACGCCGAGGGTCGAGCGGGCGATCTGACCCGCCACCGTGACGAACCCCTGGCCGATCTCCGCCGCGGCGCAGGTGATGGTGACGGCGCCGTCCTCGAGCCGGCAGCGGGCGCGGGTGTCGTCGTTGTACCCCTCGGAGTAGGCCATGTTCTTGTAGCCGGCCGCATAGCCCACACCTCGGCGGATCCGCCTGCGGTCAGCGGTGCGCCCGGCTCCACCGGGCAGGCCGTAGTCGTCGGTGACTGCCGGGAGCGGCAGGTCGAACGCCTCGGCGGCCTCCAGGCACTCCCGCACCGGTGCGGGAACGTCGAGGATCTGGCCGGTGACGAGTTCGTCGCCGGTACCGAGAGCGTTGCGGAACCGGATCTCGAGGGGGCTGAGACCGCAAGCGGCTGCCAGGCGGTCCATCTGGCTCTCGTGAGCGAAGCAGACCTGCACGACGCCGAAGCCGCGCATCGCTCCCGAGGGCGGGTTGTTGGTACGCACGCCGGTGGCCTCGACGTCGACGTTGGGGACGCGGTACGGGCCGCAGGCGAACCGCGCCGAGCAGGCCACCGTGTAGGCCGAGGTGGAGGCGTAGGCGCCTCCGTCGAGCAGGATCCGCGCCTCGACGGCCACGAGTTCTCCCTCGGCGGTGGCGTGGTGCCGATACCACATCGTTGCGGGATGCCGGTGGACGTGGCCGACGAACGACTCGTCGCGCTGGTAGATCATCTTGACGGGCCGGCCGGTGCGCAGGGCCAGCATGCAGGCGTGAGCGTGCATGGAGAGGTCCTCTCGTGCACCGAACGCCCCGCCGGTGCCCGCCAGGTGCAGCCGCACCTGGTCCTCGGACAAGCCCAGGCATGGAGCCACCTGCGCCAGGTCCTGATGCAGCCCCTGTGTGGCGATGTAAAGGTCGATGCCGCCGCTGCCGTCGGGAACAGCGAGGCCCGACTCCGGTCCCAGGAAGGCCTGGTCCTGGATCCCCACTTCGTAGGTTCCCTCCACGACCATCTCGGCGGACCCGTCAATGCCGCCGCGGCGGATCGGCACCGTGTGGATCACATTGCCGTCGGGGTGAATGGGCGTGGCGGTGGCGGCCGACTCCGGGTCGGTCAGTGCCGGTAGCGGTTCGTACTCCACAGCGATCGCCTTGAGCGCCAACTCGCATGTCTCGGGATGATCGGCAGCCACGACGGCGACCGGCTCGCCCTCGTAACGCACGATGTCGGAAGCCAGAACCGGCTGGTCGGGGAGGGTCAAGCCGTAAGAGTTCTGCCCGGGAACGTCCTCGGCGGTGAGCACCGCCGCCACGCCGGCGATCGTGAGCGCTTCCGAGATGTCGATGGACAGCAGGCGGGCGTGAGGATGAGGCGAGCGCAGGGTCCGGCCCCAGAGCATGGTGTCGGCGTGCAGGTCCGAGGAGAAGGCGAAGGCGCCGGTGACCTTGGGGATGCCGTCGGGGCGCGGGGCCGAATCGCCGACCCGCGTCGCCGGACGAGGTGGGGCCAGGGTTGTAGAGGTGTGGTGCGCGCCGGGGCGCACCGTCGTTGCCTCTACCTGAGCACCACCGTGGGTGCCAGGCTCAGCCCTCGGCCCTTCGCTGCCAATGACCGTCGTGCTCTCCCGCAGTCGATCAGAGGTCGACGCCCTCGACGTTCGGCATGACCCAGGCCATGGAGCGCAGGCCGTCGACACCCATGATCTCACCGTCGGCGAGGATCACGTTGCCGTGAATATCCGAGAGCGGGCCCGTGAACACCTGGCCGGCGCCACTGGCGATCCGCTCGATCTCGCCCTCCACGATGGCCTTCTCCTCGTCGCTGAGCTGGTCGTAGAGCGGTCCCCAGTCGGTGAAGGTGATGGCACCGTCGTCCATGCCCACATACGAGAACTGGGTGTCGAAGTCGCCGTCGAAGATGGACTCGATGTAGCGATCGATCTGCGGTCCCCAGTCGTACTCGGCGGTGACGACCGTTGCGGTCGGGGCGTAGGTGCTGGCATCCACCTGCACGCCCGCGTACGGCACCTGGGCGTTCTCGACGACCTCGCCGATGGCCGGGCTCGGCAGGCTGGTGGCCATGAATGTGACACCGGAGTCCACGAGGCTGCGCGCCGCCTGGCCCATGAGGTTCGTGTCCACCCAGTCGTTGGTGAAGATCACCTTCAAGACGGCTGTCGGGTTGGTCTTCTGGAGCCCGATGGCGAACCCGTTGATCGTCCGGATGTCATAGGGGATGGCGAACGCATCGACCCAGCCGATGGCATCGCCCGGCTCGGTCATGAGCCCCGCCATGACGCCAGAGACATAGGCGCCATCCTCGGGGGCGTTCACGTAACCGGCGAAGTTGGCTAGGTCGCCCGGATTGTCCCACTGGCTGACGACGAAGAACACGTCGGGGTTCTCATAGGCCGCGGCGATCATCGGCTCACCTTGCTCGAAGCTCGTCCCGACGATCACGTCGATGCCGTCGATGATCGCCGTCTCGATGACCGAGGTGATGACGTCGGCTCCCCAGAGGCTCTCCTTGTACGTGGTAGCGATGCGATCCCCGTACTTCTCCTCGAGCTCCAGGCGGGCATTGTCGAATGTCTGCGTCCAGCCGCCGTCGCGGGCGACGCTGGAGTACATGAACAGAACCTCCAGAGGCCCGTCGTCCATGGGCTCCTCCGCCGCCGGTTCTGGCGCGGGTGCGGGCTCCGGTGCCGGTGCGGGTTCTGGCGCGGGTGCGGGCTCCGGTGCCGGTGCGGGTTCTGGCGCGGGTGCGGGCTCCGGTGCCGGTGCCGGAGCTGCCGCCGGCTCTGCATCGTCGCCACCACAGGCCGCGGCCACCAGTGCTCCGGCTGCCAATATGGCGAGGACGAGGAACAATCGGCCGACACCGCTTCGACGGGTCTTTCGCGCTGCTGTAGCCATGGTCTCCCCCTTCATGGAATCCGCCCGGCTTCCTCCGGCGAACCGCGCTAGTGGAGAGAGCCGTGCTGTGGCCTGACTATGCAGCCTAGTAGGCCGCCTGCATAAGTCAAGTGCGAAATCGCTAGTAATAACACGCAATCTACTTATGCCAGAAGCTCACGCTTCCTCCCGCGAGTACGGCTCGCCGAGCGCTGCCGGAGCGTTGAACCGCAGCCGGCTCCAGCCGCTGGAAACCAGCACGACAGCCAGGATCGTCAGGACGTACGGGAGCGAGGTGAAGATCTCCGGAGGCAGGTCCACGCCGCGCGCCTGCAGAGTGAAGCCCAGGCTCGTCACGATGCCGAAGAGGTACGCCCCCGTAAGCAGCAGGCCAGGTCGCCAGAACGCCGTGATGACCAGAGCGATCGCGATCCATCCGGCGCCTGCGGTGATGCCGTCGATCCAGGCGGGCTGGAGCTCGAGCGTGTAGTAGGAGCCGGCGACGCCGGCGAGGGCGCCACCCACCATGGTGTGGCCATAGCGATAGCGCGACACGTTGATCCCCATGGCGTCGGCGGAGCGGGGATCCTCGCCGACGGCCTGCAGGTGCAGGCCGGTCTGGGTGCGATACAGGTAGAAGGCGGTGAGCGCCACCAGGAGCCACGACACGTAGACGAGCGCGTTCTGCCCGAAGATCAACGGGCCGACGATGGGCACGTCGCTGAGACCCAGCACGTCGTAGGTGGGGAGCTTGAAGCGGGCGGCCGGGCCGGACAGGTTCCCGATGGCCGCCAGGTAGCTGGAGAGGCCGGCGGCCCCGCCCAGGATCAGCAGCGCCAGACCGGAGACGACCTGGTTGGCTCGCAGCGTGACGACGGCGAACGCGTAGACCGTCGCCATCGCCGTCCCGACCAGCGCGGCGAGCAGGATGGCCAGGAGCAGGGCCAGCCAGCCCGGTCCCTCGAAAGACTGCACGAACCAGAACGCGGTGACCGCCCCCATCAGCATCATCGCCTCGACGCCGAGGTTCATGACCCCGCTGCGTTCGGCCAGCAATTCACCGAGTCCCGCGAGTACCAGCGGCGTTCCGTACAGGAGGCCGGCTGCCAGCAGATCCACGAACAGCGACTCGTTCATGACGTCGCTCCGCCATCGGATTGCTCGGCGGCGGCGCCGTCGGTCGCGGACGCCTCAGCCGCCTCGCCGTCGGGTGGCCCCCGGTCGCAGCGCCTGCTGCGCCGACCGATGACGAGCCGGTAACGGGCGGTCACCTCGCTCGCCGCCACCAGGAGCAGGATGATGCCCTGGTTCACTCCGATGAGTCCCAGCGGTAGGTCGGGTCCCTGCAGGTTGAAGCCGGCGTTGTTCAACGCACCCACCAGGATGGCGCTCACGATGATGGAGAGCGGGTGATAGCGGACCAGCGCCGCCACGGCGATGCCGGTGTAGCCGAATACGGCCAACTGCAGGTTCTTCGGCTCAAGGCGGTGTGAGACATCGCCGATCTGGCTTGCTCCGGCGATGCCGGCGAGAGCACCCGACAGCAGCATGACCAGTATGAGCAGCCGCCCCGTGCGGATGCCCGCATAGCGTCCTGCCGCCGGACTGTCGGCCGAGACTCTCATTTGGAAGCCGAAGCGGGTGCTGCGCACCACGAAGAAGAGGGCGACTGCCAGCGCCGCTCCCAGGATGAAGCCGAACGGCACCACGACGGTGGTGCCGTACTCCGGCCAGAAGGCCTCGGTGGCAAGGGTCTTGGCCTGCGGGAAGACCCGCGCGCTCTGGGAGGACAGATCTCGCCAGTACGACGTGGAGTCGAAGATCAGGTAGAAGAGGATCAGCGGCGCGATGTAGTTGAGCATCAGCGTCGTGAGGACTTCGTTGGTGTTCATGTAGACGCGCAACAGCGCGGCGATCGCCGCCCAGACGCAGCCGCCGACGATGCCCGCGAGGATCATCAGGGTCATGACACCGGCGAGGCCTTGCCCGCCGAAGTATGTGCCCGCGGCGGCCGCCAGCACCGCGCCGATCATCAACTGGCCATCGGCGCCGATGTTCCAAACCTTCATGCGGAACGTGATGGCGGCGGCGAGCCCGGTGAGCAGCAGTGGTGTGGCCGCAATGAGCGTGTTGGAGAACGCGCCGGGGTTGGTGAAGGCCGACCGCACCATGCGCTGGTAGATGTCGACGGGATCGCGGCCGCTAGCCCACAACACGAGGGCGCCGATCGCAAGGGCCACGATCACCGCGATCGGGGGCGTGGCCACACCCAGCCAGCGCGGCGGCTTCAGCCGGCGCTCGAAGTGGATCTCAGGGCGCCACTGCACCCGCATCCTCCAGCGAGCCGCCCATCATCAGGACTCCAACCTGCTCCGGGTCGGTGCCGTCGGCCTCGAGAACACCCTGGATCCGCCCCCGTGAGATGACCGCGATCCGGTCGGCCAGGTCGAGGATCTCGGCGAGATCCTCCGAGATCAGCAGGATTGCCGCGCCTCTCGCCGCCGCCTCCAGCAGAAGCTTGCGGATGGACTCCATGGCCGACACGTCCAGCCCGCGTGTCGGGGTGGCGACGACCAGGACCTGTGGCTCCGAGGAGATTTCGCGTGCCAGAAGAACCTTCTGCGCGTTCCCTCCGGAGAGTTGCCGGACGAGGGAGTCGGCCGTTCCCTTGACGTTGAACGCCTCCAGGAGACGTTGCGTTCTGGCAAGGATCCGGGGCTTGACGAGGAACGGTCCGCGACCCAGTTGGCGCTGCCGGTACGACTTCAGCACGCAGTTGTCCGCCACGGTCAGTCCGGGCGCCAGACCGGTCCCGATGCGATCCTCGGGGACGTACGCAAGACCGCGGTCCGAAGCGGCTCGCGGGTTTCCCGGCGGCAGCGGCTCGCCGCGCAGCCTGACATCCCCGCTCGTGCTCCTGCGAAGTCCGGCGATGACCTCGCCCAGCGCTACCTGGCCGTTGCCGGCGACACCGGCGACACCGAGGATCTCTCCGGGTCGCACCGAGAGCGTGACATCTTCCAGCGCGGTCGTACCGTCGTCGTCGACCGCGCTCACGTTCCGCAACTCGAGCGCCGGCTCACCCTCACCGACGGGTTGCGAGCGCGAGCGTCTCGAGAAGGCGATGTCCCGCCCGACCATCATCCGGGCCAGTCCCCGCGCGTCCACGCTCGTGGTGCGGAGGTCGGCCGAACCGGACACCTGCCCCTGGCGCAACACGGTGACCCGGTCGCAGAGCGCCGACACCTCGTCGAGCTTGTGGGAGATGAATACGACGGCCTCACCCTCGCTCGCCATGCGCCGGAGCGAGACGAACAGCTGCTCGGACTCCTGGGGGGTCAGAACAGAGGTCGGCTCGTCGAGGATCAGCGTGCGCGCTCCCCGGTAGAAGGCTTTCAGGATCTCGACGCGCTGGCGTTCGCCGACAGAGAGGCGTGAGATGATGGCCCGCGGGTCGACGTGCATGTCGAAGCGTTCTGCGGCACGGGCAACTTCCTCCTCGACCTGCCTGCGATTGAAAACCCTCCCCTTGTCGCGATGCCATCCGAGGACCACGTTCTCCGCCACAGTCATCGACGAGACAAGGCTGAAGTGCTGGTGAACCATGAAGATCCCGGCTTCGTAGGCGTCGGCAGGGGACCGGAAAGCCACAGGGTCGCCTCCCACCAGAACTTGGCCGGCGTCGGGCCGGTACAGGCCGGTGAGGATCTTGCAGAGCGTGGTCTTGCCCGAGCCATTCTCGCCGAGCAGTGCATGGACCTCGCCTCGGTCGGCGTCGAAGTCCACCCCGTCGTTCGCCACGACCCCCGGAAACGCCTTCGTGACGCCCCGGGCGGAAACGGTGTGGCGATCTTGATCCCGCGTCGGAGCGCCGGCAGCCGTCATTGCCGCCACTCCTCGCCGGCTCTCTCTCCTTCGCCGCGCATTGCCGGCATTCTTGCCCAACCCCGCCCGGCAGTTCTCACTCAACCATGAGCAGGTCGGTTGCCAGGTCGGCGATCACCCGGGCGGCTCCCTCGAGTTGGCTGAGCGCGACCCGCTCGTCGGCGCAGTGGCATTCCGCCACGTTGCCGGGCCCGAAGTTGACTGCCTCGATACCCGCATCGTTGACCAGGTTGCGGACGTCGCTGGAGAACGGGGCTCCGTACACGTCCCCAGGTGCACCGGTGACGCGCTCGACGCTGCGGGAAAGGTGCTGCACGAGGGGCGAGTCGACGGGGATCTCAGCTGGTTCGAAGCGGTTGTATGCCACTGACACCTCCACGCCGACCTCCGAGCCGTCCGGCCGGGCCGCCAGGATGCGCTCGGTCACCTCCTGCACCTCACGCTCGATGGTCTCGCCCGGCACGAGACGGCGGTCCACGAACAACTCCACCGAGTCCGACACGGCGTTGGGGGTGACGCCGCCGTGGACCACTGTCGGGGTACAGGAGCCCGCGCCCAGCAGGTGGTGATGACGTTGCTCGATGTCGCCGCGGTAATCCTCGAGGGCCTGCAGCACCCAGAGCAGGCCCCACGTGGGGTTAATACCCAGATGGCTGCGGCTGGCGTGTATGGACCGCCCCTGCAGGCGAATCCGCAGCGGCAGCAAGCCCCGCGTGGCCGCCGCGATGCGCAGGTCGGTCGGCTCGGTCACGATCCCGAAGTCGCCGGTGTAGCCGGCCTCCAGCAGCGACAGGGTCCCGGGCTCGGCCCGCTCCTCTCCGGCTGCGAAGTGCAGGACCAGCGATCCCTCGAGGCGGTCGATCTGGGCGGCGAGATGGAGGGCCACACCGATCTGGGCGGCCAAGCCGGCCTTCATGTCGCAAGTGCCGCGCCCGTACATGTAGCCGTCCCGCACCTCCGCGCCGAACGGGTCCGATGTCCACTCTGTCTCGTCGTCGATCGGCACGGTGTCCAGGTGGCCGTTGAGGATGAGCGTCGGGCCGTTGCCCCGGCCGCGGAGGATGGCGCCCACGGAGTGGCGACCCGGCAGTGACTCCACCAACTCGGTCTCGACCGGTGTGCCGTCGAAATACGCCGCCACTCGGCGGGCCACGTCGGATTCGAAGGCGCCGGGATTGGTGCTCGGAACTCGCACCAGGTCTGCGAGCACGTCCGAGAGATATCCCACCGAAAGTGGGTCCCGCCCGTTCGGGCGGGCAGGCGCCGCATCGTGCCGTGTCGTGCTCATTGGTTGCCGTCCTCCTGAATCGCTCTGCCCTGTAGGCCCTGCATGTGGGCGTCGATCTGGCGGTGAAGGCTCGCCGCATCATCCGGCTCGCAGAATGCGGCGTCGATGGCCCGTTGCGTGGCCGCCGCCACGTCGTCGAGGCCCCAGCCGAGGGAATGGCTCACCTTCTCGAACTCGCCGCTCAGCGTGACGTTCATCGCCTTCGGGTCGTCGGAGTTGATCGTGACCGGCACGCCGGCCTCGATGAGTGGCCCGACGGGATGATGGTCGACGTCGGGGTACAGCCCGGTGATGACGTTGGACGTGGGGGTTACGTTCAGCGTCACGCCGTTCGCCGCCAGGTGCTCCACCAGTCTCGGGTCCTCGATAGATCGCACACCGTGATCCACGCGGTCCAGGTGCAGGTGTTCCAGCGCGTCCCACACCCCGTCGGGTCCCGAGGATTCCCCGGAGTGCGCCGTACGCCCGAGCCCCAGTTCGGCGGCACGGGCGTAGACCTCGGTGAACTTCGGCGAAGTGCGGCCGAGGAGTTCCTCGTTTCCGTCGAGGCCGAGTCCGACGACGCGGGAGGGGCCGCTCGCCCCGATCCATTCCACGAGCCCCATGGCCCATTCCGCCGGCTGCTCCCGGCTGATGGAGGGAGTGAGCCTGCAGTCGGCGTGACCGTCGCCCTGTGCCCGCTCGAAGCCGGCCGCCAGCGCTTCGATGAGAGGCTCGCGTGTGAGGTGCGGCCAGTAGCGCGGCCCGCAGAGCACCTCGGCGTAGATGATCCCGTCGGCGCGCAGTTGCGCCGCCGCGTCGTAGGCCAACTGCTCGGCGATCTCGGTTGTGCGCAGCAGATCGCACCACCACTCGTAGACCTCCAGGAAATCGGCGAGCGTGGCGTAGACGAACAGCGACTCGGCGGGACGGAGCATCGGAACGCCGAATTCTGCGGCCAACTCTCCGATCCGCTCGGCGCTCAAGCAGGCCTCCACGTGGACGTGCAACTCCACCTTGGGGAATGCCCGGATCGCGTCGATCCCCGGCGGGCCTGTTGCGGTTGCCGTCGTCATCGCTGCGCCTCCTGGACTCGGGTGTCCCGGTTCGTGGTCGCGCTAGCCGCCGGGCAGGACCACGGCGTGGGCCGGCACCGACGATGCGGGCGCGCTGCTGAGCAGTTCGACGAATGCCGCCGCGGGAGCCGACAGCGCGGACCGGGCGAACACGGTCAACTCCCAGGCGACCGGTGGATCCAGCGTGCGGGCGGTGTGTGCCAGTTCGTCGGGAACGTTCGCCGATGGCACCAGCACCGCGCCGAGCCCGGCTGCGGCCAGGCGCACCGCGGCCTGGACCTGCGAGGTGAGCACGGCCTTGCGCGGTCGGAATCCGGAAATCGCGCACGCCGTTGCGACGTAGTCCGCGAGTCCCTGCGACGGTTCGTAGAGGATCCAGTTGCGGTCCGCCAGCTCCGCCAGCGCCACCGGGCCACTCCCGTCGGCGAGCGGGTCGCTGGGCGGGAGCACCACGACGAACTGCTCCCAGCCCAAAGACACGACCGGTCCCGCCCAGCGCGGCGGCCGCACCCCGATGGCGAGATCGCCTATTCCCATCGCCACCGACTCGTTCATCGTGGCCTGCAGCGCGAACTCGTGGAGCTGGATGGCCACCTGCGGGTGTTCCGCCTGCCAGCGCCGGAGCGGCTCGATCAGCATCGAGTCCACCAGCGTGGGCAGCGTGGCGACCTCCAGAACGCCCACATCGAAACCGGCGATGGTGCGGGCCTGGCGGGTGAGCCGGTCGGCTGCGGCGAGTGCCCCGCGTGCGTCGCCCAGCAGGGCGCGGCCCAGCGGTGTGGGCTGCACGCCCCGGCGCAGCCGCTCGAGGAGGCGACTCCCGAAGAATTCTTCCAACGCTCGCAATTGCTGGGAGAGCGCGGGTTGTGAGACGCCGAGCCGGCGCGCTCCGGCGGTGACCGATCCCTCATCAACGACCGTGACCCAGGCCCGGAGATGCCGGAGGTTGACGGCGTCGAACTCCGGCTGCCCTGGTATTAGGGTTTGCTTATCATTCACATCAGGATTGTGTCCTTGAATAATGTCACCGTCAAGCATACGCTGCACCTCAGGACCAGATCCGATGACGAGGAGGGGGCCACATGTGTGGAGTGAACGACACTGCACTCGCTGAGCAGATCGCGGGCCTCGATGTAGATCTCGACGCCGTCGAAGAGACCGTCGACATCGAGTTGCAGCCCGAGCCGCTGTTCGAGAAGAACGGCCACAAGGTCTCCAAGAGCCCGTGGGGGCCCGACGACGAGATCGGGCGGCTGAACTGGGTGACGCCCGATTCCGTGGGGGCGATCCTGGCCCGCCTGAACGGCACCAAGGTCTTCGACCTATCCGTGGAGTACTGGTCGGGCATGCCGTCATGGACCGAGGCCGGCGATCCCCCGTTCAGCATCTGGATGACCCACACCCCCAGCGGGTCGATCCTCGACGGGCGCTCGGGCTACGGGCCCGAGATCCACAAGGAGTACGCCTACTCGGGCGACTCCATCTCGATGTACACCCACTGCGGCACCCACATCGACACGCTCAACCACATGGGGTACTACGAGACGTTCTGGAACGGCTGGACCCAGGACAAGCACCTGGGCTCCATGGTGTGGACCAAGGGCGGCACCGATCGCTTCCCGCCGATCATCTCCCGGGGCGTGATGCTGGACGTGGCCGCCATGCACGGCGTGGACATCCTCGAGCCCCACTACGAGATCGACTCGAAGGACATCGTCGAAACCGCCCGCAAGCAGGGCACCGAGTTGCGCAAGGGCGACGTGGTGCTGATCCGCACCGGGCGCATGAACATGTGGCCCAACATCGAATACCTCTCGGCCTCGCCGGGGATCAATGTCGACGCTGCCCGCTATCTCTGCGAGGAGACCGGGGCGATGTGCATCGCCGGCGACAACATCGGCCTCGAGCCCCAGCCCTACTACGGCCAGTACGCCCCGGTGCACTGCTACATGTTCGCCACCGCCGGCGCGATGATCATCGAGGTCTGCAACATGCAGGAGATCGCGGCGGAGGAGGTGTACGAGTTCGCCTTCCTGGGCTTCCCGATGCGGATCCGCGGCGCAACCGGCGCCCCCATGCCGTCAGTGGCCGTGCCGCTGCGCTGAGGCCATGTTGAAGCTCAAACGCCTCGACAACATGGACATCGTCGTGAACGACTTCGCGACGATGGTCGACTTCTACCGCAACGTGCTGGGCCTGCCGCTGCACCCGCACGGCTACGAGCCGGAGAAGGGCTGGGCCATGTTCATGTGCGGCGACGTGGACCTGGTGCTGCTGTCGGTACCCGACGCCGACCGCGGTGAGCGCCAGCGCACCGCCAACTACAACGAGGACCCTGCCGGCGTGCACTCCTTCGCGGCGGAAGTGGACGACATCGACGAGGCCATCGCCGCGCTCGACCGCCACGGGATCACCTGGGCGGGCGAGACCAACATCTACGGCGCCGGGGAGTTCCTCGGCGAGGTGCCCGGGGACGATTTCGCCGGGATCTGGTACAAGTTCCGCTCCTTCTACGACCCCGAGGGGAACGTGATGCACATCTGTGAAGTGCACCCGCCTGCAGGATTCGACCGCACCGCCGCCGGGAGGGCGTGACGTGGCCGCGCTGCCGCGCCTGACGTTCTGTCTCACGGTGGGCATGGACGCGCTCTCGCTGTGGATCACCTCGTTCAAGAGCACGAACGCCAGCATGATCTCCCGCGGTGAGATGGAGGTCCCGGGAACCCACCGCGTGCTGGAACTCCTCGACCGCTACGAGATCCGCTCGACGTTCCTGGTGCCGGGACACACAGCTCTGGCCTATCCGGACCTCATCAGGGAGATCGTCGATCGCGGCCACGAACTCGCATACCACGGCTGGATGCACGAGGACGTCCGAGACTTCGACGTCGCCGGTCAGCGCCGCATCATCGAGCGCGGCCTGGAGGCACTCGACCTGGTTGCCGGCGTGCGCCCGCGCGGCCACGTGTCGCCGGCGTGGAACATGAGCGAGCACACCATCGCACTCATTGAGGAGTTCGGCTTCGAGTTCGACGGGAGCCGCATGTCAACCGACATGATGCCGGTGTACGTGCGCAAGGGGGATCGTTGGCTCACCGACGGCGCCTACCAGTTCGGCGAGCTGACCGACATCGTGGGCATCCCGGTGGCCTGGCCGATGGACGATGTGCCGATCTTCGAGTTCGTCTGGGGGCAGATTCCCGGCCTGGCGCCCCCGTCGGTGGCTGAGGAGATGTGGACCGGCGAGTTCGACTACGCCTACGACAGCTGCCCCGGCGGCGTCTACAACCTCACGATCCACCCGCAGGTCATCGGGCGCGGCTCGCGGCTTCGGATGCTCGAGCGTGTGCTGAGCCGGGCCGCTGAGCACTCCGACGTGGTCTTCTCGAAGCAGTCGGACTACGTCGAAGCCTGGCGGGCCCTGAACCCGCGCGAGCAGTGGCGGGCCCAGAACCCCGAACTTGCCGGTGACGGCTCGATCAGGGTGCTCCCGTCGATGGCCGACGACGAGGAGTGACGGCCGCGAGCGCCCGGGTGTTCTGAGCAGTCCGATGGCAGCGTTGCCGCGATCGCTGGGCAGTGGATTCCGGCCTCCGCCGGAATGACAGGAGAGGTGGTCGGCAGCATCACTCGTCGGATTCCTCGACGTGTCTTGGTCACCGGTGGGACCGGCGCCATCGGGGGAGCCGTCGTCGAGCGGCTCCGCCACGACGGAGCCGAGGTCATCTTCGCCGGGCGGAACCGCGAGCGCGCTGAGGCGTTGGCGCAGCAGACCGGGGCGCGTTTCGTCGCCGGCGATGTGCGCGAACCGGGCGCGGTCGACGCGATCGTGGCGGAGGCGCTGGCGACCCTCGGTGGCCTCGACGGGTTGGTTCTCGCCGCCGGTGTGCTGCACAGGGCCCCGCTGTCGGAGACCACTGACGCCGCCTGGGATGCGGTGATCGAGACGAACGTCGTCGCTCCCTTCCTGTTCGCCCGCGCCTGCTTGGATGCCCTCAGTGACGGTGGCGGAGCGATCGTTGCGATCGCCTCGGGTGCCGCCGACTGGCCCGAAGCCGAACTCGGGGCGTACTCGGTGTCCAAGAGGGCGCTGCTGTGGATGACGCGGATGCTTGCCGTGGAGGGAGCGACCCGCGGCGTCAGGGCCAACGCGGTCTGTCCGGGTCACACGGCCTCCGGCATGGGATCGGTCGTCGCCCAGGCGGCTCTTGAACACGGCTCGCCGCCCCCCGTGCCGCCGTCCGGTGCCCACACCACCGCGGTCGAGGTCGCCGAGGCGGTTGCCTACCTGCTCTCCGATGCCGCCGCCGGCAGCACCGGCGCCGCGCTGTCGGTCGACGGGGGGATGCTGGCCGCGCTGCGCGCCGTGCGGGTGCGGCAATGAGCGCCGAGGTTCGCGGCAGGACCGCACTCGTCACCGGCGGCACCTCCGGGATCGGCCGCGCCGTCGTCGAACACCTCGCCGAGGCCGGGATGCAGGTCGCCTTCTGTGGCCGTGACGCCGAGCGGGGCGCCTCGGTGGCTGCCGCCACGGGAGCCTCGTTCATCCGCAGCGACGCTGCCGACCGCGCCGACTGCGACAGGAGCGTGCCGCAGGCCACCTCGCTCCTCGGGGGGCGCCTGGATCTGTTCGTGGGGTGCGCCGCGATGATCTTCGCCGCGCCGCTGGGTGCCACACCCGAGCACATCTTCCGCGAACTCGTGGAGGTGAACCTCACGGCCACGTTCCGGTACTCCCGCGCCTGCTTCGACGTGATGCGCAGGCAGCGAAGCGGTGTCATCGTCCACGTCGTCTCCGACGCGGGGCTGCGCGGGATCCATCACATACCCGCCTACTCCGTCACGAAAGCCGGTGTCCTGGCGCTCTCGGAGATGCTCGCCGCCGAGGCCGCGCCGCATGGCGTCCGGGTGAACGCCATCTGCCCCGGAGCGGTCTTCCCTGGTATGCAGACGACACCGGCGGGTTACGAGCACCACGCTGAGGACGCCTCCACGTGGGGGCCCGCGCCGTCGGGTCGTCACGGGACCGGCAGGGACGTCGGCAACGTCGTCGGTTGGCTTGCGAGCGACGCGGCCGCACACGTCAGCGGCGCGACCCTTCGCCTCGACGGAGCCGCCGGCGTGGCCACACGGGGGGTCACACATGCCTGAGTCGGCGGTTGCTCGCCTCGAGCGGGCGCTGCGGCGACTGGACGAGACCGAACCGCTCGTTCACGCCTACGTCGACGTGGATCGCGACGGTGCCGCCGCCGCGGCCCGGCGCATCGACGATGCCGGCTCGGACGGTGCGCTTGCGGGGCGACCGTTCGGCGTCAAGGAGGTGATCTCCGTCTCCGGCCTCGCGGCGGCAGGCGGCTCGGCTGCCTTCGCCGATCACGTCGCCGCCGCCGACGCCACCGTCGTGGATCGCCTGCGCCGCGCCGGGGCGGTCCTCGTCGGCACGCAGGTGTCCCACGAACTCACCTGCGGGCTAGATGAACCGCCGACGCGCAACCCCTGGGCGCTGGACGGCTACCCAGGCGGGTCCAGCGCCGGTGGCGGCGCTTCCGTCGCCGTCGGTTCGGCGGCGTTCGCACTGGGCACGGACGCCGCCGGGTCGGTTCGCATCCCTGCGGCCATGACCGGAGTCGTCGGCCTGAAGCCGACTGCCGGCCTCGTGAGTGCGCACGGCGTCGTGCGCCACGCCACCGCGCCGTCGATCGACAACGTGGGAATCCTCGCCCGATCCGTCGCTGATGTCTCGGCCGTGCTGGCGGTGGTCGCCGGCCCCGACCCGGCGGACGCGGCGACGCTCCGGCAATCGGGTGACGCTCGGTCGATCCCATCGACTGGGGCGGACGAACCGCGAGGCGGCAAGCGACTCGGCACCCTCGGGAATGCCACGCGAGCGGCGTTGGACGCGCGCACGCCGCCCGAACCCGACGTGTGGCATGCGTTCGACGCGGCGTGCGACGACCTCCGGCGCCTGGGGTTCGAGATCGTCCCGGTGGAGGTCCCCGCCCTGGCGTCAGCGCCTGATGCCATCGTCACGTTCTTCTCCACGGAGTTGGCCGCTGCGCACCGCCGGTACGTGGAGGATCGCTCCGCCGACTACCACCCGGCAGTCCACGGGATGCTCCTGCAGGCGCTGTCGGCCCCGCAGAGCCAGGTCGCCGAGGCGGTCCGGTTCCGCGATGGTTTGCGATCGGAGATTCTCGGGGCATTCGCCGATGCCCGCCTCGATGCGCTGGTCATGCCCACGACGCCCCGGGTGGCCATGCCGCTGGCTTCCTTCGACCCCGCCACCGAGCTGGGGACGCTCATTCCCTACACGTGCCCGTTCAACCTCACGGGCCAGCCTGCGGTGAGCGTGCCGTGCGGTTTCTCGACCTCGGGGCTGCCGATCGGATTGCAGTTCGTCGGCGCACCGTTCGAGGATTCTGCTGTACTGGCCGTCGCGGCGGCCTACCAGTCGGCCACCAGGTGGCACGAGCACCGACCGGAGGTTCCATAATGTCCGCAGCGACCGAGCACCTGAATGAGACGGACGAGCGCCTGTTGCGCAGGTCGATAGAGCTCTCGGCGCAGGCGGTGGCGAGAGGGAACCTGCCGTTCGGAGCGTTGTTCGCCGACGCGGACGGCAACATCCTGCTCGAGGCCGAGACGACGGGCAGCACGGGCGGGAATGTGCTCTACCACGCCGAGACCAACCTCGTGCACGAGGCGATGAGCGCCTTGACGGCCACCGAGCGGGCCTCCGGCACCCTTTACTCGAGTTGCGAACCGTGTCCCATGTGCGCCGGCACCATCTACTGGGGCGGTGTCAGACGGGTGGTCTTCGGACTCGGCGAGCGAGAGTTGTCCGAGATCGCCAAGGCGCAAACGACGACGCCGGTCGCCGTCTTCGGCGGTTGCCGGCTGATCCTGGAGCGCGGCGCTGTCGAGATCGAGGTGCTCGGACCCCACCTCCAGGCAGAGGCGGCTGCTCCGCACGAGGGGATCTGGGTCGACTGAGAGGATTGGGCCCGGTGGACCGGTCAGCCGGGATCGCCCGCCCGTCTCGGTGTGTAGTGCGGCAGATCGCTCAACTGAGCGTTGGTCGCCAGTACACCGACGTCAGATGTGTGCCACTCCACCGTCACCGGCGTGCCTGTGGCGGCCGAGGATCCCTCGACGTGGGCGAAGCCGATGATCCGGCCGAGTGTCGGCGACCACGTGACGCTGCTCGTCCTTCCGATCACGCGGCCATCTCTCGAGATCGACATCGGCGCCCGGACGGTGTGCGACGCGATCTCGGGAAAGAGTTCGGCGTCGGCGTAGGCGGCGACGATCGCCGGCCAGCTCACGACGATGCCCATCATCCTGCGCTTCGGCCCGGACCGGAGCTCCCCCGTCAAGGCGGCTTTGCCCAGGAAGTCGGCCTCCTTGTCGAAGTCGACGAAACGGCCCATGCTCAGTTCGAGTGGCGTGGTGCAGTGCTCGACGGAAGTGGGAATGTGGCTACCTGCCGGGTCGATCGCTGCGGGGGTGTAGTCGTATCCCGGAATGACCATCCCGGCCTCGATTCGGGCGACGTCGGCGGCATGCAAGCCGGCGGCTTGAAGACCGAAGGCTGAGCCGGCGGTGAAGAGCGCGTCCCAGACCGCCGTACCGCCGCTTCTCGGCACCCAGAGCTCATAGCCCACCTCACCGGTGAACCCTTGCCGGGACAGGAGTACATCGACGTCGTCGATGGTGGTCCGACCCAGCCGTGAAAACCGCAGATCCGACCAGTTCTCACCTGTGGCCGTCTCGAGAACGTCGCGGGATCTTGGCCCTTGCAGCGAGAGGATCCCGAAGTCGTCGGTGATGTCTTCGAACTCGACATCGAAACCGGGCGCGTTCCGCTCGAACCACCGCATCATGCGGTCGGCGGAGAACACGAACCGGTCGGTCTCGAGGCGCATCAGGATCCCGTCGCCGACCTGTACGCCGTCCTCGTTGCACCACGGGGTGAAGTACACCTGGCCGACGTCCAGCCTGGTCGCGTCGCGGGGAATCAGGTAGTTGACGAAACGTTCGGCGTCCGGTCCGGTGATGTGGTGCTTGGCGAGCGGTGACATGTCGAGCACCGCGGCGGCGGTTCGAATCTTCTTGAGTTCGAGACGCCAATCGACATAGGCGTCGACGATGTGGTATTCGTCCCAAGCGGTCCAGTTCTGCCGCTCGTTCAGCACCGAAGTCCGCGGGTAGAACGGCGTTCCCCGGATCGTGCAATCGTCGTGATCGCTGCCCATGGGGACTCCTCAGAGTTGCGCCCCTTGGCCGCAGCGGGCGCTCAGGCGGTGACCTCGATGGTGTGCCAGCCGGTGGCGCCATCGGGCGCGGGCGGGGCGATGTCGGAGGTCTGCGTGTGGCCCGTGCCGTCGGTGGCGCGGCAGCGGATGCGGTGCCTCCCGGGGGTCGCATTCCAGGCGTAGACCCACTGACGCCACGAGTTGATCGACATGTTGTTGCTCAACTCGGCGCGCACCCAGGGGCCGTCGTCGATCTGTACTTCGACCCGCTCGATGCTGCGTGTCGGGGCCCAGGCGACGCCTGCGACGGCCACCTGCCCTGCCCTGACACGTGAGTCCCGCCGGGGCACGTCGATGCGGGACTGCGTCTTGATGGGGCCCCGCTTGGCCCAGCCCCGGGGCACCCAGTAGGAATCGAAGCCTTCCCACGTGGTGAGGCGGATCTCCTCGAGCCACTTGGTGGCCGACACGTAGCCGTAGAGGCCGGCGATGACCAGCCGCACCGGGAACCCGTGCTCGCGGGGCAACGCCTCGCCGTTCATCGCCACCGCCACGAGCGCCTGCCGCCCGTCGAAGGCGTACTCGGTGGGGAAGCCGGAGTTCCAATTGTCTACCGAGCGGCCCACGATCTGCGTGGCGCCGCGCTGCACGCCGGCTCGGTTCAGCACGTCGGCCAGCGGCACGCCGCGCCACACCGCGTTGTCCACGAGATTCCCGCCGACCCGGTTGGAGACGCAACTCAGCGTGACCGGCGTCTCAACGAGGCCCATGCCGACGAGTTCGGCGAAGTTCATGGAGTAGGGGTTGTCGACCATGCCGCTGACGCTGAGCTCCCAACTGTCCACGTCCACCGATGGCACCACGATGGCGGTGTCGATGCGGTAGAAGTCCGAGTTCGGTGTCACGATGGGCGAGATGCCGTTCACCGAGCTGTCGTAGTAGCCCGCCCGGTTCCTCTGCGGCGCGGCCGGCGGAGGTGGCGGCGGCGGCGCCTGGGTCGTGGGCGGCGGGGCTTGGGTGGTGGTCGTCGTGGGCCGCTGGCCCGGGTCGCCTACCGGAGGGGCTTCTCCGCCGCCCTGGGGAGCCTGTGTGGTGCCTGGAGCGGCCGTATCCGCGGTCGTGGCGGCCGGCTGTGTCGTCGGCACCGACCCGTCGCCGGCATCGGCGGGAGGCGGAGCGGCCACTTCACCACCGTCGGCTGCAACCGTCGTCGGGGTGGTCTCGCCGGGCGCCGTCGTGGGGCTCGTGGCAGCGGCGTCGGCGGTGGGCGTGCCGTCGGTAGCCGGCTCGATGGTGTCGCCGCCGGCCCCGCTGGTCGGCTTGGTGGTTCCGGCGTCCGCCGGCGGGGGCGCGGGGGCGCCGGCCACCGTGGTCGGGGTGGTGCCGCCGGCGATTGTGGTGTTGGGTGTGGCGGTTGCCGTTCCCCCGCTGGTGTCGGTGCGCACGACGGCGTCCTTCAGAATCTCATCCACGCTGGCCCTGTCGGCCTCCACGTCCCCGCGACGACCAAGCAGGTAGCGCCCCACACCGCTGGCCACCAGGGCGCCGACCGCAGTGGTGCCGGCGGCTGTCAGGAACCAGCGCCGCCCGGTCTCGTTCAGGTAGGGGTGCGGCTGGCTGGGCTTCGTGCCAGCAGGGGCGGCCGGTGCCGCGACGGCGGCCGGGGAGATCAGGCGCAGCATGCCCCACAGGGACCCGGCGCCCGCAACCACTGCCAGCGCTGCCGTCAGCGCCCTCATGCCGGTTGTGGCGGTGGCGTTGACGGACGACGCGATCCCGCCGATCGTTCCGAAAGCGGCGTAGACGGCGACGAGCACCCAGCGGTGCCGTCGGGCCACGATGCCGGTGAGCACACCGAGGGCGAGCGTCGCCCCCAGCACGCCATAGAAAAGAAGCGGTTTCTGTGCCGAGCCGAACGTGTCGATGCTCCACCGGATGACGGAACCCGGCACGAACCGGCTGTCCACGATTGCGTCGGAAACCGCCAGCACCAGAGATGGCGCCTTGTCGGTGATGCCGGACAGCAACTCGCCTACCGCGATCGCGGCGCCGGCGCTCAGCAGGCCGGCCAGCGCAGCCCACGGCACGGGGGAGCCGGGCCGAGGCTTCAGGCGGGCGAGGCCGCTCCTCCGGCCGCCGGTCGCATGCTCTTCATGGGAGGGGCCCGAAGACATGGTTCCGCCTCTCGCTCTTCTGTTGCCGTCCGCCTCCTAGTCTGGCAGGGAAGGGCCCGCGAAAGCGCGCAGATATCTTTGGAATTTCCGCGCCGAAAGGAGCAAGTCCCTTTGGTATTTCCAGCCGGGGCACCCGTGGTGCCACAGTGAGTGAGGGGCGCGGGCGATCGTGAGCGGAGCCGCCCCGACGGGTCTCGAGCGCTTCGGCTGGGACAGCGAGTGGCAGCAGGTGCGAGCGCGACTCGACCTGCCGGACTCCGGGGTGGGTCGTGTGGGGACCGTCGGCCGGGGCTACAGCGTGGTCCTGGGCGCAGGTGGCGAGGTGATCGCCGCCTCGGATTCGCAGCGATCGCAGGCCGCGGTGTCGCCCACGACGGGCGACTGGGTGCTGTTCAGCGAAGACCCGGACGAGGATGCGGTCATCGACACGGTGCTCCCGCGACGTACCGCCATCGTTCGGCGCGATCCGGCGATCACCGTCACCAAGCAGACGCTGGCCGCCAACGTGGACGTGGTGGGGATCCTGGTCGGCTTGGACCTGCCGCCCAATGCGGCCCGGATCGAGCGGTTCCTGGTGCTCGCGGCTGACAGCGGCGCCGAGCCCATGATCGTGCTGAGCAAGGGCGACCTGCTCGACGAGCCGGGCCGGCGGCAGGTCCGCGGCGAGATGGCATCACTGGCGCCCGGAATCGACATCGTCGAGACCAGCGCCACCGAGGGCTGGGGAGTCGAGGACCTGCGCCGGGTGGTTGCGCCGCAGCGCACGTTTGTGGCATTGGGGCCGTCGGGGGTGGGAAAGTCGACCCTGCTGAACGCGCTCGTCGGCGCGCCATTGCTGGCGGTCGGTGATGTGCGGGGCGCCGACCGGGCCGGCCGGCACACCACGGTGCGTCGTGAACTCGTGCTGATGCCCGGCGGCGGCGTGCTCATCGACACGCCCGGTCTGCGGGCCGTGAGCCTGTGGGAGGCCGACCTGGCCCTCGACGAGGTGTTCTCCGACATCGCCGGACTCGCCGGGGACTGCCGGTTTCGCGACTGCACTCACCGTAGTGAGCCCGGATGCGCCGTGCAGCAGGCGGTACGCGCCGGCGCGGTGGATCCAGCCCGGCTGGAGCGCTACCAGGTGCTGTGGGACGAACTGGCGCAGCAATCCGAGGCACGGACGGAGCGGCTGCGGCTGCAGTCACGCGGCCGGCGCGGCGTCAAGCGCCGGCGGAGCGTGCGCCGCCGCTCCTAGCCGGGCCTTGGTCAGTTGGTGCGGAGGTCGTCGGGGTAGTTCCGGAACCAGGACACCTCGTCGGGCTGGCGGGCCAGGATGAACCTCCACAGGCTGTCGGGGTCCTCGGTGAGGATGTCCCCCGGCTCGGGGTCCACCACGAACCACGCCCCGGCGGCGATCTCACCTTCGAGTTGCTTGGCGTCCCAGCCGGAGTAGCCGAAGAAGAGCCGCAATCCGGGCTTGCCGGCGAGCTGCTCGGCTCCCAGGGACAGGTTCACGCTGCCGACCTCGCCGAGAAGGCGCGTCCAGCCCGACTCGGAGCAGCCGGGCCACTCCCGCGACAGCCCGATGAGGCTCTCGGGCGACACCGGTCCTCCGGAGAACAGCACGCCCGGCACGTCCTCCCAGCCGGTCAGCAGCTCGGCCACCACCAGTGTCGAGGGTCGATTCAGCACCAGGCCGACGGCGCCCTCGGCGGTGTGCTCCAGCAGCAGCACCACCGTGTGGTCGAAGTTGCCGTCGCCGATGAGCGGTGTGGCGACCAGCAACTTGCGGGCGTGGAACTCGCTCACGGCATCGCCCGGGGTCCGGCTTCGGTCGGTGGCCGCAGCGGGAGCCCAACCGGGCGGGTTGCGGCGCCTACAGCCGGGTCACGATGTAGTCGATGCATGCGCAGAGCGCGGCCACGTCGTCGGCCGGGATTGCGGGGAACAGGGCGATGCGGAGCTGGTTGCGGCCGAGCGCTCGGTAGGACTCGGTGTCGACGATGCCGTTGGCCCGCAGCACCGTGGCGATCCGCCCCGCGTCGGCAACGTCCGCCTCGATGTCGATGGTGGCCACGACGGGGCTCCGCTTGTCCGCGTCGGTCACGAACGGTTCCGCGTAGTCCGATGCACCGGCCCAGCTGTAGATGGTCTCTGCAGAGGCGTCGCAACGCCCCGCCGCCCATTCCAGGCCGCCGTTGGCGCACATCCATTCCACCGTCTGCAGTGTGAGGAACACGGTGGCCAGCGCCGGCGTGTTGTAGGTCTGGTCGGCTGCGGAGTTCTTCACGGCCAGCGGCAGGCTGAGCGAGGGCGGGCACCAGCGCCCGCTGTCACCGATCTCCGCGATGCGCTCCAACCCAGCCGGGGAGCAGCACGCCACCCACAGGCCGCCGTCGGCGGCAAAGCACTTCTGCGGTGAGAAGTAGTACACGTCCACCTCGGCGGGATCCCAGCGCAGCCCTCCGGCCCCCGAGGTGGCGTCCACGGCGACGAGTCCGTCGTCGGCGCTGGTCCCTCCGGGCCGTCGCAGCATCATCTGCACGCCCGTGGAGGTCTCGTTGTGAGTGAGCGCGTAGACGTCGACGTCTGCGGGTACAGGCTCGGGATGGGTTCCGAACGGCGCCTCGATGATCTGCGGAGCCTCCAGGTGAGGCACAGCCTGCACCGCACGGGCGAACTTGGAGGAGAACTCGCCGAAGGCCAGATGCTGGCTGCGGCGGCGGATCAAGCCGAATCCGAGGCAGTCCCACAGGCCGGTGGCACCACCGTTGCCGAGCACCACCTCCCAGTCCGGCGGCAGGCTGAAGAGGTCCCGGAAGCCGTCGCGGAGCCGACCGACGACCGCGCGCACGCCGGGTCGCCGGTGGCTGGTGCCCAGGTACCCGCCGGCCACCCCTGCCAGCGCGTCCACCGCCTCGTGGCGCACCCGCGACGGACCGCTGCCGAAGCGCCCGTCGCGTGGCCGAATGCCGTCGGGCAGGACGATGCGGTCCGCAGCGCCGTTGCCGGTCATTTTTCGCTTCCCGCGGTGCGAGACTGCAACCGTGAGTTCCTCGTCTTCACCCTCATCACCTCAATTGTCGCCCGATCGGTCCACCTCAGTTCTAGCGGTCGCAAGGACAGTGGCGGCGATCACCCCGTCGGCCACCGTCGGCACCGACGCCAAAGCCAAGGCGCTGCGCGCCGCCGGAGAGCCGGTTATCGGCTTCGGAGCCGGCGAGCCCGACTTCCCCACGCCGCCGCACATCGTGGAGGCCGCTGTGCGGGCCTGCCGCGATCACCGCGACCATCGCTACAGCCCCACGCCGGGACTCCCGGAGCTGCGCCAGGCAATCGCGGACAAGACGCTGCGCGACTCCGGTCTCGAGGTGACCCCACAGCAGGTGATCGTTACCGCCGGAGGCAAGCACGCCGTCTACAACGCCCTGTTGACGCTGCTGGATCCTGGCGACGAGGTCATCCTGCCGGCCCCCTATTGGCCCACGTATCCCGAGCCGGTGGCGATGGTGGGGGCACGCACGGTGGTTGTGCAGACAAGCGTGGCCGACGGGTTCCGCGTCACGCTCGAGCAACTCGAGGCGGCGCGCACGGCGCGCACCAAGATGCTGATCTTCTGCTCGCCGTCCAACCCAACGGGCAGCGTCTATCCCCCAGAGGAGGTTGAGGCGATCGGGAACTGGGCGGCGACGCATGGCATCTGGGTGCTGACCGACGAGATCTACGAGCACCTCACCTACGACGACCACCGCCACGTCTCGCTTCCCGTCGTCGCTCCGGCCGCGGCGGAACGCTGCGTGGTGATCAACGGGGTCGCCAAGACCTATGCCATGACGGGTTGGCGGGTCGGCTGGATCATCGCGCCCCAACCGGTGGCCTCGGCTGCCGCGGCCCTGCAGTCCCACCAGACCTCCAATGTCTGCAACATTTCCCAGAGGGCGGCGTTGGCCGCCGTCTCGGGACCGCTCGGCGCCGTGGTCGAGATGCGCCTGCAGTTCGACCGCCGCCGCCGCGCCATGCACGGGTTGCTTTCGCAGATCCCGGGAATCAACTGCCCGCTGCCCCAGGGTGCGTTCTACGCGTTCCCCTCGCTGGCGGGCGTCATGGAGCGATCGATCGCGGGGCGGAGAGTGGAATCCAGCCTGGAGCTGGCCGACCTGCTGCTGTCGGAGGTGAAGGTGGCGGTGGTGGCCGGCGAGGCGTTCGGCGCGCCCGGCTGCGTGCGGCTGTCCTTCGCGCTCTCCGACGACGACCTGGCCGAGGGCGTGGGCCGCATCGTGGACTTCCTGTCCTAGCGGCCGAGGTCGCACTGGCGGTGACAACCTCGAGGCCGAGCCGCACCGTGGCCGGTGATGTGGCGCCCTACGGGGCCTGGCCGTCGCCGATCACGCCGGAGTCGCTGGCCGCCGGCAGCGTCCGGGTCACCACGCTGGTGGCCGACGGCGCCGACTTGTGGTGGTCCGAGACCCGGCCCGCGGCGAAGGGTCGCACAGCCCTGGTGCGCCGCAGCCCCGACGGGTCGGTGCGGGAGATGACCCCGCCGGACGCCAACGTGCGCAGCCGCGTGCACTCATACGGTGGTGCCGCCTGGTGGGCGCAGGACGGCGTCTGCGTGTACTCCGACGACGCCGATTTCCGGCTGCGCCGGCTCGGCCCCGGTGGCGAGGTGGTGGTGCTGACGCCCGAGGGCCCCGACCGGTCTTGCATGTACGCCGACGGCCGCTTCAGTGCCGACGGGCGGTGGTTCGTGTGCGTGCGAGAGCGCCCCGCCGACCCGGAGCACGTCAACGAGGTCGTCTCGGTGGCACTCGACGGCAGCGGCCGTACCGAGGTGGTCGCCGGCGGTGCCGACTTCTATTCCGACCCGCGGCCCTCGCCGTGCGGTCGCCGGCTCGCCTGGTTGCAGTGGAACCACCCCAACATGCCCTGGGACGGCTGCGAGTTGCACGTGGGGAGCCTCGACGGTCATCAGGTGAGCGGATCACGCCGCATCGCCGGTGGGTCCGACGAGTGGATCTTCGGCCCCTCGTGGCGCCACGACGGGGCCATCAGTTGGGTGAGCGATGGGTCGGGCCACTCGACGCTATGGGTGTCGAGGGGTGACCCGTTGGCACCGGGAGCCGCGCCCCGGCACTGGGTCGACCTGCCCGACGGCGAGATCCAGACCGCTCCGTGGATCTTCGGCATGAGCCGGTACGCCTCCTGGCCGGCGGCGGGCGGCACCAGCGGCCTGGCGTACGCGGTGGCCCGTCACGGCGGCCACGAGTTGCGACTCACCGGCGAGGCGGCGGCAGGCGGCGAGGCGGCGGCGACTCCCTCGAATGTCCCGACATCGACCTACCGGGCCCACACCTCTTTCGGCGCGGTCCGGGCCTGGGAGGGCGGAGCAGTCGCCGTGGCTGCGTCGCCGTCGGTGGAGAACGAGATCTTGCACGTCACCGGCGCCGGCGCCACGCCGGGAGCCCGCGTCGTGTACGCACCGCCGGCGCTGAGCCTGGATCCCGGGTTCACCCCCGAGCCCGAGCCGGTGACCTTTCCCACCGGCGACGGTGCCGTGGCCCACGCCCTCCTCTACCGCCCGGCCAACCCGGATTGCCGGGCCCCCGACGGCGCCGGGGCGCCTCCGCTGCTGGTCATGGCCCACGGCGGACCCACCGGCGCGGCCCGCACTGCCCTGCACCTGGGGCTGCGCTACTGGACCAGCCGCGGCGTAGCCGTGGTGGACGTGGACTATCGAGGCAGCACCGGCTACGGCCGGGCGTACCGCAGGGCCCTGGATGGCGGCTGGGGGGTCACCGACGTGGCCGACTGCGTTGCGGCAGCTCGCCACCTGGCCGACTGCGGCGAGGCCGACGGCGATCGCCTGGCCATCATCGGCGCCAGCGCCGGCGGTTACGCGGTGCTGCAGGCGCTCGTCGACTACGACGTGTTCTCCGCCGGCCTCATCCGCTACGGCGTCACCGACCTGGAGGCGCTGGCCCGCGACACCCACAAGTTCGAGAAGCACTACATGGACCGCCTCGTCGGGCCGTACCCCGCCGAGCGGGACCTCTACGTGGAGCGCTCGCCGATTCACCGGGTGGACCGGATCTCGTGCCCCATGCTGGTGCTGCAGGGCGACAGCGACCCCGTGGTTCCCCCGGACCAGGCGGAGGCCCTGGTGGCCGCCCTGGAGTCGAACGGCTTGCCGTACGCCTACCTGCTCTTCGAGGGGGAGCAGCACGGCTTCCGGGGCAGCGACGCCATCGTGGCGGCCGCCGCGGCCGAGTTCTCGTTCCTGGGCCAGATCTTCGGTTTCGAACCGTCCGGGGACATCAGCCCCGTCGAGGTGCAGAACCTCTGAGGGAATCCCGGCGCCCGTTCGATAGGAACGAACGCGGGAACCGTGCGGCGGTCCCGGGCGTCGGAATAGGTAGACAGGGAATGTCGACCCAGACCGGAGGGGTAGAGCAGCAGGTGAGAAGCGGAACCAGAACACTCGCCGCGGCCCTGGCCGTGCTGCTCGTGGCCGGAGCCTGCGGAGGTTCCAGCGGCGATGGCGTCCAGACCCCTGCCGCCACCGCCGTACCGGCACGCGCCGCCGAGCCGGCACCGCCACCTCCGGAGCCATCGCAGGCGCCTGCGCCTCCGACACCACCCGAGCCGACACCACCCGAAGCGACGCCGTCCGAACCGGTTGCGGCCCCCGAGCCGCCGGCCGCAGCTCCCGAGCCGCCGCCACCGGAGCCACCGGCGCCGGACGATCCGCCAGCGCCTACTCCTGCGGGGGCTGAACCGCAGGAGACCCCTGGGGACGAACTCGACGAGGCGACCGTCGCCGCACTGGCGGCACGCCTCGTCGCTGCGCAGGCCACCGTTACGTCGGCGCAGATGAGTGTGTTCATGTCGATCGCGGCGAGCTTCCCCGGCGAGCCTCCGCTCGCCATTGAAGACGCGCCTCTCATGACCATCACTGAGGTGGGAGATCTGTCGCACGTGCAGATGGACCTGGGCGGACTCTTCGGCGCCGGCGCGGCGCCACCGGACACCCCGTCGTTGGAAATGATTCTCGAGGGCGAGACGGGGTTCTACCTGAGGCTGGAGTCGCTGGCGGCAAGCGATCCGATGCCGGATCTGTGGCTGGGGGAACTGGCTGCCGAACACGGTGGCGACCTCGGCGATCTGTGGGGTTTCGTGGACCTCGCCGGCCCGGACGGAGCCGAATTCCTGGCGCACTTCGGCATGATCTGGCAGACCGCCATACAGGAGGACTTCACCGAGCTCATGGCTGAAGGACTCCCCGAAGGGGCCCTGGTGGAGGCCCGGCAGATCGGTCGAGGCGAAGTCGCGGGAACCGAGACCGAGGGGTACTCCTTCGTGCTCGACCTGGCGGCCTTCAGCGAGTTGCCGGACACTCTGGACATGATCTTCGGTGACATGGTCGCCGCGGCGACGGTGGAGGATTTCCTGGGCGGACTGACCGGCTCGATGCTCTTCGAGTATGTCGTTCACGTCGACTCCGACGACTTCATCCGGCGGATCGTCGTCGTGGTGGACGTCGGAGCCATCCTGAGCCAGATGTTCGGCGAACTCGCTCAGGCCGATGACTTTCCCGAGGGTGCCGAGGCCGCGTTCGGCGAGTTCGAATACCTCCTGTCCATGCGGATGGACGTCGTCGCTCTGAACGATCCCGCCCTGGTCGTGGAACTCCCCGACCCCTCGCTGGTCGTGGATCTGCCCGATTCGGCCTTCGGGATCAACCTCTCGTGACGGCGTGCCAATCGCTCGTTTCTGCCCCCGGGCGTCGACACACTGACGCTTGCACGGGTCACCTGGCCGAGAGGGGTGAGCCGGTAGGGTCGCCTCGGAGGGCTCGGAGGTCGGATCACCGGACGAGCAAGGGAGTGTCATGGTGAGCAGGAGAAACCGAGTGATGGCCTTCGGCGGCTGCCTGGTGGCGGTGCTGATGGTCGCCGCGGCGTGTGGCGATTCGGGTGACGACCAGGTGGCGATCCTGACCGAGGATCGGCCGCCGCCACCGGTGACCGAATCGGCGGACGACATGATGGAGGCGGAATCGCCCGCACCGCCTACCGAGTCGACCGAACCCGCTCCTGCGCCGCCCGAGCCGGCTGCGCCGCCTGCGGAGTCGACGCCAGAGACCTCCGAACCGGTGCCCGAGCCGGCTCCGCCGGCTCCGGCAGCGGCGGTTGAAGGCCCCCTCGACGGGACGACCGCGGCCGCGGTGATATCGACTCTCAGCGAGTCGCAGCAGGCCGTGACCTCCAGTCGCGTGCAGGTCTACCTGTCGATGCAGTTGAGCATCGACGGGGTGTCCGCAGGGTCGCTGAGCAACGTGCCGTTCGTGCTCTACACCACTTCGGGCGACCGGACTCACGTTCAAGTCGACCAGTCCTCCCTTGCCGCACTGTCGGGGTTCGAAGACGGGATGCCGACCGCCGCTCCCGCGAACCTGCCGCCCCTCGAGCTGATCCTCGACGGAGCTGGCGGGCAGGCGTACGTCAAGCTGGCGCCCCTGGCGGCGCTCGGTCCGGGGGAGCAACCTCCCGAACTGCAGGCTCTGGTTCAACAGGGCGCTGATCTCTCCAACCTGTGGGGCCGGTCGGTCCTGGACGAGTCGGTCGACGAGATTCTCCCTGTGGCTGTCGTCGGTGAGCGGCCGACCCTCGGCGAGTTCCTGACGCTGCTGCAGGCGGCGTCCGACGGCGGGAGCATCCTGGAGGCCCGCGGCGACGGCTCGGGTGAGGTGGCCGGCGTCGCCACCCAGGCCTACACGTTCGTCATCGACCTGGGGGCGCTCAGCGCGGATCTACCACCGTTCCTCGCCGGCTTCCTGGGTGGTCCGGGCGCCGGGGGGCCTCCACCGGAGGATTTCCTTGGCGCCCTTCCCACGCTTCCTTCCGAAGTGACCGTTCACATCGACACCGCAGGCTTCGTGCGGCAGGTGCAAATCGAGCTGGATCTCGGGGCGATCCTGATGGCCGTCTTCGCGGGGTTCGCCGAGATGGGAGACGGTCCCGAAGGCGCCGAGATCGGCTTGCCCGAGTTCGAGTACCTGCTCTCCATGCGATTCGAGACGCTCGCCGTCAACGATCCCTCGTTGACCGTGCCGCTGCCCGACCCGTCGCAGGTCGTCGACATTCCCTGACGTCCTGCACGCTCACGATCGCCGGACGTGCCGGCGCGCGTCGCCCTAATGTGCGCGGAGCGAGCGAGGCCCGCGGTGAATGGCCGCGCCATCGAGTGAGGTAATCCAATGGCACGTGTTCTGATCGCGGAGCGCATCGCATCGGCCGGACTCGACGTCCTCCGGGACGCCGGCCACACCGTGGACGTACGACTCGGCATGTCGCCGTCCGAACTCCTCGAGGCCGTGGACGGCGCGCAGGCACTGGTCATCCGCTCGGCCACGCAGGTCACCGCGGAGGTGCTGGAAGCCGGCAAGGACCTCGTCGTGGTGGGCCGCGCCGGTGTCGGCCTCGACAACGTCGATCTCGCCGCCGCGACCCGCCTTGGCGTGACGGTGGCGAACGCCCCGCTGTCCAACGTGTTGTCGGCGGCCGAGCACACCGTGGCACTGATCCTGGCCCAGGCCCGGAACATTCCCCAGGCGCACGCCGCGCTGGTGGCGGGACGCTGGGAGCGGGCCAAGTGGGAGGGCATCGAACTGGCGGGCAAGACCCTCGGCATCATCGGTCTGGGCCGGGTCGGTCGCCTCGTGGCCGAGCGCGTGGCCTCCTTCGCCATGCTCACGCTCGCACATGATCCCTACATTTCCGCCGAGCAGGCCCAGGAACTGCGCATCGAGTTGGTGAGCCTCCCCGAGTTGATGGCCCGCAGCGATTTCGTGACGGTGCACGTCGCGAGGACCCCCGAGACGATCGGACTCATCGGCACCGAGTTGCTGGCGTCGGCCAAGCCGGGCATCCGTATCGTGAACGTGGCCCGTGGCGGGCTCGTCGACGAGGAGGCGTTGGCCGAGGCGATCCAGTCGGGCCAGGTAGGGGGCGCCGCACTTGACGTCTTCGACGGTGAGCCCATCGACTCGTCGCCCCTCTTCGGTCTTCCCGGCGTCGTGGTCACGCCGCACCTCGGGGCGAGCACCGAAGAGGCACAGCATCGGGCCGGCGTGAACATCGCCGAGCAGGTGAACGATGCCCTCGCAGGGGGATTCGTGCCCTTCGCGGTCAACATCGAGGCGCGGCAGGCGCCCGACATCCTGCGACCGTACCTACCGCTCTGCGAGCACCTGGGCAGCATGCTTGCGGAGATCGTCGGCGAGCTGCCCGACTCGGTGGAGTTGGAGTTCTGGGGGCACATCGGCGACCACGACCCCTCCATTGCCCGCCTGGCCGTGCTGAAGGGCCTGCTGGCCACAACCCGGCAGACCAACGTCACCTACGTGAACGCCCCCCTGATGGCCAATGAGGCGGGACTGCGTACCGTCACGCACAGCCATGTGGCGCCGCGTGACTTCCTCAACGAGGTGGTCGTGCGCGGCGGGGGGACCGAACTGGTCGGCACCTTGCTGGGTGTGCGCGGCGATCCCTACGTCGTCAAGGTGAACGGCCTGGCGATCAACGTGCGCCCATCGCGGCACATGGTCATGATCACCAACGAGGACCGTCCCGGTGTCGTCGGCGCGGTCGGAACGATCCTCGGCGAGGCCGGCGTGAACATCGCCGACATGGTGCTGGATCCTTCCCGCGGCCCCGGCGGGACCTCGCTGATCATGTTCTCGACGGATCGCCACGTGGAGGACGCTGTGGCACGGCGGCTGCGGGACGCACCCGAGGTCCTGGCGGTGACGGTCATCCGCCTCGGCACGATCGGCGAGTCGGAGTCGCCGGCGCGCTGAGCAGCGGGGGCAGGCCGCAGTCGCCGCTGCAGCACGCGTGGGGTGGAACGAGCAGACGCTGCCGTCGCCGGCAGCAACCGGATCTCAGGCGCTCGAGGGCTCCTCGGGGGCCTCACCGGCGGGGACCTCGGCGTCGAGAGGGGGCCACGGCTCGATCGAACCGGGATCCTGCTCGGCTTCGTCACCCTCACGCTTGTTTTTCAGCCAGCGGATGGCGGCGGCCACGGCGGCGATGATCAACGCCCACTTGATTAGCCGCTTCAGGAGTCGCAACATCGACGGGGAGTATAGCGAGCACTGCGTCCCTCCCGGCCAGCGGCCGGATCGGGCCCAAGCGTTGACGATCCGCCTGCGTGCTGGCATGCTGTAGGTCAATGCGCAGTCTCGTTCACCTGCTGCTTCTTCTCTAGGGCGAGCGCCCGCATACCGGCGCTCGTCGACCAACCTCCTGCCCCACGGCAGGAGGTTTTTCTTTACCCCGACACAGACAGGAGAAGGCCATGTCGGAACACAACCCGGACCGGGTCGTCATCTTCGACACAACGCTGCGCGACGGCGAGCAGTCGCCCGGCATCTCCCTGGATCAGAGCGAGAAGCTCGAGATCGCCGAGCAGCTCGCCCGGCTCGGTGTGGACATCATCGAGGCCGGATTCCCCATTGCCAGCCAGGGCGACTTCGAGGCGGTGCAGGTCATCGCCAAAGGGGTGCGCGGCCCGGTGATCTGCGGCCTCTCCCGGACCGCCCACAAGGACATAGACCGCTGCTGGGAGGCCATCGAAGCGGCCGAACGGCGCCGCATCCACGTGTTCATCGCAACCAGCGAGACCCACATGCGCCACAAGCTGCGTATGACGCCCGATCAGGTGAAGGCCGAGGCCGCCTCGGCGGTGATGCGGGCCAGGGGCTACACCGACGACGTGGAGTTCTCCCCCGAGGACGCCTCGCGCAGCGACTTCGACTTCATGTGCGAGGTTCTGCAAGTGGCCGCCGACAACGGAGCCACCACGCTGAACATCCCCGACACGGTGGGCTACGGCGTTCCCGAGGAGTACGCCGAGCAGCTGCGGCGCATCCGCGAGCGGGTGAGCGGCGACTACGTGCTGTCGACGCACTGCCACAACGACTTGGGCCTGGCGGTGGCGAACTCGCTGTCGGGCGTGCTGGCCGGCGCCCGGCAGGTGGAGTGCGCCATCAACGGCATCGGCGAGCGGGCGGGCAATGCCGCGCTGGAGGAGATCGTCATGGCGGTCAACACCCGCAACGACTTCTTCGGGGACCTGGAGGTGGGGATCCGGACCGAAGAGCTCCATAAGACGAGCCGCCTGGTCAGCCGGCTCACCGGCTAC
Organism: Acidimicrobiales bacterium; assembly: GCA_963664235.1. GTDB lineage: Bacteria > Actinomycetota > Acidimicrobiia > Acidimicrobiales > CATQHL01 > VXNF01. The sequence continues at coordinate 810,729 of OY760933.1, read as the reverse complement.
CCGGTGCAGTACAACAAGGCGGTGGTGGGGCGAAACGCCTTCGCCCACGAGGCCGGCATCCACCAGCACGGCGTGCTCAGCGAGCGCACCACGTATGAGATCATGGATCCCCATGCGGTGGGGCAGGAAGGCAGCCAGATCGTGCTGGGCAAGCACTCCGGTCGCCACGCCTTCGCCGACCGGCTGCGCAGCCTGGGCCTCGACATCGCCGGCGACGCCCTCAACGCGGCGTTCACGCGGTTCAAGGAGTTGGCGGACCGCAAGATCGAGCTGACCGACGCCGACCTGGAGGCGATCGTGGCCGACGAGGTCGGCAGCACGATGGAGCACGCCTTCGACCTGCAGGTCCTGGAATGCCACGGTGGCAGCGTGGGCACCGGCACCCCGAGTGCCACCGTCGTGGTGATGGTCAACGGCGAGCTGCGCACCGCTCGCGAGGAGGGCAACGGCATGGTCGACGCCGCCTGCAAGGCGGTGAAGGTGGCCACCGGGGTGCAAGGGCGCCTCACCGACTACAGCGTCGCCTCGGTCACTGGCGGTGTGGATGCCCTCGCGGATGTGGCGCTGCGCTTCGAGTCCGTCGACGGCGTGCGAGTGGCGGGAAGGGGGCTCGCGTCCGATGTCGTCGAGGCGTCGGTCCGCGCTTTCGTGAGCGCCCTGAACAAGGTGGCGCGGGTACGGGACTCCGGCGAGAACCCCGACGCCATCGACCGCCCCGGTCGCCTCTTCATGGCCTAGCGACCACCCGAGGCATCCCCCCGATCGCTGCGGGGCGCTCGGTCAGGAGTACTGGTCGCGCAGGCGGCGCTTGAGGATCTTCCCTTGGGTGTCCTTGGGCAGTGCATCCACGACGTGCACCGCCTTGGGAACCTTGTAGCCGGCCAGTGTTGCGCGGCAGTGGTCGATGATCTCATCGGGTTCGACTGTTCGTCCCGCCTTGGGCACGACGAACGCGCTGACGGCCTCGGACCAGTAGTCGTCGGGCAGGCCCACGACGGCCACCTCCATGAGCGCGTCGTGGCCGTAGAGCGTGCGCTCCACCTCCACCGACGACACGTTCATGCCGCCGGTCTTGATCATGTCCTTCTTGCGATCGACGAAGAAGAGGTTCCCGTCATCATCGATGCGGACGATGTCCTCGGTGTGCAACCAACCGTCCCGGAACGTCTCCCCGGTGCGTTCGGGGTCGTCGAGATAGCCGAGCATCACCGACGGCGACCGGCAGATCAGCTCGCCCACCTCGGCGTCGGCGCCGTCATCGTCGACCACGCGAATCTCCAACTGCGGGACCGGCTTGCCGATCCAGGAGGCGTCCCCGCCGGGGATGTCCTCCAGTGACGAGAACCACCCGACCGTGCCCAGCTGGCTCAACTCCGACTGACCCCAGTAGGTCCCCCAGGTGATCCCTGGCGACGCCTCCTGCCAGGCGGTGATCATGTGTGACGGGACGGTGCCGCCGTAGGTGATGCAGCGCTGCAACGTCGCGAGGTCGGCGTCTGCGAAGTCGGGCTCGGTCGTCATGGCGAGGAAGAACGTGGGTGTTTGCGCCATATAGGTGACCTTCTCGGCGGAGATGATCCGTATCGCCGCGGCCGGGTCGATGGTGTGCGCCAGGACGATCGTGGCTCCGCAGTTGATGACCGAGGTCATGCTGCCGAGCCCGGCGATCGTGAAGAAGGGCATCACGAACAGCCACACGACCGGCGGACCGAGGTCGAGCGCAAGCGTCCAGGCCGGCGTCGTCGAGATGAGGTAGTTGCGGTGCGAGATCAGGACGCCCTTGGGGAACGCCGTCGTGCCGCTCGTGTAGACGAGCATCGCCACGTCGTTCTCGTGCACGTCGCTGTCGGGTTCGCCGCTGTCACCGTGTGCCAACAGCGACGAGAAGGCCAGCCAACCCTCCGGCGGTTCGGGGTCGCCGGCGCCGCTGTGCACGAAGTGCTCCACGCTCTCCAGCGAACCCGCCTCCCTTGCCGCATCGATCCGGTCGCAGAAGACGTCCTCGGCCATGAGGATGCGGGGCCGGGCGTGGCTCACCTGGTAGCTGATCTCATTGTGGGTGAACGTGAAGTTGAGGCCTGTCAGTGCCGCGCCCAGCTTGAGGGTGGCGAACCAGATGGTCATGTAGTCGACGCTGTTGCGGGACATCACTGCCACGACGTCGCCTTTGCGGACGTTCAGGCTCGTGAGCGCGTTGGCCACACGGTTCACCCGCTCGTTGAGGTCTTTGTAGCTGAAGACGGACCGCGATCCGTGCGGTCCGTAGTAGATGATGGCTTCCTTGCCCGGGGTGTGTTGCGCGTGGCGCCGCAGCTGGTCGCCGATCGTCGCTCGTCCCAGCATTCCCCTGTGGGCGTCGGTGCCAACGGTGAGATCGGTCATTGCTCCATCCTTCAGTTGTCCGTACCCTCCGGCGGTTCTCCGCCCGTCAGGCGCCGCGCGGCCGCGACGATGTCGGAGAGCTTCGAACCCGGCGGGTAGATCTCGACGCCCCGTTCCTCGAGGCGCCGCCGGACCCAGGGCGGCACCACTCCGCCGGCGAAGACCGGAACACCGGGTGCTGCGACGGCCAGGTCGTCCAGGATGCGCTCGACGACTTCCACGCGCCCGCCGACGTTGAGGCCGACCAGGTCGGCGTCCTCGTCGACCGCGGCCGACACGATGTCGTCGCTGCGGGCCATGCCGAGCATGATCACCTCGAAGCCGGCGTCGCGCAGCGCTCGTGAGACCAGGAGGGTCCCCCGCCAGTGACCGTCGAGACCGGTCTTGGCGATGACGACTCTGCTCACGGCCGGATCGGCGGTTCCCAGTCGCCCCAGACTTCGCGGAACACGGTCCCGATCTCGCCGAGCGTCACGTCGGCGTCGGTGGCCTGCATCATCGGGACCATGATGTTCCCGTCCGACCGGCAGGCCTGTTCGAGTTCGTGCAGCGCGCGCCGGGCGGCAGTGTTGTCGCGGGAGGAACGCACGTCGTCCAAGCGGCTCATGGCCTGTTCCCAGGCGTCGGTGGTGCCCTGGAAGCCGTCGATCTCGAAGGGCGTCTCGTCGATCTCGTGGCAGTTCACGCCGACGATCAAGCGGCTGTCGTTCTCGACCTCGTCCCACTGCTCGGACTGGCGCCGCGCCGCACGCCGGTGCAACCAGCCGGAGTCGAGAGCCTCGATGAAGCCTCCCTGCTCTTCGATCTCGGCGAAGGATTCCCAGGCGCGGGACTCCAACTCCGAGGTGAGCGCCTCCAGGTAGTAGGAGCCGCCGAGGGGGTCCGCGACGGCGTCGATGCCCGTCTCGTGCTGCAGGATCTGCTGGATCCGCACCGACATCTGGTGGGCGTGCTCGGAGGGAACGGACAGGGCCTCGTCGTAGCAGGCGACGCCCAGGGACTGCACTCCGCCCAGCACCGAGGCCAGCGCCATGATCGTCCCCCGGGCGATGTTGTTGAAGGGTTGCTGGTAGGTGAGCGCCGAGCCGGCGGTGACGACGTGGATGCGGAGCTGCCGCGCCCTTTGGTCGCGAATGCCGTAGCGCTGCTCGAGCAGATCGGACCACATCTTGCGCGCCGCTCGCAGCTTGGCGATGTCCTCGAAGAAGTCCATGCCGACGCGGAAGTTCACGCCGCCGACCTTGTGGGAGAGCTCCTCAGGCTCGTAGCGGCCGCGATCGACCAAGGCGTCGAGGTACTCGACGGCTGTGGCGAACACCGTCGCCAACTCGTCGGGTGCCGAGAGCCCGCTGTCGGCGCCGTTGTACCCGGCGATCGACACGGGCACCCAGCGCGGCAGGTGCTCCAGGCAGAACTCTGTGATGTCGTTGTTGAGCCGCAGACCGGCACGCGGGGGGATCTGCTGCTTGGTGATGCAACCCACGTAGGTCAGGAAGAAGTCGCTCTGTCCGGTGCCCGCCAGCCGGCGCAGGTCGATCCCGCGACGTTTGGCCACGGTCCAGAAGCAGGCCAGTGCGAACGGAGCGTGCTGCACGACGGCTCCGCCCGGATGGGTGTAGATGTCCTCGATCAGGATGTCCTCGAGGATGGTCTCGTAGTCGCGCACGCCGATGATGACCGCGCCGGTCAGCCCGACGTCCTCGCGGCGCGCCACCACCTCGGGGTGGTCGACGTCATAGAGGTGATCCGCGGTGTTGCGGTCGTGCTCCATGATGATGCCGCCCTCGCCCTGGCGGAGCAGGAAGAGCAGGCGCTCGCGCTCGTCGGCGGGATTGCCGAAGCCGCTTAGCTGGAAGATGCGCCAGGGCTTCGTGCGGTACATCCCCTCGTAGGCGCCGCGCAGGAACGGTGCCCGGCCAGGTCCCGCAGCCAGCGCCTCCCGCGCCGACTCATTCACATCGTCGGGGCCATAGCAACCTTTGACAGGGATCCCCGATGCGCTACGGCGCGTGTCGGTCATGGCACCAACCCGGGCCCGCTCAGGTGTTCGGCACGGGGATCTCTCCCGCCGGGAAAGCCACCGCCGATCCGAAGTCCCCGGGGCTGATCATGGTGGGCGACGTGTTGGCGAGCATCAACAGCCCGCCCTCGCGCTCGATGGTGAAGTCCTCGAGCCGCTCGCCGGTGGCAGGGCAGTCGAGTTGGGCAACAGGTCCCGGCTCGATGGGTTGTCCGACATGCCCGGTCGGGTAGCGCGAAGTCAGAACGCCCACCTGCGACGGCATGTAGAGGCGCACGTCACCGTCGATGAGCGGGACCGTGCGCGGGCCGGTGGAGCTGCCGGCGAGTTGCCCCCGGTAGCGGAGCACGTTGAGGCAGCCCTCCACGCCGACGGTGGGATCGCCGAGCGCCCCGCCGCCGAACTCGACGAGGGCAGCGGTTCCTCCGGCGTCGGCGACGGCCTTGCAGAGCTGCCCGGGTTGGCCGAAGTTGCAGACGACCGGGGTGTAGCCGAATGACGCCGTGAATTCGGGATTGCCATAGTCGTAGGAATACCAGAGAGCCATGGTCGGTGTCCCGGAGTGCAGATCCACGACGCAGTCGGTTCGGGCGGTCAGTTCACCGATGAGGGCAGCAGCCACCTGGTTCGTGAGAAAGCCTTGAGGGGAACCGGGAAAGACCCTGTTGAGATAGAGGTGGTCAGGGCTGACGCGGGTCCCCACCTCCAGCGCCGGGGGATTCGCCGCGGGACACAGCACCACGGTGCCGGCAAGGTCCGTCGACGATTCGAGTCGCTGCAACAATCCCCACAGCGCCATGACGCCCAACGGCTTGTCCCCGAAGATGCCCGACACGAAGGCGGTGGTGGGCCCGGGGCGCGAGCCGGTGACCTCGACGAAGCGAAGGTTCCAGGGTTGGCCGTCGGCGCGCCGGCCGACGGGCACGTCCCAACGTCGGACGCTCATGGCTGTGGCTGCATGCGGGGGATCACGGCGCTGCCGATGGAATCGATGACGTCGAGTGTGGCCTCCAGCGACGGCCCCTGGAAGTGGCGCAGGCGCAGGAGCATCTCCTCGGGGTTCAATGTCTCCTGCCATTCCTCGAGCTGCGCCAGCCAGGTGTCGGTGGATCCGCACAGCACCCGGTCGGGGAGGACGTGGCTGAGTTGCAGGTCGGCGGGGCCGGCCACGTCCGCCAGCCAGGGATCGAAGCGCTCGTCGTAGGCGTTGCCACGCTCGAAGTACACCCGCGAGTAGCCGAGCACGTGCGGGCCGTAGGTGGCGCGCGCCGCCTCGTCGCTGTCGTCCATCCACGCCTCCCGGAAGAGCACGATGCGGGGCTCCTTGCCTGCGGCTTCGCACTCGGCGCGGTACACGTCCGCCAGGTGGCTGATCCAGCGGCCGCTGCGGATGGGGTCGGTGATCCATCCGTCGGCCATGCGAGCCGCCCGCCGCACGCCGGGAACGCTCCAGGCGCCGATGAACACCTCCAGATTGTCCTCGCCGAGTGCGGAGTCTCGTCGCGGCACGGTGCCCTGCCAGGGGTCGGGGACCTCAGCCAGGCGACCCGACCGGAACGCCTCGATGACTTCCATGCCGACGTCCATACGTGTCTTGCGCTCGTCGAGCGCCACGCCGAACGGTTCGAAGTCACCGCTGAAGTAGCCGACGCCGGTGGTGAGGCGGAAGCGTCCCGGGAAGACGGCGTCGAGCACCGAGGCGTCCTCGGCGACGGTCACCGGATGATGCACCGGCAGGACGGTGACGCACGTGCCGAACATCATCTGGCGGGTCGCCGCCAGCCCGAGTGCGCAGAGCAGCATCGGGCTTGTGGTGTAGGTGGTGTCTCCCGAGTGCTTCTCGCCGGTGTAGGCGCCGTACCAGCCGGCGGCCTCGGCGGTGCGGCACTCGGCGAGGAACCCGTCGATGTCGAGACGGCGCTCGCCGTCCTCGAGTCTCTGGACGGCGGGAGCGATGCTGAACCTCATTGCCGATTCCCAGCGGGCCGGGTGCCTCAGACCGTCCAGTTCGTGGCGTTGAGCAACGTGGCGCTGAGAGCGGCGACGTTGTACGCCAGGTTCGAGACGTCCGGCCCGAGCGCGTCGCCGTACCGGGCGACCACGGTGTCGGGGTCGCCGTCGCCGGCGGCCTCGGTGACGGTCGCCCACTCCGTGAGGACGATCCAGTCGGGCTGTGACGACGGGAACAGCGGGTGCTTACCGTGCTGGCGTGCGACGCGCCCCGCGATGAACCCCGGGCCACCTGCCTGGCGCGGGGCCTCGACGTCGCGGTACCAGGACAGGAATCTGTCCTCGGAGCCGTCGGCGATGTCGAGCCGCAGTGTGGACACCACCGGCGAGGTCACCGCTCCGCGGCGCGACGGGCGGTCCGCCGGTCCCAGGGCGGATTCGGGGACACCGACGGTCAGCTCTTGGGCGTAGGTGGTGTTGGAGTGGTTGCTGATCTTTCCCAGGACTTCGTCGACCAGCTGCGTGTCCCTGCGGCGCACGTCCACGTAGGCCTCGGAGGAGAAGATTGCCACGTCGGGCACCTCGTACACGTTGCAGATGAGGGGTCCGCCGATCACCGAGTGGTAGGCGTTGCAACTGTGGAAGCCCGTGTCGATGAGGTCCGGGCCGTGGCGCGTGTCGTACCACTTCACGAACTCGCCGAGGTAGTCGGCCTCGACGTCCATACGCACCACATAGAGCAGGGGAAGCACGGTCGCTGACGCTAGCAGCGGCTCCCGGCGAACCTGTAGCCCGTGCTAATGTCCACAGCCTGTGTGTCGGAGCGAGCGTCTCCGGCCCGAAGTTCCGGTGGGACCGAATAAGGGGAGAATCATGCTTCGGTATCGTTCGTTAAGGCTTGTCGGCCTGTTCATCACGGTCGCGCTAGCGGCTGCAGCCTGCGGAGGCGCCGACGACGGCGCTTCTGCAGAAATCGACGCCGCCATGAGCGCAGCCACGGGTGCGAGCGGCAGTGCCGCGGCCGCGGTTGCCGAGGCCTCCGACGCCGCGGCTGCGGCGGACGTGGCGCTGGCGGCCGCCCAGGAGGCGCAGGCCGCCGCGGAATTGGCTCAGGCCACGGCCTCGGGCAACCAGGCTGCGGTGGCTGCGGCGGAGGATGCGCTCGCGGAAGCCCAGGCGACCGCTGATGCGGCGCGCGCCGACGCGGCCGCTGCCCAGCAGGAGGCCGACGAGGCGCGTGAAGCGGCGGCCGAAGCCGCCGCGGCGGCAGCGGCCCAGCCGGCGGAGGACCCGATCGTGGCCGAGGCCCGGCGCGTCACCGCAGCGGCACTGAGCGGCATGGTGACGTCGCTGAAGGAGACGGGCAACACCGCGTCGGACATCACGGGCTTGACGACCTGGGGTGGCCCCTCATCCACGCCGGCACCACCCAGCGGGATCAGCCTGATCACCATCCCGTGCGCACCCGTGCCGCCGTGCTCGACCGTCAGCGACTACGTGGACGCGGTCGCCGCCGAGTTGGGGTGGGAGCACGAGACGATCGCAGGGCTGGGAACGCCGGAGAGCTACGTCGAGGCGTTCGACAACGCCATCGCCAAGAGCCCCGACGTGATCCTGGGAGCGGCTGCGCCCGGTGCGCTCGTGGGTGACCGGCTCGATCTTGCCGCCGACGCCGGCATCATCACGATCTCTCTTGCCGACCTCCCCGAGCCGGACCCGGACGCTCTGGCCGCCTATGACGCCTACGTGTCGCTGCGCAGTCCCTTGCTGGGTGCGCTGCAGGCGTTCGCGGTCATCGCCGACTCGGGCGGTACGGCCAACGTGAGCATGATCCGCGATGCCACGTTCCCGACTCTGGCCGCCACCGCCGACGAGATCGAGCAGATCATGGCGCAGTGCGCCGGCTGCTCGTTGCACATCCAGGATTGGCTCATCACCGATGCGTTCGATCCCACCGCGGTGGACGGCATCATCAACGGCATCCTCGCCCAGAACCCCGAGGTCGAGTACCTGTTCATGCCGTACTCGTTGGGTGACACCGCCGTCATCGAGTCGCTGCGCACCGCGGGCCGATCCGACGTGAAGGTCCTGCACAAGGATCCCAACGACGAGGGCCTCACGAACGTCATCAACGGGGGCGCCTGGCTGACTGCCGCATCGTCGCTGGAGTGGCTGGCTTGGGCCGGTATCGACCAGGCCATCCGCGGGCTCACCGGTGCACCGTTCCTCGGCGCCCTGGACCTCGGGATCGGTGTGCTGCTCTTCGACGCGTCCAACGCGCCGAGCGATCTGGCCCAGGATCAGGCGTTCGCCGACATCGTCGACTTCCGTTCGGAGTACCGGAACCTCTGGGGCATCGGCTAGCCCGCAACGGGCCGCAGAAATGACCGCGACAGGGCGGGGCACCGAGGAGGACCGACCTGTCGCGGGCCGCTTCCGCGGCGTGACCAAGGTCTACGGCGGAACGGTCGCGCTTGCCGAGGCCGACTTCGAGGTCTGCGCCGGCGAGATCCACGGGCTCCTCGGAGAGAACGGCGCGGGCAAGTCCACGCTGGTCAAGATCGCGGCCGGTGTGGAGACTCCCGATGCCGGTCGGGTGGAGCTGTTCGGCGAGGCCCTCCCGCCGGGGTTCGGCCCCGAGGCGGTTGCCCGTCGCGGCTGCGCCTTCATTCACCAGCAGCACGGTCTCGTCGGTGCGCTGACTATCGCGGAGAACGTTGCGCTGACCGCCGGGTTCCCCCGGCGCGGGGGCCGCATCGACCGCGCCGAGCTCCGCGCCCGGGCCAGGAGCGCGTTGGCCCGCATGGGCGTCGATCTCGACGTGGACACAGAGGTTGCCGATCTGCCGATCGCGCTGCGTGCGCAGGTGGCGATCGCGCGGGCGGTCGCCACGAATGCGAAGTTGCTCGTGCTGGACGAGCCGACAGCGAGTCTGCATGCCGGGGCGGTGCGCGATCTCTTCTCGATCCTGCGGCGCCTGCGGTCCGAAGGTGTCGCCATCGTGTTGATCACGCATCGCATCGACGAGGTGATGGGGATCTGCGACCGGGTCAGCGTCATCCGCGACGGCAGGATGGTTGCCACGAGAGACATCGCGGACCTCTCGGAGTCCGACCTGGTGACCTTGATCGTCGGCCGGGAGGTGGCGCCGGTGAGTGTCGACACGCAGGCCACCGCGTCGACGGACGTGCTCGTGGCGCGCGATCTCCAAGGGCCAGGACTCGGGCCGCTGTCGCTGTCGGTGCGGGAGGGCGAGATGGTCGCCGTCACGGGCCTCGCCGACTCGGGCCACCATGTGCTCGGGCGGATCCTGTTCGGGCTGGAGCCCGCGACAGGTGGGTCGGTCGAGGTGGGCGGCCGAGGATTCCGGCCGGGCGATCCGGTCGATGCGATGGCTGCCGGGATCGCCTACGTTCCTGCCGACCGTGTCGAGGAGGGTGCAGCCACCGAGTTGACACTGCGCGAGAACATCTTCATGAATCCGGACAAGCCGTCCCTGCGACGCATCCCCGGACGTGCCGAGAGGGGGCAGGCGCGGTCACTGCTCGAACGCTTCGACGTCCGTCCACCCGAGCCCGAGGCCGAGCTGTCCACGCTCTCGGGAGGCAATGCGCAGAAGGTCGTCATCGCCAAGTGGCTCCGCAAGCAGCCCCGCCTGCTGATCCTCGTCGAGCCGACGGGCGCGGTGGACGTCGGCGCCCGGGCCGAGATCTACACCAAGATCCGTGCCGTGCTCCGCGAGGGTACGAGTGTCCTGTTGATCAGCTCGGACTTCGAGGAGATCACACAGGTCGCCGACCGTGTGGTGGTCCTGCACCGCGGCCGGCTCGTCGAGTCGATCTCTCGCCGTGACCTCACCGAGGACGCCATCAGCAGCGCGGTGTACCGAGCCGCATGAGAATTGAGCACGCTATGAGAGTCGATCGGCCGTGGGGACTCGGGGTGTGAGCAACTCCGGCAGCGACCGCGCTCAGCCGGCCGCCGAGAGCCGTGGCGTCGAGATGGCGTCGCTGCTCTCGGGCTACGTGGGCCGGTATGCCATCCCGCTCCTGCTCATCGCTGAGTTGATCCTCTTCTCGGTCCTGCGCCCGGAGAGTTTCGCCACCGTCAACAACTTCCGGGCAATTCTCGACCGCGAGACATCGCTGGTGCTGCTGGCCTTCGCGGCGATGATGACGCTGATCGTCGGCGAATTCGACCTGTCGGTGGCGTCGAACCTCTCGTTCGCGCAGCTGATCGTCGTCGGCTTCGCGGTGAACCAGACGCTCCCGGCGTGGGCGGCACTCGTGTGCACGCTCACTGTGGGCATGTTCATCGGCCTCGTGAACGGCGTGGCGGTCGTGAAGTTGAAGGTGCCGAGCATCGTCGCCACCCTGGCGACCGGGACGATCCTGGAGGGGATCTCGCTGCGTTACTCGTCTCGCACCATCCTCGGCGCGCCCGAATCCCTGACGACTGTGTTCCGCGAGCGGATCTTCGAGGGCGTCTCCGGCGGGTTGCCGTTGACGGTCGTCTACGCCCTCGTCATCTCCCTCGTCGTGTGGTTCGTGCTCGCGGGCATGCCGACCGGCCGGCGCATGTATGCCGTTGGCGGGAATCGGCGCGCCGCCGAGCTCAGCGGCATCCGATCCGACCGCATGGTGATCGGCACGTTCGTCATCGCCGGGCTGCTCGCCTCGGCGGGCGGCGCGATGCTGGGCGGGCGAATCGGCACCGGGACGCCGAGCACGGGCCTCACCCTGCTCATCCCGGCCTTCGCAGCCGTCTTCTTGGGAGCGACCACGATCCGCCCCGGCCGCTACAACGTCTGGGGGGCTGTGCTGGCGGTCTACACCATCGAGGTCGCCATCTCGGGTCTGCAGCAGGTGGGTGTGGGGAAGTGGATCGAGAAGGTGGTGGAGGGCGCGGCCCTGCTGGGGGCCATCGCCCTGTCGGGGTGGGCATTGCGGCTGCGTGCCCGCAAGGCGCGCGAGCGGGAGTTGGCGATCCTCGCCAGAACCGAGGAGAAGGAGTCGGGGACCGATGGAGTGTGACTATCTGATCGTCGGAGCCGGAGCCGCCGGGTGCGTCCTGGCGAACCGCCTGTCGGCCGATCCGTCCAATCGCGTGCTTCTGCTCGAGGCAGGCGGCAGCGACCTCGTGGACGACGTGGAGATGCCCTTCGGTCAGCGCAACGTCGTCGGCAACCCGGCGACCGATTGGTGTTTCATGGCCGAGCCCGATCCGACCCGCGACGGGCGGGTCGACATGTGGCCGGTCGGCAAGGTCCTGGGTGGCGGCACCTCCATCAACGGTCTTGTTTGGATCCGCGGCCAGGCCAGGGACTACGACTCGTGGGCCGAAGCGGGCGCGACCGGTTGGGACTACGAGTCGCTGCTCCCGTACTTCCGCCGCAGCGAGTCCTTCGAGGGAGGGGCCGACGAGTTCCGGGGCGGCGACGGACCCGTCAATGTGTCCCGCCTGCGGACCCCTCATGAACTCGTCGACGTGTTCGTGGCTGCAGGGGTCGAGGCGGGCTTCCGGGCGAACCCCGATCCCAACGGCGCCGACCCGGAGGGCTTCGCTCCCGTGCAGACCAACCAGCGGGCCGGGCGCCGGGAGACGACCGCCCGCGCCTATCTGGCGCCGGTGCTGGATCGCCCCAACCTTGAGGTTTGCACCGGTTCAGAGGTGAGCCGGCTGCTGCTGGAAGGGGAGCGCTGCGCCGGGGTGGTCACCTCCGGCGGTGAGCTGCGGGCCTCACGGGAAGTGGTGCTGGCAGCCGGGGCGATCATGTCACCGAAGCTGCTGATGCTGTCGGGGATCGGGCCTCGCCCGGCGTTGGCTGCGTTGGGCATCGACGTCGTCGTCGACGCCGAGGGGGTGGGGCGGAACCTTCAGGAGCATCCGATCACCTTCGTGAGCTTCTTCGTGAACGTGCCGACGCTCAACACCATGCTCCTGGGCGATCCAGACGGCTGCGCCGAGGAATGGCGGCGTTCGGGCACCGGCGCCATGACCTCACCGGTGGCGCAGGGGTACGCCTTCTTCCGCAGCGACCCGTCGCAGGAGCGGCCCGACATCCAGTTCCACTTCACGCCGGTCGGCTTCGACTTCGGACCCGACGGGTTGGCGTTGCACGAGCGTCCCGCCTGCATGATCGCCGCCAACCTGTGCCGGCCGAATGCTCGCGGCACGGTCACCTTGCGCTCGGCCGACCCCGCTGACCCGCCGCGCATCTCCCATGAGCTGATGGGTGACGCCGACGACGTGCAGCGTCTGGCGAAGGGGTGTGAGATCGCGCAGCGCGTCTTCGAGACAGAGGCCTTCGCCCCGTACATCACCGACCAGCAGATGCCGCCGGCACCCCCCGGCGGCGCCGAGGAGTGGGCGGCGTACGCACGGGCCACTGCCGGCCTCGCCTACCACCCCAGCGGCACGTGCCGTATGGGTAGCGACAGCGAGGCGGTGGTCGACCCGTCGCTGCGGGTGCGGGGGGTGAGCGGTCTGCGCGTGGTCGATGCCTCGGTGATGCCGCGTATCGTGAGCGCCAACACCAACGCGACGGTGATTGCCATCGGCGAGCGGGCCTCGGACCTGATCCTCGCCGGCGACGATTCCTAGGAGGAACCATGCAAACGCGTGCCGCAGTCCTTGAGGAGTTCAAGGCCCCGATGGTTGTGCAGGATCTGGAGTTGGATCCGCCCAAGGCGAACGAGGTGCTCGTGGAAGTGCGCGCCTGCGGGCTGTGCCACTCGGACTACACGGTGCTGCAGGGCGATGTGCCTGTGGCGCTACCGGTGGTGTGCGGCCACGAGGCATCCGGGGACGTGCTCGAGGTCGGCCCCGGCGTCACCAAGGTGTCGGTCGGCGACCGCGTGGCGCTCATCTGGATCCCTGCCTGCGGGCACTGCCGCTACTGCGCCCGCGGCTGGGAGTATCTCTGCAACCAGGGCGCCGGCGTGCTCGAGGGCGTGCAGATGGACGGCACGCACCGGTTCCACACGGCCGACGGCACCGACGTCTACCAACTCACCATTCTGGGCGGCTTCTCGCGCCACACCGTGGTTCCGGAGGACTCGGTCGTGCCGATCCCCGACGATGTTCCCTACGAGGTCGCCGGCACCATTGCGTGCCGTGCCGCCACCGGCTGGGGCGCGGTCGTCAACCGGGGCCAGGCACAGCCGGGTGACACCGTGGCGGTGTTCGGGATCGGTGGTGTGGGGGCCGCGGCCATCCAGGGGGCGCGGATCGCCGGCGCCGCGTACATCTACGCCATCGACGTGCTGGACTCGAAGCTGGACAAGGCGGTCGAGTTCGGCGCCACGCACACGCTCAACATCGCCCGCCTCGGCAAGGAGGAGGTCGCCGAAGCCATCGGCGAGGTCACCAACGGCCAGGGGGCCGATATTGCCGTGTCCTGCGTGGGCCTCCAGACGACCGAGACGATCTCGAACGCCTACGCCGCAATCGCCAAGGGGGGACGCTGCGTCCTGGTGGCGCCCGCCAACATCACCCTCGACGAGGTGCGGATACCGGTGACAGACCTTGTGTTCTCCAACAAGGCGATCCAGGGATGCCTCTACGGGTCGGCCAACTTTCACGACGACATGCCCCGGATCATCGATCTCTACCGGCAGGGCCAGTTCCTCATCGAGGAGATGATCACGGCCCGCTACACGATCGATGAGATCAACGAGGGTTATGACGACATGGTGGCCGGCAAGAACATCTGCGGGATGCTCATCCACGACCACTAGAACCCGCCGGGCGGGGTGGATCCCCCGGCCGGCCCCGGCCCCGCGGTTGGCGGGACCGGGGCCGGCGGTGTCAAGTCCGGATTAGCCGAGTCCCCAGCGAGCCAGGAACTGCGCCTCGTAGTCGGCGACGCCGATGTAGTTACCGCCGTCGTCGCGCACGATACCGGTGGTCTCGGGCGTGATGACCTGCATTGGCAGCAGGGCCGTCTGCGCCTCGGTGAGGTCGTCGCCGACGAAGAAGGCGGCCAGGATGTCCACCTTGCGCCAGCCGATCATGTACTCCGGAGCGGCCACGAAGGCGGCCTCGTCGCCGGCGGCGATGGCCCCGAAATCACCCGCGTTCGGCAGCGCACCGGTGAGCTTGACGCGGTCGGCGAGGCCGGCCTCGGCAATCGCCCCGGTGACGCCGATGCAGAGGTCGCCGAACCCGCACGCCACGTAGCCGGCGTCGGGGTTGGCCTGCAGGGCCGACACGACCAGACCAGGCACGGCGCCGCCGAGCAGATCGGCGAACGACACGTCGACGATCTCCACCTCGCAGTTCGTACAGGTCTCGGCCATGACGGTGGCGATGCCGGCGCTGAAGCCGGTCAGTACGGGCACGTCGGGCACGTTGAAGACCAGCACCTTGGCGTTGCCACCGGAGTCGGCGACGAGCCAACTTCCCAGCACCTCGCCATAGGCCGTGGTCTGGGGGATGCCCTGCACCATGCCGTAGATGCCGTTGGCGGCTCCACCCACCTCGTTCACCGAGGAGGAGTCGATCACCGGTACGCCGCTCTCGTTGAGCGCGGCCAGGGAGTCCTCGTAGAAGGCGTTCACCGAGCCCGAGATCAGCACTGCGTCGGGGTTCTGTGCCACTGCCTGGGCCATGGCGCCGGCAGTCCCTTCCGGCGTGAGGTCGTGGCCGATGCGCTCGACGGTCCAGCCGAGATGTGCGGCGGCGTCGGTGATGCCGTTGCCGACGAGCACGCAGCCCGGCGTGGGGCACTCGATCCAGATGAGCGTCTTGCCGGGCTCCGGTGTGGCCGACAGAGGTGTCCGAGGTCCAATGCTGGTCGGCGAATCCAGCAGGTCGGACACGCCGACGGTGGCTTCGGCGGCGTCGGCCTGGGCCTGGGCGGCACCAGCCTGCGCCTGCGCGACGTCGGCCTGGGCCTGCGCCTCCGCAGCTGCGGTGCGGGCCTGGTCTGCTTCGCTCTGAGCCGCCTCGGCTGCGGTGCGGGCCTCGTCTGCTTCGCTCTGAGCCGCCTCGGCTGCGGTGCGGGCCTGGTCTGCTTCGCTCTCGGCCTGTGCTGCCAGTGCCCGCGCCGCCTCGGCCTCTGCCTGAGCTTCGATGAGCGCCGCCTCGGCGGCCAAGATCATTGACTCGTTGCCGACGGCGATGGCCTCGGCCAGTGCGGCCTGGCTCTGCGCGGCTTCCGCAGCGGCGGCCGCGACATCGGCGGCTGCGGCCGCCGCAGCGACATCGGCCAGGGCCACCTCGGCCTGAGACCCGGCCGCGGCGGCTTCGGCGCGACCGGCCTCGGCGGCGGCGAGTGCCTCGCCGACGCCCGAAGCGTTGGTGCCGGCGTCGGCGGTCGCCGCGGCGGCCTCGGAGCGCGCCGCACGAGCCTCGTCGAGCGCCTGCTGCGCGAGGTCGCGTGCGCCGGTGTCCTCGCTGGCGCACGCGCCGGCGAGAATCGCCAGCGCAGCGATCAGCGCGGGCAAGAGCAAACGGATCTTCTTCATTTTCTGACCTTCCCCTCGGGAGAACTCACGGGATGGTACATGGTCCGCGGGACCGGGGTGCCGGGAACAGCGATACTCCTGCCCCTGCCGGATCGTCGAACATCGCGGCGACGGTGGCATCGAACCGGCCGGGCGGGGGCCTGTCGAACTGCCAGGTGAGTCGGTGATCGCACTCCTCCCGCCGCTCCGCGTGAATCCCTACACTGCGCCGGGGAGTGACAGTGAGCGACGAGACGACCCCCCGAACCCGCCGCCGGTTCCACTTCGCCGTGGACCGATTCAGCGGCATCTACATCTGGGGCCTCATCATCCTGCTCTTCGCTCTGTGGGTGCCCGAGACGTTCCTCACGACGACGACGCTGCGGGTTCTGGCCTCGGATCAGGCGGTGACGGGCATGGTCGCGGTCGGGCTGGTCGTGCCGCTGGCCTGCGGCGTGTTCGACCTGTCGATCGGGCACGTTCTCGGCTTCACGCTCGTGGCCACCACCTGGATGAACGTGAACACGGACATCAACATGGCCGTGGTGACCCTGATGATGGTCGCCATCGGTGTGGCGGTGGGGCTGGCCAATGCCGCCATGGTGGTCAAGGTGGGGGTCAACTCGTTCATCGCCACGTTGGCCATGAGCTCGATCCTGCAGGCGTTCATCCTCTTCGTGTCGAACAACCGGCAGATCGCCGGGGAATTCTCAGACGAGTTCAAGAGCTTCGGGCGCAACGTGGTGCTCGGGTTGCCGCAGCCGTTCTTCTACCTGCTCGGCCTGACGGTGATCATCTGGTTCGTGCTCGACTACACGCGCAGCGGCCGCTACGCCTATGCCACGGGCGGCAATCCCGCGGCGGCTCGTCTCGCCGGCGTCAGGACCGACCGTTTCGTGACCGTGTCGCTGATCGTCTCGGCGGCGGTCGCCGCCTTCGCCGGCGTGGTCCTGGCGGCGAAACTGGGCTCCGCGTCACTCACCGCCGGCCCGCCGAAGCTCATCCCGGCCTACACCGCGGTCTTCCTGGGTTCGACGCAGATCAAACGGGGGCGGATCAATGCCTGGGGCACGCTCGTGGCCGTCTACCTCCTGGCGACGGGTGTCAAGGGTTTGCAGCTCTCCGGGACCGAGGTGTGGGTCGACGACCTGTTCAACGGCGTCACGCTTGCCCTTGCGGTCGGGATCGCCGTCTACCGCCGCCGGGGCGATGCGCCGGGCGGTCTGGCGCCGTGACTGCCGCTGTTGCAGAGCCGGCCGGCGATCCCTCCGGCATCGTGCAGCTCCTCGAGGTGAGCGGTCTGTCGAAGGCTTTCGGCCCGACCGAGGCGCTCACCGACGTCGACTTCGATCTCCGCGCCGGCGAGGTGCACGCCCTGGTGGGCCAGAACGGATCCGGCAAGTCCACGCTGGTGAAGATCCTGGCGGGCGTCCACGCCCCTGATGCCGGTGCCATCGCGGTGGAGGGCGAGGACTTCGACCCGCTTCGACCGGGTGAGGCCCGCGAGCGCGGCCTTCGCTTCGTCCATCAGGATCTCGGTCTCGTCGACAGCCTCGACGTGGTGGAGAACCTCGCCCTCGGGTGCGGTTACGACGTTCGCTTCCCCCGGAGGATCTCCTGGCGGCACGAGCGGCGCCAAGCGAGCGCCGCCCTGGCGGACCTGGGCTACTCCATGGACGTGCGTGCCCTCGTCGGGACGCTTCAGGCCTCCGAACGGACCGCCATCGCCATCGCCCGGGCGCTGGACGGCTGGCAGTCGGCTGCCCGCCTCCTGGTGCTCGACGAGCCGACGGCGTCACTCCCCGAGGTCGAGGTGGCCCGGCTGTTCGACGTCATCGGGACGATCCGGGAGCGCGGCGTCGGCGTGATCTACGTGTCGCACCACCTCGAGGAGGTACTGGCCATAGCCGATCGGGTCACGATCCTGCGCGACGGCGCTCGCGTCGGCACCTTCGACGCCGCCGACCTCGATCACGACTCGATGGTCGAATTGATCGTGGGACGGGGTCCCGACGCGCCCACCGGTGAGCCCGCACCGTCTGGCACCCCGGCCCGCTACGAGCCGTCGCTCGTCGCCGAGGACCTCTCCGGTTCGGTGTTGCGCGCCGTGAGCCTGCGCGTCGGAGCCGGTGAAGTGCTTGGCGTGGCCGGCCTCACCGGCTCGGGCAGGGAGGAACTCGGTCCGATGCTCTTCGGCGCGGCGCCGCGCAGCGGGTCGGTGTCCGTCGACGGGCATCCCGTGCCGGTCGATCGCCCAGACCTCGCCGTGGCAGCAGGTCTGGGATTCGTGCCGGCCGATCGCAAGTCGCTGGGCCTCGTGGCGTCGATGGTGGTCGGCGAGAACGTGACGCTGGCCGATCTGCGCCCCTACCTGCGCGGGGGCGTGCTGCGCCACCGCAAGGAGCGCTCCGATGTGGACACCTGGCTGGGCCTGCTGGACGTCCGGCCCCGGAACCAGTCGCTCGGTGCCATGCGGCTCAGCGGTGGCAACCAGCAGAAGGTGCTCCTGGCCCGGTGGTTGCGCATCCAGCCGCGGGTGCTGATCCTCGACGAGCCCACGCAAGGGGTGGACGTCGGGGCGAAGGCCGAAATCCATCGGCGCATCGTCGACGCTGCACGTGACGGTGCAGGCGTGCTGGTGTGCTCGACCGACACGGCCGAACTGGTGCGGGTCTGTGATCGCGTGCTCGTCATGCAGCGCGGCAGGATCGGCGCCGAACTCCTCGGCCGTGATATATCAGAGGAGCGCATCGACAGACTCTGCCTGTCCTAGCGTCTTGACCTTCCTCGCTCGCGCGGCGTTGCGCGCGGGCCTGGTCCAACAAGCAAGGAGTGCCCGATGCAGGAATTCCCGCGGCTGTACGTCGGAGGAGAGTGGGTCGACCCGTCGAGCAGTGAGCGCATCGACATCGTCAACGCCGCGACCGAGCAGGTCATGGGGCGGGTGCCGGCCGGGGGTGCCGCCGACGTCGACCGGGCGGTCGCAGCGGCTCGAACCGCGTTCGCGGGCTGGGCCGCAACCCCGCTCGAAGAGCGCCTCGCCGCCCTCGGGCGGATCGGCGAGGGGATCATGGCGCGCAACGACGAGTTGGCGCGGTCCGTCGTCGGCGAGGTCGGCACCCCGTCGATGATCGCCCCGATGTTGCAGACCGGGTTGGCCGCCGTGGTCTTCGGCGACAATGCGGCGCTTGCCCCCACCATCGAGATGGAGGCCACCGTCGGCGGCACGTTGACGGTGAAGGAGCCAATCGGTGTGGTCGCCGCCATCACCCCGTGGAACTTCCCGCTGGTGCAGATCGCGGTGAAGGTCGCTCCCGCGCTGGCGATGGGATGCACCGTGATCGTCAAGCCCAGCGAGTATGCGCCCCTCACTGCCTTCATGCTTGCCGAGATCATCGACGAGGCCGGTCTGCCGCCGGGGGTGTTCAATCTGGTGTCCGGCGACGGGGCCACCGCCGGTGAGTCCCTCGTGGCGCACCCCGACGTGGACATGGTCTCCTTCACGGGTTCCACGGCGACCGGTCGGCGGATCTCCTCGGTGGCCTCGTCCACGGTGAAGAAGGTCACCCTCGAACTCGGCGGCAAGTCGCCGCTGATCGTGCTGGAAGGAGCGCCGCTGGCCGACGCCGTGGCCGCGGCGGTGCAGGGCTGCTACATCAACTGCGGGCAGATGTGTACCGCCTCCACCCGCCTGCTGGTGCCCGAGGCGCAACTGGATGAGGCCGCGGCGACCGCCGCCGCTATCGCCACGTCACTCGCCGTCGGTGATCCCGCGGTGCCCGAGACGGTCATCGGTCCGCTCGTCAACGCCCGCCAGCGTGACCGGGTCCGCGACTACATCCGCTCGGGAATCGAGGAGGGCGCCACCCTCGTGACCGGGGGCGTCGAGCCCCCGGAGGGTCTCGACACGGGATACTTCGTTCGCCCCACCGTGTTCAGCGACGTGACGGTGGGCATGCGCATCGCCCGTGAGGAGATCTTCGGGCCTGTGCTCGCGATCATCGGCTACTCCGACACCGACGATGCCGTGCGGATCGCCAACGACAGCGACTACGGGCTCGCTGCCATGGTCTTCGGCGAGCCCGAGGAGGCAATGGCGGTGGCGCGCCGGCTGCGCGCCGGGTGGCTGGTGATCAACGGCGCCGACCAGAGCTTTACGGCGCCGTACGGCGGCTACAAGCAGTCCGGCCTGGGCAAGGAACTGGGGGTTGCCGGGCTGGAGGAGTACCTGGAGCAGAAGGCGATCCACGTCTGAGACGCCTGGGAAGCGGGAGACGATCCATGAACGACTACAGCGCATACGACGCGCTCGGATTGGCGGAACTGGTGCGATCGGGGGAGGTGTCGGCCGCGGAGTTGCTGGACGACGCCATCGCTGCCGTCGCCGAGCGCAACCCCGCCCTGAATGCCGTCGTGACCGAGATGTACGACGAGGCCCGAGCCGAGATCGCCGCCGGGCCGCCAGCAGGGCCGTTTGCCGGCGTTCCCTTCCTTCTGAAGGATCTGCGTGCCGCCTACGCCGGTGTGCCGACGACGTCCGGCAGCCACTACTGGGTCGACAACGTGGCTGACGCCGACTCCGAGACGGTGCGCCGCTTCCGCCGGGCGGGATTCGTGATCTTCGGCAAGACCAACACGCCGGAGTTCGGTTGCTGCCCGAGCACCGAGGGGGCGCTGTTCGGCGCCACGCAGAACCCGTGGCAGGCAGGGTTCAGCGCCGGGGGATCCTCGGGCGGTTCGGGGGCCGCGGTCGTCTCGGGGATGGTTCCGGCGGCACACGGCTCCGACGGGGGTGGGTCGTTGCGCATCCCGGCGGCGTGCTGCGGAGCGTTCTCGCTGAAGCCCACCCGGGGTCGGGTTCCCGCCGGGCCCACCTACGGCGAGGCCTGGAACGGTCTGAGCAGCGAGGGCGTCATCACGCGCACCGTTCGTGACAGCGCCGCCATCCTCGATACCGTCAGCGGCCCTGCGGCCGGCGACCCCTACTGGGCGCCGCCGCCGTCCCGGCCGTACGCCGACGAAGTGGCCGCGCCGCCCGGGCGGCTGCGGGTCGCCGTCCAGCGGGAGGCGCTGAACGGAGCCGCGGTGCACGGGGACTGCGTCGAGGCGGTCGACAGGGCCGCAGGCGCCCTCAGCGATCTCGGCCACGAGGTTGTCGACGCCGTGCCCTCCTACGACGTCAAGGGAACGGGGGACGCCTTCACCCTGCTGATCGCCGCCAACGTGCAGGCCGGGCTCGATCGTTACGGCGAGGAGACCGGGCGCTCGCCCGGCCCCGGTGACCTCGAGCATGTGGTGGGCGTGCTGAGGAACATCGGGAACGACCGCACGGCCGCCGATCTGGTCCGCGCCACGTGGGCGATGCACGGCGCCGGCCGGCAGATCGCACCCTTCTTCGAGACCCACGACGTCCTGCTCTCGCCCGTGGTTGCCACGCCGCCGCCCCCGCTGGGCGTCCTCGATCCCACGACCGAGGACCTGAACGGCTACCTGACTGCGGTGTTCAACTTCATCCCGTTCACGTCACTCGCCAACGTGGCCGGTGTGCCGGCGATGTCGGTGCCGTGGAACCGCAACGCGGACAACCTGCCGGTCGGTGTGCACTTCACCGCCGGGTTCGGACGCGAGGACGTGCTGTTCCGGTTGGCGGGGCAACTCGAGCAGGCCCATCCCTGGCCCCTCATCAGTCCGTCGCCGGCGACCCCCTAGCGGCTCCCGCCGCCACCGGGGCCGTTCCCGGCACCGGTGGCCTGTCGCCGGTCAGGCGGGGGCGCAGGGCGGTCGTCGAGCGCTCCGCCAGGGCGCCGCGCCAGACGCCCGCGCAGTAGGAGGCGTCGGAGAGCAGGGTCGCGGCGGTCCAGCGCAACGGTCCCATGCCGGGCCGGCGGGTGAGCCAGGACGCCAGTGGTTCCGCCACCAGAGCCGCCGCTGCCAGCCGCCGCCCCCAGGGCCAAGCCGCCGCGATCCCCAGCAGTGGCAGCCATGACCGGCGGACCGCCACCGCCACCTGCCGGCCCGAGGCGAGTTGGCCGCGCAGCACGATGCGGGCGACCTCGGTCAGCGGGGTCCCGTCGCCGCTCGCGAGGCGCCCGTGCAGTCGCCGGATGGCGGCGGCGGTGATGGCGGCCGCCGGCAACATCCCTCTCCTGCCTCCCAGCACCAGCGCCGCCCAGGTGGCGAGGCCCCAGGGGGTCATCTCCAGGGGCGCCAAGGCTTGGGGGTGGCGTTGTGCCAGCGGCGCCGCCGAGGTGCCGTAGCCGAAGCGCTGGCGGGCCAGCGCCGCCCACGAGGGGCGGTTGCGGTGCGACACCACCACCGAGGGTTCGTACCGCACGGTCCAGCCCGCAGCGACGGCGCGCCACACGAGGTCCACGTCCTCGCCGACCCGCAAGTCCTCGTCGAACCCGCCGAGGTCTTCCAGCACCTCCCGCCGGAACAGCAGCGCCGCCGACGGCACGTACCGCACACGGCGGCGGGGGGCCACGCCGCCCGGTCGGGCGCCCATGTCCAGGGGGGAGCATTCCCGCTCGAAGCCGCCGAGCGCGTCCTGCGGCGATCCCGGGGCGCGTACCCGCGGTGCCACCGCTGCCACCGTCGGGTCGGCGAAGTGCGCCAGCAAGGGTGCCAGCCAGTCCGGTGCCACTTCCACGTCGGCGTCGAGGAAGGCCACGATCGGCGTGCCGGCTGCCTGCCACCCGTCGTTACGTGCGCCGGCGGGGCCCCGGGCGGCGGTGCGCTGGATGAGCTGGGCGTTCCATCGTGTTGCCAGGGCGGCAATCTCGTCAGGATCCCGGGAGCCGTCCTCGGCGATCGTCAGGCCGCCGGGAGCGGGTTGATGGGAGTGCAGCGACGCCAACAGTGCGGCTAGACCCACTGGGTCGTCGCGTACCGGCACCACGCATGTCACCTCAGCGGGGTCGGGGCCTCCCGGTGGCGGCACGGGGTGGGCGATCCCGGCGTCGCAGAGCCGCCGCCCCAGCCGCCGCGCCGCCGGGCTCGTGGCGGGCGCGCCGTGACGCAGGCTGGCGAGTAGTTTTGCTGCGTGGTTAGTCAGGCGCACCCGCCGCATCGGCGCCCCGCCGATCAGTGTCCGACCATCGGCACTGCTGCGGGTATCTGCGTCGAGCCGGATGCCGAAACCCACCGGCAGTAGGCCGGCCTCGGGGCTCAGCGCCACGTCGCCGGGTTGGGGAACCGCAGGGCACACGAGGGAGGAACCATGAGCCGAACGACCGAAGTGGATCCGGGCACCGCCCCGAACGCCAGCGGCCTCGCTGTAATCGAGGCCGCCGATGCCGACGCGGACGATGAGTCCGACGTCGACGAGGAACTGCTGATCGAGGAGATCTCGATCGACGGCATGTGCGGAGTGTATTGAGCCCGAACACGCCGGTCCGGGCGAGCGCGCCGGGATGGTCGGACCTGGGGCAGCCGTGCCGGTCGCGCTGATCACCGGAGCCGCCCGCGGTATCGGCGCGGCGGTCGCCGAGGCGCTGGCGGCGCAGGACTGGAACGTGGTCCTCGTCGATGCCTGCGGGGACGATCCTGCCCTCGGCTACCCGCTGGCGAGCCGGGACGAGTTGGCTGCGACCGCCGGGCGCTGCGAGGGCGAGGCGCTGGTGGGCGACGTGCGCCAGGTGGCGGACCTGCAGCGGGCGGTGGACCGGTCCCTGGAGCGGTTCGGGCGGCTCGACGCCGCGGTGGCTGTGGCCGGGGTGCTGGTGCCCGCCCCTCGTGCCTGGGAGATGCCCGAGGATCACTGGCAGTCGCAACTCGACACCAACCTCACCGGCGTGTTCAACCTGGCCCGCGCAGCAGTGCCGGCGATGCTGGCGGTTCCGGCGCCCCGCGTGGGCCGCTTCGTGGCGATCTCCTCGGCGGCCGCGCTGAAGGCCACCCCCCGGCTCGCCGCCTACAGCGCTTCCAAGGCCGGCGTCATCGGATTCGTGCGCGGGCTGGCGGCGGACTTGGCCGACACCGGGATCACCGCAAACGCCGTGCTGCCGGGATCCACCGACACGGCGATCCTCACCTACAGCGCCGAGGTCTACGGCCTCGACGACCCCGGCCGGTTCGCCGAACACCACGTGGACCATCGCATCATCAGCCCCGCCGAGGTCGCAGCCGTCGTGGCCTGGCTGTGCTCACCGGCCGCCGGTGCCCTCACGGGCGCGGCCATCCCCGCCGATGCCGGGATGACCGCCCGCTAGCCCGTCCCAGGTGTGCGCCCATGGCCTCGCCTGATGCCACGCGTCGCCTGCTGGACCTCGCTGCCGGGGCGCGGGTCTTCGACCTGGGGCTGCCGATGCACAACGGGATCGCCCAGTCGCCCAACCATCCGACGTTTCGCCATTGCTTGGACCGGCGTCACGGTGACCACGTCGACGCAGAGGGTGGTTCGGTGGCGTCGGACCTCATAACCCTCGGCTGCCACGTGGGCACTCATGTGGACGCTTTGGCGCACATCAGCCACGACGGCTGCCTGCACGGGGGAGCGAGCGCGGCCACCGCCCAGGCTGGGGGGCGCTTCGAGGACCACGGCATCCACACGCTGCCGCCATTCTTGGGGCGGGGCGTGCTGCTGGACATCCCTGCCCGGCTCGGCGTGGAGTGCTGCGCGCCCGCCTACGAGATCACCGCCGAAGACCTGGCCGGTTCCGCGGAGGCCCAGGGCACCGCGGTGCGTCCCGGCGACGCCGTGCTGGTCCGCACCGGCTGGAGTCGCCACGCCGGGGAGCCCGAGCGCTACCTGGGATGGCACACCGGCGTGCCGGGTGTCGGCCCCGACGGCGCACGATGGCTGGCGGCGCAGGGCGCGGTGCTGGCCGGTGCCGACACGATCGCCTTCGAGGTACTACCCCCCGGCCGGGGGCATGCCCTCCTGCCGGTCCACCGCATCCTGTTGGTGGAGTCCGCCGTCAACATCATCGAACTCCTGCAACTAACCGAACTCAGCGCCGAAGGACCCAGGGAATTCCTGTTCGTGCTTTCACACCTCAACGTCCTCGGAGCCACGGGCGCCCCCGCCCGCCCCCTCGCCGTCGCCGCAACGGGCTGACCGCGCCACCGGGCGCCGGAGGCTCACCGCGTAACATTCGGGTATGACCACGGTCGTCTCCCGGCTGTCGCGTCCGGCGGCGGTCGTCTGGGCGAAGCGGCTGAACCGCCTCACCATCTCCTGGAACGCCGTCGAGGGCGTGGCGGTGATCATCGTGGGGATCCGCGCCAGCTCCATCAGCCTCATCGGCTGGGGATTCGACTCGTTCGTCGAACTCGTGGCCGGTCTCGTGTTGGCGTGGCGCCTGCGGCTGGAGGGCGACGCCGGCACCCAAGACGCCGCGGACCGGCGCGCCCAGCGTCTCATCGCAGCCTGCTTCGCCGTGCTCGCCGCCTACGTGCTGGTCGAGTCGCTGCGTGATCTCATCTCGGCCAACCCGCCGGACGGTTCGATCCTCGGCATCGCCCTGGCGGCCCTGTCGCTGGTCGTGATGCCGTTCCTGGCGCGCCTGAAGTTGCAGTTGGCGACGGTGCTCGGATCCCGGGCGGTGCAGGCCGAGGCGGCCCAGACGACCCTGTGTGCCCTGCTCTCGGGCGCGGTGCTGATCGGGCTGGGAGCGAATCTGCTGTTCGGCTGGTGGTGGGCCGACCCCTGCGCAGGTCTCTTCATCGCCGCCGCGGCCGCCTACACCGCGGTGCGTATGTGGCGGGCAGACTCTCTCGCCGACAGGTGCTGCTCCGTCCCGCTGACAGAGACTCCAGCCGATCACTGACGGCGGGCAGCACCCGCCTCCGCGCCGGCGGGGCCCAACACGATTCCCAGCACGCCTGTCACGTCGCCGTAGAGTGCCCGGGTGAGCGGAAGGCCGGGTGGGCGGTGAGCGAGGGGCGCAGCTTCCGGTCGATGGGGATTGCCAGCACCACCCTGGCAGTCACCGCCTGGGGTGGCTCGAGCGTGGTCGCCAAGATCATCGATATGGGTGCCCTTGCCCTCCTCACCTACCGGTTCTTGCTGTTCGGGATCGTGATGGCCGCGTACCTGGCGGTAAGGAAGATCCCCCTCACGCGGGATGCCTTCCGGTACTCGTTCTGGGGCGGGCTCACGCTCGGCATCGACGCTGCCCTCTTCTTCACGGCCATCAAGTTCACGACCGTTGCCAATGCCACCATCGTCAACGCCCTGCAGGTCGTGTTGGTGTCGATCATCTCGGCCCGCCTCTACGGGGAGCGGATGACCCGGCGAGACATGGTCTACGCCACGGTGGCCGTGGGCGGCGTGGTCGTCGTGGCGTTCGGTTCGTCCGGCAGTCCGAGCTGGTCGCTGGGCGGCGACCTGGCCGCGATCGGTGCCCTGATCGCCTGGTCGGCCTACTTCGCCGTCACCCGGCACGCCCAGACGAAGGTGCCGACGCAGCAGTACACGGTGTGCGTGGCGCTCTACGTCGGGGCGCTCAACGCGCCGCTGGCGGTGCTATTCGGCCAGGACCTGTCCTGGCCCACCGCCGACAGCTGGAGGTGGTTGGTGATCATGGCGTTCGGTTCGGGGATTCTCGGCCACGTGGCCATGAACTGGTCGCTGAAGACGGTGCCACTGTGGCTGGCCTCCACGCTCACACTCTTCATCCCGATCGTGGCGTCCACGCTGGCGTGGGTGGCGTTCGGCGAGTCCCTGACCCCGCTGCAAATGGGTGCCATGGGGGTGGTCGTCGTGGCTCTGGGGATGGTCGTGCAGAACCAGCGGGGCTCCCGCCCCGGCGGGGTGTCCGCCGCCGACGCGGGGCCGGCCACAGCCAGCGGCGGGGACTGACGGCCGGCCGTCAGCCCGGCAGCACCAGGCGGTTCTGGCGGTCCAGCGTGTCGAGGTCGTTGCTCTGCAGCAGCGAGCGTGACAGCGTCCAGACGTTTCCGCCGATGATCAGCGAGCGGTCGATCCGTTCGGCGTCGCCGCGGTCCTGCGGCCAGCAGAGCTGGATGCGGTCCTCGTCACCCACCTCGGTGCCCAGGGCGTCGAGGTCGAGGTCCCAGTTGCGGGCTGCGGCCGCCGGAACGGTCTCGCAGCCGTAGCCGACGGGGTTGCCGACCTGCTCGGGAGTGCACACCAGCAGCAGCGGGATCTCCCATCCCTCCTCGACGGCCTCGCTGTCGAACTCGTGGTAGCAGTCAGTGGCGAAGGTGAAGTCGTCGGTGTTGTGGCGGATGAGACCCTGGTAGTCGAGACCGGCCTCGGCGGTCACTTCGAAGACGGCGGCGCCGCTGGGCACCTCGTTGCGCCAGGAACTGATCGGCACGATCATGAGGTTCTCGGGTGCCCACCACAGGAAGGCCCGGTGGTCCCATTCCACGCTGCTCTCGGCGTCGGCGAGCGTCCAGGTGTCGATCTCGGCAGGGTTGGTCGGGTCGGACACGTCGAACAGCGATGCCTTGAATCCCACGACACGACCGTCGTCATCCGCGTCCCGGCCGATGCCGACGAGCAGTCCATCGCCGACCGGGTGCAGGTAGGCGGAGTAGCCGGGGATCTTCAACTCGCCAAGCACCGCCGGGGCCGTGGGGTCGGCCAGATCCACCACATACAGGGGATCCACCTGGCGGAAGGTGACCACGTAGGCACGGTCGCCGATGTAGCGGACCGAGTAGATGCGCTCGCCCCGCCCCATGTCGCCGACGCTGCCGACGACCGCCAGGACGTCATCCTTTTGGGTGAGCGAGAAGATGAGGCTCTCGCTCTGGCGGTTGGCGCTCCAGGGTGAGCCGTTCGTCACGGCCACGAACAGATGCCCGTCGCGTTCGTGCAGGGAGAACTGGTTCAGCAAATGGCCCTTCACCGAGCCGGACGCCTCGTAGACGGCGGGTCCGCCGGGGGTGAGCGAGAACTTGTGCAGCGACGTGCGGTAGCGCTGGTCGATGTCTCGCAGCCAGTTGTCGTCGCCGAGGAACGGCTGCGGCAACCACGTGTTCGTGGCGACGTACAGGTTCTGGTGGCTGGCGTAGATGGTCTCGCCGGCGGCGAAGGTGGAGGCGCCGTCGCCGAGGGTCAGCGACTCGTCGAGGTCGAAGGTCAGCACGGCGAGTGACCCGAAGCCGGAGAACTGCGACGGCACGTACACCCGGTCACAGGCCAGAATCTGACCCTCCTCGGTGACCGTACCCTCCGAGGAGACCACCCTGTAGTCCGGCAGCCAGTCCTCCAGCGTGCTGTCGGCGACGACTTTGCGGTTGGCGTACTCGGCGATGGGCTCGCCCTTGGGGTTCTGCGGGTACACGAAGCCCAGGTCGCTCGGGTACGACACGATGACCACCCGAGCCGTGCCGTCGATGGACCGCGAACTCACGTAGCGGCCCTCCACCTGCAGGCTGCGGCCCCGGCGGGGCGTGCCGTCCAGGAGGATCTCGTCGATGATGACGATGTCGCGGCTGTAGCGGCGGCCGATGTCGGCGGCCAGCGGCTGGATGGTGCCGTAGTGGTTGTTGATGACCAGCACCCGGTCGCCGTGCAGCAGCAACTCGCCGCCCCAGCGCTCGCCGAGCAGCACCCGACCGGTGATGGTGGGCTCGTCGCCGGTGACATCCACCACGGTCAAGGTCCCGTTGCGCACCGTGATGATGCGGCGCCCGTCGGTCTTGACGACGTCGGGCTCGTCCACGCCGATCACCTGCACGTTCGTGCCGGAGAAGTCGGCGCCGTCGTCGCCGCCGGAGAGGGCGGCAGGTTCGGGGGCAGGTGCGGCTGCGGCACTGTCTGCCACCGCGAAGTCAGCCTCTGCAGCTTCCTCCGCGACGGCTCGGGCTCCGAAGACGGGCCCGAACCGGTCGCCGTCCAGCCCGTAGGGCCCCACTCGGCTCATCGCCTCGGCCCGAACGTGCGCCAGCAGGGCGTCGCAGTCGTCGAAGTTCTCCAGCGTCGAGGCGAACTGCACCTCGCCCGGGGGGCTCGCCGCCGACGTCGACGTGGTCGTGGTGGCCTCGACGGGTGGCTCGTCCGTGCCTCCGATCCCGGCGCATTCGGTCAGGGGAAGGATCAGGGCCATGATGCCGGCGAGTAGTGAGCGCATAGGGAGTTCTCCTTGTGGTCCCGACGGTGGCGCTCGAAGTTGGGGTCGGAGCGCGACCCGTCAGGCTCTATGTCGCGACCGTATCGGTTCCGGTCCTCTCACTGGTGTCTGACGGTTGCCGGGCCTGTCTGGTTCCCACCCTTGCGGAAATCTCCCCGTCCTCACGGCCCTCTGAAGCACTCGCGGGTTCGCTCGAGAGTCGCAATAGGGGCAGCGGGTTGCCCGGCTATCGCGGGCGGCGTATCCTCAGAGAACCGCCGCGGGGTGGAGCAGTCTGGTAGCTCGTCGGGCTCATAACCCGAAGGTCGGAGGTTCAAATCCTCCCCCCGCCACTGAGAAATCCCAGGTCAGAGCGTTGCTCCGGCCTGGGATTCGCTGTTTTGGGGGCAAGCTTCCAACGGATCTTCTAACGGACGGGTCGGCATGCTGCGGCCTATGGTGGTTGTGTGCGGCATGGCTGCACGAGTCGTCGGCGACAACGGGGACGTGTCGGCGCATCCGGGGGCTCCGTCCCGGAGTGCTGGGGAGCCTCCCGTCGGGCGATATCGCCTGGCGGGACTATCGAACCTCTGTGTCCGGCGGGCAGCGGTCGTGCTCGCTGGGAGTGGATCATCCAGAACTTCGCGGCCTACTCCTGATCCCGCGACCGATGGCGATGGCCAGCTCTCGGAGTCGCGAACCCCACAGCGGAACCGTCCAAGCTCCGTCATGCCACTACACGAGATCCGGGCCACAACTCACCGCCGGGGCTGAACCGTCTACCTCAATTTGCTTGACCGGTGGCGTCGTGCAGCGCCTTCGAGCTAGAGCGGAACCCACATAGTCGCAGGCTATTTACGCACTAAACGGGGTCAAACAAGAAGCAAAACAAGAATTATGAGTTGTATTCGCATGGAAACCCAACTACAGTGGCGCCAATTGTCCAACTGAAGGGCCACCGGGTCCTCATGAACGACCACACGGGGGACGAACCCAAATGACAAAAAACCGTGACAGCCGCAGGCATTGGGTGTTGATTCTCAGCCTGCTGGCCACACTCTCGTTGGTTGCCGCAGCGTGCGGTAGGGCAGCGTCCCGCCGAGTGGTGGGGATTTGAGGTAGCTGGGAGGGTCCACCTGTAGGTGGGTCATCGGCATGATCCTCGGTGAGAGGAACTACTCACTCATCGAGGAGGACACACCGATGACCCTTTCTGATACTGCCACGGCACAGCTGTGGGAGAGTTTCCGCGCCGGCGGCGGCGCGAGCCTGGTCCGTGAGGCGGTGGAGTTGGTGCTCCAGGAGCTGATCGAGGCCGAGGCCACCGAGGCGATCGGCGCCGGGCGCTATGAGCGCACCGATGCGCGGATCACCGAGCGCAACGGGCACCGGCCCCGGCTGTTGGCGACCCGGGCCGGCGATGTCGAGTTGAAGATCCCCAAGCTGCGCAAGGGCAGCTTCTTCCCGTCAATCATCGAGCCCCGCCGGCGCATCGACCGTGCCCTGTGGGCGGTGGTCATGGCGCCTCTGTGTGTCAAGTCGACGGGGCGAGATGGCGTCGATGGTCGGCGAGGAGGGTGCGGAAGACCAGGTCAGACAGCCGTCGCTTGACGCAGCGAAGGGCTTCTCGACGGCTCTTACCCTCGGCGATCTTGCGCCGGTAGTAGTCCTGTCCAGCGGTGGGTTGGCGGATCTGGGAGAGCGCCATGATGTGGAGCGCCGAGTTCAGTTGTCGGTTGCCGGCTCGGGAGAGGCGATGCCGAACGACGTCGCCGGAGGAGGCTTCGATCGGTGCGGTTCCGGTGTAGGACGCGAACTGGTCTTTGCTGTTGAAGCGGGTGATGTCGCCGACGTGGCCGAGGATCTTGGCGGCTAGGACCGGGCCGATGCCGAACAATTCGGTCAGCGAGGTGTGGCTCTCGGCGACGGCTTCGGTGGTGCGGGTCTCGAGCGAGGCGAGCGCCCGGTCGAGGTGGCGAAGATCAGCGAGGAGCTCGACAGCGAGCTGGCGTCGAGTCTTGGTGACCGGGTCGGTGGACCGCACTCGGCGGAGGAGTTGGCGTGCGGTGTCGATCGAGCCGCGGGAGATCTTCTCGCCGGGGACCAGGTGGGCCATCATGGCGTGCAGCCGGTTGAGCGTCTGGGTGCGTTGCCGACACAGGTCGTCGCGACGGTCGGCGAGGAGTCGCAGCGTGGTGGCGTGACTTTCGGCGGCGACGCCGTTGAGTCGGTCGTTGTCGATCGCCGCGATGCCGACCGCGATCGCGTCGGCATCGTCGTTCTTGCGGCCGTGACCGGTGGACAACAGCCGAACGCGGGTGGCGAGTTTGGCGGGCACATCGACGACCTGCTCGCCTGCGGCGACAAGGTGCTGAGCGACGGGTGCGCCGCTGCCGGCGGCGCCTTCGACGGCCCAGCGCCGGTTCGGCCAACGCCGGCCGACCGTGACCAGGTCGCGGCGTCCGACGCGGTTGGTTGGGAAGGTCTGCTGATGCAACACCCCTCGGCGTTGATCGAGCACGGCAATCGTGACTGAGGTCTTGTGGGCGTCGCAGCCGATCGTGACGGACATGGGCTCCTCCTCGGGGCTCAGGGTTCTGGTGCGGTGTCGCTGGAGGGCAGTCCGACTTGGGGCAATGCAGGCCTCTGTTGAGCCACTCGTGGCGACGGCGGGAGGTGCCGGGCCGCATGCCATTACCGAGCCAACCCGAAGGCGGCAGAGGCTTACCGAGCGTCCCGACACCTCCCTCGATCGACGAACTCGGCCGAGCCCGCCAACCAGCCACGAGTTAACAAGTCGGAGGCGTACGTGGCCGGCGTGTCGACACGGTCGGTCGATGATCTGGTGGCCGCTTTGGGCGCCGAGTCGGGGATCTCCCGCTCGGAGGTCTCCCGCATCTGCGGGGGCCTCGACGAGGTCGTGGAGGCGTTCAGGACCCGGCGCCTGGACCACGTCGAGTTCCCGTACGTGTATCTCGACGCCACCTATCTGAACGTGCGCAACAACCTCGCCCAGCCGGCGTCGATGGCCACCGTCGTCGCCACGGGCATCACCGCAGACGGCAACCGGGAGGTCCTGGGCTGCGACGTCGGCGACAGCGAAACCGAGGCGTTCTGGCAACAGTTTCTCGGCTCGTTGCGCGACCGGGGCCTCACAGGGGTGCGCCTGGTGATCTCCGATGCGCATCGCGGCCTCGGCGCCGCCGCTGACCGGTGGTTCCAGGGAGCGGCCCGTCAGCGCTGCCGGGTGCACTTCATCCGGAACCTGCTCGCTGTGGTGCCCAAGTCGCACCAGCACATGGCCGCCGCGCTGTTCCGCACCATCTTCGCCCAACCCGACGCCGGCGCCGTCGCCGACGCCTGGGACCAAGTCAGCGACCAGCTCGCCGCCCGGTTCCCCAAGACCGGACCGCTCATGGACGGCGCCAAGACCGAGGTCCTCGCCTTCGCTGGGTTCCCCCGGGCGCACTGGCAGAAGATCTGGTCCACCAACCCCCTCGAGCGGATCAACAAGGAAATCAAGCGACGCTCCCGGGTCGTGGGGATCTTCCCCAACGAGGCCTCCGCCATCCGCCTCGTCGGCGCCATCCTCGCCGACCTCCACGACGAATGGCAGGCCACCGACCGCCGCTACCTCTCCGAAGACTCCATGAGCCTCCTCTACCCCGAGCGCGATAGTCTCGCCACCGCCGAACTCACAGTCGGCAACCATCACCGAGGCTCAACTCAAAAGCCCACCACTTGATGGGACGCCCCCTGCGGTAGCGATGACGAACCGGCAAGCAGTCCGCCTGCTGCCGACCCCGCCCCGGCTGCCGACCCCGCCCCGGCTGCCGACCCCGCCCCGGCCGCCGAGAGTGACCGGGCGATCAACGTCGCCATCGTCGGGAACCCACAGCTCGACCACATTGCCAGCCTCACACCGGAGTTGTTCACGGCCGAGACCGGCATCGCTGTCAACTTCACGGTGCTCGACGAGCAGACGCTGCGCGAGGTCACCACACGTGACGTCGGAGCCGGCGGCAGACAGTTCGACGTCGTGCAGATCGGGATGTACGAGACGCCGCAGTTCGGCGCCAACGGTTGGTTGGTACCGCTCAACGACTTCGCAGCCAACGACGCCGACTACAACATCGACGACCTCATTCCGGCGGTCCGCAACGGCCTGTCAGTCGACGGCCAACTCTATGCCTCCCCGTTCTACGCCGAATCCTCCTTCGTCATGTACCGCCAGGACCTCCTCGACTCGGCCGGCCTCGCCATGCCGGACGCGCCGACTTGGGATGAGGTTGCGGAGATCGCACGAGCGATTGACTCTGACGAGACCGCAGGCGTCTGCCTGCGCGGCAAGCCCGGCTGGGGTGATCTCGGCGCCTCGCTCACGACTGTGGTCAACACCTTCGGCGGGACTTGGTGGCTGGCCAACGCCGACGGCTCCATCGGTGCCGCCCAGGTTGATCAGCCGGAGTTCGCCGAGGCCTTCAACTTCTACGTCGACCTGGTGCAGGACGCGGGCCAGACTGACGCCGCGAACTCGAGCTTCAACGAGTGTCTGAACCTCTACCTCGAGGGCAAAGTGGCCATGTGGTACGACGCTACGGTCGCCGCCGGTCTCCTCGAAGCCAACGACAGCCCTGTGAAGGGCCTGAACGGTTACGCGCTGGCTCCCACGAACGTGACCGACACCTCGGGTTGGCTCTGGGCATGGACGTTGGCAATTCCCGTCACCACCACCGATCAGGACGCGGCATGGGAGTTCGTCAGTTGGGCCACCAGCGAGGAGTACATCAACCAGGCCGGCACGCGGGTTCCTGGTGGTTGGGCGGCGATTCCGCCCGGCACCCGTCAGTCCACCTATGAGAATCCCGACTATTTGGCTGCGGCCGAGGCTTTCGCTCAGAAGACGCTCGATGCGATGCTCGCGGCGCCGATCGACAACCCGGGTACCACACCGCGGCCTGGTCTGCCCGGCGTCCAGTATGTGGGGGTCCCGGAGTTCCAGGATGTCGGAACCCGCTGCACAGAGCAGTTCTCGGCGGCCATTGCCGGGTCGATCAGCGTCGACGACGCTCTCGACGCATGCCAGGAGATCGCATCCGAGGTCAGCACCTGATCCGCCAGCCATGACTAGCTAGACAGCAGGCAGGGGGGAGACATGGAAACCGTCACCGACCGCAGCGACGAGGTTCGGCGTCTACAGCGCCGCGAGGCTCGGCGACGACGGATTCCTCTCCTCCCTGCCCTGCTGTTCACCATCGTGGTGACCCAGGTTCCCTTCCTGTTCAACATCTGGTACAGCCTGACGGACTGGAAAATCGTCCCGCCGTCGCCACGCAAATTCATCGGTGTCGACAACTTCGTCGATCTGTTCGACAACCGCTTCTTCCGCGAAGCCGTCTTGACCAGCGTCTTGATGACCGTTACCGCAGTGCTGTTGTCGGTCCTGCTGGGGACGCTGATCGCGCTGCTCCTGGATCGGAAGTTCTTCGGACAGGGCTTCGTTCGAACCCTGTTGATCACGCCCTTCTTGGTCATGCCGGTCGTAGCGGGGTTGATCTGGAACACGCAGATCTTCAACTCGAGCTTCGGGGTTCTCAACTGGGGCCTCGATGCCGTCGGCCTCGATCGGGTCGAGTTTGTCAGCCGATGGCCCCTGTGGTCGATCGTGATCGTCCTGGTGTGGCAGTGGACGCCCTTCATGATGCTCATCATCCTGGCCGGCCTCCAGGGGCAATCGTCGTCGGTGCTCGAAGCGGCCCGGGTCGATGGCGCAAGCGCCTCATCGACCTTCTTCCAGATCACCCTGCCGCATCTCCGTCCGTACCTGGAGCTTGGGGTGCTGTTGGGGTCGATCTACCTGATCCAGGTCTTTGATCACGTGGATGTCATCACCGGCGGCGGACCGGATTCAACCAACGTTCCCTACTTCGTGTTCCAGAGGTCCATCGGCGGGGGCTGGCAGTTCGGGCAGGCATCGGCCTACAGCATCGTCGTCGTGGTTGCCTCGATCATCATTGCAACGCTCGGTCTGCGGGTGCTATCTGGACTGCTCGAGGGAGAGGACGCGGCATGAGCGGCGATACCGGGCCAATCATCGGACAGAGAGGTCTGCGGCACATCCTGCTCGGCGTCAGTGCGTGGGTTGTCGGCCTGATCTTCTTCTTCCCGATCTTCTGGATGGTGCTCAACGGCTTCAAGGAGGAGGCCGACGCCAACACCGACCCCAAACTCATCTTCGATCCGACCCTTACCCAATACAACGAGGTCACCAGCCAGACCCCGGGGCTCCTGGGATTCCAGGAAGCCTTCCTGAACTCGTTCTGGATTGTCAGCATTTCCACCCTCCTCGTCATGGTCCTGGCCGTCCCCGCCGCGTACGCGCTCTCGGTGCGCCCCATCAAGAGGTGGCGCGATGTGCTCTTCTTCTTCATTTCCACCAAGTTCCTCCCCATTGTGGCGGCCATCCTCCCGCTGTGGATCATTGCCAGGGAGCTCAACCTCCTGAACACGAGGGTTGTCCTGATCATCCTCTACACCGCGATGAACCTGCCGCTGGCAGTGTGGATGCTCCGCTCATTCTTCAGCGAAGTGCCCCACGAACTCATCGAAGCAGCCCAGATCGATGGCGCCAGCATCCGTGGCCAGATCACCTCGGTCATCCTGCCGATCGTCGCGCCCGGTCTGGCCGCCACCGCGCTGCTCTGTGTGATCTTCGCCTGGAACGAGTTTTTCCTGGCCGTGCAACTCAATCCGGTCGACGGATCCACCATCCCCATCTGGGTGACGTCCAGCGTCAGCACTCGCGGCAACTTCCTCGCCAAACTCTCAGCCGCCTCGACGCTGGCGACAGTGCCTGTCGTCGTCTGCGGTTGGATCGCGCAAAAGCGAATGATCAGAGGCCTCGCGATGGGAGCAATCAAGTGATCATCGGCGATGGGTTCCACAATCAAGGAGCGGACACATGGCTGCAGTGAAATTCGACAAGGCGAGCCGGATCTATCCTGGCACCGAGGTCCCAGCCGTAAGCGAGTTGAGCTTGGACATTCCCGACGGCGAGTTGCTCGTGCTGGTGGGTCCCTCCGGCTCAGGCAAGTCGACCGCCCTGCGCATGCTTGCCGGGCTGGAGTTCATCGATGAGGGCAGCGTCCACATCGGCGACCGCGATGTGACGCTCATCCCGCCCCAGGACCGCGACATCGCCATGGTGTTCCAGAACTACGCGCTGTACCCCCAGATGTCGGTGGCCGCCAACATGGGTTTTGCCCTCAAGCAG
Organism: Acidimicrobiales bacterium; assembly: GCA_963664235.1. Lineage (GTDB taxonomy): Bacteria > Actinomycetota > Acidimicrobiia > Acidimicrobiales > CATQHL01 > VXNF01. The sequence goes on along the minus strand of OY760933.1, from coordinate 774,627 downwards.
CAAGGCATCCCCAAGGAGGAACGAGCAGAGCGGGTGCGGGAGGTGGCACGGATTCTCGATCTTGAGCCCTTCCTTGACCGGAGGCCCAAGCATCTCTCGGGTGGCCAGCGCCAACGGGTGGCAATGGGGCGAGCCATCGTGCGGCAACCACAGGTGTACCTGATGGATGAGCCCCTCTCCAACCTCGACGCCAAGCTGCGGGTCCAGACCCGAACCGAGGTAGCCGACCTCCAGGCACGGCTTGGGGTCACGACGGTCTACGTGACTCACGACCAGGTCGAGGCGATGACCATGGGGCATCGAGTTGCTGTCCTCAAGGACGGCATCCTCCAGCAGGTCGACCGGCCTCGCACTCTCTACAGTCGTCCGGTCAACCTTTTCGTTGCCGGATTCATCGGTTCCCCCGCCATGAACCTGATCGACGTCGAGGCGACTCCGGGGGGCCTGATGCTCGGGACGCTTGCCGTCGCGCTCGAGCAGAGCGTGGCCGCCGACCTCGCCCGCCGCGGTAGCGGGACTTACACCCTCGGGGCCAGACCCGAACATCTCCGGCTCGGCGCCGACGGCATCGCCGGCGAGGTCGTCGTGGTCGAGGAACTCGGCTCGGAGTCGTTCGTGCATGTCACCGTCGAGCATCAGGGAGCGCCGACGGTTCTCGTTGTTCGGGCCGAAGGGGAGACCGCCATCGGCAGGGGCGACCATGTCCATGTCAACTTCGGAGGCACCGTTCACGTCTTCGCCGCCGACGGCGAACGCCTCGGAGATTGATGCCGGTCCGCACCGGCCGAGGTGCAGCCCCCTGCGCCTCGGCCGTGTCGTGAGCCTGTGCCGACGTTGACAGCGCCGACGATCACGAGCCGATGGGGCTGCCCCGACTTCCTCGATCTCGACTGGAAGCAGTCGGTCGTGGAATGGGACAGCTCGCGCCTTGTGGCTCTGCCCAAGGGCATATCGCGCCACGAGGTCCGGTTCGTCTCGTACGAACACGGCCTGTACGCGATCAAGGAGATGCCTCAGCGGGCCGCCAGGAACGACTACCACGTACTGCGGGAACTCGAGCGGCTCGAGGCACCGGCGGTAACCCCCGCCGGCCTGGTGGAGGGCCGCTACCCCGATCCGGGCGCCGAGCGTTCGTCCGCCCTGATCACCAGATACGCCGACTTTTTCTTCACGTACCGTGAACTTCTCGAGGGGGCTGGTTTCGGTGAACGACGCCGCCAGATGCTTGCGGCATTTGCCGGACTGCTCGTCGAGCTCCACCTCGCAGGCTGCTTCTGGGGAGACTGCTCGCTCTCGAACGTTCTCTACCGGTACGACGCCATGGCGATCAGGGCGATCATGGTCGACGCCGAGACGGCGCAGATCCACCCAACGCTCAGCGACGGCCAACGCCGCCATGACATCGAGATCATGAAATTCAACGTTGCCGGTGGCATGGCCGACATCGCCGCAGCTCAAGGCGTTGATCTGGATGTGGCCGACACCTCTCTCGGTGAGGACATCGCCCAGTGGTACGAGTGGCTGTGGGATGAGGCGACCCGTGAGATCGTTGTCGGCACACTCGAGCACTACCGCATCACCGAGCAGGTTCGGCGCCTCAACGATCTTGGGTTCACGGTCGACGAAGTCGACCTCACCCCCGGTGACGGAGGTGCACGGCTCCGCATGCGGCCGACGGTGGGTCCCCGAAACCACAACTCCCGCCGGTTGAGGGAGTTCGCCGGCGTCGAGGCGTCGGAGTGGCAAGCGAGGCACCTGCTCGGCGACATGTATCACTTTGGCGCCGAACACGGTCTCTCGAATACCGGTGACTTGGCGTGGGTCGCGGCCCGCTGGCGCACGGAGCGGCTGGAACCGGCCATCCGGTGGATCGAGGAGCGCGAGTTCGGGGGTGATGCCCTTCAGGCCTACTGCGACTTCCTCAACTTCCGTTACGAGGAGTCGAGCCGTGTCGGCGCGGACATGGGACAGGATGCCGCCCGTCGTGGCTGGGTCGAGGCGGGCCGGCCGGGCTTCCGCCCCGAGCCCGAGGCGTCGCCGAGCGCACCATGACTGCCGACAGGAGCCCCGTGCCACTGGCTGTGGAGACGCTGGCGCGACTCCGCCCCGAGATTGCCGTACCCACCTACGATCGGCGGAGCCTGCGCGGCAGCATCGTGCACGTCGGCGTTGGGGGATTCCATCGCTCGCACCTGGCAACGTACATCCACGACCTGTGCCGCGCGGGTTGCCGGGACTGGGCGATCATCGGCGCCGGCATCCTCCCCGGCGATGCCGCCATGGCCGATGCGCTCGGCGCGCAGGACCATCTCTACAGCCTCATTACGCGAAGCGCCTCGACAGAGTCTGTCGAGGTCATCGGCAGCATCACCGCCTACCACCACGCATCACCCAGAGGCGATGTGCTCGTCGAACAGATCGCCGACCCCACAACCCAGATCGTCTCGCTGACCGTCACCGAAGGCGGCTATCCCGTAGACGACGCCACTGGACGCTACCTCCCCGATTCCAACGTCGCCGGTCCCGAATCGGCGTTCGGGCTCATTGCCCGGGGTCTCGACATGCGTCGACGGCGTGGCGGGGGTCCGCTGACGGTCGTGAGCTGTGACAACGTGATGTCCAACGGGTCGGCAGCGCGGGTGGCGACACTGGGTGAAGCCGCTTGCATCAACGACAGACTCGAAGCCTGGGTCTCCGACTCGGTGACCTTCCCCAACAGCATGGTCGACAGGATCACGCCGGCCACGGCCAACGCTGATCGCGAATGGCTGGCTCAACGCTTCGGTCTCCTCGACAGGTGGCCGGTGGTCACCGAACCGTTCCGCCAGTGGGTGATCGAGGACAGCTTCGCAGGCGACCGCCCGCCGTTGGAGGACGTTGGCGTCGTCGTCACGGCCGATGTCGAACCGTACGAACTGATGAAGCTGCGACTCCTCAACGCCAGCCATTCGTGCCTCGCCTATCTCGCGGCACTCGGAGAGATCAAGACGGTGGACGCCGCGATTGCCCACCCGGCGCTCCGCAAGTTCGTGGTCGCGTATCTCGAACGCGAGGCGACCCCGGTGCTGCCGCCGGTCGCGCATGTGGACATCCCTCAATACTCGGCTGCGCTGATTGATCGCTTCGCCAATCCTCGGATCGGCGACCAGATCGCTCGGCTGTGCCTGGACGGAAGTTCGAAACTGCCCAAGTTCGTCCTGCCGACGTTGCGGGCCCAGTTGGCCAGGGGCGGACCGGTCGCGTTGGCCGCGCTCGCGCTCGCGGGCTGGTGCGAGTACCTGAACGGCGTCACCCAGAACGGCACGCCGATCGACCACGCTGATGACCCGCTTCTCGATCCGGCGCTTGCTCATGCCCGAGCCTCACGCTCCGATCCGGCCGCGTTCCTCGCCTTCACCGAAGTGTTCGGAACCGATCTGGCCCGCCCCGGTCGCTTCCGCGAGACCTTTGCCCACGCCGTCAACCTGCTGCGAACGCAGGGCGTTGGTCCGGCTGTCGACGCAGCGCTGCGACACGACCCGATCGCCTGACCGCCTCGCGGCGCCCCGACGAACACACAGGATGGCCACCATGCTTCAGGCAACGAATTCAACCGTCGAGGAGCTCTACAAGGCGTCGCTGGAGGTCGAGGTGTTCGACCCCCACACGCACATCCAGGACGACCTGGTCGGTTTCGACGCTGCGGCGGCCAGAGAGAATCTCGCCGGCACCCAGGCCTCATTCAACGTCTTCCCTGACCACGTGATCGAAACGTCCGTTACCCAGGGCCGGCTCGTGAGACGCACCATGATGGACCCCACCCATGGGCTTGCGTACTCATGGTTCGCTCAAGCCGCAGAGGGCAGCGGGGGACGCATCGACGACATCATCATCGCCCTCGGTGACAACTCGGCAGGCGCACGCGCCCAGGTAGGCCGGATGCTGCTCGCCGACCTGCACGAGAGTCGATACAGCGAGTACGCCGAATGGATCCGCACGATGTTCGGGTTCTATCTCAACCGCGAGGACCTGCTCGATCCCGAGGTGTTCGACGCGGTGGCCGAGTCGATGCGAGCCAAGCGGAACGACCCTGCATTCGTCGAACAGATCCTGGCCCAACACCGCATCCGGGGCTACGTCACCAGCATCGAGAACCGATCCGGCGTGCCGTTGGATCCAACGAGCGCCATCACCGTCGACGACATCGACGTTTCGCACTCGGTACACCCGGAGTCGTACAACATGTTCGACGCCAACTACCTGGTGTGGCCCGAAGGTGCAACCGACTTCGGTCTGTTCTTCGCCGGACACAAGTACGAGTCGGAGTCTTACCTCCTCAACTTGGAGGAGGCCTTCGGCACTTCTCTCAACACCCCCGCTCAACTCCGCGACGCGGTCCACGACTTCTTCAGCCGGATCTTGTGGTCGCCGCGAACCAATCCGACGAGCCGGATCAGATACACCGACCTCGTTCACCCGATAGGCGCCAACCTCAACGAACCCATCGACACTTCCCGCGTGGCGACTGCAATGCGCTACAGGAAGGGGCAGCTGCGAGACGACGACCTGCGGCAGGTCGTCGCATTCGTCACCCGGACAATGCTGGAGGCGCTGGACAACATCGGTCGGGAGATCAAAGCCGACGGCCATCGCTACGGCAGCTGCCTACAGGTCTGCCTCGGAGTGACCTACTTCATGGACACGAGCCGCGAATTGCAGTCGTTCCCCGTCTACCGAGCCGGAATGCCCCAGGACGCGTTCGCTCTGTGGCAAACGTATCCGAACATCCATTTCGAGTACATCATCGCTCACGAGTCGCTGTACGCCGACTTCTCCAACGCAGCCAAACAGGTTGCAAATCTCTCGGTTGGCCCTTGGTGGCACTACCTGCGCCGGCACAAGATCGCTCAGATGCTCTACGACCAACTGTCGATGGGGCCCACGTCAGCTATCGCCAGCGGCATCACGGACGCCCGATTCGTGGAGATGCTCGCCGCAAAATACGACTCCGTCCGCCGGGGTGTCGCCACAGCACTGGCGGCACTGGTCGACGATCCGTGGTCCTCGCTGCACCGCAGACACGACCAGGCGCTCGAACTCATGCGCGAGATCCTTTTCGAGAATCCTGTCGCGGTGCATCACATCCCGATCGACGCAGCTGAGGAAGCACCGGCATGACGTTCAAGGTGGCGGCGCTCGGTCCGATCCCCCGGGATCAGATAACGACCCATTCCGGCGAACGTCTACTGAGGTACGGCTGCGTGCTCTACACCACCGCCGTCCTGTCAGCGCTGATGGGCGGCGCCGGTGAGGTGGTACCGGTCTCACATCTGCGCTGCTCGGACACAGAACCGGTCCACAGGCTGCTCGAGCGCCTCCCGGGCGTCACCACGACACATGTCAGCAATCGCACCGACAGCGGCGACGTGATCGACCTGCGATACATCGACCAGAACAGGCGTATCGAGCGCCAGACCGGGTTCATGAGTCCGATCGCGGTCGCCGACGTCGCCGGATTGCACAACTGCGACGCCTTCGTGTTCGTGCCGGTCACCGACTTCGAGGTGTCCCTCGACGTCCTCCGTTTCATCAAACAGACGAGCCATGGCCTCATCATCCTCGACGCCCACGGGCCGACCACCACGGCCACCCGGCACGGTGAACGCCTCTACAAGTACTGGATCGACCGCGATCTGTGGCTCCCACACGTCGACATCCTGAAGATGAACCGGGAGGAAGCCGCCTGCACCTGGTACGCCGCCGAGTACCAGGCATCCGAGCTCGACGCGCGACGCCACGGCCACGATCTGCCACTCGACGATCTCCCCGAACTCGCCGAGCATTGCCTGAACCTCGGCGTCTCAGCGCTCTATGTCACCCTTGACGAGGACGGCTGCGTCGTCTACTTCCGCGATGACGGTGGCAAGATGCAGGAACACTTCGTGAGGCAGGTTCCTGTGGACCGCGTCATCGACACAACAGGGTGCGGCGACTCCTTTGCGGGCGGTCTCGCCTTCGGGCTGCTGAGCACGGGTGACTACGTGGAGGCATGCCAGTACGCCAACGCCGCCGGCGCTCAGCGCTGTGCCAGCGCCGACCAACTCCGCTACCTCTCCCTCGAGGACACCAGGCGCCAGATTCGCGAGACGTACGGACCGGCGCCGTCGTGACCCCCCCAACGGCGCACAGCACATCCGACTGGCTTGTCAGCGAGCATGGCGTCGAGCCGGAATTCATGGGCGCCCGCGAGACCCGACTCACCGTCGGCAATGGCTATCTGTGCACTCGTGGGAGCCTCATCGAGTCACGCCGCGGCGCGTGGCCGGCAACATATGTCGCCGGGGTCTTCGATCAACGCGACGCCGCCGTCGTCGAATTGGTGAATTCCCCTGACTGGCTGGCGACGCGGATCGATGTGGCCGGGCGCATAGTCGACGTGGACTCGTGCACAGTGCTGAGCCACATCCAGACCCTTGATCTCCGCGGGGGGATCCTCTACCGCAGCACCGAATTCGAGGATCCCGTCGGTAGGCGGACGCGGCTGGCAACGATCCGCTTCGCGAGTATCGACAACCTCCATCTCGTGGCCGCACGTCTACAGATCACGCCGCTCAACCACAACTCGCCAATCACCATCGAGACGGGCTTGGACGGGCACACCGTCAGCCTTGACCGCAGCCCCTACGCCGACTTCGATCGCTTCGACGAGACGGAACGATGGGAGAAGTGGACGAAGACCAAACACACCCATCACGTGCGTGCCGACGCCACCGGAGGATCCGCCCGACTCGAGTTGGCGACCTTCGATCGACGCATCCGCATTGGGTACGCCATGGAGATCGCCACCTCCGAAGCCACCACGGCAGCCCATGCTGTCAGCGGTCACGAGTACGCCGCCGCGGTCGTGCACTTCGACGCCCACCAAGGCAACACCTACACCCTCGACAAGCTCGTTGGTATCTGCACGTCGCGGGATTATCAGTCCACCGACGAGGCCGTTCTGCAGCGCAGCGGCGCCGTCGCCGTCGCTGCTCGCACCACCGGCTTCGATGCGCTTCTCGCAGCGCACCGCCGGCGGTGGGCGGACCTTTGGAGGATCTGTGACTGCGTCATCGGCGGCGACCAGGAAGCGACCCGGGCGATCAGGTTCAACCTCTATCACCTGTTGATCACCGCCAATGCCGCCGACCCGACGGTCAGCATCGGCGCCAAGGCTCTGTCCGGTGAGGGCTACAAGGGCCACGTGTTTTGGGACACGGAGATCTTTGTGCTCCCGTTCTTCATCTACACCCAGCCCGACACGGCCAGAACCCTGCTGCGCTACCGCTACGAGACCCTCGATGGGGCTCGCCGCAACGCCCGGGACAACAGCTTCGAGGGCGCGCAGTTCGCGTGGGAGTCAGCGGACAGCGGAGCGGAGACCACACCGAAGTGGACCCACGACGGACTCCACCGGATCTGGACCGGTGAAGAAGAGATCCACATCACCGCCGACGTGTTGTATGCGATCGATAGCTACGTGGGGGCCACCGGGGACGCCGCGTTCATGTCCGAGTACGGCGCGATCATCGCGGTCGAGGCTGCACGATTCTGGGCGAGCCGCTTCGAACACGACGCCGAGCATGACCGGTATGGCCTCACCAGCGTGATCGGTCCTGACGAGTTTCACGAACACGTTGACGACAACGTCTTCACGAACGTCCTCGCGCAATGGGCGCTCTGCCGAGCGTCAGAGCTGGCCGACCACTTCCAAGCCAACGCCCCCGAGGTCTGGCACGCCATTGCAGGACGCTTGGAGCTGACAGCCGATGAGGTTCCGAACTGGCGTCGTATCGCTGACCAGGTCCGGGTACCGAGCTTCCGCGATCGTGACGTCATCGAGCAGTTCGAGGGCTATGCGGCTCTCGCCGACGTGCCCATTGTCGAATGGGACCACAACGACATGCCCGTCTACCCCGCTGGCTACGACCACTTCAACTGCGGCGAGACCACTCTCGTCAAGCAGCCCGACGTCCTCATGCTGATGTTCCTTCTGCCGGATCTGTTCCATCCCGAGATCGTGCGCGCCAACTACAATTATTACGAAGCCAGAACCATGCACAAATCATCGTTGAGCCCTGCTGTCCACGCCATCATGGGTATCGAAGCGCACGCCACCGACAGGGCCGTCCAGTACTTTCGCCGCTCCGCACTCGTCGATCTCGTCGACAACCAGGGCAACACCAGAGACGGAATCCACATCGGTTCAGCGGGTGGCTCATGGATGAGTCTCGTGGCCGGATTCGGCGGGTTCCGCGTCCGCGAGGGCAGGCCCACCTTCGACCCATGGCTGCCGTCGGAATGGACCGACGTGAGCTTCAACTTGTCGTGGCACGGATCGCTGCTGGGTGTCAGCGTCAGTCATGACGGCATCACCTTCGACTGGCCTGCGTCAGCGCGGCCGCTCACGGTGGCCGTCTCCGGCCGTGAGCACCGACTACGTCCAGGTGAGGTGCAAACCGTCTGCTACGACCCGCGCGGCTGATCGCTTCTGATGTCTGGTACGGCCCATGCGCATCCGACTCCGAAGGGTGCAGAAGGAGCAGTCATCACGGCGGCGCGATTCGTCGTCTTCGACTGGGACGGCACCGCCGTGGCTGACCGCGAGCTCGGCTCGGCACGCCACCTGATAGGCCCACTCGAGCGAGTCATCGATTGCGGCGTCCGCCCCTACATCGTCACCGGCACCAAGCATGACTGGATTGCCGCCCAACTTCGTGGACTGAGCGCTGACCACTCACAACAGGTCATCATTTGCTGCAACAGAGGCTCAGAGGTCTACCGACTCGGCTCCGGCGGAGCCGCTCTCCTGCACCGGCGCACCATCACCGACGGGGAACAGCAGGCACTGGACGCAGTCGGAGCCTCCCTCATCCGCCCCCTCACCGACGCCGGCCACCGTGCCCGGATCATCACTGATCGCCTCAACCGCATCAAGATCGACCTGTTGCCCGACTGGACCGACCCGCCCAAGCCCCAGATCGAAACGGTCGTGAACCTCGTCAACTCCCGGTACCGCGACTGCAACGGGCTGAAGGGCCTCCTGCAGACAACTCTCCAACTCGTCGCCGACGTGGCCCCCGACCTGCGGGTGACATCCGACGCCAAACACATCGAGATCGGGGTCACCGACAAGTCCCACTCAATGGCATGGATACTCGCCGACGTGTCCGGACGCCGCGGGACCGTGGCCGAGGTGGCCATCATCGGCGATGAGTTCGGGCCCCTCGGCGGCATCGAAGGTTCCGACGCTAAGACAGCCATCCCGGGAGCAGCCATCTACTCCGTCGGCCGGGAACCCAATGGTGTTCCCGCGGGAATCACGCACCTGGGAGGTGGGCCGAGGCAATTCGTCAATATCTTGACGTCTGTCATCGCCAACAGCCCGTGGCATGATCCGCCGGGCGGGACATCGTGCCCGGTGCCGCGCCCCCGAGGCGGACATGCCGACGGGAACGGTGAACCCCACGACAGAGATCCGGAGAACGGTGGCCAATGACAGACCAACTGGCCGACGAACCGATCATCACGCTCTTCCAGACCGAGCGTCAACGAGAGATCGCCGCGCTCGCGCTGCGCAACAACCGTGTCGAGGTTTCAGAACTCTCCGCCCGCTTCGGGGTCACAACGGAGACAATCCGACGCGATCTGTCCGAGCTCCAAGAACAGCGCCTCGTTCGTCGCGTCCATGGGGGTGCCGTTCCGTGGGAGACCGCCGGCTTCGAGCCGCTCCTGTCGGTCAGAGACGACCTCCAGAGAGCGGAGAAACGTCGGATCGCCCGAGCGGCGACTCAGGAACTGCCCGACGCCGGATCGATCATCATCGATTCGGGCAGCACCCTGACCCGCTTCGCCGAGGCCTTGCCGACCGATTGCGGTCTGCGAACAGTCACCAACTCCCTGCTGATCGCCCAGGTACTTGCCAGCAACGACTCCGTCGACGTCATCGTGGTGGGCGGCGAGGTCCGCAAGAACACCCTGGCAATGGTCGACGCCACCACGATCGCCGCAATCGAGCCCCTCCTCGTCGACACACTGTTCATCAGCAGCGACGGCCTCTCAGCCGACAAGGGGCTAACCACGCCGTACCGCGAGGAGGCCGCCCTCAAGCAGGCCATGATCAGCGCTGCGCGCCGTGTGGTCGCCCTCGTGGACCACTCGAAGATCGGCCAAGACCACTTCATCCGCTTCGCCGAGTGGTCCGACGTGGATGTTCTGGTCACGAACACCGAGGCGGATCCCGGGGTAGTTGCCGCCATCGAGACCCGCGGGACCACCGTGTTGTTGGCGTGAGCCCGCAGGAGGCCGCGCGAGCTCGGCATCTCGAGTGTGTGGCGATTGACGTGGCGGTGCTCGCGGCCGGTTACGTGCGGGAGCGCCTCGGCTGCGCCACCGAGGCCGGGACCAAGAGTTCTCCGACCGACGTGGTCACCCACACCGACCTGGAATGCGAGCGGCTCATCCGTACCGAGCTACTCGCACGGTGCCCGGGATCGTCCATCATCGGAGAGGAGTGCAGCGACGACACGGGCGACAGCAATGTCGGATGGCTCGTCGATCCCATCGACGGCACAGTGAACTTCCTCTACGACCTCCCCGTCGTGTCCATCAGCATCGCCGCCACAATTGACAACCGGGTCGTTGCCGGAGCGGTCGTGGACCTCCACAGCGCCGAGGCCTTCTCGGCGGCGCTCGGTACTGGTGCCCGGCGGTCCGGGCAGCCGGTTACAGCCAACCAGGCCAGGACTCTTGAGACCGCTCTCATCGGGACTGGCTTCGCTTACGGCGACGCTCTGCGGTCGATCCAGGCACAGACTCTGACCCGGCTACTCCCCGCGTGTCGTGACATCCGCTGCATGGGCTCCGCTGCACTTAACCTCTGCTGGGTGGCATGTGGTCGTCTCGACGGCTACTTCGAGCGCGACCTGAAGATCTGGGACTACGCGGCAGGCGCGCTGATCGCAGCCGAGGCCGGCGCGGTGGTTGAGGTGCCTCCGGCCAATCGGCTCGATCTGACCATCACCGCGTCTGGCGGCATCTTTGACTCACTCCGGTTGCTGGTCGGCGCTAATACTTGACAGCGCCTCGAGCAGCGGGCTTTGTCCTCGCCGATCTCGACCTCGCCAGAGTGCCAGCAACGGCGACTTGGATGCCTCGGCGTCCTCGGCCAGGCGACTAGCGGCCACGACCGCCTCCAATTGGCGCAGTTGGTCAATGGGAGCGGTTAAGACGTCGCTCATCGCCGCGACGTACGAGTCGTGCATCTCACGCAGAAGCGCTGAACGCGCCCCGGGCAAGTGGGGCCGCTCCTGCGCCATCCCGAACGGACGGAGCAGCAACGACGAGCGCACCACATCGGCGATGGGGTGGCCGATCGCCGAGTCGAACCAGTCAATTACGACTGGCCCTTCTGGGCCGATCAGCACATTGCCGGGGTGCAGGTCACCGTGTAGAAGAGCGGCGCCTCTCGGAAGTGAGTCCAGCACCCGTCGTGCCTCCACCCGTTCTTCAGATGTCAGCTGCTCGACGATTGCGATCTTGCTGTGGATTCGCTCAGTGGCGCCTGTCACCTCGAACGGCAACCCAACCGACAATATGCACCTGTGCACAGCGGCGAGTTCGCGCGCGACTTCTGCAGCCCCGCGCCGCGACTCGACCATCAACTCCCACAGCGATGGCCCAAGCACCCGCTCGAATACGATCGCGTCGCGCCCTCCAATTTCTACGAGTCCACGGACGGCCGGCGCCGGAGCGCCCACCTCCCGCACCGCCGACGTGAAGCGCGCCTCTCTGGCTGCCCAATGAACCGGGACATAGGGACGAAAGACCTTGACGACAGAACCACGACCGAACTCATACACGTCCGACGTCCGACCGGTGGCGACTAATGGCCCGATTCCTGCCACAAGGCCTCCGTCCCTCACCTCACCGGTTCGGCGAGGAGCCATCCCGGCCCGAGGTGAATCCTGCTCGCCTTGCCCGATTCCTCCAATGCCCGCGTGGTGTGATCACGGCTGGACTGCAGCGGAGCGGCGCGGCCACAAGCGCGAGGGTATCTGGCTGGACTGATCCCATCCGGCCAACCGAGGCACGGCCCTGGAAACAGCGCCGAGGCGCACCAACCAGGACCTGCTCAACGATCTCGGACGGCGAGGAGCCGTGGCAGGGCCGAGCCAGCGCTCTCCTGGCACCGGGCAATGGCCGTTGTGTGGGATCGGCGTCACCCGCGGAGTCAGCTGAACCCGTCTGCGCGACCAAGCCGTGGCCCCTCGGGCTTCTAATGGCTTTTCTAATGGACCCGAGCACACGCGACTACACGCGAATGCACTCGGCCACACGGCCGACTCCACGAACTCCCTACCCAGAGGCACTACGAGACACGCGAATGCACGCTGTTGCACGGTGTCGGTTCGGCTCATAACCCGAAGGTCGGAGGTTCAAATCCTCCCCCCGCCACTGAGAAATCCCAGGTCAGAGCGTTGCTCCGGCCTGGGATTCGCTGTTTTGGAGCCACACTGGAACACGGGTACCGGGACTTGACATACCGGGACTTGACACCTCGACGGGAGCTTGACACGGCACGCGGGGATTCTCGCCGATCCGTCGTCCTCGAGGAGCAGATCCTCGGAACTGCGGACCATGAGCGGGAATCGATCCGCGTCGGGCGGTGCCGCCTGATGCCGGAGAGTGCTCGTACTATCGTCGGGAGTCTGGACGTTCTTGGACGCTGCACGTGTCGCCGGCTGGTTCGTTGACCGCTGAGCGGGCTGTGGCGCCGCCTGTGGGGGAGGGTGGCGCGGCGTTGTCTGCCGAGGAGTCGTTGCGTCTGCTGGTGGAGGCGCACGGGCGGTCGATGCTGCGGTTGGCGCGTTCGATCGTGGCGGGGGACCAGGACTTGGCGGAGGACATCGTTCAGGAGAGTCTGATCAGGGTGTGGAGAGGCCTGGACACCTACCGGGGGGAGGCGCCGATCGAGCATTGGATCATGCGGATCACGCACAACACGGCGGTCTCGGCGATGCGGGCCCGGCGCGAGGATCCGTGGGATCCGGGGGAGTTGCCCGAGCGGGCGGTCGTGTCTGCGGAACGAGTTGCGGTTGGGCGCGAGGATCTTCGGGCGCTCAGTGTTGCGGTTCGGGAGCTCGACGAGTTGAACCGGGCGATTCTGGCGCTGCGCGAGTTGGAGGGGATGTCCTATGAGGAGATCGCCGCGACACTCGAGGTGTCGGTGGCTGTGGTGAAGATCCGACTGTTCCGCGCCCGTACACGGCTTCGCGAGGAACTGGACCGGGAACGATGAGCGCGAGCGAGCCACAGCGCATCGACGTTTCCGCCGAGTTGGAGGCACTCGGTGTGAGCGAGGCGGAGATCGACGAGATGCTCGAACAGCACGACGCCACGGTGGTGGCGCTTCGAGGCGGGCTGGAGTCGCTGTGGGGGCAGATCGACGACGATTTCGAGGACCGCGCGGTGCGGCGTGTCCGGGAGCGGCTTCTGGATCGTGAATCGCTGTCGACGCTGGGTGATCTCGTGGGTCTAGGCCTGCAGACCGCCCGGGTGCTGCTCGCAACCGAGGATGAAGCGGATGGCTGATCGAGGAGAGCATCGATGAGCAACGACTGGATCGCGGCCGCCGTCGCGCTCGGCGGGGGGATCGTCCTGGGGGCGCTGGTGGGTTTCGTGGCGCGCCGGGTGCTCAGTCGTCTGGAGCACCCGGGACTCCGCAGCATCGCGTCGGCGACGAGCGTGTTCCTGTTCTGGTTGGGCGTCAGCGTCGGCGCGCTCGTGGCGATCGCCTTCGTGAACCCCGAGAGCCTCGACACGATCCCGTCGGACATCCTGTCCTGGCTGCCGAACGTGCTGGCGGCAGGGCTTGTGCTCCTCGCAGGTGTCGCGGCGGGTATCGCCGCGGCAGCAGCGGTGGGCCGGGCGCTGAGCCGCGCCACCGGCGCCCGCAGTCTGGGCGTGGAGCGAGCCATCCGGCTCACGGTCACCTTCGGTGCGGGGATCCTGGCGCTCGGGCAACTCGGCGTGGACACCACGATTCTCATCGTGCTGATCGCTGCGCTGGGTTTCGGACTGGCGACGGCGTGCGCCCTGTTGGTGGGGCTGGGCGGCCGCAGTGTCGCCGGGCAGATCGCGGCGGGGCGGGCGTTGCGCGCCGAATTGCGACTGGGGGCGCGCATCCGGCTCTCCGACGGCGCCGAGGGCAGGATCACGCAGATCCGCCCGACGCGGATCCACATCGAGGTGGCGCCCGGCGAGCTGCGTGTCGTTCCCTACGAGGTCCTGCTCTCCGAGCCCTACAGCATCGTGACCGATGATGCCGGCGCGGGTTGATCCGGCCCCCTGACGCGACGCGGCGGTCCCTGGTGGGACCGGTGGGAGGGGATTGTGTCAGCCGTCGGCGGACTTGTTGGTGCGGGCCCGTGGGATCACCCGGGCCGCCGCGTCCGGATGCCAACATCGGGTTCACGCTGATTCGAGCACTGCGTTTCGGTGCCGACGAGTGCGCGGTGGCGACCGAGCCGGTCACGACACCGCCCGCATCGGGCTGGGTGTGGATCGACGTCACGGCGGGCCCCGAGGACATGGACAGTCTCGCGACGCTGACGGGGGGTCTTGGACTGGATGCGCTTGCTGTGCGGGACACCGTCGAGGACACCGATCTGCCCAAGGTCGACGACTTCGGCAGCTCAGTGCACGTCGTGCTGCATGGCCTCGCCGCCACTGAGATAGCGACCTTCGAGATCGGCTGCTTCCTGTCCGAGGCTTGCCTCGTCACGATCCACGAAGAACCGTCGCCGTCCATCGACGTGCTCTGGGACGGCGTCCAGGTTCGCCCCGCGCTCGCCGGCGGCGGCGCGGTCTTCGAGATCTCCACCATGTCCATCCGGACCGTCGCAGGATCGGTGATACGCCGCCCCAAACCCAACGATCCTCACTAGGACCGTCTGATCGAGGCGCGATTCAGGCGCCCTGGTGGCCGGGTCGGCGGGATCGCGAAACTTTCGGCTCTTTGGTGCGTCTACTGCTTGACCCCAAGCGCAAACGGCTGCGAAGCCGAGAACGAGGAGCAAGCAATGGCAACAAAGACCGCCGCGGCAACGAACGACACCGCTTTGGCCGAGACCGGGCCGGCCCAGACCGGCCTGGAACTCGAGACCGCGCGGGGCGTCACCCACATCGCGGATGAGGTCGTGGCGAAGCTCGCCGGCCACGCCTGCCGTGAGATCGCCGGTGTCGCCGGGATGGGGGCGACGTTCCGACGCCTGCTGGGTCGTGTCCGGATCGGTGAGGAACCGCTCTCCCAAGGCGTCCACGTCGAGGTCGGGAAGAGGGAGACCGCCATCGACGTCGTGATCGTCGTGCAGTACGGCTACTCGATCCCGGCGCTCGCCAAGGAGGTTCGCGACAACGTGGTCGTGCGCGTCGAGTCGGCCACGGGCCTTGTGGTCAAGGAGGTCAACATCGAAGTCGACGACCTCAGGTTCGAGAACGAGCACGAGACCTCGTCACGCGTCGAGTAGGGGCCCGCCGGCTTGGGTCCCGGCAACAACGCTGCCGGAGTGCCGCTCATGGATCCCTATCACACCTCCAAGGCGCCCACGATCAGCCTGCGGGTGATCGGCCTGGTCGTGGCCGGCATCGTGCTGCTGGCGGCCGCGCAATTCCTGCTGCTCTCCTTCGAGGTCGATCCTCCTCTGTCCCGCGCCGCGGTCGACGATCTCGACCGATGGGTGCGAGGAAGCCCCTCGACGGGCACCGGGATCTTCGTCGGCATCGCCCTGTTGCTGTTGGCGCTCGGGGGCATGTGGAAGTTCGGCCGGATGTTCGGTACCGGGGGCCGCGTCCTGACGACGCGCCGGCGGCGAGGCTGGACAAAGCTCGACAGGATCACCCTCGAGGACGCCATCGAGCGGCAACTGGAGGCCATCGACCGCCGCAACGACGTCCACGTGCGCATCAATCGCCGCGGCCGGGTGAACGTGCGGCTGGTAACGCCCGACCCTTCGACGATCGGGCCGATCCAGGAGATTCGTGACGCCATCGACGAGCAGTGCACCTCGCGGGCACTGCCGTGCCGGTCCGGGCGGATCACCGCCACGACACCGAGGCGCATGACGCGCCGCCGCCAGGTCCGCTAGCCATGACACTGCTGCGCAGAACCGCGAGCCTGGCGGGAATCGCCGCCGTCGGCGCCGTTGGCCTGCTGCTGGTCCTGGAGATCACCGGAACCATCGGCAGCGAGTGGCGGCACCGCCTCGGCGACGCCATCGACACAGCCGCCTTCCCCACCTGGAGTCTGTGGATCTCCGGACTCGTCGGCGCCGGCGTGGCACTGGTCGGGTTGGTCCTGGTGGTCGCGCAGTTGGCGCCGCCGCGCAAGGGCCTCACCCGGACTTTCGAGGTCTACCGCGCCGCCGACGGTGAGACTCGCATCCGCGGGCGAGCCGCCATCCACGCCGCCCGCCACGAGGCGGAGTCGATCGAAGGGGTCCTCGGCGTCGACGGGCGCATCCGCTCCAAGCGACTCCACCTCACGCTCCGCATCGACGACCGCATCAACCTCGCCGACGTCGAGAACGAAGCCCGCCGACGCCTCGACCACGAATTCTGGATCAACCTGGGCCTCGCCGATTTCGGCGTCAACCTCCTGGTCACTCACCACCCGCACCCGCCACGAACGCGGTAGGCAGAAAGGCACCTGAACATGCTCACCAAGAAACGATCACTATGGGGCGCGCTCGCCGGCGTCGTGATCGCGGTCATCTGGGTCGGGCTTGGCGGCGCGGCCGTCGGCATCGTGATCGGCTTGGCCGCGCTCGGTTGGGTCATTGGATTCGTCCTCGACAACCCCGACACCCTGATAAAGCTCCTCGAACGCCTCAAGGACCGCTGAGACTCAGAGGTCGTCTGGCGAATCCCGGCGGTCCGGTCGTCTCCTCCCCCCGCTACGCCGCCGCTCGGCAGGACCGGAGGCTTCTCGGCGACCGAACCACTAGGTGCCGTGGCCGGCACCTCTCCACCGGGGAACAAGAGAACCCGGTCCATGGCGACGACCCTACCTGCGTGCACCTGGCCGACCCGGATAGATGCAGCCTGCGTACGGCCCGGGAAGGTTCTGGTGGGGGAAACGTGGGGAATGCGTTTCGTGGGAGGGTTCGCCAGCGCCTTGGTCGAGCCTCTCATCAGTTCCAGGTCCGGTCGATGCGAAGCGAAGCTGGCAGACGTCGCACTTCTCCGGTTGCGGTGACGGTCAATAGAATCGCCGAGGTGGAGGAGGTCGAACTCCAGGTTGTCGGGCGCAACCTCGCCGAGTTGAGGTCGGCGCGTGGGCTGACGTTGCGCGGTCTTGCCGACCTCACGGGTTACACGAGTTCGTACTTGTCGCAAGTCGAGCGGGGAGAGTCGGTCCCGTCCCTGTCGGGGTTGGCGACGGTGGCGGCGGCGCTCGGCGTGGAGATGGCGGTGCTGTTCGAGCAGGCGGCGGGACCCCGGCTGCATATCTCCCGTTCCGAGGAGCGGCTGGGGCTTCGCACCGGGCTGTCCAGTAGCGACGAGCCGTCGCACCGCTACACCATCCTTGGCGCGCACGGCAACGAGGGTGCCTACACAGCTCTGATCCATCATCTGCCGCCGGGCGAGCCCCCGCTGCGGTTCCGGCACTTCGGCGAGCGCTTCGGGCTGGTCCTGGCGGGATCGGTCCGTCTGACGCTGGGAGGCGAGCCGCACGAGTTGGAGGTGGACGACTGGCTGCACTACGGCTCTCACGAGGAGCACACGATCGAGGTGACGAGTCCTACCGAGGCGGCGGTGCTTTGGGTCGTCAGCCCTGCCATCTTCTAGGTAAGGACGGGCAGACATGGCACAGCCAGGAGACGCACGCGACTCCTACCGCCGGATCAGTCACGAGGTCGGGGTCCGGCTCGCGGAGCGACGCAACGAACTAGGCAAGGTGCTCAGCGAGGTCGCCCAGGAGGCCGAGGTGTCGATCAGCCACCTCAGCGACATCGAGAACGGTGTGTGCCAGGTCTCCCTGCCGGTTCTGTTGCGGATCGTGCGGGCCCTTGATCTCACCGTCACCCAGTTGTTGCCTCGGATCGGAGGTCACCACGTTCGAGGCGGTTCGATCGCGGGACTGCAGCTCGGGAGTTCGCAGGTTCTATCCCATCCTGAACTCGAACTCCGGGTGGAGTTCGTGCACGTCCCCGCGCAGGGGACTCACGTCATCGACAATCCGAGCCTCGCCGACGTGCTCGTGCATCCGCTCGAAGGAGAGGTCAGGGTGGTTGCCAACGGGGCCGAGGTCACCCTCAACGACGGTGACACACTCGACACCGAGCGTGTCACCCAGCAGGTGGTCACAGCCGAGCGCGACTCGCGTGTCCTCATCGCCAAGGGTCCCGAACGGGGCTGAGCGGAGTCTCCCGCCCGGCTGTGCCAGGCGATCAGATCAGGTTTCCGTAACGGTGCATCGTGCGGCTGATCGCCTGCTCGCGCAGGTAGTGCAGCATTTCGATGCGGCCCGAGCCGGTCACGGGGTCGTCGGCGACGTGGACGCCGGCGGCCCGAGCGGCCTCCCGGAGCCCGTCGCCGGCAGGCCCGATCACCCGCATCCGTTCCACGCCGAGGCGGCCGAGCCGGGAGGCGAAGTCGTCGAGATCCTCGTCGCTCGAGTCGGATACGACGATCTCGCAGCCGCAGCGCCTCGCTGCGCTGAGAGTCCGGGCCACGTCGGTCGCCCGGGCCGGGGACTCGATGCGGACCGCAACCCGCGGCAGCGGCCGGTAGCGGAACAGGTTCGACTCGCAGAAGAGCCCTGTGGGGTCGTGATTTCGTCCGAACTCGGCGTCCCAAGCCTCGCGGTCGGACAGGTCGGCGCGGGCCAGCCACGTTTCTTCGTCGAGATCCGAGTCGCTCGGCTGCCATGTGCCCAGCTGCGCCACGTAGTTGGGCCCGCCGGCCTTGGCGCCCGGTCCGACCGATGAACTCTTCCAGCCTCCGAAGGGCTGGCGCCGGACGATGGCGCCGGTGATCGGCCGGTTCACGTAGGCGTTGCCGACCTCCACCTGCTCCAGCCAGTACTCCACCTCCTCGTTGTCCAGGGAGTGGATGCCGCCGGTGAGTCCGTAGGGCGAGCCGTTCTGGAATCGCACTGCCTCGGCGAGCGTCTCGGCCCGCATCAGGCCCAGTACCGGCCCGAAGCACTCGGTCCGGCCGAACCACGAGTCCGGTCGCACGCCGAGTCTGATGCCCGGTGACCAGAGAGCCGGCCCGAGACGCCTCGGCTCGAGCAGCCATTCCTCGCCGTCGTCGAGTTTCGTCAGGGCCCGCAGCAACTTGCCGGAGGGTTCGAGGATCGTCGGGCCGAGCGTGGTGGACAGTCGCTCGGCGGGTCCGACCGCCAGGCTTCCGGCGGCGTCGACGAGCTGGCGCCGCAGCCGCGGCGACTCGTAGACCTCGCCGACGCAGATGGCGAGGCTGGCGGCCGAGCACTTCTGCCCGCTGTGCCCGAATGCCGAGGAAACCAGATCGGCCACTGCCAGATCGATGTCGGCGTTCGGCGTGATCACGAGGGCGTTCTTCCCGGACGTCTCCGCGAAGAGGCGCAGGTCCGGCCGCCAGGATCCGAACAGTTCGGCGGTCTGGAGGGAGCCGGTGAGGATGACGCCGCCAAGGTCCGGATGGCTGATCAGGTGGCGGCCCGTGTCGTCGTCCGGGATTCGCAGGTAGCGCACAGCGTCGCTGCCCGCACCTCCTGACCAGCAGCACTCGGCCACGATCTCCGCGCACCGGGGGGTTTCCGGGGCTGGCTTGAGGACCACCGCGTTTCCGGCGGCGAGGGCGGCAGTCACCCCGCCGGTGGGTATCGCGACGGGGAAGTTCCAGGGCGGGACGACGGCCACGACGCCGAGCGGTTCGAAGCGGGCATCCTCGACGCCCTCCAACTCGAGGGCGCGGTCGCCGTAGTAGCGGGCGAAGTCGACGGCCTCGGAGACCTCGGCGTCAGCCTCGGCGAACGTCTTGCGCGCCTCGTGGACCATGGCGCTGATCAACTCGCCGCGACGGCGGGAGAGTTCGGTGCCGATCCGCCACAGGATTTCTTGGCGTTCCCGGGCCGTGTGTCGGCGCCACGCCGCAGCGCCGGCGGTCGCTGACGCCAGCACTTCGTCGACTCCGGCGGTGTCGTGGACGATCTGCGACCGCGGCCGGTCGGGCGGGGTCTCGACGACCTGTCTGGCCCAGGCCCGGTTGGCCGGCAGCGAGGGATCGGTGTCGGGCTCGTTCATGAAGACGTCGCCGGCGGGATCGGCACGGTCGTTCGTGCCCGGGCCGCTACTCGGCGTGCTGCGCGCAGCGCCGATGCCGGCATTGCCTGCATGGAGCGCAGCGCGCTGCTGCGTTCGCCTGGGACCGGAACCGACCGTCGCACGGTCGCGCACCGAGGCCCGGAATCGGTCGGCCTCGAGTTGCATCGACGTGCCGCCCGGCTGCATGTCGAACAGACGGTGGATGAAGTTCTCGTCGGTGGCGTTCTCCTCGAGTCGCCTGAACAAGTAGGCGATGGCGACGTCGAAATCGGCCGGGGCCACGACCGGGGTGTACAGGAGAAGTCCACCGGTGTCGTCACGCACCGTCCGGGCGTGCGTCGGGGCCATCCCTTCGAGCATCTCGAACTCGACCCGATCGTCAACCCCCCTTTCGGAGGCCAGATGGCGCGCGAACGCAAGGTCGAAGAGATTGTGGCTGCCGACGCCGAGGCGGACGGCCGCCATCCGTTCGGCGGTCAGTAGCCAGTCGAGGCAGCGCTTGTAGTTGGCATCTGTGCCGGCCTTGGTGGTGTAGGGAGCCTGCTCCCAACCGCGGATAGCGGCCTCCACGCGCTCCATGGCCAGGTTCGCCCCTTTGACGAGACGGATCTTGACGGTTCCCCCACGGCGGCCTCCGACCGTCCTGCGGTGCCGTTCGCCGGCCCATGCCTGCAACCGCTGGAGCGCCTCGAACGAGTCCGGCAGGTAGGCCTGCAGCACGATCCCCGCGTCGAGAGCGTGCATCTCGGGCTCGTCGAGTACCGCCATGAAGGCGGCGGTCGTCAGTTCGAGGTCGTGGTACTCCTCCATGTCGAGGTTCACGAATGTCGCCGGGCGGGTCACCGCCGCCTTGGCGAACAGCGGCCGCAGCCGCTGGATCACCCGCCGCAGGCTTCCCTCGAAATCCCAGTAGTTCAGTTGGCTGGCGATGGCGGAGACCTTGACGGAGACGTAGTCGATGCCGGGCTCCTCCAGCATCCGCAGTACCGCGGCGTGGCGCCGGTCTGCTTCTGATTCGCCGAGAACGGCCTCACCGAGCAGGTTCACGTTGAGTCCGAAGCCGTCGCCGCGGCGGTTGCGCAGGTGGGCAGACAACCTGGCTGGGTCGGAGTCAACGACCAGGTGACCCACCAGCCTTCGGAGCCGGCGCGCTGCCAGCGACATGACGACTCCGGGCAGGGTCGGCGCGAGCCACGCTCCGGCTCTCAGCAACTTCCTGTCGGCGGGCGACAGGAAGCCGGGTAGCGACCCCGCGCGGACGAGAGCGGCGAGTTGGTGTGCCGCGATGCGGCGACTCTCTGGTCTGGTGACCCTGTCCACGAATCGCATGGCGAACCGGAGCCCCTCGGCATCGGCGACGATCCCCGACAAGCGGTCGGCCTCCCGGCGCTCGTCATGACTCTCGGTCCGGCGGGAGGACTCGATCCACGTTTCCACCTGCGCCACGGCGCGCTCTGCGAGATCGTGGAGAGGGTCCGTTGCCGGATCGTCGCCGGGACCGGTCGGCCTGCTCACTTCGGAGGCGACCCGACCGCCCGGGGCCGACTCAGACCTCGGCGAGTTCACGGTCGGCGTTGTTGCATCGCCGGGGGCCGTCAGAGGTCACCACGAGGATGTCCTCGATGCGCATTCCCCAGCGCTCGGGCAGGTAGATCCCGGGCTCGACGCTGAAGGCGTGGCCGACTTGGATAGGCGCCGCGTTGTGCTCGGTCACGTAGGGGTGTTCGTGCACTTCGGTGCCGATTCCGTGTCCCGTCCGGTGTGTGAAGAACTCGTCGTAGCCCGCAACCCGCAGGGCGTGCCGCGCGGCATAGTCAACGTCACAGAGCCGTCTCCCGGCCTGCACGGACTGCACAGCGCGATCCTGGGCCGTGTGCAGCGCGTTGTAGGCGGCGCGGACGTCGCCGGGCACCGGACCGGTCCAGACGCAGCGTGTCATGTCACTGCAGTAGCCGTTGTACTTCCCGCCGAAGTCACAGAGCACCATCTCGTCCGGCTCGATCACACGCTCGCCCGGATGGTGGTGGGGGCTGGCGGAGTTGGGGCCCGATGCCACGATCACGAACTCGACCGTGTCGTGTCCCACAGCGAGGAGCCGGGCGGCGATGTCGGCCGCCACGGCGGTCTCGCTGCGTCCGACCAGCGTGATGGCGCCCTCCTGCAATTGCCGCGCGACCTTGTCCGCCAATGAGCCCGCCGCGGCGATCGCAGCCAACTCGGCGGGCGCCTTCACGGATCGGAGACCCCCGAGAGTCTCGCCCAGGGTCACGAGCGACAACCCCGGAGAGCGTTGTTCGAGGTTGATGACGTGCATTGCCCACAGATCGTCGGAGACGAGCACCGTGCCCGTCTCGGGCAGGCAATTCGCGATGACCTCGACAGGGTCGGTCGCGTCGTCCCATCCGAGGATGCTGTAGAGATGCGGCCTGGGCCGAACCCTTGGGATCTCGAAGGTGGGCACGATCAGCAGCGGCGCCTGCTCGCATTCGCCGACCAGCCCGACGAATGCCGTGATCCGCTCAAGGGGCATCGCCTCGTAGCCCGTGAGGTAGGCCAGATCCGGACCACCGGCGAGCACGACGGCGTCGGCACCCGCCTTGGCGGCACGGGCGCGCACCCCGATCCAGCGCTCGCGAAGAACGTCGTCAGTCATCGGTCCCCCTCCTGCTGGCCCGGGCGCCGCGTCGCTGCCCGAAGTGGTCGATGGACACGGCGAGGAGCACGAGGATCCCCTGCACCACCTGCTTGTAGGTGGGATCCACGCCGAGCAGGTTGAAGGCGTTGCCGATGGTCTGCAGCAGCATCACCCCCACGACGGTCCGCCATACGGCGCCCTCGCCGCCGAAGATGCTCGTTCCCCCGACCACGACGGCCGTGATGGCCGCGAGTTCGAGCCCGATGCCGATGTCGGCCTGCGCAGAGCCGGTGCGGCTCGAGGTGAGGACCCCCGCCAGACCCGCGCAGAGACCGGAGAAGGCATACGCGGTCGTCTGCACCGCGCCCACCCGGATCCCCACGAGACGCGCGGCTTGGACGTTCCCACCGATCGCGTACAGCGAGCGCCCGAATGTGGTGCGGGCCAGCGTCAGGCCTCCGATGACCGCAACGGCCGCGAAGATCCAAGCCGCGATCTTGGCGTCGGCGAACGTCCTGGTCCCGAGAATCTTGTAGTCGGGGTCGCCCACCGAGACGATGAGACCGCTCGTCGTCAACAGTGCAATGCCCCGGAAGACGATGCTGGTCGAGAGCGTGCCGATAAACGAGTTGATGCCGGTTGCGAGCATCACGGCGGCGTTCAGCAGACCGGCCAGTGCGCCGACGCCGACGCCGACGGCGATGCCGAGCCACGGGTCGACGGCAGCGACCTTGGCAGCGGTGACGGCGGCCACGGCGAAGATCGCGCCGGTCGAGAGATCGAAGATCCCGGCGATGATGCACAAGGTCACGCCGACCGCGATGAGTCCGAGGGGCGCTGCCTGGTCGAGCAGGTTGAGCCAGTTCTGCTTGGTGAGGAACCGGTCGCTCTGAGCCGCGACAGCCACGATCAGCAGGCAAAACGCCACGATGATCCCGTATCGGCTCAGGCCGCCGAGCAGCGCGGTTCCCACCCCTCGGGTCCTCTCGGCCGACGAGGCCCGCCCCCTCGGGTTCACGGCGAGGGTGCGGGGGAGTCGGGGGTGGTGCCGAACGCGCTGGCGAGCAGCAACGACTTGTTGGCCTCGGCCGCGGCGAACTCCGCAGCGCGGCGCCCGTCGCGGAAGACGTAGATGCGGTGCGCGACCGCCAGCGCTTCCTCGAAGTCGGACGTGACCATGAGCACGCTCATGCCGTCTCCGGCCAGTTGTGACATGACATCGTGAATCTGGGTGATCGAGACGACATCGACGCCGCGTGTGGGCTCGTCGATGAGGAACACCCTCGGTGGTTGCACGAGCCAGCGGGCCAGCAGCGCCTTCTGCTGGTTTCCGCCGGAGAGCGATGTGATGGGATGTTCCAGAGAGTGGGCGCGAACGCCGACTCGGTCGGCGGCAGACCGCGCCGAGCGGCGCTGCCGGGTGCGGTCGACGAACCCGTAACGACTGACCTCCCGGGCGTGGGCCGCCGTGATGTTCACCGACCCGGAGAGTTTCGGGAAGATCCCGTCGCGCTTGCGGGACTCGGAGATGAACGCCACCCCGGCTTCCTTAGCCCGGCGGGGGCTCCCGAATCGCTTCGGTTCGCCATCGATCAGCACTTCGCCGCCGCTGGGGCGCTCCGCCCCGCAGACGGCGCGCAGGAACTCGCTGCGACCGGACCCGACAAGGCCCACGATGGCCACGATCTCGCCCGGGTGGACGTCGACGTCGATGTCGGCGAACCCCCGACCACTCAGCGACCGGGCTGCGAGCCTGGGGGGCCCGGACGCCTCCACCGGGCGCCACTCGCGACGGCGGCGGAGCGCTCCGGTCTCGCCGACCATGCGCTCCACGAGAGCCTCGGCGGTGAACTCCCGCGCCGGCCCGGTGTCCACAACTCGGCCGTCGCGCATGACGGTCACCAGGTCGCAGACCGCCAACACCTCTTCGAGGTAGTGCGAGACCAGCACCACCGCCACGCCTGAAGTCGCCAGCCGGCGGGCGATCTCGTAGACCCGCTCGCTCTCGTCGACCGACATGCTCGACGTGGGTTCGTCGAGGATGATGAGCCGCGCCTTGCGCGCCACCGCCCGGAGCACCTCGATCTTCTGCTGGTCCGATGCCGACAGGGCCGCGACCGGCGCCGCCGGGTCGAGGTCGAATCCCGACTCGCCGATGAGGCGTCCCGCTTGCCGGTACATCGAGGAGAAGTCGGCGAATCCCAGCCGCCTCGGCAACTGCCCGAGGCTGAGGTTCTCGGCGACACTCAAGGCGCTCACCAGCGAGAGCTCCTGGGCCACGAGCGTGACGCCCGCGTCCAACGCCGCGCGCGGTGAGTTGAAGGTCATTGGCGCGCCCTGCACCTCGACGTGGCCGCTGTCGGGTCGTTCGGCACCGGCGATCATCCGCACGAGCGTTGACTTCCCGGCACCGTTCTGGCCGACGAGGCCGTGGATGCGGCCACGTTCGAAGGAGACGGAGGCGCTGTCGACGGCCACCACGCCGCCGAACCTCTTCGTCAGCGCGACGGTGCGGAGGAAGGGAGCCGAGGGGTCGGCTCCCTCCTCCGCGGCCGGCGCCGGGGCGAGAGATCCGATCAGGCGGCGTCCCACTGGCCTTCGATGTTGTGCTCCTCGATCAGGTCTCTGGTGCCGTGGACGTCAGGGACCAGTGTCGTCACGTCGAACGAATTCGGCGGGTTGCCGCCTGTGGCCGCTTCGACGGCGATGTCGAATGACGTGCGGCCGGCGTCCCGCTCGGCGTGGAGGAACGTGGCGTGCCAGCGTCCCTCGCGGACGGCCTGCACGGCTTGGCGCGATCCTCCATTGCCGATGAGAAGCACGTCGACACCTGCATCATTGGCGGCCTGTTCGGCGCCGAGGATGGACTGATCCGAGCCGACCATGACGTGCACGTCGTCATGGGCGACAAAGACGTCCTGGGCCGCGCTGAGCCCCGAGTCGGGCGTGTACCCACCCTCGACGCTGGCCACCAGGCTGACATTAGGGGCGGAGGTGACCGTCTCGGCGAACGCCGTGGTGCGTGCGAGGTCCAGGGGAAGTGCACGGAACCCCTCGAGGAAGACAACGTTGCAGGGGTCCCGGTCGCCGCAGGCGTCGATGGCCATCTCGCCGAGGTCGATGCCGTTGAGGACCGGCGAGGCTCCGACGAAGATGAGCCCTTCGACTTGGGGCTCCAGGGTGGCGAAGTCGGATCCGATGGGCGTGAACTCGCCGATCACGGGAATCCCGGCGGCGAGGGCCTCCTCGATGACGGGGATCACGGCGTTGCCGTCGTTGGCCTGAACGATGAACGCGTCCCAGTCGCCGGCGGTGATGGCGTCCTGGATCTGTGAGATCTGGGTGTTCGCATCGAACACCGGATCGAAGAACTGCACCTCGGCACCGATCTCGGCGGCACCCTCCTGGATGCCGGCCCAGGTGGCCTGGGCGAAGCCGTTCGCCGCGGCGAAGCCGAAGAAGGCGATCCGCAGTGGCTCTGCCGGCTCTTCGGGCTCCGGTGGCGGGGGTGGTGGTTCAGGGGTCGGTGGCGGCGGTTCGGGCGCCGGTTCCGGTGGCGCCTCGGGTTCGGGTGTCTCGGCCGGTGCAGGTGCTGGCGGTTCGGGCGCCGGTTCCGGTTGCGCCTCGGGTTCGGGTGTCTCGGCCGGTGCAGGTGCCGGCGCAGGCGCCGGCTCTGGCGCTGCGGGTTCGTCGGCGTCGCCGCCTCCGCATGCGGCAGCCATGAGACTGCACGCCAATATGGCGGCTGCAAGTCTCCACAGTGTTCTGGACATCTCGGTTCCCCTTCTTGGTCGGGATTCTGTTGGTGGTCCGGTGGTTGTGCTGGTCGGTGGTTGTGCCCGCGATCGGGCGTTCTGGGCGAATTCGGGGCGCGCGCCTCCAAGCGAACGTCGAGGCTCAGATACGCGACCGGTGGCTCGGGCTAGTAACTACGTGAGGCCATAGACCTCCCGCGCTGTCTGCTCGCTGATGACGCCGCTGTCGACGTCGGCACGTACCGCTTGACGATCCCGGTTCCCCGGAGGTCCGAAGCCACCGCCCCCGCCGGTCATGGTCCGGATGATCGAGCCCGCCGGGAGCCGGACGTTGGCGCACTTCAATACGTGGCGCTCGCCGGCGCCCCCTGGGTCTATGACGACGTCCGGAGGTGTCGCGCTGCCGCCGCCGACCATGCCCCAGGCCGGGGTCTTGCTGCGCTCGAACCACGTCGAGAGCGAGGCGTCGGCCAGCAGTTCGAACTCGCGCTCGACGCCGACCCCGCCCCGGAACTTCCCGTGGCCACACGAGTCGGTGCGGAAACCGTAGTGGCGCAGGCGGACGGGATACTTCGTCTCCAGCACCTCGATCGGCATGTCCTTTAGCGATCCGTTCACGTTGTTGATCAACGCGTCCTCGCCGTCGGATCCATCCCATGCGCCCCAGCCGCCGACGGTCGGCTCCACGTGGAGCCAGGGTTGCTTGGTCCGTGGGTCCACGCCGCTGAGGTAAAGAACCATGGAGTCGCCGTAGCTCGCCGCCGCGGCACGATCGGGGACCGCGCCCGCAAGCGCCTTCACGACGAGGTCGATCAACAGGCCCAACGGGGTGAAATACCACTCGACGGGGGACGGGTCGGTCGCCCCCACCACCGATCCTTCCCGGACGATGACGCGCAGCGGCTTGAACGAGCCACCGTTCGGTGCGCTGTCGGGATCCACCAGCAGCTTGTAGGCGACCCTGGCAGCCGCGATCGCCTGCGTGGCGCCGCAGTTCACCGGACCGGTGCAGGCGTCGTCGCTGTCGCTCAGGTCGACGATCATCTCGGCGCCGTCGATCGTGACCTCGACGCGGACGTTCACCTCCTCGGTGCCGATGCCGTCGCTGTCGATGGTTCCCTCCGCTCGGTAGTTCCCGTCGGGGATCCGGCGCACGATGGCGCGTTCGAGGCGCTCGGCTTGCCGGAAGATCTCGTCGCGCGCCGCCAGGACCGTCTCGGTGCCGAACCGTTCGAAGATCTCCGGCAGCCGCCGCGCTCCGGTGTGGCAGCAGGCGATCTGGGCGCCGAGGTCACCGATGGCACCGTGGAAGAACCGGCTGTTCCTGCCGATGGCCTCGGTCAGGGGCACCCGCTGGACGCCTTCCTGGACGATCCGCACGGGCGCCAGCCGGAGTCCTTCCTGGAAGACATCGATCGAATCGATCGTCCCGCCCGGATCCTTCGAGCCGACGTCGAGCCAGTGAGCCCGCGATGTGGCGAAACCCAGCAGGTCGCCCTCCGCGAAGATCGGCTCCATGACGGTCATGTCGTGCAGGTGCGTCCCGGTGATGTACGGGTCGTTCATGATCCACACGTCTCCGGGCCGCCAGGCGTCGTGGCCGTAGCGCTCCTCGATAGCGATGGTGCACGCCTCGAGGTTGCCCAGGAAGATGGGTAGTCCCGCCGATTGCCCGAGCACGCGGTGGTGGGCGTCCAGCAACGCCACCGAGCAGTCCTTCATCTCGTAGATGACCGGCGTGTAAGCCGAACGGATCAGCGTCGCGTTCATCTCGTCGGCGACCGCGGTGAGCGCGTTGCGGATGATCTCGACGGTTACCGGGTTGAGTGGCTTGGCCATCGGGCTACTCCTTGCCGGTGCGGGATGCCGAGATGATCCCGTAGGCGTCCAGTTCGAGGCGCCATCCGTCCGGTGGAAGCACGGTGGTGGCGGTGGGCTCGGCGACGATGAGGGGGCCGTCGAGAACAGTCCCGGGCGCGAGGCGTTCCCTCTGGAACAGTGGCGTCCGGTGGGCCGATCCTCCGAAGTGCACCGATCGCAGCTCCGGATCCGATCGGATCGGAGGTGTGGCCAGTGGCGATGGTTCGGCCCGGCCGAGGTCGCCGAACGCCGTCACCCGGGCGATCACGAACTCGATCGGTGCAGCGGAGTTCGAGTGGCCGAAACGCGTCTGGTGCGCGTCGTCGAAGGTGGCCTTGATCCGCTCGCGCCAGTCGTCGTCTTGAAGCGAGCCCACCGAGCCGATCGGAATGGTAAGGGTGTACTCCTGCCCCACGTAGCGGGCATCGATCGCGTAGTGGAGGCTGATCGCATCCGCGCTGACGCCCTCGGAGCGGATCTGCCCCCCGACCTCGGCGCTGATCTCGGAATAGATGGCGCCCAGGGCCTCGAGATCGGCCGTCTCGTGGAAGAACGGGAAGCCCCTGGCGGAATCGCGCCGGAGTTGCGTTTCCAGCATGCCCCAGGCCGAGAAGGCGCCAGGGAACCGGGGCACGATGATGTGATCGATCTCGAGTTCGGCGGCCAGGAACGCAGCGTGCATCGGGCCGGCTCCGCCGAAGGCCACCAGGGCGAAGTCCCGGGGTTCGATACCCCGCTCGACGGTCAGGGTCCTGATCGCCTGAGCCATCTTGGCGTTGATCACGTCCAGGATCCCTTCCGCCATCGCGAGCGAGTCCAGCCCCAGCGCGGCGCCAAGGTCGCCGACGGCCTTGAGGGCGAGAGCGGATTCGAGAACGATCTCTCCGCCGGCGAAGGACCCGAGGTCCACGCGCCCGAGCGCCACATTGGCGTCGGTCACCGTCGGCTCCGCGCCGCCCCTCCCGTAGCAGGCAGGCCCGGGGGAAGCGCCTGCACTCCGGGGCCCGACGCGGAGCCCTCCGGCTTCGGAGTAGGCGACCGAGCCGCCGCCCGCGCCCACGGTGTGGATGTTCACGACGGGCATCAGGAGGGGGAATCCCTCGAGTGAGGCCTCCGTCGAGACGTCCGCCTCGCCGTCCAGGATGAGGCTGACGTCAAAAGAGGTGCCACCCATGTCCACACAGATGAGATTCGGGCGTCCGGTGAGGCGCGCCAGTGAGACGCCACCCATGGTGCCGCCGACAGGTCCCGATAGGAGCGTCTGCACGGTGTGCTCCCTCGCCGCGCCGGCGGTGATGATCCCTCCCGAAGACTGCATGATGTGCAGGGGCACACCCATGCCGTCGGCGGCGAGCCCGGTGGACAGCTCCTCCAGATACGTGCGCACTATCGGTGCCGTGTAGGCATCCAGGACTGTCGTGGAGGTTCTCTCGTACTCGCGCCATTCCCGTGCCAGGCGGTGAGAGAGGCTGATGGAGACGTCATCGCCGAGTTCGCGTCGCAGCAACTCGAGTACCCGGAGTTCGTGGGCGGGTTCCTCGTAGCTGAACAACAGCGCAACAGCGATGGACGTGTAGCCGCCGTCGCAGAATCGCCGCGCCGCCGCCAACACGTCGCTCTCGCCGAGCGGTTCCACCTCGTTGCCACGGGAGTCGAGGCGGCCGCCGACCTCGACCGTGTCGGCGCGACCGACGAGGGGATCGGGCTTGCGGTACTGGATCTGGTACAGGGCGTCCCGGTTCCCGCGGGCGATCTGGTAGACGTCTCCTGCGCCGGCGCTCGCCACGAGGAGGACCTTCTCACCCCGCCGCTGCAGGAAGGCGTTCAGGCCCTGGGTGGTGCCGTGAACAGCGAAGGACAGGTCGGCAAGATCGTCCACCAGGTCGGCCATGGCATTGCGCACGCCGACGGAGAGTTCCCCGGGAGTGGTGGATGCCTTGCCGGCCCGGTACTGGCCCGTGACCTCGTGGTAGGACACGGCGTCGGTGAACGTCCCCCCGATGTCCATGGCGATGCGGAGACGACTCACGGTTCACCTGCGTCGCGAACAACAGACGGTCCGGCGGTCCGAGCCATCGGCTCACCACCCGCAAGCACCAGCTCGTATCGATCCCCCTCGTGCGCCGGGGAGATCGGTTCCAGGAGCAGTTCATTCAAAGCGTCGTTTCCGGCGTTGCGCGCGGGATGATCAAGCCACGACTGGTAGGCGCCGGGACTGTCCCAGGTGGCCACGACCAAGAGGTGACCGCTGCCCTCCCAGATCTCCACCCCGCGACAGCCGTCGACAGTCAACGCGTGGTCGATGACTCGTTGCTGTTCGAACAGATCGACGATGTCCCGCGTGCGGCCGGGTCTCGGCGACAACGCCAGCACGGTACGGATCAACGTTCCCCCTCTCGGGGATTTCCGGTATTAGTACACAGACCGTAACCTGAGGCTCACGCCGCTGTCAAGTACACGATTCCCAGCCAAATGAGCGCACCCGGACGCGAGGAACGGCAGCATCCTCTTGCCCACCCACCAGACCCGGGGGTCGCACGAAGAAGGGTGGTGCGCCACGGGCTTCGCGGTCGGGTTAGTTGACTCTCGTGCATGGCGACCGAAGGAAGGTCGTCGTACCAAGGAGGCACCCAGCGGTGTTCCGGCGCACGGTCCTGGACCGCGTCGAGGCGGGCAGGCCCGTCGCTGAGATTGCCGACCAGTTAGGCGTGCCGGGCTGACGAACTGCAGCGCCTCCCCGCAGTTCAGGCAGAATTCTCGTACGCGCCTCACCGGATCGATTGGCGCATACGGCGATGCCGAGGAGCAGACGAGTTCTTCACGCAGTCGCCTCAAAGGGCGCCGGGCGATTGCCCGATCACTAGGGGAGTCGGAGTTGAACGCCCTGGATCGCTGCGTCCATGGGGTCGAGTAACGCGTTCGTGGCAATCAGTTGGCCGCTGGTCGCAGTCGGGTCGTCCCATGGCATCGCAGCCGACCACCGCCACGCGAACGTCATAACTCGAACGTACGCAGTGAGGTCGCCGTCGGTGGTGGAGGCGCGTCGCAGCCCGGCGACGTATTCGTCTCGGTAGACGCTTGGTATGACGATTCGGGCGGCGGCTGTTGCTGATAGCTCTGCATTCATCATGACGCGGGCTACGCGACCGTTGCCGTCCTCGAACGGGTGGATCTCGGTGATGACGATCATCACATAGAGAGCTCGTGGGAGTCCTTCGGGGAGGGCGCCGATCTGTTCGAGGCCCTTGTGGAGGGTTCCTTCGACGAGGTCCTTGTCGACGAAGTCGTAGGCGCCGACGCGGTTGTTCTCGGTTTTCCACTGGCCAGGGTTCTTGTCGGGTCGGCCCCGCATGATCTCTTGGTGGCGCGTGGTCAGGTGGCCGATGAGTTCGTCGGGGTCGGTCGACGTGGCGGCTCGTCCGACGGGGTCGACGACGCAGCGGTACGTACCGAGGATGTCGTGGCCGTCTGCTGGGCGCTCCGCGGGTGGGGTGCCGGTCTCGACAATGTGGCGCGCCTGGTCGACGGTGAAGGTGGTGCCCTCGATGTAGTTGGAGAAGTAGCTCTCGTAGAACGGTAGGTCGCCTGGTGGATCGCATTCTGGGAGCCAATCCGGCACGGCTGGCGGCGAGAGTCGAGAGAGAGCGTCGGCTGCTTGTGCGAACAAGCGGATGCGCCGCTCGTCCCATGCTTGACCGGTCGTGACTGCCCGGAACAGTTGGCCGGCCCCGGGCCGGACCGGTTCGACGCCGGCGAGTTGGTCGAATAGGGCGTTGATGGTGTCGAGATGGTGAGCGCGTCCTGTTGTGGCCGCCAGGTCGCGTGCCTCGACGCGTAGGCGATCGGTGCGTTCGGGGCCCCAGGCGATGTGTTTGCGGGCCACCCAGTCTTCGAGTTCGTTCATCGTCAGGGTGCGCGAGGGTCGCCCGCCGCGACTTCGACTGAGTTCCAGGTTGTCAACGAGAGTGCGTGCGGGGCTCGACATGAGCAGACCATGGGTCCATGGCAGATCGGACTCGTGTGGTGTTCCGGGTCGGATCCGGATCTCAAGGCCGGGCAGTTTGATGGCGTTGCGGTCGGTGTCGGCGGCGACGGTCAGGATCCCGTGGGAGACCACTCTGGCGGGGTTCGCGGCTGAGCGATCCACGACGACTGCGCCTGGTAGTAGACGCCCGCAGAGCAACGACCAGTTGACCCCGATGATCTCGGACGGCGCGGAGGTCAGGTCTGCGCTGTAGATCCGGGGAGCGAGACGCCGGATTCGTTCATCTGCGACGGCCTTGGACAGGGTTGTCCGTGAGGCGACGTCGTCGAAGAACAGAGTGCGCGCTTCTGTTGGCCATCGTGGACGAGTAGTCGCCATGAGTAGACAATATCGGGCCGAGAGCGCGTCGGCTTTGCAGTTTCTCGATTTAGCAGCGCGAGATGCTGGTTAGCTTGCCGTCGAGAAGCTCGTTACTGGTCAGTTTCGGAAGTATCGCCAAGTCTGAGTCACCAATTACTTAAATGAACTTATACAAACCTATACACTGGGCTGCGTGAGCGACTTCCTGACCGTCGGCGAGGCTGCAGACTACCTCAGCGTGTCTGCCGAGACGCTTCGTCGGTGGGATCGGAGCGGCAAGCTGGTGGCGACGAGGCGCCCCGGCTCGAACCGCCGCTACTACGCGCGCCGGGACCTGGCGGCGCTTCATCTGGACTACGCCCGCGCCGCGCCCGGCACCGGTGGGAGGCAGCGCATCTTTCCGACCGCGCTTGCCGACATTGAAGCCAACGAACGACTGCGGGAGCCCCAGCGTGAAGCGCACCGGGCGGTTCGGGCGCACTTCGCGCAGTCAACGGAGCCCGCGATGCTCGTGATCCCGGTCGGCTGCGGCAAGAGCGGGCTCATCTCAGTCCTGCCATTCGGGATCGCACGCGGACGCGTGCTGGTAATCGCGCCGAACCTCACGATCCGCGACGGCCTCGCGCAGGCTCTCGATATCGCAAGTGTCGAGTGCTTCTGGACCAAGACCCGGGTGCTGTCCAACTTCCAGCACGGCCCGCACATGGCGGTACTCAGCGGGCGCGACGCCAACATTCACGACTGCGCCGAGAGCGACTTCGTCGTCACCAACATCCAGCAACTCGCGAGCTCCGCGGATCGCTGGCTCCCGCAGTTCCCCCCCGACTTCTTCGACATGATCATCATTGACGAAGGCCACCACAGCGCCGCAGAGAGCTGGCGCAAGGTTCTTCGCCGGTTCCCCACGGCGAAGGTGATCAGTCTCACGGCGACGCCGTTCCGCTCCGACCGCCAGGAACTCCCCGGCGAGATCGTCTATCGGTACAGCTTCGCCCGCGCAATGTTGTCGGGCTACATCAAGTCAATCCGCCGGCTGAGCGCAGCGCCCGCCGACCTCTACTTCACCGCAACAGGCGAGGGGCGCCGGTACTCGCTCGACGAGGTTCTCGAACTCAGCGAGGAAGCGTGGTTCCGGAAAAGCGTCGCTCTGTCCCCGGAGTGCAACCGACATATCGTCGAGACCAGCATCGCGGCGTGCAACCAGATGCGACAGCGGACGGGCACCCACCACCAGATCATCGCCTCAGCCTGCAGCATCGACCACGCCCGCCAGGTCCGGTCGATCTACGAAGAGTGTGGCTATCGGGCCGCTGCCATCTCCAGCAACCTCGACCCCGACGAACAAGAGCGGGCCCTCCGCCGACTCCGCGACCACCGGATCGACTGCATCGTTCAGGTCCAGATGTTGGGCGAAGGGTTCGACCACCCCGCATTGAGCGTGGCCGCGATCTTCCGGCCCTACCGGTCGCTTGCTCCCTACATCCAGTTCGTCGGACGCGTCATGCGAGTCATTCATCAGAACGAGCCTGACCACCCCGACAACCGGGGCGTGATCGTTACCCATGTCGGTCTCAACAACGAGGGGCGATGGGACGACTTCCGCGAGCTGGATCTCGACGACCAAGAACTTGTCAGAACCTGGACCGGTCAAAGCGACGACACCCCGGACAACGCCGGTGGGTCGGATAGCGGAGGGGAGCCGCGTCGCTTCGATCAGTTGCAGCTCGTCGAGCGCGAGTTCATCAGCCACTTCCTCGAGGACCCCTTCCTCGACCTCACCGACGACCGAGTGCTCGACAAGATCTTGGATCGCGAGATAATGCGCGGCATCACTCTGGGAAGCGTGACGACAGACCGAGAAGCTCTCCGGGCGGCGCTCATCGCACGTCAACGCGATCTCGAACCGACACCGGAGTACTCGCAGATTCCTGTTAGCCCGCAACGGCGACGGCAAGAAGCTCGACGGCGTCTCGCCGAGCGCAGCCAATCGGTGGCAGCGCGCGTGCTGGTCGACCTCGGTCTCCCGGCCAACGGCCGCGAACTCGCGAGACTGTCCGGACGCGGTCACCAACCAAACCGGCAGGCAGCGATCGCGCTCATGCACGAACGTGTGAACAGCTTCATCGGCATCGACCCGGGGCGACGGGCGGAGATTTCCGGCGACCAAGCGCTGGCCGCACTCGAACAACTCGATGAGATCGGAGATCAACTCGTGGCCGAGTACCGGCCGTTCCTGGAAGGCAAGGATTGATGCCAGCCGTTCGACAACTCCTCAGACACGCGAACATCGAGACCGCCGCGGGAAAGCGAAAGTGCCACCGCAAGCAGAACGAGCACAAGATACTCAAGGGCGATGTCTGTCTCGTGATCCGCGGCGTCGACAGCACGGCCAAGAACTGTCCTGAGTCAAGAATCTTGCTCATTTCTGGGCGGGTCCGGTTTGAGCGTTCGGGCTTGTAGGAAGGCGGTCAGGGGCGGTATCTGGCCGGGGGTCTGCCCCGGTTTTTCGCGGTCGGGCTAGTTGACTCTCGTGCAAGGCGACCGAAGGAAGGTCGTCGTCGTGAGGAGGCACCCGGCGGTGTTCCGGCGCATGGTCCTGGACCTCGTCGAGGCAGGCAGGCCCGTCGCTGAGATTGCCGACCAGTTCGGCGTGCCGGGCTGACGAACTGCAACTGGAGCAACCAGGACCTGCTCAACGATCACCGACGGCGGCGAGTTGGTTGTGGCGGGGTCGAGCCCGCGCCGTCTTGGCGTCGACCTGGAACCTCTCCGCGGTCGCCGCCACGCTCCAACCCCCCTCAAGGATCACCGCGACCATCGCCCGACGCTGACGCGGCGTCAACCGCGCGTTCGCATGCTGCCTAACCTGTGCCATGAGCCCTCCCTGCGAGCCGTGAGCTGTTACCTGCCCACAGCATCGCTCGGGGGGCTCACCCCAACGGGGAACCCTCAATCCCCATCACCCAGGGACAACGTCCCCGGTTGTCATAGCTAGCCCGGCGAGGATCTCTCGGTTGTAGCCGACGGAGATGCCGTCGTGGCAGCCAACCAGCGAGCCGGTGAGGGATTCGCTGGCGTCGCTGACCAGGAAGTGGAAGACCGGTCCCATTTCGGCGGCCTGGCGGTAGATGCCGCTGGCGGTCAGGCGCCGGATCATCTCGATGTCGGGCCGCGACGACTCGTCGCCGGCGTTGCCGCCGGTCGACTGGCTGTCGGTGCCCAACTCGCTCTCGATGATCCCCGGCAGGACGGCGTTGACCCGGATCCGGCGGTCGCCGAGTTCCAGTGCCCAGACTCGCACCAGGTGATCGAGCGCCGCCTTGGAGGCCGCGTAGGCGGCCATGCCCGGTACCGCCACCGAGCCGGCGGGTGAGCTGGTCACGACGACCGATCCCCCGTCGCGGACCAGTCCGACGCCGCAGTTCAGGGCGCGCACGACGCCCATGGTGTTGACGTCCATGATCCGCGTGAAGACCGCCAGGTCGAGTTCGCCCACCTCGCCGTGGCCGGCGTCGATGCCGGCGTTGAGGATGAGTGCATCGAGGTGGCCCAGCCGCGTCGCCACGGCCTCGAAGCCGGCGGCGACCGACGCCTCGTCGGCGACGTCCATCGGCACGAAGCCGGCGCCTGCCTCCGTGGCGCGCCGGGGACCCGAGGATCGTCGCCCGGTTACGACCACCCTGGCGCCGGCTGCTGAGAGATGTTCCGCGACGGCCAGGCCGATGCCGGCCGTGCCGCCGGTGATGGCCACTCGCCGGCCCGCCACGGAGAACACCGTGTCGGCCTCGGTTGGCTGGTTCGAGTTGCGTTCCATGCGCGAACGGTACCCGCTGACTGTGCTGGGCGGGCCGGTGCCCCCGAACCGCCGGTGGCGCCCCGCCGCAACCCCAACCCGGCGAGCGGGGTTGCGGTGACTTGACAGAGCCCTGAACGGAGGCTAAATTACGCGAACAATTGTGCATTTCACCGAGCACTTGTACACAGAGGGGGTTTGGACATGCGACTCCACAAGACGCTGACCGGTCTACTGCTGACACTGGCACTCATTGCCGCCGCCTGCGGTGGCGATGACGAGGTCGCCGACGCGCCCAGCGCGCCGCCGCCGCCGGCCGCCGACGAACCCGCGCCGCCGCCGGCCGCCGACGAACCCGCGCCGCCGCCGGCCGCCGACGAACCCGCGCCGCCGCCCGCCCCCGCTGCGATGGGTGAGTTGTCGTTGGACGGTTACACGGTTGGTGTGGCTGTGGTGGGAACCCAGCACTTCTGGGATCGTGAGGCCTTCGAGGGCGCCAAGGACGAGGTGGAGCGCCTCGGCGGCCGGGTTGTCGCCACCGACGGCGGCCGCGACAACCAGGTCCACGCCGACAACCACGACGTGTTCCTGACCCAGGGCGTCGACGCGGTGATCACGATCCTCGGCGACGCCGCCGTGGAGCCGAAGCTGGAGGCACTGCAGAACGCCGGCATCGCGGTCTTCGGCGTGGATCACGCGTCGCCGTTCATCGTGAACAACACGGGATCGGACAACTTCTACGCCGGCTCCTCGGCGGGACGGAACATGGGCGACGCCA
The DNA here is from genome assembly GCA_963664235.1 of Acidimicrobiales bacterium. Classification (GTDB taxonomy): domain Bacteria; phylum Actinomycetota; class Acidimicrobiia; order Acidimicrobiales; family CATQHL01; genus VXNF01. The sequence continues at coordinate 737,128 of OY760933.1, read as the reverse complement.
TCGGCGGCAGCGGCAACGTGGCCGTGTTCAACGCCTTCGGCGAGGTCCTGTCGTTCTGCGGCGACCGCTACAACACCTGGCGCTACGTGCTGGATTCGGCATACCCCGACATCACGATCGTCGAGGAGCTCGCCGAAGAGTTCGCCAACGCCCCCGAGGACGCCCGCCAGCAGACCCTCGACCTGCTCGAGCGCTACCCCGAGGGCGAACTCCACGCGATCCACGTGGCCTGCTGGGACCAGCCCGCCATCGGCGTGTTCGAGGCCCTGCTGGAGACCGGCCGCACCGAGATCGTGGTCTCGGCCATCGACGCCGGTCCCGACACCCTGGAGCTGATGCTGGAGCCTGGCAGCCCCTGGATCGTCAACGTGGCGCAGAACCCCCGCCAGATCGCCACCGTCGCCGTCCAGAACGCGGCCCGGCACCTCGCCGGTGGGGACGTCCTCCCCCAGAGCTACGTCGAAGTCATCCCCGTCAAGGGGCCCGAACAAGCCGCAGCCGCCTACGAACAACTCGGCTACGGGACCGTCGACGCCCCGCCGGGCTCGGAGGACGCGGGCATGCCCGTGGGTGAGTTGTCGTTGGACGGTTACACGGTTGGTGTGGCTGTGGTGGGAACCCAGCACTTCTGGGATCGTGAGGCCTTCGAGGGCGCCAAGGACGAGGTGGAGCGCCTCGGCGGCCGGGTTGTCGCCACCGACGGCGGCCGCGACAACCAGGTCCACGCCGACAACCACGACGTGTTCCTGACCCAGGGCGTCGACGCGGTGATCACGATCCTCGGCGACGCCGCCGTGGAGCCGAAGCTGGAGGCACTGCAGAACGCCGGCATCGCGGTCTTCGGCGTGGATCACGCGTCGCCGTTCATCGTGAACAACACGGGATCGGACAACTTCTACGCCGGCTCCTCGGCGGGACGGAACATGGGCGACGCCATCGGCGGCAGCGGCAACGTGGCCGTGTTCAACGCCTTCGGCGAGGTCCTGTCGTTCTGCGGCGACCGCTACAACACCTGGCGCTACGTGCTGGATTCGGCATACCCCGACATCACGATCGTCGAGGAGCTCGCCGAAGAGTTCGCCAACGCCCCCGAGGACGCCCGCCAGCAGACCCTCGACCTGCTCGAGCGCTACCCCGAGGGCGAACTCCACGCGATCCACGTGGCCTGCTGGGACCAGCCCGCCATCGGCGTGTTCGAGGCCCTGCTGGAGACCGGCCGCACCGAGATCGTGGTCTCGGCCATCGACGCCGGTCCCGACACCCTGGAGCTGATGCTGGAGCCTGGCAGCCCCTGGATCGTCAACGTGGCGCAGAACCCCCGCCAGATCGCCACCGTCGCCGTCCAGAACGCGGCCCGGCACCTCGCCGGTGGGGACGTCCTCCCCCAGAGCTACGTCGAAGTCATCCCCGTCAAGGGGCCCGAACAAGCCGCAGCCGCCTACGAACAACTCGGCTACGGCGGCTAGAGCAGCCCGTACACTCGGCCTGAACTCTTCCCCCAAAGCGGAGGCCCCGGATCATGGGGGGCCTCCGCCCTGGCCGTCGGGACGCGTGGTGCGAGGAACCCATGACTGAGGTCATCACACCTACCGCATTCGCGCTGCGCATGTCGGGAATCGCCAAGGCCTTCCCCGGCGTGCAGGCCCTCGACGACGCCGGCCTGGAGGTCCGGGAGGGCGAGATCCACGGCCTGGTCGGCGAGAATGGGGCCGGCAAGTCGACCATCATCAAGATTCTCGCCGGCGTGTATCCCGCCGACGCCGGCAACGTCGAGATCGGCGGCGAGGTCCTCGCGGCGCTGACCCCCCAGGCGGTCCGTGAACGGGGGGTTCGCTTCATCCACCAGGAACTCAGCCTCGTCCCCCACTTCACCGTGGCCGAGTCGGTGTTCATGGCCCAGGAGATCCAGGGCGTCACCGGTCTCCGCACGCGGCACATGCGCCGCCGCGCCGAGGAGTACCTGGCAGAGACTCTGGGGGTGGAACTCGACGGGCGGACGCTGATTCGCGACCTCACGGTGGCGCAGCGCAAGCTGGTGCAGATCGCACGCGCCCTCGTCGACGGCGAGGCCCGGCTGGTCGTCTTCGACGAACCCACCGCGGTGCTGGGCGCCGGGGACATCGAGCAGCTCTTCAGCGCGATCCGCGGCCTCAAGCGCCAGGGAATTTCGATGGTGTACGTCTCGCACTATCTCTCCGAGATCTCCGAGATCTGTGACCGGGTCACCGTGTTCCGCAACGGCAGCAACGTCGGGGTCGTGCAACTCGACGGGCACACGGCGGCGGGCGACGGCGCCGGGCAACTGGACGTCGTCGGCGTCCCTCCCGAGATCATCACGCTGATGGTCGGCCGCGCGATCACCGACATGTACCCCGAGCGCACCGCCCACGCGGGCGAGCCGGTGCTGGAGGTCAGCGACCTCGGTGACGGCTCCCGCTTCCGCAACGTGTCCTTCGAGGTCCGCGCCGGTGAGGTCGTCGGGCTCGCCGGCATCATCGGTTCGGGGCGCCTCGAGCTGATCGAGGCGATCTACGGGATCCGGCGTTCCCGCAGCGGTGAGGTGCGCATCGGCGGCGAGGCGGTCACGCTGCGCTCCCCCGCCGTCGCGGTCGCCGCCGGCGCGGTGCTCGTGCCCCGCGACCGGCGCAACGACGGTCTGGTGCTGGATATGAGCGTCGGCGACAACATCAACCTCGCCACTCTCGACGATGTCAGCACCCGCCTGGGATGGCTGCGGCGCGCCCTCGCCAGAGCCCGGGCCGACCGGCTCGTGGACCGGCTCGACGTGCGCCCCCGGCGGTCGGGCGCGATCACGGGGCTCCTCAGCGGCGGGAACCAGCAGAAGGTCGTCCTGGCCCGCTGGCTGGCCACAGGTGCGAAGGTCTTCCTCCTCGACGAGCCGACGACCGGTGTCGACATCGGCGCCCGCTCGGAGATCTACAAGATCATCACCTCGCTGGCCGAGCAGCAGGCGGGCGTGCTGCTCTCCTCGAACAACCTCGGCGAACTCCTGGGCCTGTGCGACAGGGTGCTGGTGATGGTGCGCGGTGAGATCATCGGCGAGTACCCGACCAGCGACCTGACCCTGGACGCACTCGTCTCCCTGGCCACCAGCGGCGTGGCCGGCAAGTCGGCGGCGGCGTGACCACGCTGCTGGCCCCCTCCGTGGCCACGCGGGACGCGACCCGCCGTGTCGCCCTGTTCGCGGTGTCGCGCGGGCCCCTGCTGGTGTTCGCGGGACTGCTGGTCTACCTCTCGGTCGCCTCGGAGTTCTTCCTCGACTGGCCCAACATCGCCAGCATCCTGCGCCAGAGCGCCCCTGACGCCATCCTGGCCAGCGGGCTGGCGGTCGTCGTCATGGCCGGCGGCGACGACATCGTGGTCGGCGGGATCGACATCAGCCTGCCCGCCGCGGCCACTCTCGGCGTGGCCCTCATCGCCGATCAGCTCGTATCGGGACAGTCGCTCGCCGTCGCCCTGCTGATCGGCGCGGCCGCCGTCGTGGCGGTGGGACTCGTGAACGCCGCCTTGGTCGTCTGGGTGGGGCTCACGCCGCTGCTGGCCACGCTGGCGACGCTGGTGGCATCGATCGGCCTGACGCGCTGGGCCACCGACAACCGGCGGATCACCGTCGCCGACAACGCCTTCGTGAACAAGGTGCGCGACGGTGACGTGGCGGGGATCCCCATCCCCGCGCTGTTCACCCTCGGGATGCTCGTGGTCTTCGGATTCTGGCTGCACCGCACCCGGTTCGGGATCCAGCTGCAGGCCACCGGCGGCAGCAGGGCCGCGGCGGAGATCGCCGGGATCCCGCTGCGGCGCCTGACCGCCGCCTCGTTCGTGATCGCCAGCCTCGCCGGCGTGGCGGCGTCGATCGTGCTGGTCGCCCGCGGCTCGGGCATCTCGCCGGGCATCGAGGAGCAGTTGCTGCTCGACATGGTGCTGGCCACCTTCGTCGGCGCCGCGTTCTCCCTCCGGCGGGTGGTGACGGTGCCCGGCGCGATCGCCGGAGCGATCCTCGTGAAGGCCCTCGGCAACGGCTTCCAGCTGCTCAACGTGGACATCTTCAAGATCGGGATGCTGAAGGGCGGCCTGATCCTGATCGTGGTGGCCAGCGCGGCGCTCGCCGGGCGCAGGCAGCAATGAGCGACGTTCTCGATCCCGCCATCCCTGCGGGGTCCGCCGCAGCGCCGGAGGGCCGCGGGCCGCGGCCCCGGCTGCTGGAATCCCTGGCGCGCTACGCCTTCCTCATCGTGTTCGCGGCGGTGGCGGTCTTCTTCGCCGTCCGGACGGACGCCTTCCTCAACGGCAGCAACCTCGTGAACATCCTGGAGGGGTACTCCATCCTGCTCATCGCCGCCTTGGGGATGACGCTGGTGGTGGCAGCCGGCGGCATCGACCTGTCCATCGGCATCGCCATCGACTTCGGCGGCTGGCTGGCGATTGTCGTCATGATGGATCACGGCGCGCCCTGGCCGTTGGCGATTCTCGTGGCGGTCGCCGCGGGCGCGGCGGTGGGGGCGTTCAACAGCATCCTGATCGTGCGGCTGGGAATCGGCCCGTTCCTGGCGACGCTGGGCACCTTCTTCATCGGCGGCAGCATCCAGCGCATCTACACCAGCGGCGGGGGCAACGTGGCGTTCCGCGAGATGCCCGCGGGCTACCGGGAGATCTCGACGGGGAGCAGCTTCGGGGTCCCCAACGAGGTCCTGCTGGCCGCCCTGATTCTGATCATCTACTGGCTGCTGCTGGAGCGGTCCAAGCACGGCAAGCGCATCCACGCCATCGGCCTGCAGCGCAGCGCCGCCAGCGTCTCGGGAATCCGCCTGCGCCGCTACCTGTCGCTGGTCTTCGTGGTGGCCTCGGCGACCGCGGCGCTCAGCGGCGTGATCGTCACCGCCGGCCTGCGCAGCTTCACGCCGCTCGGCGGCTTCAGCTACCTGCTGGACTCCATCGCCGCGGTGTTCATCGGCGCCTCGATCCATCCCCGCCGGCGACCCAACGTGCCGGGCACGGTCATCGGCGTGCTCTTCCTGGGCATGGTTTCCAACGGCCTCAACCTCATGGGCCTCGAGTTCAACTTCCGCGACGCGCTCGAGGGAATCATCCTCGTGGCCGCGCTCGCCTTCGCCATGACCCAGCGGAAGCTCCTGGGCACACCGAGCGCGGCCGAATGAGGCTCCTGGCCGTCGACGCGGGCACCTCGACCATCAAGGCCGCAGCCGTGGAGTCCGGCGGCGCGGTGGCCAGTTGTCGGCGCGCCGTGCCGCGCTCGCTGCGCGGGCACGACGGGGGCTTGCGGCCGGAACGGCTCTGGGACGTCACGGCGGAGGCGATCGCCGGTGTGACTTCGGTCGCCGCGCCGGTCGACGCCGCGGTGGTGACCGGCCAGGGGGACGGCCTGTGGACCCTCGACGGCCGCGGCGGGCCCGCCGGGCCGGCCTACGAATGGAACACCACCGTCGCCGGCGCCGTCGTGGCGGGCTGGGAGTCCTCGGGATCGATCGAACGCCACTTCCGCCAAGCGGGCACCGTTCTGTGGCCCGGCACCGCCGCGGCGCTCTGGCGCTGGGCAGAGACGCAGCACCCCGCCCTCGTCGAGTCGGCGGCGACGGTGCTCTGCGCCAAGGATTGGATCAACCACAAACTCTGCGGAGCCGTCGCCACCGACGTCACCGATGCCACCATTCCCTTCCTGGACCTCGAGGCCGGCTGCTACAGCGACGCGCTGATCGACGGGTTGGGCTGCGAGACGCTGCGCGGCCGGCTGGCGCCGATCGTGCCGGTCGGCACCGAGATCGGGCGCGTCGGGCGCGCCGCCGCGTCACGCACCGGGCTGCGCCAGGGCACACCGGTGCTCATGGGGTGCATCGACGTGGCGGCGCTGGTGGCCGGCACCGGGCTGGAGTCACCCGACGAGGCGCTGGCCGTGCTGGGAACCACCGCCGCCGCCATGGCCATCAACGACACCGCACAACTCGACGGCGAGCCGGCCGGGGCGACGCTGAAACTCCCCGGAGCCGGCCGGTTCCTCCGCGTCATGGGCGCAGTGTCGGGAACCGTGGCCCTGGACTGGTACCTGGAGACCTTCGACGGCGCCGACACCGGCGACCGGCACCGCTTCTGGGACGACGTGTCGGCCGGACTCCCGGGGGTCGCGATGCTGCCGTACCTCGCCGGCGAGCGAGCCCCGTTCCTGGCGCCCGAGGCCACCGGCGCCTTCGTCGGACTGACCCCGCAGACGAGTCGCGCCGACCTTGCCCGCGCCACCGCGCTGGCGGTGACGTTCTCGCTGCGGCATTGCCTGGAAGCGGCGGTCGGCGGACCCGCCTCCAGCGTCGTGCTGTCGGGAGGCGGCGCCGCCAGCGAGCACTGGTGCCAACTGACCGCCGACGTGCTCGGCCGGCGGATCGACGTGGACCGCCGCCCGCACGTCGCCTGCAGCGGCGTGGCGGCCCTGGCGACCGGTGACGGGTCGTTCACGCGGCCCGAGTTCACCACCTTCGAGCCGGCCGCGGACTACTCCGCCGAGTATCGCACGTTCACCGAGTTGGTCGAGCACTTCCGGCCCATCTGGGCCGCGACGGGACGTCCGACGGGAGCGCAGACATGAACGCCGCAGCCGAGATCCCCGCCACGATGCGGATCGGCGTGTACCACGCCCCGGGGGACGTGCGCCTCGACCACGTGCCGGTACCGCAGATCTCCGGAAACGAGATCCTCGTGCGAACGCTGGCGTCGGGGCTCTGCGCCAGCGAGGCCATGGAGTGGTACGCGCACCGGCCCGGGGGCAAGGTGCTCGGCCACGAGCCCGTGGGGCGTGTCGCCAGGGTCGGGGCTGCGGTCGAGGGCCTCGCAGTCGGCGACCGCGTCTTCGTGAACCATCACGTCGGCCGCATGAACTCTCACTGGGCCGTGCGGGGCCGCTACACGAAGGATCCCTACTACAAGGCGAACCGGCTCGACCCCGGCGCCATGGCCGAGTACTTCCGGGTCAGCGCCGCGCACCTGCGCGCCGACGTCCACGTCCTGCCCGACGCCATCGGAGACGAGGTGGCCACCACCATCGAACCGCTGTCGTGCGTGCTCGGAGGCCTCAAACAGTGCCTCCTGCAGCCCGGCGATACCGTCGCCGTCGTCGGGGCCGGCTTCATGGGCATCGGCTTCGTCCACCTGGCGCCGCTGTTCGGCGCCGGGCGGATCGTGGCCCTGGACCTTTCGGACTGGCGGCTCGGAAAGGCTGCCGAGTTCGGTGCCAACGCGACAATCAACCCGGCGGCCTGCGACGCCACCGAAGCGCTGCGGGTCGCCAACCGGGGACTGCTGGCCGATGTCGTGATCGTCACGGCGCCGTCAATCGAAGCCTGGAACCTGGCGCGAAGCCTCGTGGAACCGGGCGGCAACCTGCACCTCGGCGCGCCGGCGCCGCCGGGCTCGTCGTTCTCCCTGGACGGCGCGGAAGCGTTCTTCAGCGAGGTGACGATCAACTCCAAGTACTCCGCCGACCACCGGGACACCTACCAGATGATCCGCCTGCTGGAGGCGGGACGGGTGGACCCGCGGCCCGCCATCACCCACCGGCTCCCGCTCAGCGACCTGGCCGAGGGATTCGCCCTGCTGCAGTCTGCGACCGAGTCACTGAAGATCGTCATGGTCGCCGACGCCGACCCTCCCGAGGGAGTCTGAGATGCTCGCCGATCTGCGCGCCGAAGTGCTGGCTATGAACCTTGAACTGCCGCGGCACCGCCTCGTCGTGTCCACCGGCGGCAACGTGAGCGGCCGCGACCCCGCCAGCGGCCACGTCGTCATCAAGCCGAGCGGTGTGTCCTTCGAGAAGCTCACGGCGGAGTCGATGGTGGTCACCGACATCGACGGGACCGTCCTGGACGGCGCGCTGAGGCCCTCGGTGGACCTCGGCATCCACTTGGCGCTGTACCGCCGCCGCCCCGACATCGCGGGGATCGCCCACACGCACTCGCCGTACGCCACGAGCTTCGCAGCCGTCTACGCGGACATCCCCGCGGCGCTGACGCCCCTCACGCACCTCATCGGCGGCGGCGTCCCCTGCGCCCGTTACGCCACACCCGCCGCCGACGACACCGCCGCGGCCATCCTCGAGGTCACCGGCGACACCGGGATGGCCGCGCTGGTGGCGCGCCATGGCCTCTTCACGCTCGGCAGGACGGCCTCGGAATCGCTGAAGATCGCGCTGCACGTCGAGGAGGCCGCCATGACGATCCGCCTGGCGCAACTGTCGGGTCCGGTCACCGAACTGGACCCCGACGAGGTCGAGCGGTGCTTCCGCTGGTACCGCGGCAACTACGGCCAATGATCGGCGCCGGCCCCCCCGGAGGCACCGCCACGGCGGACATCGCCGGACTCGAGCGCATCGCCGCGGGCATCCGCCGTCGTGTCTTCGAGCACGTGTTCCGCCACAACGGCGGCTACCTCTCCCAGGCGCTCTCGGCCGGCGAGATCTTCGCGGCGCTCTACGGGTCGGTGCTGAACCTGGGCCCCGTCACCGGCGACACGCGGCCCGGCCGCTTCCCCGGCGTGCCAGCCGCCGGCAACACCGCCTACCGGTCCGGCGGCCGTTTCAACGGCGCCCCCGCACCGGACCGGGACCGCTTCCTCTTCTCTCCGGCGCACTACGCGATCGTCCTGTACGCGGCGCTCAGCGAGGTTGGCCGGCTGCACGACTCGGCCATGGAGGAGTTCAACGTCGACGGCTCGACGATGGAGATGATCGGCGCGGAACACTCCCCCGGCGTCGAGACCACGACCGGATCGCTGGCGCAGGCCCTCAGCCAGGCGGCCGGCATCGCCCTGGGCCGCCGGATGCGCGGCGAATCGGGCCGGACCTGGGTCTTCATGTCCGACGGCGAGTTCCAGGAGGGCCAGACCTGGGAGACGCTTGCGTTCGCCTCCTTCCACCGCCTCCGCGGGCTGCGCGCCGTCGTCGACGCCAACGGCCAGCAGTGCGACGGCGCCATGGTCGATGTCGGCAACATCGAACCGCTGATCGACCGGATAACCAGCTTCGGCTGCCACGCCGTCGAGGTGGATGGCCACGACATCGCCCAACTCGTCGACGCCATGGCCAGCGACACATCCAAGCCGCTGGTGGTCGTCGCGCGCACCGACCCCACTCACACCTTCCCCCGGCTCGCCGAGCGGGCCCCGCTGCTGCACTACCTCCGGTTCACGTCGGCTGCTGAGCGGGCCAGCTACGAGGCGGCCTACGCCGAACTCAGCGGGAAATCCTAGGGAGATCGCTCGATGGAGATCGTGTCCAGACCCCACGTCGACAGCTTCATCAAGTGGTCGGCGACGCGCCCCGAGGTGCTGGTCCTGTCCGCGGACCTCACCAACTCCTGCGAGGTGGGCCAATGGCGTGACACCTACCCGGACCGGTTCGTGACCGCCGCCATGGCCGAGCAGAACATGCTGGGCGTGGCGGGCGGCCTGGCCCGCGAGGGGTTCGTGCCGTTCATCCACACCTTCGCCGTGTTCATCTACCGGCGCGCCTACGACCAGTTGGCGATGTCGGTGGCGTACCCGAACCTCAAGGTCCGCCTCGTGGGCTTCCTACCCGGCATCGTCACGCCGGGGGGCGTCACCCACCAAGCCGTTGAGGATGTCGCGATGATGCGCCTCACCCCGAACATGACCGTCGTGGAAACCGGGGACGCCACCGAGGTGGAGAGCGTGCTGGGCGCCATCGAGCACGTCGACGGGCCGGTTTACGTGCGGATGCTGCGCGGTGAGATCCCGCGCCTGTTCCCCGCCTCCGAGCCGATGGTCCTGCGCCGCTCCCGGCTGTTGAGCGAGGGCGACGACGTCACGATCATCACGGCGGGGATCACCACCGAGGAGGCGTTGCGCGCCACCCGCGTCCTGCACTCCGCGGGCGTCGGTGTCACGCACGTGCACGTCTCCACCCACAAGCCCTTCGGCGACTCGATCCTTGCCGAGGCCATCGAGCGCCCCGGCCACGGCGTCATCACCATGGAGAACCACGTGATCACCGGCGGGCTCGGCTCGGCGGTCGCCGAATACGCCGCCGAGAACGGGATCGGCGGCCGGCTCGTCCGCCTCGGGCTGCGGGACACCTATGCCCACGGCGCCTCCCGGCCCTACCTCATGAAGGAGTACGGACTCGACGCCGGCGCGCTGGTTTCGGCCACCGAGCGACTCGTCGGCCAGCCGCTCGGGATCGCTGAGTCCGATCTCGAGGCGGCGCGCCTCGACGTCGTCCACAGCATCGCCAAGGCCGAGGCGCTCTAGGCGGCGATCTGCCGCTCCGGCGCGCCGGCGGGACTAGGACCTCAGCAGTTGCCGGGCCGTCGGTTCGTCAGTGATCAGCGAGTTCACCAACCCGCCGTGTAGCGCCCCCCGGATGGCGTCGATCTTCGAGACGCCCGCTGCCGCGGCCACCCGCACCGGAATCCGCCTGAACTCGCTGAGAGCCGGGCACAGCACGAGGCTGGTGCGATCGGTCTCGACGGGACGTCCCTCGGCGTCGAAGAAGCGTGCGTTGATGTCGCCGACCGCGCCCGCCTCGCGGAGTTCCTCGGCGTCCTCTTCGGTCAGGTCGGCCCGCAGGATGATGGAGCCCCGGTCGGCGGTGCCGCCAATCCCCACGAGCGCGACGTCGCTGCGCAGCGCGGTGGCGAACGCCTCGCGCACGTTCGGGTCCTGCTGCAGCACGCGCAGCATCTCACTCGACCCGGTGAACACCGGCGCGGCCAGCGCGTGGGCCCGGCCCCCGTAGGCCGCAGCGAAGGCCGCGGCGATGTTGCTCGGTGTGGGCGGCGTGACCAGGCCCGGGTTGGTGCCCTGGAGCGGCACGAACGTGGTGCTGGGGCGCAGCTCGGAGGGCGCGATGGCGGCAGCGATCGCCGCCAGCGTCTCAGACACGCCGACGGCGACCTGCATGTCGCTCGAGATCAGCCGGTCGACGGCCTCGGCACCAATTGTCGCCAGTGAGTCCACAGCGCGGCCGTCCACCGCGGGGGGAGCCACCCAGGCGTGGTCCAACCCGTAGCGCTCGCGCAGTGCCCGCTCCTCGTCCACGAAGATCCGATCGTCGCTCAGCACCGTGATGCGAACGATGCCCCGCTGCTTCGCCTCCCCGAGGACTCGCGTGACCTTTACCCTGTTCCACCCCAAGAGGTCGGCGATCTGCTGGTGCGTGTAGTTGTACTCGTAGTACAGTTTCGCGATGCGGCCGAGCATGAGTCCTCCATAGCTCCGTCCGGACACACTGAACGCATGTTCATTCTCTGAACAATTGTAGCCGGAGCTCGGCGCCAAGACCTCCACCCGAGCGGCACCGAAGCCGGCTATGTCCACCTCGCTCAACCATCCCCGCCCCGTGGTCGTGCAGGGCACGACGACAATCGCACGGGGGGCGTCCCATCAAGTGGTGGGCTTTTGGGTTGAGCCTCGGTGATGGTTGCCGGTTGTGAGTTCGGCTGTGGTGAGATTATCGCGCTCGGGGTAGAGCAGGCTCATGGAGTCCTCTCCGGCAAGTGAGCCCCTATGCGTCTTGGCCGGCCGGGTCGATACGGCCGCGGCCGCGCTTGGTTTCGGAGCGGCGGCGCTTTGCTTGCATCCGCCGGGCCCTCGCCGCACGCGACGGCCGGGTCGGCTTCCGCGATCTGGCAACCGTTAGCCCGGCGCGCAGCCGTGCTTCCAGGCGATCGAGCGCGATCTCACGGTTGCGGGCCTGCGATCGGGTGTCATCGACGACTACCCGCAACTCGCCACCGAACCTCGCAACGAGCCGCTCCCGTACCTCGAGTGCGACATCGCCGGCCGTTGTGAGATCAACCACGGCTTCGACCCGGGTGCTGGAGCGGTTGGCGTGCTGGCCTCCGGGGCCGCCAGAGGGATCGAAGCGCCACGCAACCGCTGTGGCCGGCACCCTTCCACCGGGGAACACGAGAACCCGGTCCATGGTGAGGACCCTACATGCGCGCACCTGGCTGCCCCGCCCGCCGAATACTGAACAGGAATCTCGACGAAGTACGTTGCCGGTAGATGAAGAGCCCGCGATCTCCCAAGACGGTTGCCGCCCTCGCCCTCATCGTCGCTGCCGCCGTGGCGGTCGCGTCGTGGTTGGTCGTCGCCGGACGCGACCAGCAAGCGTCCCCGGTCACGGATTCCCCTGCGAGGGTCTCGCCCGTTACCGGCGCGGACGCAGCCAATCCCGAACTGGTGGCCTGGGGATCGGAGGTCTACTCCCGGCACTGCGCGTCATGCCACGGGGCGAACCTGCAGGGAGAGCCGGACTGGACCGTCCGCAGGGTCGATGGCACGCTTCCGGCACCTCCCCATGACGTCTCCGGCCACACGTGGCATCACAGTGACGCGCAGCTCTTCGAGATGACCAAGTGGGGGACCGCCGCGGTCGTCGGCGGCGGCTATCCGACCAACATGCCGGGGTTCGCCGACAAGCTCGACGACGATGAGATCTGGGCTGTCCTGGCCTTTATCAAGAGTTGGTGGCCCGAGGACATCCAGGCGGTACAGGACCGGCGATCAGGCTGAAGCCGGCAGCCGCTCCGGCATTTGGGCTCTGAGGGGTTGGCCTAGGTGGACGCTCCCGCGGGCTTCGCGGGGGTGAACTCGGCGGGCAGGTGCTTGATGCCGTGGATGAACGCGGATGCGAGCAGGTCCGGCTCGCCGGTGGCATGAATGTCGCCGATGCGGCCGAACAACTCACCGAACATCACCTTGATCTCCCGCCGGGCCAAGTGCGCGCCGAGGCAGAAGTGCGGCCCGGGTCCGCCGTAGCCGATGTGGGGGTTCGGGTGGCGCCGTACGTCGAAGGCGAGCGGGTCTTCGAACACCGTCTCGTCCCGGTTGGCGGAGAGGTAGTGCAGGACGATCTGGTCGCCCTCGTTGATCTTCTGGCCGTCGAGTTCGGCGTCGCGCAGGGTGGTGCGGCGCATGTAGGTGACCGGGCTGGCGAGCCGGACGATTTCCTCGGTGGCGCTGTGAGCCACGCCTTCGAAGTCCTCGGTCCAGATGCGGCGCTGTTCGGGGTGGTCGGTGAGGTACACCAGGCCCCAACTGATGGCGTTGCGGGTGGTCTCGTTGCCGGCGACGACCAGCAGGATGAAGAAGCTGGCGAGTTCGGCGCGGGTCAGCCGCTCGCCGTCCACCTCGGCGTTGACGAGGATGCTGGTGAGGTCGCCGGTGTCGGCGCCCACCTTGGACTCCGCCACGTCGTCCATCAGCTGGGTCAGGCTCTCGCCGGCGGTCAGGATGGCCGTGATGAGGTCCCCGAACTCGGGCACGTACTCGTCGTCAGCGGCGCCGAGAATGACGTTCGACTGGTCGAACACGAAGTCGTGCTGGGAGGCGGGGATCCCCATGAGGTCACAGACGATGCGCAGCGGCAGCCGGGCCGCCACGTCGGTGACGAAGTCACACTCGCCCCGCTCGCACACCTCGTCGACGATGAGGCGGGCCTGGTCCCGCACGGAATCCTCGAGGAGGGCCAGCATCCGGGGTGTGAAGCCCGCCGACACCAGCCGGCGCAGCCGGGCGTGGCGCGGGTCGTCCATACTGATAATGGAGCTGAAGTACTCGTTGAACTCCGGCGGGAAGTCGTTGATGGTGATCCCCGACGCCGAGGAGTAGGTCTGCGGGTTGCGAGACGCCTCCAGGATGGGCGCCTGCCGCGTGACGACCCACGCACCCGGGGTCTTGATGCTCTCCAACTCGCCCAGGAACTTGAACCCGGGAAAGAACGTGAGCGGCTGGGAGCGCAACCGCGCCAAGTCGTCCTCCACCTCGCTGCGATGCCGCTTCCAGAAGGCGTTGTGGATGGGGTTGTCCGGGTCGGCCTCGGTCGCCGGCGGCGGCTTGGCCGAAGCACCGGATGGGGTTGCGGTATCGGGCGTGACGGCGGTCATAGAACCAGGTCCCGGTGGGAGATCTGCGGGCGGCGATCCTCACTGTAGTGACCGGCCTGTAAGGGGACTCGGCGCTGTCGCTCAAGGCTCTCGGCCCGGCGGAGGCCATGAGCGCGACGCAAGCGATATAGGGTCAGCCGCATGGAGATGCGAAACATCGGTGCATTGCCGGTTTCGGTTGTGGGGCTGGGGTGCAACAACTTCGGCATGACCATCGACGCCGACGCCTCACGGGCTGTGGTGGACGCCGCCATCGACGCCGGGATCAACTACTTCGACACTGCCGAGATCTACGGCGGGGGCAAGTCGGAAGTATTCCTGGGCGCCGCACTGGCGGGACGTCGTGATCGGGCGGTCATCGCCAGCAAGTTCGGCCACGCCAAGTTCCTGCCCGAAGGCCAGAGGGGTGGCGATCCGGCCTGGGTCCGCCGGTGCATCGAAGCCAGCCTGCGCCGCCTGGGCACCGACTGCATCGACCACTACATGATCCACACGCCGGACCCGGACACCCCCCACGCCGAGACCCTCGGTGCCCTCGGGGAACTCGTGACCGAGGGCAAGGTCCGGGAGATCGGCTGCTCCAACTTCAGCGCGGACTTGGTCGATGCCAGCGCCGTGGCCGCGGCCGACGCCGGTGTGGGCAACTACGCCAGCGTCCAGAACCACTACTCGGTGCTGACCCGAGACGTGGAGGAGGAGGGCGTACTCGCCGCCTGCGACCGGACCGGCATGGCCGTGGTTCCCTTCTTCCCCTTGGAGTCGGGGCTGCTGACCGGGAAGTACTCCGGGGCGGCTCAACCCGGCGACGCCCGCCTGACCAAGATGAAGGGCGGCACGTGGGACAGTTTCTTGAGCGAGGCGAACCTCGCCGCGGTGGACCGGCTGACCGGCTACGCCGCCGAGCGGGACCGCAGCATCCTGGAGCTGGCCATGGGGTGGCTCGTGTCCAACCCCGCGGTGGCCTCGGTCATCGCCGGCGCCACCAAGGCCTCACAGGTCGTCGCCAACGTGGCCGCAGTCGACTGGTCGATGACCTCCGGCCAGCGAGCTGAGATCGCCGCTCTGGCCTGACAGGCACCCCGCCCCTCCTCGGGCCCGGTTGCGAGGCGAGGTGGGTTGAGCGGGCGGTCGCAGGGCGCCGTGCCGGTATCCACCACGAGAGCCTGCGCGCCGACGATGCTACGGCAGTGGCGCGAACTGCCGCCGGGGCGCCTCCGGCGGAGCGGTCCCGGCACCGGGCCGGGCGGGGGGTGGCCGGTTGAGCCACGCCGTCAGGGTTCGCGACGCCGCCGGCCGGCAAGGGTCGGTGCCTGAAGGGCCGGAGGCCGCGCACGCCACCGATGTCCTGATACGGATCGGTGTGCGCACAGCCGACCATCCCGAGGAGCGGCGCGTTCGGGCCGCGGCCGCCCAGCTGGGAGTGAAGGGACTCGAAGCCTGCCGGTTCTGGACGGTGTACCACCTCGAAGGGCCGCTCAGCGACGCCGATGTGGCCCGACTCTGCTCGGAGGTTCTCGTCGATCCGGTCACCGATGGGGCCATCGTCGGCGAACCCGACGTCGCGGCGCGGGCGGTCGAGGTGGCGCCCCTCCCGGGAGTGACCGACGGCGCGGCGCGCGAGCTGGAACGGGCCGCCGCCGTGCTGAGTCTCCCGCCGCTGAGAGTGGCCACCGCCCGCCGCTACGAGCTGAGCGGCGACATCGACGAGGCCGACCTCACCGTGCTCACCCAGCGGCTGCTCACCAATCCCACCATCGAGTGCAGTGGCATCGGCGAGCTGGAACCGTCGTTCGCGCCCACCTGGGAGGCGGCACCGGCGGCGCCGCCGGTGCCGCTGGTCGGCCTGGCAGACGAGCATCTGGCCGAGCTGAGCCGCCGCCGGAGGCTGTCACTCGACGCGGCCGAGATGCGCGCCATCGAGGCCCACTTCGCCTCGTGCGGTCGCGACCCCAGCGACGCCGAACTCGAGACCCTGGCGCAGGCCTGGTCGGAGCACTGCGTCCACAAGACCTTCAAGGCGCAGATCCACCTCAGCCACACCCGCGCCGATGGCCGCGTCGAGGTGTCGCACCATGACGGCCTGCTCGACGCCCTGCGGCAGGCGACCGCCGAGCTGGATGCGGACTGGCTGCGGTCGGTGTTCGTGGACAACGCCGGCATCGTTGCCTTCGACGACGAGCTGGACCTGGCGGTCAAGGTCGAGACGCACAACCACCCCTCGGCCCTCGAACCCTTCGGTGGGGCCAACACCGGCGTCGGCGGTGTGGTGCGCGACATCCTCGGGGTGTCGGCGCGGCCGATCGCCTGCACCGACGTTCTGTGTTTCGGTCCTGAGGACCTCGAGGAGGCCGACCTTCCTGCCGGGGTGCTGCATCCCCGTCGCATCCGGGACGGGGTCGTGGCCGGGATCGGCGACTACGGCAACAAGCTCGGTCTGCCCACCGTAAACGGCGCCGTCCTGTACGACCGCGGCTACGTGGGCAACCCGCTGGTGTTCTGCGGGGCGGTGGGACTGCTGCCGGCCGGCTCCCACCCCACCTCGCCCCGGGCCGGTGACCGGATCATCGTCATCGGCGGCCGCACGGGGCGTGACGGCATCGGTGGCGCCACCTTCTCCTCGGCCGGGCTGGACGCCACCGTCGTGGGTCGGGCGGGCTCGGCGGTGCAGATTGGCGACCCCATCGTCGAGAAGGGCTGCATCGAGGTGGTCGAGAGGGCTCGCGACGGTGGCCTGTACAACGCCATCACCGATTGCGGAGCGGGCGGGCTGTCCTCAGCGGTCGGGGAGATGGGCGCCGAACTGGGCGCCGAGGTGGACCTGGCCTCCGTGCCGCTCAAGTACCCGGGCCTGCAGCCCTGGGAGATCTGGCTGTCGGAGGCCCAGGAGCGCATGGTGCTGGCCGTGCCCGCCGCCAAGGTTGCGCCGTTGCTGGAGCTGTGCCGGACCTGGCATACCGAGCTCAGCGACATCGGCTCATTCACGTCCTCGAGGCGGCTGGTGGTGCGCCACGGTGACTGCGACGTCATCGACCTGCCCATGGAACTGCTGCACGAAGGCCTGCCGGGGCGAACCCTCGTCGCAACCCACCGTGATCCGGCCGCATCGGCCGGACCGGCCGGGGAACCACCGGTGGCCGACAGCGGGAAGCTGCTCCTGGACCTGCTGGCCCATCCCAACGTGGCCTCCCGCGAGTCGATCGTCCGCAGCTACGACCACGAGGTTCGAGGCGGCACCGTGGTGCGCCCCTTCGCGGGCCCCGGCGCCGACGGCCCGACCGACGCGGCGGTGCTCAAGCCGCTGGATACGTGGCACCACGACAAGGCGGTGGCCCTGGCCGTCGGCCTGAACCCCCGCCTCACCCCGCTGGATCCGTGGGCGATGGCGCTTCATGCCATCGACGAGGCGTTCCGCAACCTCATCGCCGTCGGGGCCGACCCCGACCGGGTGGCCCTGCTGGACAACTTCAGCTGGGGCGCCCCGACGCGTCCCGACACGCTCGGATCGCTGGTGCGGGCCGTACAGGGATGTGTCGAGGGGTCGCGCCGCTACCGGGCTCCGTTCGTCTCCGGAAAGGACAGCCTCTACAACGAGTTCGACGGTCGGGCCGTGCTGGGCACGCTCCTGATCTCCGCAGTCGGGATCGTGCCCGACCTGCACCGGGTCGCCACGAGCGCGTTGGGGGCCAGCGGCAATGATCTGTGGCTCGTGGGGCACGGCTCGAATCGCCTGGGCGGCTCGATTGTGGCCGACGTGCTGGGCATCGACGACAACCGGGTGCCGCCTCCGGTCGTCGATCCGCTTCCCCGCTACCGGGCCGTCCACGACCTGATCGCCGGCGGTCGGGTGTGCGCCGCCCACGACATCAGCGACGGCGGGATAGCGGTCGCCCTCGCCGAGATGGCCATCGGCGGCCAACTCGGTCTGCGGGCGACGATCCCGGCTGATGCCGCCGAGCCCGGCACTTCCGGCGACACCCCGTTCGGGGCGAGCGGCAACGGCTCCGAGGCGTCCGGCGCCACCCGGCCCGGGCTGGTCGCGGCACTTGCCAACGAGGCCCCGGGGCGCCTGCTGCTCGAGGCCCCTGCGGCACAGCGGGCCACGGTGGCGGCGAGGCTTGGCGAACTCGGCCGGCGTATCGGCACCGTGACCGGCTCCGGCGAGATCGAGATCCACGTCGCCGCCGACCCCGCCGGGGGCTCGACGCCCCTGCCTGCCGGTCCGGGTCACCTGACGGTGACGCTCGCGGCTGCCAGGCGCGCCTTCGGGTGCCGGGATTCTTCGCCATGAGCGGGCCCCCGGTCCTGATCCCCCATGCCCCCGGCACCAACCGCGACACCGAGGCGGCCGTCGCGGTGGCGGCCGCAGGCGGTGACCCCCGCATCGAACCCGTGGCCGACCTGGCGCCGGCCGACTTCTCCGACTACGCGGCGGTGCTGTTGCCCGGCGGGTTCTCCTACGGCGACGCCCTTGGTGCCGGTGGGCGCCTGGCTCTGGAGTTGCAGGCCTGGTTCGGGGCCGAACTGGGCGACTTCGCACGGTCCGGCAAGCCGATCCTCGGCATCTGCAACGGCTTCCAGGCCCTCGTGAAGTCGGGACTGCTGGGGCACCGCAACTTCACGCTGGCCGCCAACGCCGGCGGCCGCCTCGAATGCCGCTGGGTCACCTTGAGGGTCGAGGGGGACTGCAAGGCGGGCTGGCTCGAGCCGCTGGGGGAGTCGTTGATCCGCTGCCCCGTGGCGCACGGCGAGGGACGGTTGGCGGTGACCGATCCCACCGCGGCGGCCGACCTGGAGCGGGAGGGACGTGTCGCCTTCCGGTACCTGGCCTCTGGCCCCTCCGGCGGTGCGGCGGGTGCCGCCGCGGGCTCCTATCCGGCGAACCCCAACGGCTCGGTCAACGACATCGCCGGGATGTGTGACCCCAGCGGTGCCGTGGTTGGGCTGATGCCCCACCCCGAGGATCACATCGTGGACTGGCAGCGGCCGTCCGGTCCTGCTGGGGCCCGAGGTTCGGCCCTGTTCGAGGCCTTCGTGAAAGCGGCCCGATGACAGTCTCCGCTCCGAACCGCAGCGCCTTCCCGGGCATTTCCGCCGGGGTGGCGGTGGAGCTGGGGCCGCTGCGGCGGGGCAAGGTGCGCGACGTGATCGACCTGGGTGACCGCCTGGCGCTCGTGGCCACCGACCGGCTGTCGGCCTTCGACCGGGTGCTGGGGCTGGTGCCACACCGCGGCCAGATCCTCAACCAGCTCTCCGCCTGGTGGTTCGAACTGCTCGGCGACATCGTGGCGTCGCACATCGTGGCCGTCCCGGACCCCAACGTGTCCATCGTCTGGAAGTGCGAACCCCTGCCCGTCGAAGTGGTGGTGCGGAGCCGGCTCACCGGCACCACGTCCACGTCGCTGTGGACCATGTACGAAGCCGGCGCGCGCAGCATGTACGGGATCGACTTCGGTGACGGGATGGCCAAGAACGATCCGCTGCCCCGCCCCGTCATCACGCCCACCACCAAGGCCCACAGCGGCCACGACCAACCGCTCAGCGAAACGGCGGTCGTCTCGGACGGCTGGGTGGACGCCGAGCGCTGGGAGGAGGTCCGCAGCGTGGCGCTGGCGTTGTTCGAGCGGGGCCGCCGGACCGCTGACGAAGCCGGCCTGGTCCTCGTCGACACGAAGTACGAGTTCGGGATCGGGCCCGGCGATCGCCTGACACTGATCGACGAGGTGCACACGCCGGACTCATCGAGGCTGTGGCGGCGCGCCACCCTGGAGTCGCGCCGGGACGCCGGGCTCGAACCGGAGAACCTGGACAAGGAGATCGTGCGTCTGGCCTACGCGGCCCGCGGCTACAGAGACGAGGGCAAACCCGAACCGCTCAGCCCGGAACTGGCCGCCGAGACCGCGGCCGCCTACCGGCAGGCGTTCGAGGCGCTGACCGGGGCGCCGCTGCGACCCGCCCACTACCCGGCCGAGCGCCGGATCGCCGTCGCCCTGGCGGGACTTGCCCCTCCGCGTTCGGCCGGCAACGGTGCGCGATGATTCCCGCGTCGATGGTTCCCGACACTGCCCCGGGCTCGGGGCCCGACCCTCCGAACGGCGCAGGTTCTGTGCTCGTCGGGGTGGTCATGGGCAGCGACTCGGACTGGTCCACGATGCGCCGCTGCTCGGAGATTCTCGCGGAATTCGGGGTGAGCCACGAGTGCCGGGTCGTGTCCGCACACCGCACCCCGGACCTGCTCGTGGAGTACGCCCGCGCTGCCGAGGACCGTGGGTTGCAGATGATCATCGCCGGTGCCGGGGGAGCGGCCCACCTGCCCGGGATGCTGGCGGCGCACACGATCGTGCCCGTCATCGGCGTGCCGGTGCAGAGCCGTGCCCTGGGTGGGATGGACTCGCTGCTGTCGATCGTGCAGATGCCCGCCGGTGTGCCGGTTGCCACCATGGCCATCGGCGAGGCGGGCGCCGCCAACGCCGCGCTCTGGGCCGTGGCCGCGCTGGCCCGCGGTGACGCCGACCTCGCCGGACGGCTGACCGCATACCGGGCTGCCCGGGCCGCGCAGGTCCGCGCCACCGAGCTCGACCGCTAGGCGACGTCGGAGTCATGCTGCGAACCCCCCGCGTCATTCCGGCGGAGGCCGGAATCCATGGTCCAGGGACCGCACTGTCCGCGGCCGACCCCTCGGCGGTCACATTGGCGCAGATGACCGGCGGGAGGATCTCGTGAGCGCGTTGACCCCACCTGCGGTGATCGGCATCGTGGGCGGGGGGCAGCTGGGCCGGATGCTGGCGCAGACGGCGCAGCGCCACGGCTACCGGACCGCCGTGCTCACCGGTGGCGACGCGCGGACCCCGGCCGGGGTGGTCGCCGATATTGAGATCGCCGCGCCATTCGACGACGCCGCGGCCGCCCAGCGCCTCGTGGAATGCGCCGACGTCATCACCTGGGAGCTGGAGAACGTGGATCTGGGCGTGGCCGACGCCGCGGCCACCGCCGGCGTCCCCGTCCGGCCCCGCCCCCAGGCGCTGGCCGCCGCGGCCGACCGCGCCGCGGAGAAGATGGCCCTGGCAGCCGCGGGTGTGCCGGTGGCCCCGTACCGGGAGGCCGCCGACCCCTCCGAGTTGGCAGCCGCGGTCGCGGCTCTCGACGGGCCGGTGATCGTCAAAACGGCCCGCGGTGGCTACGACGGCAAGGGTCAGGTGCGGTTGCCGGCTCCGGTGCGGGCCGCCGCGGCGGCCGAGGTGTTCCGGCGCCTGGGCTCGGTCCGGCTGATCGTGGAGCGGGAGGTGCCGTTCGACCGGGAGGTGTCGGTCGTGGTGGCCCGCACCGAGACCGGCGCGATGGCCGATCACGGCGTGATGGAGAACGTCCACATCGACGGGATTCTCGATACGACCACGGTCCCGGCACAGGTGCCGGACCAGGTGTCCGCCGCGGCGGTCGGCATCGCCGGGCAGGTGGCCCGCCACCTCGACGTGGTCGGAGTGCTGTGTGTGGAGATGTTCGTGGTCGGCTCCGAAGTGGTCGTCAACGAGATCGCCCCGCGCCCCCACAACAGCGGCCATTGCACGATCGAGGCGGCAGCCGCCAACCAGTTCACCCAGCAGCTGCGGGCGGTCTGCGGGTTGCCGCTGGGCGACGGGAACTGCCGGCCGGCGGCGATGGCGCAACTGCTCGGCCAACTCTGGGCCGGCGGCGAACCGCCGTGGTCCGAGGCCCTCGCCGATCCCGGGATCCACCTGCATCTCTACGGCAAGCGCGAGCCGCGACCGGGTCGCAAGATGGGCCATCTCACCTGCGTCGACGCCACGCCGGAGCTGGCGCTGAAGCGGGTCCTGGCGGCCCGGGACCGCCTGGGGACATGATCGGTCCCGCCGGCGACGAACTCCGGGAGGAATGCGGGGTGGTCGGCGTGTACGCACCCGGCCGCCACGCCGCCCGCATCGCCTTCTTCTGCCTGCACACCCTGCAGCACCGCGGGCAGGAGGCGACCGGGATTGCGAGCTGCGACAGGGGGACGACCCACCTCCACCGGGGTCCGGGTCTGGTGGGGTCGGTCTTCAACGAGGACAACCTGTCGACCCTCGCCGGCGAGGCCGCCATCGGCCACAACCGCTACAGCACCACCGGGGGCTCGTCGGTGCGCAACATCCAGCCGCAGGTGATCGAGACCATCGACGGGCCGCTGGCGGTGGCGCACAACGGCAACCTGGTCAACGCGCCGCAGCTCCGCCGGGAACTGCTGGAGAGCGGGGTTGGGTTGCAGACCTCCTCGGACACCGAGTTGATCGTGCAGTTGCTGGTCATCTCCGCCGGCGACTGGCCCACCCGGATCCGGGCGCTGATGGAGCGGCTCGAGGGTGCCTACGCCCTGACGATCCTGACCCGTGAGGCCGTCTACGGCGTGCGAGATCCCAGGGGGTTCCGCCCGCTGGTGATGGGCCGGCTCGACGACGGCTGGGTGCTGGCGTCGGAGAGCTGCGCACTGTCGGTTGTCGGCGCCTCCTTCGCCGGCGAGGTGGAGCCGGGGCAGATCGTCCAGATCAACGGCAGTGGCATGACGCTGCAACAGGGATCCCAACCCCTCCAACCGGCGTTCTGCACGTTCGAGCAGATCTACTTCTCGCGGCCCGACACGCACCACGGCGGCTCGCTGGTCCATGCGGTGCGGCAGCGCCTCGGTCGCCGGCTCGCCGTCGAGGCTCCCGTCGATGCCGATCTGGTGGTGCCCGTGCCCGACTCGGGGAACCCGCAGGCCGTGGGGTATGCCCAGCAGTCGGGGCTGCCGTACACCGACGGCCTCATCAAGAACCGCTACGTGGGCCGCACCTTCATCGAACCCACCCAGGAGCTGCGCGAGGCGGGCGTGGCGATGAAGTTCAACCCGCTGGGCGACAACGTGGTCGGCAAGCGGGTGGTGCTGGTGGACGACTCCATCGTGCGGGGAACGACCTCGGGCCCACTCGTGCGGATGCTGCGCGAGGCCGGGGCGGTTGAGGTTCACGTGCGGGTGGCCTGCCCGCCCATCACCGACCCCTGCTACATGGGGGTCGACATGGCCGCCAAGGAGGAGTTGATCGCCTCGAACAGGTCCGTGTCGGAGATCTGCGACCACATCGGCGCCGACTCGCTGGCGTTCCTGTCACTGGAGGGAATGATGGAGGCGCTGGAAGCCACTGACGGCTACTGCAACGCGTGCTTCACCGGCGCCTACCCGTTCGAGCCCGAGAGATTCGTGCAACTCGAGTTGGGCTCCAAGAACCAGTTCGCCTCGGTCTGGGCGGACTGACGGTGCCGCAGCCCCTACACCGTCATTCCGGCGCAGGCCGGAATCCATCGGCGGGCGGCCGGCGGTGAGTTGCGTCCTGGTTGTGGGCGGCGGCGGGCGCGAGCACGCCCTGGCCTGGGCGCTGAGCCGCTCGCGGCACATCGAACGGCTGCTGGTGGCTCCCGGCAATCCTGGCACCGCCTCGTTGGAGCGGACCCGGAACGTGGCTGTCTCGCCCGGCGACATTGCCGGGCTGGTGGCGCTGTGCCGCCGCGAGTCGGTCGACCTGGCGGTCATCGGTCCGGAGGATCCGTTGGCCGCCGGCATCGTGGACGCGCTCGAAGCCGCCGGGGTCGCCGCCTTCGGCCCCGGTGCCGCCTGCGCCCGGCTCGAGGCCTCCAAGGTCCACTGCAAGGGGTTCCTGATCGACAACGGGATCCCGACCGCCGCCGCCGAGGTGTTCGGTGATCCCGATGCCGCCCTGGACCACCTCGCCGTAAGACCGGACGTGCCGGTCGTCAAGGCCTCGGGACTGGCGGCGGGCAAGGGCGTCATCGTCCCGGAGACCACTGACGAGGCCGCCGCCGCCGTCAGAGCCATGCTGGTGGAGCGGCGGTTCGGATCCGCGGGTGAGCAGATCCTGCTCGAGGAGCGCCTCTATGGCCGCGAGGTGTCGGTGCTGGCGTTCTGCGACGGTGAGCGGTTCGCCGTGCTGCCTGCGGCGCAGGACCACAAGCGGCTGCTCGCGGGCGACGAGGGGCCCAACACCGGGGGAATGGGGGCCTTCACGCCCTCGCCAGCCGTCGACGATGGGTTGATCGCGCAGATCGGCTCCCAGGT
This sequence comes from Acidimicrobiales bacterium, assembly GCA_963664235.1. Classification (GTDB taxonomy): domain Bacteria; phylum Actinomycetota; class Acidimicrobiia; order Acidimicrobiales; family CATQHL01; genus VXNF01. The sequence continues at coordinate 713,098 of OY760933.1, read as the reverse complement.
CATCGCCCCGACGCTGGCTGCGCTACAGCGGGCGGGAACCCCGTACCGGGGCCTGCTGTACGCCGGACTGATGATCACCGCTGACGGCCCCAAGGTGATCGAGTTCAACTGCCGTTTCGGCGACCCCGAGACGCAAGCGGTGCTGCCGCTGTTGCGCAGCGACCTCTTCGAGATCATGGTTGCCTGTGCCACCGGATCGCTCCGCGGTGAATCCATCGACTGGGCGCCTTCGGCGTCGGTTGCGGTTGTGATGGCGTCAGCCGGCTATCCGGTCGGCGGAGGCGAGCCCGCTGCGATCTCCGGCCTCGAGGCCGCCGCCGAGGAGGGCTGTGTGGTCTTCCATGCGGGCACCGGCATCATCGACGGGGCGCTGCACGCCACCGGGGGGCGGGTCCTGTCGGTGACCGCGACCGGGCCGGATGTGGCGACAGCCGCCGACATGGCGCACCGCGGGGTTGGGGCCATCGGCTTCGAGGGTGCCCAACACCGCGCCGACATCGGACGCTCGACGGCCGGGGTCGGGCGGTGAGTCGCGCCCCCCTTGCGGATGCCAGGCCCGGTGGCAACGCCGCCGCGACATACCGGGCAGCCGGTGTGGACATCGACGCGGGCAACCGCGCGGTGGCGCTACTGGCGGAGTCCGTCGCCTCGACGCGCACGCCGGAGGTGCTCACCGCGCCGGGCGGCTTCGGCGGGATGTACGACGCTGCGGGCCTCGATGCGGAGTCCGTGCTCGTGGCCTCCACCGACGGTGTCGGCACGAAGGCGGAGCTTGCCGGCCGGTACGGGCGCTGGCGGGGGATCGGTGTGGATCTGGTCAACCACTGCATCGGCGACGTCGTGGTGCACGGCGCCCGACCCCTGTTCTTCCTGGATTACATCGCCATGGCCACCCTCGTGCCCGAGATCGTGGCGGAGATCGTTTCCGGCATGGCCGACGCCTGCCGGGCCGCCGGCTGCGCGCTGCTGGGCGGGGAGACCGCAGAGATGCCGGGCACGTACGTCCCCGGGGCGATCGACGTGGCCGGAACCATCGTGGGGGTGGCCAACAAGGATCGCCTCCAGCCCCGTCCGGAGGCGATCCGGGCCGGCGATGCGCTGGTGGGGGTGGCAAGTTCGGGGCCACACACCAACGGCTACTCGCTGATCCGCCAACTGCTGGAGGGGCGGCACGAGGCCGCCGCCGACGGCGGTCTGATCGATGCCCTGCTGGCGCCGCACCGCAGCTACCTGCCTGCCGTGGCGGCGTTCTCCGAGGCCGGGGTCGAGCCGAAGGCCCTGGCCCACATCACCGGCGGCGGTTTCTTCGACAACCTGCCCCGGGTGCTGCCCCCCCACCTCGGCGCCCGGGTGGACCTCGGCTCCTGGCCGGTTCCTCAACTGTTCGCCACCCTTGTGGACTGGGGCGGGCTGGCCGACGCCGAGGCGTTCAGGGTCTGGAACATGGGCGTCGGCCTCGTGGTGATCGTCGAGGAGGCGGAGGCGGATGCCCTGGTGGCTCAGGGCCACCGTGTGATCGGAACTGTCATCGACGCGGCCGGCGGCGACGGCGACAGGGTCGCGCTGGAGGGGGCCTGGCGGTGACGGGCCGGCTGGTTGTGATGGCCTCGGGGGCCGGCACGAACCTGGGGGCCATTCTCGCCGCCGTCGCCGTGGGGCACCTCGACGCCGAGGTCGCGGCCGTGATCGTCAACCGCCGGGACGCCGGGGCGCGCCAGATGGCCGAGCAGGCCGGAGTGCCGGTCCACTACCGGCCACTGGCGCCCTATCGCTCGCGGGTTCCGCCCAGCGCCGGGAGCGGATCGACGGCCCCTGGAGAGTGCCGCTGGGACCACACCGCCGACCGGCGCCGCTACGACGCCGACCTGGCCGAGTTGGTGGCGGGCACCGAACCTCATCTCGTGGTGCTGGCGGGTTGGATGCACCTGCTGTCGTCGTCGTTCCTGGATCGGTTCCCGAACCGGGTCATCAACCTGCATCCGGCTCTGCCCGGGCAATTCCCCGGCTCCGACGCCATCGCCGCAGCCTGGGAGGCGTTCGAGTCCGGGAGGATCGACCGGACCGGTGTCATGGTTCACTTCGTGCCCGACGAGGGTGTCGACGACGGTCCGGTCATCGCATCGGTGGAGGTGCCCATCGGTCCCGGCGACACGCGCGCCACGCTCCGCCGGAGGATCCACGAGGTCGAACACGAGTTGATCGTGTCCGCAATTGCCGAGGCTCTGGCCCTCCAGCCCCTCGCCCGGGCCGGGTCGTAGCGGCGCCGACTCCGGGCCTGCGGATCCTCCCACGGGGAGCCCCGCTACTCTGAGCCCGCTCCTCACCCCGCAATCGAGGCACAAATGACCAGTGGCCAGCACTTCTACACCGAGTCTTTCGACACCGTCGCGTTGAGTCTGTTCCGGCTCGAACAGTCGCCCTTCGCGGACCGCTACGTCACCGATCAGACGGTCTTCTGCCTGTACTGCGACCGCCTGTACCCGATGAAGTTGACGCCTGAGGAGGATCCGATCTCCAGGTACTGGAAGTTGCGTCGCGGGGTGCTGCTGTACGACGTGCCGGAGAAGCCGCTGGAAATCATCGGACCCGATGCCGCGGTGGTGCTGGAGAACGTCCTGACGTGCAGGGTGGAGACGCTCCGGGTGGGCCGGGCACGCTACGGCATCGCGTGCAACTCCGACGGCACCGTTCTGATGGACGGCGTGATCATGCGTCTCGCGGAGGATCGCTTCTGGTACGTCAAGGCGAACGGGGAGTTCGAGAGTTGGCTGAGGGCGAACGCACTCGGGCTCGACGCCGAGGTATCCGACCCCAACTCGCGGGTGCTGCAGATCCAGGGTCCAAAGTCCCTCGATGTACTGGACGCGGCGATCGGTGGTGGGCTGTCCGCCGACTTCAAGTACTTCCACGCCGGCTTCTTCGAGATCTGCGGCCAGAGATTGTGGGTCTCGCGCACCGGCTGGACAGGGGAGGTGGGGATCGAGATCTACTGCAACAGCGGTCCCGAACCGACCGACCACGGGGCCCTCTGGGACGATCTGTTGGCCTGCGGGGAGCCGTTCGGCATGGAGTTCAGCTCCTCGTCATCGATGGGCATCCGGCGCATCGAGTCGGGGATTCTCGACAACGGCAGCGACATCGAGCCCGACCTCACGCCCTTCGGCGCCGGGCTCGGACAATTCGTGAGGCTCGACAAGGATGACTTCATCGGTCGGGCCGCTCTCGAGACCGCTGATCGCAGCCAGCTTCTCTTCGGTCTGGTCTGTCCGACCGCGACGCCTGATGCCGGCCTGCAGGTCCACGGTGACAGCGGCCCGGTCGGGCATGTGACGATTGGAACGTGGTCCCCCACCCTGGAGGTGGGAGTCGGCTACGTGCGCTTCGACCGGCCGTTGCCCGCCGATGACTGGTTCGGCAAAACGGTCCTGCTGTGTGACCGCGACGGATCGTTGCACGAGGCGACCGTGGACACGCTGCCATTCGTCGACAAGGAGAAGCAGCTTCCCCGGGCTGTGTGGGGCGGTTCCAAAGCCGACTGATCCGGGCCGGCCATCGCCGAGCCGTCGTCGCCGAGCCGGGACAGCTGCCAGGCGCCGCTAGCCGAAGAGGCGCTTGGTGACGTTCTCGACGTGGGCGAGCATGGCGCGCTCGGCCCGGTCGGGGTCGCGGTTGACGATGGCCTCCAGGATGTTCCGGTGATCCTCCATGTAGCTCTCGACGGTCTCCGGGCTGGCTGACCGTTGCTTCAGCTCCCCCCAAAGCGATCCTGATCGGGCCTGATCCACCAGCAGGTACATCCGGCTGAGCAGCGGGCTGTGCGCCGCTTCGATCATGGCCTGGTGGGCGGCACCGTCCCAGTACTCGAAGTCGCGGTAGTTCTCGGCATCCTCGCAGCGCTGCATGCAACGGCCGATCTCGGCCACGTCCGCCGGAGTGGCCTCCGCCACGATCCGCCGGGCCACCGCCGGCTCGAGCAGGCGGCGGACCGCCATCACATCCCGGGGGCTCATGCTGTCGCTGCCGTCGGCGGCGGCCTGGATCAGGAACGTGCCCCGCCCCACGTGCCGCTCCACGCGTCCCTCGGCTTCGAACTCGTCGAGCACCTTGCGCACCGCGGAGCGGGACTGCGCGAGACGCTGTGCGAGGCTCCGCTCCGGCGGCAGGCGATCACCCGGCTGCAGACCCTCGGTGACCAGCAGAGCTTCGATCCGGTCGCGGGTGCTGTTACCCACCGGCGACCTCCACTGACTCAACGCCGCGCCGCCGCTGCCAGAGCCAAGGTCTGCAGAGCCAAGCCACGCGACCAATCATAACCAATTCATGGGCGTCGAGCGTCGAATCTGGTGTGTCTTGGGGCGGATCGGGTGATCTCTGCTAGCATCCTCGGCTAGTGGTTGCAATTGGTTGCACATTGGTTGGGGGCTTTCCACCGGCGTCGGACGTGGTCTCATCGGGCGGAACGGCCGAGTCCTCCGAACCGGATCGGATGCCCCGCAACCTCGGCCCGGAGGGCTCGAATCCGCGATGACGGCTTGGTGTCGGATGCTCGGCGACGCCGGCCCCGTTGTTGCGGCCCGCCGGAACGGTCACCTGAACCCCGTCGGAGCCGGTGGCCGACCTGTGTCGGATCTGCATCCGATCGTTCGGGGTGAACTCGCCGCTGCCGACCTGACTCTCGGCGATCCGGTCGCAGTCTCCGCCGCTCGACTGCTGGCGCCCTTCGGCTCGTTCCCGCGCAACATCTTCTGCATCGGCAAGAACTACCGCGAGCACGCCCTGGAGTTCACCACGAGCGGGTTCGACTCCTCCGGTACCGCCGCCGAGGACCTCATCCCCACCGCGCCGATCGTTTTCTCGAAGCCCTTCACCTCGGTCATCGGCCCGGGCGACCTCATCGACCCGCACCCGCACCTCACCTCCATGCTGGACTACGAGGCCGAGTTGGCGGTCGTCATCGGCCGAGGCGGGCGGGACATCGCCCTCTCCGATGCCCTCGACCACGTGTTCGGCTACACCATCGTCAACGACGTCACCGCCAGGGACCGCCAGCGGCACCACCGCCAGTGGCTGCTGGGCAAGGGAATGGACACGTTCTGTCCGATGGGACCGGCGGTGGTGACCGCCGAGGAGATCGACCTCGCCAAGGTCGTCGTGGAATGCCGCGTCAACGGCGAACTGCGCCAGCAGGCCCCGGTCGCGGACCTCATTTTCGACGTACCGACGCTCATCCGCGACCTCTCCGCCGGTATGACCCTCGTGCCCGGCGATGTGATTGCCACGGGAACGCCCGCCGGCGTGGGCATCGGCTTCGACCCGCCGCGCTTTCTGCGCTCCGGCGACGAGGTGGCGGCAACGATAGAACCCATTGGAACCCTCACGAACAGGATCGGATGAACCATGGCCACAGGCTTTCGCGCCCTCGGAAACAAGCACGTCTGGGTCGAGGAGACCGGTGAAGGACCCGCGGTGCTGGGCATTCACGGCCTCGGTGGCACGTGCAACATCTACGGGCCGCAGATCGCCGCCCTGGGGGGCGCCCACCGCTTCGTGACCTTCGACCTCAACGGGCACGGCATGAGCCCCATGGTCGGCCCCATCTCGATAGAGAACTGGGCCGACGATGTGGTCGCCCTCATGGACGACCTGGAGCTGGCCGAAGTGGCTCTGGTCTCGCACTCCATGGGCACCCTGGTGGCGCAGCAGGTGATGGCCATCGCCGGCGAGCGCATCCGGGCGTCCGCCTTGCTGGGTCCGGTGCGCAATCTGCCCGACGCCGCCCGCGGCGCCCAGGCCGATCGTGCCGCGCTGGTGCGCTCCCAGGGCATGGCGGCGGTGGCCGGCGGCATCTCCCAGGGCGCGGTCTCGGCGAAGACCCGTTCCGACCGGCCGGTGGTCTCGGCGATGATCAAGGAGTTGCTGCAGCGCCAGTCCGCCGAGGGCTACGCGGCTGCCTGCGAGGCCCTGGGAGGCTCGAGCCCGCCGGACGTCTCGCGGGTCACCTGCCCGGTGCTGGCCATCACCGGCACCGAGGACATGGTGTGTCCACCGGACGCGGTGCACGCAATCGCCGGGGACTTCGCCGACGCCAGCGCCGTGGTCATCGACGACATCGGGCACTGGACCACCCTTGAGGCCCCCGCCGAGGTGAACTCCCTGCTGGAGGACTTCCTGAAGACGGCCTGAGTTCCGCCACCGGAGCGCCGGTCGTCGAGCACACGACAGCCGAACAAGACAAAGGAGGGGAGACATGAGCAACACCCTGTTCACGAACGTCAACATCCTGGACGGCAACGCGGAGGGTCCTCTGCCGGGCGAGGTGAGCGTGGCCGACGGCCGCATCGCCGATATCGCCACCGGCGGTGGGGCACTGGCCCGCGAGGACCACCGGGTGATCGACGGCAAGGGCATGACGCTCATGTCCGGCCTGTGCGATGCCCACACGCACTTCACCTGGAACAGCGGCGGCAGCCTCGACGCCATTGCGGGCATGCCCGTGGAGGACCACACCATTGTGGCGGTGGAGTCGGCGCGCATCCTGATCGACGCCGGCTACACGATGTGCGTCGGCGCAGCCTCCGCCAAGGAGCGCATCGACATCGCCGCCCGCGATGCCATTAACGCCGGCATGGTCCCCGGGCCGCGCTACCTGGCTTGCGGTCAGGAACTGGCCACGCCCGCGGGCGTGCTGGTCTACGGCATCACGCGCGAGGTCTCCGGCGCGGCGGAGATGACGCGCGCCGTGCGGGAGATGTGCGGCCAGGGGGTCGACAACATCAAGCTGATCCTCTCGGGCGAGTCCATCACCGAGCGGGTCTGGGCCAAGGACACCTACATGACCGACGAGGAAGTGCGCGCCGCCGTCGTCGAGGCCCACCGGGTCGGCAAGAAGGTGGCGGCCCACGCCCGCAGCACCGACTCCATCAAGCAGTGCCTGCGCCAGGGTGTCGACATCATCTACCACGCCAGCTACATCGACGACGAGGCGGCGGACATGATGGAGGAGCGCCGCGACGACATCTTCGTGGCGCCCGGCCTGCACTGGCTGTATGCCACCCTCTACGAGGCAGCGGACTTCGGCTACCCGCAGGAGGCGGCCGAGGCCGTGGGCTACAAGGACGAGCTCGAGCACTCGATCATCGGGCTGAAGGAGATTCACCGCCGGGGCGTGCGCGTGCTGCCCGGCGGCGACTACGGCTTCGCCTGGACACCCCACGGCACCAACGCCCGCGACCTGCAGCACTTCGTGGAACTGCTGGACTTCACGCCTATGGAGACGATCCGGTCCGCCACCGTCCTCGGGGGCGAGATCTTCGGGCGCCCCGACGACCTGGGCCGGGTGGCGCCGGGCTACCTGGCCGACCTGCTGCTTGTGAACGGGGATCCCTCCAGCGACATCACCGTTCTGCAGGACCACGACAAGCTGGTCGGGATCATGAAGGACGGGAAGTGGCACAAGGATCCCGCCATGGCGGGGATGTGACCGGCCGGCGGCGCTGAACGACGGCACCCTGAAGCCTGCGGCCCCGGCCTGCTGAGTCTCGATCATGGACTTCGTCGCCAAAGCCGTCATCATCGGCCTGACCGAGCAGGCCCCGCTGGTGCTGGCGGCCATGGGCATGGCGCTCATCTACAACCTCAGCAAGGTCATCAACGTGGCCTTCGCCGAGACCATCACGCTGGGCGCCTACTTCGCGCAGTGGGTCAATGTCGCCTTCGGGGCCAGCTTCTACCTGAGCCTGGCCATCTCCGGGATCCTGGCCGGCGTGCTGAGCTGTGTCACCTACCTCCTGGTGTTCCGCACCGCCGAGCGGCGGGGCGTGGGCCCGGTGGAGGTGATCATCATCTCGCTGGGGCTCTCGGTGCTGCTGCGCTACGCCCTGCAGTTCGTATTCGGCTACGAGGCACGCTTCTTCGAGACGCCGCCACCCACCTTCATGAAGCTGTTCGGCGTGGGGTTCACGTCCTTCCAGCTCACGGCTTTCATCCTGGTGGTCGTCCTGGCGCTGCTCTTCTACCTGTTCGTGCAGAAGACCGTCTGGGGACGTCAGGTGCGGGCGCTGGCCAGCGACGCCGACCTGGCCAAGGTGAGCGGCATCAACCCGCTCCTGACGACGCTGATCATGTGGTTCCTGGCGGGCGCGGCCGGCGGTCTGGCGGGGGCTTTCTGGGGCGTCGGCTCCTCGGCCAAGCCGGGACTGGGCTGGGACCGCTTCCTGCTGACGCTGCTGGTGGTGCTGGTGGGCGGGGCGCGGGGTCTGCGCGGTGTGATCCTGGCCGGCATGGGCACGGGCGTGCTGCTGTCGGCTCTGAAGCTGGAGATCGCCCCGCTGCGGGCTGAGATCGTGCTGCTGGTGGTCTTCATCCTGGTGTTGAAGCTGCGCGGCAACCGCTTCCGTGAGCTGGCGAAGGTCTGAGCGATGAGCGCCGTCTGGGACTACCTCTTCGGGTCGCCGGCGTTCCTGATCTTCGGCACCTACACGCTGATGATGATCGTGGGACTCGGCATCCTGCTGCACCTGCAGTTGGGTGTCACCGGGATCGGCAACTTCGGTGTGGCCGGGTTCTGGGGCGCGGGTCTCTACGCCTTCGGGATCATGCAGGTGACCTACGACGTGGGATTCTGGCCGGCCCTGCTAGTGGCGACCGCGGCGGGCGGCGTGCTCGGCCTCATCACGGGCTGGGTCATCGCCGATCTCGACGACGACGGCGTGCTGGCCGCCACCCTGGCGGTGGCGACCATCGTGTACCTGGCCATCGACAGCGAGAAGGACATCACGGGTGGCCGGGTGGGCCTGGGCACCATCGACTTCCCGTTCGATGTGGGCGATCGCACCGACCTGGCCTGGCTGGCGATCCTCTTCGGTGTGGTGGGTCTGCTCCTCTGGTACGCCCGGCGGGTGCACCGGTCCCCCTACGGGCGCCTGCTGATCGCCACCGGCACGAATGAACCCCTGGCGCGCAGTCTCCGCAAGCCCGTCAAACGCACCAAAGTGGGGGTCATGGCGCTCACCTCGGCCGGCATGGGCGCCCTGGGCGGTCTCTACGGTCCGATCGTGCACTTCCTGTTCCCCACGCAGCTCACCGTGGCGATCACCGTGTCGGTGATAACCGCCCTGGTGCTCGGCGGCCAGCAGCGGCCTCTGGGAGCCTTCGTGGGAGCACTGCTGACCGTGGGACTCTTCGACATCGCCATCAAGTTGTACGTGCCGTTGCCGAAGGATCTGCTGGAGCACGCCTTCCCGGTCACCAAGCAGATCATCTTCGGGGCGCTGCTGATCTTCGTGTTGCTGTTCCGCCCGCTGGGGATCCTGGGCCGCATGCGCCGGGAGCGACACGTGAAGGGGCTGTCCCGTGTCTGAGGGCAACGGCAGCGCATCCGGCGGCCGCGCCACGATCCGCATCAGCGGTCTAACCAAGAGCTTTGGTGATCAAACCGTCGTGAACATCGACGAGTTGGTGTTGGGTGCCAAGCCCGTGGAGGGCCTGATCGGCCCCAATGGCGCGGGGAAGACCACCCTGATGCGCCTCATCATGCGCTCCACGAAGGCCGACACCGGCAGTGTCATCCTCGACGACGGCTCCGGCGAGATGGTGCTCTCGAAGCTGGCGCCACACCGGATCGCCTCGCTGGGCGTTGTGAAGACCAACCAGGTGACCCAGGACTTCGCCGGTCTGACCATCTGGGACTCGCTGCTGCTGGCCGTGGCGCAGCGCCACGACGAGCGGCCCCACCGGATCTACCGGGAGCGCCACGTCCGGGAGTCCCACGGCGAGGAGATCCAGAGCTACCTGGATCTCTTCGAGTTCTCCGAGCCGGAGGGGTTCGCCCATTCCACCGGCGAGAAGAAGCTGCTGGACGTGATCCGCTGCCTGCTGTTGAAGCCGAAGATCCTGCTGCTGGACGAGCCCACCGCGGGCCTCCCCGACGACGTCACCGCCCAGGTCATCGACATGCTGCGCACCAAGGTGGCCGAGGGCATGTCGGTGGTCATCGTGGAGCACGACCTGGACGTCATCTGGGGTTTCAGCGACATCGTGCACTTCATGGCCGAGGGGGACGTGATCCTGGAGGGCGACCCCGACTACATCCGTGCGCACAGCACCGTGGTGGAGAAATACCTCGGGAGCGGCCATGTTTGAGGCCAGCGGCATCTGGTGTGGCTACGAGGCGGACATCGACGTCATCAAAGGCCTGGATTTCACCGTCGGCGAGGAGGTGTTCGCCATCCTCGGGGCGAACGGAGCCGGCAAGACGACGCTGCTGTCGGCAATCGCCGGCTTGCTGCCGCTCACGTCCGGCCGGATTCGCTTCGGCGGCGAGCCGATCTCGGGCATTCCGCCCTGGCGCATCGCCGCCCTCGGGATTGGTTTGGTTCCCCAGGAGCGAGGCGTGTTCCCCGATCTCACGGTGATGGACAACCTCCGGGTCGGCGGTCTGGTCGCCAAGCAAGCGCGCGGCGAGCGCGTCGACGAGATCATGGAGTTGTTCCCCGCGCTTGCCGGCCTGCGCAACCAGCGGGCCGGCACTCTCAGCGGCGGCGAGACAAAGATGGTGGCCGTTGGCCGGGCCTTGATGCAGGACGCCAAGCTCCTGCTGATGGACGAGCCGACGGCCGGTCTGTCCCCCCTCTACGTCGAGAACTTCTTCGACAGGATTCGACTGATCCACGAGACCAAGCAGGTGGCCATCATCATCACCGAGCAGAACGCCACGAAGGCACTGGAAGTGGCCGACCGGGCGATGGTGCTCAGTCTCGGCGAGGCGATGACCATCGTGGACGCCAAAGACCTCACAACCGACCAACTGAGGAAAGGATACAAAATATGAGATTCTCATTTGAAAAGACAGCGGGCGCTAAGCGATCGCGCAGTTGGGGGTGGCGAGCGGGCGCAGTCCTGCTTGCGGTCAGCCTCGTGGCGGCCGCCTGCGGCGACGATGACGACGGCGCCGCGGCGCCGGACCCCGCCCCCGCGCCGGCACCATCGCCGGATCCCGCACCCGAACCGCCACCGGAGCCGGCACCCGAGCCGCCCGCAGAGCCGATCCTGCTGGGCGACCTCGCCTACTTCACCGGCGACTTCGCCTCGGTCGGCGACCTGCTGGCATCGCAGGTGGACTTCCCGGTCAACGAGGTCATCAACCTGGATCCGCCACTCGGGCGACCCATCGAGGTGATCCACGAGGACATCGGCACGGTCGGCGAGGCCCAGGCGGTCCGCAAGCTGCTCGAGCAGGACGGGGTCGACATCGTGTTGAGCTCCGCCCACGAGTACTTCACGTACCGGGACTTCATGCTGGACTGGCAGGCGGACAACGACGGGCCGCTCATGCCGACGGTGCACGGCGGCGTGATCCCCGTGAACGTGGGTGGACAGGCCGGCGAGCCGATCTTCCGGGCACAGGGCAGCGACGAGGGCCAGGGCGTCACCAATGCTCTGTACGCCGAGGCACTGGGCGCCGAGGGGGTGGTCATCATGACCACACCCACAGCGGGATACCAGCTCACCGCCGACGCCACCGAGAAGGCGCTGGACGTCATCGGCATCGAATTGCTGGAGCGCATCGACGCCCCCGGCGAGCAGTCCTCCTACCGGACCGAGGTGCAGCGGGCCGTGGACGCGGCGCCCGACGCCGTGATCATCCTCGCCCAGGCCACCGAGAGCGCCATCATGGTGAAGCAGTTCGCCGAGGCGGGCTGGGCCGGAACCATCATCGGTGAGGTCGGCTGGTCCGAACCCGAGTTCGCCGCCACAGCGACCGCCGAGGCCTTGGCGGCGCACGAGGTGGTGGCCTACCCGTCGTTCCACCGCCAGGAGAACCCGGCTTGGGACTTCTACCAGCCGCTCTGGGACGGCAACCCCGACTACACCCAGCACACGAATGCTGACGACCCCTACTCGTTCACCACCTACGACCTGCTGATCGTCACCGCGCTGGCGATCGAGGAGGGCGGCTCGGTGAACGGCTCGGACTGGGCGCCGGCCATGTTCAAGGTGTCGTCTGCGCCGGGCACGAAGTGCTACACGTACAGCAACTGCCTGGCCCTGATCCGGGCGGGTACCGACGTGGACTACGAAGGTATAACCGGTCCGGCCACCTTCAGCCCCGGCGGCATCAACGCGGTCATCCCGGTGGTCCAGATCTTCGGCCCCGACGGCGAGATCGTCGATCAGGTCGCCGTGGACTCCGAGCGTCACCTCGAGATCCTCGACCAGGTGGCACACAAGTTCGAGGGCTAGTCACCTAGGGGGCTGACGCCCCCGTAAGCAACCCCGTGGGTGGGGCCGCCGGCCGGCCCCACCCACGACCCCATCGTTCGTCGGCCCGGCGCCCTCCGGCGTCGGCCCGGTCCTTCCCCCGTCATTCCGGCGAAGGCCGGAATCCAGGTCCGCCTGGCCCGGCTGCCGTTTCCGCGGCCCCCTCCTAGGATCGCTGCGGGAACGGATCGGAAGGGTTGCCACATGGTCGACGTAGTTGCGCAGCGCATTCTCTGGACATCGTCCAACATGGCGCTGCTGGGTCGCATCGCCACCGAGTTCGAGACCACCCGGCCGTTCGCCGGGCGTCGCATCGGGGTGTCGCTTCATCTGGAGGTGAAGACCGCGGTCCTGCTCCTGGCCCTCAAGGCGGGGGGCGCCGACATCGTCGCCACCGGCAACTACGGCACTTCACAGGACGATGTCGTTGCCCACCTCAACGAGCAGGGCATCGACGCCCGCGGCAGCAAGTCGGACTCCCTCGAGCGGCACCTCGCGCACGTCGACTCGGTGCTCGACTCGGGCCCCGACATCCTGCTGGACAACGGTGCCGATCTCGCACGCCGGGTCATCGACCGTGGCCTGACGGTCATCGGCGGTACCGAGGAGACGACGTCGGGACACAACCTTCTGGCCGGTGAGCTGGCGCCGCACGTGAACTTCCCCGTCATCGTGATCAACGACTCCCCCCTCAAGGCGCTCGTGGAGAACAAGCATGCGGTGGGCCAGTCCGCCTACGAGTCCCTCTGCCGGCTCACCAACCTCATGCCCCAGGGCAAGCGGGTGATGGTCGCCGGCTACGGCTGGTGCGGGCGGGGAATCGCGCAATACATGCGGGCCAACGGGTGCGAGGTCGCCGTCGCCGAGATCGACGAGATCAAGGCTCTGGAAGCGGCTCTGGACGGGTTCCGGGTCTCGGACTCGGTGGCCACGCTCATCGCCGATGCGGACATCGCCATCACTGCCACCGGAGTCGACGGCGTGATCGGCGCCGATGAACTCCGGCAGGCCCCGAGCGGTCTGCTGCTGGCGAACTGCGGACACTTCGATCGGGAGATCGACGTCCCCGAACTCAACGCGCAGACCGCCGAACGGATCCCGCTCGGGGACGCGCTGGCCCGGCACGTGCTCACCGACGGCAGGTCCCTCGACCTGATCGCCAACGGTCGGATGATGAATCTCGCCGGCAACCAGCCCAAGGGCAACAGCATCGAGTCCATGGACATGGGATTTGCCATGCAGGCACGGTCGCTCGAACGCGTGGCACTGGACCATGCGTCGCTTCCCCCTGGGGCGCAGCCCGTCCCCGACGACATCAACCGCGCACTCGCCCGGGAGTTCACCCGGCAGATGGGCAACCCCGTCTGACGTGACCGTCGAGCGCCTCGAGTTCACCGGCGGTGCCGGCGCGCAGCTTGCCGGCAGGCTGTACTGCCCCGACGCCGGCACAGTGCCGGTGGGCGCGGCGCTGCTGGCGCACTGCTTCACGTGCTCCAAGGACCTGTTCACGACCACGCGCATCGCCAGGGGGCTGGCGGGCGGCGGCTACCTGACCCTGGCCTTCGACTTCACGGGTCTGGGGGAGAGCGGCGGCGAACTGGCCGAAACGACCGTGACGACCAATGTGGGTGACCTCACGCAGGCCGCAGTGGCGCTGATTCGCCGCGGTGCCGGGCCCTGCGTGCTGGTCGGTCACAGCCTCGGCGGGGCGGCGGCGATCCTGGCTGCCTCGCGCCTGCACACCGTGACCGCGGTGGTGGCGGTGGCTTCGCCCGCCTCAGCCGCCCACGTGGAGCACCTCTTCGATGCGGACTCGCGCCGGCGCATCCGCGAGCGCGGCTCGGGCGAGGTGGTGATCGGCTCGCGGGCGGTCCGGATCGGGCGGGACTTCCTGGACGACCTGCACCGCCATGACGTCGCCGCGGCCGCCGCCGGTCTGGACCGGCCCCTGTTGGTGGTGCAGGCCGGCGCCGATGAGGTGGTGGGGCGCGACCAGACCGAGGCACTGGCGGCTGCCGGCTCGGCGGTGCTGCACACCGTTGCGGACGCCGATCACCTCTTCAGCGGGCCGAGGCACTCCGACGAGTTGGTGCGTGCGATTCTCGACTGGCTGGGCGAGCAGCGAGCCCCCCGCTAGCGCCCCCGGCCCCCATGAAGTCGGGCTCAGATGATGGCGGTCTCCGGGTAGGGCTCGCCGCGGGCGATGCGGTCGTAGCCCAGCGGCGAGAGATCAAGGGTCCGGTACTCGCCGTAGGTGATGAGCTCTGAGGCGCCGCGGCCCATGGCGGGGGACTGCTGCATGCCGTGGCCCGAGAACCCGTTGATGAAGATGAAGTTTCCGACCTCGGCGTGGGGGCCGATCACCGCGTTGTGGTCGAACGAGTTGTGGGCATAGTGCCCGGCCCACTGGCTCCGCACCTTGGCGCGCTCGAAGGCGGGTATGCGGTGCGCCAGCACCGGCCAGATCTGCTCCTCCCAGACGTCGGGACCCATCCTGAAGTCGTCGAACGGCACGGCAGGATCGATCTCCGGTGTTGACCCGGCGACGTAGGCGCCGCCGTCGCTGCGGACGTGCACGCCGGTGGGGTCGATGGTGAGCGGCAGTGCCCGCGGGAGCGGTTCGGCGGCGTCGAAGACGACGGTGTAGCGCTTGCGGGGCTCCACTGGCAATTCCAGACCAGCCATCCGGGCGGTGACCGCGGCGCGCGGACCGGACGCATTCACGAGGGTTCCGCAGGCGACGGTCTCGCCGCTTGCCAGGGTCACCGCCGTCACACGCTCGCGCGAGCGCTCGATGGCGACCACCTCGCCGGTGAGGTACTCGACGCCTGCGAGGCGGGCCTTGCGCCGCCACCAGTCGAACATCGTGGCCGAGTCGAACCAGCCCTCGTCGACGGTGTTGTGGCTGCCGCAGACGACGTCGTCCACGTTGTAGAAGGGGTACTCCGCGACGATCTCGGAGGGGGTCATGATCACCGTGCCGGCACCCAGGGACGACTGCAGCTTCTGGCTGGCGCGCAGGGTGGCCGCGAACCGCTCGTCGGCGGCCAGGTACATGTAGCCGTAGTGATGGGTGGCCAGGTGGGGCACCTCTGGGTCGTCGCCCAGCCGTTGGCGGAAGTTCCGCACGTAGTCGGCGCTGAACTGGCTGATGCGGATGTTGAGTTCGTTGGAGTACTGCTGGCGCATGCAGCTGTTGGTGCGGGCGGTGGAGGTGAACTCGTAGGACGGGTCGCGTTCGGTCACCAGCACGCTGCCGACGAAGTCGTCGTTGGCCGACAGGAACCAGGCCACCGCCGAGCCCATGACTGCGCCGCCGATGATCACGACGTCATAGGACGACCGCCGGGGGTTGGTGCTCAGCGGCGGGGCCGCGGCGGTGTTCACTCGGCTCGACCCACGGGTTGGCTCCCTCAGACGACGTAGCCCTGGAGACGGTCGTCGGCGACCGCTGCGGGGTCCCGCTCGGCGGGGTCGCCGAAGCCCCCGCCGCCGGGCAACTCGAGAATGAGCCGCCGGCCGGCGGCCACTGTGTGGCGGCCCTTGGTGGCGAACGGCGTGCCGTCGTCGAGGTAGACCCGCCCGGGGGACCCGTCGCCGCCGCCGGCCCGGCCCCGCGCCGGGTTGTCGACGCGGTCGAACATGGCGGAGAATTCGAATAGGTAGCCGTCGGTCGGTCCGATCTCCATGATCTGGCCCAGCCCGCCGCGCTGGCGACCCGCCCCACCGCTGCCGGGGCGGATCTCCTTGCGCCAGATCACGATCGGGCCAACCTGCTCGGTGGCCTCGGCGCTCATGGTCATGACGCCCGACGGGAAGGCCGTGGCGGTCAGCCCGTCGAGGGAGGGACGGGCACCGGTTCCGCCGCTGTTGAACATGAGGATCTCGGCGGGGGGCAGCGGCGTGGTGGGGTCGGCCGTCCGGGCGCTGGCTTGGAAGTTCCAGATGGCGCCGGCTCCCTCGGCGGGGACCACCTCGGGCAGGGCCTGCGACAGGGCGCCGAGACAGAGGTCGGTGACGAAGTGGCCGATCACGTGGCGCACGGCGATCGGCGCCGGTTCGGTGGCGTTCAGGATGACGCCGGGCGGCGCAGTCACCGTGAACGGCAGCAGCGAGGCATGGTTGTTGGGCAGCTCGGGGGCCAGCGCCACAAGCATCCCGTAGGTGAAGTAGGCCTGCGCGTAGGTGATCGGCACGTTGATGCCGAGCGGGCTGATGGGTGACGTGCCGGCGAAGTCGGCCTGCATTCCTTCGGAGGTCACCGACAGCGTGACGCAGAGATCCACCGGTTCGCCGTAGCCGTCCACCCGCATCCGGTTGCGGTAGGTGCCCGGGGGAACCGCCTCGAGGGCGCCCAGGGTGGCCTGGCGTGTCCGCCCGAACACGAAGTTCGCCACCTCTTCGAGATCTGCGATGCCGAACTCGTCGAACATGGCGAGCAGGCGCCGGCGCCCGATCTCGTTGCAGGCGGCGAGGCCGTGGAGGTCGCCGATCACGTAGTCGGCCTCCCGCACGTTGTTGCGCACGATATTGATGAGGTCGCGGTTCAGCCGGCCCCGGTCGGCCCAGCGCATGATGGGGATCCGCAGCCCCTCCTCGTAGACCTCGCGGGCGTCGGGGCCCCAACCCCTGCCGCCGACGTCGACGACATGGGCTGTGGAGGCGAAGAACCCGATGAGATCGTCGCCGACGAACACCGGTGTCGTGACGGTGAAGTCGTGCAGATGACCCGTGCCCTTCCAGGGGTCGTTCGTGATGTAGACGTCCCCCGGGGAGATCGTCTCGGGCCCGATGTCGGCGATGAAGTGCCCGACGGCGGCGGCCATGGTGTTCACGTGGCCGGGCGTGCCGGTCACGGCCTGGGTGATCATGCGGCCCTGGCGGTCGAACACCCCTGCGGAGAGATCGCCCGCCTCGCGGACCGACGTGGCGAAGGCGGTGCGCACCAGGGTGCGGGCCTGTTCCTCCACGATCGAGATGAGGCGGTTCCACATGACCTGCAGTTGCACCTCGCCGGGCTGGGCGGGGTCGGACGGCGAGCCCGGTGGCGCCTCGCTGCGGATGACGAGTGTCCCGTCGGCTGCCACGACTGCGCTGTGGTGGGGCCCCAGCACCGTTGTGGTCTGTTCCTCGACGATCAGGGCCGGTCCCCGCACCTGCTCGCCCGCCACCAGCGCAGCCCGTTCCACGAGACCGGCCTGTAGCGGCTTCCCGGTGGACGGGTCGCAGACCGTGCGGTTGGCCCCCGGTGCGACCGGGGTGCCCTCGGCGACGGGGCACACGAGTTGCGGCGGTGCCTGCTGTGACGCCACGCGCACCGACCAGCTCACGGCCTCGACGGTGAGGTCCTCGATGGCGCGCCCGAAGTGGGCCTCGTAGGCGGCCGTGAAGGCGTCGCCGAGTGCCTTGGAGGTGACGTGGCCCGGCGGCAGCACCACCGGGATCTCCCATCCCTGGCCCCGGTAGCGCATCGAGGCCTGCCGCTGGGTGGTCACCTCTGCATCGGTGCCCCGACGAACGAACGCTTCCGCCTCGGCAGTGAGCTGGGACAGCGTGGTGTTGACCGCCTCGCCGTCGAAGTCCCCGACAGTGGTGTAGAGGCTGCGGGACGCCTCGTAGGAGAACGGCGCCAGCAGGAACCCGATGGCCGAGCCGACTCCGGCGCCGGTGGGCACCAGAACCTCGTCGAGGCCGAGCTTGTCCATGAGTCGGGTGGCATGCACCGGCGCACCGCCGCCGAAGGCCACCATGGAGAATCCGCTGAGGTCCTTGCCGTGCTCCACCGCGTGGACGCGGGCCGCGTTGGCCATGTTCTCGTCCACGACCTCGGTGACCCCCACCGCGGCCGTGACGGTGTCCAACCCCAGGGGTGCGGCGACGGCTTCCATTGCCCCGGTGGCCAGGCGGGGAGACAGCGAGATGTCCTTGGCGCCGAACGTGTCGGGATGCAGGCGGCCCAGGCAGACGTCGGCATCGGTGACGGTGGGGTATTCGCCGCCGAGGTCGTAGGCCGCCGGGCCGGGCTCCGACCCTGCGCTGCGCGGCCCCACACGGATCTGCCCGAGGGCGTCCACTGAGGCGATGGAGCCGCCGCCGGCGCCGATCTCCAGCATCTCGATCACCGGGATCGAGATGGGCATGCCGCTGCCCTTCTTGAACCGGGCGGTACGGGCCACCTCGAAGGTCGATGCAGTGCGTGGCACATGGTCCTCGATGAGGGCGATCTTGGCCGTCGTGCCGCCCATGTCGAACGAGCAGATGCGCTCGCGGCCGTGGCGGGCGGCGAGATCTGCGGCGAAGACGGCACCCCCCGGCCGGACCGGACTCAACCAGTCGCACCGGGAACGCCGCAGCCACCTCCACGCTGAGCAGGCCGCCGCCGGAATGGATGAGGTGCAGCGGGCAGGTGGTGCCGAGACGCCGGAGCTCGGTCTCGAGGCGCCGCAGGTACGAGGCCATCAGCGGCTGCACGTAGGCGTTGGCGCAGGTGGTGTTGAAGCGCTCGTACTCGCGCATCCGCGGCGAGACCTCGCTGCTGAGTGAGGTGGCCATCGTTGGCGCCGCCTCGAGGAGCAGATCCCGGAAACGGCGCTCGTGATCGTCGTTGCGGTAGCTGTGCATGAACCCCACGGCCACGGATTCGTACCCGCCGTCGACGAGTTCGGTCACGACGGAGCGGGCGCCCGCCGCGTCGAACGGCACGAGCACCTCGCCGCGGGCACCGACGCGCTCGCTGACCACGAATCGGTCCTTGCGCTCGATCAACGGCGCCGGCAGCACGATGTTGAGGTCGTACTGCTCGAAGCGGCTCTCGGTGCGGGTCTCGATGACGTCTCGGAACCCTGCGGTGGTCACCAGCGCGGTCCTGGCGCCGGTGCGCTGGATGAGGGCGTTGGTGGCGAGTGTCGTGCCGTGGATGATCTGGGTCACACCCGCCAGGTCGACGTCGTTGCCGGCCGCCAGTTCGGTCACCGCGGCCAGGACGCCTTCCTCGGGGCGGCTGGTCGTCAGCACTTTCGCCGAAACGAACCGGCCGTCTTCGCGCTCCAGCACCACGTCGGTGAATGTGCCTCCCACGTCGGCCCCGATACGCAGTGGCACGGTCAGCAACCCCTCGGTTGCTCTTGGCCCGTCAATCCGGCGGATGCCGGAATCCACTCCCGCAGCGTCACGGTCAGATCTCCTCGAGCGGGGGGAAGTTCTCCGGCGGCATGATGTCGACGGTTGCCGAGCGCTGTTGGGCGAGCATCCCGCCGTCCACCCGCAGCACCTCTCCTGTGATGTAGGCGGCGTCGTCGGAGGCCAGGAACAGGGCGGCGCCTGTCATGTCACCGGGCTCGCCCATCCGCCCCAGCGGCAGGTTCTCACCGCGCAGCACGCGCGCCTCGGGACTCATGCCGACCGTGTCGATCGTGCCCGGCACGAGGGCGTTCACCCTGATGCTGTAGGGCCCCAGGTCGAGTGCCATGGCGCGGGTGAGTCCCTCCACGCCGCCCTTCGCCGCGTCGTAGGCGGTGAAGCAGCGGTGGGCCCGGGTTGCCCCGCCGGAGGACATGTTGATGATGCAGCCGCCGCCCTGGTGGGCCATGATGCGCGCCACCGGGTGCGCCACAACGAAGTGCCCGGTGAGGTTCACGTCCACGATCCGCCGCCACCATGCCTCGTCGGCCTCGAAGAAGTGCAGCATCGGGCCGGTGAGCCCTGCGTTGTTGACCAGCACGTCGATGCGCCCGTGGGCTGACATCACGGCGTCGATCATGGGGTTCACAGCGGCGCTGTCGGAGACGTCGGCCGGGGCGGCCATGGCGCTGCCCCCAGCAGCACAGATCGAGCCCACGACCCCCTCGACGGCGTCAGGGTCGACATCGTTGACCACCACGTCCGAGCCGGCGCCCGCGAACCGTTCGGCAATTGCCCTGCCGATGCCGCGCCCGGCGCCGGTCACGATCACGACCTTGCCTGCCAACGACTCGTGCACGACTACCTCCGGCTCGTCGAACTGCGGGGAGGGTCGCTCGACCCCCGTTGCAAGGGGCGATCGATCACGTACCCGCGGATGCCCAACAAGGCTATGTCGCCGTCGCCGGCCCCGGCGGCTGCCCGTCGCGGTCTCGCTGCCGCCGGGGCTGCTCCGGCGCTCGGTCGCTGTCACGGGAACCCCGCCGGTGTGGCGGCACGAGTGCCATCGGCCGGCAACGGTTCGGGCTCCGGTGGTGCTTGCTGTAGCTCGATGCGTCTCATTGACTACGCGGGCTGGGATGAAATGCAAGAAAGATTCGCGGGAATGATCGGCTCGGAACGGGCAGGCGGCCCGTTATGGCTTTGTAGCTTCTACAACATCGTTGACAGTTACCTTGGCCCCGTTTGTCGGATCGATATTGACGACGCCGGCAACGGTGCTGGAAAGGAGATCCAATGCCAACGTTGCCATTGGTTGTCTCCAGTGCCATGTTCTTGGCATTGGGGGCTCGAACCCTGTGCAGTTCGCGAGACCTGCCTGCTTCGATCCACGAGTCACAAAGGCGCCGAGCCGGTTGTGATGACCGCTTCCGGGGCGCCGTGCCGCGTCTCGGAAGCGTCCACACGGTAGGTGCCGCGTGAGTGCCCTCGCCGGAGAGCCCCGCAACGACGGCTCCAACGGCGGGATGCGCCGCATCGGCAGCGAGTACGAGTTCGTAACCCACGATCTCGACCGGGCTCTCGGCAGAAGGTCGATCGACGCCCCGGCAGACACCGGTGGCGATCCCGTGCCGGGCGGGCCAACCCCCGACGGTGAACCGACCCTCTATTGCGAGCAGTGGCAGGGCTTCAGCGATCCCGACGAGTTGACGTTCGGGCGCTACGTCTCACTCCAGGAAGATGCCGAGACGGTGGTGTACGGCATCCTGGACTACTACGACAAGGCGGCGCACGACTCGTTGCTCGGCCCGGAGTGGATCGAGGTCATGGGCGAGCTGTTCACGCCGTTGCGCTACCCGCTCTATGGGCTTCAGCGCGTGGAGTCCTACCTGGGGGTCGTGGCCCCGGCCTCCAACGCGGCGAACGCGGCAACGTTCGCGGCGGCCGATCTGCTGCGTGCGACCAGCGTGGTGGCCCAACGGGCGCGACGGATGCAGGTCCGTCGCGCCGAGCACTCCCTTGCCGCCAGCGACCGGGCAGCGTGGCAGGAAGCGCCTGAGTGGCAGCCGGTGCGGGAAGCGGTGGAGGATGTGACGGCGGCCTGGGAGTTCGGCGAAGCGCTGACCGCTGTGAACCTGGTGCTGTGGCCGGCCCTGGACTCGGTGCTTTTCCGGTCCTTCGGGCAGGTCGCCCGTGCCAACGGCGACCATCTCACCTGGCTGCTGCTGGCCACGCTGGCGAACGACACCGAGCGCAACCTGCGCTGGAGCACCGCGCTGGCCCGCTACGCAGTTCAGCAACGGCCGGCGAACGAGACGGCGTTCGGTAGCTGGGCCGACCGCTGGGTGTCCCGCACCGCCGTAGCCGTCGAGCCGCTGGCGGCGGCGATCAGCGACCTGCCGCGGGCCATGTCGGCCAGCGACGTCACCGACGCGGCGACAGAAGCTGTCTCCGGTGCATTGGCCTCGACACGGGCCGACCCGCCGACGTGAGTGATTGAGGGACCGCCGTTCCCGTCGCCGTGACCGATCGTTCCCGAACTCCCCGGAGCGGCACGCCGGATTCTTAGACGATTCTTGGCCGGCCGACCGCCGGGACTCGCAAATCCGGCGGCATCCTGTGCCGGTCAACCGGGAGCACCTTGGTTGAAAGGGTTGGTGATGTCGCGACTTCTCTACCGCATCGGCCGCTGGTCGGCGGCGCACGGGAAACTGGTGCTGCTGGCGTGGGTCGTCGTCGTCGTGCTGCTCGGCGTCCTGTCGCGGACCGTCGGCGGCCACGTGACCGATCAGTTCGAGTTGCCGGGGTCCGAGTCGCAAGCGGCCGCCGACCTGCTGGAGGAGCGCTTCCCGGGTGCCGGCCAGTCCTCGGCGACGGTCGTGGTCGCCGCAGACGACCTGCGGGCACATTCCGAGGAGATCTCCGCGCTGGCCGCCGGGCTCGGCGAGTCGCCGGACGTGGTGGCGGTCGGCGATCCATGGCAAGGGGTGGCGCCCTCGGGCAACGTGCTGCAGTTCCCGGTTCGCTTCGCAAAGCCGGCCGAGCAGATCGATGCCGACGTCTGGGACCGGGTCGTGGCCGAGGTGGACGCGGTGCGCAGCTCGACGCTGCAGGTCGAACTCGGGGGTCAGGTGGCCAGCGAGGTCGCTCAGACCGGCCCTGGCGGGAGAACCGAGTTCATCGGTGTCGCCGTCGCCGTGATCGTGCTGATCCTCGTCTTCGGGTCGTTGCTGGCGATGGGCCTCACGTTGCTCACCGCCCTGCTCGGCGTCGGCATCTCGCTCTCGGCGATCCTGCTCGTGGCCGCTTCGGTCGACGTGCCGACGACCGCGGAGATCCTGGCTCTCATGCTCGGCATCGCCGTGGGAATCGACTACGCGCTGTTCATCACGTCCCGCCATCGCGAGAACCTCGCCTCCGGGGTGGAGGTCCAGGAATCCATCGGGCGCTCGCTGGCTACCGCGGGTGGGGCGGTGGTTTTCGCCGGTTCCACGGTCGTGATCGCCATGCTCGGCCTGATCGTGGTCGGCACGCCGTCGATCACCATCATGGCGCTCGCCGTGGCGTTCGCGATCATCGTCGCTGTCGTGGTGGCGCTCACGCTGCTGCCGGCGCTGCTGGGTCTGGCCGGCCGGCGTTTGGCGGCCCCCACCCTGCCCGGATTGCGCAACCGTCGCTCCCGCCCGGGTGACGACAATCTCGGCACCCGCTGGACCACCTGGGTGGCTCGCCGTCCGTGGCTCACTTTCGGGATGGCCCTGGTGGCGATGCTGGTGCTGGCGGTCCCGCTGCTGGATCTGGAGACGGCCTTCCCCTCCGCCGGCAGCGCGCCGGAGGAGACCACCCATCGCCGGGCCCACGATCTGATCGACGAAGGTTTCGGCCCGGGATTCAATGGCCCGCTGCTGATGGTGGTCGACCACGCGGGTCTGGCGCCGGAGCAGGCATCCGCCGCGCTCGGGGACATCGGCTCGGCCGTCGGCGGCGATCCGAACGTCGGGTTCGTCGTGTCCGGCGCCTCCAACCCCGCGGGCGACACAACGCTCTTACAGGCCGTTCCCCACACCGGCCCGGCCGAGGCGGCCACCAAGGACCTGCTCGAGCGGATGCGGGGCGAGCTCCTCCCGGCCGTCGAGTCCACCTACGGCATCGAGGTCTACGTTGCCGGGCCGACCGCTCTCGAAATCGACCTCGACCGGCAACTCACCGAACGCCTGCCCTGGGTGATGGTCGTCGTCATCGGGCTGATCTTCGTGGTGTTGATGCTGGCGTTCCGGTCTCTGCTGGTCCCTTTGAAGGCGGCCATCGGCATCCTTCTGTCAATCGGCGCGGCGCTCGGCATCGTCGTCGCCGTGTTCCAGTGGGGCTGGGGGGCCAGCCTGCTCGGTGTCGACGGCACGGTGCCGATCATCAGCTTCCTGCCGGTCATGAGCTTCGCCATCCTCTTCGGGCTCTCGATGGACTACGAGGTATTCATCCTGTCCAGGGTCCGCGAGGAGTGGCTGCGCACCGGCGACGCCCGCCAGAGCGTCATCCGGGGCGTCGGCGCCACGGCCAGGGTGATCACCGCCGCCGCGGCGATCATGACGGCGGTGTTCGGCGGCTTCCTTCTCGGCGATGAGCCGGTCGTGAAGATGGTCGGCCTGGCGCTCGCCGTGGCCGTGCTGCTCGACGCCACGGTGATCCGCCTGGTGCTGGTGCCGTCCACCATGGTCATGTTCAACCGGGCCAACTGGTGGCTGCCCCGCTGGCTGGACAGGATCCTCCCCAACGTCGACATCGAGGGCGAGAAACTGTTCGAGAAGGTCGACTCAGCCTCCGGCCTGTGACCTGGCGGTGCGGAGCAGGTAGCGGCCGACGGTGATGCTCACGATGACGAACAACACGTCGATGAAGTACCACAGCAGCAGCCGGATCTCCCAGGGCGGCGTCTCCACCGACTCGTACACCTCCCAGCTGAGCCACAGCCGGTAGAACAGCAGAAAGAGGCCGGCGGCGGCGATCAGCATCGTCGTGGCCCGCCAGTCCGGCAGCTTGCCGGCCTCGCGGATCCGGATGAGGCTCACCATCAGCGCGGTTGCCGCGCCCACGGCCATGGCGAAACTCATGGCATCCCACACGTCGGTGCTCGCCGCCACGTCGTAAGTGGGCGATGCCACGAACTGCCCCACCACCGCCAGCCCAAGGAGGATGTGCGCGTAGCCGAACAGTCTCTTGAGTGCCTTGATGTACATCCGATGCCCATCTCGTTCGAGCCACGGCCCCTGTCTGCTCGCGCCGCCGGAGCGAACTGCTCGCCAAGATTAGTTGCTGCCATGCAGATGTCGAAGCCGGACTTCCGAGCCGTCTAAGAGGTGTAGTTCGCCGGTGCGCTCACCCCCGTCAGAGCGCCAGATGGAGCCGGAGCGCGTCTTCGAGTTGGGTCATGAGATCGAACGGGACAACCCCGATCACGTCGCCCACCCGTTCGACGGCGACCGCTCTGACCTGCTCGGCCTGCGCTTTGGAATCGCGACCCAACCCGGTGTCGGCGGCAACCAGCAATACCTGAAACGGGTAGATCCGCTTGGTGTTGGAGGTGACGGGGACGACCGTGACGACTCCGCGCCCCAGCCGAGCCGCGCTCGTATTGGCGCCGTCGTTGCTCACGATCACGGCTGGCCGGCGTCGGGCCGCCTCAGACCCGATGACGGGATCGAGGTCGACGATGCGGATCTCCCCGCGCCGCATCAGCTGTCGGCGAGCCCGTCAGCGACCACGGCGTCCCACACCCGGTTCTCTGCATCGTCGGCCCACTCCTCGAAGGCCGCCGTGTAGTCCGAGGACAGTTCGGCTGCTCGGAGCAGTCCGATGGCCCGATGGAGGGCGGCCGACCGGGATGCGATGCGATGATCGCTGGCATAGGTGTCGAGGAACGCGACGTCCTCTTCAGGCAGGCTGACACTGACTTTCATACCGCTGATGCTACCAGAGTAGGAACAGAACGCCCGCGCCTTGAACGACGACGTTGGCGATCGACTCGCGGGCGACTGCATCGGCGCGGCGGCTTCAAATGTGACCGCACCTGCAGGTTCGCTCGGCGGCGTGGAGTTCCATCCTCGTCGTGCGCGGGATGTCGCGGTCCTTGCTTCGGGCCTAGGGGATGATTTCGGCGAGGCGTTGCTCGGCGCGCAGCGCTTCCTCCAACCGGGGCGATGGTGCTGAAAGGTAGACGTCGGCTTGGAGGTGGACAGCAGCGGCGAGCACTTCGATGCCGAGTGCGTTGAGGCGGTGCCGCTGGTGCAGGTGTCCGATCAGCGGAGCCAGAGTTCGCAGGCTCTCCACCCCGATCTCTTCGGGCAGTTCCAGCAGCGCGCGCAGGGCTCGGGTGCGAGTCGCCGGGGGCAGCGCGGCGAATGACGCCGAGAGCACGCCGGCGGGACCGGCGGAACCCAGGACGGCCCGGCACAGTCGCACGTACCAGTAGCCGGTTGTGTACACCGGTTCTCCAGGTCGTGGTGAGTCGCCGCCTTCGAGCAGCGTGACGAGGAGCCGGTCGTCGACCAGTTGCGTCACTCGTTGGCCATTTCCGGGTCCCCGAATCCGGCCCGGGCCGCCTCCCAGTCCTGTTCGGAAACGGCGTCCAGAAGCTCCCGGCGCAGCCTCTCGATGCCGCCGGGAATCAAGAGCACCCCGTCACCGATGTCGAGATACCCGACACTGCCCCCGTCGACGAGGCCCCACCGGCGCCGCGCCGCTGCCGGCAGACTCATCTGCCCCCGGTTCGAGACCCGTAGATCGCCCGCGCTGACCACATGGTCAGGTTACAAGGCGATCTGAGTATCTGCCTTGTCTTCCTCTGCGCTGCCTGATCGAATGCTCCAAGCCAGTTCTCTGGCATCGTGGTTCCCGTCCGCTAGGAGCACGGTTCCCCACCGGTGGATTCAGGCTCAGAACAGCGTCGCTGGCGAGCGGGGGCTCGGCGGGGCTCCACGCCGGTGGGTGCCGTGGCGAGAACCGCGGTGCCCTTTGTGCGGGGACGGGTATGAGGGGTCGGCGCTGTCGGTGCCGGTGGTCGGGGTGGGGTGGGGTCGGTGCGGGTTGTGTGGCGGGGGGCGCGAGGGTCCGTCGCCACCGCGGGTGTCAGGGGGTGCGAGGGTGAGGCGGCCGTTGGGGTGGCGGGTGATTTCTTCGCCGTGGAGGTGGACGCGGATGTGGTGGCAGCGCCAGCAGAGTAGGCAGGTGTTGTCGAGGGTGGTTTCGCCGCCGTGGGCCCAGTGGTCGAGGTGGTGGACTTCGCAGATTTTGTGGTGGGCGGCGCAGCCGATGCAGCCTCCGTCGCGGGCGATGAGGCGTTTGCGGTGCCGCTTGGAGACCTTGCGCTGGGAGCGCCCCAGCAGTGGGGTTCCGATGTGTTTGTTGAAGATGCCGGGAAGGATCTTGGCGTCGCAGGCGATCGCCAGGGTTTCGGCTTCGGTTAGGCGGGTGCCATCGGCCAGTCGGGCGTTGGTGATTGCGTCGTGCACCTGGTCGTAATCAGCGAGCACGAGCAGTTCGGCGCCGGCGGGTGTGCCGGCGCCGTCGCCGGTGCAGATCAACTCGGCGAGCGCGTCCGCGAACCGCTGGGGCGCGGTGGCGCGGTCCTTGGGATCCTCGCTGCGGAACAGTTCGTCTGACTTTGCGATGAGCGCGGCCTGGACCCGCGCGCCGGTGAGGGGGTCTAGTTGGGCGAAGAGGTGGAACATGCCGTCGCCCTGTTCGCTGATCGAGGCGCGGCGCCGGCGTCGCTGAGCTTCCCGGCGCCTCTGGAGTTCCTGGGCGCTGGTGCGCTCGTTGATGTGCTCCTTGAGCGTGCGCCGGAACTGATCTTCAGGTTCGGACTCGGCGGCGGCCAGCAGCACGCGCTGGTCCACATCGGCTTCGGTGTCGGCGTCGAGGATCAACCCCGCGGCCTCGGGGGTGATGGCGCCGTCGGCGAGCTTGTCGGCCACAGTCGGCGCCCACTGGAGTTGCGCGGCGGTCTTGACGGCCTTGCGGGCACCGGAGCGGGACCGCTTCTGGTCCTGCCGCAGCATCTCCTCTGCGGCGGCGTCGCCTTCGCGGCGGGCGATCTCGCCCACCAACTGGGCCTCCAGAGCCGCCAGCGAGGACCGAGCGCGCCCGATGAAACTCACGCGCTCCTGTAACACGTCCAAGTCGACCTTGTGTAGCAACGGCGGCGGCGACGCCAACCACTCACCCAGCCCCGCCCACTCGGCGGCCCTGTCGATCCCGGCCTGGGCCTCACGCTTCGGACCGTCGCCCATCTGTCCGTCACCTCCTTCTGAAGCTTCCGATCGCCCGCTGGCGGCGAGCGACCTTCCTCGAGCAACTCTCCCAATACTATAGCAACTGTAATCCAGTAGAACAACATAAGTATGTTAACCAGCGATTATAGGTGAAATAATATCGGCATATACTGGGGTGGCCTCGGGCATCGCTATCAAAGGCC
Source organism: Acidimicrobiales bacterium (assembly GCA_963664235.1). Taxonomy (GTDB): domain Bacteria; phylum Actinomycetota; class Acidimicrobiia; order Acidimicrobiales; family CATQHL01; genus VXNF01. Next base: position 685,251 of record OY760933.1, on the reverse strand, counting down.
CAGGTCAGCGGGCTCGATGGCCAGCTGATCCGACGCTCGGCGACTATCGTCTGCGGTGTGACGAATGTCACATCAGACTGCCGGGGCAGGTCGCCGACAGTCCTGCTCGAGGCTCTCCGGGAAGCGTCCAGGGGGCGAACACCGGCACCCTGTCGTGACTCCTCTGCGACACGGCCGGTGCGAAGCGGTTCCTGAGTCGTCCGTTCCGTGGGAATGCAGCCGAAGTCCCCTTTGAATCAAGCGGTCCACGCCATCGTTGGCTCTTGCGCCGGAGAAGGCTGGCCAGATGTTCCTTGCAATCGGCAGGAACATCTGGCTCGGCGCTGTCGTCGAGTCGTCGGCGTAGCCTTCCCAGCCTGCCTCCCACTAGCGTCGTCGCATGACCGAAACAACCGCACGTGCCTCCGGCAGCACCGAGGCGACTGCACATCCTGGAATCGTGTCGGTGCAGACCTACTCGGCGAGGACGCTGCCGGGAATCGCCGGCGTGCTGCTGGCTCTGGTAGGTCTAGGGATGATCGCCGGTGGCGGTGTCGGTGTCACCGTGGCCGGGCCGTTTGCCGCGCTCATTCCGGTCGGAGCGGTCCTGTTCATCGGGGTGCTGCCGGGGCAATACGTGGTGCAGCCAAACCAGGCGCTGGTGCTCATCATGTTCGGCCGCTACCGGGGCACCGTGACGCAGGCCGGCTGGTACGTGGTGAACCCGTTCACGCGGGCGGCCTCCCGCAAAGTGTCGCTGCGGGTGCACAACTTCACCACCAGCGTGACGGGCTGAGGCCGGCCGTGACGGATCGAGCCTGGGGGTTCCGCACGCGGGCGCTGCATGCCGGCGGGCGCCCCGATCCGGTTACCGGTGCCCGGACCACACCGATCTACTACACCTCCGGCTTCGTGTTCGAGGACACCGACGACGCGGCCGACCTCTTCGCCCTCCAGAAGTACGGCTCCATCTACTCGCGGATCTCGAACCCCACGACCAACGTGTTCGAGGAGCGGATGGCGAATCTGGAGGGCGGCATCGGGGCGATTGCCACCTCCAGCGGCCAGTCGGCGCAGTTCCTCGCCATCACGTCCCTGGCCGGCGCCGGCGATCACATCACCTCGGCCGCCGGGCTCTACGGCGGCACGTATACGCAGTTCGACGTGACGCTGCGCCGCTTGGGCATCGACACCACGTTCGTCGGAAGCACCGACCCCGAGGTCTTCGCGGCCGCTATCGACGACCGGACGAAGCTGCTCTACACCGAGATCATCGCCAACCCGTCTGGGGAGGTCGCCGACCTTGACGGCCTCGCCGAGGTTGCCCGCGCCCACCGCCTGCCGCTGGTCGTGGACTCGACGTTCGCCACCCCGTACCTGTGCCGGCCCCTGGAGTTCGGAGCCGACATCGTCGTGCACTCGGCCACGAAGTTCCTGTGCGGCCACGGCACCACCATCGCCGGGGTGGTCGCCGAGGCGGGTCGCTTCGACTGGGGGTCGGGGCGGTTCCCGAGCTTCACCGAGCCGGTGGCGAGCTACAACGGGCTGCGCTGGTGGGACAACTTCGGCGAGTACGCCTTCTGCACGAGGCTGCGGGCCGAGCAGATGCGTGACGTGGGTGCCTGCCTCTCGCCGTTCGATGCCTTCATGCTGCTGGGCGGCCTCGAGACGCTGCCGCTGCGGATGGACGCCCACGTGGCCAACGCCCGCGCCGTCGCCGAATGGCTCGACGCCGATGACCGGGTGGCCTGGGTGCGCTGGGCCGGCCTGGCTGACCACCCGCACCACGAGAGGGCCCAGCGGTACCTCCCCAAGGGGCCGGGCTCCATCTTCACGTTCGGCGTCGAGGGCGGCCGGGAGGCCGGAGCAAGGTTCATCGAGGCGCTCCAACTCGTGTCCCACCTGGCCAACGTCGGCGATGCCAAGACACTCGTCATCCACCCGGCCTCCACCACTCACGGGCAACTCTCCGAGGCCGACATGGCCGCCGCAGGCGTATCGGCCGACATGGTGCGGCTCTCTGTGGGTCTCGAGGACGTCGAGGACATCATCTGGGACCTCGACCAGGCGCTCGCCGCCGCTGCGGGCCGTGGCTGAGCGTCCCGCCGTCGAGGGCTGGAGGGCGCCCGGCGCCGGCGAGCGGTGGGACATCATTCGCCGCTCACGGACGGTGGCCGTCGTTGGCGCCTCGGGCGACCGGGCCCGGTCCAGCAACTTCGTCGCCACCTACCTGCTGTCGTCGTCGACGGACTTCGACGTGTACCTCGTGAACCCCCGCGAGCGCGAGATCCTCGGCCAAGTGGTCTACCCCTCCCTGGAGGCGCTGCCGGCGGCGCCCGACATCGTCGACGTGTTCCGCCGCTCGGTGGACCTGCCCGGCGTTGCCGCCGAGGCCGTCGCCATCGGCGCCCGCGTCTTCTGGGCGCAACTGGGTCTGTGGAGCCCCGAAGCCGCCCGGCTCTGCCTGGACGCCGGTCTGGATGTGGTGATGGATCGCTGCTTGAAGATCGAGCACGCCAGGTTCTCCGGCGGGCTGGCCCGTGCCGGCTTCGACACGGGCGTCATCTCGTCCCGGCGCCACCTATGAGCGCCGGCCGCAGGCAGGCTGGGAGGTGAGCCATGTCCGATGATCGCCGATCCATCGAACTGGAGGTCGAGGTTCCGGGGCGTCCCGAGGATGTCTGGCGGGCCGTGGCGACGGGGCCGGGGATCTCCTCGTGGTACGTGCCGCACACCGTCGAGGAACGTGCCGGCGGCGTGGGCACGGCATCCTTCGGCCCCGAACCCGAGATGCAGGTGCCCGGCCGGGTGGCGGTCTGGGAGCCGCCGCGCCGTGTGGTCTTCGCCGGGGGCGAGGAATTTGGTGGGCTGACGTTCGAGTGGACGGTCGAGCCCCGCGGCGACGACACCTGCGTCGTGCGGCTCGTCAACGGCAGCTTCGGCACCGGCGCCGAGGACGACGCCCAGTTCGACGGCATGACCGAGGGCTGGCGCCTGTTCATGTTCAACCTGCGGCTGCACCTGGAGCACTTCGCCGGGCGGACCGCCACAGCGGTGACCCCGATGGCGCTGTGGGCCGGCCCCCGCGAGGCGGCCTGGGAGGCCCTGAGCAGCGGTCTGGGCATCACGGTCAACCCTGCGGTGGGCGACCGCATCGAGGTCACGGCGTCGGACGTCCCCGAGTTGGCCGGCACCGTTGTCGACGTGGACCCGCGCTGGGTTGCCCTCCTGCTCGACCGGCCCGCCCCCGGCACCGCCTTCCTGGCCGTCGAGGGCGACGGCGAGCACGTCACCACTTCAATCTGGTCATACCTCTACGGCCCCGACGGCGCCGCCGCAGCCGCCCGCGACGACCCCCGCTGGCGCCAATGGCTCGCTGAACGTGGCGCGGGGGCAGGCAGCTGAGGGGATCGGCGAAGCGGATGTGGGAAGTCCCCCAGCAGAGGGTGTCGCCTGGGAGGCCGCGCTAGGGGGCCGCGATCAGTCGGCGAGGATCTGGCTGACCCGCTGGTGGGACAGGCCGAGGAGGTGTCCCACGTCTCGCATCGGCAAACCGTCCGCGCGCAGCGCTCTCGCTGCCTCGCGTCTGGCTGCAGAGGCGGTCTCGGTTGCTTCTCGAGCGGTCGCCAGGGCGTTGTGCATCGTCCCGATCAGGGCGGCGGCTGGATCGGGTGGTACGACTTCGAGTTCGATCCGCGCGATCCGGCAAGTGTCGACGTCCAGCATCATGGCGATCGCCTCGCGGGCCATCGCCTCTACCTGATCGAGGCGTCGGGCCTGTGAGAACACCCCGGGGAGTTCGGGAACCGTGATGGCCCACCAACTACCGGACCGGACCGCCCGAACGCGGTAGACGTGTCCTTCGTCACTTGTCATCATCTTCACCAGGCTAAGGCCATTGATATAGCGGAGTCAAGGCAAACCTAGTAGCAAGTTGCCGCGAACCGCTGGGGCTGACGCCGACCCGCGGCGGTGCGCCTGCACGCGCTCATAGCGAGCCTCGGGGAACAACCCACTCGCAGCGCTGCCCGGTGACTTCGGCGATGCGGTCGTAATCGGCGTCGTAGTGGATGACCGCCAAGTCGTTGAGTTCGGCGACCGCGGCGACCAAGACGTCGGGTATCGGGACGCGGTGCCGACCTCTCCGAGCCAGCCGGCGTTGGATATCGATGGCGTGGTCGGTCACCTCGGGTGTCAGCGGGAACGACGGTAGGGCACCGCGCTCGGCCAGGATCTCCTCGTAGTCGGCGAGCGAGCGGGCGCTGTAGAGGACCTCGAGGTCGATGATCGGCGTGGTGGCCACCAGTCCGTCGACGAGCAGCGGCCCCAGGCGGCGGGCGACGGGCGGGTGATGGAGTCGGGCGAGGGCGCTCTTGTCGGCCAGGTACAGCGGCGCTACCGCCATGCGTCCCGCATGACCTCGTTATCGAACAGGTCGGTGCCGGTACCAGCTTCGAGTCGCTGCAGGTGCCGGCGGCGCAACTCGCTGTCGATTACCTCCTGCAGCGCGGCGTTGACGGCCTCCTTCATGGTGGCGGCGCCCGTCAGCACCCGCACCTCGTCCAGCAGATCGTCTGCGATGTCGACCAGCCGCTTCGTCACGGTGCCAGTATATCCAAGTGATGGGTCTATAGATATATCCAGTGCTCCGTCGCAGGTGGCGGTGGAGGATGTGCCCATCACCCTTACCGACGCACGACCGGAGTGTTCGGTTCATCGGAGCGGGCGGATTTGTGTCCCGGAGGCCTGGTGGGGAGAGGCGGGGCGTCGGTGCACGCGAGCGGGCCCCGCCGTTTGGCGGGGCCCGCCTGGGCATGGGGGAGATTTGTGGCGGTCTAGGGCACCGGGGCGATGAACCAGCGGACGGCGGGGCTCCGACTACCGGACCGCTGCGATTCGCCGCCGTCGGTCGAGACCGACTGAGAGACCGTCTCGCCGCCGGTCGCGGGGAAGACCTGTGCGAGCACGAAATCGTTGCCGACGGCGAGGTCGACCAGCGGATTCGTGCCGCCGATGTTGATCCCGAAGGCGTCGGCGGCGCTCTGCCAGCCCCAGACGCTTCCGTCGGCCGACCATCCGATCCAGGTCGGAGGCGGCTCGAATGCTCCGAGACCGTCGGTGAACGGCGATGCGCTGCTCTCCAGATCAGCGGTCGTGAAGGCCACGAGATCGTCGCCCGTGTCGGGATCCTCGAAGACCAGGGTTTGGGAGCCGTCGTCGGTGATGACGAAGCGGAGTCCCTCCGGAGGCGAGGCTCCGAACATGATCTCGGGGGCGGCGAACTGGTAGACGGCGACGTCCGCGGCGAGGTCCCAGAGGGCCAGGTCGCCCCAGGCCTGGTCGAGGCGCAGTTCGTAGCCGTCCTTGACGATGCGGATCTCCGGCGGGAAGTCGATGCCGGCGCGCGATATCGGCTCCGCCGTCGTGACCACGCCGGCGGGGCCCGCGGTGAGGATCGGGGCGGGTCGCAGGCCCTCGAATTCGGCCACCGTTCCCGGACCGCTGCCGGCACCGAGGCGCTCGATGCGGTAGGAGTCGTAGCTCCGGACACTGCGCCACGCGGCGCCGTCGGGCCCGCGCGTCACGGGGACGTAGCCCTGCGGGCCGATGGATTGCTCGGTCCACGTGCGACCGTCCGCCGAAGTGAGCAGCAAAGCGCCCTCGCCGGTGCGCAGCGTGAGGAAGAAACCTTCGGCGGTCCTGATCGCCGAAGTGTTGACCCCGTTGTAGCGACCCGCCGACTCGGCGTCGGCGCCGTCGCTCGTGAAAATGTGGACGCGTTGGTCGTGCAGACCGTCCGGCCCCGCGCAGGGCGCCGACTGACCGGACGCCAGGCCCAACTCGTCGAAGGGAATCTCGACGCTCTCGGCGTCAGTGTCCTCGCCCAGATAGACGACGAGAGCGCTGTCGGTGTAGCGCCAGTGCAGTATCGAGCCCTGTTCCGGGGCCCGGCCGGACGCCACAAGCAACTCGCGGAGGTCGAGGTCTGTATGGGTCTCGACGGTGGCCACCATCCGGTCGCCGGAAGCCAGCACCGACGAAACTCGTGTGCGCTGGATGCAGTAAGACGGCAGCTGTTCGGAATCGGAGACGATGTCGATGGTCAGTTCGGTCCAGCTCGCGCCCTCGTCGTCGGAGAAGAACACCCGACCGCGACGCTGCGGATCGGTCGTGTCCGGTCCGCCGACCACCCAGCGGTCCCCGGCGATGTCGGAGAACTCGGGGTGGATGCCGTCCGGCATGCCGATGGCCGTCCACGTCGTGCCGTCGGTCGTGACGACGACCTGGTCGCTGGCGTCACCCCAGCCGAGGGCGACGATGCGGCCGTCGCCGACGGAGCGGATGCGGTAGAGGTCGCTGAGGCCTGTGCTGGTGTCGAATTCCACTTCGAGCCACGTGAGGGTGGGTCCGGTGGACAACTCCTCGGGCGTCGTGAGGACGGTCGAATCGGTCAGCGTCGATACGGAGTCGGTCTGCTCCGCTGTGTTGCCCGGCTCGGTTGCGGGTGAATCGGTGGGCTGCAGGTCAACCGCCGCGGGTTCCTCTGCCGTGGGTGCGGCGGCGGCACTGGCTGGATCGTCTTCAGCGGCGGAGGATGCGGCAGCTGGGTCGCCCCCCTCGGTGGGCGAATCGGGTGCCGCCGGAGCGGACTCGCCTGGGGTCTGCTCGGCGACGGTCGACTCGGTGGCCACCTGGATGTTCCCGTTCCCGCCGTCGCCGTCCAGCGTGTTCCATGTCACCAGGCCGGCGATCAGAGCGGCTGCGGCTGCGATGCCGACCACCCCGTGGCGAACCCGTCGTGCCCTCTCCCGGGCCAACGCCCGCTCGGCGATCTGGAGCACCGGCGGTGCGTCGACCGGACCGTCCGTGCTCCGGCCGACCGCTTCCCCCAGGGCGCTTCCGAGCGCTTCGTCGTCGGCGCCGGGCTGCCGGTCGCGATGTGTGTCGTCGTTCATTGCTCGATCACTTCCCGCAGTTCCGCCAGTCCTCGCGACACCATGCTCTTCACCGTGCCGGGGCGGACGCCCATGGTCTCGGCGATCTCCCGCTCGGATAGGCCGGCGTAGAAGCGCAGCACCAGCGCCGTCTTGCGTTTCGGGGGCAGCCGGTCGAGAGCGTCAACGAGGTAGTCCCGCTCGGCCGGAACCTGCCGGGGGTGGTTCAGCCCCACCCGGCGCCGCACCTCCCGCTTCCGCAGCTCGCTGCGGGCGCCGTTGACGACCGACGTGCGCAGGTAGCCGCCGGGGGAGTCCAGCCGGTTCCAACGTTCGAACACCTTGGCGAAGGCATCCTGGGCGATCTCCTCGGCGCACTCCGAGGTGTCCACCAGTCCGCGTGCCAGCCGCACCATGGGTGCGTACTCGGCCCGGTAGAACTCGTCGAAGTCCACGGCGGTCACGCCATCATCCAACACGTTCGGCTGGACCAACGCGCGGTCGGCGCTGATGGTGAGGAGAGCTTCCATCACCCATGACGACGCCCGAACCCCCCGATCGGTTCCCGCACGGCGCCCCTGACGCCGGATCGGCGCCGATTCCGGTAAAACTGGACCCGTACCGCACGCTCAACGAGGAGTCGTGATGTCTGTACTGGTCACCCCCAATCCCCTGCGCGAGGATCGAGACTGGCCGCCGGCCCCGCCCGAGGTCGCGGGATTCCACCGCCGCATGCCGGCCTACTCGCCGACACTCCTGCTGGACGCCCCCGACCTGGCCGAACGCCTGGGCGTGGGGCGCCTTCTGGTCAAGGCCGAGACCCGCCGCATGGGTCTTCCGTCGTTCAAGATCCTCGGCGCCTCGTGGGCCACCTACCAGGCCATCTGCGAGCACGTCGGCGCCCCGCCGGCGCGCTGGGGCAACATCAACGAACTGGCGGCCCGGCTGGCGTACCTGCGCCCGCTGCAGCTGTGCACCGCCACCGACGGCAACCACGGCCGGGCGGTGGCCTTCATGGCCCGGCTGCTGGGGTTCGACGCCCAGATATTCGTGCCGGCCGGCATGGCGGCGGCCCGTATCGAGGCCATGGAGTGGGAGGGCGCCAAGGTCACGATGGTGCCGGGCGACTACGACGACGCCGTGGCCCGGTCGGCCGAAGAGGCCGGCGAGCGCTGCATCGTGGTGTCCGATACCTCGTGGCCGGGCTACGAGACCATTCCCGCGCAGGTGATCGAGGGCTACACCACCATCTTCGCCGAGGTGGACGAGGCCATCGCCGCCAGTGGCCTGGAGCAGCCGGAGCTGGTCGTGGTGCCGATGGGCGTGGGAGCGTTCATGTCGGCTGCGGTGACGCACTACCGCTCGGGTTCGCACCGCCCGGTGCTGGTGGGGGTCGAGCCGAGCGACGCCAACTGCGTGCAGGCCTCGGCCCTCGCCGGGGGGCTCACGCACGTGCCCGGCCCGCACCGCTCGATCATGGTGGGCCTGAACTGCGGGCTCCCCTCTCCGGTGGCGTGGCCCCGCCTGGCCACCGGCGTGGACTGGTTCACCTCCGTGGACGACGACGCCGCCCGCCAGGCCATGCGCGACCTGGCCGACTCCGCCGTCGTGGCGGGCGAGACCGGCGCCGCCTCCCTGGCCGGTCTGGTGGCCCTGCTGGCCGACCCTGCCGCCCGGGAGGCGCTCGGCGACCTGTCGGGGCGCTGTGTCATGGTGACGGTCACCGAGGGCGCCACCGACCCCGACGCCTACGAGGCGATCGTCGGCCGCAGCCACGACACCGTCGGCCGGGTCCTCACCGCAATGCGCTGACCCGCGAGGACTCTCGACACAACTCCGGGTTCTGGCCCGTCCACCCGCCCGTCATTCCGGCGAAGACCGGAACCCGCCGTCTGGTCGCCCCGCTTGGGCCGTCGTACGTTCTGTGCGCAACGGTGCTGCCGTTGGCGGCAATATTGCGCACAGAACGCTGCCCGCGCATACTCACAGCGGGAACCCACAGTCCAGCACTGCGGAGCCGACCGGTAGCGTGAGCGCCGACGGCTCGGGACGAACGGGCCGGGACAGGAGCAGCCATGTCACGCCCATTCCGGTTCGGCCTCACGCTGGAGAGGACCAGCAATCAGGACGACATAGCCGGCCAGGCCCGCCGGGCGGAGGAGCTGGGCTACTCCAGCATGGTCATGACCGACCATATGGACGCTCGGAACGGGCCGCTCGTGACGATCACGGCTGCGGCGCTGGCCACGTCGTCGCTGCGGGTCGGCACCCTGGTGCTCTGCAACGACTACCGCCATCCCGTCGTGCTGGCCAAGGAGCTCGCCACTCTCGATCGCATCTCGAACGGGCGGCTGGAGGTTGGCATTGGGGCCGGCTGGATGACCAGCGACTACGAGCAGGCCGGCCTCACGCTGGACCGGCCGGGGGTGCGCATCGAGCGGTTGGCGGAGGCCGTGTCGGTTCTGGAGGGCTGCTTCGGCGTTGGGCCGTTCGACTTTGCCGGGGATCACTACACCGTCAGCGGGCTCGACGCCAGCCCCAAGCCCGTTCAGAGTCCGCGCCCGCCCCTGCTGCTGGCCGGAGGCGGCCCGAAGATGCTGACGCTGGCGGCCCAGCGGGCCGACATCGTGGCGGTCAACGTGAGTCTGCACACCGGTGTGATTGACGAGCGCATCGCGGCGGGCGCCACGGCCGAGGCGACGGACGCGAAGGTGGCGCTGGTGCGCGATGTCGCGGGTGAACGCTTCGACGACATCGAACTCAGCGTCGGGGCGTTCATCGCCACGATCATCGACGATCGCGACGGGTTCGCCGCCGCTCTGGCACCCGGCTTTGGGCTCACCACCGAGCAGGCCATGGCTTCGCCCCACGCCCTCTTCGGAACCGTCGACGAGTGCATCGCCACCCTCGAGGAACGCCGCGATCGCTGGGGATTCTCCTACATGACGATTCCGGCCGAGGCGGTGGAGGAGTTCGCCCCCGTCGTGGAGCACCTCGCCGGCTGCTAACCCCGCCGCTTTCGGCGACCGGGGGACTCCGGTACTGTCTGTTAGTCGGCAATCGGCGCGCTTGATTGGCGGCGGGCTGCGTCTCCCGGGGGGGTGAGCGAATGGCGAGGACTCAGGGTTACGTTCCCGACGGCATTCCGATGGCGCCGCCCAGGTTCTGGACCAAGCCGTCGGAGTCGCTGAAGAACATCGGCAACCTGACCAAGCTGATGTTGTGGCCCTACGGGCTCATCTACATCGGTCTGTCGGTCGTGGTGTGGAACTACTTCACGCCGGCCTTGGTCCGCATGGCGCGCTTCGAGATCGGTTGGGTTGCCGAGATCTACGTTCGCAACCTGGTGATGGTGGCGGTGTGGGTGAGCGCCATCCACTTCTGGCTCTACGTGCGCCGGGCGCAGGGCGAACGGTTCAAGTACGACGACCGGTGGCTCAGCACCACGGCACGGCGATTCATGTGGCGCAACCAGGCTTGGGACAACGCCTTCTGGACCCTCGTCAGCGCGCCGGTCCTCTGGACGTTCTGGGAGGCGCTGCTGTACTGGTGCTACGCCAACGACTACATCCCCCACGTCCGCTGGAGCGACGGCGCGGGCTGGGCGGTCTACCTCGTGGCGATGACGGTCTTCTCGTTCTGGCTGGTGGCGGGCTACTTCTATGTGACCCACCGGTTCCTGCACACCCGGCCCCTGTACCGCTGGGCGCACTACCTGCACCACAAGAACGTCAACACCGGGCCGTGGACGGGGCTGTCGATGCACCCCATCGAGCACCTTCTGTACTTCTCCACGCCGGTGTTCTTCCTGTTCATCCCCGCCAACCCGTTCATCATCATCGTCACGCAGATCTTCACCGGCCTGGCCCCGTCGCTCGGCCACTCCAACTTCGACCGGATCGTTACCGTCGGCGACCGCACGCTCCCGGCCGGGGACTACTTCCACGACCTTCACCACAAGTACTTCGAGTGCAACTACGGAACACCGGTCGTGCCCGTCGACGCCTGGGTCGGCACCTGGCACGACGGCTCTCCCGAGGCTCACGAAAGGATGCGAGCCCGTCGCGAGGCCGCCGGCCACAACTCCGGTTGAGGGGACTGACGCACCCAGTTCTCGGCGTTAGTCCTCATGACCTTCCGATGTGGCTTTGCTACTAACTTAGGAGGAACTAGTAGTTGACTAGTAGTTGCATGCCGATCTGCAGCAGTGCCGGCTGACCGCAACTGCGAACCGGCGGTTCCGCCCTCGACGATCGCCCCCTCAGAGCCGCTCCACCGGGTTCATTAGCGTCACGGCGGGGGGGGATAGTGTCACGACGGGGGGACAGCGTGTCGAGGGGTCGGCGCTGGCGTGCGGGATGCACCCGGTCGACCCCTTGCCGCTCGGCACCCGGCCCGTTAGCTCCTACGCTCGGGACGGTGGCCGGCGGACTGAACCCTCAGCGGGCGTGCTCGCGGCGGGCGGCATGAGCGGGATCGAGCTTCCCCTGCTGGGCGTCTTCGGCGAGCCGCGGTTCGTCGAGGCCTACTCGGTCGACCGGACGGTCAAGGCCTGGCTGGACGTCGAGCTGGCGCTGGCGCTGGCCCAGGCCGAGCACGGCGTGATTCCCGCCTCCGCAGCCGAGGCGATCCGCCGGGAGCTGGCATCGGTCGAGATCGATCACGAACAGCTCGAAGAGGGCACCCGGCTGGTGGGCTATCCGATCCTGCCGCTGCTGCAGCAACTCGGACGAACACATCCCGACGTGGCTGCCTGGCTGCACTTCGGGGCCACCACGCAGGACATCATGGACACGGCGCTGATCCTGCTGTTGCGGGACGCATGCAGCGGCATCGCCGCCGAGGGCATGGTGCTGGGCGACGCCCTCGCCGGCCTCGCCGAGACCCACCGGGCGACGCCGATGGCCGGCCGGACGCACGGTCAGCAGGCCGTGCCGATCAGCTTCGGCATGAAGGTCGCCGGCTGGCTGGAGGAGGTGGCCCGGACACTGGTCCGCTTGGGTGAGGCGCGGGCGGCCGCCGAGGTGGTTCAGCTCTACGGGGCGGCGGGCACCTCGGCGGCCTACGGGCCGTTGAGCGCCGAGACACGCCGGCGTGCGGCGGAGATCCTGGGGCTCGGCTGCGACGACGTGCCGTGGCACAGCGTCCGGGACCGCCTTGCCGATGTCGCCGCGGCGCTCGGTGTGCTGGCCGCGGCCACGAGCCGGATCGCGCTGGAGGTCATCGACCTTGCGCGCAGTGAGATCGCCGAGGTGCGCGAGGGCGGTGGCCGGCTGGCCGGGGCGTCATCCACGATGCCCCAGAAGGCCAACCCCATCGTCTCCGAGACGATCGTGGGCCTCAGCGGGATGGCCGCTGCCCTGGCCGCCGTGCCGCTCCGGGCTATGACCGGCCGTCACGAGCGGTCGGCGGGGGAGTGGCAGATGGAGTGGGACTCCCTGCCGCTGCTGGTGGCGTACACCGGCAGTTCTCTGGCCCGCTGCGGCGATCTAGTCGCCGGCCTGCACGTGGACGCTGATCGGATGGCCGCCAATCTGGAGGTCGACGGCGGCCTGATCATGGCTGAGGCGCTCATGATCCGCCTCGCCCCACTGCTGGGGCGCCACGAGGCGCACGAAGCGGTCTACGACCTTTCCGCAGCCGCGCGGGCCTCCGGCATACCGCTCGCAGAGGCGACTCGGTCGTTCCTCGCCGAGCGTGGTTTGGAGGAGCAGGTGCGCCTCGACCCGGCCAGCTACCTCGGTGAGGCCGAGGCCATCGTGGACACCGCGGCGGAGCGCTGGCGGACCACGCACAGGCCACGCCTGTGAGCGGTGCCAGCCATCTGGCATGTCACTCGGCGGCGGACTCCACGGCGGTCAGCAGGAGCGTCTCGAGCAAGTCGATCACGACGTAGGCGCTGCCGTCAGAGATGGCATCGAGCGGCCGCTGGCCGTTGAGTGCGGGCTGGGGCGACCGGAGCCAACTGCGCGCCTGGCGGTCGGGCATCGCCTGGCGGGCCAGATCCACCACGGGCCTGAGTTCGAGCAGCCGCTTCTCCACGTCTTGGCGGACGGTGGCGCCTCGGTAGCGCCAGCGGACGACCTCGCGCCGGGTGGTCCGGGTGACCTGTGCCAGGTCCCCGACGGTCATCACCCCTCCAGCACACACGTTGTCCAGCAGCGACCTGATCGTCGTCATCGTTGCAGCGCTCCTTTTGGTGCATCGCTGAGTCCCGCGCAGGCATACGTTGGCACAAATCGGGCCTACTACGCGCCCATGGTGCGGTTGGTACGATCCGCGTGCTGCAGATCGGCTGAGGGGGACGTAGGCCATGGAGCGGATGGTGGGATACGAGCCCGCAGAGGCCATCCCGATGCAGCCGCCCACGTTGCGGGGCGGTCCACGCAAGGCGCTGCGCACCGTCTGGGACCTTGTCTGGATGACGATGTGGCCCTATGGCTTCGTTTACGCCGGCCTGGCGGCCCTGGTCTGGAACTTCTTCACGCCTGCCATGGAGCGGATGGAGCGGTTCGCGTTCGGTTGGATCGCCGAGATCTACCTGCGCAACGTGGTGCTGCTGGTGGTCTCGGCGGGCGGCCTGCACCTATGGCTCTACGTGCGCCGGGCGCAGGGGAAGGCCTACAAGTACGACCCCCGCTGGCTGAGCAACAAGAGCCGCCGCTTTCTCTGGGGCAGCCAGACGCGGGACAACATGTTCTGGGCGCTCGCCAGCGGCGCCTTCTTCTGGACCGCCTACGAGTCGCTGCTGCTGTGGGCCTACGCCAACGGCCACATCGGTCGGGTGGATTGGGGTGGCGGGCCGGCGTCGGTCGTTTACCTGCTGGTGATGACCGTCGTGCCGTTCTTCGTCGTGTCGGGCTGGTTCTACGTGACCCACCGGCTGTTGCACACCCGACCCCTCTACCGCTGGGCTCACTTCCTGCACCACAAGAACGTGAACACCGGACCGTGGTCGGGCCTGTCGATGCACCCCGTCGAGCACCTGCTCTACTTCTCCGCAGTGCTGTTCTTCCTGGTCATCCCGGTGAGCCCATTCGTGGTCATCTTGACGAACCTCTTCACCGCCATGGACCCGGCGAGAGGCCACTGCGGCTTCGACCGCTTCGAGATCGGCTACGGCCGGACCATGCCTGCCGGCACCTACTACCACGACCTTCACCACAAGTACTTCGAGTGCAACTACGGCCTGCAGGTGATTCCCATCGACGCCTGGATGGGCACCTGGCACGATGGCTCGCCCGAGGCGCATGAGCGGATGCGAGCCCGGCTGGAGGCCACCCAGCGCTGAGCCCGGCGGCGGGGATCTAGTCCGGTGGGCGGGCCTCGGCGGCAAGTACGAGCCGTTTCGCCAGCAGCCTGAAGATCAGCGAGTGGATCGGGAACAGCGCCCACCAGTACAGGCGGCCCAGCACCCCGCGGGGATACATCCGCGCCAGCTGGCGGAGGGTCCGCCGGCCGTCGCCCTCGGCGATGTGCCACTCCAGGAACGCCACGCCCGGCAACCGCATCTCGGCCCGCAGCCGCAGCAGCCGCGGTGCCTCGAGGGTCTCGACGCGGAAATAGTCCAAGGCGTCGCCCACCCGGAGTTCGTCGGGGTGGCGGCGTCCCCGGCGCATCCCAACGCCGCCGGCGAGAGTGTCTATGGCGCCCCGCAACTCCCACAGAGCCTGGGCCACGTACCAGCCGCGGTCACCTCCCACCCCCGAGAGGGTGGCGAACAGCGCCTCCGCCGAGGCCTCGGTGCTCAGCACTCGCTCGTCGGCCAGCACCGTGCCGCCCGCCCAGGCGGGATCCTGGGGCATCGGGCTTGCGACGGTTCGATCGGGTGAGCTGCCCGTCCAAGCGGTCTGCACGTCGAGGTCCTGCACGCGCTGCAACGCTTGGGCCAGTGCCCCGTCCAGATCCAGGGGCTCGTGATCCACGAAGCGCCGGATGTCCCGTTCGGGGCTCACGACCACGTCGTTGATGAGGCTGTCCACCAGCGGGCGGGCCAGGCCGTAGGGAAGCGGCGTGACCAGCCGCACCCAGTGCGAGGAGAGCCGTGGGGTCAGCACCGGCACTGGAATGATGACCCGGGGCCGCAGCCCGGCGGCGACCGCGTAGCGATCCATCATGTCCTGGTAGCTGACCACGTCGCGCCCGCCGACCTCGACGATCTGTCCAGCCAGCGCCTCGATCTGCGGCGCGGCGACGAGGTAGTGCAGGACGTCACCGATAGCGATGGGCTGGCAGCGGGTCCGGGTCACCCAGCGCGGGCACGTCATCACCGGCAGGACGTCGACGAGATGCCGCAGCATCTCGAAGGAGGCGCTCCCCGAGCCGACGATGACCGCGGCCCGCAGCTCGGTGACCGGCACCGGTCCGCCGGCCAGCAGGCGCCCTACCTCGTGTCGGCTCGCAAGATGGGGCGACAGGACGGCCGGGTCATCGGCGCCGAGCCCGCCCAGGTAGACAACGCGGTCCACACCGGTGGCCTGTGCGGCCGCGGCGGTGTTGACCGCACCCTGCCGGTCGGTTTCGGCGAAGCGGTCGCTGTGCCCCATGGCGTGCACCAGGTAGTAGACCGCGTCGACGCCCTCGAAACCCGCCTCGAGGGAGTCGCGGTCCAGAACGTCGCCGGGCACCACCTCCACCTGCTCCCGCCAACTGAAGCCGCCGGTGCGTTGAGGGTCGCGCACGATGCAGCGCACTTCACCGCCGGCGTCCAGCAGTTCGGGCACGAGCCGTCCGCCGACGTAGCCGGTGGCGCCGAGCACGGCGAGGCGGGTCACGAGAGGCGGCGGGGTCCGGTGCCTTCAGGTGTGGAGTGGGTCACTCCGCGGTGCCGGTGCTGACGCCGAAGCCCGGCGGCACCAGGACGTCGCCGGGGCCGAGTTCGGTGACCGACCCGCGGCCGAGACCCAGCAGTGCCGAGTCGATGCCGGATCGCAGCACGTCGAGCACGTTCTCCACACCGGCCTGGCCGTTCGCGGCCAGGCCCCACAGGGAGGCGCGGCCGATGAGGGTGGCTCTCGCGCCCAGTGCCAGCGCCTTGACGACGTCGCTGCCGCGGCGGATGCCCCCGTCGACCAGGACCTCGATGTCACCTCCCACGGCGTCGGCGATTGGCTGGAGCACGCGGATCGGCGCCGGTGTGGTGTCGAGGTTGTTGCCGCCGTGGTTCGAGACCGAGATGGCCGTGGCCCCGATGTCCACCGCACGCCTGGCATCGTCGAGCCGCCCGATGCCCTTGATCATGCACGGCCCGTCCCACTGCTGTCGCAGCCACGCCAGGTCCTCCCAGGTCGGCGGCGGGGTCTGCATCCACTCCCCGTAGGCGTCGAAGAATCCCGGCGGGTCCTCGCCGGGGATCGTCATGTTCGGCACCGCCAGGTCGGGCAGGTGCCCGGCGCGCAGCCAGCGGCACAGCCAGCGGGGGCGGCGGATCACCTCGGGGGCGAGCCGCCGCATCGTCTGCAGGTCGATCCTCTGGGGGATGAACGGGCTGCCCCAGTCGCGGCTGTGCACGAAGGACCAGTCCAGGGTGACGATCAGCCCGGCGGCCCCGGCGTCACTGGCGCGCTCGAGGCGCTGGAGGATCCGGTCCCGGGAGCCGCACCAGTAGACCTGGAACATCGTCTGGGGGTTGGCGGCGACGACCTCCTCGATGGGCTTGCTGCCGAAGGCGCTGAGACACATGACGGTTCCCCGGGCGGCGGCGGCTCTCGCCACGGCCACCTCGGCGTCGGGATGGACGGCCTGCACGCCGGTGGGCGAGATCAGCACCGGCATGGAGACCGGCTGGCCCATCACGCTGGTGGACAGGTCGCGGCCTCCGGGCTTGCCGGCGACCGTCGGGGCGAACCCCAACTCGCCGAACGCCGCCTCGTTCTGGGTAAGCGTGACGCCCGCCTCGGCGCCGGCGCGCAGCGCCGCGGCCACCGAGGGCGGGAGGATCTGCTCGGCGCGCCGCCGGGCCGCGGCCACCGACTCGAACCAGTCGCCGGCCATCAGGTGCTCGCCGCCGGGGCGAGTTCGGATCCCGCCAGCGGGTGCTCCTCGCAGGCCCGGTCACCACGGCGCCGCAGGAACGTCACCCGGGAATGATCAGCGGAGGGGCGCGGCACCGAGCCCGGCTCGACGGCCGCCAGGGCGGTGACGCCGTGGCCCTTGACGCACTCGGGGTCGGGGCCGGCGAGCGGGAGACCGGTGAAGAACTTCGCCGCCATGCAGCCGCCCCGGCAGCCGTCGTACTCCGAGCATGAACCGCAGGCACCGGCGGCCTGGGGTTCGCGCAGCGACCCGAACAGATCGGAGTGGCGCCAGACGTGCTCGAAGCCCCCGGCGTCGCGCACGTTGCCGGCCAGGAAGGAGTCATGGATGGCGAACGGGCAGGCGTAGACGTCCCCGACAGGGTCGATGAGGCACACGACACGCCCGGCGCCACAGAGGTTCAGGCCGGGGAGTGGCTGGCCGTAGCCGGCCAGGTGGAAGAACGAGTCGCCGGTGAGGACCTCTTCGCCGTGGGCCAGCAGCCACCGGTAGAGCATCTGCTGCTGGTCGGCGGTGGGGTGCAGCTCGCCCCAGACATCCGCGCCGCGCCCCGACGGTCGCAGCCGGGTGAGCCGAAGTTGCGCCCCGTAGCGGTCGGCCAGCGCCTTGAGGGCGTCGATCTGGGGCAGGTTGTGCCGGGTGCACACCACCGACAGCTTGAATCCCCGCACACCCGCGGCGGCCAGGTGCTCCATGGCCCCGACGGCGGTGGCGAAGGTGCCCTCGCCCCGCACGGCGTCGTTGACCTCGGGGGTTGCGCCGTCGAGGGAGATCTGCACGTCCAGGTAGTCGCTGCCGGCGATGCGCCGGGCGGCGGTTGCGGTGATGCGCGAGCCGTTGGTGGAGAACTTCACGCCGACGTGGTGGGCG
Source organism: Acidimicrobiales bacterium (assembly GCA_963664235.1). Lineage (GTDB taxonomy): Bacteria > Actinomycetota > Acidimicrobiia > Acidimicrobiales > CATQHL01 > VXNF01. Next base: position 667,432 of record OY760933.1, on the reverse strand, counting down.
ACGGCGTAGTCGACGATCTCCCAGAAGTCACCGCGGATCGTCGGCTCGCCCCCGCCGATGTTCACGTAGAACACCTGCATCGCCTCGAACTCGTCGATGAGCGCCTTGGCCTCGGCGGTGGAGAGCTCCCGGGGATCGCGCCGCCCCGAACTCGACAGGCAGTGCCGGCAGTCCAGGTTGCAGGCGTAGGTCAGCTCCCAGGTGAGGCAGATCGGTGCGTCCAGCCCGGCGCCGAAGTGCTCGACCAGCGGCGTCGCCACGCTCACGGCCGGCGCTCCTGCAGCATCTCCGTCTCCACCAGCCGCTCGAGTGCCCGCTCGAAAGCGGGAAGCGCCGCCTCGCCGACGCCGGCGCTGTCGCAGGCGGCCCGCGCCGTGGGCGAGCCGTCCAGATGCTCGAGCACATCCAGGAGGCGCCGATCCTTCAGGAACGACAGGCGCCGCGTGCCGAAGTGATACAGCAGCGCGCCGAAACGCTCGGGCCGCACCGACACCTGCGGCGCGAGGTCGAGCGGGCGATCCAGGACGGAGGTCATGCCGCGGTGCACGTGGCGCGGACGGTCACGGTCTCGACTCCTGAGATAGTTGCCGGGCGATCCGCCGATGGTACCGCTCCCCGCTCGCTGGGCTCCACCGCCAGTTCTCTCACCTCTCGGGCCTTCCGGACCAGGTACTCCCTCAGTCTTTCGAGGGCCGATCGCCTATCCAGCGGACGCGAACGGGTTGACGATCCGGACGTCTCGGATGATCTGGCCGTCGTCCAGATCCTCGGTAAGGAGGTGGTCGCTTCCGGCTGTGGCGGCCGCCTCGACGATCAGGGCGTCCCAGATCGAGAGCCTTGTGTTGAGGGCGGTGTCGGTTGCGCGCAGGACCAGTCGGTGATCGACGGCCACGACGCGGAGCATGGCCATCTGCCGCACACCCTCGCGTGCGACCCGCGGATCGAGCTTGAGGTTCCTGGTGGCGACCCAGAAGAACTCCGAGAGCACCTGGGTGGAGATGATGATCTCCTCGGGCTGATCCGTGAGAACTGTGCGCGCCATACGTTGCTTCTCGGGGTCGGCATGGTCGTAGAGGTACACGAATACGTTCGTGTCGATGAAGGCGCTCAGCGGCCTGCCCGTTCCTCGTAGATGTCCTCGCGGGTCCAGCGGCGGTCCCCGCCGCCGTTCGTGGCGCCGGCGTCTGCTGCGAGTTCGATAAGCGTTCGCACGGTGGAATCCTGCTGCGATGGCCCCGTGTAGGCGACGAGGAAATCACGCACGGCCGCGTTCACTGACGTCCCCGACTCGAGTGCCCTGATGCGCGCCCGACGAAGCAGTTCGTCGTCTATCGCAAGGGTCAGATTTGCCACGTAATCAGTGTAACACGTAATCCGTGTAACTAGCTGCAGGATAGACCGGCATCTCGAGGTTTCCCCTCGTCGGATCCAGATACCTGCGACATCGTTGCAGACGCTTCGCGGCTTCAAGCACATGGCACACCTCGCGTGTAGACCTGCGCCTGTGGACTCGTCGCGCCGCAAGCTGATCGAGGTGGCGCTGCCGTTGGCGGCGGTCAACGCTGCCGGGCGAGCCGAGAAGGCGGTGCCCAAGAAGGGGCACCCGGCCACGATGCACCTCTGGTGGTCGCGCAAGCCGCTGGGTGTGGCGCGGGCGGCGCTGTTCGCCTCGCTGGTCGATGACCCGTCGTCCCGCCCGGACCTGTATCCCACCGAGGCCGCTCAGCAGAACGAGCGCCGGCGGCTGCTGGCGTTGGTCGAGGAGCTCTGCCGTTGGGAGCGAAGCGGCGATGCGGCGTTGCTGAGCGAGGTGCAGTGCTGCATCGAGGCGTCAGCCGGTGGGGACTTGCCGCGGATCATCGACCCGTTCTGCGGTGGTGGGAGCATCGGCAGCGAAGCGATCCGGCTGGGGCTGGACACACTGGCCATCGACCTGAACCCGGTCGCGGCGCTCGTGAGTTCGGCGACTCTGGCCGTCGCGCAGCGCTTCGCCGGGCGTCCCGCCATCAGTCCCGGCTCTGTGGCCGGCGGTGACGGAACGGGGATCGGCGCCGATGTCGCCTACTACGGGGCCGGCGTGGAGGAGGAATGCAGGCGACGCCTTACCGGCGTGTTTCCCATGCCGTCCAACCAGATGACCCCGGGCGGGCAAAGCGTGCCCGTGTCCTACCTGTGGGCACGAACCATCGCCTGCGCCAACCCTGCGTGCGGGCGCATCACGCCGCTGCTCTCCACCTGGTGGCTGTCGAAGAAACCGACAAACCAGTGGCACGCTCGCCCCGTCCTGGAGGGCGACCGTTTCGGATTCGGCGTCGATCGCGGGCCGCCGCCCGCCGGCCTGGCGGATCTCAAGGTCGGCCGCGGCGCCAACTTCCAGTGCCTGTACTGCACCACCGTCAACGGCGCTGACGTGGTGCGCCGCTACGGGCGGGAGGCGGGTTTCGGGCTGCGGCTGGTGGCCGTCCAGGCATTGGCTGACCCGGGCCGCCGCCGGGCCGGCCGCACCTGGCTGGCCCCCGACGACGCCTGCGAGAGCGCGGGCCTCGCCGGCGGTGCGGCCCGATTCCCGGAAGCGGTCGAGGCGGCGCTGCGGCGCGTTCTCCCGGCAGGTAGCGGCAATGTCACCGCATTCGGGCTGCGCACATTCGGCGATGTGCTTTCGCCCCGCCAGAGACGCACGATGGCGACGTTTGCCGAGGTGATCACCGCGGTGACCTCGCGTGTGCACCGCGATGCCCTCGCAGCGGGAATGGTCGACGAAGGGTTGGGGCTCGAGGAAGGGGGGACGGGTGCCCGTGCCTACGCCGAGGCCGTCACCACCTATCTGGCTCTGGCGCTGTCGCGCATGGCGAACCGCACTACGACCATGACGACGCACAACCGGGCCAACGGATCGGTGGAGCAGTCCTTCATCCGGCCGGCCTACGGCTTCTACGGCGAGTTCGCCGAGGCGAACCCGTTCTCGGGTTCCACCGGATCGTGGGCCGGGGGCTTGGGCTACGTGGTGCGGGCGGTGATGGCTCTCCCCGCGCCGGGTGCTCTCCCTGCAGATCCGGCCGCCGCCGGGTCGACCTCACCACACGATGCGGGGCGGCCCGATTACCCGCCACCCGGTACACCGCGCGTCGGTCGAGCCGAAGTGCGTTGCGGCTCGATGCTCAGCACTCTCGCCGGCGAGGCGGGTGTGATCTGCACCGACCCGCCGTACTACGACACGTTCGACTACGCCACCCTCTCGAACCTGTTCCTGGTTTGGCTGCGGGCAGCGCTCGGCGACGTGTGGCCCGGGACGCTGGGACCGCTGCTGGCGCCGACGGCCGAGCAGGTTGTCTCGAGCGCCGCCCGGTGCGACGGCGACCGGGCCGCGGCGCACACCCATTTCGAGACGCTGCTGCGCCGGGCGTTCGAACGCATACGCGACGTGCAAGACAGCCGCTACCCACTCACCGTGTACTACGGCTACCAGCAAGTTGAGAAGAGAACGAGGCAGGGCGGTGCCGGAGCTCCGGGAACGGCGTGGGAGGCGCTGCTGGAGAGCCTCATCGCGGCGGGCTTTCGCATCACCGCCACCTGGCCGCTGCGGACCGAGCGACCCGAAGGCGTCAAGAAGGGAACCAAGTCACTGGCCTCCTCGGTGCTGCTGGTCTGCCGCCCCGTGGCCGGGGGGGACTCGGCTCGCCCGGAAACCACCATGGACGACCTGCGGCGGGTGGTGCGGGGGGAACTGGCCAATTCCGTGCGGATGATGCAGCAGGCCAACATCCCGCCGCTCGACCTGGTGCAAGCCGCCATCGGTCCGGGGATGGCCGCCTACACGCGGTTCGAGCGAGTCCTGATGGCCAACGGCTCGCCGGTAGGGGTGCGGGCGGCTCTCGCTCTGATCAACGAGGTGTTGGACGAGACGCTCATCGCTGCAGATGCCAATCTCGACGCAGCCACCCGTTGGTCGCTCGACTGGTTCGACGCACACGGCTTTGCTGAGGGACCCTCCGGCCGGGCCGAGCAACTCTCCGAGGAGCGCAACATTCCGGTGGCTGGGCTGGCCTCGGCGGGGATAGTCGTGACCGCCGGTGACCATGTTCGCCTGCGCCGCCGCCAGGAACTGGAAACCGCATGGGACTCGAGTTGGACCGGTCGCCCAACGGTCTGGGAGGCCACTCAACACCTCCTGCGGCAACTCCACGACCACGGCGAACGGGCGGCGGCAGCGCTACTGCGGCGCCTCGATGCCGACACCGTGACCGCGGCTCACGACCTCGCCTACCGGTTGTTCCGGATCTGCACCCGTCGCGGCCGCAACGCCGAAGCGGCTGCCTGTAACGGCCTGGTCACCGCTTGCCGGAGTTGACCCGCCTCTCCGCCGGTGGCGAGGCGAGCCCACCCGATCAACGTGCGGGACCAGCGGGTCCTGTTTGAGGTGGTCTGCGGCGAGTGGGTGTCGATCTTCTCGCGGGAGCCATTCGCCGCCCGACCGGAGCCAATATGGCGAAACTACACGCTGTGCGTAACTCATTGGCTCCTAGCGAGATCTTTTCCACAGGTAGGGCGTTCCGGGAATCGAGATAGCTCGGCACCTGTTGGAGTCCGTCGCCGCGGGTGTGCGGCCCGGCCGGATCGGGACCCTCCACCACGAGTTGTACGTTGGCGAGGCAGAGCCGTGGTCCGCTCAGCGCAGAACCGCTCAGCGGACCACGACCGCCATGGACGTGGGCAGATGGCGCTGGTGGGACGTGATCGAGCCGCAGGGTGACATTGCGTAGGGGCGCTTCGCGGCAGCGCAGGACGTCGCTGATCTTCACCAGGCGTAGCGCGTTGGTGCCGCCGCGGAGAAGGGCGACCCAACCGAGTCCTGCCGGCGCACCTTCGTCGCCGCAGGTCTCGGCAAGCCGATCGCAGCGCGGGCGGTGACCCGGTCGTGAAGCTGCGGATCGACTCCGGTGGGCCAAGACGCATGCCCTCATCGCCCCCCACCGCGCCGTCAGCGAGAGGGTGCCCGACCTGCCCGGTGTGGAAGACCTGCTGTCCAGCGGGGGATTGCGCCTTCCCGGCGGTGGAGTGCGCTGAGCAGTCCTGATGGGCCACCGGTTGGAGCCCGGGAGCACCTCGAAGAAGCCCGACGGGTGCTGTGGTTCGCACGATATGGGGCATAGGTCCTCATGTTTCAATGTGTTGAATGTATGTCCCTGATCGACAATGTCGACCGGTTCGCCCCGGCCTCGGAGCCACCTTCAGTGGGTCGTTGCCCTCGCACACCCCGGCCGATCCTCGTTGACAGACCGGTGTCCTGCGCCCGCCGGCTCTATGGCCTGCAGGGTCAGCTGGCCGAAGTCTCGGCGCCCATGCCTCAGGCACGCGCCGACGCTGTCACACCGCCGGCGTTGCCGGTGACATCAGTCCCCGCGTCGCAGATCGAGGTGTGCAGTGAGGGCGGGCAAGCGACACGCGCCCGTCCCTAGCGCGTTCTCGGGTGGATGGAAGCCGACTGACGCACCGCGTCCACCGACGAGAGCCTCGAAGTCATGCGGCGCCGACCGTTCAAGCCGTTCAGCGCCGCTGCCGCCCGCCGGCTGGCCGCAGCGGCAGCCGCCTTTGCCGGGTTCGACGGGGTCAACAGCGGCGAGTTTCTGCCAAGAGCCGCTGGACAACTACCGGCCCGGATGCTCGTCGCCTCTCCGGTCCATCCCGGGCTCTCCGACCAGCATTTTGGGCGATTGGGCCAAGCTGGAACGCTCCCAGCGCACCCGGGACATGCTGCACCTGATGGTCGGAGTTATCCACAGTCTGTGGATGAACGCCGGCGCGAAGTTGCTGAAAATGCTCCGTACGAGGCCCGTCGCCGACGTCGATTTGGCCCCTGAAACGACCCGCTACCTGGAGGATCGCTGGCTCTCGGCGCTGCGGCCACCGACGCCGAGGGCGACGCGTAGGCTGGGCTGGTTCCCCTCATGACTTCCGGTACCGCCCCCGCCGAGACCGCCTCGCGGCAGGTCGCTGAACGCCGCTTCAGCCAGTCCATGGTCGTCTCCGGCACCCGTTGCCTGCTCGCGTACATCGTGTTCCCGTACGTGTTCCCGCTGCTCGGCGTCACCGATGTGGTGGGGCCGGCGGTGGGAGTGGCCATCGGTGCGGTGGCAGTCGTGTTCAACGGGGTGAGCATCCGGCGGTTCTGGCGCGTGAATCACCGGCTGAAGTGGGCGCTGAGTGCGGTCAACGTGGCGGTGATCGGGCTGATGTGCTTCCTGGCCGCCGGCGACATCGCCGAACTTGCCGGCTGAGTTGCGAGGGTTCAGGCATGGCGGGGCGGGGCAGGCCGGTGGACGGTCCCGAATCTCCGGCGCCCGGCCCTGAGGAGTTGGTGCCCCCCGTCGCCGCGTCAGCGGGTGGCTCCACCATCTCCGGCAGCCCGCTCGTGCGCGGTATCTGGATCGTCGTCGGGTTGGTTCTCGTCGCAATCGGCGGGGTCGGCATCGTGGTGCCGGGCCTGCCCTCGACGATCTTCTTCATCCTTGCTGCGGCCGCCTTCTCCCGGTCCAGCGCACGCCTCGAGGGCTGGCTACTTGGCCTGCCGGTGGTCGGGCGGATGGTGGGCGACTACCGCGCCGGGTTGGGGATGCGCCGCCGGGCCAAGATCATGGCGGTGAGCATGATCGTGATAGCGGTCGGCATCAGCACGGGTCTGGCGATCAAGAGCTGGACGCCGCGGGCCGTCGTGCTGGCCGCGGGCGCGGTCGGCGTCGCGTACGTCAGCTGGCGGGTCCCGACTCGCGAGACCCTGGATCGGGCAGCAGTGGAGGGCGCCGCCTAGCTCCCAGGCTGCCCGAGGCGCAACGGTCCAGCGCTCGCCGGTCGCCGGGACGGCTGTAGGAGACCCGCACAACCGGGGGGTCGAGGTTCGCTACCGTGACGCCGTGACCCTGACGCCGATCGTCGGCACGCTCGCCTACCTGTGGGACCGGGACACCGACCGGGTGCTCATGGTGCAACGGGACGCCCGACCCGACGACGACCACTTCGGCAAGGTGAACGGCCTCGGCGGCAAGCTCGAGGCCGGCGAGCACGTCGTCGAGTGCATGCGCCGCGAGCTGCGCGAGGAGGCCGGCCTCGAGGTCACCTCGCTGCGGCTGCGCGGCACGATCTCCTGGACCGACTTCGGCCCCCGCGACGAGGACTGGCTGGGGTTCGTGTTCCTGGCCGACGCCTGGCGTGGCGAGCCTCCGGCCAGCAACGACGAGGGTGGCCTCATCTGGGTGTCGCGCACCCGCCTGCTGGCGGCCTGCGACCCCGATCCCGCCGTGCGTGACGCCACCGACCTGGTGCTGTGGGACGGCGACCGCCACTTCCTGCCGCTGGTCTTCGACGACGATCCCCGCCCGTTCCACGGCACCATGCCCTACGCCGGCGACCGGGCGGTCGGCTGGACCTACGAGCGTCTCTGAGCGGGCAACCCCCTCAGGGCGAACCTGCCGGAGGGGGCAACGACCGGCTGCGATGGGATTCGGCATTGGAGTGCTCGGCTTCGGAGGCGAGTAGTGCCGCCTTGGTCTCGCTGCCCCAGCGGTACCCGCCGAGCGACCCGTCGCTGCGGAGCACTCGATGGCACGGCACCAGCAACGCAACCGGGTTCGCGGCGCAGGCGGCTCCCACGGCCCGGGCCGCAGTCGGGCGTCCGAGTTGGGTCGCCACCTCGGCGTAGCGGCGCACCGAGCCCGCCTCGATGGTGCGCAGCGCCTCCCACACCTCCACCTGGAACGCGGAACCCCGCAGGTCCAAACCGATGTCGGCGGCGGTTCGCCCGGCGCTGCAAGACGCCCGCCCCTCGGCCAGTGCCTGCACGACGTCCGTGACGGGGACAAGCGCTCCGTCGTGGCGGGCGATGCGCGCCTCGGGGAATTCGGCGGTCAACTCCGCCAGGAGATCTTCCTCGCTGGTTCCGATACGGACCGCGCACACGCCCGCGCTAGTGGCAGCCACCAGGATCTTCCCGATTGCGGTCTCGATCACGCTGTAGCGCACCTCCAAGCCAGGAGAGCCCTTGCGAAAAGACCCCGGCGAGCCGCCCAGGCGCGGTGCGCCGTGTTCGTAGAAGGCTCGAACCGATCCGTAGCCCGCATCGAACACCGCCTCAGTGACCGGGGTTCCCGCCCGGAGTGACGCCCTTGCCCGGTCCGCCTGCTGCGCTCGGGCGTACGCCGAGGGGGTCACACCGGTAACGGCCTTGAACATGCGCCGCAGATGGCGCGGTGACCACCCCATCTCTCGGGACAACTCGGCCAGGTTCACGGGGCCGTCGCAGTCCTCGAGCCGGCGGCACAAGTCGATCACCGCCGCGGCCGCCGGATCTGTGTCCCGGTCCTGCTCCGGTCGGCAGCGCCGGCAGGCCCGGAAACCGGCACCTTTCGCCTCTTCCGCAGTGGCGAAGAACGCCACGTTCCGCCGGAGCGGCCTCCGCGCCGGGCAGCCCGGCCGGCAGTAGATGCCAGTGGAGCGAACGCCATAGACGAACAGACCGTCTCCTTGTGTCGAACGCTGCGCCACCGCCTCCCATCGGGCATCGTCCAGAGGGTGCCCAGCGATCGCCTCGTGGGTGGACAGTGTCGCGGCGTCGACACCGGGGGCATCAGCACGCTCGACGTCGAAGATCCTGGCATCCAACTCGTTCACAACCCCGACCCTACGAAGCGCGCTACCCACCGGCTATCCGCTACCGGACACCGAACTCGGGCCGCTGGGGCGACGGTAATGCCGTCGGCAAGCTCAATCGTCAACCCGACCGCCGTGTTCTGATCTGCGGCCCCAGCCTGGTCAACCCTCTTGGGCGCTCCCGAGCTCATTGAGATCGGCGGCTGCGGCATGGGGGTCGGGCACTTCGAGAACCGCCTGCTTGTAGGGCGCAGGGCCGAAAATCATGGCGCGTGCGACGGGGCCGTGGACGCTGCGGTAATCGACGTCATGGAGGTGGAGCAGCAGCAGCGGCGTGGACTCGTCGCAGGGGCCGACAGCCCAGAACTGCCTGCCGAGGAGGCCCTGGCAGAGGAACCCGCCCAACCGGAGTCTGCCGCGCTGGCTCGTGCCGCGGTTCGTCCCGAAACCGGCCTCCCGAGCCGTGACAGCCGCCTCCAGCCCGCCGCGCTCGGCAACTTCGGCTCTGATGATCTGATCGTGTGTGGCAGTAAGGCGGATCTGTCCGGCGATCAGGCGGTACCACCCTCGCACTGCGACGCGAACACCCTCGCCGTCGATCCGCACGTCGATCCTCGCGAGCCGCACAAGCGGTACGAGCCTCATGAGGTGACTCTGATCGCCGCCTCCACGATGGCGTGCCTGAACGACATGCGCTTCCTACGCGTCGGCGAAGTCGTGGAAGCGGCGGGCGGTGTCGGCTGAGATCATGCCGTTGCGCACGTCGCCGGCGACCAGGGCGTGCGGCCGCGCCGCCGGTGATCCGTAGCCTCCACCGCCGGCGTTGTACATCTCGACGACCGAACCGGGCACCACCCACGTCGAGGAGTTGGGCGCGGGCTCGAAGGGTTTGCCGGCCGGGGGAGTGATGACCATCCGGTTCGGCGCTCCCCGCTCGCCGCCGAAGAGGCCGTAGGGCTCGTCGCTGCCGTCGCCGAAGCACGTGACCAGGGTCTCCGCCTCCATGAGGTAGGAAACCACGATGCCGAGGCCGCCTCGCGACTCGCCCGGGCCGGCGGAGTCCTCCCAGTACTCGTGGGTCAACAGGGTGATCGGCATTCCCGCCTCGAAGACCTCGTAGTCGTCGAAGGCGAAGCCGCCGCCGCAGGTCAGGATGCCGATGCAGTCCTGGCCATCGACACCCGAAACGCCGCCCGCCCCGCACTTGTTGGACAGCAGCGGCACCGCCAGGAACTCCGCGCCCGTGGCCGGGTCGGTGCCGTAGAGGCTGACGTTGAGGCCCCTTCCCCAGCCGGCGCACACCCGGTCGGGCGCGGCGGGGGCCAGGGCTTTCATCACCGTCTCGGCGATCACATCGTTCATGACGAAGTTGCCCAGCACGCTCGGCGCCGGGAAGGCGGCATCCAGGAAAGTCCCCTCGGCCAGCACCACCTCGATGCACCGTTCCACGCCGCCGTTGTGCGGGATGTCGGGGTCGATGATCATCAGGAACGTGGAGGTGGCGGCCGCATACGACGTACCGTGGACTCCGTTGTAGTAGCGGTCCACCTGCGGGTCGGAGTCGCTGAAGTCCAGCAGCACCCTGCCGTCGCCGACGGTGGCGACCAGGCGGCACACCAGCCGGTCTGGCCCCACGCCGACGGGCAGGTCCCAGGTCGCTTCCGCGGTGTAGGTGCCGGGGGTCATGCGTCCGATCTCGGCTCTCGCCCGCTCCTCGCTGAAGTCCAGCAGGGCGTCGAGGTGTGCCATGGCCATGTCGATGCCGTATCGCTCGCACAGCTCCCACAGCGCCCGCTCGCCGACCCCGGTTGCGCCCATGAGCGCACGCAGGTCACCGCCCACCAGCTCGGGGAAGCGGCTGTTGGCCATCAAGATGTTCCAGACGTCGCGCCGGAGGGTTCCGCCGTCGTACACCCGCAGCGGCGGGATGCGGATGGTCTCCTGCCAGACGTCGGTGGCCTCCGGGTCGTAGCCCCCGGCGGAGCGGCCGCCGAGGTCGGCCAGGTGGCCCTTGGTGGCCGTCCAGAACCGCAGCTCGCCGTCGATGAACACCGGCCGGAACACGCCTGTGTCCTGGGCCTGGTTGTTGCCCGCGAAGGTGTCGTTGTGGACGAAGACGTCACCGGGCCGGATCGGGCCACCCACCCGCTCAGTGAGGTGTCCCAACATCTCCGAAAACCCGTACGCCATGAGCGGGAGCCCCTCGTTCTGGGCGAGGATGCGATGGTCGGCGTCCAAGACGGCCGCGGTGAAGTCACGCACCTGGAGAAGCTGGGAACGGGAGGTGCGCTCGATGACCCGGGTCATGTCCCGGGTGGCGGCCTCGATCTTCTTGCCCAGCACCGCCACCAGGATCGTGTCGATCATGGCCGCTCTCCGGTGGCGTCCAGGCCGAGATAGTCCTTGATGGCGTCGACGGCCCCGGCGCGGTCGAACTCGTTGTAGACGCGGATGCGGAGGTAGGGCACGGGGAAGCCGTTGACGTTCTCGAACAGCCCCACCCGGCCGGCGTGCGAGCCGCTGGTGAGGTCCCAGAGCAGGTTCATCAGCAGGTTCTTGTCACGCGCCGAAATGGTCGCGCCCTCATAGGCCCACTCCAGCCACGGACCGATCTCCGGGTTGTCGAAATCGGCCTCGGACCAGCGCAGCACCGGTCCCTGGCCGGCCAGTTCCTTGACGATGTGGACGATGTGCGGGTACCTGCCGAGGGCGTAGGAGCGGCCCGCGGTGATCATCCGCTTGTCGGGCCACAGCACGCCGCTTGCGGTGTAGGTCGCCCTCTCCTCGGAGGCCAGCACCATGCCGCGCAGCACCGAGGCGTACTCCATGACCTCGGCGACGAGTTGCCGCACCCCGTCGCGGTGCGAGGTGCCGATGCCGTCGGTGATGAGTTGCAGCAGACCCACGAAGAGTTCCGCCTTCACGCAGATACGCGTGAGAGTGTGCCAATGCTCGAGGGTGCCGATATCGCCGTAGTGCTTGCCGATGTCGGTCCAGCGGTAGCTGTGCACCCGCCAGCGCGGCACGAAGACCTCGTCGAAGAGCACAACGGCGTCCGCCTCGTCGCCTCGCGAGGCGATCGGGTGGTCGTGGAACGCCGCGTCGGGCAGAGCGGTCGTCTCCCGGCAGACCAGCCGGACGCCCTCGGCCCCCACCGGGACGAGCGCCCAGAGGCTGCCCTCCGGGGAAGGGTCGGGCAGGGCGATGTTGGACACCACCATCTCGTGACCCTGCGGCGCCACGGTGGCCACGATCTTCGCTCCGCTGATCCAGAGGCCCTCGTCGCTCTCCCGGACGACCTGCAGCGCACCCGGAATCACGTGGTCGCCGATGCGCAAACCCAGTTCGTCATTCCGGATGGCTGCGGCCTTGGTCTCATCGAAGAGGGGAACGCCGCGCCGGCCGAGGGCCGAGCCCCGGGTTCGCCAGCCCTGGGGATCGGCTACCGGGGCGGCCAGGATCAGGTTTCCCTCGGCGGCGTAGTCGATGTACGGGAGGATGTTCTCGGCGTACTCGGGGCTGTGTTGGCGGAAGAGCTCCAGGTTCGCCGCCATGCCGATCTGGGTGGTGGCGATCATGTCCATCTGCCGCCCGAAGATGCCGAAGGTCCGCCGGGCGAGGTGCTCCACACAGGCGCGCCGGCTGCGCAGATCCTCCCGGCTGCGGGGGATCAGCCAGGCCTTGGAGACCCGGGCGCCGTCGGGGCGCACGAACGTCAGGACATCTTGCAGGTCGGGGTCGAACTGGGCGTCGTAGGCCTCGGCGAGCAGGTTGATGCCGCCGGCGGTGGCGGGATGAGTCGTCACGTCCTCGATCAACTCGCCGCGGTAGAAGACCCGGCGGCCGTCGCGCAGCGACCGGCGGTAGCCCTCCCCGTCCAGCAGGTGGTGGCGCTCGCCGGTGCTCATGACGCGGTGTCCTTGGCTTCGAGCAGGAAGTGCCCGTAGCTGTCGCACGACAGGTCGAAGTGCACGTCCACGACGACGTTCGTGTCGGGCAGCTCCACGATGCAGGGGCCGTCGATGCGCATGCCGGGCAGCACTCCGGTGCCGTCGTAGACCGGAACCTCCACGACGCCGGTGTCCCGGAAGTAAGTGCTCCGGGTGCCCTTGAACGCGGCGGCGGCATCGGCATCGCCCAGCGGTTCGGCCCGGGGCTCGGTGGTCCAGGCGTGGCCGATGCTTGTGACGCGCAGGTTCACGACCTCCACGGGGTCGGCCTCGGTGGCGTAGGAGTAGATCTCCTCGTGCCGCTCGTGGAACTTCTCGTGAATCGACGGCATGGTGGGCTCGTTGAGCGCCGCCGGATCGACCGGCATCTCAACCTCGTGGATCTGGCCGTGGTAGCGCAGATCCATCTTCAGGACGTGGCTCATCTCCGCCGCCTCGACGCCTTCGGCAGCCAGCAACTCCTCGCCCTCGCCGCACATCTCGTCGTAGGCGGCTCGAATGGTCCCGAGGTCGGCGACCGACAGGGTGGCCTCGTAGGTGCGGACGAAGTCGTGCCGGTAGTCGGTGGTCAGCATGCCGAATGCGCTGAAGACGCTGGCGTCGCGGGGGACCATGACCCGGCGGATCCCGATGTCCCGGGCGATCGGGCACACGTGGACGGCCCCGGCACCCCCGGCGACCAGCAACGTGAAGCGCCGAGGGTCGTAGCCGCGCTGGACCGACACCTCCCGGATGGCAGCCGCCATCTTGGCGTTGATGACGTCGTAGACGCCGGCGGCCGCTTCGCGGTCCGACGTCCCGAGCGCCCCAGCGACCTGGGTTCGCACAGCCTGGGTGGCCAGTTCCCCATCGAGGGCCATGCGCCCGCCCAGGAAGTAGTCGGGGGAGATGTAGCCGAGCACCACGTCGGCGTCGGTGACGGTTGCGAACTCGCCGCCCCGCCGGTAGCAGGCCGGTCCCGGGTGGGATCCGGCGCTGGCGGGGCCCACCTCGAGCAGTCCGGCCTCGTCGACGCGGGCGATGCTGCCACCGCCCGCACCCACGGTGTGGATGTCGAGCATGGGCAGCATGAGCCGGTAGCGGGCCACCGAGCCCTCCCGTGTCACCAGCGAGGTGCCGTCCTCGATGAGGCACACGTCGCAACTCGTCCCACCCATGTCCATGACGATGAGGTTGGCGTTGTCCTGCATCCGGCTGAAGGCGGTCCCGCCGGCCACGGCACCTGCCGGCCCCGAAAGCAGCGTGTGCGCCGCCTCCCGGGCGGCGGCCACCTCCGGTGACATCAGCCCGCCGTTGGACTTCATCACCCGCAGGGCGCCGCCGAAGCCGCGCCGGCCGAGCTCGGCCAGGAGATGGCGGAGGTAGGTGGCCAGGATCGGACCCACGGCCGCGTTGATCGCCGTGGTGCTGATCCTCTCGTAGAAGCGCCGCTCCGAGAGAACAGCGTGCGACAGCGAGACGTGCACCTCGGGCCATTCCGCGGCGATCACCTCTGCCGCCTGCGCCTCGTGGGCCGGGTTCCGGTAGGCGTGCAGGAAGCACACCGCCACCGACTCGACGTCCTCGTCGCGCAGCCGGGCCACGGCTTCCCGCAGGTGGTCCTCGTCGAGGGTCTCAACCACCCGCCCGGCGGCGTCGACGCGCTCGCGCACGCCGATCCGCAGGTAGCGGGGCACCAGCGGCGGCGGCGGCGTGTACTTGTTGTCGTAGAGGCGCTCGCGGATCCCCCGGCGCATCTCCAGGGCGTCGCGGAACCCCAGCGTGGTGATCAGCCCCGTCCGGGCGATCCGGCCGGTGAGGATGGCGTTGGTGGCCACGGTCGTGCCGTGGACGATCACCTCGATCGCCCCGTAGAACTCCTCACGCGACACCCCCAGCCGGTCGGCGAGGTCGTCGAGGCCGGCGCACACGTCGGTGGACGGGTCGTCGCCGACGTTCGGCACCTTGGTGGCGGTCATCGTCCCGTCGGCGCTGACGCACACCAGGTCGGTGAACGTGCCTCCGACGTCGACACCCACGTGGAAGACGTTCGTCATCGTCCCTCCTCTCGTATGGCCGGAGCTCCGACGAGCACGTCGGAGCGGTAGCAGGCCGCGTGCCGCTGCGGCGACAGCTCCACGAGAGGTGGGTACGTTACCCCACACTCCGGAGTGGCGATCGGGCAACGCGGGTGCAGGTGGCAGCCCTCGGGCAGGTGGATGGGGCTGGGAATCTCGGCCTCCAGGCGGAAGTCCGGCAGCAGCGCCTCCGGGTCGGGGTACAGCACCGAGGAGAGCAGGGCCTTGCTGTACGGGTGGCGCTGGCCGGCGAACATCTCCGCGGTGGGGGCGACCTCGACGATCTTCCCGAGGTACATCACCGCGATCCGCGAGCAGACGCTGCGCACCGCGGTCAGGTCGTGGGAGATGAACAGGTAGGCCATGTCGAGTTGGCCGCTGATCTCGTTGAGGAGATCGATGATCTCGGCCCGGATGGCGATGTCGAGTTGGGAGGTCGGCTCGTCCAGCACGACGAGGTCGGGCTCGGTGCCGATGGCCCGGGCGATGCCGACCCGCTGTGCCTGCCCGGCACTGAGCTGGTGCGGAAACTTCTCGCCGTCGGCTTCGGTGAGGTGCACCATGTGCAGTACCTCCCGCACCCGCTCGGTCCGCTCGCGGCGGCCCATCCCGCTGACGCGCAGCGGCTCGTCGATGTTGCGCGCCACCGAGGTCGACGGGTTGAGCGAGGCGTGCGGCTCCTGGAAGACCATCTGGATGCGGCTGCGCAGCGGGCGCATCTCCGCCTCGGACATCTCCGAGGTGCGCTCGCCGGCGAAGTCGATGGTGCCGCTGGTCGGCTCGATGAGCCGCAGCACGAGGCGGCCCACCGTCGTCTTGCCCGAGCCGCTCTCGCCCACCAGACCCAGGGCTTCGCCACGGGCCACGTCGAAGCTGACGCCGTTCACGGCATGCACGTTGAGGTGCCGGGCGCCCCGTACCGGGAAGTACTTGACGAGGTCCCGCACCGACAGCAGCGGCTCGGCGACCTGTGGCTCAGCCGGAGCGGCGGCGGCCGGGGTGCTCTCGCCGACGGCCGACGTCATCACCCTCCCCAGCAGGTCGCGGCTGTACGCCTCACTGGGCCGATCGAAGAAGCTCACCACCGGCGTGTGCTCCACGAGTGAGCCGTTGCGCATGACCGCCAGGTCGTCGCAGTACTGGGCCACGATGCCGAGGTCCCGTGTCACGATCATCGTGGCAGATCCGAGATCCGCCAGCAGTTGCCGCAACAGGTTGAGCACCTGGCGTTGCACGGTGACGTCGAGGCCGGCGGTGGGTTCGTCGGCGATGATCACGTCGGGCGAGTGCAGCAGCGCCATGGCTATCAGCACGCGCTGGGCCATGCCTACGCTGAGTTCGTGGGGGTGGGCGTCCTTGCGCCGCTCGGGGTCGGGGATGCCCACCGATTCCAGGGCTTCGATGGCGCGCGCCGTGGCCTCGGGAGCCGTCACCTTCTCGTGTGCTGTGATCGCTCGCCCGAGCTGGTCGCCGATCGTGGCCAGCGGATCCAGCGAGGCGCCGGGGTTGGAGCCGATGATGGCGATCTTCCTGCCCCGCACCCGCCGCAGCGAGCGCTCGTCCAGCGAGAGCAGGTCCTCCCCTTCCAGGCGCACCTCCCCGTCGACGACACGGCCGGGGAACCGCACCTGGTTGATCAGCGAGTGCACCAGCACGGACTTGCCGCATCCGGTCTCTCCGACGAGGCCCAGCATCTGGCCCTTGCGCAGGTCGAGGGACACGTCGCGCACGGCTTCGACCTCGCCTCCGTGGGTGAAGAACGTCGTCGAGACGCCGGCGGCCGACAGGACCACCCCGTTGCCGGCGCTCATCGACGCTCCAGCGGGTTGATGGCCTGGCCCATGACCTCTCCCAGGAAGGCGAAGCCCAGGATCGTTCCGCCGAGCGCCAAGCCTGGGAACACCGAGGGCCACCACTCGCCGGTGATGATGTGGCGACCGCCGGACGCCACCATCAATCCCCACTCGGGCGTGGGTGCGGGCACGCCGGCGCCGACGAAGCTCAGCCCGGCGGTCAGCAGGATGGCGAACCCCAGGGTCACCGAGGCCTGGACGAACGCCGGAGAGACCACGTTGGGCATGACGTTGTGAAAGGCGACGCGCAGAGGTGTCCCGCCGGCGCAACGGGCCGCTTCCACGAACGGCATGCGCCGCAATCCCAGGATCTGCCCCCGGATCAGGCGCGCGAAGATGGGCGCGTTGACGAAGGCGATGGCGATCCCCACGTTGAGGGCGCCCGAGCCGGCCGCGGCGACGAGCACAAGGGCCAGGACGAAGACGGGGAACGCCTGGAAGATGTCCAGGATGCGCATGATGATCTCAGACATCGCGCCGCCGAGGCCGCGCCGCTCGCCGAAGTAGCCGGCGATGACGCCGAGGATCACGCCGATCGCCATCGAGGCGGCGGTGGCGGCGAAGGCGACTGGGATGTCGGTGCGGGTTGCGGCGATGACCCGCGAGAACACGTCGAGGCCGGTGGCGTCGGTGCCGAACCAGTGCGCACCGCTGGGTGGCTCGAGAATCAAACCGGGGAAGGTCTTCTCGGGGTCATACGGGATGATCCACGGTGCGATGATCGTGATGATCAGTACGGCGCTGACCATCACGAGGCCGAAGATCCCGGCGGGCCGGCTCAAGACGAACCGCAGGTAATACCGGAACGGGCTCTCGCGGCGGCCGGTCAGGGGTGCCGGACCCAGCGTGGCGTCGATCGGCTCGATGGGGTCCATCAGGTCGCCCTGATCCTGGGGTCCACGACGTAGTGCACGACGTCAACGAGCAGGAAGATGAAGATCGAGACGACCGTGGCGACCAGCACGAAGCCCTGGATGGCGTTGAAGTCGGAGTTGGAGATGGCGAGCACCGCGTACTGGCCCAAGCCGCCCCAGGAGAAGATCGTCTCCACCAGCACGGCGCCGCCGATGACGAAGCCGTAGGTGATGCCCGCCAGCGTGATGACCGGCGGCAGCGAGTTCTTGAACGCGATCCAGAGCTGGGTGCGCTCACCCACGCCGGCGGACTTGACCTGCTGCACGAACTCCGAGTCCAGGTTCTTGGTGACGTTGGCCCTCGTCATCTTGAGGATCGGCGCCCCGTAGACGAACACCAGCGTGACGACCGGCAGCACGAGATGCACGATGGCGTCGCGTAATCGCCCCCAGTCGGCGGCTATGAGGCTGTCGAGCGTGTAGAGGCCCGTCACGTCGTCGGGAGGCCCCAGCATCAGGTCCACCCTGCCGAGCGGCGCCGGCGCCCAGCCCAGCTTGAAGAAGAACAGGAACAGCAACAGCTGGGCGAGCCAGAAGTCCGGCATGGATCCGGCGAAGAGGCCGTAGGTGGACACGCTCCTGTTCACCAACCGGCTGTACCACCGTTTGGCCACGCGGGCGGTGAAGACCCCCAGCGGCACGAGCAGCACGAGCGCCGCAAGCAGCGAGATCGTGATCAACTCCAAGGTGGCGGGGATGCGGTCGGCCAGATCGGTCGTCACCGCGTTGCCGGTGACGTTCGAGCGGCCCAGATCACCCTGGAAGAGATCGCGGATCCAGATGCCGTACTGAACGGGAACCGGATCGTTGAGGTGCAGCCGCTCCCGGAGCGCCTCGATCTGCTCGGGTCCGGCGGTGGAGCCCAACTGCGAGACCGCGGGATCGCCCGGGAGTTGGCGGACGAGGGCGAAGATCACGATCGACGCCCCGAAGAGTTGAACGATCGAGAGCGCCAGCCGCTTTGCGATCATTCGGCCGAGCATCGTGACGACCGTCGCTCAGGCAGAGAGCGATGCGTGTTCGAGTTCTTTCCGTCTCCGGGCGGTGGCGTCGTGGTCGATCTCGAACGTCTCGGGGTCCACGACGACGCCGAAGACCCCCTCGGCGGCCTCCAGCGACACGAAACCGTTGCGCGCATCGTCGCGGACCGTCTCGACGTCGCGCTGGTGCGGTGGTCCGAAACCGCCGCCGCCGGCGTTGTCGGCTTCGATCACGGTGCCGGCGGGGAACCGGGAGGTGGTGTTCGGAGGGAGGCGCATCAGGTCCGTGCCGGGTGTCTGGACGCGGTACTGGTTCAGCGAGGACTGCCCGCCGCCGAACAGGCCGAAAGCCGGCGCCCAGTCCTCGCCGTAGGTGGTGACCTCGGTCTCGGGCGCCTCGAGCGTGTAGCGGATGCGGATCCCCAGCCCGCCGCGGTACGTGCCGGCTCCAGCGGAGTCACACCAGTACTCGTGGTGGGCGATCCGCACCGGGTTCTGGATCTCGAACATCTCGTAGTCGTTGGCGGCATAGCCCCCGCCGCACGCGATCAGCCCGATGAAGCTCCAGCCGTCGTTCTCCGAGGTGGCCCCGGCGCCGCCCTTGTTCGCCAGCAGCGGCGGGCCGTAGAAGCGCTCGCCGGTCCGCGGGTCCAGACCCTTGATCATGTGGGACTCGTTGCGGCTCCAGCCGGCACATACCCGGTCGGGGAGAACCTCCGACAGGGCCAGGAAGATGGAATCCCCCGCCACGTCGGAGGAGGTGAAGTTCCCCTGCACGCAGGGCGAGGGGAACGTGCAGTTCAAGAAGCTGCCCTCGGGCACGATCACGTCGATGCAGCGCAGCACGCCGTCGTTGTGGGGCAGGTCGGGGTCCACCATCATCAGCACGACCGCCACGACCGCCGCGAACGTGGTGCCGTAGGCGCAGTTGTAGTAGTACGGCGTCTGCGGTGAACTGCCGGCGTAGTCGACGCTGATGTGACCGCCGTCCACGGTGATCGCCAGCTTGGCGGTCACGTCGATCGACTGGGTGCCGTCGTCGCAGCGGTAGACGACCTCGCTGCGGTACGTCCCGTCGGGGATCTGTGTCAACTCGGCCCGCATGCGCCGCTCGGTGGCGTCGAGCAGGAAGTCCAGGTGGTCCTTGAGGGTGTCGACGCCTTGCTCGGTCGCCAGGGCCTCCAGGCGCAGCCCGCCCGTGCGGCAGGCCCCGATGGACGCCTGGATGTCGCCCAGCACGAAGTGGGGCAGCCGCGTGTTGGCGTGCAGTAGGTTCCACACGTCGTTGCGGAGGGTGCCGCGGTCGTACAGCCGCAGCGGCGGGATGCGGAAGTTCTCCTGCCAGATGTCGGTGGCCTGGGGGTTGTAGCCGCCCATGACCGCGCTGCCGAGGTCGGCGAGGTGGCCCTTGGCGGCGCCCCAGAAGTGGATCTCCCCGTCCACGAACACCGGCATGAAGATGCACGTGTCCGGTGCGTGGTTGCCCCCGTAGTAGGGGTCGTTCTGGATGAAGATGTCGCCCGGATGTATGTCGTCGCCGAAGAACTCGATGAGGTGCTCAAGCGAGTGCACGATGGAGTACGCCATCTGCGGCAGCCCCTCCTCCTGGCTGAGAATCCTGGCCCGCTCGTCGAGGACGGCCGTACAGAAATCCTTCACCTGGAACAGGGGCGACCTGGCGGTGCGCTCGAGCACGAGCGACATCTCCTTGGCGATCGCCTCGATCTTCTTGCCGAGGACGACCGCCAGGATCGGGTCGATGTCCTCCCGGGGCGCGGCGGTTACCCCAGCCCGGGTCACTCGGTGAGCCTCATTTCCCAGAACCGCAGGCCTTCGTCGGGTGGCCAGAGGATGCCCTCGACGCCTGGACGGTGCGAGACCACGTACTGCGGCGTGGCGAGCACGACCCACGGCGGATCGTCGGCCATGATCTGCTGGATCTGCCGGGCGATGTCCAAGCGGGCGGCGTTGTCGGTCTCGAAACGGCCCGCGTCGAACAGGGCGTGCACGTCGGCGTTGGCGTAGTTGCCGTAGTTCAGGAACCCGAAGAGGCCGGCGCCGGAGAAGATCTCCATGCCGTAGAGGATGTCGATGGCGTGGCTCTGCAGCGCCGCCGTCATGATCATCTCGAAGTCCCTGCTGTTGGAGATGTCGGCGAAGGTCCCGAACGTGACCTTGTTCAGGTCGATGTTGACGCCGATCTCCTCCCACGCCGACTTGACGGCCACGGCGACGCGCTCGTTCTCTGGCCGGTGGTCCGCGTAGGTCAGCGTGGCGCTGATCGGCGTCTCCACACCCGACTCGGCGAGGAGCGCCCTGGCCTTCTCCACGTCGGTCTCGTAGGGGAAGTACTCGTCGGTGTAGCCCGGGAACATCGGTGGGATGTAGCTGCTGATCGGCGAGGCCCAGCCGTCGAAGATGGCGATGATCTCGTCGTACGGCGCGGCGTAGGCCAAGGCCTGGCGGACCAGCGGGTTGTCGAACGGCGGC
The DNA here is from genome assembly GCA_963664235.1 of Acidimicrobiales bacterium. Lineage (GTDB taxonomy): Bacteria > Actinomycetota > Acidimicrobiia > Acidimicrobiales > CATQHL01 > VXNF01. Next base: position 646,548 of record OY760933.1, on the reverse strand, counting down.
ACCGCGTTGTTGGGGATGATCGTGGTGATGTTGTTGCCCTCGAACACCGAGAGTTCCACGTTGTCGTTGTCGGCGATGCTGGACAGCTCGGTGCCGGACAGGGCGAGTGCCATGTCCACGGCGCCGCTGAGCAGGGCGCTCACCCGGTTCGACGACTCGGGCACGGCCCGGTAGATGATCCGGTCGATGTCGGGCTTGCCGGCCCAGTAGTTCGGGTTGGCTCGCAGCACCGTCTGCTGGCCCGCCGTGTTCTCCTCGATGTAGTACGGCCCGAAGCCGGCCGCGTTGGTGGCCATCCAGTTCAGCGCCCACGGATCGTCGGCGGTGGCGTTGGCCTCCACGATGCCCTTGTTCAGGATCGGGATGAACGAGAGGGTGAAGATCGGCTGCACCAGCGGGCTGAAGTCCGCCAGGGTCATCTTGACGGTGAAGTCGTCGACCGCCTCGAACTGGTCCGCCGAAGTGACGTTCATCAACAGCAGCAGGAACTGGTTGACGGCCTGCACGCCGAACGCCCGGTCGATGCTGTACATGAAGTCCTCGGTGGTGGCCCGGTCGCCGTTCTCGTCGACGAGGTCGTCGCGCATGACGAACGTCCACTCCGTGCCGTCCGCGCTGACCTCGGCGCTGGCGAACTGCCGCGGCAGGAACTCGTTGAAGTTCCGCTCGGTGCCGTCGTCGGCGTACCAGAACTTCGTGTCGTAGATGTTGTCGGTCATCTCCCACGACTGCGGCGTGCCGGCGAAGAACTCGGTGTCCAGCGTCGGGGCAGTGTCCACCGCCGCAACGACCAGCGTCTTCTCCTCGGCTGGCTCGGCTGGCGGAGGCTCCGGTGCGGCCGCGGGCTCCTCGGCGGGAGCGGGCGCAGGCGCCTCCGGTGCCGCCGAGGGTTCGTCGGCCGGTGCCGGTGCGGCCGGCTCGGGCGCCGGTGCCGGCGCCTCTGCTGCGGGTGCCGGTGCGTCGGCCTCGTCGTCACCGCCGCAGGCGGCCACGATCAGGGCGAACACGAACAACGGTGCCAGAAATCCTCGAAGGGATCGTCTCGTGCGCATCTTCCCCTCCTGGTGCGCTAGGACGAACAGGTGAGCGCGACGCTAGTGGCTCTCGCCGTGCCGTGCTGCGGCGAGACTCAGGGAAGTCGCGACCGCACCTAGGGCAGAGCCATCACGGCGCGACCTGAGCGGAGCGCGTGCACGATGCTGTAGGCGGTCACCTGCGAAGTCTTCGGGTTATCTGGCGCGGCCCTGCCGGCCATCTCCACGGTGAGGACGCCCAGGCGGCCGGAGGCATCGATCCTCCCGCGGTTGCCGGTGGTGAGTGAGGGATCGGCGACGAGGTCCACCTGGGTGCGCTCGAGCCCCAGGCCGGCCAGGGCGATCGTCACGGCCAGGTTGGCGTTCTTGGGGTAGAGCCGTGCCGCCTCGTGGGCCGGCCCGGAGTGGATCACGGTCGGCTCGGTGAGTGCATCCAGTTGGAATGCGTGCTCCGCCGGTGTGTCCAACCAGGCGTGCGGAGGCTTCGAGGAGGTGTAACGAACCCAGTCGAGGCCACCCTCCCGCAGAGCCATCAGCCCGTCGAGACCGGCCGTGGCCCCGGCGGGCACCAAAATGCGCCGCCCGGCCCGGTTCGCCTCGGCGCACATCGTGTCCAGAATTGCCTGATCGCCGAACGCCCCAGTGGAGATGACCATCAGGTCCGTGCCGCCGGCAAGCACCGTCTCGCCGTATTCCCGCACCGCCGGCTGGCCCGCACACTCCACCACGAGGTCGGGGCCGGTCGCGCGGAGATCCTCGATCGAGGTGACCACGGCTTTGTTCGGCAGGGCCCGCCGGGCCGATTCCAGGTACCGGTCACGAACGAGCACCGCCGCCACATCAACCTCCGAGGCGACGACCTGCCCGATCGCCCCGAATCCAATGAGTGCAATCCGCCCGCTCACGAGACAATTGAAGCCCGCCAAAGCGTTTCCCGCCAACTCAGACTCGTCAGAACGGATGAAGTTCTCCTGCAGCGTCTGGATGCGCCCCGCTAGCGCAACGTTGGCCAGTCCGGACGACTGCGGCCGGCAAGCCGGTTCTATTGGTCTTGTTGGGGTAGCGGGACTCGTCGTCCGGCCGACCGCCACCTGACGCCGATCTGCTCAGTCAGCGTTTTCGTAGAGGTACCTGGCTACGTCGTTGATGGCCGCGATCGCTGTGACGGTATGGCCGTCGTCGTCGGAGATGAGCACGAAGTCATGCTTGAACAGCGACTCGAATACCTCGCCGAGCGGCGTGTCCGCGCGACAAACGCGCTCAGCGGGAAGCTCCGAGACGAGGTCCGAGACCTTGACCTCACCCCGATCGCGGCGCTCCAAGCTCAGTCGTTGCCATGTCACGACCCCGCACAGACGGTCGCTGGGTTCGATAACGGGCAGTTGATCGACGTTGGACTCGTCCATCAGCGCCCCAGCGCGCCGGTCGGTGTCGCTGGGACCCACGGAATGGACAGGCGTCACTTGCAATGCCGCCAGCCGAATTCGATCAACGCTCATCAGAACCTCCTCCAAGGTTGGGAGTAGCCGAGCGGAGCCAATGGCCAGAGACGGCCACCGAAGACCTCCAGAGCTGGGACATCATCCGGCGATGCGCTAGCACTAGGACGCAACCAGGAGCGCGGCGTCGAGGCAGGGTTACGCGCCGAAGCGCTTCAGCGTATGCGGCGCCGCGGCGCTTCGACGAGAGCACAGGGGTCATTGGCAGTACCCGCCCCCAACGCTTGCCGTGCGCTCGCGAGGAACGAACAGCGCGACTTCGAGATCAGCGTCCCAGATTTGCCGTCCCACCGGGCGACGGCAGCGATTGGGGCCTCCTGCGCAACACGGCCAACACGGGTCGAAGCCGATACGACGCCGTATCGCGACGGCGACGCGAACAACCGCGGACACTTCCGCAATACGCGTTGTTGCACGCGGCTCGGCGCTCTAGAATACGCGGAAGCCAAACGCCGACACGAGGAGCATCGACGATGAACCGCCCGAACACCCAGTCTGATGGAGCTGAATCCGCGTCGGCGCGCGTTGGGCGCGCGCACTCGCGTATCCGTTTTCCGCCAGCGTCCCTTGACCGAGCGATCCGCGCTGCTACCGCTATCCAGAAGTCCGATGAGAGTCGGTGCAGTTTCGATGAGCTTGCTGAGTTGCTCGATGTGCCGATCACAACCAGTACGTTCCGCACAACAATATCTGCCATGCGCACATTCGGGCTTGTCCGCGTCAGTGACGACAGCCTGGAGCTGACGGATCTCGGAATGGAGATTATCGACCCCACCAGGCAGGAAGCAGCGATTGCCAAGGCGTTTCTGACAGTACCGCTCTTCCGCGCTATCCACGACGCGTACGGTGATCACGCGCTTCCGCCCACCGACGAGCTTGAGGAGAAGATTCGGTCCCTCGGCGTAACAGACAGGTCAGCGACGAGGGCGCGTCAGATCCTCCTGCGATCGGCTCGAATCGCCGGGTTCTTCCAGGAGAAAGGCGCTGTTCCGGCGTCTCGGGTCGTCGAGCACTCCGCGGTGGTTCCTCGCCGATCATCCAGGGCCGGCGATCGCACAGGCGAACCTCCCGTGGCAGCGACGCCGGACATGGTGCCGATGCCCCGCCAGCGACACCAACTGCTCGGTGCAATCTGGGAGATGCTACCGATCGAGGGCGAGTTTCCTGAGCCGCAGCGGTCAGATTGGTCGAGCATGCTGGATATCGCTCTCAATCTGGTCTATGGATCGACACAAGGGGATTCCGATGAATCCGAGCACTGAGGTAGCGATGCTCAAAACGTCCAAGGGGGGCGATCCCGCGAGAGAATCCGCCCCCCTTGTGGAATCTCCCCCAAGCAGCTTCCGTGAGAGGCCGACGAGGAGGTTACGAGGATGATCGTACATCCCGGGGACGAATTTCACAAGGACAGCGTCTACGATTACGACGAGTCGGCCGTCCGCGCACTGATATCCGCGGTGTCGGAGGAGCGGTTCGCCAAGTACCTCGGCCGCGCTGGCGGCGACGAGGCCCGTGCACTTCAATTCTACACGCGCAATATCGCGCTCGGAGCCGCGTTTCATGGACCGCTCCAGACACTTGAGGTCACGCTGCGCAACGCAGTGCATGGGGCGATGACCACGACTTATGGCACCCGCTGGATCGAGAACGCGCCGCTTCGACCCACCGAGCGCAGAAGAGTCGACGAGTTCGTAATCCAACTGAGACGCGATGGACACCCATGGACTCCAGGTCGTCTGATCGCCGCGAGCACGTTCGGACTCTGGGTAGCGTTATTCGCCAAGGCGTACGACGCAACTCTGTGGCGCGCCGCGTTGCACAGCGTCTTCGACGGCAACATGGCCAGATCTGAGGTACACCAACAGCTGGACCGGCTACGCACACTGCGCAATCGCATCGCCCACCACGAGCCGATTATGCAACGGCGTCTCTCGGACGATCACGAACGGATTCTCTCGCTCCTCCGCGCTCTGTCGCCGCCGGCTGCTGCGTGGGTCGCGTATCACAGCCGCGTACCGGAGGTGCTCGCCGAATCGAGCCGGCAGATCACCCGGTTCTGAACGAGTGTCACAGAGCGACGACAGCCGGAGCGATTCGCCTGCGCCCGCTTACCGCACTTGTGGCTGGCCTGTTCTATCGGGAGACGCCCAACTCGAATCGGCCGGTTGGCTCATGCTGGCGGTCGCCGAGTCGATCGTTTCCTCACCGCCAGCGGGTTCGGACGTAGTTGAGGGCTTCTGCTGTGTTCAGGAGGCGGGTTGAGTTGTTGAGGCGAACGTAGAGGTCGGCTTCGCCCTTGGTGGCGGTCACAAAGGTGGGTTCGGTGCCGGGCGTGACGTCCACGCGGCAGACGGTTCCGGTCGGGAACGCGTCGAAGCGGAACTCGGCTGACGCGGCGGCGGAGGGGCCGAGTTTGTTGTCGAGGAGGGTGTTGAGCCAGACGGCGAAGCCGTCGGCGTTCTGCCTCTTGCCGAGCGTCTTGAAGTCTGCCTCGATGCCGGTGACCTCGCCGGTGTCGCTGACGCCGATGAGGAGCGTCCCGCCGTCGGCGTTCATGAACCCGGCAACGGTCTTGACGACCATCTGCTCAATCACCTGATCGCGCCGGCCGGTGTGCAGGTTGACGCGCCCGGTTTGCTTGAACTCGACCCACTTGGACTCGCCGCCAGTGACGATCTCGCCCGTGGCGGTGGCGAGCGGCGGACCGCCCGGCGCTGCCGTGTTCCCCTCGTTCTCGTCGGCAGTGGCGGCGGCTCCGACCCCGGCGGCTTCTGCGGCGAGGGCGGCGTGGATGTCGTCGGGCTGCTCGGGGACGTCGACCCAGGACTCGTGGCCGGTATCGCGTTCGATGTAGCTGAACGCGCACTTGGCGTAGTCATGGGCGGCGAGCTTCTTGAGCTGCTCCTTGACCCGGCGGCGCCCTTCGAGTGCGAACTCCAGGTATTCGCGCAGTTCCGAGCGGGTCCACTCGCCGTGGGGGTGGAGGATCTTCAACAGGCCCGAGACGGTCTTTCGGACGGCCTTCTCGTCACGCGCCGAGAGATGGCTCCCCAACCCGAAGTCGCTGTCGATGGCTCGCACGAAGCTCTGCTTGCGCAGCTGGCGCAGCGCCTCGGCGAAGTAGTCCGACACGAATCCGAAGTGGCTCGTGAACAGGCGGGACTCGAGTTTGGGGACCTCCCAGCCCGGCAGGTAGTAGTGCAGGCGGTCCAGGAACGCCACGTCGATCATCATCGGCGGCAGGTCGGCGAAGAGGTGCGCGGCGCGCACCAGGTCGCTGTGGGGACGGCTCGTGTTGCCGACGAGCACGATGGACGCCTCGGCGGGGACCTCCTCCCGGCCACGGGCGAACGAGCCGGACTCCATGTAGTCCTTCAACATGTTGACGACCGTGCCGTCGGACATCTGCAGGCCGGCGACCTCGTCGAAGGCGACGGTGTCCCACGTGCCCAGCAATCCGACTCGGCCAGTGGAGAGGTTCACGAAGAGCTGCGCCACGGTCACTTTGCCGCCCGAGACGAGGATGCTGTTTGGGTTCGATTCGCGGTACACGAAGCTCTTGCCGGTGCCCCACGGGCCGAGTTCGATGAGGTTGAAGTTCCGCTCCGCCATCGGCACGAGGCGGCACAGCGCGAGCAGCTTCCCGCGTAGGTCGAGTTCACGGGGTTCGAGGCCGACGGTGCGCACGACGAGGTCCAACCAGTCGTCGCGGCCGAATCCGCGCCGCCCGGCGACGAACTCGTCAAGGTCGAAGGCGGCGACCTGGATTGGCTTGAGCGCCCGGATGTAGAACGGTCGCTTCTGGGCCTCGTCCTCGTCGGGGTTGTAGAGCAGGTCGAGTTGGCACCACGCCCCGCCCTGCAGTAGCCGGTCGTACTTGTAGACGAGGGACTCGGGCACGTGCACGAACTTGTCGTTGAAGTTCTGCAGGTGCGCCCAGAACTTGTCCTCGCGGGCGAGTAGCCGCACGTCGACCTTGTCGATCAGCCGGTACTCGCCCTTCTGCTTGACCCGCGCCTTGGCCAATTCGGACTCGTCGGGGCGGATGAAGTTCTCTTGCAGAGTCTGGTTGACGACCGCCAGCCCGGCCTCGATCGCCGACGGCACGTCGGAGGCGCAGTACTTGCCCAACAGGAACTCCAACACGTAGACCGGGACGTTGGCGCCCACCTTGACCTGGCGGACGAGATCCTTGCGCACGACGCGCCCCGCGAAGGCGTCGTTGGCAAGTCCGTCGAGCCGGTCGAGTTGCATCACAGGATCAGTCAAGATCTTCCTTCACCGTGACAGGCGCCGCGACTTCGACCCGCTCCGACGCCAGCGCCAAGCCGGTGCGGGCGTCGATCGCCTGCAGGTCAACGTTGGTGCCGGCGGTCAGGTTCTCGGTGACCTGGAGGGTGAGCACGCTGGTCTCACCGGCGGCGACGGTCACCGACCCGCTGTCAGGATCGTACCCGTCGCCGGAGACGACCCGTGCCACCACAGGGGCGCCGATCCATCCGGCGACGACCCGCACCGTTACCTGGTTGGTGAACAGGTCACCGTCGAAGGTCAACGTGGCGGAGAACACGCCGGTAGTGATCCGGCGCCCGGCCACCGTGATGGTGACTTTGAGCGCGCCGCGTTCGGGTTCCTTGCCGAGTTCCGCGACGATGACCGGGACGACCAATTCCTGGGGCGAGAGGCCGCCGTGGAAGAACTGGCGGCCACCGCCGGCTTTGAACACCGCCAACCCGCGAGGCACTACGAGGTCGAGGTCACCGGATACACCGCAGGAGGCCAGGGGAACCCGCACCGTGGCGTCGTCCGGCACGCCGCCGCGGCCCACGAAGACGCGCCGCTTGGTGGTTCCGACAGCACCGGATGGGGCGGCGACGGTCCGGTCTGCGCCCACACCCCTGCTCAGCGCGATGAAGCCGTGATCGGCAGCAACGACGACACGATCCACGTCGCAGCGGGCGAGGCGAGCCGTCAGCTTCGCCAGCAGTTCGATGACCGTCTCGAAGTCGGTCCAAGCGACCGACAGGAACCCCGATTCACCCGCAGCATCGACCTCCTGGGACCGGATCAGAATCAGATCGGCATCGCCGATGCTCTCGGACAGCTCCACTTCACCCATCTGGGAGGCCTCATTCAGATCAAGATCGGCTACACGGCCGTGTCGGGCTCGCAGCAGGTCGCGCCGGTGGCCGACTGTGCTCACCGGCGTGCCGGTAACGCTCACCCGCAGTTGCTCGCCTTCGAGCCCGAGCCGCAACCCTGCTGCGGCCCCGGGCAGCAGGTTCGCCATCCCCACCGACGTGATCGTGGGCGCCGCGGCGATCGCGGCCTGAATCCGTACCGCCGCGCCAGTCTGCTCTAGAGCGCTTGCCAGTTCCTCACCCAGTTCGTAGCGCAGCGCATCAACCCAGACATACGCCGTACGCCCTGACGCACCGGCGACGAAGCGGTCGTGGATCTCGCCTTGGCGGATCAGCCCGCCCACGTCGAGAGCCTCGTTTGCCAGGGCAGTGACGAATCGGCGCAGCGCGGCATCCAGCCACTGCTCGTATGCGATGCGCGCCGCGGTCAAGACGTCCTCCAGCGCGCCGTAGGCGGCCAACCGGGTGCGTGCGACTTCCAACCTGCGGTGGGCGCGATCCACGCGCCAGCCATCCTCGGCGTACCACGCCAGCATCTGCCCCGACTTCGCCGATGGCGGCGGTTCGGCATCCTCAAGAGCCGTGTGGAGGGCAGCGATAGCGCGCACGGCGCGCCACTTGGCACCCCATCCCGATGCGGGATCCGAGACCCAGGGACTGATGCGTAAGCGACGCTCGGCGATCTCAGCGCTCTCGGTAGCGCGCTGCCGGTCGCGCACCTGCAGGAGCCCGATTGCATGCGCGAGCGCCGCCTCCTCGACCGCCGCCGTACCGACCGCCGCGTCGAGACCTTGTACCCAGTCGAGGGGGCCGGCTGCCGCGAGCTGGGCGTCAGCGGCCTCTGCCAGTTCCCGATACACCTCGGCTCCCCCACTTGCCGCTCGGAGTCGCGCGAGCAGTTGGCCCGCCTTGCGTCGCTGCGCTGCCGGGGGAGATTGCCAAGTCGCCGTCAGAGCGTCCGGGAGCGATCCCTCAGTCGCCAAGTCGATCTCGCAGAGCACAGCGTGAAGGAAAAGGGCATGCCGAAGCTCGTCACCGGCCCCGCTCACCCCTGCACCGATCGTGTCCCACGCAAGCTCGCTGACCCTTCCCGAAAGGCCCGCCTCGCCGAGAGAGGCTTCGGCTGAGCCGGTGAGCACCGAGACAAGCATGTCAATCGGATCGTTCGAACCGAGCGCAGCGATCAGGCGCGCGTCAACGTCACCCGCGCTCTCCGCGGCTGCCTCCGCTTCCAGGATCGTGCGGGCGTCACGGCCGATTGCCGAAACCCTGGCGGGAGCCAAGTGTCCGCCATGCGCCCACTTCACAAGCGTGGCCAAACGCAGTTTCAACGGAGTACCCGCGTCGCGTACCTCGGCTAGCGGATCCGGGTCTGCTGCAGCCGGAACGTACACAACCAACGTCGGCGGCCTCTCGCCGGAGATTGCCGCCTCGATCCGCCGCCGCAGCGCGTACCAACTCCCGTCGAACGCCGCGAGAGTCACACCCTCGGGCACCAGCGACGAGGCGATGTCCGCGTACTCGCTGGCACGATCCTCCCAGATCACCAGCCCGTGCCTGCGCACCTTGTCGGCGATCTCCTTCGCGAGCAACTCGCGCATCCGACTCACGGCACGTCCGCCCGGTTCTCCCCCAAACGGCGCAGACCGAAGCGATCGCTGCTTCGGTTGGGCGCAGCGGTCACACGGTGAGCAGGACGCTGCCCGCCGAACGCACGCCGACGGCGATCGCTGCTCCGAGCGGACGTACTGCTCACAACTCGTCCGCCCAGCGCGCCACGGTAGCCCACGTGTATTTCCCAGCGCGGAGTTCCTCCCGTTTCTTGCGGGCCTCCGGCCAGGCCGGGAAGAGTTCGGCGAGCGGTGCCGCACACAGGACGATCCCGTCGTCGAGATCCGGTTCCCAACCGAGAGCGGCGACCCGCTCGGCCTCAGTCCGGAAAGCGCGCAACTCCTCGGCCAGCCGTTGCTCGGACTCCAGAAGCTCCGCCAGCCGCCTGGGCGCCCGACCGCCCGCGCCACCCTGTTGCTCGGTTCGCAACCGGCTGATCTCGCCGTCCGTCGCGTTCAGGCGCGCCGTGGCCGCGGCCTCGACCGCGTAGAGCGTCTCCCGCGTCAGCGACGGGGCGTACACCCACACGCCCCACGCTCCCGAAGGAACATACAGCGGCCAATAGATCGGCGCCTGCCTGCGCGACTTGCTGTAGCGCTTTAGGTGGGCCTTGAAGAAATGCTTGCGGAGGTGATCCCGCAGACTCCTGCCCCGCATGTGCTTCATCACATCGCCCAACAGTTCGTCCGCATCCTCCACGAGCCGCGACGAGGCGGCGTGGACGCGTGCGACGAGGTCCCATGGATGAGCTGGCTGATCGAGCAACAGCTGATTCGGCGGCAGGTCGAACTCGTAGCCGGCAGGAGTCGAACGTGCTGGCCTACCCCCGTCGAGGAGCATGCCAGGAGGATGGATCGGAACGGGGTCGAACAGATCTCCAAGCTCGGGATCTGGCGCCCCGACGACCCGCAGATCCCACCGTCCGACCGCCACTCCCACCAAGTAGCTCAGCACGTCAACTTCGGCGTCCGAGAGTGTGCCTTTGGGCAGGATTCTCTCCCGCCGGCGGAACGCCTCGATCTGAGCCGGGGAACATTCCAGACCGTGGGCGATCACCTCGAGCCGGCGATCCGCGAAGAACGTGAGGTTGGCGATGGCCCGCGAGCCACCCCGGCGCTCGATGAGTTCGTCGACGACCCTGTCGATCGGGTCCTCAAGTAGTCGCTGCACGTCGCGCTCGTCCAGAGGCCCCTCACCGTAGGAGTCTGGGTGTGGTCCAACCTCGTCGTCCAGGTAGGTCTTTCCGTCTAACCCCAGTGCCGCTTGCTCGCTCACGCGCTCGTCAATTGTCCTGGTCAGCTTGAGGATCCGGAGATAGCGGAGACCGTCACCTTCTGCTTGGCGAACAAGGGCGTCTCGGATCGTCATTCCCGCCACGAGTCCAGACATGACGGAAGGCATCGTGAAGAGCCGCGCCGTCTCATCGCCGAGGTCTCCAAGCCGGTGAAGTTCGGCAGCCTTGAGCGCCGACAACGAGAGCGTTGCGTCTGCCTCGATTCCCGAGATCCAGGGGAGGCGCTGCACAGAGCCGACGGAATACCGCTTGGCTGGGCTTCCTGACCTCGTGCTCTCGGCAGATCCAAGCGAGGCAGCCAAGAGCGCATCGCTCAGTCGACTTGTCAACATGCCCAACGTCGAACCCTTGTCAAGAACGGGAAAGGCACCGTGGCCAACGTGCGAGAACACGGCGCCAGCGGGAAGAATCCTCAGTCCGAATCCGCTGGTCGTTCGCTCGGGCCAAGTGAGGCCAGGCCGGAAGTAGTACTGCGCATTCTGGACCCGGGACCTGTCGTAGTCGCGTAGTTCCTCGCCGTCGTTGCCCCAGTTGACTACGAGGTGCACGTCGGCCCAGTAGGGGCTGTACTCGCCTCCCTTGGCGAATGGCACCCAGCGCTTCCCGGCCCGTGTCTCGTCGCGGCTGCGGGCGATGCGTGCGGGGCTGACCTCCCAGAACGCCCGCACGAACCGGAAGTCATCGCCCGTGGCGAGACCCTGCCGGGCATCTCCGGCCCGGCCTTCGACCGGAGGATGGTCTGTGAACAAGCGGCGGATCGCCGGGCTCATCCAATAGGCGATGGGCGACCCGGGTATGGCGTCCAACTCAACCGGCGCCACCTGGAAGATCCGCGAGTCGTCTTCGCCTCGTCGGTCCGTGGCGATGGCGGCGGCGAGGCCGGCGGGCCGGTCGGTTTCCTTGAGCAGGCGCACGAACGTGGCCCGCCGGGTCGAGTCGGCGGAGCCAGCGCGGTCGGCTATGTCGGCGCGCGGTTTGTCGCCGTCGCGGCCGACCACGTAGGCCGCTGCCTCGACCAGCGCCTGCGCCATCACCCCGTGTCCGAGGTCGGCGAGCGCCACAAGCCGATTGCCGAGCAGTACATGGCGCCGCCACGCCTCGAAGGTCGACAAGAACATCCCAACTCGCGACGTGATGGCCCCGACGTAACCGCTGCCCGGTCGACACAACTCCACGCCCCGACCGACGAAGGCGGCGAGCAGGTCGCATGTCCTCGCTGGCATCCACGGGTACGTTGCTTTGAGGTAGGGCTTCGTGTCTGGCACGGGTTCGCCGAAGGGCGGGTTCTGGACGACGGCGTCGTAGCGGCGGAGCAGTGCTGTGACGAAGCGCACGGCGTCGCCAGCTTCGGCGGCCAGCAGCCGCTCGGCGGAGGTGGCGGTGGTGGCGTCGGCCACGGCCTCGAGGGCGTCGAGGAGTTCGTCTTGGTGGTGCGTAATCTGCTCCCGTGTGACGGCCGCGGCGAGGTGGCCGTGAGCAGTTCCGGCGATGGAAGCGCGAATCGCGTCCTCGATGCGTTCCTCGATCCTCAGCAGCGGCCCGAGCACAGGAGCGTCGTCGAGAGCGTCGGAGAGCGCCCGGACCAGGGTCGCCTGCTGGCGGGGCAGCTTTGCCACGATGTCGTCGAAGCCGGTGGCGGTGGCGGGGAGAGATCGCGCGCAGATGATGTTGGGGCGCGGCAGCGGCCCGTCGGGGCACGAGCGGCGGGCACGGAACAGCAGGGCGGCGGAGGCGACTTGGGCGCAACGCGGGTCGATGTCGATTCCCCATAGCGAGCCGACGATGTGGGGAGCCGCGTTGGCGGGCGTCTCGCCGGCGTATTGCCAGGCTCGTTCGAGGAGGTCGTAGGCGGCGAGCAGGAAGTGGCCGGATCCGCATGCGGGGTCGAGTACGGCGACCTTGGGGAGTTCGACCGGCTCGCCCTTCTCAGCGGGCGGGTCGACGAGCAGCGGCAGGTCGTCGATCAGGGGCGATGATGGGTCGGCGTCGAGGAGGCGCCGGCCCAGGCTGTTCTGGACGAGGAAGTCGACGACGTAGCGCGGGGTGAAGAACTGGTTACGGACGGCGAGTTCTCGGCTGTCGCGGGGCGCCTGCGAGGCCTCCCGCATGGCGGCGCGCTCCTCGGATGTGTTGAAGAATTGGTAGCACCAGCCGAGACAGTCGGGCGCGGCCCAGAGGTCGGCATCCTCGTCGGCAGCGAACAGTCCGACGAGGTCGCGCAGAGCGCTGGGGCTCGGGGCGAGCGCCAGCAGCGGGTTGCGGGGGTCGACCAGGGTCGGGACGTCACCGGCGAGTTCGTCGCCGCACATCGTGAGGTAGGACCAGTAGGCGTCCGTCTCGTCTGCAGCGAGCAGGGGCGCCAGTTCGGCCACGTCGCGGTACCCCTGGGATTGATCGCCATCGGCGAGCGAGGGCGGCAGCAGGCCGAGGTCCTCGGCGATGCGGATGGCGATGAGTCGGTTGAGGTGGGTGAAGGTGGCCTCGCGCAACAGCCGGGCGACGGCCTGTGGCGGGGAGTTTCCCTCGCTGTGCAGATGTTCGACGACCGAGACGATGTCGCGGCGGTCGGCAAGTCCGCTGGGGTCGAGCCGTAGGGACGCCTCGTCGGCGAGCGATCCGTCGGCGTCGATACCGAATCGCCCGGCGGCCTGTGCCGCGAGGTCGGACTCAAGGAGTGCCCGGGCGCGTCCGACGAGTCGTTCGAGCCGGCCCCGCTGTGCCTCGTCGAGACCGGCGGTCACTGGAAGCGGACCTGCTTGCCGTCCGCGAGTTCGCCGGCCACGACCTCCCGGATGCGGTCGAGGGCAGGTTCGATCTCGTCCTCGGTCGAGATCGGCCCGGGCACAATGTTGCCGGTACTGATCCAGGACACCTGTCCGGCCGTGCGGACGTCCTCGAGTTGTCGCCGGGCCTCGCCGGCCCTGGCGTGGGCGCTGTCGACTCGCGCTTCTAACTCCGATGCTCCGAGTTCTCCCAGCAAGTCCGGCGGAACGAGCCTGTCGAACTGTCCCAACACCTCGGTGAGGGTGCTGGCGTCGAGATCGCTGAACTCAGATCGGATGCGGGAGCGAATCTGCTCCAAGACGGCGTTGAGGCGGTCCGCGGCGGCTTGCGCTGCATCCTCGCGAGCGCGAGCGAGGTTTTCCGCGACGGCGATGGCGGTCGCGGCGTGGGTCGCGAGATCGCTGTCCGAGAGCAGATCCTGAAGTTCGGAATGCTTGTGTCGGACTGCCTCCGGGAATGCATCCGCCGAGCGGTTGGCCTCTCTTCGTGCGACGCGTAGACCGTCGGCGTGCTCGGCCAGGACGCCGTCCAAGGTGGTGACGGCCTCCAGGCCCGCGCTCAGGTCGGCCCACGTCGCCAGCGCCGTCGTGAGGACTTCCGCATCATCCTCGGTACCCAGGCGGTCGAGAATCTCGCGGGTGCGCGTGACGGGCTCGGGGACGGTGACGCCGATTCCTTCCAGGGTCGACGCGACTCGGAGGGTCGGCTCCCGGTGCGGCGCGAACTTCTGGCGGACGGTCTCGGCCAGCGCCGCGGTGGAGTGGCCGGCCACGGTCGTTCCGAAGGCTTCGAGCTTGCGGGCGAGGTCGGTGCGTTGTTCGAGCGGGATGTCGGTGTGCGTCGGGTTGGCGAAGGTTGCGGCCCTGAACGCGGGGATCGTGCCGAACACACCGTCGAGGCGACGGTCATCGGCGTAGGACATGCGCTGACCCTGGTGGATCACTTCGACCATGCCGGCCCGCACGGCGGCGGCGCACAGCGCCTGGGTGACCTCGATGGGGGCGCCGAACGGGGGACCGGCGAAGTGCGACGCCAGGTAGCCGCCGGTGGCCTCGTGGCCGTAGGACGCTCGCCTCTGCACCTCGCCGACGAGCGCGGCGAGAGGTCCGCGCTGGGTGACGAGCACCCAGCCGTCGGGGGTTGCCTCGACCAGGCCGATGCCGTCCTCGCGGAGCCCCTCGGGCAGAGTCCCGAGGTCGGTGGTGCGCAGCACGTGCATCACCTCGTCGCGCCGCAGGCTGGCTGTGAACTCTCCGAGCCGCGGGTACATCTCGTCCAACCGCTCGTCGAGTAGGCGCTGCGCCGTCGAGCGCAGGTCGCCGCCGTCGGCCCCGTCGACGCGCCCGCGGAAGATCACCTGCCCCGCCGCCAGGTCGCGCGCGAGCCGCTGGAGGGCCGCCGACTCGTGACGGGCCTCGCGCCCGCGTTCTGTGCCGAGAAGTTCCACCTCGGTGGTGTTCTTGCCGGCCGTGTCGCGCCTGTCGATCATGCTGCGGCTGCGGTGAAGCTCCAGCAGCGCATCCCGGGTATCGTCGGCGAGTTCGTAGGCCCAGGTCACGACGTTCTCGCCGGCCTTCTCCCGCGAGTCGGCCCGGAGTTCGGAGCGACGTTCGGTGGTCGCCTCCTCGATGTGCAGCGCCAGATCCCCGGCCACGACGCCCTCACCCTCGACGGTCACGTCCACCTTGAAGGAGCGGCCGCGGGCCACGGTGAGGCCGCCGAGCGCTTCCTTCAACAGGCGGCGACGGAGGCGAACCGATGAGCCCTGCGTCAGGTCGATGCCGCGCCTGGTCTGCTCCCAGTCCTTCTCCTCGGGCGACTGCAGCTTGTAGCCGCCGTCGCCCTCGCGCAGCCGGTCGTCGGCGACGAGGCGGGCCAACGCGGACTCCACATCGGCGCGCCGGCTCTCGGCCTCGACGTGAGGATGCAGCAGCACGGCGATGTTCAGGGCCGTCAACGGCAGGGCTCGAACCTCGACGCACAGCGCGACGGCCTTCATGACCTGCGCCTCGACGCTGCCGGTGCCGTACTGCGCGGCCACTTGGCGGACCTCGGCCTGCCACGACGTGGGGATTAACTCCTCGAGAAGGCTGTAGGACCGATCCATCGTGACGAGCGTGCCGACCTCGCAGTCGCCCAGACCGTGTTCGGGGTGAACGACGAGTTGCTGCGCGTGCTTGATGAGCGTGCGATTCGACCCTCCCACCGTTGGGGATGCCCCTCCCTTGGTGCGCCGCACCGACACGGCGTCGATCAGCAACTGGATCTGGTAGGGAAGCAGCGGATGCAGGCGGACCAACTCGTCGAGACCCGGCTCGCCGGACCGGATCGGCGACGCCAAACGCACGTTGCTGACCAGCATGTTGCGGTTCGGCTCGATCACGGCCCGCACCACCGCGCCGCCCTCGGCGGTCTTCTCCAGGACACGCTTACCGGTTACCTCATCGATATCCGACGGCAGCAGATCGACCCGCAGCGGGAACCGCGCCTGCGCCCGCGCCAACTCAACCTGCTTGGCTTCGAGGCTGTCGACCACGTCGTCGAGCCGCTCCTGGGAGGTCACCACGAGCCACAGCCGCCCGCGGCGCTTCTGGAACGCCTCGGCGAGACCTTGCAGATCCAACATCCGGTGCACCGACCGGGCGACGTACTGCCCCGCCTCGTCCACCACAAACGCGAGCCGCCGGCAACCGCCGCCGCGGCGCTCGAGCAGTTCGAGCGCGCGGACCGCGAACCAGTCGGCGTCGATGTCCGGCGCTTCCAACCCCTGCGCCCAGTCCGGAAGACCGCCGCTGCTGCCGTAGACGGCGTCGAGCGCTCGTGCGGCCTGGCGCTTGGCGAGGGCGGTGTAGCGCCGCTCCTGCCAGGGGCGTCCATCGATCTCGGCGAACGCTGTCTCGAACTCGGCGAGCTTCCCGTCGCCCTCGAGGGTGTACTCCAGTTCGGCGAGCGTGAAGTTCCGGGAGTAGCCGAGCCGCTCGAGAAGCGCCCGGTAGATCGGCAGGACGACGGACTCGCCCTCCCCGGCGACGACGTTCGCGCCGGTCGCCAGGTTCACGAGCACCGTCAGCGTCGGCGACCGGGCGTGGACCGTGTTGAGCAGGGCCTGCACCGCCGGGGCGTGCGTGCGAGCGAAGAACCGCTCGGCGGCGCTCTCGTCGCCCACCCGCGGGTTCGCCAGGAGATATCCGAGGATCTTCGCCCAACTCGACTTGCCCGAACCGAAGAACCCCGACACCCACACCGAGCAGGTCTCGTTCGGGCTGAGGATCGACTCCTGGTAGGCCTCCAGCACCGTCTCGAACTCCTCGAGGATGTGCTCGGTGGCGACGTACTCCTCGAGTTCGTTGGCGATGGTGGCCTCGTCGGCGTCATCGACCTTGACGACCTCCTCGATGGTCCGGCGGATATCGCGCCGGAAGAGTTCTTCGATCCTCACGTCGGCGTCTCCCTCGGCACGATCAGCGCCCGGTAGCCGTAGGCGGGCTCGGTCCGGTCCATGAACCGCAGACCGTACTCACCGAGGAGGGTGCCCGGATACAGCAGCGTCACCGGCCGGGCAAGGCGACCGCGCAGATCGTCGAGCAGCGTGGAGGTCCGATAGGCGGGGTAGAGCGCGCCGGCCCGGTACAGGAACACCGCGGTTCGTTCTTCACAGCCCTCGACCTTCTCCACCACGCGGTCTGTGAGCGTCGGCGGCTCGCGGAGAATCTCCCCGACCGCCTCGGACACTTCGCGAACCGCCGCCCCGTCGTTCGCCTCCCGCGCCCGGCGCTCTAAGTCCAGCAGCTCGTTGAAGTAGCCGGAATCGTCCAGCGCCGCCCAGAACAGATCTGCCAGCGAGACCGCCGCGCAGGTAATCCGCCGCGGCGGCGACTCCAGCCAGCGCCGCAGTTCCCCCAGGTCGCGCCGAACATTCCACTCCTGTTTCGGGTGGTACTGGTACAGCACGAACGGCGGATCACCCCCGGCGGCGAAGTGTGCCTCGATGCGCTCACCGATGCGGCGCAACTCTTCACGCAACGGAGACCTCCAAGCGGTTCTCGGGCCCGTGTGCTCTACAGCGAGAGCGTCGGCGCTCACGCAGCCGCACCAGTGACCTCCCGCCGGTTCATCGGCCCGTTGACTGCACGCCAAGAGTCACTGCGCTCACGCAGCCGCACCGGTGACCTCCTCCAGCCGACCCACCAACCAGTCGAGACGCACCGCAGAGCCGGCGCGAGAGAAGCGCAGCACACCCAGGCGAGCTGACCGGACGAACAGGTCCTCCACTGCCGAGTCGTCCAACAGCCAACGGTGCCACACGCTGCTGTTCGCCAGAGCCCGCGACGACGCCCCCTGCTCGTGCTCCCGCCAAGCCACATAGGCGAAGCCGCGGGGCGTCATGGCAGGCGGGGCGATCTCCTTGCGGTGCCCCTTGGTGACGCCCGCGAGGATCCCGAAGTCCCGCAATGTCGACAGCAGCCCCTGAGCCGTGCGCATGCGGACACTGTCGCTCCACGCCGGCACCAGCCCGGTGGCGCTCAGTTCGTCGAGCCAGCCGAGGGCGTCGATGATGCCGACCGACAGGCGCCCCTGCTGCCACCACTCCCACATCGGCCCCTCGGCAAACGCCGCCAACAGATCGTCAGCCCGTGCCGTCTCGTAGAAGCACGCCTCCCTGAACGCCCTCGGCTCACTGAGCAGGCCCTTCAGCGCCGGCACGACATGCGAGCCGGGATCGGTATACCGCCTCTGGATTACCCGATACAGCAGGTCATCAAGTCTCGACCGAGAGGGCTTACCCAGCAGGTTCTCGGACGACAGCCGGCGCAGGTTCTCCTCCGAAGACAGTTCCGGGTCCCAAAGTTCGACCACCCGGCGGGTGTCCTCCAGAGCTGCACCGCCCTTCGCCAACCGGGACGTGTAGACCTCACCCATTGCGCTCACACCGCTCGATTAGGCAATTGCGTCAACGCTGCACAGCAGCGGTCGCGCAGCGAGTGGACGGTCATCGCAATCAATCACGGCCGATTACTAGCCACGCCCCGACCGGATCGTGGGTCCGCGGTACGAGGACATCCATCGCGCTCAAGTCACCCGGTCGAAATACGGTGCCCGGAAGATCCCGTCCAAGCTCAAGTAGGCCGCAGCCAGGCGACGAGCCAAGGCGGCCAACGCAGCTTCGTCGTCGGAATCGGGCCTCGCCGCGCGCCCGAGCAACAGGCCGTCACCCAGTGCCTCACCCGGTTCTGGTTCTCCCGCCCATTCGCTGAGGCGCCTTCTCGCCGCATCGTCATCCCAGCCCGCCAATTCCGCGAAGAGTTCGTCCACCGCGTCTGCGGTCTTCTGCTCGGCGAGCCAGGCCGCCGCCCAGCGGCGGAACGGCAACTCATCCGAGAACAGGTGCAGCGCCGACGCCCGCCCCGCGAGCGCGTCGTCGTGCCGCCGCTGCGCGGACAGCACGTCGAGTTCGAGGCCGGCCGACCGCCAAGTCCGCGGCAGCGCCCTGCTCAGGACGTACGACCCGACGCGATCCAGGCCATGGCAACTCCACCAGCCCCTCAGATCGGCCTCCCCAAGGCGCGCCACGCCCAGCACGAGCCGAACCACCCCACCGACCCTGGTGGCCAACCCGCCCTCCGAAATCGCGATCCCATTCATGAGGCGCCAGATATAGCAGATCACCACTGCCGGCTCCCCGGCGGGCCACAGCCGTCGCGTATCCGCCACCAGAGATCACACGAGACACCGCAGTGGGCTCTGCTCGCAACCGCGCGTATCCGCTTGCGCCTGCGGTGATGGTTTAGAGTGCCGAAATGTTTGTCCGAGTCATTGCCCGTCTGATCTACGGGGTTCGGCGCTGCAGGCGGTTCTGGATGCGGTGGACCACGTACATCGCCCGTCGGGCGTTGCTGAATGATCTCGGCCGGACGTTGACCTTCATGGTGGGAGCGTTGACGATGGCCGCCGCCTTCCGCTGGATTGACGACTCGACCTCGTTCGCCACCGCGACCGGGGTTGGGGGTCTCCTCGTCGGGGTGAGCGGGATGGCCCGCTGGTTGCGGAGGGTTAAGTTCCCGGGGGGCGAGCTGGATTTAGTCCAGCCGTCTGATAGGGCCGAGCAGTATCGGGAGATGGCCGGCCAGCAGGATGCGGGAGTTCTGTCGATCACCGAGGAGGAGCAGACGGACACGACCCGGCAGTTGGTTGCCGAGAAGGCCGCCCAGGCTCTGTTTGACGATGCTGTCGAGGACTATTTCGAGGGCTGTGAGTTCCGGTTCTTCATGTATAGCGATCGCCAGCGGAAATTGATCGCGGTGTTGCGGCCCGAGGTGCCCCAGGAGGAGCAGCGTGGGTGGAGGCCAGGGGAGGGTGCCACCGGAGTGGCCTACCAAAGCGGCATCTATCAGATCGCTCAGGGCGACACGACCCACGACGGCACATTCAGCCTCGATGCGGAGCGCCAGGAGCGGTATCGGCACCTCACCGAGGTGGCAGCAATGCCGGTGGTGAACGCTAACGACCGTCTGATCGGCGTTTTGTCGATCTCTCACTCGCAGGGTCGGGTTATTCTGGGAACTGATGAGGGCTACCGCAGACATGCGGCCATTGCCAGCGCGATGGCCCGCGTCGTGGTTGACCTGCTTGGATGGCGCACCGATGATCCCCCGGCCACGTCATCATGAGATCTTCACGTGACACTGACGGACTGACGGAAAGGCCAACACAATGAGTGACACCAAGGGGACCAGGGAGCCCTCTGAGCGTGGCGTTCCTTCACAGGTGCGTTCCCGCGAGGTGACGCGCGAGGATCGGCGTGTCGCCATCGAAGAAGCCCGACGCGCTACCAAGCCTCTCTTCCATCTGACCGACGGCCACATCTCGCACATCCGCAACGAGGAATCCAAGAGAAGGGTGTAAGAGGGTTAGCGGATAGGCTCTGACCAGGGAGTTTGCTGCTCTAACCGGCGCATCTGTTTGCGCTGGTAGGAGAGTCGAGAGTTGCTGGTCGGCCCAGGCGAGCAGCTTCTGGGGTTTGGGGAATTTGCCGAGGTAGGTCGCGGCGGACCTTCGCCGACGCCCCAGCGGCGGCCGACGTGCGCCACAAGCGCATTGTCCTCTGGGCCGACGTCGCTGTCCGAGACGCCATCTTGCGGCGTAGCGAGGACCCCGACGAGTTGATCGCCACCGTCGCCGGCCTACCCGGCGCGTGGGGCGCCGGCGCAACACCCGACGAAGCGCTGAGCGATCTGCACTCCGTGCTGATCGGCTGGGCAACCCTCAAGCTCGATGACGGCGACCGGGACATCCCCGACATGGAGGGCATCCGCCTCGCCCTCGACGCATGAGCCGGCGGCTCACGCCTGTCAGCCGCACTGAACTCATCGCACGGTTCCGCCGGCTCGGTTGACAGGGCTCCGCCGTGGCGGAAACCACGCCTACATGAGCCGCGGCACCCACAAGGTCCGCATCCCCAACCCGCTTGATGCAATGACGAATAGGCCAGGGGTTTCCGCCTGAACCCGCGGATTTGCCGGCTTTGTCGAGATTCTTGAAAAACTGCGATAAATCCCGAAAACTCGACAAACCCCTCGACGCCCGGGTGTGGATCCCGTGCGCAACCCGCACAGTCGGCGCCGGGGCGGCCCCGCCGGCACTTGTCGGCCGGGGTCGTGAGCTTGAGATCTTCAATGTGGCGGCGCAGCACCTCGGACTGGGGCGACCTGCTAGGAGTTGGAGCGGGGCCGCATCTCCTCGGGGACCACGTCGCCATCGATGACGATCGGTTCGTCGTCGAGGTAGAGGCTGCAGTTCCGCATGGGGATGTCGAAGTGGCAGGAGGTGTCGTTGCTGCCGCCCAGCTCCTGGTTCGGGCCGGTGGAGAACAGCACGTTGCCGTAGAAGGCGCGCCCCTCCATGCCAACGCTTCGGGGGTCGGTGGCCAGGGCCGACCAGCGACAGCGCTCGTTGAGGCCCCAACCGATGTGGCTGATGCCGTAGGCCTTCTCGTCGTCGAAGCCGGCCATGTAGTCGGCCATCAGGTCGGCGTCGAGGCCGCCCCTGATGTCGGTGATCCGGCCCGTCTCGATCGTCAGCTCGATAGGGCTCTGCACGTACCTGTTGAACGGGTAGACGATGTCGCCGGGAGCGATCACGACGCGGCCGTCCACCCCGTCGTCGCGGCCGCCGCTGAACAGGAACCCCGACGGCCAGTGGTCCCAGCGTCCCGGCTCGTCGGTGTAGCCGTACTCGGTCATGACCGGGTAGGCGCCGAGTTGGTAGGTGACGTCGCTGCCGTGGGCGTTGGTGAAGCGCAGCACGTCGGCGCCGGCGTAGATCTCCGCTGCGCACTCCACGCGCTCCCGCAGCTCGGGAGTCGGCAGCAGCCGGCCGAGCACGTCCAGCGACTCGATGCAGAGGAGGATGCGGGTGCCGGATTCCTGGATCTCGTGCTGCTCGACCGAGAAGAGCAGGAAGACCAGATCCACCATGAGGTCGGCCTGCTTCAGGGCCTCGATGGCGGCCTGGTTGCCGGCCAGCGGGTTCACGCCGACGTAGTCCAGCCCTCCCGCCTCGCTGTCGGCGGGGAGGCCGACCTCGTAGCTGTGCGCTCCCAGGCGCTGCGCCGCGGCGAGGAAGTCGCGGGCGTAGGCCCGCTGCGGCTCCGTCTGGGACAGCACCGCCACCGTCTCGCCCTCATGTACGCCGCAGAGGCGCAGTTCGGCCTCGAATAGGTCCACTGCAGATGTCATGCCGTTGCCTCCCCCCTGGAGTTCGGGCTGTGGAACCGCCGGGTGCCCCGCGGTTGCCTCGGCCCGCCCTCGATGCTAGACGGCTGGTCATGCCCAACGAACAGCTTGCACAGATGACCGCCCGCGAACTCCGCGCGGGCTACGAGTCCGGGGCGCTGACACCTGCCGTCGTGGTTGAGACGGTGTTGGGAAGGATCGAGCGGCTCAACGGCGATCTCACGGCTTTCGTGACAGTGACCGGCGACGAGGCACGGCAATCGGCGGCGGCCGCCGAGCGGGTGTTGCGTGGTGACGACCCCGGTGAGAGCGCCGCCGGCGCGCTCTGCGGTGTGCCGGTCTCGATCAAGGACATGGTCGTGACACGGGGTGTGCGCACGACGATTGGTTCGTTGCTGCTGGCGGACTGGGTTCCCGAATTCGACTCGCCCACCTCCGAGCGGCTGCGAGCGGCGGGGGCCCCACTCCTGGGCAAGACCACCACCTCCGAGTTCGGTTGGAAGGGCGATTCCGGCAACCGGGTCAACGGGCCCGCCCGCAACCCCTGGCGGCTCGACCGGACCGCCGGGGGCTCCAGTGGGGGCGCCGCCGCGGCGGTGGCGGCCGGACTGGGGCCCGCGGCCATCGGCAGCGACGGCGCCGGGTCGGTGCGGATCCCGGCGGCCTTCTGCGGAGTCTTCGGGATCAAGCCGTCCGCCGGCGTCATCCCCGTCTTCCCGATCAGCCCCATTGAGTCTCTCTCGCACCTCGGCGTGCTGGCCACCACCGTCGCCGACGCGGCAGAGTTGCTGGACGTCGTGGCCGGTCCCGACCCGAGGGACAGGTTCTCGCTTCCCGACACCGGCGCCGACTACGCCGCCTCGCTCGCCGAGCCGATCGGGGAGCTGCGGGTCGCCTGGAGCCCCGACCTGGGATACGCCGCGGTCGAGCCCGGGGTCCGGGAGTCGACCGCCGCGGCGGCCGGCGTCTTCGAGTCGCTCGGCTGCCAGGTCGACGAGGTCGTGCCCGGCTGGGACGACCCGTACCCGTTCCTGGACGTGATCTGGTCGGCCGCCAACGCCGCCCGGCACATGCACGACCTGGAGCAGGTGCGGGATCTCATCGACCCGGGCCGGCTGGAGGTCGTGGAGAGCGGCATGCGGCTCACGGGACCGGAGGTGGCGGCCGCCAACGCCGCCAAGGCCGGCTTCGCCGAGACGGTCCGGCAGTTCATGGACGGCTACGACCTGCTGCTGACGCCGACGCTCCCCCTCACCGCCTTCGCGGCCGGCGCTGATCAGCCCGGCCAGGTGGCCGGGAGGCCCACGGAGTACCTCAGCTGGACCCCGTTCACCTACCCGTTCAACATCACGGGGCTGCCGGCGGCGAGCGTGCCGTGCGGGATGTCCGGCGGCCTGCCGGTGGGTCTGCAGATCGTGGGCGGCTGGCGGCAGGACGCGCTGGTCCTGCGCGCCGCGGCGGCGTTCGAGGAGGCCGCGCCGTGGCCGCGCCACGCAACCGGCGAAGGGCTATCGTTCGACTGAGCGGCCCGCTGACCTGCTGAGTCGTTCGGGCGCTGCGTTCCGGGCTTGGCGTCGCTACCGGAGGGGGGAGCATGCCACTGCAGGACCACATGAAGATCATCTCGATCGACGATCACGTCATCGAGCACCCGCGGGTCTTCCAGGACCGGCTGCCGGCGCACGCCCGCGAGGCGGGTCCCCGCATCATCCAGAAGGAACTCGACACGACCGACCAGTACGGAAACCCGATCACCGGCCAGCAGGAACTCTGGCTCTACGAGGGGCGCGAGTACCCGCAGTTCGCACTGAACGCGGTCATCGACAAGGACCCGAAGGACTTCGGCCTCGAGCCCTACCGGTTCGACCAGATCCTGCCGGGCTGTTACGACCCGAGCCGGCGAGTGCAGGACATGGACATCGACGGCGTCTGGGCCCAGCTGTGCTTCCCGTCGTTCCCCCGCTTCGGCGGCACGCTGTTCCTCGAGAGCGACGACTGGGATCTTGCCCTGCTGAGCGTGCAGGCGTACAACGACTTCATCATCGACGAGTGGGCGGGGACCGAGCCCGAGCGCCTGGTGCCCATGATCATCGTGCCCCTCTGGGATCCTGCTCTGGCGGCCATCGAGGTGCAGCGCTGCGCCGCCAAGGGGGCCAAGGCCATCACGTTCCCCGAGGCCACCAGTCCGCTGGGTCTCCCGTCGATCCACACCGACCACTGGGACCCGTTCTTCGCCGTCGTGCAGGACACGGGTTTGCCGGTGTTCATGCACTTCGGCAGCTCGGGCAAGCCGCCGGAGACGGCACCCGACGCGCCCATCGTTGTGTGGATCTCCACCATGGGCACCAACTCGATGGTGTGTGCCGCCGACCTGCTGTTCTCGCCGCTGTTCCACAAGTTCCCGGGCCTGCGGGTGGGGCTCGCCGAGGGCGGCATCGGCTGGATTCCGTACCTGCTGCAGCGCATGGACTTCGTGTGGGAGCGCCACCGCTGGTACACGGGCATCAACACCGAAGTGCCGCCGTCGGAACTCTTCCGCAAGCACATCTGGGGTTGCTTCATCGAGGACGATGCAGGACTGCGGGAGCGCGAGTTCATCGGGATCGATCACATCTGCTTCGAGTCGGACTACCCCCACTCCGACTCGCTGTGGCCCAACGCCCGCAAGCGCCTCACTGAGATGCTGGCGGACGTGCCCGACGACGAGGCCGCCAAGATCGCCGAGTTGAACGCCCGCGAACTGCTGAGCTTCGACGCCGACCTCGACTAGCCGGCACCGTGCCGGTCAGATCTCGCGGCCGGCTTTCTCGCCTTCGTAGATGGCGATGATGGTGCGCCGCGGTGCCACGGCGTCGCCGATCTGCTGGACTGCGGGGTAGGCGCCCTCGATCTGGCGGAACAGTTCGTCGTTCGGTGTGCGCAGCAGGCTGAGCACCACGGTGTCCACCGTCTCGGTGCGGCGCCAGCCGCCCCAGACGCTGTACACCTCGGCTTCGGTGCCGTTCACCGATTCGATGAAGGCGTTGGCCGTGAGACGCACGCCCTTGCCCTCCAGTCGGGGATAGACGTGGCTGCCCTCAAGAGCGCCGGCGACGTTCTCGCCGACGACGGCTCGGGGGCAGACCACCTCGACGGAGGCGCCGTTGTCCGCCAGCAGTTCGGCCAGCCCGAGGGGCAGGTACTCGCCGGTGTCGTCGATGATCAGCACGCTCCGTCCGAGGGCCTCGGGATCCTCGAGGGCCGCCACGATCGCCGAGCCGACATCGATGACGTTGTCCTGGTCCACGCCGGGCAGCTCGTCCCGGTCGGTCCGGGCGACGCTGAAGCCGGTGCAGTCCCAGGTGGATCCGGTGGCGCAGACGACCGCGTCGGGCGCCTCGCCGTCCAGCAACTCCCGGGTGACGTCGACGCCCGTGCGCACCTCCACGCCGCCCGTGCGCATCTCCGTCAGGAGGTTGTCGATGGCGTCCTGCCAGGCCGTGCGTGTCGGCAGCCCCTTGATGAGGTTGATGTGACCGCCGAGCTCGCCGGATCGCTCGAACAGGACCACCTGGTGGCCGCGCCTGCCGGCCACGGCCGCGCTCTTCATGCCCGCCGGCCCGCCGCCGACCACCACGACCTTCTTGGAGCGTTCGCCGGCGACCACCTTCAGCGATCCCTCGCCCCACTCGGCTTCACGCCCGGTGACGGGGTTCACCATGCAGAAGATGTCGCGCTGCTGGAAGTTGCGCAGGATGCACTCATTGGCGCCGACGCAGATGTGCGTCTCGTGCTTGCGCCCCTCCTGGGCCTTGCGGACCACGGCGGGGTCGGTGATGTGGGCGCGGGTCATGCAGACCATGTCGGCCCAGCCGTTGGCCACGATGTCGGCGGCCATGTCGATGTGCCGGATGCGCCCGACGATGAACACCTTGGCGCGGTCGCCGACCACCTCCTTGGCCCGCCTGCCGAAGGGGATCATGAAGCCGTCGGGGACCGACATGGGCGCGACCGCCAGATGGAGGTTGTGGTAGTTGCCCCCGGACATGTCGAAGAAGTCGTAGAGACCGGTGTCGGCCAGGATGTCGAGGATCTCCTCGCACTGCTCGCCGGTGATGCCGGCCTCGCCGACGAACTCGTCGAACGACAGGCGCAGGCCCATCGTGAAGTCGCCGACCTCGTCGCGGACCGCCTCGGCGACCTCGATGGCGAACCGGCAGCGGTTGCGGACCGATCCCCCGTACTCGTCGGTCCGGCGGTTGTAGAAGGGGCTGAGGAACTGGGCGATGCCGTAGCTGTGGGCGCCGTGCAGTTCCACCCCGTCGAGCCCCGAGCGCTTGACGTTGCGGACCGACTGCACGTATCCCTCCACGAGCGAGCGGATCTCCCGCTTGCCGACGACGTGGGGGATCTCGTTGTGGATCACCGACGGCACCCGGGAGACGCCCCATAGGGGATGCCAGGGCGAGAACATGTGGCCCTTGTCCTGCACGCCCATGATGGCGAGTTCGATGAACATGGCGCAGTCGTGTTCGTGCACCGCCTCGGCCAGGCGCTCCATCTGGGGGATGCAGCGCTCCTCCCAGGCGGTGATGCAGTTGTAGAACGAGCCCAGGCTGAGTTCGTGGGCAGCGTGCTGCTCGCTGATCAGCAGCCCCAGGCCGCCCTTGGCCCGCTCGCGGTAGTACGCGATGTGCCGGTCGCTGAGGACGTGGTCCTTGCTGTAGGCCAGGCTGTGCGCGCTGGTCATGACCCGGTTCTTCAATCGGGTGGTGCCCACGTCCAGCGGCTGCCACAGAACATCCAGATTCGACATCGTCATCCCCCTCGGATCAGGCCGCACGCAGGGTGTTCGGTCCCGCAGCCGAACAGTACTCCCCGGATTGGCAGCGGGCGCAGGGAGGCGTCAGACTGCCGGGTATGCGGATCAAATACATCATTCCATTCCCTTTCGATGTGGGCCAGGACATTCGATCCGCTCAGGTGCCGGACGATCTGCTCGGCGAGGGCACCCACGTGGAGTGCGTGCCGGTGCGGAACACAGCCACGCTGGTGGACTGCTACTACGAGGACCTGATCTTCGAGATGTACATCGTCGAGGCGGGGCTGCGCGCCGAGGAGGAGGGGTACGACGCGGTCGTCATGGACACCGTCTCGGACTCCGGGCTGGCGGCGCTGCGGTCGCGGCTGTCGATCCCCGTCCTGGGCCCCGGCCTGGTCTCCTACGCCGTCGCCATCATGTTGGGCAAGCGCTTCTCGATCATCACGATGTGGGACCAGTGGCGCCACCTCTACGAGAAGAACCTCGACACGTACCACCTGTGGGGCCACTGCGCCTCGGTGCGGGCGGCGGGCATCCGCCCCGACATGGAGGAGCTGCTGAGCGGCAAGGAGGAGACGGTGTTCCCCCGGCTCACCGAGGAGGCCCGGCTGGCCATCACCGAGGACCGCGCGGACGTGATCCTGCTCGGCTCCACGACCATGCACCAGGCGGCCGAGTACATGGCCCGCAATCTGGATGCGCCGGTCATCAACCCCGGACCGGTGGCCATCAAGATGGCCGAGGCCATGGTCCTGCTGGGTCTAAGCCACTCGAAGGTGGCGTTCCCTTCACCTGCGGTGATCCAGGACGAGAAGTTCTTCTCGCTCATCTCCGCCCCGAAGCCGGACTAGCACCGGGTGTCGACTGTCTAGCCTGCAGCAAGGGGGCTGCTGCTGCCTCCCGGCTCCTGGCTGAGTGCGGTGACTCGAGGTGTTGACACCGCGGGCGGATGTGCTCCCCTGTCCCTCCGGGCGCCCTCGACGCGGGTCTGGATGCGTTCGATCAGATCGACGCCGGCGTCGTCAGGAGCACGGTCAACCAGTTGCTTGACGCGCTGGTGGGAAACGCCGAGAACTTCAGCGGTCTCGCGCATCGTCAACTCTGCATTGAGCAGTGCAGACGCAGCACGACTCCGAGCGAGTGCCGCCTCGGTGCGGGCCACGTCTTCGACGATCCCCGCGTCGCGGTACAACTCGACCATCCGCTGGAGTTCGGGTGGGAGTTGGACGACGACCGTCACGTCAACCTCGCTCGGGTCGACCTCGAGGAGGTCGCCGATCAGATTGCGAGCCACGGTGTGGACCGCTGTAAGGCGCCGCGCTTGGCTGACACCCAAGACATCAGCGGGGAGGCCGGAGGTGACCTCGATTGTCCACCAGTCGCCGGAACGTGTGGCAATCACGTCATGGGCGGTTCTCGTTGGATCTTCACTTGTGGTGATCATGTGCTGCCGCATAGGGCCTTGACGACTCTCCGGAATGCTGGTCATGGTCTGTTCTCCTCGCCGCCGAGGCCTTCGAGATGTTCGGCAAGCCTGCGGATGATGATTCGCGCTGTGCCTTCCGCGATCTGCCGATGTCGAGGTAGCGGAAACCT
Source organism: Acidimicrobiales bacterium (assembly GCA_963664235.1). GTDB lineage: Bacteria > Actinomycetota > Acidimicrobiia > Acidimicrobiales > CATQHL01 > VXNF01. The sequence goes on along the minus strand of OY760933.1, from coordinate 618,056 downwards.
GAACCCCTCGCACTCCCAGATCTCGTGGCTTCCTTGCCGGACCAACTGGGCGGTTGTGCCGTGGGCCCTGGCAAGATCTCGGATCTGCCGTATGAGGTCCGTCTTCCGCGGCAAGCATCAGTCTAGTGCATGCTAGACATCCTTGTCTATGGTGTACTAGACAGTGGCGTCTGGCTCTTGTGTAGTAACTCAAATGACGTAGGCCGGCAAGACTGGCCCGCGCGCGCTTAGCTTGGATCCACCGACAGGTTGGTGGTGTTGGGGGTTGAAATTCGGGGAAGTGCCTTTCTGACCTGGGGGAATGGCCGTAGTTGAACGCGGCTGCCGACACCGGATCGGGAGGCACTTCCTGTGAGTGGAGTATCGCACAGTATTGATCGGTTCGAGACGATAGTACGAATATATGTTTGACTCTGTCACAGAGGTGTTGTAGAGTACGGGTACCGGTCACTGACCTCTGCTCTGGTGGGGGTCGGGCTTCCCCAACCGGCTTGTCGGCCTCGCCGACCCGAATCCGAGAACGAGGCGTTCTGTGGGGGAGCCACCGATGACCGAACCAACCCTTTTCTCCGATCCGACGCCCCCGGCGACGGGGCCCGGCGACGCCGACCCGACCGCCGGGCGCCGGTCGGATCTGCGGGAGACGCCGGCCTTGCCCACCGCCTCCTTCCCCGGCGACGAGTCCGGCCGCGGCGGGCCCTCTTCGGATCATCTGTTGGGGCTGTTGGATGGCCTGGTTGTCGGTCTGGACAGGTTGGACGGCGGGCGCCTCGAGGAGTGCCTGCGGTTGGTAGGGCGGTGTGAGGCCCGCTTGGCGGCGGTGAAGGCCGACAAGGTCGCCGAGCTCTCGCTGTGGCGGGGCGAGGCGCACGCCGCGGCGGTGCTGCGCGGCGACTTGAAACAGTCCCGCGGCGGCGCCAAGCGGGAGGTGGCGTTCGCCGAACGACTCGGCGATCTGCCGGGCACCGCTGAGGCGCTCGCGGCGGGCGACATCACCCCGCAACATGCCCGGGCGATCGCCGACGCCTCCGCGCACTCCGATGTCGAGGAGGCCGTCTTGCTGGACGCCGCGGAGTCCGAACCGGCCGACACCTTCGCCCGCACGGTCCGCGACCACGTCAACGAGAAATCCGCTGGCGAGGACCTCGAGAAGCGCCGGCGCCGCCAGCGGGCCCGCCGCGCAGCGAGCATCAAACAGGAATCCGACGGCATGTACACGCTGTTCGGCACCTTCGACCCGTTGGCCGGCGCCCGCATCGAGACCGCGCTCGCGGCGATGGCCAAGGAGCTCTGGCACAACGAAGACCCCAAGAACCGGGCCACGCCCGCCCAGCGGTACGCCGACGCCCTCGAAACGCTCATCACCCGCCAAGACGCCGGAGCCGCCAACGCGCAGCGCGCGACCCTGCTGGTGATCGCGGACTACGACACCGTCGCGGGCCAACTGCGAGACGCCCGCCTCGTCGACGGCACCCCCCTAACGCCCGGCGAACTCCTCAAAATCGCGCTCGACGCCGACATCCTGCCCGCCCTGTTCGCCACCAAGAGCCAACCTCTGTGGCTGGGCCACAAGTACCGCCACGCCAGCTTCGCCCAGCGCATCGCCCTCGCCGTCCGAGACAAGGGCTGCGCCGTCTGCGGCGCCCCCAACAGCTTCTGCCAAGCCCACCACGTCAGATTCTGGGAAGACGGAGGGCCCACCGACATCGACAACCTCTGTCTGCTCTGCAGCGACTGCCACCACTACCAAATCCACAAACTCGGCGCCCAACTCACCCGCGGACCCGACGGAAAAGTCGACCTCGCACCCCCACCCAACCGGCCACCCACCACGGGCCGCGACGGCAAAGCCCACAACAGCAAGGCCCGCCGCAACAGAGGCAACCCCACCAACCGCAACGGCAACGCGGCCGGCACCGGTCAAGCCGTCAACCAACCCCTCCAATGCTGAGAACCTCAGCCCGCAGGTGCGCCGCCTCCCAAAACACCCTCACCAACATCCGCGCCCTACCCCAACTCTGCTGAACGCCCCGGCGCACCGACCGAACGGACCGCCGCTGACCCCACGCGCCCCCTGTCCCGGGTCAAGAAATCTTGCTCAGGTCTAGGTTGGGTCTGATGCAAGGAGATCCTGATGGCCAAGCCCTCGAAGAGAAGCCCTGAGCGCAAGCTGCAGGTGGTGTTGTCGGTGCTGCGTGGCGAGGTGTCGGTGGCTGAGGCCGCGCGTCGGTCCGGTGTGGCTGAGCAGACGGTGCACAACTGGAAGAACGCGTTCTTGGAGGCTGGCCGTGCGGGTCTGGCGGGGCCCCAGCGGCGCCGGTCCTCGCGAGAGGCCGAGCTGGAGGTCGAGAACGAAGAGTTGAAGGCGGCGTTGGGTGAGGCGCACGTGCAGCTGCGGGTGTGGCAGAAGGGAGCGGAGTTTCTCCCTCCTTCGAGGACCTCGAGATGATCCGCACCGATTCCGGTTGCAGCGTTTCGAGGTTCGCCGAGTTGGTGGGCGTACCGCGGCGCACCTATCACGCCCGCCTGGCGCGCCACCGCGCCGGCGAGGTGGCGAAGGGGCCGTGGCCGGCGCCGGTGGTGGACCGCATCGAACCGACCGTCGCGAAATACGCGGCGGAGTGGCCGGCGTGGGGTCACCGCAAGATCGCCGCGATCGCCGCGGTCGACGGCGCCGATGTGGGATCGCCGGCGAGCGTGAAACGGGCCATGGCCCGACGGGATCTGTTGCAGCCGGTGCGCTACCAGGCCGAACGCCGCCAGCTCGCTGCGGCCCGCCGGGAGGTCTTCGTGGAGGCGCCTGTGCGCCCCAACCGCGTCTGGCAAGCCGACTTCACCCAGTTCGAGACCACCACGGAGGGCATCTGGCGGCTGTGCCCGGTGGTGGACTACGCCACCAAACTGGCCCTGACGTGCCCGGTCACCACGACCCAGGGCGCCACCGACCTGATCGCCGCCCTGCACAACGCCGTCGAGGCCGCCGAGGCGCTGCTGGGACGTCGCCTCATCGAGGACTGCGTCGACGCGGCCACCGGCGAGATCATCCCCCTGGCGATCGTGACCGACAACGGCCCCGCCATGAAATCCGTTGCCCTGGCCCGCTGGTTCGCCGCCCGCCCCCACCTCACCCACGTGCGGACCCGCCACCGCTCCCCGCACACCAACGGCGTCGTCGAACGCTGGATCAGCACACTGAAATACGAACACCTCTACCGCCACGACATCGCCGACGGCGTCGAACTCGCCGACCACATCGAGGAATTCCGGGCGACATACAACACGATCCGCCCCCACCAAGCTCTCGACCAGACACCGCCCCTGACCGCCTATTTAGCCGACCGAACACACAAACCGAACCCGCCCAAAACTGAGCAGAATTCTTGACCCAGGACACAACCCCCCAAACGGTGGATCCAGGCTTAGTGGCCCGGTGGACCGAACACCCACTCCATGAATCCGTCCCCCATGACGAGGAGCAAAATGCCGACGGTGATCCAGAACCCGACGACGAGAACGGTCATGGTCCATCCGACCGTGTTACGACTCGGCAGCCGCACGGAGATCTGGGACCAGAGCCGCCACAGGCGACCCCGCGGGCGGCGCCAGGTGGATGCCATTGGTCAGCCCCTTACCGGAGCCGCCACAGGTAATTCCAGCGATGGTCTCGGTGCGGCATCACGACATCTCTTAGCCCGCAACTCTGACGGCCGCGTCCACGATGGCGTCGGTGCCGGGGACGACGGCGCTCTCGAGGGGTGGGCCGAAGGGGATGGGCGCCCGTGCAGCGCCGACCCGGACGACGGGGGCCTTCAGGTCGGCGAACAGTTCCTCGCCGATGCGGGCCGACAGTTCGGCGCCGTAGCCGCCGGTGAGCCAGGCCTCGTGGGCGATGACGACGCGGCCCGTCTTGGTCACCGATGCGGCGACGGTCTCGAAGTCCAGGGGCCAGAGGCTGCGCAGATCGATCAGTTCGGCGGAGATGCCGTGGTTGAAGGCGAGCAGGGCGGCCGCGTCGGAACCCCGCAGCGTCATCGCCGAGTAGGTGATCAGCGTGACATCCGTGCCTTTTTGCACGACTGAAGCCGTCCCGAGCGGCACGCGGTGGTCGCCCTTGGGCACCCAGCCGCGCTTGGCGGTGATCGACTTGTTCTCGAGGTAGATCACCGGGTCGTCGTCGTCCATGGCCGAGCGCAGCAGGCCTTTGGCGTCGGCCGGGTTCGAGGGCGCCACGACTTTCAGCCCGGCCACATGGGTGAACAGGGCCTCCAGGCTGCCGGAGTGCTGGGCCCCCGAGGAGCGCAGGATGCCGTCGGAGGCCCGCAGCACGAGGGGGACGCTGACCTGGCCGCCGGACATGTAGCGCATCTTGGCGGCCTGGTTGACGATCTCGTCCATGGCCCCCATCGTGAACTCCAGGAAGCTCATAGACGCCACCGGTCGTAGCCCCGTCATCGCCGCCCCGACGGCTGCCGACATGATCAGTGCCTCCGAGATGGGCATGTCGATGATGCGATCGGGGCCGAACTCCTCCAGCAGGCCCCGGAACTGCCCGAAGTTGCCGCCCCAGCTGATGTCCTCGCCCAGCACGATCACCCGGTCGTCGGCCCGCATCGCCAGGCGCGTGGCGTCCACAGTCGCCTGACCGAACGACATGCGCTTCATGGGCCGACCTCGCCGGTCGGGGTGTACACGTAGTCCAAGGCGTTGCCGGGATCGGGATCGGGCGAGGAGGCGGCGAAGCGCTCTGCTGCGGCGGTCTCGGCTCGGGCGGCCTCCCAGACCGACTCCACACCGGCGGCGTCAAGCCAACCCGTCGCGGTGAGCGCCGCCTCCAGCCGACCGATCGGATCGGCCGCCTTCCACTGCTCCACCTCGGCGGCGGTCCGGTACACCTCGGCGTCGCCGACGTAGTGACCGCTGTGGCGGTAGGTGACGCAGTTCAGCAGCGACGGACCCTCGCCATCCCGGGCCGCCTCGACTGCTGTGCCCACCGCGCCGTACACCGCGCCGGCGTCGTTGCCGTCGACGGTCGTCCCCGGCATGGCGTAGGCGGTGGCTCGAATCGCCAGATCCTCCACCGCGGAGGTGCGGCTGATGGCGGTGAACTGGGCGTACTGGTTGTTCTCGCATACGAAGATGACCGGAAGCGCCTTCACCGAGGCGAAGTTGAGCGCCTCGTGGAACGGGCCCTTGTTGACGCCGCCGTCGCCGAAGAAGCACACCGCCACCTGGCCCGATCCCCGGTGAAGGGCCGACAGTCCGGCGCCCGCGGCGATCCCGAACCCACCCCCGACGATGCCGTTGGCGCCGAGCATGCCCAAGGAGAAGTCGGCCACGTGCATCGACCCGCCCCTGCCGCGGTTGGCGCCGGTCTCCTTGCCGAACAGCTCGGCCATGAGCCGGTCGGTGCCCATGCCCTTGGCGATGGCGTGGCCGTGACCGCGGTGGGTGGAGGTGATGTAGTCGTCGTCGGTCAGGTTCTCGCAGACGGCGGCGGCGATCGCCTCCTGGCCCAGGTAGGTGTGGACGAACCCCGGCAGCTCTCCGGCCGCGAACAACTCGGTCACCCGCGTCTCGAACACTCGGATGCGCACCATCGTGCGGTGGATCGCCAGAGCGGACGCGTTCGTGAGGTCGGCGAGCGTGGCCGGCGCGGTGGGAGGGCTCACGGCATCCCTCCGTCCCGGGCGTCGTGGCGAGCGTCGGCGGCGGTCGGTGGGTTGACGGAGCGGCTGCCGGCCCGAACGGTGAGCGCAGCGAGCCCGGCAGGCGGCGTCACTGGGCCAGGTAGCCGCCGTCGACGGCCAGGATGTGCCCGGTCACCATGGCGGCCGCGTCGGAGGCCAAGAAGACGGCCGGTCCGACGATCTCGTCGGGTTGGCCGATCCTCCCGAGGGGCGTGCGTGACTCCCAGTCGGCCTGCATGGCGGGCTCGCGCTCCCACTGGGCCAGCACGATGGCCGACTCGAACTGCGACGGGGCGATGGCGTTGACCCGCACACCCTGCGGCGCCCACTCGATGGCGAGTGTGCGGGTGAGTGCCACGACCCCGCCCTTGGAGGCCTGGTAGCCGAGGCTGCCCGGGAATCCGGCGAGGCCGCCGACGGATGCGATGTTGATGATCGACCCCGATCCGGCGGCCACCATGTGACGTCCGGCCGCCCGGCAGGCGAGATACGTGCCGCGCAGGTTGATCTCCATGACCGAGTCCCACAGGTCCTCGGGATAGTCGACGGCGGGGGAACGGCCACCGATTCCGGCGCTGTTCACGAGCACGTCGATGCGGCCGGCTTCGGCGACCAGCCCGTCCACGGCGGCTGCCAGCGCCTCGGGGTCGGTGACGTCGGCGGTGAAGGCGTCCGCCGCCTCTCCGATCGATCGAACCACTTCGTCGTTGCCCTCGGCGTCGCGGTCGACGCACCGCACCCGGGCACCCGCTTCGGCGAACCCGACGGCGATGGCCCGCCCCAGCCCGCTGGCGGCGCCCGTAATGAGGGCGACGCGCCCGTCGAGCGAGAAGCGGGATTCTGCGGTCACCCCAGCACATGCCCGATCGTTGTGCCGACATCGACCTCCACGTCGGTATCGGGATCGACATTGATGAGGATCTCGAGCCTGCCGGTGGCCGGCGACTCGATCGCCGTCTCGGCCTTCTCCGACTCGACGGTCACCACCTCCTCGCCTTCCTCCACGCGCTCGCCGGTGGCGCGCAGCCACTCCACGATGAACACGGTCTCCACCACGCCGGAGTGCGGCACGACAATTGGGCTGCGCTCGCTCATTCCCTCAGTTGCCGAGTTCGTGGCCGGTTCTGGATTCCGGCCTTCGCCGGAATGACGGAGAGTGCCGGTGTGACGGGGGGCGGCGGTGTGACGGAGGGCGGCGGTGTGACGGAGGGCGGCAGTGTGACGGAGATCCTGGCGTCGCGAACGTGCCGGCTGCCTCAGCGGGCATCAGATGTAGCCGTGCTTCTCGAGCCCCTCGGCGGGGGAGAGTCCGCGGCGCATGTCCTCCCGGACCAGGTCCTCGCCGGCCATCACCGTCTCGGAGTCCGCCAGCACCTGCTCTGCCTCGCCGGACGGGATGACGAGGATGCCGTCGAAGTCGGCGTGGATCACGTCGCCGGGGTGGATCTCCACCTCGCCGATGGTGACGGGCACCTGCGTGGCCGCCATCTCCCAGCGGCCGATGGCGTTCAGCGGCGACATGTCCCGGTAGAAGACCTGCAGCCCGATGTCGCGCAGGCCGTCGGTGTCGCGCAGGTTGCCGTCGAGGATCACGCCGACGCAGCCGTGCACCTGAGCGGCGTTGCCGGTGAGCTCGCCGAAGTGTCCGACCGGGCTGTCGCCGTTGACCGACACCAGCACGTCGTCGGGCTGGATGCCGTCGAACATCCGCAGGTACGACTGGATGCGCTCGACGCCCTCGGCCCACGGCCGACGCTCGTCGAAGCCGACGCCCTGCACGGTGCGGGCGATCCCGACGATCCGCTGGGTGGGGAACAGCGGCCGGAGGTACGACGGCAGCACCCGCTCGGTGCGTCCCGCCCGGTAGATGGCGTCGCAAACCGCGGTCATGGGTATGCGCCGGAAGCGCTCGCACAACTCGGCCCTGGGGATTCCCATGGCCGCCGAACGTAGTCGAAGCCACCTGCGGGCGGGGCCGGGCCGGTGGGCGCCGGCGAACCCCCACAGGCGGAACGGATCCTCGTTCGAACGGGAGGGGGACACGGCGTCTACAGTCTCCGAACCGACCGCGAGCACCCTCGGGAGGGCCTATGAAACGCGTCTACGAGGTCCCGGGCGGGCCGCCGGGACACCCTTTCCTGTCGCCGGTCATCAGGGCGGGAGACTTCCTGTTCGTGTCCGGCAACGCGGGGCTGCTACCGGGTAGCCCGCCGACCGGCGATGACGGCAGCTGGCAACCGGGCGCTCTCGTCGAGGGCGGCATCAAGGCCGAGACCCGCCAGACGCTCGAGAACATCAAGACCGCCCTCGAGGCCGCCGGTGGGCGGATGTCCGACGTCGTGAAGGTCAACACGTTCCTGCGCGACGTGGACCGCCACTTCGCTGCCTACAACGAGGTCTACATGGAGTACTTCCCCACCGAGCCGCCCACCCGCACAACCGTCGGCGCCAAGATCTACGGCAACATCCTCGTCGAGATCGAGTGTGTGGCCTACGCACCGGGGTCCTGAGCGATGACGAACGACACAGATAGTTGGCGCCGGCATTACGACGTCGCCAACGCAGACCTGGGGTGGCAGTACAAGGGCTGGCCTCTGTCGCCCGGCGGCACCGATCTCGGCTCGGCGGCCTCGGCGGGGCTGAACCTGTTCGCCGACGACTTCATGTTCCCGGTGATGGTGATCTCCGAGAGCGACCTGGCCCACAACATCGACACGGTGGCCCGGTTCTGCGAGGACAGCGGAGTGTCGCTTTCGCCCCACGGCAAGACGAGCATGTCGCCGGAGCTGTCACACCTGCAACTCGAAGCGGGGGCGTGGGCTATCACCGCCTCCACGGCCAGCCAGGCCCGCATCTTCCGGGCCTTCGACATCCCCCGGATCCTCATCGCCCACCAGGTGGTGGATCCGGCGGCGGTCGTCTGGCTGGCCGACGAACTCGACGCCCACCCCGCCGTTGAGCTTCTCTGCCTCATCGACTCGGTCGAGGGGGTCGATCTCATGGAGGCGGCGCTGGCCGGTCGCCCGGCGGGTCGGCCGATCGACGGGCTCGTGGAACTGGGGATGACGGGCGGCCGGACCGGCTGCCGGACACTTGAGGGGGCCGTGGCGGTGGCCGAGCGGATCGCCGCCTCCGACCGCGTCCGCCTGGTAGGCGTGGAGGGCTACGAGGGCATCCTGCACTTCCAGGGCGACGATTTCAGCGAGGTCGACGAGTTCCTACATCGGATGCGGGAACTGACCGAACGCGTGGCCGCCGCCGGCCACTTCGACCACCTCGACGAGGTCGTGGTCACCGCCGGCGGGAGCATGTTCCCCGACCGGGTGGTGGCCATCCTGGGCAGCGACTGGGACATCGGCCGCCCGGTGCGTCCGGTCATCCGCCCCGGCGGCTACGCGACCCACGACTCGAAGCTCTACCTCGACTCGGGACCGTTCGGCGTGCGGCCGCCGATGGACACCTACGCGGCGCTGCGCCCGGCCTTCACGCTCTGGTCCTATGTGGTCTCCCGTCCCGAGCCCGACCTCGCTCTGATGGGCTTCGGGAAGCGCGACGCCTCCTTCGACATGGATCTGCCCATGCCCCAGACGCTTCGCCGCGACGGCGAGATGCACGACGTCGACGGCCGGCTCGAGGTGTTCGAACTCAACGACCAGCACGGCTTCGTGCGCATCGCACCCGGGTTCGATCTGAGGGTCGGCGACCTCCTCGGCTGCGGGATCTCCCATCCCTGCACCTCGTTCGACCGCTGGCGGGCCATCCCGGTGGTCGACGACGCCCACAACGTCGTCGGCTCGGTGCGCACGTTCTTCTAGGGATCGGCCGCGGGTCGCCGATAATCAGAAGCAGTTGACAGCGAACTCCAGCGCTGTGCATACGTGTCGCCGCCGTTCGGTGGTCAGGGCACCGAGACGATCCGTCAACTCCCCGGCGGACACGTTCAGCACGCTGTCGAGTTGCACGCAGCAGGGCTGAGGCACCGGATCGTCTCCGGGCTCCAGCAGTACTTCCGTCGCGAGACCGCGCACGCGGGTTGAGCACGGGGCGACGATGACTCGCTTCAGCCGGTCGATCGCCACGTCACGCGACAGAACGACAACAGGTCGACGCGGCAGATCCGGAGTCTCACACCACCAGATCTCGCCGTTGCGAGGTGGTCGGGTCACCGCCTGCGTCTTGCCCGGAGGAACGACTCGACGTCTCCCCAGGCGTCCGGGGCGTCAAGTGGCACCGAGTCGTAGGCCTCGTACTGCTCATCGATCTCCGCTCTACGACGTTCCCGGCACAGTGCTGCCAGCGCCTCGTCCATGAGGCGTGCGTCGCGGGCACCGGGCATCGACTCTCGTGCGGACGCCAGCAGCCGCCCATCGACTGTGGTGCTGATCCGATGTCGATTCATGCCATAAACGTAGCATGATCTGCATCGGCTCCCGCCGGCGTCACCGGCCTCAGTCGAACACCGTGGGCTGAATGCCGGGGATGTCGTCGTCGAGGGGGAAGAAGGGGCGCTGCATCCGCTCGAACGGCAGTGATCGCACCGAGGCGGGCGTGGGGCCGGGGGAGTCGATGACTATCACGGGGGCGTCCGGGTACACCATGCGGTAGTTCATGGGGTTCTTGGCGACGGCGAACTTGGGGGTAAGTGCGTCCACGCCCACCGAGGTGTACTGCTCGCCGGTCCACTCGTAGGTGGGGTGCGAGGCGATCACGATCTGCAGGCCCCCCGATCGCAGGACCGCCGTGGGGCCCATCTCGCCGACGACGCCCTCCCAGATGCCGCCCTCATAGACGAACCTTCCGTCGGTCAGCGCCTCGACGGTGCCCGTGATCGACATGGGATCGCCCCAGCGGGGATCGAGTTGGTGGCCGAGGCGGAGCGTCACCTCGGCGCCGACACCCGCGGCGTGGCACTGCGCCGCCGCCTCGGGGTCGACGACCGGCGCCACGGACGACGCGTCGGGAGCGAGATCGGCCAGGGCGGCGATGCAGGCCACGCTGTCGCCGGCCGCCCCGCCGCCGCAGGCATCGGCGGTCTCCATCAGCACGACCGGGCCGTCCTCGATCCGCAGGCCCTGGCGTACGGCTTCGGCAGGGGTGGACATGTCGGGTTCGAACTCGTGGCGCCGCTGCCAGTACTCCGCGGCCAGCGCCACGGCGGCCTCCTGCGCCGCAGCGGAGTCGCCGTCGGTGATGACGAGCCCGCCGCTGCCCATGCCGGGGCGGTCGATGAAGGGGTGGACCAGGAACATGCTCGTTGACAGCACGTCGGGGAGCGCCTCGAGTGCCTTGGCTTTGCGCATCATGTCGGCGAACGGGCCTTCGCCCTCAGTGGAGCCGTACACCGCTCCGGTCAGCACCGGCACCTTGGCCATGACCATTGTCGGACTCGCCGCCCCGACGGCGGCGTCGACCAGCAGGGCGGCACCGCGGCGGCCCGTGGTGTAGCTGTCGCGGTGCGGGTAGGTCTCCCAGGCCACGAGACCGTCGGCGTTGGTCACCATGGCCTCGGTGACGTGCGCGTGCAGGTCCAGGGTGGCGACGATGGGCACGCCTGGTCCGACCAGCGCCCGGGCGGCCGCCAGCAAGTCACCCTCGATGTCGTGAACGGTCTCGGAGACGGCGGCGCCGTGCAGCGCCAGCAGGACCGCGTCCACGGGGACGACCGCCTCCAGCGCCGCCAGCAGGTCGCGGCGCAGCGTCTCGTAGCAGTCGTCGGTCAGCGGGCCGCCTGGGCTGGTGGAGGCGAACAGCAGGGGTACCGGCGTGGCCACTCGCTCGGCCAGGACTTCCAGCATCCCGCCCATGACCCCACCGGCCACCTCCAACACCTCGGCTCCGTAGCGGAGTTCGAAGCGCTCGAAAGCAGCCAGGTCGATCGGCTGACCGCCGAAGTCGTTGCACTCGGTCAGGATCCCGCCGACGGCTACTCGCGGACCGGACATGCGGCCCCCTTCCTTGCTCGGCAGCGTGCTGCACCGGTTGTCGCGAGACCTGGCGCGTCTGCTCTGAACTGGATTCCGGCCTTCGCCGGAATGACGGGAAAGGTCAGGTGCAGCACGTCGCAGCAGTCTCTTCCTTGGTATCGCCGTCAATCCAGGCCGTAGGCCCGGCAGGCGGATCGCCAGCGCAGGTCTTCGGTTGCCTCGGCGTCCAGCGATGCGGTGAGCGCCTCGAAAGCCTCCACCTGGCGCCGGTAGCCGCCGCCGATGTTGCACACGGGCCAGTCGCTGCCGAACATCAGGCGTCCAGAACCGAACGACTCGAGGGCCACATCGAAGGCGCCGCGCAGGTCGTCGGGCGTCCAGTCGGCGTGCGGTGTGACGTTGTGCAGGCCCGAGACCTTGGCGAACACGTTCGGGAAGGCGGCCGCGGCGTGCATCAACTCCACCCAGCGCGGGTAGTCGTCGGTGCCGATGGGCGGCTTGTTGAGATGGTCGATCACGATGCGGAGGTCGCCCACCGCACTCGCCAGCCTGGGCACGTGCCCCAGGTGGCGCAGCTGCACCCCCACGAAGTCGTAAGCCATCCCATGCTCGGCCAGCACGGCCAGGCTCTCGCCGACGGGGGGTTGCAACACCCAGTCGGGGTCGGGCTCGTCATGGATCAGGTGACGGATCCCGACGACCGGGCCGGCGGCCTGCAGGGCGCTCAGCGTGGTCGACGCCCCCTCGGGGTCGAGCAGATCGAACCAGCCGACGACTGCTGTGACCCGGTTGTCCGCCGCCGTCACGCCGAGCATGGCCTCGGTGTCGGCGAGGCTGTTCTCGGCCTGCACGAGCACCGCTTCGGTCACGCCCGTGGCCTCGATGTGTTCCCGCGCCTCGTCGACGTGGAACGTCCGCCGCAGCTGGTGAAACGCCGGCGGAAGGTCGGCAGCCAGCCACTCGTAGGCGCACTGGTCGAGGTCCCACTGGTGCAGGTGGGTGTCGATGATTCGGGTGCCGGTCTCAGACATGGTCTCGGTCTCTCGGTGTGTTCGTGGGTTCAGCGGTAACTATCGCGCCGGGGCACTGCGCTCGGGAATCGGCGCTGTCAGCGGATGGCCCTGCCCTCGGTGTCGAAGAAGTGGCAGAGCGCTGGGTCGATGCGCACGCGGCAGCGCTGCCCGGCATGCACCGCCGACGCCCCCGACCGTCGCACGGTGATGACCGGCGAAATCGCACCGCCCGCACCGTCGGTTCCGTCGTCGTCTTCCCCGGTGGGCGTCGGCGGAGGTCGGTGCCCGCCGGCGTCGTAGTCGACGCGGATGAACGTGTCGGGGCCCAGCCCTTCCATCGACCGGACGACGCCATCGATCGCACCGGTGGTCTCGGCGCTGACCAGCGTGGCGTGCTCGGGGCGGATCCCCACGAGTACCTCGCCTGCCTGCGCCAGGCCCGCTCGGGTGGCCAGGACATCGGTGGGGATCGGCACTGGCGTGTCGCCGATCACCAGCGTCCGCTCCTCACTGTCGACCCGCCCGGGCAGTATCGACATGGGCGGGCTGCCGATGAACGACGCCACGAACAGGTTGGCCGGCTCGTCGTACAGCACCTCCGGCGCCGCCACCTGCTGCAGCACGCCGTCGCGCAGCACCGCAACGCGGTCGCCCATCGTCATGGCCTCGATCTGGTCGTGGGTCACGAAGACGGTCGTGGTGCCCAGCCGCCGCTGCAGCTCGCTGATCTCCTCGCGCATCTCGCCGCGCAGCTTGGCGTCGAGGTTCGACAGCGGCTCGTCCATGAGGAAGACCTGCGGCTGGCGGATGATGGCCCGGCCCATGGCGACGCGCTGGCGCTGCCCACCGGAGAGTTCGCGTGGCTTGCGCGACAGCAGGTCGGCCAACCCCAAGGTCTCCGCCACGGCCAGGACGCGCTCGGCGCGCTCCTTCTTGGGTACTCGCGTGGTGCGCAACGAGAACCCCATGTTCTCCTCGACGGTCATGTGCGGGTACAGGGCGTAGCTCTGGAACACCATGGCGATGTCGCGCTTGTGCGAGGCGACATCGTTCATACACGCGTCGCCGATGTAGAGATCGCCGGAGGTGATGGCCTCCAGGCCGGCGATCAGGCGCAGGGCGGTGGACTTCCCGCAGCCCGACGGGCCGACGAGCACCACGAACTCGCCGTCGGCCACGTCGAGATTGAACTCTTTGAGCGCCGGTGTGCCCTTTACGTACTCCTTGGTGGCGTTCACGAGCTTCAGCGATGCCACGGTGCCACCTCCTTCCTGTCCAGCGATGGACTATGCATCCGAACTCCTCACTTGGTGGCGCCCGCGGTGAGGCCGCGGACGAAGTACCTCTGCAGTGCCAGGTAGAACACCAGCACGGGAATTGACACGAAGAGCATGTACGAGAAGAGTTGCCCGAAGTTCACGTCGAACTGACCCACAGACCGGAACAATCCCACCGTGACCGTGTTGCCCTGCAGTGGGCCCAGCAGCACCAGCGGGGGCAGGAACTCGTTCCACACCCACACGCCGGTGATCACCAGGACGCTGGCGGTGGCGGGCCGCAGCAGCGGCAGGATCACCGACCAGTAGATGAAGCCCAGGGAGGCCCCGTCCATCGAGGCCGCCTCCACGAGATCCTTCGGGATCGACCGCATGAAGCCGCGATACACCAGCACGGCGAACGGGGCGTAGTAGGCGCACAGGAACAGGATGAGGCCGGGGAAGCTGTTCTGAAGGCTGAAGTACTTCAGCACCCGGAACACGGGGATCAGGATCACCGGCGTCGGCAGGATCAAACCGAAGAGGATCACGGCCCCGATGGTGTTGCTCACCCAACTGTTGGACATGTGCAGGGCGAACGCCAGCATCGAGGACAACACCATGATCAGGGCGATCGTCGAGCCCGTGATGAGCAGCGAGTTCACGAGGCCGCCGCCCACGTCCCCGGCGTCGAGCACTCCCGACATGCCGTCGAGCGTCGGGCCGATTGGCGGTCTGGCCGGCGACCGCAGGATCTCCGGCTCGGTCTTGAAGGCGTTGGCGATCACCAGGTAGAGGGGGAACAGGAAGAACGCCGAGACGACGATCGCCAGCAGGGCCCGTGCCTGGCGGATCACAGGTCAACCTCGCGACGCCGCAGCACCCGGATCGATATTGCAGTCGTCGCCGCTGTGATGACAAGCAGCAGCACCGCCATCGCCGACGCCAGGCCCGCCCGGTTCTGGGTGAATCCGGCGCGGATGATCGCCAGGCCAACCGTCTCGGAGGCGCGGCCCGGCCCGCCACCCGTCAAGGCCACGACGTGGTCGTAGAGCTTCAGGGCGGAGATAAGAGAGATGAGGGTCGTGATGGTCACCGCTGGGGCCACCAGCGGCCAGGTGATGAGCCGGAACCGCAGGTACCCCGAGGCGCCGTCGATGCTGGCCGCCTCGTAGAGGTCGGTGGGGATCGCCCGCAGGGCCGCCACGTAGAGCACGGTGGCGAAGGCGATCAGCTGCCACGCCAGCGCCAATCCCACCGACACGACCGCGAAGTTGGGCGAACTGATCCACTGCGGTCCGGGGATTCCCAGTGCCTCGAGCGCGTTGTTGAGCGAGCCGTCGTTGGCGAGCGTCCAGCGGAACGTCAGGCCGACGACCAGCGGGCTCAGGACGAACGGCGCGAAGAGGATGATGCGCAGCGCCGTGTACAGGCGGGACCCGGCGTCCAGCAACACCGCGAACAGCAGCCCCAGGGCATTGGGGACCACCACCGAGGCGACGGCGATCAGGAGAGTGACATACAGCGCGTGGCGGAAGTCACCGCTGTCCCACAGCTTGGCGTAATTCTCGAAGCCCACCCACGAGATCTCGTCCCGCAGGAAGTTCACGTCGTTGAGGCTGTAGGTGACGGTGATGGCGATGGGTGCCACCACCAGCGCTACGAACAGCGCGGTAGTGGGCAGCCCCATCGCCATGAGGCCGATGCTGCGCCGCCGGGCGCCCGGCAGTCGCCGGCGCCCCCCGGCACGGTGGCCGGAGGGGCGCTCGGCGCTACTCCGCGTCGCCAGGAGAGTGCTCCTGCCGGCGGAGGTCAATTGGGTTGGTCTAGCCCGAGAGGTCGTCCCAGGCGTCCTGGAGGGCCTGAGCGGCCTCCTCTGCGGACCTGCCTGCCAGCATCTCCTGGGCCTGGATCCAGAGTTCGTTCTGGAATCCGGCCACCAGGGCGTCGTCGCCCACCTCGAAGGTGTAGAACGCCACCTGCTTCGCCGACTGGTCGGCCAGGATCTGGATGACCTCGGTGATCAGCGGGTGCAGTTCCACGTCGTCGGGCAGCACGAACGCCTTGTTGTTGGCGATGTGCGCGTCACGGATGAGGTCGTCGAGGTTCGTCTCGACGTTCGTGGCGAACTCCACCGAGAACAGGCGAGCCGCCTCCGGGTCCGGGGTTTGGGCCGAGATGGCCGGGCCGCCCGATGTGTAGGTGGCGAGCACCTGCGGTCCGCCGAGGGTGGGCATCGGGAAGATGCCGATCTCGAACGGGTGATCCATCGGGACCGCGCCGGCGAAGAAGCTGCCCATGGGGTACATCGCCGCGGCGCCGTCGAGGAACGTCTGCTGCAGGTCGGCGTAGCCGAGGTTCAACTCGTCGCCGGTGAGCCACCCGTTGGTAACCAGTTGCTCGTACGGCCGCAGCGCATCCACGAAGATCGCGTCGGTGAACTGAGCCTCACCGGTCTTGAGCTTCTGGTTGAACGTCGGATCCGCGCCCGTCACGTTCAGCGAGGCGAGGTTCATGATCGGCCAGCCTGCGGCCCAGGCGTCGCCACCGGCGCCACCGATGACGAACGGGGCCTCGCCGGAGGCCGCGATGGCTTCGGCGGCGGCGATGAACTCGTCCCAGGTCTCCGGCTCGGAGGTGATGCCGGCTGCCTCGAACATGTCCTTGTTGTAGAACACGCCCGACTCGTAGACGGTCAGCATCGGGAGTGCGTACTGCTTGCCGTCGGTGAACCCGAGGCCGACCGGATCGATGAAGCGCTCGAGGTCTTCGGGCTCGAACGGCAGCAGCAGGCCCTCGGCGATGAACTCCGCGGTGGAGAAGTTGCTCATCATGACGTCGGGGAGCTGGTCGGTGGCGGCCAGCTGTTTCAGGAAGTCCCCGATGTTGAGGTCGGGTGCCACGATCTTGTTGATCTGGAACTGCGGGAAGTCCGCCACGGTGCGGGCGATGGCGTCGTCCCAGAACTCCGCCGGCAGGTTCGGCGTCTCGAAGACAAGGAAGTCCAGCTCGATTGTGCCACCAGCGGAACTGGCCGCCGCTTCGGCGGCTGCGGTGGCAGCTTCGGCTTCGGCTCGCGCCTCGTCGGCTTCGGCCTGCGCAGCCTCGGCCTCGGCCTGAGCAGCGGCGGCGGCCTCTCGCGCCGCGTCGGCTTCGGCCTGCGCGGCGGCGGCTTCGGCCTGCGCGGCGGCGGCCTCCGAGAGCGCCGCATCAGCGGCGGCCTGCGCGTCCGCCAGCGCCGCTTCGGCGGCTGCCATGGCTTCCACGTTGCCCTCGGCGGTGGCCTGCGCCAGGTTGGCCGCGGCCTGTGCCGCGTCGGCCGCGGCCTGCGCCGCGTCGGCCGCGGCGAGCCCGGCCTGTGCGTTGGCGCCCGCCGCGGCGGCATCGGCGATGCCGGTGGCGGCGTCAGCCTGGGCACTCCGGGCCGCGGCTGCGGTGGCCTGAGCTTCTGACAGCGCCTCTGCCGCAGCGGCCGATGCGCCCTGCGCCTCGGCCATGGCCGCGTCGGCGGCCTCCGAGTCGTCAGCCGCGCAGGCCGCTGCAACGAGCGTGAGCACGAGCAGAGCCGCGAAGACTCCACTCTTCTTCAGGTAGTTCATTGATCCTCCCAGGGATCCGTTCGTGCTCGCCCTCGTGCTGTCGGGCCGGGAACCAATCCAAGCTCTTCGCCGCCGCAACGAGCGCAGGCCTTTGCGAGCGGGACACTACTGACGTTCGCAGCGATCGACAAAGGCGATCTGCACCGCTGCCTCCGCCGTCGCAGCCCCTCGATGACTGGGTGTTCCCACCGTGCAGGCAGCCGCCAGCAGGCAGCACTCATCTGAGGCAGCCGAAGGGAATCGGCGGGAGCCCGGCGACGGCGGTTGCGACGCAGTGCAGAAGCCCGTGAGCAGGGGAAAAAGCGCTGTACTACAGTGCTGCTCGCTGGCGCCACTGGGGGGAGGCGCTCCTCCGCCCCGCGTTTTGCGTCGGCGGAAGGAGATCACCATGAAATCGCGACACGGCCGCTCTTGGAGGCGGTTCATCGTGCTCGTTGCGGTCACAATGCTTATCGCCGCGTCGTGCGCGGCCGATGACTCCGCATCCGAAGCCGCGGGCGCTGCAGCCGATGCTGCTGACGCCGCCATGGTGGAGGCGAGAAGCGCAGCCGCCGATGCCGCGGACGCGATGGCCGAAGTCCAGGCGACGGCAGCCGCGGCCCGCAGTGCCCAAGCGGACGCCGCGACCGGCATTGCCGACGCGGCCGCTGCCGATGCTTCAGCTGCGGCGGCACAGGCCGCGGCTGAAGCAGCCCAGGCAGAAGCGGCATTGGCGCTTGCCACGGCCGAAGGCAATGTGGAGGCGATGGCTGCTGCTGAGGCGGACCTCGCTGCCGCCCAGGCAGCCGCGGAGGAGGCGCTGTCGGAGGCCGCCGCCGCTCAAGCCGAAGCCGACGAGGCGCGGTCCGCGGCCGACGCGGCACGCGAAGAGGCGGCCGCTGCCCAAGCCGAGGCGGAGGCTGCTCAGGCCGAAGCCGACGCGGCGCGAGCCGAAGCCCAAGCAGCAGCCGAAGGGGTTGCCGCCGCTCCGGGCGGCCCGCAGCGCGGCGGCTCACTCACCTTCGCCCGGTTCTTCGAGACGCAGAACCTCGACCCGGCGGGGGTGGCCGACAACGGGTCCATCTTCGTGCGGGTGCAGATCTTCAACACTCTCGTGGAAGCCGATCCCGACACCCTCCCGAACGTCGGCCCGGGGGTGGCCGACGAATGGAGTTCCAGCGCCGACGGCATGACCTGGACGTTCCACATCCGTGACAACGCCAGGTTCTCCAACGGCGAGCCGGTCACGGCCGAGGACGTTCAGTTCTCACTGGAGCGGTTCGCGGACCCGACGATCAGCGTGAACATCCCGAGCCTCGGCGTCGGGGTCGAGAGCGTGGACATCATCGATGACCAGACCGTGCAGGTGAACCTGGACCGCCCGGTCGGGGCCTTCCTTGAGAACATCTCGGTGTTCCCCGCGTCGATCATCAACAAGGCCGCCGTGGAGGCCGAAGGCGACGATCACTGGATGAACCCGCTTGGCACCGGCCCGTTCAAAGTGAAGGAATGGGTACCCGGCTCGCACATCACCCTCGAGCGCAACGAGTACTACTGGGAGGAGGGCAAGCCGTACCTCGACGAGATCCGGTTCGACTACATCCCCGACGACAACGCCCGCATCCTGCGCATCCAGGGCGGCGACGCCGACATCGTGGAGGGCGTGCCGTGGACGCAGATCCCCGATCTGCAGGCCAGCGACGGTTTCGGCATCCACGTCGCCGACATCGTCCGCTACGAGGGCGTGTTCCTGAACCACACCGTCGCACCGCTCGGCGAGATCGGCGTGCGCCAGGCACTGAACTACGCCACCAACAAGGCGGCGATCAACGAGGCGGTGTACGGGGGTGTCGGCGAGATCGCCAACAGCATGATCCCCAAGGCGACGTATCACTCCGACTACGACACCCTGCCGGCGTACTTCTACGACCTCGAACGGGCCAAGGAACTCATCGCGGCGTCGTCGATGCCCGACGGCTTCGATCTGGCGTACATCTACCCGTCCGGCTCGACGGCCCACGAGCAGTTGGGGACCATCCTGCAGGCGCAGTGGGCTGAGATCGGCGTGAACCTGTCCATCGAGGAGGTCGACACCGGCACGCTGTTCGGCGACCGCTTCTTCACGATGGAGTACGAGTCGGGCGTGCCGCTGCCGAAGTTCACGTCGGACGTGGTGGTGCCTGACGAGGTTGCACTGCTGTTCTACGACAAGGCTCCCGAGAACATCCTCGCCGGCTTCTTCACCGGCTGGGAGATCCCCGACGAACTCGAGCGCGTCACCGAGGAGGCTGCGTTCACCACCGACGAGGCAATCCGGGCCGAGCTCTGGCCGGAGGCGCAGCGGATCGCCATGGAGGAGGCTCCGTGGGTGACGCTGTTCTTCCTGCCCACCGTGCATGCGGTGGCGGACAACGTCGAGGGATTCCGGGTCGTGCCCAACGGCTGGTGGGACCTCGAGGACGTGTGGTTCAGCAACTGATTGGCTGATCTCGGCGACGTAGTCGCCACGACGCGATACTGGTCGGGTCCCCGGGGCCACGGGGACCCGACCACGCCGGGAGGTCGTCGTCGCGTATGTGGGGGTTCCTAGGGCGGCGGCTGCTGCACAGCGTCTGGGTGCTGGCCGCCATCATCATCGTGTCGTTCCTGGTCATCCGGCTCATTCCGGGCGACCCGGTCGTGCAGATGCTGGGACTCCAGGCGACGCCGGAGAACATCGCCGCCGTCAACGAGGATCTCGGGCTCGACCTCCCGATGGGGCGCCAGGTCACCTCGTTCGTGGAACGTGCCTTTCAGGGCGACCTGGGATCGTCGATCATCAAGCGGGCGCCCGTGAGCGACATCGTGTTCGACAGGCTTCTGCCCTCGGTCTACCTGCTGCTGTACGCGACGGTTCTGGCCCTGATCATCTCGGTGCCACTCGGCGCCCTCTCGGCCATCTACCGCAATCGCGTGCCCGATCAGATCGTGAGGCTGACGAGCATGGTGTCCTTCGCCATGCCCCAGTTCTGGCTGGGCCTGATGCTAATCCTGCTGTTCGCCATCCGGCTGGACGTGTTCCCCAGCGGGGGGTACGGGGAAGGCTTCGGCGGGATCCTCCTGCACCTCACGCTGCCGGCGCTCACCATCGGCCTCTACCTCGCCCCGCAACTCATGCGGACGCTGCGGTCGAGCCTCATCGAGGCGATCGAGAGCGACTACGTGGAGGCTGCGCGCTCCCGGGGCTTCCGCGAGAGCCGGGTCGTCGGCAAGCTGGCGATGCGCAACGCCCTGGTGCCGCTGATCAGCGTCCTCTCCATCAACATCGGCTTCCTGATCAGCGGCACGGTGATCGTGGAGGTGGTCTTCCAGATTCCGGGTCTCGGAGCATTGCTCGTGCAGTCGGTGCTCAACAGGGACTATCCCGTGATCCAGGGGCTGATCCTCGTCTTCGGGGCGATGGTCATTCTCGTCAACATCCTCGCTGACGCCGCCTACGCCGTGGTCGACCCGAGGGTCCGAGCAGGGATGGCCGCCGAATGAGGACCCTCGCGTGGGCGGGCCGCCGGGCTGTTGGTCTGAGAGGGGAAGCGGCCGACCTGCTGCGTCAAGCCCAGACCGAGCGGCGGTGGTCGAACGTCACCCTGGGAATCGGGATCGCCATCGTGGGCGCGCTGGCGATCGCCGGATTCTTCGCATCGCTCATCGCTCCGGCGGATCCCAATGCCCTCGACCTGACCCAGCGCCTGCTGAGCCCCTCCGGTAAGCACTGGATGGGGACCGATCCGTTCGGCCGGGACATTTTCACCCGGACGCTCTACGCCATCCGGCTCGACCTGGTCGTGGTGCTCATCATCACGTACGTGCCGATGGTCTTCGGGATGATCGTCGGGGCACTGGCCGGCTACTTCCGGGGCTGGGTGGACGCCATCACGATCCGCGTGATCGATGCCTTCATCGCCTTCCCCTTCATCGTTCTGGTGATCGCCGTGGTGGCGATCCTGGGGCCGGGCCTCAAGGGGGTGTATATCGGAGTTCTCGCCGTGGGCTGGACGCTGTATGCCCGCCTCACCAGGGGGGACATGCTGGTGCTGCGGGAGCAGCAGTTCATCCTTGCTGCACGCACGCTGGGCTACTCGCCGCGGCGTGTCATCCTCCGCCACGCCATCCCTAACCTGATCAGGTCGAATCTCGTGTTTTCCATGGCCGACATCGTCCTGAACCTGCTGCTGCTGGCGGGCCTGTCGTACCTGGGGCTGGGCGTGCAGGCGCCGACCGCGGAACTGGGATCGATGGTCGCCGACGGCCAGTCGTTCCTCCTGCAGGCATGGTGGGTGACGACGCTTCCGGGTGTGGTGATCGTGGTCCTCGGAGCGGGCTTCAGCATGATCGGCGACTCTCTGGCTGATCGCCTCGGTCAGAGGTTCGGCGTGGTCGGATGATGTCGACCGCCGCGCCCCAAGCCGATCAGCTGGACACCACATCGTCGCCGCTCTTGACCATTCAAGGTCTGCGCATCGGCTTCCCGTCGCTGGAAGGCATCGTCCTCGCCGCCAACGACGCCCACCTGACTGTCGGTCAGGGCGAGGTCCTCGGCCTCGTCGGGGAGTCGGGGTCGGGCAAGAGCGTCACGTGTCGCGCCATCGTCGGCATGGTTCCCCATCCGGGTGCCGTTCTCGGCGGGCGCATCGACTACGACGGGCGCAACGTCCTGGAACTCAGCAAGGCGGAGATGCGCGAACTCCGGGCCCGTGAGATCGCCATGATCTTCCAGGACCCAGCCAGCGCCCTCAACCCCGTCTTCACCGTCGGCCACCAGATCTCCGAGGTCCTGCGGCTGAACGCCGGCCTCGGTCGAAGCGCGGCACGGAGCAGGAGCATCGAGTTGCTCGAGCGGGTGGGAATCCCCGCGCCGGACAGGCGCATGTCCGCCTACCCGCACGAGCTGAGCGGCGGCATGCGCCAGCGGGTCATGATCGCCATGGCCCTGGCCGGCGAGCCACGGCTGTTGCTGGCCGACGAGCCGACCACCGCGCTCGACGTGACGATCCAGGATCAGGTGCTGCGGCTTCTGGAGGACCTGCGGCGGGAACGCGACATGTCGATGATCCTGGTCTCGCACGACATGGGCGTCATCGGGACCGCCGCCGACCGCGTGGCCGTCATGTACGCCGGGCGCATCGTGGAGGTCGCTCCGACCGATGTCCTTTTCTCGCGTCCCGACCACCCGTACACGCGGGCGCTGATCGATGCGATGCCACAACTCGAACCCGGGGAACGATCTGCGCTCCGGACCATTCCGGGCCAGCCACCGGACCTGCTGGAACTGGGTTCGGGTTGCCCGTTCGCCCCCCGGTGCCCGATGGCTCGGGACGAGTGCGCCGAAGTGTCGATGGAGCTGACGCCCGTCTCGCCGGCGCAGCTCTCGGCGTGCCCGTTCGCACGGAGCGAGACATGAGCACGCAGCCCGCAGAGATGCGCTCCGGGGCCGGCGATGGCGAGCCCATCCTCGTCGTGGAGGGGCTCGAGAAGTGGTTCGCGGTCGGGCGCTCGCTGCTCGCCATCCTGCGCAGAAGGCCGCCCGAGCGGATCCTCGCCGTCGACGGGGTGTCGATTCATCTCCTGCCGAATGAGGTGCTCGGAATCGTCGGCGAATCCGGCAGCGGCAAGAGCACCCTGGCCCGATGCCTGGTTGCCCTGTACCGACCCGACAGCGGGCGGATCGTCTTCGACAGCGTCGACGTGACCGAGGCCAGCGGGCAGGAGCGCCGCGATCTGCACGGCCGGATGCAGATGATCTACCAGGACCCGTTCACATCCCTCAACCCGCAGATGTCCATCGGGGCCGCCATCGGGGAGGCCGGCAGAGTGCATGGCCGTGAGGGAGACGACTTCGTGTACGAACTTCTCGAAGTGGTGGGTCTCCCGCGCTCTTTCGCCGGTCGCCGGCCGCGAGCGCTGAGTGGCGGGCAGCGGCAACGGGCCGCGATCGCCCGAGCCCTCGCAGTGCAGCCCGAGGTGCTGATCGCCGATGAGGCCGTGAGTGCCCTGGACGTGTCGATTCAGGCCCAGATCCTGAACCTCTTCTCGCAGCTGAGTGACGACCTGGGCTTGGCGATGATCTTCATCGCTCATGATCTGGCCGTCGTGTCTCACGTGGCGGATCGGGTGGCCATCATGTACCTGGGACGCATCGTGGAGGAGGGCCCGGTCGACGCAGTTTTCCGAACCCCCCGCCACCCGTACACGAGGGCGCTGCTAGACGCCCATCCCGATCCCTACGCGCTCGGCGCGGTTGACGAGACTGCTCCCATCTCAGGGGATGTTCCCTCGCCCCTAGACATCCCCTCGGGATGTCGCTTCCGCGCCCGCTGCCCGTACGCCACGGACATCTGCGAGACCGACGACCCGGTGCTCGAACCCGTTGACAAGCCGCATCGCGTGGCCTGTCACGTGCTGCCGTTCGGCACTCCGGCGGCGAGTTGAGACTGCGGCCGGCCGGGCGTCAGCCGAGCGCGGCCTGGAGTCCGGCGGCGTACTTCTTGCGCTGTGCCTTGACCATCAACGGTACGAACGGCCGCAGCACGATGAACGGCCCCGAGGGGGCCATCTCCAGATCCATCGTGATGCGGGTGCCGCCGTCGGCGAGGTCGCTGAGGCGGTAGGTGCCGCGCACCGGCCAGGTGGTGTCCTCGGCGCAGACCCACGTGATCGACGTATCGGGCTCAACAGCCGTTACAACGAAGTCAACCTCCTGGCCGCGGTTGGCCTGGCGGTAGACGGCCCCGACGGCGCCCGGCGCACCTTCGGTCAACTCGCAGGTGGCCACGTCGTGGCGCCACTCGGCTTGGTTGGCGGCGTCGGCCAGGTAGGCGAAGGTCCGCTCCACGTCGGCGGCCACATCGATCTCAACGGTGCAGATGCTCATGGGCGGCGATCCTACGACACTGCTTCGTGACGCTTCGAGCGCTCTCGCAGTGGAGTACTCGGCGGCGAACACGTAGCGCAGGCAGCCTTCTCGTGATCCCGGCGAGCAACGGGGTGGCATCGAGCACGATGCAGACCGTGCGCGGGAGAGGTTGCAGATGATGCAGCACAACTCTTGCAAGTGATACATTGGACAATTGCAGAGGATACATTTGCTTTGCGAGAGGGCTCGGCGCCCGGCCTCGCTGACAGGGCAGCGCAGTGGATACCACCGAGGAGCGCCACAATGCACCTGTTGCCGGATGACACCGGTTATCTCGCCAGAGTGGCCGACTCCGTTCTGGAGCGGCGGTTGCGGTCGGCGCCGGCCGTGTTGATCGAGGGGCCGAGGGCGTGCGGCAAGACGACCACGGCCCAGCGACGGGCAGCGAGCGAGGTGCTGCTCGAGCGCAGCATGGCCTCGGTGTCGCTGGCGTCAATGGGCTCGCTGGCGGTGCTGGAGGGGGACACGCCACGTCTCCTCGACGAGTGGCAACTCGTGCCCGACATCTGGGACATGGTCCGACGGGAGACTGACCGCCGCGGGCAACCCGGGCAGTTCATCCTCACCGGCTCGGCGGATCCCCCGTCCGAGATCAGACAGCACCCGGGTGTCGGTCGTGTGGCGCGCCTGCAAATGCGCCCGTTGTCGCTGTTCGAGTCGGGGCTGTCGACCGGTGCGGTCTCGCTGCGGGCGCTCTTCGAGGGTGAGCAATGCTCGGCACCAGCGCCATCGCCCGCGTTGGAGGATGTCGTCGATGCCATCTGCCGCGGCGGCTGGCCGCTGTGCTACAGGATGGACAGCGACGATGCTCAGGACTTCGTGATCGACTATCTGGACGAACTCGCCAAGGTGGAGGTCTCGTCGGTCGATGGAACCCGGCGAGATCCTGCCGGGGTCGCCCGCCTGCTGATCTCGCTGGCTCGCAACGTCTCCAGTGAGGCCGCCACGAGCACGCTGGCCGCCGACACCGCGGGCGAGCGGCCGATAGATCCGCGCACTGCCGCCGCGTATCACACCGCGCTGGCGCGGCTGTTCGTCGTCGAGGACGTGCCTGCGTGGGCGCCAAGGCTGCGCTCCCGCTCCAGGCTTCGGGGTGCCCCCAAGCGCCAGCTCGTCGATCCGTCTCTGGCGGCGGCCGCGCTGGGTGCCGACCGCGGGCGTTTGCTCGGCGATCTCGAGACCCTCGGTCTGCTGTTCGAGTCGTTGTGCGTGCGCGATCTGCGCGTCTACGCCCAACCGCTGCGGGCCACCCTCAGTCACTACCGCGACAACACAGGACTCGAGGTCGACGCCATCCTCCGGCGCCGCAACGGCGATTGGATCGCCGCGGAGGTCAAGCTCGGCGGTCGTGCTGCCGTCGACGCCGCGGCGGCCTCGCTGCTCAGGCTCCGCGATCGGGTCGACCCGGCCGGAGTCGGCGAACCGAAGCGGCTCGTGGTGCTCACCGCTGCCGGCTACGCCTACGAACGCACCGATGGCGTGGCGGTCGCCCCTATTACCTGTCTCGGCCCCTGACGGCCGGCACTCCCCTGACGGCCGGCACTCCCGGTCCGAGAGGGCTCCCCCACATCGCCGCGTCACACGTGCACGTGTGACGGAGGAATCCCGCGTCGGGTCTGGCTGACCCTCCTCGGAGCGCGCCGCGAAGGAGCCCGGTGGGGCACCGGCTGTCGAGTGGTGGGGTGAACTAGGGTCGCTGTCAGCGGGCGAGGATCGGAGGTCACAGTGGCTGACCTGGTAGCGGCGGAGTTGCGCCGCAGTATCACGGTGACGATGAAGCACCTGTCGGCGTCATCGCTGATGCCGGCGTCGCAGGGCAACCTGAGTGCCCGCGACCGGGACACGGGCAATGTGGTGGTCACGCCGCATGCCTACCCGTATGAGGACATGACGCCCGACGACTTGGTGGTGCTGGACCCGGACGGGTCCCAGATCGGCGGCCGTCTCGACCCCTCCTACGACGCACTCCTGCACGTGGGCGTCTACAAGGCGCGACCGGAGGTCTTCGCGGTGCTGCACACCGAGCCGCCGTACGTCAACGCTTTCGGTGCCCTGGGGCGGGACATCCTGCCGGTGACCACGACCGGTCTGAAATCGGCCAACGGCACCACTCCGATCATGCCGTTCCGGCACCGTCGGGACGAGGCGTTCACCGCCGAGATGCTGGAGGTCATGGGCGACAGCCATGGCGTGGTGTGGCAGAACCACGGACTCCTAGTGGTGGCGGACACGGTGGAGAACGCTGCCGAGCGGACCATCGGCATCGAGTTCAACGCCCAGGTCATGCATCTGGCCCTGCGTGCCGGGGAGCCGCAGACGCTCGAGCGTGTCGGCGCCGACATGATCGTGGCGTGAGGCGATGAACCGACGGATCCCTGCCGACGCCGCTGCCAGGACCCGATGACACCCGCCGGCGCCGATACGGGTTCGAGCGCCGGCACGAGAATCGCCGGCACGGTGGGGTAGGTCGCCACACGATGACGCTCCTCGGCGTGGACGTCGGGACCACCGGGTGCAAGGCCGTCGTCGTGGGCCCCGACGGCCTGCCACTCGCCAGTGCGTACCGCGAGTATCCCCTCTCGGTACCGCGGCCCGGATGGGCAGAACTCGACCCCGACGGGGTCTGGGAGGCGGTCTGCGCCACCATCCGGGAGGTGACCGCGGTTGCCCCCGCACCGCCGCGCGCGCTGGCCGTCGCCACCCTCGGCGAGGCGGTCACGCCCATCGACGCGGCCGGCGCGGCGCTGGCGCCCACGATGGTGTCGTTCGATGCCCGTGGCCGTGACTGCCATGAGCGCCTGGTGGCCACTGTCGGGTCTGAGCGGATAACAGCGATCTGCGGGCTGGCGCCTCAGCCGCACTACTCCGTGGCCAAGTGGTGCTGGATCGCCGAGGAGATGCCCGAGATCTACCGTCGCGCCGCCACGCTCGCCTGCTTCGGCGAGTTGGTCGCCGCCCGCCTCGGGCTGCCCCCGGTGATCGACCACACGATGGCGGCGAGGACGCTCGCCTTCGATGCTGCGGCAGAATGCTGGTCGCCGGAGATCCTCGCTGCCGCCGGAATCGATCCGGCAAAGCTGCCGATACCCGCACCGTCCGGCACGGTCATCGGCGCCGTCGCCGCCCACCTGGCTCGCGACTTGGGGCTTGCGGAAGGCGCGGTACTCGTCTCGGGCGGGCTCGACCAGGCCTGTGCCGCGTTCGGTGTTGGTATCGGAGCCGAGCCTGACGGGGCGGCGATGCTGTCGCTGGGAACGGTTGTCGTGCTGGCCGGCCTGGTCAGTGCGAGCGGCGGGTCGACGGATGCGGTGCCGACCGTGCCGTACTCGACGCCGGGGACACGGCTCGCCATTGCCGGGAGTCCCGCCGGTGGTGCCGTGCTGCGCTGGTATCGAGATCAGTTCGGTGCTGCGGACGCAGCGGGGACCGAGACCAGCGGACCCGATGCCGGAGGCTCCTCCTACGATCGGATCACCTCGGCCGCAGCCGACGTAGAGACCGACATGATTTCTCTGCCCCACTTCGCCGGCTCGCGTACCGCTTTTGCCGACCCGCATGCCACGGCGGCGCTCGTTGGGCTGACGTTTGCCACCGAGCGGCGGGACGTTGTCCGGGCCTTGTTGGAGGGTGTCGCACTCGAGGCTGCCGTCATGGCCGAGCGGCTGGCCGAGGTCGGCGGCCCCGTGACGAGGTGGCGGGCGACAGGGGGCGGATCGCGCTCGACGGTGTGGATGCAGATCTTCGCCGACGTGCTGGAGCGACCGGTGGAGTCCACCGCGAGCGCCGACGCGGCGGCGGTTGGGGCGGCCCGCATCGCCGGGGTGGCCACGGGCGCCGCCGATGCGGATCTCCCCGGTCTGCCGGTCGTGGCGCGCTGTGAGCCGGACGAGTCACGGACCAGGCGGTACCGTTCGAAGTTGGAGCGCTACCGGGGCCTCTATCACGCTTTGGCCGAGTTGCGCTGAAGTGGCGTGGGTTGGCACATGGGAGGCTGCTTGAGAATCCTGCGTACCGCCCGATGTCATTCCGGCGGAGGCCGGAATCCAGTGGTGGCGGCGTTGCTCGAGCGTGCCGTGGGTTGCCCAGCACTCTCCCCGAACTAGAGGACGAGAGACCTGTGAGCAGACTGCGACTCGGCGTGATCGGAGCCGGCGCCTGGAGCGTGGCCTCGCACCTGCCACGCCTGGCGCAGCATCGGGACGCCGTGGAGTTCACCGCCGTCAACCGGCGGGACCCCGCGATGGCCGAGAGCGTTCGCTCGCGCTTCGGCTTCGCCTCGGCGCATACCGACTACAGAGGTGTCCTGGAGGCCGAGCCGGACATCGTGGTGGTGGCCAGCCCTGTTCGGTGGCACCACGAGCAGGCCAGGGCCGCCCTGGAGGCGGGTGCGCACGTGCTCGTGGAGAAGCCGTTCACCCTGCATCCCGACGAGGCTCGCGACCTCGTGGCGACCGCCGCAGCGGTGGACCGCCACCTGCTGATAGCGCTCGGCTGGCACTACAAGGACATTGTCATCAGAGCCAAGGAGTTGATGGACTCCGATGGGGGGGTTGGCGAGATCGAGCACGTCTCGATCGTGATGTCCTCCACCACCCGCGAGGCGCTCGTCGGGCGGCAGCCGTCGTTCGCCGCCGACCAGACCTCCGGAGAGATCGTCAGCGACGAGCAGGTCCCCGAGTTGACGCCTCGCCCCGAGACGCTGACCGATCCGGCGATCTCCGGCGGTGGCTACGCGCAGGCCCAACTCAGCCATGCGCTCGGTTTGGGACTCTGGCTCACGGGTCTGCGCGGCGCCGAAGTGTTCGCCATGATGTCGGCGCCGCAACAGACGGCGGTGGAGTTCCACGACAGTCTCTCGGTCCGCTTCACGAGCGGCGCCATCGGCAGCGTCTCGGGCGCTTCGGCCCATCTGGCCGTCAATGCCGGCAAGCACTACCTGGTGGTGCAGATCATCGGCTCCGACGGCCAACTCACGGTGGATCTGCATCGTGAACTGCTGACCCGCTACCGCGTCGATGAGGGAGACGTGACGGTTCCGCTTGCCTCCGATGCCGGGGCGTACGACTGTGCCGGACCGATCGACGCTCTTGTCGCCCTGGCGCGTGGCGACACCGTGGCGAACAACTCGCCCGGGGACCTCGGCGTGCGGACAGTGGAAATTATCGAGGCCGCCTACCGCAGCGCCCGCAGCGGGCACGTGGAGACTGTGGCGTGACCTCCGGAGACACCGGGGGCCGCCCTATGCCGGTGCTCGGTGCCGTGCGGGTGCGTCGCTAGCGCCGGCCGGCTGGATTCCCTACAGTTGATTCAACGCCCGGGCTCGCCGGGCCGACAAATGGGGGGACACTCGTGAAGAGATTCTCTGGGCTTTTGGGCCTCATTTTGGCCGTCGTCCTGGTGGCCGCAGCATGCGGGGGAGACGACGACGAGAATACGGTTGGCTTCGCCAACATTCTGCGAACGGGTTGCGAGTTCTGCAACGACGTCGAGAACGGCGTGACAGCGGAGACCGCCGATGCGGGTTGGGAGTTGTACGCCCTCGACCACGACCTCGACGCCAACAAGATGCTCGCCAACGCGGACGCCATGATCACCCGCGAGGTGGACGTCTACCTGAACTTCGACGGCGGGATCACGAACTACGAGGCCACGCTGGAGAAGATGGCCGAGGCGGAGATCCCGATGATCTTCATCGACGGGCCGATCCCGGAGCCGGCGGACGACGTGTACTGGTTCGGTGCGCACGGCCAGTCGGCGGGCCAGCAGATGGGTGAGTACGCCCTCGACTACATCAACAACAACTGGGGTGGCAACCTCGACGGCATCTTCGGCATCTACCAGAGCACCTGGCCCGATGAGACCAAGGCCCGCATGGTCGTGGCCATGGACGTGATCTCCGAGCAGTTCCCGGAGTGGACGATGGACACGATCACCCTCAACGACGTCGTGCTGGAGGGCTCGGAGACGCAGGCCGCGGCCGCGGCGTACCTCAACGCCAACCCTGATGCCACGAACCTGCTCTTCATCGCCACGACCAACGACCTCGCCGGTGTGGCCGTGGTGGCGGCAATGGAGCAACTCGGACGCCTCGACGCCGGTGTGGTGCTGTCCAACGGTGGTGCTTCGGACGCGCTGGCGGAGATCCGGGACGCGGACTCACCGTTCATCATGTCGATCGGCTACTTCCCCGATCGCTACGGCGAGTTCCTGCGCCCGATCATCGCGACGATCCTGGATGGCGACACTCCCGCCCAGCGGGTGAACCACGTCACCCACGTACCGATCGACGCGTCGAACATCGACGAGTGGTATCCGGGGGGCTGAGCCTCTCCTGAGTAAGTAGACCGGGTGCGTCCGCTGCCTCACAGGCCGGCGGACGCACCCGGAGCCCGCGGTCTCGCCTCGGTTACTGTCGTCGCGAGACCGGTCGGTCCCCGCGCGGGGCTTCGGGCATCCCGGCGGCCGGCAACGAGGTGGACCTGCATGAACGGAGCGACGCGGTGACGAGCGCCGGAGTCGCGTCACGCCCCGCCATGGGGCTCATCGTCCGGATGTTCACCGCCACCAGCGGGCGTCCCGACGAGGCTCGACCGGAACACGCCGGTCCGGCCTGGATGAGCCCTATCGCCACTCGGGCCGAGTTCGAAGAGCGCCTCGACATCGCTTCGGAGATCGGGGCGACGGGCATCGAGGTGACCCAGGCCGGCCAGCCGTCCGGCGTTCGCCATCTGCTCGAGGACGAGCGGAGCAGAACGATGTTCACCAATGCGTTCGCCAGCCGGGGCCTGGAGATCGCCGCGCTCAACTGCGCGGGCATGCCGTTGCACCCGGTGCGCGGCCCCGAACATCGCCGGCTCATCGAGGACACGTTCAAACTCGCCGAGCTGCTCGGTGTCGACAAGATCGTGACCATGTCCGGAACGACCGGCGACGGAGGTGCAGCCACAACCGTCAACTGGGTCTTCTACCCCTGGCCCGACGACAGCGTGGCGTTGCTGGAGCGGCAATGGGAGGCCGGGATTGCGCTCTGGACGGACCTGGCGGAGCTCGCCGAGCGACACGGGGTGCGCCGCATCGCCTTCGAACTGCACCCGATCCACCTCGTGTACAACGTGCCCACGCTGCTGCGCATGCGGGAAGCGGTCGGACCCGTCGTCGGCGCCAACGTGGATCCCAGCCACCTGTTCTGGCAGCAGATGGATCCGGTGCGAGTGGTGGAAGCACTCGGTGATGCCGTTCATCACGTGCAACTTAAAGACACCGAGACGGTGCCGGACGAAGTCGCCGTCGCGGGGGTCCTCGACCAGCGACCGTTTGAGGATCCGTCGGCGCGGGCCTGGCGCTACCGGACCATCGGACGGGGCCACGACGCCGCCTTCTGGGGCGCGTTCGTGGACGCCCTCGCGGGGGTCGGCTACGACGGTTACGTGAGCATCGAGAACGAGGATCCGTATCAGAGCTACGAGGAGGGCGTCCGGGAGGCAGCCGGGTTCCTGGCGCCGCTGCTTGCCGGCACGACGGAAGCTTGACGGGGCGATGGCACCGCAGATCGACCTGAGTTCGGGCATCGCCCCGGTTGACCTGGGTCCGGTGGCGGCCCTGGACCTGGTGCCGCCGCCATTGCGGGAAGACATCCCCAGCGGGCTGCGCATCGGCCTGGTGGGAGCGGGCCGCATCGTTCACAGCGGCGTCATGCCCGCCTACCGCGCAGCCGGGATCCAGCCGGTAGCGGCCTGCGATCCCGACCCCACCGCCGCCAAGGAGATCCGCGACACCTGGGGCGTGCAGCACATCTTCGAGGACTACAGGTCGATGATCGACGCCGTCGACCTGGATCTCCTCGACATCAACATCCGGTGGGATGTCGGCCTCTCCCCGCTGCGCGTCGAAGTGGTGGCCGAGGCCGCGCGCCGCGGCATCCACGTCATCCTCGCCAAGCCGGTGGCCGAGACACCGCAGCAGTGCCAGGACATCGTGGGGCATGCACGCGAGGGCGGCATCACCTTCGGAGTCGACTTCAACACCCGTTACGCCCCGGCCTTCTACGGCTGCCGCGCGCTCATCCTGGCCGGCTCGCTGGGCCCGCTCATCGCGGCGGGAATCAACTACCACTCCGGGATCGGGCGCCAGCACACCAATGCCTTCGACGCCGTCCACGACGTGTGCATCCACGCCGTCGACGTGCTGCAGTCGTGGTTCGGCGAGGCGCCCGAGGAGGTTTACGGCAGCTGGTCACGGCGCGTCGACGGCGTCGGCTCGGTGCTCACGGGGGTGCTCCGGTTCGCCGGTGGCGCCAACGCCACGCTCCTCTACGACTTCGCCACCCGTCACCGGCGCCGGTTCGAGATGTTCGCCGTGGGCGAGCGGGCCGGCGTCGACGGCATCCAGGACCAGGAGCTGCCGGGACCGGCACGGCTCGTGCGGGCCGAGTTGCGTTACGGACCCCACGAGCCGCGGGGCTCGGCGCTGGAGTTGCCGCTGCAGTACACGCTGTCCCCGCAGTCGTATCTGGCCACGCGAGCCGACGTCATGCAGTGCATCGCCAACGGCGGCCAGCCCTGGGCGAGCGGGACGGACATCCTGGCCAGCATGAGCACCCTGTTCGCACTCAAAGACTCCATCCGCACCGGCCAGCCGGTGCGACCCTCACTCGACCCGGAGGCCTTGTGACAGACGAATCCCCCGCCGTTAGGCGCTTGGCCGTCGAGCACCTCGACCGCGACGCCTTCGAGCCGTTCGGAGCGGTCATCGCCCCCGAGACGGCGGACTCGCCGAACCTGAACCGCGCCGCCAACAACCTCGGCTACCTCTGGGTGCAGAAGGAATTGGAGTTCCCCGGCCGGGCCTACATGTGCTCTCTCCGGTACTACTACCGGGGCAACCGCTGCGAGTTCGTGCAACAGCACCCGGCGAGCACCATCACCCTCATCACGCTCGGCATGCATCCGGCGGCGTTCGTGGTGGCGCCCGATATCGACGGGCGGCCCGACGTCGATGCAGCCCGGGCGTTCCTGCTCACCGGGGGCAAGGGCGTGGTGATCAATCGCGGCACCTGGGTGCGCTACGCCTACCCGCTCGGCGCCTACGTCGACTTCGCGTACATCACCCAGCGGGTCGATCCGGCGACCGCAAACACCAGCGACGACGTGGTGCGGGTCAACCTCGACACCGAGTTGGGTTTCGTCTTCGATCTGGAGTTCGCGCCACCGGAAGGTGACGGCTACGAGCAAGGACCCAGCGGGGCGATCGTCGCCGGTCCGCCGCATTACCCACCGGGGGAGTGATTCAAGTGAACGACCAGGCCGGCCCGAACGGCGACGGATCCAACGGCGCGCCGCTCTTGCAATTGCGCGGGATCTCCCGCAGCTTCGGCCACGTCCGGGCCGTGCACGAGGTGGACGTGGACCTGCACCGCAACGAGATCCTGGGGATCGTCGGCGACAACGGCGCCGGCAAGTCGACGCTGATGAAGATCATCGCCGGAACCGTGAGTCCCGACAGTGGCCGGATCGTCATGAACGGTGAACCCGTCGAGATCGCCACCGCCCAG
The DNA here is from genome assembly GCA_963664235.1 of Acidimicrobiales bacterium. GTDB lineage: Bacteria > Actinomycetota > Acidimicrobiia > Acidimicrobiales > CATQHL01 > VXNF01. Next base: position 584,099 of record OY760933.1, on the reverse strand, counting down.
GATTCCCGACGCCTCGGGATCGAGATGATCTACCAGGACCTGGCGCTCTTCGACAATCTGGATGTGGCCGCCAACGTGTTCATCGGGCGTGAGCCCACCCGGGGATTGCCGCGCCTGCTGGGCTTCCTGGAGCGGCGCCGCATGCACCGCGAGGCCGGCGCTCTGCTGGAGCGGCTGAACATCCAGATCGGGTCCACGAGACTCCCCGTGGGCGTCCTCTCGGGCGGGCAACGGCAGATGGTGGCCATCGCCCGGGCCGTGGCGTTCGAGGAGAACAACAACGTGCTGCTGATGGACGAGCCGTCGGCGGCGCTCGGGGCGACCGAGTCGGCCACGGTCACGGAGTTGATCCGGGACATCCGCCGCGACGGCCTGTCGATCATGATCATCAGCCACCGCATCCCGGAGGTTCTGGAACTCGCCGATCGGGTCATGGTCATGAAGCGGGGCGAGCACGTGGCGACTCTCGACGCCCGCGGCACGTCGGTGGAGGAGTGCGTCAACCTCATCGTGGCCGGGGCCCCTGCCGCAACCGGGCAGGCGTGACCGCCACCGCCACCCCGCCGGGCGCGCCCCTCGACAGCCGCGCCCAGGCCGCGGCCCGGGCCCGGCGCCTCCTGCTGGGCCAACACGTCCTGTTGCTGATCGCCCTCATCCTGCTGGGGACATACTTCACCTCGCGCCTCGATTTCTTCCTGACCAGCCAGAACGTCCTCACGATCCTGCGGTTCAGCGCGGTCACCTTCATCGTGGCCACCGGCTTCACGCTGGTCCTGATCGGTGGCGGACTCGACCTCTCCATCGGCTCGGGAATGGCGGTGGTCGGGGTCACTGCCGGGAAGCTGTTCCAGGCCGGTGTCCCACTCGTGCTGGCGTTCGTGATCGGCGTGGTCACGGGGATCGTCATCGGGTTCGTGAACGGGTACATCGTCACCCGTTTCAGGATCAACCCGCTGATCGCCACCCTGGCGATGCTGTTCGTGCTCCTCGGCGTGGCGTTCATCATCACCGACGGGCGCTCACAGCAGATCCGCGACGACGGTTTCCGCTTCGCCCGGGAGAACGTGGGTGGCGTCCCGGTGCCGGTGTTCTTCCTGATCGCCACCGCCGTGTTGTCCGTCGTCCTGCTGCACACCACCAAGGCGGGGCGCCACCTCTTCGCCGTGGGCGGCAATCCCGACGCAGCCCGCCAGGCCGCCATGAACGTCGACCGGTTCCGCCTGGGGATGTACACCGTGGCCGGGCTCTACACGGGGATCGCCGGTGTCCTGCTGGCATCGGACCTGGGTGCCGTCGCCCCCAACTCGGGACGCAACTGGGAGCTCTATGTCGCCACAGCCGTCTTCCTGGGGGGCGCCAGCCTCACCGGCGGTCGTGGATCGGTGATCGGCACGTTCGTCGGCGTGGTGTTCGTGCGCACCCTCGACAACGGGCTCGTCCAGTTGGCGGTGCGACCCCAGATCGTCCTGATCACCGTGGGCACGGCCATGATCCTGGCGGTGGCGTTCGACCAGCGGCCCAAGGGTGGGTTCCGATGACCGCCGTCGTGCCGGAGAGTTCCACGTCCCCTGCATCGGGCTTGCAACAGCGCCTGCGCGACCTGGTGTTCTCCGGGAAACTCGCGTGGGTCACGCTGGGTCTCGTCATCGTGGCGGAGTTCGTGGTCTTCAGCATCGCGGCGCCCCGCTTCCTGAGCACCACCAACCTGCTGAACACCGGTCGGGCGACGGCTGTGCTCATGATCGTCGCAACCGGCGCCACGTTCGGGCTCATCTCCGGCGCCCTGGACATCTCGGTCGGCTCGGTCATGGCCCTGTCGGGCACGATCGGCACGCAGATCGTGATCGCCGGCTATCCCGCCTCCCTGGCCATCCTGGCTGCAATCGGTTCGGGCGTCGGCGTGGGACTCGTCAACGGGTTCGTGGTCGTGAAGCTGCGGGTCAATCCTCTGGTGGCGACGCTCGGCATGCTCGGCATCGCCTTCGGGCTGGCGTTCGTCGTTGACGGTGGTTCCGGCGTCGCCGGCAACCTGCGCCAGACAACCGACGCTGCCTACGGGGTCATGAAGAACGATCTCGTGGGGATCCCGCTGCCGCTGATCTTCGCCGTGCTCTTCGCTGCCGCCGGCTGGGTGTTGCTGTCGCAGACCCGCTTCGGGCTGTACGCCTACGCAGTGGGCGGCAACGCCTCGGCGGGACGGTCCGTGGCGCTCCCGGTGGACCGGCTGCGCATGATGTACCTGGTCTTCAGCGGGGCCTGCGCGGCCACCGGCGGCTACGTGCTCTCGTCCATGCTGGGCGGGTCCGGGGCTGCGAGCGTGCCGGGCACCCTCGTGCTGACCGTCGTCACCGCCGTGATCCTCGGCGGGGTCGGACTGCTGGGAGGCACCGGCTCGATGGGCGGCACGATCCTCGGCGTGATCGTCCTGGGTGTGCTGGAGAACGGCATGACCCTGGCCGGTTGGCCGACGTTCTACCAGTACGTCGTCGAGGGCCTGCTACTGATGCTGGCCGTAGGCTTGGACGCAGTGCGGACCGGCGGCTACCGGTGAGTACGGGCGAGGGGAGCGCAGTATGACCATGACCGCAGAAGTGGCAGGCAGCGGTAGTTCCCTGGGCAGCCCACTGCGCATGTTCATCGGCGGTCAGTCGACCGAGGCGATCTCGGGGCGGACCTTCGACTCCATCGATCCCTATACGGGGGAGGCTTGGGCGCAGGTGCCTGAGGCCGACGCCGCCGATGTGGATCGCGCCGTCGCCGCGGCGCGCACCGCCTTCGACGAGGGTCCGTGGCCACGGATGCCCGGTGTCGAGAGGGCCCGGGTCATGCGCCGCCTGGCGCGGCTGCTCGAGGAGCACGCGGAGGAGCTCGGCGTGATCGAGGTGCGCGACAACGGCAAGCTGCTGCGCGAGATGGCGGGTCAGGCGGCGCTGCTGCCGGAGTTCTACGACTACTTCGCCGGGGCCGCCGACAAGATCGGCGGCGAGGTCCTGGACTCGTCCAAGACCAACTTCTTCGTGTACCAGTTGCTGGAGCCCGTCGGGGTCGTGGGTGCGATCACCCCGTGGAACTCTCCGCTGCTGCTGACGGCCTTCAAGCTGGCGCCGGCGCTCGCCGCGGGGTGCAGCTTCGTGCACAAGCCCTCGGAGCACACGTCGGTCTCCGCGCTGCGCTTCGCCGAGATCGTCGCCACCGCCGGCGTGCCCGACGGCGTCTACAACGTGATCACCGGCGACGGTCCGAACGTCGGCGAACCGCTGGTGTCGCATCCCGGCGTCGACAAGGTGTCGTTCACCGGCTCGGTCGCCACGGGGATCCGCGTCTCGAAGGCAGCCGCGGAGCATCTGGCGCCGGTGACGCTGGAACTGGGTGGCAAGTCGCCCAACATCGTGTTCGCTGACTCCGACCTCGAGGCCGCCGCAAATGGCGTCGTAGCGGGAATCTTCGCCGCCTGCGGGCAGACCTGCATCGCCGGGTCACGGCTACTCGTCGAGCGGCCGGTGCACGATGAGCTGCTGGAGCGGGTCGTGGGTCGGGCGCGGGAGATCATCCTCGGCAACCCGATGGATCCCGCCACCGAGATGGGGCCGCTGGCCTACGCGGCCCACTGGGACAAGGTCATGAGTTACATCGACATCGCCACCGCCGAGGGAGCGATGCTGGCCACCGGCGGTCGCCGCCCGGAGCGCTTCGGCGACGGGCTGTTCGTGGAGCCGACGGTCTTCTGCGGTGTTGACAACACGATGCGGATCGCCCGCGAGGAGGTCTTCGGGCCGGTGCTGTCGGTGATCCCGTTCGAGGGCGAGGCCGAGGCTCTGGCCATCGCCAACGACTCCCCCTTCGGGCTGGCGGCGGGCGTATGGACACGTGACGTGCAGCGAGTGCATCGCATGGTGCCGCGGCTGCAGGCGGGAACCGTTTGGATCAACGCCTACCGCACACTCAACTACGACGTCCCGTTCGGTGGGTACAAGATGAGCGGTCACGGTCGGGAGAATGGCCTCGACGGGATGCGCGAGTATCTCCGCACCAAGTCCGTGTGGGTCGAGACGTCCGGGGCGACCCGCGACCCGTTCAAACTGGGTTGACCGCGCCGCCGGGAGACTGCTGAGTAATGCTGCGGGCCACATGATCCGTCATTCCGGCGGAGGCCGGAATCCATGGTCCAGCGGACCCGACGGCGCTTGGGGTCGATTGCTCAGCACCCTCCGAGGGCGTGCCGACGTGCTCGCCCGATCGAGCCGAGGAGGTCAGCGATGAGTCAGGACAGCCGGCCGCAGGTCGTCTCGGGTCTCGAAGGCGTGCTGGCGTGTCACTCCTCGGTGTGCTCCATCGACGGGCCGGGCGGCGTGTTGACCTACCGCGGTTACGACATCAGAGACTTCGTCACCGAGGCCTCCTTCTGTGATGTGGCCTGGCTGTTGTGGCACGGTGACTGGCCGGACGCAGCCAACAGCGAGGGTTTCGCCGCTCGATTGGCGTCGCACCGCAACCTCTCCGCGAGCGTCGCGTCCCTCCTGGCGGGCGCGCCCCTCGACAGCGCCAACCCGATGGCGGTGCTGCGCACGGCCGTCTCCTTGCTGGGCGCTGAGGATCCGACCGCGGATGACACCTCGCTCGAGGCGGTCGTCGCCAAGGCGGCGCGCCTCGTGGGATGCCTGCCCACGATGGTGGCTGCGATGTCGCGCCACATGGTCGGCGCAGAGCCGGTGGAGCCCGATCCGGACCTGGATCACGCCGCCAACTTCTGCTGGATGCTCACGGGCCAGGTCCCGTCGGCGAAGCAGGCGGGCGCGCTGAACGCCCTGCTGAACACCTACGCCGAGCACGAGTTGAATGCCTCGACGTTCGCTGCTCGCACCACCGTCGGGACGCTGTCGGACTACTACTCGGCGATGGTCTCGGGGATCGGGGCGGTCAAGGGCCCGCTGCACGGCGGTGCCGTGGACGACGCCATGGCGGTGTTCTCCGAGATCGGCCGGCCCGACGGCGTGGTGGCGTTCGTGGAGGCGGCGCTGGCGGCGCGGCGGAAGGTTCCCGGCTTCGGCCACCGCGTCTACCGCACCCGCGACCCTCGTGCGATCGCCATGGACCGGCTGGCCGCCGAACTGGGCGAGGAGGCGGGCGAGCCGCACTGGCACGCCGTGGCCGCTTCGCTGGAGGCCGAACTGCGCGAGCGCAAGGGCCTCAACGCCAACGTGGACTACTACTCGGCACTGGTGCTGTACCACCTTGGCTTCCCGCTGAGCATGTTCACGAGCTTCATCGTCTGCAGCCGGGTGGCGGGGTGGACCGCTCACGTGCTGGAGCAGTACGCCAACAACCGGCTCATCAGGCCCCGGGCGCTCTACGAGGGGTCTCCGCCGCGGCCGTACCCGGCGGGCTGAGCGTGGACCGGGCGGTCCCGGCGTCGTTCTGGCGGGGGGGCACGAGCCGCGCCGTCCTGTTCGGCGACAACGACCTGGCCGGCTACCGGCCCGAGCAGGTCGAGGCGATCATCCTGGCGGCGCTGGGCAGCCCCGATCCCGACGGGCGCCAGATCGACGGGCTCGGCGGCGGCATCTCCTCGCTCAGCAAGGCCGCCATCGTGGGACCGGCGCCCGCCGGCAGCGGGGCGGACGTGGCCTTCCGCTTCGCCCAGGTGGAGGTGGCTGAGCCGCGGGTCGACTTCGCCGGCAACTGCGGCAACATCTCCGCCGCCATCGCCCCGTTCGCCGTAAACGAGGGTCTCGTGCCGGCCGGCGGTTCTCCCCGTCATCCCGGCGGTTCTCCCCGTCATCCCGGCGGTTCTCCCCGTCATCCCGGCGGTTCTCCCCGTCATCCCGGCGGTTCTCCCCGTCATCCCGGCGAAGGCCGGGATCCAGCGCCCGGCGGCCCCGCTGATCGCGCCGGAGTGGAAGTCGTGGTGCTGAGCCTCAACACAGGCCAGCGGTTCGGTACCCGCGTGCCGCTCCGCGGGGACCGTTACGACCCGGTCGGGGACTTCGCCATTGACGGCATCCCCGGCGCGGGGGCGCGACTCCGCCTGGAGTACCTCGACGCCGGCGGCTCGATCGGGCGGGGTGCCCTGCCCACCGGCCAGGTGCGCGAGGAGGTCGAACTGGCCGATCTCGGCGCGGTACCGGTGTCGGTCGTGGACGTGGGCAACCCCGCGGTGTTCGTGGCGGCGACCGCACTGGGTGTCCCCGCCGCCGTTGCGGCGTCGCCCGCCGCACTCGACGCCGACGAGATCCTCCAGGGCCGGCTCGAACAGATCCGCTGCGAGGCAGCGGTGCGGATCGGCGTCGCCGACTCTCTCAGCGACGCCGGGCGGCACCACCGGACGGTTCCGAAGGTGGCTCTGGTGGGGGCACCGGTGCCGTACCGCACCACGAGCGGCACCGAGGTGCCCGCCGCCGAGGTGGATCTGCTGGTGCGGCTCGTCTCGATGGGGCGGACACACCGCACCCTGGCGATGACCGGCGCCATGGCCTGCGCCGCCGCAGCCGTCATGGACGGCAGCGTCGTGGCGGAACTGGCCGGCGGATCCCTCGGGACGGCGCCGCCGGCGACCGCTGCGGGTGCTGCCACAGCACGGCGCGTCCGTCTCGGACATCCGGCGGGCACCCTGGCTCTGGAGGTGGCCGCCGAGAGTTCCGCCGGGACGTGGAGGGTGCCGAGACTCGGCGTTGACCGGACGGCTCGGGAGATCATGCGCGGCACGGTGCAGGTGCCGCAGGCCTATCTCGACGGCTCGGCCTGGTTCACCTCTGGCTCGCCGCCGTGAGCACCTTCGGCTCCGAGACCACTCTCGAAACGGCTGCAGGGGCGGTGCGCTACTACCGCCTCAGCCGCCTCGAGGAGTTGGGCCTGGGATCGGTAAGTCAACTCCCGGTGAGTATCAAGCTGCTGCTCGAGGGCGCGCTCCGCCACGCCGAGCAGGCTTCCGATACCGCCCGAGACCCGGCGAGCGACGTGCAGGCGCTGGCCGGCTGGGGTGGCGCGCAGAGCAGGGGTCGGTCGGTGGCGTTCCGTCCCGGCAGGATGATCCTGCAGGACTTCACGGGCATCCCGGCTCTCCTGGGCGTCGCCGCGGTGCGCGCCGCGGTGCAACGGGCCGGCGGCGATCCGCAGCGGGTCGACCTCTGCATCCCGACCGATCTGGTGGTCGACCATTCCCTGCAGGTGGACGTGGCGGGTTCGCCGGGTGCCGGCGCCGCCAACCTCGCCATCGAGTACGAGCGCAACGCCGAGCGTTTCCGCTTCGCTCGCTGGGCCGAGCAGGCATTCGCCAACCTGCGGGTCGTGCCGCCCGGCAAGGGCATCGTGCATCAGGTGAACATGGAGTTCCTGGCCTCAGTCGTGTCGGTGGACTCCGCAGACGGGGAGGCGGTCGCCCGGCCCGACACCGTCGTGGGCACCGATTCGCACACCACCATGATCGGCGGGTTGGGTGTGTTGGGCTGGGGCGTCGGCGGTATCGAAGCCGAGACCGTGATGCTCGGCGAGCCGATCGATCTCGTGGTTCCGGAAGTCGTCGGCGTGCGCCTGGCGGGGCGGCCCGCCGCAGGGGTCACCGGCACCGATCTGGTGCTGGCGCTGGCGCGGGCACTCCGGGAGGCCGGCGTCGTGGGCGCCTTCGTCGAGTTCTTCGGTGCCGGGGTGGATTCGTTGAGCCTCGAGGACCGCGCCACCGTCGCCAATATGGCTCCCGAGTACGGCGCCACGATCGGCTATTTCGCTCCGGATGGCGAGACGCTTCGCTACCTGCACCGGACGGCGCGATCGGTAGCGCACGTGGACCTCGTCGAGCGGTACTGCCGGGCCCAGGGGCTGTTCCGCACACCGGACGGCCCGGCTCCGGCCTTCAGCCGTGTGCTGGGGTTCGACCTGGCGGGTGTGGTGCCGACGGTGGCGGGACCCTCGCGACCCACCCAGACCCTGACGCTGCGGGACGTCCCGGGTTCTCTCGCCGCTGCACTGGAGGACCGTCGCCGGATGCGCCCCGCGCCGGCAATGCCCGGCGGCTCCCGCCCCTGTGACGGCGACGATTCGGGGTCCGCCCCGGCAGCCGTCGCGAGCCGTGTGCGCGACGGCGACGTTGTCATCGCCGCAATCACGAGCTGCACCAACACGTCCAACCCGGCGGTGATGATCGGGGCCGGCCTGCTGGCCCGCAATGCCGTGGAGCGGGGGCTCACGACGCCGTCTCACGTGAAGACCAGCCTGGCGCCCGGTTCGCCGGTCGTGGCGGACTACCTGGAGCGGTCCGGACTGCTGCGCTATCTCGAGAAGCTCGGCTTCGCCATCGTGGGTTACGGCTGCACCACCTGTGCCGGCGGCTCCGGGCCGCTGGACGGGACGGTGGCGGCCGCCGTCGAGCAGCATGACCTGTCGGTGGCGGCGGTGCTTTCGGGGAACCGCAACTTCGAGGGGCGCATCCACCCGCAGTGCCGTCTGGGCTACCTGGCCTCGCCGCCTCTCGTCGTGGCGTACGCCCTCGCGGGAACGGTCGACGTCGATCTGACATCGGACCCGATCGCGCTCGACCCCAGCGGGGCGGCTGTGCTGCTGGCCGATCTCTGGCCCGATGACGCGGCCATCCGCCGGGAGATCGACAGAGTCCTCGCCCCCGGGTTGTTCGCCGCGCGTGCCGGCGACATCTTCGACGGAGATCAGCGCTGGGACGCCCTGGACGGCCCGCCGTCAGCACTGGCGGAATGGGACCCCGCTTCCACCTACATCACCGAACCGCCGTTCTGTGCCTCGGTGCCGCCCGAGCCCGAAGCGCCGGCCGACATCGTCGGGGCCCGCTGCCTGCTGCTGCTCGGTGACGCCATCACGACCGACCACATCTCGCCCGCCGGGGCGATCCACCCCGACAGCCCGGCCGGTCGCCACCTGCTTGGGAGCGGCGTGATGCCCGAGCAGTTCAACATCCTGGGGGCGCGGCGGGGCAACCACGACGTGATGGTGCGCGCCACGTTCGCCAATCCTCGGCTGCGCAACCACCTCGCCGGCGATCGGGAAGGGGGCTGGACGGCCCATCAACCCAGCGGCGAGGTCATGGCGATCTTCGATGCCGCCGAGCGCTACCGGCAGGAGGCCACGCCGCTGATCGTGCTCGCCGGCGCCGACTACGGCGCCGGGTCGTCGCGCGACTGGGCGGCCAAGGGCACCGCCCTGCTGGGAGTACGGGCCGTGGTCGCGGAGAGCTTCGAGCGGCTGCACCGCCAGAACCTGATCGGCATGGGGGTGCTGCCGCTGCAGTTCGCGGCGGGGGAGGGCTGGGGCGCCGGCGGGCTCGACGGCAGCGAGAGTTACGACATCGGTGGACTGGCCGGGAGCCCGGTTCCCGGCGGGCAGGCCGTGCTGGTCGCAACCTCAGCTGACGGTGCGCAGCGCTGGTTCCCGCTGACCGTGCGCCTCGACAGCGACGCGGAGGCGACCTACTGGCGCCACGGCGGCATCATCCCGTACGTCCTCCGGCGCCTCCTGCGCGACGAGGAAGTGAGCAGCTAGGCCAGTTGATCGTGCGACGTGCTGCCACGTCGTGTCCGTCGGTTTTCCGCAAGCTGATCGCGCGAGGTCCGGGACACGGCATGTGTTGCGTCTGACTTCGCGCGACGGGATCCCGGTTCTTTCAGACTGCATCTGAGATGGTTGCTGGCCTTGATTATGGAGGCCAGCAACGATGACATCGACACCGCGGAAGCCGAAGCGGATGCTGACAGCAGAGCAGAAGTACGACTTGTGGCTACGGATGCTGACGGGGCAGATCTCCCAGGCCGACGCCGGGGCCTGCCGGAGTCGATCCGCGCCGCCTGGCCTCAAGCGACGATCCAAACCTGCGTTGTGCACATGGTGCGCAACAGCCTCAGATACGCCTCCCGCAAGCACTGGGGCCAGATCACCAAGGCCATGGGGGAGATCTACACCGCCCCCACCGTCGAGGCCGCCGAGGTCCGCTTCGAGGCCTTCGCCGCCGACTGGGCAGCCACCTACCCGGCGACGATCCGGGCCTGGGAGAACAGCTGGGAGGAGTTCACCCCGTTCCTGGAGTTCCCCGCCGAGTTGCGCCGGGTCGTCTACACGACCAACGCCGTCGAGACCCTCAACGCCCGGTTCCGAAGAGCCGTGCGCCACCGCGGCCATTTCCCCAACGAGCAGGCCGCGATGATGGTCCTCTACCTTGTCGCCACCGCCAAACGCACCAACCGTGAGAACCTCACCGGCAAGACCAACGGCTGGAAGGCCATCTTGAACACCCTGACCGTCCACTACGGCGACCGCATCGCCGACAACATCGAATGACACCATCGGAGCGCTACGCCCAAAGCAGTGCGATGACCGCATGAGCCCAACCACAATGTTTCTGACAGTCCCCCGGACCGCGATCGCCGCGGTCGTCGCGTTGGTGGCGTCGGCGTGTTTGTGGGTGCCTGAGGGCGTGCCCGTGCCTGTGACGTTGCCTGTCGACTATGAACCCCCGATGCCCGCCGACACCGAGGATCAGGGGTTCACGGCGATTGGTGTCGGGGACCAGCACACGTGCGCGATCCGTTCCGGCGGCGCTCTGGAGTGTTGGGGTGATGATTTCTATGGTGAGTCGTCGCCGCCGGATGGGAACTTCACCCATGTCAGCGTCGGCGGCGGCGCCGGTTGCGCCATCGGGGTCACCGGCGAGGTGGCGTGTTGGGGCGCCGAGTGGGCGACGAGTGGCCGCCCCGAGGGTGTGTTCACGGCGATCGACCTGGCCGACGAGCGGGGCCTGGCGTGCGGCATCCGCGCCGGCGGGGGGTTGTCGTGTTGGGGCAGCGGCTATGAGGATCTCACGTTTTACTTGCGGTGGTTTCCGGAGGAGTTCGATGTTCTGTCGCCGCCGGAGGGGGCGTTCAGTTCCGTGAGTGTCGGCGACTTTCACTCGTGCGCGGTGCGTGTCGGTGGTGCGGTGGCGTGCTGGGGATGGAACGTTGTCGTGTTGTCGGAGGACTGGATCCCGCGCACGGGCCAGGCGCGCCCGCCGGGGGGTGCGTTCAGGGACGTGTCGGTGGGGCCGACGCATTCGTGCGGCGTCGAGGTCGGCGGCCGGGTGACGTGTTGGGGCTATGACGACTACGACCCGCCGTCGCCGCCGGGGGGTTCGTTCGTGTCGGTCAGCGCCGGGGAGGTGATCACGTGTGGGCTGCGGGTCGGCGGCGAGGTGGTGTGTTGGGGCGCCGAGTGGGCGTTATCGGTCTCGTGGGATCGTGATGGAGTGCATCGCGAGCTTGTTTCGACCCCGTCGCCGGTGGGGGTGTTCAGCGACGTCGATGTGGCGGGTGGTGTGGCGTGCGGGTTGCGTCGCGGGGGTGCGGTGGAGTGTTGGCATCCGCACGCCTATGCGAACAGTCGTGCCGTGTTCGGCAGTGACGATTTCGGCAGTGACGATGTCGTGTACGTGCCGGGGGGTGTGTTCGGGTCGGTCTCGGGCGGGGGTCGTCACGTGTGCGGGCTGCGGGTCGGCGGCGAGGTGGCGTGTTGGGGCGACGACACGCAGGGTCAGGCGTCGCCGCCCGGTGGCGTGTATCGGGTCGTGGACAGCGGGGGGCGTCACGGGTGCGCGCTGGCGGCGGCGGGGCGGGTGGATTGTTGGGGCGACAACGACCAGGGTCAGGCCGCGGCGCCGCGGGGGTTCTCGTTCGTCGCGGTGAGCGCGGGCTGGGCGCACACCTGCGGGCTCGTGGCCGGGGGGCGGGCGGTGTGTTGGGGCGACGACTCGTCGGGGCAGGCGAGCGCTCCGGGGGCGATGTCGTTCACGGCGGTCAGCGCCGGGGGGCGTCATACGTGCGCGTTGAGCGCCGCCGGCGCGGCGGTGTGTTGGGGCGACGACTCGTCGGGGCAGGCGAGCGCTCCGGAGGCGATGTCGTTCACGGCGATCTCTGCGGGCGCCTCGCACTCGTGCGCGGTACGCGACGGCGACGCGGCGGTGGTGTGCTGGGGTGGCGACCGCAACGGGCAGTCCCAGGCGCCGCCGGGAACCTTCGACGCGGTGGCCGCGGGCGCGAATTACACGTGCGGGCTGCGCAGCGACGCGACGATCCGCTGCTGGGGCGCCGAATTCCACTCCGCGGAACTCGGTCCGACGCCGGGCGGCGAGTTCGTGGCGCTGACGGCGGGCTCGCGGATCGCGTGCGGGTTGCGCGCCGGCGGGGCGGCGGTGTGCTGGATCGCCTCAGAGTTGATCACGTGGGGGAGATTCGACGATGTGGCGCCGCAGCCTCTGGCGGCGCTCGACGCGCCGCCGGGGCGGTTCGCGGCGCTCGCCGCCGGGGCGCGCCACACCTGCGCCCTCACCGCTGCGGGGCGCATTTCATGTTGGGGTGACAACACGTACGCGCAGAGCGCCGCGCCGCCGGGGCGGTTCGCGGCGCTCGCCGCCGGGGCGCATCACACCTGCGCCGTGACCGCCGCCGGAGCGTTGTCGTGTTGGGGCGAGAACACCTGGGGTCAGGCAATGCCCGGGGGGACCTGCACGCGGCGCTCGGCGTCGTGCCCGCAGCACGCGGCCGCGCAAGCCCCGACCGCCCCCGCCGGCGGCTATGTCGCCGTCAGCGCCGGCGAACGCCACACCTGCGCCATCGACCGAGCCGGGAACCTGCACTGCTGGGGCAACGACCGCCACGGCCAGGCCACCCCGCCGGCGGGCCGGTTCGCGCTCGTCAGCGCCGGCGAACGCCACACCTGCGCCCTCACGACCACCGGGCGCATCGCCTGCTGGGGCGACAGCTGGGCCCCCGGGTTGACCACACCACCACCCGGGGTGCACGTGGCGCTCAGCGCCGGCCAATGGCACACCTGCGCCCTCGCCGCCGACGGGCGCGTCACCTGCTGGGGGCCCACCTCCGAGCCGGCGCCCGCACCGCCGGACACCTATGTGGCGCTCAGCGCCGGCGAACGCCACACCTGCGCCATCACAACCACCGGGCGCATCGCCTGCTGGCCCGGCGCCGGCGAACGCCACCTCTGCGGCGAGGAGGGTTGCTGGCCCGGCATCGACGACCCGTCGGGCCCACACGACGGCAACGAATCCTCCGCCACGTCCCTCTCCTCCGGCGGCCTTTCCTACGACCTCTGGGAAGCGTGGGCGGATTCCCGCGCCACGCCCCCGCCGGGCGCCTATGTGGCTGTCAGCGCCGGCACACACCACACCTGCGCGCTGCGCCCCGACCGCACCATCGCCTGCTGGAGCAGCCACACACCACGCACCCAACCCCTCGGCGCCGACACCAACAACGCCTGAACGACCGGCCGTCAGCCAAACGCGGGGGCCTGTCGGACGCTCCCTTGTCAAGCGGCGAGGGTGAGGGGTTGTTTGCGGGTCTGTTCGTCGCGCCACATTCGGCGGATGACTCGGTTGGCGAGGTGGCGTTTGTGGGCTCGGCGGGCTTCGCGCCGGGTCTTGCCTTCGGCGGCTTTGCGGGCGAGGTAGGCGGCCGCGTCGGGCTGTTGTCGGGCCTGGGTGACCGAGGCGATGTGGAGCACGCTGTTGACGCGCCGGTTGCCTCTGAAGTCGATTCGATCTTGCCCGTCGAGGTGAGCTGGTCGCGTATCTCGGTGGGGAGCTTGGAGATCTGGTCGCCGACATGGTGCAACCCCAGCGTGCGGGCCGCTACCAGGGCTCGGCGGTGCTCGAGCACGGCTTCGATCTCAGCGACGAGCGGGTCATAGACCTCCAGCGCTTGGGCGGGTCCCAGCGTCGGCTCGGCCTGCAGTGCCCGTGCCGAGGAGACCGCGTCGACGGCGTCGGTCTTGTCCAGGCGCCGCGAGCGGCGCTGAGCAGCCGAGCGGGACGCGGGGACCTCGCGGGCGTCGACGATGCCGACGGTGAACGTGTCCTGGTGGGGGTCGATGCCCCCGACTGGAAATGTCATGCTGTGCTCCTGCCGAAGTGATGCTCCGGTGGGTCCGGGATCGGCAGGGGCGCTTCGTCACAACCGAGTCGAGACAATCAGGCTCCCTTCAAGACAGGAGCGCTCCTGCCGGCCCCACACTCGACGCGACACGGCTGACAACAGGCGCAAGGCCACGAAATTGGTGGAGTCAGCGTCGAGCGCAGGACCGGACCGTAACCCCCTGGCCGGAGGCCCCGGCAACCCCAACAATGACACTCGGGAATCTTGTGGTTGGGCTCATGGCCGACGGGGACGGCGTTGTGGGTCGGCGGGAACTATTGTGCGGTCCCGCACGTCGGATAGGAAATGGCGAGAGCGTGTTGCCTAGGGGAAGCGATCGGGGGTTTCGGCCCTGACTGTCGCGTGTCATCGTTTGGTGATCGCCTCCGACAACGGCCCGGCCATGAAATCCACTGCGGTAGCGCGCTGGTTCGCCGCTCGGAGCCACCTGGCCCACGTGGGGACCCGCCACCGCGCTCCGTGGACAACGGCGTCGTCGAACGCTGGATCCAGACCCTGAAATACGAACGCCTCTACCGCGAACAGATCCCCAGCGGCGTCAACCTCGCCGCCCACGTGACCGCGTTCATCGACGAATACAACACGGTCCGACCCCACGAAACGCTCGCCTGGCGGCGCCCCCTCGACACCTACCTGACCGACCCGACCCTCAAACCGAAACCCCGAAAAAGTGAGCAGAAATGTTGACACGGGACACCCACGCCACACACCGCGCGGCGAGACCGCCCTTTGGTCGCGTCGTCGCGTCGCTTGCCGGCTTGGCCTTGCTCGCAGCGGCGTGCAGCGGTTTGGACCTCGCGGTTCCTGACACACCCCAACTACCGGCGGGGATCAGCGACTCGGTCGAGTATGCGTTCACCTCGGTGTCGGTCGGTTATCAGCACGTGTGCGGGCTGCGCGACGACGCCACCATTTCTTGCTGGGGACACGACGACTTGGGCAAGGCCAGACCGCCGGGAGGCTCCTACACCGCGGTCTCCGTCGGCGACAAGCATTCGTGTGGGCTGCGCGCCGACGCCACCGTTGTGTGTTGGGGATCGAACGAGTGGCGTCAGGCCGACGCGCCGGCCGGCGAGTTTGCCTCGGTCTCCGCGGGCGATTTCTCTTCGTGTGGGCTGCGCCTCGACGCCACCGTCGTGTGCTGGGGCTGGATCGGCGCCGGTCAGGCTGAATTGGCGGGCGAGTTCACCGCGGCGTCTGCCGGTGGCGCGCATTCGTGCGCGGTGCGCGCCGACGCCACCGTTGTGTGCTGGGGGAACAACGACGAGGGCCGGGCCGACGCGCCGGCGGGCGAGTTCACGACGGTGTCAGCCGGCGACAAGCATTCGTGCGGGCTGCGCGCCGACGCCACCGTTGCGTGCTGGGGGAACAACGAGGGGGGCCAAACCGACGCGCCGGCGGGCGAGTTCACGGCGGTGTCAGCCGGTTTCGAGCATTCGTGCGGGCTGCGCGCGGACGTCACCGTTGAGTGTTGGGGACAGAGCTATTACGGCGAAGCCAACCCGCCGGGGGGCGAGTTCGTCGCTGTCTCCGTCGGCTACCACTCTTCGTGCGGGCTGCGCCCCGACGCCACCATCGACTGCTGGGGATACAACATAGCCGGGAGCTTGAACCCGCCACCGCAGGGCCCGTTCGTGTCGATCTCCACCAAAGCGGGTTTCGCGTGCGGGTTGCGCCCCGACGCCACCATCGACTGCTGGGGCTCGGAGCAGTCCATGGCTGGGGTCGGCACCGGGAATTTGCGTCCGGCGGAGGGCGAGTTCGTGGCTGTCTCCGTCGGCTCGGGGCACGCGTGCGGGTTGCGCCCCGGCGGGTCGATCGCGTGTTGGGGCTGGGACGGCTCCGGTGAGCCGGACCCGCCGGGCGGTTCCTTCGTCGAGTTGTCCCTCAACGCGAGTGGCAGGGCAAGTTCGTGCGCGCTGAGTCGCGACGGCTCCGTGAAGTGCTGGGGCGGAGAGATCGACTCGCCGGAGGGCTCGTTCACGGCGATCTCCAGCGCCTACAGCTATGCGTGCGGGCTGCGCCCCGACGCCACCATCGACTGCTGGGACAGCGTGAAGCTGTACACCGATCCCCCGCCGGCGGGCACCTTCACCGCGATCGCCGCCGGCATCTGGCATTCCTGCGCGCTGCGCAGCGACGCCACCATCGCCTGCTGGGGCGACAACGAATACGGCCAAACCGACGCGCCCGCCGGCACCTTCACCGAGATCTCCGCCGGCAACCTGCATTCCTGCGCGCTGCGCAGCGACGCCACCATCGCCTGCTGGGGCGACAACGAATACGGCCAAACCGACGCGCCCGCCGGCACCTACGTCGCCGTCGCCGTCGCTCAGAGGCACTCCTGCGCGCTGCGCAGCGACCACACCGCCACCTGCTGGGGCTCAATGGCAACCGACCTCCGAGGCAACGACACCTGACTCACCTGATCACCCTGCGGTGACTGACGTGTGTGAATCACCCCGGGTATTGCGCAGGCTCTTGGGTTCCCTGAGTTTGGTGGAGGGGGACGCCCCACTGGGTGCTCTTGGCGAGCTCTGCGTGCGCGTGCTGTTCCGGCGAATTAGGCGATGGCGGGGTGTGGAGTGGTCGGCGTCTCGCCTCTACCAGCGACGGACGCGCGTTCGCCGGGTGGCCACGTGGCGATTCGGTGCGAGTCAGCGCTCGCGCCGGCCGGGCGAGGAGGAGAGGGCCGCCGACGGATCTGCTTGATCGGATTTGATCTGCTCGACTAGTTCAGGGTGACGCAACAGAGCCGCTTCATGGGCCGACATCACGACCGCCGGGGTGAGAACGAGGGTTCCATCAGGTTCCTCGTTTACGAGGTAGCGGTCGTGTTCGGGCTTGCCGAGGCGCCCCAACGTGATGCGTCGTCGCGAATCGAGTTCTACGAGGTGCTGCATGATGCGTTCCCTTGGGCAATGCGGCAGTGCTACCTAGCTCTTCCATGTCCGCGTGTGCCATGTCCTACTCAGTAGTGTAACCCCTAGACGATAACGGGGCAATACCCTTAACGGCGAGGACCGGGTTGCCCCGGCACCCAACAGGTACAATACCCCACATGGTGCCCTTGCTATTCAGCGTCGGCGCTGATCGGCGTCTCACAGCGCTCGCGGCAGACGCGGGTCGCCAAGAGTTGTATCACCGCGTCAACGACGTCCTCGACCTCATCGAGGACGATCCCGGCAACCCTCGACTCCATCGGCGCCGCTACCAGCAGCCACCCATATGGGGTGTTGTCGTGTCCTCTCGTGATGTGGAAGGCGACTGGCTGATCTTGTGGAGCGAGACCGAACGCGGTCCACTCGTTCACTACATCGGCGAGGATCTCGCGTAAGCGGCATGGTGTGCGCTGGGGGATCGTATTGCCGGGTTGGGGGGAACTTTGCGGCCTTCCTGCTCGTCTGACTAGGGGTCCTGGGAGTCGCCCTGTCCCGGGGCAGCCCTTGGTGGCTTGAGATCTCGACTACGGGGGTAGTCATGTCTGTGGCGCAGGAAAACACGTCGTCGCACGGGCAGGCTCGGCCGCGTTCGCTGGGCTGCCAGTTGGGGGGGCGCTCGAGTCGGTTCGGCTGCCTATTGCTGGGTGTGGTCGTTGTCGCCGTGATTGCGTCGGCGTGCGGCGGCGAATCCGAGCCGGTGTCGCCGTCGCTGCGCCCCGGGGCGCCGCGGGGTTCGGTGCGGTGAGTGTTGGCGCTTCCCATTCGTGTTGGTTGCGCGACGATGGGACGATTGTCTGTTGGGGTTCCAATCAATACGGACAGACCGACGCGCCGGCCGGGACGTTTAGCGCGGTCAGTGTCGGGGACGACCACACGTGTGGGTTGCGTGCCGGCGGGTCGGTCACCTGCTGGGGTAACAACGATCAGGGGCAGGCCGACGCGCCGGCAGGGGTCTTCACCGCGCTCAGCGCCGGCCGGCAGTATTCGTGCGGGTTGCGCGCCGACGGGTCGGTCACCTGCTGGGGCTTCGACGACTCTGGAGCGACCGACGCGCCCGGCGGGACATTCACCGCGCTGAGCGCCGGCTGGAAGTATTCGTGCGGGTTGCGCGCCGGCGGGTCGGTGACCTGCTGGGGCTTCGACGGCTCTGGAGCGACCGACGCGCCCGGCGGGACTTTCGCCTCGGTCAGCGCTGGCGTGGCCCATGCGTGCGGGTTGCGCGACAGCGGGACGATCACCTGCTGGGGCCACAACCATTATGGACAGACGGACGCGCCCGACGGGACTTTCACCGCGGTCAGCGTCGGCGGCGATCATTCGTGCGGGTTGCGGATCACTGGGTCCATCAGCTGCTGGGGCGACAACAGGAACGGGCGCGCGGACCCGCCCAGCGGGGTTTTCGGTGCCGTGACCGCCGGCTACTACGATTCCTGTGCGATAGGCGGCGATAGGACCGTTACCTGCTGGGGATCCTCCTACAAAGTCGCGGCGACGGTGCCCGACGGGGCATTTGCCGCCATCACCTCCGGTCCCAACTACTGGTGTGGGTTGCGCAGCGACGCGACCCTCACCTGTTGGGGCTACACCGGTGAGGACGGACACACCGACTACGGCCAAGCAGACCCGCCGAACGGGACATTCCGCGCCGTCAGCGCCGGCTCCGACCACGCCTGCGGATTGCGCGGCGACGACACCATCGCCTGCTGGGGCAACGACGAACACGGGCTAACCGACATACCCGACGGTCGGCGAGCCCGCCACCGGATCCCGGATCGCCGCCTAGCCAGCAACGACACCGAAGAACCCGACGCACCCGACGGGACGTTCGGCGCCGTCAGCGCCGGGACGCACTATTCGTGCGGGTTGCTGCGCAGCGACAGCACCATCATCTGCTGGGGCTCGAATCGCTCCGGACGGACCGACGCACCCGACGGGACGTTCAGCGCCGTCAGCGCCGGCACCTACCACGCCTGCGGGTTGCGCACCGACAACACCATTGCCTGCTGGGGCTCGGATACCTACGGAAAAACCGACGCACCCGACGGGACGTTCGGCGCCGTCAGCGCCGGGACGCACTATTCGTGCGGGTTGCGCAGCGACGGCACCATCGCCTGCTGGGGACGCAACGACCACGGACAAACCGATGCACCCGATGGGACGTTCGGCGCCGTCAGCGCCGGCACCTACCACGCCTGCGGATTGCGCACCGACAACACCGTCATCTGCTGGGGATTGCATCAAAGTGACGCCGTGGCCGCGCCCGGCGGATCGTTCACTGCCATAGCCGCCGGGAAACTCGCGTCATGCGGCTTGCGCGCCGACCATACCGTGGAGTGCTGGCTGAGTCTGCCACCCGGGGTGCGTCCCACAGACGCCAAACCCCACGCGAGCAATCAGAGACAACGCTGACGGTTTGGTGTGCCATGAGTATTGCGCAGTCAGCTTGCTTGATTTCGGGAAACGGTGGTGGTGTGGCAGATCTCGTGTGCGACGGGCGTGAGGATGGTGCTCGCACTGGCCGCCTCGTCGCGGTGCTCGCTGGCTTGGCCCTGCTCGCAGCGGCCTGTACCAACGCCGAACTGCCCGATGCGGCCGCCCCCCAAGCGGTGCCGCTGCCCACACAATCCCCAGCGCCGCTGGAGCCCGTTGTGCTGCTTGAAGTTCCGCCGCTGCCGGCGGGGGCAGGTGAACCCGTCGAGCCGGTCGAGCACGCGTTCACGGCGGTCTCCGCGGGGATTGTGCATACGTGCGCGCTGCGTGTCGACGGCACCGTCACCTGCTGGGGAGGCAACGACTATGGGCAGGCCGCACCGCCGGCGGGCGAGTTTGTGGCGGTCTCCGCCGGCGGGGCTGGTTCGTGCGGGGTGCGCGTCGACGGCACCATCGAGTGCTGGGGATGGAACGAGTACGGCCAGACCGACGCGCCTGCCGGCGAATTCACCGCGGTCTCGACCGACGGGAGTTATTCGTGCGGGGTGCGCGTCGACGGCACCGTTGTGTGCTGGGGCAACAACGAGTACGGCCAGACCGACGCGCCTGCCGGCGAATTCACCGCGGTCTCCGCCGGCTGGAGTTATTCGTGCGGGGTGCGCGTCGACGGCACCGTTGTGTGCTGGGGCAACAACGGGTACGGCCAGACCGACGCGCCTGCCGGCGAATTCACCGCGGTCTCCGCCGGCTCCCGTCACGCGTGTGCACTGCGCGTCGACGGCACCGTTGCGTGTTGGGGAGATCTGATCTTGGATGCCGACGTATCGGAGAGCGAGTTCGTAGCCGTCTCGGCCGGCGACCAATATGCGTGCGGGTTGCGCCCCGACGCCACCATTGAGTGTTGGGGCGACAGCAGCTACGGCCGCACCGACGCGCCGGCGGGCGAGTTCGTCGCGATCTCCGCCGGCTGGGACTATGGCTGTGGGTTGCGCCTCGATGCCACCGTTGGGTGTTGGGGATGGGACACCTACGGCAGACTGGACCTGCCGCCGCAGGGCCCGTTCGTCGCGATCACCGCCGGCGTGGATTACGCGTGCGGGTTGCGCCCCGACGCCACCATTGGGTGCTGGGGCTATGGGCACGGCGATGGGCACAGAGCGCCCAGGCCGTACGCTCGCAATCTCAGCCCGCCGGACGAGTCTTTCGTGGCGGTCTCCGCCGGCCCCTTTCATGCGTGCGGGTTGCGCCCCGACGCCACCATTGCCTGCTGGGGCTTCGACTCGGGCGACCACGGCCAGCCCGACGCGCCGGAGGGCGAGTTCGTTGCCCTGTCCCTCGGCGATCCCGGTTCGTGCGCACTGCGCCGCGACGGCGCCGTAACGTGCTGGGGCGAGAATGTTCTCGCCGAGGTCGATCCGCCCGAGGGCGCCTTCACGGTGATCGCCGTCGGTCATGACGTCGCCTGCGGGCTGCGCACCGACGCCACCATGGCGTGCTGGGGCAGCGTGAAGCTGTACACCGATCCCCCGCTGGCGGGCACCCCGGCGGGCACCTTCACCGCGATTGCCGCCGGCATCTGGCATTCCTGCGCGCTGCGCCGCGACGCCACCATCGCCTGCTGGGGCGACAACGAATACGGCCAAACCGACGCGCCCGCGGGCACCTTCACCGAGATCTCCGCCGGCGACCTGCATTCCTGCGCGCTGCGCAGCGACGCCACCGTCGCCTGCTGGGGCGACAACGAGGACGGCCAAACCGACGCGCCCGCCGGCACCTACGTCGCCGTCGCCGCCGGTCATTCACATTCGTGCGCGCTGCGCAGCGACCACACCGCCACCTGCTGGGGCTCAACCGCAACCGATCTCCGAGGCAACAACGACACGTGACCCCACCGTGAATCACCCCGGTGAACCGTCCTGGCTTTCCTGGAGGGTCAGGTGTGCCCCGACGCCACCATCGACTGCTGGGGCTACAGCTCGCACCTGTACTACGACTCCCCGTCGGGCGGCTCCTTCACTGCCGTGTCCACCGGCACCTACAAGGCGGTCGCGGCCGGCCACTCGCATTCGTGCGCGTTGCGCAGCGACTACACCGTCACCTGCTGGGGCGAAGTCGCCACCGACCTCCAAGGAAGCAACGACACGTGACCCCACTGAATTCGCCGGGCCACGTAACGGTGGTTTCGTGGGCGCCACGGCGCAATCCCGGCGGCGGCTAGGAGCCGCCATCGACAGGCGCCTGTCAGGTTTCTTGTCTAAGCGGCCGTGATGGTGTTCATCGGGTGTGTTCGGCGATGCGGTCGCGGTAGTGCCCGGTCAGGGCGATTCAGTGCTCAAACGCTCCATGGTTCTGTGCGTCAACGAGGCGACAAAGTAAGCGTGGCACGCTCGATCACCGCCAACAGGGCCCAGGTCGGCGTCCCGCATGCTGATCCGGACGCACTCAGGTCAGACGGCGCAGGCGACGGTCGACGCGTTCCAGGAACGCCCGGCGATCCGCCATGCTGGAGCGGTCGGAGTTGTAGAAGGCCAGCCACTTCATCTTGCAGGTCGCCGGGCAGAGCGGGTGGACACCGTGTCGGAGGAAGTGCAGGCCCGCCTCGCCCTGCACGGCGTTCACGAACTTCGAGGAGCCGTGGGTCGTGACGGCCGCCACGTAGCGCAGGTTCGCCAGAAGGTCGCGGGTCGCCGCACTCGTTTGGGGCCTACCGGGTCGCGGCAGCGAGTCGCCGACCATCACCTGCTCGAACCAGCCGGCGAGCATGGCCGGCAGCCCGCTCCACCAGGTGGGGTAAACCAGCACGAGGCCGCTCGCGCCGGCCAGGGTCTCCCGGTGCGTCTTGACCGTCGACGCGCCGGCGTCGACGGGGGAGAACCCGTCGGCGTACAGGTCCAGCAGCTGGTGCTCGGCACCGGCTGCGCCGAGTGTCTCGACGACCTGTGCCGCCACGGCCGCGCCGAAGCTGTCCGGCACGGGATGGCAGAAGACGACCAGCGTGCTCACAGTCCCACCAGGACGCGGTCCAGCTTGGCGGCGAAGCGCCGGCGCGCCGCGGCGGCACGCTCGGACCGGGTGTTGTAGAGAGCCACATAACGCCTGCGGCAGCGCGGGTGAACGATCAGCCGCATCGTGCGCAGCAGGATGCGGCGCCCGCCGTCGCGGACGCTGAGAACCTCTGATCGGGAACGGTCGTGGACGGCGACCGCCGCCAGCCGGCGCACCCCGACCAGCCCCCGTTGCAGCTTCCCGTCGACGAGGTGGAAGCCGACACCGGGTACGAAGGTGCGATCCACGAAGCCCTTGAGAAGCGGGGGCATCCCCGTCCACGTTGCCCGGTAGACGAAGACCAGCGCCTCCGCGGCGAGCACCCTCGGCCCGAAGTCGGCCACGTCGGGCTCCACGAGAGGCTTGCCCGAGTGGTAGGCGCGGCGCCCTGCGGTGGTCATGGCGGGGTTGAAATCGCCCTCGTGCAAGTCGATCACGTCTACGTCGTGATCGGCCGAGGCGAGCGCTGCCTCGACGGCCCGCCGCAGCCCGCCGTCGTCGACAGTGGGATCGTCGGCCAACACCAGCACCACTCGCACCGCCCTATTCTGGCAGTCCCGGGCGCCATGGTCACCCTGGCAACAGCCAACTTGGCGCACGGGGGTCGCAACGGGGGCGGGCTACCCTCGGCGTCCGTGAGCGCGACCTGCATCCTCACCGACGGGTTGCTGCCCGACGGGCAGCGCGTGGACGTGACCGTCGTCGACGGGGTGGTTGCGGCGGTGGAGGCTGCCGGATCGGGCGGCGGGGACTCGCCGGTCGAGCGTCACGACCTCGGGGGGATGCTGCTGCTGGGCGGCCTCGCCGAGCCGCACGCCCACCTCGACAAGGCGCTCTCGGCCGAGACGGTGGTCAACGTCACCGGGGATCTGATAGGCGCCATCGAGGCTTGGAGCGGCGCCCGCAGCGGCCTCACCGTCGAGAACATCATGGCGCGGGCACTCCGGGCCGTCGAGATCTCCGTCGAAGCGGGTTGCACCGCCATCCGCAGCCATGTCGACGTCGGCGCCGACATCGGCGCCCGCGGTGTCGAGGCGCTGCGCGAGGTGCGGCGCCTCTGCCGTCGTGTGGTGGATCTGCAGCTCGTGGCGCTCGTCGGCGTGCCGCTCACCGGCGCTGAGGGTGCCGGCAACCGGCGAGCCCTGGTGGCCGCCATCGAGGCCGGGGCGGACCTCTTGGGCGGTGCCCCCGCCCTCGACCCGCGGCCGGCCGAGTGCGTCGCGGTCTGCCTCGACGTGGCCGCCGACGCCGGCCTGGGAGTGGACCTGCACATCGACGAGACGCTCGACCCGCGGGCGCGCACACTTGCCGACCTCGCACAAGGTGTCCTCGAGAGAGGGTTTGCGCACCCGGTGACCGCCAGCCATTGCGTCAGCCTGGGCATGATGGCCGAGTCGGATCAGCGCCGGATCGCCGCCCATGTCGCCGAGGCGGGCATCGGCGTGGTGACGCTGCCCCAGACCAACCTGTTCCTGCAGGGCCGGGACCACCGCACGGCAACGCCGCGGGGCCTCACCGCGCTGGGTGCGCTGACCGAGGCGGGTGTCCGTGTGGCCGGCGGGGGTGACAACCTGCAGGATCCGTTCAATCTCATGGGCCGGGGCGATCCGTTCGAGGCCGCCTCGCTGCTGGTCACCGCCGGGCACCAGCTTCCCCAAGCGGCGCTGGCGGCGGTCTCGGGCCGGGCCAGGGACGTGATGGGGCTTCCGGCCGCCGAGGTCCGACCCGGTGCGGTCGCCGACTTCGTCGCTGTCGAGGCCTTCTCGGAGCGGGAGGCGATCGCCGTGGCGCCGGGCACCCGCCAGACGTTCAAGGCAGGTCGCCTGGTGGCACACACCACCCGGAACATCGTCGTCCCCGGCGCCCCTCGGTCGTGAGCCCGGCGAGGCCGCCGGATACGCATGGGGCCCGTGGCTCCGACCCGTCGTTCCGGCGAAGGCCGCAACCCAGTGCGCAGTGGCTCTACCGACGATGCGGCTGGGCTGCTCAGGGAGGACGAGCTAGTGAGTGATCGCGGGCGCATCCCCTGGGGAGTGTGGTTCGAACCGACGCAACCCGTGACGCGGCTGGTGGAACTGGCGGGCCTCGCCGAGGAACTCGGCGCGGAGGTCTGCCTGGTGGCCGATGAGGGCACCGAGCGCGACGTGTACGTGGCGCTCACCGCCATCCTGGGCGCCACCGACGCTCTCGCCGTGGGGCCGGCGATAACGAACCCCTTCTCCCGTCATCCCGTGACCACCGCCGCGGCGGTGGCCACGCTGGCCGAGTTGGCTCCCGGGCGTGTCTGGCACGGCCTCGGCGTGGGCGGGAGCCGTGTTCTGGCTCCGTTGCAGCTCGACCCGGAGCGACCCTATTCGGCCCTTGTGGACGCGTTCGTGGCCAACCGCCGCCTGCTGAGCGGTCGGCGCTCCGGGCCCGCCTCGCTGGACTGGTTCGAGGGCGACGTTCCCATGGCGGTCGCAGGGCGAGGCCCCCGGGTGCAGCGGTTCGGGGCCTCCGAGGCCGACTGGGTGATCCTGTCGGCCAAGGCGCTGGCCGACCTGCCGGAGGCCGCCGCCGCCATCGGGGCCGGCGGGGCCCGCGTCGCCTGGTCGGCCTACCTCGCCTACGACGACACCGAGCGGCGCCGCGCCCTGCGTCACTTCGCCTACATGGCCCTCGATGCGCCCCCCGACATTCGCCGGCAGGTCGGCCTCGACGAGTTGCGAGCAGCCAGGGTGCGGCGCGCCATGCTGGCAGGCCGCCTCGACGAGGCCGCCGAACACCTCCCCGAGTCGCTGCTGGATCTGTACGCCGTCACCGGCACGCCCGGCCAGTGCGCGGCACAGATCGCCGGCCTGCGCGGCTCCTTCGACCTGTTCGTCCTGCCGATGAACGACGAGGAGACCTGCGAGGAGCACATCGAAGCCGCCGCGGCGATCCTCGCCCACGCCTCCGAACTGCCCGCGGTGAGCGAATGAGCTACACACGACGGCACTGATCGTCCCTGAACGGTCGGGACGCTGCGGCCACGGCGCCTTGGCGCTCTCCGCCGCTGACGGGAGTCCCGCGGCTCAGCCCGTGGCGGCGTGCTCCGCTTCAAGCAGTGCCGCGAGGACCCGGGGCGGTGTCATCGGCAGGTCCCTGAGCCGGGCGCCGATGGCGTCTCGGATGGCGTTGGCGACGGCGGGGGCGATGGCGGGGATCACCGGTGTGCCCACGCCCTTGGCACCGTGGGGACCCCCGTCGGGGTCTGGCTCCTCCACGAGCACAACCTCGATGTCGGGCATGTCGGAGGCCATCAGCACCTTGTAGCCCATGAAGTTGGGGTTCAACGGTGCGCCCTCGTCGTGGCGCAGCTCCTCGAGGAGGGCGTAGCCGATGCCGTGGTGCAGACCGCCCTCCACCTGCCCCGTGCACCCCAGCGGGTTGATGACGCGGCCAACATCCTGGGCGGCGACGTAGCGCAGCACGCGCACCTGGCCGGTGGTGTGGTCCACCTCAACCTCGCAGAAGTGGGCTCCGACCACCGGCAGCGGGTCGTTGTCGGCGGGGGCGAAGTAGCCCTCGACGACGATGGGGCCGGCGCCACCGAGGTGCTCGGCGGTGAGTTCCGCCGGGTCGACGCCGAAATGCTCGCGAATGGCGTTGCGGAGTCGGCGGGCGCCGTCGGCGACGGCGCGGCCCATGACGTAGGTGGTGCGGCTGGCCTCGGCCCCCCAGAAGTCCAGCGGCACCGAAGCAGTACCGAGGTTGTGCAGGCGGATTTTCTCCGGTGCCAGGCCGAGTTCGTCGGCCGCCACGAGCGTGAGGGTGGTGAGTGCCCCCTGACCCTTTTCGATCACCCCGAGGCTGATCGACACCGTGCCGTCGGTCTCCAACTGGACCGAACAGCGCGACACCTCGGGGACCGGCGTCAGGCCCGTGAGCCCGGCGTGGTGCATTCCCATTGCCATGCCGCGCCCGCGACTACGCCCGAGAGGGTCGAGCCCGGGCCGCGGCTCCGGTTGATCGGCGGCCGGGGACTCCCAGCCGGCGGCGGCGCTGCCCTGGTTGAGGCAGGCCTCGGCGCCGAAGGAGCGGATCATGGTGCCGAAGCTGAGCGGGTCACCCACCCGCGTCAGGTTCCGGCGCCGCAACTCCACCGGGTCGATGCCAAGGGTGCGGGCGATGTCGTCGAGCTGTGACTCCATGGCGAAGTGGATCTGCGCCGTGCCCACCGAACGGTAGGCGCCGCCGGGGATGTGGTTGGTGTACACCGACGTGGCCGAGAAGCGCACGTGCTCGGTGCGGTACAGCGAGGCCCACTTGCCGACCATGCTGAGTGCCACGACGTAGCCCCAGCCGTAGGCCCCCGAGTCCAGGAGCACCTCCGCGCTGCGGGCCTGCAGGATCCCGTCGTCGTCGACGCCGGTGACGAGGTGGATGTGGGCGGGGTGGCGGGTGACGGTTGTCGACATCGACTCCTCGGGCGACAGCGCCAACTTCACCGGCCGCCCCACGGCCCGCGACGCCAGCGCCGCCAGCGGCTCCAGCGATGCGATCAGGCTGTTCTTCAGCCCGAAGGAGGCGCCAAGAGCCTCCGGCGGGTGGATCCGCACCTGTTCGGGGTCGACGGCCAGCGCCTCAGCCAAGGCGTCGCGGAAGTGGAACATCGAGTCCAGGTGCGTCCAGACGTCGAGATGGTCGTCGCCCCAGTCGCCGATGCAGGCCAGCGGCTCGATCGTCTGGGCGCACTGGCGCTGGGTGGTGAAGCTGTCCCGGAAGACGTGGGCGCAACCGGCGAGGGCGGCCTCGACGTCGCCGCGGTCGATGTTGATGGGCGGCCCGGCGCGGTTGCCGGGTGCTGCCGCGTGCAACTGGGTCTTGCCGTCGCGGGCGTCTGCGGCGGTGAGCACCGGTGGCAGCGGCTCGTAGTCCACCTCGATGGCCAGGACACCCTGCCGGGCGGCGGCGGCAGTGTCGGCCACGACGGCCGCCACGGCGTCGCCGGTGAACTGCGGCGCGGCGGTGAGGATGCGCTGCACCGGCGGCGAGTCGGCGAAGATGCGCACCGGCGGCAGGTCGGTGACATCGGCGGGGGTCAGCACGGCCAGGACGCCGGGGATGGCCAGCGCGGCAGTGGGATCGATTCCGGTGACCCGGGCGCGGGGATGTGGTGAGCGCACCACGGCGGCGTGGGCCATGTTCGGCAACGCCATGTCTGTCAGGTACTCAGCCGAGCCCGAGACCTTCGGCCACCCGTCGACCCGCGGTACGTCGTGGCCGACGGCGCTTCCGACGGTCATCGCGAGCGCCGCCCGGCGAGGACCCGCCCGGGCTCGCCACGGGCACCACGGATCGGTCTGCTCGGCGCTGGATTCCGGCCTTCGCCGGAATGACGGGTTGGGGAGCGGGTGAGCCGAGTTGGGCGGCTCATGGCTCACCCTGCCCGGCGGCGACGGCGGCGCGGACGATGGCGGCGAAGCCGCTGCAGCGGCAGATGTTGCCGGCGAGGAAGCGGCGGATGTCGGCCTCATCCGGTGACGGGTTCTCCGCAAGCAACGCCTTCACCGAGACCACGAAGCCGGGGGTGCAGTAGCCGCACTGGACGGCTCCCGCCTCCAGGAATGCCGCCTGCACGTCGCCGGGGGTGGCGTCGTTGGGGGTGGCGTCGTCGGGGGTGGCGTCGTTGGGGGTGGCGTTGTTGGGGGTGGCGTTGTTGGGGGTGGCGTCGTTGGGGGTCGCGTCGTTGGGGGCTGGGGCGGCGATCCCCTCGACGGTGGTGATGTGCCGGCCCTCGAGCGTGGCGGCGAGCAGGCAGCAGGAGTGACCGGCGGCGCCGTCCACTAGCACCGTGCAGGCACCGCAGTAGCCGATGCCGCAGCCGAACTTCGTGCCGCTGAGCCCGAGGCGTTCCCGCAGAACCTCCAGCAGCGTGTCACCCGGGTCGCAGGGCACGGCGTGGTGCCGTCCGTTCACGACGAGGCGCACCGGCTCGGGAGAGCTTCCGGTGTTCACTGGGCCCCCGTGGTGGCGTCGCGCACGGTGGCGGCCACGAAGCGGGGCAGCATGGCGCGCAGGTACTCCAGCGGTGTCGTCCCGTCGGGCAGTAGGTCGTCCGCCAGGTCGTCGATCCAGCCGGTCGCCAGTGCCACGCCGGCGGCATCACCGCTCGCTGTGCCGGCCAGCGCCGACTCCAGGCGGCTGATGCGGGTGGCCCGCCGCAGAGCGCCGCCCACCACCAGCCGGGCCTCGGCGACGGTGTCGCCCTCGAGGCGCACGAGCGCGGCGGCGGTGGCGACGGCCAGGTCCCCGGCCCGCAACGCCAGCTTGCGGTAGCCGTGACGCCAGGAGCCGTCGTCGAGGGGGACGCGGGCTGCCACTGCCAACTCGTCCTGTGCCAGGGTCGTGACGAAGGGACCCGCCACCAGTTCGTCGACCCCCAGCCGCCGCGATCCACGGCTCGAACGCACTTCCACCTCGGCGCCCAGGCAGAGCGCGGCGGGGATGAGGTCGCTGCCGGGGTCGGCGTGGCAGAGGTTGCCCACGAGGGTGCCGAAGTTGCGCACGTGCGGCGAGCCGACCTTGGCGGCGGCGGCCGCCAGCAGCGGCCAGCGCTCGGAGATCAGCGGGTCCAGTTCGATGCGACGGGTTGTGACCATGGCTCCGGCGCGCAGCACGCTCTCGTCGAGGGTGAGGTCATCCAACTCCGCGCAGCGGTCCAGGCTGACGATCACCTCGGGCTCGGCGAATCCCAAGGTCAGCAACGGCACCAGCGACTGCCCGCCGGCCAGCACCCGGGACTCGGCGTCGCCGGCGAGGACGGCTATGGCCTCCTCAGGCGTGTGGGGCCGCTCCAGTGCAGGCGCCGGCAACGGTTGCGTCCCGCTCAGGTGCCGCCGTCGGCCTGACCGTCCCGGGCGGCGACGAACTCGGCCCACGGGACGCGGGGCAGGAAGTAGGTGCCCTCCTCGACGGTGCGCAGGAACGACCGCAGCCCCAGCCGCCCGATGGCCCCGAGCCGCAGCGGATCGATGCGACCACGCTCGTTGAGGATCTGCTCGTCGTAGGTCACCCACACCACTTCGGCCACGACCAGGTGCACCTCGCCGAACGGCACGCCCGGCGTGCCGAGGTCGACCACCTGCCACACCTCGCACTCCAGGCGGGCCAGGGCCTCGCCGATGGCCGGCGAGGAGACCTTCGTGGCGGGCACCGGTGTCCAGCCCGCCAACTCGAACTCGTCGCTCTCCGCCGGTCCCTCGATGGCGACCACCTCGATCTGATCCCGGAACTCCTCGGTGGTGACATTGATGACGAAATCACCCGAGGCCATGGCGTTCCGGTAGGTGTGCTTCAAGCCGCCGTCCTCGCGCAGCCCCATGGTGATGGCGACCAGCATGGGGTCGCCGGTGACGGGCAGGTAGTAGCTCATCGGGGCGATATTGGCGATGCCTTCCGGGCTGCGAGTCGACACCATGGCGATCGGGCGGGGCACGACGAGCTGCGACAGCATGAACTGGCAGTCCATCGGGCTGTTCTCGGCCGGGTCGAAGGTGATCGCGCGATCGGGATTCATGGGACCTCCGGGTTGTCGTGGGCAGGGTCAGTTCACGCCGCGGGAGAACGGTACGGCGAGTGCGGAAGGCTTGCGAGCCCGTGCCGCGAAGACGAGCAAGCCACCGAACGCCAGCACGTAGGGCAGCGAATTCAGCAGCGCGCCGGGCACGTTCTCAACACCGACCGCCGGCAGGGCAACCGCCAGGGCGTCGGCGAAACCGAAGAGCAGGGCGCCGGCGACCGCACCCCACAACCGCCAGCCGCCGAACAGCACCGCGGCGATGGCGATGAAACCCTTGCCGGCTGTCATGTTCTGCGAGAAGCCGCCGACGAGGCCGACGGCCAGGTAGGCGCCCGACAGGCCCGCCAGCAGACCGCACACGTAGATCGACTGCCGGCGCCGGGCCAGCACCGGCACGCCGCTCACGTCCGCGGCCGGTGGGTTCTCCCCGACTGCGCGCAACTCCAGCCCCCACGAGGTGCGCGTCATCACCCAGCGCACGATGAAGATGGCCGGCACGATGAGGTAGGTCAGCCACACCTGGCCGAAGAACGCCTCGCCGATGATCGGGATGTTGGCGAGCCCGGGGATCCGGAACTCGTGCAGCCGGCCTGAGGACATCTCAACCTCGATGAACAGGAAGGTCGTCAGGCCGAGGGCGAGGGTGGTGAGGGCGATGCCCACGACGAACTGGTCGATGTCGAGCCGGTGGCTGAGTTGCGCCTGGATGTAGGCGATCACCAGCCCGGCGCCCATGCCGGCCAGAATGCCGACGACCGGTGAGCCTGTGAGCGACGACACCAGGGCGGCCCCGTAGGCGCCGCTCAGCATCATGCCTTCGAGGGAGATGTTGATGGTGCCGGCCCGCTCGGCCACGTACTCCCCGAGCGCTGCGAACAGCAGCAGGACGCCCAACCGGACCGTCGGCTCGAGGATGGTCTCGATGTTGCCGATCATGGCGCTGTGTCCGAGACCGAGCGAAGAGCCATCCGGCGGGCGGCGCGGCGGTCCCTGATGAACATGAGAGCGGCAGGAAGCAGGGCGGCGACCACGAATAGGGCCTGCACCACGTCGGTCACCGTGCGGGAGACGCCGGTGGCGGTGAGGAAGCCGCCGCCGGTGCGCACCATGGCGAAGAAGAAGGCGACCGGAAGGACCGCCGCGGCGTTCAACCGGGCCACGAGCGCAACCAGCAGCCCGTGCCAGCCGAAGTCGTTGGCGATCTCGGCCCGCAGCCGGAAGGCGGCGCCGCTCAGCAACATCCCGCCCGCCAGCCCCGCCGCGGCGCCGGAGAACACCAGCGCCCCGCCGCCCACAACACCCGGGCGCACTCCGGCACGCCGGGCCGTACGGGCGCTGAGGCCGAGCGTGCGCAAGCGCAGACCCCACACGCTTCGGGCCAGCAGGAGCGCCACGAGCCCCGTCACGACCAGGGCCACGAGCACACCCGCGTGGACCTTGTTCCCGAAGATCTCCAGGTTGGGCAGGCGCACCTCTTCGGCGATCCTCTCGCTCTGTGAGGCGAGCCGGTTGTTCGACTCGGTGGTGTCCAGCAGGAGGTAGTCGCGGCTCACCAGGAACAGGATCACGTTGGGCGCCACGAAGGTCAGCAGGAGCGTGCTGATCAGCACGTCCACCTTGCGCCTCGCCTCGGCCACCGCGGCGAGGCCCGCCCAGAACCCCCCGGCGGCGGCTGCAGCGATGAGGGCCAGCGCCATGACCAGCGCCCCGGGGCCAGGCACCAGCAGCGACACCACCGCGGCGC
The DNA here is from genome assembly GCA_963664235.1 of Acidimicrobiales bacterium. Classification (GTDB taxonomy): domain Bacteria; phylum Actinomycetota; class Acidimicrobiia; order Acidimicrobiales; family CATQHL01; genus VXNF01. The sequence goes on along the minus strand of OY760933.1, from coordinate 552,461 downwards.
CCAGCGCGCCCATGGCGAACTGGCCCTCCTGGCCGATGTTGTAGGAGCCCGCCTTGAACGCCACCACGACGCCGAGACCCACGAGGGCCAGCGGGACCATCTCGATCAGCGAACGACCCCAGGCTCCGGGGCTTCGCAGGCTCCCGTCCAGGAGGGCGTCGAGCACTGCGGTCGGGGAGCCACCCGCCAAGGCCACCAGCGCTCCGCTGGCAACCGTCGCCAAGGCCAGGAACAGCACGAAGAAGGCGGCCTGGTAGGCGAGGCGCACCGAGCGGGGCTCGACGCGGCCGACGAGACCGCTCTCGGGCGGTGTGGCGTCGCTGTTGCCGGCGCCGTTGCCGGTGACGGCCGCCGAGGAGTGGCCTGCGGCAGTCATGCGGCGTGCCCGCCCATCATGAGACCGAGTTGTTCCAGGTCGATGTCGCCGCGCGGCGTGGTCTCGCTGAGGCGACCCCGGAAGATGACGGTGACGCGGTCCGCCAGATCGAGGATCTCCTCCAGCTCGGTGGAGATCAACAGCACGGCCACGCCCTCATCCGCGGCGGCGCGCAGTTGCTCGCTCATGTACTCGATGGCGCCGACGTCCAGCCCGCGGGTCGGCTGCGAGGCCACCAGCACCTTCGGGGCACCGGAGAGCTCTCGTGCCAGCACCACTTTCTGCTGGTTACCCCCCGACAGGAGGCGCAAGGGAATGTCGGGCGACGGCGTGGCGATCCGGAAACGGGCGATGAGTTCGCCGGCGAGTTGGGCCATGCGGGACTTGTTCAGCATCCCCCAGCGGGACACCCCGGCTGTGTTCGTGAGGATCAGGTTCTCGGCCACCGTGAGGTCCAGCACGCAACCCGAGGCGTGGCGGTCTTCGGGGATGACGGCGATGCCGGCGCGTCCCATGGCGCCGGGCACGCCGGTGGGAACGACCTCCCCGGCCAGTGTCACCTCCCCGTCGTCGAGCTCGAGCAGGCTGGAGAGCAGATCGGTGAGGGCCACTTGCCCGTTTCCCTCCACCCCGGCCACGCCGAGGATCTCCCCGGAGCGGAGGTGCAGGTCCAACCCGTCGAGGAGCGGCCGGCCGTCGGCCCCGACCGCCCTTGCGCCGCGGACCTGCAGGACCACGGGGCCCTCGGCGTGCGCGCCGGTCTCCGCGCCGGAGTCGTCGGCCCCGGCAGCGGTGAGTTCACCGAGGATGCCCAGCGCGGAGGCCTCGGTGCGCAGCGACACTTCCCGACCGACCATGGCCCGCGCCAGCCCGGCGGCGTCAGCGGCGGACGTCGGTTTCTCCTCAACCACCCGCCCGTCGCGCATGATGACCACGCGGTCGGTTGCGTGGAGGATCTCGTCGAGCTTGTGGCTGATAAGGACCACGGCCCGCTGGCGATCGGCGACCATCCGGCGCAGCACCTCGAACAGGCGCCGTGACTCCGCCAGGGTCAGCACCGAGGTGGGTTCGTCCAGGATGATCAGCGCCGGGTCGCGCCGCAGGCACTTGATGATCTCCAACCGTTGCCGCTGCGAGACGTTGAGGTCGCCCACCCGGGCGTCGGGGTCGATGACCAGGTCGTAGGCGGCGCTCAGTTCCGCCACCTCGGCCCGCAGCCGGCGCGGATCCAGGCGACCGCCGGCGCCGAGATGCACGTTCTCCCACACAGTCAGGGCGTCGATGACGCTGAAGTGCTGGTGCACCATGGCGATGCCGAGAGACGCGGCATGGGTGGGGTCGCGGATGGTCTGCGCCTCGCCGCCGACCAGCACCTCGCCGGCGTCGGGCGGCACGAGGCCCAGCACGATCTTCATGAGCGTCGACTTGCCGGCCCCGTTCTGGCCGAGCAGCCCGACGATCTCCCCCGGTGAGACAGCGAGGTCGACCCGGTCGCAGGCGGTGACCGGGCCGAATCGCTTGCTTATCGAGTTGAGTTCCAGGACCGGACCGTGAGTCATATCCCCTCTGGACTCGCCGGGCCAGGACCGGGTTCCGGGCCTAGCCGGACAAGTCGACCAGTTCCGCTGCAATCAGCTCGCCCGAACCCATCCGGGCCACGACTTCGTCGATGGTGGCCTGCTCCTCATCGGTGGGATCGCAGAGGACGGCGCCAACCTCGGGGTCGATACCCACCTTGAACGGGCGGATGATGCCCTCGCGGAAGGTGCCGGCGTTGAAGTCGCGCAGGTTCGCCGCCAGGTAGGCGCCCGGCGGGAACAGCGACGCTCCGGCGAACGGCGATCCCGGGAAGCAGGTGTTGGCCGAGGCCGAAAGGGCCATGCCGGCGTTCTCGGCGATGAACCCGCCGGTGGGGAACATGGCCCCGCCCAAGAAGGTGTGAATCACATTGATGTCCTGGTCCAGCATGGCTCGGGCGGCCTCGATGCCCAGGGCGGCGTCGTTGAAGTCGCCGGTGTAGGTGACGACCATCTCGTAGTCGGGGTTGACCGACTTCAAGCCGGCTTCCATGGACTTGGCGGCGACGACCACGAAGGCGAGTTCGGGGCCGCCGATGAATCCGGCCGTGGTGGCTCCGGTGCGCTCCAGGAGCTGGGCCGTCGCGACGCCGAGCAGCCAGTGGATCTCGAAGTAGTCGTCACTGGACTGGCCGTAGCAGGGGTGCGCGTCGGTCAGGGTGCCGTTGAGGTAGAAGGCGATGTGCTCGAACTCCTCCTCGCAGGCGATGGCGTCGATGCCGTCCTGGAGTTCGGTGGCGCCCACGGCGAGGAAGTCCAGGTTCTGGCGGGCCAGGTCGGCCAGGGCCGTCTCGGCGTCGACGGGGTTGATGAAGTCCGACACGATCACCGTCCAGCCGAGTTCGTCGGCGACGGCACGGGCGCCGTCCACGAAGCTCTGGTAGAAGCCGCCGTCGTTGGTGTCGCCGGGGCTGGCGATGCCGATCCGGACCTCGCCGTCGCCGTTGATGTCGGGTTGGCCGGCGACGAGCGTGCCCTCCATGTCGTCCATGGGCTCTTCGTCGTCCATGGGTTCTTCGTCGTCCATGGGCTCCTCGTCGTCCATGGGTTCCTCGTCGTCCATGGGCTCTTCGTCGTCCATGGGTTCCTCGTCGTCCATGGGCTCTTCGTCGGCCGGCGCGGGCGCAGGCTCAGGGGCCGGTGCGGGTTCGGGCGCAGGTGTTGGCTCGGCTGCGGGGGCCGGTGCCGGCTCGGGCGGAGCCGGAGCGGCGCCGGAGTCATCGTCGTCGCCCCCGCAGGCCGCGGCAACGAGTGCCACGGCAATAGCGAGACCGATCAACCTGCTGAATCGACTGGTTGGGGTCACGTCTTCCCTCCCTACTGGGTTTACACACCTCGGCGGCTGCGTCGATCCGGCAGTTCGCCCGCGAACCATCCTGTCGGAGCTATCCGTCGGCACACTCGACGTCCCAGAGGCCCGCAGGGACTCTAGTTGATGCCGAGGCGCGACCGTCCACGGTTCAGTCCGCGGGCATAGCGTCACAGGCAGGGAAGCCGGGATCCGAAGGTGGCTCGCCCGACACACTTCATGTGGTTGTCGACCGCTTCGGCGGGTCCGTCGGGGACACCTGTCCTGTGTCAGCGCTTGGCATCCAGCCGGAAGTTTCACGGCTCTTCGGATTTGAGCGGGCACTGGGTCCGCGATGGCGCGGGTCGGGGCTCCAGAATCGGGGGTGACAAGCACCGATCCGATGGGGCCCCCGGTGGTGGAGAACCCTACGCACTCATACTGTTGGTCGAGGTGAAGGTCCTCGGCACCGTGGAGGCCCCTCGGCCTTGATGAGACCCTGTTCGGGTGCCAGGGCGCCTGGCGGACCCGCCGGTTGTGCATCTCGATTGTGGACGTGATCGGGGACCAACAACCACTCGACATTGTGGCTCTACGCCGGCAAGCCCAACTGGGCGCTCCTCGCCACCATCACTCCCCGCTAATTTCCGAAGCGCCGACAATCGTCGCCAGCGTTGTCTAAGCATGGCTAGGACTACGTATCACCGAACAACTCGAACTGCGATACTCCCCAGACGAGGGCAAAGAAGAAAAGAGTCCATGAGATCCACATGGAAGCGATGGCCAAGCGGCGATGTGGTCGCCGATTTTCGATTGCATGTCTCAAGCCGACCATCGCGCAGGCCACCGCCATCATCAGAGGGATAGCAGACAGGAGAGCTACAGTTGAGAACCCGTCGTTCCACCTATTCGGTTGGCTAAGCGGCACCAATAGCCCGACTGAACAGATTGTCGTTATCACCAGACTGGCGATAACGAACGGATTGCGTGATTTGCTTACCGTCTCCTTTGGAGTTGCCTCCCGTCCTTGAACGGTTCTCTGAAGCACGCGATCGCGTGACGTAATGGTACTCCCCGTATAGATGATGACAGTCCAGACGTTTGCGCTCACGACTCCCACCATGAGTCGATCCTTGATGTCTTCGAATTCCGGAGACCGAAACAAGTACAAGACGATCGCAGTAAGAACAAGGAGAAGGATTCCACCGACCACAGGGCCCCTTGGAGATTGCGCCGATCGCTTCAGATACCCGCCGAGGTCGTTCATATTATGTCCAAGCGCTCCTGATCAGTCCTACGGATTGGATCAGAGAGAGCCGCTGCGCACGATCATGGCTCCGCCAAGGACCATTCGGTTTCGTGCTGGCGACCTCGTCGACTCGCGGATGGTCCCGATCGGAAGTCAGGTTCCGAAGACGTCTTGTAGGAGGGACAGCCGTTGGCATTGTCAGTCTCGACAACCTCGACGCGACTTCCGCTGGGCACCCAACACCACGGACCGAACAACCAGACGCTGGAGCCGCGGATGACCTCGAATCCTGTCTTGTAGCCGTCCGCAGGTGTGCCATCCGCGCAATGCAACTCCGCTATGTATGCACGCACGTGCACGGGTACGAACCTGCCGATGATGCGGCGCCTGAGGACCCCTTGGGCGGCGAATCAGACGGTGGGGACTGCGACCCTGACCCGTCCTCGTCCCCATCGGACTGGCCTAACACAGGCGATGTCCCGAGCAGGATGACCAGCGCTACGACCAGTCCGGCCTTTGTTGCACGCTTCACCATCTGCCAACCTCCGTCCGGTCAGTCCGGGACTAACATCATTCGATATAGAAGAATGACTCTCTATCCAGAATGATCACTCTAGCCAGATCTATTGCCAGGAGCGTGCTGAGTACTGCTGAGGCCCACCTTTCCGGTCCTCGCGGCGAAGACTGGGATCCACGGCGAAGATGTGCGATACGTGCTGGTACGGCGTTGAGGAGGGGCCGCCGACAGTGTCGTGACTCGGGAATCCCCTGCCGGCGGTCCGATCTACACCTGTGGCGGATTTCTCAGCAGCCTCTTGAGGCCCATTTCCGACGCCTTCAGCCCGGCGGTCGTCCGCGAGTTGAGCGACCGGCGGTTCAGTCGGTCGGGATGGCGTCGTAGGCGGGGAAGTCGGGATCCACCACGGTGTGGATTCCCAGCCCTGTCACCACCCGGTTCACGTAGTTGAGGTGCGCGCAGTGGGCGTTGGCGTCCACGATGGCCAGGTCGTCGAACCCGGCCTCACGCAGCGCCGCCACGTCGGCCTCGCCGATCTGGCCCGGTCGCTTGGTGAGGTCGATCGTGTAGCGCACGAGGGCGGCGTCCGGTGCCGGCAAGGCTTCGGCGGCGGTGGCCGGGTCGGAGGCCAGGAGGGAGATCTCGTCGTCGCTGAAACCGTCGGCCCGCAGCTTTACGGTGACCTGGCTCATGCAGTGCACGGTGCCGTTCAGCGCCGAGGTCACGAAGCCGACGAGGTTGCGCTGGCGTGAGGTCAACACGGACGGGCAACGCTCGGTGGCCGCGTACAGCTCCAAGCGTGCGCCCACAAGCCGCGGGTAGAGCGACCCCGCCAGGGTCATCTCGGTGACCTCGCCGAGACTCTCGCGCTGGCGGTCGTAGTGGCGGCGCAACTCGTCGCCGGCCTCGGAGTAGGGCACGGTGCGGATCCACATGGCGCCATGTTCGCGCACACCGCCCGTCCGGTTTCGCGGCTACAGCTAGGGTCGGCCGATCGGGTGCGCAGGGCGACCCTGGAGGACACATGGCAGCGCTCGCGTTCGTGGACAGCCATGTCCACTTCTACGACTTGCAACTGCCGGACGTCCACTACGCGGGGATGCAGCCGGGGGTGAGTCACCCGGTCTTCGGCTCGGTGGCGCCTATCCAGGCGCAGCGCTACTGGGCCGACGACTACATCGCCGAGACCCGCTTCGCCAACGTCGTCAAATCGATCCACGTGAACGTGGCGGTGCGCACGGCCGATCCAGTGGAGGAGACGAAGTGGCTGCAGGGCTTCGCAGATCGCCTCGGGCACCCGCACGGGATCGTGGCGGAGGTCAACCTGCTGCGCCGCGACGCAGCGGCCGTCATCGAGCGGCACCTGGAGTACGCCAACCTGCGGGGCGTGCGCGACCTGGGAGTGGAGACCGACGGCTACCTGCGGGAGCCGGCGTGGCAGAAGGGGTTCGCGCTGTTGGGACGCTACGGACTCGTGGCGTGCGTCGACGCCACCTTCGAGGACTTCGACACGGTGCGGGCGCTGGCGGAGCGCTCACCCGGGTTGACGATCTCACTGGACCACTGCGGGTTCCCCCGGGCACGCACGCCGGAGTACTTCAGGGTCTGGCGGGAGGCTCTGGTCGACCTGGCCGGCGCCCCCAACGTGGTCGTGAAGATCTCCGGGCTGGGGATGGGGGACACCCGCTGGACCGTCGAATCGATCCGCCCGTGGGTGCTCTCCTGCATCGAGGCGTTCGGTACCGACCGCAGCTTCTTCGGCACGAACTGGCCTATCGATCGGCTCTTCTCCAGCTATCCCGACGTGGTCAACGCCTACGCCGGAATCATTGCGGACTTCACGCCACCTGAGCAGGAGGCCATGTTCGGTGGCAACGCCGAGCGGATCTTTCGGGTCTGAGCCGCCGCCTCCGCCTCAGGACTGCAGCCACGCTGAAGGCAGCGCGCCGCGCCACGGCATTGTCATGGAGCGTTTGCGCGTTCAAGGGCGGCGCCGTCCGGGAAGAACTAGAGTGCCCAACGTCACAGAGCGGTGGTTAGACGACGCCCGCTGCTGCATACGGCGGCACCCGGGGGGGGGGGGGGGGGGGGGGGTCCATCCTCGTTCGCTTGTCGACGCTGTTGATGGTTCATCGCACAATCCAAGGGGGAAATGAGATGACGAGAAAGAAGCACGCGAGGCGACTCCTGGCGATCGGGATGGTGCTCTCGCTGATCCTGGCGGCGTGCGCCGCCGAGGACACGGGCGACACGGACGCCGCGCTCGCTGAGGCGGCAGCAGCCGAAGCGGCAGCCGACGCGGCGCAGGCCGCCGCGGCGGCCGCAGAAGCCGAGGCCGAGCAGGTCAGGGCCGAAGCCGCGGAGCAGGTTGCCGCTGCCGCTGAGGCTGCCGAGGCGGCTTCCGCGGCAGCGGAGGCTGAAGCCGCGGAGGCGAGGGCCGAGGCCGATCTGGCGGCAGCTCGGGCTGCCGAGGACGAGGCCGCCGTTGCCGCCGCTGAGGCCGCACTCGCCGACGCGCAGGCTGCGGCCGATGCTGCTCAGGCGGTGGCGGAAGCGGCGCAGGCCGAGGCCGCTGCGGCACTGGCTGCTGCCGAGGAGGCCGCGGCTGCTGCGGGCATCGATCTCAACAACGTGATCATCAGCACGCCCAGCCTCGTGGCGCAGGCCGACTACGCCCGGGCGCCCTACGTGGCGCCGGCACACGCCGCGGGCCTGCTGGCCTTCGGTGGCTACCTGTATCGCTATGACCCGCAGGGCGACTACGTCCCGGACCTGGCGACGGACTTCCCGGAGTTCTCCGAGGACGGCCTGACGATGACTGTCACGCTGCGCGAGGGGCTCGTCTACTCCGACGGCACCCCGGTCGTGGCCCAGGACGCCGTTGTCACGCTGGAGCGCGCCAGGGACGAGGGGCCGTTCGGTGCCCAGATGGCTTCGTTCGCGGGCGCCGAGGCCGTGGACGACCTCACGATCGTCTACACCCTGAACGAGCCTTTCAGTTGCCTCAACAACCAGATCGTCTGCAGCGAGAACATGCCCCTGCACCCGCACGAGCAGGTCCTGGCAGACCCGGAGGGGTACTTCGCCAAGCCGGTGAGCGCCACGCAATACGTGGTTTCGGACTGGGTGCCCGGGTCCCCGACGATGGTGCTGGAAGCCAATCCCACCTATTGGGCCGGCGAGGCCGTCATCAAGAAGCTCACGCTTGCGTCGGCCACCGATCCGATCTCGCGTCTGCTGCAGGTGACGACGGGGGCCGCGGCCATGGGCTTCGACATTCCCGCGTCGGTACGCGCCGACCTGCCCGACGATGTCATCCAGATCGTCCACCCCATCGGCGGCACGTTCTGGTTCGTGATCCGCAGCGACGTCGAGGGACCGCTGGGCGACGTGCGGGTGCGCAAGGCCCTGTGCCTGGCCATGGACCGCGACGCCATCAACGAGAGGGCGTTCCTCGGAACCGCCGAGCCCGGCGGCTCGATCCTCTCGAGGTACCGCAGCGAGTGGGAGTACGAGGACATCGTCCCGCTGGAGCGCGACGTGGATGGCGCCTTGGCGCTCCTCGCCGAGGCCGGCTATGCCGACGGCTTCTCGACGCCACTGCAGACGATGGGTGCTCGCCCCGGGTGGACGGACGCCTCGACGATCCTGGCGGAGAACTGGGCGGACATCGGCGTCACTGCCGAGGTGCAGCCTCTGGAGGACGCCATCATCATCGACAACATCATCAACCGGGCCTACGACGCCATGTGGATAGGAAGCGGCGGTCCCAACTTCTCGACCCTGCGGACCCTGTTCTACCCGGACAACTTCTGGTCCAACTCCGTTGCGTTTGCTGAGGACTCGGTGACGTCCACGTTCGATGAGTTGGCCGTGGCGATGCCCAGGGGTGACATGGAGGCGTCGCAGCGCCTGCAGACCGAGGTGCAGCGTCTGGCGCTCGACATCGGGGCGAACTACTGCCCCATGGGTGAGCGCGCCGTCCTCGTCGGCAGCCGCCTGTCGCCGGACATCCTGGCGATGATCCCGGCTTCCCAGAACTTCTGGGTGGCGACCGAGAGCGGTTAGGCAAGGACATCAACGGGCCCTCGAGGCGCCCGTAACCGGACTGCGGAGTGACCCGACCGAGTCGAAGGACTCGGTCGGGTCACCTGCCGGTTCTCCGCCCGCAGCCGAGGCAGTGGACGCTCTGTGCGCATGCTGAGCCTCGGCGCTGAGAAGATGCTGAACCCTCGGGGAGGCTCGTGGCGAACGAAGTGACGGGTTCGGTGCCGGCGACCGATGTCGTCGCCGCGGAGACCTCCAAGCGCGACCGCGTGCTGGTGCTCATCGGGCGGCGCCTGGTGCGGGCGATCCTCGTGGCGTGGGGAGTCTCCCTGCTGGCTTTCGCCATCGTGCGCATCGTCCCGGGTGACCCTGTGGCGACGCTGCTCGGCGAGGAGGCCACTCCCGACCGCGTCGAGGTACTGCGCGAGCGACTCCACCTCGACGGGTCGGTCGTCTCGCAGTACGGCAGCTGGATGGGCGATGTCGTGCGCGGCGATCTGGGGCAGTCGCTCCAGTCCACGAGACCGGTGCTGGACACCATCGGTGATCGGCTGCCGATAAGCCTGTGGCTCGTCGGGTTGGGCATGGTGTTCGCTCTGATCCTGGCGATACCGCTCGGCGTGCTCGGAGGGCTGACGCGCTCGAACTGGTACAAGCAGGGTTTCGGCCTCGGATCGGCGGCGCTGATCGCCACGCCGCCCTTCGTCACCGGTGTGCTCCTGCTCCTTGTTTTCGGCGTTCGGCTCAGGTGGTTACCCGTCGCCGGCTACGTCGACACGTTCCCGCAGAACCTGGAGTACCTGCTGCTGCCGGCCATCGCCATCGGCATCCCGGTGGGCATGATCTTCGCGATCGTCCTGCAGGAATCCATCCGCGAGACCAACTCCGAGGAGTTCGTCGAAACGGGGCTGGTCTGGGGGCTTGCCAAGCCCCAGTTCGTCTGGCGCTACCTGCTGCGCCCTTCCATCGCCCCGGTGATCGGCCTCATGGGATACATCGTGGGCGCCAACCTGGCCGCGGCGGTGGTCGTGGAGACGGTGTTCAACCTCGAGGGGATCGGTACCTACCTCGTGCGGGCGGTGCTGGCGCGTGACTACCCCGTGGTCCAGGGCACGCTGTTCACGTTCGGCTTCATCGTGGTCGTCGTGCACTTCCTCAGCGACACGGTGTCCGCGCTGATCGATCCCCGCTCCAGGACGCTGTCGTGACCTCGCTGGGCGACGCCGGGACGCGGCCCGCCGGATCGGCGCAAGCGAGCGGCCTGCGCGGGAGACTCGTCGCAGGCTGGCGAGCCATGCCGACGAGCATGAAGTTCGGCATCGCCATCATGGCGCTGATGATCATCCTGTCGATCGTCGTCCCGGCCTTCAGCCCCTACGACACGAGGCGAGGTGGTCCCGACGCCAACCTTCCCCCCAGCGGCGAGTACTGGTTCGGGACCGATCACCTGGGGCGCGACGTGTTCTCGCGCACGTTCGAAGCGGCGCGCATCGACATCATCCTGGCGGCGGCGGCAGTCTCGGTGCCGCTCCTGGTGGGCACCATCGTCGGCTCGATCATCGGGATCACCCGCAGCAGGCTGGTGCAGAACGCCGGGGACCTGGCCATCGAAGTCATCAACTCCTTCCCCACGCTGATCATCGTGATCGCGCTCGTGGCGGCTTTCGGGCGAGGTACCAAGGGCATCCTGCTGGGGCTGTTCATCACGGCGTGGGCGCGCTACGCCAAAGTGGCGCGCGCCCGGGCTCTGATAATCCGGGACATGGACTACCTCGAGGCCGGCCGGTGCCTGGGGTACAGCCGCGCCCGCATCCTGGGCCGCCATGTGGCACCCAACGTGTTCCCGCTCACGCTCGCCTACGCGGTGAGCGACTTCGTGGTGGTGATCCTGGCGGTCGCGGGTCTGTCGTTCCTGGGAGCCGGCGTCCAGCCCCCGACCCCGGAGTGGGGTGCCATGCTGAACGACGCGCGCCTGCACATCTTCCGGGCCTGGTGGCCGGTGCTGTTCCCGGGCATCATGCTGTCGATCACGGCTCTCGGTGTCTCGCTGATCGCCCAGGGGATCGGCCGGCGCGCCTCGGAGAACCTCGTCGGATGAGGATCGCGCCATGTTGACGGTCGACGAACTTTCCATCGGGCTCGTCGGACGGCGGGGTGAGACGATTCCCGTGGTTGACAAAGCCTGGCTCCACATCGGCGAAGGGGAGACCCTTGGCCTGGTGGGGGAGTCCGGCTCGGGCAAGTCGATGCTCTGCCGGTCGCTCGTGGGAACGCTCTACCGTCACTCGGCCACGGTGACGGGCGGTTCGATCCTCTTCGAGGGGACCGAACTCGTGGGAGTCTCCGATGCGGTGTGGCGGGGCATCCGCGGGCACCGGATCGCGTATGTGCCCCAGAGTTCGCTGGCGGGCATCAACCCGGTGCTCACGGTCGGCACGCAGCTCATGGCGCTCGTGCGGGCGGCACGCAGCGACACCGGCGAGGGCGTCTCGCCGCGCGCCCGCGTGCGCGAGCTCCTCGAACTGGTGGAGATCCCCCGGATCGATTCGGTGATGCACGAACGCCCGCACCAGCTGTCGGGCGGGATGCGCCAGCGGGTGGTCATCGCCGGTGCGCTGGCCCGCAATCCCTCCCTCCTCATCGCTGATGAGCCCACGACGGCACTGGACGTTCGCGTGCAGGCCCGCATCCTGGACCTGCTGCGCCGGCTCCGGGAGCAACTGGGAATGTCGCTGCTGCTGGTGTCCCACGACCTGGCGGTCGTGGAGGAGGTGTGCGACTCCATCGTGGTCCTCTACGCGGGTGCAGTGATGGAGTCGGGATCGCAGGATCTGGTGCGGGAGCAAGCCCGGCATCCCTACACGGCGGGACTTGTGGCAGCCGCACACATGGAACTCGCGGGTGGTTACGAGCCGATCCCCGGTGAGGCGCCCAGCGTCGGCGCCTGGCCGTCGGCCTGCCGCTTCCACCCACGCTGCGGCCTCACGCTGCGTCTCGGCGACGGTGTCCCGCACAGCCGCTGCTGCGAGGGCACGCAGCCGCAGCCTGTCGAGCACGACGGGCGGCTCACCGCCTGCCTCTTCGCCTCGTCGATGGCCGCCGAAGGGGCGCCGACGGTGGGGGCGCAGGTCGCCGAGGGGCCCTCGACGTGACCGGCAACGGCGCGGGGCTCGCGGGCCACGACATCCGCGTCACTTTCGGGCGGGGGCACAACGCGTTCAACGCCGTCGAGGGCGCCAACATCGACGTGCAGGAGCGCGAGGTCGTCGGGCTCGTCGGCGAGAGCGGGAGCGGCAAGACCACGCTCGGCAAGGTGCTGGCGCTGCTGCACCGGCCGACCCTCGGGGAGGTCCGCTATCGCGGCGAATCTCTCGAGATGCCTCGCGGCGGTGCGCGCAGTGAGGTGCGCGGGCAGGTGCAGATGATCTTCCAGGATCCGTACTCCAGCCTGAACCCCAAGCAGCGGGCGATTCACGCCGTGGCCGAGGTGTTCCAGGTGTGGCAGGGCACGTCACGCTCGGTGGCCCGCGAGTCGGCGATGGCGCTGCTGCGCGAGGTCGGGATCAGCGAGGAGCAGGCGCGGCTGTTTCCCTCGAGCCTCTCCGGCGGGCAACGTCAGCGGGTGAGTGTCGCCCGTGCCCTTGCCGTCGAGCCCCGGATCCTGATCGCGGACGAGCCCACTTCGTCCATCGACCAGTCGGCGCAGGCCCAGCTGCTGGTGCTGCTCGGGCGACTGCAGACCGAGAGAGGCCTCGGGATCCTGCTCATCACGCACGACCTGCGCCTCGTCCGCAGCTTCGCCGACCGGATGTACGTGATGCGCCGGGGAGAATTGGTCGAGAGCGGCCCGACCAAGGAGATCTTCTCGCACCCCAGCCATCCCTACACGCAGGACCTCATCGAGGCGGTGCCCGGCGGGATGTTCCACTAGGAGTGTGATGAGTAGTGCTGCCGAATCCCGAGGTGTGAAGCCATGACCACCGACAGAAGCTCCAACGGCGCCCATGCGATGACCGTGACCGGGCCGGTGCCGGTCAGCGAACTCGGTCCCACGCACGTGCATGAACATCTGCACATCGACTGCCGGCCGATCCTCCGGATCCACGGCTACCCGGTGGTCACCGAGGAGCCACTCGACATGTGCACCGCGGCGGAGGCGCGCTGGAACCCGGGCGGGTTCCCCGACAACTACCACCAGACCGACGTGGCGCAGGTGCTGGAGGAGTTGGAGCCGTTCCATGCCGCGGGCGGGCGCACGATCGTGGAGGTGACGCCCCGCCACATGGCGCGGGAACCGCTGATCCTTCGCGACATCGCCGAGCGCAGCGGGCTGAACGTCATCATGGGCGGCTTCTACTACCTGGCGGCGTCGCACCCCGAGGGCACCGCCGAGCGCTCCACGGAGGACCTGGCCGCCGAGATGGTCGACGAATGGCGCAACGGCGTGGACGACACCGGCATCCGGCCCGGCATCATCGGCGAGGTGGGCACCTACGACCCGGTGCAGCCCGAGGAGTTCCGCATGCTGCGGGCCGCCGCCTGGGCGCACAGCGAGACCGACCTGCCCATCAGCATCCACCTGCACCCTTGGGGGTTCGAGGGCATCAAGGTGCTGGACGCCCTCGAGGCCGAAGGCGTGGATCCGCGGCGGGTGATCATGGGGCACATGAACACGGCCATCGGCGACGAGGCCTACCAGATGGAGATGCTGGGCCGGGGCGCCAACCTGGCCTACGACCTCATGGGCTTCGACCACTCGCTGATCGGGCTGGGGAAGTACCCGCCGAGTGACTACGACATCGTGCAGGGCATGGTCGCGCTCGCCGGGCGGGGCCACCTCGAGCAGCTCTTCGTGTCCCAGGACATGGGCGGCGTGAAGACCCGGCTGCTGGCCTACGGCGGCTGGGGCTACGCCCATACCCTCAACCACGTGGTCCCCCTCTTCCGCAACGCCGGTTGGGGCGATGACGAGGTGGAGACCCTGATCGTGGGGAACCCTGCCCGCGTCCTGGCAGTCGAGGGGCTGAGCCGATGACCACCGCCGCCCCCAAACTCCCCCTCGGCATCGACGGCGGGCGCGCCGACCTGTTCGAGGAGTTCATGCGGCAACCCTTCGGGCGCCACTCGCCCGATCTGCAGTCGCTGCTCAACTACATGCGGGGAATCCCGCTCGTGGGCAAGCACTTCCTGCTGATGACCCGCTCCAACACCGAGTGGATGCTGGCCCGGTTCACCGAGGGCGACCCTCTGGGCGTCGAGCGCCTGCCCGAGGTCGTCTTCGATGACATCGAAGAGGCCGAGCGGTACGTCTTCCGGGTGCGCTGGGCGGCGCTGTTCGGCGAGGATTCGCCCGCGGCGCCGGATGCACCGCCCGAGGAGCCGTCGGTGGTCCGCGCCGGCTTCGAGGGGCCGGAACTGCTCGCCTACGCCGACCGCCAGACGCTCCGGGCGGGCGAGGAGATCAACTTCAAGGCGTCGTGCTCCGGCGTCGAGGGGTACACGCTCGACATCGTGCGCCTGCTGAGCCCCGACCTGGGCGACGGCCCGGACGTGCCGCCGTATGTGGCGACCGAGATGGGGACACCCGCGTGTGGTGAGTACACCGCCCGCCACCAGGACATCCATCCGGGGTCGTACGTAACGGTGCCTGCGGGCGCCGGAGGGCGCGCCGAGAAGGGCTTCACCATCGTGCTCTCGGTGTTTCCGACGCTCCTGGCGGCCGGTCATCAGATGCTGTTCGGCACGTACTGCAACGACACTGCTACCGGTGCCGGCCTCTTCCTGGACCCTGACGGGCATCTGGGATTCGTTGCCGGCGACGGGATGATCGGTGAGGTCGTCGGTAGCGATGTGGCTGTTGCGGAGTCCCGCTGGACATCTGTTGCCGTGAGCTGCGACGGCGCCGGCGGGGTGACGTTCCATGCCGGTGGTCACGCGTCGCACCGGCTGGAGGATCGAGGCTGGGTGCACGAGGAGAACCACGGCGGGCCGGCTGCCGGGCTCGGTGACGATCCGATCCTCATCGGGGCGGAGCAGACCGGGGCGGGCCACGCGGTCTCGTGCTTCAACGGCCGGCTCGAGCGCCCGCGGCTGTTCGGTCGCGCTCTGAGCGACGCGGAGGTCGAAGCCCTCGCCGAGCAGGGCCCCGCTGCGGCCGCCGACGATGCAATTGGAGACTGGGACTTCTCCGTCGGGATCGGCAGCGAGGACGTCTTCGACGTCTCGGGCAACGAGCGTCACGGCACCCTCGTCAACATGCCGACCCGGGGAGTCGGCGGCTCCAACTGGTCCGGGCAGACCTCCGACTGGCGGGTGGCCCCCGAGGAGTACGGGGCGATCCACTTCCACAATGACGACATCAGCGACGCCTGCTGGGAGACGACGCAGAGCCTGCGCGTCCCCACCGACTGGGCCAGTGGCTGCTACGCCGGCCGCTTCCGGGCCGGCGAGGCGGAGTTCTGGGTGCCGTTCGCGGTGCGCCCGGCGGTGGGCGCAGCCACCAGCGACGTGGCGTTCCTGTTGCCGACCGCCACGTACGGCGCCTACGCAAACCTCCGGATGCGCGTCCTCAGCGCCTTCAACGAGATGATCCACGGGCGCCTGACCGTGCTCGACGAGACCGATCTGCTGATGCTGCGCTTCGGAGAGATCGGCGGGTGTACCTACGACAACCATGCCGACGGCAGCACGGTCGTGCACTCCTCGATGCACCGGCCGGTCACCAACTTCCGCCCGCACGGCCGCATGTACAAGTTCTGCCAGGACCTGCTGATCGTGGCGTGGCTGGAGCGCACCGGCACCGACTACGACGTGATCACCGACGACGACGTGGATCGAGAAGGTCTCGAGGCGCTGGCTCCCTACCGCGTCCTGGTCACCAGCTCGCACCCCGAGTACACGAGCACTCCCATGATGGATGCCGTGGAGGGTTTCGTGCGTCGCGGCGGGCGCCTGGTGAACCTCGGCGGCAACACCTACTGGCACCGCATCGCCTACCACCCGACCCGTTCGGGGATGACCGAGGTGCGCCGCCCCGACCTGCCGAGGCTCTGGCGTGCCGACGCCAGCCAGGGCCACGACACGTTCACCGGCGAGGCGGCCGGCACATGGATCGGCATCGGCCGCGGGCCGCACACGATCGGCGGTGTGGGGTTCATCACCCAGGGCTTCGACACGTGCTCGTACTACCGGCGCACGGCGGCCAGTGGTGACCCGCGGGCGGCGTTCATCTTCGAGGGTGTCGACGATGAGATCATCGGCGACTTCGGCATCCTGCAGGGCGGTGCCGCGGGCTACGAGATCGAGCGGGTCGACGCCGCACTGGGCACACCGGCGCACACGCTCGTGCTGGCGTCCTCGGAGAACCACTCCAACCTCTACGACCTCATGGTGGCGTCGATCGGCGACGTGCTGCCGAACACCGATCCCGATGCGCCCGAGAAGATCCGCGCCGACATGGTCTTCTTCGAGACACCCGGCGGGGGCGCCGTGTTCTCGACCGGCTCGATCGCCTGGTCCGGCAGCCTGGGCAACTTCGGTTACGACAACAACGTCGCCGCCATCACCAACAACGTGCTGCGCCGGTTCGCCGACCCCGAGCCGTTCGCCATCCCGGCGAGAGCCACCTGATCGTGTCACTCGCGATCCGGACATCGCCCCACCGCCATTCCGGCGGAGGCCGGAATCCAATGTCTGGGGAAGGTTCTGGTGGTTGATCTCACCGGCGTGGGCTACGGGGCTCTCGGAGCCGGTCTGGAAGGCCGCGGCGTCATCGTGACCGGCGCTGCCCGGGGGGTCGGGGCGGCCACGGCGCGGGCGATGGCGGCGGCAGGGGCCCGGGTGGCGGCCGTGGACCTTAACGCTGGCGGGCTGGCCGAGGTGGTCGCCGGACTGGACGGCACCGGGCACCGTGCGATCGCCTTCGACCTGCGCGACGTGGAGGCCATCGACGATCTCGTGGCCGGCATCATCGAGGATCTCGGCGATCTGTGGGCGCTCGCCCACGTTGCCGCCTTCCTGCGGCGCCAGGACCCCGATGACGTGACACCCGAGGACTGGGACGCCCAGAACGATGTCAACGTGAAGGCCACGTTCTTTTTGAACAGGGCCGTTGGGAACTCCATGGTCGCCGCCGGTGGCGGCGGGCGGATCATCAACTTCAGCTCGGGCGGATGGTGGAACGGGCCGGTGTTCGGCAGCGACGCCTATCTGGCCGGCAAGGCCGGCGTGATCACGCTGAGCCGCGGGTTCGCCCGCCGCTACGGCCCGCACGGCATTCTCGTGAACTCCATTGCTCCCGGCCAGGTCGACACACCGATGCAGCACGATGATCTGCCCGCCGAGATCGAGGAGGCCTCGACGGAGGCGTGCCCGGTGCGCCGGATCGGCCAGCCCGAGGAGTTGGCCGCCGTGGTGGTGTTCCTGGCGTCGATCCACGCCAGCTTCGTCAACGGCGCCACGCTCAACGTGAGCGGGGGCGGCCTCATCTACTGAGGCGCCCGTGGACCGGTTCGCGCTCGCCCCGGCGGCGCTCTTCGACGGCGAGCGACTCCGGGAGGCTCACGCCGTCGTCATCGAGGGGGAGCGAGTCGCCGGCGTGACGCCGGTGGGTGCGCTACCGGAGGGGATGGAGGTACGGCACCTGGATGGCTGCACGCTGCTGCCGGGCCTGATCGACTGCCACACCCACCTCTCGGACTGGATGCTCCCCGGCTTCCTTGCGGCGGGCGTCACGGCGGTGCGCGACACCGGGAACGACCCGGCGTGGATCCTCCAGCGGCGCGAGCGCACCCGGTCGGATCCGATGGCCGGACCGGACATCGCTTGTTGCGGCCCCCTGCTGGACGGCGCCTCGGCGTTCTGGCCGCACATCGGCCGCTCGCACACCGACGCCGCGGCGATCCGCCGTTCGGTCGACGAGATGGCCGAGCGCGGTGTGGACGCCGTGAAGCTCTACGTGCATCTCACCACCGAGCAGATCGGCGCCGCTGCGACGCAGGCGGACCGCCGCGGTCTGCCGCTCCTCGCCCACCTCGGGCCGGCGGTGGACCTGGCGACGGCGGTCTCGGCCGGCGTGCGCGAGGTGCAGCACCTGACGGGTTGCGTGCACCACGTCGAGGGCTGGCGGACCAACGTGGACGAGGTGGCCGATTCGGCCGCGTCGCTGGCTGCAGCGGGCGTCGTTCAGTGCCCGACTCTGGTGGTCTGGGACCGACTCTGCCGCCTGAACGACGCCGCCTTCCGCCACGACCGGCGCGACAGCTGGGTTCATCCCGAGATCGCCGCGGTGTGGCAGCGCTTCCCGCACCGCACCGGCGAGGTGGCCGACCGGCTCGACCGCCAGCGCAGCGTCAACACCATGAAGCGGGTCTTGGGCGCTCTCGCCGGGGCGGGGTGCACCGTGGTCGCCGGCTCGGATGCGCCGTTCCCTCATCTCGTCCCGGGGTTCTCTCTCCACGACGAGTTGTCGCTGCTCGTCGACGCCGGCCTCGAGCCGGCCGCCGCCCTGGCGTCGGCCACGTCGGTGGCGGCCGACCGACTCGGTCTCGATGACGCCGGTCGAATTACGCCGGGATCGGTGGCCGACATGGTCGCCGTCGGCGGCGATCCTCTCGACGACATCTGCGTGCTGTCGGACGTGCGCCTCGTGCTGCGCCGGGGGCGGATCGTGGACTTCGACGCACTGGTGGCAAGCGCCGCAGAGGAGTTCTCGCGGCCGCCGAACGATCCCTTCTCGCAGCTGATGATCGGCTTCGCCAGACCCCCGGCAGCCAGGGACTAGCCGAACCCGCCGTTTCTTTCTTCGTCATTCCGGCGGAGGCCGGAATCCACCGTCGGAGGGTCAGGAACAGGACGGCGGTCACGCCGTGAGAGGGTTCTCCCAGCGAACCTCGCCGAAGCGGGCGAAGTCGGTGTCGACGGTCATGACCGTGAGGCCGTGCTCGATGGCCAGCGCCGCCAGCATGGCGTCGGGCACCAGGTTGGCCGTCACGTGGTGTTCGGTGAGAAGGTCGCCCAGGATGGCGGCCGTGCGTTCGGTGGGTGGCGGGATCCAGGTCGGTTCGGCGTCGAGCCAGCGTTGCACGCAGCCCCACGCCTGCTCCGGGGTCAGGGGATTGGAGTAGATGCGCGGGCTGGTGCCGATGCGCAGGAACGCTCCGATGGACTGCCACGGGAGTGCCACCCTGCGGTGACCGTTCAGCACCGCCACCAGCCACCGTGCCGACCGCTCATGGTGTGGTGAGGAGTTGTCGGCGGCGTACAGCAGCAGGTTGGCATCGATCAGCACGGCAGATCGGTCTCGTCCAGCAGGCCGATCACATCGCCGATGTTGGCGACGTCGACTCTCTCGCCCATGTCGTAGGAGTCATGCTCGTACAACATGGGCGCCTGGGGCTTGGCCAGGCCCGCGCGGACGAGGCGGTTGACGGCCTCGCTCACGCCGATGCCTTCGGATCGCCGCAGCCGGTCCACCGCAGCGGCCACGTCGTCCTGCAGTGTCAGTGTCGTGCGCATGTTGGGAGATTAGCATCATGATGCGATCAAGAGAGCATCACGATGTGTTGCCCGGTGTCACGTCACCCAACCCGAAGATTGGCAGCCCTGTGCGCTGATCGGCCCGGCTCGTGAGCCGAACCGGCATCCGATGTCCGGCTACTTGAAGCCGCCGTCGAGTACCCGCTGCTCGGCGCCGGAGGGGCTGTAGAGGAAGTACACCGTCACCGGCTCGTCGCCGTCGTTCACGAACTGGTGCTCGGTGCCCGGTGGCGTGTACACCACGTCACCGGGTGCCACCGGCCTGTCCTCGTCGCCGATCCGCGCCCGTCCCCGGCCCGACAGGATCATCCATATCTCCGTCGTTTCCGGGTGCGAATGGCGTGTCCCTACGACCCCGGCGGGAATCTGCGTCATGCCGACCGCGAAGTCGCCCATCCCCTCCTGCAGCAGCGGGGACAGCAGCACCCGCACATCGCGGGTGGCCGGGGCCGGCGTCACGAAGCCGACACCGTCGTCGCGATTCAGGAACAGGGGCGCGTCGGCCGTCGGGCTTGATGTCATGGGGTGGACCTCCTGATCATGGGGCGAGAGCCGCCTCAGACCCGGCGCGGGTCGGTGTTGTCGTGAAATGCGTACTCGGGTCCCTTCACCGTCCCGACGCCGTAGCCGGTGCCCCAGTCGTAGGGGGCGTCCCCGGCCTGCTCCTCGGCCCACTGCTTGAGCGGGATGTTGTCCCAGTCGGCGGCGAACCAGTACTGGGAGTCGGGGAAGTTCTCCGGGTCGGGCCCGAGCGGGTGGGAGAGGTTGCCCATGGCGCCCAGCAACTGGCGGCGGATGGGGGTGCTGCGGGCGACGAGGTCGGGGTCCTGCTCCACGTGGCCTGACGGGCGGATCCAGCGGGGCGCGTAGCTGATGTAGAGGGCCCGGCGCTCGTGCGTACCGAGGTTCGGGCTGGCGGCGTGCAGCAGCGTGGGGCGCCACATCATGAGGCTGCCCGGGGGCACCTTCAACTCGAAGACGTCTTCGGGGCGGATGTCCTCCCGCCAGCGGGCCCGTCGCTCCATGTCCCAGCGGTGGCTGCCGGGAACGAACAGGATGGAGGCGTGGCCCGCCTCGGCGGCGTCTGAGACGTACCAGCCGATCTTGAAGTCCAGCCAGGGCATCGGGCCGTCGATGCCGATGCCCGTGAACTCCTCCTCGTAGTCGAAGTGCCAGCCGAGCGAGAGTGCCGACGGATGCCGCCCCGGCGTCGGCGGCGTCCAGAGGATCACGCTGTCGCGGTTCTGCACGTTCCAGCCCACGATGTCGACCACGTAGCGCAGGATGTCCGGGCGGTCCATGAGGTTCAGGAAGGCCTCGTGCTTGACGAGCCCGTTGCGGCAACTGAGTTGCGAGTCGGGCTCCATGCCCCGCTCGCGGCGCAACCGCGCACCCACCTCATCGAAGGCATCGTTGAGGACCGCCACCTCGCCGGTGTCCAGGTACTCCTCGATGACGACGAACCCCTGGGTGTTCAGGAGTTCCTTCTGTTCCGCCGTCGCTGCCAATGCCACTGACATCCCCCTGCCGCACACGGTCGCCGACACCGAGACTAATGGACAACGGGCCGGTCGTCGCACCCGGCCCGGCATGGCGCCGACCTCACCGATTCGCCGTCGAGTAACGACTCGGACCGCCGATTCGTAACGAACTATGATGCCCCGGACGTTTGAGTGGCGAGGCCGATTCGGGCCGCGGCCACGAAAGTGAGGGGGAAACATGATTTCCAGTCGTAGGAATCTCTGGGTTGTCGCCGCACTTGCAGCGACGATCGCGCTGCTTGGCGGCGCCTGCGCGGCGGACGACTCCGCCCAGGAGGCAGCCGACGCGGCGATGGCCGAGGCCAGCGCGGCTCGCTCGGACGCCTCTGCGGCGATGTCGGAGGCCCAGGGCGCCGGCTCAGCGGCCTCTGCGGGAGCAGCCGATGCCGCCGCGGCAGGAGCCGAGGCCAGCGCGGCGAACGCTGCGGCAGATGCGGCGAACGCTGCGGCAGACGCGGCGAGCGCCGAGGCAGCCGCGGCAACAGCCGCTGCCGAAGCAGCCCAGGCTGCCGCAGACCTTGCCCTTGCGACCGCTGAGGGTAACGAAGGTGCTGTGGCTGCAGCCGAGGAGGCTCTTGCCGACGCACAGGCCGCGGCAGAAGCGGCCAGCGCCGAGGCCGCATCCGCCCGCCAGGAGGCCGCCGCCGCTCAGGCCGATGCAGAGGCTGCCCAAACTGACGCGGAGGCCGCGCAGGCTGAGGCCGCTGCCGCGAAGGCTGAGGCCGCCGCCGCTCAGGAGGAGGCCGCTTCGGCCCGCGAGGAGGCAGCCGAGGCTCAGCAAGAAGCCGACGTGGCACGCCACAATGTGAAGGCCATCGCCGGCGACTACGAGGCGGTCATCCGCCCGGCCACCGAGCGCTGGAAGATCGGCCACGCCGACGGACTCGCGGGCATCCCGTTCACCGACTCGGTCACCGACAGCATCTACGAGGTCGCCGACGCAATGGGCGTGGACATCGTCTTCTGCGACAACGCCTACGACCAGGAGAAGACGGTCGAGTGCGCCAACCTGATCGTTACTCAGGAGGCCGACGGCGTGATCTTCGCCAACTGGATCGCCGGCACCGAGGAACTGATCGCCGGCATCTACATCGACAACGGTCTGCCCTGCATCACCTGGGACGGCCCGCATCCGGGTTGCAAGAACTTCGGTCCCGACAACTTCGAGGCCTCCATCGAGGCGGGCCGCTTCCTGGCGGGCTTCGCCGAGGAGCAGGGCTGGGATCCCGCCGAAACCGAACTCGTGGTTCTCTGGACCGCGGGGGTGCAGGTCATGGGCGAGCGTCGTGACGGCGCTATCGCCGGTGTGCTGGAGTCCTTCGCCATACCCGAGGAGAACATCCACGTCGATATTCCCCACCAGTCACTCGACGACGTGTTCCCGCTGGTGACCGACTGGGCGACCGCCAACCCGGATGCCCAGAACGTGCTCTGCTTCGGCCACAGCGACCAGCCCGGCGTGGACTGTGCCCTGGCGCTGGAGCAGGCCGGCTTCCTGGGCCGGGCTGCGGCGGTCGGACTGGGTGCCTCCGACGAGGCGCTCGTGGATCTGCGCGAGCGCACCGATGAGGAGTCGGTCTTCAAGGCCACCATCTCGTTCTTCCCCGAGCGCTACGGGCAGTACCTTGTGCCGGCCGTTGTGGACATGCTCGAAGGCCGGATCGTGCCCGACCGGGTCATCCCGTCGGTGTCACCGGTCACCCGGGCGAACGTGCAGGAGTTGTACCCCGGCTAGTCAGCTTGCTTCGACCGTCGTGTGCGCCCCGGCCCTGGCTGCCGGGGCGCACACGCCCGGTCGAGCGTCTGTTCCCGTTTCGCCAACCCTCCGCGACCGTGATCCACAGACAGTGCCGCATGAGGTTGAGATCATGATCATCCGTACCTGTCCGCCAACCTCCGGGAAGTCGTGATGCCCCCACTCCTCAGTATGAGCAGTGTGTCGAAGTCCTTCGGTCACGTGGAGGCGCTCGTGGACGTCGACCTCGACATCAATCCCGGCGAGGTGATCGGCCTGCTCGGTGACAACGGCGCCGGCAAGTCGACGCTCATCAAGATCCTCTCCGGCGTCTACTACGCCGATGAGGGGAGCTTCGCCCGCAACGGCGAGCCGGTGTCGATCACCGACCCCAACGACGCCATGGCTCTCGGCATCGCCACCGTGTACCAGGACCTCTCCCTCGTGGAGACGCGCCCGGTGGCCCACAACATCTACCTGGGGAGAGAACCGCGGCGCTGGGGCATCGTGTTGAACCGCCGCAAGATGGAACGGGACGCCACAGACCTACTGAAGCGCCTCAACATCACGCTTCCTTCGGTCCGCGTCGACGTGGGTGTGCTCTCGGGCGGGCAGCGCCAGGCGGTGGCCATCTCCCGGGCCGTGGCCCAGGGCGGTGACGTCCTGCTGCTCGACGAGCCGACCGCCTCGCTCGGCGTGGAGCAGACCGCGCAGGTGCACGATCTCGTCGTCGACATGAAGTCCCACGGCAGCGCCATCGTGTTGATCACCCACGACCTCAGCGACATCCTCGACATCGCCGATCGGATCGTGGTGCTGCGCCAGGGCCGGCTGTGGGCCGACACGCCCGCGGCGGCCACGACGCAGACCGAAGTCATCGGCTGGATCACCGGGGCGCTGCCCTCGCAGCTGACCAACGACGGGTCGGCCAACGGCGGGTCGGCCAACGGCGGGTCGTCGTGAACCGGTCTCGGTGCCCGGGGGTGCGGCCATGAGCGGCGATTTGGGCTCCCGAGTAGTGAGTTGGGCCGTGACTGATCGGCTCCTGCCGCCCGAAGAGCGCAAACACCGCTGGTGGCCGTTCAGGCGCCTCAACGAATGGACGATCCCCGGCCTGCTCATCGCTCTGGCGGCGTTGGTCGTCTACGCCTGGCAGCGCTCCCCCTACTTCCTCACCGTCAACAACATCGTGAACATCGGTGAGAACATCTCCATCCGGGGGCTCATGGCCATCGGGCTCACCGTGCTGCTGATCAGCGGCGGGCTGGACCTCTCGATAGCGGCGGTGGCCGCGTTCAGTGGGATGTTCGCCGCGATGATGATCAACGCCGGTGTCAACGGCGCCGTCGCGGGACTGGTCGCCCTGGCGTGCGCCGCCACCATGGGGCTCATCAACGCCGTCATCATCGTGCGGCTCCGGGTCAACCCGATCATCGCCACACTCGGCACCCTGCTGCTGTTCCGGGGCCTCGCCTTCGTTGTCAGCGGGGGAGACAACATCGTCATCGGCGTCAACGCCTGGAGCCACTTCGGCCGGGGTGAGGAGTTGGGCGTCAAAGTGACGCTGTGGGTGTTCGCGGCGGTGCTGGTGGGCGGCATGTGGTTCATGCGTCACTCGTTCATCGGGAACAATCTGTACGCCATCGGCGGGAACGCCTCTGCCTGCCGGAACGTGGGCATGAAGGTGGACCGCATCCGCATGTGGTCGTACGTGGCGATGGCCATCCTGTCGGGCATCGCCGGCATCGCCTTGATGTCGCGGGGTGGAACCGCTCAGCCCGCCGCTTTCGAGGGCGCCGAATTGGAGATCATCACCGCGGTGTTCCTCGGCGGCGTGGCCCTCACCGGGGGGCGAGGCAGCCTGCTCGGCACGTTCCTGGGCCTGATCATCATCGGTGTGATCACCAACAGCTTCGTTCTCACGAACGTGCCGATCTACTGGCAGATGGTCGTGCGCGGGATGATCCTGATCCTGGCCGTGTCCATCGACAGCATCCGAAGAGGCGGCGGCTACCGCTGACGGCCCTTCCGGGCGCGGCGGCGATTGCTACCTTTCTACCTAACTCGCTAGATTGGTGCCTATCGTGTTGAGCATCAAGAACGCGGACGCCGACCGGTTGGCGCGTGAACTTGCTGCACTGACCGGGGAGTCGATCACTGATGCGGTCGTGGCGTCTCTGGAGGTGCGGCTGGAGTTGGAGCGTCGGCGTCGCCGCGCCCGGGGGATCGACGACATCGTGGAGCGGTTCGGCCGGCTGCCGGTTCTGGATGAGCGAGAGCCTGACGACATCGTGGGCTACGACGATCGTGGGCTGCCGGCGTGATCGTTGTGGACACGTCGGCGGTCGTCGCCGTGCTGTTCGGCGAACCAGGGGGCGAGGGGATCGCACAGAAGCTGGCGGGATCGCCGTGCGTCATTTCCGCGGCGACTCGGGTCGAGCTCGGGATCGTGATCGAGGCAAGGACGGGCGCCGCCGGTACGCAGTTGCTCGAGGAGTTCCTGGCCCGGGTCGACATGCACGTCGAGCCGGTCGATGCGGAACTCGCGGGCGAGGCGCTGGTCTGCTGGCGCCGGTTCGGCAAGGGCCGCCACGATGCGGGCCTCAACTTCGGCGACACGTTCTCCTACGCGCTCGCCCGGCGGATCGGCCAACCGTTGCTGTTCGTCGGTGACGACTTCTCCCGAACCGACGTGCTCGTCGGCTGACCGCGCCGCTCGGCGCCGCAGCGGCAATGAACCGCCGAGGGGCGATGAGTGCCGGCGCTTCTACCGGCAGATGGTCGTGTGGGGGATCATCTTGATCCTGGCCCTCTCCATCGACAGCATCCGAAGAGGCGGCGGCTACCGCTGACGGTGCCCGGCCGCTACTGGCCGGGGAACTCTCCGAAGCGTGCGGTCTTCAGGGCGCCGGGTCCAGGTGGATGGCGCCGATGGGGCAGTTGGCGACGGCGGCGGAGGCGTCCGGCAGCTTGTCGCCGGTCACCGCGCTGACGAGCACCCGGGTGGTGCCGTCGTCCTCGAAGCCGAACAGCTCTGGATCGATGAGCACACACTGACCGGAGCTGATGCAGGCGTCGTCGATCCAGAGCCGGTAGCGACCGGCGGGGTCCCGCTCAGTGGTCATCGATACTCCGTTCGGCGGCACCCTGCTCGGCCACCGCGGCGAGGGTGCTCGACCCGGCCATGGCGCCACCGGGTTCGACCCACAACTCGGCCAGGCCACGCTGGTCGCGGGGCGCCTTCCAGCGCGGTGGCTCGCCCACCAGCGTGGTGTTGGGGAACCTCCTCAGGAACTCGTCGAGGGCGATGGCGACCTCCAGGCGGGCGAGGGACGCGCCGAGGCAGAAGTGCGGACCGCGGCCGAAGCCCATGTGGTCGGCCTTGGTGAGGCGCCGCGTGATGTCGAACCGTCCGGGGTCGGGGTACTGGGCGGGGTCCCGGTGGGCCGCGGCGATGTTCACGACGACGGTGTCGCCGGCCCCGATCGACTGGCCCCCCAGGTTCAGTGACCTCGTCGCGGTGCGCCGCCCGTTGAGGGCGGGTGCCTCGAAGCGCAGGACCTCCTCGATGGCGTACTCCAACCACTGCGCTGAGGATCGGGCCAGTTCGAGCTGATCGGGATGCGCCAGCAGGAGGTAGATGCCGGTTGCCATGAGGTTGGTGGACGTTTCGTGGCCGGCCTGCAAGGCGTGCACAACGATGGCGATGCCGTCCTGGCGACCCATACGCCCGGTGTCGATGGCGGCCGCGACCACGCTCACGAAGTCGTCGGCGGGCTTGGCACTGCGCCGGTCGATGAGGACGTCGACGAAGGCCCGCCACTCCACGAGGGCACCGTCCAGGTCGCGGGCGATTTCGGGCACCGGGAGCGGGCCGGTGAAGAACCGGGCCAACTGCACCGACCAGCCCGGGAACCGGTCGAGGGCGTCAGCCGGGACGCCGAGCAGGCCGGCGATGACCTTGACGGGCAGTGGCTTGGCGAGCGTCTCGACCACATCGAACGGGGCCTCGGCCCCCTCGGCGGGCTCCAGCAGTGTCGCCGCCTCTCGGCGGATGTCCTCGGCGAGCGGCGCGAGCGCCCCCGGAGTGAACGGGGGGTTGACCGCGCGGCGCAGCGCCGTGTGCTTGGCGCCGTCGGAATGGATCAACCCCGGCTGACCGAAGTGGTAGGGAAGGACCGCGAGACTTTCGACCACCTCGGGGGGCAGGCGCCGGATATAGGCCCCCTCGGCGCCGTGGCTGGAGTAGTCGTCGGGGCTGCGCAGCACCTCCTCGACGAGGTCGAACCGTGTGACGAGCCAGTAGTTGAGCGAGGGGCTCCAGTAGACCGGTGCCCACTCGCGGAGTTCGGCGAACACCTCGTGCATGTGGTCCTGGAAGTCGGGAGCGCCGAGAGCCTCCTCGATCTCCGGTATCCCCCCACGCTGCATCGGACCACGGTAACCGTCATCCCGACGGGGGGCGGAACGTGGTTCGTGGCGGCACCGTCGCATGTTCCCGGGCAGACTGAGTGCCATGAACTCGTCGGCTGTGCAGTTCGCCGGTGTGGGGTTGTCTCTTTCTAACGAGGAGCCGGCTGCTGTCACGCTGGCGCAGGGTGTGCAGGCCGATGAGTTGGGGTATGACGAGGTGTCGATCCCGGAGAGCCGGTTGCATCGGTCCACGACCTCTTTGGCGGCCGCGATCCTGGCGCGGACGCAGCGGGTCACGGTGCGCGTCGGGGTTGCGAACCCCGTTACCCGGCATCCGCTGGTGCTGGCTTTGGAGGCGGCCACGCTCGCCGACATCGGGCCGGGGCGGGTGCGGTTCGGTGTCGGCGCCTGCGAGTGGACGATGCGGGCGTTCGGGTGCGATCCGGAGGGCTGGTTGCCGTACAGCAACACAGTCGAGGCCGTACGGGCGATGCGGTCGCTGCTGGCGGGTGGGCCGCTGGGATTCGAGCCGGAGACGTTCGACGCCGGAGCCGATCTGCGACTCGACCTGGCATCCCCGGCGCCGGTGCCCGTGGACGTCGGCGCTGTCAACGCCCGGATGCTGGCAGCGGCCGGGCGTTGGGCGGACGGGGTGCAGTTGGGGGCTCTCATGAGTCCCGCGTATGTGGCCTGGGCTGCAGAGCGGATCGCCGACGGAGCCCGCGGGGAGGGGCGCGACCCCGGCGAGGTGCTCATCTCCGGCAACGTGCTCACGAGCCTGGACCGTGACCGTGCCGCGGCGCGCCGGGAGGTGCGCGAGGTGCTCGCCTACTACCTGGCGCGGGTGGAGGGCGTGGTGGTGGACCGCTCGGGTGCCGACCCCGAGGCCGTGGCGGCGGTGCGAGAAGCCGTGCGGCGGGACGGGCTGGCCGCCGGGACCGCGACCGTGAGCGGTCAACTCATCGACACGTTCGCCGTGACGGGCGACACTGACGAGGTGATCGAGCGCCTGTTGCCCTTCGGTGCCGCGGGGATGGCGATGCCGCTGCTGTGGTACACCCTGGGACCCGATCCCACCTGGGCGGTGGAGGCGCTGGCCTCCGAGGTGGTGCCGGCCGTGCGTCCGGAACCGTCGTGAGCGGCGACATGGCCCACTGCGGCCGACGGATCTCGCCGGCTCCGGTTGTGCCGGAGTGTCGGGCGGCGTCGTGAGCGGCGACGCGATGGCTGCGGGCGACCCTCTGGTGAGCACCGCCTGGCTGGCGGAACGGCTGGATGCCGGCGACGCCGACGTGCGGGTCGTGGACTGCCGCTGGTACCTGAAGCCGTTCGACATGCGGGACCCCGACGCCGAGTACGCCCGCGGCCACATCCCCGGTGCCGTGCACCTGCGCTGGGACACGCACTGGGCGGATGCCAACCACCCCATCGCGGGGATGCTGGCCCAGCCGGAAGCCTTCGCCGAGACCATGGTCGCAGCCGGTGTTGGTGACCGCACCACCGTGGTGACCTACGACGACGGTCACGTCACCGTGGCGGCCCGGCTGTGGTGGGCGCTGCGGGTGTACGGCCACGGCGCCGTGGCCGTGCTCGACGGCGGCATCGGCCGCTGGGCCGCCGAGGGGCGCCCGCTGAGCACCGAGGTGTCTCGCTGGCCGCGCGGCGACTTCACAGCCCGGCCGCGCTCGGCCGCCTACGCCACGCACCTCGACGTGGCGGCCGCACTCGACGACCCGTCCGTGGGCCTCGTGGACTGCCGGATGGAGCCGGCGCGAGTCGAGGACGGGGCGATGATCCCCGGAAGCGCCTACCTGCCGGGCATCGAGTTCCTCGACGACGACGGGCTCATGCGCGCACCGGAGAGCTGCCGGGACACGATCCTGGCCAGTACCGAGCCTTCGTCGCGCACGATCCTGTACTGCCGGGGCGGGGTGGGGGCCTGCGGCACAGCCCTGGCCTACGAGGTGGCCGGCCTCGGCGCCGGCGTGTCGGTCTACGACGGCTCCTGGAGCGAGTGGGACACGATCGCAGAGGACTCCCAGCGCGAGTCGCTCCAGAAGACCGCTGAATAATCGACCGAAGGCACAGATCGCCCCTTTCGGTCAATGGATTCCGGCCTTCGCTTGAATGACGGGTGGGGACCAGGGCGGATTCGGAGCAGTCTCTCAGCGGTCAGTCGAGGAACTCCAGCGCGTCCATGTCGAGGGCGTGGGTGGCGTGGCGGCGCGCCATCGTGGCCAGCAACTCGTCGCCGCGCTCGGTGCGCTCGACGCCCATGGACGCGAAGACGACCGTGGCGAGGCCGAAGAGGGACGCCCGGCGGTAGGCCTCCCAGCACTCGGGCCAGCCGAAGTCCGCCACACCGAAGTCGTAGAGCGCCTCGTGATAGTCGCGCACGATGCGGTCCTCGTTGGCGCGGCGATCCTCGGTCCGCAGGTTGCCACCCAGGAAGTACGAGACATCGGTGACAGGGTGGCCGACGGCCAGGGACTGCCAGTCCACGGTGGTGACCGCTGGTGGGGTGCGCGTTGTGTCGAGGAGCAGGTTGTCGAGCCGGTAGTCCTGGTGGATGGCGCAGAAATGCTCGCCGGCCGGCGGGCTGATGGGGAAGCCCGAGCTGTCAGCGAGGCGCTGGAACAGGTCCTTCTGTTCAGTGGAGAGTTCGTCGTGGTGCCTGCCGAGGAACTCGGGAAGGACACTCTGGAAGAACGCCTGGATTGCGTTGTGCACCTCCGCCGGGTTGTCGAAGTTCAGCCACTCGGCGTCGGCGAGCACCCCATCGCGCCAGGTCGGGCCATGGAGCCCCACCAGCGCCGGCACCACGGCGCGGGCCACCGATGGGTCGCAGCCGACGATCTGGTCGCCCTGGATCGCCGGGTGCATGTCCTCCAGCAACAGCACGAATTCCGGGCCGTGGCCCCGGACGGCCGCGTGATAGCAGCGCGGCGTCGGGATCTGCAGCCGCGATTGGAGGCGGTTGTAGAAGCCAACCTCCCGGGAGTAGGCGCGCACCATGACCGCCATGCTCCGTGTCCCCTCGTCGGAGGAGGGGAATTTGCCGACGATCGTGGCCGGATACTCGGGCCGTGGCCGGACGTAGCTGAGTGTGAACCGCACACAGGCGCCGAACTGGCCGGTTCCTATGGGGGTTTGGTGGAACCCGGCGATCTCGGCGTCAGCGTGGCCGGCGGCGCGCAGTCTCTCGCTCAGCCACCCGGCGGTGACCTCCTCGAGCGTGGGGATGGAATCGGTGCCGGTCACGGCCGGCTCTGCCGGTAGGCCTCCACGACCGGTGCGAGTTCGGCGGGGGTGGCGCCGTGCATGATGACGCCGTCGCATCCCAGGTCGAGTTGGTGGCGGACGGCCGCGGCGCACTGCGCCGGCGATCCGGTGGCGCTGGCGGCGTACCACCCGTCGGGGATGAGTGTGGCGACGTGTTCGAGCACCTCCGTCGTGCCGGTGGCGTCGAGTGCGGTCATGCGGTGCGTGGCAACCACCTCGTCGGCGAAGAACCTCTCCAGGACGGCCGGATCCCAGCGGTTCACCCGCACCAGCAGGTCGCCGTAGGCCTGCAGGTAGCTGGCCAGCCGGCCGACCGACTTCATCAGCCGCTTCTCGTAGGGGACCTCGTCGGAGATCGTGGCCAGGCACGACCAGACACGCACGTCGCCGGGGTCGCGGCCCGCCTTCTCGGCGGCGGAGCGCACCGTCTCGACGCAACGGGTCACTGTCTCGTCGGCGAAGAACGTGTGCAGGATGACGTCGTCGAAGCAACGCCCGCCGAGGCGTAGGGAGTTCGGGCCGAAACCCCCGATGCTCATCGGCAGGTGCTCGTCGAGCGTCGGGTCCAACAGCAGCGCCGGGAAGCGGCCCGCCGGACCGTCGTGGTTGGCGACGATCTCGCCGCGGAAGAGCCGTCGCATGATGCCGGCGAAATCCTCCATCTCGGCGGTGGTGATCTCCGGGACCCCCATGAACTGCTGCAGGATGGGGATGCCCCGGCCGATGCCCAGCACGAACCGGCCGCCGGTGAGGCTCTGCATGGTGAGGGCGAAGCCTGCGGTGACGAGCGGGTGGCGGGTGTTGCTGTTGGTGACGCCACAGTGGATGGTGATGGAATCCGACACCGCGGCGGCCGCGCCGCACAACGTCGCCGCCTCCTTGCGGTTGTAGCGCTCGGAGATGAACGCCGTCCCGAGGCCCATCGCCTCGCCCTGTCGCACCTCGTCCAGCACATCACGGGAACTCGCAGGCTGGCCCGCCAGCCCGTAGAAGCCCAGTTCGGGAAATTCTGGTGAGGTCATGGCAGAGTCCTTCCTTGCGCGCAACTGGTCATGCTTGCTGCGCAGCGACGATGTGATTGGCCTGAACTTCCTCCATACCGGTTGTGACTGCGTCGGCCAAGGCGATGTGAGCCGCCTGGAGGGTCTTTCGCAGCGCCGCGCCCTCGACGTAGAAGTCGAACAGCGCCTCGATGGCCTGTTCGGTCACGGCATCAGACAGAACTGCATCTCGGTGAACTGAGTCCTCGACGTTACGAGTGATCCGTCTCTCGAGAATCCGGGCGAGCATCTCCGCACTGGGGACGCGCGGAATCTCGATACGCGTGTCCAGAAACTCCAAGAGGTCAGCGTCGCCTGGCTCCGAGGGTCTCCTACCATGCTCCAGGTAGCCAGTATGCGTGGCGACGACGACTGACGTAGGAAAGTCGGTCAACCAACGCACTACCTCGCGGAAGAACTGGGGAACCGTTTCCGGCGTGGTTCCAGCGAGCCATCGATCGGAATCATCGAAGATGACCACGGGTTGAAGGCCGTCATCGTGAATTCCGCGAAGAGTCAGGTCAATGGCCTCAGACTTCTCCCTGAGGGTGATGAGCGAATCCGTCGCAGTCTGGTGCTCGAATTGCTTCGCTCGTTCTGCGTTGAGCCAGCGGAGGTTGAGTCCGACGCTGCCGGAGCGGCGGTGCGCTTCAGTAACTCGCCTGCTCGAGCCGGTGACCGTTTCGGTCGTGACTTGCCTGGCGTATCGTCCGAACAGGGCGAGAATCTCGTCTGCAACCTGTTCAGGTGCGCCGGCGCCCTCACCGAGCGAGTTGACGGGTACGAGGATCGGGGCAACGTCGAGCACATCGGGTCCAAGTACGTAGGACACCACGCTCGACTTCCCCGCTCCGCTGTCAGCGATCAGAGCGACCCGTTCACCGCCTGACGCGCCGGCGTGGAGCCGGCTCTCGACATCCTTGCCACCGGTCATCAAGTCGAACGGAACGTGATACGCCCCGAGATCGCGGGGCATTGGGGTCCCGTCGAAGGCGTACCTTCCAGCGAGGTGAGCAAGAAGCTCGGCGCTCAACGGTGTGCCTCGGCCGTTTCGGCGGAGGGCGATGTTCCTTTGCCAGAAGTCCCGCGCCGTGGGCGAGTGTCGCCGAGTGCGGGGGCGTAGAGCTTCCGTCTTCCCGCTCGGAAAGAGCGGACGAGTTCGGCTTCTTCCAGTTCCTTGAGGACTTGCACCACACGGCTCCTCGTGGTGCCAACCTGCTCGAGAAGCCGTTCGTCGCCGGCGTGCGCCGGGCCGCACGCATAGAGCGCGTCCAGAACCAGTCGAGCAGTGGCCGAGAGTTGGTGACGCGAGTATTCCTGGTCGCGAAGCTGCTTCAAGTGCGACTCGGGGTCGGTGTCAAGTACAACTGCACGCGCCGTTGAGACCACTCGACGGGGGGTCGCGGAGCCCAGCAATGCCGGAAGGGTGTTGGCGATCTCCTGCATCAACTGCTGCTGTTCGGGAATGCTGTGTCGACCTCGCCGGATGAGCAGATCCCGAATCGCGTCTGGGCCGAACGGCTCAAGCGTCAAGAACGTGTCGAAGAACGTGTCGGCCGGTGGTTCGAGTGCCAGCGAGTCACCGACGACTACCCACCGCAGCGGAACCTCCCAGAGTTCATCCCGTTGGCGTCCGAAGAATTCCAGGAGGAGCTGACCGTTCAGATTGTCGAGAAGCATGGCGGATCCTGATGCGTCGGCGGAGGCCACTGCCCTGCGAAGGGGATCGAGCTGGTCAGCGCCCTGCTTCGTGAGTTGGGCACGGTGTTGCTGCCCCAGTGCCGGGAACAACTGGTGGGACATTGGAATGTTGTTCGACGATGGATCGATCGTCGCTGCTAGCCGCCCGATCAGGCCGTCAAGAGTCTCCACCCGTGCCAGATTCGTGGGGAAGGTCGACTCGCGCCGTGCTTCAATCCGGTTAAGAAACGAGGTCTTCCCGCTTCCGCTCGGGCCGGTGATGTAGACGTTGAGCCCTAGGTCGAGAGAACGCTCGACTGACGCAAGTGCGTCGGCTCTGTCGACGAAGAGATCACCGTCGGCATCCGACGCAGTCAGAGGGCGGTGGCTTAGTTGCAGTATTCACACATATTACAGTTAGATGTGTGAATCTGTCAACCCTTCTGTCGATCGCAGCACAGAAGCCGTTTCGCGGACGCTGCTCGCACCGGGCAGAATAGCGCTCCTGCCGGATATCGGGACGCGACAGGTTCTGAACTCAGAGTAGCAATCCGAGGCCGGCTTGACTGAGGCATTGACGGCAGCGACGGGCGTCTGGAATGGCTCCAGCGACCAGTGCCCGGGGGTTCGTTCAGCCGTTCTCTGACGGTGATCGCGAACAGCGGTAGGGGCCCGGCACAGCTAGACGCAGAGGCCGTCTGCTGTGACGCCTCGGTGGCTGTAGCAGAGGATCGTGCGTTCCACGCTGCGCAGCGTGAACGGCCCGGGGTCCTCGGACATCCAGTCCTCGGCGGCGGGGGTGGCGAAGACGTGCAGCCGGTAGCCGAGCAGGGAGTCGTCGCCGAGGTTCAGAACGTCCACGGTGACCTCGCCGAGGGCCTCGAAGACGATGGGGCCAACCGTCACGACCACCCGCGACGGCGGTTCCTCGGACGCAAACGCCTCACCGGCGATCAGAGCCAGATCGGTCAGGGTGGGAGCCTCCGGCCTCTCGCCGAGGCGGTCGATGAGGTGCGCTGTGATGTCGTCGGTGAGGCCGGGCGGTGCGAGGTACGCGCCGCTCGCCCAGCCAGTGATCCCGGCGACCTGCACCTCGTGCCAGACCGTGCTGGGCAACTTCCTGGTCCTGCCGGTCGCCACGATCGCCCCGGTCCAAGAGTCGAACCAATCGGTTGGCTCGCCGGAGGGCATCGCTCGGACCTCCAGCAGGTAGGCGATCGGGTTCGCCAGGCCGAGCGTGGCGATGATCTCCCCAAAGGGCACGTCGCGGACGTTCAGCACGTCGTCGTGGTCCACGCCGACGACCGCCAGCGAGGTGCCCGCATCGGGGCCGTACTCGTAGGGCTCTCCGGGGAGGTCCACGGCCGGCGGTGGTGGTTCTTGATCGTCGGTGGGGGCGGGGGAGGCGCTCGTGGGGGTGGTGTCCGCGCCGTCGCTTGGCGCTGCGGTTGCGGGATCTGCCGGGGTCGTAGCCTCCGTGGGGGTTGGCGTGGTGTCCGGGACCTCAGCGAGGGGCGGGGGATCGACTGCGGCGGTTGCAGCTGTCGGCGGCGGCATCGTCACGATGAGCGGCGGGTCAGGCGACGGGCCCGCCGCCGGTGCATCGACGCTCGCGCGGCCGCCGGTCACGACATCGTCGAGTTGGGTCGCCACATCGAGGAGTTCGTCGACCGCTTCCTCTGCCGTAGCGATCGGGTCGTCCCCGCTCAGGTCGGGATCCAGAGCGGCCTGGAGGGAATCGTCGAGCGCCACGTCCGAGCCGCCGCCGACATCCAGAAGAGCATCCGGTTCGACCTCCACGGTCACGCTGCATCCGGCTGCGATCAGCGCCAGCAGAGCCAGCCCGGTCACCGCCCGCCTGGAGGTGCTGCCTTCCGGTGTCCTGCCGAATATGACAGCGCCAATCCAATGGCAGGACCCTCGTTGCACTCAGCCAACTCTACGAGGTGGGCCGATCGGCACCCAGGCCCTTACCTGCCGGGTGGCCGGACGGTCTGCTCTTGGGGTCGATGCGGTCCGATGCCCTCCTCGGGGGCCAGTGTCACACCCTCGTCGTACTATTCGCACTATGGAAACAGCCGCAGCGGCGACCGTGGTGCCGGGCCGTGAAGGCTTGAGGATGGAGGATCTGGCGGGGCGGGTTCTGGGTTCTCTGGATGTGTTGGTGGGGGCCTTGCGGGACCTGCGGGGGCACAGGTGGAGGAGCGGTTGCGGCTGGTGGGGCGTTGCGAGTCGCGGTTGGCGGCGGTGAAGTCCGAAGCGGTCGCCGAGCTGGCCGCCTGGCGGGGCGAGGCGCACGCGGCCGGTGTGCTGCAGCACGATTTGAAGCAGTCCCGCGGCGTAGCGAAGGGCGAGGTGCGGTTGGCGGGCCAGTTGGCGGAGGTGCCGGCGACTGCTGAGGCGTTGGATGCAGGAGAGATCACGCCGCGGCATGCCAGGTTGATCGCTGAGGCCGCTGAGGCGGCGCCGCCGGGGGCGCTGATCGATGAGTGCGAGCTGCTGGCGGCCGCCGGCGAGCAGCCGGCTGACTTGTTCGGCCGCACGGTGCGGGGCCATCTCAACGAGCTCGTGGGCGAGGATCTGGCGGAGCGCCGCAAGGGTCAGCGCCAACAGCGGGAGTTGCGCTGGAAGCAGGATCCCGATGGCATGTACGAGTTGGTCGGAAGGTTCGACCCCGTCGCCGGCGCCCGCATCGAGACGGCGCTCACTTCGGTGGCGAACAAGCTGTGGCACGCCGAGGATCCCAAGCGGCGCGCCACCGCCAAGCAGCGCTTGGCGGACGCGCTGGAACTGCTGGTCGCCGGGTGCGGGCAGGGACACCCAGCCAGCGCCAACGGGGCTGGTCAGAGCGCCGCCCAGGGCGTGGACCTGTTGGTGATCGCCGACTACGACACCGTCGCCGGCCAGTTGACCAACCCCCGCCTCGGCGACGGCACGCCCCTGTCAGCGGAGGAACTGCTGGCGTTGGCCTGTGATGCCAACATCCTGCCGGCGATCTTTGACCGCAAGTGCCAGCCCTTGTGGCTGGGGCGCGGGCGCCGCCAGGTCAGCGCCGCCCAACGCACCGCGCTGGTGGCACGCGACGGCGGCTGCATCGGCTGCGGCGCCAATCCGAACTGGTGCCAGGCCCACCACATTCGTCACTGGGCCCACGGCGGCACCACCGACATCGACAACCTGTGTCTGCTGTGCAGCCACTGCCACCACCACGAACTCCACACCAACGGCGCCGACATCATCCGAGACCCCGACGGCGAACTCACCCTCCAACGTCCCGACCAACGGCCTCCCCCCACACCGCCCTGACCTTGACCGGTTGGCCGGCTGGTTTAGCCGGTTGCCCAATTCCTGCTTCGCTCGACGGCTCGCTTCCAGTCGGCGTAGGCGGCGTCCACGGTGGCTCTGGCGGCGCTGGGTTGGACCGCGAGGTCGAGTTCCCAGTGCTCGGCAATTTCCTTGGTGGAGGGCCAGACGCCAGCTGCCATGCCCGCCAGGTAGGCGGCGCCGAGGGCGGTGGACTCCTGGAGTTTGGGACGGTGGACCGGCACGCCGAGATGGTCGGCCTGCAATTGCAGCATGGAGTCCATCGCCGAGGCGCCGCCGTCGACCCGCAGGCTCCGCGGCCGGGTGCCCGCCGCGGTCATGGCCTCGATGACGTCGCGGGTCTGGTACACCATCGCCTCGATTGCCGCCCGGGCGATCTCAGCCCGGCCGGTTCCCCGGGTGAGACCCACAATGGTGCCGCGGGCGTGCGGATCCCAGTGAGGGCTGCCCAGGCCGGTGAACGCAGGCACAAGGAACACCCCGCCGGCGGAGGAGCACCGCGCTGCCAAGGCCTCCAGTTCGGAGGCCTCGCCGATGATCCCCAAGCCGTCGCGCAGCCATTGCACTGCCGCCCCGGTGGCGAAGATGGCGCCTTCGAGGGCGTAGGTGGGTTCGGGACCCGCCGGTCCCCCCAGCAGCCAGGCGACGGTGGTGAGGAGGCCATCGACGGGCTCCGGCAGCGCGGCCCCGACGTTCATCAGCACGAACGAGCCTGTTCCGTAGGTGTTCTTGGCGTCACCCGGCTGGAACGCAGCCTGCCCGAACAGGGCCGCCTGCTGGTCGCCGGCGACACCGCGGATCGGTATCCCCGCGCCGCAGGCGGCCCCGGATGCGGTGGTGCCGAAGTCCCCGCTCGACGGGCGCACCTCGGGCAGCGTGTTCATGGGCACCGCGAACAACTCGCAGAGTTCGGCGCTCCACGCCAGCGCGCCGATGTCGAAGAGCATCGTCCGGGAGGCGTTCGTGGCGTCGGTGGCGTGTACAGCTCCGCCGGTGAGGTTCCAGATGATCCAGCTGTCGACGGTGCCGACCGCCACGTCGGTACCCGGCGTCACATCGCTCGTGCGCGCGAGCCACTCCAGCTTCGAGGCGGAGAAGTACGGGTCCAGGACCAGCCCGGTGCGCTCGCGGATCAGCGGCAACAAGCCGTCGGCGGTGAGTTGGGCGCAGCGTGCGGCGGTGCGGCGGTCCTGCCAGACGATCGCCCGTTCCAGCGGAGCGGAGTTGCTCCGGCTCCAGCGGACCGCCGTCTCACGCTGGTTGGTCACGCCGATCGCCGCGGGTTGCTCGTGGAGCCGCGAGCACACCTCCGCCAGCGTCGCCTGGACCGCCTCCCAGATCTCGGAGGCATCGT
This sequence comes from Acidimicrobiales bacterium, assembly GCA_963664235.1. Classification (GTDB taxonomy): domain Bacteria; phylum Actinomycetota; class Acidimicrobiia; order Acidimicrobiales; family CATQHL01; genus VXNF01. The sequence continues at coordinate 514,502 of OY760933.1, read as the reverse complement.
GCTCCACCCAGCCGGGCGCCGGGAAGTGCTGGGCGAACTCCCGTTGGGAGACCGCCAGGGGGCGTGCCCGCTCGTCGAAGGCGATGCTGCGCACGCTGGTCGTGCCGGCATCGATCGCCAGGACGACGGTCATCGCCGCCCCGGCGACGCGCCGTCGAAGAAGCAACGGCGTCGCAGATGCCGATCAAGAGGCCCGCGGGACGGGCAGCGAGCTATATCAGGTACCCGCTTCGTCGGCGGAGGCGTGCCAGCGCTGGGTGCTGATGCGGCCCAGCCAGCTGAAGGCCCAGAAGACCACGATGCCCAGCAATGACGAGACGAGGAGAGCCGCGATCAACTCCTTGGTGGCGGCTTGGCCGCGGTACTTGTCGATCAGCACCCCGATGCCCTTCTCCCCGCGGCCGAAGAAGAACTCCCCGACGATCGCCCCGATCACCGAGAGTCCCGCGGCGATGCGCAGCCCGGCGAAGGTTGCGGGCAGCGAGGCCGGGAACTCCAGCTTCCAGAAGCGGGTCGGGCGGGAGGCCTTGTGGAGGGTCAGCAACTCGTGCAGGTTGCTCTCGGCGGACTGCAGGCCGAACAGCGTGTTGGTGATGATCGGGAACAGGGCGATCAGCACCGTGACGATCACCCGGGCCTGGAAGTCGAACCCGAACAGGCCGCCGATGAGCGGCACGAGCGCCAGGATGGGGATCGTCTGCAGGACGACCGCCCAGGGGAAGAAGGAGCGTTCGACCCAGCGCTTGAGGTTCATCGCGACGGCGAAGAGCATCCCGGCTGCCGCGGCTATCGCCAGTCCGGTGAACGACTCCTTGGTGGTGACGCGCAGTCCGTCGAGCAACTCGCCGCGCACGTCGCCGTCGCCGATTGCGGCGTTCCACACTTCATGCAGCGGTGGGAGCAGGAACTGGCGCTCATCGCTCAGCAACACGTACGACAGCAGGTACCAGAAGCCCACCATCGCCAGGCTGAACGCCAAGGGCAGGCTGATTCCCTTCAGCCGTCGCCAGAGCCGGTGCCACCGGGTCTCGGCGCCGCCCGACGCGGCGGCGGTGCCGGGCGCGGAGCGGTCCGGCTCCCGCGTGGAATCGGGAACCGGACCGCGTCGCCGCAACATCGCTTTGTTGGGCTGCTACCCGCTAACGGCTAGAAGCCGAGGCTGATGGATGGGTCCAGGAACTCGTTGGTGTAAAGGTCGTCGGGCGAGACGCTCGGGTCGAAGCCCTCGACGCCCTGCTCGGTGAAGATCGGCACCAGGATGTCGAGCAGACCCTGGATCCGGTCCCCGTTCATGTCCCCGACGAAGCCGTTGCCGCCGTCGGTCACCAAGCCGAGGTCCCGCATGGCCACGGTGGCCGCGGCGTGCCCCTCCTTGGACGACGACCAGAAGCTGTCCAGCTCCTTGACGATGTCGTCGAGCTTGTCGTTGATCGGCTGGGGATCGTTGAAGTAGTTGACCAGATCCTCCTGCATGATCGGCACGATCAGCTCGAGGCACTCCCTGTAGCGCTCGATGTCGCCTGAGCGCACCGAGACCGCCGACTGGTAGATCTCGAAGCCCGAGTCGTGGATCAGGAAGAAGTCCACCGGCTTCAGCCAGCCGTCGATCTCGTTCTCGTAGCGGTAGGGCTCGTTGGTGGCGAATCCCTGCTGCACCAAGCCGTCCTCGGCGATGAACCTCACGGGCGAGCCGTCGTAGGAGGCGTCCACCTGGTCGGCGCTGATCCTGCCGTCGGCGATCAGGTAGTCCATGTAGGTAGCGCCCTGGAAGTACAGGACGGTGGCGCCGGAATCTCCGATGTCGCTGAACGAGCTGAAGTCGTAGTCCTCGGGGTCCCACATCAGGATCTGCGGACCAACCTCGAAGCTGGTCATCACGGCCGTGACCGGAGTCACCCCAGAGCCTCTGATGGCTGCCGCGGTGTCGACGTAGGCCATGAAGATGTCGTCGTCGGCGTAGAACTGCGCCGTCGGCGGTGAGAAGCCGATGTAGGGGCCGCCTGCGCGGATCTCGATGGTAAGTCCCGTGTCGCGCAACTCGCCGGAGTAGGTGCCGTTCTCGGCATCCACGACACCGTCGGTGCCGATCATCTGGTAGGTGTGGGCGTGCTCGGGCTCGGGGAACCAGTCCGTCTGGATGATCAGCGGGTTCGGGCACACGTCGGTGAGCTGGACCCCTGCCATCGCGGTCTCGGCGGCCTCGGCGGATGCTGCGGCTTCGGCTTCGGCCTCGGCGCGGGCTGATTCGGCTTGGGCCTGGGCGGCCTGTGCTGCCTCGGCGGCGGCTCGGGCGTTGTCGGCCTCCGCCTGCGCGGCTGCTGCCTCTTGCTGCGCTGCCGCAGCTTCCGACAGCGCCTCGTCGGCGGCGGCCTGGGCGCTTGCCAAGGCGTCCTCGGCCGCGGCCATGGCTTCGACGTTGCCTTCGGCGGTCGCCTGGGCCAGGTCGGCCCCGGCCTGTGCCGCCTCGGCGGCTGCCTGTGCCGCCTCGGCGGCTGCGGTGGCTGCGGTGGCGTCGGCTGAGGCTGCTGCGGCGTCGGCGGCGGCTACCGCGGCGTCGGCGATTCCGGCGCCGGCGTCCGCCCCGGCGCTCTGAGCGGCCGAGGCGGCAGCCCCGGCCTCGGACAGCGCCTGGTCAGCGGCCGCTTGGGCGGCACGAGCCTCGGCCATGGCTGCGTCGGCAGCCTCCGAGGCCGAGTCGTCAGCCGCGCAGGCTGCCGCCACGACAGCGAGTGCTGTGGCGAGTGCGATCAGGACACGTTTGTTCATCGGATTGTCTCCTCCATTTTGAACGCTTCGGAGATCTTCGCTCCGGTGCGGTCAGACAGGGACTCAGGGTAGTCAAATCCGCTTACGTTGGTGGCTCAGGCGTACGTCGCCGGCGCGGCAGACCGGCGTGCACGGCGTGGACCCGCCCGCGGCTCCCCCGGGTCGGCCGGGAGCCCGACTCGCCTCGGGCGACGGATCCGGGCGAACCCTCGGTGCCGCGGAGCCACCCAGCGACTCCTTGGTTCCGTGCGACAGCGTTCTAGGCCGCGTACCAGTGGTCGGTGAGGCGCCGTCCGACCCAGCCGAAGAACCAGAAGAGCACCACTCCGAGCAGCGAACTGAACACGATTCCGGTCACGAGTTTCGATCCCGAGAGCTGGTTCTGGAACAGGAACAGCAACTGGCCCAAACCCTCGGAGCCGTAGCTGCCGCCCTTGAAGAAGAATTCGCCCACAATTGCGCCGACCACGGCCAGGCCGGCCGAGATGCGGAACCCCGTGAAGATGGCGGGCAGGGCGGCGGGCAACTGGAGCTTCCGGAAACGGGTGAAGCGACTCGCATGATGCAGCGTCAAGAGGTCATGCATACTCGGTTCGACCGAGCGAAGGCCGAACAGCGTGTTGGTGATGATCGGGAAGATCGAGATGATGATCGTGACGATCACCTGGCTGCTGAAGTCCCAACCCCACCAGAGCCCGATGAGCGGGCTGATGGCCACGATCGGCACGGCCTGCACCGCCACCGCGTAGGGGAATACGCTCCGCTCGATCCAGCGGGCCTGGCTCATGACCACGGCGATGGCCATGCCACCCACGATGGCCAGCGCCAGGCCCACCAGCGTGACCTGGGTGGTGCGCCAGAGTCCCAGCAGGACCTGCTCCAGGTTGTCCCAGGTGATGAAGCCCACATCGACGACCTCATGCGGTGGGGGCAGGAAGAAGCGCTGATCCCGGTCCAGCACGAAGTACGTGAATAGGTACCAGAGACCGATCACACCTGCGGCCACCACGGCCGGGGGACCCAGGAGCCTTACCCGGTCCGCCGCTCGGGTGGCGTTGCCGGACGGCGCGGCGACGGCCACCGGATCGCCTGCGTCGCCTGCGTCCTCGGTGGTTGCTTCCATTGCGGGGGTCTGTGTCGTCGGTCCTGCGTCCATCGTCCTGCACCGGCCCTGCGCCAACCCTCGGATCCTAGGCGCGCCGGTCGGTGGTGTTGTCGCCGCGACCGGGTGATCCCCCGCCCGGCTCGGGCGGAGGATCACCAGCGCGCACGCGACGTCCGGCGCCCCGCCCGACCTGTCACAATGACCCGGTGAGCGTCGGGGCAAGCCTTCCTGAGCGAGCGCAGGTGGTGATCGTCGGCGGTGGCGTGATCGGCTGCAGCACGGCCTATCACCTCACGCGCCGCGGTATCAGCGACGTTGTGATCCTCGAGCAGGGAAGCCTCACCTGTGGCACCACCTGGCACGCCGCGGGGCTCGTCACCCAACTCCGCTCCACCTACAGCCTCACGCAGCTTGCCACGTACTCGGCTCGGCTGTTCGAGCAGATCGAGGAGGAGACCGGCCAGTCACCCGGCTACCGCACGGAGGGGTCGATCACCGTCGCCGACAACGCCGAGCGTTGGGAGGAGGTGCTGCGCGGCGCCTCGATGGGAACCATGGTGGGTGTCGAGACCCGGGTGCTGGACCTCGACGAGTTGTCCGAGCGCTGGCCGCTCGTCCGGACCGACGATCTGGTGGGCGCCCTGCTGGTGGAGCGCGACGGCCAACTCTCCCCGGTGGACACCACCATGGCGCTGGCGAAGGGGGCGCGCAATCGTGGCGCCACCATTCTCGAGGGCGTGGCTGTGACCGGTCTTCGGACTCAACACGGCCGGATCGTCGGCGTGCAGACCGACCGGGGTGACATCGAGACCGAGACGGTCGTGCTGGCGACCGGGATGTGGACCCGCCAACTGGCCGCCACCATCGGCGTGAACGTGCCGCTGCAGGCGTGCGAGCACTTCTACATCGTCACCGAGCCGCTGGAGGGCGTCGATACCACCACGCCGGTGCTGCGAGACCCCGGCAACTACACCTACTTCAAGGAGGAGACCGGCAAGATCATGGCCGGATTCTTCGAACCCCGCGGCAAGATCTGGCGCCTCGAGGGCGTCCCGCCGGGCAGCAGCTTCGTGCAACTGCCCGAGGACTGGGACCACGTCGGCCCGATCTTCGAGCGCTCCATTCACCGTGTGCCGGCCCTGGGCGAGTGTGGGATCCAACTCTTCTTCAACGGACCCGAGGCATTCACGCCCGACGGCGTCTTCTACATGGGTGAGGCACCCGAGGTGGACGGCTGCTTCGTCGCCGCCGGATTCAACTCCATCGGCGTGCAGACCTCCGGCGGTGTGGGCTGGGTGCTGGCCGACTGGGTCGTCGACCGCCATCCCCCCATCGATCTGACCTCGGTGGACATCAGCCGGGCGATGCCCTTCCAGGCCGATCCCGTCTACTTGCGCGACCGCATCGGCGAGAGCCTCGGCCTGCTGTACGCCATGCACTGGCCGCACCGCCAGTACGAGAGTGCCCGCAACCGGCGCATGTCGCCGCTGCACGACCGCATCGCCGCCGCCGGGGCGGTATTCGGCGAGACGGCCGGCTGGGAGCGCCCCAACTGGTATGCGTTCGACGGCCAGGAGCGGGTCTACGAGTACAGCTACGGCAAGCAGAACTGGTGGGCCAACGCCGGCGCCGAGTGCCGTGCCGTGCGGGAGCGCGTGGGGCTGTTCGACCAGACCTCGTTCGTGAAGTTCAGCGTCACCGGGCCCGACGCCGCCGTGGCGCTCAACCGGCTCAGCGCAGCCGAGGTGGATACCGAGCCGGGTCAAGCCGTCTACACGCAATGGTGCAACGACCGGGGCGGGATCGAGGCCGATCTGACCGTCACTCGCCTCGGCCCCGAGTCCTTCCTGGTGGTCACCGCCGCGGCGTCGCAGACCCGCGACTGGGCGCGGCTGCGCCGGGGCTGCCGCGACTTCGACGTGACGATCAGCGACATCACCGACCAGCAGGCGATGCTGGGGCTCATGGGCCCGCTGGCGCGCCACGTGCTGGGGCCGCTCACCGGCGCCTCGCTGGCAGACGAGGAATTCCCGTTCGCCGCCGCACGAACTATCGACGTGGCCGGCTGCGAGGTGCTGGCCATCCGGATGAGCTACGTGGGCGAGCTGGGCTGGGAGCTGTACGTGGCGAACGCCGACGCCGTGGCGGTCTTCGACGCCCTCATGGCCGCCGGCGAGCCACACGGCCTCGCCCTCGCCGGCTACCACGCCATGAACTCGCTGCGCCTCGAGTCGGGCTACCGCCATTGGGGCCACGACATCTCCCCGGCGGACACCCCCCTGGAGGCCGGGTTGGGGTTCGCAGTGGGTTGGGACAAGACGGCGGACTTCTGCGGCCGGGCCGCCCTGGAGGCCCAGCGTCCCCAGCCCCGCACGAAGCGGCTCGTGCAGTTCCGCCTCGAGGATCCCGAACTGCTCGTCTATCACGACGAGCCGATCCTGCGAGACGGCGAGGTGGTGGGGTGCACCACGTCGGGCGCCTGGAGCTACGTCGAGGATCGCTGCCTGGCCATGGGGTACCTGGACCACACCGACGTCGTGACGGCCGACTGGTTGGCGGAGGGCGGCTTCGAGATCGACGTGGGCGGGCGGCGGATTCCGGCCACGGCGTCGCTGCGCAGCTTCTACCGACCCCGACGGAGATGAAATGACTACCGAGACCCGAGTCGTGATCGTCGGCGGCGGCGCCATGGGGGCGGCCCTGCTGTACTTCCTGGCGCACGAGGGTTGGACCGATGCGATCCTCGTCGAGAAGGGCGAGTTGAACTCCGGTTCCACCTGGCACGCCGCGGGGATGATCCCCAACTTCACCAGCGACTTGAACCTGGCCAAGGTGCACGACGTGGGCGTGGCGCTGTACCGCAGCATCGAGGCCGAGACCGGCCTCGCGACCGGCTGGCACCAGCCCGGCACCGTGCGGCTCTGCCGCAAGGGGCGGCCCGAGGAGGCGGACTGGCACCGCTACACGGAGGGCCTGCTGCACCAGGCGGGGGTGGAGTGCCACATCATCGGGCCCTCGGAGATCGCCGAGTTGCACCCGCTGTTGAATCTCGATGACGTGGTCTCGGGGGTCTACACCCCCGACGACGGCTGGGCGGACCCGTCGAGCTGCACCAACTCCATGGCCCGCGGCGCCCGCCAGCTCGGCGCCGAGATCCGCCGCCACACCCGTGTCACCGACATGAACCAGCTGCCCGACGGCCGCTGGGAGGTGATCTGCGACAACGACCGGATCGTCTGCGAGCACGTCGTGAACGCTGCCGGCCACTACGCCCCGCAGCTTGGCGCGATGGTGGGCCTCGACGTTCCGATCGTGTCGGTCATCCACCAGTACCTCGTGACCGAGCGCATCGATGCGCTCGTGGACTTGGGCTACGAGCCCCCCACGATCCGCGACCCGCGGGCTTCGATGTACGTGCGCAGCGAGCTGGACGGGATGCTGGTGGGCCCGTATGAGATGTCGGACTCGCAGCCCTACGGCATTGACGGCGTGGACTGGGATCTGCACTTCTATCTCACCCCGCCCGATCTGGACCGTCTCGAGGAGTGCCTGGAATGGGCCGCGGTGCGCATTCCCACCTTCGGCGACGCCGGTATCCGCAAGGTCGTGTCGGGTCCCATCACGCACACCCCCGACGCGGGCTTCCTGATGGGGCCGGCGCCGGGGTTGCGCAACTACTGGCACTGCAACGGCGCCTCCATCGGCGTGACCCAGGGGCCGGGGGCCGGCAAGTACCTGGCCCAGTGGATGGTGCATGGCCAGACCGAGATCAACGTGCGGGGCATGGACCCCCGCCGCTACGGCGACTACGCCGGGGCGCGCAGCCACTACACGCTCGAGAGGTCGCTTGACGAGTACCACGAGATGTACCAGCCGCGCCCTCCCGGGGAGTACCGGGCGGCGGGCCGGCCCCAGAAGACGACCCCCATCTACGAGTCCCTCGACGCGCTGGGGGCGCAATGGCAGGAGGTCTACGGTTGGGAACGGCCGCAGTACTTCTCACCCGACGGTTCCCCGGAGGTGCACTCCTACCGCCGCTCGAACGCCTTCGGACCCGTCGGCGCGGAGGTGCGCGGCGTGCGGGCGCGAGTCGGCATCGCAGACCTCACGGCCTTCGCCAAGTTCGAAGTGACCGGCGCCGATGCCGCCGCCCTGCTGGACCGGCTGTCGGCCAACCGGCTGCCGAGGGTCGGCGGCATCCGGCTCGTGCACATGCTCACCGAGTTGGGTGGCATCGAGTGCGAGATGACCATCTGTCGCCTCGGTCCCGAGCGCTTCTACCTCTCGTCGGCAATCATGGGCCAGAGCCACGACCGGGACTGGCTGCACCAGCACACCGCCGAGGGTGAGGACGTGACGGTTGCCGACGTCACCGATGCGACCGCGTTGCTGGGAGTGTCGGGCCCGCGGGCCCGGGACGTGCTGGCGCCCCTGACCGGTGCCGATCTCGGCAACGAGTCTTTCCGCTGGCTGACCGCCCAGGAGATCGAGGTGGCCGGCGTCCCGTGCAAGGCGCTGCGGGTGTCCTACGTGGGGGAGTTGGGCTGGGAGTTGCACTGCCCCATCGACCGGATGGCCGAGCTGTACGAGGCGCTGCGCGAGGCGGGCGAACCCCACGGCATGGTGCACTACGGCAGCTACGCCATGAACGTCATGCGCATCGAGAAGGCCTACAAGGCCTGGGGCGTGGAACTCACCACCGAGATAACCCCCATCGAGGCCCGAATCGAGCGCTTCGTGGACTTCTCCAAGGACTTCGTCGGCCGCCAGGCAACGCTGGAGCGACGCGACGGGCCCGAGCCGCTGCAGTGGGCGCTGGCCTACTGCTCGGTCGAGGAGGGCGACAATGACGTGTGGGGCAACGAGCCGGCCTACGCCCCCGGTGGCGACGAGATCATCGGGATTGCCACGAGCGGTGCGTACGGCCACTCCGTCGGCACCAGCCTGGCCTTCGTCTACGTGGCGCCGGAGTTCGAGGCGCCAGGATCCAGCTTCGAATTGGAGATGCTGGGTGAGCGCCGTACCGCAACCGTGCTGCCGGCCGCCGCCTATGACCCCGAGAACAGGGCCCCGCGGGCGTAACGTCGGCAGTTGCGAGCCGGCCTGGCCGGCAAGGAACGCTCCAGAGAGAATTGAGAGGAGGCCGGATGACCGGAGAGCCGAGGGGAGGTTCCCGCCGCCGGACCGGCGGTCGGGCTGGGCGAATAGCCGAGCGCCAGGCGGCACCCGCCCCAGACGCGCGCCCGGTGCGACCGGGCCTACCGGGTGGCCGCTACGCGCCGCTCAGCGACGGCGACATGCAGCAGATCTACGACACGGCGCTGCGGCTGCTGGAGGATGTCGGCATGGGGACGCCCATCCCGGAGTTCACCGAGGTCGTGACCGACGCCGGGGGTTGGCTGGACGCCGACGGCCGCCTGCACTACCCGCGGGCTCTCATCTCCGAGGGCATCCGGCGCTCGAACAAGGAATGGATCTGGCACGGCTTCGACGACGACAGGTCGATCCACGTCGGCGGCGACAGGGTGCACTACGGGACAGCCGGCGCGGCCGTGCTGATCCACGACTACGAGACCAACCGGTTCCGCCCCTCGACCATCGCCGACGTCTACGACTGTGCCCGCCTGGTGGACTCCTTCGAGCACGTCCACTTCTTCGGTCGCACCTGCGTTGCCCGCGATCTGACCGATTCTCGCGACCTCGACCTCTCCACGGCCTATGCGGTTCTGGCGGGAACTTCCAAACCCTCCGGCTCGGCGTGGTTCGACCCGCGTCACGTTCATGAGTCCGTGGAGATGTTCGATCTGGCGCTGGGCGGCCCCGGTGAGTTCGCCAAGCGCCCGTTCTTCGTGGGCTACAACACGTTCGTGGTCCCTCCCATGCGCTTCGCCGAGGAGGCCAACAGCTGCATGGTGGCCCAGGTCGAGACCGGTATGCCCGTGCTGCTGCTCTCGGCGGGCCAGGCGGGTGCCACCGCTCCCGCCGCCCTGGCCGGCGCGCTCGTGCAGGCCCTGGCCGAGTGCCTCGCCGGGCTGTGCAACGTCAACATGCTCCGGCCCGGACACCCGTGCATCATGGGCATGTGGCCCTTCGTCTCGGACCTGCGCACGGGCGCGATGAGCGGCGGTTCGGGCGAGGAGGCGGTGGTGAACGCGGCCGCCGCGCAGCTGCTCAACTGGATGGGCCTCCCGTCGGGTGTGCCGGCCAGCATGACCGATTCGAAACTGCCCGACGCCCAGTCCGGCTACGAGAAGGGCCTGACGGTCGGTCTGGCCGGCAACGCCGGTGCCAACCTCATCTTCGAGTCAGCCGGCATGCTGGCCAGCCTGCTCGCCTGCTCTCCCGAGCAACTGGTCATCGACAACGACATGCTGGGTTCGATCAACCGCACCGTGCGGGGCATCGAAGTGGACGAGGGGACGCTGTCGGCGGACGTGATCGCCGAGGTGATTGCAGGTCCGGGACACTTCCTGGGCTCGGCGCAGACGCTCTCGCTGATGCAGACCGAGTACGTCTACCCGATCATCGGTGATCGCGAGTCTCCGGAGAACTGGACCGACGCCGGCGGCCTGAATGCGCTGCAGGTCGCCCACGGCCGAGCCCGGACGGTGCTGGCCGAGCACTATCCCGATCACATCACGCCCGACATCGACGCCCGCATCCGGCGGGCCTTCCCCATCCGCCTGCCCTCGCGTTTCGCCTGAGTGGCGCCCTCTCCGGGTTCCATCGGAGCCGGTAAGGGGTAGTCCGGGAGTGCCGCAGGGCGGCCTGCCGGTGCCGTGGAACCGGTCCGGACCATGTGTTAGATTGTTCCGTATTACGGTTCCGGTCCACAATGCGGAATCAGGATGTCATGTGCCAGCGAGGTTTGGCATCGCAAGTTGGGCCGGAGGAAGAGTGAAACCTGCGGTGGATCGACGACGGCGGGACCGGTTGCCCGGACCGGCGTAGCGGGAACCGCGGTTGGCCTCGAAAGGACACGCCAATGAGTGATGTGCCCGCAAGCGCCGACTTTGACGACGCCGACGACCTTGACCTGTCCAGTCTGGGTGACGAGGAACTCCGCGTGCAGATGCACGACGACCTCTACGACGGCCTGGCGGACGAGATCGCCGAGGGAACCAACATCCTGCTCGCGCGGGGCTGGTCGCCGGACAAGGTCCTCAACGACGCTCTCGTGGAGGGCATGCGCATCGTCGGCATCGATTTCCGCGACGGCATCCTTTTCGTGCCCGAGGTGCTGCTCGCGGCGAACGCCATGAAGGCGGGAATGGCCATCCTGCGGCCTCTGCTGGCCGAGACGGGCGCCGAACCCGTCGGCAGCGTGGTCATCGGCACCGTCAAGGGCGACATCCACGACATCGGCAAGAACCTCGTCGCCATGATGCTGGAGGGCGCCGGATTCGAGGTGTTCAACCTGGGCATCAACACCGACGTCGGGGAGTTCCTGGCGGCGCTCGACGAACACAAGCCCGACATCCTTGGCATGTCGGCCCTGCTCACCACCACCATGCCCTACATGAAGGTGGTCATCGACACGCTCGTCGAGAAGGGTCGCCGGGACGAGGTCATCATCCTCGTGGGCGGGGCGCCGCTCAACGAGGAATTCGGCGCGGCCGTTGGCGCCGACGCCTACTGCCGCGATGCGGCCATCGCGGCGGAGACAGCGACGAAGCTCGTGGCGGCGCGGCGCGCCGCCGGGTGACGGGACGACAATGACCCGGCGCGCGGCAACGGCGCCGCCCCAGGGTCGAGTCCTGGTCATCGCCTGCGGGGCGCTGGCTCGGGAACTCGGTGAGATCACCGCAGCAATCGACGGCCTGGACTTCGAGTGCCTGCCGGCCCGGCTGCACAACCGCCCCGAGCAGATCCCCGAGGCGGTGCGCCGGCGAGTGCGCGCGGCCCGCGGCACCTACGACGCGATCCTCGTGGGCTACATGGACTGCGGGACCGGCGGGCTCCTGGACCGGGTGTGTGCCGAGGAGGGGGTGGAGCGGCTTCCCGGCGCCCACTGCTACGAGTTGTACGCCGGGCCGGAGCGTTTCGCCGCCCTGGCTGAGGCGGAGCCGGGCACGTTCTACCTCACCGACTTCCTCGTGCGGCACTTCGACCGCCTGGTCATGCAGGGACTTGGCATCGCCGAGCACCCCGAACTGCGTGACCTCTACTTCGGCAACTACGCGCGGGTGGTGCACCTCGTGCAGGATCCCGATGCCGCCCTGGAGACCGCTGCCCGGTGCGCCGCGGCGAATCTGGGTTTGCGCTACGAGCGGATCGAGGTGGGCGTGGCGGGGCTGGCCGCGCCGCTGCAGGCCCGGCGTCTCGCCGTTCGGGCGGCCTGATCGTCGTGGCGCAGGGCGAGGTGGCCGGCGGCCGGCGCCGCCGTCGGCGCGACGGTGGCGGGGATCTCATCATCATCAGCTGGCGTGACATCCCCGCGCAGGTGAACGTCGGCGCGGGTGATCAAAAGGTTCAGCGAATCCTGCCCCGTCGCTTCCAGCGAGCCATCGACAGAGCGGCGATGGTGGCGGAGATGTCCTCGGCGTCGCAGTACATCGGTGAGTGGCGGCGGAGTTCCCGGCGGGCCGACGGCGACGATCCGGAGGGCGCCGCCCTGCGTGTGGCGGCCGAGCTGGAGGCGGCGTTCCCCCGCGAGCGCCTCGAGACTTTCGTGGCGACCGGCGGCTGGGACCCCGAACGAGCCGAGCCGCCTGACAGCCCCAAATCGACTTCAGAACTGCAGCACCAGGAGGAAGCGACGTGACCGAGACAGTGATCAGTTCCCGCACCCGGGAGGTGAGGATCGGGTTCGAGCGGCCCTTCGTGATGATCGGCGAGCGGATCAACCCCACCGGGCGCAAGCTGCTGACCGAGGAGATGAAGGCGGGCGACTTCAGCCGGGTGGAAGCCGACGCCGTCGCTCAGGTGTCCGCCGGCGCCCACATCCTGGATGTCAACGCCGGGATTCCCCTGGCCGACGAGCCGGCGCTGCTCACCCGGGCGGTCAAGCTGGTGCAGGAGGTGACCGACGTCCCGCTCTCGATCGACTCCTCGATCGTGGAGGCTCTCGAGGCGGCTATCACGGTGTACGACGGCAAGCCGCTCATCAACTCGGTCACCGGCGAGGAGGAAGTGATGGAGCGGGTCCTGCCGCTCGTGAAGCGTCACGGCGCCGCCGTCGTGGCCATTTCCAACGACGAGACGGGGATCAGCGAGGATCCCGACGTGCGCTTCGAGGTTGCCCGCCGGATCGTCGAGCGGGCCGCCGATCACGGCATCCACTACTCCGATGTGGTCGTGGATCCGCTGGTGATGCCGATCGGCGCCGTCGGGACGGCGGGACGTCAGGTTCTGCACCTCGTGCGCCGCCTGCGGGCGGAACTGAAGGTCAACACCACCTGTGGTGCCAGCAACGTCAGCTTCGGACTGCCCAACCGCCACGTGATCACCGGCACGTTCCTCTCGATGGCTATCGGTGCGGGGATGACCTCGGCCATCATGAACCCGCTGCACCCCGAGGTGAAGAACGCCGTCATGGCGGCCGACGTCCTCGCCGGGAACGACCGCGATTGCATGGCCTGGATCGGCGCGCACCGGGAACTCGGGGCGCTCGGCGGTGGGATCGCCCGGCGCCGGGGCGGGCGGCGGCGCAGCGCGGCCTGAGCGACCCGCTCCACGACCGGAATCCATGGTCCGGCGTCTCCGGTCGTCTCCCTGCTGGTCATTCCGGCGGAAGCCGGAATCCACGCTCCGGCGTCTCCGGTCGAGCCGGGGGTTGACCATTCAGCGGTCTGCATCGGAACGCTCCGGGCGGTAACCGCGATGGCGTCCACCTCCGCCGTTCCCACTGCGAGCCGCGTCTCCGGCGCCGGCGCCGGCGCCGGCGGGGACGCCGAGTGCCGCGTGGTGTTCACGCCGTCGGGCATCGACGTAAGCGTGCGGGAGGGCACCAGCGTGCTGGATGCCGCTCGTGCCGGCGGTGTGGACCTGGACTCGGTTTGCGGGGGGCGCGGCCTGTGCGGCCGCTGCCAGGTGGTGCCGGCCCTCGGGCAGCATGCCAAGTGGGGGATCACTGCCACCGCCGAGGCGTTGTCCGCGCCCGGCAGCGTCGAAGCCGGCTACCGCGGGCGCAGGCCTCTGGGGGAGAATCACCGGCTGGGTTGCCAGGCTCTCGTGTCGGCCGATGTGGTGATCGACGTCCCGGCGGCCAGCGCGGTGCGTCGGCCCGTCGTGCGCAAGGCCATCGACCTGGGCGAAGTGGTTCTCGACCCCGTCGTGACGCTGCACTACCTGGAGCTGGTGCCGCCGGTGCTCGGCGAGGAACTCAGCGATGGCGAGAGGGTTGCCGCGGCGCTGGCGAGCGACTGGGGGCTGCATGAGGTAGCCGTGCCGCTGGCTCTGCTGGCGGACCTGCAGGCGGCGATCCGTGACGGCGACGGGGCGGTCACTGCAATCGTCCACGATCGCTGCCGGCTGCTGGCGGTTCGCCCCGGATACTCCGACGAGGCGTGCGGCGTTGCCGTCGACGTGGGGTCGACGACTCTGGCCGGCTACCTCCTGGATCTGACCACCGGGGAGGTCCTCGCCACGGCCGGTCGCATGAACCCGCAGATCCGCTTCGGTGAGGACCTCATGAGTCGGGTGTCCTACGTCATGATGAACCCCGGCGGGGCGGCGGCTCTGACCGGGGCGGTCCGTGAGGCGCTCGACGAGTTGGTCGGCGAGTTGTGCGAGCAGCGGTCCGTCGACCGACGGCACGTTCACGATGTCGTCATCGTCGGAAACCCCATCATGCACCACCTCGTCCTGGGCCTCGACCCGACGCCGCTGGGCGCCGCGCCCTTCACGCTGGCCGAGCGCCGCAGCGTGCGCGCCGCCGCGGCCGACGTCGGACTCGGGCTGCGGTACGCGTCGCTCTACATGGCGCCGTGCATCGCCGGCCACGTCGGGGCCGACTCGGCCGCTGCCACCCTCGCCGAGGGTCCCCACCGCGCCGCGCGGCCGCAGTTGCTCGTGGACGTGGGTACGAACGCCGAGATCGTGCTTGGGGACGGCGAGCGGGCCTTCGCCGCCTCGAGCCCCACGGGACCGGCCTTCGAAGGCGCCCAGATCAGCTGCGGTCAGCGCGCCACCGCGGGTGCCATCGAGCGGGTCCGTATCGACCCTGCCAGTCTCGAACCCCGCTTCAGGGTGATCGGCTGCGAGGCGTGGTCGGACGATCCGGGTTTCGCCGAGGCGCTGGGATCGCTGCAGGTCTCGGGGCTGTGCGGTTCGGCAATCATCGACGTGGTCGCCGAGATGTTCCTGGCCGGCATCATCGACCGCCACGGTGTGGTGCAGGGGCATCTGGCCGAGCGCACGTCGCGGATCGTGGCGGACGGGCGCACCTTCTCCTACGAACTGCAGAGCGAGCCGGTGCAGTTGCGGATCACCCAGAACGACGTCCGGGCCATCCAGCTCGCGAAGGCGGCGCTGCGCGCCGGCATCGACCTGCTGACCGAGCATGCGGGCCTATCGGAGGTGCACGACATCCGCCTGGCGGGGGCCTTCGGGGCGCACATCGACCCGGTACGGGCACTGGTCTTGGGCCTGGTGCCCGATGCGCCGGTGGGCGGGGTGCGCTCGGTGGGCAACGCCTCGGGCGCCGGCGCGGCGCGGCTGCTGCTGTCGCGTGCCCAGCGCAGCGAGATCGAGCAGCTCAGCGAGCAGATCGTCAAGATCGAGACCGCGACCGAGCCTCGCTTCCAGGAGCTGTTCGTGGCGGCGATGGCCTTCCCCCACGAGACGGCGCCGACGACGCATCTGGCACGGGTCGTGGATCTTCCGCCGGCCGCTGACGGTCAATCGCCCGAGGTGACCGCCGGGCGGCAACGGCGCCGGGGGCGCGTACGGTGATCAGTCGGACGGGCAGAGATCGGACAGCGGGACAGGTGAATCGATGAGCGAACCACGAAGACGCAGGGGCGGCGGGAGGGCCGCCCGCCAGGCGGCTCATGCGGAAGCGGTCTCGGTGACCGCGCCCTACCTGGAGCGCAGCGGAGCGCCTGTGGAGATCCTGGACGAGGAGGGTCTGGTGCGCATCGAGGAGGCGGCGGAGATGCTGCTGTCCGAGGTGGGTATTGCCTTCCAGGAGTTTCCCTCCGCGCTGGAGTTGTGGCGGGAGGCGGGGGCCGACGTCTCCGGCGACTTGGTGCGCTTCCCGAGGGGCATGTGCCGGCAGATCGTGCAGCGCAGCGCCCCTGCGGTCTATATCCAGCACGCTCGCAACCCGGTCCGCAATGTGAAGATCGGCGCCAACGCCACCGTGTTCGTCCCCAACTACGGGTCGCCATTCGTGACCGACCTGGACAGCGGCCGCCGCTACGCCACGTTGGAGGACTTCGAGAACACCGTCAAGTTGACCTACGCCTTGCCGCAACTGCACCACAGCGGCGGCACGGTGTGCGAGCCGGTGGACGTGCCGGTCAACAAGCGGCACCTGGACATGGTGTACGCCCACCTGCGCTACAGCGACAAGCCGTTCATGGGGTCGGTGACCGCCGCCGAGCGGGCCGCCGACTCCGTCGAGATGGCCCGCATCGCCTTCGGCGGCGACCTCGCCGACCGCACTGTGATGACCTCGCTGATCAACGCCTCCTCGCCAATGCGTTGGGACGCCACGATGCTGGGGGCCGCCACCACCTACGCCCGGGCCAATCAGGCCTGTGTGATCAGCCCGTTCATCCTGGCCGGAGCGATGTCGCCGGTGACTGTGGCCGGGCTGTCGGCCCAGGCCCTGGCCGAGGCGCTGTCGGGCATGGCGTACCTGCAGCTGGTGCGCCCCGGTGCCCCGGTGGTCTTCGGCACGTTCGCCTCCACGATGTCGATGGCCAGCGGAGCGCCCACGTTCGGAACGCCCGAGGCCGGCCAGGCCATCTACGTCATGGCGGCGCTGGCGCGCCGGGTGGGGGTGCCGTTCCGCTCCGGCGGCCAGTTCACGTCCTCCAAGGCCCCCGACGCCCAGGCCGCCTACGAATCGGCGCACACGTTGTTGCCGACGCTGCAGGCGGGCGTGAACTTCGTGCTGCACGCCGCCGGCTGGCTGGAGGGCGGCCTGGCGCTGTCCTACGAGAAGCTGATCCTGGACGCCGACCAACTCGGTGCCATGGAAGTGCTCGCCCGCGGCGTGGACACCTCCGACAACGGCCTGGCCCTTGAGGCGTTCCGCAGCAATGCCCACGGCGACCATTTCCTGGGGAACCCACACACGCTGGCCAACTTCGAGACCGCCTTCTGGCGCTCCGAGCTGGCCGACCACAACAGCTACGAGCAGTGGCTCGAGGAGGACTCGCTGACCGCCGCCCAGCGGGCCAACGCCCGCTGGAAGAAGATGCTGGCCGAATACGAGCCTCCCCCCGTCGACGACGCCATCGACACCGAACTCCGCGACTATGTCGCCCGTCGCAAAGCAGAAATGCCCGACGAGATCGGCTGAGCCCGGCGGTGACCCGGGGTCTGCGGCGGACCGGGCGGCGCTGTCGGTGGCGCTCCGGCGGCAGCGGGGGCCACATTCGCTGGCCCGCGACTCCGTCCCAGTGGCGTGCCGGGGATGAGGCTCAGCAGCGGCTGGGAATCGGCGTCGGGAGGGGGAGTTGGTGGCCGGGTCCGGCGGACCGCTCGGATTGGGTGTCGGGGCGGGCTTGGTCGGTCGCTGGTCGGGGGTGGGGTCGGTGCCGGTTGTGTGGCGGCGGGCGTGAGGACTGCTCGGTACCAGCAGTGTCGGTTGGTGGGCCGAGGGTGAGTCGCCCGTTGGGGTGGCGGGTGATTTCTTCGCCGTTTCGGTGGAGGCGGATGTGGTGGCAGCGCCAGCACAGCAGGCAGGTGTTCTCGAGGGTGGTTTTGTCCTGGGTCAAGAATTCTGCTCAGTTTTGGGCGGGTTCGGTTTGTGTGTTCGGTCGGCTAAATAGGCGGTCAGGGGCGGTGTCTGGTCGAGGGCTTGGTGGGGGCGGATCGTGTTGTATGTCGCCCGGAATTCCTCGATGTGGTCGGCGAGTTCGACGCCGTCGGCGATGTCGTGGCGGTAGAGGTGTTCGTATTTCAGTGTGCTGATCCAGCGTTCGACGACGCCGTTGGTGTGCGGGGAGCGGTGGCGGGTCCGCACGTGGGTGAGGTGGGGGCGGGCGGCGAACCAGCGGGCCAGGGCAACGGATTTCATGGCGGGGCCGTTGTCGGTCACGATCGCCAGGGGGATGATCTCGCCGGTGGCCGCGTCGACGCAGTCCTCGATGAGGCGACGTCCCAGCAGCGCCTCGGCGGCCTCGACGGCGTTGTGCAGGGCGGCGATCAGGTCGGTGGCGCCCTGGGTCGTGGTGACCGGGCACGTCAGGGCCAGTTTGGTGGCGTAGTCCACCACCGGGCACAGCCGCCAGATGCCCTCCGTGGTGGTCTCGAACTGGGTGAAGTCGGCTTGCCAGACGCGGTTGGGGCGCACAGGCGCCTCCACGAAGACCTCCCGGCGGGCCGCAGCGAGCTGGCGGCGTTCGGCCTGGTAGCGCACCGGCTGCAACAGATCCCGTCGGGGGGCGTCCCATCAAGTGGTGGGCTTTTGAGTTGAGCCTCGGTGATGGTTGCCGACTGTGAGTTCGGCGGTGGCGAGACTATCGCGCTCGGGGTAGAGGAGGCTCATGGAGTCTTCGGAGAGGTAGCGGCGGTCGGTGGCCTGCCATTCGTCGTGGAGGTCGGCGAGGATGGCGCCGACGAGGCGGATGGCGGAGGCCTCGTTGGGGAAGATCCCCACGACCCGGGAGCGTCGCTTGATTTCCTTGTTGATCCGCTCGAGGGGGTTGGTGGACCAGATCTTCTGCCAGTGCGCCCGGGGGAACCCAGCGAAGGCGAGGACCTCGGTCTTGGCGCCGTCCATGAGCGGTCCGGTCTTGGGGAACCGGGCGGCGAGCTGGTCGCTGACTTGGTCCCAGGCGTCGGCGACGGCGCCGGCGTCGGGTTGGGCGAAGATGGTGCGGAACAGCGCGGCGGCCATGTGCTGGTGCGACTTGGGCACCACAGCGAGCAGGTTCCGGATGAAGTGCACCCGGCAGCGCTGACGGGCCGCTCCCTGGAACCACCGGTCAGCGGCGGCGCCGAGGCCGCGATGCGCATCGGAGATCACCAGGCGCACCCCTGTGAGGCCCCGGTCGCGCAACGAGCCGAGAAACTGTTGCCAGAACGCCTCGGTTTCGCTGTCGCCGACGTCGCAGCCCAGGACCTCCCGGTTGCCGTCTGCGGTGATGCCCGTGGCGACGACGGTGGCCATCGACGCCGGCTGGGCGAGGTTGTTGCGCACGTTCAGATAGGTGGCGTCGAGATACACGTACGGGAACTCGACGTGGTCCAGGCGCCGGGTCCTGAACGCCTCCACGACCTCGTCGAGGCCCCCGCAGATGCGGGAGACCTCCGAGCGGGAGATCCCCGACTCGGCGCCCAAAGCGGCCACCAGATCATCGACCGACCGTGTCGACACGCCGGCCACGTACGCCTCCGACTTGTTAACTCGTGGCTGGTTGGCGGGCTCGGCCGAGTTCGTCGATCGAGGGAGGTGTCGGGACGCTCGGTAAGCCTCTGCCGCCTTCGGGTTGGCTCGGTAATGGCATGCGGCCCGGCACCTCCCGCCGTCGCCACGAGTGGCTCAACAGAGGCCTGCATTGCCCCAAGTCGGACTGCCCTCCAGCGACACCGCACCAGAACCCTGAGCCCCGAGGAGGAGCCCATGTCCGTCACGATCGGCTGCGACGCCCACAAGACCTCAGTCACGATTGCCGTGCTCGATCAACGCCGAGGGGTGTTGCATCAGCAGACCTTCCCAACCAACCGCGTCGGACGCCGCGACCTGGTCACGGTCGGCCGGCGTTGGCCGAACCGGCGCTGGGCCGTCGAAGGCGCCGCCGGCAGCGGCGCACCCGTCGCTCAGCACCTTGTCGCCGCAGGCGAGCAGGTCGTCGATGTGCCCGCCAAACTCGCCACCCGCGTTCGGCTGTTGTCCACCGGTCACGGCCGCAAGAACGACGATGCCGACGCGATCGCGGTCGGCATCGCGGCGATCGACAACGACCGACTCAACGGCGTCGCCGCCGAAAGTCACGCCACCACGCTGCGACTCCTCGCCGACCGTCGCGACGACCTGTGTCGGCAACGCACCCAGACGCTCAACCGGCTGCACGCCATGATGGCCCACCTGGTCCCCGGCGAGAAGATCTCCCGCGGCTCGATCGACACCGCACGCCAACTCCTCCGCCGAGTGCGGTCCACCGACCCGGTCACCAAGACTCGACGCCAGCTCGCTGTCGAGCTCCTCGCTGATCTTCGCCACCTCGACCGGGCGCTCGCCTCGCTCGAGACCCGCACCACCGAAGCCGTCGCCGAGAGCCACACCTCGCTGACCGAATTGTTCGGCATCGGCCCGGTCCTAGCCGCCAAGATCCTCGGCCACGTCGGCGACATCACCCGCTTCAACAGCAAAGACCAGTTCGCGTCCTACACCGGAACCGCACCGATCGAAGCCTCCTCCGGCGACGTCGTTCGGCATCGCCTCTCCCGAGCCGGCAACCGACAACTGAACTCGGCGCTCCACATCATGGCGCTCTCCCAGATCCGCCAACCCACCGCTGGACAGGACTACTACCGGCGCAAGATCGCCGAGGGTAAGAGCCGTCGAGAAGCCCTTCGCTGCGTCAAGCGACGGCTGTCTGACCTGGTCTTCCGCACCCTCCTCGCCGACCATCGACGCCATCTCGCCCCGTCGACTTGACACACAGAGGCGCCATGACCACCGCCCACAGGGCACGGTCGATGCGCCGGCGGGGCTCGATGATTGACGGGAAGAAGCTGCCCTTGCGCAGCTTGGGGATCTTCAACTCGACATCGCCGGCCCGGGTCGCCAACAGCCGGGGCCGGTGCCCGTTGCGCTCGGTGATCCGCGCATCGGTGCGCTCATAGCGCCCGGCGCCGATCGCCTCGGTGGCCTCGGCCTCGATCAGCTCCTGGAGCACCAACTCCACCGCCTCACGGACCAGGCTCGCGCCGCCGCCGGCGCGGAAACTCTCCCACAGCTGTGCCGTGGCAGTATCAGAAAGGGTCATCGGTGTGTCCTCCTCGATGAGTGAGTAGTTCCTCTCACCGAGGATCATGCCGATGACCCACCTACAGGTGGACCCTCCCAGCTACCTCAAATCCCCACCACTCGGCGGGACGCTGCCTCCCGTCGGGCCATGGCCCGTTTCACGCTCGCCGGCGATCCCACATCGGCGCCGTCGATCGCGGCGATCGCGGCGATCTTGCGGTGACCCCACGCCGGCCACTCCGCCGCGTATTTCGCGACGGTCGGTTCGATGCGGTCCACCACCGGCGCCGGCCACGGCCCCTTCGCCACCTCGCCGGCGCGGTGGCGCGCCAGGCGGGCGTGATAGGTGCGCCGCGGTACGCCCACCAACTCGGCGAACCTCGAAACGCTGCAACCGGAATCGGTGCGGATCATCTCGAGGTCCTCGAAGGAGGGAGAAACTCCGCTCCCTTCTGCCACACCCGCAGCTGCACGTGCGCCTCACCCAACGCCGCCTTCAACTCTTCGTTCTCGACCTCCAGCTCGGCCTCTCGCGAGGACCGGCGCCGCTGGGGCCCCGCCAGACCCGCACGGCCAGCCTCCAAGAACGCGTTCTTCCAGTTGTGCACCGTCTGCTCAGCCACACCGGACCGACGCGCGGCCTCAGCCACCGACACCTCGCCACGCAGCACCGACAACACCACCTGCAGCTTGCGCTCAGGGCTTCTCTTCGAGGGCTTGGCCATCAGGATCTCCTTGCATCAGACCCAACCTAGACCTGAGCAAGATTTCTTGACCCGGGACAGTTTCGCCGCCGTGTTTCCAGTGCTTGATGTGGTGGACCTCGCAGATCTGGTGGTGGGCGCCGCAGCCGATGCAGCCGCCGTCGCGTGCGATGAGTTGTTTGCGCAGCCACGGGGGGACCTTGCGCTGGGTGCGGCCCAGGACGACGTTGCCGGTGTGTTTGTTGAAGATGCCCGGCAGGATCTTGACGTCACACGCCGCCGCGAGGGTTTCGGCTTCGGTGAGGCGGGTGCCGTCAGCCAGGCGGGTGTTGGCGATGGCGTCGTGGGCCTGGTCGTAGTCGGCCAGGACGATCAACTCGGTTCCGGCTGGTGCGCCGGCGCCGTTGTTGGTGCACACGAGGTCTGCGAGCGCATCGGCGAACCGCTGGGGTGCCGTCGGGCGGTCCGTGGAGTCCTCGTTGCGGAACAGTTCGTCGGACTTGGCGATGAGCGCGGCCTGCACCCGCGCCCCGGTGAGCGGATCGAACTGGGCGAACAGGTGGAACATGCCGTCGGGCTGCTCGCTGATCGAAGCCCGCCGCCGGCGCCGCTGCTGAGCCCGCCGCTCTTCGAGTTCTTGTGCGGTGGTGCGTTCGTTGACGTGGTCCTTCAACGTGCGGCGGAACACATCGTCGGGTTCCTCTTCGGCGGCCTCCAGCAACTTGCGTTGGTCCACCGGCGTGTCCGCGTCGGCGTCGAGGATCAACCCCGCAGCCTCCGGGGTGATCGACCCGTCGGCGAGCTTGCCGGCCACCATCGGAGCCCATTCGAGTTGCGCCGCGGTCTTGACCGCTTTGCGGGCGCCGCGCCGGGACCGCTTCTGGTCCCGCCGCAGGATCTCCTCAGTAGCGGCGTCGCCCTCGCGCCGTGCCACTTCGGCGACCACGTCGGCCTCCAACGCGACCAGCGACGCCCGCGCCCGGCCCACGAACCCCAAACAATCCCGCAACACCCCCAAATCGATCTGCGGCCACTCCGGCGGCGCCCCCAGCCACTCGCCGAGAGCCGCCCACTCGCCGGCCCGAGCATCCCCGACCGGCTCGCGGCCCGCCGGACCAGGCCCAGTTGGTTCGCGGCCCGCCGGACGTGCTCCAGTTGGTTCGCTGCTCGCCGGATCGGTCCCGGCCGAATCGCGGCCCACTCGGTCGGCGCTGTTCGGTTCCCCCCGCATCGGCTGATCACTCACCTGTCCGTCACCCCCTCTTCTTTGAGGCTTTCCGGTCACCGCACCGACGGTGAGTGACCCTCCTTGACTGCTTCTCCACATAATACAGTATGTCTATGACAGACTAACTACACTAGTATGTATATATTCCAGATCGGAGGGAAATATAGTGGGCGTCTACAGCGACGAGTTCGGATTGCGCCACTAGAACCTCAGGTCAGCGAGCCCTGTGGTCCGGTCGATCCGCCACACGGTGGTCATCGACTCCGATGTGACCAATGTCACATCAAACTGGGGGGACAGATCGCCGAGAGTCCTGCTCGAAGTTCTTCGAGATTCGTGCCGGCCCGACTGATGTGGAAAACGCTCTCGCAGCCGAATCCGCTCGTCGTTCTCGCCGGCACCCGAGGGGATCCACCGAGCGCCGACCGGATTCAGCGTTCTCGAACCGCGACCTCAGCAGTCGACTGGTGTCGCGGTAGGCGGGTCAGCCTCGGTGGTCGGCGTGACGGGGTCGGGGTCGGTGACGACCGGCAGGGGGCCGGTGTCGACCACGTCGGGGTGGAGGTTGGCGGTCACGGCTGTAGCTCGGGCGGGCAGCGCCACGTAGTCGCTCTGCTCGTCCACCGGGATGGTCGGGTGGGTGACGACGCGGTAGACGACGTAGACGGCGATCACGATATGGACTGCGGCCAGCACCACGAAGAAGGCGGCGGGTCCGGTGGCGCCCATGATCACGCCCGCCAGTGCGGGGAAGATCGCCGCTCCGATGCCGGTCAGACGGACCAGCGTGGCGGTCGCGGACGTGATCTGCGCCGGCGCCACCCGGTCGACGGTGATGGCCACGGCGAGGGAGTGCAGCGGGAAGGTGAAACCGCCGAACAGGAACATCAGGGCCAGGGACAGCGCCGATCCCGGCTCCGCCAGGAGCGAACCTACCGCCGCCGCGGCTGCAGCCGCAGCGGTGGCGCCGATGACGGCGCGTCTCGAGACGCGGTCGGAGATCCAGCCGATGGGCCACTGGAACACGACGCACCCCAGTGGCGCCGCGGCGGTGAACACCGCGATCTGGCCCCCGGAGAGTCCCTCGGACTTGGCGTAGAGGGCGGCTAGGCCCAGCAGGGTGCCGTGCCCTGCGCCGGTCCAGAAGGCGGTGACGGCGCCGGTCGGGATTGCCGACACCAGCCGGCGCAACGACAGGGGTTCCGGCACGGCAACCGGAGGGGCGGTTGTGGCCGAGAGGGTGATCGGCACCAGGGCCAGGGAGACCAGCACCGAGACCAGCACGAAGAGTTCGAAGCCTGCAGGGTCGCCGCCGGCCAGGAGGAGTTGGCCCCCGGCCAGGCCGCCCATCATGACCACCATGTAGCCGCCCAGGACCCGCCCCCGGTTGGCGTTGGTGGCCATGTCGTTCAGCCAGGACTCCACGACGACGTAGAGACCCGCCAGGCACAGTCCGAACACCAGGCGCAACAACGCCCAGGTGATGGGATTGACCCACACGGCGTGCAGGATCGCGGCGCTCGAAGCGGTCGAGGCGAGCGCCGCGAAGACGCGAATGTGCCCCACTGCCGCGAGGAAGCGCTCGGCGACCGCGGTGCCGAAGAGGAAGCCAACGAAGTAGGCGGCCATGACGGCGCCGCCGACCACGAAACCGAACCCCTCGATCTCGGCGCGGACTCCCAGCACGGAGCCCTGCAGGCCGTTCCCGACCATGAGCAACGCCATGCCGACCAGCAGCGTCCGGACGGCCTTGCCGCTACGAACCGATGGACCGTTCACGTGTTTCGTCCCGACTATCAGGCCGGGGCGAGTACCTCGACCCCGGTTACAACGCTCGAATCACCCCAACTTACCGGGTCGGTATTCCGGATCGTGGTACTGTTCCGCAATGTGGGCCAGAAGTCACACTGGTCATCGGTCACAAGCGGTCCGCGAACCGCGAAGGCCCCGCGCAGCGGACGCCCGGCGAGTGGCGAGCGGACTGTGCCGTACTAGGAGGCGGTCGTGAGGAAGACACGGAGTCATACCTGTCCCGCCTGTGAGCTGTCGGGGACGCCGGACATCGCTGTCGGGAGGCAATCGTGAGCAACTCCCGGACCGGCCGCTGCGTCTGCGGGGGCGTGCGCTACGAGATCGACGGGCCGGCGCGGCCGGTCTGGAACTGCCACTGTCGCCGGTGCCGGCGCTGGACGGGTCACTTCATGGCCGCCACCAACTGCGAATACGACGACTTCACGTTGATCGCCGACTCAACGCTCCACTGGCACCACCCCGCCGACGACCCGAACGTGGCCTACGGGTCCTGCCGGGAGTGCGGGGCCTCACTGTTCTGGAAGGTCGTCGAGCCGCCGCCGGACGGTCCGTACGCCCAGACCCAGTGCATGTGGATCTGCGCCGGCACGCTGGATCCCCCGACCGGGCTGCGGACCGAACGGGCCATCTTCGCAGCCGACGCCAGCGACTACCACGTCCTCGATCCGACCATCGAGATCCGGGAACGGGAGTAGTCGGTCCGCCGGCGGAACCGCCGGGGCGCGACGGACCCCACCGCACACTGTCGTAGTCTGCCGAGATGGTTGTCCAGTCGATCGAACGTGCATTTCTGCTGTTGCGATTCCTGGCCTTCGGACCTCTGGGGGTGACCGATCTGGCGGACCGGGCGCAGTTGCCCAAGAGCACCGTCGCCCGCCTGCTGTCCGCCCTCGAGACCGAGCGCGCCGTCGAGCAGGAGGCGTCGAGTGGCCTCTACCGGCTCGGTTCGGGGCTCATCGACATCGCCGGAACCGTGGCGCCGGGCCGCAACCTCATCTCGGCGGCGCGTCCCTACCTGCAGGAACTGGGCGAGGCGCTGAGCGAGATCGCCGGACTGTCGATCCTGGATCGGGACGAGGTCTACTACCTCGACCAGACAGAGTCGCACTCGGAGGTGCAGGTGCGGGACTGGACCGGCGAGCGCCTCCCGTTGCACGTGGTGTCCTCGGGGTTGGCCATCCTGGCGTACATGCCGACGGCGGAGCGCGAGGACTACCTGGCCGGCCCTCTGGAGCCCTATACGGCGCGCACGATGGTGGACCCCGACGCGCTGAGGACGCGGTTCGAGCAGATCCGCAGCATCGGCTACGTCTGGGTCTACGGCGAGTTCGTGGAGGACCTCCACTCCGTGGCAGCGGCGGTGCTGCGACCAGACGGCAAGCCGCTGGCGGCGCTGCACGTTCACGGTCCGGCTTATCGCTTCCCCGACCCCGACCGGGCCCACGACTTCGGGATCGCCGTGGCGCGGGCGGCGGAGAGCCTCTCGGAGCAGTTGACCGGATGATTCCCGCTGGCTAGCGGCGGGAGCGGATCTCGGCGGCGATTGCGGGAATCACCTCGTGCAGGTCGCCGATGACCGCCCAGTCGGCCTTCTGCACGATGTTGGCCTCGGGGTCGAGGTTGATGGCGAGGATGTGCTTGGAACCCATGGCGCCCACCCAGTGCTGGATGGCGCCGGAGATGCCCGAGGCGATATAGACCTCCGGGGCGATGCGGGTTCCGGTCTGGCCCACCTGGTCGGCGTGAGGCCGCCAGCCGTTGTTGGTGACCGCCCGGCTGCAGCCCACCTTGCCGCCGAGTAGCTCGGCCAGCTCCTCCAGCGGCTCGAACCCCTCCGCCGAGCCGACACCGCGGCCGCCGCCGACCACCACCGGGGCGGTCGACAGCGTCACACCGGCGCTGAGTACGACGCGGTCGCGCACCACCGTGCGCGCCAGCGCCTCGTCGAGTTCCACCGCGAACGCCTCGACGGAAGGCTCCGTGGGGGTCTCGTCCGTCTCGGCCGCGACGGCGTGCAACCCGCAGCTCAGCAGCGGCACCTCGGCTGAGAGGTCAACGTCCTCCAGCAGCGATCCACCCCACTGGATGCGGGTGATCGACCAGCCGGCGGGGTCGGCGTCGAGGCAGTTGGCCACGAAGGGAACGTCGAGCCGGGCCGCTGCCTGTGCCATCACCTCGTTGCCGCGGTCGCTGCCGCCGGCCAGCACCGCAGCGGGCTCCAGCCGCCGGATCATGGCGGCGATCACCTCGCCCCAGGCCTCGGGCCCGAAATCCGACAACACCGGATGGACCACGGTGTGGATCGTCGCAGCGCCATAGGCACCGGCCTCGGCGCAGAGCGCGGCCTCGTCGCTGCCGATGAGGGCGGCATGCATAGGGGCGCCCATCCTCCCCGCGAGCGTGCGCCCGAAGGTCAGCGCCTCGCGGGCCGCCTCGGCCACCGTCCCGCGGTCGTGTTCCAGGATCACCAGCAGCATCAGAGAACCCCCAGGTCCGCCAGGACGTCGACCACGGCGGGAGCGGCCGCCGGCCCGTCACCGAGGATCACCGTCTCGGAGACCACATCGGCGGGGCGGTGCAGCCGGCGCATGCTCTGACCGCCCTCTGGGGCGTCGGCGGGCAGTTCGGTGATCTCCAGGCGCTTCGAGGCCAGGCGGCCCCGCATGGTTGGGTAGCGGGGCAGGTTGATGCCCTCCTTCACCCCGACGGCGGCCGGCATGGGCAACTCGTAGACCTCGAAGCCGGCGTCGGTCTGGCGCCGGGCCCGCACCGTCGTGTTGTCGATCTCGATTCCCTTGATCCCGCCCACGATCGGCCGGCCGAGGGCGAAGGCCACCCTGACGCCCACCTGGAAGCCCCCGGAGTCGGCCGACTCGTTGCCGAAGATCAGCAGATCGAAGCGGCCGTCGGCCTCCTCGAGGGTCCGGATTGCCGCCGTGAGCGCGACGGCGGTGCGCTGGGGATCCCACGCCGAGCCGTCGTTGGGGACCAGCACCCCGTTGTGCGCTCCCACCGAGGCGGCGTAGCGCAGCTGCTCGGCCGCCTCCGGCGGGCCGAGGGTGAGCACCGTCACCTCGCCGCCGTGCGTCTCGGTGAGTTGCACCGCCTCCTCCACGCCGCACTCCTCGTGCGGGCTGGTGGTGAAGCCGAGGTGGGCGGTGTCCACCGCACCGCCGTCGGGGATCACATTGATCCGGGCACCCGGGGCCGGCACCCGCTTCACGCAGCAACAGATGCGCATCGCCGCCACCTCGCCGTCGTGTCGTCCCGGTCTCTCAGCCCCGCAGCCGGGTGTCGTCGGGGTCGAAGACAGGCCCGGTGCCGGCCACCCGGACAGGGAACAGCTCGTTCATGTACATCACCTGCAGGTCGGTGCCTGGCTCGGCGAGCTCGGTCGGCAGGTAGCTCATCAGCAGGTACCTGTCGACCGACGGGCCGGGGCCGGCGCTGGTGACCCGCGACATCCGCCCGTGACTGTCGGTGATGCGCTCGCCGTCGGCGGTCAGGATCGGCTCGTTGCCGGCTTGCATGTAGCGCTTGCGACCGTGGCGGTCGGTGTGGTCCTCCACGGTCAGCACGCACATCTGCACCTCGGGCGGGCCGGCCTCGCGGGCCGCCACGTAGGCCTCCTTGCCGATGAAGTCGGCCGCCTTCACCCGGGGTCGGGCCAGACCGGCCTCCAGCGGGTTGTACTCGCTCTCCAACTCGGCGCCCATGAGCCGGTAGCCCTTCTCGAGGCGGCCCGAGGTGCCGTACACGCCGCCGCCGGTGGGCCGCAGCCCCAGGTCGGCGCCGGCAACCATGAGGGCGTCCCAGAGGGCGGGCCCGTTGTCCCACGCCGTGTAGATCTCCCAGCCGGTGTCGCCCACGTAGGAGATGCGGAACAATTCGGCCTCGATGCTGCGGTCGCCGCAGCGCAGCTCGATCGGGGTCACCGATCCGTAGGGAGCGTCGCCCCATCGGTGATCGCACAGGGCGCTCAGGACCTCCGGGGCGTTCGGTCCCCACAGGCCCAGCGTGGTGATGGCGTCGGTGAGGTTTCCGAACGTGACCGAGCCGTCGGTGGGCATGTGCCGCTGCGCCCAGAACTCGTCCCGCCCGCCGTCGAAGACGCCGGTCACGATGCGCACGGTCTCGGGGCCGGTGCGCATCATCGTCAGGTCGGAGTGGAAGCCGCCATCGGGGGTCAGCCACGGGGTGTAGACGGCGCGGCCCACCGGCACGTCGACGCGGTTGGTGGCCAGCCGGTCGGCGTATTCCACGGCGCCTGGACCCGACAGTTCGAAGATCTGGAAGGCGCTGAGGTCTACCAGGCCGCAGTTCTCCCGCAGGTTGAGGTGCTCGCCCATGGTTATGGGGCTCCACCAGCGGGCGTCCCACTCCACCTCTCGCTCGGGCAGGCCGTAGCGCTCGGTGAGGTCTGCGTTGGAGGTGAACCACTGCGGGCGCTCCCAGGTGCGGGCCTGGAAGAACTCGGCACCGAGGGCCTGCTGGCGTGAGAAGTAGGGGCTGACGCGCAGGTTGCGGCGGCTCTCCCATTGCTCGGACGGGTGGACGATGCCGTAGGTCTTGTTGAAGTGCTCCGAGGCCCGGGCCCAGATGTGGGTGTCGCTCTGCTCCTCGGGATAGAAGCGGGCGATGTCGGCGCCGTGCGTGTCGATGACCCGCGGGTAGCCGAACGTCATCCACTCGGCCACCACCTGGGCCATGCCCGGACCCTCCTTCACCCAGATGGCCGCGGCCGACCAGAGGTTGCGCACGCCGGGGACCTCGCCGAGGCAGGGCATGGCGTCGGGCGTGAGTGACAGCAGGCCGTTGATGGCGTAGCGGATCTCTGCGTCGCCCAGCATGTCCATCAGGTCGATGGCCTCCTCCATCTGCTGGTCGAAGTCGTCGGGCGTGAACGGCATCTCCGTGGGCGACAGGGCCGCCTCCTCGTTGGAGGGGATGTCGTCGGGATGGTGCAGGATCGGCCGGTGGGCGTAGGAGCCGACCTCCATGGAGCCGGCGGACTGGCGCTCGTAGCAGAACGTGTCCATGTCGCGCACGATCGGGTAGCCGATCTCGTTGTTCGTCTCGGCGAGCACGTCGATGGGGCCCACGTCGGCCATCTGGTGCACGGCCGGCACGAGCGGGATGTAGGCGCCGGCCATGTTGGCCAGCCGGTTGGACCAGACGCCGCAGGCGATCACCACGTGGTCCGCCCGGATGGTTCCCTTGTCGGTGACCACTGAGGACACGGTGCGCGTGCCGGGGAGCGGACCGTCGCTGGTGGTTATGTCGAGCACCTCGGTGTTGGCGAACACCTGGCAGCCGGCGTCGGTGGCGATCTTCCGCATCTGCGTGCCGGTCTCGAGGGAGTCCACAACCGAGACCGTCGGGCAGTAGAAGCCGCCCAGGATCACGTCGGTATTGACGAACGGCACCAGCTCGGCCACCTCGGCGGGCGTGAGCAGGTGGGCTTCGATGCCCCAGGCCGTCGCCGAGGTCATGCGCCGCTGGAACTCGTCCATGCGCTCGGGGGTCCGGGCCACCTCGATGCCCCCGGAATCCACCGACAGGCCCAGGTCCCGGTACTGGTCGGCGCTCTGCTCGCCGAGCAGGCACATCTCCTTGTTGTGGTCCACGGGAAAGATGAAGTTGGAGGCGTGACCCGTGGAGCCGCCCGGATTCGGCAGGGGACCCTTGTCGAGCAGCACGAGGTCACCCCAGCCGAGTTTGGCCAGGTGTCCCACCAGGCAGTTGCCGACGATTCCTGCCCCGATGACCACGCAGCGGGCCTTGGCGGGTACTTCGCTCACGTCATGCCTCCACGATCGGTGGGGCACCGCCGCAGTGCCCCTTTCGTGTGTCTTCCGAACGGGCGCCGGTCTGGTCCACCTGTGGCTCGCAGGGCGGAAACCCTTGCTGCCGCGACCGACGGAGCCGTCGCGTTCTGTATTGTGGAATCGTTCCAGAATACGGAACGCTGGTCAAGACACACTAGCGTGCCGACGCCCTGAACGGCTGTCGGGAGGCATACGCTCGAATGAACGACGGCC
The DNA here is from genome assembly GCA_963664235.1 of Acidimicrobiales bacterium. Lineage (GTDB taxonomy): Bacteria > Actinomycetota > Acidimicrobiia > Acidimicrobiales > CATQHL01 > VXNF01. Next base: position 483,754 of record OY760933.1, on the reverse strand, counting down.
GGACACCCGAGGGGGAATCCATGGCATTTCCGTCAGATCTGGAGATCGCATCGCAGGCTCGGCTGAGACCGCTGGAAGAGATCGCAGCCGGCGCCGGGATTCCGCAGGAGTGCCTGGAGTTCTACGGGAAGGGTGCGGCGAAGGTGGACCTCGCCGCGGTCGAGGCAATGGCCGACCGGCCGCGAGCCCGCTACGTGGTGGTCTCGGCCATCACGCCGACGCCGCTCGGTGAGGGCAAGACCACCACGACGGTAGGTCTCGGCCAGGCGTTCGGTCACATCGGCCGCACGGCCACGATCGCCATCCGCCAGCCCTCGATGGGCCCCACGTTCGGCATCAAGGGCGGTGCGGCCGGCGGCGGCTACAGCCAGGTCGTGCCGATGGAGTTGTTCAACCTCCACCTCACCGGCGACATGCACGCGGTCACGGCGGCCCACAACCTGTGCTCGGCCATGGTGGACGCCCACCTCTACCACGGCAACGAATCGGGTCTGGACATCCACAACATCACCTGGCGGCGGGTGTTGGACGTCAACGACCGGGCGCTGCGCAACGTCACGATCGGCCTCGGCGGGCGGCTCGACGGCATTCCCCGCGAGAGCGGCTTCGACATAACCGCCGCGTCGGAGGTCATGGCCGCCCTGGCACTGTGCAGCGGTCTGTCGGATCTGCGGGCCCGGCTGGGTCGCATCGTCGTGGGCTACACCCGCAGCGGCACCCCCGTGACCGCCGAGGAGATCGGGGTGGCAGGGTCGATGGCGGTCATCCTGCGTGAGGCGATCAAACCGAACCTGATGCAGACCCTGGAGAACACCCCCGCCCTGGTGCACACCGGACCCTTCGGCAACATCGCCACCGGCAACTCGTCCATCGTGGCGGATCAGGTGGGCATCGGTATGAGTGACTTCCTGTTGACCGAGGCCGGCTTCGGTGCCGACATGGGCGCCGAGCGGTTCTTCAACATCAAGTGCCGCTACTCGGGACTGCCGCCGGACGCGGCGGTGCTCGTGGCCACCGTGCGCGGCCTGAAGGCCCACTCGGGCCGTCACCGCATCGTGGCAGGCCGCCCGCTGCCGGAGGCGCTGCTCGCCGAGAACCCCGACGAGGTGCACGAGGGCGGGGACAACCTCCGCAAGCAGATCCAGAACATCGCCGTCCACGGCTGCACGCCGGTGGTGGCCATCAATGTCTTCCCCGACGACCATCCCGCGGACATCGCCGCCATCGGTGAGATCGCAGCCGAGTTCGGCGTGCGGTCGGCGGTCACGACGCACTTCGCCGACGGCGGCCGCGGGGCTGCCGAGCTGGCGGAGGCGGTGGCCGAGGCCGCCACCGAGGAGAGCCACTTCACCGTGCTCTACCCGGACGACGCCTCGCTGACCGACAAGATCCACGCGGTGGCGACCAAGGTGTACGGGGCGGACGGCGTGGACTACACGCCGCAGGCCACCAAGCAGCTCGCCACCTACACCGACGCCGGCTTCGGGAACCTGCCGGTGTGCATAGCCAAGACCCACCTCTCGATCTCGTCGGATGCCTCGATGAAAGGGGCCCCGACGGGCTGGAGGTTGCCGGTGCGGGAGGTTCGAGCCTCGGTGGGTGCCGGATTCATTTACCCCATCTGCGGTGACATGCGGACGATGCCCGGTCTGGGGCGGGTCCCGGCCGCGAAGGGAATCGACATCGACGCCGACGGAAACATCGTCGGGCTGAGCTGATTATGGGTCTCGGGAACACCCGCCGGCGCGTCGGCGCCGAGAGCCCCGATCAGCGAGCCGCCCGGCTCGAACTCATCGAGGCGACGAACTTCGAGGTCATCCCGCTGCGCAGCCTGGACGGCGCCATCGAGGACCTCCCCGCCGGGTCGCGGGTCTCGGTGACCGCCTCACCGGCGAAGGGCTTGGAGGTGACCCTGGAGATCACCGAACGGTTGCTCGCCGGCGGTCACGACGCCGTCCCCCACATCTCGGCCCGCCTCGTGCGCGACCCTGCCCACACCCGTGCGATCGCCTCGTGGCTGCGCGCCACCGGCGTCGCCGAGATCTTCCTGGTGGGCGGCGACGTCACCGAGCCGGAGCACTATGACGACGCGCTGAGCTTCCTCGGCGATCTGCTGGAGGCCGACCACGGGTTGAGACGGGTGGGGGTCACGGCGTATCCCGACGGCCATCCGCTCATCGAGCCGGCGGTCCTGCGTGAGGCGCTGCACGCCAAGCAGGCGGTGCTCGCCGAGGCGGGACTGGACGGCTATTGCAGCACCCAGATGTGCTTCGACCCCGCCCGAATCACGGACTGGCTCGGCGGCGAGCGCCGGGCGGGCCTCACATTGCCGGCGCATCTCGGTATCGCCGGAGTCGTGGACCGAGCCAGGCTGCTGAGCATCGGCGTCCGGTTGGGTATCGGGCAGTCGCTGCGCTACCTGCGCAAGAACCGCCGCGCTGTCACCAGGCTGATGACGGCGCCGCACTACGATCCCAACGACCTGCTGGTGTCGTTGGGCCCCCACGTGACTGACCTGGACATCAGGGCGCTGCACGTATTCACGTTCAACCAGGTGGCGGCAACGGCGGCGTGGCGCGAGCAGAACCTGGCCTGAAGGCTGACGTACCCGAAGCGGCCGTACTCACGCGAGGGCGGCGTCGCCCGGACGGCACCAAGTCCGGAGCGGTAGGCTGATCGCCGCCATGGGCCCGCCAGCGACCGACCTCCCCAGCGACGGCTCTCCGCCATCCGGCCCCGTCCTCACTTTCGATGGGGTCTCCAAGGTCTTTCCCGACGGCACGCACGCCCTCGAGGACGTCAGTTTCTCGGTCAGCCGCGGCGAGTTCGTGACGCTCGTCGGACCCTCGGGCTGCGGGAAGTCCACCCTGCTGCGTATTGCCTCGAACTTGGACGCCGCCACGGGCGGGTCCGTGCAGGTCGACCGCGACCGGATCGGGTACATCTTCCAGGACGCCACGCTCATGCCGTGGCGCACCGTGCTCGGCAACGTGGAGTTGCTGGGCGAGTTGCACGGCCACTCCCGTGAGGAGCGTCGCCGTCTGGCGCGCGCCGCCATCGGCACCGTCGGCCTCGACGGGTTCGAGGGTCACTATCCCAAGGCTCTGTCCGGTGGTATGCGCATGCGCGCCTCCATCGCGCGCACCCTCACCCTGAACCCGCCCGTGTTCCTGTTCGACGAGCCCTTCGGGGCGCTCGACGAGATCACCCGCGAGCGGCTGAACGAGGAGACGATCTCGTTGTTCATGCGCGAGCAGTTCGCGGCGCTGTTCATCACGCACTCCATCTACGAGGCGGTCTACCTCTCGACCAGGGTGCTGGTGATGTCTCCGCGGCCGGGACGCATCGTGGCGAGCTTCGACATCCCCTTCGAGTACCCGCGGGCACCCGAATTGCGCTACGAGGCCACCTTCGCCGAGCTGACCGGCGCCGTCTCCGCTGCGCTGCGCGGTTCGTTCGGCCACGACTGACGGCGGCTACCCGGGCACCCCGGGTAGCAACAGAGTTCGACGGGGCGAGAACAGAGGACCCTGGACCAGGAGGTTGGTATGGAGACGGGCATTTTCTTCTTCGGTGCGGTCGAGATGGACGACGTCGGGGCCGGCCCGCCCGCGCCCACGGATCGTCGCTACACCCAGCAGGAGATGTGGTACGCGTCGGAGCGCATGCTCGACATGGGCGTGGCGACCGAACGCGCCGGGTTCGACATCTTCTGGCTCACCGAGCACCACTTCCAGTACGAGGGCTACGAGGTGCTGCCGAACGCGATGCTGTTCGGCTCCGTGCTTGCCGAGCGCACTGAGCGCATCAAGATCGGGGCGCTGTTCAACATCGTGCCGCAGTGGCACCCGCTGCGCCTCGCCGAGGATTTCGCCACGATGCACAACCTCTCGGGCGGGCGCGGTGTGCTCGGCGTCGGGCGGGGCACGGTGCCCCGCGAGGCCGAACCCCTCGGCACCTTCGTCGGCAGCTTCGACAACCCCGACAAGGCCGAGGCCGACCGGATCAACCGTGAGATGTTCGACGAGGCGCTCGACGTGATCCTGGCCGCCTTCGAGAACGAGACCTTCGCCTACCACGGCAAGTACTTCGACCTGCCTCCGCCCGGGATCCCCGACCGCGGTGGCACCGTGCAGCACCTCACGCTGGTGCCGCGCCCGCTGTACCCCTACGACATCTGGCAGGCCGTCACCTCGCCGCCCACGCTGGAGTACGTGCCGCGGCGGGGCTGGGGCGGCGTGTTCTGGCTGCGCAACCACCAGTTCCTGGCCGAGTGGTGGGATCGCTTCGGCGAGTTCCACGAGAAGGAGCACGGCGTGGCCCTCGCACCCGGCGAGAAGCGCATGCTGGTGCTGAACGTGCGGGTTGCCGACACCTACGAGCAGGCCCTGCAGGATGCCCGTGCCGGCCACGACGAGTTCTGGAAGTTCCTGGGCCCCTACGGGTGGAGCCGTGGCTACATGGCCGCCGACGGCCGCCCGGCCGCCGCCGGGCTGATCCCCAGCCTCGAGGAGTCGTTGGAGCAGAAGGTGTGGGTGATCGGGACCGCGGAGGACGTGGCCGAGGGGATCGCCGGCTACGCCACCGAACTCGGCGGGTTGGAGCACCTCACCCTGTTCCCCAACTTCCCCGGCGAGACCTACGACGAGGCCGCCGAGCACCTCATGCGCCTCGGCGAAGAGGTCCTCCCGCTGCTCTAGCGCGCGGGCCCGGCCGCTGGCTCCCGACGAGTTCGGCTGAACCCGCCGGAAGCATCTCGATCGGCGACGTGGCGACGTCGGTCAAGCCGCCGGACAGTGGGTTCCGGCTTCCGCCGGAATGACGGGAGAGTCCGGCGGCACTTGTATCCGGCGGCCAGCTAGGCGCTGGCCGGTTCGCCGACGAGTTCGGGGTCTTCCCTGTAGAGCCTCATGCCAAGGCTGAACAGCCAGAAGCTGACGGGGAAGATGGCGATAGCGCTGATGGCCATCAGCGATTCGGCTCCCCCGGTGTGGATGCCGATGAGCGTCAACACCAGCGCCACAAGACAGACCAGCGCAATCCCCTTCGCAGCCGACTTGTGCCTGCCGGTGAACCGGCGGGCCAAACCGCACCCCACGAGGAGGTAACCCGAGAACAGGGTCATCAGAAGCAGGGCCTCAATCAGCGCATCCATGGCGTTGAAGTTCTGGGAGAACGGCCAGTAGTCCTCGAACGGGATTCCGGCGGCTTCCGAGATGCGAGCGCTGAGCACCATGGCCCAGTCCAGAAGGGCCGAGGCCATGCCGCAGAAGACGCCGACGCTGACCGTCAGGATCCCCGCTCGCGTCACGGCGTCACCGCCGGATCCGCCTCGACCGCGTGGCCATAGTCCGACCAGCCCGCCCAGGAAGAGCACGTGGCCGAGCAGGTAGAAGGTGCCGGTGAGGAGGGTGGCGTCGGTGTTGTTCACCTTGGCGACGAGCCTGTCCTCAAGGTCGGCGGGATCGGCGCCGGAGACCATGTCGATTATCAGCACTCCCGGCGTGAAGAGGCCTGCGAGAAACACGACAGTGATGCCGACAACGAGCATCAGGCCGGTCATCTGGGTTCCGTTCATTTCTTTCAGCGACTTGAGCATGCGTTCTCCTTCGCATGAGGCGGCTCTGCCCCGCGCGCACCGGGAGTGCGGAAGTCGCCCGATTGCACGGCGTAGAACCCTTGCTGGACGCCACTGAAGCTAGCACGGCCGCCAGGGTCGGCCCGCGGATCAGAACTACTGAAGTCAAGCGTCGTGTAACGACTGGTCACCGCGTAGGACCGAGCGGTCGCCGTACCCGGCGCGACCGGTTCGACACTCGCCGGCGGCTCTACGATCGTGGCTGTTAGCGGCGCCGACGATTGCGCGTGATGAGCGACGAACTGCTGCGCCGGATCGTGACTGATCCCGGCGTGATTGCCAACCCCTACCCACTGCTGCGGGAACTCCGGGAGACCTCCCCGGTTCACAGGCTGGGCTTCGCCGACTACTGGGTCCTGACCCGCTTCGAGGACTGCCGGGCGGTGCTGCGCGATCAGCGGCTCGGAAAGCCCGGGCCGGGCGACGTCGTGCCGTCGCTTCGGGGTGAGCCGAGCCGCGACGCCGGCGGTGATCGGTCGATGCTCTTTCTCAACCCGCCCGATCACACTCGCATCCGATCCCTGGTCAGCCGCGCCTTTACTCCGCGCCGTGTGGAGCAGCTCCGCGCATCCATCGAGACGATGACGGCTGAGATGCTCGACGACCTGGCTGATAGCGGGGGCGGCGATCTGATGGCCCGGCTGGCCTTCCCGCTACCGGCGAATGTCATCAGCGAACTCGTCGGCATCCCGCGGGACGACCGGGACTGGCTGCGACCGCTGATCCTGGACCTTGCCGCCGCGCTCGAGCCGGCGCGCGGCTCGGGGGATGCCGAGCGGGCCAAAGTCTCCCGCGACAAGGTTCGGGACTACCTGCACGAACTGATCGAGAATCGCCGGGCCGAACCGTCCGATGACCTGCTGTCAGGCCTGATAGCGGCCGTGGATGGCGAGGACAGGCTCACCCAGGGCGAGATGGTCATGAGCGTGATCCTCATCTACGGAGCCGGGTTCGAGACCACCACGAACCTCATCGGCAACATGGTGCACACCTTGCTGCGCAATCCCGCCCAGTTGGCCGCGCTGCGAGCGGACCGCTCGCTGGTGCCGGCGGCGGTGGAGGAGGTGCTGCGGTTCGAGCCGCCGGTGCAGGTGGACAGTCGCTACGCATTCGGGGACGTACCGGTCGCCGGTCACCTCGTGGGCAAGGGGTGTGTCGTGATGACCCTGCTGGGCGCCGCGAACCGGGATCCGGCCGTCATCGACGACCCCGACCGTTTCGACGTGGGTCGGAGCGAGATCCCGCTGCTGTCGTTCTCGTCGGGAATCCACTATTGCCTGGGGGCCTCGCTGGCCCGCCTCGAAGGGCAGGTCGTGCTGGGTGGGCTCCTCGACCGGTTCGCCACGTGGACCGCCCTCGAGGAGGATCCCCCCTGGAAGCCGCGCCTGACTCTGCGGGGTCTGGCCCGCCTCCCCGTTGCGCTGTCCTGACCGCTAGATCAGCGACTGGCGGATGTCGAAGCGGCGCATCAGCGTGTCGCCGATGTAGTTCACCGCCATCAGGGTGCAGAACATCACGATGGCCGGGTAGATGGTGAGGTGCGGTGCGTCGGAGAGTTTGCCCTTGGCGAGTGCCAGGATGCCGCCCCAGGTGATGGCAGGTGCGGGCACGCTCTTGCCGATGAAGCTGAGCCCGCCCTCACCGACGATCACGAGCCCGAGCCCCAGGAAGGTGAAGGCCACGACGATCGGCAGCAGGTTGGGCAGCACCTCGCGGAACAGCAGCCGCGACGTGCGTGCCCCCATACAGCGGGCCGCCGTCACGAACTCCCGGTCGCGGAATCGCAGGGTCTGTGCCCGCACGATCCGGGCCACGGCTCGCCCGGCCAGGATCGTGACCGCGATGATCACGTTCCGGGTGTTCTGCTCCAGAACGGTGACGATGAACAGGGCCAGGATCAGCGCCGGCAGGGACAGCATGATGTTGATCACGGCGCTGAGCAGCGTGTCCACCCACCCGCCGAAGAATCCGGCCAGCAGGCCCATCAGCCCGCCGACGAGGATTCCCACAGCCACCGCGATGGCCGCGATCATCAGCGACAGGCGGCCCCCCCACACCACTCTGGCGAACATGTCGCGCCCCAATTCGTCGGTGCCGAACCAGTGTGACCAGCCGACTCCCTGCAACACCTCGCGGGAATACCCCTCGGGGTCGGCGAGGAATCCCAGCACCGGGGCGAACAGCAGGAAGAACATGAGCACCGCCAGCCAGACAGCGGCCAACCAGAATCCGAACGGCTGGTCGGCGAGCCTCCGACGTGCCGTGCCGGCGGCGCCGGCGTCCCGCCCACGGAGGACCGTAAGGCTGCGCACGCCGGGCACGTTCACCCGCCTCATTGGTTCCGCACCCGTACTCGTGGGTCCAGCAAGGGATACATGGCATCGACGAGCATGTTCGTGGCCACGAATCCCGCGGCGATCAACGCCACCAGCGTCTGGACGACCAGGAAGTCCTGGTTGAACACCGCTGAGATCAGGTACGTGCCCAGGCCGTCGAGGTCGTAGATGATCTCCACGACCAGAGCGCCGTTCACGAGTTGCGCCGCATTCAGGCCGGCGACGGTCACGACCGTGAAGCTCGAGGGGCGCAGCACGTGGCGCAGCAGGATCCACCAGCGGGGGAGGCCCTTGGCTCGCGCCGCCTCGATGTAGTCCTCCTGCAGGGTGGTGATGACGTCGCTGCGCAGCAGCCGCAGGAGGAAGGGCATGATGCCCGCGGTCAGCGTCACCACCGGCAGGGTCAACGACTTCCAGTGCGCCAGGATGCCCGACGTCGGACCCACGTAGCCGCCGAGGTCGAACCACCCCAATTTGGCCGCGAAGATGAGCGCCAGCACCACGCCCAGCACGAACGAGGGCAGTGCCAGGAGTGAGAACGCGCCGCCGGTGAGGACACGGTCGACCCAGGTGTCTCGCCGCACGGCGCTGAGCATCCCGAGGGGAACCGATATGGCCAGGCTCAGCACGGTCGTGTACAGGATCAGCCAGGCGGTGACCGGCACCTTGTCGCGGAGACTCTGGGTGACGTCGATGCCGTTGCGATACGACTCGCCGAGGTCGCCGGTCACCATGTTGCCCAACCATGAGCCGTACTGGTGGAACAGGCCCCGGTCCAGCTGGAGTCTCTCCTCGCAGTCCGCAAGCAGTTCCTCGGTGGCTCCGGTGCCCACCGACAGGAAGCACGGGTCGCTGGGCAGCAGGCTGAGCATCCAGTAGGTGACGAACGTGACGACAACCACGACGGCGGCGGTCTGTACGAGCCTGCTCGCGAGCCGCCGCACGTAGCCCATCGTTCTCAGGCCTCCTAGCGGCGCGATTCCATCGGGTGTGGGCCGGTCGGGTTCACTGCTCCAGCCAGGTCTCGGTTAGGAAGGTCCGCCCTTCCACGATGTTCAGAACCTCGCGGCCGTCCGGTGGCGGCAGCGTGATCCAGCCCAGGTTCTGGACCTCATCGTGATGGGGGATTATCCAGCGCACCCAGTGCAGCCAGATGTTGTGTACGCCGTCGGCGAAGATGCGGTTGACCTCCTCGGCGATCTGTCGCAGCTCGTCGCGGTCGTCGGTGGCCGTGGCGCGGTCGAAGGCGGCGTCGAGTTCGGGATTCTTGATCCGGCCCATGTTGATTGCGATGAACCCGGTGTATTCGGAGTCCCACCAGACTCGCTCGTTCTGCAAGCTGGCACCGTTGTGGTTCCGCCACTGGGCCACCTGGAAGTTGCCCATGACACCGTTCAGGATCAGTGTTCCCTGATCGAGTTGCTGGATCTCGGTGTCGATGCCGCAGTCGGCCCACATCTGGGCGAGCAGTTCGGCTCCGGTGCGGTAGTGGGCGTCGGGAGTCGTGGAGAGGGCGATCGTGCCGGGATCGGCGATCTCCGCCCAGAGCGCTCGACCCGCGTCGGGGTCGTAGCCCGGGAATCCGGTGTCGGGGAGGTAACCGGGGGTGTTGGGGGCGAACGGGCCGTTGGCGATGTCGAATTCGCTTGCGGTGCGCAGCAGATTGTAGGTCTCGTAGTCGGTGCAGTAAGCCAGCGCCTGCCGGGCGCGGAGGTCGTCGAACGGCGCCTTGGCGTTGTTGATAAGCAGGTAGAAGCTCTGGAGGAAGCCCCGCTCCTCGATGGTCTTGAAGTTCTCCCGGTACTTCTCGGAGTCCAGGCCCAAGTCGTAGTGACTCACGGTGATGTCACCGGTCTCCAGCGCCAGTCTGCGGCCGTCCGGCTCGGCGTAGGGGCGGTACACGATGCGATCCAGGTAGGGCAGGGTCCGGCCCTCGGCATCGGTCCGCCAGTAGTTCGGGTTGCGCTCCACGACGAGTTCGGTGTCGGGAATCCACGACTTGAACACGAAGGGGCCGGTGCCCACGGGATTGGCTGCCCCGTCGGGATCGTCGTGCTGGCTGGGGGACGCCAGGTAGCCGAGCTGGCCGGTCATACCGGCCGGCAGGCCGGCGAACGGGGAGCCGGAGTAGAACTCCAAGGTGAGGTCGTCGATGACCTCCCAACCCTGCACGCGGTTGAACACCTGCCCGGCGAGAGGGTTCGCCATGACATTCTCGAAGTGCGTGGCCAGAGCGTGCGCGTCGGCGGGAATGCCGTCGTGGAACGTTATGCCGGGGCGCATCCTGAAGGTCCAGGTGGTGTAGTCCTCGTTCGCCTCGAAGGACTCCAGCAGGTAGGGCTGGGGCGCCCCGGCGTCGTCCTCGATGACCAGCGGATCGAAAACCGCGCGCATGACGGCGTGGCACGACACCGCGCACTGGGTCGTGGCGGGGTTCCAGCCGTCGGGAGTCTCGGCCTCGACGCCGAAGATCACGGTGCCGCCATAGGCGGGTCCGGAGGTGGGTGCGGGTGCCGCCACCGGGGCCGGCGGCGGAGGTGGGGGATCACTCGGAGGCGGTGGCGCAGCGTCGGGTGATGCTGGCGGCGCGTCTGGCGCAGCCGCGGGCGCGTCGGGCGCAGCCGGCGGCGCGTCGGGTGCGGCCGCGGGCGCGTCGGGTGCGGTCGGAGCTGTGCCGGATGTGTCCGGTGCGGCTGGTGGTGCGTCAGGGGTGGTGACCGGATCCGCGCCGTCGCCGGCCGGAGGTGGGGATGCCACGGTCTGTGGGCCGTCGTCGCCATCTGCCCCGCAGGCCGCAGCCAGCAGCAGGATGGCCGCCGCCACGGCGAGGAGTCGGCGGATTTGTCGTTTCTGCATCATTCGCAGTCCTTCGGTTAGTCGAGCCAGGTCTCGGTCAGGAACGTCCGGCCCCGCAGGATGTTCAGGAGTTCGTTCCCGTCCGGCAGCGTGATGCGGGCCAGATTCTGCACCTCGTCGCGGTGGGGCAGGATCCATCTCACCCAGTGCAGCCAGACGTTGTGTATGCCGTCGGCGAAGATGCGGTTGACCTCCTCGGCGATCCGGCGCAGTTCGTCGCGGTCGGTCGTCACCGTTGCCTCGTCGAGGGCCGCATCGAGCGAATCGTTCCTGATGCGCCCCAGGTTGAGCGCCAGACCGGACGTGAACTTGGAGTGCCACCAGACTCGCTCGGTCGCCAGGCTGATGCCGTCGTGGTTGCGCCACAGATTCACCTGGAAGCCACCCATCACGGCGTTGCGGATGAGGGCGCCCTGATCCAGTTGCTGGATCTGGGTGTCGATGCCGCAGTCGCCCCACATCTGGGCGAGGAGTTCGGCGGAGGTGCGGGCGGTGGACTCGCTGGTTGTTCCGAGCATGATGGTGCCCGGATCAGGAATCTCCGCCCACAGGGCGCGCCCGGCTTCGAGGTCGTAAGTGGGGAACCCGTTCTCTTCCAGGTAGCCGGGTGTGTTGGGTCCGAACGGGCCGTTGGCGATGTCGAAGTTGTCCCCGCTTCGCAGCAGGTTGAAGGTCTCGTGGTCGGTGCAGTGGGCCAAGGCCTGCCGGGCACGGAGGTCGTCGAAGGGTGGCTGGGCGTTGTTGAGCAGCAGGTGACGGGTCTGCAGGAAGCTCCGCTCCTCCACCGTCTTGAAGTTCTCCCTGTAGTCGTTGAATTCCAGGCCGTCGTCGGAGTGCGTGACGTGGATGTCGCCAAGTTCCAGCGCCAGCTTGCGCGAGTCGGACTCGACGATCGGTCGAAACACGATCCTGTCCAGGTAGGGAAGAGTGCCGCCCGCCGAATCGGCCCGCCAGTAGTCGGGGTTGCGTTCCACGATGAGTTCCTGGTCCGGAATCCAGGACTTGAACACGAACGGTCCGGTGCCCACAGGGTTGGCCGCGCCGTCGGGGTTGGCGTACTGGCTCGGCGCCGCAAGGTATCCCAGCTGGCCGGTGAGGCCGCCGGGCAGGCCGGCGAACGCGACGCTGGAGCGCAATTCCAGGGTCAGATCGTTGAGCACCTCCCAGCCGTCCAGCCGCCGCAGGGTCTGGCCCGGCAGGGCGCCCGACAGGAGGTTCTGGAAGTGGGTTGCCAGAGCATGGGCGTCGGCGGACGTGCCGTCGTGGAACGTGATTCCGGGGCGCATCTTGAACGTCCAGACGGTGAAGTCCTCGTTGGCTTCGAAGGACTCCAGCAGGTAGGGCTGGGGCATGCCGTTGGCGTCGTTGATGGTCAGCGGGTCGAAGATGGCCCGCATCACCGTGTGGCACGACACGGCGCACGAAGCTGTGGCGGGGTTCCACCCGTCAGGGGTCTCGGCCTCGACACCGAAGATCATCGTTCCGCCGTAGACGGGTCCGGAGACGGGGTCCGGCGCCGCCACCGGGGCGGGCGGCGGCTCGCTCGGCGCGGGCGGAGGATCGGGGGCGGGGGGCGGATCCGCTGGAGCCTCGGCGGGCGCGGGCGGCGCCGGGGGCTCACCAGGTGCGGCTCCTGCCCCCCCGGAGGGCGTGGCCGTCGACGGGGGCGCGTCGGGGTCGGCTGCCGGTGAGTCGGACGTGGGCGGCGCCGGGGGCGCGTCAGGGGCAGTCGTCGAGCCGTCGGGTGGAGTCGTCGAGGCCGGTGGAGCGTCCGTCCCGCCGCACGCCGCGGCGAGTGATAGCGCGATGGCGGTCGCCCCGATCAGGCGGAGGCATGTCTGCTTCAATGCGCGTGGTCGCAAGGATCCTCTCCGCCCGGCCGTCGGTGACGCAAGGTCGTTCCTCAATCAGGTTCAGTATCTCACGCCCACCCGGCTGAGGCGGTCACGAGGTAGTCCCCGGCCGCTCAATCGATCCAGGTCTCGGTGACGAAGGCTCGCCCCTCGATGAGGTTGAGGATTTCTTGCCCGTCGGGAAGCGTGAGCTGCGCCATGTTGTGGACGTGGTCGAGGTGCGGGAGCATCCAGAGCGACCAGTTCAGCCACACGTTGTAGACCCCGGCTGCGAAGACCCGGTTGATCTCCTCGGCCGCTGCCCGCAACTCGTTGGGATCGGTCGTCCGGGTGGCCGCCTCCAGCGCGGCATCCAGTGCCGGATCCACGATCCGTCCGAAGTTCACGGCCAGACCGGCGGCGTATTCCGAGTGCCACCACGTGCGCTCGTTCTCGAGGCTGGCACCGTTGTGGTTCCGCCACAGGAACGTCTGGAAGAGTCCGAAGACCGCGTTCGTGATGAGGGTTCCCTGGTCAACCTGGGTGATCCGGGTGTCGATCCCGCAGTCGTTCCACATCTGGGAGATCAGCTCGGTGGTGGTCCGGTTGAAGGGATCGTTCGTCGTGCCGAGTTCCACCACGCCTGGATTGTCGAGTTGGCTCCAGAGGGCGCGGCCGGCGTCGGGGTCGTAGCCGGGGAACCCGGAGTCGGCGAGGTAGCCGGGCGTGTTGGGCCCGAACGGGCCGTTGGCGATGGGAACGTTGCCGCCCATGCGCAGCAGGTTGTAGGTCTCGTAGTCGGTGCAGTGGGCCACGGCCTGCCGGGCGCGGATGTCGTCGAAGGGCGGGCTCGCGGCGTTGAGCATCATGTAGGTGGTCTGGAAGAAGCTGCCTTCCTCCACGACCTTGTAGCGCTCCCTGTTCGCGGGTGCGTTGAGCGGAGAGTTGATGTGATGCACGTCCAGGTCGCCCGACTGCACGGCCAGCAGGCGGGCGTCCTGGTCGGGGATTGGCCGGAACACCACCCGGTCGAGATACGGGAGATGGCGACCCTCGGCATCGGTCTTCCAGTAATCGGGATTGCGGTCCACGATCAGGTCCGTGTCCGGCGTCCATGACGAGAAGACGAACGGGCCGGTGCCGACGGGGTTGGTGGCCCCGTCGGGGTCGGCGTACTGGCTGGGTGCGGCCAGGTAGCCGAGTTGGCCTGTCAGCAGAGCGGGCAGACCTGCGAGGGGTCCGGCGGTCCGGACTTCCACGGTCAGGTCGTCGACGACGGTCCAACTCTCCCACCGGCGCATGATCAGGCCGGTCAGCGTCCCTGCCCTCAGGTTGTCGAGGTGGGTGGCGAGGGCGGCGGCGTCGGCGGGGGTGCCGTCGTGGAAGGTGATGCCCGGGCGCATCTTCAGCGTCCAGACGGTGAAGTCGTCGTTGGCCTCGAAGGACTCCAGCAGGTAGGGCTCGGGGGCGCCGGACGGGCCTTCGATCGTCAGCGGGTCGAAGATGGCGCGCATCACGGTGTGGCAGGCCACGGCGCACTGGGTGGTCGCCGGGTTCCAGCCCTGCCCTGTCTCAGCCTCGAGGCCGAAGGTCAGCGTGCCGCCATAGACCGGCTCGGCGACGGGTTCCGGTGCGGCCACGGGTGCCGGTGGCGGTGGTGGCGGGTCGCCTGGCGGTGGCGGTGGGTCGCCGGGTGCCGGTGGCGGTGGTGGCGGGTCGCCTGGCGGTGGCGGTGGGTCGCCGGGTGCCGGTGGCGGTGGTGGCGGGTCGCCTGGCGGTGGCGGTGGGTCGCCGGGTGCCGGTGGCGGTGCTGGTGGGTCGCCGGGTGCCGGTGGCGGAGCAGGTACTCCAACGGGCTCGGCCACACGTGGAGTGCCGTCACCGGTGTCCCCGCCGCACGCTGTGGCCACCAGGAGGGCGGTCAATCCCGCCGCGAGCAGGTGCCGGGTCCGCGGGAGGCGGCTGGTTCGCAGCAGGGTGGTCGGCATGACCCCCCCTTTCAGTCCGGCTGTGGTGAGTTCGCTCAAGATGGGCGATGGAACCCGCCTGACCGCAGTGCGTCCGATGCTAGTGATCGACTCCAGCGCCTGCCGCTCGAGAGCCCGCCACAGGGGCTGGAGCGCGATCGACGAGTTGGTTCCGCATGGTCTTCCCGGTGGGGTTCCTGGGGATCTCCGCGATGGGGTGGAACCGTTTCGGCACCTTGAAGCCGCTCAACTGCCGGCGGCACCAGCTGCGCAACTCCTCCTCCGCGAACCCCCGAGCGCTGACCACGAACGCCGTGACCTCCTCGCCCCATCTCTTGGACGGCACTCCGACGACGGCGACGGCATCGACCGCCGCGTGGCGTGCCAGCACCTCCTCCACTTCCCGCGGGTGGACGTTCATGCCGCCGGTGATGATGATGTCCTTGCTGCGCCCCGTGATCGTGACCGCGCCGGTGGCCGGATCGAGTTGGGCCAGGTCACCGGTGGGGAACCATTCGTCGTCGCCGCGGGGCGTCCGACCTGCGTAGCCGGCGAAGACCTGCGGACCGCGCACGGAGAGTTCGCCGGTCTTGCCGTCGATGGAGATTTCGACGCCCGGCAGCGGATATCCCACGCCCCCGGGTTGCCGGGGGCCGTCGTAGAGGTTCGAGAGGTTCAGCCCCGACTCTGTCGTCCCGTACCGCTCCAATGGAGGTCGGCCGAAGACGTCACTGATCCGTTCGAACAGCGTTGCCGGCAACGGGGCCGACCCCGAGATGAGCAGGCGCACGTGGGGCGCATCCACGGCCGAATAGGCATTGGTGATGCGCTCCCACATGGCGGGCACGGCGAAGACGACCGAGGCGCGGCGCCTGTTGGCCTCGTCGATGAGCCGCTCGGGGTCGAAGCGGGAGAGGCAGTGAAGCGACGAGCCGCTCAGCACGGCGGCGTGCAGGGCGCTGAGCCCGTGCTGGTGGTACATCGGCAGGGCGTGGACCAGGACATCGCTTCGGTGCCAGCGCCAGGCGGTCATAGCGCTGCGGATGGAGGCCTGGATGTCTCCGTGGCGCAGCGGGGTCAACTTGGGGGCGCCAGTCGTGCCGGAGGTGAACGCGCAGATCGCCACATCAGCCGAGCGCGGCAGCCGCTGGTGCGGAAGGCTGCCCCCACTGTCGCCGAGACGCGCGATGGGCCAGTGCGTCAAAACGCCCTCCGCGGCCAGGTCTGCGACGGTGTCGCTGGCTTGGCCGCCGGTGAGGGCCACAGCGACGCCGGCCTGCGTCGCCTGCGACCCGAGTTCGGGAGCTGTGGCAGCGGGATTGGCCAGCACGACTGGGCAGCGCAGAGCCAGCAGTGCCAGGTAACACCTGATGAAGCCCAGCGATGGTGGCGTGGCGAGCAGCACCGGGCGCTCGGGGCAGATCCCGATCTCCCCGAGCCGCAGGGCCAGGGCCTCGGTCTGCGCGTGGAGTTGGCGCAGGCTGACCTCCTCGCCGTCAACGCTGATCGTGGTTCGCCGGCCGCCGGCGAGGGCGCGCCGGCGCAGTTCCCTGGGGAGAGATCCGCGCCGGAGCCGGCGGGAGAGTTGGGCGCGGTCGGGCGCCGGCGGGAGGGTCGGATCGTGCATCCGCCAGGCCCGCGCCGTGGCGCTGTCGACAGGCTCTACGGACCGATGACTCGGCGCATCCCTACCGGCGGAGGCCTTCGATACTCCCGGTCCAGTTCTCACGGTTCCCCGTCCGTTCCCGCTGCAGCGGCTCATGCACTTCGGTCGTCAGGAGTTCTTTCAGGCGCCGGCGAGCCGCCGGGTCCGTCTGGGCGATCTCGGCGACGAGTTCGTTGCGCCGCGGTGTCGCCAGCCCCAGGCGGATGGCCTCGGCGGCCTCCACCTTGCGCATCGTCAGGCACATGTCGGCCGCCGCGTGGCGTCCGACCGTGCTTACCAGGGCCCAGGCGCTGACCGCCAACCCGTGGCCGACACCGGCGAAGCGGAACCAGGCGTCCGGTGTGACCATGCAGATGTCGGCGGCGAGGCAGAGCTGAGCGCCTCCGCCCACTGCGGCGCCCGCGACGTCGGCCACGAAGATGACCGGCGAGCGGAGCATCCGCTGGTAGGTGGCGTAGAGGCCATCGGACACGTCGGCCCGCTCGGCGTCCGGGAGGGTGAGATCGGCGCCGGAGCTGAACACCCCGGGCAGCGTCGAGCGGAACACCACAACGGCGCAGCCGCGGTCCTCGGCGTCGCTGATGAACGCGTTCAACCGGTCCAGGAAGTCGCTGTCGACCGCGTTACGGCGCCGCTCGGAGGACATCACGAACTCGGCGATCTCGTCGTGCCGGCCCGGTCCGGCCGGCGGTCGGTTGCGCCTGTCGATCACGTGGTTCACCATAGATGACCTACCAGTGGTGCCCGACGACGGGGGTGATGGAGATGGAAGCTGCTCTGGAGATGTCTACCCAGGCGGTTATGACCCCCGACGGCGTGACGTTGCACACCGAGTCGGTGGGCAGCGGCGAGCCGATCCTGTTCGTGCACGAGTTCGCCGGCGACCACCGCACCTGGGAGCCGCAGATGCGGCGATTCTCGCGGAGCCACCGCTGCATCACCTACGGAGCACGGGGCTATCCGCCGTCGGAGGTTCCCGCCGACCCCGCTGCGTACTCCCAGCAGCACGCCGTCGACGACGCGGTCGCCGTTCTGGACGCTCACTCCGTCGGGCAGGCGCACGTGGTCGGGATCTCCATGGGGGGTTTCTGCGGGCTGCACCTCGCCATGACTCATCCGGGGCGTGTCCGGTCGGTGGTTGCGGCCGGCACTGGCTACGGAGCGCGCCCGCATGAGGTCGACCGCTTCCGCGGGGAGTGCGACGCCATTGCCGACGTGATCGAGACCGCCGGAATCGGTGCCTTCGCCCGGCAGTACATGTCCGGGCCGTCGCGGGTGCAACTTCAGAACAAGGACCCTCGTGCCTGGCGGGAATACACCGACTGGGTGAGCGAGCACTCGGCGGAAGGCTCGGCCGCCACGATGCGGGGCGTTCAGCGCGGGAGGCCGTCGCTGTACGCACTGGAGGCCGAACTCGCAGCGATCACGGCCCCGGTGCTCGTACTGGCCGGTGACGAGGACGACGGCTGCCTGGAGACGAGCGTGTGGTTGAAGAGGGTGATCCCGACGGCAGGTCTGGCCGTCCTGCCAAAATCGGGCCACACACTGAACATCGAGGAGCCCGACCTCGTCAACACTCTCATCGCCGACTTCCTGAGCCAGGTGGCGGCCGGCGCCTGGGGACCGCGCGACCCCCGCGCCGACCCGAGAGCCATCACCGGATTCTCCTAGGCGGCGCCGGCGGAGGTGTCTGCTGCGGCACCCGCTTGTTCATCGAGCCTCTTACGTCGTCGCGCAACTCGGTTCGATGCTTCGTCGCTTGCGGCGACAAACGACTCGGGTAGGGCGCCGCGCAGCAGCGTCACCGGAGCACGGGACATGGCCTCGCGCAGGTTCTGGGCGTCGACCGGCCGGTCCACCAACGGCATCCAGCCAGCAGATCCTTGAAGATTCACCACGTCATGCGCGATTTGGCAGCGGCTGCTCGGCCGATGGGCGATCAAGCCCGTGGATCGATGTCTCGCCGTTGTGGCCGGCGATCTTCGCGTCTTGCAAATATATTCCCCTAATGTCCCGAACATATGTTGTGACTGTCGTAGGGGTCATGTAGAGTACGGGTACCGGTCACTGACCCCTGCACAGCGAGGGTCGGGCTTCCCCAACCGGCTCGTCGGCCCCGCCGACCCGAACCCGCCGACGACGCGTTCCTTGGGGAGCCACCGATGACCGATCCCAACCTTTTCGCCGACCCGACGCCTCCGGCCGCCGCCGCGTCCTGTGTGGACACGCTCGAGGCGACGTCGGGGCATCTGCTCGGAATGCTGGATGCGCTGGTGACGGGGTTGCGGTCCCTCGCGGGGGAGCGCGTTGAGGAGTGCTTGCGTGTCGTGGGACGCTGCGAGGCGCGCCTGGCGGCGGTGAAGGCTGAGAAGATCGAAGAACTTGCCCGCCGGCGCGGCGAAGCGCACGCGGCTGACGTGCTGCGGGGTGATCTGAAGCAGTCCCGGGGTGGCGCCAAGCGGGAGGTGCAGTTCGCCGAGCGGCTCGCCGATCTGCCGGGCACGGCCGAAGCGCTGGCAGAGGGAGCGATCACTCCGCAGCACGCCCGGGCGATCGCCGATGCGGCTGCGCACACTCCGATTGACGAGGCGGAGTTGCTGGACGCCGCCGGGAAGGAGCCCGCGGATGTGTTCGGCCACACCGTGCGCGACCACGTCAACGAGCGATCCGCAGGCGAGGACCTCGAGGAACGTCGCCGCCGCCAGCGGGCCCGGCGCGAGGCGAACATCAAGAAGGAGTCCGACGGCATGTACAAGCTGTTCGGCACGTTCGATCCCGTCGCCGGCGCTCGCATCGAGACCGCGCTCGCCACCATGGCCAAGAAGCTCTGGCACGGCGAGGACCCCGGCAACCGCGCCACCCCCGCTCAGCGGTGCGCCGACGCGCTCGAACAGCTCATCACCCGCCAGAGCGCCGGCAAGCCCCAACGCACGAACCTGCTTGTGATTGCCGACTACGACTTCGTCGCCGGGCAGCTGCGCGACGCCCGACTGATCGACGGCACCCCCCTGGCTCCCAGCGAACTCCTCAAGATCGCACTCGACGCCAACATCTTGCCGGCGTTGTTTGACACGAAGGGCCAGCCCCTCTGGTTGGGCCACAAGTACCGCCACGCCTCCGCCGGCCAGCGCATCGCCCTCGCCGCCCGCGATCGGGGCTGCGTCGGCTGCGGCGCTGCGAACAGCTTCTGCCAGGCCCACCACGTGTTCCACTGGAAGGACGGGGGGCCGACCGACATCGACAACATGTGCCTGGTGTGCTGCGACTGCCATCAGGAGGTCCATGAACGGGGCGCCCAACCAGCCCGCGGCCCCGACGGCAGGTTCCACCTCGAACTTCCGTCCAACCGGCCACCGCCCGGATCCCACAACGGGAAGACGCACAACAACTCGCGAGGCCCGTCGGGTCGCGCCGGGACAGCTCGCACCCGTCGAACCATCAACCAACCCCTCCGGCGCTGAGGCAAACGGAAGCCTTGGCTGCCCGGGTTCTGGCCGCCGGAGGTCTTGATCAGCGGCGGCTATTGGCGCCGGGGGTTCTGGTCAGTTGCGGCCTTTGGCGCCGGGGGTTCTGGTCGGTGGCGGCCTTTGGCGCCGGGGGTTCTGGTCGGTGGCGGCCTTTGGCGCCGGGGGTTCTGGTCGGTGGCGGCCTTTGGCGCCGGGCCGATTCCGCACCTGATCGGCCCGTGCTTCGGCGCAAGAAGTGAAGTCGGCGGGCCGTTGAAACTCTTGGTCAGCGCCAATTCTCTGGGCCTCTGCCGGAGTCCTCGGGCAGCGTCCCGCCGAGTGGTGGGGATTTGAGGTAGCTGGGAGGGTCCACCTGTAGGTGGGTCATCGGCATGATCCTCGGTGAGAGGAACTACTCACTCATCGAGGAGGACACACCGATGACCCTTTCTGATACTGCCACGGCACAGCTGTGGGAGAGTTTCCGCGCCGGCGGCGGCGCGAGCCTGGTCCGTGAGGCGGTGGAGTTGGTGCTCCAGGAGCTGATCGAGGCCGAGGCCACCGAGGCGATCGGCGCCGGGCGCTATGAGCGCACCGATGCGCGGATCACCGAGCGCAACGGGCACCGGCCCCGGCTGTTGGCGACCCGGGCCGGCGATGTCGAGTTGAAGATCCCCAAGCTGCGCAAGGGCAGCTTCTTCCCGTCAATCATCGAGCCCCGCCGGCGCATCGACCGTGCCCTGTGGGCGGTGGTCATGGCGCCTCTGTGTGTCAAGTCGACGGGGCGAGATGGCGTCGATGGTCGGCGAGGAGGGTGCGGAAGACCAGGTCAGACAGCCGTCGCTTGACGCAGCGAAGGGCTTCTCGACGGCTCTTACCCTCGGCGATCTTGCGCCGGTAGTAGTCCTGTCCAGCGGTGGGTTGGCGGATCTGGGAGAGCGCCATGATGTGGAGCGCCGAGTTCAGTTGTCGGTTGCCGGCTCGGGAGAGGCGATGCCGAACGACGTCGCCGGAGGAGGCTTCGATCGGTGCGGTTCCGGTGTAGGACGCGAACTGGTCTTTGCTGTTGAAGCGGGTGATGTCGCCGACGTGGCCGAGGATCTTGGCGGCTAGGACCGGGCCGATGCCGAACAATTCGGTCAGCGAGGTGTGGCTCTCGGCGACGGCTTCGGTGGTGCGGGTCTCGAGCGAGGCGAGCGCCCGGTCGAGGTGGCGAAGATCAGCGAGGAGCTCGACAGCGAGCTGGCGTCGAGTCTTGGTGACCGGGTCGGTGGACCGCACTCGGCGGAGGAGTTGGCGTGCGGTGTCGATCGAGCCGCGGGAGATCTTCTCGCCGGGGACCAGGTGGGCCATCATGGCGTGCAGCCGGTTGAGCGTCTGGGTGCGTTGCCGACACAGGTCGTCGCGACGGTCGGCGAGGAGTCGCAGCGTGGTGGCGTGACTTTCGGCGGCGACGCCGTTGAGTCGGTCGTTGTCGATCGCCGCGATGCCGACCGCGATCGCGTCGGCATCGTCGTTCTTGCGGCCGTGACCGGTGGACAACAGCCGAACGCGGGTGGCGAGTTTGGCGGGCACATCGACGACCTGCTCGCCTGCGGCGACAAGGTGCTGAGCGACGGGTGCGCCGCTGCCGGCGGCGCCTTCGACGGCCCAGCGCCGGTTCGGCCAACGCCGGCCGACCGTGACCAGGTCGCGGCGTCCGACGCGGTTGGTTGGGAAGGTCTGCTGATGCAACACCCCTCGGCGTTGATCGAGCACGGCAATCGTGACTGAGGTCTTGTGGGCGTCGCAGCCGATCGTGACGGACATGGGCTCCTCCTCGGGGCTCAGGGTTCTGGTGCGGTGTCGCTGGAGGGCAGTCCGACTTGGGGCAATGCAGGCCTCTGTTGAGCCACTCGTGGCGACGGCGGGAGGTGCCGGGCCGCATGCCATTACCGAGCCAACCCGAAGGCGGCAGAGGCTTACCGAGCGTCCCGACACCTCCCTCGATCGACGAACTCGGCCGAGCCCGCCAACCAGCCACGAGTTAACAAGTCGGAGGCGTACGTGGCCGGCGTGTCGACACGGTCGGTCGATGATCTGGTGGCCGCTTTGGGCGCCGAGTCGGGGATCTCCCGCTCGGAGGTCTCCCGCATCTGCGGGGGCCTCGACGAGGTCGTGGAGGCGTTCAGGACCCGGCGCCTGGACCACGTCGAGTTCCCGTACGTGTATCTCGACGCCACCTATCTGAACGTGCGCAACAACCTCGCCCAGCCGGCGTCGATGGCCACCGTCGTCGCCACGGGCATCACCGCAGACGGCAACCGGGAGGTCCTGGGCTGCGACGTCGGCGACAGCGAAACCGAGGCGTTCTGGCAACAGTTTCTCGGCTCGTTGCGCGACCGGGGCCTCACAGGGGTGCGCCTGGTGATCTCCGATGCGCATCGCGGCCTCGGCGCCGCCGCTGACCGGTGGTTCCAGGGAGCGGCCCGTCAGCGCTGCCGGGTGCACTTCATCCGGAACCTGCTCGCTGTGGTGCCCAAGTCGCACCAGCACATGGCCGCCGCGCTGTTCCGCACCATCTTCGCCCAACCCGACGCCGGCGCCGTCGCCGACGCCTGGGACCAAGTCAGCGACCAGCTCGCCGCCCGGTTCCCCAAGACCGGACCGCTCATGGACGGCGCCAAGACCGAGGTCCTCGCCTTCGCTGGGTTCCCCCGGGCGCACTGGCAGAAGATCTGGTCCACCAACCCCCTCGAGCGGATCAACAAGGAAATCAAGCGACGCTCCCGGGTCGTGGGGATCTTCCCCAACGAGGCCTCCGCCATCCGCCTCGTCGGCGCCATCCTCGCCGACCTCCACGACGAATGGCAGGCCACCGACCGCCGCTACCTCTCCGAAGACTCCATGAGCCTCCTCTACCCCGAGCGCGATAGTCTCGCCACCGCCGAACTCACAGTCGGCAACCATCACCGAGGCTCAACTCAAAAGCCCACCACTTGATGGGACGCCCCCTGTCCTCGCGGCGGTGTGACATCATTTCGTGTTGGATGACGAGTCAGGGAGAGTGCCCGTGGATCTACAACTGACCAACAAGGCCGCCATTGTGACCGGCGGGAGCATGGGTATCGGCAAGGCGGTGGCCGAGGGCTTGGCCGCCGAAGGCTGCGATGTCGCCATCGTGGCGAGGGGCAAGGAGTTGCTGGAGGAGGTGGCGGCGGAGATCTCCGAAGCCAGCGGCAGGCGCTGCCTCCCGCTCGTGGGCGACATGCGCAGCAGCGAGGACGCCGACCGTGTCGTGAACGACGCCGCCGAGGCGTTCGGGGGACTCGACATCTGCGTGCCCAATGCCGGCAGCTCGCCCGGTGGGCTGCTCGAGGAGCTGACCGACGACCAGTGGCACCAGAGCCTGCAACTCAAGTTCATGGGCCACGTCCGGACCGTACGCGCCGCGGTGCCGCACCTGCGGGCCCGGGGCGGCGGCTCGATCGTCATGGTCGTCGGCAATGACGGCATCAAGCCGTCGTACTGGGAGATGACGGCGGGCGCCGCCAACGCCGCCGACATCAACTTCGCCTCCTCGGTGGCCGAGCAGTACGGCCGCATCGGCATCCGCTGCAACACCGTGAACCCCGGGCCGGTGGCGACCACGCGCTGGGACTACCTCGAGGAGGCGATGGCCCGCGACAAGAAGATCAGCCCCGAGCGCGCCCACGAGATCACCATCGACAGCCTGCCCCTCGGGACGATCTGCACGGCCCAGCAGGTGGCGGACGTGGTGATCTTCCTGGCGTCGGATCGCGGCGGCTACGTCAACGGTGCGCACATCCTCCTCGACGGGGGCCAGCGCAAGGCGCTGATGGACGTCTGAGCCAGGCTCGGATCCGGACCCGTCATCCCGGCGAAGGCCGGGATCCATGCGTGATGGTGGTTTAGTTCCACCCGCCACGTGGCCAGCCCGGACCGCCCGTCGCGCCGGGCCTACTCGCGCCGGGCCTACGCCGATTTCTTATCCCGGCGGGCCCACATGCGGTCGATGTAGGGGATCGCCTCGGGGGTCTTGCAGGAGGTCTCGCCGTGGTCCACGACCACCGGGCCGATGCGCCTGGCTGCGTCGGTGGCGCGTGCTCGCAGCGCCTCGTTGCGACCGCCGATGGCGATGAGGGCCCCGTTCATGCAGTGCCGCACCCGGTTGGCCGCGGTGCCGATGCGGGACTCGATGGTGGCCAAGCGCCCCTCGAAGTAGGTGTTCGGCAGGTCGGTGTCCCTGAGGGCCTGTTGCGCAACGAGGTTCCAACCGGTCGAGGCCTCCCACTCGCCGTCCCGCTCGGTCCAATCGTCGGCGCAGGCGTCGAAGTAGGGCGTGGCCGCGACGAACGCAGAGAACTCGTCGATCAGGACGTAGTTGTCCATCCCGGCTGCCCAGGACTCGATCTCGTCGAGAGCCGCCTGCGCCGGGTCGGCGACCGACAGCGCCAGGACGCGAGCGTCGTGGTTGCCCGAGTCCCAGAGTGCCCGGGCCAGGTCGTGGTCGTGCCGGAGCTTCTTGGCGAACTTGCGCAGGTTGGCGAAGCTCACCCCGAACATCGGCTCACCCACGCCGTGACGGGCATAGATCTTGCGGTTCTGGGCCGTGCCCATCGCCTCGAGCTCCGTCAGCACCTTGCCTGGATCGTGCATGATCTCACCCTACGGTGCCGGGCCTGTGGCCGGCGGTGGGCAGCGGTGGCGTCGGTCGCAGATGTCCAGGCGGGGGACGCAGGGGGCGGGCTGCTCCGCGGGCGGTGGGCAGCGGTGGCGTCAGTCGCAGATGTCCAGGCGGGAGACGCAGAGGGCGGGCGGCTCGGCCGGCGGGCTCGGCTCCTCGGGCGGCTCGGCCGTCTCCGGCGAGGCGGAGGTGGCGGCACCCTCGGGGAGCCGCGGGCCGCCCGCGTGGGGGTCGCCGGGGTGCAACTCACCGCGGAACCAGGGTCCGAGGATGTAGGGGAACACGTCGGTGAAGCTGCCGTCGCCGTTCTGGATGCGGGTGATGTGGTAGTGGTAGCCGAACTCGTCGTGAGAGTGGCCGTTGAAGGCGTCGAGGGCGTGCGGCGACCCGTCGTCGAGGCCGATGTCGAACCAGTAGTCCTCGAAGAACGCCCCTGCGGGAACATCGGCGGTCGGGGGTCCCGGGGAGGGGGCCGGCACCGTGCCGGAAGAAGGGTCCAGCGGGTCGGCCAGGAGGCACGTGCGGCGGCCACCTTCGGCGCAACCGGTGGGCGAGCCCGCGGTGTCGTAGTCCCGGAGCCGCCAGGAACTGCGCGCCAGGAGTTCCAGGTCGGCCCACGGGCCGTGCACCGGGTAGCCGTCGGCGGCGAATCCGTAGATGGGGGAATGCCGGCCGCTGTCGTCGCCGAGGTACAGCGCCAGGCACTCGGGGTAGACGTGCGGTGCGGCCTCATCGGCGGTCGGTCCGGCGCAGGAGTACCCGTCGTCGCCCACCGCGCCGGGCGCCACCGACTGCCAGACGCCCTCGCCGCGGTAGCTCCCCCCGCCGCTCCAACTGAAGAACGGGGCACCGCTCACCCAGAGACCCGCGGGTGCGTGCCCGATGGCGACCGGCGTCGAGGCAGGGGAGGGCTCGACCGGGAACAGCCCGGCAACCCGATCTCCCTCGCCTACCGCGGGGGCCACGTGCACCGCGACGAATGGCTCATCTCCGACGGTGAGCACTTCGGTTCCCGTGACGTGGATAGCCAGCGGCGTCGGCTCCCGGGGCTCGGGGATGCCTTCCAGGACGATGAATTCGCCGGCGTCGAGCGAGGCGATCTCGCTTGCCAGGTCGAACGGATCGTGCCGGGGCCGGCCTCGGTGGTCGCGGGTCCCGGCATCCGCCGTGGCGGAATCGGGAACCAGCCAGGCCTCCAGCAGGGCGATTGTCCCGTCCACGTCCGGAGCGGCGGGCCTGATGGCTGCAGCACAGCCGGCGCCGAGCAGCAGCGCGGCGACGGCGAGCGCCCGCGTGCCGCGGGCGCCGGAGTCACGAGACCGCAACCGGCACTTCCCGCGCCGCGGCGGGACGGGAACACAGCTCGCCGATGACCGCTGCCTGTTCGGCGCTGAGGGCACGGAGATCGGGCGGGTAGCGGTAGTGCTGGCAGAGGTCGACGCGCCTCGCCGGTTCCTCGTAGAGCAACTCCAGCGCCGTGTGCGGCACCAGCGCAGGATGGGACTGCCCGCAGGCGTGGGCGAGCTGCAGCAGTTCGGCCCGCAGGCTCATGATGTAGTTGGCGCAGCGCACCGACTTCAGCGCGGGGTCCAAGCCGCGGGTCAGCCAGCGGTTGTGCGTCGTGACTCCCGTGGGGCAACGCCCGGTGTGGCAGCGCTGGGTCTGGATGCAGCCGATGGCCAGCAGAGCCTCGCGCCCCACGCTCAGGAGGTCGGCGCCCATGTTCATCGCTGCCAGACCCTCGGCGCCGAAGCCCAGCTTGCCGCCGCCGACAAAGACCACGTTCTGGTGCAGGTCGTGAGCCACGAACGCCAGGTAGACCCGGGCGAACCCCCGCCTGAAGGGCAGGGCCACGTGGTTGGTGAAGACCAGAGGCCCCGCTCCCGTGCCGCCCTCACCACCATCCACGTTGACGAAGTCGGGGCCCTCGCCCCTTTCAGCCATTCGCCGCGCCAACTCGTCCCAGAACCGGACACCGCCGACGGCGGACTTGATGCCCACCGGCAGCCCGGTGGCGTCGGCCAGCTCCTCAGTGAAATCGATGAGACCGTCCACGTCGCCGAAGGCACTGTGGGCGTTCGGGCTCTTGACCGTCTTGCCCACGGGGACCCCGCGTGCCGCGGCGATTGCCGGTGTGACCTTCACGCCGGGCAGCATGCCGCCGAGGCCCGGCTTGGCCCCCTGGCTGAGCTTCACCTCGATGGCCCGGACCGGCGCCGAGCCGACCGTCTCGATGAAGCGCGGCAGGCTGAACGTGCCGTCGGGGTTCCGGCAGCCGAAGTACCCGGTGCCGATCTGGTAGACGAGTTCGCCGCCGTTGCGGTGGAAGTCGGAGATGCCACCCTCGCCGGTGTTCTGCAGGCAGCCGGCAAGCCGGGCGCCGATGTTCAGCGCCTCCACGGCCGGACCGCTGAGCGAGCCGTAGCTCATTCCCGAGATGTTCACCACCGAGGCCGGCCGGAAGCGCCCCGGGCGGTCCCGCCAGGCGCCCAACTCCTTGGCGCACGGCAGCGTGGCAGCCTCGTCGATCTCGTCGAGGTGCGGGAAGGCGGAGTGCTTCACGATGAGGTAGCCGGTCTGGTCGAGATCCTGGTCGGTCCCGAAGCCGAAGTTGGGATTCTGCCGCTTGGCCGAGGCGTATACCCAGCGGCGTTGCGCCCGGTTGAAGGGTCGCTCCTCGTCGTTGCTGGTGACGATGTACTGGCGCAACTCCGGACCGATGCTCTCGAGCAGGTAGCGGAAGTGCCCGATGATCGGGAAGTTGGCCAGGACGGTGTGCTTGCGTTGCAGCGCGTCGTGGAGCGCCACCGCCAGCAGCAAACCCCCGATGACCGTCACGGCAATGAGCCAACCTGCCACGGGACTCACGCTAGTGACCCTGGCCGGCGGATTGACCCCGCCCGAGCCACATTGCCGGCCGTGGCTCCGTGCCGTGCACGATCTCGCCGGACGGGCGCGGGAAGGATGTCACCTCACCGGAGGTGGGGATCTACACTCGCCGCCGGCTGACCGGAGGGAGCGAGACGATGACCGACAACGCCCTACCTGCTGACGACCAGACGTTCAGCGAGGTGCGCGATGGGATGCGCGTCGACTGGGACGTGCCCATCGAGATGGACGACGGCCTGGTGCTGCGTGCCGACGTCTACCGGCCCGACGACGCCGGGCGCTACCCGGTGCTGCTGTCCTACGGCCCCTACGCCAAGGGACTCGCCTTCCAGGAGGGCTACCCCAGCGCCTGGAACCGGATGGCCGAAGAGCATCCCGACGTGGTCGCCGGCTCCACCAACAAGTACCAGAACTGGGAGGTCTGCGACCCCGAGAAATGGGTACCCGACGGCTACGTCTGCCTGCGGATCGACGCCCGCGGCTGCGGCCGCTCGCCGGGCTACATCGACCACTTCTCGCCCCGGGAGACGCAGGACCTGTACGACTCCATCGAATGGGCGGCTGTCCAACTCTGGAGCGACGGCAAGATCGGACTCTCGGGCGTCTCGTACTACGCCATGAACCAGTGGTCCGTGGCTTCCCGCCAGCCGCCGCACCTGGTGGCCATGATCCCCTGGGAGGGCGCCGCGGAGTGGTACCGGGACTCCACCCACCACGGCGGCATCCTCTCCACCTTCTGGGACAACTGGTACGACATGCAGGTCAAGACCGTGCAGCACGGCCTGGGGACCCGGGGTTCGGTCAACTCCAACACGGGGGAACTGACATCCGGCCCGGCCACGCTCAGCGAGGAGGATCTGGCCGTCAACCGCTGCGCCTTCGGGGACGACATCTGTGCGCACCCGTTCGATGATCAGTACCACGCCGACCGTTCCCCCGTCTGGGACAAGGTGGAGGTGCCGTTCCTGTCCTCGGCCAACTGGGGCGGCCAGGGGCTGCACCCGCGGGGCAACTTCGAGGCCTACACCCGGTCGGCGTCACCGGAGCGCTGGCTGGAAGTTCACGGCATCGAGCACTGGACCGAGTACTACACCGACTACGGGGTGGACTTGCAGAAGCGGTTCTTCGGCCACTTCCTCAAGGGCGCCGACACCGGCTGGGGCAGCCAGCCGCGGGTGCTCCTGCAGGTGCGCCACGTGGACCGCTTCGTGGAGCGGGCCGAGGAGGACTGGCCGATCCCGCGCACCGACTGGCGGTCACTGCACCTGCACTCCGACGGGGAGTTGCGCGCCACGCCCTGCGGGCGCACCGAGACGCTCAGCTACGAGGCGACGGGCGACGGCCTGACGTTTCTCACCGAGCCGACCACCGAGGAGATGGAGATCACCGGCCCGCTTGCGGCCAAGCTGTTCGTGTCATCGTCCACCGTCGACGCCGACCTGTTCGTGGTCTTCCGGGTCTTCGATCCCGATGGCAAGGAAGTGACCTTCATGGGGGCGATCGACCCGCACACCCCGATCGCCCAGGGCTGGCTGCGGGCCAGTCATCGCAAGCTGGACCCCGATCTGTCCGAGCCCTGGCGGCCGTACCACACCCATCTCGAGGCCGACGCGCAGCCGCTGGTTCCGGGCGAGGTCTACGAGCTGGACATCGAGATCTGGCCCACGTGCATCGTTGTGCCCCCCGGCTACCGCATCGGTTTCAGCGTCCGGGGGCGGGACTACGAGTACGGCGGTGACACGTCCGGCATGATGCTGTCCAACTTCAAGAACGAACTCCGTGGCTGCGGGCCGTTCCTGCACAACGACCCCCGCGACCGCCCGCCGGAGATCTTCGAGAACGAGGTGACCCTGCACTTCAGCGCCGACCGACCCAACTACGTCCTGGTCCCGGTCATCCCACCCGCCTGAGAGGGCGACCCGTGCGGGGCTGTCGGTTTCAGCCGTCCTGCAGTGGTCCGCGGAGGATTGATCGGCCGGAGTGAGTTGGGTCGCCGTCTCGTGGTTCGACGCTGATGTCCACGACGAAGTAGGCGCCGGGGTCGTAGTCCTCGGGCACGTCGAGACTGCCGGGGTCGGCCGGATCCACCACGCCGAGTGACACGAGGTCGGCGACGTTGCCCTCGTCGTCGGGTCGGATGAGCCATACCTCGAGGTCGGCGCCGGCTTCGGGGGAGGGAAGTGATGTGTCGACGAACTCGATGCTGTGCCTCCCGTCCTCGGCGACGAGATCGGCTCCGGCTCGAGCCTGGGCTCCGAGTGCATCGAAGTTATCCGGGTCGTAGGCGAGGGAAGCGGTCGCGACGACAACTGCCGGGTCGTCGCGGGTGAGCGTGAAGGCGGCGACGCCGGCGGCCACGAGCACGAGTGCCGCCGCGACACCGAGTACGGCCCGCCGTACCGTCCACCGGCGGGATTCGAGTTGTACGACGGTGGCGTCGGCGTCGTCCGTCGCGCGTACCGCCGACTCGATGCCCTCCCAGACTTCGTCGGGGGGTTCGATCAGTTCGAGGTCTTCCGCGTCGAGGTCTCGCAGCATGGCTTCGAGATCGGCGTCGGTCCGGCCGCTTTCTTTGTCATCCATGAGCCGACTCCAGTTGGTGTCGAATCTGCAAGAGGCCGCGGCGGAGGTCGCTCTTGACCGTGCCGAGCGGCATTGACAACTGTTCCGCGATCTGGCGATGGGTCAGGTCGTCGAAGTAGTGCATCGTGATCACGCGGCGGGCCCGATCGGAGAGGCAGCGGAGGGCCTCCGCGATCAGCAACCTGTCCCCGAGTTGCTCGACCTGGGAATCGACGGGCAGGTCGCCAGGGTCGTCTGCTGAGCGGCGCTCCGAATGCCTCTGCTCGGCACGGACATTGTCGATGATCCGGTTCTTGGTGATGGCGATGAGCCACCCGGCAAGGCTGCCCTTTGCGGGCTCGTAGCGTGCGCGGCTCCTCCAGGCGCTGATGAACACCGCCTGGGTGACATCCTTGGCGCGGCTGTCGTCGAGGGTTCGGCGGCAGAACGTGTAGACGAGGCTGCCGTATTGCAGGTAGGCGGCCCGAAGTGCGTTGTCGTCGCCCCGTGCAAACGCCTTCTCGACCTTGTCGGTCGGCTCGCTCCTGGGGCTCGTCACACCGAGAGGATAGCGAGCGACCAATGTTCGGCGGATTTGAAGAGTAGGCAAAAGTACTGGAGTTGAAGAAACCTGCGGCGGGTGGGCGAAAGGAGGATTCGCCCACCCGCCGAGGCCGATGCGCCTGCTACCCGGCGGGTGGGAGCAGGACGGTGTCGATGACGTGGATGATGCCGTTGGAGGCTGCGATGTCTGCGGTGACGACGGTGGCGTTGTTGACCATGACGGTGTCGCCGTCGATGGTGACTGTGATGTCGGCGCCGTTGACGGTGGTGATGCTCTCGCCGTCGAGGGTGAGCACGACTTCGGCGGGTGCTGCGAGTGGCAGGACGTGGTAGGTGAGCACCGCGGTGAGTAGGTCGGTGTTGGCGAGGACCTCGGCTGCGGTCATGTCGAGGGCAGCGAGGGCTGCGGCGAAGGCGTCCTCGGTGGGGGCGAAGACGGTGAAGGGGCCGTCGCCGCTGAGAACATCGACCAGGCCCGCGGCTTGCACGGCAGCCACGAGGGTGGGGAAGGCCCCCGACTCGACGGCCACTTCCACGATCGTGCCAGGCGCCGCCGGCTCGTCGTCCATGTCATCGGCTGCTGGTTCGTCCGCCATCTCCTCTGGCTCCTCTGCAGGCGCCGGTGGGAGCAGGACGGTGTCGATGACGTGGATGATGCCGTTGGAGGCTGCGATGTCTGCGGTGACGACGGTGGCGTTGTTGACCATGACGGTGTCGCCGTCGATGGTGATGGTGATGTCGGAGCCACCGACGGTGGTGACCGCTTGGCCGTCGAGGGTGAGGACGAGTTCGGCGGGTGCTGCGAGTGGCAGGACGTGGTAGGTGAGCACCGCGGTGAGTAGGTCGGTGTTGGCGAGGACCTCGGCTGCGGTCATGTCGAGGGCAGCGAGGGCTGCGGCGAAGGCGTCCTCGGTGGGGGCGAAGACGGTGAAGGGGCCGTCGCCGCTGAGAACATCGACCAGGCCCGCGGCTTGCACGGCAGCCACGAGGGTGGGGAAGGCCCCCGACTCGACGGCCACTTCCACGATCGTGCCAGGCGCCGCCGGCTCGTCGTCCATGTCATCGGCTGCTGGTTCGTCCGCCATCTCCTCTGGCTCCTCGGCGGCCTCGGAAGGTGGCGGAGCGGGTGCCGGAGCGGCTTCTTGGGGTTCGTCCGCCATCTCCTCTGGCTCCTCTGCAGGCGCCGGTGGGAGCAGGACGGTGTCGATGACGTGGATGATGCCGTTGGAGGCTGCGATGTCTGCGGTGACGACGGTGGCGTTGTTGACCATGACGGTGTCGCCGTCGATGGTGATGGTGATGTCGGAGCCACCGACGGTGGTGACCGCCTGGCCGTCGAGGGTGAGGACGAGTTCGGCGGGTGCTGCGAGTGGCAGGACGTGGTAGGTGAGCACCGCGGTGAGTAGGTCGGTGTTGGCGAGGAGGTCGGCTGCGGTCATGTCGAGGGCAGCGAGGGCTGCGGCGAAGGCGTCCTCGGTGGGGGCGAAGACGGTGAAGGGGCCGTCGCCGCTGAGAACATCGACCAGGCCCGCCGCTTGCACGGCAGCCACGAGGGTGGGGAAGGCCCCCGACTCGACGGCCACTTCCACGATCGTGCCTGGCGCAGCCGGCTCCTCAGCGGGCTCGGGGGGCGACGGTGCTTCGGCCGGAGCCGGGGCGGGCGGTGGCGGCTCGACGCTCTCGTCGTCGTCGCCTCCGCAAGCGGCTGCGACGAGGGATAGTGCCAGCAGTACAGCTAGCAGTCGTAGGAGCTTCTTGGACATGATCTTCTCCGTGTCTCGGGGACTTCACCCTGACTACGGAACGACATGAAGGTATGGATGCAGCGGCCGCGCGATTCCTCCCGCGGTGCGGCCCGCAGATCTGCCGGGTGCTACCGTGCAGCCGACCCGGATGACCGCTCTCGGGAGGCGACGGACAGCCCTCTCACCGGTGCTGAGCCGCCGGGAAGCAACGCACGTCAAAACCAAGGAGGAGCGAACATGTCGGATGACAAGGGAATGAGTTGGTGCGACGTCGGCATTGCGGTGACCAGTAAGGGCTCCGCGATCGGTGTGGCGGCTGCGGCCCGTTACAACGCTCTGGCGGTTGGCGCACTGGCGTTGATCAACGCGATGGGCGTCGTGACTTTCGGTGGCGTGAACTCGATGGGCCTCGTCGCGATCGGTGGCGTGAACTCGATCGGAATCGTGTCGCTCGGCGGGATCAACTCGATCGGTCTCGTCGCCATCGGCGGGTTGAACTCGGTGGGTCTCGTCGCTATCGGCGGCGGATCCGTGACAAGTCTGATCTAGCTCTCACCGGGGGTCGCCGACGCCGATCGGGAAGTTCGGACGCCCTCAACCGTCGCCGAAGCGGGCCGCGAACCAGGCCTTGGCGCGCACCAACTCGGGGGCGCTGCTGCTGAGTCGCTCCGGCCACGCCCCTTCCGGCTGAGCGACCGGGCCGGCCTCGACGGCCACGCGGCAGCGCTCCTCCAGGTACCACAGGCGCGTCGCGGCCTCCAGCAGGTCGGCTCCGATGGCCACGCCGCCGTTGGCCAGCAGCAGCATCGATTTGTTGCCGCCCAGGGTGGCCGCCATGCGGTCACCCGATTCGAGCGTCTTGATGAGGTCCAGATCATCGTGGATGGGCACGACCTCGCCTGCCAGGCCACCCATGCCGTGCAGCAGCGGCACTTGCTCGCCACGCACGCCCCAGGCCGCCATGGCGGCGCCGTGGCCCCGGCAGATTGCCCCCACGTCGGGGCGCGCCCGGTAGATCCCGGCGTGAATGACTATCTCCAGCGGCTTGCCGGCGGGAGCGTCAATGCTGTTGCCCTCGTCGTCGACTGTGAGAATGGTCTTGGAGGTGGTCGAGAGCAGCGGCGCGGTGGACGTCATCAAGAAGCCGCCCTCGGGCAGGCGGGCCGAAGCATGGCCGAATCCCTCCACCAGCCGGGCGGCCGCCATCATCCGTGCCGTCGCCGCCACTTCGGTCTTGAGGCGTTCGATCTTGCTCGTCATAGGTCCTTCCAAACGGCTGGTCGATGGGTTCAGGCGGCTCAGTAGCGGGCGAGCTCGATCATGTTGCCCCACGGGTCGCGGAAGAAGATCTGCCGGTCGGCGGCCGGAGAGTTGGGGAACTCCCACCACCCCACGCCTGCCTCGGTGAGTTCGGTGATCATCTCCTCGAGGTCGTCGACCAGGAACGCCAGATGCCCGTCGTTGGGTCGCAATTCGGGGTTGTCGCTCCGCGTGAAGCCGCCCGTCGTGAGGTGGACCGGTGTGCCGCCGGCGTCGAACCAGGCGCCGGGGAACCCGAAGTCGGGTCGGGGCAGTGGCTCCAATCCCAGCAGGTCACCGTAGAACGACACCGCCTCGTCGATGTCGCCCACGCAGAGGCTGCCGTGATCCAACTTTGTTAGCTTCGCCATGATTTCCTCCCGGTTCGGATCGTCCCGTTCATGCTGTTCGTTTGCCCGGTAGCGACACTGTGATTGTCATTCCAGGCGTTGCCGCCCGATGGTGTTCGGCGATCGGCGGGTCTACTCGAACTCGACCGTCTTCGCCGGCAGGCCGAGGGCCAGCTTGCCGACGGTCTCCAGGCAGCGCTCGTTGGCAGGCGGCATGACGAGCCCGGCCATGGCGTCGCGCAGGTAGCGCTCCATGGGCAGCGCGCGGTGCAGGCCCCGGCCGCCCAGCAGGCGCATTCCCTGGGTGGTGATGTCGTGCGCCGCCTCGGTGGCGAGGTACTTGGCCTGGTTCAGGACGTAGGTGAGCGCTTCGGTGTCGAGTTCGCCACTGAGATAGCCCAACGTGTCGCGGGCCCGGCGGGCGCCTTCGAGCTGCATCGACAGCCGGCCGATTTGCTGCCAGGTGAGGGGGTCCTCGCTCCGGGGAGGGCTGCCGTCGGAGCGCGGTGCGCGCACGGCGTTGACGCAGTACTCGAACGCCGCCTCGGCGATGCCGATATAGACGGCGGTGTACCCCACCGACCAGATGCTCATGTTCTGGCCCAGGATGGCGCCGACGTCGCCGACCACTTCGGTGGGCTCGATGCGGACCGACTCGAAGTCGATGGAGTTCGACGCCGTGCCTCTCATCCCCAGGGTGTCCCAGTCGTCCAGGACGGTGATGCCTTCCCGCCCCGCCGGGATCAGCACGGTCAGCAGGCCGTCGGCGAGGCTCTCGGCACCGTCGAGGAAGCTCCAGGTGAAGTAGTAGGTGGCCCCCGTCGACAGGGAGCAGAAGATCTTCCGCCCGCTCAGCCGGTAGCCGTCACCGTCGCGTTCGATGTGTGTGCGGATCTTGCCCTTGTGGCGGAAGGAGATGCCCGGCTCGCTGGTGATGGACGAGAACACGGCGCCGTCGGTCACCACCTCGCCGAAGTAGCGCTCCTGCTGCGCCGGCGTGGCGATCTGACGCAGGAAGAACAGGATCGCCGAGTGCATGTTGAACGTCAGCCCCGTGCTGGCGCACCCCTGGGCGATCTTCGACAGGACGGTGGCGTACGTGAACGAGTCGGCGCCGATCCCGCCGTAGCGTTCGGGAACCATGAGCGGCAGGAGGCCGCTGGCCCGTAGGTCGTCGTAGTTCTCGAACGGGAAGCGGTTCTCGGCGTCCACCATGGCGGCCCGGGGGCCGAAGGCGTCCCGGCTCAACTCCTCGGCGATGTCCACCCACTTGCGGTGGCGCTCGGGGACCTTGAATGGGGACACCTTGGGTTCCATGCCTCAATCCTAACGAGGACCTTCCTTCCGGGGCACGGGGGTTTGACCGCCCGGGCGTCTGTGGGTGCCCGGGAGGGGCCACCGGTGGCCGTCGGCGGCGCGTCTGGCGAAATCGCGCCGGCGCCGGCGCCCGGCGTCCCCGCCCTCGGTCTGTGGTTGTCCGGGCGGGGATCCGGGGTGGGCTCTCGCGCCTCGGTCATTCCGGCGGAGGCCGGAATCCGGTCCTCGGCTGCAGCAGACGGGGAACTTTTGCTGCAGAGGGAGCGTCTGAGGGGTGATCGAACGCGCTGAGCGCGTGCAAACGAAGGAGGAGCGATCATGCAACTGTTCGACACGAAGTCACGGATGCGAGCCCGGATGCGGGTGGGTGCTGCTGCGATTGTGGTGGCGAGTCTGCTGGCGGCGGCATGCGGTTCGGACGAGGACGACACCTCGGCTGCGTCCGCACCGCCCCCCCCGGCTGCGCCCGATTCGGCCCCCCCGGCGCCGGCTCCGGAGCCGCCCCCGCCTCCGGCCGCTGCGGAGGCGGCGGCGTTCGCGGAGCATCCACCGCCGGCCACGGCGGCTCGTGTGCTGGCGCCTCTACCGCCGTCTGAGCCCCCACCCCCGCCGGCGTCGCCCCTTCCCGCCGAGGGGCTGGTCGAGGCGCAGGCTGCCGCCGATGCGGCGCGTTCCGGGGCCGCCGCGGCGCAGGCCGAGGCCTCGTCCGCGCAGGCCGAGGCCTCGCAGGCTCGTCGTGCCGAGACGCGAGCCGCGGAGCGATCCGCGTGGGGCTCGGTGGAGCCGACCCGGGCGGGGGAGTGCTGGGGGTGCTCGTCCAACATCTTCCGGGACTACGGCGTGAACCCGTTCGTGGACACGTTCCGCGACCCGCTCTCTACGTTTGCCCTCGATGTGGACACCGCTTCCTACGTCGTAACACGCAACTATCTGGACGGTGGCGCACTGCCGCCGATGGAGGCGGTTCGCGTGGAGGAGTTCGTGAACTACTTCGACGGCGGCTACGAGCCGGAGTGGGACGAGTTCACCATCGACATGGAGGCGGCCCCGTCGCCGTTCTCCCGTGAGGACTACGTGCTGCTGCGGGTCGGCGTGCAGGCGCCAGACGTCCTCGCCGACGTGGTCATTCCCGACAGCGTGATCCTGGTGGTGGACCGCTCGGGTTCGATGGGCGAGACGGCCGGCTACGGCAACGAAGGGCTGGAGCGGATCCAGCTGGCGCACGCCGCTGTGGAGCTTCTGCTGGACGGCCTGCCGGACGGCACCCGCGTGGGGATCGTGGCTTACGACGACCAGGTGGCCACTGTGCTCGACCCGACCGATGTGGCCGGAACCCGGGACCGGATCATGCGCCGGGTGCGCGACGAGGTCACCCCGAGGGGCAGCACCAACGCCGCGGCCGGCCTCGAGCGCGGTTTCGACCTGGCACAGGCGGAGGCGCGCCGGGGACGGGACGTCCTGGTGATGCTGCTCTCCGACGGCGTCGCCAACGTGGGGGCCACCCGAACCGACGAGATCCTGCGGGACATCGGCGACCGCGACGAGATCGGTCTGACCACCATCGGCGTGGGGCTCGGGCCGTTCAACGACGTGCTCATGGAGCAACTCGCCAACTCCGCCGACGGCACCTACCACTACATCGACAGCACGCACGAGGCGCGCCGCATCTTCGGCGCCAACATCGTGAGCCTGCTGGCTCTGGCGGCCCGCGACGCCAAGATCCAGGTGGAGTTCAACCCCGACACGGTGCTCTCGTACCGGCTGCTGGGCTTCGAGAACCGCGACGTGGCCGACGAGGACTTCCGCGACAACACCGTCGACGCCGGCGAGGTGGGCCTCGGGCAGAGCTCCACCGCGCTGTACGAGTTGGAGTTGGCCGGCCGGAGCCGTGACCGCAGCAGCCGGGACTGGCTGGCGACCGCCACCCTGCGCTACCAGCGTCCCCGCCGGGGCTCGATCACCGAGATCGAGGAGAGCGTCACAGGCGCCGACATCGCCCGCTCGTTCGCCTCGGCGAGCCCGCACTTCCGCCTCGCTGCGGTGGCAGCGGAGTTCGCCGAAGTGCTGCGACGCAGCCCGTTCGTGGAGTACCGGGACGCCGACATGGCTGTGCTGGCGGACGAGGCCTGGTACGCCGCCGACGACCTGCGCCGCGACCGCGATGCCGAGGAGCTGGCCCAGCTGATCGAGGACGCCCGCCGCCTTGGGCGCTAGCCGGCTAACCGGCCGCACCGAGGTGTGGCCACGACTTGGGGCGGCCCGGCGGGCGGGCCGCCCCATTCACTGACAACCGACGAGATCCCCTCTGCGAGCCCCCTGCCGGATGTGCCTCCGTCCGGCAGGGGGCTCTCCCATGTCGGGGTTCAGCTGGCTGGGTCCTCGTCCGGCGGAAAGGTGTGCCCGCTGTGTTCCTTCTCCCGGCACTTCGGACCGCCCGGGAACTTTTTCCGCTCCGGTGTCGTCTGAAGGGTGATCGAACGCGCCGAGCGCGTGCAGTCAGAGGAGGAAAACCATGAGCAACTTCGTAACTCGTTCGCTGGTACCTGTTCGGCGTCGTGCCGTTGCCGGCGTGTTGGTCGCCGCCTGTGTCCTGCTGGTTGGTTGTGCCTCCGAGCAGGAGCGGACGGAGGATCGGGCGGTGCCCGCGCCCGCGCCGGCACCGTCGGAGTCGTCCGCAACAGCACTGCCGTACGAGAGTGCGGCGTCGGCTGAAGCTGCCGAGTCCGCGGAGGCGCTCGATGCGGCCGCGGCGGAGGCGCTCGCGGTTGCTGAGGCGGCCATGGCGTCAGCGGAATTGGCGCAGGCCACCTCCGAGGGCAACCTGGATGCGGTCGCGGTGGCCGAAGCCGCGCTTGCGGAGGCCCAGGCGGCTGCCGCGGACGCGCGCGCCCAAGCCGCGGCTGCGCAAGCGGAGGCCGACGCAGCGCGCGCCGAGGCCGCCGCTGCGCAGGTGGAGGCTGCTGCTGCGCAGTCGGAGGCCTCGACGGCGAGCGCCGCTGCGGCGACTAGCGAGGGCAATCAGGCCGCGCTGCCCGCCCCGGCGCCAGCAGCGCGACCTCCCGCAGGGGAGCCACCGCCGCCGGCCCCGACGGCGGCACCACCTCCTGCGGAGGTGCCGGCCATGGATGCCGCCGAGGACATGAGCGATGCGATGGACGACATGGGCGCAGACTCCGCTGCCGTTTCGGAGTCGCCCCCGCAGGCCGAATCGACCCGGGAGTCCGCAGAACCGGAGCGGCCCGAGCCGTGCTGGGGATGCTCGTCCAACATCTTCGAGGACTACGGCGTCAACCCGTTCGTACTGACGTCCGCGGATCCGCTCTCGACGTTCGCCCTCGATGTGGACACGGCGTCCTACGTGGTGACCCGCAACCATCTGCGCGGTGGCGTATTGCCTCCCTTCGAAGCGGTGCGCGTGGAGGAGTTCGTGAACTACTTCGACGGTGGCTACGAGCCCGAGTGGGATGAGTTCGCCATCGACCTGACTGCGGCGCCGTCGCCGTTCAGTCGAGAGGGATACGTGCTCCTCCGGGTGGGCGTGCAGGCTCCCGAGGCGCTGGCCGGCTCCTCGCAGCTCGACTCCGTTGTCATCGTGATGGACCGCTCGGGTTCGATGAGCGAGATGGCAGATTTCGGCGACGAGCCCCTCGAGCGGATACAACTGGCGCACAAGGCCGTGGACGTGTTGCTGGACGGGCTGCCCAACGGAACCCGCGTGGGCATCGTGGCCTACAACCAGCGGGTGCAACCGATCCTCGAGCCGACCGACGTGTCCGGGAACCGGGCGCGCATCATGCAGCGGGTGCGCGAGCAGGTGGTCCCCGAGGGGCGAACCAACACTGAAGCGGGCTTGTCGCGCGGCTTCGAGATGGCTCTCGCGGAGGCAGATTCGGGGCGGTCGGTCCTGGTGCTGTTGCTGTCCGACGGTGTCGCCAACGTTGGCGCCACGAGCACTGAGGAGATCCTGGAGCGGATCGGCGAACGGGGCGACATCGGCCTGTCCACGATCGGCGTGGGACTCGGTCCGTTCAACGACGTGCTCATGGAGCAACTCGCCAACTCCGCCGACGGCACCTATCACTACATCGACACCTCCGAGCAGGCGCGCCGGATCTTCGGCGACAACCTCGGTGGCATGCTCCTCCTGGCCGCGCGCGACGCCAAGATCCAGGTGGAATTCAATCCCGAGACCGTGCGGTCGTACAGGCTGCTGGGCTTCGAGAACCGTGATGTTGCCGACGAGGACTTCCGCGACAACACCATCGATGCGGGCGAGGTGGGTCTGGGGCAGAGTGCCACCGCCCTCTATGAACTCGAACTGCGGGCCCCCACGGGTCGGTCAGCGGAACTCGCCACGGTGACCCTGCGCTACGAGCGTCCCGACCGCTCCTCGGTCCGGGAGATCGATCGCAGCATCAGCCGCGCCGAGTTGGGAAGAAGTTTCGGGGCAGCCGCTGCGCGCTTCCGGCTTGCCGCCGTGGCAGCAGAGTTCGCAGAAGTGCTGCGGCGCAGCCCGTTCGTCGAGTACCGAGACCTGGACATGACTGTCCTTCTCGAGGAGTCCCGCGCTGTAGCGCGTGACCTGCCAAGTGATTCCGACGCCGCAGAGTTGGCTGATCTGATCGAGACGGCGCGGCAACGCTTCAACTAGTCGGAAACCCCGGGAACCATTGCCCGTCGGGTACCGTCGATCGAGCATCCGGATCGAGGCGGCTCAGGCTGAGGTCGAGTCGGCTCTGGTGGAGGCTGCGGCGGCTCAGTGGGAGGTCGAGCGGGCTGAGGAGGCTGCGGCTGCGGCTGCGGCGCGGGTAGCTCAGGAACAGGCAGCGGCCTCCTCGACGACAACCATCACGACCGCTGAAGCATCCCCACGAGGTCTGCCCGAGGCCATCGCAACCGAGGGCATGAGCGCCGACAT
The DNA here is from genome assembly GCA_963664235.1 of Acidimicrobiales bacterium. Lineage (GTDB taxonomy): Bacteria > Actinomycetota > Acidimicrobiia > Acidimicrobiales > CATQHL01 > VXNF01. Next base: position 443,682 of record OY760933.1, on the reverse strand, counting down.
GAGTGGCGATTACGACATGGGCGCGGACGACATGATGGATGGCGCCGGCGACGTCGCCGCCCAGGCGGCAGCCGTGGCGGAGGCTCTCGCTGAGGGTCTCGACGTGGCCGACCTGGTGAGTCTGAGCGGCGGCGCCCGCCGCGCCTCCGGTGACAGTCCCGGGAGCGGCTGAGTGCCCAGCAGTAGCCGGTGGGACCCTAGGAGCTGTCAGGCGCCAGGCGCTCGCGTAACTCCCGCTTGAGGAACTTGCCGTTGGCGTTGCGGGGCAGCGGTTCGTCGAGAAACCAGATTCGGCTCGGGTGCTTGAAGCGGGCGAGGCGGTCCGTGAGGTGTGCGGTGAGGTCAGCCTCGCTGAGAGAGGTACCAGGACCGGGGACCACAGCCGCGGCGACTTCCTCGCCGAGGCGATCGTCGGGTACGCCGAACACGGCGACCTCGGCGATCTCGTCGAGTTCGTGCAGGGCGGCCTCCACCTCGGCGCAGTGGACGTTCTCGCCGCCGCGGATCACCACGTCCTTGGCTCGATCCTTGATGTGAATCCAACCGTCGCCGTCGATCTCGGCGATGTCGCCGGTGCGGAACCAGCCGTCGACGATGGCTCCCGCCGTGGCTTCGGGGTTGTTGAGGTAGCCCTTGATGACGTTGGGGCCGCGCAGGAGCAGTTCGCCCCGCTGCCCGGTCGGCAACTCGTTGCCGTCGCCGTCGACCACCCTCGCCTCCATGCACGGCACGACCGGGCCGACAGAGGCGGGCTTCGCCACGTAGTACTCGTTGCTGATCGCGGTGGCGATCCCGGTCGTCTCGGTCAATCCGTAGCCGGTGTTCGGTCGTCCTCGCTCGAGTGAGGTGTCGATGCGTGCGACGAGGTCGGGCTGCAGAGCGGCCCCGCCCCCACCCATGGCCCGCAGCGAGGAGGTATCGGTGCGGTGCCAGTCGGGGTGTCGGAGCAGTTCACGGGACATCGTGGGCACACCGGTGAAGTTGGTCACGCGCTCCCGCTCGATCATGCGCAGGGCTTCGGCGGGATCCCAATGGTGCATCAGCACCAGCCGGCCGCCGACGGCGGTGACCGGGTGGAGGACACAGGTGCAGCCGGTCACGTGGAACAGCGGCACGGGCAGCAATGCCGTGGCGGGAGCGGGTTCCTCCGGCGGCGGCCGGCGGCTCTGCTCAGCCAGCCGCCGGGCACGGGCAGTGTCGCCGCAGATCGAGATGAACCCCAGGTTCAGGAGGTTGTGGATCGAGCCTCGATGGGTGGTCTGCGCTCCCTTCGGCGGCCCCGTGGTGCCCGAGGTGTAGAAGATGCAGACGTCGTCGTCCGGATCGATCTCCGCGGCCGGCAATCCCGCGGGCGCGCCGGCCGGATCCACCACGTCCTCCCACCGGTGCGTCCCGGCGGGAAGTCCGCCGTCGTGCCGCGCGACGATGAACGGCGTACCGGAACGGGAAGCGAGATGCTCCAGGCGTTCGCCGTCGAGAATCGCTACCGCCGGTGACGAGTCCTCGAGCGCGAAACCCAACTCCGACCGCGTCCACCAGGAGTTGAGTGCCACCACCGCGGCTCCCACCGAGGTGATAGCCCAGTACGACAGCACCCACTCGGGGTAGTTGCGCATGGCGATCGCCACCCGGTCGCCGCCGCCGACGCCGAACTCGTCGCGCAGGTGATGGGCCAGCGACCGCGCCCGGGCGGCGGCGTCCGCGTAGCTGTAGCGCTCGTCGTTGTAGACGAGATACTCCTCGTCGCCGCGGGCGGCCGCCGCTTCCCAGATCACCCGCATGTTGGCGGGTGTCTTGTCGAAGATTCTGGTCGGGACGCCGCGCACGTCCTGCACCGTCCAAGCGAACGCACCACCGGGAGCGGTCAAATCGGCGTAGGCGCGATTGAAGTCGGCGATCAGGTCGGCTGCGGCGGTTCCGGTCACTGGACGGCCGCCGGTGTCGCTCGCGTCCGTTGCCACGGTTGTGATCCTACGATCCCACCCAGGTCCGTCTCGCCGTCACTGCTTCTGTGCGAAATTGAGCCGTCCACGGCGGCACTATTGCGCAGAATTGGTTCCGCACAGGTGGCCGGCGTCGGGATCGATGCGGCCGAGGGCGGGCGAAATCTGGGTGCCAGGGGCTTCACCAGCCACTGATCCAGCCCTCCAGGAGCCCGTGTGGCTCGGTGTCGTCCTCCCCGGGGCGGTGGCGGAGCACGTCGAAGTCGGCCCCGGCGTCGGCCTGCAGCACGTGCTCCAGGTAGATGCTGCCGTAGCCGCGCCGGAAGGAGGGCTCGGGAAGCGGCCGCTCGGCGAGGCGCCGACTGATCTCGTCGGGTGCCACAGACAGGTCGAGGCGCCGAGACGCTGTGTCGAGGACGATCTCGTCGCCGTCGTTGACGGCGCGCAGCGGTCCGCCGATGGCGCTCTCCGGGGCGACGTGCAGCACGACGGTGCCATAACCGGTGCCGCTCATGCGGGCATCGGAGATGCGGACCATGTCGGTGACGCCCTGGGTCAGCAGCTTGCGCGGGATCGGCAGCATGCCCCACTCGGGCATACCCGGCGCGCCCTTCGGCCCGGCACCCCGCAACACCAGCACGCTGTTGGCGTCGGCGGGAAGGTCCGGGTCGTCGATGCGCGCCAGCAGATCTTCGATGCCGTCGAAGACCAGGGCCGGGCCGCGGTGCGCCAGCAGGTCCCTCGATGCGGCGCCCGCCTTGATGACCGCGCCATCGGGCGCCAGCGAGCCGCGCAGCACAGCCAGGCCGCCGGGGGGTTGCAGCGGATCATCCAAGGACCGCAACACGTCTCGGTCCCACACTTCGCAACCGGCGATGTTCTCGCCCAGCGTCCTGCCTGTGACTGTGAGCGCGTCGAGGTGCAGCAACGGCGCCAGCTCACCCAGCAGGGCGGTCACGCCCCCGGCCCGTTCCAGGTCCTCGAAGAGGTGCTCACCGGCGGGTTGGATGTTGGTTAGCACCGGGGTGCGGGCGGCGATCCGATCGAAGCGCTCCAGAGGAAGATCGATCCCGAGGCGCCCGGCCAGGGCGATGAGGTGCAATACCGCGTTTGTGGAGCCTGCGACAGCCGCCAGCACCACCACGGCGTTCTCCAGAGCCTCGACGGTGAGAACATCGGCCGGGCGGAGACCTTCCCGCGCGATTTCGGTGGCACGGCGTCCGGTCTCTTCGGCGAGGGCGCCCCGGCGGGCGTCGGTGGCGGGGACCGCCGCCGAGCCGGGCAGCGACATGCCGAGAGCTTCAGTGAGCGTGGCCATGGTGGAGGCGGTGCCCATCTCGCTGCAATGGCCCACGCCCGGCCGCGTGGCGGCCTCCAACTCGGCGTACTCGCCGTCGGACATCCGCCCTGCCCGCAGGTCGTCGGTGTAGCGCCAGATATCGGTCCCGGCCCCGATCCGCCGGCCCCGGAAATTCCCGGGCCGCATGGGCCCGCCGGTCAGCGCGATCGCCGGCACGCCGGCGCTGGCCGCGCCCATCAACTGCGCCGGTACGGTCTTGTCGCACCCGCCCACCAGCACGACGGCGTCCAGGGGGCTGGAGCGGATCATCTCCTCGACGTCCATCGACATGAGGTTGCGGTACAGCATCGTGGTGGGCTTCATCAGCATCTCGCTGAGCGAGATGGTGGGGAACTCCAGCGGGAGCCCCCCGGCCTGGTGGACGCCGCGCTTGACCCCCTCGATCAGCGCACCGAAGTGGAGGTTGCAGTTGACCAGTTCCGAATGGGAGTTGGCGATACCGACGACTGGCCGCCCCGAGATCGATGCGTCGGACAGTCCCTCCGAACGCAGTGCGGTCCGGTGCAGGAAGCCGAATAGGTCGCGAGGTGCGAACCAGCGGGTGCTGCGCAGCGCTACGGGTACTTCACGGCTGGCGGCCATCGCCGGCTCACGCTAGAACATTCCCGGTCACAGTCCTGTGGCACGCCCGACAGTGCAGGCGGCCCGCCGGCGCAACCGGGAACCGAAAGGGGAGGGGGAGCGATGGATGCTCAACGGCTCGGTGGTCGACGCTGCCTCGTGACCGGAGCGGTGGGTGGCCAGGGCGCTGCGGTCAGCCGACGGTTCGCGGCCGAAGGTGCCTCGGTGGTGGTGACCGACCTGGACTCGGGTCGTGTGGAGACGCTCGCGGCCGAGTTGCGCGATGCGGGCGCAGCCGCCGTCGGGGTGGCGGCCGACGTGCGCGATGAGGCGCAGGTGGCGAACGTGGTGGAGACCGCCGTCGAGGCCCTGGGTGGCCTGGATGTGCTTTACAACAACGCCGGAGTTCTGTTTACCGACGCCGACGGGCCCAGTGAGGACCTCGAGCGGAGCACCTGGGACGAGGTTCTGGCCATCAACGCCACAGGCGTGTTCCTGTTCTGCAAGCACGCCCTGCCGCCGCTCCTGGAGGCGGCGCCTGGCTCGGTGATCCTGAATGTCGGCTCGGCGGCGTCGTACCGGGGTGATTCGCACTTCCACGCCTACGCCGCCAGTAAGGGAGCATTGCTTGCCTACACGGCCTCGCTGGCGCAGAACTACGGGCCCCAGGGTGTGCGGGCCAACCTGATCTGCCCCGGGTTCGTGGAAACGCCGATGGTCTCGACGTTCCTCGAGGACCCCGAGCTGGTTGCCGCTGTCGCCGGCGCAACTGCCCTACGCCGCATGGGCAAGCCGACCGAGATCGCCGCTTACGCCGCGTTCTTGGCCTCGACCGAGGCCTCCTACGTGACGGATTCGATCGTCACCGCTCACGGCGGACTCGTCAAGTGACGTCGCTGCCGTTACGGGCAACCGCTCACTCCCCGTCATACCGGCGAAGGCCGGAATCCGCTGTCCGGCGGTTCGGTTTGCGCTTCGGGCAGATCGTTCGAGGCGCGCCCAAGCGGTTCGGTGTGCGGTTCGGGCAGATCGTTCGAGGCGCGCCCAGGACGCCAGAGCATCTGTAGAGGAGGGTCTCGATGGGCAGGCTCGCAGGCAAGATCGCCATCGTCACCGGGGCCGGGCGCGGTATCGGTCATGCCATCGCCACCCGGTTCGGCGCGGAAGGTGCGCTGGTTGTGGCAGCCAACCGCAACGAGGCCGAGGGTGAGGCCGTCGTCGCCGGGATCGTCGCCGCCGGGGGTGAGGCGGAGTTCGTCCGCACCGACATCCGCCGGCTGGAGGACTGCGAGCGAGTTGTGGCCGAGACCGAATCTCGCCACGGCCGCATCGACATCCTCTGCAACAACGCAGGTGTCGGGATTCTGCGCTCGGTCGAGGACACGTCGCTCGAGGAATACGACTACATCATGGACACCAACGTGCGGGGCGCCTTCTGGTTGACCAAGCATGCCGTCGGGGGCATGGTTCGTCGGGGATCCGGCTCGATCATCAACCTGGCCTCGGTGGCGAGCTTCGTGGGCTTCGAGAACGATGCCGCCTACTGTGCCTCGAAAGGGGCGCTGCTGATGCTCACCCGCCAGGTGGCGCTGGAGTACGCCGCCGAGGGCGTACGGGTCAACGCCATCTGCCCCGGCTTCATTGAGACGCCCGAGATGCACCACTACTGCGAGCAGCAACCCGATCCCGAGGCCGCGCTCGCCGCCTGCGACGCGGCTCATCCCATGGGCCGCGTGGGTCAGCCCTCCGAGATTGCCGCCGCTGCCGTGTTCCTGGCCTCCGACGAATCGTCGTTCGTGACCGGCGCCTCACTCGTTGTGGACGGCGGTCTCCTGATCCGCTGACGTTCGTCGCGCCTCAGCCGGGGAGCGGTGCGGTGGGAAGCACGCCTGGCATGTCGATGAAGCCCGGCAGGCGTTGCACGCGCTCGGCCCACCGCCGGAGGGCGGGATAGTCCTCGTGTGAGATGCCTCCCTCGCCCGAGAGGGCAACGTCGGGGAAGAGCGCGATGTCACCAACCGTGGGTGCCGGGGCTGAGACGACCCAACCGAGACCTTCCTGCTCGCGGAACCAGAGGTGCTCGTCGAGCACGCGGAACAGGCGATGCGCTCCCACCTGGCACGCCTTCAAGTCGAAGTCGTAGCCGAAGTTGACGTGGAGTCGCGCCGCGGCGGCGGTGTTGGTGGTGCCATCCGCGAACTGCAGCCAGGAGGTCACCTCGCCGAGGAGCCGCGGGTCGCCGGTGGGGTACCAGGTGCCGGCGCCGTCGAACTTGCAGGCCAGGTAGATCAGGATGGCGTGCGCGTCGCGCAGGATGAAGTCGTCGTCGTCGATGACCGGGATGTGGCCGAGGGTGTTGATTCTCTTGAACTCGGCGCTTTCGTGTTCCCGTCCCGGATGGAACTCCACCGGCACCAACTCATGGGGCACGTCCAGCATGTTCAGCAGCAGTCGTTGCTTGTAGCAGTTGGCCGAGAGCAGGTAGTCGTAGAGCTTGATCACGGCGGCCTACAGATCCAGCACGAGTCGCCCGCTCTTGGCGCGTGAGACGCACGTGAGCATCCGGTCGCCGGCGGTGCGCTCGGTACCGCTGAGATAGACGTCCTGGTGGTCAGGTTCGCCCTCCAGGACCGTGGCAAGACATGTCCCGCAGGCGCCCTGCTCGCAGGACGACGGCAGGTCGACCCCTTTGTTCCGCAACGCGTCCAGCAACGACTCGCCGGCGTGGACCCTGAGGCTCCTGTTGCTGCGCGCCAGGCTGACGTCGAACGCCGAAGTGTCATCGCGCGGGGACTCGTTCTTGAAGTACTCGAAGTGGACCGCTGCCTCGGGCCACCCTGCCTCGGCGGCGACGGCGCGAGCTGCTTCGATCATCGGCCCGGGGCCGCAGATGTAGGTGTGATTCTCGGGGGCGTAGGACCGTGTGATCTCGGCGAGTTCGTCGCCGGTCTGTTCGGGCGTGAGTCCCAGGTGCATCGTGACGTCGCGAGCCAGGGGATCGAGCATTTCACCGAAGGCGATGTGGTCGTCGCTCTGTGCGAAGTAGTGGAGTTCCCAGGTCAGTCCCTGCCGGGCCAGCGTCTGCGCCATGGCCACCAGCGGCGTGATCCCGATGCCTCCTGCAATCAGCACCGTCCTGGCCGCGTCGCGGCGGAGGGGAAAGTTGTTGCGAGGTTCAGAGAGATCCAGGACGTCGCCCACGTGGACGCTGTCGTGCATGTGGCGCGACCCGCCGCCGCCCTGCGGCTCCAGTTTCACCCCGATGCGGTAGACGCCGGTGAGGCCCGGTCCGTTGGTCAGCGAGTACTGCCGGACGAGGCCGTTCGGCAGGTGCACGTCGACGTGGGCGCCCGGCTGGAAGCTCGGTAACTCCCCGGAGACCGGCCCCAGCTCGAACGCGGCGATCCCCTCGGCGGTCAGCCACTTGCGGACCACCCGCACCTGCACCTGCGGGCGACGGCCGCCGGCTGTCGGGGCTGTGGTGTCACCTCGCAGGGGTGCGAGTGTCGCCATGGGTGGTTGCACAGCGATCTCGGGGGGTCTGCGGTCCTCCAACTGCGTCCGGAGCTCCTCGAGCCCCCTGGCGTGGTGGCGGAGGACGGCCAGACGCTCTTCGGGCGCCGGGGCGGGGCTGAGCACTGGACGGATGACGCAGCGGCCGGCATCGGCCGGCTGGACGAAGAAGACCACGGAACTCTCGGCGCCGGCGGCCGCAGCGGTGACGGTGACCGAGTAGGGGCTGTGAGTGTCTGTGCCGGTTGCGACGGGAGACCCGGTTCCGAGTGCCGCTGCGGGGCGGAACGAGTACCCGGCGAGCCCTTTGAGCGCCAGGGCCGCCGGGACGTTCACCGGCAGGCCCCGGAGGGGGAGCACTTCGGTGTCCTCCAGGGTGGGGATCGAAGGAGGTCCGGCGGCGGAGGGACTGCCCGACCAGACGAGTCCGTAGCGCTCGGCGCAGGCGAAGCCAGGGACGCGCAGCGCCCGCGCCGGCGCCTCGCCCGGATGTGCCGGGATGTAGCTGCAGTTCCCGTTGCGGTTGGAGTAGCGCCAGCCGTGGTACTGGCAGACGAGTTCGGCGCCGTCGTTGATGCCGGCCGAGAGTCGCATGCCCCGATGGATGCAGCGGTCCTCCCAGATGTTGATGAAGCCGTCGTCGGCCTTCCAGATGGCGAGTGCGCGGCCGAGCAGTCGGCTCTGGACCACGTGGCGGGGCACCAGGTCGGCACCGGCGGCGACAGGGTGGAGCAGCGACGCGGGATCAGGAACAGTCATCGCCGGGGCCCGCAGGAATCACGCCGTAGTCGACACCGAGGTCCCCAAGCCAGCGCCGGTAGGCCACCGACGCCCGGTCCGCCCGCACCGACGTCTCGGTGCCCGGGTCGAGGGGGAGCAGGCGCGGGGTCTGGTTCTCGAGGATCGGCTTGTCCTGGGCGGAGACGAGCTGCTGGAACGCCCGGATCTGCGCGTCGGTGCTCGTGTGGTCGATGACGCTCATGAAGGTGTGGAACAGCACCCGGTCGGCCGACAGCGCCTGGCAGAACAGTGCGATGACATCGAAGCGGGACTCGTCGGTCGGGCACGACTTGTAGAGCATCACGCAGTAGGGATGCGGCACCCGGTACGTGTACTGCGACACCTGGCCGTCGGTGGAGGCGGCTGCCGCCTGCGGCTGGAAGAACTCACAGTCGCGGGCCCACAGCTCGTTCGTGTCGGGGTCCACCTCCACCCTGTAGTCCGCCACTTCGGTCCGGGGCACCTGGCCCAGGATCCCGGCGTGCACATACGGGAAGTGGCCGAGGTCCAAGAAGTTCTCGACGGCCCGGGGCGCGGATACGTGCACCCCGACCGAGAAGGTGGCGAGGTTGCGACGGTCGGGCTCGTCGCACTCGGGGATCGCGAAGATCTCATCCGGCGGGTCTCCCAGGCTGGTCCAGGCGAACTCGTAGGCGGCGATCGTCGGCAGGAGGTCGAGAGCGGGTCCTGGGCGCTGTCCCTCGCCGGCGACCAGCCACGCGATCGGCGACCCGTCATCGTTCAGGCCAACCGCGACGTTCCGGTCGAGCAGCTGTGTCCGCGTGGTCTCACCGGCGCGGAGTTCGTCGAGGATCGCCACGGGATGCCAGAGATCCTGGATCTCCCGACCGGGCTCCTGTGGATCCGTTGCACTCATAGCGTGGCGATGCTATTCGGAGATCCGAGCCCGGATGGCTCCGGGAAGCGCGCCGCCTCGGGGGGAGCACGCGGCGGGTTGCCGCTGGTCAGAAGTCGGGTTCTCGCAGTTCGGCGTAGCCGGCCTCGGCCTCCAGCGAGCGGCGGCGCCACAGGCCGCCGAGCCAGACGGCGAAGATCGTGAGTACGAAGGGGATCATCAGCACGAACTCCCGCGGCACACGCTCGGTGATGTTGATCTGCGACTGGATGCCGATGGCGTCGGCGAAGCCGAAGAAGAGCCCGGCGAAGGCGGCGCCGATGGGGTGCCAGGCCCCGAAGATGACCGCCACGAAGGCGATGAAGCCCCGCCCGTTGGTCATGTTCTCGGTGAAGTTGCGCAGTGCTCCCACCGAGAGTTCGGCCCCGCCGAGGGCGCAGAGGGCGCCGGCGATGAGCAGCGCCTGCAGCCGGATCATCGACGGGTTCACGCCCGCCGAGCGCGCCGCGAACGGGTACTCGCCCACGGCCGCCAGGCGCAGGCCGAAACGGCTGCGCCGCAGCACCACCCAGGCGGCCAGCACGATCACCGGCGTGATCCACACGAAGATCGAGTGCTCGGCGATGATCACGCCCGCGCCGTCGGCGATGCCGCGCACCGGGCGCGGCAGGACCACGTCGGTGAACAACGAGCCGCGCACATCGAAGATGGCCCCCAAGGCGTAGGCGGTGCCTCCCAGGCCGATGGAGGTGAGCCCCAATCCGGCGATGATGACGTTGGCGCCCAGCGGCCCGATCACCCACCAGTACAGCGCCGAGAGCAGCAGGCAGACTCCGATGGCCGCCAGGATCCCGAGCTCCACCGAGCCCGTGGTGTCGCCGACGGCCACGGTGGTGAAGGCGCCGGTGATCATGAGCCCTTCGAGGCCCAGGTGGAAGATGCCGGCGCGGAAGGCGAACACGCCGGCCATGGCGACGAGAACCAGCGGGGCGGCTGAGCGCAGCGTGGTGGCGAGGATCTGTTCCATCAGCCCGCGGGGGCCTCGGCTTGGGCGGCCCGCCGCCGCCGCACGGCCCGGAACTTGATGGTGACCAGGAACGCCACCATCCCGTGGAGCAATACCAGGGCGGGCGGTGGCAGATCGGTGACGATCGGCAGGAAGAGGATCGCCGACTGGAGGCCGCCGAAGAAGACCGCCGCGATCACAGTGCCCCACACGTTCAGCAGGCCCACGAGCGCGACGACGACCGCGGTGAAGCCCACTTCGGGAGAGAACCCGGTGACCAGCCGCGCCGCCGGGCCGTAGAGCTCGACGGCACCCGCCAAACCGGCCAGCGCCCCCGAGAGGGCGAAGGCGCCCAGGCCAACGCGGCGCACATTGATGCCCTGCCAGCGGGCCATCGTGGCGTTCCGGCCGACGAGGGTCATGGTGAGCCCGAAGCGCGTGCGCTCGAGCACGAGCCAGACGAGGACGGTGACCCCTGCGACGAGCAGCAGAACGGTGGTCGAGACGCCCGAGCCTCCGGTGAGGCGGAAGGTCTCGGGTATCCGCTCGCTGGCCGCTGTCTGGCCGGTGCCCTGCGGGTTGCGCATCGGTCCGGCGGTCAGGTATTGCAGCACCAGCGCGCCGATGAAGCTCATCATCAGCGTGGTGAGCACCTCGTCGGTGCCGAAGCGCACCCGCAGCCAGCCTGGGAACAGCGACCACAGCACCCCGGCGAGCATCGCCGCCAGCGTCCCGCAGAGGACCACCAGCCCGGCGGGGCCCTCGCGCCAGCCCAGCGAGATTGCCAGAGCAGAGCAGGCGCCCACATAGAACTGCCCCTGGCCGCCGATGTTGAAGAAACCGGCCCGGAAGCCGACCACGACACCCAGCGCGATGAGCAGCAGCGGGATAGCCCAGCGGATCGACGAGGTCGACGCGCCTGTGGCGGTGATCGCCCCCTGGATGACGCCCGAAAAGACCTCGCCGACGCTGTAGCCGCTGACCCGCAGGATCAGCGCGGTGATCAGGAACGACACCAGGACGAGCGCCACGGTCCCCACGACGCGCCGCAATCCGCTGGTCATCGCACGGCTCCGGTCATGGCGTCACCGACCGACCGCCGGTCGTACGGGCCCGCGAAGCGGCCCACGATCCGCCCGCCGTACATCACCAGCAGCCGGTCCGAGAGTTCGAACAGCTCGTCGAGGTCCGAGGAGATCAGCAGCACCCCGGCGCCCGCGTCCCGCAGACCCTGCAGCGACCGGCGCACGAACTCGGTGGCGGCGAAGTCGAGCCCGCGGGTGGGCTGGGCGGCGACCAGCACCTCCAGTCCCGGGGCCAGCTCGCGGGAGAGAATCAGGCGCTGGATGTTGCCTCCTGAGAGGCTCTCGGCGGGTTGCGTGACGGTGTCGTAACGCACCCGCCAGCGGTCCATCTCCTCGGTCGCCCGCCGCTTGAACTGGCGTAGCGAGATGAGCGGCGAGCCTCGCCGGCGCCTGCCCAGTAGTCGCAGCGCCGCCTGATTCAGCCACAGGGCGGCGCTCTGGCTGACACCCTCGCTGTTGCGGTCGAATGGCACGAGGCGCAGCCCCAGCAGCCTCCGCCGGGCCGGTGCGGCGTCGGTCACCTCGGTCTCACCGATTCGGACCGAGCCCGCCTCGGTGAGGCTGAGTCCGGCTATCACCGAGACGAGACTGCGCTGGCCGTTGCCTTCAACACCGGCGATCCCCACGATCTCGCCGGACTCCACCCGCAGGTCGACGTCGCCGAGGCCCGGTTCGAAGGCAGACTCGGCACTCGAGACGCCCGCCAACTCCAGGAGCGTGTGCCGGGTGCCGGTTGCCGCCGTTGCGACACCCACAGAGGTGTCGTCCCGCGCTCCTGGGCCGACGATTGCGTCGCTGAGCCGCCCCTGGGACACGTCTGACATATCGGCGGGACCCAGGACCAGCTCGCCGTCGCGCAGCACGCTCACCGTGTCGGCGACGGCGGCCACCTCCCGCAGCTTGTGCAGCACCACCAGCACGGTGACACCGCTGTCGCGCAGGCGCCGCAGACGTTCGAAGAGCGCGTCGGCGGCGGTGGGTGTGAGCAGGGCGGTGGGCTCGTCCAGCAGCAGGACGGACGCCTCGGTCGCCAGCGCGCGGACGATCTCCAGCGACTGGCGGGCCTCGACGGGCAGGTCTCGGATGCGCGTCGACAGGGTCGCTTTGCCGCCGATCTCGGCCACGTCTTCCTGCCAGCGATGGTGGAGGTCGCCGCGGCGGTAGAGGGCGTGGCCCCCCGGCCGGGCGGCGGTCAGTTCGAGCGCTTCGGCCACCGTGAACGACGGCGGGAGCGAGAAGTGCTGGTGCACCATCGCCAGGCCGGCGGCCTTGGCGGCCCGCACGTCTCCGGGCGGGATCTCCTGACCGGCGATCCGGACATCACCGGCGTCGGGAACCTGCAGGCCGCCCAGCACCTTGGCGAGGGTGGTCTTGCCCGCCCCGTTCTGACCGACCAAGGCGTGGATCCGCCCGGGCGCCAACTCAAGGCTGACGTCGTGCAGCGCCCGGACGGCGCCGAAGGAGACGCCGAGCGACCGGCAGTGAACCGCCGGGGCTCCGGCGGAAGCCGGTCCGCTCGGCGCCGTCATCGGTTGGAGATTACTTGCCTCAGAGTTCGGGGTTGAAGGGGACCTCCAGCGACCCGTCCTTGATGGCCGAGCGGGCTTCGTCGATCTCGTCGAGCGTGGCGTTGATGATCTCGACCATCTCAGCCGGGCCGTTCTCCAAGAAGTTCGGGCTGATCACCATGTCGACGCCGCCCTCTGCCACACCGGCGCCGACGAAGCCGGGCGTGTAGTCGTCGCTGAGTGCGTGCTCCACCTGGGCGTAGAGGATCTCGGCCCAGTACAGCAGGACGCTGGCGATCACGTTCGGGCTGTCGAAGTAGTTCTCCGAGCCGCCGATCACGTAGCCGCCCTTCTCCTCGGCGGCCTGGATGACGCCGAGGTCGGTGGCCGCGGCGTCGGTCATGATGATGTCCACGCCGCCGTCGTACAGCGCCGCACCCAACTCGCGTCCCTTGGCGGGATCCTCGAAGGAGTCCGCGAATGCTGCCTCGCCACTGATGTCGGCGTTCTTCGTCTGCGCCGCCGCCACGAAGGAGTTGTAGTCGGCGTTCAGCGGCGGGATCGACACGCCGCCCACGAAGCCGACCTTGCCGGTGGTGTTCAGTTCCCCGGCCAGGATGCCCGCCAGGTAGGTGCCCTTGTAGTAGTCGAACCCGATGGAGACCAGGTTGTCGACACCGCCCTCGAAGCCGAAGATGTGGATCCAGCGGGTGTCCGGGAAGTCCGGCGCCACGAGCGTGACGACCTCCTGCATTGGCGGGAACGTCACGGCGATGATGTCGGTGCCCTGGTTGGCCAGGTTCCGCAGCGTCGTCTCGAAGGTCGACGGGTCCGTCGCCTCGATGAACGTGATGTCGGCACCGAAGTCGGCCTCCACCATCTCCAGCCCTCGCACGAGGTCATCGATGGGTCCCAGGTCACCGGCTCGCTGGTTCGCCACCAGCGCGACCGTGAGCGGTTCGTCGGGCTCCGGCGCGGGCTCCGGTGGGGGAGGCGGTTCTGGTGCCGGTGCAGGCGCGGGTTCGGGCGCGGGTGGCGGCGCGGTCGTCTCTCCGCCGTCGTCACCTCCGCAGGCGGCAGCCACAAGGGCGACAGCCATCAGAACGGCCATGAAGATGCGTCGATGTTTCATTGGATCCTCCCGGGTCGGCGCAGTTCTTTCACGATAGTACAGATTTTCAATTCATAGAAGTCGGTTGTCGCGCCTAGCGGCCCTTCCAATCGGGGGCGCGTTTCTCGGTGAAGGCCCGGACGCCCTCCTCGCCGTCGCTGGAGTTCAGCACCTCGATAAGCGCCGGCAGGTTGGCCATGCGTGCGTCGGCGGCGGTCATGTGACCGGTGCGGCGGACGATCTGCTTGATGGCCCGCAGCGACAGTGGTGCGCACGCCAGCAGGTTCTCCAGCCAGCGATCCACGGCGGCGTCCAGGTCGTCGGCGGGTACCACCTCGTTGAGGAGCCCCAGGTTGAGCGCCTCGGCTGCGCTGAAGCGACCACCCGTCAGCAGCACCTCCATGGCCCACTTGGCGGGCAGCTGGCGCGCCAGCGAGACGATCCCGCCGTCGAGAGGCAGGCGGCCCAGCCGGGGCTCGACGAAACCCAACTGGGCGTTATCCGAGGCCACGGCCAGGTCGCAGCCCACCACCAGTTCCAGGCCGCCGCCGAGGGCGTAGCCGTTCACCCTGGCCAACACCGGCACGTCGAGGGTGTCGCGGAGGGTCAGGTGACCGAAGCCGTCGGGGCGGGCATTCAGCCAGTAGTCCATCCCCGTGCGGCCCTCGGCGCGCATGTCGTCGCCGGCACAGAAGGCCCGGTCGCCGGCGCCGGTGAGCACCACGACCCGCACCGACCGGTCGGCCTCGATCTGCTCCCAGGCGCGCCGCAAGTCGGTTTGATGGGCCTCGTCGATGGCGTTGAGCCGTTCCGGGCGGTTGATGGTGACCCGGGCGACGTGGTTCTCGACGGTCAGATCGATACTCAAGTCGACGCTCCTCGGGGAGTCGGATCGATGCTCACGCCAGCACCCCCGCGGCGCTGAGCGCCTCGATCCGCTCGGGTGCGATGCCGTAGTCCGCCAGCGCCTCGGCGGCGCCCTCACCGAGGCCGGGGGGCGGGCGATGGGGTGACAGCGGCGTGTCGGGCAGGTGCACTGGCGACGCCACCGACCGCAGCGGCTGCCGCCCGTTGCGGGCCATCTCGGTGATCATCGGAGCGGTGTGCGGATCCTCCAGGGCCTCGGCCAGGGTCCGCACGGGGGCGCAGAGCACGTCCTCCGCCTCCAGCCGCTCAATCACCTCGGCGGTGCTGAAGCGGCCGATGGCGTCGATCAGCAGCGCCTGCAGGAGCGGCTTGTTGGCGGCCTGCGCCTCCATGGTGGAGAAGTCCGGGTGCTGGGAGAGATCCTCGAGGTCCAGAGCCGCGCAGATGTCACGCAGCGGGTTTGGTTTGAAGGCGCCGACCAGCACAATCTCGCCGTCGGTTGTGGCGAAGGTTCCCACCAGTGGCATGCGCGCCCAGTTCAAGGTGGGTCGATCCATCAGCGCCATCGTGGCCTCCAGGATCTGCATCGCCAGCAGCGAGTCGTACAGGGAGACCTCCACGCGTTGGCCCCGGCCGGTTCGCTCCCGCTGCAGCAGGGCCATGAGGATGCCCTGCACCATGTTCATCCCGGCGGTGTAGTCGGCCAGCGAGACGGGGTAGATGGCGGTGGGATGGTCGGCGTCGGCCTTGTGGGACATCGCCCCGGTGAGGGCCTGTGCCAGGATGTCCTGGCCGCCCTTGCGCACGTAGGCCCCTTCGGTGCCGAAGCCGGTGCCCTGGGCGTAGACGATGCCGGGGTTCAGGTCGGCGAGCCGGTCGTAGCCGAGTCCCAGGCGCTCCATCACGCCGGGCCGGTAGTTGTTCACCACCACGTCGGCCGTCCGCACGAGATCCTCGATCAGCGCCAGGCCCTCCGGTGACCGCACGTCGATCTCCAGGCTGCGCTTGTTGCGGTTCACGGCGCCGAAGGCGGGATGCTGGGTGCCGTCGGGGTCCACGAGGGCCTGGCGGAAGATGTCCCCGGTGCCGGGTCGCTCGATCTTCAACACGTCGGCTCCGTGGTCGGCCAGCAGTTGTGTCGCCACCGGCCCCATCATGATCTGGGAGAAGTCCAGGATCCTGACCCCGGAGAGAGGCTGATCGGCTCCGGGAGCCGCGCCGCCGCTCACGGGTTCGCCGGTTCTTCGGCCCCGGGGAGGCGCGCCCGCGGCGAGGGGATGTCGCCGGGGTCGGCGCCCTGGGCGCGCAGCTGTCGCTGCACGGCCGTCACGTTCACCTTGCGGACCGTGACGCCGGTGTCCAGGGCCTCGACCGCGGCCACGCCCGCCGCCTCTCCCATCGCCATGCAGGGCGGGATCTCCCGGGACAGTTTCTGCGCCTCGGGTGTCACCGAGTAGTGCCGCCCCGCCACCAGCAACTGTTCCACGCCGCGAGGCAGCATCGCCCGGTACGGCGTGTAGTAGCCGCGGCCGCGGGCCACGCTGTCGGCGAAGTGCGCCCGGTTGACGACGTCGTCCTTGGTCACGACGTACTCGCCCTCGATGAGGCGGGACTGCCGCACCCCGATCTGCGGAGCCACGTCCAGCACCACCGCCTTCTCGAAGCCGGGGTAGTGCTGGCGCACGTAGTCCACGACACCGGCGATCTTCTTGCGACCCTCACGGTCGGCGGCGGTGAGATCTGCCACGCTCAGCCCGTCGTAGCCGGTCATGTGGGGGCAGTTACACCACACCACACCCGGCAGCGGCGTCTTCAGCCACCAGATCGCCCAGGAGCCGCCGAGGATGCGCCGCGCCGCACGATTGACGGCGTGGCACTCGGCGGGATGTTCGTGCTCGAAACGCTCCGCCGTCTCGGTGTCGACGTTGCCGAGTCGGAAGACCGTGGTCACCATGTACGAGCCCTCCACGAACGGCGCCCCGGCACCTGCGGCAACATCTCCGTCGCCGCTGGCATCGATGACCACGTCGCCGAGGACGGCCTGCGGGCCGGTCTTGGTCTCGCAGATCACGCCGGAGATCGTGTCGCCCTCCATGATCGGCGCCGAGTACCACGAGTGCAGGCGGACGTTGATTCCTGCCTCCTCGGAGAGGTCGTTGGAGACCCGCTTCCAGCCGTCGGGGTCGAACGCCACCGCGTAGACGATGGATTTCTGCGGGCCCTTGGCGTAGAGGTCGAACAGCCCCCAGCGCGACCAGCGCCGCCACATCTCGTCGCTGAGGACGCGGTCGCCCGGCGGGGGGTACACCGCCAGCCCGCGAGTCTCGAGGCGCTCCACCATCTCCTGGGCGATGCCGGCCACGGTGATCTCGGCGGCCCCGTCGGCGAAGTCGTCGAGGACGAGGACCATGCCCCCCGCGGCCAGGCCGCCCAGGTAGGCGTAGCGCTCCAGGAGGGTGACGCTCGCCCCGTTGCGGGCGGCGGCGACGGCGGCCGCCAGCCCGGCCGGCCCACCGCCCACGACGACGACATCGCTCCGGGCCACGACCGGTGCGTCGGCGGCCGGTCGGGTGATGGTGGCATCCATCGGTCAGAAGCTCGGCGGCGTCACGACCCACAGCGACACCGAAGTGACGTCGCCGGGGTTCTCGTACCAGTGGGGGATCGTGGAACTGTACGAGATCGAGTCGCCGGCCTGTAGCACGTAGTGGACGCCGCCGACGCTCACGGCATGGGTGCCCTCGAGCACGATGCCGAACTCCTCGCCGTCGTGCACGAAGGGGGTGTTCTCGGTGGAGTATCCCGGCTCGGCCACGATGCGAATGGCCTCCAGCGCGCTGTCGAGGCGCGACGTGAGCAATTCCATGAGGACCAGTTCGCCGTTGCCACTCAGGTTCAGGCGTCGCCGCTCGTTGCGCCGCACAACCGGCGACGAGAGTTGTTCCCCGGCCATCAGCCGGGCCACCGGGATGCCCAGGGCGTGCGCCACCTGCACCAAGGTGTTGAAAGACGGGTTGCCCTGGCCCCGTTCCACCTGCGAGAGCAGTCCCGCGCTGACCCCCGACTGGGAGGCGAGATGCTCGAGCGTCCTGCCCCGCAGCTTTCGCAGCCGCTTGATCTCGTTGCCGACGGCCTGGACCGTCAGCGGGGGCCGGTCCGCTCCGGCGGTCGTGGCGCCTGACCCGGACGAGTGCCAGTGCAGGGCGTCGCTGTTGTGTGCGGTCGAGTGCATAGCAGGCTCCTTCACTAAAGTATAGTATTTCAATATGCTGATATTGCGGCGGATGATCTGACAGCATGAAGATCACGCCGCGCGGCCCCTTCGGCGATGGCGGGCGGAACGGGCGAGACCCCGTCGCCGACGTCCTGATCGTCGGTTCCGGCGCCTCGGGGTCGGTGGCCGCTGCCCGACTCGCCACCGCCGGTTTCGAGGTGATCTGTCTCGAGCAGGGCGACTGGGCACACACGGCGGACTACATGAGCGCCACACCCGAGGCCGAGTTGGCCTGGATCCAGCGCTGGAATCCCGACCCCAACGTCCGCCGCAGCCTGGCCGACTACCCGCTGACCGGTGAGGCGGATGTCCGCCCGGTCATGTACAACGGTGTGGGCGGCGGATTGGTGCAGTGGGCGGCCATGTGGCAGCCACTGCTGGCATCTGACTTCAAGGCACATTCTCTGGACGGCGTGGCCGACGACTGGCCAATCGACTGGGCGGAGTTGGCCGAGCCCTACGGCCGGGTGGCCCGAGACATGTCGGTGTCCGGCTTGGCGGACGACCCTGCCCTGCCCGAGATGGCCGCCTATCCCAATCCCCCGGTCCCGATCGGCAAGGTGGGGATGGCGGCAGCCCGTGGCATGGATCGCCTGGGTTGGCACTGGTGGCCGGGGGCCAACGCCATCGCCTCCCGGCCCCACGGCGCCCTACAGGCCTGCCAGCGGCGCGGCACCTGCATGATGGGCTGTCCCGAGAACGCCAAGGCCACGGCCTCGCTCACCCACTGGCCGCGGGCTCTGGCGGCCGGCGCCCGACTCGTCACAGGCGCCCGGGTGGCGGAGATCCCTCTCGACGAAGGGGGCCGGGCGATCGGTGCCGTGTACCTCGACAGCGACGGGGTCGAACATCTGCAGCGTGCGCACGTGGTGATCCTTGCCGCCAACGCCGTGGGCACCGCCCGCCTGCTGCTGCTCTCCGCCTCGGCGCGCTTCCCCGACGGTCTCGCCAACTCCTCCGGCTTGGTCGGTCGCCGCCTCATGCAGCATCCCTACCGGACGATCACGGCGGTGTGCGAGGAGCCCCTGGACAGTTGGCAGGGCCCGTGGGGACAGAACATCTACTCCTTACAGTTCGCCGAGACGCATCCCGACCGGGACTTCGTGCGCGGCGCCAAGTGGATGGTCATGCCGCACGGCGGACCGATGTTCGCGGTGGGGGAGTATCACGATGCCCACCGCCACGAGGGCTTCGAGGCTCTCTGGGGTGAGAACTTCCACCGGGCCGCCGCAGAGGTGTTCGGGCGCGCATTCACCTGGGGAATCCAGGCGGAGGACCTCCCTGAGGAGCGCAACCGGGTGATCCTCGACGACGAAGTCTGCGACTCCTCGGGGCTGCCGGCTGCCCGCATCGAGTACCGGGTGTCGGAGAACACGCGGCGGATGCTGGACTTCAACGTGGCGCGTGCCGTCGAGGCGGCCGAAGCAGCCGGAGCAACCAGCACGCTGGTGCGGGGTCTCTGGCCCACGGGCGTCGGCCACGTGCTCGGCACGACGCGGATGGGTGACGACCCAGGCTCATCGGTGGTTGACCGCTGGTGCCGCAGCCACGACGTCCCGAACCTCTACGTGATCGACGGCGGCGTGTTCGTGACCGGCGGGTCGGCCAACCCCACGGCCACGATCATGGCCAACGTCCTCCGTGTCACCGACCACATGATCGAAGCTCGAACCTCACAGGAGGTGCCGCTGTGAGAGCGGCGCGCGGCGGCGTCGGGTTGGTTGCATCGGCCAGAAGCGCGGATCTAACACTCGTGACCGGCGGTGACGCTCCGTGAGTGTGGATCGGCTGAAGGCGGTTCAGAGGGCAACGCTCTCGGCGCTCGCTGACGTCCTAGTGGCCGAGGGGCGCGACATGCCGGCGGCATCGACAGTCGGCGTCGCCGGCGAGTTACTCGACAGAACCCTCGATGCGGCGCCGGCGCTGGCGGAGCCGCTGGTGGCGCTGCTCGACGAGGCGCCGGCCGACGATCCCGACGCCTACGTGCGGGGCCTCGTCGCGGACCGGCCCGACGCCTTCGCGGTGCTGTCGACGGCGGTGGTGGGTGCGTACTACCTCAGTCCCGAGGTGCGCGACCTCATCGGCTATCCCGGCCAGGAGCCCAGCCCGCTGACGGTGGCCGCCGAACCCGAGTATCTGGACATGCTGGAGCGGGTCTACGAGCGCCACCCCGGCTACCGGGAGGCCCCGTGACCTACGTCATCGGACCGCCCTGCATTGACATCAAGGACGCCGCCTGTGTGGCCGAGTGCCCGGTGGACTGCATCTACGTGGGTGGGCGGATGCTCTACATCCAACCCGACGAGTGCATCGACTGCGGCGCCTGCGAGCCGGTCTGCCCCGTGGAGGCCATCTACCCGGAGCAGTTCCTTCCCGCCGACTTCAAGCCCTTCACCGAGGTGAACGCCGGCTTCTTCGAGACCACCGGACTCGGTTCGCCCGCCGGCGCCGCGCACGTCGAGCCCGTCGGCGAGGACCACCCCACCGTGGCGGCCTGGCCGCGGGACCCAGCCGGCTGAGTCGTCGCCCGGCCGTCATCGCCGGACGAGGTTCCCGGCCGGCCGGACCAATACGAATAGTCTCGCGAGGCGGTACGCGCCGCGCCCTCGCCGGAGTTTCTCCGGGAGGAAGTGGTCGGAGGGAGGCGGAGATGTACGGACAGTTGGCAGTTGAGGATCCCCGTGCCCGTCGAGGTCACCTGCTATCCGGTTTGTGTGCTCTGGTATGCCTGTCACTCCTGGTCGCCGCGTGCACCCGTGACGCCGATGCACTGGGTGACGGATCGTTCGGGGAGGTCCGGGTCGTCGAACGTGAGGCCATCCAGATCCGCGGGCTCATGAACCTCATCCACAGAGACGGGACCGGCTACGCAAACCTGCGGGCCGTGAGGCTCGCGGTCGAACACTTCGGGCCGATCCACGGCTACGACGTGCACGTCGGCGTTGGCATCGATGAGCACTGCTCCACGGACGGCGGCCGGGCAGCGGCGGAGACGATCATCACCGACACGGCCGTGATCGGCGTGATCGGCACGTCGTGTTCGGTGGCGGCCGTCGGGGCGGGGCCGCTGCTGACCGGGGCCGGACTGGTGATGATCTCGGCGACGAACACATCTCCGACGTTGACCTCCGACCTGTCGGGCAACCCCAGCGAGCACTTCAGCGAGGGGTACTTCCGCACGGCCCACAACGATCTCCACCAGGGCGCGGCCGCGGCGCGATTCCTCCGCGAGGAAAGGGGCGTTACGGCGGCTGCCGCGATCCACACCGGCGACGTCTACACGCAGAGCCTCGCCGAAGCGTTCGTCAACGAGTTCGAGGCACTCGGCGGCGCGATCACGAGCGCCGTGGAGGTCAACAGGGCCGAGAATGACATGGCTCCGGTCCTCAGGGAGATCGCCCTCGGTTCACCTCAGGCGCTGTTCCTGCCTGTCTCCGAGACCGTTGCCGAGCAGATCGTGACGTTGGCACCGGAGATCGCGGACCTGGAGGGCATGCTGCTACTTGGCGCGGACGGGCTGCTCGACGACAGTTTCATGCAAGAGCCCGAGACCGAGGGGATGTTCTTCTCCGGTCCGAAGTCTCAGTTCGGCAACAATCTCAACGAGAGCACCGGCCGGAACGCCGACGAAGTACACGCCGCGTACGTGGATGTCTACGGCTCGCCTCCCGGCTCGGCATTCTGGGGGCACGCGTATGACGCCACCACGCTTCTCCTCGAAGCGATTCAGGCGGCCTCCCGTCCGGCCGGGAATTCGTTGCTGATCGACCGGGCCGGGGTGCGCGAATACCTCGACGGCGTGGCTGGCTATGCCGGAATCATCGGTGCGATCACCTGCGACGACTTCGGCGACTGCGGTGTGCCGCGGATCGAAGTGATCCAACACCTCGACTCCACCGACATTCCGGCCAGCAGGGCCAACGCCGTCTACGAATACGCTCCCCGGGGGTGAGCCGTGTGCGTCCCGCCGGACGGCCGCTCCCGGGGCTGCCCCGTCGTCCGCTTCGATCACCATTCCCCTGACTTCGCCCACGATCCGTGGGAGATCTACGTCGGGCTGCGCGAGGCGCGGGTGGCGTACTCGGAGACCTACGGCGGGTTCTACGTGCTGTCCCGCTACGAGGACGTGTGGGACGCGGCCCGCGACGACGAGACGTTCTCCTCGGACCGCGAGGTGGTGCTGCCGGCCACCGGGGTAGGGCGCCTGATCCCGCTCAACGCCGACCCGCCCGACCTGCAGCGCTACCGGTCGGCTCTGTTCCCGTACTTCACGCAGCGCGCCGCTGAGGCCATGGCGCCCGACATCGGGCGCTTCACCACGACGACCATCGACGCCTTCATCGAGGAGGGACGTTGCGACCTGATCACCGACCTGGCCGCCCCGGTTCCGGCCATGACCACGCTGGAGTTGATGGGCCTGCCGCCGGAGGACTGGGCGATCCTGGCCGAGCCGCTGCACGACTTGATCGCGTATCCCACCGATCACCCGAACCACGAGTCGGCCCGCGCCGGCGTGTGGGCGATCCGCGAACGCTTCGCCGCCGAGGTGACCCAGCGCCAGACCGAGCCGCGCGACGACATGCTCACGCACCTCTTGAATCTGGAGGCCGAGGGAACGCTCAGCCGCGACGAGGTCGTGGACCTGTTGATGATGGTCACCATCGGCGGGTTCGACACCACGATGGCCGCCATCGGAAGCGCCCTGCTGTACCTCGATCGGCATCCCGATGAGCGTCACCGGCTGGCTGCAGATCCCGCCCTGCTACCCGCCGCCGTCGACGAGTTCCTGCGCTTCGAGGCCCCGGTGCAGGGCTTCGCCCGCACGGTGACGCGCGACATCGAGATCGGCGGCTGCCCGATCGGTGCCGGCGAGACGGTATTCCTGCTGTGGGGCTCGGCCAACCGCGACCCGGAAGCCTTCGACCGCCCCGACGAGATGCTCCTGGACCGCCGGCCCAACCGCCACCTCACCTTCGGCGTGGGTGGTCACCGCTGCCTCGGCAGCCATCTGGCCCGGGTTGAGATGCGCGTGGTCCTCGCCGAAACCCTCCGGCGCCTCGGCCACTACTCCGTCACCCATGACGAGGTCCGCTGGCCCCAGAGCGTCGGAATCCTTTACGGCCGAGCCCACATCCCTGCCACCTTCACCCCGGCATCGGCGGGCTGACGGCATCGCCGGCGGCGTTCCCGGGAGATCGACGATCAGAGAATCCGCCATCTGGAGCGCGACTACAGTGTGTTTCCGAGCGGGGCCCGACAGTCGGCCTCCTCGTTCCGTCGTCAAGACGCATTGGGGGAAGAACAATGAGACGACACTTGTCCGTGCTATTGGCGCTGCTTGCAGCGTTCAGCCTGATTGCGGCTGCCTGTGGGGCCGATGACGACGACTCCACGACGGCGCCACCGCCGCCACCGCCGGCCGCAGAGCCGGATCCGCCCCCGCCTCCGGCGGATGAGCCGCCACCTCCGCCGCCCGCGGATGAACCACCCCCGCCGCCTCCCGCGGACGACATGGCCGACGACATGGGCGATGACACGCCCGCCACGCGGGCCATCGCCGGCATCAAGGCGCTGAACCTGCCGGCGGACACCACGATCACGGTGTTCACCGAGGACCTCTCGATCCTGGGGCCGGAGGTCACCAAGGACGCCTTCGAGGCCCAGTCCGGCATCAAGCTGGACATCCAGAAGGCGCCCTACGGGGAGTACGCCAGCAAGGTCCTCGCCGACGCCGCCACCCAGGCCGGCACGTTCGACGTGGTCCTCGTCGAGACCAACCGCCTCGGCGACCTCGACAATGCCGGCTACCTCATCGACGTGACCGAGTGGGTGGAGAAGTACGACCCGGACATCGAGGACTTCATCTTCCCGATCAGCCACACCGCCTCGCAGTACAACGGGCGCTTCGTGGGCCTGCCCACCGACGGCGACGTGTTCATCTTCTACTACCGCAAGGACCTGCTGGAGGACCCGGCGGAGCAGGCGGCATTCGCCGAGGAGTACGGCCGGGAGCTGACCGTGCCGGTGACGTATGACGAGTACGACGAGGTTCTGGAGTTCTTCACACGGCCCGAGGACAACCTGTACGGCGCCGCCGAGTGGCGCATCACCGCCGTCAACTACTGGTGGTTCTGGCAGCGACTCTGGTCAGGTGGAGGCACCTACTTCAACGACGACATGTCGGCCGCCGTCAACAGCGCTGCGGGAGTGCAGGCGCTGGAGGACATGATCGCCATGGAAGCCGTCATGTCGCCCGACGCCCTGAGCTACGGCTACGTGGAGACGGTGGAGGCCATGACCAGCGGCACTGTCTTCTCCAACATCACCTGGCCGGCGGCGGGCAAGAACGCCAACGACCCGGAGACGTCCTCCACCGTCGGCAAGTGGGGCTACGCCACCGTGCCCGGTTACGTCGTGGATGGGCAGGTCCACCAGAGGTCCATGTCGGCTCCCGGCTACACGATCCTCGTGTCCAACTACTCCGACGTCAACAAGGAGGCCGCCTACCTGTACACGCAGTGGTTCACCAGCCCAGAGAACCTGATCCAGGCGAACAGCAACCTGGGCGGCAACACCGACGTGGTGCGGGCCTCCATCTTCGCCGACCCGGCGATGGCGGAGATCTTCCCGGGCGCGGGCGACTATCTGGATGCCCAGAAGGCGAACCTGGCCCAGGCCGTTCCCGACCCGGTGATGCCCGGCTACGGCGAGTACGCCCAGGCGCTCGAGATCGAGCTCGCCAACGCTCTCACCGGCCAGAAGTCGCCTCAGGAGGCCCTGGACGACGCCGCCGAAGCGTGGGACGAGATCACCGACAGCTACGGGCGCGAGGAGCAACTGCAGGTCTGGCAGAACTTCCTGGCTTCGATCGCCGGCTAGGCCATCGAACCGGAAACCGCTGCTGTAGCGGCGCCGGCTGACGTAGCCGCACCCCCGGGCCCTGCGGGGCTCGGGGGTCGGCGCGCCCGGCGCCGCAGCCGAGCCCTGCGGCGGCCGCGCAGCCGCTGGCTCTTCGTGGCGCCGGCGGTGCTCCTCCTCCTGGGGCTCACCGCCTACCCCTTCGGCTACGCCGTATACATCAGCCTGCACACCTGGAAGGTCACACGCCCCGCGCGACCCTTCATCGGCTTCGACAACTTCCGGGATTTGCTCTTCGACGACGAGCGGTTCATCAACTCCGTCGAGCAGACGCTGATCATCGCCTCCTCGGCGCTCGTGCTGGAGTTCCTGTTCGGCCTCGTGATGGCGTTGCTGTTCTGGACCGCCTACCAGCGGGTCCGCTGGGTGGCCACGGGGATCCTGGTGCCCATGATGATCGCCCCGGTGGTGGTGGGCTTCACCGCCCGCATGGCGTTCAACAACAGCTTCGGGTTCCTGAACCAGATCCTCAGCCTGCTGTGGCCCGGTGACGTCAACCTCCAATGGCTCAGCGACCCATCGCTGGCACCCCTCGTGATCATCCTCGCCGATGCCTGGCAGTGGGGCCCGTTCATGTTCCTGATCCTGCTGGCCGGGCTGCTGGCCACCGAGGGCGACCAACTGGAGGCGGCGGTGGTGGACGGAGCCAAGGCGTTCCGGCTCTTCTGGCACGTGGTGCTGCCGGCCATGAAGCCGATCCTCCTGATCGCCCTCGTGCTGCGCGGGCTGGACCTGCTGCGGACCTTCGACATCGTGGCACTGGTGACGCGTGGCGGACCGGGCATCACCACCGAGACGATCACGTACTACATCTACAACCTCTCCTTCAAGTTCTTCGACCTCGGTAAGGGCGCGGCTGCCGCCCTGTTGATGCTCGGCGGGCTCAGCATCGTGGTGTTCTTCGCCGTGCGCTCGGTCGTGAGGGCCGCCCGATGAGTCGGGTTCGCACCCGGCGCTCGCCGTTGCGCCGCGCCGGCACCAACGCCGCCCTCACCGCCGCCCTGCTGCTGGCGCTGTTGCTGGCGCTGCTTCCGGTCGTGTGGGTGGTGCTCACGTCGTTCAAGCCGGAGGTGGAGTGGATCTCCGACCCGCCGGTGTGGATTCCCAGCGACTGGACCACCGACAGCTACTCGCAGATGTGGACCGCCGACGACGGCGCCGGGGCACTGTGGAACAGCCTCATCATCGTGGGCATCGCCACGGTGGCGGCCATGACGATCGGCTCGCTGGCCGCCTACAGCTTCTCGCGCTTCCGCACCGGTGGGCGCCACATCCTGACCTGGATCCTGTCGATCAAGTTCCTGCCGCCGGTGGTGTTCGCCGTGCCGCTGCTGATCATGTTCACCGACGTGGGGCTGTACGACACCTACCGCGGCCTGATCCTGCTGTACACGGCCTTCCAACTGCCGTTCGTGGTGTGGTTGATGAAGGGGTTCTTCGACGAGATCCCCCTCGAGATCGAGGAATCAGCGCGCGTCGACGGCTGCTCGTGGTTCGCGATCTTCACGCGTTTCGCGCTGCCGCTCAGCGCGCCCGGGCTGGCGGCCACCACGCTGTTGACGTTCATCTTCGGCTGGAGCGAGTACTTCGTCCCGCTGGTGTTCGCCAGCCACGAGCACTTCACTGTGCCGGTGCAACTGTCGGCCTACTTCAGCGAGGCCGTCGGCCTGGAATGGGGGCCGCAGGCCGCCCTCAGTGTTGTGGGCGTGCTGCCGGTGGTGCTCCTGGCTCTCGTGATCCAGAAGTACCTGATCCGTGGTATGACGTTCGGCGCGGTGAAGGGCTAGACGGGCCGGCAGGGCCGTAGATCGAGAGCGGAGTACGGAAGGCGAGCCTCCAATGGCAATACAGGTGAGACAGGAGTTCCCGCACTGTGAGCGGTGCGGGATCATGCTGCACGAGCGCCAGCAGCGCATCGTCGCCGGCAGCGGGCGTACCCAGATCGTCTACTGCTCGGAGATTTGCCGCGACGAGCACGTCGAGATGCACGGTCTCGTCGACCGGGGCCTGTGGATGTCGGGCGAGGGCACCGGCATCGGCCGCAGGAGGTGAGGCAACCCGTGGCTGTTCGCATGGGAATCGACATCGGCGGGACGTTCACCGATCTGGCGCTGTTCGACGAGGAGTCCGGGCAGGTGCAGGTCACCAAGGCGGCCAGCACACCGGGGGAGCCCCACCGGGCTGTCAACGATGTCATCGGCAGGGCAGGAATCGACAACGGCACGATCCGCGACCTCGTGCACGGCACGACGGTCGCCACCAACGCGCTGCTCGAGCGCAAGACGCAGTTGCCGGGGCTCATCTGCACCCGGGGCTTCAGTGATGTGGTGTTCATCCAGCGGATGAACCGCAAGCACCACTACGACCTGCAGTGGGACAAGCCCACCCCGTTCGTAGAGCGGCGGCATTGCCTTGAGGTGGACGAGCGCTGCAACTACAAGGGTGAGATCGTCGAAGAGCTGGACGAGCAGGGGGCGCGTCTCGCCGCCCGCCACCTGCGGGACGAGGGCCTCTCCGACATCGCCGTGTGCTTCCTGTTCTCGTACGTGAACCCGGCCAACGAACTGCGCATGCGGGAGATCATTGCCGAGGAGCACCCCGGCGCCCGGGTCTCGCTCAGCCACGAGGTGTATCCCCGCTGGCGGGAGTACGACCGGATGAGCACCACCCTGGCCGATGCTTTCCTGAAGACGCTGGTGGGGGAGTACATCGAGGACGTGGCCGCCGGCTTGGCGCCCATCGGCGTGGAGGCCAACTTCCTGATGATGAAGTCCAACGGCGGCCTGGTGGACCACAGGGCGGCCTCGGCCAAGCCCGTCGACCTGCTGGTGTCGGGTCCGGTGGGCGGTGTGCTGAGCGCGCTGTACTTCGGGCGCCTCGTGGGGCGGGAGAACCTCATCTCCATGGACATGGGCGGCACCAGCTTCGACGTCAGCCTGATCGAGGGCGGCGAGGCCAACCGCACCGCCGAGTTCGAGATTGAGTGGGGCCTGCCGGTGTACACGCCGATGGTGGACGTGCGGACCATCGGTGCGGGCGGGGGCTCGGTGGCCTGGATCGACAAGGGCGGGTTGCTGCGCGTGGGGCCGCGCTCCGCGGGCGCCAATCCCGGCCCGGCGTGTTACCGGCGCGGCGGGACCGAGGCCACCGTGACCGACGCCAACGTGGCGTTGGGACGCATCAATCCGGACAGCTTCTTCGGCGGCGAGATGCAGTTGGACGCCGGCGCCGCCCGCGCTGCCCTCGGGCGGCTGGGCGACGAGTTGCAGATGACGCCCGAGGATGTGGCGACGGCTGTGGTGGACCTCGTGGACTTCAACATGGTCAACGCCATCCGGCTGGTGTCCATCGACCGGGGCCTCGACCCGCGCGAGTTCACCCTGGTCTCCTTCGGAGGCGCCTGCTCGCTGCATGCCAACGCCCTGGCGCGGATCATCGGAGCGCGGGACGTGCTGGTGCCGGTCTACCAGGGCGTGTTCTCGGCCTTCGGTTTGATGACTGCCGACATGCGGGTGGATGAGTCGGTGACCACGAGCTTCCGCTCGGACCTCGTGGATTTCGACCGTGCCACCGATCTGGTGCGGCGGCTTCGAGACACGGCGCTGCAGCGGATCGCCACCGAGGGCTACACCGGCACACCGGTGCTGGAGCCGACGGTCGAGATGCGCTACAGCGGCCAGAACTACGGCACCTCCGTCGTGCTGTCGCTCAGCGACTGGATGTTCGGGCCCGACAATCTGGCCGAGACCATCGACCGCTTCGAGTCCGAGCACCGGCGGCTGTACGGCTACGACATCCCCGGCGAGATCGTCGAGTTGGTGCTGATCACCATGACGGCCGTCGGTGTGAACGAGAACCCCGGTCTGGCCCCGCTGCCACCCGGTGGGGCCGCCACGCCGATCGCGGAGCGGCCGGTCTACTTCAGCGAGGCCGGCTGGGTACCGACGAAGATCTACCGGCGCGAACAGCTGCCGGCGGGCGCTGAGATGGTGGGCCCGGCCGTCGTCGAGGAGGCCATGTCCACGACTCTCGTACACCCGGGCGAGCGGGTTGATGTCGACGACTACGGAAACCTGCTCATCGGTGTGGCGCCGACCTGAGCCTGACGGAGCAACCACCGAGACCGCAACGCCCCTAGAACCCGCAACGAATCGACACGACCAAGGAGCCCACCGTGACACAGACGCTTCCCGCTCCCGAAACGAGCGCCCCCGCCGCAGCGGCATCCGCCATCCCCGAGGTGGATCAGATCACCCTGCAGGTGGCGAACAACTTCCTGGTCACCACTGCGAGGGAAATGGGCATTGCAATGCGCAACACGGCCTACTCGCCGCTGTTCAACGAGGGTCTGGACTTCTCGTGCGCCATCTTCGACGCCGGCGGCGAGATGATCGCGCAGGCCGAGTTCTGTCCTGCACAGCTCGGCGCCATGCTCTTCGTCGTCGAGTGGACGATCAACGAGATCGGTGCCGAGAACTTCAACCCCGAGGACGTGATTTTCCACAACGACCCGTTCCGGGGTGGCTGCCACCTCCCCGAGTACTGCGTCATAAAGCCCGTCTTCTACGACGATGCACTCGTGGGGTTCGTCTCCTGCATCGGGCACATGACCGAGGTGGGTGGCAAGGTTCCCGGCGGCTTCGCCGGCGATGCCACCGAGGTCTTCCAGGAGGGGCTGCGCATCCCGCCGCTGAAGATCGTGGAGGGCGGCGAGGACGTCGAGGCCATCTGGAACATCATCATGGCCAACGTCCGCACCCCGCGGATGTCCTACGGCGACCTCAAGTCGATGATCGGATCGCTCTACGTTGGCGAGCGACGGGTGCAGGAGCTGGTGGATCGCCACGGCCCGGAGCGGTTCAAGGTCCTGGGTGAGGCCATCAAGGACTACTCCGAGCGCCGCATGCGCGCCGAGATCTCCGAGATGCCCGACGGCGTCTATGACTTCTCCGACGTGGTCATCGACAACGACGGCCTGACCGAGGACGAGTCTGTTCTGCAGGTGCAGGTCATCATCGACGGCGACAGCATGACCGTGGACTACACCGGCAGCGGGGAGCAGCGGCTGGGGCCGGTGAACTGCACCTACGGCGTCACCGCCTCGGCTACCTACAACGCCCTTCTGCACCTCACAGACCACTCCATCCCGTCGAACCACGGGTGCTTCCGGCCTGTGCGCATCATCGCCCCGTACGGGACGATCGTGAACGTGGCCTACCCGGGTGCCAGCGTGGGGGGCAACTCCGAGATCCACCCGCACTTGGTGATGGCCATCTACGGGGCGCTGGCCGACGCATTGCCCGAGCGGGTCTCCGCGCACGACGGGGGAACTTCCGCGCTGGTCGGCATCGGCGGGCACCACCCCGACACCGGGGAGATCTTCGCCAACCTCACCAACGAGGGATGTGGCTGGGGCGGCCGCGCCACCAAGGACGGCAACAACGCCCTATGCATCCCCAATGGCAACTGCGCGTTGCAGCCGGTGGAGATCCTGGAGACTCGCTACCCGATCATGCACGAGGCGCTCGCCATCCACGAGGGCTCGGCAGGAGCCGGGCTCAATCGCGGCGGCTTCGGGTACTACCGGCAGTTCCGGGTGCTGGGCGACTACCTGCGAGTGTCGTGCTTCATCGAGAAGGAGAAGACCCGCCCGTGGGGCCTCTTCGACGGTGAGCCCGGCAAGACCGCGGCCATGCTGGTCCAGCGCAGCGCTGACGAGGACTGGACCACGTTCACCGAGGCGTTCGGAGTGGCCTGCAACGGCAAGTTCTCCGACGTGCGTCTGGCCGCCGGCGACCGGATCCGCACCGTGACCTCCGGCGGCGGCGGGTACGGCGACCCGCTGGAGCGTGAGACGGACCGCGTGGCCATCGACGTCCGCCAGGGGTTCATCAGCCCGGCGCTGGCGGCCGAGGAGTACGGCGTGGTCTGCAGCGACGACGGGACGGTCGACGAGGCCGCCACCGGCCGTCTGCGAGCCGAGGCAGGCAATTCGGCGTGAGCGCTGACCACTTCGGCGAGGTCGCCCTCGTCACGGGGGCAAGCAGGGGCATCGGCCGGGCGATTGCCGAGGCGCTGGCAGGCGCCGGCTATGCGCTCGGAGTCTGCGCCCGCTCGCCGGAAATCGCCGAGGTTGCCGCCGAACTCCGTCAGCGGGGCACGAGCGCTGATGCGTGGGAGTTGGACGTGACCGACACACTTGGCGTGCATCGATTCGTCAACGAGGCCGCGGAACGGTTCGGGGCCATCCACGTGCTCGTGAACAACGCCGGCATGAACCGCGCCGGCCACATCCGGCAGGTCTACGCCAACGAGGTGGACTCGATGTTCGCCGTCAATGTGCGCGCCCCACTCGTTGCGATGCAGGCGGTCGCGCCGCACATGGCCGCCGCCGGCGGTGGGCGAATCGTCAACATCGCCTCGTGGGTGGCTCGCTCGCCGCGCCCGGGTTTCGTGGCCTACTCGGCCTCCAAGGCCGCCCTGGTGGCGCTGACCCGCGGCGCCGCTCTGGAGTTCGCCGACGACGGCATCACGGTCAACGCGGTCTGCCCCGGCAACGTGCTGACCGAGATCTGGGAGACGGCGATCACCGACACATCGCTGGCCGACGGTCGTACCGTCGAGCAGGTGTATGCAGACTCCGTTGAGGCCCAGCCCATCAGGCGGGGCGTGACGCCCGGCGAAGTCGCCGCGGCCGTCCTGTTCTGCTGCTCGGACGGTGCAAAGAGCATGACCGGCGAGGCCGTGACCGTGGCCAGCGGCCTCTGAGCAGGTCGGGCGGGGATTCCGGGAGGAGCGACCGTGACAAATGATCAATCCGCCACGCTGATCGGGGTGACGTCCGGCTTCGGCCGACTCACCTTTGACCCGGTGACGGGGCACGTGGAATCGGACGGGCTCGGAGCGCTGGACGTCGGCGTGTCGGTGAATGGATCCCGCTTGGGGCACGAACGGACCGAGGCGGCCCTCCAGAGCCCGCTCATGGGCCGTGTCGTCCAGCACCTGGTCGGAGACGGCGTATCGGCTCGACTCGTCTGGGACGCCCACACCAGTGGCAACCTGCATGTCTACGCCCGCCTCGAAGCGGCACGGTCGCTCACCGTCGGGCGGGTGGAGTTGCCCCGAGTCTCCTTCGGGGAGAGCTCGACCGGCGCAGTGGTGGACCGCGCCGACGCCTCGGGGGTTCTCCTGAGTGGCTCGTCGAGAATCGGCGTGGCCGTCAAGAAGTACCCGTGGTTGGCTTCGTGGAACGATGTCGGCGCCTACGGCCACCGCACGCTCGCCGACAGCGTGCTGGCAGCCGACGCGGACGGCAATGCACTGGCAGTCACCACGGCGTTCCCGGTGGAGATGTCCCCGGGTCAGAGCCTCGAGGCCGCCGTGTTCCTGCGTCGGGGGGAGGCCGACAGCGAGGAGTTCCGCTCGGCGCTGCGTCACGAGGCGCGCTATGACCACCGTGACGAGGTCCGGTACATCCCCGAGGGAGAGTTCGCCGAGCAGCGGGTCTGGGAGATCGAGGACCGTTGGCTCGGGCCGCCGATCACCGAGGGCGCCATGCAGCGGCCCTACGACCAGCTGATCACCCGTCCACTCGGCTTGAACGTGCTGGCCCGCCGGCGTTTCACCTGGAGCAACGAGGATTTCTCGCTGTGGCGGCTCACGGGCAAGGAGCACTATCGCGACTCCGGCATCAAGAAGGCGTTCGCCCTGCTTGACACGCAGAACGAGCACGGCGGGTGGTACGAGGGCGTCGAGTTCTACAACCTGCCGCCGCAGCACCATCACATGTATGACACGTACATATCCGGCATGTTCCTGCTGGACGCCTACGACGCCACCGGCTACGAGGGGTTCCTGGAGGCCGCGGGGCGGGCGGTGCACTTCTGGGTGTCCCAACCACCGCCCGCCAACGGCCACGTGGAGGTTGCCGAGGGAGCGTGGTGGTACCGCTGGGGCGGCTACATCAACCAACTGGGCTACACCGACGAGCGCTGCGTGTTGAACACGCACTCGGGTGCCACCGCCTTCCTGGCCATGTACGCCGAGCGCACCGGCGACGCCGACGCTCGCCGGGGCGCCGAGGCCGGGCTGGCGGCGATGCGCTGGGGACTGGAGCGGGGCATCCAGCGCGGCGACGGTCAGTTCCTCTACTGCTTGAGCCAGGTGGACCCCACGCTGGAGCGCCCCGGCGACCCGCCCTACATCAAGCTCGATCTGGTCCCGCAGATCGAAGACGTGTACACGGTGGCCTCCAGCTACAGGCTGATGATGGCGCTGCGCAGCATCCCGGACCCAGTGATCACCGCCGCCATCCGCCGTGCCCTGGACTACTGGTGGGTGGGTCACCGGGCCGGCACCGTTTACACGTACCGCGCCTACTCGGCCATTGCCTTCGGCGTGGCGGCAGGGGAGATCGACCTGCGTTACGCCATGGCGCTGCCGGAGATCCTGCGCGACCGCGAGCAGTTCACGTCCATGCAGCGCGGCCTGTCCTCGTTCATCGCCCCGCACGGGTTACCGCTGGTGTACGTCCGGGCGCGTGGGCGGCCGGGACGCTTCGTCGAGCCGGTGTTCGTGCGGCGCCGCCCCGGTGAGTATCTGTTTGCACTGGTCAACACCGAGCAGCCGATGAGGAACATCCCGGTGGAGGTCGGCCTGCCGGCAGGTGTGTCGCTCCGGGGCGCCTCGGTCATCGATCCGGCGGGCGACCCGACAGCGGAACAGTCCACCTCGTGGGTGCCCGATGGTGACCGGTCCGCAACCGTGGCTGTCGAGGAGTTGCAGGAGTTCGCCGTGACGGTCGTGCGGCTCGAACTCGACGAGCCGGGCGCCTGAGAGACTGCTGAGCAATGAGCCAGGGTTCCTCCCGCGTCATTCCGGCGAAGGCCGGAATCCACGGTCCGCCAGCTCCGGCGGCGGCTGCCGTCCATTGCCCGGCAAGCCGTTGAGGAGTCGCGTGTCCGAGTGTTCGATCTCCGGCGGCATCGTCGTGGTGGCCGGGGCTTCCTTCCCGAGCCTCGATACGGAGCGGTCATTCCTGGAGCCGCTGGGATGCACCGTCGTGGACAAGCGGTTCGCCCCCGACGATGAGGCGCTGGAGGCCTGCCGCACCGCCGTGGCGGTGATGACCGACTACTTCGTCTGCGATGCCCCGCGCATCGCCACCTTCGAGCGCTGCAAGGTGATCTGCCAGTACGGCGCCGGACTCAACCAGGTCGACATTGCCGCCGCCACCGCGGCGGGCATCTACGTGACCCATACCCCCGACTACTGCAGCGAGGAGCTCGGCGACCATGCAATGGCGCTGATCCTGGCCTCGATGCGGCGCATCGTGCGTTTCGACCGGAACATCCGGGCGGGGCGGTGGGACTACAACGACGGCATGCCGATGCGTCGCCTGGCGGCCTGCACGCTGGGACTGGTGGGGTTCGGGAGGGCGGCGCGCGCCGTAGCAGTGAGAGCCCAGGGCTTCGGGATGAGTGTGATGGCGCATGACCCGCTCACCGATGTCGCCGCCTTCGACGCCGCCGGTGTGGCCCGTGCCGCCGAGCTCGCCGAAGTCCTGGCTGCCGCGGATGTAGTGAGCGTGCACGTACCGCTGGTGCAGTCCACGCGGCACCTCATCGGCGCCGAGCAACTGGCCCTGTTGCGCGACGGGGCGTTCATCGTGAACACCTCCCGCGGGGGAGTGATCGACCAGCGGGCCCTCGCCGCCGAACTGGCCACGGGCCGGCTCGGCGGAGCCGGCCTCGACGTCCTCGAGCAGGAGCCGCCGACCGCCGACGAGCCGCTGCTGTCCTGCCCCGACGCCGTGCTGACACCGCACACCGCGTTCCTGTCGCTGGAATCGCTGGACCTGCTGCAGAATCGTGCCGGCGCCGAGGTGGCGAGGGTGCTGACCGGCGAGCAGCCGGTCTACGGCGTGAATGTCGAGGGCGTGCGCGACGGCAAGTCCGGCAATGGCGAGGCGGGTTCCGACGACGTGGCTCTCTTCTGGCGAGAGAACTGACCCTGGGAGACGAACATGGGTGCGATAACGCTTGATCACTGCACGAAGGTGTATCCGAACGGTGTGCGCGCGGTGGATGATTTGTCGTTGCACATCAACGACGGCGAGTTCATGGTGCTGGTAGGCCCGTCCGGGTGTGGCAAGTCCACGATGCTGCGGATGATCGCCGGTTTGGAGGAGGTCACCGAGGGGACGATCACCATCGGCGATCGTGAGGTGACCGACCTGGCGCCGCCCGAGCGGGACATCGCCATGGTGTTCCAGAATTACGCCCTCTACCCGCACATGTCGGTGCGAGAGAACCTGGGTTTCGGGTTGCGGATGCGCAAGGTGTCCAAGGCGCAGCGGGAGGAGCAGGTCAACGCCGTGGCCACGACGCTCGGCCTCGGCGAGTTGCTCGACCGCAAGCCGGCGGCGTTGTCGGGCGGGCAGCGCCAGCGGGTGGCGATGGGCCGGGCCATGGTGCGTGAGCCGGCGGCGTTCCTGATGGACGAGCCGCTGTCGAATCTGGATGCCAAGTTGCGTGTGGCGATGCGTTCGGAGTTGGTGCGTCTGCACGCCCGGCTGCAGACGACGTCGTTGTTCGTAACCCATGATCAGACCGAGGCGATGACCTTGGGTCAGCGGGTGGCGGTGTTGCGCGACGGGGTGTTGCAGCAGTGCGACACGCCTCAGCAGCTCTTCAGCAATCCGGTGAACCTGTTCGTGGGTGCGTTCATTGGTTCGCCGAGCATGAATTTCGTGGAGGCCGCGGTGGCGGGTGACAGTGTCGTGTTCCCGGGTCTTGGCTTGCCCCTGCCGGCCGAGTCGCCACTGCGCGGCCAGGAGAGGTCGGTGATCCTGGGAATCCGACCGACCGATTTCGCGCACAGCGACGACGCGGCGGAGGACTTGCCGCGGATGCGGGTCGTGCCGTCGGTGGTCGAGGAGTTGGGCGCGGAGACGTACCTCGTGTTCACCATCGACGCCCCTCGTGTCGACACCGAGGCGACACGCGCCGCCGCGGACACCGAGCGCACCGACGAGATGACGCTGCTGGCCGACGAGGAGGGCGCCGTCTTCACCGCCCGCGTCGACCCGCGCCGCTCACCCCGCCCGGGCACCCCCGTCGAGTTGGCCATCGACAGCGACCGGGTCCACTTCTTCGACCCCGAGACCGGCGACGCTCTCCGCGGAGGCTCGTAGCGGCGGGCTAGCGCAACTCGCGGAAGAACGCTCGGACGTCGTCGACGAACAGTTCGGGCTGCTCGAAGGCGGCGAAATGGCCGCCGCGGGGCTGCTCGGTCCAGTGCCGGAGATCCTCGAAGAACGGCTCGGACCAGGAGCGCACGGGCGGGACGATCTCCGCGGGGAACTTCGCCACGCCCACCGGCACCGTGACCGGCGCGGGCGGTGAAGCGGATCCTTCGGCGGCCGGCCTGAACGTCTCCCAGTAC
Source organism: Acidimicrobiales bacterium (assembly GCA_963664235.1). Lineage (GTDB taxonomy): Bacteria > Actinomycetota > Acidimicrobiia > Acidimicrobiales > CATQHL01 > VXNF01. The sequence goes on along the minus strand of OY760933.1, from coordinate 407,455 downwards.
AGGCGCGCCGACGAGGTTGCATTGGCGCTCAGCCAGTAGAGCATCACGTTGTCGAGCAACTCGTCGCGGCTCAGCGCGTTCTCCGGATGCCCGTCGCAGTCGGTCCATTCCCGGAACTTCTCCAGGACCCAGGCTGCCTGGCCCGCCGGCGAGTCGGTCAGCCCGTAGCCCACGGTCTGGGGCCGGGTGGAGTGCTGGCGGTTGTAGGCCGAGCCCCACGCCATGAAGTGCTTCAGCGCGGCGACGGCCTGCAGTTCCTCGGCGCCCCAGGCGGGGTCCACGATGCGCAGGTCGGGGATCGCCATGTGCGTGCGCATCACCATGTTGAGGTGGATGCCCAGGCACCGGTCGGGGTGCCGGGTACCGATGGCGATGCTGACCCCCGAACCCCAGTCGCCGCCCTGTGCGCCGTAGCGGTCGTAGCCGAGCCCGGCCATCAGCTCGGCCCAGCAGTCGGCGATCCGGTCGACGCCCCAACCCGTGCGGGCCGGCTTGGCGCTGAAGCCGAATCCGGGCAGCGACGGGCACACCACGTGGAACGCGTCCGACGCCGAGCCGCCGTGGGCCACCGGGTCGGTCAGCGGTCCGATCACCTTGCCGAACTCCACCACCGAGCCGGGCCAGCCGTGGGTGATCACGAGCGGGATGGCGTCCGGCTCCGGCGAGCGGGCATGGACGAAGTGCACGTCCATCTCGCCGGTGTGGGCAATGAACTGCTCGAACCGGTTGAGCGCCTGTTCGCGCGCCCGCCAGTCGTACTGGTCGGCCCAGTAGCCGCAGACTTCCTGCACGTAGGCCAGGGGAATGCCCTGCGACCAGTCGTCGACGGTCTCGGCCTCGGGCCAGCGGGTGCGGCGCAGGCGGCCCTTCAAGTCCTCAAGGACGGCGTCGTCGACGGCAATCCGGAATGGTGTGATGTCCATGGCCCCGCCTGCTCAGAACGGGGAGGCTTCGCCGCTGGGGACGCCGACGTCGAAGGTCTCCATCAGTTGCGCCAGCAGGGTGTAGTAGCCGACGAGTGTCACGAGCTCCATGACGCCGTCGAGGCCGAGAGCCTCGCGGGCGGCACCGTAGCTGGCATCGTCGGGTCGCCCATCGGCGATCAGTGACTGGCAGAAGGCGTACGTGGCGGCAGCGGTGTCGTCGTCGAAGGAGGGCGTCTCGCCGGCATGCAGCGCTGCGATCTGGGCGTCGTCGAGGCCGGCCCGGCGTCCGATCGGCTCGTGGGCCCACCACTCGAAGGGTGAGCGCCGGTGGGCCGCCACCGACAGGATCGCAACCTCCCGCACCAGCGGACTCAGCCCGCAGCCGAAGCGGATGGCCGCGCCCACCGACTGCACCGCGTCGCCCACCACAGGGCTCAGCAGGAGGGTGTTGAACGGCCCGACCAGGCTTCCGTCGGCCTCGGTAAGGCGGAAAGAGGCGTCCTTCGCCCGGTCCCCGCCGGCGATGGAGTCGTAGAGGTCTCGCTGGGCTTCGTCGAGTTCCTCCGGTCGTAGGCCGGGCAGGCGGCTCACGACCCCAGGTCCACGATGGCGGCCACCGAGCCGCCGCCGGCCGGACCCTGCTGCAGCCCGGCCACCGAGACGAACACGGCGGGATCGCCGATGGCGGCAGCCGCGACGCCGCCCACCGCGCCCTTGGTGTGGTGGGTGTGGTGCACGTCGGAGTCGTTGAGCGCCACCTGGCGCCGGCCGCGCAGCCGTCCGGAGGGGTCGGCCTCGCACTTGATGAAGCAGTTGACGACCTTGCCGTCGAGGTCCTCGGCGCGGGGCCGGTCCGGCAGGTCCAGGCCCGCCGAGCGGATGGCGTCGTAGATGCCGTCGAAGTCCAGGGCATCGGTCATCACCGAGTGGCCGATGCGGTAGCGCCCGCCCGCGCCGAGGCGGTTGCCGACCACGACGATCTGGGCCTCCACCTGCTCGACTCCCGACGAGCAGGAGGCAACCGAGGAGTACACCGACAGGTCGTGGGCGATCTGCTCGGGCCGGGGCCGGGGGATCTCCCCGAGCGCCGTGGCGATGCCCAGCGCCGAGGTGGCGTTGGAGACCGCCATGGATTCCATGGTGTCGGTGAGGGCCACCGTCTGGCCGCGGGAGTGGGCGTCGGCGATGCGCTCGGCGGTCAGCAGCGGCGTCTTGGTCTGCACGAAGTGCACATCGGCGCTGTCGCTGATGCCTGCGGCCTCCATGGCCTTGCGCACGCCGACGGCGACCTTGTCCACCATCGGTAGGCGGCCAATCTCCTCGGGCAGGATCGGCTCGGACACGGCGAAGCCCACGGCCAGGCGCTTCTCGTCGGCGGGCTCGGCGGGGCCTTCCACCTTGGCAAACACCGTCATGTGTGGGGAGATCACGCCGTCGCAGCCGCCTGACCAGGCGATCGGCACCTGCAGCGCCTCGGCGCGGGTCTTCCCGGCGTGCTCGACGAGGAAGTCCCGCAGCACGCGGTCGGCCAGCACGCGGGAGAAGTCGTTGACGCCCCCGTTGCCCTCCACCTTGCCGATGAGGGCCACGATCTCGTCCGCGGCGAATTCGCCGTCGGCGATGGCCGCCTCCAGCCCGGAGGTGTCCTGGACGTTCTCGAAGGGAATCTTGCGTACGACGTAAGGCATTTCCGGTCTCCTCGACCCTGGGGTGGCTCTGACCAGCGGCGACACCTTGCTGTGAGTTGCCTCCGGTCGGACGGCCCCATGATAAGCAGTGTTGAATCGTCTACGATCCTGTTGACATTTTTCTGCCCGGGGGCCGGGAGGGCTGGCGGCCGGGACCGACACGAGGAGACCATCGAAATGAGCGATCCCAAGCACCTGCTTCCCGGCCAGACGACGAGGAGGGCGGGCGACCTTCTCTACGTGTCGACGATCTTCCCCGTCGACGCCGACGGCCGCGCCGTGCAGTCGGCTTCCACGTCTCCCCATATGGGCGACTCCGACGTCTACACCCAGTCCTCAGTGATCCTCGGCGAGTTGGCCCGGCGGGTCGAAGCCGACGGCAGTTCCATGGATCGGGTCCTGCGGGTTGAGGTGCAACTGGCGGCCACGGATGGCTTCCACGAGTTCAAGCTGGCCTGGATCGACGCGTTCGGCGACTCGCCGCCGGCTCGTACCACGATCACCGTCGGTGACGACCAGGTCGTGCCCGGCACCCTCGTGACGCTCAACGCCGTGGCGCTCAACGGCGGGTCGTCGGCGCAGCGCGAGACCATCCACACCGACGAGGCCCCCGACCCGATGCCTTACGAGCACGCCCCGCAGGCCGTCAAGGGGGGCCACTGGGTGTACCCCTCGGCGCTTCCGGCATGCGACTACGAGACCGGCATCCCCCTGGGCGTGGGCAGGAACCTTCCCGCCTTCCCCTACTACGCCAACGACGCCACCGACCAGGCGGAGTACGTGTTCGCCAATCTGCAGAAGGTGATGCAGGCCGCGGGCACCGAGGTGGCCAACGTCATCAAGGCCCACCTCTACGAGCCCGACCTGGGCACCTTCCCCGACGTGGACGCCGTGTGGGCCCGCTACATGCCGCGCCCGCCCACCCGGGCTTCGATGGCGGCAATCGACCTGCTCGTGGAGCGGGCGGTGTTCGTTGCCAACCTGCTCGCCGTGATGCCCGACGAGTCGATGGAGATCGTCGAGACCCGCAAGGGCATCAGCTGGCACCCCGTGCTGGTGCGCAAGGTGAACTTCACCCCCGGCATCGCCGTCGGCGACGACTGGCTGTTCCTGGCCGGGCAGGTGCCCGTGCCGGACTTCCTGACCGGTGTGGTGGGAACGGGCCCGTCCAAGCTGCGGCGCTACTTCAGTGACATCGAGATGCAGACCGAAACCACGATGCGCCTCATCCAGAGCCAGATCGACGCCAACGGCTTCGAGTTGCGCGACGTGGTGGACGCCCACATCTTCCTGGTGCACGCCCAGCGCGACTACCGCGGCTTCGAGCGGGCCTGGAACCGGATCATGGCCGAGGGCGGCATCGACGACCCGCCACCGATCACCCTCATCCCGTCGCGCCAGCGCAACGGCAACACCGGCATCATGTTCCTCGGCCCCGACGAGCACCTCCGCCCCGACATCGAGATCGACTTCATCCTCAACCGCAGCTGACACTCGGGGGGGCCGGCCGGCCCCCTGGAATCGACCTGTGGACGGTCTGGGCCGGGGTGAGGTCATTGACATTCTCCGGGCGCACAGGGATTCGCTCGCCGAGCGATTCGGTGTGGCGGAACTCGCGCTGTTCGGCTCGTTCGCCCGCGACCAGGCGACCGAGGCGAGCGATGTCGACATCCTCGTCGCATTCGACGGGCCGGCGCCGTCGAGGTCGTACTTCGGCGTGCAGTTCTACCTGGAGGACCTGCTCGGTCGACGTGTCGACCTCGTGACCACCAAGGCGCTGCGTCCCTGGTTCCGCCCGTACGTGGAGCGCGAGGCCGTGCATGTCTGAACCCGGTGGAGACCGCGACTGACGACCCTAGGTTCAGGCCATGGTCGAGTTCGGGGGCGGGTGGCCACCTACGTCGGAGGACTGGATCAGCAGGCATTCACGGCCGATCAGCGCACGTACGGCTCCTAGAGGCGGCGAAGCTCTGCCACCGAGTGCCTGAGCCCTGACCTCGCGAGGCGGTCGAGCACCTCCGATCGGTTGAGAGGTGGCCGTTCGAGGGCTTGGACCTGCTCGTCGACAACTCTGGCAACGGTTGTTGGGGAGAGGTCGATCAGGTGTAGGACGAATACGTCGGGGGTTTGAGCCTCTATGTCGTATGTCTTGAGAATGCTTGATGGGAAGTCCCGCGTGTTTTCGGTGACGATCACCTGTGAGCCCGAGCGGATGGCGGCGGCGAGGACGTGGCGGTCGTCGGGATCGGGAAGCTCGACTGCTTCACTGAGGCGCTGATAGCCGGTCGTCAGGCAGTCGGGCACGGCGTCGCACATCAGCTTGCGCGTTCGTTCGAGTTCAGCCGGGTCAAGTTCGGGACGCCGCCGGAGGACGGATGCGACCATCTCGTCGAGGATGTCGTTGCTCCATTTGGCGCGGAACAGGCCGGTTCCTGCGAGGCGCACGAGCAGGTCGCGCAGCCCCGCGGGATGCAGGACGCAGGCGTCGTAGGTCGCCGTGAACGACATCGGGGAGACCTCTCAGTCAGTAGTCGAAGCCGAGGCGCTGGGCTTCGGCGGTGAGTTCGTCGGCGATCGCGCGCCGTTGGGCGTCGTCGCTGTGCTTGTACTCGATGAGGTCGGCGAGCAGGATCCGTCGACGGTTGCCTACTCGACGGTACGGAATCCTCCGCTCGTCAAGAAGCTTCACCAGGTAGGGCCGCGACACGTTGAGCAGGTCGGCCGCCTGCTGTGTGGTCAACTCCGCATGAACAGGTGCGACGGTGACCCCGTTGCCGTTGGCGATCTCGGTCAGGATGTCGACGAGGAGCCGCAGGGCTTGGCCCGGGATTTCCAGGGTGGCGCGGTTGTCGTCCGAGGTCAACGAGACCGACGCTGCGGCGACGCCCGGGTGGTGCCGAAGGAACCGACCGAGCGCGTCGACGGCCTTGGCGGCCTGCGCGACGGTGGCCTCGTCGGGCACCGCAAGCTGGTGTTCTAGCAGCGCTGTGTTCGGCATGGTTGGTCCTCCCTCTGTGACTGGACGAATCGTAGGGCGAGGATGATGTATCTGCAATATCTGAATTAGAAGTATTATTCGAATCGACACGGCGATCCCAAGACGGGAACGAGGGGCCGGAATGCAGCGCCGCTGGTGGATTCCGCGCCTCGTGCGGCGACCTGCCCGGTGCGTAGACGCCTCATCTAGGAGAATTCCCCTGTGACCGCTCGCGCCATGATGATCCAGGGGACCGCCTCGGGGGTTGGTAAGTCACTCCTCGTGGCCGGGCTGTGCCGGCTGCTGGCGCGCTCGGGCGTGCGCGTGGCGCCCTTCAAGCCGCAGAACATGAGCAATGCCGCGGCCGCCTGTCCAGGTGGCGGCGAGATCGGGCGAGCACAGGCACTACAGGCCTTCGCCTGCGGCCTGGAGCCGACCGTCGACATGAATCCGGTGCTTGTGAAGCCCGAGGCCGATCACGCCGCGCAACTGATCGTGTCGGGCGAGGTCCGGGGCCGGCTGCACGCCGGGCGGTTTCGCGAGGATCGTGAACCGCTGCTCCCTGAGGTTCTCGAGGCTTTCGAGCGTCTCGCGGGCGCCCATGACTTCATCGTGGTGGAGGGTGCGGGATCGCCGGCCGAACCGAACCTCCGTGAGGGCGACATTGCAAACATGGGATTCGCGCAGGCGGCATCGGTCCCGGTGTGGCTGGTGGCCGACATCGACCGGGGCGGATCCTTCGCTTCGCTCCTCGGCACCGTCGAGGCGCTGGGGTCGGCGGACCGGGCGCTCATCGAGGCGCTGCTGGTGAACCGCTTCCGGGGCGAGGCCGCACTGCTCGACGAGGCGTTCGATTGGCTCACGGATCGGACCGGTTTGCCCGTCCTCGGGGCGGTGCCCTACCTACCGGATCTCCTGCTTCCCGAGGAGGATGCCCCGTATGCCTTCATGGAGGGTCGGACCGGAGCAGCCGGCCCCGGAGTTTCGCAACTCCGGGTCGGCGGCATTCACTACCCGCGCGCCTCCAACATCGCCGATGTGGACCCGCTGCTGGCTGATCCAGCCGCGGAGTTCACCTGGCTCCGGGACCCCGGCGAACTCGCGGGATACGACCTGGTGATCCTGCCGGGATCGAAGGCGGTCGCCGCCGATCTCACCTGGTTACGCGAACGCGGCTGGGTGCCGGCGATCGAGCGTCACCTCCGCTATGGCGGCCGGGTGCTCGGTATCTGTGGCGGACTGCAGATGCTGGGCCGTCGCATCCTGGATCCGCACGGCGTCGAAGGTCCTGCCGATAGCCCTGGACTCGGCTGGCTGGATCTGGACACCGAGATCCAGCCGCAGAAGCTCGTGCGGCAGGTCACCGGCCGGGCCAACTGGCCGCAGGACGTCGAATACTCCGGGTATGAGATCCGCCACGGCGACAGCGAGTCCGATCCGGCGCTCCACCCGTTCAGCGCCCTATCAGCCGACCACCAGATCCTCGGCACCTACATCCACGGACTCCTCGACCAAGCCGACTATCGCCAGACCCTCCTTCACCACTGGTTGTCCCACGAGACCGACCACACCGAAGACCAAGCCACCCGCTGGAACCGCGACCTGGACCGCCTAGCCGACACCCTCCACAACCACCTCGACCTGACCCTGCTCAGGGCGCGTGTGGATTCAATCGTGTGACGACGTCTCGAACACCTTCAACGCGGTTGGAGCGGTGCTATCCGTGACCTCCCGGCGTTGGAGGAGTTCGAGCGAACCACAGCGCCGGTTCAACTAGTCGTACAGCACCTTGAGGTCAGACGGGTCGTGGCCGAAGTGCGAAAGGAATTGGCGCGCCCTCTTCTTGAAGCCCTCGGCATTGAGCCAGAGATCGAAGAAATATCCCGACGACAGTTGTTCATAGTTGTATTTTCTGCCATTTGGGTTGAGCATCTCAGGATCCCGCGCAGCGTAGGGATACTTGTGCCCGCGGACCTCCAGCACGCGGTGGAACTCGTCGCTGTGCCGCTCGTAGAGGACGTCAAGGACTTCTCTCAGCGCATCTGCATGCGACTTGATCTTGTGGCGTTCGCCCCACAACTCCATCGCGACGGGCTTGGCACTGGGCTGCGGCTTCTTTGGCTTGGGACTCTGTTGCGGCTGGGATGGTGGCGACGTTGCTACCGACGGCTTAGCCGGTATGGCGGCGGATGGGATGGGCGATCCCTCTAGAGCAGCCACGGCCTGCGGCTTGGTCGGTCGTAGGCTGACTTTCTCGTAGACCCGTTTGCTGAGGAGTTCGACCAACTCCTCATCGGGCTCACGCAGCATCTGGGTCCAGATCCTCGGGATCTCTTTGTTTAGCTGTGCTGCCTCGAGACTGGCCTTCCGGACTGCCTTCGCTCGACTCTCCGCTTGTCCGTTGACCAGCATCTCCTTGCTCAGGAACGCGGTGAAGTCCTCCAAGAGTTGCTCGATCGGGTCGTCTGTGACCCTCAGGATCGCAAATCGGCGTTCCGATGGCGGACCTGACTCTCGAGGGAGATACAGCCACCACTCCAAGCCGGTCGTGAGGACGCAGATGTCAACGCCCTCGTGGAACGCATAGCCGAGCACCTGGCCGACATGGCTCTTGAGGTCGGCCCCAGGGGTCTTGGCCTCGATCAGCGCGACGACGCGGCCCGAACTCTCTAGCGCGATGTCAACTCTTCCGCCGCCACCCTTGCCGCCGACAGCGTGCTCGTACAGGACTTCCGGCCCGTACGGATCCCAGCCCAGGCTCTGCAGGATCGGTGCGAGGATCTGGAACTTGGCTGATTCCTCGTTCTGAGGGGTCGGCGAGGAGCGAATTGTCTCAAGTCGTTCTTGCAGCGCCATTGGTGCTCGCAGTTCAGAGAAGCTTCTTGACTCACCCAGGGTAGTGCAGGTCTCTTGTGGCACTGACCTTCGTCATCACGAGCGGATAAGCGCGCGGCCTGACATCTCCGCAGCGCTGGCGCGCCAGCGTCGGTTGGCTCAGCCCATGCGGACGTGTTGGATGGCTATGCCGAGTTTGGGGGCTCGGGCCAGGCGTCCGTCGGCGGTTAGGAGGGGGAGGTCGTGGGCTCGGGCGGTGGCGATGTAGAGGGCGTCGTAGGCGCTGACGCTCTTGTGGTATTGCCAGGCGAGATGGGCTAAATCTCGGTGGGGGACGCGTTCCAGTGGCCAACTGGTGAGGTCGTCCACCGCCATGAGTGCTCGCTGCTCGTCGAGATGGCCGTTCAGCACGGCGCGACGCAGCACCGACAGCACCTCGGCGTCCATCAACTCCGGCGCCAGCAGGGAGGCGTGGTCGAGAGTGCCGGCAAGTGACAAGCCGAGCGGTGTCCGCAGGAGGTATTCGACGGCGACCGAGGCGTCGACGACGAGTCGGGTCACTCGATCTCTGTGGCGCGCAGCGACCGCTCCTCAGCCAGCAGGTCTGCAGCTTCGACGCCTAGACGGGCCTCCGGCCGCCGCGCGAGCCGCTCACGCCACTCCGCACGGGCCAACTCACGCTCGACGGCTGTGAGAACTGCGGCGCTGATGGTGCAGTTGTTTGCGCGGGCGTGGCGGCGCAGCCGGTCGTGCAGCGCCTCCGGAACGTTCTTCACCTGTAGGTTCGCCACAGCATGATTATAGCATGCTAATAGCATGATATCGATGGGACGGTAACGGAGCGGCGGCCTTCGACCACCGTGCTGGAGGGACTCGAGTCAGTTTTGCTTGTGTGGCGGCGTTGGGGGTGTGAGACTCGGGCCTTCGGTGATGAGCCGTGCAGGAACGAAGGAAGGATCAAGACGTGGACCAGGTGATTCTCTACAGCTTGAACACAGATGCGCGGACGCCCACTTGACAGGAGTGTTGCCGCGTTCGGGACTACCTGAACGAGCACTCCGTCGAGTTCGACGACCGCAACATCCGCCAGAGTCCTGACGCACACGCCGAACTGCTGGCGTTGACAGGGGATCTTGTCGTGCCGACACTCGTTGTCGGGGATCGCCAAGTCGTGGGGTTTGACGCCGAGCAGCTCGCGGAGATCGTGGGGGTGCAGGCGCCGGACGCGCCCGCCGGCAGCTCGGTGGGTGCCGCCGGCCCGCCTGGCAACTCCTTGGAAGCCGACCAGGGACAGCGGGTCATTGCCTCCGGTGACACGCTGGTTGAGGACCTGCAGAGCCTGCTGGGGCGCATCAACTCCGAGTTGGACTACAACGCGGCCAAGGGCGGCACGCCGTTCCGGTTGGGGATGCACGACGGGCTCCGCTTCGCCCAGGACGCCGTCGTGGATCTCCTGAACCGCCACGGCCACCCCGCCGAGATCGAAGGCCGAGCCTGGGACGCCTGAGCCCCTGACATGCAGTTCGCCGAAGGACAGCGGGCCATCGGCGAATTCAGCCCGCGCCCCAGGCTGATCGCGGCACGCGGCAGGAGTCTGCTCAGCGGACCAGCTTGGCGATCGCCTCGGCGGCTGACGGGTAGCGAGCGGTCAACTCGGCGGCGTCGCCCAACTCGAATCCGTCTTCGTGATAGGGCGGCGCCATCGTGGTGCCCATCAGCGCCCACTCGCCGGTCGTGGAAGCTCCCATCCAGGTACCGGCGGGGACCGCCACGCAGGGTCTCTGCCCGCCGGCCAGGTCGTCGCCCAGGATCGGCTCCTCGACGGATCCGTCGGGATGAAGCAGCAGCATGTCGACAGGGGCGCCGGCGTAGTGATGCCAGAGTTCTGTCGCGTCCACTCGGTGCATTGCCGAGAAGTCGCCCGGTACGACGAGGTAGTAGATCGCGGAGCCGTGCGGGTCGCGCCACGTCTCGGCGAAATAGCCGCCCTCCTCCGGAAGCGGCTCAAGACCGAGCAGTTCGATGACCTCCGACGCTCTCATCGTCCGGCAATTGCCACGGTGGGGTGATCGAACCCGGCGGTCTGCTCAGCGATGGTGTTTGCTCGCCTGCCGCCGTGGAGATCAGATGCCGCCGATGGGGCCCAGGGCTCTGCGGTAGGCGAGGGCGGCGGCGTCGGGGCCGCGCAGGTGCAGTTCCTCGGTGAGGCGCACCGGTAGCGGCACGGGGCGCTGGCTCTCCACGACCCTGCGGTCGCCCTCCATGATCTCGTGGGTGAACTCGTGGAACCCGGTTCTGTCGACGCCCAGGTCGTAGTTCCGCGACAGCCAGAGGAACAGCTCGTTGGAGTCGTCGTTGGTGGGGCGACACGCCAGCGACACCACAGTGCTATGGCCGTCGGGGGTGCCCTTGCGCAGGTGCACGCTGAACGGCAGCCATAGGAAGTACTCCCAGTGCACCTCGGTTCCGCTGGGGGAGTGCACCCCGCCCGGCTCGAGCGCCTTGTAGCTGACGTAGAAGCCGTAGTCGGTTTGGGTCACGTCGTAGGGCCCGACCACCGTCTGGTCGCGGCTGCCCAGCAGCCCGTCGTGCAGGAACGGGAAGTGCGAGACGTCCAGGAAGTTCTCGACAGTCCGAGCCGCCGAGGCGTGCCACGAATAGCGGTGGCTGTACCAGATCTCGATGTTGGGGTCCTCCCACTCGCCGCTGGGCCACTCGGTTATCGGCGCCACCGGATCGGCGAGAGCAACCCAGACCAGCCCGTGGCGCTCGGTGGTGGCGAAGCTCTTGACCCCCGCCCCCGACGGTATGGGCGATCCCGGCTCCAGCGCCGGGATGTTCACGCAGCGCCCGCCCCCGTTGTACTCCCAGCCGTGGTACGGGCACACGATGCAACCCCCGGGCGTCGTCCAACCCAGCGACAGGGCCGTCCCGCGGTGGATGCAGAGATCCTCAAGGATGCGGGCCTGCCCGGCCTGGTCGCGGAAGGCCACCAGTCGCCGTTCCAGCAATTCGAACCCGATCGGCGCGTCAGCAGTCACCTCGGCCGATTCCAGCACCGGGTGCCAGTAGTTGGTCAGGTCGGGAGGGTCGCCTCCGATGTCGTCGAGACTCGTAACCGGCGCTGTGGTGGTCATGGCTCCCCCTGGATCGAGTCTCGTTACTCCCGATGGTGGTCGATGCCGAAGAACGTGGCCTGCAACAGTTCCTCGTCGAGCATGTCGGCGGCCGGCTGGGACGGTGCCAGGACGCCGGAGTTCAGTACGTAGACCCTGTCCACGTGCGGCAGGCACAGCATCGGGCTCTCCTCGATGACCCACAGCACCGACGTGCCCCGCTCGCGCACGGCCACGATGTCGGCGATGCGCTCCTGCACGATCGACGGTGCCAGCCCGGTGGTGGGCTCGTCGAGAGCCAGGAACCGGGGCTGGGAGATCATGGCCGATGCGATGGCCAGCATCTGGCGCTCGCCACCGGACAGCGTGCCGGCGCGGGCGCGCCGTAACACCTGCAGTGCCGGGAAGGATTCCAGCATCTCGTTGATGTGCCGACTCTGAGCCAGTGGGGACTCGCGCAGCAGGCTGACGGCGAGGTTGTCGTAAACGGTGAGTTCCGGGAAGGTGCTGCCCTCCTGGGGAACGTAGGCCATGCCCAATTCGGCGCGTCCTGCCGCGTTGACTTGCCCCAAGTCCTCGTCCCCGAAAGTCATCGTGCCGCCTCGCAGCGCCAGCAGCCCGAACAGGGTCTTCATCAAGGTCGACTTCCCGGCACCGTTGGGTCCGATCACCGCGACGATCTCCGCCGGCGCCACCTCGAGGCTGATGCCGTGCAGGATGGGCAGGTCGCCGTAGCCGGAGTCCACGTCGCTGAGCACCAGGCTCGAAGCGGGCGACTGGCCCGGCGAGGCGCTCGTGGCGGCTTCGTCGTTCACGCGTCCACCCCCATGTAGACCTGGCGCACCAGGGGGCTGGCGGCGATCTCGTCGGGGGTGCCCTCGGCGATGATCCGCCCGTTGGCCATGACGTGCACGTAGTCCGCCACGTCGAGCACGAAGGAGAGGTTGTGGTCGATGATCATCAGGGCGATGCCGCTGCGATGAACGTCGCGAATCAAGTCCGAGAGTCGCGAGATCGCACCGGGGTTGACACCTGCCGCGGGCTCGTCGAGGAGCAGCAGGCGGGGCTGGCTCATGAGTTGCCGCGCCAACTCCGCCAACTTGCGGTCGCCGGCGGCCAACTCGTCCACCGGGGTGTCGAGCAGTTGGGCAAGCCCCAGGTTCCCGAGGATCTCGTCTGCCCGCCGCGACAATTCGGCGGTCTCGCGCCGGCCCCGGGTCGTCAGCATCCCCGTGAGCACCGCGTGCGAGGCGCCGGCCACCTGCATGCTCTCCCAGAGCGTCATCGTGGGAAAGCCCACGGGTGTTTGGAACGTGCGCGCAACCCCTCGCCGGGAGATCTGCCATGGGGCCATCCCGCCCACACGGTTGCCGTCGAAAGTGATGTCACCGGAATCGGGTCGTTCGTAGCCGGTGATGATGTTGAACAGCGTCGTCTTGCCGGCGCCGTTGGGGCCGATGAGAGCCGTGATGCGATCCGGGTACAGGTCCAAAGACACGTCGTGCACCGCCACGTTGCCGCCGAAGGCCTTGTGCAAACCGTGCGTGCTCAACATGGCGCCGCTACCCGTGCCATCCGCGGCGGTCATGACGATTCCTCTTTCCCGCTATCGCCGCGCAGGCTCAAGCGCCGCAGCCGCGAGGCCACGGCCGCACCGGCTCCGTCGAGAGCAGTCGTCTGGCGGGCTCGCGCCCCGAATGTCCCGCGCTCGGAGAGCAGGCCCTCGGGGCGGAAGCGCAGTACCAGCACCAGCAGCAGGCCGATGGCCAGGGGATGCACGGCCACGTGCACGTTGCGGAATTCCGGTGGCACGTCGATCAATTCCACCAACTCGGTGAAGAGCAGCAGGACACCTACACCCAGCACGGCTCCGGACCGGCTGGCGATGCCCCCGAGTACGAGCGCGGTCCATGCTGTGAACGTGAACTGCGGCTCGAACACAGAGGGTGCCACGTAGCGCAACCACCACAGGTAGAGCGGGGCGACGCCGCCGACGGCGACGCCCACCAGCACGAAGGTCTGCAGGCGCAGCCAGCTGACCCGGATCCCCAGCGACAGAGCCACCGGCTCGTTGTCGCGCATCGCCCGCAGCGCCCGCCCGTAGCCCGAGCGGCTGATCCGGCGGGTCAGCGCGTAGACCAGCAGCGCAGCGGCCCAGGTCACGGCGAGCAGGACGCCTCGCAGGGCGTCTTTCTCGAAGAAGCTCTCGAAGGGCCGCGCCACGCTGTTGAAACCCACGGTGCCGTGGGTGAGGTCGCGCACGTTGATCGCCAACTGGCGGAACACCTCCGCGAACGCGAAGGTGATGATCAAGAAGTACTCGCGCCGCGCTCGCAAGGCGGGAAGCCCGACGAGGAAGGCCACGATTCCCGTCGTAGCCATGGCTGCGAGGATTCCCGCCCAGACGGGCCAGCCGGGGGAGTAGACCACATCGAATTCCCCGGGGGGGTTCGTCACGATCGTGTAGGTGTAGGAGCCGATGGCCAGCAGTCCCACGATGCCAAGGTCCCACATGCCGCCCCATCCGGCCTCCACGTTCAGCAGCATGGTGACCGCGGAGTAGATGCCGATGAGCATGAACAGGCTCATCCAGAAGGTCGGAGACCCCAGGGCGCTGATGGCGGCAAGAGTGTTCACGAAGCCTGCTCCGCCCGGCGGCGGGTGCTGAACAACCCTTCAGGGCGCACGAGCAGCACGAGGATCAGCGCTCCGAACGCCACCACCAGCCGGTAGGCGGTGGGGATCCACAGCGCGCTCACATCCATGGCCAGGCCCAGGAGTACGGCGGCGGCCATCACTCCCATGATGCTGCCGGTGCCGCCCAGGACGGCCGCGGACAGGATCACCAGAATGTTCTCCCAGCCCAGCGGGGTGGTGACGCCGCCTCGGCGCACCGCGATCATCACTCCGGCCATGGCCGCCAGTGCCGAGCCGATGAACCACACCACACCCGAGACGACCCGCACCGGTATGCCGCGTACCGCTGCCAGGGAGGGGTTCGAGGCCGCGGCGCGAAGCCAGCGGCCCATACGCGTCAGCGACAGGAAGAACTGCAGGCTCAGCACGGCCCCCAGTGACATCAGGATCATCGCCAACTCGCTGGTGGCGATGTCGACGCCGTTGTGCGACCCCGTGCCGAATCCGTCGCTCTGGGTAGCCAGCACGAAGGTGACGAGGACGGCGGCGGTGATGAGGGCCAGCATCAGCCCGGTCCCGCGGGCGGCCCAGAGTCCGGCCCACGTGCCGGCCACCTCGCGGTGCTCGGCGCGCCGGGCACGGTTGGCGAGCATCCAACCCACCAGCGTCGCCAGAGCCGCGGCCAGCGCCAGAACCAGCACGAACTCGGTCACGGAGAATTCGATGCGGCTGCCGAGGCCCACCGGCACCTTGCGCAGGACGGTGCCGAAAGTGGCGATGATCGCCCCGTAGATCACGAAGGCGAGGCCGATGGATGTGAACAGCAGCACATTGCCGCCCTGGTCGGCCACTGGCTTGAAGACCACTGCTCCCAGAGCCACCCCCAGGATGCCCGTGAGCACCATGGCCACCAGACCGGCCACGAACACGTTGAGCCCGCCGTTTGTGATGAGGATGATGGACAGGTAGGCGCCAAGCGCCAGCACCTGCCCGTGGGCAATGTGCAGGAAGTTCTCGGTTTGGCGGATGAGGGCGAAGCCGACCGTGGCGGCGGCCAGAACCCCCCCGGTGGTCAGCCCGAAGACTACGTGTTGCACGCGAACAGAACCGATCCCCGGGGCGGCCCCACCGTTGGGCGGGGCCGCCCCGGGATGATCATCGGTCTACTTGTCGGACGGCTTGGGCTACCGGCCCAGGCTTGCGTCCAGTTCGATGACTTCGCGCTCGGTGTAGCTGCCGTTGACGATGTGGTTCACCGCCACCTTCGGCGACACCAGGTTTCCGGTCGAGGTGTGCAACTCGATCGAGCCCGAGGGGCCGTCGTAGTCGATCTGCTCGCCGCGTTCGAGCGCTGCGACACCGTCGGCGTACGTGTACACCTTGGTTCCCGGCGCGTTCACGATGCTGTAAATCTGAGCCGCTACGTCGGGGCCGTCGGTGGACTCGGCAGCGGTCATCGCCAACGCCAGAACGATGTACTGGTCGAACTGGTTGGTCTCGTAGAACCCCGTTGGAGGCGGCTTGCCGGCGTACTCCTGGTGCGCCGCAGCGAATTCCGCGTAGGCGGGGGAGCCGAAGTCGTCGGTGACCTGGGCGGCCAGAATCCGGCCGGTCGGCAGTTCGGACGCGACCTCGGCGATGTCGGGAACCTGCAGGTCGGGTGAGACCAGGATCGCAGCGGTGTAGCCCCTGGCGATGTACTCCCGGAGGATCGGGATACCGGCCTGGGGGCCCGCGCCGATGTAGACGGCATCGGGGTCACCCGAGAAGGCCTGCTCGACCTGGGCCTGGTAGCTGTCGAGGCCCGGGTTGAAGCGCACGTCTTCGCCGATCTGGCCGCCGATCTTGTTCTCCCAGACGTCCTTGAAGACGTTGGCCGGGCTCTCGGTGCCCTCGGTCTGCTGCACCAGCATGTTCACCCGCCCGTAGCCCGCGTCGCGAGCAAGCTGCGCGGAGATGATGCCGTAGGTGGTGTCCGAAGCGGTGATGCGCCAGATGTAGTTGCCACCCTCGGTGTCCAGCACCGTCGTGCCGCACGCCGGGCACATGGTCGGCATCTCGTCCTCGGCCACGGTGCCCAGCAGGGCCACAGCCCCGTCGGACTCGACGCCGCCGAGTGCGTCGATCTCCTCGCGAATCCGGTTGTAGCCGGTCACGGCGCCCTCAGGGGTGGACAGGTTGTCCTGCACCACCAGTTCGGCGTCGCGGCCCAGGATGCCGCCGTTGTCGTTGATGACGCCGATGGCCGCCTCAGCGCCGTCCTGGCTCGGTGGGCCCCATTCGGAGTAGTCACCTGACAGGCCGGCCAGGAAGCCGAGCTTGACCGGGCCCTCATCGTCGTCACCGCAGCTGAGGACGACGCCGCCCAGAACCACGATCGCGAGCAATGGCAGAAAAATGCGTCGCACTGTTTCCCCTCTCACTTTCCGTTGCGCTCTGAGTACAGAGCTTCAATCCCGTTGAAAACACAGTAGCAGGGCCGCTGTTCCCTTGTGCAACTGACGGGGGGCCCCGGGCGGCTCTCTAGACCGCCGCCTCCGCCGTTCTGCCGGCCATCGCAAGCGCCAACTCGTCCATGTCCAGGTCCCGCACAGAGCGTTCCAGCACGATGCGACCCCGGAACAGCACGATCAGGCGGTCACTCAGCTTCAGGAGTTCCTCGAGGTCCATCGACAGCAGCAACACGGCTGCGCCGCTGTGCTTGACGTCGAGCAACCGGCGATGCACGTAGTCGATGGCGCCGACGTCGAGGCCCCACGTGGGGTTGTCGGCCACGAGCACCCGTGGATCCCGCGACAGCTCGCGGGCCAGCACCACTTTCTGCTGGTTGCCGCCGGAGAGGCTGGAGGCCAGCAGGTCCGGATCGGGCGGCCGCACGTCGTACTCCTCGAGCAGCTCACGGGCTCGGCGACGGACCCCGCGCCAGTCCAACAGGCCCGTCTTGTTGTACGCGCCGGCGGGGATGTCGGACATGGCGATGTTCTCCGCCAGGGTCATGTCCAGGATCAGACCCCAACTGTGGCGATCTTCGGGGATCACGGCCAGGCCGGCGCTGCGGAGGGCGTTCGTACCGGCGCCGGTGAGGTCCTCCCCGGCGATGTGGACGGTCCCGGACGCCGCCTCCTCGAGTCCGCAGATGCAGTTCACGAGGGTGCGCTGTCCGTTGCCCTCCACGCCGGCCACGCCGAGAATCTCCCCGGGTCGGACCATGAAGGAGATGTCGTCGAGGTGGTCGGCGCCCTCGCCGGGTTCATTCAACTCACGGACTTCCAGGATCGGGACATCGTCGGTCCAGGGGGCGTGGTCGCTCTCGACGGCGGTGATCTCGTGGCCGGTCATGGCTCGGGTGAGACTGCGCTCGTCGAAGTCACCGCGCTCGGTGGTCGTGACCCACTCACCTGCTCGGAGCACCGTGACCCGGTCGGCCACGTCCATCACCTCGCCAAGCTTGTGGGTGACCAGCACGATCGAGCAGCCGCGCTCGCGGAGGTCGCGCAGGATGTCCAGCAGGTTCTCGATCTGTCGCGGACCCAGGAGGGAGGTGGGTTCGTCGAGGATCAGGATGGTGGCGCCCCGGTAGAGCACCTTCAGGATCTCCACGCGCTGCTGCAGGTCGACGGGAAGGTCCTGCACCTGCACGTGGGGATCGAGCGGCATGCCGTGCCGTTCGGCCAACTCGTTCGTCTCGGCCCCGACAGCGCCGCGCTTGAACCGGAAATCGGTTGCGGGGCGCGACCCCAGGACGATGTTCTCCGCGACGCTGAAGGTGGGAACCAAAGAGAAGTGCTGGTGCACCATCCCGATGCCCAGCTCCAAGGCGTCATGGGGTGAGTGGATGTCGGCCGGCTCGCCGCGCACGTGGATCGTGCCGGTGTCGGGCAGGACGTGGCCGAACATGACGTTCATCAAGGTCGTCTTGCCGGCGCCGTTCTCGCCCAGCAGGACGTGGATCTCCCCGGCGCGCAGATCGAAGTCGATGTCCACGTTCGCCCGCGTCTCGCCGTAACTCTTGGAGATGCCGCGGAGTTCCACGACGGTGCCGTTGGTTGATGCGGTCACGTCGGGCAGCTCCTCTGTCGGTTCTCCGGCGCCTCAGCGGCCGTTGCCGCCGGTGGTCATCGCCCGCCAGACCCTCTCGGGCGTGAGCGGCATGTCCAGGTGGCGAACCCCGTACGGCGCCAGAGCGTCGATCACTGCGCTCTGCACCGCCGGCGTGGCGCCGACGGTGCCGGCCTCGCCGATGCCCTTTGCACCCAGCGGGTTGAGCGGCGTGGGCGTGTTGTTCCGGTGGGTCTCGAAGTCGCAGAACTCCGCTGCCGAAGGGATGAGGTAGTCCCCGAAGTTGGTGGTGCGGGGACCTGCAGCAGCGTCGTAGACCATCTCCTCCCACAGCGCCTGGGCGATGCCCTGGGCGATTCCACCGTGCTGCTGGCCCTCCGCCAGTAGCGGGTTGATGACGTTGCCGCAGTCGTCCACGCAGAGGTGCCGCAACTGCTGGACGCCCCCGGTCTCGGTATCCACTTCGACGACCGCCACGTGGGTTCCGAACGGGAAGGTCCTTGCGCCCTGGTCGAAGTCGACTTCGGCGGCCAGCGGATCGGGGGACAGTTCGGCGAGCCTGGCCCACGAGAGCACAGTGTCGGGCGACCCCGCCACGCCGAGGCCCTCGCCGTGGTACACGGAGATGTCGTCCACGTTGGCCTCGAGATAGTCCGCCGCCACCTGGCGAGCCTGGTCTGCCACGGCGGCCGCGGCCCGGTCGATCGCGGAGCCGCCCAGTTGCAGCGAGCGGGAGCCGTAGGTGCCGTTGCCGCGGGGGACCAGGTCGGTGTCGGACTGGACGACGCTGATCTGCTGCCAACCGATGCCCAGTTGCTCCGAGGCGATCTGGGCGTAGGTGGTCTGGTGGCCCTGGCCGTGGGATGAGACGCCCGACAGCACCGTGGCGGTGCCGTCGTCGTGGATCTCTACCGAGCCGTAGTCGTTGCTGGGCCCGTTGCCGGTGACCTCGATGTAGTTGGCCACGCCGATGCCGAGTTGGTAGCGGTCGCCGCGGGCGCGCCGCTCGGCCTGCTCGCGACGCAAGTCGTCGTAGCCGGCAAGCTCGACGGCGCGTTCCATGGCCCCCAGGTAGTCGCCGGCGTCGTAGACGGCCCCCGTGAGGGTCTCGAACGGCTCGCTGTGGGTTTCGATCAGGTTGCGGCGCCGCACTTCCACAGGGTCGAGCCCTGTCTCGGCAGCCAACATGTCCATGGCCCGCTCCACGAGCGCTGCTGCCTCGGGCCGTCCCGCCCCCCGCAGCGCTCCGGTGGGTGCGCTGTTGGTCACCACGCTGCGCGCCTGGAAGTCCATCCGTGGGATCCGGTAGGTGCCCGAGGCCATCATCTTGGTGTAGAAGGTCAACCAGGCGCCGATGTCGGGGTAAGCCCCGGCGTCCTGGGTGACGTTCCACTTCATTCCCACGACCGTGCCGTCGGTGCGCCCTCCGATCTGCACGTCCTGGACCTGGCCCCGGGCGTGGCCCATGTGGAGCATGTTCTCGGTGCGGGACTCGATCCAAAGAAGCGGCTCGCCGAGCCGCATTGCCAGGGAAGCGGTCACCACCTGCTCCACGTACGCGTGGCCTTTGGCTCCGAAGCCGCCGCCCGTGGCGGGCACCACGACGTGAACCTGCTCGATGTCGAGTTCCAGGCAGGTGGCGATGGTCCGCTGGACCGAGAAGGGACACTGGGTGGGGACCCAGAGCCGTAGGCGCCCGGTGCCGTCGACGTTCGGGATGGCCAGGATCCCGTTGGTCTCCATGGGCGCCGGAGCGATCTTCTGGTTCACGTACCTGAACGACACCACCACATCCGCGCCGTCGAGGGCCCCCGGATCCTCGATCGGGTCCACCTCGAAGACGACTTCGGTGGCCGCCATCGGATCGGAGACGGCGGGTAGCTCCTCGATCTCGACGACCACATCCTCGGCACGGTCACGGGCCTCGGCGTGCGTGTCGGCCACGACCGCGGCGATCGGGTCGCCCACGTAGCCCACCGTGCCGCGCGCCAGGGCCGGACGGCCGAAGTGCGCCGGTGCAGGTGGGCCGGCCAGCATGTCGGGGATGTTCAGGTCCTCCGCGGTGTAGACACCCTCGCCTCCGGAGATGCTGACGATCCGGCCATGCGGCACGTCTGAGCGCACGAAGACAACGCTGCGCGCCGGAATGTCCAGGTCGTCCACGTAGGGTCGCCCGCCGACCAGCAGCGCCGCGTCCTCGCGACGCAACACGCTGTGGCCCAGGATCGAACCTGCCGTCACCGTCATCTGCTGCTCCTGTCGCCGCTGCCGAACGCCGCCGTCAGGCCGACGGGGCGTAGCCGATCAGGTCGAGGATCACGTGCGCGCCGGGCACCTGCAGTGGTCCACCGATCCGCATGGTTGTGGAGGCCGGCTTCCCGCCGGGGAAGTGACGTGCCCACTCGTTGATGGAGATCTGGAAGTCCGCGAAGTCGGCGTGGTAGCACTGCCGCTTGGCGATGTTCTCCAGCGACGTTCCGGCCGCTTCGCAGATGGCTGAGATGTTGCCCAGCAGGTACTCCATTTCCATCTGTGCCGGCAGGCCGTAGTGCGGGAAGCCCGGGTTGCGCTGCACCTCGGCGGGCAGGCTGCCGCGCTCGTCGGTGGGGATCATGGTGCTGAAGAACACGTAGTCGCCTGCCTTGACGGCCTGCGGCTCGTGCCACGGAGGCTCGACCGCGTCGGATGTCTCGATGGTCTCCTTGGAGATGGAGGCGTCATCGGCCAGCAGTTTCATGGCGATCTCGATGCGCGACCCCATGCCGCCGAGGCCCATGTAGGGCACCACCACGCGGGCCGGCGGGTTCTCGGGGAACCATTGGCGCCACACCCTGTCCATGCCGGCGAAGTCGTTGGGGCTGGACAGGTACACCGTGGCCTTGACGCAGTTGTTCAGCGAGGAGGCGCCGGCCGCCGCCGCGATCTTCTCGAGCTTCTGAAGCGTGTAGTCGGTCTGGCGCTCGATCGGCGAGTCGTACCAGAGGTACGGGTTAACCCGCGCCTCGGGTGCCAGGCCACTGTGCTCACCCATGTGGCGCTCGGACATCCAGTCGCCCATCCAATCCACGGGGATCTCCCCGGCCAGGAAGATCCAGTCACCGCGCCGGATGGCCGGCGAGTATCCGGCGAGAGGTGACGGCACGCCCTCGGGGGTCTCGTAGCCCACGCTCGGGCCGCCCGGGATCGCCAGCAGGTCAACCTCGATCAGCGAGTCGGCGACCAGCAACTCCTTGATGCCCATGCCGGTGGACGCGGGGCGCGGCGGCTTGATGTACAGGTCGCGTGTGCGCAGGTACGGCGTGATGGTGATGCGCGGCCAGGTGTTCCCCTCGGCGAACTCCTCCATCGTGGGGTACTCAGAGGTGAACCACTGGTAGATCCGCACCACGTCGGTGGAGATGTCGCAACCCGCGGCCGCCAGAGTCGTCGTGAGGTTGTCCAGGATGACCTTGGATTGCAGCTCGAGGTGGTTGTCCAGGTAGGGGTTGCGCCCGTCGCCGCCACCCTCGGCGGTGATGCCGGTCTCGAAGTCGGTGGCGAGCTGGCCCGAGAAGAACACCCAGTCCCCGGCCTTGACGGCAGGGGTATAGGGCATGAGAGGCGCGGGCTCGCCGCCCCAGATGTGCTGGATATCGCTGGACATTGTTTCCTCCGTGGTTGCTGGTCCGGTCGGGGTCGCCGGTGGTCGTTCGCTCCTTCGACTTCGGAGGCGTCGCGAATCGCCCCCCGGCGTCCCCTCCCTCGGTTGTTCGTGGTCCGGTCGGGTCGTGCCTCAGGCTGCTTCCTGGCTCTCCGCGTCCCGATCTGTGAGCAGGCCGCAGCTCTCGGTGATCTCGGTGATCCCCTCGAAGCCATCAGGCACCGCCATGCCCTTGCGGGCGTACCACTCGCGTACCAGGGCGGGTCCGTCGGTGACGAGCCCGAGGTGCAGCGAGATGATCGTCAGCGCCGAGTCCTCGACCTCCTGGCTGTAGCCCGCCACGATGTCGCGGGGCACGATCACGCGGAAGTCCCGGTTGGCGGCATCGAAGGCCGACGAGAGCACGCAGGCGTCGGTGTAGGTGCCGGTCAGAACGAGGTTCGGCACGTTGAGCTGGTGAAGCAGGAACTCCAGGTCGGTGGGGTAGAACGCGGACAGGCGCTTCTTGGTGCGCACGTACAGGTCGCCCTCTTCCTCCTCGACCAGGATGTCGAGCCATTCGGTGCCCTCCCAGGAGTGCTGGTCCATGAGGGAGTTGGGTGGCAGGTACAGCTCGTACATCGCCCGCCAGTTGGCCATGCGGTTGTGATGGCGCGAGTGCAGGTCGTCGATCCCGCCGTAGCGCTGCCAGTGCTGGACGTGGATGATGGGGATGCCGATGGCGCGGCAGGCGGCGTGGAACATGTTGTGCGCCGGGATACGCCAGCGTGCGCGTGGCGCGGGGCACGTCAGCTCGGCCTCAGGTCCCACGTGACCGCGGTGCATGTCGATGCAGGCCACTGCCGTCTTGTCGGGATCCAGCCACTTCTCGAACACGTCGGCAGAGTTGCTGGTGCCCGAAGGGAGCACGCGCCGTTCCTTGTTCTCCAGGTAGCAATACATCTCGGTTTCCATTGTTCCTCCTTGTGGTCGGTCGGTTCGTGAGTGGGTGGGTGGTCGCTGGAGTCGGGTCGCGGGAAGCGATCGGCCCCGTTATCGCCGGGGAGCACCGGGAGGTTCGTCCCGGTGCTCCCCGGCGATGGGGTGCTGATTCAGTTGCGGGGCCTCAGCAGCCGATGTCGGCGAGGTTGATCGTGCCGCCGATGCCGATTTCGAGGCCGACGGGGTTGTCACCCTTGGTCTCATCGGGGATCTGGATCTCGCCGCTGCGGACCCTCGCCTCGAAGTCCTCGTAGATGGCCAACTCGTCAGCGCTGAGAGCCGACAGTGCGGGATCCCGCACCGGTGCCGCGGCGATGCCAGGCGTGTTGTAGGCGGTGAAGTCGTTGAACTTCTCCACCTCGCCGTTGACGCCTCGCGTGATCATCGCGTAGGCCACATCGGCGAGGCCGTGGACCGAGGACGTGAGAATCACCTCGGGGGCGAGGTGATGGCTGTCGTAGTAGGCCGGAATGACCCAGACCTGACTATCGGCCTCCTGCGCCGCGTCGATGATGCCGAGCACCGCCTGGTCGGTGGCGGACTGAATGACGTCCACGCCACCGGCGATGAGCGCCTGCGCGGCCGTCTTTGCGATGCCGGTGTCGTCCCAGGTCTGGATGTACTCCTGGGTGAACTCGATGTCCGGATTCACGCAGCGGGCGCCCAGGTGGAACGTCTCGGGCTGGCGGGTCAGCGCCGGGAACGCGAAGCCGCCCAGCGCGCCCACGTGGCCCGTCTCGGTGATGAGCGCTGCCAGCACGCCCGAGAAGAAGTTGGCGTGGTGCTGGGCCATGTCGATGAAGCAGAGGTTGTCTGGGCTGCCCTCCAGCAGGTCCGGTGGGGGATCCACCGGCGCCACGCACACCTGGACGTCCGGGTAGGCCTCCGCCACCTGCGCCGCCGGGTCGGCCATGGCGCCGTGGGCCATGATCACCAAGTCGAAGCCCTCGCTGGCGTACGCCAGACCCTGTTGCAGGTAGTCGTCCACCTCGTAGGCGTACTCGGTCGGCTCCACGTGCACGTTCCCCAAGTCGGCCTGCGCCGCCAACGCGCCGTCCCACCAGGCGTTCGCCCAACTCTCGTCGTTGGAGAAGCCGGGGAACAGGATCACGGCCCGGTAGGGCTCGGCGTCGTCGGCCGCCGCGGGTGCTGGCTCGGGTGGCGGTGGGGGCGGCTCCGGCTCGGCGGCAGGCGGCGGAGCGGGATCGTCGGCCGCCGCGGGCGCTGGCTCGGGAGGCGGTGGTGGCGGCTCGGGCTCGGCGGCGGGTGGTGGTGGCTCGGGGGCCGAGGTGTCGTCGTCGTCCCCGCCGCACGCAGCGGCGATCAACGCGACACTCAAGAACAAGCCGAACAGCTTGGTCATGGTGCGACGGTTCATCTGTCTCTCCTTGGTTGGGTGTGGTTCTTGGTTAAGGCCGCGAGCCGCGCGCTCGGGCCGGGTCGTTGGCGGACCTGTGCGGCGATGCACGGGTCCGCGCATCGTAATTCGCTCTCCCGGCGCCGCCCCAAGTCGCCGGTGGTCATCCCCGTGCCTCCGCAGCGGGCTCTCGCCAGGGGATTCCCACCGCGGCCGGGTAGCGCGAGCCGCGGGACACTGCGACGGCTGCCACAGTGACGAGGTAGGGGAGGGCCAGCCAGAACTGGTCGGGCACGGGATCGAAGAAGTCGATGAGGCCGGCGACGAACTGCAGCGCCTGGCTGAGGCCGAAGAGAGCGGCTATGCCCACCACCCACAGGGGGTTCCAGCGTGCCACGACGACAACGCCGAGGGCGATGAAGCCCCGTCCCGAGGTGAACCCGGGAATGAACCGACCGGATGTGGACATCACCAGAGCCGCGCCGCCGAGACCGGCCAGGGCGTTGCCGGCGATCACCGCCGTGTACCGCAGCCGCCACACGTCCAGGCCCGCCGAGGAGGATGCGTGCGGGCGCTCACCGGCGGCACGCGCGTACAGCCCCCACCACGTCCGTCGCAGGACGTAGAAGATCACGATGGCCAGGATGAGCGAGACCCAGAACAGGAAGTTCTGCTCGTTGAGGACGTCGCGCAGCTTGGGAATCCGCCCCAGCAGCGGGACCGTCCAGGGCGACAGGGTGGGTGAGGTGTTCCCGATGATGACCTGCGCGGTCAGGATGCCCGTCACGCCCAGGGCGAAGATGTTGAAGAGCAGTCCGGTCACGATCTGGTCGGTGCCGCGCCGCACATAGAGAGCCGACAGCACGACTCCGGACGCGGCGCCCGTCGCCGTGCCCGCCAGCAGCCCCAGCGCGACGTTGCCGGTGTTGACTCCCACGAGCGCGCAGATGGCCGCGCCGAACAGCATGGTGCCCTCGATGCCCACGTTCAGAACACCCGCTTGCTCGCTGATGGCCTCGCCCAGCGCCGCCAGCAGGACCGGCACCATGAGGGCCAGTCCCGAGCCGAACAGCGTGATGAGGACTACTTCTGTCATGGTGCCCCTAGTGCTGCGCGTAGCGGAACTTGATGGCCCCGGTGACCATCAACATGATGACGAACGTGGCGATGAGCACCTCGCCGAAGGAGGAGGAGATGCCCGCGGCGGCCTGAAGGCTGTTGCTCCCCACGCGAAGCGTCGAGAAGATGAACGCCGCCGGCAGCACGGCCATCGGATTCAGCCGGGCAAGCAGCGCCACGGCGATGCCGACGTAGCCGTAGTTGGAGATCCACAGATCCAGGGCCAGGTCGTGGTGGACGCCTCCCACCGTGACGGCGCCGGCCAGACCGCCCGCCGCGCCGGCGGTGGCGAATGACGACACGGTGACCAGGCGGGTGCGCACGCCGGCCAGACGGGCGGCCCGCGGGTTGGCGCCGATGGAGCGGATGGAGAAACCGAGGGAGGTGCGGGTGATCAGGAGCCACGCGGCCACCGCCGTGGCGAGGGCGATGAAGACGCTGATGTCGACCTTGGCCGAGGCCCAGAAGTCGGGGAACCGGGCGTTGTCGTGGATCTCCTGGCTTTGCAGTTGCGCGTAGATCTCCGGCCACGCCACGGTTACGACGTAGTTAGCTGCGAATAACGCCAGGAAGTTCAACATCAGCGAGATGACGATCTCGTTGATGCCGAAGTAGGCCTTCAGCAGGCCCGGTACCGAGCCCCAGACAGCGCCTCCGGACGCTGCGCCGGCGATGAGGATGAGCACGAAGAGTCCGTGCGGGGTGCCCTCGGGGAGCATGATCCCGAGAGTCACCGCCACAACCGCGCCGGCGAACATCTGGCCCTCGCCGCCGATGTTCCACAGACGTGCCGTGAATGGGATGGCCGCGGCCAGCCCGGTCAGCGTCAGGATGGCTGCGGTCATGATCGTCTGGCCCAGGAAGATCTCTTGGCCGAGCGAGTTGCTGATGATGGTCTTGGCGACGATCCAGGGGTTGCCGCCGAAGGCGACGACGATGACCGCCATGACGGCGATGGTGAGCAGGATCGAGCCGACGATGTCGCCGTGGCGAATGGCCCCAACCAGGTTCAGGCGCGCCAGACCCCGAGCCTCCGCCCTGTTCCCGGCGGTGTCGCTGCTCACATTCGTACCGGCCGCGCTGCCGCCGCCGTTCCCCTCGCTCACCCAGTCTCCCCGGCATCGGCGCCAAGCCGTTGCCAACGGTGTGACGATAGTCGTTTTTCGCGATGCGGTTTTTCAATCGCGTGCGTTGCTGTTTCAGCAATATCGAAACCGCGCGCAACCGGGGCAGGCGAGCGCGTGCCGTCGCGGTGGGGGAGTTCCGGCGGGCGCCTCTGCCGCGGCGCGGTACCATCGGACCCGTGACGATTGAGCCGGTCGACGGATCGATTGCCGAAGTGGCCGACCGTGCGGAGCCGGTACCTTCGCCTCGGGGGACGGTGCTGACCACTGAGGAGCACCTCGCCGAGTTGGGAGGTCGGATCCGGGCCCTGCGGGCGGAGCAGGGGTTGACCCTGCAGATGATCGCCGAGCGCACCGGGCTCAGCTCGTCGATGGTCTCGATGGTCGAGCGGGGGCGGACATCGCCGTCGATCGGCACGCTGATAGCCATCTCCTCGGCTCTGGGCGTGCACATGGCCGATCTCTTCGAATTGGACGTGGACGGGCCGCGCGACGTGGTGCAGCGTGCTGCTGATCATCAGGTCGTGGAGACGGCGAACGGTGTGCTGCGACGTCTCGTGCAGGTCGACCCGCGACGAGGCATCGAGTTAGTCGTGAACGAGTACGAGCCGGGCACCGCAAGCGCCGTGCAAGTCACCCACCACGGCGGTTACGAGTACGGATTCGTGCTCGAGGGCACGCTGACCGTGGAGTTGCAGAGCTCAGCGCACCACCTCGAGCCGGGTGACTCCATCGCCTTCGAGTCGACCCGCCCGCACCGGATCGTGAATCAGGGTCGCAGACGTGCGCGCGCGGTGTGGGTCAACCTGACGCCGCGGTTCCAGCAGGTCGACGCACCCGGGGACGGCAACCGGGGCGACTGAATCGCGCAGGGGGCGGGTTCGGGCGACCGTGTCACGCCGCCGCAGCCGAGACGGCAGCGAAGACAACCCAGCTGATCGGGAGGATGCCATGAGCGGGATACTTGTTGGCAGGACGGCATTGGTGACGGGAGGCAACCGCGGTCTCGGCCGGGCCATGGCCCTGGCCCTGGCGGAGGCGGGGGCCGACATCGTCATCTGGGGTCGTGACAGCGACGCTCTGGAGCACACCTCTGCCGAGGTGCGGGCCGCCGGGCGCGCCTGCCTTGCCCAGGCGGTGGATGTGACTGACTCGGCGCAGGTGAACGCGGCCACCGCGGAGGCCTGGGTGCAGGCGGGCGGTGTGGATGCGGCGTTCAATTCCGCCGGCGTCCTGCTCCTCCAGGCGGCGAGCGACACCACCGATGCGGATTGGGATGCGGTGATCGGCGCCAACCTCACGGGTGTCTTCAACTGCTGTCGCGCCTTCGGGGAGCGCATGGTGGACCAGGGCCACGGCAAGATCGTCAACGTCGCCTCGAACTTCGGCCTGCACGGTGGCGCCAACTGGTCGGCCTATTCGGCCAGCAAGGCGGGCGTCATCGGACTCTCCAAGAGCCTCGCCTGGGAGTGGGCGCCGGCTGTGACGGTCAACGTGATCTCCCCGGGGGCCTTCTATACCGACATGAACAGCCACCTACTCGACATCCCGGAGATCATGGCCGCCGTCGAGGGGAACACGCCGCTGGGCCGGGTCGGCGACCCGGGCGAACTCGGGCCGCTGGCCGTGATGCTGGCCGGTCCGGGGTCGGACTTCATGACAGGCTCGGTCATCAGCATCGACGGCGGTGTGATCAAGCCCTGAGGCCTCGTCGGGCTGGAACCGCTGAAGGCTGGATTTCGGCCCTTGCTGGAATGACGGTTGATGGGTTGCGCCTTGGGGCTCGGTGGGGGGCTCGGCCTGCGGTGACTGGAGGACTTCGCCCGCGGCGACCCGTTCGTTACAGTACGGTTCAAGTGGTTACACGGCTCTTGAAGTTGTCAGGATCGGAGAGCGCCAGATGAACGAGGACCGGGTGCAGGTCGTGCGGGGTAGCGGGGCGGCCGTTCCCCTTCCGCTGGTTGCCTCCGGCGGCGAGGCCGTTGCCGTGGTCTGGCCCGGCGTGGGCTCGAAGCACCGCTCGATGCACCGACTCCTCCTGCAGTCAGGTGGCTGCACCGTCGACCTGCGGCACCCCTCGGAGTCCGTCTACTACGTGCGATCGGGTAGCGCGACGGTCGTCGACGCCGACAGCGGCGGGCAGCAGTCACTCGTCGAGGGATCGATGGTGCACGTCGATCCGTCGACGGCGCACCGTTTCGAGGCAGGTGCCGACGGGGCCGAAATCGTCGGCGGCCCGTGCCCGCCGGATCCGTCGATCTACGAGTCCCGGGAGGATTGACCATGGCAGTGCGTGTGTTTCACCGCGATGAGCCCGACCTGATGATGCCGATCATTTCCTCCGATGCCAGGTTGATCGTGTGGCCCGGCGTCGGTGCCGAGGTGGCGAACATGAACTACGTCGTGCTCGAGCCCGGCGAGCAGAACGTCCCGCACATCCACTCGGAGTCCGAGGACACGATCTTCATCATCGAGGGGAAGGGGTCGGTGCAGGACCTCACCAATGGCACGCGCCTGGAGTTCGAGGCCGGGGATGCCGTGCATGTACCGGCGGGCGTGGAGCACGCGGTGTGCGCCGACCGTGACAGCCGCATCGTCAGCGTGGGCGGGCCGTGCCCGCCGGACCGTCACCTGCTGCGGCTGCTCGGCGTGGAGTGAGCCGGCACCGTCGCAGACCGGACCGGTGAATCCCGTCGGGGTGGGTCTGGCGCAGATCGGCGCTCCGCCGGGAGACTCCTCAGCCAACCGCCGGCGCAGCGTGGAGGTGGCTGCGGCGCTCTTCGAAGAGGGCGCCGGCATCGTGGTGCTGCCGGAGTTGTGCGTGCCGTGGTACACGGCGGACCGGGCCCTGCTGGAGGCCGAGGCGGAAGCGCTCGACGGGCCGACCGTCGAGGCGTGGCGTGCCGTCGCCGCGGCGTACGACGGCGTGGTGGTCGGGGGTTTCTGCGAGCGTGACGGCGCCGGGAGTGACGTGGCGATTTACAACAGCGCAGTGGCCGTGAGCGGGGACGGCGTCATCGGCCACTACCGCAAACTGCACCTGTTCGACAGCGAGAAGCTCTGCTTCGTGCCCGGAGACCTCGGCCTCCCGACCTTCGAGTCCCCCTTCGGGCGCCTGGGGATCTGTGTCTGTTACGACCTGCGGTTCGTGGAGGTCGTCCGGGTTCTGGCGCTCTCCGGCGCCGATCTCATCTGCGTTCCGACGGCCTGGATCGGCGGGTTCGACCGCCGTGGCGGCGATGACGGTGGGCTCATCCCCCACGCCCAGGGCGCCCTGGCGCAGGCGAACCTGTCGCAGGTGTTCATCGCCTGCGCCTCGCAGGTCGGCGGCTTCGGCGACCTGCACTTCCTGGGGTCGTCGATCCTGGCGGGCCCGTATGGGCAGGTGGTCGCCGGCCCCCTCTCCGGAGACGGGGACGAGTTGGAGGTGGCGCCGGTGGACCTGGCCGATGCGGCTCGGGCACAGGTTCGCAGCGAGTTGATCCGGCCGCGCGACGACCGGCGGACCGACGTCTACGGTGTGACTCTCGGCCCGCAGCACCTTTAGATGTCCGAGGGAGATGTGCCGATGATGATGCGCTCGACGATTCGGCGGGGCGGAGGATCCGCCCTGCGGCGGTTGCGATGAAGCCGGCGAGGTTCGCCTACGCGGCTCCGGACAGCCTCGAGGGTGTGCTGGACGTCCTGGACCGCTTCGGCGACGAGGCCAAGGTGCTCTCCGGCGGCCAGAGTCTCGTGCCGATGATGAACTTCCGCCTCGCCCGCCCCGAGGTGATCGTGGACATCGGGCGGGTCGGCGGCCTGGACGGCATGTCGGTCGTGAACGGGTCGCTGACGGTGGGGGCGCGGGTCATCCACGCGCGGCTGGAGGCGCCTGTTGCCGCCATGGCTGACGGCCGCACCGAGCCACTCGGCGGTGTCCTCGGCTCGTTGCTGCCGGAGGTGGCCCGTTTCGTCGGCCACTTGCCGATCAGGGCGCGGGGAACATTCGGGGGTTCGATCGCGCACGCGGATCCCGCGGCCGAATGGTGCATTCTGGCCCGCACCCTCGATGCCGAGATGGTGGCGCTGCGCCGGGGCGGCGAGCGTGTGATCGCGGCGGCGGACTTCTTCGAGACCGTGTTCACCACCGCGCTGGAGCCGGAGGAACTGCTCGCGGCGGTGCGCCTTCCGATCCTCGGCGACGACTGGCGGGCGGGGTTCTGCGAGTTCAGCCGGCGGGCCGGTGACTTCGCCGTCGTGGCGGCCATGACCGCGGTGCGCCTGGATCGGGCGACAGGCGCCATTTCCGAGGCCCGTATCGGGGTCGGCGGAGTAGCGGGAGTTCCGGTGCGCCTGCCCGCCGCCGAAGCGACGCTGGTGGGTGAGGTGCCGGGCGCCGGGTTGCATGCCGCCGCCGCAGAGGTCGCTGCAGGCGAGGTGGACCCGTCGGGGGACCTGCACGGCTCGGCCGCCTACCGGCGGGACCTCGTGCGGGCCATGGTGGCGCGGGCGCTGGCGCAGGGCGCCGGCGCGCCCGGCTAGTCACCGCAGAGGCCCGTGCCATGAGCTGGGTCGGCCGCTCCATCCGCCGCGTCGAGGACCCCACACTGCTGCGCGGTGCGGGCATGTTCGTGGGCGACATCGGTGGCGCGGCCGCGGTGCGGTTCGTGCGCAGCCCGGTGGCGAGTGGTCTCATAGGTGCCGTGCGTGGCCCGGCGTACACGATCGAGGACCTCGACGCCGACGGTGTCGGCACCATCGAGGCCGTGTTGCACCGTCCCGACTACGTGCGGCTCGCCCAGCCACTGCTGGCGCGGGAGCGGGTGCGCTACGTGGGCGAGCCGGTGGCGGTGGTCGTCGGCGACACTGCTGCTGAGGCCGAGGATCTGGCCGAGCAGGTGGAGTTGGACATCGAACCACTGCCGGCGGCGGTGGGGATCGACGGGGCTCTGGCGACCGGCGCCCCGCTGGTGCATCCCGACGAGTCGGACTCCAACGTCATGGTGGCCGGCGAGATGGCCACGCCGGGGCTGGCCGAGGCCCTCGATCGTGCGCACGCGGTCGTCGATCTGGAAATCGTCTCGGGGCGCCAAGCGGCGCTGCCCCTCGAGGCACGCGGCTCGCACGCCGTCACGGAACGGTTCGGTGGCCGCACGACGCTGCATGCCTCGATACAGGCGCCGCACATGGTGCGCACTGTCATCTGCGACCTGCTGGGAATGCCCGAGGCGGACCTTCGGGTCGTGGCGCCCGACGTGGGAGGAGCCTTCGGTCAGAAGCTGCCCCTCGCCCGGGAGGACGCCATCGTGGTCTGGCTGTCACGGCGCCTGGGACGTCCGGTGGCCTGGATCGAGGACCGCAACGAGAACCTCATGGCCTCCTGGCACAGCCGCGAGCAGCGCTACCGGCTGCGGGCAGGATTTGACGCCGAGGCGCACCTCGAGTCGTTGCAGGCCGACGTTGTGGCCAACGTGGGGGCGTGGCCGTGCTACCCGATCACCTGGGGTGTTGAACCGCTCATGGCGCTGGCCGAGCTGCCCGGCCCCTACACGCTGGAGCACTACGGCGTGCGCTCGCGGGGGGTCGCCACCCACACCTGCCCCATGTCTCCGTACCGGGGCGTGTCGCGGCCCGCCATCACGCTGGCGCTGGAGCGACTCATGGACGTCGCGGCGCCCCGCCTCGGCCTCGATCCGGTGGAGATCCGCCGGCGGAACCTGCAGAGCGACTTCCCGCACACCTCGCCGACCGGCCTGCGTCACGACGAGGGCACCTATCGCGAGGCAATGGAATTGGCGGTGCGCCACGTGGACCTCGGGGCCTTCCGCAGCCGCCAGCACGCCGCCCGATCCGCCGGGGGACCTCAGCCCGGGATCGGGATCTGCACCTTCAGCGAGCGCACCGGTTACGGCACCCCGGCCTTTGCGGCCCGGGCAATGGGGGTGACGCCGGGCTATGAGAATGTGGAACTGTCCATGGATCCGTCGGGCTATGTGACCGCGCGCATCGGTGCCTCACCGCACGGTCAGGGCCTTGAGACGGCGCTGTCGCAGATTGTTGCCGACGAAGTGGGCACCGACCCGGGTCGCGTGCGGGTCGTGGCCAGCGACACCGACCGCACCCCCTACGGGTGGGGGTCGTTCGCCAGCCGCGCCATGGTGCTGGCAGGTGGGGCGACGTACCTGGCGGCGCAGCAGTTGGCCACCCAACTCGGCTCGGTCGCCGCGGAGGTGCTCGAGGCGGCGGCCGACGACATCGTCCTGGCCGACGGGCGTGCCACTGTGGCGGGCACCTCAGTGGGTGTGGACATAGCCGATCTGGCGCGGATCGCCCATCACCACACGCAGCGGCTGCCGGCCGGTGCGATGCCCGGCTTGGCGGTGCAGGCGGGCTACGACCCGGCGGGCACCTTCTCCAACGCCTGCCACGTGGCGGAGGTGGATGTGGACCCCGACACCGGCGGCGTGTCGGTGCGGCGTTTCGTTGTGGTGGAGGACGCCGGGCGGCTGATAAATCCGATGATCGTGGATGGGCAGATCCGAGGTGGTGTGGTGCAGGGGATCGCCAATGCGCTTCTGGAGGAGATCGTCTACGACGAGGACGGCAATATCCTCACGACCTCGCTCATGGACTACCTGCCGCCCACCGTCGCCGAGATACCCGACATCGAGATCCTGCACCTGGAAACCCTCAGCGACGCGACGGTCACCGGTGCAAAAGGGGTCGGCGAGGGCGGCACCATCGGCGCCCCGGCGGCCGTGTTGAACGCCGTTAACGATGCCCTCGCCCATCTGGGGGTGGAGTTGAACGAGATGCCGGCCACGCCGGAGAGGGTCCGGGAGGCGGTTCGGACCGCCACCGGCACTCCGGCGGGCTGAACGAACCGAGCGACGCAGGAGGCCACCTTCCCATGACCGAGATCTCGCCCGCAGACGTGGCGGTACCCGTGGTGCTGCGGGTCAACGGCACTGACCACCGCGTCTCCGCTGAGCCGCGCCGGACCCTTGCGGACACTCTGCGTGAGGATTGCGGGCTGACCGGCACCCACCTGGGGTGCGAGCACGGCGTCTGCGGGGCGTGCACCGTGCTCCTCGACGGCGAGCCGGTGCGGTCGTGCCTGCTCTTCGCCGTGCAGGCGCAGGGAGCAGAGATCCGCACCGTGGAAGGTCTTGCCGGCGACGACGGCACCCTGCACCCCCTGCAGGAGGCCTTCTGGCGCCATCACGGCCTGCAGTGCGGATTCTGCACGCCGGGATTCCTGATGCTCAGCGCCGGCGTGCTGGAGACCCGGCCCGACATCGGCGACGACGAACTGCGTGAGGCGCTCTCGTCGAACCTCTGCCGCTGCACCGGCTACCAGACCATTGTCGAGGCGGTGCGGTCGGTGCGCGACGCCGCGGGGGCCTGAGCCTTGCGGGAGCCTGACGGCGTGGGGGGCCGCTCGCTGATCGGCGAGTCGGTCCTGCGCCTCGAGGACCGGCCGCTGCTGGTCGGCGAGGGGCGATTTCTGGCCGACGTCAGCTTCGAGGACGAGCTGCATCTCCGGGTGGTGCGCTCCGACGTTGCCCACGGGGTGCTGCACGGCGTGGACCTGAACGATGTGCTGGGAGCGGAGGGCGTTGTGGCGGCCTGGAGTGCCGAAGAGGTGGCACACGTGCCGGCCATCGACTTCCGCATGACCGGATTCGACGAGTTGCGGCCCTACTGCCAGCGGATCCTCGCCAGCGGGCATGTGCGTTACGTGGGCGATCCCGTTGCCGTGGTGATCGCCGAGGATCCGTACCTGGCCGAGGATGCCGCCGAGTTGGCCTTCGTGGACGTCGAGCCCCTGGACGCGGTGCTGGAGGCGTCGTCTCCGGAATCAGTTGCCCCCCTCACCCTCGAGACCTGCTACGGCGACACCGACGCCGCATTCGAGGCGGCGCATCGCGTCGTGGAACTGCATGCCGCTGTGGGTCGCCACAGCGGGGTGCCGCTGGAGACGCGCGGCCTGCTGGCCTTCCCGCGCTCCGATGGCGTGCTGGAACTCCACGGCATTGCCAAAGTGCCGCATTACAACTGCGCCACCATCGCCGCCATGCTCGACCTCCAGCCCGGGCAGGTCGTCGGACGGGAGGGTCACGTGGGTGGCGGCTTCGGGATCCGCGGCGAGCTGTACCCCGAAGACGTCCTCGTGACGTACGCGGCGCTGCGCCTACAGCGCCCGGTGAAGTGGGTGGAGGATCGCCGGGAGCACCTGGTGGCTGCCAACCACTCGCGCGAGCAGGCCTACCGGGTGCGTGCAGCCGTGGATGAGCGCGGGGTGGTCCAGGCGCTCGACGCCGAGTTCTTCCACGACCAGGGCGGGTACGTGCGCACGCACGGGGCCACCGTGCCGAACCTCTCGGTGGCGCTTCTGCCGGGGCCCTACCTGATTCCCTCCTACCGGGTTCGGGGGCACATCCGGCTCACGAACAAGACCCCCGCCGGCACCTACCGGTCGCCGGGCCGCTTCGAAAGCACCTTCGCGCGGGAGCGCCTGCTGGATCGCGTGGCTACCGAGTTGGACCTGGAGCCGGTCGAGGTGCGCCGGCGCAACCTGATCCCAACCGAGGCGATGCCGTTCGACCGCGGGGTCAGCACGCTCGGCACCCCCCTCGTCTACGACTCCGGCGACTACCACAGGCTGCTGGAGCGGCTGGTGGACCACATCGGCTACGAGACTCTGCGGGAGTCGCTGGCCCAGCGCCGCCGGCAGGGCGAGATGGTGGGGCTCGGTATCGGCATGTTCGTGGAGAAGTCCGGGCTGGGTCCCTTCGACGACGTGCGCGTACGGCGCCTCGATGACGGCGGCGTGGAGGTGGTGACCGGCGCCGCCTCGGTCGGTCAGGGGATGGAGACCGCCATCGCCCAGATCTGTGCCGATGTCCTTGGGGTGGACTACACCGACGTGTCGGTTCGCCACGGCCAGACCGACATGATCGGCCGCGGCATGGGCGCGTTCGCCAGCCGGGTCACGGTCATGACCGGCGTGGCCGTCTACATGGCTGCAACGGAGCTTGCCGCGACCGGGGAACCGGCCGAAGCCACGTTCAACACCGAGCACATGACCTATCCCTACGGCGCTCACGCCGCGGTGGTGCGGGTCGACGCCGGAACCGGCGGGGTGACCGTGGAGCGCTTCGTCGTGGCCTATGACGTGGGCCGGGCGGTGAACCCGATGCTTGTGGAAGGTCAGATCATCGGCGGCGTGGCGCAGGGCATCGGCGGGAGTCTCCTCGAACTATTCAGCTACGACCCTGACGGCCAGCCTCTCGCCACCTCGTTCATGGACTACCTGATGCCCACGATCGCCGAGCAACCGCACGTGGAAGTGCTGCTAAGCGAGGACGCGCCCAGCCCGCTCAATCCTCTCGGGCTCAAGGGTGCCGGCGAGGGTGGAACGACCGCTGCCGGCGCGGCCATCGCCGCGGCCATCGACGAAGCCATCGGACGTCCGGGTGCGGTGACGGAACTGCCCGCGACCCCCGAACTGGTCCGCTCGCTGATCCGGAACTGAACGCAGCCGGCTGCCTGGGGCCATGCCGGCGAGGGGCCGTGATGTCAGGGGGTGACGGCGGCGAGGGTCCAGTCCAGGACATGGGCGGGGCCGTCGTCGCGATGCGCGGTTGCCTCCGCCCGGACTGCACGCACCCGGCCCTGGCCTGCGGGGATCTCGCCGAGGAGGGTGTGGGAGAACGACAGCAGGTCGCCCTCGAAAACCGGACCGGTGTGGTTGCAGTAGCCCCAGGCAACCACGGTGGCCATGCCGTGCAGTACCCGGCTGAGTGAGGCCTGGGCCATGCCCACCACCTGCAGGCCGTTCACCAGGCGCCGCCCGTACGGCGACACTTCGGCGTCCCGGTGCACGAACGCCAGGTTGTGGGTGAGGTGAAGCAGCGCCGGGGTGTTGTCGATGTAGTCCCGCAACGGGTCGGTCACCGTCGAGCCCACCTCCCAGTTGTCCGGTTGGCCGAGCAGTCCCAGCCGCCAGCCATCCGGCACAAGCTCTGCGCAGGCCTCCAACTCGATGCCGCCGGTCGCGTCGGCCGTGTCGGCGCCGCTGCCGATCTCGTCGGAGAAACCCGGTAGGTCGGCCCCCACCGTCGGCAGCATGGGACAGCGCTGGTAGGTGGCCACGACGTCGCCGTCAGCCGTGCTCTCGCAGTCCACGAGCACCATGCCGCGGGGCCGCCGGTCGGGACGGGGTCGCCCGTCGCGCATCGCCAGCACGCGGACGGTGGTGTCCAGGGTCTGGCCCTGGAAGACCGGGTGCGGGAGGCGCACGTCCCGGTAGAAGAGGTTGGCGATGACGCGCCGGCTGACGGTTGTGGTGTGGCCCACCGACAGCGCCATCACGAGGCTGGGGCTGACCAGCGGCGCATCCGAGCCGGTCACTTCCGCGCAGATTCGCCGGTTCTGCACCAGCGGCAGCCTCTCGCCGACTAGCGCCTGGTAGATGGCGCAGAGGCCGCTGTCGAGGGTGACGCCGGGCTGGCGGGGAAGCTCCGTTCCCGGGCGCAGCAGGTCGTAGTACGGACCGTCGAGGGGGATTTGCCCGCCCGGGGTCAGCCGATCGGCCGGGCTCACGAGACCGTGCGCAGCCCAGAGAAGCGGTTGAGGCGCAGCGAGTTCCCCAGCACGAACAGCGAGGATAGTCCCATGGCTGCGGCGGCTATCTCGGGTCTCAGCAGCCCGACCGCCGCGAGGGGGATGGCGGCGGTGTTGTAGGCGAAAGCCCAGAACAGGTTGCCCCGGATGGTTCGCAGGGTTCGCCCCGCGAGGTTCAGAGCATCCACCGCGAGGCGCAGATCGGGGCCCACGAGGGTCAGGTCCGAGGCCTCGGCCGCGACGTCGGCGCCGGTGCCGATCGCCACTCCCACGTCCGCGGCTGCCAGGGCGGGGGCGTCGTTCACGCCGTCGCCCACCATGGCGACGC
This sequence comes from Acidimicrobiales bacterium, assembly GCA_963664235.1. Lineage (GTDB taxonomy): Bacteria > Actinomycetota > Acidimicrobiia > Acidimicrobiales > CATQHL01 > VXNF01. Next base: position 370,057 of record OY760933.1, on the reverse strand, counting down.
GGCGCCCGGCGGCTTGCAGGCGGTCGATCTCGGCGACCTTCCCTTCCGGTGTCAGCCCGGCGAGGACCCGGTCGGCGCCGACCTGGTGCCCCACCTGCTCCGCGGCCGCCCTGTTGTCACCGCTCAGGATTACGACCTCGATACCGGCGCGTCTCCAGGTGGCCACGGCGGCCGCGCTCGAGGGCTTGACTACGTCGGCCAGCGCCAGGAACCCCGTCGCGGACTTCCCGCCGCCTGCGAACACGAGCGTGTGGCCCGCGGCGGCGTGGTCGGACGCGGCACGCTGCAGTGCATCGGGTATGCGGTCGAACAACTCGGCCCGCCCCACGGTCATGACGGCTTCGCCTGTGTCTCCGTCGCCGGATCCAGCTCCGGTCGCCGCGGCCGGCTCGGCCACGGCGAGCCGGCCCTCGACGCCGAATCCGGGGAGGTTGCGGAAGCCCACGACCGCTGGTCCCCCTTGCGGGAACCGGGCGGTGCTCTCTGAGTCGCAGCCGGCCGGAGGATCGCTTGCCGCACGCACGATCGCGGCTGCGACGGGGTGCTCCGACCGGGCTTCCAGGGCAGCGGCTCTCGCCAGCAGCTCGGCGGCGTCGATCCCGTCGGCGGTCTCGACCGCCACCACGTCCAAGTGTCCCTCGGTCACGGTGCCGGTCTTGTCCAGCGCCACCACGTCGATCCGGCGCGCTGCTTCGAGGGCGTCGGGGCCCCTGATGATGATGCCCATGCGGGCGCCCCTTCCACTTCCCGCCAGGAACGCCGCCGGCAGCGCCAGGCCCAGGGCACACGGGCAAGCCACGATCAGCACGGCCACGGCGGGGCTGATGGCCGCTCCGGGGGCGTCCACCAGCAACCAGGCCACCAGAGTGGCGACGGCGACGGCGACCACGGCGGGCACGAAGACCGCCGAGATCCGGTCGGCCAGGCGCTGGATGGGCGCCTTGCGCGACAGCGCCTCGCTCACGAGTCGGACGACCTGGGCCAGGGTGCTGTCGGCTCCCACCCGGCGGGCCTCCACCTCCAGGGATCCGTGGGTGTTGAGCATCCCGCCGGTCACCTCGTCGCCGGGTCCGACCTCGAGGGGCACGGGCTCTCCGGTGACGATCGAGGTGTCCACGGCGGAATGACCGTCCACCACGACGCCGTCGGCGGCGATCCTCTCGCCGGGCCGGACCAGGAATCGCATCCCGACGGCCAGCTGCGACGGCGGGACGTCGCTGCCGTCGGCGAGTCGCACGGTGCCGGCACTGAGCCCCACGAGCGCGCCGAGGGCGTCGCCGGCGCGCCGGCGGGCACGCGCCTCGAGGCGGCGGCCCACCAGCACGACCGCCACGATCACCGCGGCGGTGTCGAAGTAGACGTGCCCGTCGAGCCCGCCGATGGTCACGATCGCCGACCACCCCCATGCCACCAGCGATCCGAGCGACACAAGGGTGTCCATGGTGGCGTGACCTCGACGGACTGCACGCCAGCCGGGTCCGTGGAACACCAGCCCGCTGATCAGCACGACCGGCATCGTGATCCCCAGTACCAACCACGCCCAGCCGGCGAAGCGCAGCGCGGCGACCGAGGAGAGCACCATCGATGCCGCCGCTAAGGCGACCGTCGCCGCGAGCGCCGTCCCGGTCGTCGAGCGGGGCTCCTCTCCCGCAAGATGCAGTTGCCCCGGGGTGGCCCGGTACCCCAGGCCCGCGATGCGATCCAGCAGGTCTCGTTCGCTCAGCAACTCCGGGTCGTAGCTGATGCTGGCGCGGTTGGCGGCGAAGTTCACTTGTGCGCCGGACACGCCGTCGGTCGCGTGCAGCGCACTCTCGATGCGGGCCGCACAGGCCCCGCACGTCATTCCACCGACGGTTGCGTCGAGGCGGCGTTGCTTCTCCGGGGGCCCGGGACGCTCCCGCCCGTCGGGGAGTGCTGTCGGTGCCAGTGGTTCACCTCCCGGTCGGTCCGTCCCAAGCGTATTGGGTTCGGGACTCGGCGAGGGGGCCTCTACGATGCCGCCGATGCGGCCCTCCAGCGGACACCGGACCAGTCACCATCGCAGATTCGGCCTTCTGGCCACGGTCATCCGGCTGCCCGTGGCGCTGATGGCACGCTGGGACATCCCGAAGGTGCTGCCGGTACCGGCTCCGGCGATCTTCGCCGGGAACCATCGCAGCATGTTCGACATCGTGGTGGGGTTCCGTCTGTTCTGGAGCTACCGGTCGTCGATGCACATCGTGGTTGCGAGGCGCTACTTCGACCATTGGCTGATGGGCCGGTTGCTGCGAGCCGGGGGATGCATCTCGATGGAGGCCGGCCGGGCCGCCCTCGGCGGAGTCAAGGCGTGTCTCGCAGCACTCGAGCGCGGCGAATCGGTGGTTCTCATGCCCGAGGGGCGCGTGATTCCGCCCGAGGAGCGCCCCTCGGGTGTCGGGCCGCTGGGCGCCGGGATCGGAATCCTGGCCGCCCGAAGCGCCGCCCCGCTGGCCCTGTGCGCCATCACCGGCACCGACGAGGTGTGGCCCCTGGGTCGTCGATTCCCGCGACTGCGCCTGGGACGCTCCCGCCCCACCGTGCGGGTGCTGGTGGAATCGCTCGTGCCCCTCGAGCCGGCCGAGCGCCGTGATCGCGAGCGCGTGGCGGAGGCTGTGATGGAAGGACTTGCGGCGCTGCTACACCCGGCGGAGGACTCAACACTCCTGGACCCGCCGGAGGGCTCGACACTCCTGGACCCGCCGGCGGACTCGACCCCACCGGATTGAGTGGCCTCGGCGCTAGCCGGACATACGCCGGGCGAGGCGCCGCATGCCGGCCAACCAGCGATCGGGGTCCTCTGCCCGGCGCCTGGCATACGTCGAGACCTCCGGGTGCGGCAGGACCAGGAACCGGCCCTGGCGCAGTGCTTCGGCCGTGGCGTCGGCGACCGCCTCGGGTTCCAGTACGCCGTCGGTGGCGGCGGCTGACGGGTTCGCCGCACCGGCACCGGTCGATCCCACCGGTGCGGTCTCACCGCCCCATCCCTCCAGCAGGGGCGTGCGCACCGCCTGGGGGCACAATGCCGCAACCTGGACGCCGCGGTCGCCGTAAGTGACGGCCAGCCACTCCGCGGCTGCGACCGCCGCGTGCTTCGTGACGGCATAGGAGGCCGAGTCGAGTTGGGTCAGCAGCCCCGCCGCCGAGGCCGTCACCACGAAGATCCCGCCGCCGCGCTCGGTCCAGCGCGGGAGCAGGACGCGCGCCGCGTGGAAGTGCGCCATCACGTGCACGTCCCAACTCCGCTGCCAGTCGGTGACCGCCGTGTCGATGCCGCCGGGCACCAGCAGACCGGCGTTCGAGCAGTAGATCTCCACGGAGCCGAGTGAATGCTCCACCTCGTCGATCAGCCGGCGCGTGGCGGCCGCGTCGGTCACGTCCAGGAATCTGGCTTGGCCCCCGATTTCGGTTGCCACGCCTTCGGCCCCGGCGGTGTCGATGTCGGCGACCACCACCCTTGCGCCGTCGGCCGCGAGGCGCCGCGCCAGCGCCGCCCCGATGCCGCTCGCCGCACCAGTCGCCACGGCCACGGCACCCGGTCGGGGCGGGTAGCGCCGGGCGTGCTGCGCGCCGGACCCAACTTGCGGCGATGGATCCTGGGAGGTTCCAGGGTGACGGGGCACGCCCCGGAGGTTAGATCCGGTGGCGACCGCCGGCGGGACGTTGGGGGGCTGCAGGGGCCACTCGTCCCGCCACGCGGCGACTCCGGAACCTGACCGCTGATTCGGCGGCAAGTCCCCGTAGTGTCCGGGTGGGGCGTTGCACCGTGCCGCAGGGACCGCACCGCGGAACGTTGGTTGGAGCGGAACGGCGGCCGGGTGCAATGACCACGAGCGGCACGGAGGAAAAGGGCAGATGAAGATGCTCGGAAGGAGATCTCCACCGAGAGGATCGCTGCTTCTCGGAGCGGTCCTGCTGGTTGCCGCCTGCGGGGGCGACGGCGACACCACGGTCTCTCCGGCCCCGCCCCCTGCGACTGGTCCCGGACCCGCCGAGGATGCCTCGCCCACCCCGCCCGCCGCGGCCGAGTCCGCTCCCACCGAGACGACGCAGCCCCCGCCGGTACCCGAGGCGTCTCCGCCGCCTGCTGCAAACCCCGATCCGCCGCCTTCCGGAGGCGGGGGCCGGGTCGGCGGTGACCTGGACGATGTCCTGCCTACGGTGTCGACGATGGCCCAGTCGTCCGCGCCGTTGCCGCCGCCGGAGTCGCCCGATGGCGCCGGCGACGCCCCCGAGGGGGTGGAGGGTGTCGCCGTCGTGCCGGTCACGAGCAGCGAGCACGTGCGTCACGACGTCGAGTACCCCACGGCGCCTCCTGCCGGCGGCCCGCACCTGGGTATCTGGCTGAACTGCGGCTTCTACACGGTGCCGGTGCTGGACGAGTTGGCCGTGCACTCCCTGGAGCACGGCGCGGTGTGGGTGACCTACCGCTCCGATGTGGGGGCCGCCACGCTCGGCGAACTGGAGGTGCTGGCGGCGCAGTCGTCTCACATCCTGGCCTCGCCGTATGAGGATCAGGCGTCGCCGTTGGTGCTCAGCGCCTGGGGGCGCCAACTGCACTTGGACTCGATCACCGATCCCCGTTTCGACCAGTTCATGGATGTGTATCTCTTCGACGGCCCGACGGCGCCCGAACCCGGCGTGGCCTGCTCAGGGGCGGTGGGCGTGCCTCCGGAGCATCCCGAGGCCGTCCCGCAGCAGGGATGAGCGGGGGTCCACCCAAGCGGCGGGTCGGCGGCTCGGGAGCCCCTCGCTCGCGAGCCACGGCCGGTGGCGCCATGGCGCAGCCCAGTGCGGGCGCGCAACGGCGACGCCGGCGCCGCAAACCCGACCGCACCCGCCTGTGGCGCATCGTGCTGTGGGCGGCCATCGCCGCCGGCTTGGCCTGGATCGCCGTGGCGATGGTCCTGTTCCTCGGCGACGACGAGGAACTGCCGCCGCCGCGCCCGGAGGAGATCACCGCCGGCGCCGGCGGCTGCGCTCCGGCGGATTTCAGCGTGGAGCCCGGCGAGAGCGTGGTCTTCCGCGTGACCAACACCACCGACAGCGACTTCGAGGTGATCGTCACCGACGAGGCTGGCGTGGCTCTGCGCACCTCACCCGGTTACGACCCCGATGAGCCACCGAACGCGGGTGCATGGGGCTCGGACGTGGAGGCGGTATCCGGCGCAGCCGCGCCGCGACTGCTGGCGGCAGGCATCCTCGCCCACGACGGCCACGAGACCGAGGAGGGCCCGAACGCCACCGCCGACTTCCGCTACCGGATGATCGTGGCCGAGAACGGGGTGCGGATCATGGTCGTCACGTTCCCCGAGATCGGCGAATTCGCCCCTCTTGACCGCATTCTGTGCGCTGCTGTCGGGCCCGAGGGTGGTCTCGATCTCACGATGCCGGTCGGCCGGGTCGACGTGGTCGACTCCGGCGGCTGAACCGCCGACGTCACCGCGGCGCCCGAACGGCTATCGCAGCTGAGAGGCGCTGAGGGAGGCGAGCATCTCGGCTCCCCCGGTGACCGCCGGCGCCAAGCCAGTGGCCTGCGGCAACAGTTGCCTGCAGAAGAACTCGGCGGTGAGCTGCTTGGCTTCCAGAGCCTCAGCCTCCGCGCCGGTCGCCCCTGCGATTATCTCGGCGCGGGCGGCGGTGGCCGAGCGCGCCAGCAGCCAGGCGCCCACCACGCTGGCCAGCAGTCGCAGGTACGGCGCGGCGCCCGCCAGTGCGGCATCGCCGGGATTCCCCAGCAGCCAGTCGGTACAGGCGCGAGCGGCGGTGACGGCCTCGGCGAGCGGCTCCCGCAACCTCGCCAGGTCGGGCTGCAGTTCTTCGGCGCTGTCGGCGACGCGGTCCAGCAACTCGTGCACCACGGCCCCGTCGCGCATCGGCAGCTTGCGACCAACGAGGTCGATGGCCTGTATGCCGTTGGTGCCCTCGTAGATGGCGGCGATGCGCACGTCCCGGCAGTATTGCGCGGCGCCCGTCTCCTCGACGTAGCCCATCCCGCCGTGGATCTGCAGAGCCACCGATGTGGTCTCGTTCGCCACATCGGTGCACCAGGCCTTCGACAGCGGTGTCAGCAGGTCGCACAACTCCTGCGCGGCCCGCCGCTCGTCTCCTTCGGGTAGGTGCTGGGCCAGATCCAGGGCGGTGGCGTTGTAGTAACAGAGGCAGCGCATGGCCTCGATGTAGGCCTTCTGGGTCGCCAGCATGCGTTGCACGTCGGGGTGGCTGATGATGGGGGAGCGCTCGGTGGGCGCTGTATCGGGCCGCCGACCCTGCCGGCGCTCGACGGCGTAGTCCAGCGACTGCTGGTAGGCCCGGTCGGCCACCCCGACGCCCTCCAGCCCGACGCCGAGCCGGGCGTTGTTCATCATCGTGAACATGTAGACGAGGCCCATGTTCTCCTCGCCGATGAGGTAGCCCACGGCACCGTCGCGCTCGCCGAGCGACATCACACAGGTGGGGCTGGCGTGGATGCCCAGTTTGTGCTCGATGGAGACGCAGGTGATGTCATTGCGCTCGCCGGGCCGCCCGGAGGCGTCGATCTGGTACTTGGGGACGATGAAGCACGAGATGCCCCGCGAGCCGGCTGGGGCGTCGGGGGTGCGGGCCAGCGTGAGGTGGATGGTGTTGGCGGCCATGTCGTGCTCGCCCCAGGTGATGAAGATCTTCTGGCCGAAGAGCCGGTAACTGCCATCGGCGGTGCGTTCGGCGCGCGTCGTGAGGGCGCCCAGGTCCGAGCCGGCGTGGGGCTCGGTCAGCAGCATGGTGGCGGTCCATTCGCCTGAGACCAGCTTCGGCAGGTAGCCGGCCCGTTGGGCGGGGCTGCCATGCAGATCGAGCAGGTGCAGTCCGCCCTGTGTGAGCAGGGGGCAGAGCGACAAAGCCAGGTTGGAGGCCGTCATCATCTCCTGCAGCGCCATCCCCACCGTCGAGGGCAGGCCGCCCCCACCGAATTCAGGGTCGCAGGCGGCGGCGCCCCAGCCGGCGTCGACGTAGGCCTCATAGGCCTCCCGGAACCCCGGTGGGGTGGCAACGCTGCCGTCGTCGCTGTGGACGCTGGAGGTGGTGTCACCGGTGCGGTTCAGCGGCGCGAAGACCTCTGAGAAGAAGCGGCCGGCCTCGGCAAGGATGTCGGGGATGCTGTCGGGGTCGAAAGAAGCGAACGCGTCCAGCTTGGTCAGGGAGCGCACGTCGCAGATGTGCTCCAGAACGAACTGCATGTCCTGCAGCGGGGGGCGGTAGGTGCTCATGATCTCCTCCGTTTTCAGGTCTGCGCCGCTGCAGGCGCGCCACGCCGGTTGGGTCCGGGGCGATGTTCGCGACTCACGGTATCGGCTTGGCGCCCTGCATCTACCGCCGGAGGTATCGGGCTGCGAATCGGCTAGACAACAGCGGCGGAGGACGCAACGAGAGAGGATCTGCTATGGCCGAGATCGAATTCAAAGGGATGACCATGCACACCGGCGGGGAGTTGCCCGCCGTCGGGGCTGCGGCCCCGGCGTTCAGCCTGACCGGTGGCGGGCTGGAGGCGGTGAGCCTCGGCGATTTCGCCGGCAAGGCCCTGGTGCTGAACATTTTCCCGAGCGTCGACACGCCCACTTGCGCTAACTCGGTGCGGGCCTTCAACGAGCGCGCGGCCGCCCTCGAAGACACGGCGGTGCTGTGCGTGTCAGCCGACCTGCCGTTCGCGGCCGGGCGCTTCTGCGGCGCCGAGGGCATCGAGGACGTGTCCTGTGCCTCCACCTTCCGGTCGCCGGACTTCTTCGAGGCCTATGGAGTGCAGATTGCCGACGGCCCGTTGGCGGGGCTCTGCGCCCGCGCCGTGGTGGTTGTCGACGGCGAGGGCAACATCACCCACACCGAACTCGTCAACCCGATCACCGACGAACCCGACTACGACGCGGCGCTCGCCGCCCTCTAGAGGTTCCCGCCGGGTGTCCGTAGCCCTCGGCGCGCCGGGAACCGGCTGACTGACTCCTGCCGGGCCAGGTCGCCCGGCCCGGACTCCTCCGGGCTAGTCGAGGCCTCGCGGGAACCCGCCGGTCTTCGAGAGGTAGCCGGGAACCGGGCGCCCCAGCAGTTCCTCCAGCCAGAGGGCTGAGCGGCACAGCGCCTCCAGCGAGACGCCGGTCTCGACACCCATGCGGTCCATCAGGTAGACGAGGTCCTCGGTGGCGATGTTGCCGGTGGCGGCGGGGGCGAAGGGGCACCCTCCGATGCCACCCAGGCTGGCGTCGAGCACGTCGACACCGGCGTCGACAGCGGCGACGGCGTTGGCAAACCCCGTGTTGCGGGTGTTGTGGAAGTGCGCCCGCAGCCTCATGTCACCCCCGACGGCCTCCCGCACAGCCTGCACCCGCTCGGTCACCTGCGGCGGTACAGCCACGCCGATGGTGTCGGCGATGGCGATCTCGGCCGGGTTGCTGCGGGCCACCTCGGCGGCCACCGCCGCCAGGCGCTCGGTGGGCACCTCGCCCTCGTACGGGCAGCCGAACGCGGCAGACAGCGTCACTGAGGCGCCGGTTCGGGCCTCGCGGGCGCCGTCGGCCAACTCCTCCCAGACCGAGACGGCCCCGGTCGTGGTCGTCCCCTGGTTCCGCTCGCAGAAGGTGTCCGAGCACACCACCACAGCGTTGATCTCGTCGACGCCCGCGGCCAATGCCCGGTCGAGCCCTCTGCGGTTCATCACCAGGCCGATGTAGGTCACGCCGTCGGGCCGCGGCAGCGCCTCCATGAGCGCCTCGGCGTCGGCCATCTGCGGGACCCGCTTGGGGTTCACGAAGCTCGTCGCCTCCAAGCGCCTGACGCCTGCTTCCACCAGCCGGGCGATCAGTTCCACCTTGTCAGCCGTCGAGACCATGACCTCGTCGCTCTGCAGGCCGTCGCGGGGAGCGACGTCTACGATCTCCACAGCCCTCGCACCCTGTCGTGACATCGCCAGCCCTTCCTGCGGGGCGTGCCGGCACACCTTGACGGTCTCGGCACCCACTCCTAGCGTGACCCGGGCAAATCGTACCGCTGCGGGCCGTTGCCAGCCGGGTGCGGCAAGCGCAGCAGCCGACGGAGTGAGCCGATGACCCCAGCCCTCGACGGGATCCGTGTCCTGGAGACCGGCGTCCTGCTGGCCGGGCCCTTCTGCGGGCAACTCCTGGCCGACTTCGGCGCCGAGGTCATCAAGATCGAGCAGCCCGGCGTCGGCGACCCGATGCGCCAGTGGGGCCGCGAACGCGCCGGAGGGCATTCCTTGTGGTGGCCGGTCGTGGCCCGCAACAAGAAGTCGGTCACCCTCAATCTGCGCGAGCCCCGCGGCCAGGATCTCGTGCGGCGGCTCGTCGCCTCATCGGACATCATGGTCGAGAACTTCCGGCCCGGGACACTGGAGCGCTGGGGTCTCGGCTATGAGGAACTCTCGGCCATCAACCCTCGCCTGATCCTGGTGCGGGTCACCGGGTTCGGCCAGACCGGCCCGTACGCCGGGAGGCCCGGCTACGGCTCGGTCGGCGAGGCCATGGGAGGGCTGCGCTACGTGGTCGGCAACCCCGACGCTCCGCCGAGCAGGGTCGGCATCAGCATCGGAGACACGCTCGCGGCGACGTTCGCCTGCGTCGGGGCGCTGTGCGCCCTGCACGCCCGCGAGCGCACCGGCCGCGGGCAGATCGTGGACTCCGCCATCTACGAGGCCGTGCTCGGGGTGATGGAGTCGCTCATCCCCGAGTACGCCGTGGCCGGGTACGTCCGTGAGCGCAGCGGCGCCATCATCCCCAACGTGGCACCCTCGAACGTGTATCCCACCGCCGACGGCCAGATGGTCATCATCGCCGCCAACCAGGACACGGTCTTCGGTCGGCTGGCCGAGGCCATGGAGCGGCCCGACCTCGCAACCGACGAGCGCTACGCAACACACGTGGCCCGCGGGACCCACCAGGCGGAACTGGACGAGTTGATCTCGGTCTGGAGTGCCGGACTGGATGCCGAGTCGCTGAACGAGGTCCTGGAGCGTCACGGCGTCCCCACGGGTCACATCTACCGGGCCCCGGAGATGCTGGCCGACCCCCATTTCGCGGCCCGCGAGGCCATCGTGCGCCTGGCGCACCCCGAGATCGGCGAACTGCCTATGCAGAACGTGGTGCCGAAGCTGTCCGAGACGCCTGGTCGGTTGCGCTGGCCCGGCCCCGACCTGGGTGCTCACAACTCCGAGGTGCTGACCGGCCTGCTGGGCCTCAGCGACGACGAACTGGCCCAACTGGTCGCCGCCGGAATCGTCTGACGGCCCCGTCGCGGGACGGGTGGCTCGCGGCCGCGGTCAGTCCTCGGCTACCTGGCGTGTGACCGTGTTGAGGTCGAAGTAGCTGCGTCCGCCGGCGACACGGCCGTCGACGACGCGCAACACGTCGCAGGACTGCAGTTCGATCGTCTTGTTCGAGGGTGGGATCTCGCCGTCGGGGCCCATCATCGGCCCGGTGTTGGTGCCCCGCACCGTGAACTCCACGACGATCCACTCGCCGCCCTCGACGAGGTTCGTGATCTCCGCCGAGCCGTCGGGGAAGGCCCGGGCCCACTCGCGGTACTCCCGCAGCATCCCCTCCGGGCCCTGGTAGCGGCGCCCGCTGGCCACCTCGGTCCAATCCAGGTCCTCGTGCACGCATTCGATCGCGGCTTCGAAGTCGCGGCTGTTGAAGGCGTCGTAGGTCTTGCGCACCAGATCGGCGTTGCTCATCTCGGCCATGTCCTGTGCCCTCCTTGGTTGCTCGGGGCTCGTCCTAGGCGTCGTCAGGAACGGCGTAGACAGGAGTCGTGCTCGGATAGATCGGCTGCTCGCGCCGTTGGTCCCAGTCGGTGTGGCGGGGCAACTCCAGCCACGACTCGCCGTCGTGGAAGTCCGCTACCAACTGGGTGCCGACCTCCTCGCCGTCGTCGTTGGTCAACTCGGAGAACTGCGCACCCATGGGCGCCTCGCAGTGGAGCATCAGCAGGCTGCCCCGGGCGGTGAGCAGCGGCCCGTGCTTCAGCCCCGGTGGGTTGGCCAGGAACGATCCGGGGGCGTGCATGCCCCGCTCGGGCATCAACAGGTCGCCGGCCAGCCAGACCATCTCCTCCCAGGTGTCCCAGTGGACCTCCTGGCGGGGCTCGCCGAAACCGGGCGCCATGTGGATGAAGCGCAGCATCCCGCCGGGGCCGCCGTGGAACAGGCCCTCGGCCGGATCCGGCCAGCGCAGGGACTTGTGCATGATGCCGTGGCGCAGGCCCGGCATCTCGGTGAGGATCCAGTCGATCTCCCAGACCTTGGCCACGAAGGGCTGGTTGTCGTAGTAGTAGCCCTCGGCCCAGACCGGGTTCCAGAAGGCGTAGGCCTGGAAGCCCCCCTCCGTGGCGAGTTCGAGCGGGCCGCAACCCTTCGGAACCGCTGCATAGCCCCCTGCGCCGACGGTGCGGCCGTTGGCGGTGAGGTCACCCTCCACGACGAAGATCTCCAGTGCCCCCTCGTCGGCCTGCTCGACGTGCGACCAACCGGCCGGCATCTTCACCATGTAGCTGCCGCATCCCGTCTCGGGACGCTCGGACATGGTGCGCGTCTCGACGCCATGCAGGAACTTCGCGCCGCGGACGGCTCCCCACGGCAAGGCCAACACGTCGAAGAATTGTGGGTCGTCCCGGTTGCGATGGTCCATGCTGGTTCTCTCACTTTCCCCTTGTCAGGTGAAGTTTCTAGTCGAAAGCCACCGCGTGTGTCCCGTGGTGTGCGCGGAACGCGCGGTTCGGTCCGATGTCACTCGTCACAGTTGTCCCCCGTGTGGCATGCCGCCTGCGGGGGTGCGACGTCAAGCGACGGGTTGCGGTCGAAGAAGCCCACGGGCAGCAATTGGAACCCGATGCGCTCCACCGGCATGATCGGCCAGTCCTCGGGCCGCACGATGTGCGACAACCCGAAGGTGTGCCACACCACCACGTCGGTGTCGGTGATGTCGCGATCCTGCGCGGTCCAGCGAGGCAGACCCTCCTCACCTGTGCTCTGGTTGGGGTAGTCGCCGGCCGCGTGCATCTCGTCGGGATGGTACGGGGTCACCCAGAGGTGCCTCTGCGCGAATCGGGCTCGTGCCGCCACCCGCGATTCCGGCGCGGCGAGCATGAGCGAACTCGCCTCCGGTAGCAGCTTGTAGGCCGCCGGGCGGCCGAAGCGGTTGAGTTTGGAGGGGTTCACGATCTTCCAGTAGCGGGCCTTGAGCGGGTCGATGATGCGCTGTGCCTGCTGCTCGCTCTCCAGCAGCGTTTCCCGGCCGCCGAAGGCGTTGAGATGCGGATTGGCCTCTCCGGGTGGCAGCGCCACGGTGTCGACCTCGACGACGGAGTTGCCGCCTCCGTCCACGTCGAAGTCGAGGCGCATGTTGAAGATGTGCTGGTGGTGGACCGCGCTGAGGTTCGTTGCGACGATCGTGCCGTAGGCGTCGAGGTCGCCCGGCGGGAGGGCACGCGTCTGCACCACGCCGGTGAGCTTGACCTCGAATTCCATGTGGCCGTCCTGGTAGAAGTACCAGTAGAAGCCGTACTCGTAGTTGCCGAGCGTGCCGATGCACGAGACGACGAGGCGCCTCGAGCGCCGCACCTCACTGGAACCCGTACCCAGGTCCAGGTGCTTCCAGAGGATCGAGTAGTCCTCCTCGTGGATGCAGACGACGTTCCGGGCCAGCGTGGGGCGGCCGTCGTCATCGGCGGTGACGGCGTCGAGGTAGCGGATCTCGCCGAGACAGTCGCAACCCAGGGTCAAGGAGCCCATGTTCCGGCCCATGCCGTACTCGCCGGCGTCGAACGCATTGCGCCAGTGGAAGGCGTCGGTGCCGTCGCCGTAGGGCACGACCATCTCCGACAGGGCGGCGCGGTAGAGGATGGAACGACGCTCCCCGCCGTCGTCGTAGGCCACTTGATGGAGCACGAGCCCGTCGGTCGGGTGCATCGAGACCCGGAAGCTCCAGCGCTGCCAATTCAGCAGGTTCCCCTCGATGGAGAAGCTCGGTCCCTCGGGTTGGATGATGTCGAGGGGCTTCAGGTCGGTGCGCAGGTCGCCCACCGAGGCTGCGTCGTAGTTGCCCGACTCGGGGGGAAGCGGGACGACCTCGCCGTCGAGGATCTTGAGCACCTGGTTCTCGTTGAGGTCCACGATGGCGACGACGTTCTCGATGGGCTTGGCGTAGCCGTTGTCGGTGGGGGAGTGCCGCAGGTACGACGCCGCCCGGACCAGGCGCCGAGTGGGGTCGATTCCCTCGATCGGGAAATCGCCCACCGACCAGGGGTCCACCTGCACCGTGTCGAAGTCGGTGACGCCCCGCCGGCGCAGCGCGGCGCGCCAGCGCTCGTCGTTCTTCACGACCTCGTCGACGGCGGCGAACTCCTCCATGAGGATCGGAGGCTGCGCCCCCTCGAGGGAGCGCCACGAGGTGATCCGGCCCTCGTTCAGCGACACCACGGCTTCGTAGGCGCTGCCGTCGGCCCGGTTCAGGAGGGTGGCGCGCGCCCGCCGGTGGATAGGGTCTCCCTGCTCGAACCCGGATACCTCCTCCTTGGGAGGTTCATCGAGCATCAGCAGCGGGAAGCGCAGTCGCTCCATGCCGGCGCACTCCCGGCGGATTATGGCCGCCGCGTCGCTGATCTCGGTTGCCGTCAGCGGATCCAGGGGGTGATTGACGGCCTCTGTTAACCCTGCCATTCGATGGCCCCGACGTTGGGATTCGGCTGCAGGATGTCCTCGTAGAGATCGGGCCGTCGCCTGTCGATCAGGCGGAAGGGCATGTCCCCCCGGTCGATGCTCGGGTCGATGTCGGCGATGACCAACTCCTCGCAGTCGACGCCCTCACCTCCCTCGGCAAGGATGCGTCCCTCAGGGTTGATGATCCGGCTCTTCCCGAAGAACCCCAGGTCGCCGCTGCGGCCGACCATGTTGGCGAGCACCAGGTACACGGAGTTGTCGATGGCGCGGGTCGGTGTCGTGTGTGAGTGCTTGAAGAGATGGAGGACGACCTGCTCGGCGTCGGGTCCGTCCACGTAGAACCCCGCCAGGGATCCGCAGATCACCCTGGCCCCCTTGATCGCCAGGATCCGCGTGGTCTCCGGAAGGGAGAAGTCGGCGCAGATCATGTTCCCCACGCAGCCGGCGGCAGTGTCGGCAACGGCGAGGGTGGTGCCGGGAGTGAAGTCGGGGGCCTCGATGGTGGGGGTGAGGTGGATCTTGCGGTGGACGTTGGCGATCCGGCCGTTCTCGTCGATCAGCACCGAGACGTTGGTGGGGCGCTCGCCCTCGGTGGCGCGTGCCAGCATCCCGAAGGCGATCACCATGCCGTAGCGGCGGGCGATGCGGGCGATCCGGTCGGTGGCGACGCCGGGCACCGTGTCGAACGCCGCGAATACCTCGGCCAGCCGGGCGGGGTCACCGGATTCCTTGGCCTCGCGAATCAGCGCGAAGCCGGGCAGGTAGCCCTCGGGAAGGACCGCCAACTTCACGCCCTGGTTGCCCGCGTCGACGAGCCACTGCTCGGCCTTGTCTACGGTGGCGTCGGCGTCCCCGTCGACCGGACAGATCTGGACGGCGGCGGCTCGCAGCATCAGCCGGCCGGCGCCAAAGCCTCGTCGCTGCTCGTGAGGGTGATCTTCCCCTCCTCGACGAGCCTGTAGAAGTTCTCGCCGCGGTCGAACAGCTTGAGGGGTGGCCGCTCGGCGCGGATTGCGTCGCGCTGGGCCTGCGTGGCCGCGTCGTCCAATTCGAGTTCGTAGTCGTCGTCGGTCGGCTGGAACAGCACGCCGTAGTCGTCTCGGGCGCTCTGCTTGGAGACCAGACCGCGCCGCACGTCCAGCAGCACCGCCGCCGGGTCTCGGTCGAGAGGGTCGCCCCAGCCACCGCCGCCGGGACTGAGCACCCGCAGGATGTCGCCCTTGGAGACGGGGATCGAGTCCGACTTGCCCGGAAGCAGCGTCTCACCGGCCGTGCCGGGGTTCAGGAGCCAGACCGAGCCCTGGCCGGCGCTGCCGCCCTTGACCCCCCACGGCTGCAGGGTGGCCCGGTCGGAGTGAATGAGCATCTCGCCGTCGATGAGGATCTCGATGTCCTTGAGATAGCCCAGGCCACCGCGGAAAGTTCCGGCTCCACCGGAGTCCTGGCGGAGACCCAACCTGGCGATACGGACCGGGAAGTTCGTCTCGGCGAATTCCGCCGGCATGTTCCGGGACTCCGGGGCCACGTCCACGGTGTCGGCGCCGTCGGCGAAGGGGCGGCCGCCGGACCCCGCACCGGTGATCTCACGCAGCAGGAAATACTCGCCGTCGTTGTCATGGCCGAACAGCCCGTAGGAGGAGATGGACTCCGACGGCGCCGGCACGAACCCGCCCGACGCCTTCGCCAGGATGCCGAGGCCCAGGTCCAGGATGCGCAGCAGCGGGAACGTGCGCCAACCGCAGGCGGCCGGCCACTCGGGACTGAGCACGGTGCGTTCGGGCAGCGTGCAGGTGATCACCTCGTTCACGCCGTCGTTGATGATCATGTCGGGGGCGAAGGCCAGGAAGAGCGTGCCGAGCGACTTGGCGTAGTACCGGCCGTTGGCCGGCCAGTTGAGCGATCCCTTGATCTGCGGATCGGTGCCCGTGAAATCGAAGTTGATGCCGTCGGGCGTCTTCGTCATGGTGGCCCGCAGCTTCACGTAGTGGCGCGGTTCCCGGGGCTGCACGTCCACGTACTCGCAGAAGTCCTCGAAGGTGTACGACCCATCGGGGATCATCGGCAGGACCGTCTCGCGCAGGCTCCGGGTACAGCGGTCGAGAAGCCCCTGGAAGGTCTGTGCGAGCGCCTCGGATCCGTAACGCTCACACAACTCCTCGACCCGGACGACCCCGATGCCACAGGCGTTCACGAACGCATCGATGTCGGCCCGTAGGTCATCGGGGAACCGCGAATTGTTCAGGATGGTCTCGAAGAGCGCCTCGTTGAGTTGGCCCCGGTCGTAGAGCTTGACCGGCGGCACGATGAAGCCTTCCTGGAAGATCTCGAAGGCTGTGAGCGGAACGCTGCCGGGCGTCAGGCCCCCGATGTCGTTGACATGGCCGAACACCTGCACGAAGGCCACGATCTGACCACCGGAGTAGACCGGCCGCGTGATGCACATGTCGCCGAGGTGGGTGATGCCCCCGTCGGACTTGTACGGGTCGTTGTAGAGGAAGACGTCGTCGGGGTGGATGTTGCCGGCGAACTTGGTCATGACCGGCGTGGGCACCGAGGCGAACGACAGGGCCGTCACGCTGTTGCCGTGCGAGTCGAAGATGCCCGACCGGTGGTCGTGCTGCTCGCGCACGATCGTGGAGCGCGCCGTGCGTTCCACCTGGATCTCCATCTCGCGGCGCGCCGACTCGATGGCCCCCTCGATGATCTCGAAGAGGATCGGTTCGAACTCGGTGGTCATTTCAGAACCGTTGCCGGTGGGTGACATGGGTCGGCTCCTTTGGGTCGTCGTCGGGGTGGTCGTCGGCCGTTGTCAGGCGGGTGAAACCTCAGGAGAGGTGAATGATGAGATTGCCGAGGGCATCCACCCGGGTGTTGGCGCCCGGGGGCACCAGCACGGTGGAGTCGTACTCGACGATGATCGCCGGCCCCGCAACCTCGTGGCCGACCGCCAGCCGGTCCCGGTCGTAGAGCCGGGTCTGTTGCTGCCCGTGGTTGGGGCCGTAGTACACGTCGCGGGACCCGAGCACGGCGTCGGCCACCGAGCCCTCGCGAGGGGTCGTGTCCGCCAACTCGATCCGGGGCAGGGGGCCGGTTCCCCGGACGCGCAGGTTGACGAATTCCACGGCCTGCTCGCCGGCGTAGTGGTAGCCGTAGGTGCGCTGGTGCTCGACGTGGAACGCGTCCACCGCGGCGTCGAGACCGGAGTCCGACACCGGTCCGTCCGGAACCGGGACGGTCAACTCGGTCGCCATCCCGACGTAACACAGGTCGGCGAAGCGTTCCGTGGCGGGGGTGGCGATGCCCTGGCCCTGGATGTCGGCAACGACTCTCGCCTCGAGTTCGGCGAACGTGGCCCCGATCCTCTCGGGCGAGATGTTCTCGGCGCGTGAGTTGACGGTCTGCACGGCGCTGGCCTGGATGTCGGCCGCCAGGAGGCCCAGGCAGGAGCCGAGGCCGGGACGCGGCGGGACGACTATCCGGCGGATGCCGAGTTGTGCCGCCAGTTCGGCGGCATGCAGCGGGCCGGCCCCTCCATAGGCGAACAACGCGTACTCGCGTGGATCGCGACCGCGGGCGATCGAGACTTGGCGCACCGCGGCGGACATCCGGGCGGCGGCCAACTGCAGGATGCCGTAGGCGAACTCCTCGGGTGCCAGACCCAGCTTGCTGCCGACGGTTCCCACAGCGTCCCGCGCTGCTTCGGCGTTCAACGGCATGTCCCCGCCGAGCAGGTAATCCGGGATCCGCCCGAGGACCAAGTTGGCGTCGGTGACGGTGGGTTCGGTTCCGCCCTTCCCGTAGCACACCGGTCCTGGGTCGGCACCGGCACTCTCGGGGCCCACCCGGAGGCGGTCGCCGGTGCCCAGGGACGCGATCGATCCGCCGCCGGCGCCGATGGACACGATGTCGATCGACGGCATGCCCATCGGATAGATGTCCAGCAGCCCCTCGGTCGTCAGCAGCGGCCGGCCGTCCTCAACGAGGGCCACGTCGGTGGACGTGCCGCCCATGTCGTAGGTCAGGACCTTGTCCTCGCCGATCTGGTCGGCGAGCCAGGCCATGCCCAGCACTCCGGCGCTGGGGCCGGAGTAGGCGATGCTGGCCGGCTGCTCCACCACGCGGTCGCTCTGGGAGAGTCCCCCCGACGAACGCATCAGCAGCAGTGGGGCCGAGTAGCCCGCCTCGGCGAGCCGGCCGTCGAGGCTCGCGAGATAGTCGGTCACGAGCGGCATCAGCGCCGCGTTCAGGCAGGTCGTCATGGCCCGCTCGTACTCGCGGAACTCCGGCAGGACGTCCGAGGAGATGGTCAGGAAGCAGTCGGGGTGAATCTCGCGGAACACGTCGCGGGCCCGCTGCTCGTGGGAGGGGTCCAGGTAGCTGTGCATGAAGCACAGGGCGACGGCGTTGATGCCCTTCTCCTTGAAGAACTCGGCGGCCGACCGCACGTCGTCGGTGCTCATCTCCTCGAGCACCTCGCCCGTGTGGGTGATGCGACCCCGTACCTGCCGTACGTTCTCGAGAGGGACCACCCGCGGCGGCTTGACCCAGGTGTAGATGGCTCCCCAGTCGCCGGGCACCGTCTGCCGGGCGATCTCGATCATCTCGCGGTATCCGTCGGTGACGATCAAGCCGAGGGACGGCCAGCGCTTCTGGAGAACCGCGTTGAGGGCGACCGTGGTGCCGTAGTGGAGGCCGACGACGTCGCCCGGTTCGAAGTTTGCTGAGCTCTGCAAGGTGCCGAGCCCCGTCAGGAACGCCTTGGTGTCATCCTCGGGCGTCGACGGCGTCTTGGCCGCGAACAACTGGCCGTCGGCATTGAAAGCCAAGAGGTCGGTGAACGTGCCACCCGTGTCGACTCCCACCCATACGTCTGCCATAGCCACCTGCCCCCTCGGACTTGTCGTGCTGGCGATTCGCCGGGGAATCTAGCCCGTGGCAGCGGAATGGGACACTCCGCTGCCGGGAACGGCCATTGATCCCGCTGGTGAAGGGATGTGCGCCGGATCTTCCAGCCACGAGACGCCATCCATGTACGAGGCGATCAACTCGTCGGAGATCGGCGGCTCGTGGAAGCAGAAGTCCGCCGGGGCGTCGGTGTGGACCAGCAGGATGCACCCCCGCTGGGTCAGCAGCGGGCCGTGGCGATGGTGCGGCGGGTTGCCCACGTAGCTGCCCGCCGCCTGCCGACCGGTGCCCGGCATGAAGAAGTCCCCGGCAAGCCAGATGATCTCTTCCCAGCATCCCGGATGGGATTCCTGGCGATGGTCGCCCACGAACCCCCCCACGAGGACCACGATGCGCAGCAAGCCCATCGGTCCGCCATGGACATCGTCGCGAACCGGGTCGGGGAGACGCAACGACTTCGACCACACCCCGTGCAGCCGCCCCGGTGTCTGCATTTCGGCGGGGAACACGGTGGGTTCCCACGGTAGGTCGACTGTCCGCACGATGAGAGGCGTCCCGTCGTAATAGTCGTCAGGGGAGAAGTGCGGGCTCCAGATGGCGATGCCGCGTGCTGCATTGCCGCACGTCACGTGAAGAGGTGGGCATCCGCTGGGCGCGGCCACGAAACCGCCGGCCCCGATGTGGTTGCCGTCCACTGTCAACGATCCCTCGAGGATCAGGAGTTCGAGTGTTCCCTCGCTGTCGCCCACTGTCGTCGACCAGCCGGCGGGAGTTTCCACGACCAGGGTCTGCTGAGCGGTCTCGGGGTTGTGCGAGAGAAGCCTCCCCGAGCAGCCGGCCAGCAGACCCGGTTCGGCGATCGGCGCGGGCGGGACATCGCGGATCTGGAAGAACTGTGCGACGCCGCGGTCCGCGCTGGGGCGCACTCGCTCCCTACCCGTCGGCGCTGACGGCGCGCAGGAAACGAGCCAGGAAGGCGTCCCGGTCGGCGATCGTCGACGGTGCGCGCTCGGGGTCGAGTGCCATCTCCTCGATGAGGGCGGAGACGTCCATGTCCTGGCGGGCCAGGGCGGCCTCCAGGAGGCTCAACCGCTCGCGGAGTTGCCATACCTCCGCCCCCAGAGCCAGGATGATTCCGAGGAACCGGTCGTGGAGGGGATCGTCGAAGGCGTGGTACGCCCGAGCAGGGGATTCTGGGGGATCCTCCGGCGGGGCTTCTGAGGTGTTCGGCGGTGGTGGCAAGGAATACTCAGGCGCTGGGCTTTTCGGCCATGTTCACCCAGCGGTTCTCCAGCCGGAACTCCCCGGTTCGCATGAGCGCGGCCGTGCCCCAGAAGGTCGGCTCGTCGTAGTCCAGGGGGCCGTCGCCGATGTTCACAAAGCCGGTCTCGGCCAGCAGAGCCTTGAAGTCCCGCGACAGGAACTCGTCCCAGAACGCTTCACCGTTCCCCTTGCAGTCGTAGGACTGCAGGAAGGCCCGTTCGGGTGGCAACTCGGCATAGGGCGGCATGTCCAGGAATCGAATATGCCCTCCCGGCCGCAGCAGCCGGTACGCCTCGGCCATGACCACGTCGAGTGTCTCCGAGCCGAGTTCGTGCAGCAGCAGGAACCCGGAGATGAGGTCGAAACTCCCATCGGAGTAGCCGGTTGCCGTTGCGTCGCGCTGCTCGAAGGTGATGGCGAGGCCTCGTTCCTCCGCCGTGAGGTGCGCCCAGCGCAGCGCGGCGGAGGAGATATCGATGCCGACCACGTCGGCCGCCTCGGGATACGCCTCGCGGAGGGCCATCGTGAGGCCGCCGAAGGAGCATCCGAGGTCGAGGATCCTCTCGTAGGAGTCAGATGGTGCGCCCTTGGCGAATGCCACCAGCGCGCCCGGCGGGCTGCCTGTGTAGCCCGTGCGCCAGGCCATGCGGTACAGCGCCCCACCACGCTCGTAGACGGGGCCGACGAGCGGGTCGCCCCAGTACCCGCCGGGCACCAGGTGTATGTCGTCGAGTCCCTCGCTGTCACGTTCGGTGTAGTACTCGGGCAGCTCCAAGGAGGGGTCGAGCACGAGGCGGCCGGCGGGATCAGCCGGCATCCGGTCGAGGAGTCCCGCGAGTTCGTCCGTGTGAACCTCGAGTGACCGCCGCGCCGCGGCCCAGCCCATCTTCTGCGCCTGGTGCTGTGTGGCGGCCGCGAACCGGTACAGCGGACTCGGCTCGATGATCGCGGCCGCCCCGTCCATGGTGGTCGGCTCGGAGCCGCCCTCGGCCCCCCGGTGCGCGTAGGCATCGAGGATGCCCTTCACGTGCACGGTGTAGTTGTAGCCCCGCAAGCCTTCGAGGTAGTCGAAGTGAGCTGCCTGCTCCTGGGTGGGAGCAGGCAGCTCAGGCATCTCGTCTCCTATCGCTTCGCGCGCTTGGGCGGTTCGAGGCCAGGTGGCGGTAGCGGTCTCTAGCCGCCCGCTGCCACGAAGTCCTGCATCCGGACAAGACCGTTGCCGGTCACGACGTTGGGCAGATCCAGGAAGTCGGCGTGGGCGTAGTTGAGGCCGGTCCAGGCGATCGGATGGATCGGGTAGTCCCGGGCGAACACCCGCTGGGCCTCCAAGATGCCCTCGTCCGCCGTGGCAGGATCGAGCATCGCCGCGAGAGCGGCTTCCAGTTCGGGGCTCGTGTAGCCGAACCAGTTCGTGAAGCCTCCGACTCCCCCGAAGAGGAACGCGAAGTAGTGGGCGTCGAAGAAGGCCGGCGCGTCGATCAGGTCGACGAAGAACTGCAACTCACCGGTCCTGCCGTACTTGCGGCCGTCGAATTGCGCGCGAGGCTGCTTCTCGATGTTGAGATCGAAGCCGGCCTCCCGGAACGAACTCTGCACCAAGATGGCGACCTCCTCATCCAGCGGCAGGCCATCGGCATACGCCAGCGTGAGAGGTACATCCAGTTCGGAGAGAACCGCACTTGCGGCCGCGATGTCGGTGCCACGGAAGAACTCGTTGGTGTAGCCCGGGACCGGCGGGATCAGGACGGAGTCCCACAGTGTGGCATCACCCTGGAACACCACGTCGATGATGTCGTCGTAGGGGATCGCCTGCGCGACCGCCGCCCGGACGGCCGGATCGTCGAAGGGCGGTTCGTAGTAGAGGGCCAAGAACGCGCCGGTTGTCGTCGGGATGCGGGTGACCGTCACCCCGTCGGTTTCCTTCGCCTGCTCGACACCCAGGCTGGTCAATTCGGCGGCGAACGCCACGTCACCGCTCAGTAGGAGCTGCAGCCGTGAGTTGGCGTCGGGGACGCTGCGCTGGATGACCCGCTTGAGGGCAATGTTGTCGTAGTCCCAGTAGTTCTCGCGCGCCTCGAGGATCAGCTCGTCGCCTCCCGGTCCGAAGCTCTCCACGCGGTACGGCCCGTAGCCGGCGGCGTTCTGGTTGAGCCACTCGTTGGCGTACGGATCGTCGGCGGTGGCGTACTTCTGGACCTCGGTGGAGTCGTAGATGGCGAGCCAGCCGCTGCCGAGCGCCGGAAGCAGTTTGTCGCCGAAGAGTCCGCTGATGCGGACGGTCAGATCGTCAACGACCTCGACCTGATCGATGCTGGTCAGACCGCCGAGCGAGATCCAGAAAGCGCCGGTGGTGAAGCCCGACATCGACTTCTCGAGCGACCAGCGAACATCCTCCGCCGTCATCTCGTTGCCGAAGTCGCTCATCACGCCGTCGCGCAGGTGGAAGGTGTACACGCTGCCGTCGTCGGAGATTTCCCAGCTCTCTGCCAGAGCGGGGAATGCCTGGGCGGCGTTGCCCTCCTCCAGTACCGCGAACAGGTCATCGGCATTGCTGGGAACATGCCAGGCCGTCAGGCCGTCGTAGGTGGAGAAGAAGATGCCCACCGACGGGAGGTTGTTCTGCCCCGGGCCGTCGGGGTTGATCGCCAGTACCGGACCGGCCAGCGCGAAGACGACCTCGTCGGGTACTGCCGACGCTGCCGGTGCCGGAGCGGGCGGGGGTGGCTCGGGCGTGGCGGCGGGAGGCTCGGGCGCCGGAGTCGGCGCAGCTGCCTGGCGTTCGGCGGCTGCTGCTGCCTCTCGTTGGGCTTCCTCGGCGGCGGCCCGTGCCGAGTCGGCCTCGCTCTGCGCGTTGGCGGCCTGCGAGCGCGCCTCGTCGGCGGCTGCCTGGGCGTCCGCCAGTGCCGCCTCGGCCTCGGCGACGGCCTCCTGGTTGCCTTCGGCGGTGGCCTGGGCCAGGTTCGCTGCCGCTTGGGCCTCTTCTGCTGCGGCGAGCGCGGCATCCGCCTTGGCGGCCGCGGCCTGCGCGTCCGCGAGTGCCACCGTGGCGTCGGCGTCGGCAGCCCGCGCTTCGCTGAGTGCGGCATCTGCGGCGCCCTGTGAGCCGTCGTCGGTGGCGCAGGCTGCTGTCAGCAGTGCCAGCGCGCTCAGCGCGATCAGCCACCGCGCCCCTCTGGATGGTCGACGGTGGCTACGCCTACTCGGCGTTCCCGAGGTCTGGTGCATGATTCACTCCCCAGTGGTTCTGTCCCGAACAGCCGTCACTCAAGCCCTGTCGAGGTCCGGTTCCGGAGGTTCGGAGATGACCCCGGCAGGGTACTCGTCCGATTCGCGCCGGGCAACGGGCCACGGCCATGGTGTACCCCGCCACGGGGGGACAGGGCGGGGCGGCGCGGTGGGGCTCACCCTGTCTCGAGGTGCCGGAGTTGCGTGACCCCCCAGGCTTACACAGCGCCGGAGAGATCCGATGCGGCGCTCTCGGGCTTGACGAGGATGCAGGCGGCGTCGTGGCCGGGAGTCGCCTCGACCAGAGGGGGTTGGGACTCGTGGCACGCGCCGGTGACCAGCGGGCAGCGCCCCGTGAAGACACAACCTGTGGGCCGTTCGCTGCTGGTTACCTCCCCGCGCACGACACTCGCCGCGGGAGCCACATCGGGGTCGACGGAGAGTTCGGCGCCGATCAGAAACTCGGTGTAGGGATGTTTCGGATTCGAGAGCACCTCGTCGGTGGGGCCGATCTCCACGAGACGCCCCAGGTACATGACCGCCACCCGCTCGCAGACGGCTCGGATCGCCTTCAGGTCGTGGGAGATGAGGACGTAGGTGAGGTTCAGTTCCCGTTGCAGCCGCAGCAGCAACCGCAGCACGCCCTCCTGCACCGAGACATCGAGTGAGGCCGTGGGTTCGTCCAGTACCAGCACACGCGGCGAAGTCGCCAGGGCCCTGGCGATGTTGACTCGCTGTTGCTGCCCTCCGGAGAGTTCGTGGGGATACCTTCCCGCTAGGTCCGGCGAGAGAGCTACCTGCTCCAGCAATTCATGAACCCTTCCCGCCAACTCGCCGCCGCGCAGGTCAGTGTGCAGGAGGAGGGGTTCTGCGACGGATTCCCAAACGTGGTAGCGCGGGTCCAGCGACTCGTACGGCTCCTGGAAGACGATCTGCATCTCGCTGCGCCAGGAGCGAAGCGAGCGAGCCGGTGCGTCCACGATGGAGCGCCCCAACACTTCGATCCTGCCCGAGTCCACCGGCGTCAGACCCAGGAGGCATCGGGCGACGGTCGACTTGCCCGACCCGCTCTCACCGACGATGCCGAGCGTCCGCCCGTAGTCGACCGTGAAGCTCACATCCTCCACGGCCACCACGTCGGGCACGCCGCGTCGCGTGGGGAATGTCTTGTTCATAGCCTCGACGGCGACGGCGACGGCGGTGGCGGTGTCAGCCGTTGCGGCATTGTGCGCTGCGTTGCTCATCGGTCGGCCCCGGCCACCCTTTCCCCGTGCAACTCGCGTAGGTCCGATGCGGCGATGAGGCGCCTCGTGTAGTCGTGCTGCGGCGAAAGCAGCACTTGCCGCATGTCCCCGTCCTCCACGACTCGCCCGTCGTGCATCACCGAGACGGTGTGGCAGTACTGGGCGATGATGCCCAGGTCGTGCGTGATGATGAGAACCGACAACGACAACTCGGACTGCAGGAACGCGATCAACTCCAGGATCTGCCGCTGGATCGTGGCATCGAGGCCGGTGGTGGGCTCGTCCGCTATCAGCACCTCCGGATCGCAAAGCAAAGCCGTGGCGATGACCGCCCGCTGTGCCAGCCCTCCGCTCAACTCGTGGGGGTACGAGCGGGCGATCCTGTCCTCGTCGTCGATGCCGACGAGGCGCAGCCGCTCGCGGATCCGGGCGGAGCGCTCGGCACGGTCCAGATCCAGGTGGGCCTTCAGCACGTTGGCCATCTGCGTCTCGACGGTCGTCATCGGATACAGCGCGGTACGGGGGTTCTGGAACACCATGCCGATCGACACCCCGCGCACTTCCCGCATCTCCTTGGGGTCGAGCGTCAGGAGTTGCCGGTTGCCCAATCGCACCGAGCCCGACGTGACCCGACCCCCCGGTGGAAGCAGCCGGATGATCGAGCGCGCCGTCATGGACTTCCCCGAGCCGGTCTCTCCCACCAGTCCGTGCATCCGCCCCTTCTCCAGCGTCAGCCCGACACCGGTCAGCACCGTCGCGACGGAGTCGCGACCGGCGATCTCGACGCTGAGATCCTCCACCGAGAGCGCTGGTTGCGTCATCGGATGTGTACCTCTCGGACCTGTTCGATCCCCTCGCTCAGCAGGTTGAAGGCAAACACCGCTATCGCCAGGAAGATGCCCGGGAACACCGAGATCCACCATTGGCCCGTGGTGATGTAACTGGAGCCGCTCAAGATCATGGATCCCCACTCGGCTGTCGGCAGTTGTACCCCCACGCCCAGGTACGCCAGACCCGCCAGGGTCAATATCCCGTATCCCATCGAGATGCCGAACTGCACGACCGCCGGACCGAGCGAATTGGGCAGTACGTGGCGGAACACGAGCCGCGGGGTCGAGTTGCCGAGAGCCACCGCCGCCTGGATGAACCGCTGCTCGCGCACGGTCAGCACCCGGCTCCGGATCAGCCTCAGGAACACCGGCGCGTTCACGAACGCCAGGACGAAGACGACGTTGGTGAGACTGTTGCCTCCGAGGGCGACGAGCGCGATGGCCAGGATCAGGAGAGGGAACGCCTGGACGACGTCGGCGACCCGCATCGACAACTCGCCCATGATTCGTCGCGAGAACCCGGTCACGACGCCGAGCACAGTCCCGATCACCGCTCCGAGGCCAACTCCGAGAACCACGATCGTGAGATCGATCCGCGGCGCCTGGAACACCCGGACGAAGATGTCGAATCCCGAGCGGTCGGTTCCGAACGGATGCCGACCGCTCGGAGGCTCCAGGGCCTCGCGCGGGTTGGCGACCTCCGCCCCGAACTGCGAGATCGCCGGGACCACGTAGGCGCCCACAGCAAGGGCGATGATGATGAACGCGCCCCACAGCAGCGGCGGGTTCAGCTTCCGTCGCAGCCGTCGTACGAAGCCTTCAGAGTGTCGGGGGAGCACGGGTGCGGCCGAAGTGCGGCTCTCTTGTGGTGCCGGCCGATTCATAGGCGCACCCGCGGATCGATGACCCGGTACATCAGGTCAACGATGAGGAAGATGCCCACCGAGAACGCCCCGGCAACCAGCACGAACCCCTGTATGGCCGGAAAGTCGTTGACCCGGATGGCATTGACGGCGTATTGCGCGGCGCCGCCCCAGGAGAACACCGTCTCCACAAGCACCGCACTGCCCAGCAGAACGCTGAAGAGGATGCCGACGAACGTCACGACGGGGGGCAGCGCCCCCCGGGTGGCGTAGATCCAGAGCCTGCTCTTGGGCAGCCCGCAGGCTCGTCCGAAGAGAATGGCGTCCGACGTCAGCGACTCGATGGCTGCCGAGCGGGCGAGCCGCGCAATAGGCGCCGTGAAGATGAGCACCATTGTCATGAGCGGCAGCCAGATCTGGTGCAGCGCGGTGCGGAACGCCTCGAAGTTCAGCGTGATCATGGCGTCGAATAGCGCCGCTCCGGTGATGTCGCGTGGGGCGGCGCCGCCTGGGGGGATCTGGCCGGTCGGTCCGGGGGCAACGCCCAGCTTGAAGAAGAAAAAGAACAGCAGAACGAGACCCAGCCAGAAGTCAGGTACCGAGAGCGCGGAGAAGCTGCCGATCCGCACCGCCCGGTCGCCGCCTTTCCCTCGCCGATGCGCGGCGTAGCTTCCCAGAGCGAGGCCGAAGAGCAGCGCGAAGCCCAATGCCAGGACCACCAACTCCAGCGTTGCAGGCAACCGGTCGGCGAGGTCGGTCGTCACAGGGCGGTCGGTGAACAGCGACGTGCCCAGGTCGACCTGGACGGTGTCACCGAGGAATTCGAGATACTGCTCGCCCAGGGGCCTGTCCGTGCCGAGTTGGGCCTGGATGCTGGCGACCACCTCCTCGGTCGCGAAAGGCCCGGCGATGAGATAGGCGGGATCGCCGCCCGCCAACCGCGTCATGAAGAAGGTCGCTGTAGCCACACCGAATAGGATCGGGATCATGAAGAGAATGCGCCGGGCTATCAGCCATGCCCACTGCCGTGCTCTCACGACCGCGCCTCTCGCACGAGCCGCAACCGTACTCCGGGAGCCCGGCACGCGCGGGCTGCGAAGCCATCCCGCCGCTTCGGTGCCGGTGGACCGCTGACCGACGCTGCTGTGCTGATTCCACCGACGGACCATCCGATTCCCCGCGGGATCGGCGGGCCACCCGCCCCGTCACCGAGAGCGGCGCTGCGTTCGTTGATCGATCGCCCGGAGGCCACGATCGTCGTCGGCGCGGTGAACGCCCTGTCGGCCCGCCTGGTCGAGCAGGCCGGCTTCGGCTGCTGCTTCGTGACCGGCGCAGGGCTCGCGAACGCGCAGTTCGGTCTGCCGGACATCGGGCTCGTTTCGGTGACCGAGGTGGTGGAGGAGGCCGCAAGGATCTGCGACGCCGTCGACATCCCCGTCATCGTGGACGCCGACACCGGCTTCGGCGGGCCGCTGTCGGTCATGCGCACGGTCCACCTGCTGGAGAAGGCGGGGGCGGCCGGTATCCAGATCGAGGACCAGGCCATGCCGAAGCGGTGCGGGCACTTCGCCGGCCAGCGGCTCGTCGAGCCGTCCGAGATGCTGTCGAGAATCGATGCCGCGCTGAGCGCACGCAGCGACCGGGACCTGGTGCTGATCGCTCGAACCGATGCCCGGTCGGTCGTGGGGATCGACGAGGCGCTGAGCCGCGCACGCCTCTATGCGGAGGCAGGCGCGGATGTCATCTTCGTCGAAGCACCCCGGACCGTTGAGGAGCTACGCCGGATTCCAGCGGCTCTGGAAGGGACGCCGACGATCCTCAACGTGGTGGAAGGCGGCAAGACGCCGCAGTTGCCGCTGGAGGAGTTGCAGGAGATGGGCTACCGGCTGATCCTTCACGCCAACCTCTTGCTTCGCGTCATGTTGAAGGCCGGCCAGGATGCCCTGGCGCACTTCTTCGAGCGCGGAACGTCCATCGACTTGGGCGAACGCATCCTGCCTTGGGAGCAGCGTCAGGCCCTCGTCGATCTGGAGCGGTTCGACGACCTCGAGAATCGCCTGAGCAGCAGGGAGATCCCATGAGCAACCAGGCCGAGGATCGGCGGTCGTGGCTGGCGTCGATACCCGGCGAGGACCTCGACGTGTACGAGTTGTCGGGCTTCGGCGGGGAGTCGGGCTTCGGTGACCGTCCCGCTCTGTTGGTCATCGACGTGCAGTACCGCACCGCCGGCGACACGCCGGTGCCCATCCGGGAGGCCATCACCACCATGTATCCGACGGCCTGCGGTGACAGGGCGTGGTCTGCGATCCCGCACATCGCGAGCCTCATCAAGGCGGCGCGCGGCGCTGGCATCCCCATCGTGTACCCGTACGTGGCGCCCAAGAAGGCCACCGATGCGGGCCGTTTCGGCAGCATCAACCCCGCGATCACGTCGATCTCGGAGCGGGGCTACGAGTTCGTGGCCGAGGTGGCCCCGCAGGAGAGCGACGTGCTGTTGCCCAAACGCCATGCGAGCGCCTTCTTCGGCACAGCGCTGGTCAGCTACCTCGTGGACTTCGGTGTGGACACGGTGATCCTTGCCGGATGCACGACCAGCGGCTGCATCCGCGCCACGGCCGTCGACGCGTTCTCGTACAACTTCCGGACGATCGTTCCCACAGAATGCGTCTACGACCGCATCCAGGCGAGCCACGACGTGGGGCTGTTCGACCTCGACGCCAAGTACGCCGACGTGGTGCCGACGCTGACGGTTATCGATCGGCTGGCGGAGCTGGCTCCTCGGTCCCCCTGAGGGACGGGGCGGCCTGCGGCTTGGGTCGCAGGATCACGAGCGCCGCGAGGCCCACGGCGCCGACCGCGGCCAGCACGATGAGAGCGGCCTGCCCCACGGCGGTCGTGAATGCCTTCTCGCCGGCGATCTCATACAGGAGGCCGTCGGACTCCGAGACGCCCGGCGGCGCCGCGCTGCGCCCGAGGGCCAGATCGGAGGTGATCTCGGGGGGCACGTCCGGGCTGAGATCGGCGTTGTGGAGCAGTGAGCGGTAGATGCCGCCGACGCGCGCGGCGACCAGGGATCCGATGATGGCGATCGAGAGAAGCTGGCCGAGCTGGATCGCCACGGTATGAGCCCCCGAGACGAGGCCGCTGCGGGAGTTGGGTGCCGCGCTGAGCGCCAGGTGGAGCGAGACGGCCGGGAAAACCGACATGGCACCCCCCACCAGCCCCAGAGCGATGCCGACGAGGGCGTACGAGGATGACGGAGTCATGCGGGACAGCATCAGCAGGCCGGCCACCTCCAACAGCACGGCTGAACCGAGCATGCGCCCGAAACCGAAGCGTTCGAGCAGCCGCATGGCGAACGGGGAGATAAGCGCCGCCACGACGCCGAACGGCATGAAGGCGGCACCGGCGACCAGCGGGGAGAACCCAAGCACGGCCTGCAGGTAGGTGATGACGAAGAACATCGTGCCGACGACCGAGACGATCGCCAGCAGCATGATGGCCAAACCTGCGGCGAGCCTCGGCGGTCGAACTCGGAGTCGGCTCGGGCGGCGCCGCCGAGGCGCAGCACGGTTGTGGTTGCAGCCAGCACGGCAACCCCCGCGACCATTCGCCAGAGCGCCGAGGCGGACCCCCAGCCTTCGGAGCCCGCGCTGATGAGACCCCAGACCAGCAACGCCAGGCCGGCCGAGCCTGCCAGGCTGGGCAGAATCCGCAGCCGGGTCGTTGAGCGGGGCCCGGCTTCGGGGGGTACCCCGAGCAGTACCGGAACCAGCGCCGCCAGCGCGAAGCCGCACGACAGCCAGAAGATCGACCACCACGGCCACACCCGCAGCAGCAGCCCGCCGACCAGCGGGCCGATGGCCGAACCTCCGAGCGCCCCGGTGAACCACAGCCCCAGCGCGAAGGAGAGGGGGCGCCCCGCGGGCAGGTGAACGCGCAGCAGAGCCACTGATGCCGGGAAGGCCAGGGCCGCGCCTGTGCCCGAGACGACCCGCAGGCCGACCAGGAGGCCCATGCTTCCGGCGAAGGCGCTGCCGACGGTGCCGGCGAGGAAGAGCGCCAGGCCGCTGCGGAGCATGACGGAGGCCCCGAACCGGTCGGCCAGGCCGCCGCTGAGGATCACCAGGGTCGCCAGCGGCAGGAGGAAGCCCGAGAACATCCATTGGGTGGCGGAGAGGTCGGCGCCGAGCGCCTCGGCGATGGTCGGTGCCGCCAGCAGCACCGTCGCCTGATCGAGATTCAGAACAAGGGCTGTGAGTGTCCCCGACGCCGTCACCCACCAGTGGGATCGCTCGGCTGTCATGCGCGGCCGGAGTGCTCGCGCTGGCTCGTCACTCTCCCTCGATGCGGTCCACGAAGGACATGACGGCGTGGGAGAATTCCTTCGGGAACTCGGGCACGACCGCCACCCAGCCGCGGATGTTGGGCTCGGGACCGGGGATCTCCACGTACTCGCTGTGGGGGATCGCCGCGTGTGCCTTGACGGTGTAGCTGTACAGGACCTCGTTCTCCACGTTCAGGACGAGCACGGGGCATTGCAGCTTGGGGTATGCGGCGTAGTGGTCATACTTCACGACCGAGACATAGGTCCACCAGAAGTTGGGCCCGGCCTGCAGCTTGGCGATGAGCTCGCGGAGGTATGTCTCGCCGTCGTTCTCGGTTGCGAAATGGGCGACGTAGTCCAGGATGTCGTTCGCCAGGAACTCGCCCTTGCCGTCGGGCACCCACCCCGACTTCAGGTCGTCGCGCGCCAGCCAGTCGTCTCTTTCCTCCTCGTCGTCAACGGCCAGGATCGGCGCGATCACCAGTGACTTGACGCGTTCGGGAGAGTTGGCGGCCACATCCACCGCGATGCTGGCACCGGTATGGAAACCGACGATGTTGGCCTGCTCGTAGCCGAAGTGATCAAGCAGTCCGATGACGGCCCGGGTGTAGTAGGCGATCCCCTCGGCCGGCTGCTCCGACGGGTGATCGGACATCCCGAAACCGGGTGTATCCATCGCAATGGTGTGGTAGCGCTCGGCGAAATAGGGGATCCCTCGCGCCCACATGATCGAACTGCTGGCGGTCTGGTGAAGCAGGATCAGCGGGGGACCCTCGCCGGCCTCGGTGTAGTGAACCTGCCCGACCGCGGTATCGGCATACCCTCGCCTCATCGGTCCCCCTCGCATCGGCCCGCGTACAGAACGCGGGGTACAGTACCCCGCGCACCGGAGGCTCGCAGCAGAGGGGCGGTAGGCATGCTGGAAGCGGAGGGGACGAGCCGCAGGCTGATCAGCACCCGCCACGGCCACGTGCACCTGCGAATCAACGGCGAGGGTGATCCGCCGCTGGTGCTGTTGCACATGGGACTCTCGTCGAGTCGCATGTACCGGCACATAACCCCGCGGCTGTCGGCGAGCCATCGCGTCATCGTTGTCGATCGCCTCGGGTTCGGGTGTTCCGACCACCCGCCGGCCGGCGGGCTGAGCCTCGGTGAGTATGCCGACGCCACGCTGGAGGCTCTCGACGCAATCGGTATCGGAGAGTTCGACGTCGCCGGCGTTCACACGGGCTCGTGTGAGGCCATCGATCTGGCGGTCCGCTATCCCGACAGGGTGCGCCGGATCGCCGTGGTGACCGTGCCGGTGTTCTCGCCCGAGGAGATCCCGCAGTACAAGGACAACTATCTCCACGAACCGAAGCCCGATTTCGACGGTTCGCATCTCGACTGGTACTGGCGCTGGTGGCGCGACGGGGGATTCGGCGGCGCGGCCGAGCGGTCGCGCTCCTGGTCGCCTGAGTTGCTTCACGAATTCCTCATGGATCATCTGGGGGCCCAGCCCGATCCCTGGATGACCTACCACGCCGTCTTCGACCATCCGACCGGCGAACTCGTTTCGCAGATCCGCCAACCCTTCCTGGTCCTGGATGTCCACGACGACCTCACCGAGCAGACGAAGCGGGCGCTGCCGCTTCTGCCGGCTCACGCCCGCGTCATCTCGCGGCCCGATCTCACCGATGTGCTGGAACTCTTCACGACGGCTTCGGACGAGATCGCGGGCTACTTCGAGGAGTTCTTCGCATGAAAATGCCGATGAACGACCGCTACGACTATGTGTCGATCAAGGACCGGGTGCCCTACGACTGGCCCAACGGGACCCGCCTTGCCGTCTGCCTGTCGAACAACGTCGAGCACTTCGCCTACAAGGCGGGTCTGGGTCTGAATGACTCGGCGGTGAGCGCGCCGGCCGACTACCGCAGCTACGCCTGGCGCGACTACGGGAATCGCATCGGCATCTGGCGCATGTTCGACCTGTTCGACGACCTGGACATCCCCTGGTCGCACAACGTCAACTCGAGGGTGATGGAGCTCTATCCGGACATCGTCGCCAAGATCATCGAGCGCGGCGACGAGATCATCGCCCACGGTCGGACGAACTCCGAGCGCAGCGACGGTCTCTGGGAGCAGGACGAGGCTCGGCTCATCGCCGAGACGACCGAGGTCATCACGCAGTACTGGGGTCGCCGCCCGAGCGGATGGATGGGTCCCTACATCGCCGAGTCGGCCGTCACCAGCGACCTGCTCGTCGAAGCCGGCTACGAGTACACGCTGCAGTCACCTTGTGACGATCAGCCGATCTGGCTGCGGACGAGGTCGGGTCCGCTGCTCAGCATCCCGTACCCGCTGGAGCTGAACGATGTGGGCGTCTACGTCCGGCGGCACCACCCCGCGCCGGTGTTCGCCGAGATGATGATGGACCAGTTCGACGAGATGCTCCGCCTTGCAGACGAGCAACCGCTGGTGTACTCCATCTCGCTGCACACGTTCCTCGTCGGCCAGCCGTTCCGCCTGAAGTACCTGCGCGCCGCCCTCGAGCACATCGCGGCCCGGCGTGACGACGTGTGGCTGGCGCGGCCCGAGGATGTCGCAGCGCACGTGATGAGCCTGCCCGAAGGCACCATCCCCGGTTCAGGCCCCGGAGCGGCGAGTTCCTAGGCGGCGTGCTCGTGGTGGCGGTGTGGGCAGAGCCTGCTGGTCGACCAGGAGTGCCAGCCGGAGAGGTCGGGGTCGTTCACGAGCAGGGCCGCGGCGCCGATGTTCACCGCCGGGTCCAGGTACGTCTCGTCGTCGCGCCCGAACCACTGGACCATTCGCTCGTGGTATTCCGAGCCGATCCACCAGTCGGAGTTGATTTGCATCAGACCGAACGAGCCGCGTCCGGGGTCGTCGGTATTCGTGCGATCGGGATCGCCGCCGGACTCGTAGGAGATGATGCAGAGCGCCGTGGAGGCGTCGGCGGGGTCGAACACGGCGCACACCGTCGGAGCCCACTGCATGACTGCCTCGGGTTCGACGACCTCGCTGATCTCCGGGGTCACCTCAGGGCACGGACCAGCATCGGCGGTCGGGGAATCCTCCAGGTACTGCAAGAACGACCAGATGCTGGAAACCTCCGACGGCGAGCAACCGAGAAGTCCCAGCAACGCGACTACGCCGACCGACAGCCCCGCGACACGCCGGACACGCTGCCGAGGCGTCGCGTGCGCGGACGTCGAGCGGTCGGAGGCGGCTCCCTTGGGCGCGCTGCGCCGGCGGGATCGAAGCAATATTTGCACCGGGAAAGGTTAAGCAATCAGCGAGTAGGACTGTCACACGAAGAGGTGTGACATATGTCAAACACACCACTCTGTGGAAATTGTCAAGCACGCGATGGGCCGGTCAGCGGCTGGTGCTCAACTTCTTTCCTGGCATCGACACGGAGACTTGCGCCAAGAGCGTGCGAGTGTTCAACGAGCGTGTCACAGGTTTCTGCTCGAACCCGCCAAGCGTTCAGTGGGTTGGCCGGTGACGCCGGCGATGAGTTCGAAATCCTTGTCCAGGTGCAGGACGGTCAGCCGGGACAGTTCAGCGATCGCGGCGACGAGCAGGTCCGGGATCGACGGTGCGCGGTGGTTGCCGGCCCTCGCCAGCGCTTGCTGCACCACCATCGCGCGGTCCTCGCCGGCGGGTGTCAGGTACTCGACGGGCATGGCGCTCAGCGGCGGTTCGGTGATGCTCCGCCGAAAGTCGTCGGCCGAGCGGGCCGAGAACCCCACCTCGAGTCGGGTGAGAGTCGAGATCCGTACCAGCCCGCGGTTGATTCGTGACGCCCACTCCGCCGCGTCAGGGCTCGTGGCGAGCCGCACCAGCGCCGACTTGTCGATCAGCCAGCCGGTCATGTCCATCCGCGACCCCAGCGGTCACGTCGTGGGAGCTGCGTTGGCGCCGATTCGTCGGTAAGCCAGCCGGTCACGTCCACGCCGAGCGCATCACGTCGCTGTCGGCGAGGTCGCAGAAGGTCTCCCCGAAGCGGTGCAGCGACTCCACGGTCACGTCGCCCCCGCCGGCGGTGCGCTCACGCTCCAGCAGCCTCCGCAGGTACTCCACCCGCGAGAGGCCGACCGCCCTGGCGTTCCCCTCGATGGCCGCAACAACGTCATCGGGAACG
Organism: Acidimicrobiales bacterium; assembly: GCA_963664235.1. Lineage (GTDB taxonomy): Bacteria > Actinomycetota > Acidimicrobiia > Acidimicrobiales > CATQHL01 > VXNF01. Next base: position 335,542 of record OY760933.1, on the reverse strand, counting down.
TCCCGCACAAGGATGTCGACCACGAGCTACCTCCGACGGTCGTCTCTGCTCGAACGATATCGCGTGATACTACCGAGCCGCCGAGCCGCCGAGCCGCCGAGCCGCCGAGCCGCCGGGTCCCGTGCAGCCGGTCCACACAATCGAGGCCGATGTCCTTGGAGTCGCAGGGTCCTGCCGAGCTCTCGAAGGCCGCGACCCGGCACCACTCCCAACCGGCGCAATGCTCTCGCCAGTCGCAGGGTCCTGCCGCTCTCTCGAAGGCCGCGATGTTGAGCGGTGGTCCCACAGTCGGGGCTAGAGCCGGAGTGGCTGGTTGACGGTGGAATCCGCGCCACCGCCGCGCCTGTGTTTGGTGTCGTTGCCGTGGGGACCGCGGGCGCTCGGGGGGCGGCGACGAGCGGCGTGGCGGAGGGTGCGTTTGCCGTCGGCCGCTTTCTCGATGTCGGCGCCCTTGTCGTGGAGTTCGTTGTGGTGGCAGTCGCCGCAGAGGAGGCACAGGTTGTCGATGTCGGTTGGGCCGCCGTCCTTCCAGAACACCTCATGGTGGGGTTCGCAGATGTTGTATCTGGCGCCGCAGCCGACGCAGTGGCGGTCGCGGGCGGCGAGGGCGATGCGCTGGGCCGCGTTGGCGTCGCGGCTGGCGCGTCCGAGCCATAGGGGCCTGCCCGGCGTGTCGAAGATGGCCGGCACGACTTTGGCCTTGACGGCGAGCTTGACGAGTTCGTCGGCGGTGACGGGTGTGCGGTCGGGTAGATGTGCGCCGGAGACCCGGCCGGCGACGGCGTCGTATTCGGCGATGACGAGCAGGGTTGTGCCTCCGGAGCCGGCCGCGCCGTCGCAGGTGGCGAGCTTTTCAAGCGCGTCGGCGTAGCGCTGGGGCACGGTGGTGCGGTCGGCCGGGTCCTCGCCGCGCCGGAGCTTCTTGGCCGTGCCGGTGAGAGCGGTCTCGATGCGGGCGCCGGCGACGGGATCGAACAGGCCGAACAGCTTCCACATGCCGTCGGACTGCTGCTTGATCGAGAGTTCGCGCCGAGCCCGCTGGCGGCGCCGACGCTCCTGGAGTTCCTCTCCGGCAGTTCGCTCGTTGACGTGGTCGCGCACGGTGTGGCCGAAAACGTCGGTGGGCTGCCTGGCGGCGGCGGCAAGGAGTTCGTCCTCGTCCACGTCTGTGTGCTCTGCGGCCTCGGCGATGATCTTGGCGTGTTGCGGCGTGATGTCGCCGTCGGCCAGCGCTTGGGCTGTGCCGGCCAAGTCGGCGAGCTGCCCGGCGAGCTTCACATCACGCTTGGCACTTCCCCGAGACTGCCGCAACCGGTCGCGGACCGCCTCGGCTGCCTTGGCCTCGCCGTCACGACGCGCCAACTCGGCGACCGTCTCCGCCCGCACCGCCGCCAGCCCCGCCTCGCACCGTCCGATGAGGCTCAACCGCTCCTCGAGAAGTTCCCCGCCCAGCGAGCGCAACCCCGCCAGCAGCGCCTCCACCCGGCCGGCAACCCGCCCGAGGGTGTCGCCCTCAGCGCCGCCGGTGGTATTGCTGAAGAGGGTGGGATCGGCCATCGTGGGCTCCCCGCAGGAGTTTGCTGGCGTGCATTTCGCGTGGGCTGGGCCAACAAGCCGGTCGGGGAACCACCGACTCCCTCTGCGGGGAAGACCGATGAACCGGTACTGAATAGTTTAGCAGTCCCAAATCAATGATGCAACACTTGTTCGGGGACTTCTCGAATAACAGTGATCCGGTACTCAGATGAGCGAAGTCTGGGTAGGAGAGGTCTTCTTCGCGACCGTGGGAGCCTTCTTGGCCTCGGGCGGAACCGGGAGCACTTCAGCCACTGTGAGGTCCTCCACGGTGATCAGTGGCCCGTCGATGATCGCCGCCAGCAACTCTGTCTGTTCCGGCTCCAGTGCGACGAGCGCGGTGAGGGCGTTGAGGATGTCGAGCAGTTCGATGTCCCACTCCGGACGCCAGCCGTCGGGTGTGATCGACTCCAGCGATTCAGGGTCACTGCTCCCCGTGCCGGCCCGGCGGTAGTTGAACCAGTTTCTGATCACGTTCTTGCCGGAGATCTCGTAGCCGTGAACCGCCGGTGTGACGTTCTCGAAGATGCCGTCGCCGATCCGGAGTTCGCGCTGCTCAGCGCTGTAGTCGAGCGTGCGGTTCAATTTCCCGACCCCTGTCTCAGCGCGCAGCCTTGGCCCGCCAGCCAAACGGATCCGCCCTGCTGGCCGCTCGCCGTTCGTGTCGACGTACCGTTCCCCGAAGGTGTGTGCCCAGATGACGCGTCGTCCGAGAGCCACCGCCATCGCCCAGTAGTCGCCATCTCCGGTAAGAGGGACTCGAAGCCCCGAAGTGTGGGGCGAGACCTCGTTGAACCAAGCGGTATACGTAGGGTGGGCACACACGCCGGCTATGTAGGCGAGTAGCTCCTCGGGTTCCACATTCGCGGCGAACGAGCTGCCGAGATACTCAACCAACCCTGGCGTGACGTTTGGAATTGACGCTGTGCCGTCGCGCCAGAGCGGAAATACGCGCCCGCCGCGTCCGTGATAGTGGTCCAGCCCCGGCAAGACATGGGTGAATGTGACTGCGGGTCCCGTCGTCGGATGGTCATTCTGAATGCAGGTCAAGTAGGTCTGTTCGTCACTGCGGACCGCCCACAAGGGCGGGGCAGGTCTGTCGAGAACCCGTCTGTCGGGGATGATCCAATGTCGGTCGAAGGACCGCCAACCAAGTCGAATCGGGGTCGGGCACGGGCCCTTCTCCTCAGACATCGGAGTCGCCGTCCCTCCGTCGGGACAACCGGGAAGGTTGCCCGCGAACTTCCGGTCGATCGTCCGACTATCAGTTTCCTTGAAGAGAGTCTGTTTCCGCTCTCGATTCGACTCGCCCACAAATTCGTCCCAACGCTGGCGGAGAGTGTTGGAGTCTGTCGACGTAGGCCAGCCACGCTGGGCGAGTACTCCGGATGCGGTCCACGGGAGCAGATCTTGGATCGATGGACAACTGCGCCAGATCTCCATGCCTTCGGGCTTGAACGGTGCTCGCCAGCCATTGGGGCAATCGATCCACGACTGAGGTGCGGCGTCGGTGATTTCGATCTTGTCCAACTCGATGAACTTGGCACTGCAGTTGCCGGGCGCGACCTCCCGAAACCGGACTGCCGCGGGCGTCCCGTCGGTGTGCGGCGAGCGCACAGCGCAAACCACAGTGATCTCGTGCTGGACTCCCTCGAATATCCGGGTTCGGACGTCTGGCTGGTGGCCCTCGGGCGACAGCGATACCACCCAGATCTCCGAACACCACCGGCGCAGCCAGGACCGCATCTTCTGGAAGCCGTCGCCGCTCAACCACGGCGCGGTCGTCACGAAGCAGACGACGCCGGGGCGATTACTCGTCTCGTTGCGAGAGTTTTCTAGAACCTTCCACGTGGCCCAGCGCCAGAAGTAGATCAGCAGATTGGACATGTTCTTGACATGCGTACTGACGCCCCAGTCAGCCGGCGGTTTCCAATCGTCGAGGATCGCGGCCTGCTTGGCGTCCTCATTGCCGCTCTCCACCCAGCCGCCGAGACCCCTCGCTCGTTCCCGGTAGGGCGGGTTGCCGATGGCAACCATGACGGGTGTCGTTGCCTTCAGGTGGTTGGCGGCACGTCGCTCCCGGCTGATCGGCTCATAGATCGACCCCAGCCGGACCTCCTCGGTGTAGGGGTCAGCCAATGTGTCCGCCAGCAGCACGCTCGGTGCTCGGTCCACGTCGTGGCGACGGAAGCGTGCACCGGTGCGAAACTGCGCCACGCTGTATGGCCCGGTCTGCAACTCGAAACCGATCAGCCGCTCAGCCGCGTTCCGAAGCGCACCGGCCACGGCCCCGGCACCGTCGCGCTCCTCGACGGTTGAAGCGATGCGGTCGATGACTTGGAGCAGGAACGTGCCGGTCCCGACGGCAGGATCGATGACCGTGACGGCCTCGTCAGCGAAACCCGACGGTTTGCCGAGTCGTGTTCTGAGCACCTCATCGACCAGGCGAACCATGAACTTCACCAGTTCGGCAGGGGTGTAATACGAGCCGGATTCCTTGCGCAGATCGGGGTCGTACTGGGCGAGGAAGTCCTCGTAGAAGTAGAGCCAGTCGCCGGCGTCGTTCAGAAGAGTTGGATCGGTCACGGCGAGCAGCGACAGGAGCGACTCGACGGCTGGCTCGATGGGCCCGATGGCACTCTCGGAGCACAGGACCTTGAGTGCCGTGGGGATCAGGCCGACATCGGCATCGAGCACACTCGTCGCCTGCGCCACTCGTTCGGCGACGCTGTTTCCGGCGGTCAGCCCGGAGCCAGCAGCTCGCGCGGCGATCAGCCCGAAGGTGATGGTTTGGGCGTATGCATCGGCGAACTCGGCATCGCTCGCCTCGGAGAATAGCAACGATCGCCAGTCTTCGGCCACGTCTTCAAGGCCCGTCGATCCGCCCGACTCGAGTGCGCTGAGGATCTGGTTGCGCAGCACCCGGCAGAGCCGAGCCGTCGTGCGGGCGAGTTCCTGTGCCGTTGATGGAGCTTGCGGTGCATCAGCACAGAACGCGTCGAGTACGTCAACCAGATCACCCGCATCGATCTTGGCGCTCGTGATTCCCTTGCCAGGCGCGGTCCACGCGGTGGCCCGCGCAAGCTGCTGGCCGTCCTGCCAGAGGATCCAGTCGATCCCGTCGGTGTAGAGCAGGTTCGGCAGGTGGCGAAGTTGCTCCCACTGCTCCAGATTGTGGCCAGTGAATCCCTCAGGATCGACGCCCGCACCCGGAGCCTTGAGTTCGATGTGGCCGATGACGAGACCCCCGCGCGTCACGGTGTAGTCGGGCCGAGCACTCCCGACCGCCCCGGAGATCTCCCCGGCAAGCACCAACTTCGGATAGCCGAGATCCTCCGCAACGGACTCCACCAATGTTTGCACCGGGCCACGCAGGTGATCCTCCAATGCATCCCCATCGTTGGCCCGGGCCTCTGAGACGACCCGCAACCGAAGATCCGTGTACCGATCTCGTGCAGTGAGTACAGCCGCGGTGTCGCGAGAATTCATGGCTTCAACGCTGTCAGTGGTACCACCGCGATCCCGTCGTCGGTCTGGTAGCCGTGGCCGAATGCGGTCACGACAATCAGCCGGGTCGGCCTGCCTCGCCGGGCGGTGTCCACGCGATCGCGCACGGCGCGAAGCGACTTCATTGCGTTCTTGATGGCCGCTCCTCCGCCCAGCTTGACTTCCACCGCAGCCCACCTGCCGTCGATGCCGTCGATGATGGCATCTGCTTCCAACCCGCTCTCGTCACCGTAGTAGTACAGGCGTGCGCCGAGAGATTGGGCGTAGATGCGGAGATCGCGCACCGCCAGCGACTCGAAGAGCAGCCCCATTGCCTCCAAGTCCGCGCCGACCGCTGCGGGCGATCCGCTCAGCGCAGCCACGGCGAGCGCAGGGTCGGCGAAGTAGCGCTTGGCACTCCTGCGAAGACGGGCGGATGACCTCAGATGAGTCGACCAGGCCGGCAGTGGTTCGATCACAAACATGCGGGTCAACTCATCGATGTAGTCGCGAATCGTCGAGCGGGCCGGCGGACTGCCCGCTGCGTCGGCAACGTCGGTAAGCAACGTGGTGTATGTCGCGCTGGTCGCCTCGTTCCGGGCAAGTGATTCGAGAAGCCTCGTTACCAGCACGGGATTGCGCCTGATGCCTGATACTCGTGCGATGTCCACCCGGGTGATGTCGTCGAGGTAGTCCCGCAGCCGCGCCTGTGCGACCCGCGGCTCCATTCCGATCATTCGCGGCCACCCGCCCCGGCAGATGAGAGCGGCGATCTCGCTGATCTTGCGCTTGGCGTCCGTCGCCCTGCAGCGGTCGCCGGCCATCAGCGAGGCGAGGGCCACCTCCCCGGTGGAGTCTCCGGACTCCCACAGCGACATTGGCCGCATCCGTACGCGCGCCACCCGGCCCGCGCCCGAGTGCTCGGTGATGTCGTCCGGGGGATTTTGCGATCCTGTGAGGAGGAAGTGTCCGAACCCGCCTCGCTGGTCACAGGCGTGGCGCATCTGATTCCAGATGCCGCGCACGAGTTGCCATTCGTCGAGTAGCCGTGGCTCGGGTCCGGCGAGAATGGAAGCCGGATCCACTTCGGCGGCGACTCGCAGGGCCTCACTCTCGTCCAGCACGACCTCGCTGGTGGAGAACTTCCGACCTGTCCAGGTCTTGCCGCAGCCACGCGGGCCTTCGATGAGAACAGCAGGCGCCGAGGCGAGCGCCTCAGTAACCTCGTTGTCAACCACACGAGCCAGATAGGCGGTGTCGTTTGGCACAGTTTCCCTCGCAGAGCGTTCCGTGTTCGCTCGGCGTGCTCCCGCTGTGTCCGAACTCGATCGCTCGACAGCGGGTACACGCCATTCGTCGGATATTCTAGACTCCACTTTACGGCGATTTCACACTCCATTTGTCGACATTATCGAACTCCGATTCGCGGCCCATGGAGACTCCATATTCCGGCGAGTTGAGATTCCATTCTGCAAAGAATCCCGGCTTGGCGTCAGTGGGTGGATTCCCGTACCCGGAGAACGTCGATCGGGCACCGCAGTGACGGAGTTGAGCCTGCCTCGCGGCGTGTGGGGAAAGCGCCGCCTCGGACGTACGCCCTGACGTCCGGGGCCTGTGTCCGGACGCGCTCCAGAAGGCTGTGCGCCTTTAGCCGGTGCGGCCGATGCGGGCGCTGAGTACGTCCCGCAGGCTCACCATGCCCGCGAGGCCCGTGCCGTCAACCACGGGAAGGTGGCGGAAGCCGCCGGAAAGCATCATCTCCGCTGCCTCCTCGGTATCGATCTCGGGGGTGCAGGTGATGGGCTCGGGCGACATCCAGCGCTCGATCCGGTCGGTGGCCATGTCCGCGGGCTTGCCGGCGGCGCGCAGCACGTCGCGCTCGGTGAGGATGCCGCTGAGCATGGCGCCGTCCACGACGAGCACCGACCCGATGTGGCGCCGCACCATGAGCCGGGCGGCCTCGACCATCGGCGTGGCGCCCGGCAGGGTCACCACTTCGGTGCTCATGACCTGGCGTACAGGAGCCATGTCAGCCCGAGCCGCCGGTCTCGTTGTAGCCACTCCCGTCGCCCGGCTGTGAGGGAGTGTCGAGATCCTGGTTGAGGCGCCGCCACAGGGCGCCGGCCCATCCCACCGTGTGGGGCCACTCGCGCCAGAAGGACTGCAGCGTGGCGGCGTCGATCTCGTCGACGGCCTCCTCCGGGGTGACCTCGCGCGCCAAGGATTCCAGCAGGCTCATGGCGTCAAGCAGCTTCTCGGATGGGTCGGGCATCGGCGGCCTCCTGCCGAAAGTCTGCCACATGTCCCCGGCGGCGAAAATGTCGCGCCGGTGACGGTTGGTCGGCGCCGGAGTGACGCAGCCACCGCCGGCGAACCCTGTGGGCGCCCCGGGCCGCCGCCCACACGTGGAACTACCATCCGAGCGCTACGTGGATGACAGAAGGAGTGCCTCTCGTGGGTCGATGGAGCCGAGATGAGATCGAGGAGGCGTTCGCCCACTACCGGGATGTTGCCCGGAGGGCCGCCGCAACCGGGGACTGGCGGGAGTGGGCGAACCTGTTCACCCCCGACGCCACCTACCTCGAGCACCACTTCGGCACCATGGAAGGGCGCGAGGCCATCTACGACTGGATCCAGTCCACGATGAGCGAGTGGCCCGGCAACGAGATGATCGAGTTCCCCGTCGAGTGGTACATCATCGATGAGGAGCGGGGCTGGGTGGCGTGCCAGATCTGGAACCGCATGGCCGACCCCGGCGACGGCTCGCTGCATCAGGAACACAACCTCAGCCTGCTCAAGTACGCGGGCGACGGTCTGTGGAGCTACGAGGAGGACGCCTACAACCCGGCCAGGTTCATCGCGATGCTCGACAAGTACATGCGCCACAAGGAGTCCCTGGCCGCAGAGGCCGAGGAGTCAGCGGAGGCGACCGCCGACTAGTCCCGGCGGCGGTACCCGAGCGAGGCGGCTCCGCCAAGGAGCGGAGGCGACCCCAGAACTCGGCCGCTCGGATGTCGGCCGCTCAGCTGTCGGCCGCTCAGCTGTCGGCCGGGACCCAGGCGCAGTGGAACCCGTAGGGAACCCGGTTGGGAAGTGTCACCGTCGCCAGCGGACCCGAACTGACGGCGTCGGCGGCCAGGATGACGACCTCGCTGCCGTGTCGCTCGGCGTCGTACACCACCGTCAGCACGTAGCCGTCGTCCTCGTCGGCGTCGGCGTGGCGGGGCACGAAGACCGCCTCGCTGGCGTACCGGGAGGGGCCGAAGTGATGGTGCTCGCTGGTGCGGGCCACGAGGTCGAGGCGCACGACGCGGTGCCCGTGGGAGACGCTGCCGGTCTCCTCGTCGACCAGCGTGGTCACGTAGGCGTAGCGGTTGGGGCGTCCGAGGAGACGCTCGTCTATGCGGGGGAAGTCGCAGCGCACATCGAAGAGGGTCTCCTCGCGGACCGACCCGTCGCCGAGCCCCAGCCGCCAGCGATGCACCATGGCCGGCACGTCGAAACGGTTCGATGACGTGCTCCAGAGGGAGTCGTAGCGGCAGGCGTCGAGGGTGATGCGCCCGAACATCTCGCAGGCGTTGATGGTGTGGAAGACGTAGCACGGATCGATCTCGAACCACTGCACGTCGCCCCCTTCCCGGGCCATCACGCCGAGGCGGGCGCCGTGATCGGGGTCCCAGCGGTAGGGGAGGCCGCCACTTGATCCGGGGTCCCGCACGATCGGCAGGTCCATGAAGACCACGTGGTCCGACGTGATCGCAAAGTCGTGCATCATGACCGGCCGCGGCAGGTCGATGGGGGTGGTGCCGGCGAGACTCCCGTCGCTGTCGAAGCGGAGATACGTGAGGTGGGGCTCGGTCTCGGCCGTGGCGAACGCCAGCATCTCACCGGTGCGCGGGCAGATCTTTGGGTGCGCCGTGAGGTTGCGGACAGCGCCGTCGAAGTCGACCGGTCCGATCGTGTCGAGGTCGGAGGTGATCTCGTAGGGGCGGTGGCGCTCCTCGAGGGCCAGGATGCGTCCCCCGTGGACCACGACGTTGGTGTTGGCGGGCGAGTGATCGGGGTCGTCGCGGTTGCCGTTCAGCTCCGTCAGGCGGGGCGTGCGCACCCAGCGGCTGCGATAGCGCACGGCTCGCCCACCGCGCAGCAGCAGACCATGGAGCATTCCCTCGCCCAGGAACCAGTGTGGCGAGTCGCAGCGGGGCGGGTTCGGGCCGGCATGGATCAGCATGCCGTGCAGGTCTTCGGGGATGTTGCCACGGACCGGTAGGTCGAAACCCTCGGTCTCGTCGGGGAGGGGGCTGTGGTTGCCCCTCAGCCACCAGGGCTTGTCGGCGTCTCCTGCATTGCTACCAGCCACGATGGCGGGATCCTAGCGACGTGCGCGGGTCCGCGCACCGGTGGGCCCGATTCGCTGTGGTGGCGTGTCCCGGGGCACTCCGCCGGCGTCGAACGAGGCGGTCGTAGGCTCCGGCGATGGTCGCTGCCGGTGGATCCCGAGGGCTGCGATGAGTCCGTGGGAGATCGCTGCGGCCATGTCGGTGATGGCTGCGGGAGCCGCGGTCCAGGGCAGCGTGGGATTCGGTCTGAACGTCGTGGCTGCACCGATCCTGATCCAGATCGATCCGGATTTCGTGCCCGGGCCGCTGCTGGCCGCCGCGCTGGTGATGAGCCTGATGGTGGCGCGCCGGGACCGTGTGGGGATCAACCGGTCGGCTCTCTCGTGGGCGCTGCTCGGGAGGGTGCCCGGCGCCGTGCTGGGAGGGTTCCTGTTGGTGGAGGTGCTCTCGGAGTGGGGGCTCTCGGTGTTCCTGGCGTCGGTGATCCTGGCGGGGGCGGCGCTGTCGGTGGCGCCGATCCGCCTGCCGCAGGGGCGCCAGGTGATCGCCATCGGGGGGTTCGTCTCGGGTGTCGCCGGGACGACGACCGGGGTGGGCGGCCCTCCGCTGGCTCTCACGCTGCAACACATCCCGCCGCGCCAAATCCGGGGCACGATGTCGGTGTACTTCCTCGTGGGCGCGTCGATCTCGCTGGTGATCCTGGCGGTGTGGGGTGAGTTCGGCACCCGGCACCTCCTGGCGGTTGCGATGCTCGTCCCGGGCCAGTTGCTCGGCTATGTCGTGTCTGGGCGGCTCGTACGGGTATTCGACCGCGGCTACACGCGCCCGGCGCTGCTGCTCATCTCCGTCGCCGCCGCCCTGAGCCTGCTGGTGCGTGCCCTGATCTGAGTTGCCGGCCCCCGCGGGGCAAGTCCCGTCATACGCTCGAGTCGATCTCGGAGGGTCGCACCGAACGGTTCTCAGCCGCTGAGAGGTAGGCGGCGTTCACGAGGCGCAGCGTGTTGAGGTTGTCGCGACCGCTGGTCGGTGGCTCGGTGCCGTCGTTGATGGCTGCCATCAGCGACGAGACCGGTCCTACGAAGCCCTCGGGAATCCATCGGCCGGGCAGGTCGGTCTCGAATCCGCCGCCGGGGTCCTCATGCGCCGACCAGCGGACGGTGTCGGCCCGCCCGTGCGGGTAGTCGTAGGAGAGCCCCATGGTTCCGGAGACCACCCCTTCGGTGCCCAGGATGCGCACCCTCCCGAAGACGTCGTCGCTGACGTCGTTGTGATCCACGGCCACGATGGCCTGCAGGCCGGAGGCGTAGTCGAGGATCGTGACCGTCTGGGTCTCAGCGCTCGGCGCCTGTCCTGGCTGGCGCGTGTGTCGGCTCGTCACCCACTCCGGCTCGCCGTGCGCGCCGAGCAGGAAACGCATGCCGTCGAGGTAGTGGATGCTGTGGTACATGACCTCCAGCCGGGAGACGTTCATCAGCCAGGGCCAGAGTTCCCACGGGTTCACGAGGGACTCGTGTACGAAGGCGGCGGTGGGCTCGCCGATCCGGTCCTGCTCCATGAGCGTGTGCATCGCCCGGACCACCGGGCTCCAGCGATATTGCTGGTTCACGGCGAGTTTGATCCCTGCCGACTCGGCGCGCTCGACGATCTCGACGGCTTGGGTGAAGTCGTCCGAGAGGGGCTTCTGGCACAACAGGTGCTTGCCGGCGTCCGCGAGGGTGCGCACCAGCTCGAGTTGCCGCCAGGCCGGCACGGCGACGTCCGCGATGTCCACGGCAGGATCGCCGGCGACTTCCTCCAGCGAACCGAATACCCGCTCGATGCCCCACCGCTCGGCCGTGCGTTGGGCCGCTTCCGGGTTGAGGTCGTAGCAGCCCACGACGTTCAGCCCGTGCGATGTGTAGGCCGGCAGGTGACCGTCGTTGGTGATCCCCCCGCAGCCCACGATGGCGATGCCGTGGTCGTGCCGGTCGGGGAGCCAGGAATGCGTGTCGAGGCCGAGTGCGGCCGGATCGGGAGCGGCGGTGTTCATGTGCGGCGGTCCCTCTGCGCGGGGTTCGGTCGGCGACGAGGTCGAAGCCCGCCGGTCGAACGTGCCGCACCAGGTTCTGGCGCGGCCAGATGTGGGCGGCAACGTTAGTGTGTCGGCGGATGCGGCCCGCTGCGAGCGATACCGCGGCGCGAGGTCATGCGGGGAGGGGCTATGAGCCAGGGAATGTTCGAGGGGCGCAACGCCTTCGTGACCGGAGCAGCGAACGGGATCGGCCGAGGGGTTGCGATGCGGCTGGCGTCGGCTGGAGCGGCTCTGGCGCTGAACGACATCAATGCGGCGGCCCTGGAAGCTCTCGTCGACGAGATTCGTGATGCCGGTGGGCGCGCCGTCGGCTATCCGGCCGATGTGTCGTCCCCCGCGGCGATGCAGGCTGCGGTCGCCGAGGCCACCGATGCTCTGGGACCGCTGACGCTGGGGGTGACGTCCGCGGGCATCGTTGAGATCGTCCCGGCCCTGGAACTCACCGAGCAGGCCTGGGACAGGATGCTGGGCATCAACCTGAAGGGCACGTTCTTCACCCTGCAGGCGCTGGCCCGTCACATGATGGCGGGCGACGGTGGCCGTCTCGTGGCGATCGCCTCGGTCGGCGCCAAGATTGGCCGCGCCGACGCCGTCGACTACACGGCGTCCAAGGCCGGGGTGACGAGCGTGGTGCGGTCACTCGCCCTGGCGCTGGCGCCGAAGGTGCAGATCAACGCGGTCTGTCCTGGAATCGTCGACACCGCCATGACACCCAAGATCCACAAGGCCCGTGCGGAGAATGCCGGCATAACCCTCCAGGAGTCGGTCGAAGCGATGGTGGCGACCATCCCCATGGGGCGCATCCAGACGCCCGACGATGTGGCCCGCTCGGTGCAGTATCTCCTGAGCGATGCGGCCGACTACGTGACCGGGCAGGCCTTGAACGTCTGTGGGGGATTGATCTTCCACTAATCCTCCGAGGATGGAGGCCGGGGGCCACGACCGGTCGGCCGGGCCGGCGGTGGCACACTTGGGAGGCAATGCCGCGACGGCTATACATGAGCCTGTTCAGACGCCTTCTCGAAGGGAATCCATATGCTCCGCGGCACCCATCACGTCGGTTTCACCGTCCCGAACCTGGACCGGTCGGTTGCGTTCTATTCGGCCCTGTTCGAGACCGAGCCCTTCGTGCGGCGCATTTTCGACCAGCCCTACACGGGTGAGCAGATCGGCTATCCCGGCGCAGTGCTCGACGTGGCGCTGTTCCACATCCCCGAGTCCATTGTGATTCTGGAGCTGATCGAGTACCTCGAGCCGACCGGCGAGATGGTCGACATCGAGAGCAAGAACCCGGGTACGGCGCACCTGTGCCTGTCCTCGGACGACCTGGGAGCAGACTTCGACCGGCTCGTGTCGCTCGGCGCCACGCCGCGCAGCAAGGGTCCGGTGACGATCACCTCGGGCCCCAACCAGGGCAAGCGCGTCGGCTACTTCCGCGACCCCGACGGCATCACCGTCGAGCTCCTGGAGTTGCTACCAGGCTGATCCCCGGGGCGGGCGCCGGCGAGGCGACCGCCCGAGGAGATCGAGCCGGGCGGTACGGCTCGGAACTACGCCTTCAAGCTGAAGGGCGGGTAGCGGTCGGTGATGAGGAGGAACACGTACGCCTCGACGCGCAGTGACCACCGGCCCACACCCACCACGAACTGGAACATGCCACGCGGGTAGCGTCCCGTGAAGATGATCGCGAACCAGGCGATCACTGTGACCACCACACTGGCGACACCGAGAACAGCCAGTGCGATGTAGTGCGGGATCGCCAGAATCCACTTCACGATCGGCAGGAAGCGGTTGAGATCCTGCGCCGCGTCGGGATAGTCCAGATCCAGGTGCACTGCCTGCTGCTCGTCGGTCGACGGGTACTCATCCCGCAGCAGAACGAGGTAGGCGCCGACGCGCGTGGTGAAGCGAGTGAGCTCCAGGTTCCAATCGAACCACCAGCGTGGATACTTGCGGCGGAACAGGAGCATGAGAAGCGCCGCCAAGAACAGAACGCCGCCCGTTACGGCCAGACCCTCAATGAGGTCGTTGGCTGCGTCGCTCGCAGTGTCCACGCCTACGAAACTCCCGGTCACCAACGCAGCCACGACGGCGATCGGGATCACGAGGACGATCCGGAAGAGCGTCTTGACTCGGCTCAGCCGCTCCGGATAGTCGATCTCGAGCCGCGCCGGATAGGGCGCGTTGGATGTGTCTGTGGAGGTCATCGTCGGGCTCCTTTGGCCGTCGTAGCGATGGCGTCGAGCGTGTTCGCCCGAGGGCACCGCTGGCAACACTACTGCGGCCCGCAGCAGCCCTTCGGCGGGCGCCTGGCCGCCTACAGGCTCCAGACGTGGTCGAAGGGCTTGGCCCAGCCGTGCTCGTCGGTCTCGTCGATGGTGATGAGGTCGGCGAACTTCTCCTCCCAGCGCGCACCGATGGCGCTGGCGTTGTAGCGCTCTGCGGCGGCCGTGTAGTCGTCCACCTCGATGAAGCTGATCACGACGTCGCCCCAGAGGTAGATGTCGTAGCGACCGAAGCCGCACTCGCGCAGTAGTTCTTCGATCTCGGGCCAGACGGTGGCGTGGCGCCGGGCGTACTCGGCTGGGTCGCTGACCCGGAAGTAGTGGCTCAGCCTCGCCGGCTCTCGCCCGTCAGCCACGGGCCAGGCGGCCACGCCGCCACTCGTCGAACAGCACGGCCAGGATGAGGGCGCTGCCTTGGGCGACCCGCTGGAACTCGGGCTCCGCGCCCGACTGGATCAGCCCGGTCAGGAGACAGGAGAGGAAGAGCACTCCGAGGAATGTGCCGAGCAGACGTCCCCGACCTCCCAGCAGACTTGCACCACCGAGGATGACGGCGGTGATCACCGCCAACTCGAGCCCAATGGAGGACGAAGGGATCCCGGTCCCCAGTCGAGCGGCGTTGACCAGCCCGGCAAGGCCCGCCATCATGCCCGAGACGCCGTAGAAGACGAGCTTCCACCGGTTGACGCGCACGCCTGCCAGAGCCGCGGCGCGCTCGTTTGATCCGATGGCATACATGTATCTGCCGAAGCGGTATCGCGGGATGATGAAGCCGAACACCATGTAGGTGCCCAGCAGGATCCACACGATGTAGGGGAGGCCTGCCGCGCTGTTCTTACCGAGGTTCTGGAAGCCCTCGTGGCTGACGGTGACCTGCTTGTTGTCGGTGAGGACGTAGGCCAGACCGCGCACGATGGCGAAAGTCCCGAGCGTGGTGATCAGGGGATTGATTCGCCCGTAGCCCGTGATGGCGCCGTTGACGACCCCGATGAGCGCGCCGATCGCCAGGGCCGCCAGCACACTGGCGGCCAAGGTGCCGCCGTTGTCCACGACCCACGCGGAACCCACGCTGGACATTGCGGCGATCGATCCGACCGAGAGGTCGAAGCCGCCGGCGATGATGACGACGGTCTCGCCGACGGCAGCGATGCCGATGATCGTCATCCGCTTGCCGATCTCGATGAAGTTGCTCTGCGTCAGGAAGTACGGATTCGCCGTTCGCCAGAAGACGAGGATCTCGACGCCGAGGATCATGAAGAGTCCGGGGCCGACATCGCTAATGGTGTTGCGGGCCCAGGCGATCCCGCTGCTCAGGCCCGTGCGGGGCGCTGCCGGCACGGGGTGCCCTCCGGTGTTGTCGCCGCCGGCCGGATCACTCACTGGAGTGCTCCCACGGCCGCCTCGCTCATGAGGCGCACGATGCGGGAGGTCATGTCGTCCATGGTCTGGTTGGCCACGTCGAATTCGTCCACGATCTTGCCGTGGACCAGCACCCCGATGGTGTCTGCCACCTGGATGAGGTCGGTGAAGCGGTGACTCACGAGGATCATCGTCACCCCACGGTCCTTCAGTCGCGTGATCAGCCGGTTGACGACGTTCACCTTCTCCACGGAAAGGGCCGCGGTCGGCTCGTCCATGAGCAGGATGCGGGGATTGAACTCCAGAGCCCGCGCCACGGCCACGAGCTGACGCTCACCGCCCGAGAGCGTCTTCACCTTGCGGTCGGTCGGCATGGGACTGCCCACCGATTCGAGGACCGCTGCCGCCTCGGCGCGCATGCGCCTGTGGTCGAGGCGCTTCACGCCAGGTATGCGGCCCTTGTGACGCTCCCGCCCCAGGAAGATGTTGGAGGCGGCGTCGAGGTCCTCTGCCAGCGCCAGATCCTGGTAGATCATCTCGATGCCGGCGAACCGGGCGTCGATCGCGGCGTGGAAGTCCACCGGTTCACCCTCGACCAGGATCTCGCCGGCGTCCCGGGGATGCACGCCGCTGAGGATCTTCAGCAGGGTCGACTTGCCGGCGCCGTTGTCGCCCACCAGGCCGTAGCAACGCGACGTGGGCACCGAGAGCGACACACCCTTGAGGACCTCGACGGGCCCGAAGGATTTCTCGATGTCTCTGAGCTCGATGGCATTGCTCGGCATGGCGGCTCCTTCGATGGAGACCGGGGGTGCGCCGCGGGATTGCTCCCGCGGCGCACCTGACTGGTAGTTGCTAACCGTAGGCGATTACCGCCCTAGGTCATGGATGGGGAAGCCGGTGTTGTCGTAGTACTGGTCGACGTTGTCGCGGTTGACCCAGACGTGGTCGATGTGGATTTCTTGGGGTACGGCGCGCCCGTCGAGGATGTCGATGAGCGCGGCGACGGCGTAGGCGCCGTACAGCTCGGGGAAGTACGCCACTGAGCCCAGGTAGCGGGTCTCTGAGGCGGGCCCCTCGTGCAGGCGTTCGATGCCGTTGGGTTCGGCGCCGTGACCGGCGGCCACGCCGCTGCGCCCGGCCTGTTCCATCGCCCGGCTCATGGGCACCGCCACGACGTCGTCGAGGCTGGTGGCCAGCACGTGGGTGGCGCCGGGGTTCGCGGTCAACCAGTCCGTGGTGGACTGCAAACCGTTCTCGGGCGAACCGTCCACGTCGATGCGGCTCACCGGCACCTCAGACCGGCACACCGTCCGCGAAACCGCTGGTGCGCAGATCCGGCGCCTGCCGGCGGTCAGGTTCTGCGCCAACAGCACCTCCACGCCCTCACAGTTCCACGTCTCGAGCGCGTACAGGCCCGTGTTGATGCTAGTTGTGCGCCGAGAAGATGGCGTTCGGATGCCACACATCGATGGTCACCACCGGAATGCCCGCCGCGTCGAACACCGCCATGGACGAATCCGGTTCGCCAGTTCCCGCGCCGGGATTGGTCTCCGCGACGGTCTCCGCGCACGCCAAGGCCTTCTCCGGGTCGAACTCGCTGTCACAAATCGCGCCCACATGCACACCCGACGCCGCCGCGGTGCTCTTGATCGACTCCTCGATGTACTGGGAGAACTCCAACGCAGCCCAACCCGACACCCAGGCAATCTCATAATCCTGGCTAGCCGAGCGAATCGACGGATCGAACGGCGCCGCCGGGCTACCGCCCGCCGAGAACGTCGCCGTATCGAAGTCATAGGTCCACGGGAACACCTCATCAGGCGGCAACGCACCCAAAATCCCCCCAGCAGGACCCGGCATCGCATACCCCGAACCGCCCACATTCAACGTAAACGGACCACCCGGAGCATCCGACGGACCACCCGCCGGCGCGCTGGGGCCGAGGGTGTGGATGGGGAAGCGCGTAGTACTGGTCGACGTTGTCGCGGTTGACCCAGACGTGGTCGATGTGGATTTCTTGGGGTACGGCGCGCCCGTCGAGGATGTCGATGAGCGCGGCGACGGCGTAGGCGCCGTACAGCTCGGGGAAGTACGCCACTGAGCCCAGGTAGCGGGTCTCTGAGGCGGGCCCCTCGTGGAGGCGTTCGAGTTCCCACCGGCGGCCACGCCGCTGCGCCCGGCCTGTTCCATCGCCCGTCATGGGCGCCACGACGTCTCGAGGCGGTGGCCAGCACGTGGGTGGCGCCGGGGTTCGATCAACCAGTCCGTGGTGGACTGCAAACCGTTCTCGGGCGAACCGTCCACGTCGATTCGGCGACCGCCTGCACCGTGACCGGCGGCCACGCACGCTCCACGCGCCCGGCCTGTTCCAGTGGCGCCGAAGAAGATGGCGTTCGGATGCCACACATCGATGGTCACCACCGGAATGCCCGCCGCGTCGAACACCGCCATGGACGAATCCGCCGCCTCGCTGCGCCAGTTCCCGAACACCACCGCATCGGGATTGGTCTCCGCGACGGTCTCCGCGCACGCCAAGGCCTTCTCCGGGTCGAACTCGCTGTCACAAATCGCGCCCACATGCACACCCGACGCCGCCGCGGTGCTCTTGATCGACTCCTCGATGTACTGGGAGAACTCCAACGCAGCCCAACCCGACACCCAGGCAATCTCATAATCCTGGCTCGCCGAGCGAATCGACGGATCGAACGGCGCCGCCGGGCTACCGCCCGCCGAGAACGTCGCCGTATCGAAGTCATAGGTCCACGGGAACACCTCATCAGGCGGCAACGCACCCAAAATCCCCCCAGCAGGACCCGGCATCGCATACCCCGAACCGCCCACATTCAACGTAAACGGACCACCCGGAGCATCCGACGGACCACCCGCCTCAGCCACCGGCGCAGGAGGCGCAGCAGGCTCCTCAGCCGGAGCAGCCGGCTCCTCAGCCGGTGGCGGAGGAGCCTGTGTGGTCGCCTCGTCATCGTCACCGCCGCACGCAGCGGCGACGAGGGCCACGGCCAAGGCAATGGCGAACGGTCGTAAGAGTTTGCGGAGCATCATGTGTGCTCTCCCTTTCCCTTGGTTTCCCTTGGTGCGTTGGGGAGTCGACGATCCGCCGACATAGAACTGTGGCATCGCTCGGCGCGTGCTGAGGCTCTTCTTCCCCTCTTCCGGAGCAGCGGCGGGCAGGGCCCGCGCCAATCCGAGCGCGGACTCTAGTGCCCCGCACCTTTATGTCCTACTTATCTTCTCGTGCTCGCTGTCCGTGCCCATTCGAGGGCGGGTCGCGACTGCACCGCGTAGAGTGCCGATCCATGCGCATCACCTCTGTCGAAGCATTCCCGCTGCACTATCCCGAGCCCCACGACAGCAACAAGAGTCGCTACGTCACCATCGCCAAGGTCACGAGTTCCGACGGCGCTGTGGGGTGGGGGGAGTGCATCGCACAGTTCCCCGAGGCCGCTCTGGCGACGAGAGTCGTCGTGGAGGAGGGGTTCGCGCCGCTGCTCATCGGGGAGGATGCCCGCGACGTCGAGCGCCACTGGCAGTCCATGCGGGACCGCAGCTGGTGGTACGGCAACGGCGGTGTCGCCAGCTTCGCCATCAGCGCGGTCGACATGGCCCTGTGGGACCTGAAGGGGCGCCTCTTGGACGTGCCGGTGTACGAACTCCTCGGCGGCAAGCGCATGGAGCGAATGCGGGCCTGCGCCAGCGTCATCTTCGACACCGAGGATCTCGACGCCACCGGTGAGGAGTTCGCCGACTATGCCTCTCGCGGGTACACGGCCGTCAAGGGGGGCTGGGGCAAGAGCCCCGAGACGTGCTTCGGGCGAGATCCGAAGCGGGACTTGGCTGTCGTGTCGACCATCCGTGAGGCCGTCGGACCCGACATCGACGTGATCGTGGACGTCGGTACCCACGTGCGCTGGACGCCGTCACACGCCATCGCCATGGCCCAGGCCTTCGAGCCCTACAACCTGTACTGGATCGAAGAGCCGCTGCCGCAGGACGACATCCAGGGATACATACGGCTCCGGGAGTCGATCCGAACGCCGGTCGCCACCGGGGAGAAGGAGTGGACGCTCCGGGCCTTCAAGGAGCTCATCGAACTGGGAGCGGCCGACATTGTCATGCCCGACCCCGGCAAGGCCGAAGGCGTCACCGGGTTCAAGAAGATCGTGGAGTTCGCCAACGCCCACAGCGTCCGGTTCACACCCCACTCCTGGTCGAGTGCCATCAACACCGCCGCGGCGGCGAATCTCTACGCCAGCTGCGACAACGGAGTGGTGTTCGAACTCAAGCCAAACCCCTCACCCATGCAGCACGAGCTGGTGACCGAGCCCATCGATCAGAAGGACGGCTGGGTGCCGGTGCCGACGGGACCCGGGTGGGGCCTCACCATCAACCAGGAAGTGATCGACCGCTACTTGATGCGGTAGCAGCCTCCCGCGGCGGTGGGGGGGAGCCGCTCTGCTCCTCTCGGGGGCCTCGCACCAACTTTGCGCGATTTTGCCGCCGCAAGCGGCGCTATTGCTCACAGAAGCGGTGGCAGGACGCGCCCGTGTTTCCGCAGACGTTCTGATCGCCCCCAATCCCAGGGTTGATCCAGGCCTACGGGTCGGTGGGCGCCACCTGATGGGACGCGCCGTCGGCTGCTGAGGCGTAGGCGGCTTCCAGCATGGCGACGACGCGGGCGCCGAGACGCCCGGGCGAGCGGTTCGGGCCACCGCCGATGACCTCGACCAGGTTGTTGAGCGGGCCCTCCTCGGGGTAGCTCGTGGAGTAGTCGCGACCCGCCGGGGCCGGAGGGCACGGCGGACTCTCGGTGACCGAGCCATCCGCCCGGTACATCGCCAGTTGCTCGTTCATCACGTCGAACAGGATGTGTCCCGCCGTGCCGTACAGCCGGTACTCCAGGACCTCCTCCTGGGTGCGCACGGTCGAACCGGTGGAGCCGATGGTTCCCAGGCAGCCGCTTGCGAAGCGCACGCTCAAGGCGTCGACGAGGTCCACGCGCAGGTCGTGGTTGTGCATCTGAGCGAACACCTCGGCGGGTTCGAGGCCCGTCATGTGCAGCAGGAGCGCACCGGAGTGCGTGATCTGGGTGACCCCCTGGCCACCGCCGGACAGCGCCGGGTCGCCGTAGGTGTCGCGCCCGGTGGGGTTGACGGTGTACCCCATCGCGTCGGCGACCAACTCCACGTCGCCGCGATACAACTCCCAGACAATGGATGCGAACAGCGAGTGGACGTAGAGAAGCTCGCCGATGGCGCCCGAGGAGATCCACTGGCGTGCCCGGTTGACCTGCTCGTTGTAGTGCCAGGGGTAGCCGACGATGATCTCGCGGCCGCGCTCGGCGGCTGTTCGCAGCAGCTCGTGTGCGTGGTCGCTCTGCAGCACCATCGGCTTCTCCACCAGCACGTGCAGGTCGTGCTGTAGAGCATCCCGGGCGATGTCGAAGTGCCGGGTGTGCGGTACCGCCACGACCACGCCGTCGAGCTGCTCCGCCTGAAGCATGTCCCGGTAGTCGTCGTAGGTCGCCGGCGGCGCGAAGACCTCCGCTGCGCGGCTCCGGTTCGCCTCGTTGGGGTCGGCGACGGCGACCAACTCGGCGTCGGGATTCGCGGCGATGGCGGGGAGGTGCGCCCTTGTGGACCACCACCCGGTGCCGATGACTCCGATCCGTGCCGTCATGGTTGATCCTCCTGTTGGTTGCCGGCCGCCGACCGGTGGCTCACGCGTCGGGGCCGGCGACGACGCCGGCGTCGTGCAGCCGGCCGATCTCGGTCGCAGACAGCCCGAGACATTCGGCGAGCACCTCATCGGTGTGCTGGCCGAGACGGGGCGCGGGGGCCGGATCGTCGAGGTTCAAGCCCCCGAACCGCAGCGGGGAGCGAGCCTCCAGCACGGTGCCCACGCCCGGGTGTGTGACCGGAGCGAACAGGGGGTTCGCAACCGAGCAACGGGGGTCGTCGACCACGAGTTCAGCGAAGGTCTGGTAGGGGCCCCAGCAGACGCCGTGCCGTTCGAAGGCCTCCGCCACCTCGGCGAAGGTGAACCGGGCGCACCAATCCTCGACCACGTCGAATATGCGTTGCCGGGCCAGGAAGCGGTCACCCTCCGAGCGCGCGAGGTCGAGCCCCGTCTCGGTCTCCAGGTCGGCCATCGCATCGTTCATCTCGCACGCTGCGCACAGCGCCCGCCACTGCTTGGGGCTGATCGCCACGGCGATGAGCCGCCGCCCGTCGGCGCAGCGGAAGTCCCGGCCCAAAGCGCCGTAGAGGTCGTTGCCGATGCGAGTGCGCTCGGTCTCGAGGATCTGTGCCTCGGCCACGTGGCCGAGCGCCGTCACCACCCCGAGGGCCACATCGGACAGGGCCAGCGAGACGAGTTGCCCCTCGCCGGTCCGGTTGCGATAACGCTCGGCGGCCAGGAGGCCCACAGCCGCGGTCTGGCCGCAGATCACATCCCAGGCCGGCAGCACGTGGTTGACCGGTCGGTCGTCGTCGGGACCGCTGCCGGACCCGCTCGGGGCATGGCCGGTGACCATCGGGTAGCCGACGGCACAATTCACCGTGTAGTCGACCGCGGTGGTGCCGTCGTGGTTGCCACGGATGGCAAGCATGATGAGGTCGTCGCGCCGGGAGCGCAGAGTCTCGTAGCTCATCCAGCCGGCTGCCGGGAAGTTTGTGAGGAAGATGCCCGCCCCGGGACCGGGTGAGCAGATCAACCCGGTGAGCAGCTCGCGGCCGGCCTCCGAGCGCACGTCGACCTGCAGGGAGCGCTTGCCCTTGTTGAGCCCGGCCCAGTAGAGGCTGGTGCCGTCGGGGGTCACCGGCCAGCGATGGTGGTCGATGCCGCCCCCGATGGGGTCGAAGCGGATCACCTCGGCGCCCAACTGGGCGAGCGTCATGCCACCGGAAGGGGCCGCGACGAACGCGGAACCCTCCACCACCCGGAGACCCTCCAGAACGTTGTGCACCGCCGGCACCTCCCTCCGCGCGGGTTGCAGGCATTGTGTCAGGTAGTTCGGTGCCGCGGCTGCACGATCCTCGCGAACGCCTGCGGTGTCTCTCCGGTCGCGCCGAGCCTTACCCGGGCCGGATCAGGCGGGAAGTTGCAGCGCGTCGAACGATGCCAGGTCCTCCACGGCCGCGGTTGCCCGCGCCAACCAGGTGTCGATGGCCTCGCGGGGCGCGGCGCCGAGAGCCAGCGTCACGACGACGGCCTCCAGCGCGTAGGCCGCTTGGCGCCGGTAGGCCTCGCGCGCCTCATCCGGATCCAGCTGGGGGCCTCCGGCGGCGTGCAGGCGACGGCGGTAGCGATCCAGCAGCAATCCCTCCCCCGAGCGGCGGTCGTCGGGGTCCAACGCCAGCGTGCAGAAGTAGGCCACGTCGCGCGCCCATTGGCCGGCGCGCACCATCTGCCAATCCAGGAAGATCGGGTGGTCCTCTGCCCCGAAGGCAAGGTTCCCCACGTGGCAGTCGTTGTGGACGAGCGTGTGCGGTGGCTCGGTCAGCTTCCGGTCTGCGAACCCGCGGTGCCGGGCGTAGCGCAGGGCCAGCGCCGCCAGCGCTGGCGGCACCTGCTCGCCGGCCAGTTCCAGCCCGCGCCGCATCAGAGGGAGTCGCAGCCAGGTCCCGAGGGCGCGCTCGCGGTCGGCCTGCGCCAGAAGCCAGCCACTGGAGGTACCCCGCCGGGGGCGGCCCCAGCCGAAGGCGTGCAAGTCGGCGAGAGCGTTGATCACGGCCATGGCTTGGCGCGCCGTACAGGCGTCACTGGAGGCGGGCAGGTGCGCCCGGTCGGTGAGATCCTCGAGGACGAGCATGAAGCGGGTGCCGTCATGGCGGGCGTGCAGGCATGCCGGCACCTCAACCGGGACGTGTGCGGCCAGCGTCCGGTAGAAGCGCACCTCGCTGGCGGTGAGGCCGGCCGCCTCGACCAGCAGGCGGGTCGTGGCGCTGCGTGAGGGTGTCTTGACGAAGACAGCGCGCCGGTCGCCGCGTGCCAGTTGCACGTCGATCCGCAGGTGCCGCGTGGTGTGCGAGTCCTCGGCGAGGCGCTCGGTCCGGCAGACCGTGCCCAGCGGTCCGTGCAGCGCCCGCCGGAGCTGGGGGTCGAGGGGCTCGCTGGACCCCAGGGTGATATCGGTGCCGACGCGGGCGACGGTGGCGAGCAGGTCGCGCACGGGTGACTCAGCGAACCCTGTGCCAGATGGTGCCGGTCGGGGTGTCCTCGAGTTCGATGCCCTCGTCGGCCAGCTCGGCGCGGATCCGGTCGGCGGTGGCGTAATCGCGAGCCTCCCGCGCTGCTTGCCGCTCGTCGACCCGCTGCTGGATCGCCGCGTCCGGGACTGGTCCCAGGCTCGCTTCGCCTTCAGAGGAGATCGCGAGCCCCAACTCGGCCGTTCCCTTCGCCTCGAGGGGTGCTGGGCCAATGCGCAGACCGAGGCCGGCGGCAAGGTCGCTCACGGTGTCGAGAGCCGCTCTTGCAGCCGCGGTCTCATCACGGTCCACGGAGACGTTGCCTGCGCGCAGCAACTCGAAGATCGCGCCGACCGCGCCGGGAGTGCCCATGTCGCTGTCCATGGCCTCCACGAAGGCGGCACGGGCGGCGTCGGTGTCCGCAGTCCGCTCCACAGTGTCGCCATCGCCGATCGCGCCGACCCTCCGGGCGAAGGCGTCCAGGCGACCGATTCCCGCGGCCGCACCCGCCAGCACCGCTTCGTCGATCTCCATCGTCGAGCGGTAGTGGGCCTGAAGCATCGCCAGCCGCAGGGCGCGCGGGTCGTGGAGCGCCAGGACATCGGCCAGGGTGCGGAAATTCCCGGCCGACTTGGCCATCTTCTCGCCTCCCACGTTGACCATGGCCGAGTGCATCCAGAGCCCGGCGAAGCCGTGGCCTGCAGCCTCGGCCTCGGCCCGTTCGTTCTCGTGATGCGGGAAGACGAGGTCGGACCCTCCGCCGTGGATGTCGAACCCGTCACCGAGCAGGCCGAGTGACATCGCCACGCACTCGATGTGCCACCCCGGCCGCCCGCGCATCCAAGGCGCATCCCAGGCGGGCTCCCCGGACTTTGCCGCCTTCCAGAGAGCGAAGTCCAGCGGGTCGCGCTTGCGCTCGTCGACCGCAACCCGGGCGCCGGCGCTGTCGCGGAGTTCCTCCGGCCGGCGGTTCGGGAGGCGGCCGTAGTCCGGGTACCTGGCGATGTCGAAGTACACGCCCGCGCCGTCGATGACGTACGCCGCACCCTTGCGCAGCAACTCGTCCACGAACCGGACCATCTCACCGATGTAGCCGGTGGCGCGTGGCCGCTCGTCGGGCTCGGCCACACCGAGCGCCGCAGTCTCGTTGACGTAGATCTCGGTGAAGCGCGCCGCCAGGTCCTGCTCGGTGCTTCCCTCCTTCGCGGCCCGAGCGATGATCTTGTCGTCCACGTCGGTGATGTTGCTGACCATGCGTACGGCAAGTCCTCGCCAGCGCAGGTACCGGCACAGCACGTCGTAAGTTAGGGCTGTGCGGGCGTGACCCAGGTGCGGGACGTCGTAGACCGTCGGACCGCACACGTAGATCGAGACTTCTCCGGCCGTGCGGAGCCGCAACTCGACCACTTCGCGGCTGAGCGTGTCGTACAGGCGAATCACGACGCTCACGGTACCGGCCCCCCGCAGGCACGGGCTCTGCGCGCCCCGGTCGTGCCACCGGAGGGCATCGGGACTCGACGGCTCCGTCTCGTGACCGTGTGCCGGGAGAGCCCGGTACGACACGCTCCGAGATGCCGCGAAGAAGATAGAACTGTTCCACAGTACTATCGGCCTTACATTCCGTACGTGGCCGCAGCGGGCTGCGGACACGAATTTTAGGGAGGACACATGAGTCCTAGACGAAGGAATCTGTGGGTCGTCACCGCACTTGCGGTAACGATCGCACTTGTCGGCGCCGCTTGCGGTGACGCGGATGAGGAGGATGTTGCTCCTCCTGCTCCAGCTGAGGCGCCGGCTGAGGAGCCGGCTGCTCCGGCTGAGGAGCCTGCTGCGCCTCCTGCGCCGGTGGCTGAGGCGGGTGGTCCGTCGGATGCTCCGGGTGGTCCGTTTACGTTGGATGTGGGCGGTTCGGGGTATGCGATGCCGGGTCCTGCTGGGGGGATTTTGGGTGCGTTGCCGCCTGATGAGGTGTTCCCGTGGACCTATGACTTCGATACGGCGACGTTCTCGGCGGGCGGTAGCCCGGCGGCGCCGTTCGATCCGTCGATTCGCTCGGCTAGCCAGGATTATGAGATTGCCTGGGTGTCGGGTTGGGCTGCGTTGGAGTTCTCCCAGTACATCGAGGAGTCGATCAAGAGCACCGCGGCGGCGTCGGGTGTGCATGTGGGCGCGATTTGTGACAGCGAGTTCGACCCGGAGAAGGCCTTGGCGTGCGCGGAGACCGTCGCGGAGACCAATCCCGATGCGGTGGTGTTCGGGAACTGGCGCAGCGAGGCGGCGGATTCGTCCATGGCGGTGTTCGACGCGGCGGGCATTCCGGTGGTGACCATCGATGTGTGGCATCCGAACGCCATCTTCTTCGGCGCCAACAACTACGTGTCGGGCGCCTTGGCGGGCATCAACACGGGCCTGTACGCGCTCGAGACGTGGAACTGTGAGGGCGTGGAGGTGCTGTTGGCGCAGAACCTGACCGCCGGCGAGGCGCCGGATCTGCGCACCAGCGGTTTCGCGGACGGTGTGCAGGCGGTCTGCGGCGGCGAGGTGCCGGTGAGCCGCATCGACGTGGACGGTTCGCCCGAGAACGGTTTGCAGTCCACCACGGACTGGTTGACCGCGAACCCCGGCGCCACCCACGTGCTGGCCACCAGCCTCGACGACGTCGTGGCGGTGCCCATGAGCCGGGCGATGGAACAGGCCGGGCGCAGCGGCGTGGCCGCCGGTCACGGCGCCGAACCCAACGGCATCGAACGCCTGCACGAGGGGCCCGCCTCAGAGACCCGCTACCTGGGCTCAGTGGCGTACTTCCCCGAGCTGTACGGCGCCTACGCCGTCGCCGCGCTCATCGACATCCTCGACGGGCGCGCCGTACCCCAAGAAATCCACATCGACCACGTCTGGGTCAACCGCGACAACGTCGACCAGTACTACGACAACACCGGCTTCCCCATCCACACCCTCGGCCCCAGCGCCGAGCCGGCCGCGACGGCGACCGAGACCGGTAGCCAGACCACGATCACAATTGCCGTGAACCCGTGGGATGGGTCGCGCCTGAATGTGGCTGTCGCCCACCAGTTGCTGGAGAGCGAATTGGGTTACACGGTCGAGACGGTTGAGATCGACGAGTTCGGCCAGTGGCCGGCCATCAACACCGGCGACATCGACGCCTCGCTGGAAGTGTGGCCATCGGGCCACGCCCAGAACCGTGAGGACTTCATCGACAATCCCGACGGCAACGTGGACGACGCCGGCGAGCTCGGCATCGTGGGCGGGATCGGCTGGTACATCCCGACTTACATGGTCGACCAGCATCCCGAACTTGCCACCTGGGAGGGATTCGCCGATCCTGCACTCGCTGGGTTGTTCGCCACCGCCGAGACCGGCGACGAGGCGCAGTTCCTCAGCGGCGATCCGAGCTGGACGGTCTACGAGGAGCAGATCATCGAGAATCTGGATCTGCCCATCGAGATCGTCTATGCCGGCTCCGAGACGGGAATCCTGGCGGCGCTCGACGCGGCCTACAACCGGCAGGATCCGGTGTTGTTCTACTTCTGGGCCCCGCACGACGCGTTCGCCACCTACGACCTCACGAGGGTGGCGCTCCCGGAGTACAGCGACGCGTGCTACGAATCCGGCGCGGTCGACTGCGACTACCCGCCTGACAACCTCTTCAAGATCGTCAACGGCGACTTGGCCGCAAACGCCCCGGCGGCGGATGCCTTCCTGCGGAACATGAACTACACCGAAGCCGCCCAGCTCTGGATGCTTCGTGCTATGAACGGCGGGATGTCCATCGAGGACGCAGCAGCGGCGTGGATCGAGGCCAACCCAGGCACCTGGGGCTCCTGGATCCCCTAACGACACCGGCAGGGCGCGGGGGCCTGCCCCCGCGCCCTGTGGGGGATAGTTGTTGTACGACTTCATCATCGCGGGCGGCGGCTCAGCCGGCTGCGCACTGGCCAACCGGCTGAGCGCCGACCACAACAATCGTGTGCTCGTCCTGGAGGCCGGTCGGCGCGACTGGCGCTGGGACGTATTCATTCATATGCCGGCTGCGCTGGCATTCCCCATCGGTAACCGTTTCTACGACTGGCAGTTCGAGACCGAGCCCGAGCCGCACATGGGCGGGCGCCGCGTCTACCACGCCCGGGGGAAGGTTCTCGGCGGGTCCAGTTCCATCAACGGCATGATCTTCCAGCGCGGCAACCCGGCCGACTACGACAAGTGGGCTGCGGGCGACGGCATGGAGTCCTGGAGCTACCGCCACTGCCTGCCGTACTTCAAGCGCATGGAGACCTGCCTGGCGGGCCCCGACGACTACCGGGGCGGCGAGGGTCCGCTGGTCCTGGAGCGGGGACCGGCCACCAGCCCCCTGTTCGCGGCCTTCTTCGAGGCCGTGCAGGAGGCCGGGTACGAGTTGACCGCCGATCTCAACGGCTTCCGCCAGGAGGGCTTCGCCGCCTTCGATCGGAACATTCACCGGGGGCGGCGGCTGTCGGCGGCGCGTGCGTACCTGCACCCGGTCCTCAACCGTCCGAATCTCACCGTCGAGTGCGGCACGCACATCAATCGCGTCGTCTTCGAGGGCAACCGGGCGGTGGGCGTGGAGTGCACCCGGCGAGGTCGGACGCGCACCGTCCGGGGTGCGCAGGTGATCCTCTGCGGTGGCGCGTTCGGATCGGCCCAGATGCTGCAGCTCTCCGGCGTCGGCCCGGCGGACCTGTTGCGGTCGCTGGAGATCCCGGTCGTGGCCGATCTGGGCGGAGTCGGCGAGAACCTGCAGGATCACCTCGAGGTGTACGTGCAGTACGCCTCCGAGCAACCGGTGTCGATGCAGCCGCACCTGCAGGTGTGGCGCCGGCCGTGGATCGGCCTGCAGTGGCTGTTCCGCCGCGGGCCCGGCGCCACGAACCACTTCGAGGGCGGGGGTTTCGTGCGCAGCAACCTCGAGGAGTCCTACCCCAACCTCATGTTCCACTTCCTGCCGCTGGCGATCCGCTATGACGGCTCGGCTCCGAGCGGCGGGCACGGCTACCAGGTGCACGTGGGGCCCATGTACTCCGACTCGCGCGGCTGGGTGCGGATCCGCTCGGCAGACCCGCGGGCCAAGCCGGCGATCCTCTTCAACTACCTCTCCACCACCCAGGACCGCCGCGAGTGGCTCGAGACGGTTCGCGTCACGCGCCACATCATGAGTCAGCCCGCCTTCGTGCCGTACAACTCCGGCGAGCTCTCACCCGGGCCTGCCGTGCAGAGCGACGCAGAGATCGTCGACTGGGTGGCCCGTGACGCTGAGACGGCGCTGCACCCCTCGGGGACGGCCCGCTTGGGCCGCGACGACATGGCGGTTGTTGATCCGGTGTCCATGGGGGTGCACGGCACCGAGGCTCTCAGCGTGGTCGACGCGTCGCTCATGCCGAACGTCACCAACGGCAACATCTACGCTCCGGTCATGATGGTCGCTGAGAAGGCCGCCGATCTCCTGTTGGGCAACACGCCGCTGGCGCCGGTGGATGTCCCGGTGTACAGGGGCCAGCCGGCAGCGACCTGATCCGGAGGTGACGATGCGGACGGTCGATGTCAGTGGTCTGTGGAAGATCTTCGGCCGCATGCCCACCCAGGCCCGGCAGATGGCGACCGAGGGCGCTACCCGTCAGGAGATCCAGTCCGAGACCGGCTGCCTGATAGGGGTGCGGGACGTCAGCTTCGAGGTCAACCAGGGTGAGACGTTCGTGGTCATGGGCCTCTCGGGCTCGGGCAAGTCGACCCTGGTGCGCTGCATGTCCCGCCTGGTGGAGCCCACCGAGGGTCGCGTGGAGATCTGCGGCACCGATCTCACCGCCGCCGACACCGCCGAACTGCGCGAACTGCGCCGTCACAAGATCGCCATGGTGTTCCAGCACTTCGCCCTGTTCCCCCACCGGAGGGTGGTCGACAACGTCGCCTACGGGCTCGAGGTACAGAAGGTGGAACGCATCGAGCGCCAGGAGCGGGCGCGGGAACTCCTGTCCACCGTTGGTCTGGACGGCTGGGCCGACCACTACCCCCAGCAACTCAGCGGCGGCATGCAGCAGCGGGTGGGACTGGCCCGGGCGTTGGCGGTGGATCCCGAGGTGCTGTTCTTCGACGAGCCGTTCTCGGCGCTCGACCCACTCATCCGCCGGGACATGCAGGACGAGTTCCTCTCGCTGCAGGAGCGATTGCAGCGCACCCTCATATTCATCACCCACGACTTCGACGAGGCCCTGAAGCTGGCGGACCGCATCGCCATCATGCGCGACGGCGAGTTCGTCCAGGTGGGCACGGCCGCGGAGATACTCACCGAACCGGCCGACGACTACGTGCGGGCATTCACCCAGGATGCGCCGATCGCCAAAGTCCTTCTGGCCTGCGCTGTGATGCGCCCGCTCGGCGATGCCGTCCCGGAGGGGTCCTGGGGCCGGATCTCCACGCTGGCGCCGCTGGAGAAGGCGCTCCCGCTGCTGCTTTCCTCGGGCAACCCGCTGGTGGTGTGTGATGCCGACGATGATCCTGTGGGGCTGCTCCACGGTGAGGACGTGGCAGAGGTGGTGGCGGGGACCAACCGGTGACAGCGGTCGACGCGCCGGGTGGATCGGCCGGCGACTCCGCCGGTGAGCGGTCTACCGAGGGCGCCAGGAGCCCGGGACTGTTCCTGCCGGGTGGCAGGAGATTGCGTGACAGCGGTACGGGAAGGCTGTTCGGTGCGCTCATTCTCGTGTTCGTCGGCGGCTACCTGGCCTCGTGGCTGCTCCCGGGCTTCGGCGTCTTCCCGGAGTCCTGGGACGTGGGTCTCGCCGATCCCATCGACCGGGCGCGGCGCTGGCTCATCAGCAACCAAACCACCCACGGGCTCTACACGGTCTTCCTGAACCCCATCTCGGACGCTATCGACGCCGCTATTCGCTGGATCGAGTCGGCCCTGGTCTGGCTGCCCTGGTACGTTTACCCGGTTTTCACCGGAGTCGGCCTCTGGTGGGCGCGGAGCCGCGCGGCCGGGATCCTGGGGTTCCTGGGGGTCTGGGTCATCGGCATTCTCGAACTCTGGGACGAGGGCCTGTCCACGCTGGCGCTCATGGGGGTCGCGGTCATCATCTCGCTCGGTATCGGGATCCCGCTCGGCATCGCCTCCTGGCGCAGCGACCGTTTCTCCCGCGTGCTGCGCCCCACGCTGGATGCCATGCAGACCATGCCCGGGTTCGTCTACCTCATACCGTTCGTCCTGCTGTTCGGTATCGGCCGGGTGCCCTCGGTGATCTCGGTGTTCATCTTTGCCGTGCCGCCGGTTGTGCGGCTCACCGACGTCGGGCTGCGCAACGTCGCGCCGGCGATGGTGGAGGCCTCGGAGATGTTCGGCGCCACCGACCGCCAGACGCTGCGGCTGGTGCGCCTGCCCCAAGCGCGCCCGGCGATCCTGGCCGGCGTGAACCAGACGATCATGCTGGCGATGAGCATGGTCGTGATCGCCGCGTTCATCGGCGCCGGCGGCTTGGGCCAGGTGGTGCTCCGCTCGCTGAGTTCGCTGGACGTGGGCAGAGCCACCGAGGCAGGCGTGTCCATCGTCATCATGGCGATCATCCTGGACCGGTTCTCCCAGGGGATCGCCACCGCATCACCGGGCCGTGACGCCCGCTGGATCCGCCCGCTAACCGGGGGAGCCGTGGTGGCCGCCATCGTCGGGGGCCTGCTGAAACACGGCGCCTTCCCCGAGAGCCTCAACTGGCAGTTCGCCGGCTATATCGACGACGCCGTCGGCTGGATGCAGATCCACCTCTACGACATCGCCGACTCGGGGATCGGCACGGGGCCGTTCAGCGACTTCGTGACGATCAATCTGGTGTCCCCGCTGCGCGAGCTGTTCTCCTCCGCTGTCCCGTGGCCGGTGATGATCGGCATCGGGGTGGTGTTGGGGTTGGCGGCGCGGGGCATCCGGCTGGGGCTGGGCATCGGCGCGGCGCTGACGCTCATCGGGCTGCTGGGCACGTGGGAGAATGCCATGGACACGCTCGCGCAGGTGGTGGTGGCCGTGGTCGTGACGCTCCTCATCGGCGTTCCGCTCGGCATCATGGCCGCCCAGCGGGACCGCTTCCAGACGGCGATGAACCCGTTCCTGGACTTCCTGCAGACGATTCCCAGCTTCGTGCTGCTGGTGCCGGTGATCATGCTGTTCCACGTGGGGCGTATCCCGGGCATCATCGCCTCGATCCTGTACGCCCTGCCCGCCGCGGTGCACTACACCGATCTGGGGCTGCGCCGGGTGCCGCACGAGATCGGTGAGGCGGCCGACAGTTTTGGGGCGAAGCGTTTGCAGCGGCTGCGCCGGGTGGATCTGCCGCTCGCCGCCCCGGAACTGATGGTGGCCATCAATCAGACGATCATGCTGGTTCTGTCGATGGTCGTGATTGCCGGCCTGGTTGGCGGCGGTGGTCTGGGGTTCGAGGCGGTGAAGGGCCTTCGCCGCAGCGACAGCGTCGGCAGCGGCTTCGAGGCCGGCATCGCCATCGTGCTCCTGGCCGGCATCCTCGACCGGCTGACCCGGGCAGTCGCCGACCGCCTGCGTCCCCCGCCCGCCGTCGGCTGAGCGGCGCGCCCGGCGGGCGGCTCAGACCTCGTAACGCCGGTCGACGTCGACGAGTTCGACCGGGGCGCCGAACGCCTCTGTGGCCTCCCGCCCGAAGGCCGCGGCATCGGATCCGGGTGCCAGATGGGTGAGCAGCAGCCGCCTCACGCCCGCGCCGGCGGCCATCGCGCCTGCTTGCAGGGCACTCAGGTGCGGCGACGGCGGGTTTAGTTCCTCGTGCAGGAACGTCGCCTCGCAGAGGGCCAGATCGATCCCCTCGCCGAGGTTGGCGAACGACCAGCCGTCGCCGGTGTCGGCGGAGAAGGCGAAGGAGCGCCCGCCGCTGTCCACCCGGGGGGCGAGCGTTTCCACGGGGTGGTCGGTGCGCGAGAAGCTCCACTGCTGGTCACCGATGGTCACGTTGGCGCCGTCGCTGATGGTCCGCCAGTCGATCGTGGGCGACAGATCGTGTACTCCGGCGAGGGCTCGTGCCAGTGCGTGGGTGCCGGCGGTGCCGTAGACGGGCATCGGCGCGCGGTCCACGAAGTAGCGGCAGGCGATATAGGCCATCGCCAGGTCGAGCCAGTGATCAGGGTGTTCGTGGGTGACGACGATGGCGTCGATCTCGGTGAGCTCGTAGTGGCGCTGAAGGTTCGCGAGCGTGCCTGGTCCGGCGTCCAACCACACCCGGGTGGTGTCGGACTCCACCAGATAACCCGTGCAGGCCAAGCCGGGGCCGCTGTAGGAGCCCGAGCAGCCAAGGACCGTGATGTTCAGTCCCATGGACCCGCCACGGCCGTCGCGAGGTGGAGACACGCGAATTCCACAGGCACGTCACGGTATCGGGAACGTTGCCCGGGGCGTCCTGTCGTGGACCGATGTCACGTCGGCGTCCTGCTATGGCGCTCACGGTCATCGGCGTGCGGGGCCCGGCAGCGTCGTGGCTCGTTGCGGCCACAGGTACGGTGCGGTGATGGTCGGGCGCGTGCTGGTGACCGGGGGCGCCTCGGGGATCGGGGCCGAGACCTGCCGCGTGCTGGCGGCCGCCGGCTGGGACCCCGTCCCCGCCGACCTCGACGCCGCCGGGGACATCGTCGCCCTCGACGTCACCGACGAGGCGGCCTGGGACGGTGTGCTCGACGCCACCGGAGCGCTGGCGGGCCTCGTGAACTGCGCCGGCATCCGCACCCGCAGCGACATCGTCGACACGCCGGCGGCGGAGTTCGAGCGCCACTTGCGGATCAACGTCACCGGAACCTGGCTGGGCATCCGCGGGTTCCTGCGCCGCCACCGCCCGGGATCGGCGGGCGCCGTCGTGAACATCGCATCGGTCAACGCCGAGATCGCCGTGGCCGGTCAGGCCCACTACGTGGCCTCCAAGGGCGCGGTGGCGGCGCTCACCCGGGCTGCGGCCATCGAGGGCGCGCCGCTGGGGGTGCGGGTGAACGCCATCGCGCCGGGCGGGATCCGCACGCCCATGACCGCCGAGCGGCTCGTGGATCCGGCCCAGGTGGCGTGGTTCGGCGAGCGCGTGCCGATGGGCAGGGTCGGCGAACCCGCCGAGGTCGCCGAGGTGATCGAGTTCCTGCTTAGCGCCCGAGCCTCCTACGTGACCGGCGAGGTTCTCTTCGTCGACGGGGGCTGGCACGCCCACGCCTGAACTGGATCCGCAGCAGCGACTGATGCTGGAGGTTCGGCTGTCTCCGGTATGGTCGCCGTCATGGGATTCCGTGTTGAGATCGATCAGGACGAGTGCATGAGCGTCGGGCGCTGTGTGGCCGACTACCCGGTGGGGTTCGGCTTCGACGACGAAGAACTGGCCACGGTCCTGGCGACCGTCGGGGAGCTGAGCGACAAACAGCTCCTGCGGGCGGCTCGCAACTGCCCCAGCCGGGCAATCATGGTCTTCGACGCCGACGGCAACCAGGTGGAGTAGCGGGGTCACCCCGGACTCGGGGAGAGAGTATGACCGAGCCCGAGACGCTTGTGGGGATCTTCGATGCCGACGGCGGGTTACGCGGCGAGTTGCGCTACGTGATCGACAAGCTCGCCGGGCGCGGGCACTGCTCGCTCTGCGACATCACCCACGGCATGAACCCGCTGGGGAAGCGGTCCTTCAAGGAGGCCTGCGCGGTGGCGGGCGTGAGCATGACGCTGCTGCACCGCGACGAGGCTTCCGGCGACCAGTTGGGGGCGGCGGGAGAGTTGCCGGTGGTGCTTGCGGGATCCGGCGGCACATGGCGGGTTCTGGTCCCGGCGGGGGATCTGGCCGCTTGCGAAGGCAGTCCCACGGAACTGCTGAGGCTGATTGAGTCTCGAATGGCGCGCTGATCAATCCACCGCGCCATTCGCCCGTCATTCCGGCGCAGGCCGGAATCCATGGTCCGAGAGGCCCGATCTGCACCCCGTCGATCAACCGGCGCACTCCTAGGGCGTTGAGCACCGAGAGTCCCGTCGGGTTCGCTGAGGTCTAGATTCCGGCGTCCGCCGGAATGACGTGTTTGGCGGTGCTTGGCGGCCTCACCGGCACTCGGCGGTCTCACCCCCGACAATCAATAGACCCTCTCTATTGGTTTGTTCGCTATTATCGAATTGTGTTTTGGTATTGATGGCGGCACGATGGTCCTACAAGGAAGCCAGCCAACGAGGAGGCTGCACCATGACGAACCAACGCCTCACCTTGACCACCGAGTCGGGTGCTCCGGTTGCTGATAACCAGAACACCCAGACGGCCGGGCCCGCGGGCCCGGTTCTGCTTGCCGATCAGCACCTCATCGAGAAGCTCGCCCGGTTCAACCGGGAGCGCATTCCAGAGCGGATCGTGCACGCCGTCGGTTCCGGGGCGTACGGGACGTTCACGGTCACCAACCCCGACGTGGCTCGTTGGACACGCATGGACATGTTCGCGGCGGCAGGCCGCCAGACCGACGTGTTCGTCCGGTTCTCCACTGTTGCCGGATCCAAGGGAGCCGCCGACGCAGTGCGAGACCCCCGCGGCTTCGCCGTCAAGTTCTACACCGCCGATGGCAACTGGGATCTCGCCGGCAACAACACCCCCGTCTTCTTCATCCGCGACCCGCTGAAGTTCCCCGACTTCATCCACTCCCAGAAGTACGACCCGTACACCAACCGCCAGGAGCCCGACAACGTGTGGGACTTCTTCTCGCACTCGCCCGAGGCCACCCACCAGTTCACCTGGCTGTTCGGGGATCGGGGCCTGCCGGCGAGCTGGCGTCACATGAACGGCTACGGGTCACACACGTTCCAGTGGGCGAACCATGCCGGCGAGCGGCACTGGGTGAAGTTCCACTTCAAGTGCGATCAGGGGATCCGCTGCTTCGACGAGGCCACGGCTGCCAGGGTCGCCGGTGAGAACCCGGCGCACCACCAGCAGGACCTCTATGACGCCATCGACCGCGGCGACTTCCCCTCCTGGACGCTGAAGGTGCAACTCATGCCCGAGGCGGACGCCGCCGGCTACAGGGTCAACCCCTTCGACCTCACCAAGGTGTGGCCGCACAGCGACTACCCGCTCATCGAGGTGGGCCGCATGGAGTTGAACCACACGCCCGACAACTACTTCGCCGAGGTGGAGCAGGCGGCGTTCGACCCGGGGCACATGGTCCCCGGTGTCGGGCCCAGCCCCGACAAGATGCTGCAGGCCCGGCTGTTCGCGTACGGGGACGCCCACCGCTACCGGCTGGGCATCAACCACACGCAGCTGCCGGTCAACTCGCCGAAGGGATGTCCGTTCGAGGGTGGCCAGAACTACGGCCGCGACGGGTTCATGCGCTTCAACGCCAACGGTGGACGCAGCGTGAACTACGAGCCCAACAGCTTCGCCGGGCCGACCCAGACCGGCGAGGCGCTGTATGTGGGCTTCGACCTCGGCGACGTCTCGGGCGCCTACGGTCCAGAGGTTCGGGCGGTGGACGACTACCAGCAGGCCGGCGACCTGTTCCGGCTCATGGGTCCCGACGAGCGGCAGCGCCTGGTGGAGGCCATCGCCGGCTCGCTGGCGCAGGTCCAGCGCACCGAGATCGGGGACGCCATCGTCGCTCGCTCCATCGACCACTTCCGAAAGGCCGACGCGACATACGGCAGCAGGGTCGAAGAGGCCCTGGCCGCCGCACGGATATAGATGGCCGGCAAGGCGCGGGCAACGACACGGCAAACCGTCCCGGCAACGAAGCGACCGACGGATCCGGCAATGGACCTAACGGCAACGGAAACGGCAACGGCGGGCGGAGGCCATTCTTGACCTCCATCGGCATGCGCCCGACGATCCGCCAGTTGGAATACCTGGTGGCGCTGGATACGCACGGTCACGTCGGCCGGGCGGCGGCCGCGTGCTTCGTCACTCAGCCGACTCTGAGTGCTCAGATCCGAGAGCTCGAGAAGCACGTGGGCGTTGCCGTGACCGAGCGTGTGGGGCGGGGGATCGCCGTCACCGCCGCCGGTCGCGAACTGGCCGCGCGTGCTCGGGTGATCCTGCGGGAGGCCGACGAGTTGCTCGAATCGGCACACCGCTCGGCGACCGAACTCACCGGCCCGCTGCGGGTGGGGGCGATCCCGACGGTTGCGCCCTACCTGCTGGCCAGAGTGCTGCCGGCGGTGCGTGAGCGCCACCCGAACGTCCAGATACACCTGCTGGAAATGCAGACCGGACCGCTGACGGCGGCCCTCGCCGCCGCCGAGTTGGACCTCGGACTCATGGCCCTGCCCATCGACGACGCGCGGTTCGACTACGAGGTCATCCTCGTTGACCCGTTCCTGCTGGCGATGGCGCCCGACCACCGTCTCGCAACCCAGTCACACGTCGCCATGCGGGGCATCCGCGAGGAGACGGTGCTGCTGCTCGAGGACGGGCACTGCCTGCGAGACCAGACGCTCGAGATCTGCGAGCGGGCAGGAGTCCACAACGGCGGCGACATCCAGGGAACCAGCCTGCACACCATCTGCCAGATGGTTGCGGCCGGTATGGGTGTGACACTCCTGCCGGCCAGTGCTCGGCAGATCGAGGCCCGTGAGGGCACCGGCGTCGTGGTGCGACCGTTCAGCGACAGGAAGCCCGGTCGCGAGGTGGCGCTGGCGTGGCGGAAGCTGGCACCGGGCGCATCCCTCTACAGGGACCTGAGCCGGCTCATGAGCGATCGGCTGGCCGAGGCGGCCTGAATCCCCTCCCCCCGGAGCCGGTCCGGTCGACCCTCGCTACGATCGGGGGCGACCGGACCGGCACGGGGAGCCTCCCCGGTAGGGCGCCGGCCTGCCCACGTAGCTCAGTTGGACAGAGCAGGGACCTCCTAAGTCCAAGGTCGCAGGTTCGAATCCTGCCGTGGGCGCTGCTTAGATGACCAATGAGTGCAGGTCAGAGTGCATGTGACGGTGGTGTTACAGACGGTCTATCCCTCGCCGTGTCCCACCGTCTGGTCCGGATAGACGGTGTGTTGTTCCGGATAGACGGTTCGGCAGAACGCTACGGGGAGGTTCATACCTCTTGGCCTGGTTGAATGCTGTACCCGGGAACCTCAACGTCCTATCCGTTGCCGCGTAACACAACGTCACTCTCCGGGCGCTGCGTTGTCGGGTGTGTTGTGGGCGGGGTCGGCGCTGGGGGGCCAGTGGGGTGTCCAGCACTCGGCGGTGCCGTCGGGGCGCAGGCCGCACGAATGGGACTCGCCGACGGTCACGGCGGTGAATGGCCCCGGCGGGGTGGGTTCGTGCCAATCGGTTCTGCTTGACCAGCAGGTGATCTCACCGTCGTGGTCGAGGCCGCAGGCGTGGGCGCCGAACCTGTTTGCGTGCGTCGCGATCGAGCGGAACGTGATGTTCGGCGAGTTGCGCGCGACACCGTCGTCGGCGTCGGCGCAGGCGAGTGTGCCGGCGGGGCGTAGCCCGCAGGACGCGGCGCCGCCGACTGGCAGCGACGCGAAGGGGCCGTCGATGGTGGTTGTTGCGCCGCTGTAGTTGCTCCAACATGTGATGTCGCTGTTGGGACGCAGACCGCAGGCGCGCTCGTCGCCGGCGCTGATGGCGGTGAACCGCCCCGCCGGCGGGTTCGACAGGTTGTCTTCCCCATGCGTGTCGAACATGCCCCAACACGCGGCCTCGCCATCCGGGCGCAGCGCGCAGGTGGACTCGTCGAACGCGCTGATCGCGGTAAACGACCCCGGCGGCGGCTCCAACCGGGAGCGGTTCTCGCTCTCCGTGGGGGTCTCGTCGACGTCGACACGGTAGCGCCGGAGCTTGCCGCGGCCCCAACACGCCGCCTCGCCGTCTGGGCGCAGCGCACAGGCGTAGCCGTTACCGACACTCACCGCCGTGAACGGGCCCGAGAGCGGATCCCACTCCGGGAGAAATCTCTGGATGTAGGGGATTGGATCGTACCCCCAGCATTCGATGTCCTCCCCGCCGTGGCGTAGACCGCACGTGGCTGTGGAGCCCGCGTCGACAGCGACGAAGGAACCGTCGGGGGCTTTGTGCGTGGCGGTCCCGTTGTTCCAGCACACGATCTGGCCGCTGGCGCGCAAAGCGCAGATCTCAGCGTAATCCCAGTCCACCGACAGCGCGGTGAACGACCCCTGGGGCCACACGCCCCCGTCCCAGTTCCAGCCCTGTAAGGGCTGGAACCAGGTAGCGCGGCGCTGGGGATCCTCCTGGCGCAGGCCCCAACATTCGACCTCGCCGTCGGTGCGCAAACCGCACGAGAACGACCTCGCCACCGCGACCGATCGGAACGGACCCTCCGG
The DNA here is from genome assembly GCA_963664235.1 of Acidimicrobiales bacterium. Taxonomy (GTDB): domain Bacteria; phylum Actinomycetota; class Acidimicrobiia; order Acidimicrobiales; family CATQHL01; genus VXNF01. The sequence continues at coordinate 296,895 of OY760933.1, read as the reverse complement.
CGGCGAGGTCTGCCCGAAGTCGTAGTCGGGGTGGGGCTCGCCCCAGCACACCACCTGTTGATCGACGCGCACCGCGCACGCATGGTCTCCACCGACCGACACCGACTGGAACGCGCCCTCCGGCGGCGACAACACTGCCGAGACGTCATAGTAGGGGTTACGCCAGCACGCCAGCTCTCCGCCGACGCGCACCCCGCACATGTGGCGGAACCCCGCCGAGACCGACTCGAACTCACCGTCGGGAATGTGCGGCCACCAACGAACCCGATAGCCATAGTCGGTGCAGCCCACGGTCCGGTCGGCGCGGACAGCGCACACGTAGGTGCCCGCGCTCAGCGACGTGAAGCGCTGGTCTCCGAACGGAAACTTCGCCGGATCAGGACTCGGCATCTCGCGATGGGGCGAACCCCAGCACTGCAAGGTCCGATCCCCGCGGATGCCGCACCCCTGCCGGGGGTCGAATCCATCCATGGTGACCCAACCCGTCGGCGACAGGGGCACATCAGCCCGCCAACACGCCGCCGTGCCGTCAATGCGGATCCCGCACCCCAAACGCGCGTTGAGCGACACGAAACCCCGATTTGCCGACACACCCGCAGCGATCGCTTCGGCACCGCCAGTGGCCCCCGAGGCGATGTCGTTGACCTCCTCGGCGCCGACGTCGGCCGATTTGGTGTCAGTGTCGGCCGGCTCGTCGTTGTTGGGTGCGCAGGCGGCGGCAACTAGCGCGCACAGGGCGACGACGATGGCGCCGCGATGTCGCCGGTTTGTGGCCGGATGGTGTGGTGTGGTGTTCAGTTCTGGTTGTTCTTAGGTGGGGGGTCGGTTTCGGTCATGGGTTCGAGGTCGGCGATGCCGTTGTCGCAAGTGTTACAGATCGTCTCGTCGGGGGCGAGGCTGTTGGCGAGGCGTTCGGCGAATAGATCGTCGCTGTCGGCGCGGGCGCTGGCCCCGTCGGGGAGGGCGAAGCTGAACTCGGAGGTTCGGTAGGTGTGCCCCAGGCCTCCATGACCGCGGCGGTGGGGTCGTCGGGGCGGTGGCCTTCGGCGATGGACCACGCCATGACGGCGCTGATGCGGCCTTTGAGTTTGCGTGCGGTCTCCCGACGTGTCTGCCAGACCGGCCCGACGACGGCGAGCACGTCCTCGGAGGTGATCTCCGAGACAGGCATGGGGAGCGGCCAGGCCGCCGGGACGCTGTCGAAGCCGCAGCGGTTCCGCCGGCTGCGCTACGGTTCGAGTTGGGGGTAGCTCCCCCCGTGGTCGGCCCGCGTCAGATCGAGGAGTATTCGAGTGGTCCCTGATTTTGTGGCGGGCACCCCGTACGGGACGGCATTCATTCTCTTCGTGGCGGTGTCCGCATTCTGCTGGGTTATGTCGCTGCTGACGGGGGAGTTCTCCTGGGTGGACCGCCTCTGGTCGCTGGTCCCGCCGGCGTACTGCCTGATCGTTGCGGCCGATCTGGACTTCCGGTCTGCCCGGGTCAACATCATGACCGCCCTGGTCCTGATGTGGGGGGTGCGGTTGACGGCCAACTTCGCGGTGAAGGGGGGGTACCAGCCCGGCGGCGAGGACTACCGGTGGGCCTACATGCGGAGCAACCTCAGCAAGCTGCAATTCCAGTTGCTGAACGTGACGTTCATCTGCCCCGGACAGATGATCATCATCTGGCTGTTCACCTCGCCCATCCACCAGGCCTGGCTGTTCTCCGACCAGCCGATCGGGTGGCTGGACTACCTGGCGATTGTGGCGTTCCTCGTGTTCCTCGCCGGTGAGAGCGTCGCCGACGCGCAGATGCTCCGCTTCCAGAAAAACAAGCAGCGGTTACGGGATGCGGGACGAGAAGTGGAGAAGCCGTACATCGACAGCGGTCTGTTCCGATTCTCCCGTCACCCCAACTACTTCTGCGAGATGGGGATGTGGGTGGCCTTCTACCTCTTCGCCATCTCGTCGTCGAACCAGGTGGTGCACTGGACCGGGCTTGGCTTCCTGTTGCTGATAGCGCTCTTCCAGGGCTCCATCAGGCTCACAGAGGAGATCTCCACCGGGAAGTACCCGGGCTACAGCGAATACCAGGCCACCGTTCCCCGAGTGGTGCCGATTCCTCTGCGCAAGTTGGTGCGGAGGTAGGGCTACAGGTCCCGGTGAACCAGTCCCCTCCAGGTAAGTAGTCGAGGGGACTGAGCGCAGCCGGGGTTTGGATTCCGGCCTGCGCCGGAATGACGGGTGGGCCTGGAATGACGGGTTTGGTCCGTCGGCGCTAGTCCCTGGCGCGCCACGCCTCCAGGTCGGGGTCTACGGTGCGGTCGCGTTTCAGCTCGCTGAAGTTCTCATAGCGGGTGAGCCAGACCGTGTGATTCCACAGCGCCACCGCGTCGGTGTCGTTGTCGGGCGGGTTGGAGATGACCGGCCCGAACGTGGCCGGCCCGTCGGGGCCGTCGACCTGGATCGTCGGCACCCCGAAGCTGCGTGTGCTGCTGGTCAGCCAGGTGTGCTCGGCCAGCAGCTTCCCCCAGGTCTCCGGGTCGGCGATGGCGTCAGCCAGCACCCCCTCATCCAGCCCCGCATCGCTCAGCGCGCCGGTGATGGTGGCTTCGTCCTGGTAGTCCTGCAGGCCGTCGAAGATGCGGTTGCCGATGGCGCCGTAGTAGCGCGCCATGGCGTCGTTGCCGAACCGGTCGCGCACGGCGATGGCTGTGCGCAGAGACTTGATCGCCCGACCGCGGTCGGGGTCGAACTCCTCCATGGGCTTGTCGAAGTTGATGATCGCAAGCGAGAACACGCCCCACTCGACCTCCACCACGTCCAGCTCTGCAAGTCGCAGGACCCAGCGGAAGGTCTGGTAGCACCACGGTCAAGTGGGATCGAAGTAGAAGCGTATGGGTTCGGGCTCAGCCACGGTTTCCTCCTGGACTCCCATCTCGGCCGCTGCGGCCGGCGATGGCACCGGCAACGTTACTGTGCCGCCCGCGCCGGCTGTCGCGCCCGCCGCTGTCTCCCCGGAGCCGGACCCGCCCGGTGTGGTGCCCGCAGCCCGTCGCTAAACTTTGCGGCCTATGTCCCGAATCTGCCAGGTCACCGGACGCAAGCCGTCGTTCGGCAACAACGTCTCGCACTCGCATCGCAAGACCCGCCGGCGCTGGAACGTGAACGTGCAGCGCCACCGCTACTGGGTTCCCAGTGAGAAGCGTTGGGTCACGCTCCGCGTCAGCACCAAAGGCATGAAGACCATCAACAAGCATGGCATCGAGAAGGTGCTGGCCGACATGCGACGCCGGGGGGTGAAGATCTGATGCCTGCGGGAAGCGACAAGCGGCCCATCATCAAGCTGGTGTCCTCCGCGGGCACCGGCTACACCTACGTGACCACCAAGAACCGCATCAACCAGCGCGAGCGCATCACGCTGAAGAAGTACGACCCGGTGGTGCGGCGTCACGTGGAGTTCAAGGAGCAGAAGTAGCCGGCCGCTGCCGGCGGGCGCTCAGCGGCGCTCGTCGCGCAGGTCGAAGGCGATCTTGATGGCTCCGCGCCGGCCGGCCTGATCGGCGTGGCGCACCGCCGCCGCGTAGTCCTCCAGGCGGTAGGTGGCCGAGACCAGTTCCTCCAGGCGCTCCGAGCGCACCAGTTCGAATGCCATGTCGAAGGTGTGCACCGCGGACCCGTCGGCGAGTTGCTCGGTGCCGTAGGTGTAGGCCCCCACCAGTGAGACCTCCCGGTGCCAGACCGGCGCCAGGTCGACGCGTCCCGGACCGGGCATGCCGCACAGCACCACCGAGCCGCGTGGCCGCGTGACCGCCACGGCGTCGGCCAGCGAGCCGGGGCTTCCCACGGCGTCGATGGTCACGTCCGCGCCGCCGCTCAGCAGGTCGCCGTTCATGCGGCAGCCCACGACGCGCCGCACGGCCCGGCGGAGCTCGGTGGGCTTGACCACCAGGTCGGCACCGAGGCGGGCGGCGAGGCGCTGCTGCTCCTCGTACTTCACCGCAGCAATGATCCGCTCGGCGGCCGAGCCGGCCCGCAGCGCCGCGATGGTGCAGAGGCCGATGGGGCCGCCACCGATCACCACGACGGTGTCGCCGGCCGCCACGTCGCCGCGCAGCGCCGCGTGGATGGCGCTGGCGGCGGGCTCCACCATGACGGCGGCCTCGTCGCCGAAGTCCTCGGGCACCTCGTGGAGTTGGCTGTCGTGCGCCACGAACTCCCCCGACCAGCCACCGCCGGTCCGCCTGCACGACCCGGTCTGCAGCCCCGCGCCGAGCGGGCCCGAGGTGAGATGGCCGTAGTCGTTGCCGTCTGCGGGGGCCGCGCCGGCGTGCGGGGGCGGCTCGCCCCGCGCTGCGTGGCCCAGCACGGCGTCGAGCACCACGCGGCGCCCGTCGATGAGGTCGCCCACCACCTCGTGGCCCAGCACGAACGGCATGGAGGCCAGCGACTCGAAGTAGCGGGAGGTGCGGCCCTTCAGCAGGGCCAGATCGCTGCCGCAGATGCCCGACAGCCGGGGGCGGACGGTGTGCCAGCCGGCGCCCGGCAGCTTCGGGGCATCGATCTCGGCGAGGCGCAGCGGCGCCAGCCGGGGAGCGGCCGTCTCGGTGAGGCGCGTGGTCAACGCCGTCGCCGCGTAGCGGGCCTCCTTGCGTTCGAATACAAGCGCCTTCACCGGCGTCAAGGGTAGCGGGAGGGGGATTCCGGCTCGCTTCGGTGGGGCGACCAGCGCCACAGGCGACAGAATGAAGGGGTGGACAGCCAGGGCGTACCCGCCGAAGCCGTACCCGGTGCGCCGGGCGCTGAGTCGGCGGCCCGCGCCCCCGACGCCGCCGGAACCGAGGCAGCGACGATGCGGGACATGCTCTCGGCGGCGCTTCTGGCCGACGATCCCACCGGTCCGCTCCTGCAACTACTCCGCAGCGACTGGGCCGAGCGGATCGCGCCCGAGCTGCCTGCGCTGGAACTGGAGCAGGATCCCATCCACCGGCACAAGGACGTGCTGGCGCACACCGTGGCTGTGACAGCCAAGACCCGTCCCGACCTGCGGCTGCGACTGGCTGCCTTGTTCCACGACATCGGCAAGCCGGCCACCCGCTCCTACGAGGGAGGCAAGGTGTCGTTCCACCAGCACGAGGCCGTCGGCGCCAAGATCACCCGCAGGCGCCTGCGAGCCCTGGAGTATCCCCCCGACATCGTGGCCGACGTAACCGAACTGGTGCGGCTCTCGGGGCGCTTCAAGGGCTTCAGCGGCGGCTGGTCCGACAGCGCCGTGCGCCGCTACGCCCGCGATGCCGGCCACCTGCTCGGCCACCTCAACGAGTTGGTGCGCTGTGACTGCACGACCCGGAACCGGGCGCGCGCCGCCGAACTCCAGCACCATGTGGACGAACTCGAGGAACGGATCAAGCAGCTGGCCGAGGCCGAGCGGCGCGCCGCCGAGCGGCCGCTGCTGGACGGCAACGCCGTGATGCAGCGGCTGGGGATCGGTCCTGGACGCGCTATCGGCGAGGCGACGAGATTCCTGCTGCAGCTTCGCCGGGAGAACCCCGATCTGGACACCGCAGCGACCGCGGCGCGCCTCGACGAGTGGTGGGCCGAGCGCGGCGACGCCACGGAGTGACCGCTCGACGCCGGGGCCGCCCGGTGGCGTATCTTGGGACGAACGACAACGGTCAGGAGGGGGTGCCATGAGCGCCACAGCGCAGGAGACCACGGTGATCGGCACGCGACGGCTGCGCAGGGAGGACCCGGCGCTGCTGTCGGGGGAGGCCCGGTTCATCGACGACATGGCTGTCCCCGGTGCTCTCTGGATGGCCGCGGTTCGCAGCCCCCACGCCCACGCCCGGATCACCAGTGTCGACCTGGGGCCGGCTCTCGCCTCCCCCGAGGTGGTGGCCGCTTACAGCGGAGAGGATTTCGCCGCGCTCGGGGCGGGCCCGCTGCCCTGTGCCTGGCCGGTGACACCGGACATGAAGAACCCGCCGCACCTGTCGGTGGCTACCGACGTTGCATGCCACGTCGGGCAGATCGTGGCGGTGGTGCTGGCCGAGAGCCGCTACGCCGCTGCCGATGCCGTTGAGGAGGTGGTGGTGGACTACGAGCCGCTCGAGGCGGTTGTCGACCTCGAGGACGCGGCCAGCGATCGGATGGTCATCCATCCCGATATGGGCACCAACGTCAGCTACGTCTGGGAGCTGATGCCCGACGAGGAGGCCGTCGACGCCGCCTTCGCCGCGGCGACCCACACCGTCAGCGAGCGCTACGTGCAGCAGCGGCTCATCCCCGCCGCGATGGAGCCCCGCGGCGTGGTCGTCGTCCCCGAACCGCACGCCGGTGATGTGACCGTGTACTCCTCGACGCAGATCCCCCACGTGCTGAAGGTCATGCTGGCGCTGACAGTGGGCCTGCCCGAGCACAAGCTCCGCGTCGTGGCACCCGCCGTGGGCGGGGGCTTCGGCTCGAAGCTGAACGTCTACGCCGAAGAGGTGATCTGCCTCGCCCTGGCATCGGCGCGCCGCGCCCCCGTCCGCTGGACCGAGGGGCGCAGCGAGGCGGCAGTGGCCACGATCCAGGGGAGGGGACAGATCCAGGACATTTCCCTCGCCGCCGACGCCGACGGCAAGGTGACGGCGGTGCGCGTGTCGCTGCTCGCGGACATGGGCGCCTACCTGCAACTCGTGACGCCCGGCGTCCCGCTGCTCGGCGGCTTCCTGTACCACGGCTGCTACGACATCGGCGCGTACTCCTTCCGGTGCACCAGCGTGTTCACCAACAAGACCCCCACCGACGCCTACAGGGGCGCAGGACGGCCCGAGGCCACCTACGCCATCGAGCGGGCCATGGACGCCCTGGCGGCGGAGATGGGTGTTGCACCCGACGAGATCCGCAGGCGCAACTTCATCGAGTCGTTCCCCTACGACTCCACGGCCGGCCTGAGCTTCGACAGCGGCGACTACACGCCCGCGCTGGGCAAGGCCATGGACCTGGTCGGCTACGGCGACCTCCGGGCCGAGCAGGCCCGCCGCCGCGCCGAAGGGGAGTCCAGGCACCTCGGTGTGGGATTCTCCAGCTACGTGGAGATGTGCGGCCTGGCGCCCAGCCGGGTGCTGGCAGCGCTGAACTACGGCGCCGGGGGTTGGGAGTCCGCCACGGTGCGGATCCTGCCGACAGCCAAGGTGCAGGTCGTGACCGGTACGTCGCCGCACGGGCAGGCACACGAGACCTGCTGGTCCATGATCGTCGCCGATCGACTCGGCGTGGACCCCGACGATGTGGACGTGCTGCACTCCGACACGGCGCTGGCTCCCCTGGGCATGGACACCTACGGGTCGCGTTCGCTGGCCGTTGGCGGAACCGCCATCGCTATGGCCACCGACAAGGTCATCGACAAGGCACGCACCATCGCAGCCCACCAGCTCGAGGCCTCCGAGGAGGATCTCGACTTCGCGGCCGGCACGTTCACGGTGCGCGGCACGCCGTCGGCGAGCATTCCCATCGCGGCCATCGCCTTCGGAGCTTTCACCGCGCACAACCTGCCTGACGGCCTCGAGCCGAACCTGGAGGCCCAGGCAACCTACGATCCGGCCAACTTCGTATTCCCGTTCGGCACGCACGTGGCGGTCGTGGAGGTGGATGCCGAGACCGGGCACGCCGAGTTGGTGAAGTACGCCGCGGTGGACGACTGCGGTGTACAGATCAACCCCCTGGTCGTGGAGGGCCAGGTGCACGGCGGGATCGTGCAGGGAGTGGCGCAGGCCCTGTGGGAGGACGCCGTCTACGACGACGCCGGGCAACTGCGCACGGCGACGTTGGGCGACTACCTGATGCCGGCCGCGTCCGACACGCCCAGCCTGCTGACCGGCTCCACGGTGACGCCGAGCCCCACCAACCCACTGGGTGTGAAGGGAGTGGGCGAGGCCGGAACGATCGCCTCCACGCCGGCGGTCATCAACGCCATCGTGGATGCCCTGGCGCCGATGGGTGTGCGCGACATCGAGATGCCGGCCACCCCCGAGCGGATCTGGCGCGCCCTGGCCTGAGCCCGTGGGCGCTCAGCGGCGGCTGAGGCGCTCGTAGCCGGCGGCGAAGAAGTCCAGCGCGGCCTTGCGCTGATCCGGAGCGGCCAGGATCTCGTCGTAGCCGAGGGCCGCGCCACCAAAGCCGGCGGCCCCCCAGTACGGGTCGTCGTCGATCCCGTCCCACGGGCCCACGTAGAGGTAGGGGGCCGGGTTGTTGTGGTCGCCGGGTGACGCCCCGTAGGTGGCGCGGCGGCTGGCGTCGCCGTCGTCGCTTGCCGGCGCCCCCTCGGCGCCGTCGCCGGGATCGCCGGCCGTCAGCTCCACCGCAGGATCGAAGTGCCCGGGCCAGAGTTGGATACGCCCCACCTCGCGGGCGCCTGGCGTCAGCCGGAGCTCCTCGAGGACCGAGAAGCCGAACCCGAACCAGTCGCCCAGGAACGCCGTCAACCCCGCATCGACACGCAGTTGCCGCTGTACGTCGTCCAGCGAGGGGCTGTCGTGTTCAGCGGCCTCGGTGCCTATCGCCACGCCGCAGTGCGCGGCGGCACCGGCCAGCGAGCCGATGGCCGCAGCGCTGACCTCGGTGCCGCACTGCAGCACGATCTGCCCGGCGACCACCCGCACCTGCGTGTCCCGGCCGTCGCGGGAGAAGAACGGGGTGCCGAAGCCGCCGGCGGTGAAGCGCAGGCCGAACTTGCCGTTGGCCGCCCGGCGCGCCTCGGCGACCACTGCGTACGCCAGCCGGTGGGCGTCCTGCAGGCCCCGCAGGTAGTCCTCCGGCAGCGGTCCGAGCCGCTGCCACGGCCCCAGCCAGCGGTCCCGGGCGAAGTCGGCCAGGTCGCCGCGGGTCCCCGCAAGTTCCTGCCAGGTCGTGTCGCCGGCGGTGGTTGGCGTGACGGTCTCGGTGCCGACCAGCCCGTCGGGAGCCAGGCGTCCGGCGTGATCGCCCGGGCATCCGCTGCCGGGGGTGGCGGGGTCGTCGGCGAAGTACGGCGGGACCTCCACGGCCGGGGGTGAGGGCTCCAGGACGTAGGCCCGGCGCGGGGTGGCGCCCCGGGGCAGCATGGCCTGAGCCTCGGCGGCGGCGTTTCGCCACGCCGTCAGTTCGGGGGAGCTCGAAGTCATGGGCGCATCATGGCGCGCCACCACCCCGTGTGGGTCGCGTCCCCGCCGTTGCCGAGCGTCGGGCCGGCATCGGTTGCTACCGGCCCCCCTGGGTTGGTGCCATAGCGGCCATCGGTGACCGATGGCCCGACACGTAGGCGCTGCCATCGGCCCGGGCGCACGGCGTAGTCTCGGCGGCGACGGGCATGGGTTACCAGGGAGTGTGAATATGCGGGCTGCGGTACTTCGCAACGTCGGGGACACAACGCTGGACGTCTGCGATGACGTGGAGTTGATCGACCCAGAACCCAACGACGTCGTCGTGAACATCACGCACACGGGCGTCTGCCACTCCGACCTGTCGGTCATGAACGGCACGATCCCCCAGACCGTCCCGCTGGTGCTCGGCCACGAGGGAGCGGGCATCGTGGCGGAGGTGGGCGACGCCGTGACGTCGGTGTCGCCGGGTGATCACGTGATCGCCGTGTGGTCGCCGCCGTGCGGGAGATGCGTCTACTGCCTGCGCCACAAGAGCCCCAACCTCTGCGTCGACCTGCAGTTCGGCGTCATGCTGCGTCGCCAGTTCCGCCAGGGGGACGTCGAAGTGGCGTCCATGTGCGGCGTCGGCACGTGGGCCGAGCGGACCCTGGTGCCCGAGCAGGCCGTGGTGCGCATCGACGCTTCGATCCCGCTCGATGTGGCCGCGCTGGTGGGCTGCGGTGTGATGACCGGCGTGGGGGCCGCACTGAACACCGCCCAGGTCGCCCCCGGGTCGTCGGTGGTGGTCTTCGGCGTGGGGGGCGTCGGGGTTTCCGCCATCCAGGGCGCCCGGGTCGCGGGGGCGGCTGAGATCGTGGCTGTGGACCGCAACCCCGCCAAGCTGGCTGTGGCCCGGTCCTTCGGAGCCACCGAGGCGGTACTGCCTGACGACCTCGACGCGGCAACAGCGGAGGTGAACGACGGCCAGGGCTTCGACTACGCCCTCGAGTGCATCGGCCATCCCGCCACCATGCGCACCGCCTTCGACGTCGTACGCCGCGGGGGCACCTGCTGCATCGTCGGCGTCGGCCGGATGGAGGAGCAGGTGAGCTTCAGCGCCTTCGAGTTGTTCTTCGCCGAGAAGAACCTCGTCGGCTCCTACTACGGCGGTGCCGATGTCCGGGTGGACTTCCATCGCATGCTGCGTCTCGCCGAGGCGGGCCGGCTGGACCTCGCCGGGATGATCGACCGGCGCCTGCGCCTCGAAGACATCAACGACGGCATCGAGGCGCTGCAGACCGGCGATGTGGTCCGCCAGATCGTTGAACTCTGAGCAAGACCCGCACTCCGGGCGCGGCGGTCGGTCCCCTCGTCGTTCCGGCGAATGCCGCAACCCATTCCCGCAGTGGCCGTGCCGCCGTACGCGGCTTCGCCGTTCGGTCACCGGCTGCGAGTAATCTGAGCGCGTTCAGTCGCCGAGGAGGAAAGAACACCCATGAGCTACCGCATCGTCGTCGATTTCGATCTGTGTGAGAGCAACGCCATCTGCATGCAGGTGGCGCCGGAGGTGTTTGAGGTGCGGGACGACGACTTCCTCTACATCCTCAACGAGACACCCGGCGAGGATCTGCGCGCCAAGGTGGACGAGGCGGTGCAGCGCTGCCCCAAGCAGGCCATCTCCATCACCGAGAGCTGAAGGCCCGGCCCACCGAGTTCTGGGCAAGGAGCGGCATCTACTGCTCGAGCTACGGCAACGCGGATTCCGGCTGTGAGTATGCGTGGTGTGTGCTGGAGATGGTGTCTGGCTGGCGTCGGCGCGATTCGCCGGCCGCACCGCCGACGGTCACCGGTGCTCAGCCTTCTGTGCGCAATCTTGCCGCCCACGGCGGCACCGTTGCGCACAGAACGCGACGACGGCCCACGCGGGGTGACCGGACAGCAGATTCCGGCCTTCGCCGGAATGACGAGTTCTCTCAGGTGAGGATCCGGCCGTGAAGTCGGTGATGATCGTGGGGGCCTCGCTGGCGGGGATGCGGGCGGCGGAGACCCTGCGGCGGGAGGGCTTCGACGGCACCGTCACCGTTGTCGGCGACGAGACCGATGCGCCGTATGACCGGCCACCGCTGTCCAAGCAGGTCCTGGCAGGGGAGTGGGAGCCCCAGCGGATCGCCCTCTACGACGACGAGACGCTGGCCGACCTGCAGTTGACGTGGCGCCTCGGCGCCCGGGCGGCGGGTTTCGAGGCCGCCACCCGCACAGTCACCCTGGCCGGCGGCGAACAGCTCTCGGCCGACGGCGTGGTGATCGCCACCGGGGCACGCACCCGCACCTTGCCGGGCACCGAGGACCTCGCCGGGGTGTACACCTTGCGCACCCTCGCCGACAGCCTGGCGATCCGCAGGGAGTTCGACGCCACCCCGGGGCGGGTCGTGGTGGTGGGGGCGGGGTTCATCGGGGCGGAGGTCGCGGCGACCGCACGCGGCAGAGGACTGGACGTGACGATGGTCGAGATGGCCGACACGCCGCTGGAGCGGGTGCTCGGCGCCGAGTTGGGCCGGGCGTGCGCCGAGGTCCACACCGATCACGGCGTCGACCTGCGCCTGGGAGTCGGCGTGGAGTCGGTCTCCGGCGCCGGCCGGGTGGAACAGGTGGCGCTCACCGACGGCACGCGCCTCGACGCGGACGTGGTGGTCGTGGGGGTCGGCGTGATCCCCAACACCGAATGGCTGGAGGGCTCGGGCCTCGACATCGACAACGGCGTGGTGTGCGACGAGACCTGCCTGGCGGCGCCGGGCGTCGTGGCCGCAGGGGACGTGGCCCGCTGGCCGAACCGGCTGTTCGGTCAGTCGATGCGCGTCGAGCACTGGGACAACGCCATCGCGCAGGGCATCGCGGCAGCTCAGCGCCTGCTGGCCGGCGAGGCCACGGAACCCTTCGCACCGGTGCCGTGGTTCTGGAGCGACCAGTACGACCGCAAGATCCAACTGGCGGGCCGCTCGGGACCCGACGACGAGGTGGTCGTGGTGACCGGCTCGCCCGCCGAGCGCCGCTTCGCCGCCATCTACGGCCGTGCGGGACGCATCGTCGCCGTCCTGGGCTTCAACCGCCCCCGCCACGTGATGCAGTACCGCCGCCTCATCGCGCGCGGTGCCTCCTGGGACGAAGCGCTGGAGTTCGCCCGCGCCGAGGCCTGAAGCTCAAGCTCCGACGGGTAGCCGGAATGAGAACGGGAGAACGGGTCCGGCCGCGTGTCGTCGTGGCGGTCAGCACCGCAGCCGTCGGCTTCGGCCCCATCATCGGCTTCACCCCCGGTTTCATCGCCACCGCGCTCCGTGCCGATCTCGGCATCGACCGCTTGCAGGTGGGTCTGCTCATCAGCGTCCACTTCTGCTGCACGAGTCTGGGGTCGCTCGCGGCCGGGCGTGCCACCGATCGGTGGGGTGCCCGCTATGTCGTCGTGGCCGACATGCTGCTTGTCGCTCTCGCCGGGCTCTTGGCCTGGGCCTGGGGCACCTACGCCGCTCTGTTGCTGGCCGCGGTGCTCAGCGGGTTCGGCTACGCGCTCACCAACGTCGGGACGAACGTTGCGGTGTCGCGGGTTGTCGGACCGCGGCGTCGCGCGGTCGCCCTATCGGCCAAGACGGCCGGCGCTCCCGCCGTGGCGGTCTTGAGCGCCGCGGCGGGGCCGTGGGCGTCGGAGCGCTGGGGTTGGGAGTGGGTCCTCGCGCTGTTGGGAATCTGTGGTGCGGTCATTGCCGTGCTGGCCGCCACGGCGCTGCCCGACGATCGCCCCGAACGCGCCGAGCGCGTCATCCATGCCGCTGGCAGCCTGCCCAGGGGTTTCGGATGGTTCCCTGTGGCTGCGTTCCTGATGATCTCCGGCTCTCAGCCCATCTACGCGTGGTCGGTGCCGTACCTGGAGGAGTCTCTGGGCGAGTCGGCGACGCTTTCAGGGGCCCTTGTGGCGATCGCGTCGGCGATCGGTGCCGGGTTCATGGTCGTCGCCGGCCTGCAGGCCGATCGGGTGGACGCCGGCGGCCGGATCCGCCTCATCATCTCCTGGTGTGTGGCAGCCGGTGTCTCGAGCATCCTGATCCTGGCCGGCGGAACGTTTGGAACTGCCGTCGCCGCGCTGGGTGTGATCGGGGGGATCGGGTTCCAACTCGCGGCAATCGGGACGCTGCACGCTGCAATCGTGGATCGCGCCGGACCGGCTGTGGCTCGAGCAACGGCAGTCACCATGACCGGCTACTACCTCGGCGCCGTGGCCGGTCCGGTGGCTTCCGGCGCATTCATCGACGCCGTGGGGTCCTACGGCTGGGCCTGGCTGGCGAGCTGCGTGTGCCTCGTCGCCGGGGCTGCGTCGTACCGCATGGCCGGGCGGGTTGTGCCACAGCCGAACCAGCGGTCCGCCTGACGGGGGGCCACGCCGCCAGCGTCTCAGGCCGGCTCGTCGAGGGGGTCCCAGTTGTAGTGGGGGAGGGTCGTGTGGCCGGCGTCCACGGTGATCTCGGCGCCGGTGACGTGCTGTGACTCGTCGGAGGCGAGCCACAGGGCGGCGTCGGCGACGGCGCTCGGCGGCAGCATGCGGCGCCCCGGCAGGATGGTGTTGTGGCGCACCTGGTGGTCGAGACGCTCGTCGCTGGAGTCCGCCGAGCCCGTCACGAACTCCTTCGAATAGGCGTTGACCATCATCGGGCTGTTCACCGCGCCGGGGAGCAGGGCGTTGGCGCGAATGTTGTGGCGCCCCAGCTCGAGGGCTGCGCACTTCATGAGCCCGGCTACGCCGTGTTTGGAGGCCGTGTAGGCGCTGTAGCTGTAGCCGCCGTGCCGGCCATTGGTTGACACGGTGTAGATCAGGCTGCCGCGCTGGCGGGCGATCATGTGCGGGGCGACGGCCTTGGTGGTGTGCCAGGCGCCGGTGAGGTTGACGCCGATGACGGTTTCCCAGACCTCGTCGGTCATGTCGCAGAGTGAGGCGGTCCAGAAGATCCCGGCGTTGGCGCAAGCGATGTCAACCTGCCCGAACTCGTCGACGCCTTGGGCCACGACGGCATCCAGCGACTCTTGGGATCGCACGTCGGCGATCCCGGCGACGCAGCGGACCCCGGTGGCGCGCACGCCCTCGGCGGTTTCGGTCAAGTCCGCCTCGGTGGCGAGCGGGTAGGGGACCGAGCCTGTCTCGCAGATGTCGCAGAGGATGACGTCGGCGCCCTCGCCGGCGAAGCGCAGGGCGATCGCACGACCCTGGCCGCGGGCGCCACCGGTGATGAACGCCACCCGGCCGTCGAGACGTCCCATGCCGGCCCGTCAGCCTCCGCCGTCGCCGGCCGCCGTGCCGGACTCGGCCACCGCGTCGGACAGTTCATCGACCGTGAGGTCGCCCTTGTGCACCACCCGGCTGATGGTCCCCCGGTGCATGATCACGATGCGGTCGGCCGCCGGCAGCACGTGGTCCATGTTGTGGTCGATGTACAGGACGCCGAGGTTGTTCTGCTTGGCCGCTTCGATGGCCTCCAGCACGCGCCGGGTCTCCCGCACCGACAGGGCCGCCACCGGTTCGTCCAGCACCAGAAGTTGAGAGTCGAAGTGGATGGCGCGGCTGATGGCGAGCGACTGGCGCTCCCCGCCCGACAGGGTGGCCGCCGTCTGGTTCGAGGATTCCACGGAGGTGAGTCCGACCTCGGCGAGGTGCTCGTCGCAGATCCGCGCCATCTCCTTGACACGTAGGTAGCGGATGCCCAGGAGCCTGCGATGGAGCTCCTGGCCCAGGAAGAAGTTCCGCCACAGAGCCATCTCGTCGACGATGGCGAGGTCCTGGTACACGGTCTCGATTCCTGCGGCTCGGGCCTCACGCGGCGAACCGAACCGCACGGGTTCCCCCTGGACCTTGATGGTGCCCGCGGTTGGTTCGATGTAGCCGCTGATCATCTTCACGACCGTGGACTTGCCGGCGCCGTTGTCGCCCACCAGCCCCACCACCTCGCCGGGGTGGATGGCAAAGCTGGCGTCGCGCACGGCGTAGTTCTTCCCGTACCGGCGGGTGACGTTCACCAGTTCGGCGACGGGGGTGACGGCAGCGGTGCTCATCCGAACAGGGTGCTCCTGGTGCCGCCGCGCCGCAGCGCCTCGACGCGGGCGTTGAGGCCCGCCGAGACCACGAGCAGGACGCCCACGAGGCCAAGGTAGTACTCCGAGGGAACCTTGATCACGATCAGCCCCACCTTCAGCGAGCCGAGGATGATCGCCCCCAGCATCGAGCCGATGACGGTGCCCTTGGCTCCGAACAGCGAGGTGCCGCCCACGACCACGGCCACGATCGCCAGCAGGTTGATGTCGATGCCCGAGGCGACGCTGGAGGAACCGAAGTCGGCGAACTGCAGGATGCCGGCCAGCCCGGCCAGCAGCCCCGCCAGCACGAAGTTGGTGAGCTTCACCCGCAGCACGGGGACGCCCATGGCGCGGGCCACACCGCCGCCGTACTTGCCGGCCGCGTACGTCCAGTTGCCGAACTGGGTTCGCCATAGGACGAAGGCCAGGATGATCCCAATGCCCACCATCCAGGCGAACGGCGCGGCAATGGGGGTGCCGGGAATGTCGGCGCCCAGGATCTTCTTGACCGTGCCCTCCTCCTCGATGAGGTCCACCGGGAAACCGCCCAGGATGATGCGGTTCCAACTCGTGACGGCGAAGAGCATGCCGAGCGTGACGATGAAGGATGGGACACCCACGTACGTGGTGATCAGCCCGTTGATGAGGCCGATGAGCGCCACGATGGCGAGGCCGGCGAAGAGCCCGGCGAGGATGTGCCAGCCCCACTCCCGCATGAGCCAGCCCATGACGGCCGGCCCGAGGGCGAACGTGGCCGAGACCGACAGGTCGAACTCGCCGGAGATCATCAGCGCGGTGACCCCCAGCGACA
This sequence comes from Acidimicrobiales bacterium, assembly GCA_963664235.1. Taxonomy (GTDB): domain Bacteria; phylum Actinomycetota; class Acidimicrobiia; order Acidimicrobiales; family CATQHL01; genus VXNF01. Next base: position 280,888 of record OY760933.1, on the reverse strand, counting down.
CCATCCCCACCGAAGAGGTGAGCGCGGCCACCGAACTCATGAGGTCGGGGTTGGTGAAGAACCCGACCTCGCCCGAACGGAACTCGAAGACCAGGAACAGGATGACGATCGCGATGAGCGGCGCCAGTTCCTGCTGGCCCAGCAGGCGTCGACCGACGCGGAGGGCCCTTCCGGCGGATGCCTCGATCACGCCTCCCGCCTAGGTGCGCGAGAAAGTGTCGGGTGGACGTGGATGTCGGGGTGCACGCTGGGCGCGCACCCCGACACCATTGACCGTGTGGCCGTTCTAACCGGCGTATCCGGCCTCGAACAGCGCCTCGACCTCGTCGACGTTGTCAGCGGTGACCATCAGCGTCCCGGGGTCGATGACCGGCGGGTCGATGAAGCCGAACTTCACCTTGATGTACGCCGAGATGACGCCGTAGAACGTCTGCAGGAACGGCTGCTGGGTGAGGCTCAGCTGGACGTTGCCGTCCTTGACGCCCTGGATGACCGTCTGGTCGAGGTTCCACATGACCAGCGGTACGTCCGAGCCCGCATCGGCCTTCGCCTGCGCTGCCGGCGTGCCCGACGTGGTGTCCCACGTGACGATGCCCTGGGTGCCCGGGTTGGCGGCCAGGTAGGTCTTGATGACCTCGAAGTTGGGTGCCGGATCAAGACCCGGGAGCGCCACGATGTCGAGGTCGCCCTCGCTCCAGCCGGCGTCGGTGAAGACTTGGACGTAGGCGTTCTGGATCTCGAGGTGCTCCGGCGAGTCCGGCAGCGAGTTGAACAGCACGAGCTGGTCGCCCGGGCTCACGTGCTCGAGGTAGCGCTCGGCGCTGCGGCGGGCCGCGGCGGCCTTGTCGAGCCCGACCGGCGTTCCGGAGAGGCGGCGGACCCTCGCATCGTCGGAGTCCTTGCCCACGTAGTTGTTGTAGAACTGCACCTCGATGCCCTTGTCGAGGGCGTCGATGACCGCCTCCTCGTATTCGGCCGTCCGGTAGTCCACAAGGATGGCGTCCGGGCTGGCCGCGACGGCCGTCACGATGAACTCGTTGACGTTCGCCAGGCTGAAGTCCTCCGGCGCGATGTAGGTGACGTTGGCGTCGGCGAGGGCGTCCCCTGCCGCCAGCGAGCCATTCTGGATGAGGTCCCAGAACGGGTTGTTCAGAACCGATCCCACGACCCAGATCTCGATGGCGTCCCCGTCGGCCTGGGTGAGGTCGACCTCTTCCTCGTCGTCAGCTGCGGGCGCCGCTGCGGGTGCCTCAGGCGCTGCTTCCGGGGCGGCTTCGGGCGCTGCGGTGGGTGCCGCCTCAGGTGCGGCCGGTGCCGGTTCCGGTGGTGTGGCCGGTGCGGCCCCACCGTCACCGTCGTCGCCTCCGCAGGCCGCGGCGAGCAATCCGAGTACGGCGAGCAGGGCAACGAGAACGCCAAGCCCTCCCCCGAACCGCGATGAACGTCTGGTCCTCTCACGCATGACGTGATTCCCCCCTGTTGTTAGCTCCGCCGCCACCGCCTGTTGCGATGCAGCGGCCGTGTCTGGGGACACGGTTGCCGACAGCACGACTCTTCCCCGCGAGTTCTGTCGATCCCCCAAGGCAGTAACCGTGCTGCCCGCGGTTTCGCAGTCTAATTTGCGCCCTGTGGTTGTCAATTGGCCGGTGACGGGGTCCGATCCGGTGGGTTACGACCCGCTGTCGCCCCAGGTGATGGACGATCCGTACCCGTACTACAGGCGCTTGTTGGCCGATCACCCCCTCTACTACAGCTCGGCGAGGGATGTCTGGGCGTTGTGCCGCTACGGGGATCTGCGCCCCGCGCTGAAGGACTGGCACACGTTCTCGAGCGCGGAGGGCGTAAACATCGAACCGGGATTCTCCGAGACCATCGGACCGGAGATCCTGAACATGGACCCGCCCCGCCACGACCAACTGCGGCGCCTCGTGACCCACCACTTCTCCAACAACTCCGTCGGTGCATACGAGCCGATGGTGCGGGCGTTCGCTCACGAGTTGATCGACGGGCTGTGCGCCGAGGGCGGCGGGGACTTCGCCGCGGACTTCTCGCAACGCCTGCCGGTGCTGGTGATCTGCCGGCTGATGGGGGTCCCGCTCGCCGACGAGTCGACCGTCCGGCAGTTGGCCCACGACATGCTGCTTGCGTTGTCGGGCACCGACGAGTTCGTCGACGTCTCCAGCGCCGCGGCCGACGAATTGAGGCGATACATGGGCGAACTCGTGGCCGACCGGCGGCGCTCGCCGCGCGACGACGTGATCTCGAGCCTCGCCAACGGCACGATCGACGGCGAACTCATCGGTGCGGAGGAGATGTTCGCCATGTGCCTCATCATCTACCTGGCGGGCAACACCACCACCAGTTCGCTCGTGTCCAACGGCCTGTACCTGCTGGCGCAACACCCCGATCAGCAGGCTCGGCTGGCGGAGACGCCCGAGGCCGTCCCCAACGCCGTGGAGGAGTTGCTGCGCTACGAGTCGCCGGTGCAGTGGACGTCCCGGGTCGCCACCCGCGACGTGGAACTGCACGGGCAGGTGGTGCCGGCGGGAAGCCGGGTGATGATGTTGCTGGCTGCGGCGCACCGCGACCCCAGGGTGTTCGACGATCCGGACACGTTCGACGTCTTCCGGCGCCCTCGTCGCCATCTCGGCTTCGGCGACGGCGTGCACCGATGCGTGGGGGCGCCGCTGGCTCGCCTCGAGGGACGCGTGGCCCTCGAGGTGGTGTTCGAGCGCGTTCCCCGCTTCCGTCTCGCCGGCGAGGTGGAGCGCCTGCACATCTCGACCGAGCGTGGGCTGGCGAGCCTGCCCCTGGCGGTGTGACGTCGTGTTCTCGAGCGCCGCGCCAGGCGGCACGCAGGAGGTGTGCGAATGAGCTCGACCGGGGGCGCCGCGGCAGCCGGAGGCGACGGGAAGGCCCGCCTCAGCCGGCTGCGCAAGCGCATCGCGCAAAACGTCGTCGAATCCCGCCGAACCGCCGCGCACGTCTGGACGTCGGTGGAAGTGGACTATGAGGCGCTGGAGCAGGTGCGGCGCCGGCACCGGGCCGAGTTCCGGGAGCGGGAGGGATTCTCGCTCACCTACCTCCCGCTCGTCGCCGTGGCGACCATCGACGCCCTGGCGGAATTCCCCGAGGTGAACAGCGCCGTGGACCTGGCCGAGGGATCTCAGACCCTGCACGAGCGGGTGAACCTCGGCATCGCCGTGGACCTCGACCGGGCCGGTCTGATCGTCGTGGTGGTGCCCGACGCTGGCAGCCTGGCGCTCGCGGACCTGGCGCGCCGGATCCACGATCTCGCCGGCAGGGCCCGGTCGGGCGGTCTCGGGGCCGACGACGTGAGTGGGTCGACCTTCACGATCACGAACCCCGGGTCGTTCGGCTCGTTCATGTCGGCTCCCATTATCAACCTCCCCAACGTCGCCATCCTGTCGACCGACGGCGTGGCGAAGCGCCCCGCGGTCGTGACCCTCCCCGACGGCAGCGACACGGTTGCGGTGCGCCACATCGGCCACCTGGGCCTGTCGTGGGATCACCGGGCCTTCGACGGCTCCACCGCCGCCCTGTTCCTGGGCCGGATCCGATCGAACCTCGAGACGTGGGACTGGGAGGGACAACTCGGTGGTGGCGACGGGCGGTGAACGGTCCGGGAGTGGTGGACTGCCACCACCATCTCTGGGATCTGGCCGCGCACCGCTACGACTGGCTGCAGGCCGATCCGATCCTGGACACGCTGCTGGGTGATTACTCGCCGATCTGCCGGGACTACCTCATCGAGGACTATCTGGCCGACGCCCGCCCGGCAGGGGTCGTGAAGTCCGTGCATGTCCAGTGCGAATTCGATCACGCGAACCCCGTGGGCGAGACGGAATGGCTCCAGGGACTCGCCGACCGGCACGCCTTCCCGCACGGCATCGTGGGGTTCGTCAACCTGGGCGCCCCCGACGCCGCCGCCCTGCTGGACGCCCACAGCGGGTTCGCCAATTTCCGGGGTGTTCGCCAGAACCTCAACTTCGACCCCGCCGACCCGCGGCGCTGCTTCACGGACAGGGGCGACTACCTCAGCGACCCCGCGTGGCGCCGCGGGTTCTCGGAGTTGGCGCGCCGCGGGCTGTCGTTCGACCTGCAGATCCTGCCGCTGCAGATGGGCGAGGCGTACGCGGCTCTCGCCGCGTGTCCGGAGGCGCCGATTGTCCTGGACCATGCCGGGCTGCCGCTCGACCGCACACCGGAGGCCCTCGATGTCTGGCGCGCCGGCATGGTGCGGCTGGCATCGCTGCCCTCGGTGAGCGTCAAGCTGTCAGGATTCGGGATGATGGACCGTGCACCGCGAGCCGCAACGATCCGCCCCATCATTCGGGAGGTCATCGAGGTGTTCGGTGTCGACCGAGCCATGTTCGCCAGCAACTTCCCGGTGGACGGCCTCGGGGGTGATCTGGCCGACATCTACGACGTCTACCGTTCGGTAGTGGCCGATTTCAGCGGGGACGAACAGACCGCGCTGTTCGCCGGCAACGCCGAGCGCTTCTACCGCATCTGAACCTCCCGAACGGGGACACCATGCCCGACAACCCGCACGCCGAGCCCACCGGGCAGAGCACCGGCACCGGTCCGCCGCTGAAGCTCGGGATCTGCCTGTGGAACCAGGCCCTCGAGTGGTCCGACGTGGCGGAGACCACGCGGCTCGTCGAAGAATCCGGTTACGACCACGTTTGGATCTGGGACCACCTCCTGTCGATCTACGGCGAGGCTGACCAGCCCGTCTTCGAGGCCTGGTCCACCCTGGCGGCGCTGGCGGCCTCCACCGAGCGGTTGCAACTCGGTCCGCTCGTGACCGCCAACACGTTCCGCTCACCGGCATTGCTGGCCAAGATCGTCACCACCGTGGATCACATCAGCGGCGGTCGGGCCATCCTCGGCATCGGCGGGGGCTGGTTCGAACTGGAGCATCGCGCCAACGCCATCGACTTCGGCGGTGGCTTCGGCGAGCGTCTCGATCGGCTCGACGAGGCCGTCGAGCTCATCCGTGCGCTGCACGCGGGTGAGCAGGTCACGTCCGGCGGGCCGTACTACCCCGTACGGGACCTCCTGCAGGTGCCCCGCCCGGTGGCGGGAAGCGTCCCGGTCCTCGTCGGTGGTCGCGGCAAGCGCAAGACGCTGCGCACGGTGGCCCGCTACGCCGACATCTGGAACGCCTACGGCACGCCGGAGGAGTTGGTGGAGCACGACGAGGTGCTGCGCGGCCACTGCGCGGCGGTCGGCCGCGACCACACCGAGATCGAGAGGTCGGTACAGGCCAAGGTCATCGTGCGCGACAGCCGGGCCGCCGCCACCGAGGCCTTCGGCCGGATGCTGGAGCGGAACAAGTCCATCTGGAGGGGTGGGGGCCGCGGCGCCGAGCCGGACAGGATGAACCGCAGCGTCTTCCCCGACCCGGATTCGACGATCTGGCTGGGAGCCCCTGGCGAGGTGGCCGGAATCATCTCGGCGTACCGGGAGGTGGGGTTCGGCACCGTGATCGCCGAGATTCCCGCGCCCTACGACCGCGAGACCATCGAGCGGTTGGCCGGGGAGGTGGCGCCCCTGGTCGACGCGGAGCGCTGGGGGTGACCGGCGTCCGCGGACAGATGAACGCCGGCGAACTGGCTGCGCCGGCAGACGGGAGGACACATTGAAGCGACTGGCAGGAAAGAGAACCGTGGTGACCGGCGCGGGTCGGGGATTCGGCGCCGTGGTGGCCGAGTTGCTTGCCCGCCACGGCGCCCGGGTTGTGGTCTGCGATGTTGATGCGGCGTCAGCGGACGCCACGGCAGGACGCATCACCGAGCAGGGCGGCGAAGCCTTCGCGGTCCGTGTCGACGTCTCGTCGCCGGCGGACACCGAGCGCCTGGCGGAGTTCGCCGTCGAGCATCTCGGTGGAATCGACGTGCTCGTGAACAACGCCGGGATCTCCAGCGCCGGCACGGTGTGCGAGGTGGCGCCGGAGGATTGGGACCGGGTCATGGCGATCAACCTGAAGGGGGTCTACCTGTGCTCGCGCTACGCGGTACCGCACATGGCTCGCTCGGGGGGTGGCTCGATCGTCTGCATCGCCTCTGCATCAGGGGTCATCGGGCAGGAGGGACAGGTCGCCTACAACGTGTCCAAGCACGGGGTGATCGGTCTGGTGCGCTGCATGGCCCTCGATCACGCCGCCGACGGCATCCGAGTCAACGCCGTCTGCCCCGGCACGATGCGCACACCGATGCTGGATGCCCTCGGTGCCGAGCAGCTCGCGGCACTTGAAGCGATGCATCCGCTCGGCAGGATCGGCGACCCGGCGGAGATCGCGCAACTGGTGCTGCACCTCGCCTCCGACGAGTCCTCGTTCACGACAGGGGCCGTGTTCCTCGCCGACGGCGGGTTGACGGCCAGGTAGGGCGCCGCGCCTCCTCCTTGCGCCGGATGGTGCGGCCATTATGCTCCGGGCCTGGAGGGGGGGCAGCGCTTCGGGCCGCCGGGCGCGAAGCTGCCGCCGGCACGATCACGAGGAGTGTGTGCGCATGAAGGTCAAGACGTTCGACCACATGGCGGTGACGGTCAGCGACACCGAGCGGGCGCTGGAGTTCTACGTCGGCAAGCTGGGCCTGCGGCTGGCCGAGAATCACCAACTCGAGGGCGACAAGGTGGACGAGGCCAACGGCCTGAAGGGCGCCCGTGCGCAGTCCACCCGGCTGCTGGCACCCGACAGCCCCGATGTCCTGATCGACCTGCTGGAGTACTACGAGCCCGACGGGCAGACCCACATAACCCCGATGGGCTCGGTCGGATCGTGCCACTTCGCCCTCGTGGTGGACGACCTCCCAAGTGCTGTGGAGGAGCTCAAGGCGCAGGGCGTGCCGTTCATTTCCGGGCCCGTCAACTTCGAGTTGACCGAGGGCTCGGTCAGCGTCTGCTTCTGCACCGATCCCGACGGCAACTACGTCGAACTGATGGAGGAGTACGAGCACTAGCTCGGGCCATCGGCGACACCGCCCCGGAGGCGGTGAAATGACTGCACCGACACCAGAGGCGCTGCGTTCCTGGCTGGAGCAGATGATCCTCGTCCGTCTGGCCGAGGACAAGGTCATGGAGATCTACATGCAGGGCCTCGTGCCCGGCACGGTGCATCTCTGCCAGGGCCAGGAAGCCGCCTCGGTGGGTGCGATCGGAGCTCTGGGGGCCGACGACTGGGTGCTCTGCACGTACCGCGGCCATCACCACGCGCTGGCTCGCGGCATGGATCTCGAGGCATTCTTCGCGGAGATCATGGGCCGTGACTCCGGCGCCTGCGGCGGCATGGGCGGCTCCAGCTACGTGGTCGATGCGTCTCTGGGGATGATCGGCTCGCCGGCCATCATCGGCGCCGGCATCCCGGTGGCGACCGGCGCGGGCATGACCGCCCGTCTGCGTGGCGAGGACCGCATCGCCATGTGCTTCTTCGGCGACGGGGCGTGCAACATCGGCGCCTTCCACGAGGCCTTGAACATGGCGCAACTCTGGCGCTCGCAGGTGGTCTTCTGTATCGAGAACAACCAGTACGGCGAGTACACGCCGTTCCGCGACTCCACTGCACTTCCACCGGGGGCGCCCATCGCGCACCGAGCCACGGCCTACGGCATGGCGCACGCCGTCGTCGACGGCCAGGACGCGGTTGCGGTCCATGAGTCCGTGGCGCAGGCCAGGGCCCGGGCGGTCGCCGGCGACGGGCCGACGTTGATCGAGGCACAGACCTACCGGTATCGGGGCCATTCGCGCACCGATCCCGGCGCCTACCGGCCCGCCGGTGAGTTGGATGCCTGGAAGGAGCGCGACCCCATCGGGATCCTGGCGGAGCGCATCGGTGCCACCGGCGCGGTCGACGAGATCCGCGAGCGGCTGCAGCGGGAAGTGGACGAAGCGGCGGATCGGGCTGCCGAGGGTCCCTGGCCCACCCTGGAACAGGCGCGTGGTTATGTCTTCGCCGACTGATCCCGCAACGGCACCGGCCGGAGCCGAGGTGATCACCTACCGGGAGGCCATCCGGCTGGCTCTCGATGACGCCATGGCCGCCGACGAGACGGTGCTGCTGTTGGGCGAGGACATCGCCAAGGCCGGCGGCCCGTTCAAGACGACGGTGGGACTGTATGAGAAGTACGGCGCCGAGCGGGTCTTCGACACGCCCATCGCCGAGAACGGATTCTGCGGCATCGCCCTGGGAATGGCGCTCACCGGCCTGCGCCCCGTTGTCGAGATCATGTTCAGCGACTTCCTGCCCACCGCCTTCGACGCCATCGCCATGGAGCTGCCGCGCTGGCGGTTCATGTCCGGGGGGCAGACCTCGGCGCCGGTCACCGTGCGCGCCAGCGGCGGCGGGGGCGGACGTTTCGGCGCCCAGACCTCCAGCACCGGCGAGTCCTGGTTCCTGCAGTTCTACGGCCTGATGGTTGCCGCCGCCGGCTCACCGCAGGGCGCCTACGGCCTGCTGCGAGCCGCCATCGCCCACAACAACCCGGTCGTGGTGTTCGACCACAAGGCCATGCACCTCCGCAAGGGTCCGGTGGTGCGCGGCGATGACCGCCTCGCGGAAGTCGGCAAAGCGGTCGTCGCCCGCCCCGGCGCCGACGTGACCGTTGTGGCCTCACTCCTGATGGTCCACCGTTCCCTCGAGGCGGCCGAGGCTCTCGCCGACGAGGGCATCGACGTCGAGGTGATCGACATCTCCTGGCTGCGGCCCCTCGACGTCGACACCGTGGCGGCGAGTGTGGCGCGGACGGGACGACTCGTGATCGCCGAGGAGCAGTACCACGACGGCGGCTGGGGGTCGGCCCTCATCTCCCGGCTCGCCACCGCCGGTGCACCTCTGGCGGCACCGCCGGTGGCGGTGAGCATGCCGGAGGTCCTCATCTCGCACAGCCCGCCGCTGGAGGATGCGATGATCCCCAGCACCGAGCGCATCGCCGACGCCGTCCGCTCGGTGTGCCGCTGATGCGGGTTCCGGTTCACATGCCCAAGTTGGGCTACGACATGACCGAGGGGCGGATCGAGTCGTGGCTCGCGGAGGTGGGTGGCGAAGTCCGCCGCGGCGAGCCCCTGGCCGAGATCGAAACCGACAAGATCGTGATCGAGATGGAGTCGCTCGCCACGGGCACGCTCGTGGAGATCGTCCAACCCGCCGGGGAGGACATGATCCCGGTGGGGGAGGTCATCGCCTACCTCGACGACGGCAGCTGAGCATCCCCCGCTGAACACGGGCAGTTCAAGGCACCCCTGCTGCACCGGGTGATCTGTAGGCTCACCTGCTCGCAGGGCGGTGCGTCAAGCGGTCCGGTCCGGCTCGGGCATCTCGAACCGGTATGAGCGCGCCGACCGACGCAGCGACTCGCTGGGATGGCCGGATGAGAGTGGAGAGAAGGCCGTCGCCGGCGGTGGTGGTGGCGGTGAGCATGGCCGCGACCGGTTTCGGTTCGATCGTTGCATTCGCCCCGGGCTATATCGCCACCGCGTTGCGCACCGACCTGGGCCTGGACCGCTGGCAGGTGGGCCTCGTGATCACGGTGCACTTCATCTGTACCGCCGCCGGGTCCACGGCGTCGGGGCGTGTAACCGACCGTTGGGGCGCGCGCCTGGCCTCGGTGGCGGCTCTGGCGCTCGTTGCGCTGGCCGCCGGTCTGGCTGCCCTCGTCGGGAACTATGCCGTGCTCTACGTGGCTGCGGTCTTCGGCGGGCTCGGCTACGCGCTCGTGAACGTGGCCACAACCGTGGCTGTGGCCGGGGTGGTGCCCGCCCGGCGGCGAACCGTCTCGCTGTCCGCTCGGACCGCTGGGGTTCCTGCGGTGGGTGCGATCAGCTCTGCCGCCGGTCCGTGGATCGCGGACCGCTGGAGTTGGGAGTGGGTCTTCGCCGGACTGGGTGCCGCGGCCGCCGTCGTGGCCATTGCCGCCGCCTGGGCCCTGCCCGACGATCGTGTGGGTCGCGCGGCCGCCGCCGAACACCGCCTGCCGCGCGGCTTCGTGTGGTTCCCGGTGGGCGCATTCCTCATGGTCTTCGGCTCGCAACCCATGTACTCCTGGTCGGTGCCCTACCTCGAGGAGTCGCTCGGCGCCAGCCCCGCGCTCTCCGGCCTGCTGGTGGGGATGGCCACGGCCGTCGGTGCCGGGGTGATGATCATCAGCGGGCTGGGGGTCGACCGCGCCGGTCCGTCCCGGAGGATCCCCCTCGTGGTGACCTTCGCGCTGGCCACCAGCGCCTGCGGCGCCCTGATCCTGGCGGGCGGGACGCTGGGGATCGGCGTGGCCGTGCTGGGTGTGGTCGGGGGCATCTCGCTGCAGTTGGCCTGCATCGGCACCATGCAGGCCGCCTTCGTGGACCGGGTCGGCCCGGCGGTGGCTCAGGCCACAGCCGTCACGATGGCCGGCTACTACGCGGGCGCCGTCGCCGCACCGACCACGTTCGGAGCCGTCGTCGACGTCGTCGGTTCCTACAACTGGGCATGGCTCATCGGCTGCGCCCTGCTGGTGGGCGCCGCAGTCGCCTACCGGCTCGCCGGGCGGATCCCGCTCTGGGAGCGCTAGTCCAATTCGGGACGGATCGTCCCGGACGCGATGTGGACGCGGACCGCCGAAGCAATTGTCGACCGGTGCAGTCGGGAATAATACTGATCTAGTTATCTAGAAAACTAAATTTGACATAAGTTCTCATCACCATTCCCAGCTCAGCTGGCTACCGTCACCCGGGCAGTTTCTCAGGGGGATCACGGTAAATGCTTCAAGATTCCAGAACAGTTATGAATTGGCGTCGAGTAGTTGTCGGCGTGTCCGTGGTCGTTTGCCTTGTCGCCGGAGTCTCCGGCGGCGCGCTCGCGCAGGTGGCGTCGGTGCCGTCGAGTGAGGACAGTGGTGACACGTTCGCGGTTGAGGGTGTGAAGCGCCCGTTCGACTTGCGCGCCGACAATGCGATGCGGGATGTGGCGTTGCCGTATGTGGTGGCGTGGTTGCGGACCGATGTGTCTCCGGGGCTCAACGACGCCTCGGTTCTGTTCCGCTATTTCACGATGTTGTTCAATGCGGCGTTCGACGCGGTGGCGCCGTATGACGAGTCGGCTGTGGGCGTGTACTCGCGGTTGGGTCGGCGTCCGGTGCCGCTGTCGCGGAGCAACTATTTCCCCAACATCGCCGTCATGCACGCGGTGTATCACTCGATGATGGAGATGGCGCCGCATCGGACCGAGCAGTGGCGCCAGATGATGTTCTCCGCCGGTCTCAACCCCGACCAAGTCACCGAGAACCCGGCGTCGGCGGCGGGGATCGGCCAGTTGGCGGCGCGGAACGTGCTGGACGCCCGTCGCCACGACGGCTTCAACCAATTCGGTGACGAGACGCCCGGGTTCCCGTTCATGGACACCACCGGCTTCATGCCGGTCAACTCGGGCTTGGAGGTGGTCGACGCGTCGCGCTGGCAGCCGCTCCTGGTGCGGGCGGGTCGCAACGGCGTCTATGTGATCCAGAACTTCGTGACCCCGCAGTACTCGGTGACCGAGCCGTACTCCGACATCGACCCCCGCGATCACAGGGTGGGGCCGCCGAGTGACAGCAACTACGCCAACCTGGAGGCCTACCGGGCGCAGGTGGATCGGGTGCTGGAGCGCTCGGCGAACCTCACCGACAGCCAGAAGATGCTGGTGGAATTCTTCGACCTCAAGGCGCGAGACATCATCCTGTCGCCGACCACCAAGGATGTGGACGATGTCATCGAGTTCGTGCAGTTGGGGTTCCTGTTGCACATGGCGCAGTGGGACGCCGGCATCGTGGCGTGGCAGGAGAAGGCGCGCTACGACTCCGTGCGCCCCATCACCGCCATCCGCTACCTCTACGGCGACGAGTTGGTCACCGCCTGGGGTGGCCCCGGCCAGGGCACTGTGGAGCTTCCCGCCAGCCGGTGGGTGAGCTACGTGCAGAACGCCGACCACTCCGACTACCCGTCGGGGACGACGATCTTCTGCGCCGCCTACGCCCAGGCCTTCCGCCGCTACTCCGGCAGCGAGGAGATCGAGAACTTCACCACCGTGCGGCGGGCCGGGTCGTCGGTCATCGAACCCGAGACCACCCCAGCGGATGACGTGACGATCGAATTCGAGACCTGGACCGAGTACGAGGAGACCTGCGGCGAGTCCCGCCTCTGGGTCGGCGTCCACTTCCGCCCCTCCGTCGACGCCGCCCTCGAGATCGGCGGCACCTTCGGCGACGCCGCCTACGACTACTGGGAAACCCTGATCGACGGAACCGCACCCATCAGAGGCGCTGCACAGAAGCTGGAGCCGGATCCGCTGCGGGACACCACTGATTGGACCGCCGGCAGCGACGAATCGCCGGCGCAGAGCACCGAGGACACTGACCAGCTACAGGACACAATCAACTAGCACTGCGTGGAGCGTGGCCGGTCGTCACGCCTGCTGGGGGGGTGACGTCAGGATCCGGCCGCCGAAGGGACTCGGCGGATGGAAGTGGCCGTCTGCGTAGACGCGCTCACCGTGCACCCACACAGCGTCGATGCCCTCGGGCGGGACCATCGGATCGGTGAAGCTGTTGCGCTCGCGCACGTTCTCCCAGTCGAACAGCACCAGCGAGGCGTCGGCGCCGGGCTGAAGCACCGGATCCTCGAGTCCCAGGAACCGGCACGGCAGCGTGCTCATCCGGTGGACGATCTCCTGCGGCGAGATGCCCAGTTCGCGGGCCATGCGCAGCGCCTTGGGGAACGATCCGATGGAGCGGGGATGCGGCTTCTGGCCGGGGCCGGGCATGAGGCCGTCGGTGCAGATGGCCATGCTGGGACGGCGGAAGAACCTCTCGACGGTGGCGTCGTTGCCGTAGTGGGTGATGATCGTGATCTCGCCCTGATTGGCCACGAAGAAGTCGATGACCGCTTCGTGGGCGGCGAAGGAGGCCAGGTCGCGGTGGCCGGACGCTCTGGCCACGTCGCCGAGCCGCTTGCCCAGGAACTCGTCGCCGACGCCGGCGCGGACGCCGGCGACCTGCACGCCGTCGAGGCCTCCGCAGAAGTCCACGAAGTTGTCCCAGGTCGTGGTGTCGCCGCGGATGCGCTCGTAGGCGCTCCGGCGGGCGGCGGGGTCGCCGAGGCGGGCGAGGTACTCCTCACGGAGCCCGGCGCGCACCTCGGGAGGGAAGATGGCGTCGCCGGTGGTGCTGCCGGCGGGGTAGGGGTACATGTTCTCCATCGTGGGGATGAAGTCGGCGGTCTCGTCGATCAGCCCGACGAGTTCGTTGTACTTGTCCCAGTTGCGCCGCCCGGCGATCTTGCTGTGCTCGTTGCAGTAGCCGCCCCCGCCCTCGAAGGCGGGGATCAGCACCTCGTTGAGCGCGGTCACGATCTCGTCGCTCTCCGAGCGCAGGTGCGGGAACAGCGCACCCGGCTTGACGTCGTTGAACGCCGACACCAGCAGCGTCAGCTCGCGCCGGTCGCAGTACACCGCGGGGTTGTAGACGAGCCCGGTGGATAGTCCCAGCGTGAGGGGCGCCTCCCGACGCACCACCTCGCACATGTCGCGCAACTCCTGGTTGTCGGACACCCGCGGCGAGTTCCCCATGACCATCCGGCGCACGGCGCTGTGGCCCAGGTGGATGCCCATGTCGGTCACCGAGCGCCCCCGGTGCCAGGCGAGGAACTCTGCAACCGTCGACCACCCCCACGTCTCACCCACGGATCCGTCCAGCGGCGCCAGCTGCGCCGCGTACTCGTCGCGCTGTGCGGGCAGCACCGGTGCGGGCGACAGGCCGTCGGAGCCGCAGACCCGCTTGGTCACGCCGCCGCGCAGGGCCATCTCGCAGGTCACGGGGATGCCGTGGTCGCCGACGCGGGTGCCGCCGAGGGCCCCGTGGTTGTGGGTGTCCACGAAGCTGGGCGCCAGCACCCTGCCCCGCCCCTCGATGACCCGGTCGGCACCGCCGGCCGCGCTGGGGGCCACCTCACCGAGTTGGACGATGCGGTCGCCCTCGATCAGCGCGTCGCCCTCGTAGGGCTCGGTCAGCCCGTCACCGTTCACGATCAGCACGTCGGTCAGCAACTGGCGAACAGCCATGACCGCACGGTACCGGCCATCCTCGTCCGGGCGAGTGTCCGACAGATGGATTCATCGGGTCGCCGAATCCTGCGGTAATCGGGGCCGGCCGTCCGTCTGCCGGCTGAACCCGCGGAGGGAGCTACCTAGGCTGGGACTGTGCGAGCGCTGGTGCAGCGGGCCGCGCGGGCCCGGGTTCTGGTTGACGGCCGGGTGGTCGGCGAGATCGGCGGTGGGCTGTGCTGCCTGGTGGGGGTAACCCACGGCGACGATGGCGAGACCGCGGCCAAGCTTGCCGCCAAGATCTGGCACCTGCGGATCTTCGCCGACGAGAACGGCCACATGAACCGGTCGGTGGCCGACGTCGGCGGTGAAATCCTGGTGGTGAGCCAGTTCACCCTCTATGGCGACACACGCAAGGGTCGCCGCCCGTCGTTCGTGGCGGCCGCCGCTCCCGACGAGGCGTCCTGCCTCATCGATGAACTGGTCGCCGAGTTGCGGCGCCTGGGAGCAACGGTGGCGACCGGCTCCTTCGGCGCCCACATGGCGGTGGAGTTGGTCAACGACGGTCCTGTGACGCTGATGATCGAAGTCTGAGCAGTTCGGCATTCCTCTCCGGGGAGCCAGAATGAGTCAGCCGCTGGTTCCTCCGGTGGGATCCGCCAGCGAGACCAGACGTGTCCGCCCCGCCCAGTCGTTGATCCGTCGATCGGTCGTGGCGAGCCTCATCCCCGCCAGCATGGCCGTGGCAACGATCAACTGGTCCGCTGGGTCGGTGTGGAATCCGGTGTTCATCAACAGGACCGACTCGACGGCGATATCACCGCCGACGGGGATCTCGACGAGTCCCGACTGGATCCGCTCGCGGCGCCAGGCAGCCGGATGGCAGCCCAGGTCGATGCGCCCGTGATGGTGCAGGCGGGTGGTTTCCACGAACGTCACCGTGGACACGGCGACGCCGCCATTGCCCAGCGCTGATTCCACGTCCTCCTTGAATGATGGGCTGATCCCCCCGCTGTCCGCGGCGAGATGCAGGAGCACGCTGGTATCGAGGAGGAGGCTCACGACGGACGTCCGATCAGGTGACGGCGCTCTCGATCGTCTCGCGATCCGCTAGCACGTCCCAGTCCTCGAGAGGGATCGCCGGTTCGCTGTCGATGTCGGCGAGGATCCGCAACTGCCCCACACAGGAGCCCACCAGCTTGGGCCGCTCCTCGCGGAACGGGCTGACTCTGACAACCGGTCGACGGTGCTTGGTCACGACGATCTCCTTACCGGACTCTCGCACCTCGTCCATGAGGCGGAGGCAATTCGTCTTGAACTCGCCGGCGGGAACCATGTGGCCCGCGGCGGCCGTGCTGGAATCTGCCATTCCACAAATATAGTCATATTTTTATGACCAAAGTGGTCGGCGAGGACTCGTGTCCAAGCGATGCCGCGCTGCAACGGTCGCGGCAGCGCTGAGTACCGACCCGATTGGACTCGGGTGTACTATCGGGAAATAATATAGAACTGATGATAACATAACAATAGTGCCAAATCGGTCGGGCCCAATCCGATCACTACAGTGTCTTTCCGACGCGACACAGGCCAACGGCCGTTCGGTGTTGACGTGGATGAGAAGGGGGCGCTATGGGCGCTTGGACGTTGGAGGGGATCAAGCTGCCGGGCTACGAGGGGCGGGTGGCCGTGGTGACCGGCGCGGCCCGCAACATCGGGCGGGCGATCGCCGAGGCGATGCGCGAGCAGGGCGCGCAGGTGGCGCTGCTGGACATGGACTGGGAGGGCGAGGATCTGCCGGACGACCCGGGAATGCTGGCGCTCGACTGCGATGTGGCCGACGAGGCGGCGGTGGACGCGGCGATCAGTGAGGTGGAGGCCAGGTTCGGGGCGCCGTCGATCCTCGTGAACAACGCCGGGATCCTGGGGCCCGCCGGGGTCCCCAACACCAGCCTGGAGGAGTGGCAGCGGGTCTTCGACGTGAACTCCACGGGGGCGTTCCTGTGCATCCGCCGGGTGCTGCCGGCGATGCGCGAGGCCCGCTACGGCCGCATCATCAACGTCGGATCCAACTCCGGCAAGATGGGCAGCCTCTCGGGGGTGACGGCCTATGCCGCCTCCAAGGGCGCCGTGCACACACTGGCGAAGGCGGTGGCGCCGGAGGTCGCCAAGGAGGGCATCACCGTCAACGCCTTGGCGCCGTCCATGGTCCACAGCCGCATGACCGAGCGGCCCAACATGGATCAGTACGCCGCCCTGGTGCTGGTGGGGCGGATGGGAACCCCGAGCGACGTGGCCTACGCCGCCCTGTTCCTGGGGAGTTCGGCCGCCTCGTTCATCACCGCCGAGGTGATGGACGTGAATGGGGGCTACTACATCGACTGAACTGCGGCTCGTCCACCAGGTCGGTCATGTGTCTGTGTTCGACAACGGCGAGAAACCCGGGTCGGGCCGAAAATCTTGTCAACCGATCCGGGCGGGTAACCGTCTGTATGGGCATGAGGAAAGAATTCCAAGAGCACACCTTCCGAGCAGGTGCGCCGCAGCATGCGCTGCACTGCACCTGCAGCCCGATCCGTTGGGCCACACCGGCTCTGGATGATCGCGACCCGGTGGACCTGCCGTGCCCGGCGCTCGCTTCGAGGCCTCAGCCCGAGGTCGGAGTGCCCCAGCCGCGGCACACCAGCCGGATCTCGACCTGGGATTGGACCCGGGCCGGCAGCCGCCGGCAGCGTCCCCAGGCCGCCTGAGGTCACCCCGTAGAACCAGGTCGGTCGCCGTGCGCGGTGGCCGGCCACCCGAACCCGTAACCGATCTCCCCTCCCAGCCCCCGGCCCCGGACACCTCCTCCGGGGCCGGCGCTATTTTCCGGAGCGTTCCCCCAGCGTGCTGCCGCCCCCCGCTGCGTGCGAGACTTGGCCTTGCAGCGACCGCAGAGCCCTCGGGAGTACCGCGATGACCAACGCCCGCCAGCAGGCCACCGAGGCGGCAGCACAGATCGCAGATCGCCTCGGCAGTGGCTTCGACGCCACCGTCGTGCTGGGCACCGGTTGGGACGACGCCGTCGCCGAACTGGGCGAAGTGGAGTCGCAGATCTCGACCACCGAGCTGGCGGGCTTCCCGGCGTCCCGCGTCGAGGGCCACGGCGGCACCGTGGGCGCGGTGGCGGCCGGTGACAGGCGCCTGCTGGTGTACCGCGGCCGCGTGCACCTCTATGAGGGGAACACCGCCGCGGCGGTCACCCACGGTGTGCGCACCGCGGCGGCCGCCGGTTGCGGTGTGGCGATCCTGACCAACGCCGCCGGAGGGTTGCAGCCTCACTACCGGGTGGGTTCTCCGGTGCTGATCTCCGACCACATCAACCTCACCGGGGCGTCGCCGACCGAGGGCACCGAATGGGGAACCGATCGTTTCGTGAACCTGGTGGACGCCTACTCCCCCCGCCTGCGGGCAATCGCTGCCGAGGTGACCCCCGGGACTCCCGATGGGGTCTACGCCGGACTGCGCGGCCCGCACTTCGAGACCCCCGCCGAGATCCAGATGCTGCGGACCGTGGGCGCCGACCTCGTCGGCATGTCCACCGTGCTGGAGGCCATAGCGGCGCGCCACTGCGCCATGGAGGTGCTCGGCGTCTCGCTCGTGACGAACCTGGCCGCCGGCATGACAGACGACGGCCCGAGCCACCAGGAGGTGCTCGACGCCGGGGCGGCCTCGGGCGTGGCTGTGGGTCGGCTGCTGCGCGGCGTGATCGACCGCTTGTGAGGTGGTGACCCGGCAGGTCTGGACGGCCGCTGAGGCGTGGCTGGTCGCCGACCCCGATCCGCAGACCCGCGCCGAGCTGGAGACCCTGCTGGCGTCGGCACCCGGCGACGCCGCAGCGGCCGAAGAGTTGGAGGGGCGCTTCGCGGCGCGGCTCCGGTTCGGCACCGCCGGGCTGCGGGCGCCACTGGGTGCCGGCCCGGCGCGGATGAACCGGGTGATGGTCCGCTCGGCCACCGCCGCGGTGATGGCCACGCTGCCGCCGGGTGCACGGGTGGTGATCGGCCACGACGCCCGGCGGAACTCGGAGGTCTTCGCGGCCGACGCGGCCGACTTCGTGGCGTCCGGCGGGGGAGAGGCGTTGCTGGTGGGCCGGGTGCCCACGCCGGTGGCGGCGCACGCCGTGCGCCACCTCGCAGCGGACGCCGGCATCGTCGTCACGGCCAGCCACAACCCGCCGACCGACAACGGCTACAAGCTGTACGACGCGAGCGGCGCGCAGATCATCCCGCCTGCCGACGCGGCCGTGGAGGAGCACATGTCGGCGGCTTCGCTACCGCCCCGTGAAGCGCCGGCACCGTCGACCGGCGGGTCGATCACCGATGTCGGCTCCGCGGCGATCGAGAGCTACCTGGCGGGAATCGCCCGGCGGCTGCAGCGGGCGCCGCAGCCGCACAGACCGCTCCAGGTGGTCTACACACCGCTGCACGGTGTGGGGACGCCGGTGCTGCTGGCGTTGTTCGAGCGGCTGGGTCTGCCGGCCCCAGTGGTCGTCGCCTCACAGGCCGAACCCGACGGCGCGTTCCCGACGGTGACGTTCCCCAACCCCGAGGAACCGGGTGCGCTGGACGCCGCCTACGCCCTGGCCGGCCGCACCGGCGCCGACCTGGTGATCGCCAACGACCCCGATGCGGACCGGCTCGCCGTGGCGGTGCCCACCGGCGGTGGCTGGCGGTGCCTCACCGGCGACGAACTGGGAGCGCTGCTGGCGGAGTGCCTGCTGCGCCGCCGGGCCGCGAGTGCTCCCGGCGAGGCGGTGATGCTCGCCGCCAGCGTGGTCTCCTCGCAACTGCTGGGGGCAATGGCCGCGGCGGCGGGGGCGTCCCACGCCGAGACGCTCACCGGCTTCAAGTGGATCGCCCGGGCCGCCGACGGCCGGCCCGAGCGGCTGCTCTTCGGCTACGAGGAGGCGCTGGGCTACGCCACCTGCGACGAGGTGCGCGACAAGGACGGCATCAGCGCTGCCGCCCTGGCGGTGCAACTGGCAGGCGAACTGCAGGCGGGGGGCTCGTTGCTGCTCGAGCGCCTCGACGAGATCCACCGCCGCCACGGCGTGCACGCCACCGGCCAGGTAACCCTGCGGCTCTCACCGGATGAGGCCGCCGCGGCCACCGGTCGCCTTCGCTCACACCCGCCCGGAGAGATTGCGGGGTACTCCGTTGCCGAGGTGGTGGACTACTCCCGGCCGGAGGGTTCGTTGCCGCCCACCGACATGCTGGCCTTCAGGTTGGTGGGCGGCGACCGGGTGATTGCCCGCCCGAGCGGCACCGAACCCAAGCTCAAGGTGTACATCGAGACGGTGGAGCAGGTGCTCGAGGGCGACCTCGGTGCGGCCCGCCGTCGAGCAGAGGCTCGCCTCGACGCAGTCTCGGCAGCCATGCGCCGGCTGCTGGGATCCTGACGGCCCCCGACCTCACGACCATCGACCGCGACATGGCCCACCTCACCGACATCAGCTTCGGCGGGGTCCGCCTCTGAATCTCGCGGCGGCGGCCCTAGTTGCCGGCCGAGGTTTCGAGCGATTCGACGGCGGCTTCCCAGCGGGCGAGCAGGGTTGCGGCCCGTTTCACGGCCGCGTCGTGGGCCGTGGCGAGGGCGCGGACCTCCTCAGGGCGGCTGTAGATCTCCGGGTCGCCCAGCTGCGCCAGGAGCGCGGCCACCTCTGCGTCTGCGGTTGCGCAATCGCGCTCCAACCTGGTGATGCGGCGCTGCAGCCCGCCGGCTTCCTGCCGCTGGCGGGCGCCGGCCTGTCGCTGCTGGCGGCGGGCGTTGCCGGCACGGTCGCCGACACGCTCGGCCCTGCTTGGAGCGGGCGGGCTGACGAGCAGCGACTCGTCCACGCCGAGGTGCCAGGTGGCCGTGCCGTCGCGCACCTCGATGAGGGCGTCGGCCACCGAGCGGATGAGGTGGCGGTCGTGGGTGACGAGCAGCACCGTGCCGGGGTAGGCGGTGAGGGCGTCCTCCAGCACGTCGCAGCTCGGCAGGTCGAGATGGTTTGTGGGCTCGTCGAGAACGAGGAGGTTGACGGGCTCGACCATCGTGCGGGCCAGCGCCAGGCGGGTGCGCTCCCCACCGGACAGCTCGCCGACGCGCCGGTCGGCGGCGTCTCCACCGAAGCCGAAGGCCCCGAGGATCGAGCGAGCGTTGCGCTTGGCGAAGTCGATGCCATCGGAGAACACCTCGATGGCCCGCTTGGACTCGTCGAGTTCGTCGGCCTGGTGCTGCTCGAAGGAAGCGACCTTGACGTTCTTACCGACCTGCGCCTGGCCACCGCTGGGGGCCAGCTCGCCGAGCACGAGGCGCAGCAGCGTGGTCTTGCCGGCACCATTCGGGCCGACGAGCGCCACCGTCTGGCCCCGCTCCACCGCCAGGGACACGTCCGAGATGACCGGTTCGGGGTCGTCGTCGTAGCCAACGGTGGCGCCGGTGAGTTCGATCACGACCCGCGGTGACCGGGGCGGCTCCGCGAAGGCGAACCGGGCCACGAGTTCGCTGCGGGTCGGCATGGCGATGCGGTCCAGCTTCTCGAGGGTCTTCACGCGGCTCTGCACCTGCCGGGCTTTGGTGGCCTTGTAGCGGAAGCGTTCGATGAACCGCTCCACCCGGGCCACCTCTCGTGCCTGCCGGGTGGCAGCGGCCTCGACGCGTGCCAGGCGCTCCTCCCGGGCGACGACGAACTCGGCGAAGGATCCGACATAGGTCGTGGCGGTGCCTTCGGCCAGTTCGATGATGCGGTTGGCGACGGTGTCGATGAAGTCGCGATCGTGGCTCACGAAGAGCAGGGCGCCCGGCCAGGTCACCAGGCGTTGCTCCAGCCAGGCCGTCGAGTCGATGTCGAGGTGGTTGGTGGGCTCGTCGAGGATCAGGACGTCGGGGCGGGCGACCAGCAGCCGGGCGAGGGCCACCCGCATCCGCCAGCCCCCCGAGAGTTCCCGCACGGGGCGACCGGCGTCGGCGGGGGCGAAGCCCAGCCCGGCCAGGACCTTGCCGACCTCGGACTCCAGGGCGTACCCCCCGAGCTGCTCGAAGGTGGCCTGCGCCTCGCCGTAGCGGGCCAGGACGGCGTCGTGGTCCTCGCCGTGCGCCGCGAGCCGGTGCTCGAGGTCGGCGAGTTGTTCGGCGAGGCGGGCGACGGGTCCCGCGCCGGTGAGAACCTGCTCGCGTACGGTGCCGTCGCCCGAGGCGTTGAGGTCTTGGGGCAGGTAGCCGATCTCGGTGTCGCGAGGCCGCACGACGGTGCCCTCGTCGGCTTCGCCGAGGCCCAGGAGGATCTCCAGAAGGGTCGTCTTGCCCGTGCCGTTGCCGCCGACCAGCGCCACTCGCCGCCCGGCGGCGAGCTGTACGGAGACGTCGGCGAACAGGCGCCGGATGCCGAAGGACTTGGACAGCCCCGAAGCGGTGATCACCGTTGCAGGCTAGGGATGCTCTCGGGCCTCAGGCGTTCTTGCCGAGTGTGCTGGCGGGGCTGGGGGTGTCGCCCTGCAGGGCGCGGCGGCGGGCGAAGAGCTCCTCGGCTGCGGCCTGGGCGCGCTCGGCCACCCGGGCGACGTCGACGGAGATCACGTCCCCGCCGGAGACGAGATGCCGTCCCTGGACCCACACGTCGCTGACGTCGCGTGCCGAGGCGCTGAACACCAGGTGTGCCGGGGCGTTGAAGTCGTCACCGTGCAGTAGCGGGACGAAGTGCAGGCTTCGCAGGTCGACCAGCACGATGTCGGCGTCCTTGCCCTCCTCGAGGGTGCCCGTGACGTCTCCCAGCCCCAGGGCCTCCGCCCCGGAGCGCGTCGCCAGGTCGAGGACGTCCCAGGGGTCGCCGACGGTGGGATCCAGCGTGGCGACCTTCGCCAGGAGCGAGGCGAACTTCATCTCCTCCAGCATGTCGAGGTTGTTGTTCTCCTTCTCGCCGTCGGTTCCGAGCGCCACCGTGACGCCCTCGCTGCGGTAGAAGCCCACCCGCGCCGGACCCGAGGAGAGCTTCATGTTGGAGCATGGGCAGTGGGTGACCGCGGTGCCGGTCTCGGCCAGGATCCGCACCTCCCGGTCGTCGAGCCACACGCCGTGGGCAATGACCGTGGACGGCCCGAGAATGCCCCGCTGGTAGAACTCCTCGATGGGGCGCCGGCCGAACTGCCGCAGGCACTCCTGCACCTCCCAGATGGACTCCGAGGAGTGCGTGTGGATGCCCGTGCCGAACTCGTCGGCGAGGGCGGCGGCGCCGCGGAACATGTCCGGCGAGCAGTAGAAGATGTGCTCCAGCCCCACCCAGGTGCGGACCCGGCCGCCGGCGGCGACCAGATGCGTCTCCAGCAGGCGGCGGTTGGTCTCGAGCGTCTCGAAGTAGTCGTACAGGTCGGCCGTGTAGGGGGCCAGCGTGGCCCTGATGCCGATCGTCTCGGCCGCCCGCGCCGACCCCTCCATGTACCGCCACATGTCCAGCACCGAGGTGGTGCCGCCGCGCAGCCCCTCGGTGTACGCCATCCAGGAGGCCGCCTCGGCGATCTCGGGTGTGAGCGCCCGGTGCGCGGGGTCGATGTGGTTCTCCAGCCACTCCCACAGTGCCAGCGACTCGGCGGTGCCCCGCAGCAGTCCCGAGTGCAGGTGGCAGTTGTGGATGCCGGGGATGACGGCGTGTCGATCGGCGTCGATGATCGCGACCCCGGCGGCGGCCGGATGGCGGTCCACCTCGGTGACGCTGCCCACGGCTGCAATCGCGCCGTCGAGCACGAGGACCGATCCGGGGTCGTGGTAATTGCGGCGGCCCTCCATCGGCAGCACGATCCCTCCCCTGATGAGGAACGAACGGTCGGCTTTGGTGTGGGTGGTCATGTGCGTCTCCTCGAGTCTCGCCGGGGCCTACCGGTCGGGCACGTAGTTGAAGCCCAGCGACTTGGGCATGCGGGCCCGGCGGGCGCCGATGACCAGGATGACCAGCGCCACGAAGAACGGGATCATCTGCAGGGCTTCGGTGGGCACGCTGTCCGACACGATGTTGCGCAGATTGGTGCCGAGGGCATCGGCGAGACCGAAGGCGAACGAGCCGACCGCCACGCCCCATGCCGACCAGCGCACCATGATGATCACGATCAGGGCGATGAACCCCCGCCCGGCGGTGATGGCCGGCTCGAACACGCCGACGAGGCCCGTGGTGATGACAGCCCCGCCGAGTCCGGCCATCAGGCCCGAGAGGAGAGTCGCGATCGACCGCACCCTGATGACGTTGACGCCGCGGGCGAACGCCGCGTCGGGGTCCTCGCCCACGGCCCGCACCTCGAGGCCGAACACGGTGCGCTGCGCCAGCCACCACACCACCGGAACGAGGCCGAGGGCCAGCCACGTCATCCAGCTGTTGGACAGGAAGGCGTCGCCCAGGAACGGGATGTCCGACAGGCCGGGGATATGGATCTCCCCGAGGATGTTCACCTGGCGGCGCTCACCTCCGAGCGGCGTCGTGAGGCGGAAGATGTAGCCGGTGAGACCGACGCCGAGGATCGTGAGGCCGAAACCCACCACCACCTGGTTGGCGTTCAGGCGCACGCACAGCAACACCATCAGCAGTGCCAGCGCCGCTCCGGCGAGGGCGCCGGCCAGCAGGCCCAAGGCGATGCCCGCCTCGACGGTCACGTACAGCGAGGTGAGGGCGCCGATGATCATGAACCCTTCCAGGCCGATGTTCAGGACGCCGGCCCGCTGGGCGATGGTCTCGCCCAGGGACGCGAAGATGAGCGGCGTCGCCAGCCGCATGCCGCCGGCAAACGTGGCGGTCCAGAACGTCAGCTCGGCCAGCTTGCCCACGTCAGGACGCCTCCGGCCGCTTCCGGCCGCCGCCGGTGCCACCCCAGGCCGCCACTGCGCCCAGCGTCTCGCTGACCGAGCGCACCGCGCGGCGGGCGATGGCGGCGATCTGCGGGGCGTACCGCACCGCGAACCCCAACAGGATCAGCGCCTGGATGACGTCGCTCAGCGAGGCGGGGATGCCCTCGGTGGCCTGCATGTGCAGCCCGCCCGCCTGCAGCGTCCCCACCAGCAGGGCCGCCGCCAGGATCCCGAGGGGCCGGGCGCCGCCGAGCATCGCCACGACCAGGCCGAAGAAGCCGATCTCCTCGGCGATGTCCACGAAGAGGCGCTGCAGCAGTCCTGCCGCCTGCAACCATCCGGCCAGGCCGGCCAGAGCGCCCGATATCAGCAGCGAATTGAGGATGATGCGGCGTCCGGGGATGCCCAGGCTGTGCGCCAGGCGCGGGTTCTCGCCGAACAGGTCGTAGCGATAACCCATCGTCGAGCGGGTCCAGAGTCCGAACAGGGCGACGATCACGACCACCGCCAGGACCCCGGCATGGAGCCGGGTGCTCGCCACGAGGTCGCCGAGGACGACGCTGTCGGGCAACGGCTCGGACTTGGGGGTGATGGCCTTGGGTTCCTTCAAGGGGCCGTTCAGCAGGTACGCCATTAGCAGGAAGGCGAACTCGTTGAACAGCAGCGTGGAAAGGATCTCGTTGACGTTCAGGTGGGCACGCAGGAGGGCCGGGATCAGTACCCAGACCATCCCGAACAGGGCGCCGGCCACTGCTGCAAGCGGGAGCGCCACCCCGGAGGGAACATCCCGGAGGACGAACCCGGCGCAGAGGGCGCCGAGGCTGCCGGCGATCAGCTGGCCCTGGGCGCCGATCGTGATGACGCCGGCCCGGAGGGCGATGGCGGCGCCGATGCCGACGACCGCCAGCGGCGCGGCGCGCGCCAGCGTCTCGCCGATGGCGAACCAGTCGCCGAAACTGCCCACGATGATCGCCCCGTAGGCGGTGAGCGGGTTCTGCCCCGACCCCGCCAGGATGATCGCCCCGAGGCCCAGGGCACCGACCACCGCCAGGAGGCTGGTCCCCAGGCTGATCGTGGCCCGCTCGAACGTCGTGTCGGCCCGGAGCGCGCCGTCGGTGTCGCCTCCGAGGCCACCGGCACCGCTCCCGTGGCCCGTGGTGTCGCCGGAACCCGTGGGTGTGGCGTCGCCTGCGTCCGTGCTCACGGCGTCGCTCCAGGGGCGCCGGAGCCGGCCGGGGAAAGTCCCGCCTCACTGCCGGGATCCCACGCCAGGCCTGCCATGACGGCGCCGAGGCGAGCCGAGGTCATCTCCTCGACGCCGAACCGGTCGGTCACTCGCCCCCCGCTCAGCACGACAACTCGCTGGGCGAGTTCGGCCACCTCGTCGAGGTCCGCGGAGATGATGACCACTGCCCCACCCCGTCTGGCGGTCTCGAAGCAGCGGTCTCGGATCGCCCGACCGGCATGCGGGTCCAGGCCTTTGGTCGGTCCCGCCGCCACCAGGACCGCGGGGTTTCGCTCCATCTCCCGGGCGGCCATGAGTTTCTGCTGGTTGCCGCCCGACAGGGATCCGGCCCGCAACGCGGGCTCCGGCGGCCGGACGTCGAATCGCTCGGCGAGGGCACGGGCATGACGCCGGACCGCTGCCCGCAGCCGCACCCCCAACCGGGCGAACGGCGCGTCGGCCACCCGCCGGGCGATGAGGTTTTCGGCCAGGGTGAATTCTGCGGCCAGCCCGGCAGTGCGATCCTCGGGGAGCAGCGCCACCCCCGCGCCGATGGCCGCCGCGGGTGAGTTGGTCACCTCGATCCCGTCGATGCGCACCGTTCCGGCGTCGGGCCGCAACTGTCCGGTCAGGACGCCGGCCAGTTCCTCCTGGCCGTTGCCCGCCACACCGACCACGCCCACGATCTCGCCGGCGCGCACCGTCAGCGACACGTCCCGGAGTCCCGGGCCGTGCTCGGCGGCGAGGCGCAGTCCATCGGCCTCCAACCGCACCTCTCCGAGCTCGAGGTCGGGTCGGCGGACCTCCAGCAGCGAGATGTCTCCCACCATCAGTTCGGCGATGCGGCGCAGGTCCGCGGCGGCGACATCGGTGCCGGAGGTCACGACCCGGCCCTGGCGCAGCACGGTCAGGCGGTCGGCCAACTCGGCGAGTTCCGGCAGCCGGTGGGAGATGTAGATGATGGGCTTGCCCTCGTCACGCAGGCGCAGGCACAAGGAGATGAGAGCCTCGGTCTCCAGGGGGCCGAGGGCCGAACTGGGCTCGTCGAGGATCAGCAGGCGTGCCCCCCAGGCAAGGCTGATGAGGATCTCCGCCTGCTGGCGGACCGCCAGGGGCAGGTCGTCCACGATCCGGTCGGCGGGAACCGACAGGTCGAGTTCCGCTGCCAGCCGCTCCACCTCGGCGCGGGCCTCGCGGGAGTTGAAGACCCGTGGCCACGGGCGCCAGGCGGCGCTGCCGGAGCGCCGGGGGCGCCCCAGCTCGATGTTCTGCGCCACCGTGAGGCCCCGCACCAGCGAGAGCTGCTGGCGCACGTGTGCCACGCCTGCCGCCGAGCCGTCGGAGCGTCGCCGGGGGGAGTAGGGCTCGCCGAAGAGCCGCAGAGTGCCGCTGTCGGCGCGCAGGGTGCCGGCCACGATCTTCGCCAGCGTGGACTTGCCGGCGCCGTTCTCGCCGACGAGCGCGTGGATCTCCCCGGGACGCAGATCGAAGTCCACCCGGTCCAGCGCCTGTGTGGCGCCGAAGGCCCGGGACACACCGACGCCCTCGAACGCCAGCGTCGCGCCGTCGCCCGCCGAGCCCTCACCGGCAATGGCGGGGCTGCTGCCGCTCATGGCGCCGGGGGGAGGGTGGCGCGGGCGGCTGCGGCGACCTCGTCCTCGTCGACGCTGACACAGCGACCGTCCTGAACGACCACCTCGCCGGCGGCGATGACAAGGTCGGCCCGGTCGGACAGGCCTGTCAGAACCAGCCCGACGACCGGGTCGTGCACGCCGACGCGGTCCACGGTGGTTATGTCCCAGGCGGCCAGGTCGGCGCCGGCGCCCGGGGTGACGGTGCCCAGTGCCGGGCGGCTGAGGCAACTGGCCGAGCCCCGGGTGGCCATGGCCAGCAGCTCGCGGGCGCTCAGCCAGTTCTCGGGTTGCGGGCTGTGCTGGCGGTGCGTCAGGGCCGCCAGGCGCAGGTCGCCCATCTGGTTGCAGCCGTCATTGGAGGCCGACCCGGTGGTGCCGAACCCCACGGTGCAACCGCCGTTCAGCCACGCCCGCACCGGCGCCGGGCGGAACCCCATGCGAAGGTCGGGCGCGACGAGGTGCACGAGACCCACCCCGGCGGCGGCGTAGGAGGGGATCTCGCCACGGGGGCAGTCCACCATGTGCGCCAGCCACACCCGGTCGTTGTGCCAGCCGGCCTCGCCGATGACCTGCCAGGGGGACCGGCCGTAGCGCCGGCGGCAGAACTGGGTGTCCACCCCCTCGTAGAGGTGGGTGTGCAGGCCCACGCCCGGGTTCTCGGCGGCGATCTCGGCGAAGGAGGAGAAGACCTCGAGGCGGTCCACGTGCGGTCCGCAGGGGGCCAGGTCGATGCGGATCTTCCCCAGCGGGTCGGGGTCGTGGTAGGCGTCGATCAATTCGAGGCTGTGGCGCAGCACCTCGTCGACGCTCTGGCAGGCGTTGTCGGGCCCTTCGCCTCCCTCGCTGCGGGGATAGGTCATGGTGCCCCGCCCGGCATTGAGGCGGATCCCCACCTCGCCGGCGGCCTCGATGATCGCCTCGAGGTAGGGCTCGGTCACCCCGCCCGGGTAGTAGTAGTGCTGGTCGGCGACGGTCGTGACCCCGCACAGCAGCGACTCCACCATGCCCGCCCGGGCCATGGTGGCGATCGTCTCGGGCGTGAAGTGACCGTCGCGCCACCACTGCATGCAGAGCTGCCCGAGGCCCTTCAGCCACTCCTGCAGCAGGATCCGCTCGAGGTCGGGAATGCAGCGCAAACCCACCTGGTAGAGGTGCTGGTGGGCGTTGATGAGGCCCGGCATGACGAGCAGTCGCGAGCAGTCGATGACGGTCTCTGTGGCCTGCGGCTCCAAGTCGCCGATCTCGGAAATGCGCCCGTCGGCGACACGCACGTCGACGTTCTGCAACTCCCGGTCCTCGCCGTCGAAGGTCAAGAGGACGGCCACATTGGCCAGCAAGAGTCCGGGCACGGGCGTCAGTCTGTCAAACTTGGGGAGACGGTGGGTTGAACTCCGTTTGACGCGGACGATGATGTCGGCCGCCGCCGCAGTTGGGATCGGCCCGTCACCGGTCGCCGGGCTGGAGTCACGCTGGTTATGCTCCTGAGTAGTTTCACTCAATAGCGTAACCGCTACAATGGTCGCATGGTCGATTTCCGGCGTTCACAGGTGGAAGTGCTCGTCCGGCGGTTGTCGGAACCGCCGGAGCGGCTCATTGCGGTCTTCGGTCCGCGCCAGACGGGAAAGACTACGGCAGCGCGTCAGGCACTCTCGTCCATCGCGCAGCGCCACCGATTCGAAGCGGTCGACATGCTCGAATCTCGGGCTGCCCCGCGGCCCTCTCCTTCCGAAGCCGGCCACGGGGTGCTGCCGTCAGCCGTACGCGATGCGCGGTGGTTGGCTGACGTGTGGGAGGACAGTCGGCACCGCGCCTGGTCGTCGGAGCGCGGTTTCGTTCTCGTGCTGGATGAGATCCAGAAGATCGATGGCTGGTCAGACGCGGTCAAGGGACTCTGGGACGCCGATCGAGCCACCGGCTGCCCGCTGCACGTGGCAATTCTCGGCTCAGCGCCTCTACTGATGCAGGCAGGTCTGAACGAGAGTCTCGCGGGGCGATTCGAACCGGTCCGGCTCACGCACTGGTCGTACCCGGAGATGTCCGAGGCGTTCGGATTCGACGTCGAGCAGTACGTGTACTTCGGCGGCTATCCCGGAGCAGCTCCGCTGGTTCACGACGCAGACCGATGGGTGGCCTATGTCCGTGGCGCCCTCATCGAGCCGAATATCGAACGTGACGTGCTCTCGATGGCTCGCGTCGACAAGCCGGCGCTCCTCAGGCGGCTGTTCGATCTCGGCTCGCTCTACTCGGGGCAGGAGTTGTCGTACAGCAAGATGGTTGGCCAGCTGCAGGATGCAGGCAACACCACCACCCTGGCGCGCTACCTGGATCTTCTCTCCCAGGCGGGTCTGCTGACCGGCCTGTCCAAACACACAGAGCGCCCGGTGTCAGCCAAGGCCTCGACACCGAAACTGAACGTCCTCAACACGGCTCTCATGGCCGTTGCCTCCGGCTATGCGTTCGACGAGGCTCGGGCCGACCGGACGTTCTGGGGTCGCATGGTCGAGACCGCAGTCGGGGCGCATCTCGCGAACACGGCCGCGCCGAGCACTGCCCTGAAGTACTGGAGAGACAGGAACCACGAGGTGGACTTCGTTCTCCAACGGGGACCCCTGACAGTAGGGATTGAGGTGAAGAGCGGCCCTGGACTGGCGACCCCGTCCGGCTTGTCCGAGTTCGAGCGACGTTTCCGGCCACGCGCCACGGTCGTCGTTGGGGAGTCAGGAGTACCGCTGCACGAGTTCCTGTCGGTGTCGGCCGATCACTGGTTCGGGGCGACATGAGCATCACCGTCGACCGAACCTGCACCGAGATCCGGTCCGGCGGTGACGGTCGAGTCGAACTCGGCGAGTCGAGGCCATTGAGCGCGTTCGGGTCGCTGGAGGCGTACGTGCTGCTCGGCGATCCCGGTGCGGGCAAGACGACCGAATTCGGTAGGGAATGTCAAGCACTCGACGGAGCGGCGGAGTACATCCGCGCGCGGGATTTCATCCGGCTCGACCTTGAATCCCACCCGGAATGGCGCGACAGGATGCTGTTCATCGACGGGCTCGACGAGATGCGGGCAGGCGCCGCGGATTCGCGGCTCCCCCTGGACGAGATACGCAACCGCCTCGAGCGACTCAACCTTCCCAGGTTCCGGATCTCCTGCCGCGAGGCGGACTGGCTCGGCAACAACGACCGCCGGAACCTGGAATCCGTCTCTCCAGGCGGGAGCATCGCCGTTCTTCGGCTCGATCCGCTCAGCGAGAAGGCTGCCGCCGACTTGTTGAGTTCGCTGCGTCTCGGCGTCGGCGTCGAGGAATTCATCCGGGTGGCCCGGCTCCGAGGTGTCGGGGCGCTCCTGCGTAACCCCCTGACACTCCACCTGCTAGCAGACGCGGTTGGCCTCGGCACCGAATGGCCGGCGAGTCGGCTGGAGACATTCGAGACGGCATGCCGGCGGATGGCAACCGAGCAGAACGAGGAGCATCGCGCGGGTGTCGCACCACAACCGGTGGAGACCGTCCTGGATGCCGCCGGCTATCTCTGCGCGCTGCAGTTGCTCTCAGGGATCGATGGGTACTCGCTTGCGCCGGGGGTCGAAAGTTCCGCATTCGTCTCGTTGGACTCGTTGGAAGACGCACAGGGGCGTCGCTCCCGAATCGATCTTGAGTACGCGTTGTCGACGAGGCTGTTCACCGCAGTCGGTATTCGGACGTTTGTCCCTGTTCATCGGCTCGTGGCGGAGTTCCTCGCCGGCCGCTGCCTAGCGGCGTTGATTCGCAACGGGCTCCCCGCTCGGCGAGTTGTCGCTCTCATGACTGGCGTCGGCGACGGTCGCGTGGTCACGGTGCTCCGGGGCCTCTCCGCCTGGCTGGCCGCGCTCCCTGGCGAAGCGCGAAGGCAACTGATCGACGCGGATCCCGTCGGCATCGGCATCTATGGCGACATCGGGGGGTTCACGACCGAGGACAAGAAGGGCTTACTCCGGTCGCTGACGGAGTTTGCGGCGGAGGCGCCGTTATCGGGTCACCAGTGGCGGGACGGCCGAACGGACGAAGGGCGATACGACTTGGCTTGGGCGTTCCGCTCACTTGTCTCTCCAGACACGGCTACTGCGATCAACGAGTTGCTGCGTACCGCCGGTACTGAACCGTCTCACGACCGGATCAGCGAATTCGTCTTGGATCTACTGTCGCAGGCAGACCAGAAAGGGAGCGAGTCGCTCGAAACACTGACGTCGACGATCCAGGCGCTACTCCTCGAATCTGCAACGACGCCGAGGGTCCGGCGGAGAGCACTTGATGCCTACCTGCATCTATCCCCCGACGGTCATGACCAAACGCAGACCCTCATCAGAGTTCTCGAGGAGACTTGTGAGGGGAGGCTGCCGGATCCTGATCTCGGGCTGTGCGGAACCCTCCTGGATCGGCTGTACCCGGGCGTGGTGACACCTTCACGGGTGTGGCGCTACTTCCCGTTTTCCAGCAGGACCGAGGTTCCCGTCGGCAGAATGTGGCAGTTCTGGGCGACGACATTGATGGAACGATCATCGGACGAGCACGTGGCGGAACTGCTCGACGCGCTTCACGAGGATGCCCCGCGTTTGATTCCGAAACTCGACGAGTCCGAGATTGAGGATCTTCCGATTCGCCTTCTCGAACGAGGATTGAACGCTCTCGGGGAGCACGTCGGACCGTCGCGCCTCGACAACTGGCTCAGTACGGTGGGTCGATTGCTGGTGACGTCGTTGCCGGGCGACCGTGTACGCGGCGTCCGAGAGTGGCTCGAGGCTCGCCCCGACACTCAGAAGGACTTGTACCTGAGATGGCAATATCGGCGCCACTCAAACGAGACATCGTCTGCCGATGAGTATTGGCGATGTAGCGCGTTGCACGAGAGCGAGTTGCCATCCGACTTCGGGCTGTGGTGCCTCGACCAGGCCATCGCGATCTCGGAAACGAACCTCGCGGTAGCGCAAGAGTTGTTGAGCGAGTCGTGCCGGTCATTGCGAGACCCCGCGAGGAGCGAGGGGTTGACTCTCGACGTTCTGACGGAGCGGACCCACGGACGGCCGGAACTGGCGCATCAGGTCGAGGAACTCTGTCGGGCGAGTTCGGGGGTCGAGTCGGCAGATCGAGGCCACAATCCTGACTATCAGGCGGCGGTTGACGAACTCGAGGCTCGTCGTGCAGCAGCGCTGGATGAACGGCGTCAGCGTCGTGAGGAGTGGTCTGACGTCATCCGATCCCACGAGGCCGAATTGCGTGAGAACAGGTTCTCGCCGCCTGGTCTCGACGCACTTGCCAAGGCCTACTTCGGCCTATTCGTCGGCATCGATCACGCGGTCTCACCTCGTAGCCGCATCGCCGAATTCCTCGGCGGTGACGGCAGTCTCGTCGACATTGTCATGGCCGGTCTGCGGGAAGCCGCGACGCGGGACGATGTCCCAGCGGCCGAGCAGACGGTGTCGTTCCACCGGGAGTCGAAGCACTCGTGGTTGGCGTACCCGGTGCTGGCGAGCCTGCATCTGCTTAACGAGGAGGACCCGGCGCGCTTGGACGGCCTCGACGACGCGCTTAAGCGCAACGCCCTTGCCATCCACTACTGCGTGCCAGTCGGTCCCGTGTCTGCGCGTTGGCACGGCCGGTGGTTCCAGGACGATCCCGAACTGGTTCTCGACGTCCTGTATCGGTGCGCGGTTGCCGCTCTTCGGGCTGGTGATGAGTCCCCACCCGGCCTGAACGATCTGGAAACCGTCACCGGCCACGATGATCTCGTGCACGATATGCGGTTGCGACTGCTCCGCGCATTCCCGATCCGTGCCCCGAATACGCAACACCGGCTGCTCGACCGGCTGCTGACCGCCGCCTCGCAGCACCCGGACAAGCCAGCACTCCGAGCGCTCATCGAGAGGAAGCTGTCCTCTGCGAGCATGACTGTTGCACAACGGGTCCGATGGGTGGCGGTCGAGTCGCTTCTGTCTCCCGAGCCTGGTCTTCAGGCGTTGAAGGCGTGGGTGGGAGAGAACGAGAGGCGAGTCAGGCATCTGGCGGAGTTTTTCCGAAACTTCTCGGATCGACTCGGTTCCATCGGAGATCCGGCGGCTCTCAAGGACATCATCGAGATGCTGGGCTGCTCGTATCGTCCGCTGATGATGAACGGCCTCGTGACAGTCGAGATGGACGCATCTGATCGGATTTCCGAATCAATCTCACAACTCGGCTCGCTGGCGAGTGACGCAGCTCAACAGGCCTTACGGGATCTGATCGATAATCCGCAGTTGGCTCCGTGGAGGGGTTCGCTCACGCGGTCTCTGGAACGCCAGCGCGTAGTCCATCGTGATGCCTCTTACCGCAATCCCACCATCGAGCGGGTCCAGTGCACGCTCAGCGATCAGGCGCCGGCCAATGTTGCGGATCTGGCCGCGCTGCTTGTCGAGCGGCTCCATGACGTCTCCGGAGACGTTCGGGGTGGCAACAGCAATCCCTGGCGCCCTTTCTGGAACGAGGACGGATACGGCTGGCTGACTACTCCCAAGCCCGAGAATTCCTGCCGCGACTCGGTGCTCGACGCTTTGAAAGAGCGTCTTCCTCCGGAGGTCGATGCAGCGCCGGAGGGCCGCTACGCCGCGGATAGGCGGGCCGACATCCGCGCGAGCCGCGGAGCGTTCAATGTTCCGATCGAGATCAAGAAGAACTCCCACGTCGACCTGTGGAGCGCGTTGCGCAGCCAACTCATCGGCCAATACACGACCGACCCCGAAACAGGTGGGTACGGTATTTTCCTTGTGCTGTGGTTCGGAAGTGACGTGACGAAGCCTCCGCCCAACGGCAACCGTCCGGCCACGCCCGACGAACTGAAGCGGCGACTGGAGAACGATCTGACCCCGGACGAAGCACGGAAGGTCACTGTGGTCGTCATGGACGTCACCAAGCCGTAGTCCTGAACACCTCTCCCGTTAATCGGCCAGACTGCCCGACGCATGGGGTGCGGACCGACGAAGACGACACGTAACGGTCCGGTGAGGGCGCCCTGCGGCGGTAATCGAGCTGCCGATACCCCCTGCACGGGTGATCCGCGTTGAGCTTCCCGGCCCGTCCCCGCCCGGCGGCGGTCGTCGTCGGTGCCAGCACGCTGGCGATCGCAGTCAACTCCGCCTACGGGTACGTGCCGGGGTTCGTGGCGACCGCATTGCGCGCCGATCTGGGGATCGAGCGTTGGCACGTGGGGCTCCTCGTGAGCCTCTACTTCGGTTGCGCCGGCGTTGCCTCGCTGACAGCGGGGCGGATCTGTGACCGCATTGGTGGCCGGTTCTCGGTTGCCGTCGGGCTGGCGCTCGTGGTCCTGGCCTCCGGTGTGGCGGCCGGTCTCGGTGGCTATGCCCCGCTGCCCGCGGCCGGTGTCCTGGCGGGGTTCGGCTACGCGCTGAACAACGTCGGCACGAACGTCTCGGTTGCCAGCGCCGTGCGACCCCGGCGCCGCGCCGTCGCACTGTCGACGCGCAGCTCGGGGATCCTCCTCATGAGTGCGCTGACCGCAGCGGTGGCGCCCACCGTTGCGGATCGTTGGAACTGGGAGTGGGTCTACGTCGGACTCGGTGTAGGTGGGGTGGTGACGGCGCTCGGGGCGCTCGCCGTCCTGCCCGACGACCGGGGAGAGCCGCACGAACTGTTGCAGCGTCGCGCCCACCGCCTGCCGAAAGGGTTCGTGTGGTTTCCGATTGCGGCTTTCTGCCTCATCGCGGGAGCCCAGCCGCTGCTCTCCTGGACGGTGCCGTACGCCGAGGAATCCCTGGGGCTCTCGCCGGCGTGGGCGGGCATCTTGGTGGGCGCCTCCTCCGCGGTGGGTGCGGTGGCCATGGTCAGCACCGGCTTCGGCGCCGACCGGCTCGGACCGCACCGGCGGATGCGGCTGCTGGTCGTGCTGGTGGCGGGGACCGGCGCCTCGTGCCTGCTGCTGGCAGGTGGTCGTCTACTGGGGTTGCCGGTGGCGATGGTCGGCATCTTGGGCGGGATCATCCTGCAGTTCGCCGGTATCGGCACGATGCATGCTGCCGTTGTGGACCGGGCCGGGCCGGCCGTGGCCCGCGCCACGGCCGCCACCATGACCGGCTACTACCTGGGAGCGCTCGTCTCGCCGGTGGCCTTCGGCGCGTTCGTCGACAGTGTTGGCTCCTACGAGTGGGCGTGGTTCATCCTCGCCGTCCTGCTGGGCGGCTCCGCCGTGGCGTTCCGGCTCGCCGGTCGGATCGCCCCGGTGGATTGAGAGGCGCGGGCTACCCTGCGACCGATCATGCGAGACGTGGTTCGATTCTCCCGGGTGGGGCTGAAGGGGGAGCGCATGCGCCCCGCCGAGGATCCGCTCTTTGCCGCCGGCACAGCCGGCCGTGGCCCCTCCGTTGCCCCGAGGACGCCCCGATGAGTGCTCGCTTCGTGGGGCGCAGCGTCCCGCGCGTCAACGACGAGACCATGCTGCGCGGCGAGGGGCGCTACGTGGCCGACCTGGCTGCGGCGATGGCGGGCGTGATGCACGCCGCGGTCATCCGTAGCCCGGTGGCTCACGGGATCCTGGAGGGCCTCGAGGTCGGCGATCTGCCCGCCGGAACCCGGCTCTTCGGGCCCGAGGAGCTGCGTTCCCGGACCAAGGGTGACTTCGGGGTGCTGTGGCAACTCGCTGACCAGTATCAGACGTCCACGCCGCTGCTGGACGACCGGGTGCGCTACGCGGGGCAGCCGGTCGGTGTGGTCACCGCCGGCAGCGCCGCCGCCGCCGCTGACGCCGCCGAGGAGATCCTGCCGCTGATCCGCGAACTGCCCGCTGTGACCAACCCTCTGGATGCGCTCGAACCGGGAGCGCCACAACTTTGGGACGGCGTGGAGGGCAACCTGCTGGCCGCCTGCACGACCGGCGACAGCGCCGAGCACACCGAGGCGGTCTTCGCCGCCGCCGACCGGCGTCTGCGCACCACGCTGGTCATCGGGCGCCTCAGCGGGGCACCCATGGAGGGCCGGGGCGTGCTGGCCTACACCGAGCCGACTGGCAAGCTGGTGGTGCACACCTCCACGCAGGCTCCGCACGCCGCACGCGACTCCATCTGCGAGGTGCTCGGCATGCCTCAGAACCGGGTGCGGGTGGTGGCGCCCGACGTGGGCGGCGGGTTCGGCCTGAAGGACCACTTCTACGAGGACGAGATGATGGTGGTCATCGCTGCTGTGGTGCTGGGGCGTCCGGTGCTGTGGACCGAGACACGCACCGAGTCGCTGCTTGCGACCACGCACGCGCGGGGTGAGACCTGCGACGTGGAGGTGGCATTCGACGACGACGGCACGTTGCGCGGCCTGCGTGTGGACATGGTCCGTAACGGGGGCGCGCAGTGCAGCGTGTTCGCCGGCGGGCCGCTGTTCGTGGCGCTCGGCATGGCGCCGGGGCCTTACACGTGGGACGCCGTGGCGGGGACTGGACGCCTGGCGGCCACCAACACCATGCTCACCGGCGCCTACCGCGGGTTCGGTCAGACCCAGGCGGCACTCATCGGCGAACGGGCCGTCGAGCTGGTGGCGAGAGCGCTGGGCCGGCACCCTGCCGAGTTGCGCGAGCACAACATGATCCGCCCCGAGGCCCAGCCGTACACCAGCCGCACGCACGTCACCTATGACAACGGCGACTACGCGGCCCCGCTGCGCCGCGCCCGGGAGCTCATCGAGGCTCGCCTGGCTGCCGGGCCGCCGGCACCCGGTGACGGCCGCCTGCGGGGCGTCGGCTACGCCTCCCACGTGCAGCTGGCAGGGGTGGGGCCGAGTTTCCTGAACGAGATCCTGGGTCTGCGCATCGGTGGCTACGAGAGCGCCGTGGTGCGCATGGAGCCCGACGCCAGCGTGCGCCTCTACACCGGCGTGTCCCCGCACGGCCAGGGTCTGGAGACCACGCTGGCGCAGCTGCTGGCCGACGAGCTGGGGGTGGATCCTGCCGACGTGGAGGTGATCCACAGCGACACCGACGTGACCCCGTACTCGGCCTACGGCACGGCGGCCTCCCGCTCGATGGCTCTCGGCGGCGGCTCGGCGGTTGTGGCCGCACGCGAGCTGGCCGGGCGGATCCGGGCGATCGCCGCCGACATGCTGGAGGCCAACCCCGCCGACCTAACCCTCGACGCCGGGAAGGTCACCGTGGCGGGCACGACTGCTTCGGTTCCGTTGGCCGAGGTGGCTGCGGCGGCCCACCGGGGGTTCCGGCTGCCGGAGGGCCAGGCGCCCGGCCTCACCGCCTCATACATTTACGACCCGCCCAGCCCTACGTTCTCCTTCTGCACCCACGCCTGCGCCGTGGCCGTCGACCCAGAACTCGGCAGCGTTGAGATCAGCGACTACGTCGTGGTGCTGGACTGTGGCACGGTGGTGAACCCTCAGGTCGTGCGGGGGCAGGTGCACGGCGGGGCCGCCCAGGGCATCGGGGCGGCGCTCAGCGAGGAGATCGTCTACGACGCTTCCGGCCAGCCCCGCACGACGACGCTCATGGACTACCTCGTGCCGACCCTCGACGCGCTGCCGAACTTCACCGTCGAGCATCAACAGACGCCCTCGCCGCACACGCCCGGCGGCATGAAGGGGATGGGCGAGGGAGGCACCAACGCCGCCTTCTCCTGCGTCCTCAACGCCGTGCTGGACGCCGTGGCGCCTGCCGCCGCCCCGCCGGAGGTCCCAACCCTCGTCACCCCCCTGTCGCCCGAGCGCCTCTGGGCGGCGCTGTGCAGCGGTCGAACCACCGGACCCTCCGACTCGGTCTAGCGGAGAGGCGAGAGCGGGGACATGACCGAGTCGCGCCACAGCCCGAGGATCGGAGCGCGCGGGCAAAGAGCACCCGACCGCCTGCTCGACCACGGCGAACAGAACATGCACGCGTTGGGGCCGGGGCCGGCTCTGGAAGCCGAGTGGACAGCCGCGGGGCTGCGCCTCCCGGATCGCTCGGCGATCCGGCGCTACCGGCTGGAGCGGGTGAAGGCGCAACTCCGACAGGCCGCCTGTGACGCAGCGCTGCTCTACGACCCGGTCAACATCCGCTACGCCTCCGACACCACGAACATGTCGCTGTGGACGATGCACAACGCGGTCCGCTACGTCTTCGTGGCGACCGACGGCCCCGTCGTGGTCTTCGAGTTCTCGAACGCGGAGTTCCTGGATACGCACTCAGAGGTGGTGGACGAGATCCGTCCTGCCCGCGCCATGTTGCCCTTCCTCGCCGGATCCCGAGCCCCCGAGATGGCGGACCTCTGGGCCACGGAGGTTGTGGAACTGCTGGTCGAGCACGGCCGTGGCGAACGGCGCCTCGCCACCGACCGGCTCGAACTCCTCGGGGCTCGCGCGCTCGAGGCTCGGGGTGTGCAACTGGTGGACGCCGCAGGGCTGCTGGAGGAGGCCCGGTTGGTGAAGTCCTCCGACGAGATCGCCGCCATGCGCTGCGCGGTGCACGCCTGCGAGGAGGCGATCGACGAGATGCGGGCCGCCTTCGAGCCCGGCGTCACCGAGATGGAGCTGTGGTCGGTGTTGCAGGCCGGCAACTTCGCCCGCTTCGGTGAGTGGATGGAGACCCGCCTGCTGTCATCGGGGCCGCGCACCAACCCCTGGTATCAGGAGGCGAGCAGCCGCCGGGTGCAGGCCGGGGAACTCATGGGATTCGACACCGACCTCGTCGGGGCCTACGGCGCCTGCGTCGATACGTCGCGCACGTGGCTGTGCGGTGGCGGGCGGCCGACGCCCGCCCAGCACGACACCTGGTCGCTGGCGCTGGAACAGATCGAGCGGAACACCGAACTGCACCTGCCCGGCGTGTCACTGCGGGAGATCACCGAGCGGGCCTGGTACCCGTTCCCCGAGGACTACAACCACTACACGATGCTGTCCCACGGCGTGGGGCTGTGCGACGAGTACCCGGTCGTCTACGGGCGTGAGAAGTGGGAGTCCACCGGCTATGACGCCGTCCTCGAACCCGGCATGGTGATGTGCGTCGAGGCCTTCGTGGGCCCTCGCTCCGGCGGCGAGGGCGTGAAGCTGGAGCAGCAGGTCCTCATCACCGAGGGGGGCAACGAGGTGCTCACCGGCTACCCGGTCGACCTCACCTAGGAGGCAGCCGCCGGCATTCGCTGTCATTCCGGCGAAGGCCGGAATCCAGGGCCAACGGTCCTGCGTATGGGTTCCCCAAGACGCCGGCCGTGGGTCAGGAGAGATGCACGGAGGCAGCCGCGTGAGTTGCGGCCAGGTAGGCGTATGTGATGGCGCGGGCGTTGGCGAGACCACCCACGTACGCGGGCTGCTCGACGTAGGCGGCGGCGTTGCCCGTGGCGTACAGCCCTTCGACCGGTGATCGGTCCTCGCGCAGCACCTGCGCGTCACTGTTGATCAGCAGCCCCGTCGAGTAGATCCCCGTGCCGAGCAACTTCAGCGGCAAGCCCCAGAAGGGCGGCTCGCGCACCGAGCCGAGGTTGGGGTTCGGTGACTGGTTCGGATCCCCGGCGCGCAGCCGGCTGTACGCCAGCGTGCCCCGGCCGAACGCCGAATCGTTCCCCTCATCGGCGGCGTCGCTGAACGCCGCCACTTGTTCGGTGAGCCCACCCGGATCGATGCCGAGCGCGCCGGCCAGATCGTCGAGCCGGGGCGCCTGCGCCAGATCGGCAGGCCATTCGTCGCCGTCACCGAGCCGGTAGCGGGTGCGGTAGCGGTTGTCGCCGATGAGGTAGCAGGGGTAGTTCGGGAACCGCCCGCCGGCGTCGCGCTCCTTCACGGCCCGCAGCAGGAACCCGTAGAAGCTCTCGTCGCCGAAGCGCCTTCCCCTCCGGTTCACGACGATGGCGTGGGGCAGCCCGAGTGCCCGTGACAGCTCGCGGTGCAGCGGCACCTCGGTCCCGGGGTGGCGCTCGGTTGGGCTCTCGTAGCCGAAGATCGTGAACGCCTGTCCCGAGCGTGCCCGCGCAGCCCCCGTGGGTTCGACGAGAGCCAGGGCGTCGCCGTCCAGCACCGGCGGAGACGCCTCGAAGACTTCCGGCAGGCCCTCCACCTCGGCCGCGTAGGGGGCGTTGCCGTAGCTGCCGGTGGCGATGAGCACGCCTCGCCGGGCGCGGACTGCTTGCCGTTCGCCCCCGGTCTCCACGACGGCCCCGGATACCCGGTCGCCTGTCGTCAACAGTTCGACGCAGGGCGCCTCCAGCAGGATCGGCACGCCCCGCTGCACGAGGGCTGCGGCGGCGAACCCAGCGGACAGTCCCGGTCCCCAGGTCCAGAAGTCGCTCTCGCGGCGCCGGCGGTGCAGGTCAGCGAGAACGTCGCCCGCGACGAGGTCACCTCCGGCTCGACGCACCTCGTCATGGGTCAGTCCGAGAAGGCGGAAGTGAGGCGAACTGCGGCACCGGTCCCGCCACGGCCCGAGGGCATCGCCGTCGACGGTGACCTCCAGGATGCGGCCGCCCGGCACTGATCCCGGGGCGTCGGGGTGGTACTGGTCGCCGAGCCCCGTGCTCCGGAAGCGCACACCGAGGCCACCGAAGTACTGCACGGCCTCGGGGGCACGCCGAACGAACGTGGCGAGCAGTGCCTCGTCGAACGCGCCGGCGTCACGTGCCACCCAGCGCAGGTAGCGGGTGGCGTTGGTCGCGCTGTCGGTGAGGCCGGCTCGCCGCTGCAGGTGGTTGTTGCCGACCCAGACCACGCCGCCGCTGTACGCGGCCACCCCCCCGATGAGCGGCGACTTCTCGACGATGAGCACGTCGAGGCCGGCGTCGGCGGCGCGCAACGCGGCGGCCAGTCCGCCGAGTCCACCCCCGATGCACAGGAAGTCGCATTCGCGAGTCGCCACGGGTTCTTCCAATCGTCGATGTCGGGCCAACGTCCGGTGGGGATGAGGGGAGAACCGGGCTCGCCCGCCCTCGCGCTTGGTGCATCCGGCGACGCTGCAACAGCGACCGTACCATTGGCCGATGGACGCGATCGCCGGGCACCCGACGGTGACTGGACGCCTGGCCGGATTCCTCGTGGGCATGCGGACCGAACGGCTGCCCGGAGATGTAGGACACCAGGCTCGCCGGCTGTTGCTGAACGCGGCGGCCGCGTCGGTTGCTGGTCACGATCATCCCGCCGTCGAGCGGCTGCGGGGGTGGGCGGTCGATGGAGTCGCAGGTGGCACGGCCCGCCTGCTCTGGCACGGGGACCCCACCAGCGGCGACCGGGCCGCTCTGGTGAACGGGGCGATGCTCGAGGTGCTGGACTTCAACGAGACCCACCTCGAGGCGTTCGTGCACCCCACGGCGCCGGTGTGGCCGGCCGTGCAGGCGACCGCCGAGCAGTCCGGCGCCTCGCTGGCCGATGCGCTCACGGCGCTGGCCCTCGGCATCGAGGTGGAGTTGGCGGTGGCGACGATGCTGATGGCTGCGCACTACGAGCGGGGGTTCAATCCGGCGGTCGCCGCGGGCGCCGTCGGAGCCGCGGCGGGCTGCTCGGTGATCCTGGGCCTCGATGTCGAGCGCACGACCAACGCGCTGGGCCTCGCCGCGCTCGGCGGCGCCGGTCCGCTGGAGGTTCTCGGTACCGACGTCCATCCCTACCGCATCGGCGACGCCGCTCGCAGCGGGTTCACCGCAGCCGGCCTGGCGCGGCGGGGCTTCACCGCCCCCTCGACCGCGATCGACGGCGAGCACGGCCTGCTGGCGACGGTCGCCGAGCGCGATCCGGAAAGGATCGAGAGTGCCCTGGGTTCTCTCGGCGACGACTGGCGGATCTGCGGGCCCATCGCCTACAAGCGCTATCCCACCGAGACGATCAGCCAAGCCCCCCTGGACTGCACATTGGACCTATGGGGTCGCACGCCGCCGGAGCGGCGTTCACAGGTCGCCTCGATGACGTTCGCAGTTGCCCCGCTCGTCGCGGAGGTGAACCGCAGCCGGCGCGAACGGTTCGACGTGCCCGCCGACGACCAGCAGGCCCGCTTCGACGGGAGCTACTGCGCCGCCGCCGCCTGGTGCGGCGGCCGTTTCACCGTCGAGGAACTGGGTGCCGGGACACGTTCCGATCCGGCGGTGCTAGCGCTTCGCGAGAAGGTCAGGTTCGTGGCCACCGAAGGCAGGCGCATGGAGAGCGCGTCGCTACAGGTGACCTTCTCCGACGGCACCACCGAGCATGCCGCCACCGAGGCGTTCGGCGGCTCGACCGCGAACCCGCTGAGCGACGAGGACCTCGTCGCCAAGCTGACCGGCGCCGCCGCGGGTGTCGCTGACAACCGCGCCATCGAATCGATCGTCTCGGCGGTGAATGGGAGCGAGCCGGCTCTCTCGGCCGCCGACTACTCGGCGCTTCTCGTGTGCCGTAGACAGTCCTAGCCGTCGACGGTCACGTCGCGCCCACGATCTTCGCGAGCGTTGCCAGGTCGGGGACAACGAGGTCGGGAACGGCATCGGTCCGGTGCGTCGCACCTCCGCGACCGGCGCGGTTCACCCAGACGCACGTGATGCCCAGCTCGTTCGCCGGCTCGATGTCGTGGAACAGGCTCTCGGCAACATGCAGCCACGCATTCTTTCCGACCGCCATCGCCCTCGAGGCGACATCGAAGTTGTGCAGGTTGGGCTTGTAGCTGCGGGCCTGCTCCGCGGTGACGACCGCATCGAAATCGACCTTCAGTGCGGTAGCCGTCCCGGCGAACAGGTCGTCGTCCACGTTGGAGATCACCGCCAGCTTGTAGCGCGTCTTGAGGGTCTGCAGAGCGTCGGTGGCGTCGGCGAAGACCGGCCAGGCAGGCAAGGTGTCCGCGAGGCACTCCAGGTCCGACCCGGTGCACTCGATGCCCAACTCGGTCGCGATCTGTGCCATCGTCCGGCGGAGGACGTCCCGGTATTCAAGGAAGTTCTGGGAGTTCTGTACGCGGGGCTCCACGTCGGCGAAGAGAGCCAGGATCTCCGCGCGGGATCTGCGCATGCCATGGGATCTCAAGACGTCGTCGACCGCGGCGGAAATGCCGGATTCCCAATCGACCAGAGTCCCGTAGCAGTCGAAGCTGAGCCATTCGAAGCGGCTGAAGTCGAGCATGACGTTCCTTCGGCGGTGCGCTAGCCGGCGGCCTCGCGGTCCCACGTGGCTGGGGTGATGCCCTGGGATCGGAGTTCGACCTTGCGGACCTTCTCGGTGGGGGTCTTGGGAAGGCTCTCGAGAACCTCGACGTAGCGGGGGAGCATGAAGCGGGGGAGGCGGGGCGTGAGGAAGTCGACCAGTTCACGGGGTTCGACGGTGCTCCCGGGGCGGGGCACCACCACGATCTTGACCTCGTCCTCGCCCCACTCGGAGGGAACGGCGATGGCAGCGGACTCCAGCACGCCGGGGTGCTCGTTCACCCCCGCCTCGACCTCGGCGGAGGAGATGTTCTCGCCTCGCCGCCGGATCGTGTCTTTGATGCGGTCCAGGAAGTAGAAGTTGCCGTTGGCGTCGTAACGGAAGGCGTCGCCGGTGTGCAGCCAGAGGTTCCGCCAGGCTGCCGTCGTCGCGTCGGGCATGTCGAGGTAGCCGGCCATGAGGGTCCACGGCTCGTCGGCTCGGACGATCAACTCGCCCACCTTGTCCGGTCCCACCTCCTCGTCGTCGGCGTCCACGACGCGCACCTCGTAGCCGGGGCGCACCTTGCCGCAGCTCTCCAGGTTCGCCAGCGTCCAGCCGTCTGAGTGGATGGGGACGCTGATCTCGGTCATGTTGAAGGCGGTGGAGACCCGCACCCCGAACCGCTCCTTGAAGTCCTCGAGTTCACCGATGAGCGGGACCATGACCACGGTGTGCAGCGGCGTGTCGGCATCGTCGGGCCGCGGTGGCTGGCGGTTGATGAAGTTGGCCATCGCCCCCAGCAGGAGGGTGGTGGTGCAGCGGTAGCGCGCGATGTCGTCCCAGAACGCGCCGGTGTTGAACGAGGGCCGCATCACGACGCGTCCACCCACCAGGGCGAAGGTGTAGACGGGGCCCTTGCCGCTGATGTGGAACAGCGGGAACGGCAGGTAGTAGGCGTCGTCGGCGCCGAAGTCGCCGGTGAAGATGCTGGTTGCCGCGGTGGCGTGTAGTTGCGCCCACGGCACCAGCACCCCCTTGGAGGGGCCGGTCGTCCCCGAGGTGTACATGACGGTGGCGATGTCTGCAGGGCCGGGGCCGTCCAGGTCCTCGGCCGGCGCCGCCCCGGCCAGGAAGTCGCTCCGCCCGATCACCGTGAACGGCAGATCGGTCCTCATGTCGTCCCCGTCGGCCACGACGACGGTCTCTAGGTGTGTGAGATCGGCGGCGACATCGCCGAGGCGCTCCAGGTAGTCCGAGACGGTCACCAGCAACTTGGAGCGGGAGTGCTCCAGCAGGTAGTGCAGCATCCGGCCCACGTAGCCGGTGTTGACGGGCACCTCCCAGGCGCGCAACCAGGAGAGCCCCAGCCAGGCGCTCACGGCGTCGATGCCCGTCGGCAGCATCACGGCCACGCGGTCGCCGGGTCCCATGTCCAGGCGCCGGTAGG
Organism: Acidimicrobiales bacterium; assembly: GCA_963664235.1. GTDB lineage: Bacteria > Actinomycetota > Acidimicrobiia > Acidimicrobiales > CATQHL01 > VXNF01. Next base: position 236,616 of record OY760933.1, on the reverse strand, counting down.
CGTCCGCCCAGGTGAGGGTGTCGCGATGCAGGTCTGCATAGGAGATTGATCGGCCGTCGACCTCCTGCAGGAATGTGCGGTCGGGGCACTCGGCGGCCCGCGAGGCGAGCAGGTGCGGCAGGACGAGTTCGCGAGCGAGCATCAGCGCACTCGCCCCATTGCCGTCCGGCGGGCCGCGTTGATGGCGCCGCCCTGGCGCACGATCTCGGCTTGGCGGGCGGAGAGGTCGTGGCGGACGGCGAAGCGGCGGCCGGTCGTGGCCTCCAGCACGCTTCCGCTTCCGTCGGAGAGCAGCCCGTGTGCATCCTCGACGACCAGGACATGCCCGGCTTCGAGCGCCTCGTAGTGTCCCAGACCGGCGAACGTGAGGGGCAGGACGCCGAAGAGAACGAGGTTCTCGTGGTGGATTCGGGCGTAGTCCACGGCGATGACCACCCGCAGTCCCAGGGACCGCGGGGCCAGCGCCGCCTGTTCCCGGCTGGACCCCTGCCCGTAGTTCCGCCCGCCGATCACCGCGTGGTCGCCCTGCGCCCGGGCCCGGTCGGGATAGCCGGGATCGACGCCTTCGAAGGCGAAGTCACCCATCCGCTCCACGTTCGACCACAGCGGCATGGCACGCGGCCCGGCCGGCAGGATCTCGTCGGTGGACACGTCATCGCCCATCTTCAACAGCACGGGGACCGTTAGCCGGTCCGGGAGCGGTTCGAAGCGGGGGAGCGACGGGTGGTTCGGTCCCTTGGCGAGCTGCACCCGGCCGGCCTCCTCGACTGGCAGGGGCGGCACCAGCAGGTCGTGGTTGGTGAGCCACTCGTCGGGTTCGTCGATTCTCGGTATTGCCACCCCGAGCGTCCGCGGGTCGGTGACGATGCCGGTCAGGGCCGAGGCCGCCGCCGTCTCGGGGCTCACCAGATACACCTGGTCATCCGCGGTGCCCGAGCGGCCTGGGAAGTTGCGGGGCACGGTTCGCAGGCTGATGCGGCCCGGCGCCGGCGCCTGGCCCATGCCCGGGCAGCCGTTGCAGCCGGCTTGATGGAGACGGGCCCCGGCTGCCACGAGCGCGGCGATGTGGCCGTCGCGGGCGAGATTGGCGAGAGCCTCCCGGCTGGCCGGGTTGACGTCGAAGGAGACGCGGTCGTGCACCGCCTGTCCGCCGACGATGCAGGCCGCCATTGCAAGGTCACGGTAGGACGGGTTGGCCGAGGAGCCGATGTACGCCTGATGGATCTCGGCGCCGGCGACCTCGGCCACCGGGACCACGTTGCCCGGACTCGGCGGGAGCGCCACGAGTGGCTCCACCGAGGCCAGGTCGATTTCGCTGGCGTGGTCGTAGGTGGCGCCTTCCTCGGCTGCGAGAGCCTGCCAGTCGCCGCCCCGTCCCTGCCGCCGCAGGTAGCGCCGGGTCTCGTCGTCGGAGGCGAAGACCGAGGTGGTGGCTCCCAACTCGGCACCCATGTGGGCGATCACGTGGCGATCCCACACCGACAGGCCGGCCACGCCCGGACCGTGGTACTCGATCAGCCGGCCCGAGGCCCCGTCGGTGCCGTGGCGCCGCAGCATCTCCAGGATCACGTCCTTGGCGCTGACCCACGGCCCGAGCTCGCCGACGAGACGCACCCCCCAGATCTCGGGCATCGTCACGTACAGCGGCTCGCCGGCCAAGACGAGGGCGACCGCCAGCCCGCCGGCACCGATCGCCAGCATCCCCAGCGCACCGGCGGCGCAGGTGTGGCTGTCCGAGCCCACCAGGGAGGCGCCCGGGCGCCCGAAGGACTGCTGGTGCACGGCGTGGCAGATGCCGTTGCCGGCCCGGCTGAACCACAGTCCGTAGCGCTCGCAGGCGCTGCGCATCATGAGGTGGTCTTCCGGATTGCGTTCGTCGGCCTGCAGCAGCAGGTGATCCACGTACCCGACGGCCAGGTCCACCTGTGCCCTGTCGACTCCCATGGCCTCCAGCTCGAGTGCGATCAGCGGACCGACCGAGTCGTCGATGAACACCTGGTCCGCTGCGAGGGCGATCTCCGCGCCGGCCACCGGGTCGCCGGCGACGAGGCGGGACTCGATGAGTTGGCGTGCAAGCGATCGTCCCATGGACACGGCCTAGGAGTGTGCTCGACAATCTGTCCGCAAGCGCGAATCGGGCCACCGGACGGTGGATTCCGGCCTCCGCCGGAATGACGGGAGGGAGTTGCGCAGCATTGTTCAGCAGACTCCTAGCGCCCCTGCAGGCCGTATCGCTCGTCGAAGCTGGGGTCCCGCGTGCAGCGAACCTGCCGCTCGGCTTCCCGGTCGAGCACCTCGGCGAGTGGCAGCCGCAGCGCGTCGTTGAGGTTCTGCTTCATGGCCACCAGCGCACCCGGCGCGGCGCCGGCCACGCGCTCGGCCACCTGCCGCACGTGGGGCAACAGCTCGTCCTCGGGCACGGCAGCCGATACCAGCCCGATGCGCTTGGCCTCCGCCGCGTCGATGACCTCCGACAGCAGGTACAGCTCGCGTGCCTTGGCCGGGCCCAGCACCCAGCTCAGGGTGGCCGTGCCACCGAAGTCTCCCGACAGGCCCACCCTGGCGAAGGCGGTGACGAACCGGGCCGACACTGACGCGTAGCGCAGGTCGCAGGCACACGCCAGCGCCAGAGCGCCCCCGGCGCACGGTCCGTTGACCGCCGCGATGGTTACAGCGGGCATCTCGTGCAGCAGGAGCGAGGATTCCATCAAGCGCCGCAGCAGCGCCGTGTCCTCGGCCAGCCCGACACCCCACGGATCGCCGGTCTCGTCGCGGTCACCGCCCGCCGAGAACCCGCGGCCCGCGCCGGACAGGATCACGACTCTCACCGCCGGGTCGCCGGCAACCTGTTCCAGGGACTCCAGGAGCGCCCCCAGCAGCCCGGTGCTCAGCGCGTTCAGCTTGTCGGGCCGGTTCAGCGTGACACAGGCGATGCCATCGGACTGCTCAAGAAGAACCGGCTCAGCCACCGGACGCCTCCCCACCGCCGCCGTTGCCTCCAGAACCGTTGCCGCCGCTCCGTCCCCGCAGTTCGGCGGTCGCCACGTCGTCCACCGTGAATTCCGCCGTGACGGCCACCCCGTAGTCGCGCCTCGCCGCATCGGCCGAGACGAGCCCGCCCCGAACATCGCGAAGCACGCCTTCGATGGGGCGCTCGCGCGGATCGCCGAGTCCGCCCGCGCCGGCGGTCACGAATGCCAGCCGGTCGCCGGCCCGCACGGCGACGACGTCGCACTTGGAGGGCAGCTCCTCGGTGGTCCCGTCCGCCCGCATCAGGGCCTTGCGGCTGGGCGCTCCGGGCCGCCCGCCGGCCCAGCCCCACGGCCGGCTCTGCCAGCGGTCGTCCTGGATGGTGATCTCGCCGTCGGCGTCGAAGCGGTACACCTTCTCCACCCCGTTGCCGCCGCGGTGGCGCCCGGCGCCGCCGCTGTCGGGGATCGAGCGGTAGGTCTCCACCATCACCGGGAAGTAGCTCTCGATGTACTCGGTGGGGATGTTCGTGAACAGCGGCCACCAGGAGTGCCCGTCCAGCCCGTCGCCGGCAGGTCGCCCCGGCAGCCCGCCGTAGCTGATCTCGCCGAGTTGGAAGTACTCGCCGCGGCTGTCGTGGCCGCTGTAGGTGAGCGCCGGGCTGGAGCCGTAGCCCGCGCCGGCGGCGAACTCGGGGGCGCAGAGGGCCAGCACGCCCTGGATGACGTCGAAGTGCCGGGCCAGGGTGATGTTCAGCAAGCCCAGCGGGGCGGGGAACTCGGGGCTGACCAGTGACCCCGGCTCCAGGATCACCTCCAGCAGGTCATGGAAGCCCTCGTTGAACGAGATCTCCGGGTCGAAGGCCATGATGAGGTAGATCCCCACGAACATCTTGAATAGCCCGTCGTGGGTTGCCAGGTTGATGGGGCCGGGCGCCTGCGGGTCGGTGCCCGTCCAGTCGAAGTACGCCGTCTCGCCTTCCCGCCACACCGTCAACTTCATCTCGAAGGGGCCGTTGCCCTGGCCGTCGTCGTCCACAACGTCGGTGAAGCTCACCGGCTCGGTGGGGATGTGTCGCACGATGATGGCGGCCATGGCGTCGCGGGTGCGCTGCAGCAGGGCGTCGCACGCCCGCCGGTAGACGTCGGTGCCGAACCGCGTGCAGAGGTCACCGACCCGTACCGCCGCGGTGCGGCAGGCGGCAACCAGGGCCATCAGGTCGGCCTCGTTCATCTCGGGCGTGCGCGAGTTGTTGAGGATGATCCGCAGCACGTCGGCGTTGAGGCGGTCCTCGGCGAAGAGCTTCACCGGGGGGATGCGGATGCCCTCGTCCCAGATGGACGTGGCCGTCGCGGCCATGCTGCCGGGCACCGTGCCGCCGCAGTCCAGCACGTGCCCGAACATGGAGGCGTAGCCCACCCGCTCGCCCTCGAAGTCGATGGGAGAGAGCACCAGCCAGTCCGGCGTGTGCTGGATGGCGCCCCCGCACAGGTACGGGTCGCTCTGCAGGATCACATCACCGGTGCGGATCTCGTCGGGGAATGTTTCCAGCAGCAGCGGCACGTACGAACCGAACTGACCCACGAGCATGTTCCCCGCCGCGTCGGTGACTAGCGGGAACTCGTCGTGCTGCTCCCGGATGATCGGCGACATTGCCGACTGCAGCACGACGGCGTCCATCTCCTCGCGGATGTTCAACAGGGCGCTCTCGATGATCTCGAGGGTTGCCAGGTCCACAGCCGGGGAAGGGTTCGTCATCGGTCGCCCTCCGGGGTGAGCAGAAGATTCAGCCAAGCATCGGTCGTGGCCACGTGGCCCGGGTGGACGAACGTCGTCGTGTCGGTCTGCACGATGATCGCAGGTCCTGCCACGACGTCCCCCGGCCGGAGCAGGTCGCGCTCGTACACGCCGGCCTCAGCCCATTGCCCCTGCTGGTAGACCTGCTCGGTGGCGATCCGTGCGCCGCTGCCGTCCCCGGCAGTGACGGGCAGAGGCTCCCGCGCCGTTGCCGGGGCCGGGCCGCGCGCCTCGATGCGGGCGTTCACGATCTCGATAGGTGCCTCCGGCACGAACCCGTACAGCCGCTGGTGCTCGTCACGGAACCTGCCCGCCAGCGCCTCGACGTCGATGCCGCCCTCGCCGTCGAGCATCACGCCCACCTCGATCTCGTAGCCCTGCCGGAGGAAGCGCAGATCGCAGGAGCAGGCCAGCGTCCCGTCGCGCAGGCCCTGGGCCCCGAGCCAGGCCGTGGCCCGGTCGGCGAGTTCCCCGAACGCCTTGGCCACGTCGCGGTCGTCGTCCGCCCGGAGCTCGGTGATCAGCGTCCGGCTGAACGTGTTGCGATGGCCCACCGTGTGGAACCCGTAGGCCGAGAGCACGCCCGGCGCGGGCGGCACCAGGACGGGGAAGCAGCCGAGCAGCGCGGCGAGGGCGTTTCCGTGCAGCGGTCCGGCGCCGCCGAAGGCCACGAGCGTGTATTCGCGGGGATCCAGGCCGCGCTCGACGGACATGATGCGCAGCGCCCCGGCCATCTTCTCGTTGGTGATGTCGACGATGGCCTGCGCGGCCTCAGGTGCGGTCAGCCCGATGCCCGAGCCGAGCCGGTGCAAAGCCCTCTCGGCGGCGTTGCGGTCCAAGGTGATCTCGCCGCCCAGCAGGCCCGCCGGCAGGCGGCCCAGCACGAGGTTCGCGTCGCTGACGGTCGGCTGGTCGCCGCCCCGGCCGTAGCAGACGGGCCCCGGCTCGGCGCCCGCCGAGGCCGGTCCGACGCGCAGGCCGCGCAGCAACTCCGGCGCGAAGGCGATGGAGCCGCCGCCGGCGCCGATGCTGCGCACGTCCACGCTGGGTGAGCGGACCGGCAGGTCGCCGACGGTGGTGTCGCGGGCGATCAGCGCCTCGCCGGCAGTGCAGACCGAGACGTCCGTGGAGGTGCCACCCATGTCGAGCGTCAAGATGTCCTCGAAGCCTGCTGTGGTGGCGACCGCCAGCGCGCCGGCGACGCCACCCGACGGTCCCGACACGATGGTCTCGACCGGCCGGGAGGCCGCCGCGTCGCTCGACATGAGACCGCCGTCGGAGCGGACGATGTTGACGGCGCAGTCGAGGCCCTCGGCTCGGAGGCGCGAACCGAAGTCACCCAGCGAGCGCGAGACCGACGGCGAGATGTAGGTGTTGACGACCGCTGTCATGGCCCGCTCGAACTCGCGGTACTCCGGCAGCACCTCGTGCGACAGTGTGACAGCGACGCTCGGCGCCACTTCGGCGGCGATGGCACGGGCACGCAACTCGTGCGCCACGTTGGCGTAGCTGTGCAGGAACACCACCGCTATCGCCTCGACGCCGCGGCGCGCCAGGTCCTCGATGGCCGAGCGGGCGGCGTTGTCGTCGAACGGCACCTCGACGGTGCCGTCGGGCCGGACCCGTTCGGGCACCTCCCGGGTCAGCTCCAGGGGCACCAGCGGGTCGGGTTTCACCCAGTTCAACCAGCCGACGAGCGGTCCCGGCGTCTGCGACCGGGCAAGGTGCAGGATCTGCCCGAACCCCTCGGTCGTGAGCAGGCCGATGGTGGCGCCCTGCCGGGTGAGCAGCACGTTGAGGGCGGCGGTGGAGCCGTAGTGCAGCGCAACGATGTCGCCGCGCTCGATGCCGCTGTCGGCGCAGACCCGGGCGATGCCCGCCGGCACGGCCTCGGTCGGATCCGCCGCCGAGGGCGTCTTGGCGATCCAGGTGCGCCCGGTGACGGTGTCGGTCAGCACCAGGTCGGTGAACGTGCCGCCTGCGTCGATGGCGAGTGCCAGGCTCACGCGATCAGCCTCCCGCCCCGGCGAGCCCGGGGAGCGCGGCCAGGACGTCGTCGAGGTCCATCACGTCGCCGTACTTGGCGTCGATGTCGAACAGGTTCGCCTCGTGCGGCTCAGCGGCGATGTCGGCAACGCACTGGCGGGGGATGATCGTCCGGAATCCGTGCTGCATGGCGTCGATCGCCGAGGCGCGCACGCACCCGCTGGTTGTGCAGCCGGTGAGGATCACCGTGTCCACCCCGGCGCAGGTCAGGTGGGAGGCCACGGTGGTCCCGAAGAAGGCGCTGGCGAACTGCTTGATGACCACCGGCTCCTCCGCGCGGCGCCCGAGACGCTCGTCGAGTTCGATCATGTGACTCCCGAGCCGGGCGTGCTCGAGGGTCGGGCACTTCTGGATGAACCTTCCGGCGTCGCGCTGCGGGTTCTCGTAGCCGACGACCGTGTAGGCGATCGGGAGTCGGTGGGTGCGGGCGGCTTCCAGCAGCGTCGCCGTGGCACCGATGGCATCGGAGAAGTCGCCCGCACCGGGCACCGACGGGTCCACGAAGCAGCGCTGGAAGTCCACCACCAGCACGGCGCCGCGCTCGCCGAGACCAACCCTGCCGCCGAGTTCGGCCTCGGTGTAGATCTGGTGCTTGTCCTGCATCCCGGCCCGAATCCTCTCATTCCTCGGCGGTCGTGTAGCGACGCTCGGCGGCGCGCCAGTCGCCGAGCCCTACGAACTCGTTGAAGGCGTCGAATCCGGTGAGCAGGTCGCTGAGTTCGTCGGGGGAGTCGATCCCGGCGAGGCGCCCGTAGAACGCAGCGCCGGCACGGTGCGTGGCGAGGACCACGTCGGCGAAGAGGATCCAGGCGAACCCCAACTCCTCCAGCCGGCGGCGCGACACGTGCGGCGTGGCGCCCTGGTATGCCCAGTTGAAGAGTTGCGGGACCCGGATCTCGTCTGCGATCCGGGCGATCTCGGCGGCCGACCGAGGCGCCTCCACGAACAGCACGTCGGCGCCGGCGCTGGCGTAGGCGTGCGCACGCTCGAGGGCTGCATCGAGGCCCTCGACGGCCCGAGCGTCGGTGCGGGCGATGATCACGAAGTCAGAGTCCCGCCGGGCGTCGACCGCGGCGGTGATCTTGGCCACCATCTCGGCTGCGGGAACCACGGTCTTGCCGGCCATGTGCCCGCAGCGCTTGGGGGTGACCTGATCCTCGATGTGCAGCCCCGCCGCTCCCGCCGACTCGACTGCCCGGACCGTCCGCGCCACGTTCAGGGGATTCCCGTAGCCGGTGTCGGCGTCGGCGATCACGGGGCGCTCGACGGCCTCGCAGATGCGGCGGGTCGTCTCGACCATCTCGGTCATGGTCACCAGACCGATGTCGGGCGCGCCGGTGATCGCGGCGGCGGTCCCGAACCCGGTGACGTGGAGGATCTCGAAGCCGGCGGCCTCGGCCAGCCGGGCGGTCAGCGCGTCGTAGGCGCTGACCACCAGCCGGCTACGGCCGTCGCGCAGCGTGGCGCGCAGCGCGGCGGCCGTCACGAGTCCGTCCGGGCGAACCCGCTCAGCTCGTCCGCCGGGGGAGTACCCCCGTCATGGTGTGACGTCCTGCAGGTAGAGGGCGCCGAGCGGGTTGGGTGCGATCCCGTCGAAGCCGCCGAGGTGCACCCACGGCAGCACCGTCTCGACCAGAGGCACGTAGGGAACGTCCGAGGCCAGCAGCGCCTGCATCTCCGCCATCAGGGCGTCACGGGCCGGCCCCAGCGGTTCGGCCACGATCTGGCCGAGCAGAGCGTCCACGTCCTCGCTGCCGTAGCCCTCGAGCTTGACCGACATCGGCCCGACGGCCAGCAGCAGGAAGTAGGCGACATCGTTCACCAGCGGCCGGGTGCCGAACAGCCACGCCTCCAGCTCTCCGCCGCGGGTCGCGGTGTTGAAGTCGGCCGGCGACGAGATGAGGTCGATGCTGACGCCGATGCCCACGTCGCGCAGCTGGTCCTGGATCAGCACAGCGACCTGCTCGGCGTAGGGTCCCGGACCCGAGCTGGGGTTGATCGACAGCGTGAAGTCGAACCCGTCGGCCAGCCCCGCCTCGGCGAGCAGCGCCCGCGCCGCGTCGGGGTCGTAGCGGGCCGCCACGTCGGCCGGCGGATCGGGTTGCGGGATCGCCGTGGAGATCGGGTAGAGCCCGGGGTTGCCGAGACCGGCGTACGCCCCGGTGATGAGGGCGTCGCGGTCGAGGGCCAGCGAGATGGCCTGGCGCACGCGCACGTCGTCGAACGGAGCGAAGCGGGTGTTGAGCGACAGCTTGTCCAGATTCACGTCCAGCCCGGCGATGGGCTCGATGCCGTCGCCGGCGGCGGCGACGACGCTCTGGAACAGGTCGAAGGTCAAGCCGCCCACGAAGTCCACCTCACCGGCGCCGACCAGCAGCATCCGGCTGCCGGCGTCGGGCACGGCCCGCATGACCACGTTCTCGACGGCGACGTTGTCGGCGTCCCAGTAGTTCGGGTTCTTCGTCAGGCGGATCTCCTCGCCGGGGATCATGGAATCCACCTGGTAGGCGCCGTAGCTGGCCGAGTTGGTGGCCATCCACTCGGTTGCCCACGGGTCCTCATCGGTGGCGTGGCTCTGCGCCTCGACGCTGTCGAGGATGCCCATGCCGTACCACGTGAGCACCGGCAGCGTGAGCGAGTTGGCGTTCGGGGCCACGAGCCGGAACGTTCGACCGTCGATGACCTCGATGGGGTTCTCGCGGTCGATTCCGCCGACGCTCAGCAGGAACGGCGTGATGAAGTCGGTGGCGAGTCCGCGCTGGAATGTCCAGTGCACATCGTCGGAGGTCGCCTGATTGCCGTAGGGACTGAGCGCCTCGCGCAGCGTGAACACGTAGCTTCCGCTGTCCTCCTGGGTCCACGACTCGGCGAGTTCGGCTTCGAGGTCAGCCGGTCCCTGAAGCGCGGTTGCCCCTTCGGCCAGCGGCACGTAGCGCACCAGCGTGCTGACCACGCTCTGGGTCGTCTCGCCGGTGGGCCGACCCTGGTAAACCGCCGGGTCGACGTTCGAGGGCACTGCCGGGAAGATCATCGTGAACGTCACCGGCTCGGGCTCCGCCGGCGGTGGCGGTGGTGGCGGCTCGGGTGCCGGCGGAGGCGCTGCCGCGGCCGATTCGGCTTCGGCGGCCGCCTGTTCGGCAGCGGCGCGGGCCTGGGCCGCCTCGGCCTGTGCGGCTGCGGCTTCAGCTTGGGCGTCGGCCGCATCGGCCTGGGCGGCGGCCGCCTCGGCCTGCGCGGACGCAGCGGCTTCTTGCGCGTCGGCCAGTGCTGCTTCCGCGGCCGCGACGGCGTCCTCGTTGCCCTCGGCCGTTGCCCGGGCCAGCTCGGCGGCCGCTATCGCCTCTTCGGCTCGCGCGGCTGCTGCCGCGGCCGTGGCATCTGCGGCAGCAGCAGCGGCATCGGCGGCCGATGCTGCACTGTTCGCCGCGCCTGCTTCAGTGCGAGCTGTTTGCGCTTCGGCGAGGGCGCCAGACGCGGCGGCGGACGCATCCGCAGCCTCATCAGCGCCGCCGTCGGCGCACGCCGCAGCCAGCAGTGCGACCGCGGCTGCAAGCGCGATCAATCTGTAACCGGAATTCCGTCGCCTCATCGTGCACTTCCCCTCTAGACGAGTCGAAACCGCCGCAAACCTTACGCCCTCCGGGCCCGGCGTTCCCGTGGAGCCGGGAATGCCGTGTTCGGTCGTCCGCGCGGCGATGTCGATGGCGCTCCGGCGGGTGCTGGAATCCACTCTCGAACGGGTTCGCTCGGAGCGAGCGCCGACCTCTAGGGACCGGCCAGGAACCTCTCGTAGAGAGCAGCCACACCGGCAATGTCCCCGGGCAGGGCGTCCCAGCGGCCGCCGGGAACGAGGTCCGCCGCCTCGGGGCTGTGGGCCTGCAGCGGATCGTCCGGATGTGCGGCGATCAGCGTCGGCACCCGGATGCGGGGCAGGCGGTCAGCGGTCGGGTAACCGAGAGCCGCTCGATACGGCAGGTGGTAGGTCTCGAGGCGCTTGGCAACTTCGACGAAGCCGCGGTGGAAGGCGGCGAGCTCCACCATCGGAACCCAGCGGATGCCGTCGCGGGAGCGGCGGAACCACGGCCAGTAGGTGGTGAAGGCGCGGCGGAAGTGCCACGCCGCTGCGAGGTGCGTGCCGTCCCAGCCCGGCTCGAACGTGGGGAGGTAGTTGGCCAGCAACTCCGCGCGCGGCAGGAGATCGGGCCGGTCGCCGTCGTCGAACATGGTGACGCCTTCGAGGATCAGCCGGCGAACCTGCCGACTCGCGACGGCGACTTCGGTGGCGATCAGCGCGCCGGTGTGCGTGCCGTAGAGGTCCATCTCGCCGAGCGCCAGGTCGTCCAGTGCCTCTGTCACGATGCCGGCGAAGTCGGCGATGGCGAACGGGCCGTCGCCCGGCGGCGCATCGGAGTCGCCGTTGCCGGCGGTGTCGAGGGCGATCACGGGGCGGCCGACGGCCAGCTCTCGCATCAGTGGCTCCAGCAACAACGACGATGTCGGTGAGGCGTGCAGCATCACCAGCGGCCGGCCGGTTCCCGGGATGCGGCGTACCAGCAGCCGACCGTGGCGAGTCGGGAGGTAGCTGCGGTCGATCGTGTCGGCGCGCCAGGCCGGCTTCGGGGGCTCGAAGGCGCGGTCGGCGTTGCTGCCGCTTCCGATGAGCCGCAGTAGTTGCCGTTCCCGGCCCGGCCCGGCCGGCAGGTCGATCATCTGTCCGCCCGCCCCGGGCGCCGGGATGCGCGCGGCGTGCGGGGTCGACGGGTCGCCGGCCGTCGTCACCAGCGTGCACGGGACGTCGATGCGGCGCAGCGAGCGGCCCGCCGAGTGGCCGAACGCGGCCCGGAGCCCGTCGGCGTAGCCCTCGCCGGCCCTAAGCACGTCGGCGGCGCGGCGTTGGATCACATCGGGCGACGGTTCGTCGACGTCCAGGCGGGTCGCGGCAGACGGCCGGTACCACGGTTGGAAGAGCGACTGCTCACGACACCACCACCAGACGGCGGCGATGTGGGTTCCGTCCCACGAAGGGGCGAAGCGGGGGCAGAACTTGTCCACCGTGTCCTGTCGCTGGGCGTCCTCGGGGAGCGGCAGCCCGTCCAGGACCACGTTGGCGACCCGCTCGGGGTGCCGGACCGCGGTCTCGAGGGCCACCTGCGCCGCGGACTGGGTGCCGTAGAGGTGGCAGCGGTCGATGCCGAGGGCGTCGAGGTTCTCGGCTACGGCGTCGGCGTAGTCCTCGAGGTCACCGGGGTCGCCGAGGGCGTGCGAGTTGCCGCAGCCGGGAAGATCCATCACGACGACGGTGAAGTCGTCCGCCATCGCCCGCGCCAGCGGCGCCAGCGATCCGGCCGACCACGGGAAGGCCGGCAGGAGCACGGCAACCGGCCCGGAGCCGGTGCGGAGATAGTGGACCTCCCGGCCGCCCACATCCACGAAGTGCCGGGAGAGCCCGTCGGGATGCGACTCGGCGCCCTCTGTCACGCGAACGCCGGGGGTGGCTCGTATCCGCCGACCACCTCGCCGAGCCGCCGGGCGAAGTCGATGGTGCTGCGGTCCTGCAGGTACGGGCCCATGATCTGGATGCCGACGGGCAGGCCGTCGGACGCCCGGCCCACCGGAGCGACAGTGGCCGGCAGCCCCGCCATGCTGGCCATCCCCGCCCAGATGATCTGGTCCCAGTAGTCGCGGGTCTCGCCGTTGACCGTGATCGTCCGGTGGTTGATGTTGGAGTGGTCGTGGCGGATCGCCGTCGTCGGCACGGTCGGGCACAGCAGGATGTCGCATCCCTCGAAGAAGTCGCTCCAGCGGGCCCGGTAGCGGGCTCGTTCCTCGTTGGCGACGAGCCAGTCCCTGTGCCGCTGCGTGCCGTCGCGGAGGTACCGGGCGTTGCGCCGGTCGTCGGTCGGCGCGAGGTCCGCCGCCTTCGCCAGCAGGGTGCCGAAGACCCGGTTGGCGAGTCCCGCTGCCGTGACGCCGTAGAGCAGGCGCTGGTAGGTGCGGTGGGCCTCGGCGAGCGTGAAATCGGGACGCCGGCCGGTGTCGATCGTCGCGCCCGCACGAGCCAGGGCGTCGACGGCGTCGCTCAGGACGTCGCCCACTGCGCTGTCGATCGGGCACTCCGGGTCTTCCAGCCACACCGCCAGCCTGTAGTCGCCCAGCGACCGGCCTCGCGCCGGCGGCAACTCCAGGCGCCAGGCGGCGGCTTCGTTCTCGTCGGGCCCGGCGAGCACCTCCAGCGCCAGTTCGAGATCCTCGGTGGCGCGGGCGAGCGGCCCGACGACGGCCAGGTCCACCGGGCTGAGAGCGCCCGGCGGGGGCGGGATGTGCCCGCGGGTGGGGATGAGGCCGAAGCTGGGCTTGTGCCCGTAGACGCCGCAGTAGTGGGCCGGGTTGCGCACCGATCCGCCGATGTCGCTGCCGAGCTCCAGAGTGGTGAGCCCGGCCGCCAGCGCCGCGGCAGACCCACCCGACGACCCCCCGGGGGAGCGGTCGAGCGCCCACGGGTTGCCGGTCGTGCCGAACACGGCGTTCTCGCTCTGGGCGTCCCCGCCGAAGAGCGGGCAGTTCGTCTTGCCGAACACGATGGCGCCGGCCGCCTTGAGCCGGGAGACCGCAGTGGCGTCCCGCTCCGGCACGTGCCCGGCCAGCCAGGGAGCACCGGCGGTGGTGCGAATCCCCTCGGTCTCGATGGTGTCCTTGATCGTGATCGGCAGCCCACCCAGAGGCCCGGCCAGCTCCCCGCGAGCCCGCGCCGCGTCGGCCTCGCCGGCCAGCCCCAGCGCACGTTCGGCGTCGAGCGTCACGACCGCGTTCAAGGCGGGATCGGCGGCCCCTGTGCGGCTGAGGTAGAGCTCCAGCAACTCCCGGCTCGACACCTCACCGGCCCGCAGAGCGGCGCAGAGCCGTGTGGCGCTCGCATGAGCCAGGTCGGCCATCGCCCCACGATATGCGCCCGGCGCCCCGAGCCCCGATGTCGGGAGCACCTGCGGTGTGGCTCGAAGCATCGCCGGGCGGCAGCGACTCACGTTCCGCATGCCGCTTCTCGCCGGCGGCCGCGACCGCAGCGCGCCGGCGGCCACGGCCCGACCCAACAGCTAGCGTTCCCCGCGTGGAATCGGACCCGACTACCCCGGACGGCGAGATCTGGACGCCGCTGCGGATCGGGGCCACGACGGTCAAGAACCGGATCATGCTGTCGCCGCACCGCCAGGCCTACGGCGACGACAACCAGCCCACGGACCGCATGATCGCCTACTACACCGAGCGGGCCAAGGGAGGGGTGGCCCTCGTGGACGGCGAGTCCACCTCGGTGAGCCGGCGGCTGGCCCGAGCCAGCGCGGAGTCCGGGCCGTCCGGCTGGCGCCTCACCGCCTACGAGGAGCGGGTCATCCCGGCCTTCGCCCGCCTCGCCGAGGCGCTGCATGCCCACGGCTGCAAGATCTTCATGGAGTTCAGCACCTTCGGCGTGAACCAGGGGGCGCGGATCGACTTCGACGACTGGTACCCGGTGCGCGGCCCGTCGCGGGTGCCGTCGCCGGGGGGCACCGAGATCCCCTGGGAGATGGACCAGGACTACATCGACGAGCTGGTCGAGGACTACGGGCGCTCGGCGGCCAACATGCAGAAGGCGGGAATCGACGGCGTCGAGTTGCACGCCGCGCACGGCTACCTGCCGATGCAGTTCCTGAGCCCGGCGTTCAACAAGCGCAACGACCGCTACGGGGGTTCGCCCCGGCGCAACGCGCAGCTGCTCGTCGAGATCGGCGAGGGGATTCGCAAGCAGGTGGGCGGCGACTACACGGTCGGGATGCGGCTCTCCTTCGACGAGTACATCGGCGAGGCCGGGGTGACTCCCGAACTGGCCGAGGAGTACCTCGACATCTTCGCCGCTACCGGCTTCTTCGACTTCTTCAGCATCTCCAGCGGCAGCTACCACAGCTTCCACTACGCCGTGCCGGCCATGGGATCGCTGCCGCAGGCCTTCCTGGTCGACTACGGCCGCCGGGCCAAGCAGGTCGTCGGCGACCGGGCCAAGATCTTCCTGGCCGGGCGCATCCTGGATCTCACCACCGCGGAGCAGGTCATCACCTCCGGCGCGGCCGACATGGTGGCGATGGTGCGCGCCCACATGGCCGACCCGCTCCTGATCGCAAAGACGCTGGAGGGGCGGGAGCGGGAGATCGTGCGTTGTGTAGGCGCCAACGAGTGTCTCGCCACCGGTTTCCGTGGCCGCCGCATGCACTGTGTGATGAACCCGGCCGTGGGCCGCGAGCAGCGCTGGGGTGACGGCACACTGCAACCGGCAGCGAAGCCCAAACGGGTTGCCGTTGTCGGCGCCGGACCGGCCGGTCTCAAGGTCGCCGGTGTTGCGGCCAGGCGAGGCCACCGGGTCACACTCTTCGAGGAGGGCGATGAGGTCGGTGGGCACCTCGACCTGCTGAAGCGCCTCCCGACCCGGGGCGACTGGCAGAAAATGATCGACAACCTCATGACGGTCGCCGAGGACACGGGGGTGGACGTGCGGCTTGGTGTCTCGGTGGGCGCCGCCGACGTCGGTGGCGGCGGTTTCGACGAGGTTGTTTGCGCCACGGGTTCTGTGTGGGACATCAGCGGATTGTCCGGCGGGCGGGCCGACCGCGGCCAGATTCCCCGCGCTGGCGCATCGAACGTGCTGGACGTTGCGACCGCGGCCCGCCGGGCGCTTGCCGACCCGCAGGCGTTGGGTGCGAAGGTGGTCATTCTGGACGACTGCGGCGCCTACCTCCCGCTCGGGTTGGCGGAGATCCTGGGCAGCGCCGGGGTCGATGTGGAGGTGATCAGCCGCTTCGCCGTCATCGGGCAGCATCTCGTCGAGACGCTGGAACTTCCCTGGATGTTGCCCCGGCTGGCCACCGCGGGGGTGACCCTCACGCCGAACCATTTCGTCGAGGAGATCCGCGATCGCCAGGTCGAGGTGTACACCACCTGGAACCGCCGCACGCGCATCGTGCGCGACGTCGACACGGTCGTGCTGGCGATGCTACGCAACCCCCGCGACGAGCTCTATCGCGAGCTGACGACGGCCGGGGACGTGCAGGTCCACCGCATCGGCGACGCCGTGTCGCCTCGAACCACCTCCGACGCCACCTACGAGGGCGAGAAGCTCGGCCGAGAACTCTGACATGAGCGACCTCCAGTTGATCTGGCGCCCGTTGCAGATCGGCGCCACATCCGTGCGGCACCGGATCATGGTCGCCCCGCACGGTCAGGCCTACGGCGAGAACCACCAACCCAGCGACCGCATGATCGCCTATCTCGCCGAACGGGCAAAGGGGGGAGCGGCGTTGGTCGGCGTCGAAGCCACATCCGCCAGCCGCCATCTCAGCGGCGCCCAGCCCGGCGGGGCGACATCGGGCTGGCGGTTGACGGCGTGGGAGCGCCGCACGATCCCGGCCTACGCCCGCCTGGCCGAGGCTGTGCACAGCCACGACTGCCGGATCTTCGTGCAACTCAGCACCGGCGGTGTCAACGACGTGGGGCGAGCCTGGATCGACAACTGGCATCCGGTGCGTGGGCCGTCACGGGTGCCGTCGCCGATCATGAACGAGACGCCGGTGGCTCTCGAGAAGGCCGACATCGACGAGCTGACGGGCGACTACGGGCAATCCGCCGCCAACCTGGCTGAGGCCGGCATCGACGGGGTCGAGATCCACGCGGCCCACGGCTACCTGGGGATGCAGTTCCTCAGCCCGGCTTTCAACAAGCGCACAGACGCCTACGGCGGGTCGGTGGCCAATCGCTGCCGTTTCACCGTCGAGGCCGGCGAAGCCATCCGCAGCCGCGTCGGAGACGCCATGACCGTGGGCATGCGGCTCTCCTTCGACGAGTTCATCGGCGACGCGGGCGTCACCCCGGAGTTAGCTGAGGAGGCCCTGGATGTCCTGGCCGCCACCGGGCTGTTCGACTACTTCAGCATCTCCTGCGGCAGTTGGTATTCCCTGCACCGCACGGTCCCGCCGATGGGCTCGGCGCCGGACGCGTTCCTGGCGCCGTACGGCAAGCGGGCGAAGGCGGTCGTCGGCGACCGGGCCAAGATCTTCCTGGCGGGCCGAGTGCCGGACCTCGCCAGCGCCGAGCAGGTGCTCGCTGATGGTGCCGCCGACATGGTGGCGATGGTGCGGGCCCATCTCGCCGATCCGTTCCTGATCACGAAGACCCTGCAGGGCCGCGAGCGGGAGATCGTGCGCTGCGCCGGCACGAACGAGTGCATGGCGGCGCCGGCGAAGGGCCGCCAGGTCACCTGTGTCGTGAACCCGTCGGCCGGGCGGGAACGCGTCTGGGGGAACGGGACCCTCAGCCCGGCCACCGAGCCGAAGCGGATCACCGTTATCGGCGGCGGGCCGGCCGGCATGCGGGTGGCGGGGGTGGCGGCGAGGCGCGGCCACGAGGTCACGCTCATCGAGAGCGCCCCGCAGCTCGGCGGCCATCTGGATCTGCTGCGACGCCTGCCCAGCCGGGGCGACTGGCAGAAAGTCATCGAGGACCTGGGGGTCGTCCTGGAGTTGGGTGGCGTCGAGGTCCGCCTCGGGGAGACGGCGACAGCGGAGGCGGTAATCGCCGGTTCGTCCGATGCGGTCGTCTGCGCCACCGGCGCCATCTGGGATCGCACCGGATTCTCGGCGTGCCGGCCCGACCGCCAGACGATGCCGGGCGCCGAGGGGGCGCACGTCCTGGACGTGGCGACCGCGACCCGCGCCGCGCTGGACGACCCGGAGTCACTGGGGTCGAAGATCCTGATCCTCGACGACACCGGCACCTACCTCCCGCTGGGGCTGGCGGAACTCCTCGGGCAGCGGGGCGCGCAGGTGGAAGTCCTGAGCCGGTTCCCGGTCATCGGCGACCAGGTTGCCGGCACCCAGGACCTGCCCTGGCTGCTGCCGCGCCTCGCCAAACTCGAGGTGCGGCTCTTGCCGAACCACTTCATCGAGTCCATCGACGGGAGCCGGGTGGACGTCTACGAGACCCTCACCCGGCGACCCCGGCAGGTGCACGACGTCGACACCGTCGTGCTCTCGATGCTGCGCCGCCCCGACGATGCACTCTTCCGCCAACTGAGCGGCGCCGGCACCGTCCCCACCCACTGCATCGGCGACGCCGTCGCCCCTCGCTCGGTCGCCGAGGCCATCTACGAGGGCGAGAAACTCGGCCGCGCCCTCTGAGCGTGAACTTCGACGAGCGTCTTTCGGGTCATGCGCAGCGAGCCATCGACAGCGCTGGCCTGGTCGGTTGTCCCGTGTCAAGAATCTTGCTCACTTTTTCGGGGTTTCGGTTTGAGGGTCGGGTCGGTCAGGTAGGTGTCGAGGGGGCGCCGCCAGGCGAGCGTTTCGTGGGGTCGGACCGTGTTGTATTCGTCGATGAACGCGGTCACGTGGGCGGCGAGGTCGATGCCGCTGGGGATCTCTTCGCGGTAGAGGCGTTCGTATTTGAGTGTGCCGATCCAGCGTTCGACGACGCCGTTGGTCCACGGCGCGCGGTGGCGGGTCCGCACGTGGGCCAGGTGCGCTCGGGCGGCGAACCAGCGTGCCATCGCGGTGGATTTCATGGCGGGGCCGTTGTCGGAGACGATCACCAGCGGTGCGATCTCGCCGGTCGCCTCGTCGGTGAGGTCTTCGAGGAGGGGCCGGCCCAGCAGCGCCTCGGCGGTGTTGACGGCGGCGGTGAGGGCCCCGAGGAGGTCTGTGGCGGTCTGGGTCGGGGTGACGGGGCACGCCAGGGCCAGCTTGGTGGCGTAGTCCACCACCGGACAGAGCGCCCAGGCGCCCTCGGCGGTGGTCTCGAACGCGCTGAAGTCGACCTGCCACACCCGGTTGCGGCGCGCCGGGGGGTCCACGAACACCTCCCGGCGCGCCTGGGCGAGCTGGCGGCGTTGGGCCTGGTAGCGCACCGGTTGCAGCAGATCCCGCCGCGCCATGGCGCGGTGCACGCTCGACGGCGACGCCAGGTCCCAGCCCTCGAAACGGCCCATCGCCCAGATCTTGCGGTGCCCCCACGCCGGCCACTGGGCGGCAAGTTTCTCCACCGCCGGCTCGATGCGGTCCACCTGCGGCGCCGGCCACGGCCCCTTGGTGGCGTTGCCGGCGCGGTGGCGCGCCAGGCGGGCGTGGTAGGTGCGCCGCGGCACGCCCACCAGGTCGGCGAACCTCGACACCGAGCAGCCGGCGTCGCTGCGGATCATCTCGAGGTCCCCAAAGCAGGGAGATACTCTGCTCCCTTCTGCCAGACCCGCAACTGCACGTGCGCCTCGCCGAGCGCGGCCTTCAGTTCCTCACACTCGGCCTCCAACTCGGCCTCGCGCGCCGACCGGCGCCGAGCGCCGAGCGCGAGGCGATCCCGGCCACCCTCCAAGAACGCCCTCTTCCAGTTGTGCACCGTCTGCTCGGACACGCCCGCCCGGCGCCCCGCCGCCGCCACCGACAACTCGCCGCGCAACACGCTCAACACCACCCGCAGCTTCTCCTCAGGGCTCTTCTTCGAAGCCTTCGCCATGGTCAACTCCTTGCGTCAGACTCAAACCGCCGACTGCGCAAGAAATGTTGACACGCGACACGGCACCGGCACCGACTACATCAACGGCGGCGGCGATACCGACAACTGCACGCGTGCCGAGACCAGCGCCCAATGCGAACAGCAAAGATTCTGGTTCTAACGCGCCCGCGGCGTCGATACCTGGGGCTGGGATGTCTCATCGCGGTCGCGCTCGCGGCTGCCGCCTGTGGCGGCGGAGAGGGTGCAGCGGGGTCTTCGATTCGTGGGTCTGAGCAGCGGGATCTGCCCGAGGACGCGGCGGTGCCGGTGAATCCTGCGGAGTTGGCCGAGGCGATGGATGCGGCCGGCGCGCTGTCGGGGTTGTTCACGGCGCCGAACGGCGCAGAGTCGTGTGGTTTGAGGCCGGGAGGGGAGGCGGAGTGCTGGGGGTCGCTCGCGTCGTGGCCGGGTCCAGAGGGCGTATTTGAGTCGATCAGCAGCGGGATTGGCTATGGGTGCGGCATCCGCCTGTCGGGGAAGGTGGATTGCTGGGGGGATGATGACGGAAACCTGTACGGCGAGATGGACGTGCCGGCGGGGGTGTTCACGGCGATGGACTCGGCACGGCATCGGACCTGCGGATTGCGTCCCGGTGGTGCGGTGGAGTGTTGGGGTGGTGTTGAGGATTTGTTGGAGGGTGTGGAGGCGCCGGTGGTCGATGTGGCGTTCCCGGGCGGGTCGTTCGCGGCGATCAGTGTGGGGGGCGGCCACGTGTGCGGTTTGCGTCCCGACGGCGAGGCAGCGTGTTGGGGCCTGAACTGGTTCGGCCAGGCCGACGCTCCGCTGGGACGTTTCGTTGCGATCGACTCTGGGGACAGTCACTCCTGTGCATTGCGCGCCGACGGCGGTGTTGAGTGTTGGGGTGAGGACTCCCGGGATGCCGCCGAGTTGATGGGCGCCGGGTTCGAGTTCGGCGGCGACGAGGCGGCGTATGTGGCGTACCGGCGTGGCACTGATGAGTGGTTGGTGCGTCCGTTGTCGGTGGCGTTCATGAATCTGGAGGGCGCGGTGCCCGAGGCGGAGGTGCGTGAGGAGATGGCGCGCCGCTCGGTGGGTTGGGAACCGCCGGCGGGGCCTTTCGTGGCGGTCAGCGCCGGCTACGGGTTCACGTGCGCACTGCGCCTCGGCGGCGAGGTGGCGTGCTGGGGCTATTTCGCCCGCGAGGAGCCCCGCATCCCCCTGGAGATATACGCGGAGGTGTACGGGCCGCGGCTGTGGGATTTCCACGACACCACCAAGGGGGACCTGATCGCGGGCGTCACTCGGTTCAACTCGCGGTTCTATCCGTTCTACGAGACGCTGTACGGGACGCGGGTGTGGGAACTGGACCCCGCCGAGTACCTCATCGCCGGTCCCGCTCGGCTACCCATCAAGACCATGGTCGCCGACTTGAAACTGATCGACCCGCCAGCAGGGCCGTTCATCGCCATCGAAGCTGGCGTGCGGCGCGCCTGCGGTCTGCGGCCCGACGGCGAACTCGAATGCTGGGGCCTCGAAGACGAGGGCAGCACCCCACCGCCGAGCCCCTTCGCCACTGCACCCGTCACCGCGGCCACGGTCCCATAGACCGAACTGCACCGCCGATGACGCACTCCACCGGACAAACGACGAACCACCAGACATACTCGTCGGCGCTCGCGAACAGCCCGCAGACAAGCTGGCGCGCCGACGCACTCGACGGGGGCCCCGGTGCCGACAGGCTGCATGGTAAGACCCAGAACGGGACGCTCTCCAGCGGCCTCGGGAAGGACACGCTGCGGGGTAACGTCGGCGACGACCGGCTCTTCGGTGCGTAGGGCGACGGCAGCCTCACTACCGGCGGCGCCAACTTCCTGCACGGTGGCGAGCACGCTGACACGTGCAGCCGCGGCTCACTGATCACCCGATGCGAGACCTAGACGTCCAGCGGCGGCGGCACGCGCGTCCTTTAGTGTGTCTCGTGATGCTGGTCGCGCTCGCGGCGGAGGCCTGCACGAACCCGGACACGTCGTCTGCGGCACGCCCGGAGCAGGTGGGAAGTACGCCGGGCGAGGTGTGGGGCGCGGGCAGCGATGTGGGCGAGGACGCCGCGGCGGAGTCGGCGCCGCGCCGTTCGGTGTCAGCGGAGGGTGAAGCTGAGGGGGTCTCGGACGCGGCGGATGGTTCTGGGACTTCCGGTGGGAATCGCGTTGAGGTTTCGGTGGTCGTGGAACGAGGCAATGCGGGCGAGGACGCCGCGAGTGGGGATGGTGCGCCAGCATCTGTCGAGCTGCCGGGGTTAGTGGACGCGGAGGCGGTGGCGGTGGCGGAGGGGGAGTGGGCCGCGGTGACTGTCGGGTGGGCGCATGCTTGCGGGTTGCGGACCGACGGCACGGTTGATTGCTGGGGGTACAACGACGAGGGGCAGGCCGAGGCGCCGGGGGGAGAGTTCAGCGCCATCGCCGCGGGTTCGCGGCATACGTGCGGGTTGCGCCCTGACGGTTCGGTGACCTGCTGGGGGCTCGACAGAGGTTGGGATACTGCGGGGGAGGGGCCGTTCAGCGCGGTGGCTGCGGGCGGTGAGCATTGGTGCGGGATCCGCGCCGACAGTGCGATCACGTGTTCCCGGCTGCCGTGGGGTCGCGGCGTCGGGTTCAGTGCCGTCACGGTCGGCGACGGTCATCTGTGCGGGCTGCGCAGCGACGGGACCATCGAGTGTTGGGCCGACCGCGATTTTTACGGCGCGACCGACGCGCCGCAGGGCTCCTTCAGCGCAGTCGACGCCCGGGACACGTACACGTGCGGGTTGCGCACCGGTGGCACCGTCGAGTGTTGGGGGTTTGGGGGCCGCGCTCCGGAGGGCCGCTTCAAGACGGTCTCCGCCGGCCGTCTGCGTGTCTGCGGGTTGCGCATCGACGACACGATTGCCTGTCGGGGTGTCGGCGAGGCGCCTCCCGACGGGCGGTTCACGGCCGTTGACGCGGGAGTCCGTTTCTCCTGCGGGATCCGCGTCGGCGGCGTCATGGAGTGCTGGGGTTCTGTCTTTCCCCGATTCACCGGAGAGCTGACCGACGCGCCCGCCGGGACGTTCAGCGCCGTCGCCGCCGGGGGTGAGCACACGTGCGGGCTGCGCGCCGACGCCACCATCGCCTGTTGGGGTCTGAACCAGACGGGACAGGCCGAGCCCCCCACGGGAGAGTTCGCAGCGGTAGCCGCCGGAGGTCGCCACACATGTGGGTTGCGAACCGATGCCAGCGTCGCCTGCTGGGGTCTCAACGAACACGGCCAGGCCGAGCCGCCCGCCGGGGGGTTCTCCGCCATCGCCGCGGGCGTGTCGCATTCGTGCGGTCTGCGCAGCGACGGCACAGTTGCCTGCTGGGGCTACACCGGCGACGGAGTGACCCGCCCGCCCGCGGGATCGTTCACTGCTGTGAGCGTTGCTCGCGGACATGCGTGCGGTCTGCGCAGCGACGGCACTATCGCTTGCTGGGGCTACGACGACGGACTGACGACTGCGCCGGCGGGATCGTTCACCGCCGTCGGTGTCGCCGGGTTGCACGGTTGCGGGTTGCGCCGCGACGGCACGGTTGCCTGCTGGGGCTACGACGAGAAACTCCCGCACTTCGAGCGAGTCCCAGCCACCGCGCCCGCCGGGATGTTCCGCACTGTGAGTTCGGGCTGGGCGCAGTCGTGCGGGCTGCGCAGAGACAACACGATCCTCTGCTGGGGAGCCAACGCTGATGCGCAGCCCAAGGCGCCCCAAGGGTCGTTCAGCGCTCTGAGCGCCGGCGTGGAGCACGTATGTGGGCTGCGAACCGACGCCACTATCACCTGCTGGGGGTCGAGACCCTACGTGCGAACCCCTGCCAGTGTGCGATGGCACCACGGGTGATCGCGGCGCCGTCACCGGGCCGCGCCGTTCGGCACGGGCGTATGTCCGGGACCGTCACGAAGGCAACGCGGTCGATCGGATCGACACCAAGGGAGGCGACGAACTCCTCGTTGCCCCACTCGGCTCACCAGCACACGCGGCGCCCGTGATCTCCGACGACCCGGTGTATGCGGTTACCGACGAGATGGTGGACGTCGCGGTTCTGGACAACGACGACGACCCGCACGAGAACCTCGTCGTCGGGTCGGTGCGCATCACGCGGGCGCCTACGGCGGGCACAACGGTGGTCGCCCCCCGCTCGGTTGCCGAGGCCATCTACGAGGGCGAGAAACTCGGCCGCGCCCTCTGAGCCGGCATTCCGGTGAAGACCGTCGCATCGATTCACCTCGGACCGGTTGACAGCGTCGGCTTCGGAGACTGCCGAGTAAATCCCGAATAGATCAATCCGGCCCTGGGCGATCCCGTGGCCGTGCTGCTACGAGTTCCTCAGCGTCGTCACCAACCGCCGCATCTGGGGCGACGACGCCAGCTCGCCGCAACAGGCATGGCGGCAGATTGCCGCTTGGACGGCGTCGCCATCCAACCGCATCATCGGTGAGGCCGATGACTTCATGGAGATCCTCGACCGGTTCGTGAACCGCCCACGGGTCATCGGCGGGATCGTCCACGACGCCCGGATCGCAGCCATCTGCGTCGCCCACGGCACCGAAGCACTACTCACACGTGACCGCGACTTCTCGATGTTCCCGCAACTCCCCACCCGGAACCCGCTCACGGGCGTGCTGTAGCACCGACCGGTGCCCGGACGCGACGTCGGGTGGCTGCTTCGCCGCTGTCAGGTGAGGTCCAGGACGGTGAGCAACGCGGCGTCGACCGCCCACTGTTCGGGGGCCGTGAGGTGGGTGGCGGTGTCTCCCAGGCGGCTGATGTCGACGGCTCCGACTTGTTCCACCAGGACTCGCGTCGACGCGGCGTCGACGGTGATCTCGGGGCGGAATGTTGCCGGCTTGGCGCTCCTCGATGTCGGAGCGACGAGAACGGTCGAGCGGGGAAGAAAGGCGTCGGCCTGCACGACGACGCCGAATCGGCGCCCTTGCTGCTCGTGGCCTTTTCCTTTCGGCAGGCGCAGGGTGAGCACGTCACCCCGGCGCACGCAACTCCTCCATCATGTCGGCGACGGCGAGCATCTCCCTGCGGTCCTCGTCGTCTGCTTCCAGCGCCGCAACCTCCGCAGCAAGGGTTCGGTTCTCCGTCAGGCGGGCCGCTGCTGCCACGACGGCGGCTCGAATGGCCTGCGACCGAGTCATTCCCGTCGCCTCCAACCGTCGCAGGGCTTGGCGCGTCTCATCGTCGAGTCGGACTGAGATGGCGCGCTCCATGTGGCCATCGTATCACGATTCGCGATACGGCTTAGCAGCGTCAGCCGTCGGGCGTTGTGGAACCCACGTCGCAGAACGTGGCGACCCAGTGGCCGGGGGTGACCTCGCGCAGCGGTGGGTTCTCGGTGGCGCAGCGGGGATCGCCGCGGTAGCCGCAGCGGCTGTAGAAGAAGCATCCCTCGGGTAGCTCGGTGGGGCTGGGGATGTCGCCGGTCAGCGAGATGTGGGCCGGCTGCTCGGTGGGATCGGCCGATAGCGCCGCTGACAGCAGGGCCTCGGTGTAGGGATGGCGCGGGGTATCGAGCACCGCGGCCTTCGGGCCGGTCTCCACGACCTGCCCCAGATACATCACGGCCACCCGGTCGGAGAAGAAGTCCACGGTCCCGATGTCGTGGGAGATGAACAGATAGGCGAGGTCCAACTCCTGCTGCAGGTTCGCCAGCAGCTCGAGGATGCCCGCCTGCACCGACAGGTCGAGTGACGAGGTGGGCTCGTCCAGGACCACGAACTTCGGGCCCGTGACGATGGCGCGCGCCACGCCGACCCGCTGCTGCTGGCCGCCGCTGAGTTCCCGGGGCCGGCGTTCGTAGAGGCCGGGATCCAGGATGACCCGCCGCATGGTGTCCTCGACGCGCTCGCGGCGCTCGGCGGGCGTCAGGGAGGGCTCGTGGATCACCACCGGCTCCTCGATGATCCGACCCACGCTCATGAGCGGGTCGAGCGACTGGAACGGCTCCTGGAACACGATGGTCATGTTCCGCCGGGCGGCCTGCAGAGCTTTGCGATCGAGTTGCTCCAAGTGATGACCGTCGACGACGACGGTGCCCTCGTCGGGCTGCAGGAGCCCCAGCGCCAGGCGGCCGACCGTGGACTTTCCCGAGCCGCTCTCGCCGATCAGTGCCAGCGTCTCACCCGGCTCGATGTGGAGATCCACACCGTTCACCGCGTGCACCTGGCTGCGGCCCCGCCGGAACGTCTTGCGCACACCGCTGAGCGTGACGAGAGCCATCAGTCGCTACCGGGGGCGGAACCGGCTCGCAGGGGGCTCACGGGCCGGTCGGCTCCGATGTCGTAGTGGACCGCCGCCCAGTGCTCCGGACCGACCTCACGCAGAGCCGGCGTCTCGGTGGCGCAGCGCGGGTCGGAGCGGTATTGGCAGCGGTCGTAGTAGAAGCAGCCGGGCGGCAGTTGCAGCAGGGTCGGCACGGTGCCCTGGGCGCCCACCAGGCGCTCGCCCCGGCGCGGCACGGCGGCCAGGAGTGCCTCGGTGTACGGATGAGCGGGCTCTGTGAGCACCTTGCGCACCGGACCCGACTCGACGACCTGCCCGGCGTACATGACCAGCACTCGGCTGCAGTACTGCGCCACGACGCCGACATCGTGGGTGACCAGCAGCATCGAGCGACCCTCGGTCTCGGCGAGGTCGCGGATCAGGTCCAGGATCTGGCGCTGGATGGTGAGGTCGAGACCGGTCGTCGGCTCGTCGGCCACCACCAGCCGGGGGTTCAGGACCATGGCGAGCGCGATCACGACGCGCTGTGCCATGCCGCCGCTCAACTCGTGGGCGTAGCCGCGCAGCACACGTTCGGGATCGGCGATCCCCACGGCGTCGAGCATCGCCAGCGCCGTGCGGCGGATCTCGGCGGGCCGCCCACGCCGGTGCGACCGGATGACGTTGCGGAATTGCCGCTCGATCCGTAGCACCGGGTTGAGGGCGCCGAACGGGTTCTGGGGGACGAATCCGATGCTCGCCCCCCTGATCTGGCGGAGCTGTCGGGGTGGAAGGTCGACGAGGTCGGTGCCGTCGAGACGGACCGCTCCCTCGGTGATCCGCCCGGGCGGCTTCAGCAGGCCGATGACAGCCCGCACGGTGGCGGACTTCCCGCACCCGGTCTCTCCGACCAGCCCGACCGTCTCGCCCTCGCGGATCGAGAACGAGACGCCGTTCACGGCGTGCACCGTGCGCCGGCGGCTGCGGAACTGCACCTCGAGGTTGGAGACCTCCAGCAGCGGGGCCGGCGGGCTTGTGGCGGCCGGGGCCATGACGCTCAATCCTCCGCCCGCCCGATCAGCCGGCTCACGCCGTCGGCCACCATGTTGAAGGCGACGATCGTCACGAACACCATGGCGCCGGGGAAGAACGACACCCACCACTGGCCTGTGGCGATGTTCTGCGAGCCGACCCTGATCATCACGCCCCAGGAGGCGTCCGGGGGCGTGATGCCGATGCCCAGGAAGCTGAGCCCGGCGATCACGATGATGGCGTGGGCGGCGGCCAGCGACGCCTGGGCCAGCACGATTCCCATGGTGTTGGGCATCACGTGGCGCAGCATGACGCGGCTGCGGCTGGCGCCGATGGCGGTGGCCGCCTCGATGAAGCGGCTCTCCCGCAGCACCAGCGCCTCGCTGCGGACGAGGCGGATGAAGCGCGGAACGTTCACGAGGGCGATGGCGAAGATGATGTTGCGCAGGCTGTTGCCGGTGAGCGCCACGATGGCGAAGGCCAGCACCAGCAGCGGGAACGACTGGAACATGTCGAGCCCGCGCATGATCCGCTCCGACCAGCGGGACTTGTTGCTGGCCACCAGCCCCAGCGGAATCCCGACCGCGATCGACAGCAGTGTTCCGGCGAGGGCGATCGGCAGGTCCAGGCGAGCCGAAGCGAACACCCGTGAGAACACGTCGAAGCCGAAGCGGTCGGTCCCGAACCAGAACGTGCCGTCTGGGGATTTCAGTGTGCTCTCGGGATTCGGCTGGATCGGGTCGTGCGGGAGGGGGGCGAAGAAGCCGGTCAGGAGGATCAGCACGATCACGACGAACCCGACCGTGAGTCCCTTGTGTGAGAGAGCACCCCTGGCGAGCGTCCGGAGGGCCTGACGGGCGCGGCCAGGTCCCTCAGGTGTGGTGGCCCGCTCGGGTCGAACTCTGTCGAGGAGGAGGCGCGCCCTACTCATAGGACACCCTCGGATCCAGGGCGACCACGATCAGGTCCAACAGCAGGTACACGAGCAATGTCAGCAGGCCCACCACGAGGATGAACCCCTGGATGGCCGGCACGTCCAGCTTGAGCATCGCGTCGATCGCCCACTGGCCGAGGCCGCCCCAGGCGAACACAGTCTCGACGATGGCGGCCCCGCCGAACAGTGCGGCGAACAGGATGCCGATGTAGGTGACGACCGGGGTGCGGGCCTCGCGGAAGGCGTAACCGACGACCCGCAACTCCGACAGACCGCATGCGCGGGCGAACTCCACCTGATCGGAGTTCAATGCCCGCGACAGGACCGCCCTGGTGGTCTTGGCGAAGTGCGACGAGTAGAACAGCGCCAGCGTCACCACCGGCAACATGGCGTGATGGAACGCCGTGCGCAGCAGCCCCCAATCGCGGGCGATGAGCGTGTCGAGGATCACTGCTCCCGTCACCCGCTCCGGCGGGCGGTCCAGCAGACCGATCCGTCCCACGGGCGCCGGCGCCCAGCCGACGACGTAGAAGATCACGTAGATCAGCAGCAGACCCATGAAGAAGTCCGGGATCGACTGGGTGACCGTGACGCTGAGTCTTGAGAGCGAATCGGGCCAGCGGCGGCGGAAGTAGGAGCTGAGGGTGCCCAGCAGGCTGCCGTAGAGAACTGCGCCGAGCAGTCCGAGAACCACCAGTTCCAAGGTGTCGGGGAATCGCTGGGTGATCTCGTCCCAGATGGGGCGTTTCGTGAAGAACGAGGTGCCCAGGCTGCGCTCGGTGAACAGTTCCCGGACATAGGCGGCGTAGCGCTGGGGCACCGGCTTGTCGGTGCCCAGTTCGGCGCGGATCTCGGCGACCTGCTCGTCCGCGGCGAGGTCGCCGGCGATCACCAGTGCCGGATCGCCCGGCGTGAGGTTGACCAGCCCGAACGCCAGCGTGATGACGATGAACACGGCCACCGGGATGAAGAGCAGCCGCTTGGCTATCGCTCCTGTCCGGAATCTCACGTGCCGCTCACCGCGGGACCGGCCCCGGCGCCGCTGATCGAAGCGCCGGGGCCGGCTCCAAGAGGACCGTTCCGGTCGTCACTCGGAGTTACGCGGTCTCAGTTCTTGGCGAGTTCCTCCGGGATGATCCGGCGGAAGATGTCCATGCGGAACGACTCGACGTCGGGCCCCAGCGAGATCGGGTTCACGAGTTCGATGAGCGGCACCCACGGCACCTCGTCGATGAGGATCTGGTGCGCCTCCAGCACCATGGCCTCGCGCTCGGGTCCGTGCTGGGTGAACGCCATGAGGTCGATGAGCTCGTCGATCCGGGCGTTGCTGTAGCCATGGGCGTTCTCGAACGCCTTGGTCGTGTGGTGCACCAGCAGCCAGGCGAACTGCGGATCGCTGATGCCCGGGGTCTGCGACGAGAGCCAGGCCTGGAGCTGACCCTCCTGCAGCTTCGTCTGGAAGTCGGCGGAGGACGCCATGACCTCGATGCTCATGTCGATTCCCACCTCGGCGAGCTGGGCCTTCATGAGAACAGCGATGTCCTCCGAGAACGGCCCGGGACGCACCGGGTTGATCGTCATCGTGAACGCCAGACCGTCGCCGTAGCCGGCCTCGGCGAGCAGTGCCCGCGCCCTATCCGGGTCATGGATTGCCGGATCGCCCGGTGGGGCCGGCTGGGGAACCTCGCTCAACACCTGGTAGAGCGCTGCCTTGGCCGACCCCTGCATCGGCCCCTGCACCAGGGCGTCCCGGTCTATCGCCGAGGAGATGGCCTGGCGCACGCGCACGTCGGCGAACGGCTCGAAGCTGGAGTTCAGCACCAACGGAACCGTTGTGTTGCCCTTCGCCGCGATGGCCTGCAGGTCGCCGCTGAGGCTGGCGAACTGCGCCAGCGTCAGCTTGTCGGCGAAGTCCACCTCGCCGGCCTGCAGGAGCTGCAGCCGCCCCGCCGCGTCGGGGATGGCCCGGACCACGATCAGGTCGATGTCGGGTGCAGCGCCCCACCAGTTCGGGTTCGGCACGATGCGCAGCTCCTCGCCGGGCGTGATCGACTCGAGCGTGTAGGAGCCGAAGCTCGCCGAGTTGGTGGCCAGCCATCCGGCGCCCCACGGGTCGTCGTCGGTGGCGTGCGAGAGCACCTCGACGCTGTCCAGCGGTCCCATCTGGCCGTAGGTCAGGACCGCCAGGGAGTACGGGTTGTTGGTGTCGAGCACCACGAGGTCGAACGTGCGATCGTCGATGACCCTGATCGGCGCCTCGACATTGATGCCGCCGCCCCAACTCAACAGGAAGCGTCCGACGCCGTCGTTGGCGATGATTCGGTCGAAACTCCAGCGCACGTCCTCGGACGTGATGGTGTTGCCGTAGGCGCTGACCGCGTCGTCGCGGAGGACGAAGCGGTAGCCGTCGGAGATCGGGGTGACCGATTCCGCCACGTAGGGCTCGACGTCGGCCGGGCCCGGCCAGGTCGTGGCGCCTGCAGCCGGCTTCACGTACTGCACGAGGGTGCCGGCGAACATCGGGTTGAGTTCGGTGCTCGGCTTGCCCTCGGTGATGGCCGGGTCGGCGTTGGACGGCACAGCGGCGACCGCCATGACGAACACCTCGGGCTCGTCGGCCGGTGCGGGCGGTGGTGCCGCTGCAGCGGCTTCAGCCTCCGCGGCCGCCTCTTCGGCAGCGGCACGGGCCTGTTCGGCCTCTTCCTGGGCTGCGGCTGCCTCGGCCTGGGCTGCGGCTGCTTCTTCCTGGGCTGCGGCTGCCTCTTCCTGGGCAGCGGCGGCTTCTGCTTGGGCTGCTGCCGCGGCATCCTGAGCGGCGGCGAGTGCCGACTCGGCAGCGGCGACGGCTTCCTGGTTTCCCTCGGCCGTGGCCTGCGCCAGATTCGCGGCCGCTATCGCCTCGGTCGCCATGGCTGTGGCAGCCTCGGCGGCGGCATCGGCAGCCTCGGCTGCAGCGTTCGCCGCGGTCGCTTCAGCGCCGGCGGCCGCGGCCTCGGCTCTCGCAGCGCTCGCGTCGACACTCGCCGCGGCGGCGTCGGCACCAGCCGCCTCGGCCTGCGCCTGGGCGCCTGCTGCGGCGTCGGCAATCGCAGAGTCGTCATCCTCGGTGGCACAGGCCGAAGCGACGAGTACCAGCGCGCCGATCAGCAGCGACGCACGCAGGAGTCGAGATCGGGTCATGGTGGAACCTCCTAGGGGATGGCCAGATCTTGCGGATACAGGAAGCCGGTCGGGTTGGGCCGGGCGCCTTGCAGGTCCTCGCGGAAGACCCACGGGATGATGGTCTCAACCAGCGGCACGAACGGGAACTCCGTCGCCAGGATGATCCGGGCCTCGTCGATGAACACGTCCCGGTCCGGTCCGGGATCCTCCGCCAGGATCGCATCGGAGAGTTCGTCGACCCGGTCGTTGGCGTAGCCCTCGTATCCCAGCCCGTCGGCTGCGAAGCCGTTGGATGTGAACAGCAGCGGGATCGTGTACGCGGGCTCGCTGAGAATCGGGCGCACCGAGTACAGCCACGCCTCCATCTCGCCGCCGCTGACTGCCGAGTTGAAGTCGGCCGGCGAGGCGATGGTCTCGATCGTGGCGTCGAGGCCCACCTCGCGCAGTTGCGACGCGAGGATGACGGCGACGGCTTCGGCGTGGGGACCGGGCCGCGTCGGGTTGATGGTCAGGGTGAAGGAGAACCCGTCCGGGTAGCCGGCCTGGGCCAGGAGATCCCTGGCCAGATCCGGGTCGTAGCGTGCCCCGGCTGTCTCCGGCAGCGGCAGGGGCTGCGGAATGGCCGTCGACATGGGGAAACGCCCGGCTACGCCGAAGCCGCCGTAGGCGCCGGCGATGAGGGCTTCGCGGTCGATGGCCAGCGACACCGCCTCGCGGACCAGCGGGTCGTCGAAGGGCGGGAAGCGGTTGTTCAGGGAGAGTTCGTCGAGGTTCGTGTCCCGCGCATCTTCGTACGCCAGCGCGTACTCGCCGCCACTGGCGACGCTGGCGAAGAGGTCGAAGGTGAGATCGGCCACGAAGTCGGCATCGCCGCTGCCGATCAGCAACAGCCGGTTACCGGCGTCGGGGATGGATCGCATGATGATCCGGTCGATGTCGACGCGGTCGACGCCCCAGTAGTTGGGGTTCTTCACGAGGCGCACTTCCTCGCCGGGAGCGAAACTCTCGACCTGGTACGGCCCGAACGTGGACGAGTTCGATGCCAGCCATTCAGCGGCCCACGGGTCGTCGTCGGTGGCGTTGGCCTGCGCCTCGACGCTGTCGAGGATGCCGAACGCGTAGTAGGTCAGCACGGGCACCGTGAGGATGTTGCGGCCCGTGACGTTGAGCGTGAAGGTCCGATCGTCGATCACGGTGATGGGCCCTCCGCTGTCGATGCTCGACAAGAACATCAAGAAGCGCGCGATGCCGTCGAGGGCGATCATGCGGTCGAACGACCACGCCACGTCGGCGGACGTCACGGTGTTGCCGTACGGGCTCATCGCCTCGCGCAGCGTGAAGGTGACGCTTCCGTCATCGTTCATCACGTACGACTCCGCCAGTTCGACCATCACGTCCTGGGTGCTGTGCAGGGTGAGCCCGGGTGAAGGCTCGTGCGTGTAGCGCACCAGCGTGCTCACGACACCTTGTGCCGTCACGAGACTGGGCCGTCCCTGGAGGACCGCCGGATCCACGTTCGTCACCAGTCCCGAAAGCGCCATCGTTAGGTTCTTCTCCGCCGGCGGCTCGGGAGCCGCAGGTGGTTCGGCTGCCGCAGGTGGCGGTGCAGCTGCGGCGGACTCGGCTTCGGCGGCGGCTTGTTCGGCCGCGCTGCGGGCTTGCTCCGCCTCGGCTTGAGCAGCTGCCGCTTCGGCCTGCGCGGCTGCCGCATCGGCCTGCGCGCTGGCCGCTTCGGCCTGCGCGGAGGCGGCGGCCTCCTGCGCCTCGGCCAGTGCCGCTTCTGCGGCCGCCACGGCCTCTTCGTTGCCTTCGGCTGTGGCTCGGGCCAACTCGGCGGCCGCGATTGCCTCCTCGGCTCGCGCGGCTGCGGCCGCGGCCTTGGCATCAGCTGCGGCGGCTGCCGCGTCGGCGGCGGATGCGGCGGAATTGGCAGCGGAGGCCTCCGAGCGGGCCGCCTGCGCCTCGGCCGCCGCCTCGCCGGCGGTGGCGGACGCGGCAGCGGCTTCATCGGCGCCGCTCTCGACGCACGCCGTGGCGACGAGGGCCAGAACCCCGACGAGAAGTGATAGACGGAAGAGCCTTGTGCGGATCATGATCGACCTCCTGACCGCTGAAGCGCCCGGCGGACCTCTCCCCCAGAGTCGAGAATTCGCCCGCCGCCCGACGCCGAGCCGAAACTATAACTCTGAGTTCCCCCCCGCTGCCGAGCCGGGCTCAGTCACCCGTCCTGATGCACATGGGTGATGTCGAGAGGCCCCGCGAGCATGCTGAGGACCACGTGGCCCTCCGAGCGCGCCGGACCGTGCACGGTGCCGGGCGGCAGGCAGAAGTACGCCGGAGCCCGCAACTCCACATCACCGTTGTGGTAGGTGCCTTCGAGGATGAAGCCCTCCTGCAGCACGCTGTGCACTTCCGGGGCGTCGGTGGTCCAGCCCGGCGGGGCCTTGACGAGCACGGTGCTGGCGCCGGTCTCGGCGTCGACGCTGAGGATCTTCACCAGCAGACCGGTCGGAACGGCCTCGCCCGTGTCGTCCCACATCGTCTCGGCCGGCTCCCATTCCACTTCGTCGAGGTTGATCCCCATCACGACCGGTCGACTCACGGCGGATCCCCCTTCGGGCCTTGCAACCCGGGGAGCGGCGCGACCGGGGCGGTGGCCCCGCCGCGGACGCACGTCCCCTCCGGGCCGGCGATCTCCAGTTCGATCATGGCACGGCCGTGCCGGTCACGTCGTAGTGGTGCCCCGGTCGCCCCGGAGCCACGAGACGCACGTCCAGCAGTTCGGCGCCGCTCAACCACGACGGCCGAGGGCGAGGTCGTCGTAGACGAGTTCGGCTAGTTCAGCCAAGGGAGGCCGCCAACTCGTCGCGGAACTGCGGCGCGGCCACCGCAATGAGTGCCTCTGCCCGCTCGTGCAGCCCCAGACCCGCCAGATCGGCGATGCCGTACTCGGTGACGATGTAGTGCGTGAAGTGCCGGGGAACGCCCACGGGGGTGGCCGCATCGAGTTGAGCCACGATTCTCGAGACGTCGCCCCGGCGGTTCGTGGAGGGCATGGCGATGATGCTCTTGCCGCCGGGGGAGAGCCAGGCACCTTGGGCGAAGTCGTAGCCACCGCCCACGCCGCTCAGTTGCGCGCCGCCCAGTTGCTCCACGTTGGCCTGGCCCATCAGGTCGACTTGAACCGCCGAGTTGACCGACACGAATCCCTCGAAGCCGGCGATGTGCGCTGGGTCCAAGATGGTGTCGAAGGGATGCATCTCGAGGGCGGGGTTGCCGTCGGCGTAGTCGTACAGCGTCGTCGTGCCCATCAACTCCGCGCAGAGTGACGATGGCTGCCCGCCACGGGTGCGCCGGAGCTTGCCGGCGTCGTCGAGCGCCGCGATGGCGTCGACGCCCATGCCGTAGATGCGCAGGTCGGCGACGTCGGAGGCGCACAGGTTCTGCGCCAGAGCCTCCGGGATGGCGCCGATTCCCACCTGCAGCGTCGTCGCCGATGGGATCAGCTCCACGAGGTGGTCTCCGATGGCCGCAGCGGTGGGGGTGATTGCCGACCGGGCGTGGTTGCCGAGTGGTTCGTCCACCTCGGTGAGCCAGTCGATCTCGCTGACGTGCAGCGATGCCTCGCCGGCGACGCGCGGCATCCGCGGGTTCACCTGGGCGAT
Source organism: Acidimicrobiales bacterium (assembly GCA_963664235.1). GTDB lineage: Bacteria > Actinomycetota > Acidimicrobiia > Acidimicrobiales > CATQHL01 > VXNF01. Next base: position 202,229 of record OY760933.1, on the reverse strand, counting down.
CACGGTCGGCGCCAGGCGGGCGAGTGTCAAGGGATAGCTGGTCGACGTGCCGAGGCTGCAGAGCCCGTCACCGTCGGGTGGGGCGACGTGCACGACGGCCACATCGAGGGGCAGGCGACCCGTGCGGAACAGTTGCGTGATCTGCGAGCCGCGAATCGGCAGGAAGCGCACCGACCCGTCGGCGACGGCCTGGCGGACCGGACCCATGACGTGCCAGGTGGTGTAGCGGATGCCGTCTTGTAGGAACGGGTAGTCCGACAGCAGGAGACCGCTGTAGACGTCCAGCCCGCGGAGCCGGTCCGCCTGCCGCCCGATCTCGCGCTCGATGGCGCTCGCCCCGCCCGCGCCCGGCGGCAATACCACCGCGGAGGTCGGTTCGAGGACTTCGACCGCTTCGGCGAGCGACACCCACCGGCCCATGGGGTGCCCTGGCGTGGTCCGGCCCGTGACCTCCTGCCTAGACCCTGCGCACCAGCGGGCTGCAGAACGACAGCGTGGCCTGCTCCACGAAGCCGCGGTCCAGCAGCGAGTACTGCGGGATCGCCGTGATGGGCAGGAATATGAGCCACATGAACGGGTTCGCCAGCCCGCAGCCCAACTCTCCGGCGGCGGCGATCAGCCGGTCCTCGGCCTCGACCATCTCAGCGGGGGAGATGTCGCTCATGATGCCCGCCAGGGGGAGCGGCAGTTCGGCGAGGATCTCGTTGCCGCGGGCCACCACCTGGCCGCCGTTCAGCTCGATGACCCGGTTGATGGCGGTGGCCATTGACTCGGTGTTGGCGCCGAGGCACACCACGTTCTCGTCGTCGGGTGACAGCGAGGTGGCCAGCGCGCCGTCGGTGAGGCTGAAGCCCGACATGAAGGCGGTGGAGCGCGAGCCCGTGTCGTTGTAGCGCTCCAGCACCGACACGTAGCTGACATCGATGGCGGGGTTGGCCAACACCACGCCGTCGCGGATCTCAAGTTCCACGTCCCGGCGCAGCCGCAGCGGGATCTCCGGCGGGATGAACATCGATATGGCCTCCACGCGGCCGTCTTCCATGTCGGTGCGGAACAGCAGGTCGTCGGGTTCCACCGGCGTCATCGAGAAGGTGCGCAGCAGTTCCGGCGGGCGCTCCGGCGGCGTCAAGGTCACCTGCAACTCGCCGCCGGAGGCCACGAGTTCGCCTCCGGAATAGACCGCGGAGACTGCGAAGGCCGCCAGGTCCTCCACCAGCAGGATGTCGGCGTAGCGGCCGGGTGCCACGGCCCCCACCTGGTCGTCGACCCGGAGGGCGTCGGCGGCGTTGATGGTGACCATCTGGATGGCCGTCACCGGGTCGACGCCCTCGGCGATGGCCCGGCGCACGATGTGGTCCATGTGCCCGAGGCGCACCAGCGTGGACGTGTCGGTGTCGTCGGAGCAGAGGCTCACCCGGCGGGTGGGCAGGCCGGCCTCGGTGACCGCCTTGATGCAGTCGGCCAGATTGAAGGCCATCGTGGCCTCGCGCAGCAGGCAGTAGAGGCCGTTGCGTAGCTTGTCGATGGTCTCTTCGGCCGAGAAGCACTCGTGGTCGTCGCGGGCGCCGCAGTTGGCGTAGGCGCCGAGCGCCAGGCCGGTCACGAACGGGGCGTGGCCGTGGACGGGCAGCTTGTGCGCCTCGCAGAGCCCGATGGACTCGATGACGTCGGTGTCGCCGGCCCGGATGAAGTCGAAGGTCGTCTCGGCGATGCCGTTGGCCTCGTCCCACTGCATGGCGATCCGGTGGTCGTCGGGGCCCACGCTGGCTCCCAGGGTGCCCTCGGGGATCGTGTAGGGGATCTTCGACGGCGGCGGGTTGAAGATGCGCAGCGGCAGGTCGGCGGCCTCGTCGAGCATGTAGCGGATGCCGTCGATGCCCTTCACCGGGGCGATCTGGTCGAAGGCGGTGCACACCGAGGTGGTGCCGCGCGCCACCACCACCGAGGCGAACCGGGTGATCGACATCTTGGTGACCTCGGTGTGCACGTGCGGGTCGATGAGCCCCGGCACGATGTGCATGCCCGTGGCGTCGATGACCTCGGTGCCCTCGCCGATGGTCTCGCTCACGTCGCCGATGGCGGCGATGCGGTCACCGGCGATCGCCACGCCCGCCTCGTACACCTCGGCGGTGAAGACGTTCACGAGCTTTCCGCCGGTGATGACCTTGTCGGCGGACCGGCGCCCGAGGCCGACGTCGATGGCTCGCTGGCTGTACATGGTGACCTCCGTGTCGATCGGGTCGGATTGGGTGCCGCTGGTCCCGATCAGGACCGGTGCACACCGCGACCCCGGTGGCCGGCGAGTCTAGGTTGACGATCCGATCGGGTCCGAAGTCAACGGGCTAGTGGAAGGCGAGGTACTCGCGCAGTTCCCAGTCGGTGACGGCGCGGGCGTAGCGGGCCCATTCGGCTCGCTTCATGACGACGAAGTGGTCGACGATCTCCCTGCCGACTGCATCGCAGAGCGCCTCGTCGTCCTCAAGGGCGTCGAGGGCCAGCGACAGGTTCTCCGGGCAGCAACGCTCGGTGTTGGCCGTCTCCAGGGAGTCCCCGGTCTCCGCCGGCGGAGGGGGCTCGCCCGCTTCGATGCCCAGGCGGGCGGCGGCCATCATCGCCGCAGCCGACAGGTAGACGTTGGCCGCTCCGTCGGGCAGCCGGTGCTCGATGCGGCTGGCGGCACCCCGCCCCGAGGGCACTCGTACCGCAACCGAGCGGTGGTCGTAGCCCCAGTTGGCCCAGTAGCCGGCCAGCTCGCCTGGCTTGAGGCGCTTGTAGGCGTTCACGGTGGGTGCGCAGAGGGCGGTGAGGGCCTCGTGGTGGGCGAGCACGCCGGCGATGGCGTGTCTCGCCATTGCCGACAGGCCGTCGTCGCTGCCGGGATCGTCGAAGAGGTTCCCGCCGTCGTCGCCGGTGACGCTGAGGTGGAAGTGGGTGCCGTTGCCGCCGCGATCCTGGAAGGGGCGCCCCAGGAACGTGAGCAACAGGCCGTGGCGCAGCGCCACTTCCCTGCACAGTTGCTTCAGCAGGAAGGCCCGATCCAGCGCTTCGAGCGCGTCGCCGTAGCCGACCACCAACTCGAACTGCGGGTTGTCGTACTCGCTGCCGGCCGTCTCGATGCCGATCCCGCAGGTCTCGGCGGCTGTGAGGATGTCGTCGAACAGCCCGACGGGATCCACGACCGTGCCGGTGCCGTAGCAGTACGCCCCCGGCGTGTCCCAGGGCTCCCATCCGCCCGAGCCGTCCGGCTGCAGGACGTAGGCCTCCAACTCCACGCCGATCTTGGGTGTCCCGCCGGTGACCTCGGCGAGCGCGTCGATGGCGCGTTGAGCAGCCAGGCGGGAAGAGATCGCCAAGGGCTGTCCCAGACGCTCGAGGTCGGCGATCACCACGCCGGTGCCCTCGTCCCAGCTGGGGCGCACCGCCTCGATCGAGTAGAGCGCCGAGAGGTCGCCCATGCCCTCCAGCACCTCGGCTCCGGGGGCCGCAATGAGGTCGCGGTCGTAGCCGACGCCGAAGATCGTGACGGAGAACCCCACCTCGCCGGTGATCGCGGCGGCGGGCACGTACTTGCCGCGGGCGAAGCCGAACTGGTCGGCGAACAGGACCCGGATCCTGTGCATTCCTTCTGGCAGCATGTCTCGATCAGACCTCCCGGTGGTGGGCTGGTGAGCCCGGCGTGCGGGTTCGACCCGGTGCGCGGACCCCAGCCGAGCGGGCCGCGACAGCGGCGGGTGGCCGTCGGGCAGATCCGTCCCGTACAGCCGGCGGTTGGCGATAGTAGTCTCCCCTGTTGGTCACATCCGATGTGGCCGTGGCGAGGCGCCCGAAGCTGTCGATGACCGATAGCGCGGCACACCGAGGTGCGAGCGGTGCCCGTCAGCACGTTCCGAGACGACTCGTACGCACCATTACCGAGGGGTAACAAAATGATCAAGTCCACTAACGAGAGTTCACGGCCCAGCCGGTGGACCAGGCGGCGGTCCGGCGGTTTGCTGGTGGCCCTGCTGGCCATCTCACTGGTTGCCGCTGCCTGCGCGAGCGATGACAGCTCCGATGAGTCTGCCGCCGCGCTGGGCGCGGCGCAGGGGGCAAGCGCCGCCGCCGGCACCGCAGTGTCCGAAGCCGAGGCGGCCGCGGCCGCCGCAGACGCGGCCCTCAAGGCTGCCGAGGCGGCCCAGGCGGCCGCCGATCTGGCCCAGGCCACCGCTGAGGGCAACCAGGCCGCCGTGGCTGCAGCCGAGGAACAGCTCGCCGAGGCCCAGGGTGCCGCAGAGGCCGCGCGGGAACAGGCCGCTGCAGCCCAGGCCGAGGCGGACGAGGCTCGCCAGGCTGCGGAGGCAGCCGAGGAGGCCGCCTCCGCTCCGGCCCCCGAGCCGCCACCGCCTCCCGCGTCGGACGGCGATGAGGGTCTGCGCGTGGCGCTGCTGCTGCCGGGCATCAAGAACGACAACTCCTTCAGTCAGGCAGCCGCCGAGGGCCTAATCGCCGCCGTGGCAGCAGACGGGAACATCGCCGAGTACCAGATGCTGGAGGAGATCATCGAGCCCACTGACTCGCTGCCGGCGCTCCGAGGCTTCGCCAGCCGGGGCTTCGACCTGATCATCGGTCACGGCATCGAGTACGTGGACCCGATCATGGAGCTCTACTCGGAGTTCCCCGATGTCGACTTCGCCATGACCGGCGGCGTGCTCGTGGAGGGCGCGGACCCGCAGGACAACGTCGTGGACTGGCTCTACAACGTGCAGGACATGGCCTATCCGAACGGGATCCTGGCTGCGCACGCCATCATCGGTGACACCATCGGCATCGTCGGCGGGCCGGAGTTCGACTTCGTGAGGGTCATGCACGCGTCGTTCCAGCAGGGTGTGGCGTCGATCAACCCCGACATCCAGTTCCTCGAGGGCTTCGCCGGCGATTTCGTCAACGTGCAGAAGGCCGCCGAGGTCGCCACCTCGCTCATCGATCAGGGCGCCGACCTCATCTACTGCTCCGGCGACGGCATCTGCATCGGCGCCGCCCAGTCGGCCTCCGCCGCCGGTGTGCCGATCCTGGTGGGCTTCGGCTCCCAGTACGAGACAGCACCGGACGTCTACCTCGGCGCCACGGTGATCCGGCTGAGCGATCTGTTCCAGACGTACTTCGACACGGTGCGGGACGGCACGTTCGGCAACGCCTTCTACCCAGGCAGCATCCAGAACGGTGGTATCGAGACGCTGCCCATCAATACCGACGCCACCGTCGAGACCGCCACCAGCCTCGAGGACCTGCAGCAGATCCTCGACGACTTCGTTGCGGGAGTGGAATCAGGAGAGATCCAGATTCCCTTCCCCTTCTAGGGGCGGCACCCGAACCGAACCGACCAGGTCCCCGTCCGGTTGGGCGGGGGCCGGGTCAGGTTCCTACGTGAGTGGGGCAGCGGCAGCAGACCAGGACGGGTAGGAACGTCTGGGTGAATGCGTCGATGAGGCCCTTCTCGGTGAGGCCGTAGTCGGGCACCCCCGCGAGGCCCACGAACGACAGGATCATGAACGGCGAGTCGATGGTGCAGCCGAGCGACCGGGCCGCAGCCGTCACCTCGTCGAGGCTCTCGTGGACCTCCTCCCAGGGGCGGTCGCTCATGCAGCCGCCGAACGGCAGTGCCAGGGAGGCCAGCACCTCACCGCCGGCTACCACCACGTAGCCGCCGTCGATGGCCTCGAGGGTGCGGGCGGCGTGTGCCAGGTCGCCGTCGGAGGTGCCGAGCACCACGAGGTTCTGGTTCTCGCAGTTGGTGGTGATGCCGATGGCGCCGGCGCGCAGCCCGAAACCGCGCACGAACCCCATGGCCAGGGTGTGGCTGGCGTGGTGGCGGTCCACCACGGCGATCTTGGCGATGTCGGCGTCCGTGTCGGGCGCCACAGACCCGTCGTCGATGGCCAACTCGGCCTCGAAGGCCTGCTTGAAGTAGCCGTCGTACATCTCCATGGCCCGAACGACCGCCACTTCATCCGGCGCAGAGTCCGCTTCGACGCGGAAGCTGTCCGGGCCGATGTCGGGGTGCAGGCGGACGGTGCCGCGGCAGGAGTCCGGCAACCGGTCCTCGTTGCCGAAGGTGGCGGCGCCGTCCCGGCCGGCGACCTCACCGCCCACGAGCACCAGGCGCGGGCGCACGTCTTCCAGGTCCTCGAGCAGCATGAGGTCCGCCAGGCGGGTGGGCGTGACCGAGCCGACCAGGTGGTCGAGCCGGTAGGAGCGGGCGGCGTTGAACGTCGCCATGCGGTAGGCCTCGATGGGCTCGACGCCGCAGTCGATGGCGGTGCGCACGTGGTGATCGATGTGGCCCTCGCCGGCCAGGTCGCCTACATGGCGGTCATCCGCGCAGAACGTGAACTGGTCGAACCCGCCGGCGAGGCGGGCCGGGTCGGCGAACAGCGGCCGGACGTTGTCGTTCATGGAGCCCGACATGACGGTGATGCCGACGCCCAGGCGCAGCCGTTCGATCACCTCGCCTGGCTCGAAGGCGTTGTGGTCGTCGAAGATGCCTGCCGCGGCGTAGGTCCACAGCGGTCCCTCGGAGATGCGGGCCGTGTGACCGGTGATGCGTCGCCCGGCGGCGAGCGCCCGGTGCGACTTGCGGGCCGCCGAGTCCTCCAGGTCGAAGGGGTTGCTCTCGCCGAGGGTCACGGCGAGCGGGTCGCTGAGGCGCCCCAGGATCTCGGTCTCGGGCACTTCGCCGCCGCCCAATTCGAGTTCGGGAGAGCGGGGCACCTTGTGGGACACCTGCCGGAAGATCCGGAGCGGGGTGCCGGTGCGTCCGGCTATGTCCATGCCCGCGGGCCCCAGGACGTTCGCCAGGCAGTTGGGGTCGGCCAGCACCGTGGTGGTTCCCCTCGGCACCACCAGGCGGGCCAACTCTCCAGGTGTGAGCAGCGTGTACTCAATGTGCAGGTGGGTGTCGATGAAGCCCGGCGACACCCAGTAGCCCTCGGCGTCGATCTCGGTGGCTGCGGCAAGGCGCCCCGGCGGCGTGACAGCGGCGATGTGCGGGCCGCAGATCAGCACGTCGCGGCGCAGCATCTCGCGCCCGTGAAGTGCTAGGACCGTCCCGCCGCGCACTGCCAGGTCGGCGGGTTCGACCCCCGAGGCCACGCGTTGGAGGCGCAGCAACTGCTCGGGCGTCGCCACGAGGTGGGCGCCGATGAAGTCCACGTCGCTCATGGTGTGGTGTTCGTCCGGCCGGCGAGATCACGCATCGATCGCGACACTACGCGCCGGGCGTGTGCCGCGGCCCTGGCTGGCGTTCCGGCCGCGATTCGGCGATCCGCCGGGTGCCCGCGGGAAGCGGTCACCGTTCCGGTCCGACGCTCGCCCGCCTCCATACACTGGCCTCGATGTCGTTCGTGACCATGCGAAACGCCTGCGGGAAGGCACAGGATGGGCGCGCATGCGCTCTCTGGCGATGACCGGATGCGGGGCGTGACCGCCGACGAGTCGGCGCAAGGGCCTGCCCACAGGCGCCCGCCGCTCATTGGGCTGCCGGGGCGCCGGAAGAGTGCCGGCGAGGTGTCGGGGATGCTGCCGGTCCTGGCCAATCTGGACCTGGAGCTCTACTTCCGGAACTACGCCCGGCGGGTCGCAGAGGCGGGCGGGCTGCCGGTGCTGCTCTCCCAGGAGACCGATGCCGCGCAGATCGTTCAGCGGCTCGACGGGATCGTCCTGCCGGGCGGCACCGATGTGGATCCCGCTCTGTACGGTGCTGAGGCCTCAGCCGACGCCCTCGAGCCCGAACCCGCCCGCGACACCCAGGAGTTCGAATTGCTCGACGCCGCCGCTGCGGCCGAAGTGCCGGTCCTCGCCATCTGTCGCGGTTTGCAGGTCGTGAACGTGTGGCGTGGCGGCACCCTGCACCAGCACGTTCCCGAGCACGGCCAGTTCGAGGAGCCGCCCGACAAGCTGCAGCACGAGGTGACGTTCACGCCGGGTTCGGCTCTGGCAGGCCTCTACGGAACCTCGGTCATGGTCAACTCGCTGCACCACCAGACCGTGGATCGCCTCGGCGAAGGCTTGGCGGCCACCGCCGAGGCGCCCGACGGCACCATCGAGGGCCTCGAGTGCCGCGACGCTCCGATCGTGGCCGTGCAGTGGCACCCCGAACTGCTGCCCGAGCCCGACCCCATCTTCGACTGGTTCATCACCCGCACCGCCGGAGGCTAGCCACGCCTCCTTGAAGCCGGCTCCCCGTCGCGCCAGCCTCTGGTGAACCGAGGAACTCTGGCTGAACAATATTGTGAGTTAATGAAACTATCTTATATTGGTCGTCCTATGGGTCGCTCGCTGCGGTCACCCGCGTAGCGGTGTTCGGCGTGCTGCAATCCCTGAACCGGTGGTGTTACCTATTACGTAAGGAGTAAGGTATATGATCCGCGGATTCAAGGATCGGAGGACAGAGCGCTTCTACCGGGGTCAGCCCGAGCCGCGTTTCAGCGTGATTGCCGCGCAGGCCTCACGGCGATTGACACTCTTGGACAGCGCGGACTCGCTTCGCGATCTGACCGAACTGCGGAGCAACAGGCTGGAGTCGCTATCGGGCGATCGGGCGGGCAGCTACAGCATCAGAATCAATCGCCAGTGGCGCATCTGCTTCCGCTGGGGAAGCGATGGGCCGTACGACGTGGAGATCGTGGACTATCACCGATGAGCGGATGGGGAGTCGGCAATGAACAGCGGTAGTGGCATGCAGCCGGTGCACCCCGGGGAGATTCTGGGTGAGGAGCTCGATGAGCGAGGCCTCTCGGCCAGTGCTCTTGCAGCAGCCCTGGGTGTGCCTCCCAACCGGGTGACGGCGATTCTGAACGGCCAGCGCGGTGTCACGGCGGACACGGCCCTCCGCCTGGCGCGCTACTTCGGCACAACACCACAACTCTGGCTGAACCTGCAGAAGACGTTCGAGCTGCGTGTCGCGGAGATTCAATCCGGGAGCGACATTGCGCGCCAGGTACAGCCAGCCGAGCCCATGCGGGCAACGGGATGACGAACACAGACGGCGAGGTGGCCGTCAAGAGTCTGGGACATGCGGGTGAAGCCGCCTGAGCGACTCCAGAACGAGTTGACCGTTGTCGCGGGATCTGCATCGGCGGAGGTCGACGGCCAGTTCGTGTCGGTGCACTCGGTGCACCGACAGACCGTGGATCGCCTCGGCGAAGGCTTGGCGGTCACCGGCGCGGCGCCCGACGGCACCATCGAGGGCCTTGAGTGCCGCGACGCTCCGCTCGTGGCCGTGCAGTGGCACCCCGAACTGCTGCCCAGGCCCGATCCCAATTCGACTGGTTCGGCAAACGGGCCGTGACTGACTAGTCAGTACCACCTTGCTGTTGAGGAATCTGCTCTGTCCTGTCGAGACGGCGGTGCATGGCACTTATGAAGGCAAGCCATTCCAGCGCCTCAACGGCTGTCAGTCCGTAATGGTCATCATGTGAGAGGACATTGCGGACGGCTTGGGCAAGGCCGACGGCGAGTGATCGGTATCCGTTGTGCTCGTCGCGTTCAATCAGAGTACTCCGGTCACTGAAGGCCAATAGAGGAGCGTCGTCGGAGAAGGACTTGTTCAGCAGCCCCACCCCATCGAGATCGGGTCGATCTGCTAGTTCGCGTACGCGGTTGATGAAGCGCTGCGAAGCTTTCCGAACAGCCTCGTCGTAGTAGCAGTCAGAGAAGAGGCCGTCGGCGATACCAACTTCCGGGTGAAACCAGCCGAGGAGTGAGACAATCGAAGCTGACTCCTCAGATTGGCCGGGCCGGTGCTGCCCGGCACTCGGGTTCGGGTCAATCGCTAGCTCACTCACTGGTGATGCGCTGTGAGAGTTCCTGCGCGGCTTCCGCGCCGGTCGCCCGCATGCGAACGACGCGGTTTGGCGACTTGGGTTTCCCGAGGACCGAGATCTCAGACATTTTGGCCACGGTCGACATGAAGTTGCCGCCATCGAGTTTCCCGAAGTAGTCCGCCACCTTACGGATATGAGCAGTTGTCGTCTCCTTGCCGAGAGCGGTTCTTGCGCCAGTAATGAGCAGGGCGATTTCCCGTGTTGCGACGGCACTAGATTCTGCCAAGCGGCTTGGAGAAAGGATCAGCTCGGGCTCAGCCCTCTCGACCCCAAAGATGTGACGTACATCCTCGGGCGAGATCTGAAAATAGTGGGCGAGAGCGTCTGCTCGTTGCTGATCACTGGCAAGAGCGCCGTCGGCGTCTTGGTGAACAGTTCCTGGCGTCACGTCCGCAGGGTCCGTGTGCTCAGATCTCGTCACGACCGTTGGAGCGTTGCTGGCAAGGAGGTGATCGAGCACCTTCTCAAACGCAATTCGTCGGAACTCGGGGTCAGTGAGCACCGAGGTCGCACTCTCAGCGGCTGCGACTAGGTGGCCTAAGTCGTCGCTCCTGTCGGACATTCGCTGGTTCTCCTATCAGGTCTCAATTGCAACTTGACAACTGGTAACTCGTACGAGGCTTGTGACCCAAGGTTTGGCCGCTCCCTTCAGAGCCCGTGCGGATTTGAGCGGTCGTGCCAAGAGTTCGACACCGTGGAGATGTCATAGGAAATTTCCTTTATGTTGATCATCATTGAATGGAGATGGGCTGGTGCTGGGGCAACAATCTCGCTTCACTCGTCAAGTCTATCACTCGACCATCGGCAATCTTAGATGGTGAAGGCCCAGTTTCCAAACATCTGTTGTAACGTCGAGTGGATCGACAGTTTGCGTCCAATGGTTGTTGGCCTCAGAGGTCCCAGCGCGCGGTCGTCTCCAGCCGGGTGACGTCGGGTCGACTTAGCCCCAGTTCAGATCTGGTGCCCGTACAGTCGGGCAGCAGCTGCCGTCAAGCGGTGGATCCCTGCAGCGGATGCGAGTGAGCCTCTAGAGCGATGGGGAGACCGCTTTGTGAGTGCGGTCAGATCTTGGAGTGGTACTGAACTCGTGCGGACCCGTAACCGGTCCGCAGGATCTTCTGTGACGAGTGACGTCCGACAAGCCAGCCTTGAGACTACGCCAGGCCGAACTGGCGGTCGCCGGCGTCGCCGAGGCCGGGGACGATGAAGGCCACCTCGTTTAGGTGGCTGTCCACCGCCGCGGTGAAGACCTCGGCGTCGAATCCCTTGGCCCCGAACGCCTCGATGCCTTCGGGCGCGGCGAGCACGCACGCCACGGTGATCGCTCCGGCGTTGGAGTCCACCAGCAGGTTGCAGGTGTGGACGAGCGAGCCCCCTGTGGCCAGCATGGGGTCGAGCACCAGTACCGGGTGGCCGTCGAGGTCCTCGGGAACAGTGTTGACGTAGGCGTCGGGCAGCAGGGTCTCCTCGTTGCGCTTGGCGCCCACGAAGCCCACCCGGGCGTTCGGCAGCAACTGCAGCGTGGCGTCCAGCATCCCCAGCCCGGCCCGTAGCACCGGTACCACGAGCGGCGGATCGGTTATCTGCACGCCGGCGAACGGCGCCAGCGGTGTGTCGATGTGCACCGGTGTGGTGGGTTGGGACCGCAGGGCCTCGTAGACGAGGTACGTGGACAACTCCGACAGGTTCCGCCTGAAGCCGGCCCGCTTGGTGTCCTGGCGGCGCAGGCGGGTGAGCCTCTCGGCGACGAGGGGATGGTCGACAATGGTGACGTTCACGACCCTCAGCATGCCCGATTGCGAAACAGGAGGCGAGGCGGTCCCCGGTGTCGGCCATCTGGAATGTCCGAAGGGCGCCGGTGCGCTCTAGGGTCAGGCACGTGAACACCGTGGCGACGCGGACGGCCACCGCCGAAGTGTCCGAGAGCGCCTCGAGTCCCGTGACACTGCCCGAACCTCTCGTGGGGCTGCCGATCACGCCCACCGACGCCGTCGGGCTGGCCGAACGCGCCGGTTCCCTCGCGAAGCGGTCGATCAAGACCACGGCCAAGCGTGCCGCCTTGACGCTGGCGGTTCGCTGCATGGACCTCACCACCCTCGAAGGTGCCGACACGCCCGGCAGGGTGCAGTCGCTCTGCGCCAAGGCGCTACGGCCCGAGCCGACCGACCCCGCCGTCCCGCCGGTGGCGGCGGTTTGCGTGTATCCGGAGCTGGTGGCGGTGGCCTCCGGAGCACTGGCCGGCACACCGGTGCGCGTTGCCAGCGTGGCGGGGTCATTCCCCGCTGGACTCGGCCCGATCGGTGTGCGCCTGAGCGAGATCGCCGATGCGGTCGCCGCCGGCGCCGACGAGATCGACATCGTGCTGAACCGGTCCGCGTTCCTGGCGGGGCGCTACCGGCAGGCCTTCGACGAGGTGTCGGCCTCGAAGGAGGCGGCGGGCCACGCCCACCTGAAGGTCATCCTGGAGACCGGCGAGTTGGGCTCCTACGACGCCGTGCGGAAGGCCTCGATGCTGGCGATGGCCGCCGGGGCGGACTTCATCAAGACCTCCACCGGGAAGATCGGAACCTCGGCGACCCTGCCGGTCGCCCTGTGCATGGCCGAGGCCATCAGGGATTTCGCCGACGCCGAGGGCCGCGCCGTCGGCTTGAAGGTGGCGGGTGGCATCCGTACGGCCAAGCAGTCCTGGCAGTACCTGGTGGTCATCGCCGAGACGTTGGGGCAGCAGTGGCTGGACCCAGACCTGTTCCGCATCGGCGCCTCCAGCCTGCTCAACGACGTGCTGTTGCAACTGGACCGGCTTGGCACGGGTCGCTACCCGCGCCCGGACAAGACGGTGGTGTGAGGCGGTGAGCGAGACCGCCGAACACCTCCCCGCCTCGATCCCCCCCAGCGCCGGGGTGGCCGGGGCGGCGGCCGACCTGCCCGACTTCGGCCCGGAGTCCTACGCCCCGGCGCCGGAGAGCACGGACTTGGTGCGGATCGCCGACGAGTACGGCCTGTTCATCGGCGGCGAGATGGTGCCGGCGCAGAGCGACCGGATGGCACCGACGGTGAACCCGGCCACCGGCGAGACGCTCGCAAGCTTCTCCGTCGGTGGACCCACCGACGTGGACCGGGCCGTGCTGGCCGCCCGCGAGGCCTACGAGTCGCACTGGCGGGACATGCCGGGCAGCGTTCGTGCGCGCTACCTGTACCGCATCGCCCGGCTGTTGGCGGAGCGGTCCCGGGAGTTCGCCGTGCTGGAGACCCTCGACGGCGGCAAGCCCATCAAGGAGTCCCGCGACGTGGACATCCCTCTGGCGGCGGCGCACTTCTTCCACCACGCCGGCTGGGCCGACAAGCTGGACTACGCCTTCGCCGGCGCCTCCGCCGGGCCGTTGGGCGTCGTGGGCCAGGTCATCCCCTGGAACTTCCCGCTGCTGATGGCCGCCTGGAAGCTGGCCCCGGCGCTGGCCGCCGGCAACACCGTCGTGCTGAAACCGGCCGAGACCACGCCGCTCACGGCGCTGCTGCTGACCGAGGTGCTGCGGGACGCCGACCTGCCCCCCGGGGTGGTCAACATCGTCACCGGCGACGGCGCCACAGGGGCCGCCACCGTGGCCCACCCCGGAATCGACAAGGTGGCGTTCACCGGATCCACCGCCGTCGGCAAGGAGATCCAGCGCACCCTCGCCGGCAGCGGCCGGCGCCTCACCCTCGAACTGGGCGGCAAGGCGGCGAACATCATCTTCGAGGACGCCGCGCTGGATCAGGTCACCGAGGGAATCGTCAACGGCATCTACTTCAACCAGGGCCAGGTCTGCTGCGCCGGCTCGCGCCTGCTGGTGCAGGAGAGCGTGGCCGACGTCGTGATCACCAAGCTGCGCCGCCGCATGGACACGCTGCTGGTCGGCGACCCGCTCGACAAGAACACCGACATCGGGGCCATCAACTCGGCCGCGCAGCTGCAGCGGATCAGCGAACTCGTGTCCTCGGGGGTCGAGCAGGGGGCCGAGTTGTACCAGCCGTCCTGCGCGCTGCCGGAGCGGGGTTGGTTCTTCCCGCCGACGCTGTTCTGCGACGTGTCGCCCTCCCACCGGATCGCCCGCGAGGAGATCTTCGGCCCGGTGCTGTCGGTGCTGACGTTCCGCACCTCCGACGAGGCCGTGGAGAAGGCCAACAACACCCCCTACGGCCTGTCGGCGGGCATCTGGACCGAGAAGGGCTCTCGCATCCTGTGGATGGCCGAGCGGATGCAGGCCGGGGTGGTGTGGGCCAACACGTTCAACCGCTTCGACCCGGCCAGCCCATTCGGCGGCTACCGGGAGAGCGGATTCGGGCGCGAGGGCGGCCGTCAGGGGTTGCTGGGATACCTGGAATTGCAAGGGATCGAGCGGTGAGCGCAGCCGGCGGGGGACTCGGGGTTCCCAAGACCTACAAGATGTATGTGGGCGGGGCGTTCGTGCGCTCGGAGTCCGGCCGCACCTACCCGGCGCGCTCGGCGGGCGGCGACCTGCTGGCCCACGCCGTGGCCGGGTCGCGCAAGGACCTGCGCGACGCCGTACGGGCAGCGCGAGGCGCGCAGAGTTCCTGGGCGGCGCGCACGGCCTACAACCGGGGTCAGATCCTGTACCGGGTGGCGGAGGTCATGGACAGCCGCCGCACCGAGCTGATCGCCGAGTTGACCCGTGCCGCCGAAGGGGTCGAAGCGGCGACCGATCCCGCCGCCGAAGTGGACGTGGCCATCGAGCGTTGGGTCTGGTACGCCGGCTGGTGCGACAAGTACCCCCAGGTGTTGGGCGGAGCGAACCCCGTGTCGGGGCCCTACTTCAACTTCACCGTTCCCGAGCCCATGGGGGTCGTGGGGGTTGCGGCACCCGACGAGGTGCCGCTGGCGGGAATCGTGTCGCGCCTGGCGCCGGCCCTGGTGCCGGGGAACGCCGCGGTGGTGCTGGCCGGCGAGCGCTACCCGCTGGTGGCGGTCACCCTGGCGGAGATCCTGGCCACCAGCGACGTGCCTGCCGGTGTGGTGAACATCCTCACCGGGCATCGGGCGCCGCTCGTGCGGGCGCTGGCTGCTCACGGCGACCTGGACTGCGTCGACCTGACCGGCTGTTCGGCACCGGAGGGCGACGGCGGGGACCTGGCGGCCGAGGCCGAGCGGCTGGCCGCGGACACCGTGACCCGGGTGGTGCATGCCGCGCCCGGCGAGCGCCACTGGCTGCGGCCCTCGGCGCAGAGCCCGTACGCCATCTCCGCATTCTGCGAGTACAAGACGGTGTGGCACCCCAAGGGCCGCTAGATCACTTGACGGCGACGAGGCGATCGGCGATGCCGGCCCGGCAGATGACGGCGAGGCGAAGGTGACCGGCAGCAGCACGTTCGTGCTGGGCGTCGACCTCGACGGCGTGTGCGGCGACTACATCGGTACGTTCCGGCGCATCGCCGCCGAGAGGATGGGTGTGCCCGAAGAGTCGCTGACGCGGGACGTCTCCTGGGGATGCAACGAGTGGGGGATCGAGACCCCCGAGGAGTTCGACGACCTGCACCGTCACGCCGTGCTGGAACGCCACATGCTGCGGCACATGGACCTGATCCCGGGAGCGGCGGAGGCGCTGTGGCGGCTCTCCGACGCCGGGGTCTGGATCCGCATCGTGACCCACCGGCTGTATGTGAACTGGGGCCATGCCGTCACCGCGGGCGACACCGCAGAGTGGCTCGACTCGGCCAGGATCCCCTACCGGGACCTCTGCTTCATCGCCGCCAAGTCGTCGGTGAATGCCGACGCCTTCGTGGACGACGCTCCCCATCAGATCGAGAATCTGCGCGCCGCGGGCCACACCGTCATCGTGTTCGACCAGCCCTACAACCGCCACCTTCCCGAGCCCCGGGCCACCAACTGGTTCGAGGTGGAGGAACTGGTGCGGGACCTGGTCGTGGAGACCACCGGCAGCTTCCCCATGCAGTTCCCCGGCTTCGACCCCGGGGCCGACCGGCTCGCCCGCCGCCTCTACCGCCACCCCATCGGGGCCGACTCCGAAGATGGCTGAACCGACCGGCGCCCGGCTGCGGGCGCTCGTGACTGCTCCGCTGCGCGGGCAGGGATTCGAGGCGCTGCAGCAGATGTTCGACGTGGTCTACGAGCCGTGGCTGGAGTACGTCCCGATCCGCCTGTACGACCCGCCCCGGCTGGCCAAGCGGCTTGGCGAGGTGGGGGCCGACCTGCTGATCTGCGAGGCCGACTTCTGCTCCGGGGAGGTGATGGATCTGCCGCTGCGGGCCATCGTGGCCACCCGCGGCGAGCCGTCCAACGTGGACGTCGCCGCGGCGACGGCTGCGGGGATTCCCGTCCTGCACACGCCCGGGCGCAATGCCGACGCCGTGGCCGAACTGACCGTCGGACTGCTGTTCGCCGTGAACCGGCGGATCATTCCCGCCGACCGCGACGTGCGCACCGGGCAGGTCTTTACCGAGACGCTGCCGTACCAGCGCTACCGCAGTGAACTCCTGGCCGGGCAGACCTTCGGGATCGTGGGCCTCGGTGCGGTCGGCCGGGCGGTGCGCGGGCGGATGGAGGGGCTGGGCCTGGAAGTGATCGCGCACGACCCCTACGTCGTCGAGGCGCGACACAGCCTCGAGGCGCTGCTGGCCACCGCCGACATCGTCTCGATGCATGCCCCTCCAGGAGCCGAGACCGCACACATGATGGGTGCCCCGCAATTCGCCGCCATGCGGGCCGGCGCCTTGTACCTCAACACCGCCCGGGCGGCCCTGCACGACCTCGATGCGCTCGTGGCCGCGCTGGAGTCCGGCCATCTGGGTGGCTGCGGGCTGGACCACTTCGACGGCGAGCAACTGCCCGAGGGCCACCCGCTGTGCGGGCGCGACGACGTCGTGCTGACGCCGCACATTGGTGGGGCCAGCTACCACACCGAGCAGGTGCAGGCCTCCATGGTGGCCGCCGACCTGCAGCGGCTGCTCGCCGGCGAGCAGCCGGCCCACATTTCCAACCCGGAGGTCCTCACGTGAACGCCGAAGACACCGCCGGCGGGCGGGTGCGACCCGACGTCGCGCAGGCCGTGCTGGACACAGCGCGGGCCATGTATGCCAAAGGGCTTGTGGAGGGCACCGCGGGGAACGTCTCCGGGCGTGTCGGCGACGGCACGTTCTGCCTCACCCCGTCGTCAGTGGGCTACGAGGCGATGCAAGCCGGCGATCTCGTGTTCGTGGACGCCGGCGGCAGCACCGTCGCCGGCGACGGCCATCCCTCCAGCGAGAAGGCGCTGCATCTGGCCTGCTACCGGCAATGGGGCGAAGTGGGGGGCGTGGTCCACTGCCACCCGCTGTATGGGTCCATGTTCGCGGTGGCTCGCCAGACAATTCCCGCCGCCATCGAGGAGGTCGTGATCTACATCGGCGGTGACGTGGAGGTCTGCGACTACCACCTCACCGGTAGCGACGAACTCGGCGAGGCTGTGGCGGCGGCGCTCGGTGAGCGCAGCGCCGTGCTGATGGCCAACCACGGCCTGGTGACGGTGGGGCGTGACCCGGCCGATGCCCTGCACGCCGCTCTCGTGGTGGAACGCACCGCCCACATCGTCTGGGGCGCCCGCCTGCTCGGGGAGCCCGGGAGCGTTCCGGAGAAGGTGAATCAGGACTTTGCGGGCGTCTACCGCTGGGTGCGGGAGTCCACCTGGGGCGCCGAGAACCGTTCCTGAGGCCTGGCCGCGGCGATTGGCGCCCCGGCTCGTTCCGCACGCAAAAGTAGAGCAGCGGACCGGCGAAGAATGGCCGGTCCGCTGCTCTGGGCGGTGATGGTGAATTTCCAGGGTAGTAGCGGGGCACTGTCTCCGCAAGCCGTTGGGTTCGGGAGACGCCAGTGGCCGCGACCGGCGGGAGCCCCCGGCGTGCGAGACTTCGCGACGAGGCGGTCACACGAGAGAGTCCGGTCCGGAATCCAGTCCGGCGGGCAACAGAGACAGGGGAGCCCGATGGCACCGTTCGGCAGGGACAAGGCGCGAATGCCCAACACCGAGGAGATGTTGCCCGGCCGCGCCAGGGCAATGCCGGTGGCAGCGACCCACGCCGTGCTCGGCACGCCCACGCAGCCGCCCTTCCCGTCGCAGATGCAGAGCCTGGTCGTGGGGATGGGCTGCTTCTGGGGGGCTGAGCGGCTGTTCTGGCAGGCCGAGGGCGTTTTCACCACGGCGGTCGGTTACGCGGGCGGCGGAACCCCGAACCCCACCTACGAGGAGGTGTGCTCGGGGCGGACCGGTCACACCGAGGTGGTGCTGGTGGTGTTCGACCCGGCGGTCATCGACGTCGACGCCCTGTTGCGCATCTTCTGGGAGAACCACAATCCCACCCAGGGCATGCGCCAGGGCAACGACATGGGGACGCAATACCGCTCGGCCGTCTACACCGCCGACGAGAGCCAGCGACAGGCGGTGGAGCGCTCCCAGGAGCGGTACGGCCCCGTGCTGGCCGGCGCCGGCCACGGCCCGATCACAACCGAAATCGCACCCGCGCCACCCTTCTACTACGCCGAGGACTATCACCAGCAATACCTGGCCAAGAACCCCTGGGGCTACTGCGGCATCGGCGGCACGGGCTTGACTCTGCCGGACTCCCAGGTGGCGCCACACTGCGCCGGCACGCCTGTGGCCGGTGCCGAGGCGGTAACAGGATGAGCGGTCGCGGCCCGGTGGTGGGTCGCTCAGCGTGATCCGGTGACTGCAGTCACCCTCGACGGCGAACGTCTCGCCGGCGAGATCCGCAACGAGTTGCGGGGCCGCATCGAGGCGCTGCGCCGCCGGGGTGTGACCCCGGGGCTGGGCACCGTGCTGGTGGGCGACGACGGCCCCTCGGCCAACTACGTGGCCATGAAGCACCGGGACTGCGCCGAGTTGGGAATCGAGTCCCGCCACGTGCACCTGCCGGCGGGGGCCGCGCAGGCCGACGTCGATGCGGTCGTCGACGGTTTCAATGCCGACGACGCCGTGCACGCCTACCTCATGCAGTACCCGTTCCCGTCGCACCTCGACTACGAGGCCGCCCTGCTGCGCGTGCATCCGGCCAAGGACGTGGACGGGCTGCACCCCGTGAACCTGGGCAAGCTGGTGCAGGGCATCGAGGCGCCGCTTGCCTGCACGCCCGCTGGGATCCAGTACATGCTCGAGGCGTACGACATCCCCATCAAGGGCTCCCATGTCGTGATCGTGGGTCGTGGGTTGACCATCGGGCGGCCGCTCGCCAACCTGCTGACCCTGAAACGCCCGGGCGCGAACGCGGCTGTCACCGTGGTCCACACCGGCGTGGCGGACCTGGCGGCCCACATTCGCCGGGCGGACATCGTGGTCGCCGCGGCGGGGTCTCCGGGACTCATCACCGCCGACATGGTCAAGCCCGGCGCGGCGGTCGTTGCAGCCGGTGTCTCGTTCTCGGGGCGCCGGCTGCTGTCGGACGTCGACGACGGCGTCGGCGAAGTGGCGGGATGGCTCTCGCCGCGTATCGGCGGTGTCGGCCCCATGACACGGGCCATGCTGCTGCGCAACACCGTGAGTGCCGCCGAGGCCACCGCAGGCTGACCGACCGGCCGGCGTGGCCCCGCGGCGATCCCCGTAGGCTGGCTGCCCATGGGAGATGAGACCGGAAGTACAGCCGCGGGCAAGATCACAATCGGCGCAGACGGAGTGCTGCAGGTCCCTGACGTGCCGACCATCCCGTACGTCGAGGGCGACGGCACCGGGGTGGACATCTGGCCCGCAGCGCAGGCCGTGCTCGACGCGGCCGCTGCGAAGTTCGGCAGGCGCGTCCAGTGGATGGAAGTGCTAGCCGGCGAGAAGGCCTTCAACGAGACCGGGGAGTGGTTGCCGACCGAGACGATCGACACCTTCCGTGACTACCTGATCGGAATCAAGGGGCCCCTCACCACGCCGATCGGCGGCGGGTTCCGGAGCCTCAACGTGGCGATCCGCCAGCTGCTGGACCTCTACGTCTGCCTGCGGCCGGTGCGCTGGTTCCGGGGCGTGCCGTCACCGGTGCGCAACCCCGAACTCGTCGACATGGTGATCTTCCGGGAGAATACCGAGGACATCTATGCCGGCATCGAGGCCGAGGCTCACTCGCCGGAGGCCGACAGGGTCCGGGAGATGGTGCGCGAGGTCTTCGGGCGGGAGTTGCGTGCCGACAGCGGGATCGGCATCAAGCCCGTCTCACGCACGGGCTCGCAGCGCCTGCAGCGCGCCGCCCTCAACTATGCGGTCGCCCGCAAGCGTTCCCGGGTCACGTTGGTGCACAAGGGCAACATCATGAAGTTCACCGAGGGGGCGTTTCGCAACTGGGGCTACGAACTCGTGCGCGAGGAGTTCGCGGACGTGGCGGTGGGTTGGGACGACTGCGGGGGAGATCCCGGCGGGCGGATCCTGGTCAGCGACGCCATCGCCGACATCGCCCTGCAGCAGGTGCTGACCCGCCCCGCAGAGTTCGACGTCATCGCCACGATGAATCTCAATGGCGACTACCTGTCCGACGCATTGGCGGCGCAGGTCGGGGGCATCGGCATCGCTCCCGGAGGGAACATCAACTACGTCACCGGCCACGGCGTGTTCGAGGCCACCCACGGCACCGCCCCCAAGTACGCCGGCCAGGACAAGGTGAACCCCTCGTCGGTGCTGCTCTCGGGCGTGATGATGTTCGAGCACCTGGGGTGGGACGCCGCTGCCGATGCGATCGTCTCGGCCATGGAGGAGACCATCGCCTCGAAGGTCGTGACCTACGACTTCGCCCGGCTCATGGAGGGCGCCACCGAGGTGCGCTGCTCGGAGTTCGCCCAGGCGATCATCGACCGCCTCTGATCCCAGCGACGACGGGGAGCAACATGAGCGACACCGCAACGCAGCAGCCCGCGCCCATCCGCGTGGCCGTCACCGGCGCCGCCGGCCAGATCGGCTACAGCCTGGTGTTCCGCATCGCCTCGGGACAACTGCTGGGGCCCAACCAGCCGGTCATCCTGCAGATGCTGGAGATTCCCCCGGCCATGGGCGCTCTCGAGGGCGTGGCCATGGAACTGGACGACTGTGCTTTCGGCCTGCTGGCCGGGCTGGAACTCAGCGACGAGCCGGAGACGGCCTTCTCGGGGGTCTCCTGGGCGCTGCTGGTGGGCAGCCGGCCCCGCACCAAGGGCATGGAACGCAAGGATCTGCTGGAAGCCAACGGCGGCATCTTCACCAGACAGGGCGCCGCTCTGGCGGACAACGCGGCGGAGGACATCAGGGTCCTCGTGGTGGGCAACCCCGCCAACACCAACTGCCTCATCGCCCAGACCAACGCGCCGGGCATCCCGCCCGAACGCTTCACCGCCATGACGCGCCTCGACCACAACCGGGCCATGGCGCAACTGGCGAGCCGAGCAGGTGTCCCGGTGAGCGACGTCTGCTGCATGACGATCTGGGGCAACCATTCGGCCACGCAGTATCCCGACATCTTCAACTGCTGCATAGGTGACAGTCCGGCGAGCGAGGTCGTCGACGATCAGCGGTGGCTGAAGGAGGACTTCATCCCCACCGTGCAGCAGCGCGGCGCGGCCATCATCGAGGCGCGGGGCGCTTCCTCGGCCGCCTCGGCCGCCAACGCCGCCATCGACCACGTGCGGGACTGGGCTGCCGGAACGCCCGCCGGCGACTGGGTCAGCGTCGCTCTGCCCTCCGACGGCAGCTACGGCGTGCCCGAGGGGCTCATCAGTTCGTTCCCGTGCACCAGTGACGGCAACAGCTGGCAGATCGTGGGTGGCCTGGAGCACAATGCCTTCAGCCGCAGCCGGATCGACACATCGGTCGCCGAACTGGCTGCCGAACGCCAGGCGGTGTCCGAACTGGGCCTCATCGGCTGAGAGACCGGCCCGACCGGGGGTCTGGACTAGAAGTCGGTCGTCTCTCGCAGCCCGGCGAGAGCGTCGTTCATCCCCTCGAGTGCGGAGCGATGGACGACGAGGGCTTCGGTGTCGCCGGAGACGACGACCCGACCCATCAGAAACTCCACGTGGGCGTCGAGTTCGCCGCAGGCGATGCCCCGGGCCACCTCGTGGCTCTGCCGGTAGATGACCGTGGCATCGCCGGAGAAACCCCCCACCGCCTCGGCTCCGTCGGCGCCTATGTGGATCCGGTAGGTGCTGCGCATCCCGTCGGGGTGCTCGATGATCTGCTGGATGACGAGCGGCGCGGCGGCATCAGTGGTCACCTCGGCGACCTGCAGTGCCTCGCTGAGGGCTGCCACCCACCCGGCGCTGAGGAATTGGGCCACGGGACCGGCTCCCGCCGTGGGCTCTGAGTGCCTGCGCTCAGAGGGCCGCCAGGTTTGCCGCGGCGAACTCCCAGTTCACGAGGTTCTCGATCCAGCGATCCACGTAGGCCGGACGGGCGTTGTGGTAGTCGAGGTAGTAGGCGTGCTCCCACACGTCGATCGTCAGCAGCGGGGTGCGGTCGTGGCGCTGGGGGAGGTCGGCGTTCGCCGTCGACATGACCTCCAGGCTGTCGCCACCCGCCACGAGCCACACCCAGCCGGAGCCGAAGTGCCCGCACGAGGCATCGACGAATTGCTTGCGGAAACCGTCGACAGAGCCGAAGCCGTCCTCGAGTGCCACGCGCAGGGCGCCGCTGGGCTCGCCGCCGCCTTCGGGGTGCATCGAGCGCCAGTAGAAGGTGTGGTTCCAGACCTGCGCCGCATTGTTGAACAGTCCACCCTCGGTGGTGACGATGAGGTCCTCCAGCGGTGTGCGCTGGCTGGGCGATCCGGACACCAGCCGGTTCACGTTGGCCACGTAGCCGGCGTGGTGCTTGCCGTAGTGCAGCGCCACGGTCTCGGCGCTGATGTGCGGCGCCAGCGCGTCCTCCGGGTAGGGGAGCGCGGGCAGGTCAACGGTTGCCGGGTTGGTCACGGGAATCCTCCGGGGGACGCCGGCGGGCAGTCGCCGCCTGTCACAGTGGTCAGGGTGCTTCCAGTAAACCGTTTTCTGTTCGCGTTCGGGCGGTCGAGCGGTCCGCGGTCTTCGCGACCGCCAGTGCCAGCGCGAACGCCACGGCGGCGCAGACGACCGGCCAGAGTGCCGCGCTGCGGTCGGGCCACTCCAGACCGGTTCCGCTGATCACCTCGCCGGACCCGCTGAGGTGGCCGACGCCGTTCGGCCAGGGCCAGAGCACGCGCAGCGAGCCCAGCATCAGCCCGACCATCGTTGCCATCACCGCGTCGTGATGCCTTGCCATGAGCCTGCTGAGCAGAGACGCGAACACCAGGGCTCCCGCCAGACCGCCCGCGGCGAACAGCCCGACCGGTGCCCAGTCCCGGTTGCTCAAGGCGTCGACGAAGGCGGCGTACAGGCCGACGATCAGCAGTACGAACGAGCCGGAGATGCCCGGGAGGATCATGGCGCACACACCGAGGGCGCCGGCGCCGAGCCAGATGATCGTGGCAGGCGCCGCCACAGGTGTGGCGCTGAGCCCGAAGAGCCAGGCGCTGAGGACTGCGGTGGTGATGCTCGCCAGTCCGAGGGGAACTCGCCAGGTCCGGACTTGGCGGGCGGCGACAAGCACGGCGGCGCAGACCAACCCCCCGAAGGCGCCGGCAGTCGGCTCGGCGCGATTCGTCAGTAGCCAGTCGACGGCGCCCGCCAGCACTCCCAGGGCCACGCCGACGCCGACACCCATCGGGATCACGAGTCTCCAGTCGACTTGCCGCGACTTCCGGGCGGCGCCTCGCGGGTCGCCGCGCAGCAGGCTTGCGAGCGCGCCGGCGACGCTTCTCACGGCCCCCAGGAGTCGCTCGTAGACGCCGAGCAGCACCGCCACGGTGCTGCCGGAGACTCCGGGCACCAGGTCGGCGGTGCCGATGCAGAATCCCCGCAGGCCGTCACCGGTCCACCGCAGCAATCCGGCGGCGCCCGGGCGCCGCGCCGTGCTGCCGGTGGCGTCGCTCACGCGTTGCGGCGCGTCTCAGCGCTGGCCGGCGAGCTTGCGATTCTTCAGCTTGGCTCTGACGTAGTCCCGGTTCGTCCAGGCGATGAAGTCGATGGAGATCTCCTTCGGGCAGGCCTCCTCGCATTCCCCGTGGTTGGTGCAACTGCCGAAGAACTGCTCCATGGTCTCCACCATCGTCTCGGTGCGCGTCCAGCGCTCGGGCTGGCCCTGCGGGAGCAGGTTCAAGTGCTGCACCTTTGCCGCCGTGAAGAGTTGTGCCGCGCTGTTGGGGCAGGCGGCGACGCAGGCGCCGCAGCCGATGCAGGCGGCCGCGTCGAAGGCGCACTCGGACGCCTCCTTCGGGACGGGCACCAGGTTTGCGTCGGGCGCCGCGCCCACATTCACCGAGATGTAGCCGCCGGCGGCGATGATCCGGTCCAGAGGCGTGCGGTCGACGGCGAGGTCCCGGATGACCTCGAAGGCTCCGGCGCGCCACGGCTCGATGGTGATGAGATCCCCGTCGGAGAACTGTCGCATGTGCAACTGGCACGTGGCCGTGCCCTTCTGGGGACCGTGGGCGCGACCGTTGATCATGAGGCCGCAGGTGCCGCAGATGCCCTCCCGGCAGTCGGACTCGAAGGCGATGGGTTCCCGCCCCTCGAGCGTGAGGCGCTCGTTGAGCACGTCCAGCATCTCCAGGAACGAGGCGTCGGGGCTGATGTCGGCGGCGTCGTAGGTCTCGAAGCGGCCCGCGTCGCCGGGACCGTCCTGGCGCCAGACGCGCAGGCGCAGGTTCAATGTGTCGGTCGCGCCGGTTGGGTGGCTCTCCGGCGCCTCGGGGGCTGCGGCGGAGGTCTCGGGCGGGCTCACTTGTAGGACCTCGTGGTCGGTGTCACGGCGTTGAACTCCAGTTCCTCGCGATGGCGGATCGGTTCGGCGCCGGGTCCGGCCCACTCCCATGCCGCCACGTGCGCGAACCGTTCGTCGTCGCGGCGGGCCTCGCCCTCGGCGTCCTGGTGCTCCTCACGGAAGTGCCCGCCGCAGGACTCCTCGCGCTCCAGCGCGTCGCGCGCCAGCAGCTCGGCGAGTTCGAAGAAGTCGTCGACCCGAGCGGCCTTCTCGAGGGACTGGTTCAGTGTGGCCGCCGAGCCGGGGACGCAGACATCGGCATGGAACTCCTCGCGCAGGGCGGGGATCTCGGCCAGTGCCTTGGTGAGCCCCGCCGCGTTGCGCGACATGCCGCAGTGGTCCCAGACAATCCGTCCCAGCTCTCGGTGGAACAGTCGACCGTGCGCGATCCCTTGGCGGCCGTCCAGCGGGCGATCTGTTCGTTGAGTTCGGAGACGGCCGCGCCGAAGGCCGGATGGTCGGTCCCCGAACCCGCCTGGCTGAGACGGCCCGCCAGGTAGTCCCCGACGGTGTAGGGGACGACGAAGTAGCCGTCGGCGAGCCCTTGCATCAGCGCGGAGGCCCCGAGCCGGTTGGCACCGTGGTCGGAGAAGTTGGCCTCGCCCGCCACGAAGAGCCCCGGCACGTTGCTCATGAGGTTGTAGTCCACCCATAGCCCGCCCATCGTGTAGTGGACCGCCGGGTAGATCCGCATGGGCGCCCGGTAGGGATCCTCTCCGGTGATCCGCTCATACATGTCGAACAGGTTCCCGTACTTGGAGCGGACAACATCGGCGCCGTCACGCGCCAGAACGTCGGAGAAGTCCAGGTAGACACCGTTGCGCAGCGGGCCGACTCCCCGGCCCGCGTCGACGACCGCCTTGGCGTTGCGGGATGCCACGTCTCTGGGCACCAGGTTCCCGAAGGAGGCGTACTTCTCCTCGAGGTAGTAGTCCCGTTCAGCCTCGGGGATGTCCGCAGGCGTCCTGGCATCGTCGAAGGCCCGCGGCACCCAGATGCGCCCGTCGTTGCGCAGCGACTCGGACATCAGCGTCAATTTGGACTGGAAGTCGTCGCCGGCGGGGATGCAGGTGGGGTGGATCTGGGTGTAGCACGGGTTGGAGAACAGGGCGCCGCGCCGGTGTGCCCGCCATGCCGCGGTGACGTTGCACATCATCGCGTTCGTCGAGAGGTAGTAGACGTTGCTGTAGCCGCCGGTGGCCAGCACGACGGCGTCGGCGGCATGGGCGGTGACCTCTCCGGTCAGCAGGTCCCGCACCACGATGCCGGCAGCTCGACCCTCGGCGACCACCAGGTCGAGCATCTCCGCGCGGGTGTGCAGGTCCACAGTGCCCGCCGACACCTGGCGCATGAGTGACGAGTAGGCGCCGAGCAGGAGTTGCTGGCCAGTCTGGCCGCGGGCGTAGAAGGTCCGAGACACCTGCGCGCCGCCGAAGGAGCGGTTGTCCAGAAGGCCGCCGTACTCGCGGGCGAAGGGAACACCGGCCGCCACGCACTGGTCGATGATCGCCACCGAGGTCTCGGCGAGTCGGTACACGTTGGCCTCGCGGCTGCGGTAGTCGCCGCCCTTGATGGTGTCGTAGAACAGCCGGAAGACGCTGTCGCCGTCGTTCTTGTAGTTCTTGGCCGCGTTGATGCCGCCCTGCGCGGCGATGGAGTGGGCCCGGCGCGGCGAGTCGTGGTAGGTGAATGCCTTGACCCGGTAGCCCAACTCACCGAGCGAGGCCGCCGCGGATGCTCCCGCCAGGCCGGTGCCCACCACGATGACGGTGAAGCGGCGCTTGTTGTTGGGGTTGACGAGGCGCAGGGAGAACTTGTGGTCCGTCCAGGCGTTCTCGACGGGCCCCTCGGGCAGCCGCGCGTCCAGACTGCCGATCATGCTGAGCCTCCAGTGGCGGGCCGGGCGGCAATCATCCCGCACCTGCTGTTGCGCCGGCCGCCCCGCCGCCCGCGTGATCGAGTTGCTCGAGGCGTTCCCGCACGACTGAGCGTCCGCCGTCGTCGATCACGCCGGCCTGCACCAGGATCGGGAAGCTGAGGTTGCCGACCAGGATCGCCGCCGCGAACGCCTGCGCGAACCTGCGCCGCAGCGAGTTCCAGCGCGGGCTGTTGATGCCGAGGCTCTGGAACATGCTCCAGGCCCCGTGGTAGATGTGCACCGCAAGGGCCACGTTGGCGACGATGTACCAGATGGCGACGGGCAGGTTGGACAGGCTCGCCACAACGTTGTGGTAGGGGTCGCCGCGGATGTAGTCGGGATTGAAGTGGCCCCAGGTGAGGTCCGCCAGGTGATACACGACGAACAGGCCGACGAGGGGACCGGTCCAACGCATGGTGCGCGAGGCGTAGCCGGCGGCGATGTAGTCGCGGCCGCCGGGGTAGCGGCGGTCGGCTGACCGGCTCATCCGGGTGAGGCTGTACGCCGAGTGGATGTGCAGCGCGAAGGCGGCGATGAGGCCGAAGCGCAGCCCCCACAGCACCCAGGTGCGCGGGATGACCTCGGTGCCGAGGTCGCGCAGGGTCTCGGCGTACTCGTGGGTCTCCCACGGTCCGTCGTAGAGGTGCAGGTTGCCGAGCATGTGCACCAGCACGAACCCCAGCAGGGCCAGTCCGGTGAGCGCCATCACCCATTTCTTGCCAACCGCCGACTGGTAGAGGTTCAGCGGCCACGGCAGCACTCGAGGCGCGGTGCGCGTGCGGCGAGGTCCTTGTGGCGTCTCGGCGGTCGGCGTTTGGGTGAGGGAACTCAGTGTGCTGCTCCTGCGTCCGGTCGCGGAGGCTGATCCGGGTGCTTGGCACCCCGGTGTGGGTCTGCGGGTCGTTAAGTTACCGGCGAGAACCCCCGTCGCCGGGAAACCTTGGAAAATCCCCGCTCCCGCACTTGATTTTGGCCCGAATGCCCGGCATACTCTCACTTACACGCTTGTAATTACACAGGTGTGAATAGACCTGTGGACAACACAGGTGCCAGCAGGGGCTCAGACGGCTGCCGGGGGCAACCACGCCGGGGATTTCCCGGGTTCGAGACCCCAACGATGGGAAGGATGCGCGGATGTTCACCCAGGAGATGCGAGTCCAAGACCCCTGGAAGCAGTTTGCCAACTGCCTCGGTGTGGATCCCGATCTGTTCTTTCCCGAACGAGGGGCATCCACCAAGGAGGCCAAGCGGGTCTGCAGTGCCTGCGTCGTCCGTTCGGAGTGTCTCGAGTACGCCCTCCAGAACGGCGAGAAGTTCGGGATCTGGGGCGGTATGAGCGAGAGGGAGCGCCGGCGCGTGCGCCGCGAGCGCGCCCTGGCGCGGCGGCAGGCCAGCGAATCCGCGACAGCCTGAGGGATTCCCGACGGCAAAACATTGTTGTTTGCTGACGACTCCGCCGCGTGCCGGTCGGGTAGTCTGAAGTCGTGGCAGTAATCGGAACGACCGAGTTGATCATCATCCTGGTGATCGTTCTGGTGATCTTCGGCGGCGCCAAGCTTCCAAAGCTCGCGCGGTCCCTCGGGCAGGCTCAGAGAGAGTTCCGCAAGAACGCCGATGAAGGCGAGGAATCGGCTTCTGGCGAGGTCGCCGAGACCAAGAACAGCGACGCCTAGAACCCCTGGCAGGGGTTCCGCCCCATTGCGCCGAGCGGTCAGGCGACGGCTGCGGGCCTCTCGTCCACGGAACGCTGCAGCCGTTCCTGCTGCCGGCGACGTTGCAGGCGCCGACGCTGGCGCTCGGAGGCGCCGCCCCAGACGCCGTGCGAGATGTGGTTGGCGAGCGCGTACTCGAGGCAATCGTTGACCACGGGGCAATCAGCGCAGATCTTCTGCGCCTGCAGGACACCGACGCCGTCGGAGGGGAAGAAGACATCGGGCGACTCGCTGGTGCAGCGCGCCTTCCCCATCCAGCCCGTGCTCGGCATCCTTGACGGCACGGCAGTGGCATCCATCGGTGTAAGTACGTGTCGGCACGGCTAAAGGCCCCGTAAAGGACTCGGGATCCTCCGGGGAACACCCCCTGTTGGTCGGCGCCGGCGATTCGGTCGGCGCATCACAGGGCGGTAGCCTTGGTGTACGGGTTGCCTCGGTGCCGCGTGCGCTGAGGTGCCAGAAGGAGTGTTCATGACAATCGTCGAGCCCGACTACGAGCAGGAACTGCCGCCGCCCATCGGCCACGTCAAGGTCGTCTTCGTCGGCCCGGTCGCGCCGCACTGGGAGTTCCGGTCGGACTTCGGCGAGAGGCAGCTCATCGAGGACTTCCGCATGCGCGCACAGGCGAGGCTGCTGCTGCTGCCGAGGGACGACCCGCAGTTCCGCCGAAACAGGGAGCGGATCAACCGGGATGCCGTGCGCCAGAACCTCCTGATCGAGTGGGATCTTGGCTACGCCGAGGACGAATTCGACCCCTACGCCGAGTCCTGATCAGGCAGCGGGGTTTGACGGGGGGCTAGGTGGCAATCGACGCATCTGTCGAGACCTCGTCACGCGCCGCTGGCGCGCCGGCTCCCGGTGACCTGGGAGCGGCGGGCGGCCGCTACCTCAACCGCGAACTGTCCTGGCTGGACTTCGACGCCCGGGTGGTGCACCTGGCGTGTGAGGAGAGCATCCCGCTGCTCGAGCGGCTCCGTTTCTGCGTCATCGCCGCCGGGAACCTGGACGAGTTCTTCCAAGTGCGGGTGGCGAGCCTCAAGGCGCGTCTGGCCGAGGGCCGGCTGGAACGTTCCGTCGACGGGTTCACGCCACAGGCGCAACTCGCTGGCATCCATGCGCGGGTGGAAACGCTGCTGGCGAGCCTCGAGAGCGCTCTCCGTGCCGAGATCCTCCCCGCGCTGGCGACGGAGGGAATCCGAATCGTGGACTGGAGCGATCTGGACCTCGACGACCGGAAGTTCCTGGAGGGCGAGTTCGCCGACCGCATCTACCCCATCCTGACGCCGCTGGCGGTGGATCCCGGGCACCCGTTCCCGTACCTCTCGAACCTGTCCACGAGCCTCGGCGTGCGGCTGGTGGATCCCGTCAGCGGTCGGCGCTGCTTCGCCCGGATCAAGGTGCCGTTCACCTACGGCAGGTTGCTGAGCCTCCCCGACGGCGAGCGCTTCATCCCCATCGAGCAGGTCATCGCGGCGCATCTCGAAGCGCTCTTCCCGGGCATGGAGATCCTGGAGCACGCCTGCTTCCGGGTGACGCGCAACGCCGACCTGTCCGTCGACGATCAGGAGGCCGAGGACCTGCTGACGGCGGTGGAGGCCGAGTTGCAGAGGCGCCGGTTCCGCGCCGTGGTCCGCCTGGAGATGTCCCACTCGGCGTCGGCGGCGATGCGCAACATGCTGATGGACGAGTTGGACGTGTTGCCCGACGACGTCTACACCACCGATTTCCTGCTGCACGTGGGAGGCCTGAGCCAGCTGTGCCGCCTCAAGCGTCCCGACCTGCTGTGGTCGCAGCGCCACCAGGTCGTGCCGGCGCCGCTGCGGCCCACCGGCGAAGGCACGCCGGACTTCTTCGCCGCCATCGGGAACGCCGACGTGCTGGCGCACCATCCCTACGACTCGTTCGGCGCCTCTGTGCAGGAGTTCATCCATCAGGCGGCGGAGGACCCGCACGTCCTGGCCATCAAGATGACCCTCTACCGCACCGACGGCGACGGCGACATCGTGGAGGCGCTCATCTCGGCCGCCGAGCGCGGCAAGCAGGTGGCGGTGGTGGTGGAGCTGAAGGCCCGCTTCGACGAGCAGGCCAACATCGGCTGGGCGCGACAGCTGGAGAACGCCGGGGTGCACGTGGCCTACGGGCTGGTGGGGCTGAAGGTGCATGCCAAGATCTGCCTGGTGGTGCGCGCTGAACCCGACGGCATCAGGCGCTACTGCCACGTCGGAACCGGCAACTACAACGCCCTCACCGCCCGGATCTACGAGGACCTGGGGTTGCTGACCGCCGACGAGCACATCGGGGCCGACCTGTCCCATCTGTTCAACCGGCTCACCGGCTATGGCCACGGGTTCACCTACAGCGAACTCGTCGTGGCACCGGAAGGGGTGAGGCCGCACCTCGCCGACCTCATCGCCGCCGAGGCCGCACACGGGGACGCGGGCCACATCGTCCTGAAGCTGAACAGCCTCGTGGACGCCGAGATGATCGACGCCCTGTACGCCGCATCGGCGGCAGGGGTCCGCATCGACCTGCTGATTCGGGGGATCTGCTGCCTGCGCCCGGGTGTGCCGCACCTGTCGGAGACCATCAGCGTGCGGTCGGTGGTGGGCCGCTACCTGGAGCACTCGCGCATCTTCTACTTCGGCAACGCCAACGGCGTGGGGCGGCCGGTGTACCTCATCGGCTCGGCCGATCTGATGCCTCGCAACCTGAACCGCCGCGTCGAGGCCCTGGTGCCCGTGCACGACCCGCGGCTGCAGGCGCGGCTGCAGCAGATCCTGGACACGAGCCTCGCAGAGCAGGCCCGGGCTTGGACCCTGCACCCCGACGGCACCTGGACCCCGCCCCGACCGGGCACCGTCTCACCCCACGACACCCTGCACGGCCTGCCCGGCGACCCGAAGGCCTGACCCCCCGGGCGCGCCGCGCCCGTGCCCGTCAATTTCGGTTCACCTTCCGTTCACATTCCTTTCGGCCCCCGGCTTTGTTGGGTCGTTACCTTGCGCTTGTCGTTCGGCGAGTCGAGGAGGAAGACGTGACAGCGACAAGCAAGGGTTGGATGCTGTGCGGCGCAGTGCTGTGCGCGGCGGTGCTGCTGGCGGCGGCCTGCGGCACAGATGGCGATGATGGTGGAGGCAGCGGCGCGGCCCCTCCCGCCGCGGCCGCCGGCGACGGCGCGTTCGGTCTCGAGGAGGAGGAGCCGGCGGCTCCCGCCCCGGCCGGCGATGGGGCCGCGGCCGGCAGCGACGCCGCGGCGGAGGTGTCGGGGTCGGTCACTATTTCGGGTTCCTCGACGGTGGAGCCGATCTCGGTGCGTGTGGCGGAGTTGTTCCGGGACGTGGCGCCGGGCGTGAATGTGACGGTGGACGGTCCCGGGACCGGTGACGGTTTCAAGCTGTTCTGCGCCGGCGAGACCGACATCTCCGACGCCTCCCGGCAGATCAAGGAGGCCGAGGCCGAGGACTGCGCCGAGGCGGGTATCGACTGGATCGAGTTGCGGGTCGCCATCGACGGCATCGCGGTGTTGACCAACAACGACAACGACTCAGTGAGCTGCCTGAACTTCGAGGATCTCTACGCCTTGGTGGGACCCGAGTCGGTCGGCTACTTCAACTGGTCCGACGCGGCGGGCCTGGCGGCCGAGTTGGGTTCGTCGACCTCGTTGCCGGATCTGGATCTGGACATCACGGCGCCGGGCAGCGAGTCGGGCACCTATGACAGCTTCATCGAGATCGTGCTCGAGGACATCGGCGACGCCCGTGCCACCGCCGGCGCCATCGGCGAGGACGAGGCGGCCACGACCCGCCCGGATTATGTGTCGGCCGGTGATGACAACGTGATCATCCAGGGCATCGAGGGCGCCACGGGCAGCTTCGGCTGGGTGGGCTTCGCCTACGCCGCCAACGCCGGCGTCAAGCTGCTCGAGGTGGACGGCGGCGACGGCTGTGTTGCCGCCACGCCGGCGACGATCGCCAGCGGCGAGTACCCGGTGTCCCGCTCGCTTTACATCTACGTGAACGCCGAGCGGGTCGCCGCCAGCGAAGCCGTCACCTCTTACGTGGACTTCTACATGAGCCAGAGCGGCCTGGTGCAGGCCGTCAGCGATGTCGGCTACGTCGTGTTGACCGACGACGCTCGAAGCGCCACGGCCGCCAACTGGGCCGGCCGCATCATCGGGGGTTGATTGCCGAGCCGAACGAGCGCCACGGCACGGGAGAGCCTGATTCACCGTGATGCTCCCCGAATGTCTCGCTGGGCCAGCGGCGACGGCTCAGGCCGCTGGCCCAGCGATGTCACACCGTGCGCTAGGGCCTGTCTCGTCCGTGTCGCGCGCACTGCCGCTTGGTAGGTTCCGCCTGTGACCGATTTCGCGCTGCGTCTCGGTGGTCGTCGCAGTGCGCGTTTGGCACTCGAATCCCTGCGTGCGGTGCCGCCGTCGGCGCTGGTTGTCCTCTCCGGCCTGGGCCTGCTGGTGGTCTCGGCGTTCCTGCCGTGGGTCGTGCTGCAGGGCTCCCGCCTCACGGCCAACGCCTTCGAGCCGAACCTGCCCTGGTTGCTGGGCGGGACCGACCTGGCGCAGCAGACAGCCGGGTCGTTCGGCAACGGTTGGATCCTCGTCGCCGTCGTCGTCATCTGCGGGATCATCGGCTATCCCCTGCTGGCGGGCCGGAGCATGGTGGCGATGCCGCTGGCCTCGATCGGCGCCGTCGGTGCGCTCTACGTCTACTTCACCGCTTACCGCTTCGATAACCAGTTCGCCAAGCGCGACCTGCTCTTCGAGATGGGCCTGGGCTGGTGGCTGGCTCTGATTGGCTCCCTCGTGATCGTGGCGGGTGGGGTGCTCGCTCGGTTCGGTGCCCGCGTGCGCAGCGGGGGGCGGGTGATGGTCACCGGTCCTGTCACCCTCGAAGCCCTGTCGGGCAGCCGGGACCGGCGCGACCGCGAGTCGGCGGTGCGGACGGTCATGTTCATCGCCGCCCTCGCCTCGATCGTCGTGTCGGCGTTGATCATCCTGGCGCTCCTCCGGGATGCCCTGACCTTCATGATCAACATCGAGTGGGCGTCGGTCTGGACCACCGGGTGGTTCCCCCGCCGGGGCTTCTACGACATCAAGACCCTGATCGTCTCGACCGGCCTGGTCGTCGGGGTCTCCACGCTGATCGCCACTCCCGTGGGCCTAGGGGCGGCGGTCTATCTCTCCGAGTACGCCAAGCCGCGGACCAGGCGCTGGATGAAGCCCACGCTGGAGATCCTCGCCGGCATCCCCAGCGTCGTGTTCGGGTTCTTCGCCCTGCAATGGATCTCGCCCAACATCATCCAGCACATCGACGTCTGGTTCGGTCAGGACGCCCGCCTGGGCAACCTGGCGGCTGCCGGTGTCGGCGTGGGGATCCTGAGTGTTCCGCTCATGGCCTCCATCTCCGAGGACGCCATGAAGGCCGTGCCGAACTCGTTGCGCGAGGCCTCGGCCGGACTGGGATCGCGCAAGGTCTCGACGACGCTGCGGATCGTGCTGCCCGCGGCCATCTCGGGGCTCGTGGCGGCGTTCATCGTGACCACCTCCCGTGCGGTCGGCGAGACCATGGTGGTCTTCATCGCCGGAGGTGGCGGCGACACCGCCGTCTACACGCACAACGTCTTCGACGGCAGCTTGACCATGACCGCCGCCATGGCCTCGCTGGCCTCGGGCACCGACAGCGTCGTGGGAGAGGGTCTGACCTTCGAATCCCTCTACTTCGTGGGCCTGATGCTCTTCGTGCTCACACTCGGCATGAACCTCATCGCCGACCGCATCGTGCGGCGCTTCCAGAACAAGTACTGACCGGCGGCCATGCGACTCGGACGCGTCTTCGACGACAGGACCCGGAAGGCGGTCACCTCGGAGGTGTACCGCCGCTCGCGGGACGTGCGCGGCGGGGTGTTCCGCGTTCTGCTCCAGATCGCGCTGCTGGTGTCGCTGCTCGTCCTGGCGGTGCTGCTCGTGGACACCGTCACCGACGGCTGGTCGGTGCTGACCGGGCGGCTCGGGGATTTCCTCTCCGGGGGGTTGCGCTCGCAGTCGGGGGATCCGGAACTGGGCGTGTTCCAGGGAATCCGGGGATCGCTCTGGATCGCCGTCTTCGTGATTGTCCTGGCGTTCCCGCTGGGGATCGGTGCCGCCATCTACCTGGAGGAGTACGCCCCCAAGTCACGGCTCACGAGCTTCATCGATTTGAACATCCGCAATCTGGCCGGCGTGCCGTCGGTGGTCTACGGGCTGCTCGGGCTGGCCATCTTCGTTCGGGGCCTCGAGGACCTGACCGGCGGCAAGTCGGTCACCGCGGCGGGCATCACCCTCGCCGTGCTGGTGCTGCCGATCGTCATCATCACCTCCTCCGAGGCGATCCGCGCCGTACCCCAGTCGCTCCGCGAGGCGGGTTACGGGGCGGGCGCCACCAAGTGGGAGGTCATCCGCACGCAGATCCTGCCGTACGCGGCTCCGGGCATCCTCACCGGCACCCTGCTGTCGCTCTCGCGCGCCATCGGCGAGGCCGCACCGCTGATCCTGGTGGGGGCGGTCACAGGCTTCTTGGGCGGGCAGTCCGGACTGGCGGACATCACGCAACTGCAGGAACGCTTCACGGCCATGCCGATCCTCATCACCCGCTGGGTTCAGCAATCCGGGCGGGACGGCGGCTTCGCCCCTGCCGCGGCGGCCGCGATCGTGGTAATGCTGGTAGTGGTGCTGCTGCTGAACTCAGCGGCGATTTTCCTGCGGAACCACTTCGAGAAGAAGCGATGAGTCCGAGAATCGCCGGAACCGAGGGTGTAGACCGATGACCACAGTGACAGACGAAGCGGAGGTGGCAATGAACGGCGACGGTGCCGTGCCCCGGGCTTCCGCGGCCCCGCCGGGGGTCGCCGCAACAGCCGAGGGGGAGGCGTTCCCGCCCGACGTCGTGTTCCGCGTGGAGGACCTGAACTGCTACTACGGCCCGAACCAGGCCGTCCGCGACGTCACCATGGATATCAGCGAGCGCGAGATCACCGCCATCATCGGCCCTTCGGGCTGCGGCAAGACCACGGTGCTGCGCTGCTTCAACCGGATGAACGACCTCATCGAGGGGGCGCGAGCCACCGGAACACTGCTGTTCCGCGGTGTCAACCTCTACGACCAGCGGGTGGACCCGGTGGAGGTGCGCCGCCGCGTCGGCATGGTGTTCCAGAAGCCGAACCCCTTCCCGAAGTCGGTCTTCGACAACGTGGCCTTTGGCCCGCGGATCGCCGGGGTGGCTTCCAAGGGCGAACTCCCCGAGATCGTGGAGGCCTCGCTGCGGCGCGCGGCCCTGTTCGACGAGGTGAAGGACCGCCTCAAGGACTCCGCCATGGGCCTCTCGGGCGGTCAGCAGCAGCGCCTCTGCATCGCCCGGGCCATCGCCACCAGCCCCGACGTGCTGTTGATGGACGAGCCGTGCTCGGCCCTGGACCCCATCTCCACGGCGCACATCGAGGAGCTCATGCACAACCTCAAGGAGGACTACACGATCATCATCGTGACCCACAACATGCAGCAGGCGGCCCGCATCTCGGACCGCACGGCGTTCTTCACCGCCGAGGTGGACGCCGACACGAACTCCCGCTACGGGCTGCTGGTGGAGTTCGACCAGACCGAGAAGATCTTCTCCAACCCGTCCGACGAGCGCACGGAGAACTACGTCACCGGCCGCTTCGGCTGAAGCGCCCCGCCGGATTACCCAACCATCGACCGAACCATCGGCCAGTACGCCAGGAGGTGCCGCAATGGTCGAGAGTCTCCGTAAGCCCTTCGCGGACGAACTCGAGGAGATCCGGACCGAGTTGATCCGCATGGCGGGGCTCGTGATCGAATCGATACCGCGCTGCACCGAGGCGCTGCTGTCCAGCGACCTGGCTGCGGCGCAGGAGATCATCCACGCAGACAACCTGCTGGACGAGGCCTCGCTGGCCCTGGAGAACCACTGCCACCAGTTGCTGGCCCTTCAGCAGCCCATGGCGGGGGACCTACGGGCGATCATGGCCGCCCTGACGATCAACTACGAGATCGAGCGCTCCGGCGACCTGGTGGAGAACATCGCCAAGGCGATGCGCCGCATGTACGGCACCGAGTTCGGCCCGCGCCTGCGCGGCCTCATCACGCAGATGAGCGAGGAGGCGGCCCGGCTGTTCCGGTTCGCCGTGGACGCCTACGCCGACGGCAACTCCGGTCTGGCCGCCGCCCTCGACGACATCGACGACCGCCTGGACCGCCTGAACCACCAGTGCCTCGCCATGATCGTGGGGGAGGAGGGGCGCGAGATGGGCGACCTGGTCTCGGGGGTGCAGCTCGCCCTGATCGCCCGCTACTACGAGAGGATCGGCGACCACGCGGTCAACATCGGCGAGCGCGTCCGGTACATGGTGGACGGGTGGAGGCCCGGCCAGTCCGAGGAGTTGCCGGACGATCAGGAGCCGGACGTCGGCGCCGAGGCTCCGGCCGGCTAGCCGTGCGGGTCCTGGTCACCAACGACGACGGCATAGACGCTCCGGGCCTCGCGGCGCTGGCGCGGCGCGCCGTCGAAGCCGGCCATGACGTGTTCGTGCTGGCGCCGCGGCAGGAGATGAGCGGTGCCGGCGCCTCCATGGGTTCGCTGGCGCTGCACCATCCCATCGAGATCCGCCCGCGGAGGATCCCGACGCTGAACGGCGTGCCTGCCCACGCCGCGGCTGCGACACCGGCGGCGTGCGCCATCCTGGGCTGTCTCGGCGCCGTCGGGCCTCCGCCGGATCTGGTGCTGTCCGGCATCAACCACGGGTTCAACGTCGGGCGCTCGGCGCTGCATTCGGGGACGGTGGGAGCCGCCATCACCGCTGCTGCGTGGGGTGCGAAAGGGCTTGCCGTCAGTACCGCATGGGCTGACGGTGAGGTGCATTGGGAGACAGCGGCGTCGGTCGCGCTCGACCTCTCCGGTTGGTTCATGGATACCGAGGACCTGCGGGCACTGAATGTGAACGTTCCCAACACCTCCCGCGGTGAGCTGCGCGGTGTGCGCTGGGCGACGTTGGCGCCCGTCGGCGCCATCCGGAGTGCGATCGTCGGCATCGAGGAGACCGCCGACGGCGAGGGAATCCGGGTGCTCACCGATCACCGCTCCACCGACCCTGCGGCGGCGCCGCAGCGATCGGACCGGGCACTGATCGCGGGGGGCTGGGTGACACTGACGGGCCTGGGAGGGCTCGCCGAACAGAACCCCAGCAGCGAGAAGGCCGGCGAGGTGGCGCTCGGCAGGCTCCTGGAGCCCGGGGTGGGCGACGGCGCCCAGAGCGATGTGGCGCCTCCCCCGGGATTGCAGCGATGACTGCGGCGGTCGCGATCCTCGGGGCGGTGCTCGCCGTGGCGGGGGTCGCACTCGGGGTCATGTCTGTTCGCTACCGCCGCGCTCGGTACTCGGTGCAGCGGCTCCTGGACGCCGGCGGCGGGGAGGCCCGGACCGGGGAGGGGCCGGAGGGCAGCCTGGCGGGCCTCCTGGTGGCCACAGAGGCCGACCCGCTCCGCACCATGAGCACGGCCGACGTCTGTGCTGCGATCGAAGCCGTGGGCGGCCGGCTGCGTTCGCTGGAACAGTCCGGCGATGTTCGGGCCGAGTGGATGCGGCGTCTCGGTGAGGTTGTGTCTCGCATGACCGAGGGTGTGGTTATTTCCGATGCCGACGGCCGGATCGTCTTCCGCGACGACACCGTGCATCCGGCGATCTCTACCCGGCACGGCCATGCGCTGACCGACGCCGCGCTGAGCCGGGTTCTGAGCCAGGCCTGCGCGGGGATGACGGTCGCCGAGGAGGTCCGCCTCTACGGTCCGCCCGAGCGCATCCTCCTGCTCAGCGCGTCGCCGATGGCCGAGGGGGGGTTGGCGCTCATCGAGGACGTCACCGAGCGGGAGCGCGTCGAGACGATGCGCCGTGACTTCGTCTCGAACATCAGTCATGAGCTGCGCACGCCTGTCGGCGCGATCAGCCTCCTGGCCGAGACGCTCGAGGATCTGCTGGCCGACGGCGTCGGGTCGACGGGCGAGGTGACGCTGGGCGTCGAGGACCGGGCAACGGTCGTGGGTCTCGCCTCGCGCCTGGTGTCCGAGGCGGGAAGGATGACCCGCGCCATCGACGACCTGGCCGAACTCAGCCGCGTCGAGCGCGACGCCGACGGTGAGCGCAGCGTCATGGCCTTGCAGGACATCGTGAGTGCCGTCGTCGAACGGCTCGCCAACGCGGCCGAGCAATGCGGCATCACCGTGGGCGTCGCGGCGTCATCCGAGCCGGTTCTGATCCGGGCCGACCGGCGCCAGATCGCCTCGGCTGTCCACAACCTCCTCGACAACGCGCTCAAGTACTCGGACTCGGGGACATCGGTGAACGTGCGGATCCGCCGGCTGGACGACGCGGCCGAACTCTCGGTTCAAGACATGGGAGTCGGGATCCCCCAGGGTGACCTGCCTCGGGTATTCGAGCGCTTCTACCGGGTCGACCGCTCGAGGACGTCGACCTCCGGCGGGATCGGTCTCGGATTGGCCATCGTCCGGCACGCCGCGATCAACCATCGCGGCGCCGTGACGGTGCAGTCCATGGAGGGCGAGGGCAGCACGTTCACCTTGCGATTGCCGCTCGTCCCCGGGGACCGCGACGCCGTGCGGCAGCCCCCCTCCATTGCGAAATCGCAGCCGGGCGAGCCGGATGGCGCGCCCGCGGGCAAGTCCCGGGTGGGCGGGAGCGAGACGTGAACGGTTCCCCTCGGGTGTTGGTGGTTGAGGACGAGCCGTCGTTCGTCGAGGCGCTCAGCGCTGGTCTGCGCCGCGAGGGATTCGCTCTGGACATCGCACGTGACGGTCGCGAGGCGCTGGACCGTTTCAGGGCCTGCGAGCCCGACCTGGTTCTCCTCGACGTCATGCTTCCCCGGCTGTCGGGGTTGGACGTGTGTCGTGAGATTCGCAGCATTTCCAATGTGCCGATCGTGATGGTCTCGGCGAAGGGCGAGGAGATCGACGCGGTCGTGGGTCTGGAGGTGGGTGCTGACGACTACGTCCCGAAGCCCTACAGGTTCCGCGAGCTGGTTGCCCGGATGCGTGCGGCGCTGCGACGCGCGCAGCTTCAGGCCACGCAGTCAGGGCTCGCCGAGGTGGATTCCGGGCGGCCCCTCGAGATCGGTGACGTGTCGATCGATTCGCAGGGCCACGAGGTCCGGGTCCGGGGCGAGATGGTTCGCCTGCCGTTGAAGGAGTTCGATCTGTTGCGGACG
The DNA here is from genome assembly GCA_963664235.1 of Acidimicrobiales bacterium. GTDB lineage: Bacteria > Actinomycetota > Acidimicrobiia > Acidimicrobiales > CATQHL01 > VXNF01. The sequence goes on along the minus strand of OY760933.1, from coordinate 162,616 downwards.
CTGATGGCCAACGCGGGACGCGTCGTGAGCCGCGATGGTCTCATCGACGAGGTCTGGGGCATGGACTACGTGGGCGACACCAAGACGCTTGACGCGCACATCCGCCGGCTGCGGCGGAAGATCGAGGTCGAACCCTCCGATCCGCAGCACATCGTCACCGTCCGGGGGGTGGGCTACAAGTACTCTGAATCCGTCGCTTCCCCAGCCGGGAAGGGAGACGGTTAGGAGGAGGATCATGGCCAGCGCCGGCGGCTGGAGCCCGGTTCGCGAACCCCGCTACCCGCGCTCGCCGGACATCAGCGGGCCACGCAGGGTGACCGGCTTCATGCGGCTGGCCCGCGTCCACGCGCTCTCCGCGGCCGGGGACGCCATGATCGCCGTGGCACTCGCCGACTCGCTGTTCTTCTCCGTCGATCCCGGTGCCGCCCGATCCCGGGTGCTGCTCTATCTCTTCCTGACGCTGACCCCGTTCGCGGTCGTGGCTCCCCTCATCGGGCCGGCGGTCGATCGGGCGCCCGGCGGGCGCCGCCTGCTCATACTGCTACTCAACGCCGGTCGCACCATGACCGTCTTCTTCATGATCGGCAACCTGGACTCGGGGCTGCTGTTCCCCCTGGCCTTCTCGGCCCTGGTGCTCGGCAAGGGCTATGCGGTGGCGAAGGCGTCGGTCGTCCCCGCCACGGCCCGCAGCGAGACCGAACTGGTGAGCCGCAACTCCCGCCTGGCTGTCCTCAGTGGCGTGGCGGGCCTCGTCGGCGGTGTCCCGGCCTGGGTGATCCAGCGCTACGCCGGATCCGACTGGGTCATGGGGATCGCCACCGGCGTCTTCCTGGGGTCGTGCGTGCTGTCGTTCCGGTTGCCGCGCGCCGACGTGGAGTCCGGCACCCCCACCGCAGCCGACGCCACGGCCAGCGAGATCCGCGGCTTCGGCATCCGCTTGGCCGCCTCGGGGACGGCGGTGCTGCGCGGTGTGCTGGGCTTCATGACGTTCCTGGTGGCCTTCGGGCTGCGCGACGACGCGCTCTGGCAGGTGTACCTGGTCGGGGCCTTCGCCATGATCGGGGTGCTGAGCGGTTCGGCGCTGGCTGCCCGGATGCGCGAGGGGGCGCGCGAGGAATCGATCCTGCAGACCATGCTCCTGTTGCCCGCGCTGGTGTCGCTGCTGGCGGTCTGGGACGGGGGACTCAAGGGAGCGATCGTCGTGGCACTGGTCGTCGGGCTGGCCGCCTCGGCCGGCAAGGTGGCGTTCGACTCCGTCGTGCAGCGCGACGCACCGAACGCCGACTACGGCCGGAGCTTCGGACGGTTCGAGACCCGGTTCCAGCTCTCCTGGGTGGTCGGCTCGGCTCTGGCGGTCATCCCGATGTCGCTACGGCTGGGATTCATCCTGATCACCCTCGCCCTGGCGGCTGCAGTGGTGCTGCACCTCGTCGGGGCAAAAAACGTCCGGCGCGGGCAGCCGCCCCCCAGCCTGCCGCGCCGCCTACCGGCGCGACGGCAGCGCCGCCCCGCCGGCGATGATCAGCGTGCGCCGGGATCGGGTTCGTCGGAGCCCGATCCGGGCCCCGACGAGTCCTCGTAGACCTCCAGGCGGGCGAGCCAGAGCCCGGCGGCGGATACCTCGTTCGGCGTCGGCCAGTTCTCGGGGGATTGCCACAGGGGGCCGATGCCTTCCGGCCCGACTCGCTCGGTGACACCGTCCACGAAGCGCGCGCCGCGGCCTGAGGCCTCCGGGCTTACATCGACACCCAGGAGCCGAGCCAGCTGGCGCGCCTCGCTGGGCGGCATGAGGCGGCGTCGCCTGAAGGCCTCTCGCACGGGACTCTGGGAGCCGAGCAGCTGCGCGCACGCCCGCTCGGTGGTGGCGTCGACGTAGCCGGTCAACACCGCAAGGAACTCCTCCAGGCGGCCCGCGGTCTCCTCGGTTTCCTCCGAACGCGTGGCTCCCAGCAACATCTCGGGGCTGGAGAGCAGGGCGGGCATCTCCGCCATGGCCTTCTCGGGGTCCAGGTCGTCGAGCCGATCCTGCAGGGTTTCCACGATCCCGCCGGGATCGATCTCGAAGCCCTGTGCGTGGCTCTTGAGCAGGTCGGTCAGCCGCTGATGCACCGACGGAACGCTGAGGACCGCGTTGGCGATGAGGGAATGCACGCAGACCCAGAGGCACGTATCGTCCCGCGGCAGGCTCCAGGCCTCGGCGAACGCCGTGATGTTCGGCTCGACGAGCAGGAGGCGGTCGCTGCGCACGCGGGGAAGCACCACGTCGTAGGACCCGAGGGCGACGCGTGCGAGACGGCCGGTGAGCGACCCGGCGGTCATGTCCGCCAGCAGCGGTGCCAGTGGCCCCATGAGTCGCCGCAGCATCTCCTCGGGGCTGCCGCCGTCGGGGTCCGGTGTTTGCGCGGAGTCCCGCGCCGCGGCCAGCCCCTCCTGGAGCTGCTGGAAATGCGGTCGCCAATCACGCAGAGTGTGGTGCGCCCAGCCGCTGCGATTCACGACGGTGATCTCGATCGGTCGGTGATCGGTGGTGATCGGCAGCCCGGTGGCCGCCTCTGCGGCCAACTGGGCGATACCGGCGAGGTCACTGAAGGCGACCCGGTCCGAGGGCGAGGCGTTCGGCTCGCGGCCGCCGTCGGAGGCCACCGCCACCGCCAGCTGATCGGCTGCTTGGCGGCTGACGGCCGGTGAGCGGAGCAGCCTGGTGAGATCTCCCAGGAGCGGCCAGGCGGCGAGCGGATCCTCCTCCTGGTCGCCCCAGCCGGCAGGGCCTTCGTCGAACGGAGGATCGGGCGGTGGCACGCCTGCATCGTAGATGGGTAAGGCCGCCGTTACCTTGGGGTTCTGTGATGAACCGCGCTCGGACCACACCCGATGCGGGTGCCGGCACGGCGCAACCCTCCAGCGGGCCGCGCCCACCACTCGTCGTGGCGATCACCGGTGTTGCCGGCTCGATCGGCTCGCGGCTGGCGGCACGGCTGGCCTCCCGCACCGGCGAGGTGCGTGTCGTCGGCGTGGACTCGCAACCGCTGCAGCCACAACTCGGGGCCGAACTCCGCCAGGGAGATCTCCGCACCGACGACGTGGTGGCGATGCTGGAAGGGGTCGACGTCGTCGCCCACCTGGTGTCGGCGTTCGATCCGCGCCGCGACGGCCTGGAGTCGGCGAGTCTCGACATCGAGATGGTTCGCCGTCTACTGGCGGCGGTGTCCGAGGCGGGGGTCTCCGGCGTCGTCCTGATGTCCAGCGCGATGGTGTACGGGGCCTGGCCCAACAACCCGGTCCCGCTTCGTGAGGACGCGTTGCTGCGACCCAACCCGGGTTTCTCCTTCGCCGCCCACAAGGCGGAGGTGGAGCGACTCGCGGCCGAGTGGCACGCCGACAACCCCGATGTGCGGCTCGTGGTGCTCCGGCCGGTGACCGCGGTCGCTGCGGGAGAGAGCAGTTGGGTGGCGCGCACCCTGCGTGCCGCGGTGACGGTGGCAGCTGGCGACGACGACCCGCCCGTGCAGTTCCTGCACCTCGACGACCTGGCGTCGGCAGTGGAGTCGGCAGTGCTCGGGGACCTCGCCGGCGCTTACAACGTGGCGCCCGACGGCCACGTCCCGGCGGCGCGCCTGAGGCGCCTCAGTGGCATGGTGCCCTGGCTGCGGGTGCCGCCGCAGGTGGCGTCCTGGCTGGCGCGGTTCCGCTGGCGATGGCGCCTGGCACCGACGCCTCCCGGGGTGGTCCCCTACACCCGGTTTCCCTGGGTGGTGTCGAACGAGCGCCTGCGGGCTGCCGGCTGGGCGCCCCGCCACAGCAACGAGGAGTGCTACGTCGACTCGCACCACGCCAAGCCTTGGGCAATCACGACCTCCTCGGTGATGCAGCGGAGATCGCTGGCGGTGCTCGTCGCCCTCGTCGCGATCGGTCTGGGAATCGCCATCGGGGCGATGACCCGGGCGCGGCGTGCCGCTCGCCCGCCGTTGCCGTGATTGTTCCGCCGGGATCAATCGATACGGGCGCGGCGGGAATTATCCTTGATACGTGCAACCACCACCGGGCGACACTTGGGTCGGTCTCTTTGCCGACCGGCTGCCGCTGGAGACGGCGGTGGCGTGGGCCAACCGCCCTGACTGCGGCGCCGTGGTGATGTTTTCCGGGAATGCTCGTGACAGCTCCGTCGGTCGTCCCGAGGTCTACGAGTTGACCTACGAGGCCTACGACGCCGAGGCGGAGCGCCGCCTGGCGGCGGTTGCTCACCAGGCACGGGCGCAGTGGCCCGACGTGGGCCGGCTGGCGCTGCTGCACCGCACCGGCACGCTGGCGATCGGGGACGCCGCGGTGGTGGTCGTTGCCACGGCACCGCACCGGCAGGAGGCGTTCGGCGCAGCGCGGTTCTGCATCGACGCGTTGAAGGCCACCGTCCCGATCTGGAAGCAGGAGAAGTGGGCAGGTGGTGAGAGTTGGGGCCGCGAGGCCCAGCACGTCTCGGAGATCGAGGAGTACGTGCAGCGGGTGGAGAACCCGCTCTAGGGAGGATTGGAGAGGCAGCGAGTGGCTGGTGTGATCTTCCTGTTCGTGGCGGTCGGTGTGTGCATCGTCGGATTCCTCGTGATCTGGCTGCGGCACCGGGACCGCACGACGTTCACGTCGAGCGTGGACCGATTCGACGCCGAGATGTCCGCACTCCGGCCACCCGCCGGCGGCCGGCGCCGCCGGCGCCGCTAGTCCGTCATGGCCCGCAGTCTCGCGATCGACCTGGGGACGGCCAACACGCTGGTGTATTCCCCGGGTCAGGACATCCTCTACCGCCAGCCGACGGTCATCGCCGTCCATCGCCAGACCGGCGAGGTTCTGGCCATGGGCGAGGAGGCGTGGCGCATGATCGGCCGGACCCCGAGCTACATCGTGGCGCACCGCCCGCTGCGCAGCGGCGCCATCACCGACTTCGACATGACCGAGCAGATGATGCGGGCCATCTTCCACCAGGTCGGGGTGAACCGGTTCAACCGGCCGCGCGTGGTGATCTGTGTGCCCTCGGCGCTCACGCTCGTGGAGATGCGCGCCGTAAAGCTGGCGGCGCGCCGCGCCGGTGCCGGCAACGTGATGCTCATGGAGCAGCCCATCGCCGCGGCACTCGGGGCGAACCTGCCGATCGACAAGTCAGTCGGCAACCTCATTGTTGACATCGGCGGCGGGACGACCGAGTCGGGACTCATCTCGCTCGGCGGGGTGGTGGCCCTGGAGGCCGAGCGTGTCGGTTCGTTCGCTGTCGACGACGCCGTGCAGAAGTATCTCCGGGACGCCTACGACATCGCCGTCGGCGAGCAGACGGCGGAGAAGATCAAGATCACGGTCGGATCTGCGTTGGACATCGGCGAGGATCGCGAGATGCAGGTGCACGGTCGCCGTGTCTCGGTGAGCGCGCCGGAGGTGCTCACGCTGAACTCCGGTGAGATCCGCGAGGCGATCGCGGGTCCGCTGCGGGCGATCCTGAACTCCATCCTGAATTGCGTCTCCAACACGCCGCCGGAACTGGCGAACGACATTGCCCGTACAGGGTTGTATCTCACCGGCGGCGGCGGCCTGCTCAGCGGGATCGACCAGCGGATCGCCAATGAGGCCGGTGTGCCGGTGCGTCGGGTGGACTATCCCCTGGAGTGTGTGGTGCGCGGAGCGGGTCGGTCCCTGGAAGCGCTGGATCTCATGCGGGGAATGTTCGTGGACTTCTCCGACGGGGACTGAGCCGGCGGAGACCCTCCACTGAGTTGGCAATGGTCCTTCGCTGAGTGAGCGCAGGTCTTCTGTTGAACTAACGCAGGTCCTCCGCGGCCTGGCGGACCTGCCAGTCTCGATCCCCGGCGGCCCGCTCGAGAGCCTCGTCGACTTCGGGACCCGAGAATGCGGCCAGAGCCAGGACGGCCCGGCGTCGCACCGTGGCCCGGTCCCGGGTCGCGGTGAGAACAGCGGCTAGCCCCTCTTCGTCGCCGATCGCCCCGAGCGCGGCGACCGCCGTCTCCCTGCAGAGCCCCTCGGGATGGCTCGTGGCGATCTCGCAAAGGCGCGACACGATGCCTGCAGTGGGCGCCGGGTGCTCGCCGCACGCCCAGGCCGCAGCCTCGACGACGTGGGCGGCGCCGTCCTCGAGCGCGCCTGCGAGGTCGACGTCGCGGCGGCCGGCTGCCAACTCCGCAGCGTGGGCGCGAACTTCCGGGGAGGGGTCCGCCAGCGCGTTGGTGAGATCGGCGGCTGCGAGGGCGTCACGGTGAGCCAGAGCGCTCAACGCGGCGCTTCGTACGCTGGGGCAGCGATCGTCGAGTCCTCGACGTGCGCTGCTCTCGGTGCCGCTGAAGCCGCTGAGCGCCACGGCGAGGCGGCGCCGGAGCGACTCTTGATCGGGTGGGCGCCCGCCGGCGGTCAGCGCCAAGACGAAGTGGCGCCGGGGTTCGAGGACCCGCGGGCCCGGATCATCCGATGACGGCCTCCAGTGCGATACCGCCGACGAAGGCCAGGAATCCCATTAGGGCGGCCAGCAGCACGCCGAGAATGCCGATCAGGGCCAGCAGCGCCATGGCGGCCCCCAGCCTGTGCCACCAGCGGAACCCGGCGCCGGCGCCGTAGCGGGCGCGCTGGCGGCGGAACGGGTCTCGCCAGAGGGTTGTTGCCAGGGCTGCACCGTAGCGGGCCGCCCCTGCGCGGCCAGGACTGGGCGGGCTCGACTCCGAGCGCTCGCCGGCAGGCGCGCCCTCTAGCGTGGAGGGCGAGCCCACGGGTCCGGTGGTGGCGAGGTGTGTGGTGGCCGATGCGAACACAGTCAAGCTCACGCTAGCGAGCCTGGTGCGCGGATTCCGGAACCGGATGGGGAATCTCTGGCGAACGGTGAGGCGATTCGCAGAGCGGACCGCCGCCGGGGATCCGCCCCGGCTCGCCCGGGCGTTGCGGTCGGGTGCTGCGAACCTTCGCCGGCGAGGCGCGCGCGGCCTCGCCGGGGCGTTCTGGGGCTGGTGCCGGCGGAACCCGCGCCGCTCACTCCCGATTGCCGCAGTACTGGCCGTCGTCGTGACGGCGGTGCTGGTTCTGACATTTGTCTCCGCTCCGTACTTTGCGCTGTACCCGGGCGACGTCTACTCCGCCACCGGCGCCGTCTCCTCCGACAGCGAGCCCACCTACGAACCCATGAGCCTCATCGGCTTCGTGACCATCTCGGCGCGGCCGACCGAGTCGCTCTGGCATTGGGTGGTCGCCTATTTCGACGACTCGGCCACCCTCCAGCACGAGGACGTCTTCAACCGGGGGTTGACGCCCCAGGAACGCCGCAACACCGACGCCCGTCTGATGACCAGGTCCCAGGACCTGTCGGTGTACGTGGCGCTGGCCGAACTGGGATATGACCTGCCGGACTCCCAGGTTGTCGTCAGCGGGCTGATCCCGTGCATGCCTGCGGCCGAACACATAACAATCGGAGACGTCATCACGTCGGTCGGCGGCGAGCCCGTGTCGGAGTCCTCCGAGGTCTCCTCGGCCGTTCGCAGTCGGGCAGTGGGTGAGCTGGTTGAGTTCGGACTCCGGCGCCAGGGCGAGACCGAGAGCGTCGTGGTCGACATCCGGCTGGGTTCCAGTGCGGACGAGTGCATCGATCCCGCCTCTCGCACCACCGAGGAGGAGGAACGTCCCCTGCTGGGGGTGATTCTGGCGAACGACGTCGGTGACCTGGGGGTGGACATCGACTTCGCCACCGGCAACATCGCCGGCCCATCCGCGGGCCTGGCGTTCTCCCTGTCGGTCGTGGATCTGCTCTCGCCCGGCGAGCTCACCGAAGGACGGCCCGTAGCGGTTACCGGGACCATCTCCCCGGACGGCTCGGTCGGGACCGTCGGCGGCATCGCCCAGAAGGTCCGGGCGGTGGAGCAGCGGAACTTCCGGTTGATGCTGGTGCCGCCGGGTCAGTACGAGGAGGCGGCAGCGGCTGCCTCGGGGGCGTTGGAGATCGTGGAGGTCTCCTCCATGGCCGAGGCCATGGCCGTGGTGGCCCCGGAGTGGTCCCCACCGGAACGCTGATAGCGGCGGCGCCGTTACCCGATCTGCACTGGCGCACGCCGTACGATTGGCGCCGGTGCAGAATCCGAAGTGCTCATCGTGACCTCCGAGGAGGCGCGTCCGGTCCTCAGCCCTGAGGAGGTGGCCGGGCGCCAATTCGCCGCCGCCAGGAAGGGCTATGACCGTGGCGAGGTGCGGGCGTTCCTGGAGGAGGTGGCGTCGGAGCTGGCGGCAGCGTCCGAGCGCATGACCGAACTCGAACGGCTGGCGGCGCGCGCCGTGGTGGAGGCGGAGGAAGCCGAGCCGCCGAACGCCGAGGATCTGCTGGAGGCCGTCTCGGCGGAGGCTTGGCGGGACGAGGTGCTGGCCGATCTGGATCGGCGGCGCCGCGAGTTGAACGGCGAGGTGATGCGGCTGCGCGCCGGCCGGGACCGCCTGCGCGCCGATCTGGATGAGGTGGCTGATGAGCTCGCCGAGCAGTTGCGACGCCTCGACGGGTCGCTGCAGGCCGCCCGATCGGCCGGCGACCTCGCTGAGCAGAGAACCGTCACCGAGACGCCGAGGAGCGTCGAGGAGCGGCGCGCCGAGTTGGAGGCGGCTCGCCTCGCCGGGTTCGCGACGCTGGGTGCGGCTGACCGGCACTCACCGGGCGATGAGCCCGACCCGGCCGCGGTGCGTTCCCCCGGTGATCTCGTCGCGGATCCCGACGGTGCAGCGGTGGCATCCACCGGCGATGTCGTCGAGACGCTCGAAGTGGGCGAGCTCTTTGCCCGCTTGCGCGCCGAGCGCACCGGCGCCGAGCCGGGGGACGACCAGCCCGAGGCAGGCGCCTAGGGCCGCGCACCGGCCGGCCAGATCGGGTACGGGGCGACGGTGCCGCCTGCCGCACCACCGATCGCGGCGGCGGGCAAACCCGGTCGCCCGCAGTAGGCTGCCGCCATGTCAATGACAGGGCCACGGGGTCCGCGCGGTCCGCAAACGCCTGCTTCGCCGCCCCGATCCCGTCGCTTGCGGCGGAGCCTGTTCATAGGGATCGCCGCGGTGATCATCGTGCTGGTGTCGCTACGGGGCGCCGCCAGCTTCTACACGGACTTCCTCTGGTTCGACGCTTTGGGCCAGGCCGACGTCTGGCGCACGATCATCCTCTCCCGGATCTCCTTGGCGCTCATCTTCATCGCGTTTCTGTTCGTCCTCCTTTACGGGAACCTCGCGATCGCGGACCGCATGGCGCCCACCCAGCGCCCGCGCGGCCCCGAGGAGGACGCGCTGGCTCGCTACCACGCTTCGATAGGGCAGCGGCCGCGCGTGGTGCGCCTCGGCGTGACGCTGCTGTTCGCTCTGCCGATCGGCGCCGGCGCCTCCGATCAGTGGGAGGAATGGCTCCTGCTGACCAACAGCGTCAACTTCGGTGCGATCGACCCCATTGATGCGCTCTGGTTCGGCAACGACGTGGGGTTCTACGTCTTCCAGTTGCCCTTCCTCACCTACATCGTCAACTGGCTCTTCAACGTTGTCCTGTTGACCTTCTTCATCACCGCCATCGCCCACTACGTCAACGGTGGGATCCGTTTCCAGAAGAAGGGTCAACGCGTCACCCCCCAGGTGAAGGCGCACCTCTCGGTGCTGCTGGGGGCCCTCGCCCTCATCAAGGCGGTGGACTACTTCCTGGGCCGCTACGAGTTGACGACCTCCACGTCGGGGGTCGTGGACGGCGCCACCTACACCGACCTCAACGCCCGGCTACCCGTGCACTGGTTGCTCATCCTGATCTCGCTGCTGGCGTTCCTGCTGCTGATTGTGAACATCCGCCTGAAGGGCTGGGTGCTGCCCACGCTGGCCGTCGGGCTATGGGCCTTCGTGGCGATCGTGATGGGCGGCATCTACCCGCTCATCATCCAGCGCCTGCGGGTGGAGCCGGCCGAGTCCACCCGTGAGCAGGTGTACATCGAGCACAACATCGCTTCCACGCGCCTGGCCATGGGGCTCGACAATGTCGAGATCCGTACGTTCAACTCCACCGGAGAGCTCAGTTTCGACGAGGTCGAGCGCAGCGAGGACATCATCGGAAACCTGCCGCTGCTGGACCCCGCCATCTTGCCGCTGACGTTCGAGAACCGCGAGGGCGAGCGGAACTACTACCACTTCTCCGAGGTGCTGGATGTGGACCGCTACGAGATCGACGGCAAGCTGACGCCGGTGGTGTTGGGGGCGCGCCAGTTGAACCCCGGCAACCTCCCGCAGACTTCCTGGGAGGCCCGCACGCTCACGTTCACGCACGGCTTCGGCGTGGCTCTGGCTCCCGCAAACACAGTGGAGGCGGGCCTGCCGGACTTCCGCATCGGCGGGCTGCCGGTCAGCAACGATCTGGGTATCGCCCTCGACGAGCCCCGGCTCTACTACGGCGAGGAGCTGGGCGGCTACGCCGTCGTCCGGACGGATCGCCAGGAGGTGGACGTTCCGACCGCGACCGGCGAGGAGGCGTCGTATACCTATCAGGGTGAGGGCGGCGTGCCGATCGGCGGGTTTGTACGGCAGGCCTCTTTCGCGCTGCGGTTCTGGGAGGTCGACCCGCTGCTTTCAGGCTTCGTCACCGACGAGAGCAAGGTGATCTACGTCCGTGACGTGCGCGATCGCGTCAAGAAGCTGGCCCCGTTCCTGCACATCGACAACGACCCGTATCCGGTGCTGGCCGAGGGACGGGTGCAGTACATCGTGGACGCCTACACCACCACGTCGAAGTATCCCTACAGCCAGCGTGCCGACACGGAGCAACTCGGCGAGAACAGCGGTCTGCGCCACCGGTTCAACTATGTGCGGAATTCGGTGAAGGCCGTGGTCGACGGTTTCGACGGCACGACGACTCTGTACGTCGTCGACCCCGACGATCCCATCTTGCAGGCCTACCGGAACGCCTTCCCCGACCTGTTCGAGGACTTCGACAACATGCCGCAGGAGGTCCTCGAGCACATCCGCTACCCGGAGGACCTGTTCCGGGTGCAGACCAACGTGTGGGCGCGCTATCAGCTCGACGATTCGCAGGAGTTCTACGAGCAGGCCAAGGGCTGGTCCGTGGCCCAGGATCCCGGCGCGGTCACCGGTGTGCTCACCGCTGCGATCACGAGCCCCGACGGCGTGGTGCAGCAGCCCTCCCGCGAGGCCCGCATCGACCCGTACTACCTGCTGACAAGGCTGCCCGAGGAGGACGATCAGGACTTCGTCATCCTGCGGTCCTACGTGCCCGTGTCGACCGAGGACACCCGCCGGGAGCTCACCGCCTTCATGGTGGGCAAGGGCGACCCCGACGAATACGGGGAGTTGGTCGTCTACAAGGTCGAGCCGCTCGGCCTGACCGACGGGCCGGCCCTGGTCAACTCCAAGATCCAGAGCGATCCCAGCATCTCGCGCGTGGTGACCCTGTTGAACCAGCAGGGATCGCGGGTCGAGTTCGGCGATCTGGTGCTTGTGCCGGTGGAGGACTCGATCCTCTACGTGCGGCCTCTCTACGTGGTGGCGCAGAGCCCGCCGGTGCCGGAGTTGCAGCAGGTCATCGCCGTGCTCGGTGAGCGGGTGGTGATGTGCCCGACGCTGAGCGAGGCACTGCGCGGCCTGTTCGGCCTGACGCAGGTGTCCGACTCCCAGAACGCCTCGGCGTCGAGTTGCGTGGGCAACACGGCGTCACTCGCGGCGGAGACTGCCGCCGCCGAGTCTGCCGCGGAGCCTCCGCCCCCGCCCGAACCTGCTCCGCCCCCGCCCGAGCCTGCTCCCGCCCCGCCTCCGGCTGTGGCGCCGGGCGACGTTCCCGACGAGGTCGGCGCCCTGCTCCAGCAGGCGGTTGCTCGCTTCGCCGAGGCCGACGAAGCGCTACGGGAAGGGCGCCTCGATCTCTACCAGCAGTACATCGACGAGGCCGAGGAGTTCATCCGCCGAGCCGACGAGGAGTTGGACGGCTCGCGGTAGTTCAGGCGCGTTTGGCCAACTCGGCGTCGCGTAGGACGCGGCGCAGGATCTTGCCGGAGATGGCCTTCGGGATGGCGTCGATGAACTCCAGTTCGCGGATCTGCTTGAAGCTGGCCACCTGACCGGCGATGAAGTCCTGCAGTTCGCCGGCGGTGGCTTCGGCGCCCGGCTTGAGGACCACGAAGGCCTTGGGGATCTCGCCGGCCTCGTCGTCGGGTACCGGGATGACCGCCGAGTCCGCAACCGCCGGGTGTGACAGCAGCAGCCCTTCCAACTCCGCCGGCGGCACCTGGAACCCCTTGTACTTGATGAGTTCCTTCAGCCGGTCGACGATGTAGAAGTCGCCGTCGGCGTCCATGTAGCCGATGTCGCCGGTGTGCAGCCAGCCGTCGTCGTCGATGGTCTCGGCGGTGGCCTGCGGGTTGTTGAGGTAGCCCTTCATGATGTGGGGGCCGCGCACCCAGATCTCGCCGGACTCGCCCTGTGCCACGTCCTCGCCGGTCGAGACGTCCACGATGCGGCAATCGCAGTTGGGCACCAGCCCACCCACCGAGCCGGGCTTGCCGGAGCCTTCCAGCGCCACGTGGGTGGCCGGGCTGGTCTCGGTCATGCCGTAGCCCTGGAGGATCTCGGCGCCGATGCGGTCGGTGGTCTCGTTGGCCAGTTCCTCGCTGAGTGGTGCCGCTCCCGAGACGATCGTCTTGAGTTTCGACAGGTCGTAGTTGTCGACGAGCGGGTGCTTCGCCAGCGCCAGCACGATCGGCGGCACCAGGTAGGCGCGGGTCACGGCGTGATCCTGCATGACCCCGAGGAATTGCTCGAGGTCGAAACGCGGCAGCGACACTGTGGTGGCGCCGAGGCGCAGGTTGAAGTTGATGAGGATCTGCAGCCCGTAGAGGTGGAAGTAGGGGAGGACCGCGATCACGACGTCGTCGGGTTCTGCCGCCACCACCGAGGTGCCCTGCACCAGGTTGGACACGAGGTTGTGATGGGTGAGCATCACGCCCTTGGGGTTTCCGGTGGTGCCGCTGGAGTAGGGCAGGACGGCGACGGTCTCGGTCACGTCCAGATCGGCGTGTCCGTCGTATGCGTCGCCGGCGACCATGGCGAAGGCGTCGACGATGTCGTCTGCGGGTTCCGTCTCGCCGAGGACGATGATGGGGCCGATGCTGCTGCCGCCGGCCATGGCCTCGCGGACCACTGGTAGGAACAGCGGGATCGTGAACAGCCACGTGGCCCCCGAGTCCTCCATCTGGTGGCGCAGCTCCCGGGCCGTGTAGGTGGGGTTGGCGGTCGTCACCGTGCCGCCGCAAACGAGCGTGCCATGCAGGGCGATGGCGTACTCGGGGATGTTGGGGGCCAGGATCATGAGAACATCGCCCGGCTGGAACCCGCGCGCCACCAGCCCGCCGGCGAACCGCTGGACCATCGCGTGCAACGTCCCGAAGTCGTAGGTCCGTCCGGACGGACCGTCCACGAGCGCGGCTTTGGTGAGGTAGTCCCCGGCGTGTTCGAAGACATACGACGTCACCGGAACGTCAGGAATCGACACATCGGGCAGGTGGCTCGTGATTACCATCGTTGGCCTCCACAGCTCATGGATTGTCCAGCGTCGGCAAGCCTACGAGAATGCCGGTCGTCGCCGCAGGCCGGCGCCTGTTCAGGTCGGCGTAGGCCGGGAGCCAATCGGCAGCGGTGCGGGCAGGTGTGCCGGGTTGTCAGTCGCGCCGTGGCGCGTTCCGTGGCGGTCGTGGGGTGGTGGGCGCTGCGGTCGTGCGGTCTTGCCGCGCGGCGTGTCGGTCGGTGGTGTGAGGGTGAGGGTGCCGTCGGGGTGGCGGGTGATTTCTTCGCCGTTTCGGTGGAGGCGGATGTGGTGGCAGCGCCAGCACAGTAGGCAGGTGTTCTCGAGGGTGGTTTCGCCGCCGTGTTTCCAGTGCTTGATGTGGTGGACTTCGCAGATCTGGTGGTGGGCGCCGCAGCCGATGCAGCCGCCGTCGCGTGCGATGAGTTGTTTGCGCAGCCACGGGGGGACCTTGCGCTGGGAGCGGCCCAGGACGACGTTGCCGGTGTGTTTGTTGAAGATGCCCGGCAGGATCTTCGCGTCGCACGCCGCCGCGAGTGTTTCGGCTTCGGTGAGGCGGGTGCCGTCGGTCAAGCGGGCGTTCGTGATGCGTTCGGACACGAGGTCGTAGTCGGCGAGCACGATCAACTCGACACCTGCCGGCCCGCCACCGCCACGGCCGTGGCCGGCGCCGACGCCTGCTTCGGTGTTGTCGCTGCGGGCACGACCTGCGTCGGCGCCACCGTCTCCACCAGCGGCGTCGGTGGTGTCGCTGGCAGCGGCGGTGCCGTTGCGGGTCGTGTTGCCGGCGCCGCTGCAGACGAGGTCTGCGAGCGCGTCGGCGAACCGCTGTGGCGGTGTCGGGCGCTGTTTGGGGTCTTCGCTGCGGAACAGGGCGTCTGACTTGGCGACGAGCGCGGCGCGGACCCGGTTGCCGACCAGGGGGTCGAGTTGGGCGAAGAGGTGGAACATGCCGTCGGGCTGTTCGCTGATCGAGCAGCGTCGCCGCCTCTGCTGCTGGGCGCGTCGCGCTTCGAGTTCTTGTGCGGTGGCGCGTTCGTTGACGTGTTCCTTCAACGTGCGGCGGAACACGTCGTCGGGTTCGGTCTCAGCGGCGGCCAACAGCTTGCGTTGGTCCACCGGCGTCTCGGCGTCCGCATCGAGGATCAGCCCCGCCGCTTCGGGAGTGATCTCACCAGAAGCAAGCTTGTCGGCCACCCGCGGCGCCCACCCCAACTGGCCCGCGACCTTGACGGCCTTGCGGGCCTCTCTCCGCGAACGCTTCTGATCCCGCCGCAGGAACTCCTCAGTAGCAGCGTCGCCCTCGCGGCGCGCCACCTCGGCGACCACGTCGGCCTCCAGGGCGGCAAGCGACGCCCGCGCCCGGCCCACGAACCCCAAACACTCCCGCAACACACCCAGATCGACCTTGGGCAACAGCGGCCGCGAAACCAGCCACTCACCCAAAGCAGCCCACTCGCTGCCCCGAACATCACCAGCCGGCTCACGGCCCACCGGACCTGCCCCGGCCGGCTCGCTGTTCGCCAGAGCTGTCCGGGCCCGCTCGCGGCCCACCGGACCTGCCCCGACCGGTTCGCTGTTCGCCGGAGCTGTCCCGGCCGGCTCCCGGCCCGGTCGGTCAGCACTGTGCGGTTTCTCCCGCATCGGACCGTCACCGACCTGTCCGTCCCCCACCTGTCCATCCCCTCGTTCTCTCTGAAGCTCCCGGCCCACACCACATCATCGAGCGAACCCTCTTAGTTACGTATCCTCATAATATAACACGGCTACGACAGTCCAGCAACACAAGTTCGTCTAGTTGACTGACTGGAGCGAAACGACGGCGGCCGCACACCGGGGCGATCCGGACAACGACTCCAAACCCCCAGGTCAGAGGGCTGTCGTCGACTCGTCGGGTTACCGCCCGCGTACCATCCACCTGGGTGTGACCAATGTCATAGCCGACTGCGAGAGAGGTCGCCGGCAGTCCTGTTCGAGGTCCTCCGCGGAGCACCCAGAGGCGAATATCGGCGGAAGGTCGGTGACTCTCTCGCGACTCTGCTGATGCGGACGGGGTCGTCGGTGCTGGCCCCTGCTACGCCCCGGGGTCGACGAGGCGGCCGACGAACAGGGCGGCGCCGGTGTCCTCATGGACGATGGTCCATAGGAAGGGGCGGTCGGCCACGATCGTGAGGTCGGCCGCGGGAGGTGCCGATTCGGCGAAGGACAAGGCGGTTCCGCAGCCGCTTCGGTTCCCTTCTCGTCGACGATCACCTTGGCGCCGTGGAGCGCGGCGGTGATGAAGATGCCTGGAGCGATGCGGTCGAATCCCGCACCGGCGCAGAACCCCAGTGGGCAGAGCCACTCGAACAGATCGGTGGGAGGCAGGGATTGCTCCCATTTGGGCATTGTGAGGTCGACCAACCCCTGTTGGGCGGCATTCGAGAGTCCGGTCAGCGCCGCAGCGTCGAGCGCCTCCTCGAGGGCCGGCAGGCCCGCGGGGTCGTGGGGAACGACGAGCCACATGGCCAGCTCGCCACCCTGGTAGGGAAGCTCCACGGCGGCGGCGCCCTCGAGACGGACGTAGCGCCGAGGGACCGGTTCGTGGTCGTGCATGAACGGCACCGTCACCGACCGGTTGTCGGCGGTGGTGAACGGGCCGCTGCTCGTCAGTTCGGAGAGGAACGGCACGACCCAGTCGGCCTTCAGGTACACCGTGTTGGCGAGGACGAGCCTCTGGTCCCGGACAATCGGTGGGGTGACGATCTTGGGGATGAGCCCACGGGTGCGCTCCGAGACCCATCGGTTGATTGTGTCGGCAGCAGCATCCTCGTCTGCGGTGTCGACCGGCTGGGCGGACGCCCCGTAGTTGGCGGAGGCGGTCTCGAGGAATGCAGGCAGTGGCGAGAACTCGTTGTCGGGGAACAGCCGGGTGGCGACCTCCACGGTGGTGGGTTCAACAGAGGCTTCGGCCACCGTGAGGTCGACGGCATTGGCGGCGCCGTGGGGATCGGCCTCGGGGAACCCGAAGATCTCGTCGAGCACGGCCCCGGAGTCGCCTGAAGCTCCGGCCCGGCTCAGGCTGAAGGCCATCCCGATGCTCAGCGGGCTGGAGACGGCGTTGCCCGCCAGATGCCGATGGAAGTCCCAGCCGGCCGCGTTGACGCCGGCGACCCAAGCATCGGTTGGAGCCTCGGGATCAGCCGGCAGCCGATCGGCCACAGGCTCCGAGGAGCCGCTGGTGGTGCCCGCGGACCCACACGCCGCTGCCAAACAGCAGAGCAGCACCAGTAACCGGCCCAGTCTTGTGGCGGCTGTCATACCGATTGGACGCTATTGGGGCACAGCCGGTTCCCGGGTTGCCCTCTCCCGGGGAGTTCGGACGAGGCGCGACCGTCTCGCCGTCACCGCACTCGTGGATTAGCGCCTATTCCGGGATGACGATCAGGGTGCCGGCGTCGCCGGGCGGGCCGGGGCGGGCGCAGCGGTATTCAGTACACCTGTAGGACGATTCGGGTGTCGGTGTCGCCCTGGGTGGGCGGGCGCCGGCGCCGCTCCCGTTTCAGTACATCTGCAGGGCGCCGGAGACGTTGATGGTGGCGCCGGATACGAAGCGGGCGTGCTGTGAGGCCAGGAACACGACCACTGGGGCGATCTCGGTGGGGTCGGCGATGCGGCCGAGGGGGGTGTCCTTGGTCATGGACTCCAGGACTGCGGGGTCCAGGTCGGTCAGCAGCATGGAGGTGGAAGCCTGCCCGGGGGAGACGGTGTTGACGGTGATCTGGTGGGGGCCGTAGGTGCGGGCCATGCCCCGCGACATCGACACGATGCCGCCCTTGGAGGCGCAGTACGCCGTGGAGCCCCCGAAGCCGCCGCTCCACCAGCCCTGGGAGCTGAACAGGATCATGCGCCCGCCCACCCCGCCGGCGATCATGGCGTTCGCACACTTGCGGGCCATGAAGAACGAGGCCTTCAGGTTGGTGTCGATCTGGAAGTCCCAGTCGTCCTCGGTGACCTCGTCCATGGAACTGCGACGCCTCAGCACCGCGGCGAGGTGCGCCAGTACGTAGAGGTTGCCGAGCTCGTCGACCGCCCGGTCCACGAGCGCGCTCTGGTCGTCGAGGTCGGTCAGGTTGCAGCCGGCGGCTATGTGGCCGTCACCCTCCATGCCCGCCACGACCTCGTCGACAGCCTCCTGGCGCAGGTCGACAGCCATGACCCGCGCACCCGCTGCCGCGAACATCTCAGCGGTCGGCCGCCCGATGCCACCACCGGCACCGGTCACGATCACGCCCTTGCCTTCCAGGCCCGATCCCAGATCCCAAGCCATGTCTCTGATCCTCCTGATCCGCCGGCCCTCCGGCGGCAGCGGTCAATGTGCATCGCCGTGTCTAGCCGATCCGTCGGAGTGCCGCAGCGTCCGCGACAGGGCCGCCTCCACACGGGTTGCTGGCTGCCGGAGCTCCAGTCCACATCGCCGCTGGCCGCGAGACACCCATGGATACAGTGTCCGGGCGACAAGCCGCAGGGCGGCTAAGCAACCAGCGGGGTGTGGTATGGGCGACTTGGAACTGGGTTCACTCGAGGACGTTGATGTTCGAGAGGTGTGGGATCACGAGGCCCACGACTTCACGCCGTGGCTCGCCAGGAATCTCGACCGGCTGTCCGCCGTGTTGGATGTCGATCTGGAGCTTGAGGACACCGAGAAATACGTAGGCCCATACAGGGCGGACATCGTGTGCCGTGTCCCCGCGGATGGAACCGTGGTGCTCATCGAAAACCAGTTGGAACACGCCGACCTGCAGCATCTGGGGCAGGTGCTCGCCTACCTGGCCGGCTTGGACGCGAAGATCGTGGCTTGGATCGCCCGCGATTTCGGCGACGCGCATCTCTCCGCACTCCGATGGCTGAACGAGCACACGCCGGAGCAGTTCGCGTTCTTCGCGGTCCGGGTTCGCGTCGTCCGGATCGAAGACTCAAGACATGCACCGGTGTTTGAGGTGATCGAGCGTCCCAATGAGTGGCTCCGACCGTCCTCGCTCTCCGAACTCGGAAGGTTCCGCAGGGACTTCTGGCAACATCTCGCCGAGCGACATCCCGATGCACCCCGGTTGAGTCGCGGCTTCGCCGGCAGCAACGCCTACCACGCCGAACTCCCGACGGTGCACATGCGAATATGTCAGTACATTGCCTCAGACCATGTGGGCGTGTACCTCGGTGACGGCAGGGACGAGTCCGATGAGGACATGCTCACCCGGTTGAATCCACACCTCCGGATTCTTCGAGAAACCCTGGAAGCGGCGTCGAAGAAGGACCGTCTGGGCCGTATCGTCGACGGTTACTTCCGGGAAGACGAACTAGCGAACTACCCCTGCCTGGTCACCCTTTCCGTCAAGACCAAGGACAGGGACAACTGGGACCAGATGGCCGACTGGCTTGACGACCGGCGGAAGCTGTTCGAGCGGGCGTTGAGGGCCCCGCCGCACACACGGGATAGCTGACGGTTCAACCAATCGACCGAGCGATACCAAGTGCCATTGGTTCGAGGCTCGGTGCCGGCTCTCGGCTGATCTCCAGTGCTGCCGGACGGCCGCTCTTGCCGGCCTGATCCGGCTTAGCCCGGCTGGCCCATGCTCGGCTTCTGGACGGCGTCTTCCATCTTCTCGAGGCGGTAGAAGTCCACGACCTCCTCGATCACTTCGATGCCCAGGCCCGGGCCGGTGGGGGGATGCGCCCAGCCGTCGGTGTGGTCCAGCGGCTCGGTCACCAGGTCGTGCTGCATGGGGTTGCGCAGCGGCTTGAACTCGAAGAGCGTGCAGGCCGAGCTGGAGAAGCTGACCGCCAGGCTGGCCGCGCTGACGATGGCCGACGACCAGGCGTGGGCGTTGGCCTGGCGCCGGTAGTACTCCACCCGCTCAGCCATCTTCTTGAAGCCGGTGATGCCCTCGGCCCGGCCGGGGTCGCAGCCGATGACGTCCACGGTGCCGGTCTCCAGCAGCCGCTCGAAGCCCTTCAGGGTCCATTCCCGCTCGCCGTAGGCGATGAGAGTGGAGGTTTTGTCGCGCAGCGTGCGGTAGCCCTCGGGGTCCCACGCCCCGAGCGGCTCCTCGATCCAGTCGAGGGCGTACTCGTCGAAGGCCTCGCAGCGCCGCACCGCGGTGGTGACGTCCCAGCGGATCTTGATTCCCATGTCGATCATCAGCTGCCTGTCGGGCCCGATGGCTTCGCGCATGGCTCGCACGTACTCCACGTCGCGGTCGTGCTCGTATCCGAGGTACGCCTCACCCCGCTTGCCGAAGCCGGTCTTGATTCCCTGCAGGCCCGTCGAGAGCCATTCCAGGGTCTCCTCGCACATGGCGGGGATCTCGGCGTGGTGGGCGTGGCAGGAGGCGATGCCGGGCAGCCGGTCGTGCACCGGGCCACCCAGCAGCTTCGTGACGCTCGTGTTGAGTGCCTTGCCCTTCAGGTCCCAGAGCGCGATGTCCAGCGCCGAGATGGCGTAGGAGGCGATGCCGCCCTCGTAGCCGTACCACCAGGTGTGGTTCTTCATGGCCCGGTACAGGGCGTCGTTTGAGACGGGGTCCTGGCCGATGAGCAGCTGCGCGAGGCCCTCGATCACCGCCTTGGTGGCCATCGAGGCCTCCGGCCACATGGTGATGGACTCGCCCCAGCCCACCTGGCCGTCGTCCGCGGTCACCTTCACGAGGCAGAGGTGCCGGTAGGCGTTGAAGTCGTTCGGTTCCGGATAAGTCACGGGGATCGGCTCGACGGCGACGATCTTCATGGTTGTGCTCCTTGTCGTTTCATCGTTCGATTCCTGCCGCCGGCGGCGCTACCACATCACCAGCCCGCCGGTGTGGTTGATGGACTGCCCCGTCATGTACCCGCTGTCGGGGCCCAGCAGGAAGCTGATGAGCCCGCTGATCTCCGCCGGCGTGGAGCCCCGTGCGAGCGGTACGACCTTGGTGCGGGCCACTGACAGCTCGTCGGGGGTCATTCCCCGCAGGGGGGCCACCTGGGCGAGCACCTTGTCCTGCATGGGGGTGTCGACGATGCCCGGGCAGATGGCGTTGACGCGCACCGGGATGTGCGCCAGTTCGTAGGCGAACGAGCGGGTGACCGACAGGATCATGCACTTCGTCGCCCCGTAGACGGCGGCTTCGGTGGTATTGGTGAGCTTGCCGGATGACGACGAGAGGTTCACGATCGCCCCGCCGGGCGACATCGTCGGCCCGATGCCCTGGCTGAGGAAGAAGATCGACTCCACGTTCACCTGCACGAGCCGCCGCCAGTCCTCCACGGTGACCTCCGGCAGCGGCTTCAGCATGATGATGCCGGCGGCGTTGATGAGACCGTCGCAACCCGCAGCGGCTTCGATCACCGTGGCGCGTTGAGCGGGGTCGGCGAGGTCTGCGACCAGTGTGTCGGCGCCCAGCGGCTCGATCTCGGCCAGCTTGGCGCCGTTGAGGTCGACGCCCAACACCGAGTCACCCTCACCGAGGAACCGCTCCACCGCCCCCCGGCCGATCCCCTGCGCTGCGCCCGTGACGACGATCCTGCGCTGCCTTCCGTCGCCGTTGCTACCCATGGCGCCCGTCCCCTTCGATCTGCCGCGCAACCCGCCACCGCGGCGGTGCTCCTCCGTGAGGGCGCATGATTGCACAGGCCGGGCGCGGGTGCACCATGCGAGCGGGGTGGTGCACCGGCCGGCGAGGGCGCGCGAACAGGGCCGACATTTGGGGGCCGCCGGCACAGAGACGCTCCCGACCGGCCAGCGGCCCACCGCTAGGCTCCCGGCGTTGCAAATCGGCAGGGGAGGGGCCCCATGACACATCTCACGTGGTCGGACGACCTCGGCAAGCGTGTCCGCACCGGCGACTGGGCGGACCAGGCGATCGGCACGGTCACCAAGGTCAACGAGGCGATCTCCGAGGGGCGCAGCGAGGTGGCGGCCCAGCTAATCGACTACTTCATGGAGGAGGCCAAGGTCGTCCAGTTCATCTACGACACCTGGACGCCGGGGTTCCTGGAGTGGTTGGAGCAGGCGGGCTACGGCGAGGCGGAACTGGCGGCGGCGGTGGAGGACCTGCGCGTCGAGTTGGCGATGCCCGACGGCACGCCGTTCGACGGCGACGCCCTGTGGCTGGAGTTGGGCGCGCAGGCGGGCCGACTCACGCACGCCGTGCGGGCCGAGTTGATCGAGGTCGAGCGGGCGTTGGCAGATTTCGATGCCATCCGCGTGGCGTGGCGCCGCCTGCACGACCGCTGGGCGGACTTCCTGTCGGGGATCTTGAAGCTGTGCGCCGACCGCTTCGGGGAGGCCGCACTGGAGGACATCTACCGCCATTCCCTGGAGCCGTACATCCAGGAGCGCTACATGCCGTTCGATCTGCGCGAGCGGGACTACGACGACACGATGTTCCGCAACCTGTACACGTCCGTGGAGGGGATGCGCAGCCACCTCGTCGGCCCCGACCGCATGGGTGACATCCAACTCACCGAGCACGAGGACCGCTGGGTGTTCAGCTTCGACCCGTGCGGCTCGGGCGGCCGCCAGGTCCGGGGAGTCGACGTCGAGGATTCACCACCCAACCCGGAGCGGGCCGTCCGCTTCGGCGTCACCACCGAGGAGCACGACTGGGCCTGGAACAGCAAGGGCGTCTGCTACTACTGCGCCCACTGCTGCTTCACGCTGGAGATGCTCCCCGCCGAGCGCTGGGGCCACCCGGTCCGCCGCGTCGACCCGCCCCTGTTTCCCGACGACACCACCGGCGAGAACCCCAAGCCCTGCACCTGGACCGTCTACAAGAGCATCGAAGCCATCCCAGAGGACACCTACACCCGCATAGGCCGCACGAAGCCGCCCACGCCCTAGCCCCGCCCAGGCGTGATCGGCGGACACCCTCCTATATCGCCGGCCGGTGGGCTCGGCACCCGTCGGTGCGCCGTAATGCGGTCTGATCTTCCTCAGTCGGACCGGTAGACGTCCCGGCGGTGGCCGACCCGGAGAATGAGGACCTCACGCCGGGCATCGTCGATCCGGTAGACGAGGCGGTAGGTGCCGCGGCGGACGCTCCACAGTCCTTCCAACTCGTTGCGCAGCGCCACCCCCAATCGCCGAGGATTCTCCAGCAGGGGCCCGGTTATCAACTCGACGACGGCTGCGGCCACCGATGCCGGGAGTTCTTCTGCGATGGTCCTGGCAGCAGGCCACGCGACGATGATCTGGTACGGCTCACCTGCGGTCAAGGCCTGAGCGCCCTGACAGCGTCGACGCCGCGCACCACGTCGCCCTCGGCGTGGGCGCGATGCGCCTCGGCGAGTTCCCGGAGCGCGTCGCTGTCGCCGAGGATCGCCAGGGTCTCCTCGAGCGACGCGAGGTCCTCAGGGCTCATCAACACGGCGGCCGGCGAGCCGTTGCGCGTGACGACGACCCGCTCGTGGTGTGCGTGCACCCGCTCGATGAACTCCGAGAACCGATCCCTCACGACCCGCAGCGATTCAGTTGTCATGGCCACAATTGTGCCACATCGGCTGCGGTCCGACACCCAGGCCATCGGACCGCGTCGCAAACCCGTCGCTGGTAGACCTCTCGAATCCATTCTGCGGCGGGACATTGGGATGCTTAGGATTCCCTCGTTGCATCATGATCGAGGGGCGAGGTGTGAGACGTGGTTTCAGGTCGTGGCGGTGCCGGTGTCGATTACACGTGGTTCCTCGGCGCGTCGTTCGGCGGAGTCGACGACCAGTCTGAGCGGTTCGTTCGAGATGGCGTCTGGGAGCACGGCTATACGGATCGCTAAATCGAGGAGGTGAAGTCGATTCGGCCCGGCGACCGGGTCGCCCTGAAGTCGGCGTACACGAGGAAGCACGGTCTGCCGTTCGACAACCGCGGGCACTTCGTGGCGGTGATGGCGGTAAAGGCCACCGGAACCGTCAGAGACAACCCCGGGGAGGGGCGCAGCCTCCTGGTCGAGTGGACGCCGGTCGATCCTCCCCGCGAGTGGTACTTCTTCACGAACATGCGCACCATGTGGAAGGTCGTGTCCGGAAAACGATGGGGCACTGAGCTACTCAGATTCGCGTTCGAGGACGAGCCCCAGGACATCGACGGATTCCGCAACCGTCCATTCTGGGTGGCCAGTTACGGTGATCGGCCACAGGATGCTGATCGGTTCGCTTGGTCCACCTTCTACACAGCGTTCGCCGATCACCCTCTTGCCTACCGCGATGACCGTGAGCCTCTGATCTCGGCGATTCACGAGTTGTCCAAGCTTCAAGTCCCGCTCAGCGTGCAGGACAGATTTGCCGATGGTTCCTCCGGGCCCCTCCAGGACATCTGTCCCTTTACCACCTTCGGCCTGTTCAACCGCGGGATCACCAATGACAATCGCCGGAGAATCGCCAAGAGCCTGGCTGATTCCATCGGCGTCACGGCACGTTTGCCGGAGTCTTTCGAGGGGATTCCCGTACTGGATAACCGCCGTTCGTGGTTCTTCCCGTTTGCCAACAAGCGCTCCGCGGATCACATCGATGTCCTTTGGCGGGTATTTTCCGATGCACTCGAGTATGCGGACAGCGCCGACTCAACCAGTCGGCAGAGATTCACGGATTCCTTCGATGCAGCGTTTGCCCGACCTTTTGTCGGATCGATGCTGACCATCGGACTCTACTGGGCGAGGTCTTGGCACTATCCGTCGCTGGATGGGCCTTCATCGTCGTTCATCACCGGCGAGATGAGAATCGACGTCGACAAGCGCAGGCTCGATGGCGCGGCTTATCTCTCCCTGGGGCGAAGCTCGAAGCGGTGTTGATGGACGAGAGTGCGCGAATTCATTCCATCCCCGAGCTGACGGCAACTGCCTTCACCGCCGAGCGGGCGCCGCCGGAGGAACCGGTAGCGCCTGAGCGAGTCGCTGAGGGCAAAATGGCGGAGGACGACAGGCAGACCGAGTCGGACGGTGAACGGCGGGCCGAGGCGGACGACGGCACGCCGTATTCCGTCGACGACATCGTCAGTGACGGGTGTTTCCTCGAAGCGGTCGAGGCTGCAGCGGGCGACCCGGGCGAGGCCTACGTGCTCGTCATCGAGGAGATCAACAGGGGCAACCCCGCCCAGATCTTCGGCGAGATGCTCACCCTGCTCGAGGCCGACAAGCGCATTCCCACCGAGGCAATCGCTCTGAGCTACCCCAGGCACTCCGCCGAGCGTGTTCACATCCCGCCGAACCTCTACGTCATCGGCACCATGAACGTGGCCGACCGTTCGCTGGCTCTCGTGGACTTCGCGCTGCGCCGGCGGTTCGCGTTCGTGGACCTCGAACCGACGCTCGGAGACACATGGCGGACATGGGTCAGCGAGCAGTGCGGGATCGAGGAGGCGTTCCTGCGGGACATCGAGAGCCGCCTGAACGAGTTGAACGCTGCCATCGCCGACGATGCCGTCCTCGGTGCGCACTTCCGGGTCGGCCACAGCGTGGTCACGCCGCCACCCGGCGTGGAGATTCCCGATCCGCAGCAGTGGTTCAGGCAGGTCGTGGAGACCGAGATCACGCCTCTCCTCGGGGAGTATTGGTTCGACGATCCGAAGAGGGCCGAGTCCGCGGGGGAGAAGCTGCTCCTAGGCCTCACACCGTGAGCGACTCGGCCGGCGACGGTGCCTTCGTCGGCAGGATCCCGGTGCGCAACGTCTGGCTGCTGCTGCTGTACGCCTCCCGGCTGTTCCGTGAGATCCCCGGCAGTCGACGGTATGCCGCCGAGGAGAATCCCGACGACATTCCGGACCTCGTGGCGGAGATCCTGGTCCACGCGGTTCAGCGTCGCCTGCGCCGCAATCTGAGTTCCGAGCTTCAGCGCCGGCAGGCCGACCTCACCCGGGTCCGGGGGCGGATGGACCTTCTGCGCACCGAGCGCCGCAGCCTGCTTCAGCGCGGCAGGATCGCATGCACGTTCGACGAGTTGACCACCGACACGCCACGCAACCGGTTCGTCAGGGTGGCCCTCCGGGAACTCACCAGGACCGTCCACAACGAGGAATTGGTGCGGCGCTGCCGCCGCGGCGCCGCGGCGCTCGAACGGGCCGGCGTTGGCAGCGAGACTTCGTCGATTCAATACCGGAACCGGACCACGACACCGGAGGCGACCGGTCGAACCAACGCGGGGGACCGGCAGATGCTGGCGGCGGCCCAACTCGCCTTCCGGCTGAGGCTGCCGACGGAGGACCCGGGAACGATCCACCTGTCCTCACCCGATCGCAACGACGTTCGGGCCCGAACCCTCTTCGAGGCCGCCGTCGGGGGGTTCTACAAGACCGTCCTCTCTCCTCACGGCTGGGAGGTGGGTACGGGGAGGCGAATCCACTGGCAGGTCGAGGGTGCGACCCCTGGAATGGCCGAGATCCTCCCCTCCATGCAGACCGACATCGTCCTGGAAGCGCCCGCCGGAACAGAGCGGCTGGTCCACCAGCGGCTCGTCATCGACACGAAGTTCACTCACGTCCTGAGCCCCAACCAGCATGGGGACGAGAAGCTGCGAAGCGGGTACCTATACCAGATGTACGCCTATTTGCGATCCCAGGAACGCTCGGACGATCCCATGTCGCAGCACGCCTCAGGGCTGCTGTTACATCCGTCCGTGGGGCGTCACGTCGACGAGGCGGCCACCATTCAGGGGCACCGGATCCGGTTTGCCACCGTGGACCTCGCGGCGGAAGGTCCGGCCATAAGGGAGCGCCTGCTCTCCCTTACCGGCGCCCACTCGCCGCCCAGCGGGAACCACCGGTGAGCCGGTTCTGGTCGAGCAGCAGGCGCACGCGGTCGTGGCCAGGGCACGCTCAGGAATCGACGCGGATCGAGGTTCCTCGGCCCTGGTAGCCGGGTAGGAGCGTCCGGCGGGCGACGGCGATCTGTTCGGACGCTCTCCGGCCGGGCTGATTGGGACTTGGGGCGGCCGCCGCATCTGTAGGCCAGTATCTTCGATAGTTGTCGGTCGGCAACTCCATAAGTAGTAGGTTGCTCTCTCCGGATACTGTAGGATTTATCGGCGGAGGTCCGACGGCGGACCGGGAGGCCACATGCCGGAGACGCTCACGCCCGCTGGCTACAAGCTGCGGGTGACAGACGGCGCGGTGACACGGGCGCTCGCCGCGATGCCCGCGGTCGTCATCGAGGGCCCCAAGGGGTGCGGCAAGACGTGGACGGGGCGCAGCTTCGCCCGCAGTGAGGTGCTGTTCGATCGAGACCTCAACGCCCGCAGGTCGGTGTCGTTGGTGCCCGGCCTGGTGCTGGAGGGCGGAGAGCCTCGTCTCCTCGACGAGTGGCAGTTGGCACCGGAGGTCTGGAACCAGATCCGCCACGCCGCTGACGAGGGGCACCGCACCGGGCGGTTCATCCTCACAGGCTCTGCGGTCCCGCCGGACGACATCACGCGGCACTCCGGTGCCGGGCGCATCGCCCGGGTGCGGATGAGACCCATGTCGCTGCTCGAGACAGGGGAGTCCACCGGTGACGTGTCGCTGGCGGCGCTGCTGGAGGGGGCGCCCGTGGCGGCCCGCCGCCCGGAGGCCGACTTCAGGGACATGCTCGACGCGCTCTGCCGGGGCGGCTGGCCTCGCCTGCTTGGCCGGTCCGTGCCCGACGCGCAACTCTTCCTGGACGGCTACATCTCGGAACTCTGCCGGACCGACGTCAGCGCGGTGGACGGGGTGGCGCGCGACCCGGCCGGGGTGGCCAGGTTGATCGCCTCCATCGCACGCAACGTGGCCACGACGGCATCCTTCTCCAGGCTCGCTGCCGAGGCCGCCGGTGACCGGCCCCTCAACCGCACCACGGCCACCGAGTATCTGCGGTCCCTGGAGCGACTGTTCATCGTGGAGGACGCTCCTGCGTGGCGCTCGCACCTGCGGTCCAGGGCCACGTTGCAAGGCTCGGCCAAGAGACACTTCGTGGACCCCTCACTGGCCGTCGCGGCCCTGGCCGCCGGTCCCCAGCTGCTGCTGGGCGACCTGGAGGCGCTGGGATTCCTGTTCGAGTCGCTGGTCGTGCGGGACCTGCGCATCTACGGCGGGGCCGGCGGAGCCTCGGTCTACCACTACCGCGACAGCGACGCGCTGGAAGTCGACGCCATTGTCGAAGCACGCGACGGGCGCTGGGTCGCCGCGGAAGTGAAGCTCGGCGCGGACGAGGGCATCGAGAGAGCCGCCCGGTCGCTGCTGCGCCTGCGCCACAAGGTGGACACCTCGCGCACGTCCGAGCCGTCCAAGCTGCTGATCATCACGGCCACCGGCTACGGCTACGAACGTCCCGACGGCACCACCGTCGTTCCCCTCACAGCACTCGGTCCCTAGCGCGTGATGTGCATGCTGATCGGTGGACCACGACCTTGGGCCGGCGGTCGTAGAGGAGTGGTTCCCGGTCAGTCGATGAGGAATCCGCCGTTGATGTCCATCACCTCGCCGGTGATGAACCCTGCATCCTCGCTCGCCAGGAACACGACGGCGGCGGCGATGTCGGCCGGCTCGCCGAGACGCCCCACGGGTATCCGACCGGCCAGGTCGGCGATGCCGGCCACCATGTCGGTGTTGATCAGCGCGGGCGCCAGCGCGTTGGACGTGATGCCGTCGGCGGCGTACTCGGTGGCGATGGACTTGGCCAGCGCCATGATTGCGGCCTTCGAGGCGCCGTAGGCCGCAGTCTCCTTGGCGCCGCCGGTCTTGCCGGCGCTCGAGCCGAGGGCGACGAGACGCCCGTACCGCTGGGCTCGCATTGCTGGCAGGACGCGCCTCGCGCAGAGGAACGCCCCGGTGGTGTTGACCGCCAGCATCTGGTTCCACGCCTCGAGGCTGGTCTCGGCCAGCGGCCGGATCCAGAAGATCCCGGCGTTGTTGACCAGGATCGACACCGTGCCCCAGGTTTCCTCGACGGTGGTGAAGGCGGTGTCGACGGAGGCCTCGTCGGTCACATCGCAGTGCACGAAGAGCCCGCGCTCACCGGTGTGGAGGGGCGGTTCGGGCTCTGCGAGGTCCAGATAGGCGGTGTGGGCGCCCTTGGCCACGAGGGCGTCGGCGACGGCGCGCCCGATGCCCCTGCCGGCGCCGGTGACCGCAGCCACCCTTCCCTCGAAGCCGCCGAACGCCGGCCCCGTCGGGCCGCTCGCCGGCGCAGCGTTTGCGCTGTCTGTGCTCATGTGTACCGTCCGGGACTGCCTGCGTCGGAGGCACGTTATCCCCGGATGTTCGGCCACCGCCTACTCTGTGCCGCCGGGGATCGGGCGGTATCCCGGCCCCGCGTATCGATACCGGCGTCACCGAGTCGCCGGAAAGGGAAACGGGAGGTCCCCTGATGGGTGGTTCGGGCAAGGTGCGGGTCGGGGTCATCGGAGCCGGCTCCTGGGCGGTAAGCAACCACATCCCTGTGCTGGCGGGGCGAGACGACGTCGAACTGGTCTCGGTGGTGCGCAAGGGAGCCGAGGCACTGCAGTTCGTGCAGGAGCGCTTCGGTTTCGCACATGCCAGCGAGGACTACCGGGAGGCCCTTGAGCAGGGTCTCGACGCGGTGGTCGTGGCGGGGCCGTCGGTCCTCCATCACGAGCACGCCGTCGCGGCGATGGAGGCCGGGGCGAACGTGCTGTGCGAGAAGCCGGTCACGATCGACCCGGGTGACGCCTGGGACATCCACGAGACCGCGCAGCGGCTCGGTCGCCACCTGCTGATCTCCTTCGGTTGGAACTACGGCCCGCTGGGTATCGAGGCGAAACGCCTCATGGCTGAAGCCGGCGGGATTGGTGACGTCGAGCACGTGATGGTGCAGATGGCCTCGGGCACTCGCGAGTTGTTGCGGGCCACGGGGGCCTACGAGGGCTCCGCCGTGGACATCATGCCCGACTGGGACACCTGGACCGATCCGAAGATCTCCGGCGGCGGGTACGCGCCGGCGCAGTTGAGCCACGCCATGGGGATGGCGATGTGGCTTACAGGGGACCGGGCGGCGCAGGTCTTCGGTTTCATGAACAACATGGGCGCCCGCGTGGATCTGCACGACGCCATCGCGATCCGCTACGTCTCGGGTGCCACGGGAACGCTGAGCGGTGCCAGTTGTCCCGGTCCGGCGAACGCCGACGACTCCCTTGACGAGATCTGGCCGCGCCACCAGTTGTTGATCCGCATCTACGGCAGCGAGGGACAGCTCATCCTGGACTTCGAGCGGGACTTCCTGTGGCACTACACCGGCAACACCGACAACAAGGTGGACTTGCCGCCGTCGGCAGGCCTGTACACCTGCGACGGTCCGCCCAACACGCTCGTGGACCTCACAGCGGGCAAGGACGTCCCGAACCGCTCGCCGGGCGAGTTGGGGGCGCGGACGGTGGAGGTGGTGCACGCCGCCTATGAGAGCGTGCGAATGGGGGCGCCGGCGTCGGTGGAGGGCACCGGGACCTGACGGCCAGGGGGACCGGCGCGACGGAGGGGCGCCGTGCGTCTCGGTCTGGACAGCTACTCCTACCACCGCTACTTCGGCGAGCTGCGCGAGGGGGAGGAGGATCCGGGCATCCGCTGGAGCCACGAGGACTTCATGCGGAGGGCCGGGGAGTTGGGCCTCGACGGGGTGAGCCTGGAGACCTGCTACCTGCCGATGGACGACCCGGCACTGGCCGAGCGGCTGGCAGCGCAGGCCGCCGAGGGTGGTCTGGAGCTGGTGCTTGCCTGGGGCCATCCGGGCGGGTTGCGCATGGGAACCTCGGCTGCCGCCAACCAGCGGATGCTGAAGGCGCTGCCGGTCGCCGCGGCCGCAGGGTGCAGCCTGGTGCGCATCGTCGTGGGGACCTTCACGCACTGGGGCCTCGAACCCGAGGGGCCGGTGCTGGATCGAGTCGTGCCGCTCGTGACCGAGGCCTGCGAGAGAGCTGCCGACCTGGGCATGGAGCTCGCCATCGAGACGCACTGCGACCTCACCCTCGACGCGCTGTGCGAGTTGGTTGACCGTGTCGGGCGCGACGACCTGGGGGTGGTCCTCGACACCGCCAACCTGGTGCGCATCGGCGAGGACCTCTGCGAGGGGACCCGGCAGCTCGCTCGGTTCACGCGGATGCTCCACGTGAAGGATCTCGTGCTGGAGAACGCCGACTTCGGCATCCCCGGCGGTTGGTGGCCGTGCTGCGCGCTCGGCGACGGCGATCTGGACCTCGATGGCGCGCTGGGCGAGTTGCGCGCCGCGGGATTCGACGGCTTGGCGTGTGTGGAGGTGGCCACGCTGCCGGTGGGCTCGAACGAGGACGAACTGGTGGCCCGCAGCGTGGACTGGCTGCGTGAGGTCGCGGCGCAGGGGGTAACGGCCTCCTAGGGCGCTCCGCGGGCCCCCGAGCGGAGGATCCGCAGGCAATCAACCTGGACTCACCGGGAGCGGTGAGCAGCGGGTGCGCTGCCCGCGCCGCCGGATCGATTCGGTTGGGGACTTGTCGCCGGGGGCGGGTAACCTCGCAGCGATCTTGCGACAGAGGAGCATGCCGTGGCACGAATGCGCATGAACCAGGCCATCGCGGCCGCAATCGCCGATGAGATGCGGGAGAACCCCGATGTCGTCGTCTTCGGCGAGGACGTGGCGGTCGCCGAAGGGCCCTTCAAGACCTCCGATGGCCTGCTGGCGGAGTTCGGCCCGTTGCGGGTTCGCGACACGCCGATCGCCGAGATGGGCTTCATGGGCGCCGCGGTGGGGGCTGCGGCCACCGGCCTGCGCCCCGTGACCGAGATCATGTTCGTGGAGTTCCTGGGTGTGGCCCTGGATCAGCTGGTCACCGAGGCTGCCAAGTTCAGCTACCTGTCGGGCGGGGTGGTCAAGGTTCCGATGGTGATGCGCGCCTCGGTGGGTGCCGGCCTGGGGTTCGGTTGCCAGCACTCCCAGGTGATGGAGTCCTGGATGGTCGGGGCACCGGGTCTGAAGATCGTCATGATCTCGGGGCCGCACAACGCTTACGGGCTGACGAGGGCCGCCATTCGAGACGACAACCCTGTGGCGGTTCTCGAGCCCCGCATCCTCTACGCCGTGCGTGGCGACGTGACCACCGGCGCCGAGGGGATCATTCCCCTCGGGCAGGCGGCAGTGCCCGTGAGTGGCGACGACATCACGCTGGTGGGCTGCGGGTCCACGGTGCGGACCTGCCTGGAGGCGGCCGGCGACGCCGACGGCTGGACGGCCGACGTCATCGACCTGCAGACGCTGCAGCCCTGGGACACCGAGACGGTGCTGGATTCGGTGCGGCGCACCGGTCGCCTGGCGGTCGTCGAGGAGTGCCCCTACTCGGGCGGCTGGGGTGCCGACATCGTCTCGACGGTGGTCGCCGAGGCGTTCGGCGACCTGAGCGCCCCGCCTATCCGGATCACGGCGCCCGATGTGCACGTCCCGTTCGGCAAGGAGCTCGAGCAGCGTTACCTCCCGAACGCCGAATACGTGGCGGGGCAGGTCGGCGAGCTGCTGGCCAACGGCGAGAGTCCGCCCCACTGGTGGGAGCGCGACGGAGCGCTCGTCTAGGACGCACGGTCACCGACACACGGAAAGGGCGATCGCATGAGCAGTGAGGTACTGGCGCGGCGGGAGGCGGTTCGTAGCGACCGCTCGGCACGCTACGAGCGGATGGTGGAGATCAGGACGCTGGAGGACGCGGTGCGGGGGCTCTTCGCCGAGGGGCTCGTGCACGGCACGACCCACACGTGCCAGGGCCAGGAGGCGGTAGCGGTAGGGGTGGCCTCGGCGCTGCGCCCGACCGACACGGTGTGCTGCACCTATCGCGGCCACGGCCACGCTATGGCGCTGGGCATGACCCCGCTGCAGGTTTGCGGGGAGATCATGGGCCGTGTGGTCGGCTCCATCGGCGGTGTCGGCGGGTCGATGCATCTCTGTGACACTTCGATCGGCCTGTTGCCGACGTTCGCCATCGTGGGCGCAGGCGTCCCGGTGGCCGCAGGAGCGGCGCTGACCGCTCAGGTTCGCGGTACCGACGATGTGGCCGTTTCCCTGTTCGGCGATGGGGCTGCCAATATCGGCGCCTTCCACGAGGGCATCAACCTGGCGGCAATCTGGAATCTGCCGGCGATCTTCATCTGCGAGAACAACCAGTACGGGGAGTACAGCCCGATCGCAACGACCACCCCCATCGCGAACATCGCCGACCGGGCCGGTGCCTACGGCATTCCCGGTGAGGTGGTGGACGGCCAGGATGTCGACGCGGTGAATGCCGCCGTCGAGGCCGCCGCTGCGAGGGCCCGTGCCGGCGACGGCCCTTCGCTGCTGGAGATGAAGACGTACCGCTACGCGGGGCACTCCCGCTCCGACACCGCTCCGTACCGCCCCGAGGGCGAACTCGACGAGTGGTACGAGCGGGACCCCATCAACACGTTCGGCGCTCGCCTCGTGGCCGAGGGTCTGCTGGCTGAGGCCGACGTAGCCACGATTGCCGCCAGGATCAGCGGCGACGTGGATGCTGCGATCGAAGAGGTGAAGGCCGCGGCGGCACCGGGCGTGGCCAGCATGTTCGAGAACATCCTGGCTTGAGTAGGGGAGGATCGAACCATGCGACAGATCGTGAAGTTGCCCAAGCTCGGCGACACTGCGAATGAGGTGCTCGTGCTGGAGTGGAGCGTGGCGCCCGGTGACAGCGTGGCCGCCGGTGACGTGCTGATGCGCGTGGAGACCGACAAGGTTGAGGCCGATGTGCCGTCGCCGGTCGCCGGAACGGTGGCCGAGCTGCGCGTGGAGGTCGAGGACGAGGTCGAAGTCGGCGCCGCACTCTGCGTGATCGAGTCCTGAGCGCCGCCGGCTCCGGGCCGGCACGGCGCGGAGCCCGAGTCTCTACCTGCTGGGAGGGGCGAGCGTGTCGGCGATGAGCGCATCCACAACGGCCTTCAGAGCCTCGTCCTCCGTCGCGTCCTGCTTGAGGGCGTCCCGGTATACGGCCAATTGACGGTCGGCAGAGGTGCCCCGCTCGCAGATGGTCCTGATGTGCTCCACCTCCTCGGTGCAACCGAGGGCCTCGGCGTCGGGCCGCACCACTTCGACCATCTCGGCGGCCAATTCCGCGAAGGGGACCATCTCACCGGTGCCCAGGTCCAACAGCGTGCCCGTGGTGCCGTAGCGCTGCGCCCGCCAGATGTTCTCGGCGATCAGGAAGTTGGCGTAGTCGCGCCAGCGCTGGTTCTCTCTCTTCAGCCTCCATAGCATCCGCAGCACGCACACATAGGTGGCGGCGATGGCGATGGTGTCCTCCATCCGGGTGGGCAGGTCCGTCACCCGGAGCTCGAGGGTGGGGTAGCGCTTCGACGGGCGGACGTCCCACCAGATCTTGCTGGAATCCTCGATGATCCCCGCCCCGATGAGCACGTCGGTGTGGCGCTCGAACTCGGCCCAGGATTCGAACTTCTCGGGCAGGCCGGTGCGTGGAACGGCGTGGAAGACCGACGTGCGGTAGCTCTTGAGGCCCGTGTCCTGGCCCGACCAGAACGGTGACGACGTGGACAGCGCCAGCAGATA
Organism: Acidimicrobiales bacterium; assembly: GCA_963664235.1. Taxonomy (GTDB): domain Bacteria; phylum Actinomycetota; class Acidimicrobiia; order Acidimicrobiales; family CATQHL01; genus VXNF01. Next base: position 128,563 of record OY760933.1, on the reverse strand, counting down.
CGGCAGGAAGTAGGCCACCTGTCCCATCAGGTCGATCCGCAGTTCGGGATCCTCGATCCCCACGTGCACGTGGAGCCCCGAGATCACCAGGCGGCGGGTCGTGTACTGCAGGTCCTGAGCCAGGGCCCGGTAGCGCTCGTTGTCGGTGAACTGCTGCTGTTCCCACTTGGCGAAGGGGTGCGTGGATGCCGCGATGGGTGCCAGGCCGAACTCCTCGGCGGCCTCGGTCACCGCGATCCGCAGCAGCCCCACGTCGGCGCGGAGGTGTCTGACGTCCTCGCAGACGACTGTCCCGATCTCGACCTGGGAGTCGAACAATTCGCGGCCCACCAGGCCGTGCCGCAGGTCGGCGACTCTCTCGATCAGGCCGGGGGGTTGCGCCACCAGGGCGCCGGTCTCCCGCTCGACGATGAGATATTCCTCCTCGATCCCCATTGTCCACGAGGGTTCTTCATGCACTGCAGACGATCCTATTCCCCCCTGAGATGCATCCAAGAATGCGTTCCGGCGAGGCACGCCCCCGGGCCGCCGACCTTGGGGTCACACCTATACTTCCCCGAGCCAATCGACAGGGAGAGCCCCGTGAAGATCGAACGCATCGAGGTCGTGCCCCTGGTGGTGCCCCTCGCCGAGACATTCAAGGGCTCCGCCTACTCGATGTCTGAGCGGGCGACGCTCATCACCCGTGTCTACACCGACGAGGGCATCGTCGGGGAGATCTACAACGGCGACGAGGTGCACACCCAGCACGAGATCGCCCGCATCATCACCACCGAACTGCAGCCCATGCTCGTTGGCCGCGACCCGTTGCTGGTGGAGAACTGCTGGCAGGCGATGGAGCCGCTCACCTTCGACATCCTGCGCGACCGCAAGCTGGTCATCATGGCCATCGCCTGCGTGGACAGCGCTCTGTGGGACGTGGTCGGGAAGGCGGCCGACATGCCGCTGTACCGGCTCTGGGGCGGCTACCGCGACGCCATGCCGATCGTCGCCATCGGGGGCTACCACGGTAAGTCCGACGCCGAGTTGGCCGCCGAGATGCAGTACTACCGCGACATCGGCCTCGCCGGCTGCAAGACCAAGGTCGGCGGCCAGGCGCCGGAGACCGACGCGCACCGCTTCAAGGTGATGCAGGAGGCCGCCGGCGAGGACTTCATCCTCATGGCCGACGCCAACGGCGGCTACAGCGTGGCCGAAGCGATCCGCTTCGTGCGCCTGGTGGGAGCGGAGAACCTGCGCTGGTTCGAGGAGCCGGTGCGCTGGTTCAACGACACCCGCGGCATGCGTGATGTGCGCAACATGGCGGGTGTGCCGGTCGCCGCAGGCCAGAGCGAGATGTCACGCAAGGGGGCGGGCGAGTTGATGGCCGCCGGGGCAATCGACGTCTGCAACTTCGACGCATCCTGGGGCGGTGGGCCCACCGAGTGGCGCCGGGTCGCCGGGATGGCAGCCGTCTACGGCGTCGAAGTGGGCCACCACGAGGAGCCGCAGATCTCCGCCCACATGCTGGCGTCGATCCCGCATGGGACCTACGTGGAGTGCTTCCACCCCAACCGGGATCCCCTGTTCTGGAACCTCATGGCCAACCGCCCCGAGATCAGCGACGGGATGTACCCGCTGCCGCAGGGGCCGGGCTGGGGAATCGAACTGGACGCCGACTACGTGGCGCGCTACCGGGTCGACCACTAGGAGCGAACCGCCTCAGTCGAGGTGCCAGACCTCGGCGGCCTCGTAGAGGTTCCCGTCGGAGTCGGTGAGGCTGACGATGACCTCTTCGAACCACTTGGACCAGCGGGCGTTCACCTCCGAGCCGGCGATGTGGGCGAAGGCGGCGTCCTTGTCGGGATGGCATTCCACATACGCGATGACCTGGGTGCCGCGGCGGAACAGCGAGTAGTTCTTGAGTCCCGAGTCCTGGATCAGTTCGACCAGTTCAGGCCAGATCTCGTCGTGGCGGCGCTTGTACTCATCCTCCATGCCCTCGAATATCTCGAACGTGAAACAGAACCGCTCCATTGGTCCTCCAGATGTGGTCGCTCGGGGGGCGCACCGGCCGGCGGCGCCGCCGCGACGCTAACACCAGCCCGCGCCAGGTCGTTTACCCAACCGGTGGTTTGGACTGCAGGGTCTGTCGTCGTATGCTCTCCCAGCGCTCAGAACGGCGTGGCGGCGTAGCGCGAGCAGTGTCATTACCGATGGTTGTTCGGCGCGTCACAATCGAGAGAACCCGGGAGAGGGAGATCAACCCATGAAAGCAATTCGACGATTGCTAGCGCTTGCCTTCGTGCTGGCCCTTGTGGCGTCGGCGTGTGCCGGCGACGACGGCGACGACGGTGCCGCCGATGCCGCCGCCCAGCAGGCCATTGCGGCCGCCGAGGCGGATGCTGCGGCTGCGCAGGCCGAGGCCGAGTCCGCCCGCCAGGAGGCTGCGGCCGCTACCGCTGAGGCGGAAGCTGCCCGCGCTGAGGCTGCCGCCGCTACCGCTGAAGCGGATGCCGCCCGTGCCGAGGCTGAGGCCGCTGCCAGTGGTGACGCCGAAGCGCAGGCCGCTGCTGATGCCGCCCGCGCCGAGGCTGAGGCTGCTCGTGCCGAGGCTGAGTCTGCCCGCACAGAGGCGGACAGGGCCGAGAACGAGGCTGCAGCCGCGCAGGCCGCCGCCGCGGCAGCCGAGCGCCCCGCCTACAAGGTCGGTTACATCTCCCTCGGCGATCAGGTTCCGTTCGTGAAGTTGGTCTCCGACGGCATCAAGGAAGAGGCGGAGCGCCAGGGCGTCGAGCTTCTCTTCTGCGACTCCGAGATCGATGCGGGCAAGGCGCTGGAATGCGCTCAGACCTTCGAGGTCCAGGGCGTTGAGGGCCTGCTGAACTTCCAGGTGTTCCAGGAGTCATCGCCGGAGATCTGCGCGGCCCTGCCCGAGGGCATCCCCGTGATCGCCATCGACATCATCCAGCCCCCGTGCCAGCTCTCCTTCATGGGCGCCAACAACGGCTACGCCGGCTACCTCGGCGGCAGCGCCCTCGGTGCGTACTTCAAGGAGAACTTCGACTGTGACTACACGGCGTACATCTCGCTGGAGTCCACGGCCGCCGGCGCGGCCAACCGCGACCGCATGGGTGGCTATCGTCAGGGCTTCACCGAGCACTGCCCGATCATCAACGAGCAGATCATGGACGGTGCCGATCGGACCGACCCGGCGCTCGAGCAGCTCACCGACCTGCTGCCGGCGCTGCCCGGTGACCGCATCGCGGTTGTTGCCATCAACGAGGACGGCATCATCGGTGCCATCGCCGCAGCCCGGACGCTGGGACGCGACGGCGACCTCTACTTCTCGGGCCAGGGCACGGATCCGAGCATCTGGTGCGATGTCAAGAACAACCCGAACTACATCGCCTCGGTGGCCTACTTCCCCGAGCGGTACGGCACGATCCTGCTCCCGGCGATCATCAACGCCATCGAGGGCAACAGCATCGCCGGCCAGTTGTTCACGCCTCACCAGCAGATCACTTCGGAGAACATCGACGACTACTACGAGGTCACTGGCTGCTCGTAGCCGTCTGAACGAGAGCGTCGCGAGAGATCGGACCGGATGGCGACTCCGTCCGAGCCGATCCTCGCGGCGCGCGGCATACGCAAGTCGTTCGGAGGCGTCGAGGTCCTGCATGGCGTGGACCTCGACGCCTCGGGCGGCTCCGTGCTGGCGCTGCTCGGTGAGAACGGCGCCGGCAAGTCGACCCTCGTCAAGATCTCCTCAGGCGTCTACACGGCCGACTCGGGAACGATCCGGATCGGGGGACACGCCTACGAAACCCTGACCTCGCGGGAGGCCCGCGAGTTGGGTATCGCCATCATCTCCCAGGAGTTCCAGGACGCCGCCACCCTCTCGGTGGCGGAGAACATCTCCATGGGCAGCCTGCCCTCGACGCGAGGCTTCATCCGCTGGGGCGAGGTGCGGCGCCGGGCCACCGAGATCCTCTCGGCGCTGGAGGTGGACATCGACCCGGACCGGATCGTGGGCGACCTGCGACTCGGGGAGCGCCAGATCATCGAGATCGCCCGGGCTCTCAGCCGGGAAGCAAAGGTTCTCATTCTGGACGAGCCCACGGCGGCACTCAGCTTCCACGAGGCCGAGATTCTGTTCGATTTCGTGCGGCGCCTGCGGGCCGACGGCGTGGCGATCGTCTACATCACGCACCGCCTCGACGAGGTGGAGCGAATCTCGGACCGGGTGCAGGTTCTGCGCGACGGGTCCACGGCACTCGAAGCGCCGACCAGCGAGGTGGACCGCAAGATGATGGTGGAGGCCATGATCGGTCGGCGGGCCAGCGCGTTGGGGCGTCCCGAACCGGTCAGCAACGGCGAGGACGACGCGCCCGTGCTGCAGTGGTCCGGTGCCGGCGCCCTGGACTACTTCAACGACGTGAACCTGGAGGTCGGGGCGCACGAGGTCGTGGCTCTCTACGGCAAGCTCGGGTCAGGCGCCAGCGAGGTGGCCGAGACGGCGTTCGGGCTGCGGTCGATCGACCGAGGCGCGCTGCAGATTGGCACCGGCGACGTGGACGCGCCCGAGAGTCCCATCGGCGCGGTGAGCACCGGCATCGGCTACCTGCCGGCCGAGCGCAAGACGGCAGGGGGGTTCATGGTTCGCCCGGTTGCCGAGAACGTGGCTGTGGCCTCCTGGCAGCGTCTCGCCAAGTACGGATTCTGGATCCGCAAGGCCACCGAGGCCGAGGCCTACCAGCGCTGGCACCAGAAGCTCTCGATCCGCTCCCGCAACGACCCCCAGCAGATCATGGGCACCCTGTCGGGCGGCAACCAGCAGAAGGTCCTGCTGGCTCGCTGGTTGGAGAACCAGTCTGACGTGCTGGTGCTCGTGGAACCCACCCGCGGCGTCGACGTGGGTGCCAGAGAGGACATCTACGGCGCCCTGCGCGATCTGGCTTCCAGCGGAGTCGGCGTACTGGTGGTGACCTCGGACTACGAGGAGGCCTTCCAGGTCGCCGACCGGGTCTATGTCATGACCAAGGGCGCCATCGTGGCCGAGTTGCAGGGTGATGAGATCACCACCGGCGCCCTCCTGGAACTCGCCGGCGGCTGAGAGCATGCGCCCCATCGATCGATATCGACCGACCTACACGAATTACTGCCGGAGGGATTGTGTCTGACGACAGCAAGAACGAGCAGAGTCACAGCGCATCCGGCGGGCGGGACGAACGCACGGTGCCGACGACTGCTGACGTCTTCAGGGGACGCCAGGACGAGAGCGCTGAAGAGGCGGCCGGGCGCGTGGCGCGCATCATGGGGACGCGGCCGAAACTCGGCAAAGTCCAGGAGTCGCTGGCCCTCATCCTGGTGCTGGCAGCCCTGGTGATCTTCTTCGCCATCAAGGCGGAGTTCTTCTTCACCTACGACAACATCGTCAACGTTCTGCAGACGATGGCCCCCATCGGGATCATCGCCATGCCGGCCACGTTGCTGCTGGTGGCGGGTCAGGTGGATCTGTCGGTGGGGTCCGGGGCGGGAATCGTCGGGATGATGGCCGCCATCTCCCAGACGGCCACCGACTCCACCATCACCTCCTACGGCCTCGGCTTGGGGCTGGCCGAGGCGCTGTTGATCGCCATCGCGACCATGTTCGTGGTCGGCGGCATGAACAGCTTCTTCGTCACCGGCCTCGGACTCAACTCGATCATCACGACGCTGGGAACCCTGGCGGTGTGGCGTGGCCTCACGAAGGTGCTTGGCGAGGGCCAGACGGTGCGCATGAACGAGTTCGGCGCCCTCGGAAGTTCCCGCCCGGTGGCGAACATCCCCCTCGGGGTGTTCATCTTCGCCGGGGTGGTGATCCTGTTCGTGGTCATGTTGCGCTACACCACCTACGGCCGGGCGCTGTACGCCATCGGGGCAAGTCCCGAGGCTGCCCGGCTGGCCGGCATCAGGGTCCGGCGCTACATCACCTACGGCTTCATCCTGTCGGGTCTGATGATCGGCCTCGCAGGGCTCATCCGCCTCTCGCAGGTCGGCTCGCAGTCGATCAACACCGGCCTGGGCTGGGAGCTGCAGGTGCTCACCGCCGTCATTTTGGGCGGGGCCAGCCTCAACGGGGGCAGCGGCACCATCCTCGGGACGGTGTTGGCCCTGCTGGTCATTGGCGTTCTGCGCAACGGCCTCATCCAGCTCAGCGTGCAGACATTCTGGATCGAGGTGGCCCAGGGTTCGCTGTTGCTCGGCGCTGTGACCGTCGACAGAATCCGCGTCCGCTTCGCCGGCGCCGACACCTAACAGGTATCGTCGCAGCCCGACGCGCCGTCTTTCCATCGCTCCCCAGGAGGTTCCCCATGAGCAGCGACTTGGCCTTCGTGGACTCTCACATCCACTACTGGGACCGCCCGCACCCGCCGCTGGAGTGGGTGTGGCTGGAGGACGATTTCGTCCACCCGCAGCTCGGCGATATCCGGCCGCTCAAGGACATGAGGCGCTACACCCCCGACGAGTACCTCGCCGACATCGAGGGCTGCGGGGTGACCAAGGCGGTGCACGTGCAGGCCGCCATCGGCACGGCCGACCCGGTGGAGGAGACCCGCTGGCTGTCGGAGATGGCCGAGGCCACGGGTTGGCCGCATGGAATCACCGGCGACGCCCGCATGCAGAGCCCCGACGTCGAGGAGACCATCGCCCGCCACTGCGAGTTCCCGCTGTTCCGGGGCCTTCGAGACTTCGCCGAGGGCGACTACCTGGTGGACCCCAACTTCCACCGCGGCTACGCCCTGCTGGAGAAGTACAACCTGGTCTATGACCTGGACTGCACCTGGGAGAACATGGCCAAGGCCGGCGCCCTGGCCAAGAAGTATCCCAACATCGTGATGATCCTCGACCACGCCGGCTTCCCGCAGGCCATCGACGACGAGTACTTCGCCAACTGGCGGGCCGGCATGGACGCCATCGCCGAGGCCGAGAACTGCGTCATCAAGATCTCCGGGCTGGGGATGGGCCATCAGATGGCCGGCACCAACTGGACCACCGACTCCATCGGTCGCTGGGTGCTGGGCTGCATCGAGGCCTTCGGCGTCGAGCGCTCGTTCTTCGGCACCAACTGGCCGGTGGACAGGATGTACTCCAGCTACGCCGACGTCGTGGCGGCCTACCGCGAGATCATCTCGGACTTCAGCCGCGACGAGCAGGAGGCCCTGTTCTCCAAGAACGCGGAGCGCGTCTACCGCATCTGAGCGGCCCGCCGGGGCTCGTTAACCGAGCGGGGCCGTCTAGCTCCTTCGTTGCTACGGACTCCCGCCGGCGGGTCGGCAGGGGTTCACCTCCGCCGTGAATTGCCGGGACCTGTATTCAAGGTTGTATTGTATCCTTGAATAGGAAGGTCGAGATGGCTCGGTTGGAAACGCGGAACTGGGCGGGCGACGATCGTGGCCTCACACGCCGCGATCGCCGTCCTTGCGACTACGAGGTCTATATCCCCGACCCCCTCGTCGGTCGGCGCTTCTTGCTCGACGGCGATGTTGCGGCCGATGTCGCCGATGCCGAAGCGGCACTCGCCCGGCTCGACGCCACGGCGGGCGCGCTCGCCGGCACCGAGGCGCTGGCCCGGCTGCTGCTTCGCGCCGAAGCGGTGGCCTCTTCCCGGATCGAAGGTTTGGAGGTGGGGGGCCGCCGGCTCCTCCGTGCCCAGGCCGCCCGCCAACTCGGCGAGGACCCGAGCGACATCACCGCCGTGGAGGTGCTCGGGAACATCGAGGCGATGCTCTGGGCCACCGAGGCGGTGCCGCCGAGGGGGGCGATCACCGTGGAGATCGTGAAGGAGGCGCATCGCCGCCTGCTCGCCGGTACGCGTCTCGCCGGCCACGGCGGCCGCACCCGTGCCGTCCAGAACTGGATCGGCGGCAGCGACTACAACCCGTGTTCGGCGGCCTTCGTGCCACCGCCGCACGACCTGGTCGATGCGCTGGTGGCGGACCTCGCCTCGTTCTGCAATGACGACTCCCTGCCAGCGGTCGCGCAGGCGGCCATTGCCCACGCACAGTTCGAGACGATCCATCCGTTCGTCGACGGGAACGGGCGCACGGGGCGTGCGCTGATTCACCTGGTGTTGCGACGGCGCGGACTCGCGCCGCGCGTCCTTCCCCCGGTCTCGCTGATCCTCGCCACATGGCCTCGCGACTACGTGGGTGGACTCATGGGGACCCGCTATGAAGGCGCGCCCGAATCCGAGCAAGCCCGCGCCGGTCTCAACGGTTGGATCGCGCTGTTCGCGAGCGCATGCCGGCGGGCCGCCACCGACGCCGGGCGCTTCGAGGAGCAGGTGCGTACGCTCCAGGACTCTTGGCGAGAGCGGCTCGGGTCAGTGCGCCGCGACTCGGCAGCTGATCTGCTCGTTCGCGCATTGCCGGGCGCGCCCTTGCTGACCGCCACGACGGCCTCGGAGTTGATCGGACGGTCGTTCCAGGCGACCAACCAGGCGATCGAGCGGCTCGTGGGAGCCGGCATTCTTGCGCAGGTGACCCTCGGGCGGCGAAACCGTGCGTTCGAGGCCCCCGAAGTCATCGAGGAGTTCACGGCGCTGGAACGGCAGCTCGCGAGCCCGGGGGGAGACACCCTCGTCTCGGAGCCGATCAGGAGCGTCCCGCGCAGGCCTCGGTAGGTCCGGCGACCCTCACGGCGAACCGTCCCCCTCCAGTGGTTGGATCCCTAGCGCGGTATGGGTTCCTGTGAGTGCCCAGGTCACGGTTAACGACCCCGGGTATTGGAGGCTCTGGCCTGCCCCGAGTTCTTGGGGCGGCAGGTCACTGACCGGCAACGACGACACTCTCCACTCGACATGCACACGCCCGTGGAATACGAGACCCGTCACACCACCACCGGTGCCCGAAATCAAGCAAGCTGACGGCGTGAATCCGACGAACACCACAACCTGCGTGAAATCTAGAAAGTATCAGGATCTCAATATAGCACCTGAACAATAATGATATTCTTCAATACGATCAAGTAGCTGTATAATATTGGACAACAGATCGAATATATATGAATATCTGTCTGTATCGGAGATCGAAGTTCTCATACCGCTGTCGACGAGCGGGGAAGACGACTGCTGGCTGAACGTCAGCGACGACGACCCGCTGAACGAGCCGGCGGCTGGGGTTTCCGCAGGCATGTCCTCTCCCTCCTCGACCGGATTCGACGATTCGCCGCGGCAGGCCGGTGCACGCCCGGCGTCGATGACTCGGGTGCCGGGCGGGGTTTCGTGATGAGTCGCCGCCGGGGGGGAGGGGTGCGCCTGACCGGCATCGCGCTGCTGGTCGTCGCCCTCGCGGCCGCATCGTGTTCTGTTGCTTCGGAGGGCGATGTGGCGGTTTCGTCGGTCCGCGGCGACGCGGTGGAGGCTCCCAGCGCGCCGGCGGTGGAGGCTCCCGGCGCGCCGGCGGCGGACGGTGGGGGTTCTGTCGCGGCGGGCAGTGGCTCGGCGCCGGAGGCGCTGCCGGCGAGTGACGGTGCGGGGCAGGGTTTTGTGTCGGTGAGTCTGGGCGGCCGGGTGGGGTGTGCGTTGCGGGCGGGTGGTGAGGTGGCGTGTTGGGGGGGGATGGAGCGAGGATCGTCGTGACATGCCGCCGGACGGGCGGTTCGTGTCTGTGAGTGTGGGCCCGCGGGTCGCGTGCGGGGTTCGTGTCGGTGGCGCGCTCGTGTGTTGGGGGGCGGTGGAAGGGGGGGAGTGGTCGGCGCCGGCGGGGTCGTTCTCGGCGGTGAGCGTGGGCGACGAGCACGCGTGCGGGATCCGTGCCGGGGGATCGTTGGCGTGTTGGGGTCCGGGCGTTGAGGAATTCGCGCCGCCGGGAGGCGTGTTCGAGGCGGTGTCGGTGGGATGGGGGCCCTACGCGTGCGGGATCCGTGTCGGGGGCATGCTGGTGTGTTGGTCGCGCGATTCGGCGCCGGTGCTGCGGGGGGGCGTGTTCACGGCGGTCAGCGTCTCCTTTTCGCACAGTTGTGGGCTCCGGGCTGGGGGGTCGGTGGAGTGTTGGGGTGCCAACGACGCGGGGCAGGCGTCGCCTCCGGAGGGTTCGTTCTCGGCGATCGCGACGGGGATGGAGTTCACGTGCGGGGTGCGAACCGGCGGGGAGGTGGCGTGCTGGGGCAGGGAGAAGCTGGCGTGGGATTGCACGGGTTATTTTTCCGCGCCGTGCCCGGGGTGGGGGATGGCGCCGGCGCCGAGCGGGCCGTTCGTGGCGATCGCTGCCGTGCCGGCGCTGCTCGAGCATGGATCGCCTCTGGTCTTCCCCGGTTCGATCTGTGGGGTTCGCGTCGACGGGTCGTTGGCGTGTTGGAACGACGCGGAGGTGGGGTATCGCCCGCCGGCGGGGCTGTTCGTGACGCTGGACTCCGGCTCCAGTCACACGTGCGGTCTGCGTCCCGCCGGCGAGGTGGTGTGTTGGGGGGCGGTGCCGCTGGGTTGGTCGCCGCCGGAGGGCGAGTTCGCGTCGATCAGCATGGGGCAGTATCACGGGTGCGGTTTGCGCCCCGCCGGCGAGGCGGCGTGCTGGGGCTACGACGAGAACGGCGCGACCGAGCCGCCGCCGGGGCGGTTCACCGCGCTCAGCGCCGGCGCGAGCTTGACGTGCGGTCTGCGTCCCGCCGGCGAGGTGGCGTGTTGGGGGTCGAGTAGCTGGTGGGCGACCCACCCGCCGCCGGGGCGGTTCACGGCGATCCGCGCCGGCTATCGCTTCGCGTGCGGTTTGCGCCCCGCCGGCGAGGCGGTGTGCTGGGGCCTGAGCAGGGAGATGGCCGGTCGGAACCCGCTGTCGGCGCGGACGCCCGTCCACGACGCCGAGCGAAGTCGGGTCTTATTCCGGACGATTCGCCTCGGGGACTACGAGTGCGGGAATCGTGCCACGTGGGAATTGGTATGCCGGCGCGACCGCAGCGGCCCGTCGGCGGGGAGCGGCGAGGTGCTGCCTGTGGTGCGCGGGTGGGCTATGGACTCCTGCCAGCCCGCGGGCGGCACGGTCGACTGCACGAGATCGGGCTCCGACGCGCTGCCGGAGGGGCCGTTCACGGTCGTCAGCTCCGGAGGGGATCACTACTGCGGGATCCGCCCGGCGGGCACCGTGGAGTGCTGGGCCGACGGGTGGCCACCGGGAGCGGGCCTGCCCGACGAGCGCGCCGGCGCGCCCGGCGGCTACAGGACCGTCGATCAGCTTCACTTCTGGGCAGGGTTCCTTGACTACTCCGATAGGAACAAGCGGCCGTGGCGCAATTGGCGGCGGTTCCGCGAAGTCCCCATGGCGGATTGGCTGCAGTCGTACACGGCACGCGGCGGGCTCGCGGCCCTCGACGCCGGCCACTACCACGCATGCGGTCTCCGCGATGATGGCAGCGTGGCGTGCTGGGGTTGGCGCACGGGGATCGACGGGGGGCTCGTCGACCACCCGCCACCGGCCGGGGTGTTCGCGGCGGTCAGCGTCGGCTGGTGGGCCGCCTGCGGGATCCGCCGCGGCGGCGTCGTGTCCTGCTGGCAGATCCGCGACGGGGAGCCGTACGCGGCGCCCGACGGCGCTATCACCTCCGTGGCCGTGGGTCGCCGCGAAGCTTGCGGCATCCGCGCCACGGGATCGGTGATCTGCTGGGACCTGTTCGCCGCCGACGAGGAGAGCGCCGTGACACTGCGCCTGGCGGGGCCGTTCACCGCCCTCGACATCGGCTCGGGAGAGGAGACCGGCGTTTGGAACGCGTTCCGTGAACACGGCTGCGCGACCCGCCGCGGCGGCGGCTACCAATGCTGGGGATCCAAATGGGCCGGCGAGTCCGCCGGCCCGCCGGCGTGGCTGGAGGCCACCACGCTCACCGACATCGCTGCCGGCTTCGAACACACCTGCGCGCTGCGCGACAGCGGCGACGTGCTGTGCTGGGGCGACAACTTCTACCGCCAGACCGACGCCCCGCCGGGGCCGTTCACCGACATCGCCGCCGGCTGGTTCCACACCTGCGGCCTGCGCCCCGACGGCACCCCCGAATGCTGGGGCAGCGGCCCCGGTGGCGGCCGGAGTGTGAGCAGAATTCGATACAGCGTCCCACCGGGCCCCCTCACCGCCCTCACCGCCGACGGATGGCACACCTGCGGCCTGCGCCCCGACGGCACCTCCGAATGCTGGCTCAACTTCGGTGACGAAGACCCCCCGAGTTGACCCCCAGAGCACTGCCTGTCCTCGGCGTGGCGGGAGTCACCGCAGACCGAACCGCCCGCCGGCAGCTTCCCCTTGACGGTCTTGCCGTGGAAGCCGGTGTGGCCGTGCGCGGGTGCGAGCGCGGTAACGCCGAGCGCGTCCACCGCATCTGAGGCCCGCCGGGGCTCCGTAACCGATCTGTCACGGGCCGAGCGACGTGACGGGCACGACTGTGACGCCGTCGGGCCGTTCGTAACCGTACCCCGACGGGGTGATCACCAGCCGCTTCGCGGGCGGGCCGACCCGGTCGAAGTCGATTTGCTCGCAGGCGGCGTTCAACGACCGGGCCGCTTCGTCGACGCGATCACCCGGCCCGAGCTTGACCTCTACGGCCAGCCATCGGCCGTCGAAGCGTTGAACCACAGCATCGAGTTCGTGGCCGTTGCTGTCGCGGTATTGGTGGACGGATGCCTCGTTGGCGTCCGCGTAGACCCGTAGGTCACGCACCACCAGCGACTCGAACGCCTGGCCCAGGAATCCCGGATCTCGCCAGAGTCGCTCGGGACCGGCACCCAGGACCGCTACGGCGAGCGACGGGTCCACCAGATGGCGCTTGGGCGAACGTCGCAGCCGCGCACGAGACCTCAGGTGGACCGACCAGGCAGGCAGGTCCTCCACCACGTACACCCGTTTGAGGGATTCGATGTAGTCCGAGACGGTGTCGCGGGACGGCGCAGCGTCGCCGGCGATGTCGCCGGCGAGAGTGGATGCTGCGGCGGCGGTTGCGGTGTTGCGGCTCAGCGACTCCAAGAGTCTCATGACACGTTCGGGGCGGTGTCTTGCGCCATCCAACCTTCCGATGTCCACGCGAGCGATTTCTGAGAGGTAGGCGCGGCACAGGGCCTGTGCCTGCGCCACGCCCATAGTGAGATGCCTCGGCCAGCCGCCTCTGCAGAGCGCCTCCACAACGTCGGTGTCCGATGCCTGAGGTGTGCCCACGGAGCAGTCGGCGCCGTCGAGTAAGGACGCCAGCGACGCCTCTCCGGTCGACTCTCCAGACTCTGCGAGCGACATCGGTCGCATCCTCACCCGCATCACGCGGCCGGCGCCGGAATGTCGAGTGTGATCGTCGGGCGGATGCGCCGATCCCGTGAAGATGAACAACCCTCGACCCGTCTCGGCGTCCGCGACGTGCCGAGCCTCGTTCCACAGACCCGGGGCGAGCTGCCACTCATCCACCAGCCTCGGTCGAGCGCCTTCGAGCACTCTGCGGGGCCACAACGCCGCCGCTTCGGCAGCTCTGCGGTCCCGGTCGAGACGCACCTCGCTGCAAGCATGCCGAAGGCTGGTCCAGGACTTGCCCACACCCCGTGCGCCCTCGACCGCGACAATGGGCGAACTGCTCAACGCCCAGGTCATGAGCGCATCGGCGGTCCGCTGCCGATACCCATGGGGTGTGAGCGGACCGCTGTTGCCGGCCGACTCCATGCCCGCAGTCTAGCGTGCCCCAGCACTTGACCGGCATATTACAGGTATATCAGACAGTGAAATGCAGCCTATTTCCACCGGAGATTGCAGGCGCTTGAAGGGCTGGCCGGCGATTCTGCGCAAGCGGGGGAGCGCCCCGGGCGGCGACCCGTCCGCGCGGATCCTCGCCGGCGAGTTCGTAGTGGCGCTCGGTCGGCAGGGGTGCGCCGGGGCTGCCGTCGGGTGGGCCGTCCCGGAACGTGCCGAACCAGCGGTCGAGGGGAATCACGTTCTCGCCGTAGTTGCCCTCGAAGTAGCGGTGGTGCAGCCAGTGGAAGTAGTCGCCCACCGGCAGCTTCCCCTTGACGGTCTTGCCGTGGAACCCGGTGTGGCCGTGCGCGGGCGCCAGGGCGGTCTCGAAGATGTTGAACATCATGTGGACGGGGTGCGAGGCCACCACGAAGTGGATGACCACCGAGCTCAGGTAGATGAGGTGCTCGAGGGGGTGCATGGCCATGCCCGACCACGGCCCCGGGTTGGTGTTCTTGTGGTGCAGGTAGTGGGCGCTGCGGTACAGCGGCCCCCAGTGCAGGAGCCGGTGCGTGAAGTAGAAGTGGATCTTGCGGAAGAGAACAACCACACCGAAGAGCAGCACGAACAGCACTGGGTTGTCGGACCACCCGAGGTACGGCACCCAACCGTGCGCGTAGCCGTAGAAGAACAGCACCTCCCAGGCCGTCCAGAGAGTCACGCCGCTCACGCAGCTCCAGAACACGTTGTCGCGAACCTGGGACTTGAAGAGGAACGTGCGGCGGCCCACGAAGAGCCATCTCGGGTCGTGCTTGAGGTCGGTTCCCTGCAGCTTCAGCGTGTACAGGACCAAGTGGATCCCGCCGGCGACGAGCCATATGAACACCAGGTTCCGGACGAAGATCGTGGCGATCCAGCCCACCTCGAGGTTGCGGGCCTGAGCGAGGTCCGGCGACAGCCAGTACCACGAACCGATGGCCAGGCCGAGCCAGATGATCCGCCACGGCCACAGGAAGCCGCCCCACCCGAACAAGTACTTCGCCAGCGCCTTGGGCTGCGGGGGCCAGACGAAGACGGGCGCGAAGTCGACCGGCTCTTCAGGGATCCAGTCGCGGCGACGCTCGGACCTCTGGGCTGTTGTCATGAGTCCATGCCCCCGTTCGTCAGGCGCCGGCCGCGGGCCCGGCAGGCGGCCGATCAACGCCTGTGAGCGTATCCCGCCTGCCCGGACGTGTCGATGGACCCAGAGCCGCCTGAGGGCGCCTAGACGCCCGCGTCGGGAACAAGTACCCACACCTCGCTGCCCCGGACCTCGCAGGGATAGGTCGGCAGCGGCACGATTGCGGGCGCGCACAGCACCTCACCGGTTCGCACGTCGAAGATCGCCATGTGCCTCGGGCACTCGATCTCGCAACCCTCGAGCAGCCCGTCGATGAGGCTCTCGTCCTCGTGCGTGCAGATCGCCCCGGTTGCGAAGAAACCCTCGGGCGTGTGATGCACCGCGATCTGCTGGGACCCGATCCGGACCTCTCCAGGCCAACCCACTTCGAAGTCCGACACGCCGCCGACGTGATGCCATGAATCCACGGGCAGGAAGATACCGGCGCTAGGAGACCTGGACGCAGCCGACGCCGAGGTAGCGGGCCACGGTGGCCACGTCGGTGGCGAGGTGGCCGGGGCTGGCGGAGCTGTGGTGGTTGACGCCGGCGGCAGCCCAGGCACGCCAGGACTCGGCCACCCCTGCGTCGCCGGCGAAGCGGAACACGCCGCCTACGGTGGGGCTCTGCGGGAGTGAGCGCTCGGTGATGTGGCCTTCGGCCACGATGAAGCGGTAGCCGCTGGGCTCGTCGGAGTGGGGGGTGAAGCCGATCAGCGAGGCCGGCCCGGGCGGTAGCTCGAACCACATGCAGGCGCCGGTCAACGGATCGTCGCTGTACCACGGGTTGGGTTGCAGGCGCGGACGCTCGCCGGCGGGGCACCAGGCCAGGTCGTGCTCACCCGAGTTGGCGATGGCGACCTCGTCGGTGTCGAAGTCGATGACCTCCACCTCGTGGTACAGGGCGGCACCTCCGAGTCGCTTGCCGACGAGCATGGCGACCGCGGTGAGCACGTCGCCGGCGCATGTCCAGGGGATTCCCCGGGAGGTCTCCCGCCCCAGGCCGTAGCAGGGCGTGACGCCCACCTCGGTGCCGAAGCGGAGTTCGGGAACGTGGCAGTTCATGGCTCCCGCCGCGACGCCCAGGTCGTCGTCCAGGGCTTCCAGCGCTGCTGCGCCGGCCAGGGAGCGCCGCCCGGCGGTGTCCCAGGCGACGGCGATCTCTGTGGTGGCCTCCGCCTCTCGCTGCAGGTGGTCGATGCTCGCCCCGTCCACCGCGCTCCAGCGGCGGCGCAGGTCGGCGGGATCTACGGCCACGAGGTCGATGCCGGTGGCGCGCCGCAGCGCCTCGGGGTCGGCGTCCACACAGGCGTAGCCCGGCGGGGGTTGGCCGACCCGGGCGATCCGGGCCGTCCGCAGCGCGCTCGCCGTCGCCGCCACACCGACGGCGCGGGCCAGCTGCACGTGGCAGGCATCATCGTCGAGCGAACCGACGACGATCTCGTGGGGCCGTCCGGTGCGGGCCAGCATGTTGGTGAGCTGTGGCGTGCCCACGGCGGTCCCCGCCGAGGTGATGTCCGAGGCATCGAAGCCGGCCCGGATGTTGCGCGACCGCTGCAGTGACCAGACCACCAGCGGGACGTCTTCGAAGCGGTCCAGGAACGCCATGCCGTGCGTGGGGGGCGCCGCCATGGTGATGACGACCACGATCACATCGAGTTCGCCGGAGACGCCGCCCGCCACGGTCGCCGCCGACTCCGGCGAGTCCAAGAGGGACTCGGCGATGACCTCGAGCGACACGCTGCCAGCGCCCGCGACGGCTGCGTCGGGCTGTGGATTCCGACTCTCGCCGGAAAGCCGTGGGTCAGCTGATGCGGTGGCGTCCCGAAGGGTCGCGACGGCATCAGCCAGCAGCGCCCGGCGGTCTTCCCGGAGCGTCGACCCGCCTGCGCTTGCCTCCCAGAATGTCCAGTAGGGGGAAACGACAGCGGCGCGCGCCGGTGCTTCGGCGTTTGTCATCGGCCGCCGAGGAGCGTGCTGCGCAACCCACGGGAATTCGAGATCGCACCGCCGGACGGTGGATTCCGGCCTTCGCCGGAATGACGGATGCGGCGGTCTGTCGCACCACTCAGCACGTGCCGAGGCTAGCTGTGCGCGGTTGCCCGAGGGCGCTTCGGTTCGGCACCGTTGGTGGCCCCGGTCGGTTTCGTCTGCTGGAGTGGTGGTTGGGTATAGTCGCCGGGCACATCGTCGTCGGCCGATGAGGCCGGGCGCGGCAACAGGGGAAGCCGAGGAGGCTCACGAATGGGAACAGGGGAGAAGACCAGGATCGAATTCTCGGAGATCCTTGGGCGGCGGACGCGTATCGGTTCGTGGGAGGACCAGACGATCGGCACCTACCGCAAGATCGCCGAGGCCATCACCGATGGCGACTGGGACCACGCAGCGGACCTGGCCGACTACTTCGTGGATGAGGCGAATGTCTGCTTCACCCTCTACCGGCAGTGGATCAACGACCTGCGAGGCTTCCTGGCCGACGGTGGCATGGACGCCGAGGAGTTGGCGGTCGTCGACGCCGACGTGCAGTCCAAGCTCACGACCCCGGAGGGCAAGGCTTGGAACGCCCACCGCCACTGGGATTCCTTCCGTGTCCACCAGCGCAACCTGCTGAAGCACATCTACCGCGCCGAGACAGACGAGGCGCTGGAGACGCTGGACGTCATGAAGGACGTGTGGCGCCAGACGCATGACCGCGACGTGGATCACACCTACGGCCTGATGTCGGCGATCCAGGACAACCACGGTGGGCAGGGCATCGCCGACATGTACGAGCGGGTCCTGCTGCCGCTGTTCTCCTGGCGCTACCAGAAGTTCGACATCGACTCCCACCCCTGGGACGAGGCGCTGGAGACCCTGCTGACGGTGTCCTGTGAGGCCATGCGCGGCCACCTCGTCGGGCCAGAGCGCACCGGCGACATGGAGATGATCGAGGAGGAGGATCGGTGGATCATCCGCTTCGACCCGTGCGGCTCCGGCCAGCGGATCATCCGCGGCGACTGGGAGGAGGACACGCCGGCGCGCGTGGAGCCCCCCTACAACTGGGCCGTCTCCGAGGAGCCCGCCTCCTGGAACCATTACACCAAGGGAATCTGCCTCTACTGCGCGCACTGCATCGTGTTGAACGAGGAGATGCCGATGGATCGCTTCGGCTACCCCACCAGGGTCATCGACCCGCCGGTCTACCCAGACACGGACCGTGATCCCGAGGTGCGCCAGAAGTGCCAGTGGAGCATGTACAAGGACCCGACGACGGTGCCGGAGGAGTACTACGAGCGCGTGGGACGCAAGAAGCCCGATGTGTTCGGCTCGTCGCACTTCGATGTCGGCGACCTGCCCGACGCCGGGGCCCTGGGCCTGCCCGGCATCGGCTGAGGGGCGCGCCGTGCAGGCGGCGGTCCTGCACCGCTACAACACGCCGCTGGAGATCGTCGAGCGGCCCGACCTAAAGCCCCGCCCGGGGTGGATCCTGGTGGACGTCCGGGGTTGCGGCGTCTGCGGCAGCGACGTCTTCCTGCGCAAGGGCGGCTTCGACTCGGTGCTGCCGATCGTGCCCGGCCACGAGGCCTCCGGCGTGGTGCGGGAGTTGGGCGAGGGAGTGGACCCGTCGGTGGCGCCTCCGGGCACGCCTGTGGCGCTGTACTACATCGACCACTGCGGGTCGTGCCGGATGTGCAGCGTCGGGCGGGTCAACATGTGCCTCAGCGTGCGCCGCATGGGCGTGGAGTACGACGGGGCGTTCGCCACCCAGGTGCTGGTGCCCGAGCGCAACGTGATCCCGGTGCTGCCCAGCGACGACCCCGCCGCGGTGGCGGTGCTCACCGACGCCGTGGCCACGCCCTACCACGGGCTGGTGCGCATCGGCAAGGTGCAGCCCGGCGAGACGGTGGTGATCTTCGGGGTGGGGGGCATCGGTTCGAACGCGGTGCAGCTGGCGGTTCACCTCGGCTGCCGGGTGATCGCGGTGAGTCGCAGCGACGCCAAGCTGGAACTTGCCGAGCGGCTCGGCGCGCATCATGTGGTGCGCGGCGGTGACGACGCCCCGGAGCAGGTGCGGGCACTGTGCGGCCCCGGCGGCCCGGAGGTGGTGGTGCAGACGGTGGGATCTGCGGTCGTGGATCGTCAGGCGATCGACACTTCCGGCATCGGCTCGCGGGTCATCATGATCGGCACGACCATCGACGGCTTCACGCTGCGCGCCACCGACCTGGTCTGGCGTGAATCGAGCGTCTGGGGGTCTCGTGGCTTCACCCCCGACGACATTCGCGATGTCCTGGAGTTGCACCGCTCCGGTGCGGTCACCACCGATCATCTGGTGATGAACAGGCGTCCGCTGGCAGAGGCCAACGAGGCGGTGGAGGACCTCCAGTCCGGGAGGGTCCTCCGGTCGGTGCTGACGTTCGGCGAGGGCTGGTAGGCGCCGCCAGGCAAACTGGTGGCCCAGACAAGGGAGACGAATGATGCCACTGGACCCACAGGCTGTGACAGTCCTGAACGCCATGGAAGAGGGTGGCTTCCGGCTGTCCCCCGAGATGACCCCCGACGAGATGCGCAACTTCACGATCCAGACGCAGCAGGAGGCGGGGCCTGCCGAGGTCGGGCGCGTCGCAGACCGGGTGATCCGGGGGCCTGACGGCGACGACCTGCCGCTGCGCATCTTCTGGCCGCACGATGCCGGAGAGGACGGCCGGCTGCCCGGCGTGGTGGTGTTCTTCCACGGTGGCGGTTGGGTGCTCGGCAGCATCGAGACGCACGAGCCGCAGGTGCGGGCCATGGTGAACCGCACCGGGCTGGTGTACGTGTCGGTGGAATACCGGCTGGCGCCCGAACATCCCTACCCGGCGGGACCGGAGGACTGCTACGCGGCGACGTGCTGGGTGGCGGCCAACGCCGCGGAGTTGGGCGTGGACCCGGCGCGACTGGCGGTGGCGGGAGACTCGGCCGGCGGCAACCTGGCAGCGGTGACGGCGATGATGGCACGCGACCGCGGCGGCCCTTCGATCGCCTTCCAGCTTCTCGTCTATCCCTGCTGTGACATGGATCCCGACGCCTGGTGGTCGATGGCCGCCAACGCCGACGGGCCGCTTCTCACGCGGGCGATCATGGTGTGGTTCTACGACCACTACACCGGCGACGCCGACCGGACCGATCCGTACATGTCGCCCGTGCACGCCGCGAGTCATGCCGATCTGCCACCTGGTCTGATCATCACCGCTGAGTACGACCCGCTGTGTGATGAGGCGGAGGCATACGCGGCGAAGCTGGTCGCAGCGGGCTGTGACGTGACCTACTCGTGCTACGACGGCATGTTTCACGGGTTCTTCGGATTCGACGCGGAGATGGACAGCGCCGAGCAGGCCCAGCAGGAAGCGGCGACCGCTCTGAAGGCTGCGCTCGGCGGCTAGGGGTTCAGGCGCTGCGGGTCCTCGTTGGGGGCTCCGGCGGCCTCGAAGTAGATCTCGTACATCGCCGGCCAGTCCTTGCCGGTGATCAGGAACGTCTCGGTCTCGGGATCCCAGGCGATGCCGTTCAGCACGGCGTCGGGATCGTCGGGGCGCGGCAGCCCGATGTCGGAGGCATCGGCGTGGGCCAGCACCCGGCCGGTCACGGGATCGATCTGCACAACCAGGTCGGTCTGCCAGACGTTCGCCCAGACCAATTCGTCGACGCACTCCAACTCGTTCAGCGAGGGAAGCTCCTCGCCGTTCATCGTCACGGGCACCGGATTCCCGACCCGCTCGAAGCTCACGGGATCCCGGAAGTGCAACTCGTCGCTGCCGTCGCTCATCACGAGCACCCTGCCGTTGAAGCACAGGCCCCACCCCTGGCCCTCGTAGCTGAAGCGGTCGATCTCGGTGAAGTCGGAAGGGTCCCATACCAGGGCGACGCCGTCCTGCCAGGTGAGCTGGAAGATGGCGCCGTCCACGAAGGTGAGCCCCTCGGCGAAGACGTCCTCGGTGATCTCCTGGAGTCGCAACACGTCGCCGGTGTCGCGGGCCAGCTCCCGCAGGCTGCTGGCCCGATCGGCCGGGGCGCCCGTGCTTTCGTAGAGGCGGCCGTCGAAGATCTCCAACCCCTGGGTGAACGCGGTCGGGCTGTGCAGCAGCTCTCCGATGACGACGATCTGCAGGCGCTGGGACTCGTCGGTGCCGTTCTCGTCACTCTCGCCGCCGGTGTCGTCTCCCTCGCCGGTCTCGTCTCCGTCACCGGGCACCGGCTCGCCGTCGGCGGTCTCGCCCTCGCTGGGCGCCGGCTCGGCGGTGTCCTGGGTGAGTACAGCGCCACCGCTGTCCGCCGGCGCGGCTCCGGTTGCCGAAGGCTCCGGCCCGGTCGTGGGCGTCAGGGACGCCGGGGCGCTCAGTGACTCGCTCGTGGGGGGCAGAAGCGGCCGCTGGGGCGCAAGGTGCGCCTCGTCGGACTCGAAGTAGCCGCATCCGGCTGGCAGGGCCAGCAGGGCCAGCACCGCTACCACGGGCGCCGTCCGGCGCGTCCTTATCACGACGGTCAAGCTACCCGCGGGCCGTGCCGGCGCCGGTGACAATCGCTCCTCCGGCGCCCGCGGGTCAGCCGACGATGGGGATGCGCTGACCCGAGCCACCGCCGGCGGTCGGCGCATCCGGCGTGTCGGCGGTGGCGACGGGATCGACGGGTGCCTGCGCGGAGGGGCCGGCGGCTGGGGGGACCTGCCCGCCGCCCGCCGCGGCCACCCTGCCGGCGATCCGCCCGAGGGTCACCGCGCTGGAGATCTTCACGCCCCCGAGGCCGATGGCAGGGGCGATCCCGCCCACGCAGTCGCCGACGGCGAACAGGCCGCCGATCACGTCTCCGAACACGTCGAGGACCTCGCAGTCCAGCGACACCCGGAACCCGCCGGCGGGGAAGTTGACGCCGACGACCATGGGTGACGCCCACAGAGGCGGCTGCGCGATGGGATGGCGGGACTTGCCGAATACGACCCGCCCGAACACCGGATCCTGCTCGGTTCCAGAGGTGACCGTGGCGTTCCATTCCTCGACGGTGGCGGCGAGAGCGTCGGGTGGGCAGCCGATCAGGCCGGCCAGTTCCGCGATCGTCGGGGCGCTGACCGCCGGTTGGGGCATCTGCTCGATGAGGTCGCGACGCAGCCGGTGCACACGGTCGTCGAACACGTAGAACGCCCGCCGCTCGCTGACGCCTTCGAGGGCCGCCACGCGCTCGTCGTAGGGTCCGGCTTCGTCACCGAAGCGCCGCCCGGTTGAGTCCACGGCGATGGAGTCCTCCACCAGGGCGGAGGCCACCATCACCAGCGGCGGGATCATCGTCATGTTGATGAGGTCGCCGCCGATGGCCTGGCCCATGAGGTGCCCGTCGCCGCGGTCGGTGTCGACGCCCAGGTAGGGGGTGGTGGCCAGGTAGCCGGGTTGGTAGCGCGACCGCAGCGCGTGGTTCGCCTGGTACCCGCCGGCCGCCAGGATCACCCCGTGTCGGGCCTCGAGGAAGCCCGGCCGGGTGTCGGTGCCGTCGCCTTCGCTTCCGCCACTGGCAGGCTCCCAGAGCACTCCTGTGACCCTGCCGGAGTCGGTGTGCAGGCGCCGGGCGCGCACGCCGCAGCGCACCTTCACGCCCGCGCCGGTCAGAGCGGCCGCGAACAGGGTGCCGAAGGAGGCCACGTCGACCACATCCATCATGCGGTCGATGGTGTGCTGGCGCGGGCGCGGCACGAAGCGGCCGAACCCGAACCCCAGGTCGAGGAGGAACCGGTAGGCGTCGGCCGACTCTGCGGCGTAGCGGCCGGCCAGGGCCGTGTCGAAGATCACCCCGTAGCGCTCCTCCTGGAGCTCCGCCTCGGCGACCATGTCGGTGAGGTAGTCCTCCGGTGAGTCGCTGATGCCGGCGGCGCGCTGGGCCTCGAAGTCGGCGAATGCCATGTAGCCGGTGGACCGCGCCGCGTTGCCCCCCACGCTGTCCAGGGCCTCCAGCAGCACCACCGAGGCGCGGGCGCGTGCCGCTTCGAGGGCTGCGGCACATCCGCCCGGGCCGCCTCCAACGACGACGACGTCGGCTACGTCACCCGGGGCGGGCATCTCGGCGGTCCCCGAGTTGCCGGCGCTCAACTGGACGGATCGACGTCCGGCGCAGGCGGGAGCGTGAAGGTGGGGAAATCGCCGCCTGCGATCCAGCCCTCGTAGGCGGTCCTGCGGGCGCTGTCCACGAGTTCCAGCCAGAGGCCGCTGTGGAGCCGGTGGTAGGCGAATCCCGCCGGTTTGCCATCGGGGGTGGCGGCGGTGACCCCGACCGGGTAGCCCGCGGCCTCGAGCCGGGCGATGTCGCCGGCCAGATCATCCGACCAGAATCCCAGATGGTGGACGCCGCCGGCGAACGCCGGGTCCCATACGGTGCCCGGGGACGCCTCCAGGACCTCGTAGTGCGGTGGCCCCTCGATGGAGTAGGTGAGCCGGAAGTTCACCTCCTTGACCTCGTCGCCCTGGCGGATCTCGAACTGGCGCCGCATGGGCTTGGCCCAGTTGAGGCCGCACACCGCGGCCAGTTCGTCGCAGGTGGCCTCGAAGTCGGTCGCCACGATTCCCCAGTGGTAGAAGCCTTCGGTCGGCATGAGACCCGTCGGGTCGGCGCTACTGGGGGTCATCGCCGGTGATTCTAGGAGCGGGGAAGCGCCGGTCAGGTGCCGAGGTAGGAGCGCACCAAGTCGTGGGACTCCCGCAACTCGGCGGACGGTCCGGAGATGTCGTTGTTTCCCGTCTGGAACACGTAGGTGCGGTCGGAGATGTCCAGCACCTGGGCGTTCTGCTCGATGAGAAGGAAGGTGTTGCCCTCGTTGCGCAGCTCGGTGACCAGATTGAACAACTCGTCGACCAGGAACGGAGCCAGCCCGAAGGACAACTCGTCGATCATCAGCAGCTTCGGACGGGTCAACATGGCTCGGGAGAGTGCCAGCATCTGCTGCTGGCCGCCCGACAGCGACGACGCCCCGTCGCGGATCTTCTCGGCCAGGTCGGGGAAGATCTCCAGCAGGCGCTCCCGGTCGGCGTTGACGGCTGCGGCCCCGTCGCGGCGCAGCACTGTGCCGAGGTCCAGGTTCTCCCGCACGGTGAGGTTCTGGAACACACCCCGGCCCTCGGGGAGATGCCCCAGGCCCGCCGCGGCGCGCCGCTCCACGGCCAGCCCGGCCAGGTCGTCGCCGGCCAGGCTCACGCTTCCCGACCAGGTGTCCAGAACGCCCGAGACGGCCCGGAGGAACGTCGTCTTGCCGGCCCCGTTGGCCCCCAGCACCGACACGATCTCACCCTCCTCGACCTCGAGGGAGATGCCGTGCAGCACCTCGAGACTCCCGTAGCCGCTGACCAGGTCGTTGACTTCCAGAAGAGCCATCAGTTCGCTCCCGGGCTCGCGCCGTCTTCGCCGATGGTGACGCCCAGGCTCTCAGCCTCGAGGCGGGCGGCGAAACCGTGCCCCAGGTACGCCTCGATCACCGCCGGATCGTGTGTTACCTCGTCGGGGGTGCCCTCGGAGATTATTCGCCCGAAGTCCAGCACGGCGATATATGGGCAGAGGCTGGCCACCAACTGCAGGTCGTGTTCGATGATGACGATGCAGAGTTCCCTCTCGGCGCCGATGCCCCGCAGCCCGCGCAGCAGCACGGTGACGTCGTCGGCGCCGAGCCCGGCGGCCGGCTCGTCCAGCAGCACCACCGGCGGTTCGGCCACGAGCGCTCTGGCGACCTCGACGAGCTTCTGGCTGCCGAGGGGCAGCGAGTCGGCCTCGGTGTGGGCGAAGTCTGCCAGGCCGAAACGCTCCAGCATGTCCATGCAATCCTGCCGTGCCTGGCGCTCCTCGGCGCGCGCCCAGGGCATGCGCAGCAACTCTGACAGGTGCCCCCAGCGGTAACGCTGCTGTAGACCCAGGAGCGTGTTCTCCATGACGCTGGCGTCGAGCACCAGCTTGGGGGCTTGGAAGGTCCGCCCGATGCCGGCGGCGACGCGAGCACTCTGGCTGCGGTTCGCCAGGTCTTCGCCCGCCAGGAGAACCTCGCCCTGCGACGGCGCGACGTAGCCGGAGATCACGTTGAACATCGTCGTCTTGCCGGCGCCGTTGGGGCCGATGAGCCCGTTGAACCCGCTGCCGAAGGTGAGGTCCACGCCCTCGAGGACGCGGTTGCCTCCGAAGGCGACGTGCAGGTTGCGCAACTCCAGGGGGGCGTGGCCGTCACTCATAGTGTGAACAACTTTGCCAGGGGCATGTTGCGGAGTTGCTTGCCGAAGCGGCTGTCCCGGATGCGCCCCGGAAGCGATGCGAAACCGTTCGGCAGGGCCAGGATGGCGATCATCAGGGCGATGCCGATGATGATGAGACGGAGGATCTGGAAGCTTGCAAGCTGCTCGCGGATGAGGATGTAGAACATTGCGCCCAGGAGCGGTCCCCAGATGCGCCCGACGCCGCCCAGCACCAGGATGACCAGCATGAAGACCAGCATGTTGTCCTTGAACGAGGCCGGGCTCAAGAAGCGGATGTCCTGGGCGTAAAGAGCGCCGGCGATGGCGGCGACGAATCCGGAGATGCCGAACGCCACCAGCTTGTAGCGGGTGGCGGGAATGCCGATCGGTCCGGTGGCGATGTCGATGTCCTTGACCGCCTTGAGGGTGCGCCCCATGCGGCCCCGCGTGAGCACCAGCATCACGAGATAGGTGATGAGCAGGATGATCAACGCGGTGAAGTAGAGCGTTATGGGCCCGTTGCCCTCGCCGATGGAGAAGACCTTCTTGACGCTGCGCCCGCCGCTGGCGCCGGTATCGAGCCAGTCCCACATCTCGGGTCCCAGTTCGATGAGTTTCACGAGGAGTTCCCCGAAGGCCAGGGTGGCGATGGCGAGGAAGAACCCCTTGAGGCGTGCCGCCGGGAAGGCGATGACGATGCCCACGATGGCGCAGATCACCCCAAGGATGACCATGGCGACCAGATACGGCACCCCGTCCTCGTACAGCAGCGTGGTGCCGTAGGCGCCGAGGGCGAAGAATCCGGCGTGTGCCAGGCCGAGTTGCCCGGCCCAACCCACGAGCAGGTTGAATCCCATTGCGGAGATGGTGTGGATGAGGATTCCCGTCAGCACTCCGTGCCAGTACGGGCCGTTGAGACCTCCGTACGAGAGGTTGGGCAGCAACGCGGCGACGCCGAACAGCAGCGCCACCGCCGCCGGCTCGCTGTAGCCGAGGATCCCCCTGGCGCGGGGCTTGTACAGCGCGCGGCTCGGGACAGTGGCGTCGCTCATCGCCTCAGACCTCCCGCGCCGACTTCTCGCGCGTCAGGCCGCCCGGAACCACCAACAGCACGACGACGACGACCATGAGGGCGACGGCCGCCTGCACGCTGGTGGAGATCTGCCCGCCGACGAGGCTCTCGCCTACGCCGAGGACCATTCCGCCGGCGAAGGTGCCCAGCAGCGAGGTGAAACCGCCCAGCACTGCGGCGATGAACCCCTTGAGGATGATGACGTTGGCGGTAGAGACGTCCAGCACAGCCGAGGTGGTGCGGAGGATCAGTGCGATGGCGCCGATGGCGACGCCCATCGCCCAGGCCAGCAGCGAGATGCGCCCGCTGTTGATGCCCAGCAGGCGGGCGGTGGTGCCGTCCTCGGCGATGGCTCGCATGCGGACGCCCCAGGTGGACTTGAAGAACAGCCCCACGCCTATTGCGATGGCCAGGCCGGTGCCGATGGCGACGACCTCGTCGGCTCCGATGATGAGGCGGACCGACCCGTCGGGGTTCGTGAGCTTCAGCGGAGTCTTGTCGTCCCACGGGGCGTCGAAGGCACGAGCCTGGACTCCCCAGAGGAGTTGGTTGCCCGACAGCAGTGCCCAGGTCATACCGATGGTGAGCAGCAGCAACGGGAAGTGGTCGACCTTGGCGAGCGGTTTGACCCAGGCTCGGGCCGCCAGGAGGGTCAGGATGCCGGCGAGGAGGCCGAGCGGTACCGCCGCGCCCCACGACCAGCCGCCGTCGGGAGTGGGGAACCAGTCCAGGAAGGTCGGCAGCCCCTCGCGGTGCATGAAGTCGATCGACAGGTAGGTCATCACGGCGGCTGCGGCGTAGGCCAGCGGCCGGTTGGAGAGTCCCACCAGGGGACGGATGAGCAGGAACTGGGTGGCCGCGCCGAAGACGCCGGCGAAGAGCAGGGCGATGATGATCGCAATCCAGAACGGCCAGCCAACGCCCCCGTCACTGGGATCCGCCGACAGGAACCAGCCCATGTAGGCGCACATGATGCCCATCTGAGCGATGGCGAAGTTGGGCACGTCCGTGGACTTCATGATGACCACGATGGCTAAGCCGATCAGGCTGAAGACGCTGCCGTCCTCGAGCCCTGCGATGATCTGCTGCAGTACCTGCACTGTGCTCTTCTTAGCTCTCCGCGAGCCCGCCGGTCCGGCGGGCGATCGCTAGCCGGGGAATTGTAGACAAGGAACCGCCGTGCGGGGAGCGGGGGGATGCTCCTGAGTTCGCACGGCGGTTCCTTGCTGGGTCGAGCCGGGTTTGGGGGGAAACCCGGCTCAGTTCTCTATGAGGAGTAGGGGGCCTGGAACTCGCGGATCTGCGTCCAGGTCTCGGTCTCGTAGTCGTACTCGGAGAGTCCGGCTCCAGAGGAGCAGGCGTGGCCGCCTTCGGCCCGCGGTCCGCAGCCGATCGGAGGCATGGCGCCTGTCTCGATGGGGTTGGCCCAGAGGTTCTCGGCGACGGCGTGGAAGTTGTCCCAGCTGAGATCACCGTTGAGACGATCGATCACCTCGAAGAAGGTGATCGAGTGCAGGTAGGTCTGCTCGCTGAAGTTGGCTGCCCTGCACTCGTCGCTGATGGAGTCGCAGTAGGCGTTGCGCAGCGCACGCCACTGGCTCATCAGCGGGGAGTCCGTGTCGGGCAGGGCCACCTGCAGGGCGCCCAGGAAGCCGTCGGCGGCCTCTTCGGCGGGACCAACGGCGTTCTGACCACCGGAGCCGGCTGCGCCCTGGTCGGAGCAGAGCAGCGCATCGCTGTTGTTCTCGGCCAGGATCTGCAGGATCAGGGCGTTCTGGATGTTGTCGACGCCGGCGACGATGCCCTCGGCACCGCTGGCGATGACGTTCAGCACGGCCGGGCCGACGATCTCCGATGCCGACTCCACCGTCTCCTGCGAGACGATCTCCATGCCGTTGATGGGGGCCTGGATCTCCACGCCTTCGATGACCTCCTGGCCGAGCGGGTTGGTGGCGCCGATCGTGGCAACTGTGGAGAAGCCCAGGTCGTGGAAGTGGTCGACGCAGATGCGGGCCTGCTCGGTGCGGCTGCTGGCCAGCCAGTAGACCTCTTGGCGTTCGATCTCGAACGGGGGCGAGATGGGCGCCCACATGGGCACGCCGCTCTCGGCGAGGAAGTCGAAGGTGCCCGGGATGGCCCGGCTGTCGGCGGGGGAGAGGATGGCCCACACGCCGTCGCGGTCGATCATGCGGCGGGTCTGGTTGATGAGTTCTTCGACCTCGTACTGGGAGTTGTAGTCGACGAGCTCGATCATGCAGCCGTCGATGCCGCCGTTGGCGTTGATCTCCTCGACGGCGATCTTGATGCCGCCGAGCAGTTCGATTCCGGCCACGACGGCGGCGCCGCCGACGGGCTGAACGGTGCCGATCTTCAGCACGCCGTTCTCGCTGTCCACACCCTGGGGCAGGTCACCGGTGGTGTTGCCACCGCAGATGGGGCCTGCGGCTGCGGCTGCGGCCTCGGCTGCGGACTCCTCGGCGGCGGCGGCTTCGGCCTGCGCTGACGCGGCTTCGGCCTGGGCGGCCTCGGCTTCGGCCTGGGCGGCGGCGGCCTCTTCCTGGGCGGCTGCGGCTTCGGCCTGCGCGGCGGCGGCCTCTTCCTGGGCAGATGCGGCGGCGGCTGAGGCGTCCGCAGCGGCTGCCTGGGCGTCGGCGAGCGCGGCCTCGGCCTCGGCTACAGCGGCTTCGTTCCCCGAGGCTGTGGCCTGCGCCAAGTCGGCGGCGGCCAACGCCTCTGCGGCGTCGGCTGCTGCGGCTTCCGCGCCTGCTGAAGCGGCATCGGCGCTGGCCGAAGCGGCTTGCGCTTCAGCGATCGCGGCGCCGATCTCGGCTGCTGCGGCGCCGGCGCTCTGCGCCTCGCTCATCGCTGCCGCGGCGGCGGCAGAAGCCGCCTGCGCCTCAGCGAGCGCCTCATCGGCCGCGCCGGAGTCGCTGGCGCACGCGGCGGCAACGAGTCCGAAAACAGCCAGAAGTACAAGTGTGAGCCGAAGCTTTCGCATCAGGGTCCTCCCAGGTGGTCGTACAGACATGGTGTCCGTCCGGACGGTTGTTTGACGGACCGGGCCAGGCTAATCCGTGACCGGCCATTTTGCCAACCGAACGATTGGCAGTATTTGGGATCGCCGCTCAGACCGATGCGGGTGCAATCGTCCGCGTGCTGCCGTGCGTCGGGTGACGCACCGCAGCACGCGGACGTTGGGGGACGTGGCTAGGACTTGGGTGCCGCGAATGGCCGGATCTGCGTCCAGGTGCCGGTCTCGAGGTCGTATTCGGCGATGCCGGCCCCGGAGGCGCAGGCGTGGCCGCCGTCAGCCTGTGGTCCGCAGCCGATCGGCGGCATGGCGCCGGTCGCGATGGGGTTGACCCAGAGGTTCTCGGCGGTGGTGTGGAAGTTGTCCCAGCTCAGGTCACCGTCGAGGCGGTCGACGACGTCGAAGAAGGTGATGGAGTGCAGGTAGGTCTGCTGGCTGAAGTTGGGGGCCTGGCACTCGTCGCTGATGGAGTCGCAGTAGGCGTTGCGCAGGGCGCGCCATTGGCTCATCAGCGGGGAGTCCGTGTCGGGCAGGGCCACCTGCAGGGCGCCCAGGAACCCGCCGGCCGCATCGTCGGCCGGGCCGACGGTGCTCTGGCCACCTGTGCCGGCGGCACCCTGGTCGGTGCACAGCCTGGCATTGCTGTTGTTCTCCTTGAGCAACTGCAGGATCAGGGCGGTCTGGATGCCGTCCCCGCCGACGACGATGCCCTCGGCACCGCTGGCGATGACGTTCAGCACCGCGGGGGCCACGATCTCCGAGGCCGACTCGATGGTTTCCTGCGCGACGATCTCCATGCCGTTGATGGGGGCCTGGATCTCCACGCCGGCCACGACCTCTTGGCCGAGGGGGTTGGTGGCGCCGATGGTGGCGACCTTGGTGAAGCCCAGGTCGTCGAAGTGGTCGACGCAGATGCGGGCCTGCTCGGTGCGGGTGGTGGCCAGCCAGTAGACCTCTTGGCGTTCCGCGTCGAACGGGGGTGAGATCGGTCCCCACATGATGACGCCGCTCTCGGCCAAGAAGTCGAAGGTGCCCGGGATGGCCCGACTGTCGGCGGGGGACAGGATGGCCCACACGCCGTCGCGGTCGATCATGCGGCGGGTCTGGTTGATGAGCTCTTCAACCTCGTACTGGGAGTTGTAGTCCACCAACTCGATCATGCAGCCGTCGATACCGCCGTTGGCGTTTATCTCGTCCACGGCGATCTTGACGCCGCCGAGCAACTCGATTCCGGCCACGACCGCCGCGCCGCCGACGGGCTGAACGGTGCCGATCTTCAGCACGCCGTTCTCGCTGTCCACGCCCTGGGGCAGGTCACCGGTGGTGTTGCCACCGCAGATGGGGCCTGCGGCTGCGGCTGCGGCCTCGGCTGCGGACTCCTCGGCGGCGGCGGCTTCGGCCTGCGCGGCCTCGGCCTCGGCCTGGGCGGCGGCGGCTTCGGCCTGGGCGGCGGCGGCCTCTTCCTGGGCGGCTGCGGCTTCGGCCTGCGCGGCCTCGGCCTCGGCCTGGGCGGACGCGGCGGCGGCTGAGGCGTCCGCAGCGGCTGCCTGGGCGTCGGCGAGCGCGGCTTCGGCCTCGGCTACAGCGGCTTCGTTCCCCGAGGCTGTGGCCTGCGCCAAGTCGGCGGCGGCCAACGCCTCTGCGGCGTCGGCTGCTGCGGCTTCCGCGCCTGCTGAAGCGGCATCGGCGCTGGCCGAAGCGGCTTGCGCTTCAGCGATCGCGGCGCCGATCTCGGCTGCTGCGGCGCCGGCGCTCTGCGCCTCGCTCATCGCTGCCGCGGCGGCGGCAGAAGCCGCCTGCGCCTCAGCGAGCGCCTCATCGGCCGCGCCGGAGTCGCTGGCGCAGGACGCCGCGATCAGGCCGAAGACGGCGAGTAGTACAAGTGTGATCCGAAGCTTCCGCATCGTGTCCTCCCCAATGAACTCTGAAGGGCACCCGCCTCATGGACGGGCGCGTGACCAGGGAAACCTACCACCTGGCTGCTTCGTCTGCCGACCGACCGGTCGGTAGACGAAGCAGCGCGAGCGCCCCGGTGCGGGCTACAGGGAGCGGGCCACCCGGAAGGCGTCCCAGATGGCGTCTATGGCCTGGCGGGGGGCGAGGCAGTCGCCTACGGCGTGCAACTCGACTTCCGGCATGTTCCCGGCCTCGCTGAGGGCCAGCAACTCGGCGAACAGGGTGTCGTCGGCGACGCCGTAGGCGGCTCCCACGACACTGTCGGCGGGGAGCAGGCGCGAGGTACCCGTGAGCGTCTCGGTGACCTCCGCACCTGTGGCCCGCACGGCGCTCAGCGTGTGGTACTCCAGGAACTCGACGCCGGCGGCTCGTAGGCGTCGCAGCATCGGCGGACGGCTGAAGGCGTCCATGGAGGCGCCCACCGAGACGGGTGTCACCAGAGTCACGTCGTGGCCGGCGGCGGCGAGGTTCTCCGCTGCGGTGCAGACCTTCCAACCGGCCTCGCCCGCGTCGATCAGTACGACCCGGGGACCGGCGACGCCGGCGGTGATGGCTTCGTGCGCCGATTGCACCATCTCCCCGCCGGGCACGTCGAATCCGCCCGGGAACGAGCCCGTCGCCACGATCACACACGACGGATCGTCCGCCAGTGCGGTCGCGGCGCCGGCGCGTACACCGGTGCGCACCTCGGTGCCCAGCTTGTGGATCTGCCGCTCGAGGTGGCGGACCGAGTTGGCGAACTCGTCCCGGTAAGGCATCGCCGCGGCCGCCACCAGTACTTGGCCTCCGAGCTGCTCGGCGGCTTCGAACAGGATCACCTCGTGGCCTACCAGCGCGGCGGTCTCGGCAGCCTTCAGGCCTCCCGGGCCGCCGCCGACCACGACCACCCGCCGGCTGCGGGACGCCCGATGCAGCCGGCGGAACCCCCACCGGGCCTCCTCGCCGACAGCGGGGTTCACGAGGCAGGCGATGGGGGAGCCCCGGTGCGGCCCGCCGCGGCAGCCCACGTTGCAGGAGATGCACTCGCGGATGTCCTCCCGACGACCTCCGGCCGCTTTCGCCGCCCATTCTGGGTCCGCAATGAGGGGCCGCACGAGGCACACCGCGTCGGCCACCCCGGTCGCCAGCAACTCCTCGCACTGCTCGGGGGTGACGAGGCGGGCCACCGCGAAGGTCGGCACATCCCCGGTGGCTTGCCGCACCTCGCCCGCGTAGTGGGCGAACGGGGCTCGCGGGTAGCTCATATCGGGGATCATGCGGTCGATGGAGGCATAGTTGGACTGGCTGACGCTCACGTAGTCCACGCGGGTGCGCGCCATGAGGTGCGCCACGATCTCGCTGCACTCGCCGGGGCTCAGCCCCTCGGCAACGAACTCCTCTGCGCTGACGCGGATGCCCACCGGCACCTCGTCGCCGACTTCGGCCCGGACCGCCTCCAGCACCTCCAGGGGCAGCCGGCAGCGATTCGCCAGCGAGCCGCCGTAGCCGTCGCTGCGGCGGTTGCTGAAGCGCGACAGGAACTCGCACAGCAGGTAGCCGTGGGCTAGGTACACCTCCAGCCCGTCGAAACCGGCGGCGACGAGACGGCGGGCGGCGTCGCCGTAGCAGCCCGTGAGTTCGGCGATGTCGCGACCGGTCATGGCATGCGGCACGACGCGGCTGGCAGGGTCCGCCACCGCCGACGGTGCCCATAGCTCCCGGTGGGCCGCGAAGGTGTCACCCTGGCGCCCGAGGTGGGAGAGTTGGCCGAAGATGGCGGCGCCCTCGGCCTGCACCATCTCGGCCACCCTCGCGTAGGCCGGGATGCCGGAGTCGCTGTAGACCTCGTTGATGCCGGCGGCGGCGAGGCCCGTGGGGTGCACCATGGAGGAGCCCTGGATCACCAGGCCGACGCCGCCTGCGGCTCGCTCGGCCAGGTAGTGGCCCTGGCGTTCTGTGAGGTGGTGGGAGTGCCAGTCCACGAAGCGCGAGCCGTGGCCGGCGAAGATCACCCGGTTGCGGATCTCCAGCGGACCGATCCGCAGCGGGCGGAACAGCAGCGGGAACCCATGCCCGCCGGGGGGCGCCGGGTTCGCCGGTTCGGAGGCTTCCCCGGCGTCAGGACTCATCCGGGCGGGCCAGGAGCAGCAGCGCGGCCTCGGGGCAACCCATGCCGATCTCCACGCCACGGGCCACCGCAAGGGCGTTGGCCGCCGAGATGACGCCGTCGTGGTAGTGCGACAGCCCGCTGCCCATGCGGGCGCGGCGAGCGTCAACGGTTGCGCCCGCCAGGCCGTCGGCCTCCACGATGGCCAGCCCTGCCATGCCCGAGTCGTCCATGCCGCGCCCCCCGTCGGAGCAGATGAACCCCCAGGGGCTTGCCCGGCGCAGGTACGGCACCGCGCTGCGCCCGGTGTGCCCGGCGGTCACCAGAACGTTGCGGCCGCGGTCGACGGGGGTGGCAAAGGCGATGGAGTCGGTGGCGATCACGCAGCGGCCGTCGGTGGCGGTGTGCATGACCGTGCGGTTGGTGATCTCGTCGGCCGACGCCGGGGTCGGGTCGTTCTCCAGCATCATGCGGGCTGCGGTGGCGACCGGCATGCCTGCCCGCACCCCGCAATCGGCCGCCGGCTGGTTGCAGAAGCTGATGACGCCGTTGTCGTACAGGTGCACGCCGTCGCCGAGCCGCGCGCTCAGCACGTCGGCGACCGCGGCGGGAATGTCCAGCGCCTCCAGGTACCAGAGGCCTGCGATGGCCGAACCCTCCGGTCCGATGCCGCAGTCCATGCCGATGGCCCCCCGCGGGGCGGCCTCGGCGATGAACCGGGCGGGCAGGACGCCGCAGTACGAGGAGTTCACGCAGATGTCCCGGCCCCGGTTGGCCGGATCCACGTGATAGGCGGAATCCATGGCGCAGACCCGCCCGCGCCCCGCCGGCGACGAGTAGACGGCGGTCTGTTGGGTGGGCACCTGCTCGGCGGTTGCTGGTCGGGTCATGGGTGACTGTTCCCCCGGTGCACTGGGCCATCAGCGGCAGAAGCCGCCGGTTCTGGCCGAGCATGGATTCCGGCATGGGCCGGAATGACGGATGGGTGGCGCGCTTCCCGATCCTCCGCGAGACCACGCCGCCGGTCGGAGTTCACGTCCTATGGCCTCCCCGCCGTCGTGGCGCGGGACCGCGGTCGTGGGTGTCGACGGCGACGCCGGCGTCTCGCAACTCCACTTTGCGCACCTTCTCCGACGGCGTCTTGGGCAGTTCGGCCACGAAGCGAAGGTAGCGGGGTACGGCGAAGTAGGGGAGTCGCCGGTCGGCGTAGGCCCACATCTCTGCGGCGGAGATCTCGGTGCCGGGTTCGGGCACCAGCACGGCCAGCACCTCGTCCTCGCCGGCCTCCTGGTCGGCGGGAACGGCTACGACGGCCACCTCGGCGACGGCGGGGTGACCCAGCAGGGCCTGCTCCACCTCGTAGGAGCTGATGTTCTCGCCGCGGCGGCGGATGGCGTCCTTCAGGCGGTCCACGAAGTAGTACCAGCCTTCGGCGTCGCGCCGCAGCCCGTCTCCTGTGTGCCACCAGAGATTGCGCCACGCCTCCTGGGTTGCCTCAGGCATGTTGTAGTAGCCCACCGACTGTGTCCACGGGTGGCGAGCACGCACCACCAACTCGCCCAGTTCGCCGACCGGGACCTCCTCGTCGGTCTCGGGGTCCACGAGGCGCACGTCGAACCAGTCGCTGTTGGCCAGGCCGGCGGCGCCCGGCGGGCGGTCCTCGCCGTAGGGGCTGAGGATCGCCATGCAGGTCTCGGTGAGGCCGAACACCTCCACGAATGCCTCCACGCCGAACCGTCGCTTGAATTCCTCGAGGATGCTGGAGGCAGTGGGCGCGGCGAAGATGCAGCGCAGGTCGTTGTCGGCGTCGTCGGGCTGCGGGGGCTGCTGCCAGACGAAGTCCATCATCACGCCCACGAAGTTGGTGATCGTTGCGCCACTCTCCCGCACCTGTTTGGCCCAGGCGCTGGCGCTGAACCGCTCCTGCAGGACGTAGCGGGCGCCGGCGATGAGCGCAGGTTGGGCGGCCAGGAAATGGCTGTTGCCGTGGAACAGAGGCCCGGCGGACATGTAGACGTCGGCGTCGGTGAGCCGCGTGAGCGAGACGCACTGGTCGGCGAAGAGGTGCATGTGGGCGTGCGGCATCATGACGCCCTTGGACAGGCCGGTTGTCCCCGAGGTGAAAAAGACCGACCCCAGGTCCGAGTGGCGCACCGTCGGCAACTCCGCTGCGGAGCCAAGATCCGTCGGTTGCAGCAACTCCTCCCAGTCCGAGACCTCGAAGCCGGCTTGGCGCAGCGTTGCCGTCGCGGCGGCGCGCTCGTCACCGTCGCCGCCGGCGAGGTAGAAGCGCTCCACGGTCGCCACGGCCTCGGCGCTCTCGGCGAAGCGCTCCGCGTAGTCCGGGTGGATGAGTGCCAGGCGCGGTGCCACCGTGGAGGCCTGGTGCTCGAGGAACGTGCCCCGGTAGGCGGTGTTGATGGGGACTTCGGCCATTCCGGCCAGTGACGATCCCAGCCAGGCCAGGATGTAGGCCGAGCAGTTGGGCGCCATGATGAGCAATCTGTCCCCGGGGACTGCGCCAGCCCCGATCAGGCCGCGGGCCACCCGCTCGGCCAACTCGAGGGTCTCGGCGAACGTGTAGGACTCGCCCGTGGACGGGACGTCGAGGTAGACGCGATCGCCGTGGGTCTTCGCCCTGTGGCGCAGCACGTCGGGGGAGTTCCAACGCCGGCGGTCGGTGAAGGTGGGCCGGAACTGGTCGTAGCTTCGAGCGGCCATGGTTCCGGCAGGGCTTAGCGGGCGTCCCGCGGGGGGAACTCCGGTTTGCGCTTCTCCAGGAAGGCGGTCGCCCCTTCGAGCATGTCCGGCGAGCCGATGGCCTGCATCAGCATTCCCAGGCCCGACTGCATGTTGTCGCGCAGCTGGTGCCACCAGACGTTCGTGCTGATCTTGGCGACCTCCATGTAGCGAGCCGACATGGCGCAGATCTCGGCGCACCAGCGCTCGACTTCGGCGTGCAACTCGTCGTGGGGCACGACGGCGTTGATCCAGCCCAACTCCAGGGCCTCGGCGGCGCTGTAGGGGCGGCAGAGGTAGACCACCTCCTTGGCCTTCTTCTCGCCCACCGTCATCGCCAGCAGGTTCGTGCCGCCCAGCACCGGGGCGCTACCGACTTTCACGCCGGTCTGGCCGAAGCGGGCGTTCTCCGAGGCGATGGCCAGATCGCACACGACCACCAGTTCGTTCCCGCCGCCGAAGGCGGGCCCGTTCACCGCGGCGATCACCGGCATGGGCGCCGAGCGGATGGCGTCGAAGAGCTCCAGGCTGCCGGTGAACATCGAGCGCAGCTCCCAGAAGTCGGGGTCCGCCAGGTTCGCCAGGTAGCCGCCCGCGCAGAACGCCCGGCCCTCGCCGGTGATCACCGTGACCCGGGCGTCGGCGTGTTCCCGAAGGGCCGCGATGATCTCGTCGACGGTCGTCCGGTCGTAGGCGTTCATCCGCTCGGGCCGGTTCAGCCGTAGCCACAGCGTCTTGTCCCGCCGGTCGACGATCACGTCGGTCATGGTTCGCTTGCTCCTCCCCGACGCTGTTCAGTGCGGCGCGTGACTCTTATCTACCAACCGTTTATTCTAGTTGCCGGCGCCGGAGCGGAGAGGTCCGCCCGCTACGCTGCGGCGGCCGTCGACAGCCTGCATGAGTCTCAACGGCCGGAGCGGCGAGGTCAAGCAAGGAAAGGGCCGGGCGATGTCGATCTTCGAACTTCCCCAGCTTTATCGCGACGTCAAGGCCGAAGCCCAGGCGGTGGCGCAGGAGGTGGCGCCCTTCGCCGGCGAGGCGGACGAGTGCTCGGAGGTCCACGCTCCCACCCTGGCGATCCTGCGCTCCAGCCGGCTGTGCGAGTTGATGGTCCCATCCGCCTACGGGGGACGCTTCGAACGGGTGGATCCTCTCGCCGTGTGCTTGGCGCGGGAGGCCTGCATGAAGGGCTCGGCGCATCTGGACGCCCTGCTGGCCCTGCAGGGCATCGGCAGTTACGCCATCGCCCTCGGCGGCAGCGAGACCCAGCGGCGCGAGTGGCTGCCCAGGGTGGCGTCGGGGGAATCGATAGCGGCCCTGGCGCTGACCGAACCTGAAGCGGGTTCGGACCTCAAGGCGATCACGACGACGCTGCGGCCCTCGGGGGCCGGCGGTGACGAGTTCGTGCTGTCCGGACGCAAGTCGTTCATCTCGAACGCCCCGGTGGCGGACTTCTTCACGACGCTGGTGCGCGAGCCGGCGTCGGGGGAGGGCGAGGAGGACGACTACTCGGTCGTCCTCGTTCCGGCGGACAGCCCGGGGGTGCGGATCTCGCCCTCGCCGGAGATCATCGCCCCGCATGTCCTCGGCGAGGTCGATTTTGTTGACGTGGTCCTCACGTCGGATCATCGGCTCGGTGCGCCAGGCAGGGGGTTCGCTCACGTGCTCGCCACCCTGTCGGTCTTCCGCTCCTCGGTGGCGGGTGCGGCCGTCGGGCTCATGGAGGGCGCGCTGGAGATCGCCGGCCGCCACGCCGCCGAGCGGCAACAGTTCGGGCGGCCGCTGGTGCGCCTGGGCGCGGTGGCGAGTCTGCTGGCGGATTCGTGGGTCGACCTGGAGTCGTCCCGGTTGCTGGCCTACAGGGCGGCCGACATGGCCCGGCGGGACCCTGCCACAACGCTCGACCACTCCTCGCTGGCCAAGCTGGCGGCCACCGAGGCGGCCGGGCGCGTCGTGGACCGCTGCGTGCAGGTCATGGGACGCTGGGGGCTCATCAAGGGCTCCCGCATCGAGCAGTACTACCGCCAGGCCCGGCCGATGCGCATCTACGAGGGGGCCAGCGAGGTGCTGCGCCTGGGAATCGCCAACCGCCTGTGCCGCGACATCGTCCAGACGGGCACACCCAGCGGTGCGCAGTACTGATCACCGGGCACCGACCGCGAGGCGCTGACATGGATCTGCAGTTGAACGGCACCGTCGCCATCGTCACCGGGGCCAGCCGCGGCCTCGGCAGGGCCGCAGCGGAAGCTCTGGTCGGTGAGGGCGCGCGGGTGGTGGCAGCGGCCCGTTCGGCGGGAGCCCTGGAGGATCTTGCGGCCGGCGCCGATGGGGGGATCCACCCGGTGCGTTGCGACATGCGCGACGCCGCCGAGGTCGCCGGCCTCGTTGATGTGGCGCTGGAGCGTTTCGGCCGCCTGGACTGCGTGGTCAACAACGCCGGGATCGCTCCCGCCGGCACGTTCCTGGATCAGGACCTGGAGGTCCTGGCCGAGGTCTTGGCGGTGAACGTGACCGCTCCCGCCATCCTGTCGCAGGCTGCGGCGCGCCACTTCGTGGCCGCCGGCGGAGGCGGTTCGATCATCAACGTGGGCTCCACGTCGAGCCTCAAGGGCAAGGCGCTGCTCGCCGCCTACAGCGCTTCGAAGGGCGCGCTGGCCCGCCTGACCGAGGCGCTGGCGGCGGAATGGGCCCGCCACGGCATCAGGGTGAACCTGATCGCCCCCGGTGCCTTCGCCACCGAGGCCCAGGCCCAGGTGATGGCGGACGACAAGATGCTCGCCGCCCGCCTGCGCAAGATACCCATGCGCCGCATGGGCGAGCCCGCCGAGCTTGGACCGCTGGTGTGCTACCTGGCGTCGCCGCTGGCGTCCTTCGCCACAGGAGCCTGCTTCGTGATCGACGGCGGCGAAGTGTCCAAGCTCTGAGTCGCGCCAGCCGCCCGAGGCCGGCGCGCCGCTGCAAGCCGGTTCTGTAGATCCGAAATACACCAGGAGGTCCGATGACAGTCCAGCCAACCCTTGTCGGGGGAGCCGACCGATCGATTCTGGGGAGCGCCGCCCTGGCGACCGGCCAGATCGACGCCGTCTCGCCGAAGTTCGCCGAGGGCCTGGCCCGTGTGCGCGAGGTCACCGACACCGATGGGGCCTGTCCTGCCTGGGCGAAGGCGCTGTATATGGCGTCCGCTGCAGCCGTCAAGGGCCACCGCCAGATGCTGATGGCACAGATGGAACGATCGCGGGACCTGGGGCTTGAACTCGACGTGGCCCGCGGCGCGGCCCTCACGGTGTTGATCTCCCGAGGCGAGGCCGTCTACGCCCTGTTCAACTCGGCCATCGACGAGACCTTCGGCGAGACACTCCAGCCCGGCGGCGGCGAAGCCGACGAGTTCCCCCTGGGTCGCCAGGGGTGCCTGGACTACTTCGAGGACTACTTCGGGTTCGTCCCCGAGTACGTCAAGCTCATGGCCGACGAGGCACCCCGGGCGCTCGAGGGCTACGTGCTGATGCGCGAGTGGTCCCTGGCGGAGAACGTGCTGGACGCCGACCATGCCGAGTTGCTGCTGTGCACGATCAACGCGGCGGAGTTCTCCTCCCGGTTCGTGAACGTGCACGCCAACGGTGCCCGCAGGGCCGGCTGCAGCGAGGCCCAGATCACCGAGGCGGTGGTGTGCGCCATCCCGGTGGCGGGTGTGGCGGCCTGGCTGCCCGGCGCCGACGGGATCATGGAGGGTCGCTCGTGAGAAGTGCAGATGGTCTGGCAGATGGCCTCATCGACGTGCACGGCCACATCGTGCTGGAGGGATCGATGGGCCAGGCCGGGGCCTGCGGTCCCGAGATCGGCTACCACCCCGACGGCAGCCCCTGGTTCCGGGTCGGCAACTACCAACTCGACGGCGTGGCCTACCGGGGATCGCTGTTCATCGAGGTGGACATGCGCCTCGCCGCCATGGACGCCGCCGGCATCAGCGTGCAGGCGCTGTCGCCGAACCCGCTGACCTACCTGCACTTCATCGACGCGCCGGCGGCCGTCGAGTTCTGCCGTGCCCACAACGACAGCCTCGCCGAGGTGGTCGCCGACCATCCCGGCCGGTTCGTGGGTCTCGGCGCCCTGCCCATGCAGGACATCGACGCGGCCTGCGCGGAGCTCCAGCGCATCGTGAGCGACTTGGGGCTGCTCGGCGGCTACATCGGCACCGACTTCGGCACGCCGCTGGATTCCCCGGTCCTCGACGCCCTGTACGAGTCCTGTGTGGAGCTCGACGTGCCCCTGTTCCTGCATCCGACCCAATCGGGCATCGACGGCGCGCTGCTGGACGAACGTCTGCGCCGCTGGGATCTGGACCTGGTGCTGGAGTACTCCCTCGAGGAGGCCCTGGCCGCGGCCACGCTGATCTTCGGCGGGGTGTTGCGCCGCCATCCGGCGCTGGACATCTGTCTCAGTCACGGCGGCGGATCGCTCGCCCTCGTGCTCTCGAAGCTGCGCAAGCTGGCCGAGCGTCGCCCCGCCTCGCCCGAATGGTTGAAGCCCGCCGGCGTCTTCGACCAGCAGCTCGCTCGGCTCTGGTTCGACTGCCACGTGACCGGTGCCCGCGAGTTCTCCTTCGTGGCCGACGCCCTCGGCACCGACCAATTGGTCTACGGCACCAACTTCGGTGGCTGGGACAAGGGCACCGGTCCCGACGTGGCCGATCTGATGGCGACCCTGAACGGCAACGCCACCCGGCTCCTGCGCCTGGCCCAGCGGGCACCGCACCTGGTCGGATAGTTCCGGGGCCCGTCGGCGATCGGGTGGCAGACTCGGGTCGCCCCGGCCTGCGCGACGGCCTTTGAGCCGCTGCACGCGCCGCCACGCGCCGGATAGACGCAGTACAGACGAGCGAGGAGCACCACATGGTCACAGAAGCACCGCTGCTTGCGAACGAGGCGGACCACCCCCAGGAGGTCGTGGCCAGCCACGGGGACCGGCGGATCGTGGTCATGGATTCGGCCCGGTACGTGGACGCCCGCAATCGCGGCACCGACGTCGTCGTGCCGGCGTCGTACCTGGGAGTGCTGCCCGCGCGGCTCATGGTCCCCCACAGGCCCCGGGCGGTCATCGCCCACGACGGCGCGGTGGGCATGGACGGGGCGGGCATCGCCGGACTCTGGTACCTGGAGGCTCTCGGGATACCCGCCGCCACCGCGTCGGCCGAGTCCTCCGAACTGGGCAACGGCATGGACCAGTACACCTGTGGGGTCATCAGCCGGGTGAACATCTACGCCGAGCGGTGCGGGGTGACCGAAGGCATGGCTGTCGCCGAAGCTGCACGGCTTCTGGCATGCAACGACCCGGTCGGTGAGATCGACGAGGGCACGAAGATCCGCCGCGAGGTGATGGCGACGTCGCCGACGGGACGGGAGTTGGTCGTGACCGACTCGATCGTGTTCGCTCAGCCCGGCGATTCCCGCAACGTGCTGGTGACGGCGGGCCACACGGGTCGGAGCGGGGCGGGCTTCCTGCTGGAGGTCTCCCCCCACGGCTTCATCTGCGCCGACGGCGGCCGAGCCAAGAACGACTCCGGCATCGCCGGCCTCGACATCGTGGAGCGCCACGGGCTGGCGGGCGGCTCCTTCGACGCCTGGACCGCACCCATCGGTGACGCCTTCAAGGCGTACGAGATCGGCAAGGTGGGCGCCTGCAACGGCTTGGCTCGCGCCCGCGGCGTGACCGAGGGAATGGCTGTGCGCGACGCTGCCATGGCGCTCCTGTTGCACGAGGACTGAGCGCCCGATGCCCCCGCCGGACCGCGCCGATCGAGCGCTGACCGGTGAGTTCTGGGCGGCGCTCGACAGGGGCGAACTGCTGCGGCCCGTCTGTGCCCGCTGCGCTCGGAGCTTCTTCACCCCCCAGGTCGTCTGCGCGCACTGCGGTTGGGGGCAGTGGAGCTACGAGCCCAGCGAGGGGCGCGGCACGATCTACAGCTTCACCGTCGTGCATCGCCCGCCCGAGCCGTCCTTCGAGGTGCCCTACGTGCTGGCGATCGTGGACGTGACCGAGGGCTGGTCGCTCCTGACGTGGATCGTGGACTGCCCCGCGGAGGAGGTCCGGATCGGCATGGAGGTGCAGGTCCGTTTCGTGCCCGGGCCCGACGGGGTCCTGCTGCCGGCCTTCGCCCCGTGCACGACCGATCGCAGCGCTTCCGAGGCCGCTGCATGAGCGATGCCCCGAAGGTGCGCCGGCCCGAGCCTCTGGGCAGCGTCGGTGGTCGGCACTCCGAGGCAACGGGATGAGAGTGCTCGCATGAACGTCGGCTTGGCGTTCCGGCGCAACGCGGTGCGGTACCCGAACGCGACCGCGCTGTTCGATGTGGGCCCGCAGCGTCGCGATGTGACCTGGGCGGAGTTGGAGGGGCGGACCAACCGCATCGCCAACATGCTCGCTGATCGCTTCGGTATCGAGCCCGGCGACCGTGTGGCGCTGCTCGTGGCGAACCGCCCGGAGGTCGTCGAGGTGCTCGGTGGGA
The DNA here is from genome assembly GCA_963664235.1 of Acidimicrobiales bacterium. Taxonomy (GTDB): domain Bacteria; phylum Actinomycetota; class Acidimicrobiia; order Acidimicrobiales; family CATQHL01; genus VXNF01. The sequence goes on along the minus strand of OY760933.1, from coordinate 86,158 downwards.
TCACCAAGAGCGGCGCGGTCTACGTGGGGCTCAACTTCCGGCTCGGCCCGGCGGAACTGGACCAGATCATCGACAATGCGCGGCCGCGGCTGCTGCTCTGTGACACCGAGCACCTCCACCAGACCGTCGAGGCCTCCGAGAAGTACGGCCTGGAGGTCCTGGACATCGACGCCGAGCCGTACCGGTCACTCGTCGCCGCGGGATCCGCGACCCCGCCGCCCACGCTGCACGAGGTGCGCTCCGACGACGATTTCTGCATCGTCTACACCAGCGGGACGACCGGGCGTCCGAAGGGGGTTCTGTTCGACCACGCCCGGGTACTGCAGCACGCCACCGTCACGGCCCTGGAGTACGAGATCGGCCGGCACAGCCGCTACCTGCTGCAGATCCCGCACAACTCCAGCGTCAACATCACGATCGTGCCGGTGCTGCTGATGGGGGCGGCCCTGGGGTTCGGGGACAGCCGGAGTTTCGACCCGAGGGGATTCGCCGAGACCACCGACCGCCAGGGCGTCAGCCACTCGTTCCTGGTTCCCACGCAGCTGATGCGCCTGCTGGATCGCCTGCCACCGGTACACGACGGGCTTCTCGGCGGTCTGGTGACGCTCGGCTACGGCGCCTCGCCCATCTCGCCCGAGCGCCTCGGCGAACTGGTCGGCCGCTTCGGCAACATCTTCAACCAGCTCTACGGCATGGCCGAGATCGCCTCGATCGGCACCATGCTGCGCAAGGAGGACCACCACCGGGGACTCACCGAGCGTCCCGAACTGCTGGGCTCCTGCGGCCAGCCGTCCTACGCCGTGGACGTGCGGGTCGTCGACGCCGAGGGTCGAGACGTGGCGCCCGGGGAGCGAGGCGAGGTCATCTTCGGCGGTCCGTACGTGATGAAGGGCTACTACCGCGACCCCGAGCGAACCGCCGAGTCGCTGCGCGACGGGTGGATGCACTCCGGGGACGTGGCGGAGATCGACGACGAGGGGTTCATCTACATCGTCGACCGGCTGAAGAACCTCATCATCCGGGGCGGGTTGAACATCGCCCCGACAGAGATCGAGAACGTGCTGTACCGCCATCCGGCGGTGCTTGAGTGCTCGGTCGTCGGTGTGCCCGATCCGGACTGGGGTGAGGCCATCGTGGCGGTGGCGGCGCTCAAGGACGGGGCGACGGCCGGCCCCGGCGAGTTGCGGGAGCACTGCCGGCAGTCGGAATTGACGTCGATCAAGGTGCCCGAGCGGGTTGAGTTGATGGATTCCCTGCCGAAGAACGCGGTCGGCAAGATCGCCAAGGACCAGATCCGCAAGCGTTTCTGGGGCGAGGGTCGCCAGGTGTGAGCGCTTTGGGCAGTCACCCGCTGGCGGGCATCGCCGTGGCAGGAGTGGCGGCCACGCGCCAGGCCCGGAGCCTCGAAGGGAACTCTGTGCAGATCTGCCTGGAGGCGGCGCACGCCGCGCTCGCAGACGCCGGGATGGGCCTCGACGACGTGGACGGCATCTCGGCGCGCTGGCCCGGTCCCGGCGGCACGATCTTCCATCCCGGCTCCGTGGACTGGTCGGCGCTGGTGGGCAAGGGGTTCAACTGGGTGGGCGACACCTACCCACAGGGAGCCCCCGGCCTGCTCGACGCCGCCGGCGCCATCCTGGCCGGCCAAGCCTCGACGGTGCTGGTGTTCGGGGGCAGAGCAGGGGAGTCCGGCGCCGGGGTGTCCTCTGGCGGCGACGCCGCGAGCGGCGCCGGGGGGACCGTGGCCTCCTACACCCGGCCCGACAACGAGTTCACCTCGTGCTGGGGGTCGCTCACCGCCGCGCAGTTCGCCCTGGTGGCGCAGGTGTATCTGCACCGGTTCGCCCCCGACCCCGAGCGGATGGCGCTGGTGCCCGCCACCATCCGCAACGCCGGGTCCGCCAACCCCGCCGCAGTGATGTACGGGCGTGGCCCGTACACGCCGGCCGACGTGCTGGCGTCGCCGCCGGTGGCCGAGCCGTTCCGGCTGCTGGACCTGTGCCTAGCCACCGAGGGCGCTGCCGCCATGGTCATCACGAGCCTCGAGCGCGCCCGTGACTGCCCATCAGCGCCGGCGGTGATCCTGGGCGGCGGCTCGGAGTGGCACCGCCAGCAGTACGTGGATCCGCCCCGCTACGACGACGTGGCCCGCATCGGCTCCGGCGCCTACCGGCGCAGCTTCGCCATGGCGGGCCTGCGGCCTGCCGACGTGGACGTCTTCGAGCTCTACGACATCAACACCTTCGAGGTGATCCGGCAGTTCGAGACGCTCGGCTTCTGTGGCGAAGGCGAGGGCGTGGACTACCTAGCCGAGGCCGGCATCGGGCTCGACGGCCGGCATCCCACCAACACCGACGGGGGACTCATGGCGTACTCGCACGTGGGCTGGGGCGGCCCGACGCTGAAGATCGTCGAGGCGGTGCGCCAGATCCGCGGCACCGCCGGGCCGTCACAGGTGCCCGGCGCCGAGGTGGCCCTGGTGACCGGCGCCGGTTCGGGCGCCCAATACCACAACGCCGTGCTGCTGGGCGCCGACCGCTAGCCCGGGAGGTCGGTCCGTCAGGCGCGCTGGTTGAAGCGGCGCTGCAGGTACTCCGAGACGATCCGCACCTTCTGGATGGTGGGCGTGCCACCGGCGATGGCCCAGCCGTGCGAGTCGCGCAGGCGCCGCTCGATGCCGTACTCCTCGCTGTAGCCGTAGCCGCCGTGCAGCTGCACCGCCACGTCGGCCACCTTCTTGGCCATCTCATTGGCGAAGCACTTGGCCAGCGAGGCCTCCAGGGTGCGCGGCGCGCCGCGGCCCGCACGCGCCGCCGCCCGCCAGATCAGCAGCCGGGCCGCCTCCACTTGCAGGATCATGTCGGCAAGGGCGGTCTGCACCGTCTGGAACTCCACGATTTCCTTGCCGAACTGGCGGCGCTCGGTGACGTACGCGGCGCAGAGGTCCACACAGGCTTGGCCGATGGCCAGGCTCATCGTGGCGTTGCCGAGCCGCTCGATGCTGAACGCGGTGAACAGCTGCCCGAAGCCGCCCGCGCCGATGACCAGGTTCTCGGCCGGAACGGCCACGTCGTCGAAGAACATGTCCGCCGAGGGGATGCCCCGGAACCCCATGAGCCGTTCCTGGGGTCCGAAGCTCAGCCCGTCGCTGTCGCGGTCGACCACCAGGGCCCCGATGGAACGGGCGCCGGGCTCGTCGCTCAGGCGCACGTAGACCAGGTACTGCTCGGCGTGACCTGCGCCCGAGCACCAGCGCTTCATGCCGTTGATCACGTAGCGGTCCCCCTGGCGCACCGCGGCGGTGGTCATGTCGGTGGCGGCCGAGCCGGCGTCGGGCTCGGAGATGGTGATCGCCATGGTCACCTCGCCGCCGGCGACGGGAGGAAGCAGGCGGGCCTTCTGTTCGGGCGTGCCGAAGAGGTCGATGACACGTGCGGGGCCGGTGTTGGCCTCGAACACACCGAACGCCGCCGTCGGGGCGGCTTTGGCCAGCTCCTCGATGACGATGAGGGAGTCAAGCAGGTCGGCCCCGCCACCCCCGTACTCCGGCGGCAGGCCCATCCCCATGTATCCCAGTTCGGCGAGGCGGCGCCTCTCGGCGTCGGGGAACGGGGTGCGCTCGGCATCCCAGGAAGCAGCCTGGGGCTCGTAGAGGTCGGCGGCGAGCGCCGCGACCGTCTCCCGCAGGGCCTCCTGCTCGGCGCTCAGGTCCATCAGGCCGGCACGGTGCGATACAGGTTCCACATGTCGTAGAAGAGGCGCCCGGTCTCCAGCGTGCAGTGGTACACGGCGTCGCGCTGGGCAGGCGTGCGGGCGTACTCCGAGACGATCTCGATGCCCTCGTCGCCGTGCTCGGCGTCGGCGAGGATGTGCATAGTCCAGAAGATGAGGTCCTCGTCGCTCATGCCGTAGTTCTTCTTCTGGGCCGCCACGATGCGTGTGAAGGTGTCCGGCACGAAGGACTCCAGGCCGATGCCGATGGCGGCCAGCGGCACGCACCAGTCGCGGCACAGCCCCATGAACTCGAAGTACTCCGTGAGCCGGCGGCCGGCGGGCAGCTGCTCGGCCGTGCGCATGGCCTCGACGTCACCGCCGAGGGCCGCTCCCCACTCCAGCAGCAACTCGGGGTGGGCCTTCGTGCCGGTCTCGATGCCCATGCACTCCTCGGCCAGGTTCTTGACCAGCGTGGTGCGCACGTCCTCGTGGGGGCAGTTCACGTAGATCGCCCCGATCCAGGGAAGCATGCGGGAGATGTGCAGGTAGAACTGCTCGCAGAACAGCACCAGTTGCGCGACGGTGATGCTGCCGTCCTCCATGGCGGCCACGACGGGGTGGTCGGCCATGCCGCAGCCGGGCCTGGTGAGCTCGGCCCGCAGGAGTCCCACGAACTCCTCGGGGGTCATGGCGGCGAGTTGGTCGGTGCTGGGTCCCAGGGTTGCAACGCTCATGTGGGGGTCCTCCGTGTTTCTCGAGTTGGGGGTTGTCGAATGTGGTGTGGTCGGTCGGGGTTCGTGGTTCGGGCCCAACCGGCCGCGCCGCTGGCGGGGATCGGTGGCTCGGGCCGTCTCAGGTGCTGCGGGTGAAGATCACCGGGTAGCGGCCGAAGTAGGGCCGTGTCGTGGAGGGGTCCATCTCGGGGGGATCGTCGGGATCGGGGACGCAGCCGTGGTCGAACATGGTCTGCACCGCCACCGGTGTGACGCCGAACAGATGGCTGCCGAGCCCGCTGTCGGGGTCGAGCACCACGCCCGCGGCGAGATCCTGGCCGATGCAGGCGTGCATCCCCATGCCGAAGCTGAGGCCCCAAGGGTGCGCCCCCTCGGGGACTCCGCGCATCGGGTTGAAGTCGTCGGCGTCGTCGCCGAAGAAAGCGGGGTCACGGTTCACCGTCGGCAGGTCGATGACGACCTTGTCGCCGGTGCGGACCGCGGTGCCGTCGGCGAGTTCGAAGTCGGCCTCGGCCCAGCGCACAGCCACGGGGCTGGAAGGCTGCAGCCGGATCGTCTCGTGGGTGGCGCGCTGGCAGAAGAGCCGGTCGGTGCGCGGCAGGTCGGCGGCCTCGGGGTGCTCCTCGAGCCAGCTGAAGATGTTGTGCATCGCCCGGGTGAAGGCGGTGGCGCTGGTGTGCGCCCCGGCCAGCATGTAGAAGGCCACCTCCCGGCAGATGATCTCCGGCGTGAGGTCCAGGTTGTCCTGGTTGCGGACCAGCACGCTCAGCACGTCGGGGGGCAGTTCGGATTCGGGCGCTTCGCCGGCGGCGATGCGGTCCAGGATCGCCCGGCGGCGTGCGATTCCCGGAGAGAGGAACTCCTCACCGAACGCTGCCAGTGCCTGTGCGATCTCGGCCGTCTTGGCGGCCTTGTCGCCGGTGTAGTGCGCGATCGTGGCGCCCTCGATGAACAGCATGAGGTAGTCGTAGAGGCGGAAGGTCTCCTCCGGCGTGCCCTCGTGGCGGTCCACGCCGGCGGTGAGAGCCGCCAGGTTCATCATCAGCTGGTGGCTGAAGCGCACCAGTTCTGTGCGGCCCGCCGCCAGGTGCGGCGCCAGGGTCTCGTCGAAGATCGCCGGGAACAGATCCTGCTCGAAGTGCCAGAAGGTGTCGCGCCGGAACAGGCGGTTCTCGAGGCGGCGACGGTTGCGGTGCTCGGCGCCGTGCAGGTTGATGACCACATCGGCCATGACCACGTCACCCTCGTCGTAGGAGCCCTGGCGCAGGTCGCGGTTGCGGTAACAACGCTGTGCCGCGGCGAGGCTGGTGACGGTGACAGTCCGGGGGGCGGCCGTGGCGGGATTGTCGGGGTTCGTGGTGGTGGAGGTCATGGTCGGCGCCTCATCGTAGGGAGTCGTTCAAAGGAGCGGTTCAGAAGTCGGCATCGTCGAGAGCCACGGACTGATGCGAGATGGCGCCGCCGGCGACCGTGAAGGTGTCACAGCCGGACGTGCCGCCGGCGGGCCCGCCACTGATGCGCCAGCGCACCGATATGCGACCGCCGCCGTGGTCGGTGCGCTCGCCGAAGGACACCTCACCGCCTGCCAGCCGCCGGGGCACGGACTCGAAGTACTCGCAGATCACCGCAGCGCCCACATAGGACGCCTCGCCGCGCACCAGGACGGCATCGGCGGCGTAGTCCGCGGCCATGGCGGCCGGGTCGCCGGTCCCGATGGACTCGAGATGATCCTCGACGACCTGCCGGGCGCTGCGCCGGGCGAGATCGCCCATGGGCTCAGTCATGGGTGATCCCGAGTCCCAGGCCGCCGTCCACGACCAGCACCTCCCCGGTGGTCCACTCGGCCCTCGCCAGGTACTCGAAGGCCTCGGCGATCTCGGTGGCGGTGCCGATGCGCCCGAGGGCGTGGGCCCCCGACATCGCCGCCAACCGGGCCGCGGCCTGCTCGTCGTCGAACAGCCCGGCCCGCTGATTGATCTCGGTGAGCACCGCGCCGGGGCGCACGCAGCCCACCCTGATTCCCTGCGGTCCCAATTCGGCGGCCAGGACGCCGGTGAGCGTCTCGATGGCGCCTTTGGTGGCCGCGTACGGCGCCACGCCGGGGAAGCTGCGCTTGGTGTGCACCGAGCCCACGAACAGCACGCATCCCTGCGTTCGGCGCAAGTGCGGCACAGCCATGCCGCAGAGCATCATGCCTGCCACGACGTTGCTGTGGAACAGGGCAAGCAGCCGATCCTCTTCGAGTTCTTCCACCGGGCCCCGGTACATGTTCCCGGCGTTGTTCAAGAGCACGTCGAGGCGCCCCTCGCCGTGGCGCACAGCCGTCTCGACCATTCGCTCGCGGTCGGTGGCCACCGTCACGTCGCCCGCCACGGCGCAGCAGCGATCGCCCAGCCGGTCCGCCACCGCCCCGATCTTCTCCGCCCGGCGCCCGGTGATCGTCACCGACGCGCCGGCTGCGGTGAAGTGCTCCGCGGCGCCTTCGCCGATGCCCGACCCGCCCCCGGTGATGAGCACCGACATGCCCTCGACAGGTCTCATGACGCCGCCGGGCGTCCAGGGGTGCGTGCGTCGTCGCCCACGCCGTCCACGCTGGCCGGCCGCGGCAGGTGCGAGAGGATCGACATGGTGATGCCACCGTCGACCAGCAGCGTCTGGCCGCAGACGTAGTCGGAGTCCGCCGAGGCCAGCCACAGGACGGCCTTGGCGATGTCGGCGGTGCTGCCGAGACGGCCTCGCGGCACGGCGATCTCGCGCTCGGCCCGCAGCACCGGGTCGGCGTTGATGGGTGCCGACATGCCGCCGTCGATAAGTCCCGGGGCGACACAGTTGACCCGTACGCCCAAGCGCGACCACTCCAGCGCCATCTGCTGGGTCAGCATGATGATGCCGGCCTTGGTGGAGGCGTAGGCGCCGGCATTGGGGCCGGGCGCGATGCCGTTCATGGACGCCACGTTCACGATTTGCCCGCCCCCGGCGCCGGCCATGCGGCGCGCCGCGGCCCGCCCGCACAGGAAGGTGCCGACCAGGTTCACGTCCACGACGGCCCTGAAGTCACCGGCCGGCAGATCCAGGAGAGGTCCGAAGCGGACGATGCCGGCGTTGTTGACGAGCACCTCAGGGGTGCCGAAGGCGTCGAGCGCGGCTTCGATCTCGTCCTCGTCGCTGACCGAGGCCGCCAGCGCCACCGCGCCGTCGATGCCCTCCGCGGTGGCTTGTGCCCCAGTGGCGTCAACGTCGAGGACTCCGACGCGGTAGCCCGCAGCTGCCGCGAGCCGGGCGATCTCGGCACCGATGCCGACGGCGCCGCCGGTCACGAGAAGGGAACGGTCGGTCGTCATGGCTGCTCCTGGGCTCCCGCGAAGATGATGGGGTACGACGAAAAGTGTGGGCGCTTGGTGTTGGGATCCTGCACCGGCGGGTTCTGCGGGTCGGGTCGGCCGCCGGCGGCGAGCGTGGCCGTGACCATCACTGCGACGGTGCCGTAGAGATGGTCATCGTCGGGCGTGGTGTCCCCGAGGAGTTCCATGCCGCCGTCGAGCTCGGCGCCGATGCAGGCGTGCGCCCCTGCGCCGAAGCTGAGGCCCCAGGCATTGGCGCCCTCCGGAACGGTCCGGTGTGGGTTGAAGACGCCGGCGTCGGGCCCCCACACCTCCGGGTCGCGGTTCACGGTGGCGAGATCGATGACGACCCTGCTGCCCTGGGGCAGCACCGTGCCGTCGCGCAGGTTCACGGTTCGCAGCGGCTCGCGCCACGCCACCGGGCTTGCCGGGTTGAGGCGCAGCGACTCGTGCACGCAGCGCTGGGCGAAGGCCGCATCGCTGGATGCCCGCTCGAGATCCTCGGGATGCGATCCGCCGCGGCTGAAGAGTTCATCGAGGGCGTGGGTGTAGGTGTCGGCGGTGCTGTGGGCCCCGGCCTGCAGGTAGAAGCAGATCTCCCGCTCGATCACCGCATCGGTGATGTCGAGGGCCTCCTGGTGGCGGAGCAACAGCGTCGCGACGTCGTGGGGAAGGCCCTCCTCAGCGATCTCGCCGCGGGCCAGCCGGGCCAGCAACTCCCGCCGCCGGTCCAGGGACTCGGTCAGCATCTCGACCCGGAATGCCTGCAACTGCTCTCGCACCTCCGCCCGGACCTCTTCGGGATCCCGGGTGGAGTGTGCCAGGGTCGCCCCGGCGCTGAAGGTCCCCACGAATTCCTCCAGCCTCGAGGTGTGGGCCACGTTGGCGGGGTCGTGGTCCACCCCGGCGATCGTGGCGGTGAGGCTGATGGCCGCCCGGTAGCCGAGTGCCCTCAGGTCGGCCCTTCCGGCGGCGAGGTATGGTGCCAGCACCGCGTTCAGGGTCTCGCCCAGCACCCCGCGCTCCCAGTGGGCGAACACCTCCCGGCGGAACAGCCGGTTCTCCACGCGCCGGCGCCGCCGGTGGGCCTCGCCGTGCAGCACCAGCAGGCAGTCCTCCATGATGACGGCCCCCTCGTCGTACATGGCCTGGCGCAGATTCTTGCTCCGGTAGGCCTCGCGGGCCTGCTGCCAGCCCGTCAGCACGATCGCGCCGGGTCCTCCGGTGAGGGGGCTCTGCATGTCAGACCTCCGTCTCTTCGCCGGCGGTCTCAGCGGTCTCACCGTCACGGTCGCTGAGCTTGCCGAGTTCGCCGGCCAGTCGCCGCGCCGCCGCCGACGGTGCCAGCCGGCCGGCCGCGACCTGTGCGAACAGCGCCGCAGCCCGTTCGGGGGGGTGTTCGCACAGCTCGTCCACCCAGCGGTGCAGGTGGCGGCGAACTTCCTCGGCGACGTGACGGGCGCGCCGGTCGGCCAAGGCGCTGGAGTCGCGCAGGTGGTGGCGATGGTCCTGCACGTGCTTGAAGAGTTCGTCGGCGCCGTCGCCGGTGGTTGCAACCGTGAGCGCCACCGGCGGCCTCCAGCCGTCGCGGTGCCCCAGATCCAACATGTACTCCAGGTCCCGCCGGGCGTCGGAGGCCCCGGCCCGGTCTGCCTTGTTGACGACGAAGATGTCGGCCATCTCCAACAGCCCGGCCTTGTTGGCCTGAACGGCGTCCCCCCAGCCCGGGCTCACGGCCACGATCGTGGTGTCGGCGGTGCGGGCGATGTCCACCTCGACCTGCCCGATGCCGACGGTCTCCACGATGACCAGGTCGTGCCCGGTGGCGTCCAGCAGCCGGACCGCGGCCAGCGCGGCCAGGGCCAGCCCGCCGGACTGCCCGCGGCTCGCCATGGAGCGCACGAACGGTCCGCCGGGTGCAGCGGCGCTTACCATCCGCACCCTGTCGCCGAGAATGGCACCGCCAGTCAGCGGCGAGGAGGGGTCGACCGCCAGGATGGCGACGCGCCAACCGTCGTCGGTGGCGATCTGCGCCAGGCGGTCGGTGAGGGTGGACTTGCCGACCCCGGGCGCCCCGGTGATGCCCACCACGTGTGCGCCGCCGGCGAGCGGCAAGGCGGCGACGGCTACCGCGTCGGCACCCGGTCCACCCCTCTCGGTGTAGGTCAGCAGTCGCCCCAGCGCCCGGCGGTCGCCGTTGCAGGCGCGCTCGAACAGGGTGGTTACGTCACCGGGCGCGTGGCGGGATTCGTCGTGCGTGGTCGGCACGGCCTGCCGGGGCTCGGGTCTCGCCGCCGGCTCGGCGATCATGCTCGGCCGGCTGCGGCCGCCCGCACCGTGTGGGCAACCTCGGTCGCCGAGGCGCCCGGCCCCAACACCGCGAACACGCCGGCGGTGCGCAGCCGTTCGAGATCCAACTCGGGCACGATCCCGCCAACAACGACCGGGGTGTCAAGCCCTGCGGTGCGCACGGCCTCCACCATGCGGGGCGCCAGCGTGAGGTGACCGCCGTTGTGGATCGAGAGGCCGATCACGTCGGCGTCCTCCTGCTCGACTGCGAGCAGGATCGATTCGGCCGTCTGGCGCAAACCCAGGTAGATGACCTCGAGGCCGGCGTCGCGCAGCATGCGGGCCACGACCTTCAGGCCCCGGTCGTGGCCATCGAGTCCCAGCTTGGCCAGCACCACCCGCACCGGCTGGCCAAGCTGCGGGTCGCGCTCGGTGCCGGGGCCTGCAGCGCGACCGGCCGGGCCGCTCATACGACCGCGGGCTCGGTGTAGGTGCCGAAGACGCCCTCGAGTGCGTTCACGATCTCGCCCTCGGTGGCCTCGACGCGTACGCATTCGATGATGGGCTCCATGAGGTTAATCGTCGGATCGGCGGCGTCTGCGGCCAGCGTCTCGAGGGCATCCACGACGGCGCCGGAGTCACGCCGCTGCTTCACCTCGGCGAGTCGCGCCAGCTGCTGGTCCTCTACGTCCTCGTCGATGCGGAGGGTAGGCGTGTCGCTCCCATCGCTGTCGGTGTGGGCGTTGACGCTCACGATGATGCGCCGGCCGGCGTTGACCTCCCGCTCGAAGCGGTAGGCGCTGTCGGCGATCTCGCCCACGAAGTAGCCGTTGGCGATGCCTTCGTAGACGCCCTCCAGGATCGAGCCCTCGCCCAGCTTCTCCAGATGGTCGAACACCTCGGTTGCCCTGCGCTCCATCTCGTCGGTCATCCACTCCACGTAGGCGGAGCCGCCGAGCGGGTCGGCCACGTTGGCGGCGCCGGTCTCGTGCGCGATCACCTGCTGGGTTCGCAGGGCGATCCGCGCGGCCTTCTCGGTCGGCAGGGCGAGCGCCTCGTCGTAGCTGTCGGTGTGCAGACTCTGCGTGCCGCCGAGCACCGCCGCCAGCGCCTGGGTGGCGACGCGGGCGATGTTCACCTCGGGTTGCTGAGCGGTGAGCGACACGCCGGCCGTCTGGGTGTGGAACCGCAGTTGCAGCGATCGCTCCTGCTTGGCGCCGTAGCGGTCGCGCATCCAGTGGGCCCAGATCCGCCGGGCGGCGCGGTACTTGCCGATTTCCTCGAAGAAATCGATGTGACTGTTGAAGAAGAACGACAGGCGGGGGGCGAAGTCGTCCACGTCCATCCCGGCGGCCATCGCCGCCTCCACGTAGGCGAAGCCGTTGGCGAGGGTGAATGCCAGTTCCTGGGAAGCTGTGGATCCGGCCTCGCGGATGTGGTAGCCGCTGATCGAGGTGGGGTGCCAGCGCGGCATCTCGGCGGTGGTGAACCCGATGAGGTCGGTCACGAGCCGCACCGAGGGTCGTGGCGGGAAGATGTACTCCTTCTGCGCCTGGTACTCCTTCAGGATGTCGTTCTGGATGGTGCCGCTGAGCCGGCCGCGTTCGGTGCCGCCGCGCTCGCCGGTCACGATGTACATGGCCATCAGGATGTTGGCAGGGCCGTTGATGGTCATCGAGGTGCTCACGTTGCCCAGGTCGATGCCCGCGAACAGGTCCTCCATGTCGGCGATGGTGTCCACCGCCACGCCGGCCCGGCCCACCTCGCCGACCGCCCACGGGTCATCGGAGTCGCGCCCCATGAGCGTGGGCATGTCGAAGGCCGTCGACAATCCGGTGCCTCCGGCCTCGAGCAGCTTCTTGAAGCGCCGGTTCGTGTCGGCGGCCGTGCCCATGCCGGCGAAGAGTCGCATCGTCCACAGCCGGGAGCGATACATCGACGGGTAGATACCCCGCGTGTACGGGTACTGGCCGGGATAGGGGGGATCACCGTGCACCGCGGCCAGCGGGATGCCGGACATGGTCTCGAAGGTGCCGTCGCGGAGGGGAGCCGCTTCGAAGGCGGCCCGCCACTGCGCCTCGGCCTCGGCGCGCGCCACGTTCTCGTCGCCGTGCGCTTCGGACCCTGGCGGGGAATGGTTGTCAGGGGTGCTCATAAATGACCCTGCGTCGGGCGGGCCGGGCCGCCCGAGGTGCGCCGATCCGCTCCACGCACGATATCCGCGGACCGGTTGCGCTTGCCTCTCGCTGATCCTGCCGGGGCTCGCCCCGCTGTTTACGGCTTGGTGCCGTACTACAATCTAGCGCCGATCTGCCAACCTAACAGTTGTTTGAGGAGCGCCCACATGCCCGAGGGCACCAACAAGACCCCCAAGCCCTCCAAGCGCCGCCGGCAGGAAGTCATGGATGTGGCCGCGCAGATCTTCAACGACAAGGGCTACGAGGCAACTTCCATCCAGGAAATCGCCGAAGAGGTGGGGATCCTCAAGGGCAGCCTCTACTACTACATCGACACCAAGGAGGATCTGCTCTTCGGTGTCATCCAGGAGGCCTATGACGCGGCGCTCGGCGTCATCGAGGAACTGGACCAGCATGAGGGCAGCGCGCTCGAGATGATCGAGGCGCTTGTCCGGAGGCACGCTGAAGTCTTCGCCGCCACGCGCCTGCAGTCGTCGGTCTTCTTCAGGGAGTTCCGGGCGCTCTCCGAGGAGCGCCAGAAGACGATCCGCGAGGCGGCTGATGTCTACAACAGGTTCGTCGTGTCGCAGATCCGCCGCGGCCAGCGCTCCGGTGAGATCAAGCCCGAGATAAACGCTCGGCTCGCCGCCATCGGGATCATCGGCATGATGAACTCCATGGCGTTCTGGTACCGGCCCGAGGGGTCTGCCACAGTCGCGCAGATCGGCAGGGAGTTCAGCCGGCTGGTGATCGGCGGCCTGCAGAACTGACTGTCCGGGCCGCCCGCCTCGCGGGTGCCCGGATAGCTCGAATTACGCCGGCTCTGTCGCGGTGCCCTGGCGCGGGCAGCGCCCGGTGGGTGCTACCGGGGAGGCTCAGGCTCCGGCGACGGGTTCGGTCTTGATCGTGACCGAGCGGATGCTGGCGTCGCCCTTGGGGGTCTCGCCCCGCAGTGGCAGCGCGGCGAACGCGTTCACGGCGTCCATGCCGGCGCTGACCTGGCCGAAGATGGTGTAGGAGTGGGGCAGGTTCACGTTTGTCAGGCAGATGAAGAACTGCGAGCCGTTGGTGTTGGGGCCGGCGTTGGCCATGGCGAGTGTTCCCTCGCGGTACTGGCCGCGCCCCTCGAGTTCGTCGGCGAAGCGGTAGCCGGGCCCGCCCCGGCCGGTGCCGGTGGGATCGCCGGCCTGCACCACGAATCCCGGCACGACGCGGTGCACCGGGCAGTTGTCGTAGTAGCCCTGCTGCGCAAGGAAGACGAAATTGTTCACCGCCAGCGGGGACCGCTCGGCCTGTAGATCCAACTCGATGCTGCCGCAACTCGCGTCGAGCGTCGCCGAGTAGCGCAACGCCGGGTCGAGGGACATGGCGGGAGGTTCGGACCACTGCACGGTGGGGACTCTACCGGGATGGACCGCGGGCTCCTTGCCGGGTCGTCCCGTGGCCCCCGGGAACCTCCCCGCAAGTGGCCGACGCCTAGTCTGGGCCCGTGACCGAGCCCACCGAGCGGACGCAAGCGGTGGCTGCCGGTGCCGGCGAGTCCTCGCCGGGACGTGATCCGGAGACGGGTCGATCGGTCCCCGAAATCCAGCGGCGAACGCTGCGGGTGCTGATGGCGGTCGTGGCGGTGGGCGGCGCCGGCGCGGGCGGCGCGTTCAGCCTCGTCGCCGTGCTGGCCGACGAGATCACCGGCAGCGAGAGGCTCAGCGGCATCGCGGCGGCGGGCATGACCGCCGGGGCGGCGCTCGCGGCAGTACCGCTGGCGAGGCTCATGGCACGAAGCGGCCGGCGGGTGGGGCTGCGGTCGGGCTACATGCTGGCCGTGGGCGGGTCGCTGCTGGCGCTGCTGGGCAGTCTGACCGAGGTGTTCGCTCTGGTCGTCATCGGGATGCTCGGCGTCGGCATCGGCACTGCCTGCGGCCTCGCCGCCCGCTTCGCCGTGGTCGACCTGGCGGCGCCCCCGGACAGGGCACGGACCATCGGTTTCCTGGTCGGAGCCACAACGGTGGGGGCCATCATCGGCCCGACGCTCGCCACCGGTCCCGCTACAGACGTTGCCGTTTCCCTTGGTCTCGACGAGTTGGCCGGACCGTTCATGTTTGCCGTGGTTGCGTTCGGGCTGGCCATGCTGATCACCGATCGCGGTCTGCGTCCCGATCCCCTGCAGGTCGCCAGGCGTCTCGGCGCCGGCTCCGGCACCGTTCCCGGCCGCGGCGGTGTGGCCCGGTCGCTGGGAATCATCATGCGGTTGCCTCCTGCCCGGCTGGCCGCGGTTGCCATGATGGTCGGCCAGGGAGTCATGGTGGCGACCATGGTCATGGCGCCCCTGCACATGACCGAGGGCGAGCACGCGATTCGCGTCATCGGGTTGGTGATCTCCACACACATCCTGGGCATGTACGCGTTGGCCCCCATCGTGGGATGGTCGACCGGCCGCATCGGGGCGACTCCCATGATCGTTCTCGGTGGCGTGATCAGCTTCCTCGGCGCGGAGATCGCGGCCCACACGCCTCCGGAGGTGGCCTGGGGCATGTTCGTCGGCCTCTTCGCCGTCGGCCTGGGTTGGAACTGCTGCCTTGTGGCGGGCACGGCCCTGTTCACGACCGCGGTGCCGGCCACGGATCGGGTGCCTGTGCAGGGGGCGGCCGATCTGCTGATGACCGCCTCGGGAGCCGTCGGGGGCATCGCCGGTGGGTTCGTGGTGGAGTGGCAGGACTTCCAGTTCCTCAGCCACTACAGCGGCCTGTTCGGCGCGGTGCTCGCCGGTGTGGCGACGCTCGCCTACTTCGGGAAGACCCCTGGGATATCCCGCCGGGTGCCCGGGCTCCCGCGTTCACAGTCGCTAGCGGGTTCCTGAGCCTCAGCGAGCGCCCGGCAGGTGGGGGCGGCGGTTCCCTCCGGCGGCGAGCAGCGCATGCTGGAGACGCGCAGTTCAGCATCGGAGTGGCGGGCTGACGGTGTCACCCGCGTTCTTGTCGGCTGTGTTGCGGGTCTTGCCGGCGATCCGATGGCGAGACGCGGCGGCTGGTCGCCTGGTCGCGAGCTTCAGAGCGAACTTTCCGGTCGGCCCGCGCACGACGGGGGCGCCGCGTCCGTGGGCCTCGGTGTGGTGGCAGTGGCTGCACAGCAGGCAGAGATTGTCGAGATCTGTCGGGCCGCCGTTCTCCCAGTACATGATGTGGTGCGGCTGGCACCAACTGTGCGGTGTGCCGCAGCCGACGCAGCCTCCATCGCGTGCGGCGAGGGCGATGCGCTGACCGTCGCTGGCGTCGCGGGACTCGCGACCCAGCCAGAGCGGCTGACCCTCGGTGTCGAAGAACGCGGGAACGATCCTGGCGTCCACCGCCAATCTCACGAGTTCGTCGGCTGGGAGCCGGGTGCCGTCGGCCAGTCGCGCACCGGTGACTTGCCCGGCGACGGCGTCGTAGTCCGCGATTACGAGGAGTGTCGTGCCCTGCTTCGCGCCCTTGCCGGAGCGGGTCACGAGCATTTCGAGGGCGTCCGCTAGGCGTTGCGGCACGGTGGCCCGGTTCTTGGGATCCTCGGCGCGCCGCAGCTTCCTCGCCGCGGCCGCCAGCGCCATCTCGACTCGGGCACCCGCGACAGGGTCGAAAATGCCGAACAGCTTGTACATGCCGTCGGCCTGCTTGGTGATCGAAACCTCGCGGCGGGCGCGCTGCCGCCGCCTGCGCGCCGCGAGGTCCTCATCGGCGGTCCGCTCGTTGATGTGCTCGCGCAGCGTGCGACCGAACGTGTCGGTGGGCTGGGTCTCTGCGGTGGCCAGCAGTTCGGACTCGTCGATGGCCGTGTCATGGGCTGCTTCGGCGATCATCCGAGCGTGCTGAGCCGTGATCAAGCCCTCCGAGAGAGCCTCGGCGGTTGCGGGCAACTCTTCCAGTTGACCGGCGAGTTTCACGTCGCGCTTGGCGCTGCCTCTGGACTGCCTCAGCCGGTTGCGCACCGCCTCGGCGGCCATCGCCTCGCCATCGCGACGCGCCAACTCAGAGACTGTGTCGCTCTTCACCGAAGCCAGCCGTGCCTCGCAACGGCCCACCAGGCCCAGTCGCTCCTCGAGTCTCCCGGCGCCCAGTGAACGCAGCGTTGTCACGAGCGCATCGAGCAGTTCGACTGCCTTCGCTGCCGTTTCGTTCGGCGCTGGTGTCTCTGCCGCTGCGCCAGGCTGCGTGACTGCGTTGGCGAAGAGGGTGAGATCGGTCATCGGTCGCTCCCCGAGGGCGCATAGCGTCGTTGGCTTCGGGCCGACCGGAGTCGGCAAGCCGGTGGGGAAGCTCAACCCTCGCTACGGCGTGGGCCTTAACCGGTGCCCCGCACTCTAGCAGACCCCTACCGTCAGTGCAACACTTGTTCGGGGTAATCTCTAGGAACACTGTCGCATCACTGAGATCTGTGTCGCCTCGCAGCCTCCGTCCCGCCGGGTGATCCCATCGCGTCCAGTCGCTTCGCAGCCTCCGTCCCGCCGGGTGATCCCATCGCGTGCAGTCGCTTCGCAGCCTCCGTCCCGCCGGGTGATCCCATCGCGTGCGCAGGTACAGCCATCACGCCGAGTTGCTGCCGCCAGGTTGACCCCGCCGATCTGCCACCACCCCACTCACCCAGCGGAGCATCAACGTCTCCGGTCGCCACACCTAGCCGAGGACGTTGGCCGGGGCGTCGTCGTCGAGGGGGCGGTTGCGGCTGAAGGTGCTCAGGTCGATGGGTAGGCCGAGGTGCGGGCCCTGGACGACCAGCGGGTCGGCGTCGTGGTCCCTGCCGGCCTCGACCTCGGTGATCAACTCGGCCATGCAGTGCGCAGCGATGGCGGCGTTCTTGAACTGGTTGCCGCTGGTGCCGATCGCCACGTAGAAGCCGTCAAGGTCGGTGCGGTCGTAGATCGGCAGCCAGTCCTCGGTGACGTCGTAGACGCCGACGACGCCCCGGTGCTCGTGGGGCAGGCCGAGATTGCGGATGCGCCGGGCGCCCCGCAGCACCTGGGTCTCGAATTCGGTGCGGGTCGTCGTCAGCGGCACCGTGTCGGGGTCGTCCACCCACTCGAGTTCGTCGCAGGCCGCCTCGACGCTGCCGATCAGAATGTTGTTCGGGCGCTCGGGGCGGAGGTAGAAACCGCAGTCCACATCGCCCATGACGCAGCCGGCCTCGTCGAAGTTCAGCCGCTCCGGCGCGGGCACCACGTACACCTCCCGGCGCATCGGGCGGGTGGAAACGGAGGCGGCGCCGTCGAGACCCGCCAGGCGGTTCACGTGGGACGAGTGCGGCCCGGCCACGTTCACCACGACGGGGGCGCGCACCTCGGTGCCGTCGTCCAGCGCCACGCCCGCCACCCGGTCGCCCTCTCGCAGCACGCCGGTGACCGTGCGGCCGTAGAGGATCGTGCCGCCGCCGGCCGCCGCGGCATCGGCCAGGTTGCGGGCCGCCAGCATCGGATCGGTGACGTAGCCCCCCTCGGGCATCCAGATGGCGCCGTCGACGAACCCGGTCGGGTCAGCCCAGAAGCGCTCGTCGTCCATCCGGGCCGGCGGGCCGAACCTGCGGGCGTCGAGATACGGGAACCGGCGCTCGAGATCCTGGCGGTCCAGATCCTGGTACGGCACCCCGAGTGCTTCGAAGTGCTCGGCGGCCCGCTCGTGGTTGGAACCCGGGACCTTCAACAGCAGCATCCCGCACTGCACGTACTCCGGCACCGGCGCCCCGGCCGGCGCAGCCACGTGTTCCCGCCACCGCTGCCAGTAGCCCAGCCCCTCGACGGCCATGGCTACCCCGGCCCGGGTGGAGTAGTTGAAGCGCACCACCGCGCTGGAGGCGCTGGTGGAGCCCTGGCCGGCACCCGGCAGGCGCTCGACGCTCACCGTCTCCAGGCCACGCCGCGCCAGCTCGTACGCGACGCCGGCGCCGATCACCCCGGCGCCGATCACCACGGCGTCGGCGCGCTGGACGCTCATCGGAGGATCCACTCAGCCGGGTCGCGGGCGTGTTGGACCGCAGGCCGGTGCCGTGGTCTCTCGGGTGAGGCTCGGCGCATGTGGTGTCACACCTCCCCAGCATTCTGCTTCCATCAGGAAACACGTCCCAAGTTACAGGCTTGTCGTGAGGCGACACGGAGCGCTGCGACTCGCGAGAGATTCTGCTGCGCTGCGCATTTTCGGCCGGCGTTCACCGAGCGCATCGCGAGCGCGGGTGCTCTTCAGGGGTCAATGCTCGCGCAGGAGGCTGTTGGCGCCGTCATCAGCCGGAGTAGCGCTGAATCAACGCCATTGGCGCCAATATGGCGCTATAATGCGGTGATGCCCACGATCCAGGTCAAAGATGTGCCGGAGGATGTTCATCGGGTCCTGCGGATTCGCGCGGCCGACACCGGCCAGTCGCTGCAGCGGTTCATGCTCGACCTGCTTGCACGCGAGGCCCAGCGGGCGACGGTCCTCGAACTACTGGCCCGGCGGCGGATCGATTCGCTTAATTACCCACCGCACCGACGTGTCGACCCCGAGGAGGTCGTCGCGATGATCCGTGCCGACCGCGACTCGCGTTGATCGTCGTCGATGCCGGAGTCGTGTTCACGCTCGTCGCGGGCGCAGAGACCGCGGCTCGCGAGGTTGCGCTCCGCCTCGATGCCGAGCAGATGCTGGCACCCCAGTTGGTCGACCTCGAGGTGGTATCCGTTCTGAGACGGCTGGTCCTGCGCCGCGACTTCCCGCCGTCGCTGGCCGCAGCGAGCGTTCGGCATCTTGCGGAGTTGGACATCACCCGCGTGGATCATGCCCCGCTACTGGGACGGTGCTGGGAACTGCGGGACACGTTGACCACCTACGACGCCGCATACGTGGCCCTCGCA
The DNA here is from genome assembly GCA_963664235.1 of Acidimicrobiales bacterium. Lineage (GTDB taxonomy): Bacteria > Actinomycetota > Acidimicrobiia > Acidimicrobiales > CATQHL01 > VXNF01. Next base: position 67,056 of record OY760933.1, on the reverse strand, counting down.
GAGATGGCCGGAGTACCGCTCCTGACCACCGACGGGCGGCTCGCCAGGGCCTCCGGATCCCGCTGTCCCGTCGAACTTCTGACCTCGGGATGATCCGCGCTGGCCGCAGGAACCCGGCTGGAGCCGCCCACGGGATGAGCGAGGCTGCCGACGAGTGACTTCCGGCCAGTCCCGCCGGTGGCGAGGGACCTGTCACAGCCTGTCCCTACAGTGGCGGGCGTGACTGTGTCGGTGCGATTGACGCCGTACGGTGCGCCGGCCCTCGAGGCGCTGTGCGAGGTGGTCGAGGCCGTGCGCGCCGAGGCGGGCCACTTACTGGCGCCGGTGACCGTGGTGGTGGGGGACCACCGCCTGGCGATCGTCACGCGGCGGGCGCTGGCCCGGCGGGGGCTGATCGGGGTGGACTGTGGCACCCTTAGAGAGCTGGCGGAGCGGCTGGGTGGCGATGCGCTGGCCACCAAGGGACGGCGGCCCGCCTCGGCAGCGGTGCTGGCGGCGGCCGTGCGTCAGGTGCTGCAGACGTCTGCCGCCGGGATCTTCGGGGAGGTGCGCGGCCACCTCGCGACCGAACGCGCCCTGGTGGAGGCACATCGGACGCTGCGCGAACTGAATGAGGGCCAACTGGGCGCCCTGGCGAAGTCGTCGCCGCGGGCCGCAGATGTCGTGGGCATCAGCCGGCAGGTGCAGCGGCGCCTCGCCGTCGGGGGCTTCCACGACGAGCGCGATCTACTGGAACAGGCCACGGAGCTGGTCAGCGGCGTAGACAGACCTCTGGCGCCGGAGCTGTCGGGCGAGCAGGCCGACCCCGAGGGCGGTTCCTCCGGCGGGACGAGCGGCCCGGCTACCGGGTCAGCGTTGCCAGATAGCGCCGGCTTCAAGGCGACGCTCGCCGGGTTGGGTCCGATCGTGCTTTACCTGCCGCAGCGGCTGGGCTCGGCGGCGCTGGACCTGCTGGCCGCACTGGCCTCCGCCGGCGACGGGTTCACCGTCGTGGCCGGCAGCTGCGGAAACATCGATTCCGACGCTCCGGTGGCCGCCGCCGTGCGGCATCTCGCGGGAGCAGAGGCCTGGCAGCCTCCCGCCGTCCCGGCGCCTGTGCCGACCCGCGTCATCGCCGCGCCCGACGCCGACGAGGAGGTGCGCACGGTGCTGCGGGCGGTGGTGGAAGCGATGCAACGTGAGGTGCCGCTGGAGCGCATGGCGGTGCTCTACGGGCGCAGAGAGCCCTACGCCCGCCTGCTGGCGGACCAGTTGCAGGCGGCAGGGCTGCCGTTCAGCGGGCCGTCGCCGCGCCCGTTGACCGAGAGCGTGCTCGGCCGGTTCCTGCTGGGGCTGCTCGGCCTGCCGGCACGGCGCTACAGCCGCCAGGACGTCATGGCCTGGTTGGCGGCGGCACCCATCCGCTCGGCGCTGGACACCGGCGGCGACGGATCCTGGCGGCCAGTACCGGTGGCGGCCTGGGAGCGGATCAGCCGCCGCGCCGGGGTGATCGATGGCGCTGAGGAGTGGGGCCGCCGGATCGAGGCCTACTGCGACAACCGGCGAGCGGAGCTGGACCGGCTGGGCGAGGAGAACGACTGGCGTCGCGCTCACATCGAGCGCGATCTCGCCACCGCCGATGGCCTGAGCCGCTTCATGGCCGACGTGGGGGCCCGCGGCGAGGCGGCGAGCGGGCTGAGTTCGTGGCGGCGACTCGCGGCGTGGGCCAAGAGGTCGGTGCGGGACCTCGTGGGCGGGGCCGAATGGCGGGAAGGCAACTGGCCGGCGCACGAGCGCGCTGCTGCCGAGAGCGTCGAGGCGTGCCTGGAGCGTCTCGGCGGCTTGGACCGCGTGGACCCCGCTCCGGACCTTCCGCGGTTCCGCCGTGCCCTCGAGGCCGAGCTTGCGGCTGGCAGCGGTCGGCAGGGGCGCACCGGTCACGGTCTGCTGACCGGTGCGGTCGGCGCCGCGCTCGGTGCGGACCTGGAATGCGTCTGGGTGCTGGGGATGGCCGAGGGTGTCTTCCCTGGCCGGGCGCTGGAGGATCCGCTGCTCAGCGAGACCGAGCGGGCCGCGGTTCCCGAGGCGCTGGTTGCACCGGCGGCCCGCCTGGCCGATGATCAGCGCCGCTTTCTGGCTGCGCTGGCGGGGGCGTCGGGCGAGCGCACGCTGCTCTACCCGCGCGGCGACCTGCGCCACACCGCCGACCGGCTGCCGTCACGCTGGCTGCTGGCATCGGCACAGGGGTTGGCGCCCGCCGCTGCCGGCGAGACGGACGTGCTGGTCGCCGCCGGCGATCTGGCGAAGCTGCCCGCCGGCATCTTCAGCGACCTGCCCTCGCCCACCGCCGCCATGCGGGCCTGCGCCTTCCCGCCGACGCGCCAGGAGTACATCCTGCGCCGGCTGCTGGACCACCGCGACAACGGCCATGCGCTGGGAGAGCACCCGCTCGCCGCGCCCGGTGGGCCGCTGGGTCCCGCGGTGCGGATGCTGGCGGCGCGCCGCAGCAGCGCGTTCACACGCTTCGACGGGAACCTGGCCCACTGCGACGTCAGCGACCCGGCCGGGGGCGGTCGGCCCGTCTCGGCGACACAGCTGGAGGCGTGGGCGACCTGCCCCCACGGCTACTTCATGCGCTACATGCTCGGCGTCGAGCCAGTGGATCGGCCGGAACGGGAACTGCGGATCTCGGCGCTGGAACGCGGTGACCTCATCCATGCGATCCTGGACCGGTTCCTGAGCGAGACGCTGGCGGCCGGTGCCCCCGACCCTGCCACCGGCTGGGGTGACGCCGAGCGCCGGCGCCTCACCGAGATTGCCGCCGAGGCGTTCGCCGAGCGCGAGGGTCAGGGGCGCGTCGGTCAGCGGGTCTTCTGGGAGCCCGAGCGCAGCAGGATCGGCCGCGAACTGCTGGCGTTCCTCGACGTGGAGGAAAGGTGGCGGCGCGCCGCGGGATCGGTGCCGTGGGCCAGCGAGAAGGGCTTCGGCATTCCGCCCCGGCGGAGCGAGGAGTCGCTGCCCCCCGTCGAGGTGCCGCTGGGCGACGGGCGTACCATCCGCCTGCGCGGAGCGGTCGACCGCATCGATGTCACCGAGACGGGCGCCTTGGTCGTGATCGACTACAAGACGGGCCGAAGCAGCTCCTACCAGCGGCTCGGGGAGTTGCCGTGGGCGATGTACGCGGGGGCCGGCCGCAAGGGAGACCCAAAGCGCGAGGCCCTGCCCAGGCTGCAACTCCCGCTGTATGCCCACGCGGCGCGACAGATCGCCGGCCCGGACGCAGAGGTCACCTCCGGGTACTGGTTCGTCACGGCCAGTGAGGACTTCCGCTGGTTGCCGCTGCCGCCGGAGGCGCCGGTCCGAGCAGAGATGCAGTGGACGCTGGCGAGCATCTGCGACGGGATCGCGGGCGGTGTCTTTCCCGCCTACCCGCGCCCGCGCAGCCATCCGTCGCACTGCGAGTATTGCGACGCCGATCGCCACCGGGCCGGCGAGGTCGCCGCGCAGCTCCGCCGCAAGGCCCAGAACCCGCGATTGCTGGCATGGCTACGGGTCGGAGCACGGGAACTGCTGCCGATCGAGGAGCGCCAACGCCTTGCCGGCGGGCCGCCCGCGGGCGATCCGGCGGAGGACGATCCGGGGGGTTACGCGTGAGCCGGCCGGTGCGTGCAGGCGGCGACTCCGCCCCCGGCTCGGGTGCTCGTGACGGCGGCGACGCCGACGCCCGGGCCCGCCTGGCCGCGACAGGAGATCTGGAGCGAGACCTATTCCTGGAGGCCGGTGCGGGGACTGGAAAGACGACGGCGCTGGTGGCGCGGATCATGGCGCTGATTCGCAGCGGCGTGGCGCTGTCCAGCATCGCCGCCATCACGTTCACCGAAAAGGCCGCAGCCGAGTTGCGCGAGCGCCTGCGGCGGGATCTCGTGAGGGCGAGCCGCGAAGCCTCCGAGGACGAGGAGGAGATCCTGCGGTGCGCCCTGGACGACCTGGACGCCGCCGCAGTCTGCACACTGCACTCCTTCGCGCAGCGGATCCTGCGCGAGCACACCTCCGAGGCCGGCCTGCCGCCCCGGCTGGAGATGCTCGACGAGATCGGCGCGGACATGGAGTTCTCCGAGAGCTGGGAGCGGTTCACCGAGGAGTTGCTGGCCGAGCCGCAGATGGAGCGAGCGCTGGTGCTGGGAGACGCCCTGGGGATGCGGGTGGCGAACCTGCGGGGCGTGGCCCGGCGCATGGCCGACAACTGGGATCTGGCTACCGAGCGCATCCCCGCACTCACCGAGGTTCCCGAGGTGCCGCCGCTGGAGTTCGCCGATCTGATCGTGCTGATGCGCGAACTGGCCGGCGAGAGCCGCTGGTGCTACGTCCCGCCGGACCGGTCCTCGGGGCTGCTAGCCGGCGAGGCCGACGCCCTCTGCGAGGCCGTGGCGGATCTCGGCCGGCTGGCTGATCGCCTCGAGCGAGCGGACGAGTTGGAGGCCGTGGTGCTGCTCGAGGAGGCGGCTCGTGGACCGAAGCCGCGTGGGCGCAAGCAGAACTGGCACCCTTCCTTCGACAAGGAGGCCGTGCGCGAGCGGCTCAGGGACCTGCGCGCCGAAGCCGGCGCACGGCTCGACGCCACTGGGCGGGCATGCGCGGCGCGGCTGCTGGCCCGCCTGGCGGCCTTCGTGCTGGCCGAGGCCGAGCGGCGGCGCAGCCAGGGACGGCTCGTCTTCCACGACCTGCTGGTGCAGGCCCGGAACCTGCTGCGCCATCCCGACCGCGGCGCCGCCGTGCGCCGGGCGCTGCGCCGGCGTTTCGGGCGGCTACTCATCGACGAGTTCCAGGACACCGACCCCATCCAGGTGGAGCTGGCGCTGCTGATCGCCTGCGAGGACCCGGCCGAGGCTGGGGGGCCGGCGTCCTGGCAGGACCTCACCGCCGGCGACGGCGCGCTCTTCTTCGTGGGCGACCCCAAGCAGTCCCTGTACCGCTTCCGGCGCGCCGACATCGGGTTGTACCTGCAGGTGGCGGACTGGGCCGGTCCCGCTGCCCGCGAGACGCTCAGCCGCAACTGGCGCTCGTCGCCGGCCATCGTGGACTGGGTCAACGCCGTCTTCGGCCACCTCGTCCGGCGCGCCGACGGATCTCAACCCGACTACGTGCCCCTTCAGGCCGCCCGCCGGCCGCTGGGGGGCGAGGCGGGAGCCCCGGTGCTGCTGCTGGGCACGGGCAGTGTCGGCGAGGGCGATTCGCGCGGGATCTCCGCCGAGCAGCTCCGCGGCGTCGAGTTCGGCGAGGCGGCCGATCTGATCACCCGAGCTGTCGGCGAGGGATGGCCCGTTGCCGACGGCGAGGGGTCGCGGCCCCTGCGGCTCGCCGACGTGTGTGTCCTGATCCCGGCCCGCACCGTGCTGGGCCCGCTCATCGGGGCGTTCGAGGCGGCCGGCCTGCCGTACCGGGTGGAGTCCTCCAGCCTCGTCTACGCCACCCGCGCGGAGACCGACCTGCTGGCCACCCTGCGCGCCGTGGACGACCCGTCGGACCATCTGGCGGTGGTGACGGCCTTGCGCTCGGCCGCCTTCGGCTTCGGGGACGACGAGCTGTACGAGTACCGGCAGCGCTGCGGCGGCTCCCACCGGCCCTGGGACTACCGCAGCCCGCAACCCGACCACCCGGTCGGCGAGGCGCTGGCGTGGATGCGCGAGCTGCACGACGAGCGGCTGTGGTGCAGCCCGGGGGAGATCGTGGACCGGGTAGTGCGCGAGCGCCGGCTGATGGAGTTGGCGTTCGCCGAGGACCGTCACCGGGACACCTGGCGCCGTCTGCGGCGCGCCGCCGACCAGGCGCGCGCCTTCTCGGACTCCACCGGCGGCACGCTGCGGGCCTACCTCGGCTGGGTCGACATGCAGCGCGGCGAGGGGGCGCGGGTGACCGAAGCGCTCGTTCCCGAGACCGATGACGACGCCGTTCGGATCATGACCGTCCACGCCGCCAAGGGTCTGGAGTTCCCGTTCGTGGTGGTGGCCGGGTTCTCGGGCACCGTCGGCTCACCCCGAGGGAACCGGTCCGCCGAGCTGGCTTTCCCGCGCAGCGGCGGCGCGTTCGGCAAGCTGGGCGGGCGCGTCCGCTCGTTCGGCAGCGACGGGGTGGCGGACTCCGAACAATTGCACGAGTTCCACGAGGACATACGCAAGCTCTACGTGGCCTGCACCCGGGCCGAGGACTACCTGGCGGTCTCGCTGTACCGCACCGGCCGCAAGCCGCCGTCGTGGCAGAACCTCGCCGTCGAGAAGATCCTGCCGAAGATGACCCTCGCTGAGTTGCTGGCGCACAGCGTTGCCGAGGTCGTGGATCCGCAGCCCGCTGAGACCTCGGTGGCTCCCCATCCGGTTACCGTGGCCCTCGACGTTTCCGCGGACGGCGATGAGGAGAAGCCGGCCTCGTCCCCGCCGGGCTTCGCCTGGGCGCTGGAACTGGCCGGCTGGACAGCGGGTCGCCCGCTGGAGTCGTTGCCGCCCGGTGCTTCGCCCTACGGCGAAGACCGCGGTGCCTCACCGGTGGTGCGCGGGAGCCGGTCCTCCGGCCGTACCCGACGCGGCGCGGACTCGCGGCCGGCGGCCGCCGCTGTGCCGTCCCTCCGCGAGTGGGAACGCATGCACGCAGCCCTTTGGGCCCGCGCCGCGCGCAGCCCTGTGGTGGCCGCCAGCGGGGTGGCGGCGGTGACCGGAAACGGAGCCGCAGAGCCCGGCGAGCCGCTAGCTCTTGCGGCCGAGAATGCCGTCGCCGGGGGACGTGAAACCCCGGCGGCGCCGGGCAGGGCCGATCCAGGGCTCGACAAGGACGCCGGTGACGAGGAGTCGCCGGCGTGGCGGAAGGGTCGCTACGGCACGGCGCTCGGCCGGGCGGTCCACGCCGTGCTCCAGGCGGCGACCCTCGACGCGCCCGGCGAGGGGCTCGAGGCGTCGGCCCTCGACGCGCCCGGCGAGGGGCTCGAGGCGTCGGCCCGCCGGTACGCGGCTGCCGAGGGCATTGATCACCTGGCAGATGACGTGGCCACTCGAGCACGCAACGCCCTCACATCTCCGGCGATCCGGGAGGCGGCCCGGCAGCGCCACTGGCGTGAGCTGTACGCCGCCGCCGAGGTCGAGGGCCGCCTCCTCGAGGGGTTCATCGACCTGCTCTACGAGGCGCCCGACGGCTCGCTCGTGGTGGTCGACTACAAGACCCACGACTCCGACGAGCGCCCCGATCTCGGCCAGAAGCCCGGCTACCGCCTGCAGATCGCCGCCTACGCCCTGATGCTGACCGAGGCAACCGGCCAGGAGGTCTCGCGCTGCGTCTTCGTCTTCCTCGGCCCAAACAGCGTCCACGAGGTACAGGTCGACGACCTCCCCGAAGCAGTGTCCGAGGTCCGCCGCGCGGTGTCCCGCTCTGACGGGGGCGGACAGAGTGAAACGATGCGGAGGTAGTCGTTGGAATCGGCCGGGCATCACCGGAGTCCCGGGAACATGCGTGTGCTATCGTTAGCACATGCGTCTACACATAGCTCTCGATGATGAGCTGGTTGCTGAAGTGGACCGGCGCGTGGGTCCACGGCGGCGGAGCGCCTTCATCGCCGATCTGATTCGCCGTGAGATCGAGAACGACAAGCGTTGGGAGGACATCACCTCGGCGCTCGGTGCGTTGCCCGACACGGGGCACGAATGGGACGACGATCCGGCGGCGTGGGTGCGCATGCAGCGGCGGGGTGACGCCCGTCGATCCGGCTGAGTTAGCCCGCGGGCATGGCGCGGCTGGTACTTGACTCGACTGTTCTCATCGACGCGCTGCGCGGCCGGCCTTCATCGGCGCGCCTCGCGGGACTCCGCCGGGCGGGGGTCGAGCCGTGGGTGTGTGTCGTTTCCGTCGAGGAGATCTGGCGGGGTCTGCGACCCGGGGAGGAGCCGGCGGCGCGCCGGCTGTTCCGGGGCCTGCGGCTTGCACCTCTGGGTGTGGCAGAGGGAATCCGGGCAGCGGAGTGGCGGCGGGAGTTCGCCCGGCAGGGCGTCACGCTGCACCAGGCGGACTGCCTGATCGCTTCGGCGGCTGTCGGCGTCAACGCCACTCTGGCCACCGCCAACACCGTGGACTTCCCGATGGAGGAACTGACGGTGGAGGACTGGCCTGCGGGCGGGTGAGCCGGGTCGTCGAAATCGCCCGGCGCCTAACCGGCGGCCAGGGCGGCCTTCATCCGGCGGCGCTGCTCGATGAGGATGTACTCGGTGTAGCCGTTGGGCTGGTCGAGGCCCTCCATCACCAGCGCCACAGCGGCCTGGTAGGGGATGCTGGCGGCCAGGTCACCGCACATGGGCTGGTAGTCGGGGTCGCCGGCGTTCTGGGCGTCCACCACCGCGGCCATGCGTTCCATCGTGGCGTGCACCTGCTCGGTGCTCAGCAGGCCGTGATGCAGCCAGTTGGCGATGTGCTGGGAGGAGATCCGCAGCGTGGCCCGGTCCTCCATGAGTGCCACGTCGGCGATGTCGGGGACCTTGGAGCAGCCGACCCCCTGGCCGATCCAGCGGCTGACGTATCCCAAGATGCCCTGGGCGTTGTTCTCCAACTCGCCGGCCAGCTCCGCGGGCGTCAACTCCCGTCCCGGCGGCAAGGTGGCGAAGTCCAGCATGTCCAGTGCCCGGGCCGGGGTGCGCTCGGCCAGCTCACGCTGGCGCGCCGCCACGTCGATCTCCAGGTAGTGCAGGGCATGCAGGGTTGCCGCCACCGGTGAAGGCACCCAGGCCGTGGACGCTCCCGAGCGGGGGTGGCCGGTCTTGTCGGTCAGCATCGCGGCCATGTCGTCGGGTCTGGTCCACATGCCCTTGCCGATCTGGCCGCGCCCGACGAGGCCCGCCGCGAGGCCCACGTCGACGTTGGCGTCCTCGTAGGTCGTGAGCCACTTGGCCGCCTTGATCTCCCCCTTCGGGATCATCGGGCCGGCCTCCATGGAGGTGTGGATGTCATCGCCGGTGCGGTCCAGGAAGCCGGTGTTGATGAACATGACCCGCTCGGCTGCCGCCGCAATGCAGGCGGCCAGGTTCAGCGAGGTGCGCCGCTCCTCGTCCATGATGCCCATCTTCAGGGTGTTGCGGGCGAGGCCCAGGATGTCCTCGACGCGGCCGAAGAGTTCGGCGGCCAGGGCCACCTCGTCGGGGCCGTGCATCTTGGGCTTGACGATGTAGATCGACGCGGTGGCGCTGTTGCGGTGCGGCCCGGTGCCCGCCAGGTCGTGCATTCCGCACCAGCCGGAAATGGCGGCGTCCAGCAGGGTCTCGATGACGGGGGCGCCGTCGAGGCGCACGATGTCGGTCTCGATGTGGGGCCCGATATTGCGCACCAGCATGACGCTGCGGCGTCGCAAGGTCATGGGATTGCCGTCGGCCTCCAGGTAGGCGGAGTCGGCCCGCAAGTGCCGGGTCACCTCCCGCCCGCCCTTGGTGAAGCTGGCCGACAGGTCGCCCCTCATGAGCCCCAGCCAGTTGCGGTAGGCCAGCACCTTGTCCGCTGCGTCGACGGTGGCGACGGAATCCTCGAGGTCCATGATCGTCGTGAGCGCCGCCTCGAGACAGATGTCGGCAACGCCGGCGGGGTCCACGGCGCCGACGGGGTGCTGGGGGTCTATGAGGATCTCGATGCCGAGGCCGTTGCGCCGCAGCAGCACCGAGTCGGGATCGGCGGGCGTGCCCGTGTAGCCGGCCAGGTGGGTGCCGCCGGCGAGGGTCGCGGTGTCGCCGCCGGCCAGGTCCACCGCAAGTGTCCCCCCGGCGACCCGGTAGGCGACCGCGTCGCTGTGGGAGCCGGCGGTCAGCGGGGCGTGGCGGTCGAGCAGGTCACGGGCGTAGGCGATGACACGGTCGCCCCTGACGGGGTTGTAGGAGCCGTCGCGGCCTGCCCCGTCGGTCTCGGGGATCACGTCGGTGCCGTAGAGCGCGTCGTACAGGCTGCCCCAGCGGGCGTTGGCGGCGTTGAGGGCGTAGCGGGCATTGTCGACGGGCACCACCAACTGGGGGCCGGCAACCTCCGCAACCTCGGAGTCGACGTTGGTGCTCGACACCTGCACCGGTCCGGGTTCGGTCGCCAGGTAGCCGATGGACCGCAGGAAGGCCTCGTACTCGCCGGCGTCGTGGGGCCGCCCGCGCCGCTCGATGTGCCACCGGTCGATCTGCGCCTGCAGGTCGTCGCGGGTTGCCAGCAGGGCCCTGGAGCGCGGCTCCAGGTCTGCCAGGAGGGTCTCGAAGTCGGCCCAGAAACGGTCGGGATCGATCCCCGTTCCGGGAGCCACCTCGGTGCGGACGAACGCGTCGAGTTCGGCCGCGATCTCCAGGCGCCCGACGGTTACGTGTTGATCTTCTGCCATGCCCTCACGTTAGAGGGCGCTTCGCTGTGATCAGCAGGTGCGTGCCCTAGCCGGCCGAGGCGACATCGACCATGTGCAGGATCGTTGCCCGGCCGGGGACAAGGCATGGATTCCTGCACCGGACAGTACTCACAGAGTTCGCGATATACGAAATAACAAGCAAACTTATCTTCTGCTGACCGGTATTGATGCGGCAGATTCCCCCCTGAATCGAAAGTTCTCTCATAAAGTGCAGATTGCCAGTCCCCGTCTCGTGAAGCCAGCTTCCGCGAGACCGCCAGAGGAGGTCACAGCCAGTGAGTGTCGTGTCGCCAGAGACCATCATCGAGGCCGCTGCGCCGGCGAGCATCCCCCAACCGTCCCCGGACGTCTCGGGCGCGGGCAATCCAGATGACCGGTTCGATGCCGAGATCGAGTCCACCCGCCGCTGGATGGCGGGGTCGCGGTTCGCGGGGCTGAGGAGGCTCTACTCGGTGCGCCAAGTGGTCGAGCAGCGGGGCGTGCTCGCCGCCGACCACACCGTTGCCCGGGTGGCGGCCGACCGGTTTCATACGTTGCTGCGGGACCTGTTCGCAGCCCGCCGCAGCATCACCACCTTCGGGCCCTACTCGCCGGGGCAGGCGGTCGCCATGAAGCGGGCCGGCATCGAGGGCATCTACCTCGGCGGCTGGGCCACCTCCGCGAAGGGGTCACTGCACGAGGATCCCGGCCCCGACCTGGCCGGTTACCCGCTCAGTTCGGTGCCCGACGAGGCCGCGGGAATCGTGCGTTCGCTGCTGGCCGCTGACCGCAACCAGAGCTTCGCCCGGTCGCGGATGAGCGCGGAGGAACGGGCCGAGGTCTCCGAGGTGGACTACTCGCCGTTCATCATCGCCGACGCCGACACCGGTCACGGCGGCGACCCTCATGTCCGGAACCTCATCCGGCGCTTCGTGGAGGTGGGGGTGCCCGGCTACCACATCGAGGACCAGCGCCCGGGCCAGAAGAAGTGCGGCCACCAGGGCGGCAAGGTGCTGGTGGGCTGCGACGAGCAGATCAAGCGCCTGAACGCGGCCCGCTTCCAGCTCGACGTGATGGGCGTGGCCGGCATCATCGTGGCGCGCACCGACGCCGAGGCTGCCAGCCTGCTGGACAGCGCCGCCGACGAGCGTGACCAGCCTTTCGTGTTGGGCGTGACCCGGCGCAGCCTGCCCTCGTACAAGGCGGCGTACCTGGCGGTGCTGCGCCGCCTCACCGACGCCGGAGTGGAGGGCGCCAACGGTCACCTGCTGTACGCCCTCCCCGAGGCGCAGTACGAGCGTGCCGACGCCTGGCTGGACGCCAGCGGTGTGAGCGACGCCATCGCCTCCGCCGTCGAGGCCGACCGGGTGTCCACCGAGGCCCCCGCCGGGAATGTCGCCGAGGTGGCGACGAACGCCCTCGTGGAAGCCTGGCAGGCTGCCGCGGGGCTCTGCACCTACGCCGAGGCGGTGGCCGAGCAGATCGCCGCCCGGTCCGCCGAGGGCGCCGACGTCGGCATCGCGGCCGGTGAGTGGATGCGCTTCGCCCGCACCGCCAGCCTGGAATGCGCCCGGGAGCGAGCGGCGGAACTCGGCGTCGACGCCTTCTGGGACGCCGAGCCGGCACGCACACCCGAGGGCTACTTCCAGGTGCAGGGTGGCATCGCTTACGCGGTGGCGAAGTCGCTGGCGGTTGCACCGTTCGCCGACGTGCTGTGGATGGAGACCAAGACGGCCGACCTCGCCGACGCGCGGGAGTTCGCCGAGGCGATCCACGCCGTCTGGCCCGACCAGATGCTGGCCTACAACCTGTCCCCGTCGTTCAACTGGGACACCACCGGTATGAGTGACGCCGAGATGCGGGAGTTCCCCGCCGAGCTGGCCAAGCTGGGCTACGTGTTCAACTTCATCACCTACGGCGGCCACCAGATCGACGGCATGGCCGGCGAGGAGTTCGCCGCCTCGCTCGGTGAGGAGGGGATGCTGGCACTCGCCAAGCTGCAGCGCCGCCTGCGCCTGGTGGACTCGCCGTACCGCACGCCGCAGACGCTCGTCGGGGGCCCGCGGGCCGATGCCGCGCTGATGGCCTGCTCGGGTCGTACCGCCACCACGCGGGCGATGGGCAAGGGCTCCACGCAATTCCAGCACCTGGTCCAGACAGAGGTGCCCACCGCCACCCTGGAGGGGTGGCTGGAGCAATGGGCCGACCACCACGGCCTGGGCGTGCGCCCGCGCGTGCGGCTCCGGCCCTGGAAGGCCCGCTCGGAGATCCTGGAACTGACCGTCACGGCCCCCGGCGGGCAGCCGGCGAACGGCAACGGCGCGGGTCAACCGCTCGGGAACATTGTCTTCGCGGTGCTGCGCGACCGCCGGGACCGCCCGATCCTGTCGGTGCGCGACCAGAACACAATGGAGCCGTCCATGCGGCGCAAGCGGCTGATGACCCTCGTGCACCTGTTCCTGATGCTGCGCTACGAGGTCACCTCGGTCCACTACCTCACGCCAACCGACGACAACCGCAACCAGACGGCCAGCATGCGCCGGCAGGGCCTGTTCGCAACCGTCGCCGACGAGGTGGGGGACATCATCGTGGCCGAGGTGGATACCGACGTCGTGGCGACGCTGATCTCCAAGCCCGAGGCGCTGGAGGAGTTGATCACCCGCCCCTGAGCCTGCTCGACGGGATCCGCCCCGCCGTCAACCCGGGCCGGCCGGAATCCGGGGTTCAGCCGCGCTCGCCGCTGAACGTCACGCGCTGCCGGGGCGACCTACCGGTGGCCGTTAGAGTGCCGCGCATGAACACTCTGCACGCGACCGCCGCCACTCGCTGGTTGCCGGGAGCCCCGCAGCGATGAGCGTCGTCGACCTCGATGAGGCGCCGAGCCCGATGCTGTTGCCGGACCCGCCGACTCAGCGGGTCCGCTACACGCTCATCTCCGTGGACGACCACCTCGTCGAGCCCCCGTGGCTGTTCGAGGGCCGCCTGCCGCGCCGCTACGCGGACGACGCCCCGCGGGTCATCGAGCAGGATGACGGCACACAGGCCTGGGTCTTCGACGGCCAGGTGTACGAGCAGCTGGGCCTCAACGCCCAGGTGGGGCGGGCCGACCGCGACGACGTCACCTTCGAGCCGGCGCGCTTCAGTGACATGCGCCGCGGCTCCTGGGACATCCACCAGCGCATCCGCGACATGGACCTCGGCGGCATCTGGGCGTCGGTCTGCTTCCCGTCGGTCATCACCGGCTTCTGCGGCGCGGTGTACTCGCGCTGCTCGGATCCCGATCTGGGCCTGGCGGTCACCCGTGCTTTCAACGACTGGATCTGTGACGAGTGGTGGGGCGCCTACCCCGAGCGCATCGTCCCCATGGGCATCACCTGGCTGCGCGACCCGCACCTGGCCGCCGCCGAGGTGCGCCGCAACGCCGAGCGGGGCTTCACGGCGGTCACGCTGCCGGAGAATCCCGCGCACATGGGCCTGCCGTCGATCCACGACCGCTGGTGGGACCCGCTGCTGGCGGCGTGCGGGGAGACCGAGACGGTGATCTGCCTGCACACCGGTTCGTCGGGTCACTGGATGCCCCAGGACGACGCCGGCCCGCACCTGGCCGTGCGGGCCACGCTGTTCCAGATGCACGCGTATGTGGCCGCGGCCGAGTGGGTGTGGTCGGGCATCGGGCTGCGCTTCCCGAACATCCGCATCGCCCTGTCCGAGGGCGGCTGCGGCTGGGTGCCGACCATGTACGACCGGATGCGCCACCAGATGGAGGTCTCCGGCCACGGCCGCCAGGACTGGCCCGAAGATGCCGTCGGCCCGCACGACCTGCTGCTGCGCAACGTGTGGTACTGCACCATCAGCGACCCCTCCAGCATCGACGCGGTGGTGGCGCTGAACCGCAGCCACGTGATGATGGAGACCGACTACCCCCACGCCGACAGCACCTGGCCCGGCTGCCAGGACACGCTCGAGGAGATGATCGGCCACCTGCCCGCCGACGTCATCGCCGACATCTGTCACCGCAACGCGGCGACCCTGTTCCGCCACCCCCTGCCCCCCGAGACCCTGCCCTAGACGGCGCTCCCGGGCGGGCGCCGGTCAGAGGCGGGTGCGGATGACGTTGAGGGCGCTTCCGGCCCGGAACCAGTCGATCTGGTCGGCCGACAGGGTGTGGCGGGTGTCGAAGGCCACCTTCGAGCCGTCGGGGCGCGACACCTCCACCCGCACGGGCCGGCCGGGCGCCAGGTCGGCCAGGCCAACGATGGCGATGCGATCGTCCTCTCCGATGGCGTCGTAGTCGGCGGGGTCGGCGAAGGTGAGCGCCAGCACGCCCTGCTTCTTCAAGTTGGTCTCGGCGATGCGGGCGAAGGAGCGGGTGATCACGGCCACGCAGCCCCGGAAGCGGGGCTCCATGGCGGCGTGCTCGCGAGAGGAGCCCTCGCCGTAGTTGGCGTCGCCGACGGCCACCCACGACCAGCCGGCGGCGTGATAGCGCTTGGCGATCTCGGGGTAGGGGCGGACCTCGCCGTCGGTCTGGTCCTTGCCCTCGCCGACCGCGCCGCCGAAGGCGTTCACCGCTCCGGCGAAGAGGTTGCCGCTGATGTTCTCCAGGTGGCCCCGGTAGCGAAGCCACGGGCCCGCGGCGGAGATGTGGTCGGTGGTGCACTTGCCGGCCGCCTTCACCAGCACCGGCAGACCCTCGAAGTCTCGCCCGTCCCAGGGGGCGAAGGGCGCCAGTTCCTGCAGGCGCCTGCTGGTGGGGGAGATCCGCACGTCGATGTCGGCGCGCTCGACGGTCGGCGGCGGGGCCAGGAAACCTGCCTCGCCGGGGT
This sequence comes from Acidimicrobiales bacterium, assembly GCA_963664235.1. Taxonomy (GTDB): domain Bacteria; phylum Actinomycetota; class Acidimicrobiia; order Acidimicrobiales; family CATQHL01; genus VXNF01. The sequence continues at coordinate 51,879 of OY760933.1, read as the reverse complement.
CGAACCCGTCGGGTGGCAATTCGGTGCCGATCGGTTCGGGCAGCAGCACCTCCTCGCCGGCGTCGGTGCGCAGCGTGTCGCTCAGCGGGTCGAAGTCCACCCGGCCGGCCAGCGCCAGAGCCACCACCACCTCCGGTGAGGTGACGAACGCCAGCGTGGAGGCCAGGCCGTCGTTGCGCTTGGGGAAGTTGCGGTTGTAGCTGGTGACGATCACGTTGGTGTCGCCCTCGGACACGTCGCTGCGGGACCACTGGCCGATGCACGGCCCGCAGGCGTTGGCCAGCACCGTGGCGCCCGCCTCCTCGAAGATGCCCAGCAGCCCGTCGCGGGCGATCGTGGCGCGGATCTGTTCCGACCCCGGCGTGACCAGCAGCGGCGCCTGCACCTTCAGCCCGCGGGCAACCGCCCCGGAGACGATGCTGGCCGCGCGGGTGATGTCCTCGTAGGAGGAGTTCGTGCACGACCCCACCAGGGCCGCGGAGATCTCCATCGGCCAGCCCTCGTCGGCCGCCTCGGCGCCCAGATCGGACACCGGCCGGGCCCGGTCGGGGGAGTGGGGCCCGTTGATGTGCGGCGCCAGCGTGCTCAGGTCGATCTCGATGACCGAGTCGTAGCAGGCCTCCGGGTCGGCGAGCACCCCGTCATCGGGCCGCAGGTGCCCGGCGACGGCGTCGGCTGCGGCGGCCACCTGCTCGCGCCCGGTTGCCTTCAGGAACCGGGCCATCGACTCGTCGTAGGCGAACAGCGACGTGGTGGCGCCGATCTCGGCGCCCATGTTGCAGATGGTGGCCTTGCCGGTGGCGGAGATGGTCTCGGCACCCGGGCCGAAGTACTCCACGATGGCGCCCGTGCCGCCGGCCACCGTCAGCAGATCGGCCACCTTCAGGATGACGTCCTTGGGCGCCGACCAGCCCGAGAGGCGACCCGTGAGGCGCACGCCGATGAACTTCGGCCAGCGCACGTTCCAACTGAACCCGGTCATGACGTCCACGGCATCGGCGCCGCCGACCCCGACGGCGATCATGCCCAGCCCGCCGGCGTTGGGCGTGTGGCTGTCGGTGCCGATCATCATCCCGCCGGGGAAGGCGTAGTTCTCCAGCACGACCTGGTGGATGATGCCCGAGCCCGGCTTCCAGAACCCGGCGCCGTAGCGGGCGCTCACCGACTCCAGGAAGTCGTAGACCTCGTCGTGGTTCTCCAGGGCGGCGAGCAGGTCGCGCCGCGCGTCCACCTTGGCCTGGATGAGGTGGTCGCAGTGCACGGTGGTGGGTACGGCAACCTCATCCAGTCCGGCGGTCATGAACTGCAGCCAGGCCATCTGGGCGGTGGCGTCCTGCATGGCCACCCGGTCGGGTCGGAAGTCCACGTAGCTGCTGCCCCGCTCGGGCAGCGGGCCCGACGGGTCGTCGAGATGGCCGATGAGGACCTTCTCCGCGGTGGTCAGCGGGCGCCCGGTGTGGGTTCGGGCGGCGGAGACCGCAGCGGCCAGGCGGGCGTAGGCGGCTTCGATCAGGGAGACAGGGGTGCTGGCATGGACGGCCATGGCGGGTACCTCTCGAGGTCGGGGCTCACGTCGTTTCTACCGGCCGCGCGGCCCCGCGCCACCGGCCGCCCAGCCCAAACAGGCAGACCGGCTCAGCGGGGCCAGCGGCGCCTGCGCGGCTTGCTGCGGTGCGACAGCGCCCAGGCGCGGCGCCAGGAGGCGGCGTCGGGGCCGGTCAGCGACGGGGTCTGCCCCGAGTGAACCCGCCGGCGGGCCTGCCACCAGTCCGTGGTCACCTCGTCGGCCAGTGCGGCCACGGCGGCCTCGATGCGCCCGCCGAGGGTGCGGATGCGCTCGCTGGGGTCGGGGCGCACCGGATCGCCGAAGACCACCAGCGTCCGCCCGGGATTGGGGAGCAGCCGCCCTTTCGGCAGGACCTTGCGGGTGCCGGCCAGGTAAACAGGCACGACGGGCACGTCGCAGCGGTGCGCCAGGTAGGCGGCGCCGCCGCGGAACGGCTGTCCCCAGCCGTCGGTGCTGCGACCGCCCTCGGGATACAGCAGCAGGCTCCAGCCGCGCCGCACGAGTGTCGCCACCTCCTGGGCCGAGTCGCGCCCCACCTTGGCCCGCTCCACCGGCACGGCCCCCATGAACAGCGCCGAGGCCACACCCTTGGGCCGGCTTGGGAAGAAGTAGTCCGCCGCGGCGGCCACGATCAGCGTGTGGCGCCACGGCTCGGGGATCGAGGTCATCAGCAGCGGCGTGTCGAGGTGGCTGTGGTGGTTGGCGGCGAAGATGACCGGCTCGCCGTCCAGGGCCTCCAGGCGGTCCAGCCCCAGCCGGGTGGGTTGGGCGGCCGCCGCCACTACCGGCCGCCAGAGGAGTTCGATGATCGAGGCGCGCACCATGCGGGCCGGCCAGCGGCGCGACCAGTCGGTGTCGAAGTCCGCGCCGAGGCTTTCGGGGGAGTGCCCCGGCGGTGCCGACAGCGGCGCGGGCGGGGCGCGCCAGGGGAAGTCCAGGCTCCGGAGCAGCCGCGGGAGCGGGTTGGTGTTCACGACACGTCGGCCATGACGAACGGCGGCAGGTGCAGGTGCGTGATGCTCGGGTGGCTGCCCACCACGTCGCCGGCGATCTCCAGCGCGTCGCTGAGGCTGGAGGCCGGGGCGAAGCCCATGCGTCGCACCGCGGCCCGGTCGCCGCCGACCACGATTACCCGACCCAGGTAACTCAGGGCATGGGCGCCCCAGTACCACATGTAGAAGGGGTGCACGCCGTGGTAGGCGTAGGAGGTGCGGTACAGGTGCCGGTACCACTCGTCGGTGGCGTACTGCACCTCGTAGCGGGCCTCGATCTCAGCGGGGTCGGTGGTGTCGGCGAGCACCTGCTCGAAGAAGTCGATGTAGCTGGGGTGGTGCACGGGGTGGAACTCCCACGGGGTGGGGTGGGTCATGATGACCACGCCGCCCGGGCGCACCAGCGGACGTCCCCGGTAGAGGTTGAAGAAGTACCCCAGGCCCAGGCACATCACCAGGATGGGGTTCATGATGGAGTTGACGTTGTAGGGGCAGATGTAGGGCAGCCCCATGGTCAGCACGTCGGTCTGGCCCTCGACGGCCACGAGCTGCTGGCGGTACACGTTCTCGGTGGTGACCTTGTGGACGGCCTCCACCTCGCCGGCCTGCACCGAGGTTATGGCGTACGGCGCCCGCCAGGACTGGAAGGCGCGCCGCCGGGCGGCAGGGGACATGACCTGCAGCCCGCCTTGCATGGCCAGGAACGTGGCGCGATCGCGCGCGGTCCACTCCCACTCGCGCTTCTGCAGCATCGACAGTGACCCGCTGGTGCCGAAGCTGTTGTTGTTGATCGTGGTCTCGATCTGGAATATCCGGGGACCGGAGTCGCGCAGCACGGCGCCCTGGCGCCAGTTGGAGTGGTGGAGTTCGGACTTGCGCTGGTCCATGAACGACCGGGACTTCAGCATCGTGGCCACGTTGTGGTGGTGGCGCAGGCCCTGGTAGCCCGACAGGCCGGTTGCGGTGCTCTTCCAGCCACCGTCCATGGCGACGATGTTGATGTTCACGTAGACCACCAGGTCGCTCTCGGCTGCCCGGCGGCTCATCTGCACTTCCTCGCCGTGGTCGGTCACCCCGAGGACGACCATCCCGTCGGGATCCTCGGCGTCGTGGTTGTACAGGCGGCGCGAGGGGGCGAAGGCGTCGTACACCCGGTCGCCGACAGCGTGGCGCAGCTCGGACTCGGTCATCCGGCGGTGCAGCGCCAGCGCCGCGATGAGGTGCACGTCGTCCACGCCGGCTGCGGCCGCCATGTCCAGGACGGTCTCGATGACCTGCTGGCGCACGTCGGGGCGCTGCATGGGGGGCAGCGGCAGCGAGATGTCGTCGAAGGCGATCGTCAACTTCATGCCCGGCCGCAGGAGGGCCGGCAGCGGCTCGCTGTCGAGGGGGTGCTCGAGGGCGTGGCGGATGGCGCCGGCGGGGTCCGGCAGGCCCTCCAGCGGGCTGGGCGGGTAGATCACCCGCGAGCGCCCCGCGGGCAGCCGTTCGAGGCGGAACCCCTCGCCGTGGTGGAACAGGATCGGCGGCGTCGACCGCTCGACCTCCAGGACGAAGCCTGGCCGGGGGGTTGGGGAGGCGGTGCGGGGGTTCATCGGCCGCTCATCGTCGCACGACCGGCTGCGCAAGGGGCAGCAGCTTGCGGGGCCCGCCGGGGGCCCGGCGGAAGTTCTCGATGAGCCAGCCCCGGCGCCGGGCCAGGGTGGCCAGCTTGGTCTCGGGGTTCACTGCCACCGGGAAACCAACCGCCTCCAGCATGGGCAGGTCGCTGGTGGAGTCGGCGTAGGCCACCGAGTTGGCCAGCGAGATCTCCTCGCGGGCCGCGTAGTCCAGCAGCGCCTCGGCGCGGCTCTCGCCGGTGGGAGGCACGTTGGCCAGCTGGCCGGTGTAGGCGGCCCCGCTGCGGGTGCGCGTCAGCGAGGCGCAGACGATGTCGTCGAACAGCGGGGCGAACGGGGCGATCACGAAGTCCAGCGCCCCGGTGATCAGTACGGTGCGATGGCCCAGGGCCCGGTGGTGGCGCACCCGGCGGATGGCGGCGGGGAACGACTGCCGCAGTAGCAGGTCGCTGAACATCTCCATAGCGTCGTCGGCCAGCTGGTCGACCGGCGCACCGGCGAAGCGGCGGTAGAAGTAGCGCAGGAAGTCGCTGCGGTCGTGGCGGTCGAGGTCCAGCAGCTTCGGTGCCTCGGCGAGGGTGCTGGCCACCAGGCGGGCCCGGTCGGCGACCGGCATGCGCTTCGTGGCCAGCCAGCCCCACGAGGCCACCACGTTGGAGGCCACCAGGGTGTTCTCCAGGTCGAATGCAGCCATGTGCCGCTGCGGTGACAGCACCTGCTGGCGACGGCGGGTGTCGCGGTCGGCGCCCGCCCGGACTGCCGGTGCGGTCTTGAGGCGCCCCTGGGCGATCACCGACGGCAGGTGGATCTCGGTTACGTACCTGTGCCAGTCGATCCGGCGAGGGTCGAAGCCGAAGTTCTGCTGATCGTCGGGCGTGAGGGACTCGTGCAGTGCCAGGAGCCTGTCGACGCCGAACGTCGCCTGGCATTCTACGTAGCCGCTGTAGAGCTCGACGTAGCTGAGCGCCCGCTCTACCAGGGCACGCTTCTCGGCGAACTCCGCGGCCCTGCCCGCCTTCTCGCCCCGTACCGGCAGGGCGCTGAGGATCTTCTCGCCGGCGAGCAGGGTGCGCCTGGCTCGGTCCAGTTGGGTCTGGACCCGTTTGCGGCTCGGGTAGGACCAGCGCGGCGGGGAGATGGGTTGGTTGCGCTCGTCGTAGATCGGGTGCTCGCAGAACCAGGCGTGCGACCAGTCGTGCAGGTCCGCGAAGCGGAACGGGTTGACGGCACCGGACGCCACCTGCACCACGTTCGGCCGGCCGTCGGCGGCGGGGCCGTCCGCGGCCACCGCGCACACTGCGGCGGCCACCATGTCCACGGGGATCACGTCGAGGGTCCCCTCGGGAATGCCGGGGAAGTCCTGCAGCAGGCCGCGGGCGTACGAGATGATGATCGGCTCGGCCATGCGGAACCCGCGGATCCAACCGGGGAACGGTTCGGCCACTGCCGACTCGATGATGGACGGCCGCACGATCGTCAGCGGGACGGCACCCCTGGTCTCGGTGAGCGCTGCCTCGGCGAGGGCCTTGGTGAGCCCGTACGAGTCGGGAAAGCCGAGGGAGGCCGACCGGGCGCGCCCCACCTCCACGAGCCGAGTTCGCACCCAGCGCTGGCGGATCTGCTCGCGCTTGGCGCTGAGGGCTGCTGTTCCGGCTGCGCCGAGTTCGGCATCGGCCTCGGCAGAGAACTCCTCGAGCCGCTCGGGCGAGCGGCTGTCGTCCTCGATGGAGTCGCGGCTCCGTCGCACCGAGGCGGCCTCGGCCCGCCAGTCCATCGCCACGGCGAAGTGGCTCTCCGAGAGCAGCTCCTCGGGGGCGAACCCGCGGCGGTTGCCGGCCACGTAGGCCGTCGAGACCGAGACCAGGTGCGGGGTGGTGCCGAGTTCCCCCAGCAACTCCACGAGGCGGATCGGGCCCAGGAGGTTGGTCTCGACGGCCAGGTCGAACGGGTTGTCGAACGCCACGGCCGCGGCAGCGTGGATGACAACGTCGCAGCCGGCGAGCAGGTCGCGGCCCTCGGCGTCCAGTCCCAGACCGTCGGCGCTCACGTCGGCGGCCACGGCCCGCAGGCGCTGGGTGGTCTCGGTCCGGAAGCCGTCGTTGCCGAGGGTGGCCCGGAGGCGGTCGAAGGCGTCGTTGCGCAGCACATCGCGCCGGATCCGCTCGGTGGCGCCGCGGCGGCCCGGCCGCACGAGCAGCACCAGTTCGCACTCGGGGATCGAGCGCAGCAACTTCTCGGTGAGCGCGGTCCCCAGGAAGCCGGTGGCACCGGTTAGGGCGATGCGCCTACCGGCCAGGGCCTCAGGAATCACCCCTTCTTTCTACCATGTGGTAGAGGCATCTACCACATGGTAAGGGGGCTGGCCCGTCCAGTTCGGCTCACTTGTTCTACCAGATGGTAGAGAACCAGGGACTCAACTACGCTGGCGACCAATGGAGACCCGGGACCGCATTCTCGAGGCGGCACTGGCGTCCTTCGGGGGGCGTGGCTACGACGCCGTCTCGCTGGACTCCATCGCCCGGGACAGCGGGATCCGCAAGCAGACCGTGCTGTACCACTTCGGGTCCAAGGACGCCCTCATGGAGGCGGTCATCGACGGGACCGTGGCGGACCTGACCGCTGCGTTGCTGGCGTCGGTGGAGTCGACACCGCCGGCGACCGAGGACGACGGCGAGTCGCCCGACGTTTGGGCCGGGGTGGAGGCGGTTGTGCGAGCGGTGTTCCGGCTTGCCGTGCGGCGTCCGGAGATGTTGGGACTGCTGCGCGAGGTCACCCGGCTGGGCCCGCCCTGGATCGACCGCGTGCGCGCCGGCTTCGAACCCCTCGTGGAGCGCGCCCGGGCCTTCCTGGTGGCCGGCATGGAGTCGGGCACGATCCGCCGCTGCGATCCTCGCCTGCTGCTGGTCTCCACCTATTCGACGGTCATGGGCGTGGCCACCGAGGTGGAGGTGCTGCGAGCCGTCGGCGTCGAGCCCACCCTCCGCGACACCGTGCTGCGCCGCCGAGAACTCCTCCGCTTCCTCCGCTCGGCCCTGGTGGGCTAGACCCCGTCGCGGTCCGGACCAGTGCCGCCGGTGGCCCTCCGGCGGTCTCTGGGAGTGGCTGTCTGTGGCGACCATCGGTAACCCCGCCCGCCGGGGGTCCGCGACGGGCGGGGAGGCGCTCCAGCGGCCTCGGAGTGGCCACCTTCACTGGAGTTCGGCACTGCCGGTGCCGGCGGGCGAAGCGGGGTGGGGCCCGCGGTGCCCGTTGTGGGGTGGCGGGTGTGACGGGTCGGCGCTGTCGGTGTCGGCGGTTGGGGCCGGAGGTGTGTGTCGCCGGGCGTGGGGTGGCGGCGGGTGTGATGTGTCGGCGCGGCTAGTGCGGGCTGTCGGGGTTTGGTGGGGTCGGTGTCGGTCGTTTGGCGGGGGTCGGTGCGGGTTGTGTGGTGGGGGGCGCGAAGCTCCTTGGCCGCCGGTGCTAGCGGGGGGTGCGATCGTGAGTTTGCCTCCGGGGTGGCGGGTGATTTCTTCGCCGTTGTGGTGGATGCGGATGTGGTGGCATCGCCAGCAGACGAGGCAGGTGTTTTCGAGGGTGGTTTTGCCGCCGTGGGCCCAGTGGTCGAGGTGGTGGACTTCGCAGATTTGGTGGTGGGCGCCGCAGCCGATGCAGCCGCCGTCGCGGGCGATGAGGCGTTTGCGGTGCCGTTTGGAGACTTTGCGCTGGGAGCGTCCGAGCAGTGGGGTTCCGGTGTGTTTGTTGAAGATGCCGGGAAGGATTTTGGCGTCACAGGCGACGGCGAGGGTTTCAGCTTCGGTGAGGCGTGTGCCATCAGCGAGGCGGGCGTTGGTGATGGCGTCGTTGACCTGGTCGTAGTCGGCGAGCACGATCAACTCGGTCCCGGCCGGCGCGCCGGCGCCGTCGCTGTTGCACACCAACTCCGCGACCGCGTCGGCGGACCGCTGCGGCGCCGTCGGGCGATCCCGGGAGTCCTCGCTGCGGAACAGCTCGTCGGCCTTCGCGACCAGTGCCGCCTGCACCCGCGCCCCGGTGAGCGGATCGAACTGGGCGAACAGGTGGAACATGCCGTCGGGCTGCTCACTGATCGACGCGCGCCGCCGCCGCCGCTGAGCTTCCCGGCGCCGCTGGAGCTCCTGTTCGCTGGCGCGCTCGTCGACATGCTCCTTCACGGTGCGGCGGAACAGGTCGTCGGGTTCCTCTTCGGCGGCGTCGAGCAGGGCACCGTGATCGACGGGCGTCTCACCGTCGGCGGCGTCGAGGATCAGCCCGGCGGCTTCGGGCGTGATCGCGCCGTCAGCGAGCTTCTCGGCGACACCCGGCGCCCACCCCAGCTGTGCGGCGGTCTTCACGGCCTTGCGAGCGCCGGACCGGGATCGCTTCTGGACCCGGCACAACGTCTCCTCCGCTGCGGCGTCGCCGTCGCGGCGGGCGATCTCGGCGACCAACTCCGCCTCTGCGGCGGCGAGTGAGCACCGCGCCCGGCCCATGAACGCCAAACGCTCCTGTAGGACCTGCAGGTCGACTTTGTGCAGCGACGGCGGCGGCGACGCCAACCACTCACCCAGCGCCGCCCACTCCCGGGCCCGCGCCGCTCCTGCCTGATCGCCGACAGCCGGTTCGACGCCGGTTGACTCAGCAACCGCAGCTCCGGTCGACTCCGAAATCACGGCGCTGGAATCGGTTCCGGCTTGGGTCTCACGCTTCTGGCCATCACCCACGTGTCCGTCACCCCCTCTGAAGCTCCCCGGTCAGCCCACCAGCGGCGAGCGACCCTCCTTGAGTACTTCTCCCAACAATAGGATAGAGGTACGACAGTGGAGCAACATCAGTATTGCTATTTGTCGATTCAGAGCGATATTGATTGGACCATCACTGTGGCGGTCCCCGATGGTGGAATCAAAAGCCCAGGTCAGCGGGCTCGATGGGCGTGGCTGTCCGCCGCCCGGCGATCATCGACACTGATGTGACGAATGTCACATCGCGGCACGAGGCCCCGCGGCCCCCAGCACGCCGCCGACGCGCCCGCCGAGGAGGGGGCGCCTATTCCGCAGGGTCGAATCCGATGCTCAGGATGCTGCCCGCCTCGTCCGGCCGGCGGCCTCGATATGGCCGCCGGCCCCGGCCCCCGGGTACCTCCGTGCCATTGGGTCGAGGCGGGGCAACGGGGTGCCGTGTGACGGGTCAGAGATCGCGGGGAATCGTGCGGTAGTCGCCGACGGTGCCCATGGCGGCGCGCATTCGCCGGCCGTCGTTCCCGTCCCACACGCAGAGCGGCCCCTCGAGATGCTCCGCCGCGGCGACGGCTTCGGCACCGAGGTTCGACAGCCGGTGCGTGGCAGCCAACTCGGCCATGCGGAAGGCGAGACTGCGCATCGGCACCACCTCGATGTCCTCGGGGAGCGCGACGAGCCGACTGACCGCGGCGAAACGGGGCCCACCGTGGGCGGTTTCGGCGACTGGCCCTCACTGCGTCCTGTTGGCAGGAGGTTGCCAGAGGGCGCTGATGGGGAGGGCCCAGATGCGGTCGTCGATCCGGTAGGGGAGTTGCCCGCTGTACAGCACGGCGCCGTAGTGGAAGTCCGCGCCGAGGCGGTCGCGCAGCCAGAGGAGGTGCCGAGCGTCATCCCGGCCGACGCTTATGGCCGACTTGACCTCGAGGCCGACGACACGGCCGCGGCGTTCGAGCAGGAAATCAATCTCACGTCCGTCACGGTTGCGGTAGTGGAACAGGCCGGTTGCGGCGGAGGCGGTCTCGACGTGGGCCAGCAGTTCGGTGCAGACGAAGGTCTCGAAGAGTTGGCCGGCCAGCGTGCCGTCGCGGGTCAGGGTCTCGGAGTCGGTGTTCAGCAGGTGGGTGGCGAGACCGGGGTCGGTCAGGTGGATCCGCGGCGAGCGCGTGAGCCGGCGGACGCGGTTGCTGTGCCATGCAGGGACAAGTACGACGATCGAGAGATCCTCCAGCAACCTCACGTGGCTGTCGGCCGTCGAGCGGGACACGTCGGCGTCTCGCGCCACCGCTTCCTTGTTGAGTTCCCGGCCCGTGCGGGCCGCGCACGAGCGCAGTACGCCGCGCAGCAATCGTGCTCTCGGGTGGGAGCCGGTGATCTGTGCGGCGTCGCGTTCGGTGAGTTGCTCGGCGTAGGCGTCGAACCAGCGGGACAGGTTCCGACCCGAGTGCCGCAGCGCCGCGGGGAAGCGGCCCGCCACAATCCGGTCGATGTAGCCGGAGCGGCTCACTTGCGAGGCGGCGAAGGTGGGCGCCCCGTTGGCGAACCAGGTGTCGACGGGGTTGTAGGCATTGTCGTGTACCAGTTCGGACTGGGTGAGGCCGTACATCCGGACCCGAATCAGCCGGCCTGTGCCGGGCCAGGTCTGACCGCCGAGAGCCGCGCGAGCCGATCCAGTAACGATGAAGCGCCCCGACGTGCGTGCCCCGTCGGCGTCGACCGCGCGCTTCACCGCCGTCAGGATCTCCGGCGCCTCCTGCCACTCGTCGATGACGACTGTCCCCGACGTCGCGGCGAGCACCCCGTCCGGGTCGTCCTGCGCCGCCTGCCTGGGGCCTGGCTTCGACAGGTCGATCACCGTGTCTCCGAGCCGGCCCGCGGTGGTTGACTTGCCGGTGCCGCGGGGTCCGACCAGGAAGATCGCCGGGAAGTTGGGTAGCAGTTCCTCGGCAAGCAGCCTCTCGACGATTCTCGGATACAGGTCGGCCACGCCGGGGAGCCTACGTCAGCGCAGCGGAATTAGGCGATTTGACGAGAGATTATTATGCGAATTGACGAGGATTAACTGGATGGATTGACGAATCTCGGCCGCGCGATCTGCCGAACGCGGCGTCATCCGGTGGCGGCGTCGATGAAGCGGGTTCAGCGTTCGGTGTCTGTGTGGGCGGAGCGGCGGTTGTGGCGGTCGAGGGCCAGGCTGACCAGCTCGGCGATGAGGGCGGGGCCGTCGAGGCCTGAGACCTCCCAGAGGCGGGGGTACATGGAGATGGGGGTGAAGCCGGGCATGGTGTTGATCTCGCTGACGACGAGGCGCCGCTCGGGTGGCGCCGCCCCGTCGTAGAGGAAGTCCACCCTGGCGAGGCCCTCCACGTACAGCGCCCGGGCGGCAACGGTGGCGAGTCGCCGCGAGTCGTCCACGATCCCCGCGGGGAGGTCGGCGGGAGCGTGCAGCTCGGCTTCATCGTTCAGGTACTTGTCGGCGTAGTCGTAGAAGTCGCCGCCGGGCACGATCTCGCCCGGCAGCGAGGCCCGGAACTCCTCGTTGCCCAGGACCGCCACCTCGATCTCCCGGCCCGGCACGAACTCCTCGATGATCAGGCGGTCGTCGTAGCCGGCGGCCAGCGCCAGCGCCTCGCCCACCTCGACGGCGCCGGCGGCCTTGGAGACGCCGATCGAGGAGCCCAGGTTGGCCGGCTTCACGAACACCGGGCTGCCCAGCTCCCCCAGCAGCGCGGCCGGCGTCTCGGCGGTCACCTCGCCGCTGCGCAGCTCGACGTGGCGGGCGACCGGCAACCCCGCGGCTGCCAGCAGGCTCTTGGAGACCGGCTTGTCCATGCACACCGCGCTCGACAGCACCCCCGGCCCCACGTACGGCACGCCGGCCATCTCGCAGAGGCCCTGCACGGTGCCGTCCTCGCCGAACGGGCCGTGCAGCACCGGGAAGACCACCAGCGCCCCATCGGACGGCGGTTGCAGCGCCCCGTCGACGGGCACCGCAGGGAGGTCGTCGCCGAGCGCCGGCAGGGGGCCACCGGTGCCGTCGAGACCCTCCAGTGCCGCCGGCGGGCGCACCCAGCGACCGTCGCGGGTGATGCCCACCAGGTCCACGTTCAGGCCCGCGGCGCGGGCGCAGGTGGCCACGTAGCGGCCCGACACCCGGGAGACCTCGTGTTCGGCCGACCGGCCGCCGTACAGGACGACGAGCCGGATGCGCTCGGTCACGTGCGCCACGCTACCGGTGGTGCCGATCGGCTCGATGCATCTCCGAAGTCGCTCCGGGCGTTGCTCGCCGAGATCCGACAGGAGCCCGCGATCACGAGTCGATCCCAGCGGGGGTGTACGTTCGATCCGGTGTCGGGTCGAACTGCGGCATACCGATGGGGCCGGCGGGATGAGCGGCCGGATGCGATCGCCCTCCCGGGGGGCGGCCTCTGCCGGCCAACCCCGTCCGGCGATTCCCGCATCCGGCGACTTGCGGCGGCGTACTCCCGCCGACTCTCTGGACGTCGACTATGAGATTCGCTCTCTCGGAGGTGGCCGGCCTCGTCGATGGCGAGCTGATCGGCGCCGATGTCGGGATCGACGGCGTATCGGTGGATTCCCGGAGGCTTGCGGCGGGGGAGTTGTTCGTTCCCCTCGTCGCCGACCGCGACGGCCACGACTTCGTCGGCCACGCCGCAGCGACGGGCGCGGCAGCGTGCCTGGCGCGGCGCGACCGCCTCGACAGTCTGCCGGACGTCGCCGTGCCGCTGGTGGCGGTGGCGGACACCGAGGTGGCGCTGCGGCAACTCGGCACCGCGGCGCGGGCCCGCTTCGGCGCCCCGGTGGTGGGGATCACCGGCTCGGTCGGCAAGACCTCCACGAAGGATCTGCTGGCCGCGGCGCTTGGCGTCGCCGGGCCGGTGCATGCCAGCCCGGCCTCATTCAACAACAGCATCGGCGTGCCGCTCACGCTGCTGGGCGCAACGGGTGCCGAGCGGGCGCTGATCGCCGAGATCGGCACCAACGCGCCCGGCGAGATCGCCGACCTGGCGACCCTCGCCCGCCCCGACGTGGCCGTGGTGACCGCCGTGAGCGCCGCCCACACCGAGGCCCTTGGCACGCTCGAGGCGGTGGCCCGCGAGAAGTCCGACCTCGTGGCGGCTCTTCCGGCGACCGGGACGGCGGTGCTCAACGCCGATGACCACCGGGTGGCTGCCATGGCGTCCCGCAGCGAGGCGCGGGTGGTCGGCTACGGGTTCGGGGCCGGCGACGTGAGGGCCGGCGAGGTGACCCTCGACGGCGCGTTGCGGCCCTCCTTCGTGATGGTGACGCCGTGGGGCCGGGCACCGGTGCGGCTGCGGGCAGCCGGACTCCACAATGCCCACAACGCTCTGGGGGCGGCGACCGCGGCTCTGGTCCTGGGTGTCAGCATCGAGGGTGTGGCGCACGGTCTGGGCCGCGCCGAGCTGTCGCCGTGGCGGATGGCGGTCGCCACCAGCCCCGCCGGTGCGCTGATCATCAACGATGCCTACAACGCCAATCCCGCGTCGGTGGCCGCGGCGCTTCACTCCCTGGCAGCGGTGCCTGCGCGCCGGCGCGTGGCGGTGCTGGGTGTCATGGCCGAACTGGGCGACCGCCACGCCGCCGAGCACGCCGCCGTCGCCGATCTGGCAGCCGGACTGGGTATCGAGGTGCTGGCCGTGGCTGAGGCCGGCTACGGCGCCGCGGCGGTCCCCGACGGCAACGCCGCTGAGGTCGCGCTCGGGCCACTGGGTCGCGGGGACGCGGTGCTCGTCAAGGCCAGCCGTGTGGCCGGTCTGGAACGCCTCGCGATCGCGCTCATGGGCCATCCCGAGCAAGCCGATCCGGCCTGACGGATCGAGGCGCTGCATCCCCTTGAGAGGATCCGCCAACCGGTGGTCGGGGCAAGCCGGCGACCTTGCCGCTCCCAGCCTGCCCGGAAGCAGGATTCAACAAGTTGATAACATTCTGTGAATATGTAAGTGTTTTAGATTCCGGCTATCGCCGGATGGTCCGAGTCGTTCGGAGTCTCGTGCCACCGGACTCCGCAGGGGATTGCACCCCGGCGCCTCCCTAGAATCGGGCCATGAATGTGCCGGCGTTCGCCGCCATCCCGGTCATCGACGTGGCGTCCCTCGCCGATGGAGCCCCGCCACCGGGCAGGCTCACAGAGGAACTCACGATCGCCTGTCACGAGGTTGGGTTCATCCTCGTCGTCAACCACGGGATCGCCGACGATCTGCACGGTGCCGTCTACGACATGATGCGGCGCTTCTTCAGCCTTCCCACCGACCGCAAGCAGCTGATCGACAAGCGCACGTCGCGGCACTTCCGGGGCTGGGAGCCGGTCGGCACCGAGTACACCAACAACCGTCCCGACATACGCGAGCAGATCGACTGCTGGACCGAGTGGCCGGCGCTGACCCGCGACGCCGAGCCGGAGTACCTGCGCCTTCTCGGCCCCAACCAGTGGCTCCCCGATGAAATCCTCGCCGGGCACGAGTCGCTCAGCGATGAGTGGTCCCGGCAGCTGGGCACCCTGGCCGGCCGCCTGCTCGCGGCGTTGTGGCAGGGTCTCGGGCTGTCCGCCGAGCATCTCGAGCGCTTCATTGGCACCCGGCCCATGTCGCTCACCAAGTTCATCCACTACCCGGCCACGCCGGCGGGTTCGGCCGGGGTGAACGCCCACCACGACACCGGTTTCCTGACCATCCTTTCGCAGGGATCGGTACCCGGTCTGCAGGTGCAGAACCCCGCCGGCGACTGGATCGACGTGCCGCGGGTGCCGGGATCGTTCGTGGTGAACCTCGGCGAGAGCCTGCAGGCCATGACCGGCAACTACCTCGTGGCCACCCCGCACCGCGTTATCTCGGTGGAGGAGCGGTATTCCACCGCCCACTTCTACGGACCGTCCCTGGAGGCGCCACTGGACCCGCTGCCGCTCGGCGAGCACTTCACCGCGGCGGTGGCGGCGAGCCCCCACCACGCCAACGCCGGCTTCATGGCCCGCAAGGAGGAGACCGAGGCGGGCGTCGGCGACATGGCCAGCGACTACCGGCCGGGCACCTACGGCGAGCAACTCTGGAACTACTTCAGCCGCAGCTACCCCGACAACGTCGCCCACCACTACCGCTGAGCTGCACTCGGGTCGGCTCCGGGGTGCCCCGGGGTGGGGCACGGCCTAGAATCCTGCTTCCCTCGGACCGTTAGCTCAGACTGGTAGAGCGCTCGCTTCACACGCGAGAGGTCACTGGTTCAAGTCCAGTACGGTCCACCAGGTTTCCCAGGCCCGCAGTGTCCTGTTCAGGAAGCCGTCCTGGCCAGAAAGCCCTCCACGGCATCGCAGAACGCCTCGGGGCGCTCCAGGGGCGGGCAATGGCCGCAGTCATCTATCACCGCGAACTCCGCGCCCGCCACGCCGGCGGCGAGTTCGGCGCCCATCTCCGGGGGCGTGGTGGCGTCGGCGCCGCCGGCGATGATGAGGGTCGCCTTGGCGATGGCTGCAAGGTGCGGGCGCAGATCCATGTCGCGCAGCGCTCGGCAGGAGGCGGCGAACGAGCCCGGATCGATCTCCAACAGCACGGCGCGCCGCTCCTCGATGGCGGTGGGATGCGCCTCGAGGTATTCCTCGGTGAAGATGCGACGCACGGCCACCTCCACCACCGCCTCCATGCCCGAGCCGTCCACCAGGTCGCTCATGGTCGTGAAGGCGGCGCGCCGCTGCTCGGAGAACGCGGCCCCGCCGTTGGCCACGACCAGGGGGCCGAACAGGTCGCCGTGGGCGGCGGCGAGGGCCACGCACACGAAGCTGCCGAAGCCGTTGCCCAGCACGGCGGTCTGGGGGCCGGTGATGCCGCCAGTCTGCAGTGCCCCGGCCACCGTCCCGGCGATGTCGAACAGCGTGGGGGCGGGGTCGGTGAGCGGCTCGGACTCCCCGAACCCCGGCAGCCAGACCCGGTGCAACTCGAAGTGCTCGGCGAGTCGCGGCGCCACCGTGTCGAACGCCCGGGCGTCGGTCAGCAGCGAGTGGACCAGCACCAGCGGCGGCCCGCTGCCTTCGCGATCGATCCGGATGGTCGGTACGTCCACTGGTCCCCGGTCGTTGCCGCGTCGCCGGCCTCAGCCGACCGGCATCAGCACCTTCAGCGAATCGGCGCTCCGGACGCGCTCGAAGGCCCGTGAGGCTTCGGACATGCCGACGCGGTCGGTGATGATCGGCTCGAGGTCCAGCACGCCGTCCGCCGCCAGTTCGATGGCGCGGGCGTAGTCGTCGGCGATGGCGGCCCGGGGGTTCCGGACAGTCAGCTCCTTGAAGTAGAGCTGGTAGTAGGGGAGGCCGTTGCTGCCGCCGCCGGTCACCGTGCCGAACACCAGCACTTCGCCGCCGATGCGCGCCGATTCGATGGCCAGCGCCACCGTGGCCTCGGTCCCAACGGCCTCGACCGCCAGGTCCACGCCTTGGCCGCCGGTCACCTCCGCGATCACCGCGGCGGCGTCCTCGGGAGTTGCCGTTGCCACCGCTCCCATGGCGGCGGCCAGCTCGCGCTTGAACGCCGAGCGGGTCACGCCGATGACCTCGGCGCCGGAGGCACGCAGCAGCTGGGTGAAGATGAGGCCGCTCACTCCCAGCCCGATGACGACGGCGGTGTCGCCGGGAAAGATCGGCGCGGCGCGCTGGGCGTGGATGCAGGTGCCGGTCACCTGCACCATCGCCGCCACCGCAGGCCCCAGATGCGCCGGCACCGCCAGCAGCCGGTTCGCCGGGGCGGTCACGAGCTCGGCGAAGACCCCGTCGGCATCGCGCCCCAGCAGCCCGCCGTGCAGGCACAGGTTCGTGCGGCCCGCCCGGCAGAGCGCGCAGGCGCCGCAGGAGATTGCCGGGTCGATCATGACCCGCTGGCCGGCGGCCACGCCGGTGGCCCCGCCGTCGATCACCTCGCCGACCATCTCGTGGCCCATGACCCGCGGGTAGCTCACCGGGATTCCCCCGGAGAGGATCTTCACGTCGGTGCCGCAGATCCCCACGGTCTCGACGCCGATCAGAGCTTCGGCCTCGGGCCCCGGACCTGCCGGCTCGGGCACGTCGGCATACGCCAGCCGGCCGGGAGCGGTCACCTGTACGGCCTTCATTCCCTCCCCGATCTCTCCGCTGATCCCGTCGATTTGGCTCGGGTCGCCGAGACGGTGGACAGTACAGTGTGCACCACGGCCGTCCCGTGCGCTATTGCGACCTGCTACCGGTGAGATGAGCCTGCACGCCTGGGTCGTCACCGGCGGTGAGCCGCCCGATCCGGCACTGCTCGGGGAGTTGGCGCCGCCGCAACTCGTCGTCGCGGCCGACTCGGGCGCGGATGTGGCTCTCGGCCTGGGACTGGCCCCCGACGTGATCGTGGGGGACTTCGACTCGGTGACGCCGGCGGGGTTGGCCGCGGCCGCCGAACAGCGCCGCTTCCCCACCGACAAGGACGCCACCGACCTGGCTCTGGCCCTCTCCGAGGCCCGCCACCGGGGCGCGACGAGCATCAGCGTGGTGGGCGGCGGCGGCGGGCGGCTGGACCACTTCCTGGGCAACGTGGCCGTGCTGGCAAGCGAGGACACCGCCGGGGCGCAGGTCGACGCCCTCATGGGCCCGGCCCGGCTCTGGGTGGTGCGCCGGAGCCGGACCATCGGCGGGGCGGTGGGGCAGGTCGTGACGCTGCTGGCCCACGGCGGGCCCGCCACCGGCGTGCGTACCACGGGCCTGCGCTGGGCGCTTGCGGGCGAGACGCTGGACGCGGGCTCCAGCCGGGGCGTCAGCAACGAATTCACCTCAGCGGAGGCCACCGTGACGCTGGAGTCGGGGGTGATCATGGCGATCCGGCCCTGAGCCGGCCGGGTGACGGTGGATGGGCCCGGTGGACCGGCTCCGGCGGGCGCCCCGGTCCGTGGCCGGGGCGGCGGTCCGCCGCCTATCGTGGGGAGGACAGCACCGGGAGGAACCATGGCTTTGACCCAAACCCAGATCGACTCCTACGAGCGCGACGGCTACGTGATCGTGCAGGGTGCACTGAGCGCCGCCGAGATGGCCGAACTGCGCGACACGTGCGACTTCTTCGCCCGCCAGGCCCTCGAACTGACCGGGGATTCCGACGTCATCGAGCTCGACGACGCCCCGCACCTGGCGGACGGGCCGCCGCTCATCCGCCGCATCAAGAGCCCGCACACCAACCACGAGGCGTTCGCCAAGGCGCTGGCGCATCCCGGGCTGCTGGACATCGTGGAGGACCTCATCGGGGGTGACATCCGCTGGATGCACTCCAAGCTGAACGCCAAGCAGCCCGGCGGCGGGGGCATCGGCGAGTGGCACACCGACTGGGGCTACTACCCGCACACCAACGACTCGGTCCTCGAGGTCGGCATCGCCATCGATCCGTGCACCGATGCCAGCGGCTGCATGCTGGTGGTGCCGGGCACCCACACCGGCCGCGCCTACGACCACAGCCAGAACGGCCGATTCGTCGGGGGCGTGCGGCCCGGCGAGTTCGACCCCGCCGACGTGGTGCCGGTGGAGCTCCAGCCCGGGGACATCTCGCTGCATCACGTCCGGCTGCTGCACGGCTCGGGCCAGAACCACACGACCCAGCAGCGGCGACTCCTGCTGCACGGCTACACCGCGGCCGACGCCTGGCCGATCATGGCCCGCAGCCAGCCGTCGGATTGGCCCGAGTGGGACGCCCAGATCCTGCGCGGCAGCCCCACCACCCACGCCCGACTGGAGGCGTGCCCCGTGGTGGTCCCGCTGCCGGACCCGCCGGCGTTCGGGCTGTTCAAGCTGCAGGCCATGATGGAGGAGTCGCACTTCGCCGAGGTGGCGGGCTAACGGCGGCGCCGCAGGCGAGTCCCGGTGTCCCCGAACCGACCACCGGGCCCGGCTCGGCGATGACCCAGCGTCTCGGACCGGCCTCGGGCTATGCCAGGGGGCCGTTCGCGGTCGACTGGGAGGAGCGCTACGACATGCCGCGGCTGCGGCGGGAGAGGGTGGCAGCCGCCCAGCGGGAGTTGAGCGCCGCCGGCCTCGACGCCCTGATGGTCTGGAAGGACGAGAACGTCCGCTACCTCACCTCGCTGCGGGCGCAGCTCATCGCCGGCAAGACGATGGCGCTGAACGGCGCCCTGCTGCTGCCCACCGATGAACCGGTGCTGCTCTGCTCGGGCGGCGAGATCGACAAGGCCAGGGCAAACATGCCGTGGATCGCCGAGGCGCACTCCATCCCCATCATGGAGCAGGCCGAACTGGTGGACGGCTTCGTGGCCGCCATCCTGCGGCCGATCCTGTCCGAGCGGGGCCTCGACAGCGGGCGCTTGGGGGTGGACGCCGGCAACGTGTCGTTCATCGACGCCATGCGCCGGCACCTCCCGGACCTGGAACTCGTCGACGGTGACACCGTCATGCAGCAGGCCCGGCTGATCAAGACCGACACCGAGATCGCCATCATCGCCGAGGCCTGCGCCATCGGCGACGCCGTGACGCAGCGAGCCCTGGACGAGACCCGCGCCGGGCGGCGCGAGTTGGAGGTGGCCGGCGACGCCATGCAGACGCTGTTCCACCTCGGCGGGGAGATGGCGCACGTCATCACGCCGTTCGTGGCCTCCGGCGAGCACATGTCGCCCCCGCACCGCCTCGCCACCGACAAGCTGATGCGCAACAGCGACCTGTGCTTCATCGACATCGGCGCCATGTGGAACGGCTACTTCGCCGACATCGGCCGCACCACGATCATCGGACGCCCCAACCGCCGCCAGAAGGAGATCTACACCGCCGTCTACCGGGGGCTGATGGCGGGGATCGACACGATGCGCCCCGGGTGCACCACCGCGGAGACCTCCGAGGCCATCGTGGAGGTGATCGGCGAGTGCGGGCTGGCTGAGCACCTGTTCAGCCTCTTCATCGGCCATGGCATCGGCGTGGGGGCCAACGAACCCCCCTACATCGGCGAGAACATGCCGGGCGCCACCGACACCGAGTTCCGTCCCGGCATGGTGTTCGCGGTGGAGCCCCTGGTGTGGGTGCCCGATGTGCCCGGTGGCGGAGGGGTACGGATCGAGGACATGGTGTTGGTGACCGACGACGAACCCGTCGTGCTGTCCCGCGTCGAGTACGAGGAAAGGCTGCTGCTATGACCACTGCGAAGGGGCCCGTGCGTCTGGGAGTCGTGGGGCTCGGCTGGTGGGGCGGCGAACTCTCCGGCGCCGCGGCCCGCAGCGGCGCAGCCGAGGTGGTGGCGTGCTATGCCCGCACCGAGTCGGCGCGGCTCGGCTTCGCCGCCGAGCGCGGCTGCCGTGCGGCGACGTCGTTCAGAGACCTGATCACCGCCGACGACGTGGAGGGCGTCATCCTGGCGACACCGCACAGCGTCCACGGCGCCCAGATCCGCGAGGTGGCGGCCGCCGGCAAGCACGTGCTGGTCGACAAGCCGTTCACGTTGAGCACCGAGGATGGTCGGAGTGCGGTTCGCGCGGCGGCCGAGGCCGGCACTGTGCTGATGGTCGGCCACCAGCGACGCCGGCAGGCTGCGGTGCGTCGCATCCGGGCACTGATCGACGAGGGGGCGATCGGCACCCCTCTGCTGGCCACGTCGGTCTTTGCCGTGGGGCGCGGTTTCCCGGCGAACTGGCGGGCATCGCGGCACGAGAGCCCGCTGGGGGGAATGACCGGGCTCGGCGTCCACATGATCGACACCTTCCACTACCTCGTGGGCCCCATCGGGCGGGTCAGTGCCTTCAGTAACGGCGTGCTGGAGGGCGAACCCCTCGACCACGCCACAGGGCTGCAATTCGAGTTCACCTCCGGAGCCGTCGGGAACCTCGTGACGTCCCACTTCAACCCGTACGTCGAGGAACTCAGCATCCTGGGCTCGAAGGCGGCGGCCTTCAGTCAGGACGAGGGGACCCGGCTGGCGACCCAGCAACGGGGCGAGATGGATCGCGCCGAGGTGCCGCTGGAGGAGGTCGACGCCCTTGCCGAGCAACTCGCCGAGTTCGCGGGAGCCGTCAGGGGCACGACCGTCCCCGAGACCGACGGCGAGGTGGGCCTGGCGGTGATCGCCGTTCTCGAGGCCGCCGTGGCGTCGGTCGAACGCGGCGAGGCCGTCTCGGTCGAAGAGTTCGCCGCCGAGTAGCGGGACCGGCGGGCGCGCCTCGCCGCCGCGCGGTCGAGGGGGACGAGCATGGATTCCGGACCGGCGATTCCCAACAGCAGCGCCGAGATCACGCCCGGCTGGATCCAGCAGGCGCTGGCGGCAGGGGGCGTCGTCGACGTCCCGGCGGTCGAGAGCATCGCCACTGAGCAGGTCGGTGTGGGTATCGGGCACGTCGGTGAATCGGTTCGCTGCCACCTGAGCTACGCCGAGGAGCGCCCGGGCGCTCCGGCGACCATGGTCGTGAAGTTGCACTCGTCGCACCGGGAGACTGACAAGCTGGCCAGGCGGGTGCGGCTGTACCGGCGGGAATGCGCCTTCTACCGGCTCCTGTCGCACTCGGCCCCGATCAGGTCACCGATGCTGTACTTCGGCGACTACGAGCGCCGCAGCAACCGGCTCGTGCTCGTGCTCGAGGACCTCGGCGGCATGGCGCGGGTCGACGAGATCGACGGTGCCGACGCGGACCAGGCGATGAGGGTCATGCGGGCGATCGCCAGGTTTCACGCCCACTCGTGGAACAAGACCCACACCTCTCCGTACATCGACATCTTCGACTCGCTGGATCCGAAGTGGCGGGCACCCCTGCAGCTGATCTACCAGGCGTCGTTGCGGCGGACCTTCGAGGTGTTCGACGACCACTTATCCGGAGACATGCGCCGCATCGCCGAGACCCTCGGTTGGAAGGTGGCGGACTACATCGGCGACCTGGCGAGGGGCCCGCGGGCCTTCGGCCACGGCGACTACCGGTTGGA
This sequence comes from Acidimicrobiales bacterium, assembly GCA_963664235.1. GTDB lineage: Bacteria > Actinomycetota > Acidimicrobiia > Acidimicrobiales > CATQHL01 > VXNF01. The sequence goes on along the minus strand of OY760933.1, from coordinate 30,040 downwards.
CAACATGTTCTTCGGTCTCGGGCCCGACGAACTGGCCGTGATCGACTGGCAGGTCTGCGGCGGCAACAACGCCCTCGGCGATGTGGCCTACTTCCTCGGCGGCAGCCTGCCCGTCGAACTGCGGCGGAGCATCGAGCGGGACGCCGTTGCGGAGTACCACGAGTCCCTCCGCCAGGGGGGCGCCGAAGGGATCGGTCTCGAGGACTGCTGGCGGCTCTACCGCCAGAACATGTTCGTCCGGATGCTCGTCGTCGTCGTCAGCACCGGGGGTCTCGACATCTCCAACGAGCGCAGCGTCCGCCTCCTGGGGCTCGGCCTGGACCGGACGCTGGCGGCTCTCGAGGATCTCGAGGTCGAAGAGTTCCTCCCGGGCCGCCGGCAGCTATTCGGTCCGTCGTGGGCGTTCTCGACGGCGACCCGGTGCGCCTACGGAGCGTCGAAGCGGCTGCGCAGATCCTGAGCACCTGCGCCGGTGCGGCCTCCGGGCGGCGCTGATCACACGCGTTAGTGTCCGCGTAGCGGTCGGCTGGGAGGGGAAACGCGTGGTGCGCCGCTTGGGTGGTCTGGTGGTCGTGGTGATCGTCGCGAGCGTGGCAGCGGCGGCGCCGGTGGCGGGTCAGGACACCGGCGCGCCGGCGACGGCCGCGCTCCCCATGGACGCCTTCGCGGATGAGCCGGATGACACGGGCGGGGTCCACGAGCCGGCGATCGATGTGCTCTTTGCGGCGGGGCTGTTCGACGGCACCCTCTGCGGCGACGGCAGGTTCTGCCCGGACCAGCCGGTTTCGCGCTCGACTCTGGCAGTGTGGCTCGCACGCGCCCTCGGAGACGACCCTGGCGCCGTGAGCGCCTCCCGATTCGCCGACGTGGACACCGGGGAGTGGTGGGCTCGTTTCGTCGAACGCCTCGCAGAGTTGGAGGTGGCCACCGGCTGTGAGGCGGATCCGCTGCGTTACTGCCCCGACGCTGCGGTGACACGAGGCGAGGTGGCGACGTTGCTGGTGCGCGCCTTCGACCTCGACGCAGCCCCCCCTGCTGGGTACTCCGATATTGCGGGCAACCCCCACGAGGCTGACATCGACGCGCTGGCGGCCGCCCGGATCGCCGCCGGTTGCGAGGCGGCGCCGCTGCGCTTCTGCCCCGGCGACGAGGTGGCGCGAGGGGAACTGGCGACCCTGCTGGCGCGCGCCCTCGGTCTCGTGCCCTTGGCCGTGGAGTTCAGTTGGTCGCTGCCGTCGCACTGCTACAGATATCCGCGGTACGACCCGCACGCCGCTCCCGAAGCGGGCTGTCCGGTGTGGTGGAGCCATCTCCTGGACCTGGAGCCTTCGCCCGAGGGGATCACCGTCGCCGAAATGCAGGCCCGCCTGGCGGCGATACTGCCCAACTATGCGCCGAAGCCCAGCGACCAACTGCACCGGCTCTCCGGTTCTGCGCGCGAGGTCATCGCGGCCACGTTGGCCAGGCTGGCGGGGGACGATCCCCCAACGTTGGCCAGGGTCCGCACCATCTCCGCCGACCCCGACGTCTGCCTCGGCTACGGCGCCTGCGCTCCGCGCTACGGCATCAACTTCGCATCGGCGCGCGGAGTGGAGGGGTGGATGTGGACCGTAAGCACCGTCGTCCACGAGTGGATGCACCTTCGTGATTTCGGTACTGCCCCGGGTACGGGCTACTCCCTGTTGTGGTGCGACCGGATGGTTGAACGCCTCAACGTGGCGGAGTCCACGGGCCGGCTCGTGACGCACATGGCGTTGCTGGAGGCCGCCGGCCCGGCACATCATGCTCCCCTTGTGTCGGGCCCGGGATGCGCCGACGCGCTGATTGCCCGCTTCGCCCCCGAGGTTCGCAGCCACGACCGACCCCGCAAGATCCTGGAGTTGTCCGCCAACGCACAGACCCAGGTCTGGATGCGCCGCGGCTTCGCCTCGGCGGAGGCTCGCTGGTGGGCGGCAGAAGCCGCCGCCGGATATCCCGCCGAGACGCAGCCGCTCGAGCAGCCCTTGCCGCGGGGTCCGCTGCCCGAGCCGCCGGCCGAGCCGTCGGAGTCCGACGAGCCGGACGACTGCAACGACGGGATGCACGACCACCCCTACCGCGAGGGTGTCAGGCACTATCACCGCGGCGGGCTCGACGCGCACACCCATGACCGCTGGCACGTACTCGTCGACGGTGTGGCCGTCCCCGCCGGCCTCGCCCGCTCAGAGGGCGGCTACTGCGAATATCCCGACGGGAGGCGCGCCATCGGGGGCTACACCCCCGGCACCAGCGCCGGCGAAGTCATCTCGTCCCTGTCCTACCGGATGTATGCGCCCGACGGGAAGTGGTACTACGCGGAGAGCCGCAACTGCGTCAGCACCGCCACCCCCGGCCATCCCAGACACGATCCCTCCGTCCGGGGCGGCTCAGCGGCCCGCCAGTCGGTGTGCGACGACGAGACCGAGCACGTCTGGTTCAACTGCGACTCGTCCGCTTCGGGGACCCGTTGCCCCGACGAGGACGGGTTCGCCGACGGCGAATACGACGGCGACTGGATCGCCTGCGGTGAACTCAGCCCCCACGGCCACTACCGCGATATCTGCCGAGCGACTCAAGCAGGCTGACCGCGCGAAACCCGGGGCACACCTGAGTCTCCACCGAACCCAGTGCGATTCAGGGCTCCGCAATGCCTTGGCCGCAATCCCCTCAGCCCAGAGCATCAACGTCGCCGGCATGCACAGTTGGCGATCCGACCACGTGACCGCACCGGGCAGGGGACATCGTCCGGAGCGTTACCCGGCTTTACTATCGGCGGTTATCGGGCTGGTGGCGAAGGGACCTGGCGGTGGGGTGCTGTCCTCGTATTGGATGCCCCAGCAGGCGATTTCGCCGTCGGGGCGCAGGCCGCAGACGCGGTGCTTGCCCGCCTCGATGGCGATGAACGGCCCTGCCGGCGGGTCGATCAACTCCAAGTCGGCGACCATCAATTCGATGGGAATCCAGCCGGGCACCCCAATCAGGTGTTTTGCGGGGTCCAACTCCCAGACCCGCGCTGTCCTCGGTGTCTGTGGGTTCGGTGTAGGTGACGGTGACGTTCTGGGTGGAGCCGATCGGAGAGGCGAGTGTCAGCGTTACCGCCCGGCCTGTCACGGTTACGCCGCTGATCGTCTGGGGCGCGCCGGCGGCGGCCACTGCGAACGCGCTCACCGCGGGGATCGACGTCTCGTCGAGGTCCGTGTCGTAGATCAACTCGACGGTGTTGTTGGTGGCGAGCGCCGCGGCCAGCAGTTCGACCGGCCCGCAATACGACAAGTAGTCGTCGAATCGTATATCCGCGACGGGTTCCAACACGGCAGGAACACAACCCGAGAAATCGTTGCTGTCCAGCGAGAGCAGTGTGAGGTTGGTGAGATTCCCGAGTTCGGGGGGCACGCTCCCCGACAAATCGTTGAACCCCAGCGAGAGCGATGTGACGTTGGTGGCTCATCGGATTTGAGCGGACCCTCAGATCACAGCACCTGCCCCATCAACCGCGTAGAGCCCCTAATCGAGGCGCCAACCCGACAGGGGGAAGCTCACATGTCCCCGTTTGTCACAGCTGGACGCCGATGTCGCCGATGCCTGGAGAGGAGCGGGCCGGCGCCGCCTCGGCGAACAGACTGCGACGACGCGATCGCCGCAGTCTGTCCCGGGTCAAGAACCAAATCGTCTCGGCGTCGTGGAACCCTACGCCGCCTCGCCATCGACACCCATCCCGCACGAATCCGCGACACCTGTGGGTACCTCACCCGAACAGATCGAACGATTCGCCGGGTTCCCCGTCGTCGTAGCTCCCCCAACACACCACCGCACCGCCCACCCGCACGCCACACGAATAGGCGAGGCCCGCTGACACCTCGAGAAAGCCACCTAGCGGCGCGTCGGCCTGCCCGTACTCGTTGTACCCCCAACACGCCACCGAGGCGTCGGGTCTCAACCCACACGAATAGACAAAGCCGGCCGACACCGATCCGAACGCACCCTCCGGCGCGTCGATGTCCACGACGTCGCCGAACTCCTCGCTGCCCCAACATGCCACCGTGGCATCAGTACGTAGCCCACATGAATAAGCCGCGCCGGCGGACACCGCGCTGAACGCACCGTCCGGCGCGTCAGCGTGGCCGTTGCTGTTGTCCCCCCAGCACGTCACCTCACCGCCCACGCGCACCCCGCACGAATGCGCACCTCCCGCGGACACCGCCACGAACGAACCCGTCGGCGCGTCGATCTGCCCGCGCTCGTTGTAGCCCCAACACACCACCGTGCCCTCGACGCGCAACCCACACGAATGGCTAACCCCAGCCGACACCGCGCTGAACAAACCCGCCGGCGCGTCGATCTGCCCCCACTCGTTACTGCCCCAACACACCACCGCGCCCTCGACGCGCACCCCGCACGAATGCGCACCTCCCGCGGACACCGCCACGAACGAACCCGCCGGCGCGTCGATCTGCCCGCGCTCGTTGTTCCCCCAACACACCACCGTGCCCTCGACGCGCAACCCACACGAATGGCCATAGTTCACAGACACGGCACTGAACCGGCCCTCTGGCCCGTCGGCCTGCTCGCCGGTCGGACCGCTGTCCGAGTCGGGCAAGGCTTCGCTGAACGCACCGTCCGGCGCGCCGGTCTGGCCGTACTCGTTGTCTCCCCAACACGCAACCTCACCGCCCACGCGCATCCCACACGAATGCGCACCTCCCGCGGACACGTCGGTGAACACATCCGCCGCCGCATCGAGCGGCGCGTAGCTACCGCTGCCCCAACACACAACCTCACCGCCGACGCGCACCCCGCACGAATGCCTACCACCCGCGGACACCGCCACGAATACGCCCGCAAGCGAGGCGGCCTTCAGACCCGAGTTCTCTCCCCAACACGCCACCGCGCCGCCCACGCGCACACCACACGAATGGCTTATCCCAGCCGAGACCGCGCTGAACTCTCCCTCCGGCGGGTCCGCCTGGCCCCACCTGTTGTCGCCCCAACACGCAACCACCCCGTCGACGCGCACACCACACGAATGCGAACCCCCCGCGGACACCGCGCTGAACAGACCCACCGGAGGACCCGTCTCACCGTCATCGTTCGCTCCCCAACACACCACCGTGTCGTTTGCGCGCAACCCACACGAATGCGAACCCCCCACCGACACCGCGGCGAACTCACCCAGCGGCGAGTCCGCCTGACCGTGCTCGTTATCCCCCCAACACGCCACCGTGCCGTCGACGCGCACACCACACGAATGGCGATACCCGGCCGACACCGCGCCGAACTCACCGTCGGGCGCGTCGATCTGGCCGGATTGATTCCTGCCCCAACACCCAACCGTGCCATCGACACGCACACCACACGAATGGTCATAACCCGCAGACACCGACCTGAACCGCCCCCCAATCCCGCCGCTCTCGTCGCTCGTCGCACCCACGGCGCCGTCGGCGAGGCGCGGCGGATCCGGCGCCGCCCCAATCCCGTTCTGGTCGCTGGTCGCACCCGTGACGCCGTCGGCGAGGCGCGGCGGATCCGGCGCCGCCCCAATTCCGTTCTGGTCGCTGGTCGCACCGCAGCCCGCCGCGACGGCCACCAGCACAACCAACAGCCCAACCCGCACCGCGCCGCTGTTCGGCCCACACGGGCCGGTGTTCAGGTTTCGCATCGCGCAGTCGAGTCGCCGCGGGCGCAGGTGTCGCCATCTTCGCCGCCGTCGAGGTAGTCGATGTCGTTGCCGCCGTCGAGGCGATCCTCACCGGTGTTGCCCCACAGGCGGTCGTCGCCGGCGTTGCCCCACAGGCGATCCTCGCCGGCGCCGCCGAGGAGGGCGTCATCACCGCCACCGCCATAAAGGTGATCGTTCCCCGAGCCGCCCCACAGCGTGTCGTTCTGCGTGTTGCCCCACAGGGCGTCGTCGCCGGCGCCGCCATAGAGGGTGTCGTCACCGGCGCCGCCGATGAGGCGATCCGCGCCCGGGCCGCCATAGAGGGTGTCGTTACCGTTGCCGCCGGCGAGGTTGTCGTCCATGGTGTCGTCGCCCCGGGTCAGGAATTCTTGCTCAGGTCTAGGTTGGGTCTGATGGGAGGAGATCCTGATGGCCAAGCCAGCGAAGAGAAGCCCTGAGCGCAAGCTGCAGGTGGTGTTGTCGGTGCTGCGCGGCGAGGCGTCGGTGGCGGAGGTCGCGCGCCGCGCCGGTGTGGCTGAGCAGACGGTGCACAACTGGAAGAACGCGTTCTTGGAGGCGGGCCGTGCGGGCTTGGCGGGCCCCCAGCGGCGCCGGTCCTCGCGAGAAGCCGAGTTGGAGGCCGAGAACGAAGAACTCAAGGCGGCGCTGGGTGAGGCGCACGTGCAGCTGCGGGTGTGGCAGAAGGGGGCGGAGTTTCTCCCTCCTTCGAGGACCTCGAGATGATTCGCACCGATTCCGGTTGCAGCGTTTCGAGGTTCGCTGAGTTGGTGGGCGTGTCGCGGCGCACCTATCACGCCCGCTTGGCCCGTATGCGTGCCGGGGAGGTGACCAAGGGGCCGTGGCCGGCGCCGGTGGTGGACCGCATCGAACCGACCACCCATCACAACACTCTCCCACCACTATCGACCGTCAACGACGATCACAGCAACCCTACAGTTCGTATATCGAGCACGTCTTCTATTCACCGAACTTTATTCTGAGCCCCGGTTTTCTGCGGGCCTGTCAAGAATCTCGTGTATCAGGCGTGATCCGAGAGTCCGCAGCCGCGCGTTGTGGGCCGGGAAGGATCATGTCTGTGACTGATCCGAATGTGTGGGCGCCGCCGGCGCACGGGACCGCTGACGAGGTGGCGAGCGTGAACGGGCCATGGCCCGGCGCGATCTGTTGGAGCCGGTGTGCTTCCAGGCCGAGCGCCGCCAGCTCGCTGCTGTCCGCTGGGGTTAGCGGGCGGCGTGGGCCCACCAGCGGCCGCGGTGGTGCTCGAGTTCGAGTTCCATACCGAAGCAGTCGCTGAGGCGGGCCGCGGTGAGGACCTCGCCGATGGGGCCGGCGGCGACCACTTGGCCCTCGCGCAGCAGAAGCGCATGGTCGAAGCCCGCGGGGATCTCCTCCACGTGGTGGGTCACGAGGACGGTGGGCGGTGTGGCGGGATCGGCGCTTAGGGCATCCAGCGTGCGCACCAACTCCTCCCGCCCGGTGAGGTCCAGGGCGGCGGTGGGCTCGTCCAGCAGTACCAGGCCGGGCTCGGTCATGAGGGTGCGGGCGATCTGCACGCGCTGGCGTTCGCCCGAGGAGAGCAGCCCGAACTGCTGGCCGGCAAGGTGGCTGCATCCCATCCGCTCCAGCAGTTCGGCGGCCCGTTGGCGGTCGGCGTCGTCGTAGTTGTGCCACCACGGCTCCAGGGCGCCGTGGCGGGCGGTCATGACTGCGTCCAGCGCGCTGATGGTCGGGCGGATGCGATCGGAGAGCATGGCCGAGGCGTAGCCCACGCGGTGGCGCATCCGGCGCACGTCGACACGCCCCAGGCGCCGCCCCAGGACCTCAACGGTTCCCAGCGTGGGGTGCAGGTAGAGCGCCGCCACCCGCAGCAGCGTGGACTTGCCGGCGCCGTTCGGGCCGAGGACCACCCAGCGTTCGCCCTGCTGCACCGTCCAGTTCACGCCGGCGAGCAGCGGCCGCCGGTCGCGAACCACGCCGACATCACTGAGACGCAGGGCCGGGGACGTACCGAGACTCATCGGTCCACTCCCTGAGGGTCGGCGCCGGGGTCCGCGGTTGCCGGGGCCGCGCCGTCGCCTGCAGCGTGGGCCTCCCAGGCGGCATACATGCCGGCGTACAGCCCGCCGGCGGCCACCAGGTCCTCGTGGCTTCCGATCTCCGCGATCTGCCCATTGTCCACCACGGCGATCCGGTCGGCGCGCATGGCGGTCGCCAGGCGGTGCGCCACGATCACCGCTGTCCGCCCCTCCAGCACTGCGTCCAATGCCCGCTCCACCTGGGCCTCCGAGCGCAGATCCAGGTTGGAGGTGGCTTCGTCGAGAACCAGCACGCGCGGTCGGGCCAGGAAGGCGCGGGCGAGGGCCAGCAGTTGGCGCTCACCCGCCGAGAGCGAGGCGCCGCGTTCGTGGCAGGGCGTGTCCAGGCCGTCGGGGAGCGATGCCACGAACTCCTCGAGCCCCACGACCCGGCAGGCCTCGGCCACCTCGTCGTCGCCGGCGTCGGGGCGGGCGAAGCGGATGTTGTCGCCGATGGTTCCGTTGAACAGGAACGGCTCCTGGGGCACGACGCCGAACTGGCTGCGCAGCGAGGTGAGTTGCACGGTGCGCAGGTCCACGCCGTCGATCCGCACGGTGCCCTCGTCGGGGTCATAGAAGCGCACCGCCAGCTTGGCGATCGTGGACTTGCCTGCGCCGGTGGCGCCGACGACCGAGAGGCTGCCGCCTGCGGGGATGTCGAGGTTCACGTCCCGCAGCACCGGCTCGCCGGGGGCGTAGGAGAACGACACCGCCTCGAAGGTGATCCGACCCTCGATGGGGCCGAGCGGTACGGCGTCGGGAGCCTCGGCCACGTCGGGTTGCCGCTCGAGCAGTTCCCGCAGCTTGGCGGTGGCGGACTGGCCCTGCTGGTAGGCGTTGTAGAGCATGACGAGCTGGCCGATGGGGGCGAAGAACGCCGTCAGATAGAGGGCGAATGCGGTGAGGACGCCGAGGGTGAGGCGACCGTCGATCACCAGCCAGCCGCCCACCCCCAGAACAACCGCCTGACCGACGATGCCGACGCCCTCGGCGGCCGAGCCGTACAGCGAGGAGACCCGCGTGGTGTAGACGTTGGCCTCCTCGTGGTCGCTCACGACGCCCTGGTGCTGGGCGATGTTGCGGCGCCGGCGGTTGTACGCGGTGATGGTCCGGATACCGGCGAGACTCTCCGCCAGGTCGGCCAGCACGGCGGCGATGCGGTCGCGCACCCGGTTGTAGCCCCGCTCCGAGGAGCGCCGGAACCACAGCGACAACACCAAGGTGACCGGCACCACGACGCCTACGGCGAGAGCCGCCAGCGGGACGTGCAGGTAGAACAGCACGCCGGTGATGACCGCCAGGGTCAATCCCTGGACGACCATCATCACGAGCCCTTCCTGCAGCAACATCGTGAGGGCCTCGACGTCGCTGGTCATGCGGGACATCAGCACCCCCGCCTTCTCGGAGGTGTAGAAGTTCAGCGACATCCGCTGGAAATGGGTGAACACGCGCACCCGCAGGCCGTACATGAGGCGCTCGCCGAGGCGCCCGCCGAGAACGGTACGGGCGCGACCGGCCGCCACGTGCACCACCACGGTGGCGAAGTAGATGGCCACGACGATGCCGAGCACGCCGAAGCGGCGCGACACCACCCCGTCGTCGATGCCGATCTGGGTCAGCAGGGGTCCCGCCTGGGTGGCTGCGGCCTCGACGATCACGAGCGCCACCACCAGCACCACGCGCCGCCAATGGGGGCCGAGCATCGTCCGCAACGACAGCGGCGGCGCGTCGGGGGGCCGGTGGGCGAAGTCCACGTCGGGCTCGGGGTGGGTGGGTTCGGTGTCGAGGATGTCCGCCGCCCGGTCGATCATCTCGTCGGGGATGCCGGCGAACGGCAGCCCGGCGGCGGCGTTGGCCTGCGACGAGGACGGGCCCTGCGGGCCCGCCACATACGAGCCGCCCATGAAGCTCATGGCGCCGACCCCTCCGGGGCGGTCACCTCGGCGCCGGGGTGGCGCGGGGACTCGGCCTCCCGGGCCTCGGCGTCGGCCAGCACCTGGACGTAGCGCGCCTGTGATGCCATCAGCTCGGCGTGGGTGCCGGTGGCGGTGACCCGGCCGCCCTCGGTGAACACCACCCGGTCCGCCAGGGCGATCGTCGAGAGGCGGTGGGCGATCAGCAGCGTGGTCCGCCCGGCCCGCCGGCGCCGCAACGCCGCGGCGATGGCCTCCTCGACGCCCATGTCGATGGCGCTGAGGGCGTCGTCGAGGATCAGCACGCCGGGGTCCATCAGAAGGGCCCGGGCGAGGGCGATCCGCTGGCGCTGACCGCCGGAGAGGGTGTAGCCGCGCTCACCGACGACTGAGTCGTAGCCCGCCGGCAGGCTCATCACGGTCTCGTGGATCTGTGCGATCTCTGCTGCCTCGATCACCTCGTCGAGCGGGGCGTCGGGCCGGCCGAACGCGATGTTGTCCCGCAGGCTCGTCGAGAACAGGAAGGGCTCGTCGAAGACCACCACCACGTTGCGCCGCAGTGACTCCACGTCGAGGTCGCGCACGTCGTGGCCGGCGAGGCGCACCGTCCCGCCGCCGGCGTCGTAGAAGCGGGCGGCGAGGCGCGCCACCGTCGATTTACCGCAGCCGGTGGGGCCGACCAGCGCCACCGTCTCTCCCGGGCGGATCTGCATGCTGAACCCGTCCAGGATCGGCCGGGCGGACCTGGCCGTGCCCCGGCCATAGGCGAACGTCACGTCGTCGAATGTCAGGAGGCCCTCGGCTGCCTCGAGGACCTGCGCGCCCGGCGGTGAGGTGATCTCCGGCGGGGTGTCCAGTATCTGGAAGATCCGCTCCGCGGAGGCGGCCGCCCGCTGGCTCTGCATGACGATGAAGCCGAACATCCGGAACGGCAACTGCAGCATGATGATGTAGGCGCCGAAGGCGAACAGCGTGCCGATCGACACCTGGCCGTCGATCGCCAGCCAGCCGCCGTAGAGCAGCACCAGCCCCATGGCGACCCGCGGCAGCGCCTCCAGCACGGGGTTGTAGCGGGCTCGCACGTCGATGCTGGTGGCCGACGCCCATTGCAGCCGCCGAGCGGCCCGGGAGAGCTTGGCGATCTCGGCCCGCTCGGCGGCGAAGGACTTCACGACGCGGGTGCCGTTGACGTTCTCGTCCACCACGCCCGCCACCTCGGCGCTGCGCCCCTGGATGATCCACGACAGCGGCAGGAACCTGTTCCGGAAGCGGTTCCCCACCAGAGTGGCGACCGGCAGCGTGGCCAGGGCCACGAACGTGAGCGGCACGTGGATCCAGAGCATGAGGCCGAAGGCCAGGAAGAACGTCAGCACCGCCATACCCATCATGGGGGCGAAGGCGAACAGGATCTGGATGGAGCGGATGTCGGTGTTGGCGCGGGAGATGATGTCGCCCGAGCCGCTGCGGTCATAGAACGAGAACGAGAGCCGGCTGAGGTGGCGGTAGGTGATCATCCGCAGCTCGGTGTCGATCCGCAGCGAGAGCCTGAACAGCAGGTAGCGGTAGGCCCCGCCGGTGAGCCCGCGGACGACTGCCAGCACTCCCAGCATGATGCAGAGCAGCCGCAGCCGGTCCCCGAAGCCGTCGCCCGCGGCGTCGATGGCCTCGCGGGCCACAGCCGGGACGGCGACCTGGGCGGCGAGGGCGATGGTCCCGGCGACGGCGCCGAAGGCCAGCAGCGGGCGGTGCGCGATGACGATCGGCCACAGGCGCCGCAGCCAGCCCTTCGTCGTGTCGGGGTCGATGTTGGCGGCAGCGATGATGGCACCGGATGCTACCGGCGGCCCTCCGGCTCCCCGGGCCGATGTCACCCCGGCGATAAACTTCGCGGCGATCAGAGTCGCACTCGGACTTCTTGCGGTCGTCGCGCTGATTGGCGCCAACGCCTTCTTCGTCGCCGCCGAGTTTTCTGCCGTGTCGGTGCCGCGCGGCCCGCTCAAGGAGGCCGCGACTTCGGCCCGGCGCGCGCGGGCCCGATCAGCCCGGAGCCTGCTGAGGGTGACCGAGCGGCTCACGTTCCACCTCTCGGCGGCACAACTCGGCATCACGGTGATGTCCCTGCTGCTGGGCTGGGTCGCCGAACCGCTGATCGCCGAGTTGTTGCTGGGGGCGTTCGGCTCGGTGCTGAGCGAGTCGTCGGCTCACGCCGTCGCCGTTGCGGTGGCCCTGGCGCTGGCAACGGTGGTGCATCTCGTGGCGGGGGAGCAGTTGCCGAAGATGTTGGCGATCTCCCGGCCTCTGGCCACAGGGCTGCTGTGTGCCAGGCCGTTACGCCTGTACGGCTACCTCATGTGGCCGTTCGTGACGCTGTGCAACGGCACCGCGGATCGGATCGTGCGCCTCGCCGGGCTAGAGCCCACCGACGAGCTCCGCTCGGTGCGGACCCTGCGGGAACTCGAACACATCATCCGTTCGTCGGGTACCAGCGGCGAGCTGGATCCCGAGGACGTGACGCTGCTGACGCGATCGATCCGCTTCGGGGCCAAGACCGCGGCCGACGCCCTGGTGCCGCGGGTTGAGGTGATCACCGTCGGCGCCACCGACACGATGGCCGATCTGGTGGATGCGACGGTGACGAGTGGTCACTCGCGGTTCCCCGTCGTGGAGGCCGATCTGGACGACGTCCGGGGGGTGGTCCACGTCAAGGCGGTCCACCGTGTCCCGCCCGCGGATCGCCGCCGGGTCACCGTGGGGCAGATGATGGTCGACGTGTGGGCGGTCCCCGAGAGTGCCGACCTGCGGAGCCTGCTGAGCGAGATGAGCCGCCGGCGCCAGTCACTGGCGGTCGTCGTGGACGAACACGGCGGTGCCACAGGGATCATCACCGCCGAGGACATCGTCGAGGAGATCGTCGGGGAGATCGACGACGAGCACGACCCGGTGGCCGAGCTCACTCCACCGGCCCCTCCGGGGGTGTGGCTCCTGGGGGGCGACCTGCGCGCCGACGGCATCGAGGAAGCCTGTGGGTTGCGCCTACCCGGTGGCCCGTATGAGACCCTGGCCGGATTCGTGCTCTACCACCTGGGCCGTATCCCGGCGGTGGGTGACTCGTTCACCTGGGAGGGTTGGAGCTTCGAAGTCGCTGAGATGGTGCGGCGGCGGATCGTGATGGTGCGGGTCGCCGGGCGCGGGGAGCGGCAGCCGTGACCGTGCTGGCGCTGCTGATCGCGGTCGTGCTGCTGGCCGGCAACGCCTTCTTCACCGCCGTCGAGTTCGCACTCGTGGCTGCGTCGCGCAGCCGCCTGGAGGTGCTGGCCGAGTCCGGCAACCGGCGCGCCCGGGTGGCGGTGCGGGCGATGGGGGATCTGGGCATGCAACTGGCGGGTGCGCAGCTCGGGTTGACGATGACCGCCCTGGGTCTTGGCTATGTCGTCGAACCTGCCGTGGCGCGCCTGCTCGACGGTGTCCTCGGCGGTTTCGGCCATGGCGTCAGCGTGGCCGTGGCGATCGCCATCGTGGTCTTCGCCCACGTCCTGATCGGCGAGATGGTCCCGAAGAACGCCGCCCTGTGCAATCCCGATGCCCTCGCGATGTGGCTGGCGCCGGTGCACCGGCTCTTCGTCGGAGCGTTCCGGCCGGTGATCCGGGCGCTGGAGTGGCTTGTGGCGGTGCTGGTGCGCCTGTGCGGGGTGGCCCCGGTGGATCACACGTCGAGCGCTCGCACGCCTGCAGAGTTGTCGGAGTTGCTGGCCGAATCGCGCACCGGCGGCCTGCTGAGCGAGTTCGAGCACACGCTGCTGGCCTCCGCGCTGGAACTGGGTGAGCGCCCGGTGGCGTCGATCATGGTGCCCCGGGAACGAATCTGCGCCATCCCGCGAGGCGCCACCGTGGCCGAGGCGGAGGAGACGGTCGTCGCCAGCGGGCACTCCCGGCTGCTGCTCGGCGATCCCGACCGCCCCGCAGGATTCGTGCACGCCAAGGATCTCCTCACGGTGCCGACCGAGCGTTGGGACGAGGTGCTCCCAGCCGGCTGCGTCAGGCGGGCGCTCATGGTGCGCCATGACCTGACGCTGGAGGATCTCCTGCGGCTGATGCGCCGGCACCGGGTGCACGTCGCCCTGGTCCGTGAGGGGACCGTTACGGTGGGTCTCGTGACCCTGGAGGACGTGCTGGAGTCGCTCGTGGGTGACATCAGGGATGAGAGTGACGTTCTTTAGGTTGAACGTCGCTCGGTTGAGCGCTGTGCGCCGGAAAGTGCTCTGGGCGCTGCCGATCGTTCTCATGGTTGCGATGAGTTCGGCCTCCGTTGCGCAGAACGAGCTTGATCGGGTCCGCGACACCGTGTCGGCGCTGCAGGACGAGATCGACGGCTACCTGAATGAGTTGATCGCCACCCAGGAGCGCGCCGACGCTGCTGCCGCCCGCTACTGGGAGGCCGATCTGGCCCTCTACGAATTGAACCTCGAGATCGTCGAGCTGTCCGAGCGCATCGCTGGTATCGATGCCGACGTAGTTGCATTGCGCGAGCAGATGATCGAGATCGCTGTGCAGCGCTACATCGATTCGACGACGCCGCCGTCGATCCTGGCCGGCGACGACATCAATCGCCAAGCCGCGCTGGATGCCCTGGCCCGGTTCGTGAGCGAGGGTTCACTCGACATCATCGACGACTACCGCAGGGCTCGTGACGACCTGGATCAGGCGCAGGCGCTGCTTGCCGAGAGAGCCCGGCACCAGCAGGAGTTGATTTCCCAGGCCGCTGCGGCAGCAGCGGAGGTGCAGGCGGAACTGAGCGTCATCGGCGACGTTTACCTGCTGATAGCGCCGCGCCTGTACGAGCAGGACAGGCTGCTGGATGCGCTCGAGGAGGAGGAGCGGAGGCGGATCGAGGAAGAGTTGCGTCGCCGGCAGGCGGAGGAGGCGCGCCGTCTGGAGGCCGCGCGCGCCGCTGCTGTGGCTGCTGACGAAGCTGCTCGCGCTGCTCAAGAGGCCGCCCGCGTCGCTGGGGAGCAAGTCGCCCAGGCTGCTGCCTCGGCGAGCGCCGAGAACTCGCAGGGCGTGCCGGCGGAGGGCGACGGTGCGCTACCGCCTGTCAGGCCGGGCGACCCCGCTGCCGCACCGGCGGCCGGAGACTCCGGCGGCCTCGCCGTACTGCAGGCGGCCGACGGCTGGGTGTGCCCGCTGGCCGGCCCGTTCAGCCACTTCGACGACTTCGGCGATCCCCGCCACTACGGCGGCTGGCACAAGGGCAACGATCTCATCGCTCCCGCCGGGACGCCGGTCCTGGCCACCGAGAGCGGACGCGTGGAGCATCGGGCCAACCGGATCGGTGGGAACTCCGCGTACATCTTCGCCGACTCCGGGAACTACTACTACAACACGCACTTGTCGGCGTATGAGAACGTCGGGGCCGGCTGGGTTCCGGCAGGTGCGGTGATCGGCTACGTGGGTGACTCGGGCAACGCCGCCGGGCTGCCGCATCTGCACTTCGAGTATCACCTAGGTGGTCGCGGCAACCACATCAACCCGTACCCGATCGTGCGCGAGGCCTGCTACTAGCTGATCCTGGCCTGCTCTGGCGCGGCGGGTCGGGTTCTGTGCCGGTCGTGGGGTGGTGGTCGCCGGTCGTGGGGTGGTGGTCGCCGGCCGGGGTGTGGTGGTCGCTGGTCGGGGTGTGGTGGTCGCCGGTCGGGGTTTGGTGGTCGCTGGTCGGGGCGCGGTGCGCGTGGCGGTGTCCGGGTCCGCGGCTGCGCGGCTCGTACCCGTCAGTTCGTCGGCCGCCTGCCGATCCTGTCGGCCTGGGAGGTGGTGTGTCGGGTGGGGCGAGGGTGAGGGTGCCGTCGGGGTGGCGGGTGATTTCTTCGCCGTTTTGGTGGACTCGTACGTGGTGGCAGCGCCAGCACAGCAGGCAGGTGTTCTCGAGGGTGGTTTCGCCGCCGTGTTTCCAGTGTTTGAGGTGGTGGACTTCGCAGATCTGGTGGTGGGTGCCGCAGCCGATGCAGCCGCCGTCGCGGGCGATGAGTTGTTTGCGGAGCCGTTTGGGGATTTTGCGCTGTGAGCGGCCCAAGAGGACGTTGCCGGTGTGTTTGTTGAAGATGCCGGGGAGGATCTTCGCGTCACACGCCACCGCCAGGGTCTCCTGTTCGGTGAGAGGCGTGTCGTCGGTCAATCGGGCGTTGGTGATCTGTTCGGTGACGGAGTCGTAGTCGGCGAGCACGATCAACTCGACGCCCGCCGGCGCACCAGTGCCGGTGTTGTTGCCGATCAACTCCGCGAGCGCGTCGGCGAATCGTTGTGGCGGCGCCGGGCGCTGCTTGGAGTCCTCGTTGCGGAACAACTCGTCGGCTTTCGCGACCAGCGCGGCCTGCACTCGCGCCCCGGTGAGCGGGTCGAACTGGGCGAACAGGTGAAACATACCGTCGGGCTGCTCGCCGATCGAAGCGCGCCGGCGGCGGCGCTGCGCGGCCCGCCGCGCTTCGAGTTCTTGTTCGGTGGTGCGTTCGTTGACGTGGTCCTTCAACGTGCGCCGGAACACATCGTCGGGCTCGGTCTCCGCGGCGGCCAGCAACTTGCGTTGGTCCACCGGCGACTCGGCGTCGGCGTCGAGGATCAAGTCCGCCGCCTCCGGCGTGATAGCGCCCTCGGCGAGCTTCTCGGCGACACCCGGCGCCCATTCCAGTTGCCCGGCGGTCTTCACGGCTTTGCGGGCGCCGCGCCGGGAACGTTTCTGGTCGCGCCGCAGGATCTCCTCGGTGGCGGCGTCGCCTTCGCGCCGGGCGACCTCGGTGACCACGTCGGCTTCCAACGCGGCCAGCGACGCCCGCGCCCGGCCCATGAACCCGAGATGTTCGCGCAACACGCCCAGGTCGACTTTGCGCCACTGCGGCGGCGAACCCAGCCACTCGCCCAGAGCCGCCCACTCAGCGACCCGAGCATCCCCAGCCGGCTCCGGGCCCGCCGGACCTGTCCCCGCCGGCTCGCTGCCCGCTCGGTTGGCGCTGTGCGAGTTCCCCCGCATTGGACCGTCACCCACCTGACCACTACCCCCTGTTTCCGAAGCTCCCGGCTCACACCACATCTTCGGGTGAGCCTTCTTAGGTATGTCTCCTCATAATATAGTGTGGTTGCGACAGAAACGCAACGTCTGTATGAACAAGTTCTGCTACGAATCGAAATGAGGTTGGGTGCCCACGGCACGGAGCCGGACGGTGCCACCAAACACGGGCCAGGCGCTGCAAGCCCACTGGGAGATCGTGGAGGTTGGGTGCCCACGGGCACGGAGCCGGACGGTGCCACCAAACCCCCCAGCTCAGAGAGCTCGGAGATTCGGCCGATTCGCCACATGCCGACCACCTACGCAGATGTGACCGAAATCGCCGCCGGCGAGGCGATGGCGTGCTGGCCGGGCACCGTCCTGGGAGAGGGCGGCAACCGGCCGAGTGCGCCGTGGCGCGGCCAAGGCCCGCAACTTCGCGACCTAGCGGGCAGCCGATCTCCATCCGGCGACCGGCCCGAAGCGCCCGCCCCGGCGTGGCGCGCGAGTCAACCGCCGGCTAGGGGTCCAGCGTCTGGGCCATGAGCTCGGCGAAGGCCTGCTGGGCGCCGGTGGTGGCGGGTCCGGGGCAGGAGGGGAGCGGCACACCGTCCACCATCGAGATGGGGTGCACGTTGCGCGTCGTGGAGGTCAGGAACGCCTCCGACGCCTCGGCGAGGGCCCCCAGCGGCACGGTCTCCTCGGTGGCGTCGGTGATCTCCAGCGCCAGGTCGCGGGTCACGCCGGCCAGGCAACCCACCGACAGCGGGGGCGTCAGCAGGCGTCCCTCCAGTACGAGGAACACGTTGGTGCCGGTGCCCTCGCACAACTCCCCGCGGGTATTGGCGAAGATCGCCTCGCCGGCACCCGCGGCGTGCGCCCGCTGCAGGGCCAGGACGTTCTCGGCGTAGGAGATGGTCTTGATGCCGGCGGTGGCGCCCCGCTCGTTGCGGGGCCACGGCACGGTGATGACCGCCACGTGCGGCGACCATGGCGGGGCTTCCTCGGCGGCGACGACCACTGTCGCCCCTGCGGGTGGTCGAGCTGAGGAGAACCCGCCGGGACCGCTGGTGGCCGTGATCCGCAGCCGACCCTCGACCACCCCCGTGGCGGCCAGCACGGCGCCGACCGCCCTTCGCAACTCAGCGGTGGCCGGGAGTTTCAGCCCCAGCGCACCCGCCGAGCGCGCCAGACGCGCCAGATGCCGCCCGACGGCGAAGGCCTGCCCGGCGGTGATCCGGACGCTCTCGAAGACCCCGTCGCCAACCAGCAGACCGTGATCCCGCACTGAGACGCATGCCGCTGACTCCGGGACGATCTCACCGTTCAGCCAGACGACCCGCTCGTCCACGCGCCGCAGGCTAGCCGTGGCGCCGGAATCCCGGGAACGGGTTCGCGGAGCCACAGCGGTGACGGGCGACGGGCGGTATCGCCGGGATACGGCGGTAGTGTGCCTCTCGCTATGGCGCGAGACTCCCGGAGCCGCTCCTCCCTCGCCGACGCTGTCCGCAACATTGAACGGGCGGCGCGCATCGGGGGCGATGGAAGCAGGCTGAGCCGTATCCTTCGACCGAGTTTTCCCGCTCTGGTGGTGCTCATCATCGCGGCGGGCACCGTGCTCGTGGCGTTCGCCTACACCACCCGCGACGTGCAGGCGCGGCCCGTGCAGAACGAGGATCACTGGCATTCTCCGTATGCGCTGTGGGACTGCGCAGAGGGCGACGAAGGCAACTTCCTGCCGCACTTCACGAGCACCGACGACGCGCAGGGCATCCACTCCCACGACGACGCCATCATCCATGTCCACCCCTACTTCGAGGCCGCTTCGGGCGAGAACGCCACGCTGGAGGACTTCATCGTCGCCATGCGGGCGGAGATCACCGATGACGCCATCACCCTCGACGACGGCCGTGTGCTCGCCGAGGACGTCACCTGCGACGGGGAGCCGGCGATCATCCAGGTGCATCGCTGGGAGTTCGCCAGTTCCGTGGACGAGGCGCCTGACGTCTTCACTGAGAACCTCGCCGACATCCGCTTCTTGAACAACGGCGAGGCCTGGGTCATCGCCCGAGCTCCCGAGGGCGCCGAACTTCCGCCGCCGGAGAGCATCGCCTGGCTGGGGCAGATTGATCCGCTGGCCCTACGCGCCGGCGAGGAGTCGACCCCTCTGGTCACCGAGCCGGCGGACGAGTGAGCGGCGGGCGCCGGAGACCTCTTCCGACCATGCCGGCAAAGCACTGACCGCACGCCGGAACGGCCCGTGACATCTCTGATGAGTCCCCGGTCCGCGATCGTGCTCGCCGGTGGGTTGGGCACGCGGCTGCGGCCGCTCACCGACAGGCGGCCCAAGCAGATGCTGCCGATCGTGGATCGGCCGATGATCGAGCACGTGGTGGCGAAGCTGGCCACCGAGGGCGTGGACGACGTCGTGCTGTCACTCGGCTACCGGCCCGATGCCTTCGGGGTGGCGTATCCCTCGGGACGCTGCGGGGGTGCCGGACTCCGCTACGCCACCGAACCCGATCCGCTGGGCACGGCCGGGGCGATCCTGTTTGCGGCCCATCGGGCGGCCGGCGGGAACGGCCGGGCAGGTGGCGGCGACCCGTTCTCGGAGACGTTCTGGGCACTCAACGGTGATGTGCTGACCGACGCTCCGTTCAGCGAGTTGCTGGCACTGCACCGGGCGCGGGGCGCCGAGGCCACCATCCTGACGATCCCGATGTCCGACGCCTCGCGCTACGGGCTGGTGGAGTCCGACGACACGGGGCGCGTCTCGCGGTTCGTGGAGAAGCCGGGGAGCGGCGCGGTGACGAGCGGCTGGATAAACGCCGGCGTCTACGTCCTCGAACCGTCGGTGCTGGCGAGGATCCCGCCGGGCCGGCCGGTCTCCATGGAGCGCGAGACTTTTGCGGCTGTGGCCGCCGACGGCGCGCTGTACGCGCTCGGTTCCGACGCCTACTGGATCGATGCGGGTACGCCCGCCTCGTACTTGCAGGCCAACATCGACCTCATCTCGGGACGGCGGGCGGTCACCCTGGGAGCGGTGAGCCCCCGGGCGGAGGTATCGCCGGAGGCCGAGATCGCCGGGAGCGTCGTCATGGAACGGGCCACGGTCGACGCAGGCGCACGCCTCGACGGCTCGGTGGTCCTGCCGGGGGGAAGGATCGGCGCCGGTGCTGTCGTCGCCGACTCCGTGATCGGCTACGACGCGGTCGTGGGCCCCGGGGCGCGGGTGCTCGGTTTCACGCTGCTCGGTGACGGTTCTGCCGTGGCGGCCGGCGAGTCGCTGCGCGGCGGCCGCCACCAGACCGACCGGGCTCGCTGAGGCTCTGCGGGCTCAGCGGAACAGGCTGCGGGCTCAGCGGAAGAGATCGTCGGCGGCGGCACGGGAGAGATCCCGGACCACCCTGCCGTCACCGAACCAGGCGTCCGGGGCGCCGCGGACGACCGCGGCGGGAATGCCGCGGCTCTTGCCCATCACCAGTTCGGCCGCGGCGGCGAGCTCGTCGGCGATGGCCACCTCGGTGACCTGCAGCTCGCGGCCGCCGGCGTCTTCGGTGCCGCGGAGGTCGAGCACCGCCAGCACGCCGGCGCAGCCGATCGCGACATCGGTCAGGCCACGCCGCCACGGTCGCCCGAACGTGTCGGACACCACGACGCCGACAGCGGGCCCGCCGGCCGCCCTGATCCCGTCGCGGATCCGCCGCGCGGACCGGTCGGGGTCGCGAGGCAGCAGGGCTGCCTGCCCGTCGGGAACATTGGAGAAATCAACGCCGGCGTTGGCACACACGAAACCGTGAGTCGTCTCGGCGATGATGAGTTCGCCGCGACGGCGCAGCACGCGGACCGACTCGTTCTCCACGACCCGCCTGCGCGCCGCGGTGTCGCCGTGATCCACCTCCACCAGGCGACCCTCGGCCTTCGAGACGATCTTCTGGGTTACCACCACGATGTCGCGCTCACCCAGGTCGGCGGCGGCGGCGATGACGGCGCCGAGGTCGTCGCCGGGTCGTACCTCCCCGATCCCGCTGATTCCCGAGATCACGAGAGAGTTGTCGCCGGTTTGCATGGTCCGGGTCAGCGGAGCGCCGGAGCGGCGTCGCCGGCTCCCGCCAGTGCCGTCCGGGCCAGCGCCGCGGCGTCAGCGGGCGTGTGCATGATCGACGGCGTCACGATGGCGCGCATCCCCTCGGCCTCCACCGCCGGAGCCAGCGAGGCGTCCGCCTCGTCGATCACCAGCGTCCCTGCAAGCGGGGCGTACATCCGGGCCACGCCGGCTACCGACGAATCGTGGCCCAGTTCGGACATGAGCCGGCCGGCGGGTCCCCGCAGCGCGGCACCCGCCACGATCGGCGAGATCGCCACCGTCTGTTCCCGGCGCCGCATCACTGCGTGGCGCACGTCGCGCAGGGCCAGCAGCGGCCCGATGGACACGATCGGGTTGGACGGGGCGATGATCACAGCGGCCGCACCGGCGATGGCCTCGAGGACGCCCGGTGCCGGCCGGGCATGGTCGGCACCGGCGAACCGCACGGAGCGGACCGTGACCGCGTGACGCAGGCGCACGAAGTACTCCTGGAAGCCGATCTCGGTGGTCGCGCCACCGGGGCGCGCGGCGGTGTCGTCGTCGATGGTGACGCGCGTCCGCAGGCGGTCGTCGGTCACCGGCAGGAGCCGCGCCTCGACTCCCCAGCGGGCGGCCAATTCGGCGGTGACGACCGACAGCGGGGCGCCCTCGGCAAGCCGCTGCGTCCGGTACAGGTGGGTCCCCAGGTCGCGGTCGCCCAGCCCGAACCAGCTCTGGCCGCCGAGGCGGCGCAGCGTCTCCAGTGCACGCCACGACTCGTCCCGCAGACCCCAACCGGTCTCGGGGTTCAACTCGCCGGCGAGGCAGTACGTGATGGTGTCCAGGTCGGGGCTGATGTGCAGGCCACCCAGCACGATGTCGTCGCCGCAGTTCACGACCGCGGTCACCGTGCGGGGTTCATACAGGCGGACCACACCGTCCAGAAGTCGGGCCGCACCGAATCCGCCGGCCAGGACCGTGACTTGAGGGGCCGGCCTGGTTGGTGGCGGCATGGCCCTCCTGTCCGATGCACCGGAGATACCCTCGCACCCTAGTGGAACCGCCGGACGCCACCGCTGTGTCAACCGAGCGCCTCGGCAGGATCGGGCCGCCGGTTCGCGCCATCGTGGTTGCCCACGATCCCGGGGACTGGTTCGACGAGACCCTGCAGTCTCTGCGGGACCAGGACTACGCCGCGCTGTCGGTCACGGTGGTGGATGTCTCGGGGGACGGCGAGGCTGCCGGCGGCGCTCCCACGGAGGTGGCCGCCAGGGTGGCGGCGGTGATGCCCGACGCCACCGTCATGGTTGTGCCGGGCAACCCCGGGTTCGGTCCAGCGGTCAACGCGGCCGCTCGCATGCTCTCCGGGAAGGACCGGCTCGGCGACCCGGGCTCGGCGACGGGTCCCGTGCAGCGCGTCCACGCCGAAGCGTCCGCAGCGGGCGACACCGCGTTCCTGCTGATCTGCCACGACGACGTGGCGCTGAGTCCCGATGCGGTCACGCGTCTGGTGGACGAGGCGGTGCGGGGCGGCGCCGCCGTTGCCGGCCCGAAGCTCGTGAATTGGGACGATCCCAGATTCCTGCAGTGCGTGGGGCTCTCGGCGGATCGGATGGGGGTCCCGGTGCCGCTGGTCACCGCGGGCGAGTACGACCAGGGACAACACGACGCGGTCGCCGAGGTGCTCGCCGTCCCCAGTGCCTGCCTGCTGATCCGGGCCGAGGTGTTCGATCGGCTCGACGGGTTCGACGGCGCGATGACCTTCCACGGCGAGGATCTGGACCTGTGCCGCCGGGCGGGGCAGCACGGCGAGACCGTGCTGGTGGTGCCCGAGGCGAGCGTCCGTCACCGGGGGCGTCTGGCGGAGCGGCGGGGGCGCCGCGATCACGAGTGGCTCGCCCTCCGGCACCAACTCCGGTCGATGCTCGTGTGCACCAAGACTTCCCGCCTCGCCGGCGAAGTGGCCCTCATGCTGGCTCTCACGGTCCTCGAGGCGGCCCTCGCGGTACTGACCGGGCACCTGCGGCGCGCCGCGGCGTTGGCCGGTGCCTGGTTGTGGAACCTCCTCGGACTGACAGAGATCGTCAACAGGCGGCGTCGCGTCGCCGGGACGCCCGGCGGTGACCGCGTCGGGCACCTCACGCACCGCGGGTACGTCTCGCTGGCGCGTTTCGCCGGCAGCTTGGCCCGGGGCGAGTCAACCGTCGAGGGCGCCGGGGTGCTCTGGGGTCGGCGACGTCGCTTCAGGGACGCCGCGCGCGATGGATCGGTGCAGACGGCGGCCGCGGGCTGGACCGTCGTCCTGGTGCTCTTCATATTCGGGAGTCGGCACCTCCTGACGCGGGGGATCCCGGTGTTCGGCGAGATCGCGCTGCTCGGAGACTCGCCCGGCGACCTTTTCAGGGCGTTCTTCAGCAACTGGCGGGAGGCGGGGCTGGGAGCCGACGGAGCCGCCCCGACCGCCTACGGCATCGTTGGTGTGGCCGGTTCGGTGCTGCTGGGCGCGATGGGCATGACGCGCACCGTGCTCGTGCTGGGGCTCGTTCCGTTCGGCGCCGTCGGGCTCTGGCGCCTGCTGGCGACGACGGGCAGCCGGCGGGCGCAGATCGTGGGCCTGGTGGCCTTCTTTGCCACGCCGTTGCCCTACAACGCCCTGGCAAACGGGGTCTGGAGTGCGCTGGCGATCTACGGAACCCTGCCGTGGATCTGCGGTTGGTTGGCAAGGGTCCTGCGCGCTGAGCGCGCCGGGGAGGCCCCGCCGGTGACGAGCTTCTGGCTTCCGGCGGTGCTCGTTGGGGCGCTCGTGGCTCTGGTCTGGGCATTCGTACCCGTTACGCCTGTGATGCTGGTGATGCTCGTCGCGGCGCTGGCAGTGGGAGGTCTTCTCTCCGGGTCGACCCGCCGGTTGGGTCACTTGCTCGCCGCCGCTGCCGTCGGGCTCGTGGCGGGCTGGCTGCTGAACTGGCCGGCCTCGCCGACCTCGCTCCGAGGGGTCTTCGAGTCGGGTGGGGCGCGCCCCGATCCCTCCGTCGATCTCACCGTCGCGGAGATGCTGCGCTTCGCCACCGGCTCAGCCGTCGAGAGCACGCTGGTGTGGGGGTTGCTGGTCGCGGCGTTGCTGGCGCTGTTCTTGGCCCGGGAGAGCGGCTTCGTGTGGGTTGTGCGGGCGTGGTGTCTGGTGGTTGTGTCGGTACTGGTGACGCTGGCGGCCGAGCACGGCTGGAGCCCCTGGGATCTCCCGCGCCCGGAGGTTCTGCTTGCACCGGCGGCGTTCGGGCTGGCGCTCGCCATCGGCGTCGGGGCGGCTGGCGTCTCTCGCGGTACCGCCGGGAGACGCCCGCTGCGGTGGCTTCCGGTCGGGGTCGGGCTGGCTGCCCTGGTGGTCGGTGGCGTCCCCGCGCTGACCTTGACCCTCGACGGGCGCTGGGGGATGCCCCGGGGGGATTTCACGACACCGCTGGCGGCGGTCGAGGAGGAGTCCCGGCTGGGCGCCTTCCGGATCCTCTGGGTCGGCCACCCCGACGTTCTGCCCCTGGGTGGCTGGGAACTCGACGATCGGTTGGTGTTCGCCACCTCCACCTCCGCGCCACCCGACCTGGGCCTGCAGTGGCCCGGGCCGCGGCCGCCGGAGGCTGAACGGCTGAGAGATGCCTGGCAGGAGATGATGTCCGGGGGAACCGACCGGATGGGCGAGCGGTTGGCCCCGCTCGGGGTGCGATACGTGGTCGTCATGGAGCGGATCGCTCCGGAACCCTTCGGGGACCTCGTGGAGCCGGTGAAGCCCCTGGTGCGAGCCCGTTTGGGCGCGCAATTCGACCTCGAGCGGCAGGAGTCCCGCGCGGGTGTGGGCGTGTATCGGAACATCGCCTGGCACCCGTCTCGCACGCTCCTTGCGGGCGCAGGTGAGGTGACCCCGGAGGCGTTCGCCTCCCCGCCGAATCTGGCCCTGCCCGACTTCGAGCCTCCGGCGACCGCGCGAGGAGTCCTACCGCCGGGCGGCACGCTCTACCTCGCCGACGCCGCCGATGGTTGGGTGCTCCGCGTAGGCGGGTCCAGGATCGAGCCCCAACGGGCGCTGGGATGGGCGCAGAGCTTCCCGACCGCCGGCGGCGGTGAAGCGACACTCCGTCACGAGCCGGCCGCCGCCAACGTGACGCGCATCGTCCTGTGGGCCCTCGTGGTGGTCCTGGTGCCGCTGGCGCTCCTGCGTCGCCGGTCCTCGCGGTTCGGGGGTGGCGCGGCGCCCGAACCGGTCGGAGAACACCGAGCGTCCGATGAGGTGGTCTCGGCACTGCTGGCCCGGGCACGCCGGGAGTCCTGACGTGCGCTGGCCGGCGATCCTGGCTCTGATGGCTGCCGTGGCGGCGCTCGCGGTCACCGACTGGGCGGCGCGGGGCGTTGCCACCGACCCTCCGCAGGTCGTGCCCGGGGATGCCCACGGGGGCTACTCCTCTGCCGGCGGCGACAGCTGGTTCTGTGTCGGTGGCGTGAGCGGTGTCGATGGATCCAGCCAGCAGGTCAGCATCGTGAACACCTCGGGGAGCGAACTCCGCGGCACCGCGCGCCTGTTCGCGGCCATCCCGCTGGGCGGGCAGTCCCAGCAGTGGCCCGCGGCGCAGGTCGACCTCGTTGTGGCGCCCTACGCGCGTGTCGACTTCGACCCTGCGGCGACGGTCATGCAAGTGGCGCCGGAACTGTCGAGTTTCGCTGAGGTGTTCGTTGCCGCCGAGGTGCGTCTCGACGGTGCCGGTGGCGTGGTGATGCAGGACGTCATCGATGCCGGCACCGGCAATGCCGGAGCCTGCCTGACCGCCACATCTCCGGAATGGCACTTCGCCGTGGCCAGCACGCGGCGCGATGGCCGGGTGCGGCTGTCCTTGCTGAATCCCTTCTCCGATGACGCGGTCGCCGATCTCACCTTCGCCGCCGACGACGGGCGCCGCGAGCCGGTGGCCTACCAGGGCGTGGTGGTGCCCGCCGGCTCCCTGGTGGTCCTGGACCTCGGCACCGAGGTGACCCGGCGGCAGCAGGTCTCGTTCTCGGTGGTCGCTCGTAGCGGCAGCCTGCTGGCGTCTGCGCTGCAGACCTTCAACGGTGACCTCGGTCTCGCCGGGGTCACCCTGCGCGCCGGGTCCCCGCGCCCCTCCGAGCAGTGGCTGTTCCCGCTGGGAGTGGCGGGCGCCTCGGCGGGGGTCGCCAACTCGTTCGTCGTCTACAACCCCAATTCCCTCGAAGCGAGGGTCGACCTGGCCGTCGAGGTCGACGCTTCGCTGCAGGCGCGGGGGGTGCCGCCGTTCGAACTCACCGTCCCGCCGGGCCAGCGCGTCGAAGTCACTTTCCTTCCGCCGGGGGCCGGTGCTGCGCACCCGGTCTCCGGCGTCGACGTCCTGGCGGCCACGAGTCGCGTCCCGCCCAGCGAGAAGTACTGGGTGAGCGTGCGTTCCTTCAACGGTGTGGCGGTCGTCGCAGAGCGGTTGCGCACCGTCGAGGCAGGTGCGCAGGGCGAGGTCTCGATACTCGCCGGGCGCGCCGCCGGCGCCCGGCGAGGCGTGTTCCTCCTGGGGCGCGACGGCAGCGACCGGCACCTGGTGTCGCTCGCCAACCCCTCCCTGGAAACGATCAGCCGCCTGTCCCTGGAGGCGCTCGTTGGCACCGGCTGGGTGCGGCTGGGCGAGTTCACCGACGTCGAGATCCGGCCTCGCCAGAGGCTGCTGGCCGATCTCTCCAACGACCTGCCCGAGGGTGCGTCCGCGCTGCGTTTCAGCGCCAGCGCGCCGCTCGTGGCTTCCCATGCCCTCCCCGGGGGAGGCGGAGCACTCGGGGCGGTCCCGGAGTTGGAGTCGGTTTCCGAATTCGAGCGACTGCTCTTCTGATTTCCCGGGCCCGGCGGGCTCGGTTCGCCGGGAACGATCGATATGACTAGTTTTCCCGCGTGGGTGGCCCCTCGCGCCACGGCGGCGGGCCGCCCCGACGAGTCCCAGTGGACCGGGAGGCAGGCCAATGACCGCGTACCCCAAGCTC
The DNA here is from genome assembly GCA_963664235.1 of Acidimicrobiales bacterium. GTDB lineage: Bacteria > Actinomycetota > Acidimicrobiia > Acidimicrobiales > CATQHL01 > VXNF01. Next base: position 3,237 of record OY760933.1, on the reverse strand, counting down.
TTCAGCGAGTGGCGCATCCGCAAGACGACCGTCCCCAATCGCGTGGTCTTCGCGCCCACCTGCCCGACCTGGGTCGCCGACCCGCTTGAGGGCATCTTCACCGACCAGGCGGTGGCGTACTACGAGGAGCGCGCCCGCTCGGGGCTCGGCATGATCATCATCGGCGGGACGATCATCCATAAGGAGGCGCTGTACTCGGAGCTGAACTTCCCGGGCCTTTGGGACGACGCCCAGGTCGAGGGACTCGCCCGGGTGGCCGAGGCGGTTCAGCGCCACGGCACGCGGCTCGTGACCCAGTTGCTGCACCCCGGCCTGCGGGCGATGAACGTCGTCAACAAGGACCCCGCCTACGACCTCGACGCCGAGTGGTGGCACGTGGCGCCGAGCCAGGTGCCACCGGGGGAGTATCCCAACGCCCCCATGCCCAAGGAGATCGAGGAACACGAGATCGCCGAGATGATCGAGGCCTACGGAAGCGCCGCGCGGCGAGCCTTCGAGGCCGGGCTGGACGGTGTGGAGTTCCACATGGCGCACGGCTACCTGCCGTGGCAATTCCTGTCGCCGCTCTACAACCACCGCACGGATGATTGGGGTGGCTCGTACGAGAATCGCCTGCGCTTCTCGCTGGAGTCCCTGGCCAGCATCCGTGCCGCGGCCGGTGACGACAAGATCGTGGGCTACCGCATCAACTCCGCCTCGTTCTGGCCCGGCGACTTGGAGATGGACGACGTGAAGCAGATCGTGATGGATCTCGACGAGCGTTCCGACATCGACTACGTGAACATCTCTGCGGGCGTCCACCACTCGTTCATTCACACCCCGATGACCTATGAGCCGGGCTGGGAGCGCGGCTACACCAAGGCGGTCAAGGAGGTCACGAAAACGCCGGTCCTGCTTGTGGGGCGGATCACCCACCCCGATGTCGCCGAGGACATCCTGCAGGCCGACGAGGCCGACGCCATCCTGCTGGCCCGCCAGCTCTTCGCCGACGAGCACTGGGTGCAGAAGGTCCGGGAGGGCCGCGCTGACGACATCCGCCGCTGCGTTGCCGCCAACTACTGCTGGCGCAGCGTCATCAGCGGCGGGCGTGTGCAGTGTGTCTACAACCCCGTGGTGGGTCGGGAGCGACAGTGGGGTGAAGGCAGCCTCACGGCGGTCGCCTCGGGGCGCAAGGCGGTCGTCATCGGCGGGGGCCCGGCCGGTCTGGAGTACGCCCGGATCGCCGCCGCGCGGGGCCACGAGGTCGTGGTGGTCGAGCGGGAGGCCGAAACGGGCGGGCACGTGCGCTGGCACGCCAAGCTGCCAAAACGCTCCGAGTACGGCCAGATCGCGGTGTGGCTGGCCGCCCAGGCTGCCGGCAACGGCGCCGTCATCCGCACCGGTGAGACTGTGGACGAGGAGAACCTCGACGCGTTGTTGGCGGCAGAGCAGCCGGATCACGTGGTGGTGGCCACCGGTTCGCACTACCGGCGGGACGGCTGGCAGGGCCAGACGGCGCAGCCGCTGCCGGGCTGGGAGACCGGCAACTGCGTGAGCTGGGTGGACGTGGCGATGGGCGCCGTCGAGCCGTCGGGTTCGGTGATCGTCATCGACGACCTGCAGGACGCCATGGCGCCGCTCACCGCCGTCAAGCTGGCCAACGCCGGCTGCGACACGAAACTCGTGACACGCTGGCCGATGATCGGCATGGAGACGATCCCGGAGGTGTACTACCTATGGGTCCGCCAGCACCTCTACGAGGCAGGAGTCGAGGTGCTGCCCGATCTCTTCGTCAAGGAGATCAGGGGCGACTCGGTGGAGTTCCTGAACGTCTACGTGAACGACATCACCTCGACGCTGCCCGCCGACTGGGTCGTGATGGCCACGGGCCGCCAGTCCGACAACGACCTGTACCACGCACTGCGGCGCCGCGGTGTCAGCACCGAGATGATCGGCGACGCCATCGCCCCGCGCACCACCTACGAGGCCGTCTACGAGGGGCACCGCCAGGCCCGCAAGCTCTGAGCGCGGCGGCTCTGGACGCCGCGGGGACCTGCGCCGGGCTCAGTCGTCCAGCACCCGCTGCACCGAGGCGATGTCGCCGGCGGTCGGCGGTCCCAGGATCCAGGCCTGCACCGCCCCGCCGGTGTCGGCCACCAGCGTGAACGGCACGGCCTCCACGCCGTAGGAGTCGTGCAGGTTGCGGTGGCGAGCGGCGTCCACCTCGACAACCTCGACGGTGGGGCCCGCGAGCGGTTCAAGCCGTTCCAGCGTGGAGTTGCATGTAGCGCAGGCGCTGTCGGTCAACACGGCGACGAGCCAGGGCTTCCCTGGGGCGCCGACCCCTGCCGCGTCGAACGCAGCCCGGTCGAGAATCGAGGGGATGTCCGGTGCGGCCAGCACTCCGCGCCAGCGACCCCGCCTGCGGGAAGCCACCAGAGCCACGAGGCAGGCCACGGCCCCCAGGATCAGCGCCAGCGGGGCGGTGCGCACCGGTTCGGGGAAGGGGCGGCGGCCGGGTTCAGATCGTCGGCTCGTCGAAGCCGGAGGTTGCGGCCACCGCCGCGCCCCCGGTCACCGCCGAGCCGTTCGTGCTGGCAACGTCCACGAGGCGTTGCACCTCGCTACCGGGGATGGTCTCGTTGTCCAGCAACGACTGCGCCACCAGGTCGAGAGCGCCGCGGTGCTCGGTCAGCAGCGCCCGGCAGCGCGTCTCCTGGAGCCGGAGGATCCGCTCCACCTCCTCGTCGATCAGGCGCGCCGTCTCATCGCTGTACTCACGCGCGCTGACGATCTCCTCGCCCAGGAAGACCTCGTTGTGCGCCCCCCAGGCCATGGGCCCGAGGCGATCGCTCATGCCCCACTCGCGGACCATCTTGCGGGCCAGTTGCGTGGCGCCCACGAGGTCGTCGTTGGCGCCGGTGGAGATCACACCGAAGACCAGTTCCTCGGCGATGCGCCCGCCCATCCGCACCACCAGGGAGTCCTCGATGTAGTTCTGGCGGTAGATGTGACGTTCCTGCTCGGGGAGCTGCATCGTCACGCCGAGCGCCATGCCGCTGGGGATGACGGTCACCTTGTGCAGCGGGTCGGCGCTGGGCAGCGTGGCGGCGCACACGGCGTGTCCGGCCTCGTGATAGGCCACCGCCGTCTTCTCGTCATCCGAGAGTGCCAGCGACTCCCTCTTCTGGCCGATGAGCACCCGGTCGCGGGCCTGCTCGAAGTCGCTCATCGAGATGGTTTCCTCGCCGTTGCGCA